>NZ_LT629689.1:0-2647500 GCF_900102035.1 Pseudomonas extremaustralis
AGGGCGGTGGCCGGGGCCTGTCCCTGGAGCGCATTGCCACTCTGGAAACCTTTGTGCAGGGCGATTTACGCCCTGATCTGACCTTGGTGTTCGATCTGCCGGTGGAAGTGGGCCTGGCCCGTGCCAGCGCACGTGGGCGTCTGGACCGCTTCGAACTGGAGGGGCAGGCATTTTTCGATGCGGTACGCACGGCGTTCCTCAAACGCGCCAAGGCCGAACCCGCACGTTATTACTTGCTGGACGCCGCCCAGCCGCTGGCCCAGGTACAGCGGGCCATCGATGCATTGCTGCCAGACCTGCTGGAGCGCGCCCGTGGCTGAAGCCTACCCTTGGCAGGACAGCCTCTGGCAGCAATTGGCCGGTCGTGCCCAGCATGCCCATGCCTATCTGCTGCATGGGCCGGTGGGGATCGGCAAGCGCGCACTCGCCGAACGCCTGATGGCCAGTCTATTGTGTCAACGACCGATCGACCTCGAAGCCTGCGGCACATGTAAATCCTGCCTGCTGCTCAAGGCCGGCAGCCACCCGGACAACTATCTGCTGGAACCGGAAGAAGCCGACAAGGCGATCAAGGTCGACCAGGTGCGTGACCTCGTCAGCTTCGTGGTGCAGACCGCGCAGATGGGCGGGCGCAAAGTGGTGCTGATCGAACCGGTGGAAGCGATGAACATCAACGCCGCCAACGCCTTGCTCAAGAGCCTGGAAGAACCATCTGGCGACACGGTGCTGCTATTGGTCAGTCATCAGTCCAGCCGACTGCTGCCGACGATTCGCAGTCGTTGCGTGCAGCAGGCTTGCCCGTTGCCGAGCGAAGCCATGAGTCTGCAATGGTTGGCGAAAGCGTTGCCGGACTGCGCAGAAGACGAGCGGGTAGAGTTGCTGACCCTGGCTGCGGGTTCCCCCCTTGCGGCGGTGAAGTTGCACGCTCAGGGCGTGCGTGAGCAGCGTGCGCTGGTGGTGGATGGCGTGAAGAAGCTGCTCAAGCAGGAGCTGTCGGCCACCCAACTGGCCGAAACTGCCTGGAAAGATATTCCCCTGCTGTTGTTGTTCGACTGGTTCTGCGATTGGTCGAGCCTGATCCTGCGCTACCAACTGACCCAGGACGAAAGCGGCCTGGGCCTGCCGGACATGCGCAAGGTCGTGCAGTACCTGGCGCAAAAAAGTGCCCAGGACAAGGTGCTCACTATTCAGGACTGGATCCTCGCCCAGCGCCAGAAAGTGCTCGGCAAGGCCAACCTCAACCGTGTGCTGTTGCTCGAAGCGCTGCTGGTGCAGTGGGTTGGCTTGCTCGGCCGTCGTTAATTTCGGTGGTCGACGGGTGTATCGTTGGCCAGACCCTTATCGTGACTCAAGTTGTAACCTCTTATGCTCGTAGATTCCCATTGCCACCTTGATCGACTCGACCTTGCCCAGCACGGCGGCTCCCTTGACGCCGCCCTCGACGCCGCACGCCTGCGCGGGGTAGGGCACTTTTTGTGTATCGGCGTCAGCGCCGATAACGCTGCCGACGTCAAAGCCCTGGCCGAGTGTTATGCCGATGTGGATTGCTCAGTGGGTATCCACCCGCTCGACCTCAAGCCCGGCGAAGCCCCGGCCCTCGACTGGCTTCTGGACGAACTCGATCACCCCCGCGTCGTGGCCATTGGCGAAACCGGTCTGGACTACCACTACGAGCCGGAAGCCGCCGATTTGCAGCAGGCCTCTTTCCGCCTGCATTTGCAGGCCGCCCAGCAAACCGGCAAACCGGTGATCGTCCACACCCGCGGCGCCCGCGCCGACACCCTGACGCTGCTGCGCGAGGCCGCGCTGCCCCAGGCCGGCGTGCTGCATTGCTTTACCGAGGACTGGGACATGGCCAAAGCCGCCCTGGACCTGGGCTTCTATATTTCCCTGTCTGGCATCGTCACCTTCCGCAATGCCGACGCCCTGCGCGATGTGGCACGCCAGGTTCCGGCCGACCGCCTGCTGGTGGAAACCGATTCGCCTTACCTGGCACCCATTCCTCATCGCGGCAAGCCCAACCTGCCGGAATATGTGCGCGATGTGGCGGATTACCTGGCCATGCTGCGCGGTGAGTCTTACGAGCGCTTTGCCGAGCAGACCACCGAGAACTTCAAGCGCCTGTTCCCCTTGGCCCACGTCGGTTAACGCGGTCGGTCAAATCCCAGGCAAAAAAAACCCGGGTTCTGGGGGGGGAATCCGGGCTAAGACCATTAGGAGTAAACAAGGGCACTCAGTCCGTCGGTGCCCAGGTCGGCGCTTCACTTGGGGGAGATGTCACGCCGACAGTTCAAGTATTGATCAGTATCCCATTCAGTCCAGTCGCCATTGTTCGGTTTTTAAACAGATTTGGAATACGCCCGCTTCGCTTGAGTTCTCATCAGGTAGGTGCACGACCGAAGTTGTTGCGTGTTATTTCTGACTGGTTTCGGTGAAAACGTTGGCGTGTTGAAACTAAAGTGCCTAGCCAGTTCACATAGGCGTTGCTCAACGACCGATCAGTCGGGATAATCCCTCGAATCGGGTAAATCGTATCGCCACGTATCCGTGGCCCTGCGCAACCCTCCTTATACCGACCTCTGCAGACCTTTTCCTCATGCACAAAGAACCCCGTAAGGTCCGTGAGTTTCGCCGCCGCGAGCAGGAAATTCTCGACACCGCACTCAAGTTGTTCCTTGAACAAGGCGAAGACAGCGTTACCGTCGAGATGATTGCGGATGCCGTGGGTATCGGCAAAGGCACGATCTACAAACACTTCAAGTCCAAGGCCGAGATCTACCTGCGCCTGATGCTCGACTACGAGCGCGACTTGAACGAACTGCTGCATTCGGCCGATGTGGACAAGGACAAGGAAGCGCTGTCCCGTGCCTACTTCGAGTTCCGCATGCGTGACCCGCAGCGTTACCGGCTGTTCGACCGCCTGGAAGAGAAGGTGGTCAAGGGCCATCAGGTGCCGGAAATGGTCGAGGAGTTGCACAAGATCCGTGCCTCGAACTTCGAACGCCTGACCCTGCTGATCAAGGGCCGCATCAGTGAAGGCAAGCTTGAAGACGTGCCGCCGTATTTCCATTACTGCGCCGCCTGGGCGTTGGTGCATGGCGCCGTGGCGCTGTACCACTCGCCATTCTGGAGCAATGTGCTCGAAGATCAGGAAGGCTTCTTCCAATTCTTGATGGATATTGGCGTGCGCATGGGTAACAAGCGCAAGCACAGCACCGAGTTGCCGCAGGTACCTGTCGAAACGCCTGCCACCTGATTATTTGCTGCCTGTCGCAATACCCCAGGAATATACTCAGGCAAGGAACTTGCTAAAAACTGATTTATAAGTCAGTTTTTGGCCTGCCCGAATCGTCCTCTGCCGGAGTGATCCATGATCGTTGATCGTCAAGGCAGGCGTTTTCGCAATTTGCGGATCAGCCTGACCTCAGCCTGCAATTACGCATGTACCTACTGCGTGCCAAATGGCAAGCGGCTGGTGGCTGCCCAGGACGAACTCTCGGCCGAGGCCATGGCCCGTGGCGTGGCTTATCTGATCGAAGCCGCGGGTATCGAACGCCTGCGCATCACCGGTGGCGAACCGCTGGTCAGTCCCAAGCTGGAAGCCTTCATGGGTGCCGTGGGAGGGATGGGCCTCAGCGATATCAGCCTGACCACCAACGGCCAATTGCTGGCGCGTAAACTGCCGCTGCTGGTGGACGCCGGGATTCGACGCATCAATGTCTCCCTCGACACCCTGGATGCCGACGCCTTCCGCAGTATCGCCCGTGGGGGCGACCTGGCTACCGTACTCGATGGTATGGACCAAGCGCGCGCCGCCGGGATCAAAATCAAAGTCAATATGGTGCCGTTGCGCGGCCAGAACCTGGACCAGGTGATGCCGCTGCTCGACTACTGCCTGGAGCGTGGCTACGAGCTGCGTTTTATCGAGTTGATGCGCATGGGCCATCTGGCCAAGGATTCCAACGCATTCCTGCAGCAGTTTGTCAGTCTGCAGCAACTGCTCGACCTGATCGGCGAGCATCATGAATACCTGCAGGCCGATGCACCGGTCGACGCCACGGCGGTACGCTATCAAGTGCCGGACAAAGGCTTCTTTGGGGTGATCGCCAATGAAAGCGTGCCGTTCTGCCGCACCTGTTCGCGACTGCGCTTGTCATCCACCGGTTGGCTCCACGGCTGTCTGTCGTCGAGTAACCGTCACTACGTCGGCGACTTGCTCGACAAACCGCGTCACCAGGCTTTGCCGGCCTTGCAGGGCCTGTTGATGAAGGCCCTGGGCGACAAACAGGAAGTGGCTTTCTCTGGTGGCGCCACCGTCATGAAGATCATCGGCGGCTAGTGCTGCAAGCTGGCGCAGAACCTGCATCTTGTGCCCATTCGCCGGTTTTCCGTCACCGGCCTCTGGAGGATTAGGATGCGTAGTCTGGTTTTGTTGCTGGCGTCGTTGACGCTGAGTGGTTGCATGACCGTCAGCGATATGGCCGAAGGCACCCGCTATCAGATGAGCGACGCCGGGTTGCTGGATCACAGCGATACCCGTCGCACGGCGTCGATTCGGGTGCAGCCGGACTCCTTTATCTTTATTGCCCAAGGCGCCTTCGTGCCGCCGGGCAGCGCTTATCCGCGCCCGAACGTGGTGGCCGAGGAAGCGTTCAACGGTTTCGTCGAATATTTCCCCATGGTGCGTCGCGCCCGCAAGCCTGAAGGGCTTGAGCAGGCCATGGCCGAAGCCCGTGCGGCCGGTGCCCATTACTTGCTGTACTGCCGTTTTGCCGCGGCGGATGACCGTATCGGCAACGCCGACGAGTGGACCGACCAGCAAGCCCTCGACCGCGTCGGCCTGGACAGCGGGGTTATCCAGATCATGTTGATCGAGACCAGCACCCAATACTTGATTGATACTGCACGGATTCGCAGTCGTGGCGGTTTACTGACGTTCCACGATAACAAGCCTGAAGACCTGATCGCCCGCCCCCTGGCGCAGTACGCACGAGGCCTGCTGGGCATGAGCGATCAGTAAGGCACATACGTAAAAAGGGAGAACCCCATGACCGATTCCGCCAAGGCCAATGACCTGTTGGCTCAACTGCCCAAGGGCAAGGGGCCGGCGCCGGTGCATCTGTGGAACCCGGAATTCTGCGGCGACATCGACATGCGCATTGCCCGTGATGGCACCTGGTTCTACCAGGGCACGCCGATCGGACGTAAGCCGATGGTCAAGCTGTTCTCCAACATCATCCGCCGCGATGGCGATGATTACTTCCTGGTCACTCCGGTGGAAAAAGTCGGCATCCGCGTCGATGATGCACCGTTTGTGGCACTGACCCTGGACGTGCAAGGGCTGGGCGAACATCAGGTGCTGCGCTTTACCACCAATGTCGATGAGCAGATCGAAGCGGGCCTTGAACATCCGCTGCGGGTGGTCATCGACCCTGTCACGCAGGAACCCGCACCTTACCTGCGGGTGCGCACCAACCTCGAAGCCCTTGTGCATCGCAACGCGTTCTATCAATTGGTGGAGCTGGCGGTGAGCCGTCCGATCAACGGTCAGAACTGGTTGGGGGTGTGGAGCGACGGGGCGTTTTTCCCGATTGGCCTGGAGCCCTGAGCCCGTTTTTTTTATCTGTCTAAAATAATTCCCTTGCTGTGATCGAACGCTTTCGGTTATCAATTTGTACATGATTAGACATGTGCGATTTGATAAGAAAAAACGCGTCGTCGACGAACTCATCCGCCGTATCGAAGGTGGCGTGATGGCCGACGGTTTCCTACTGCCGGGCGAGCATCAACTGGCCGAGGAGTTTGCGGTCAGTCGCGGCACGCTGCGCGAAGCCCTCGCCGAGCTCAAACGCCGTAATTACATCGCCACCCAGAGCGGTGTCGGTTCTATCGTCACCTTTGACGGCATGGTGCTCGACCAACGCAGCGGTTGGGCCCAGGCCCTGGCCGATACCGGCGCGCTGGTGATCACCGATATCCTGCGCTTCGAGGCGGTCACCCGCCCAGACCTGCTCAGCCGTTTCGGCAGCGACCAATTCATTGCCCTTGATCGCCTGCGGCGTACCGCCGACGGCACGGCCGTGTCCCTGGAACGTTCGCTGATGCCCGCGTCCGGCGCCCTGGAAGGTCTGCCCCGTGTCGGCCTGATCGACAATTCCCTGACCATTACCCTGGCCGCCTACGGTTACATCGGTGCCGAAGGCGACCAATGGATCGGCGCCGAGCCCCTCTGCGCTGAGGATGCTGAACTGCTTGGCCGTCCGGCGGGCACTGTGTTTCTCAAGGCATCGCGCACTACCTATGACCGCCGCGAGCGTTTCATGGAATACGTCGAAAGCTTGCTCGACCCGCTGCACTTTCGCCTGCATCTCCAGTTCGGAGCTTCAAAATGACTGCGCAAAGTCGTGCCCTGGGCGCCTTCTATGGCCTGGCCTTGGGCGATGCCTTGGGCATGCCCACCCAGTCTTTGAGCCGCGAGCAGGTCAGGGCTCGCTTCGGTGCCATCACCGGTCTGGAAGATGCTGGCGCCGACCAGCCCATCGCACCCAACATGCCGGCCGGTTCCATCACCGATGACACCGAGCAGGCGATCCTTATCGGCGAGTTGCTGGTGGCAGGCCAGGGCAAGATCGAGCCGATCGTGCTCGCCCGGCGCCTGATCGAGTGGGAAGCGGTGATGCGCGCCAAGGGCTCCCAGGATCTGCTCGGTCCGTCCACCCAGCGTGCGATCGATATGATCCTCGCCGGCCATACCCCGCAAGAGTCCGGGCGCTACGGCACCACCAATGGCGCGGCCATGCGCATTACGCCGGTGGGGATCGCGGCCGATGTCAGCGACCCCGAGTCATTCATCCAGGCGGTGATCCAGGCGTGTCAGGTCACCCACAACACCACGCTGGGGATCTCCAGCGCGGCGGCGGTGGCGGCGGTGGTGTCGGCCGGGATCAACGGTGTGGACTTGGGCGAAGCCCTGAACATCGGTACGCAGATCGCCCAGCAGGCGCAAAGCCATGGTCACTGGATCGCTGGCGGGCGTATTTCCACCCGCATCAGTTGGGCACGGACTTTGAGCGTCGGCAGCGGCGACAAGGCGCTATTTGCCGACCTGCTCTATGAGTTGATCGGCACTTCCGTTGCCTCCCAGGAGTCGGTGGTGGTGTCGTTCGCCCTGGCCCAGCAGGTGGCCGTAGGTGCGTTGGATGCCTTCGAAGCCCTGTGCCTGGCCGCCAGCCTTGGCGGTGACACCGACACCATCGCGGCGATCCTCGGCGCCATGCTGGGCGCGTGCCTGGGCATGCAGTGCTGGCCGCAGGCGTTGATCGAACAGGTCAAGGCCGTCAATGGCCTGGATTTGCAGGCGCTCGTTCAGGGGCTGCTCGCGTTGCGATAACCCCGTAGGAGCGAGCTTGCTCGCGAAGGGGTCAACGATGACGCGGGGAGCCAGGTGTAACGCGGCGCGCTGAAGTTTTTCGCGAGCAAGCTCGCTCCTACAGTAGTGATTCATTGAGTCAGGATGACCGGCCAAAGCCTTGGCTTTCTGCCACAACCACAACAATACAGGCACCAGGAGCCCCCTATGAGCACCACTTCTTCCGGCCAGAGCGCCGGGCAATTGGAAACACGCGGTATCGAACCGGTCCCCGAAGACGAGTGCAACGGCCATCCCCTGCAACTGTTCTGGGTCTGGTTCGCGGCCAATATCAGCATCCTCGGCTTGCCGCTCGGCGCGACGCTGGTGGCGTTTCGTGGCCTGGCGATCTGGCAGGCGATCATCGTCGCAATCCTCGGGGCCGCCGGTTCCTTCGCGGTGGTGGGCATCATTTCCATTGCCGGTCGTCGTGGCCGTGCGCCGAGCCTGACCCTGTCCCGCGCCATCTTTGGCGTGCGCGGCAATATCGGCCCGACCCTGGTGTCGCTGATGTCGCGCCTGGGCTGGGAAACCGTCAACACCACCACGGCCGCCTTCGTGCTGCTGTCGTTGTGTTCGATCCTGTTTGGTTCCGCGGTCGAAGCGAAAAGCGCACCGCTGCTCACCCTCATCTTCATCGGCATTTTTGTGTTGCTGACCCTGGCCGTTTCCGGCCTGGGCCATGCGACCTTGCTGGTGATCCAGAAGTGGGCCACCTATGTGTTTGGCGCCTTGAATATCCTGGTGGGCGGTTTTCTCTGCGCCACCATCGACTGGAGCGCAGTGTTCAACGCCACCCCGGCACCGCTGAGCGCCATGATCATCGGCGTCGGCACCATGGCCGCCGGTACCGGCATCGGCTGGGCCAACGCCGGCGCCGACATGTCGCGCTACCAGCACCGCAGCGTCAAGGCCGTGCGCCTGGTGGCCTCCGCCGCATTCGGCGCGGGCATCCCGCTGGTGTTGCTGATCACCCTCGGCGGCCTGCTGTCGGTGGGTAACAACGACCTGGCTTCGGCCACCGACCCGATTGTCGCCATCCGCGACATGCTGCCGACCTGGATGGCCGTGCCGTACCTGATCACCGCGTTTGGCGGCCTGCTGCTGTCGAACAACCTGTCGGTTTACTCGGCGGGCCTCACCACCTTGACCCTGGGCCTCAAGGTCAAGCGTGTGCATGCGGTGATCGTCGATATCGTGGCGATTTTCGCCGGCTCCATCTATTTCATGCTGATCGCCGACAGTTTCTACGGCCCGTTCATCACCTTCATTTCGTTGCTGGCGGTGCCGATCACGGCGTGGGTGGGGATCTTCGTGGTCGACCTGATCCATCGTCATTACTACAGCCCCAAGGACCTGCTGGACGTCAGCCCAAGCAGTGCCTACTGGTATCGCGGCGGCGTGGAATGGCGTGCATTCGGCGCCTGGGCCGTGGCGATCGTGCTGGGTTTCAGTTTCACCACCATTGGCACCACCGCCGAAAACATCTGGTTTGCCGGGCCGTTGTCCGACTCGTGGCTTGGCCATAACGGCCTGGGCTGGATTGTCACTTTCCTGGTGGCCGGTGGGATTTATGCCGTACTGGGCGGTGCCGCTGACCGTCGTCCGGCGTTAGTCGAGAGCGCCAATGTCTAGATTGCTGCACACCGGCCAAGTCATCGTCGACCTGGTGATGGCCCTCGACACCTTGCCAGCGACGGGCGGTGACGTGTTGGCGCAATCGGCCACCTTCGAAGCCGGCGGTGGCTTCAATGTGATGGCCGCCGCGCAGCGCAACGGGCTGCCGGCGGTCTACCTGGGCCGGCATGGCAATGGTCGTTTCGGCGACCTGGCGCGGGCGGCGATGCAGGCCGAAGGCGTGCAAATCGCCCAGCCTGTGAGTGAGCACAAGGACACCGGTTTATGCGTGGCGCTGACCGAGGCCAGCACCGAACGCACGTTCATTTCCCATATCGGCGCAGAGGGTGAATTGAGCGTCGAGGATTTGGCGCAGGTCGCGCCGCGAGCGGACGACTACGTGTACGTCAGTGGCTACAGCCTGTTGCTGGAGGGCAAGGCGCAAGCCCTGCTCGACTGGCTGCTGGCGCTGCCGCGGGAAATCACCGTGGTGTTCGACCCCGGCCCGCTGGTCAAGGCGCCGGACTCCGCCTTGATGCGCGCGCTGTTGCCGCGTATCGACATCTGGACCAGCAATGGCCCCGAAGCCATGGCGTTCACCGGTGCGACGGATATCGCCAGCGCGCTGCGCGAGCTCGGTCGCCACCTGCCTGCCCAAACGCTGCGGGTGGTGCGTGACGGGCCGAATGGCTGCTGGGTCGGGCGTGCGGGCGAGATCGAACATGTGCCGGGCTTCAAGGTGCGGGCGGTGGACAGCAATGGCGCGGGGGATGCGCATGCCGGGGTGTTCATTGCCGGTCTGGCCAGTGGCCTGACGCCTGCCGTCGCCGCACGGCGAGCGAACGCGGCGGCGGCATTGGCGGTCACCCGTTGGGGGCCGGCGACTTGCCCAGGCACCGCCGAAGTCAACGCCCTGCTAGGTGACGCGGGGAAATGACCGGTGGTTCGACGCATCAAGGCGCAGGCTGTTTCGGTGCGCCTGGGATGTTGGAGTCGTCGCCTTTATTGATATTGGGCTGATTGATAGCCGGGCCCATTTTGCCGTTACCCACGGCAGTCGGCGCCTGGCGCTGGGTGTCGTTGCCTCGGGTACGTGGGTCGGCGCCGTTATCGATGATCGCGCCGCCATTGGTGTCGAGGCCGGTGCCCATCGAATCCTGGGATTCCTGGGTGGCTGGGCTCGGCGGGCTGCCGACGGGGTCGGTCTTGCCGGTGGACGAGGTGGCCGCAAAGGCGCTCAGCGACGCAGCGGACAACAGACCGGTGAGGGCGAGGGCAGCGAGCTTGGAGGGGGTCATGGGGTGTCTCCTTATGATTGATGTCCTTACCTGTGATTGGTCAGTCCTCGTTGCGGGTTGGTGCCTTGATGGCGACGAACGGTATCAGCTCACTTGCACGATTTTAGGCGCGGCGATCCGCCGCGCGATCAGGCGAGCCACGGTGATCAGCCAGTTCAGCGCGGCGATGGTCAATACGCTGAGCATCAGTGCCGACAGGCCGTAGTCGACGATGATCTTGCCCGCCAGCCAGGGAAATCCGAAGACGCCGACAAAGTACGCCAGACTGAACAGCAGCAACGCCTGGGGCGTCGTGCCGGACGGCGCTTCGTTAGCCACCAGCCCGTTGATCACGGAATAAGTCAGGCCGTACCCGACCCCTAGCGAGGCAGCCGCCAGCAGGTAGCTGAAGTTTCCGCTCACGCCAAACGCAAACAGCACGATCGAGCCGAGCATCACCCCCGACAGCCCACAGGCGGCCCGATAGGCGTCAAGTTTGACCACGAAGCCGGCGATCAGCAGGCGGCTGGTGATCGCGGCACTCAGGAATCCTGCGAAAAACAGCGAATAGTCCAAGCCATGCGCGGCTGCGTAGCTGGTCTGGAACGATGACAGCCCGCCGAACACGCAACCTCCCAGGCCGACCATGAGGATGGCGAACGCTGCTTTGGACGACAGCACCTGGCGGATAGCAACCCAGGAGATTTTCGCCACAGGTGCATTGGCCTGTCGCTTGAGGTGGGCACCGAGGCGCCAGAACATCACCACGCCGATCAGGCTGGCCAATGCGGCGATATGAAAGGCGGTGGTGAGCGGCAACGTCAGCGCGCTTGCTGCCCTTCCCAGCAAAGGGCCGGCGCCGATGCCGCTCAACATGCTGCCCGACAGTAACGCAAAGTATCTGGCCCGCTGCCGAGGCTCCACCAGCATCGCCACGATGATCGGCCCCAAGGTATAAAACACGCCCCACCCCAACCCCAGGGCCAGGCCGAATCCCTTCAGGTCTTCACCCAATCCTGGCGTCAGCGCAAAGCCCAGGCATGCCACCACCAACAGCAGGCCCATCCCGGCGATGGCGCGTGCGGCGCCCCATGCATCCGCCAGATGTCCGGAGACCACCACTGCGACAAAGGTGCTGAGCATTGCCGTGGAAATCACACTGCCTGCATCGTGCTCATTCCCCCCGCGCAGTTGAATCAGCAATGACAACAGAAAGGTCGAGCCGTAAGACAGCGATAGCAAGAAGCTGGCAAGGCAAAACAGGGCGAACAACTTTGTGTTCACAGGGGATGTGGAATGCATGGAGCCACCCGCAAGTCATTGGAGTTATGGCTGCCTGTTTACCATGCAGGTTCAAGCGGTTTGTTCTGTGGTTGCTGGTGCTTGCATTACCGTTGACCGGAGTAACTGAGTTGCCGGCGAAGTGGCACTGCAATCAGTCATGAAAGCGCCTTAGTATGTGTGCTTTGAAATTGTCCCAAGGCTCGCCCATGACTATCGAGATTCGCCCCGCCGTGCCCAGCGATGCTGCGCAGATCCTGACGTTCATCACCGAACTCGCCGATTACGAAAAAGCCCGCCACGAAGTGATCGCCAGCGTGGCGGATATTGAGCGCAGTCTGTTCAGCGAGGGCGCTACCGCCCATGGCCTGATCTGCTCGCGGGACGGTTTGCCGATTGGTTTCGCGGTGTTCTTTTTCAGCTATTCCACCTGGCTGGGCAGCAACTGCCTGTACCTCGAAGACCTCTACATCAACCCGGAACAGCGCGGCGGCGGCGCAGGCAAGAAGCTGTTGCGCCACCTGGCCAGGATCGCCTGCGACAACGGTTGCGGCCGCTTCGAGTGGAGCGTGCTGGACTGGAACGAGCCGGCGATTGCCTTCTACAAATCCATCGGCGCCCAGCCGCAGGAGGAGTGGGTGCGCTATCGCATGGAAGGTGATGCGCTACGGGATTTTGCCCAGGGCTGATACACCTTAAAAAAGCCGGTTAGCGATGACCGGTTTTTTTGTGCTTTTGCTCACTATATGGGATGTAAATTTATATATTGAGATGTTTTAAACGATGGGTTTATATTTCGTCTGCATCAGCACTCAACTAAAGCTCTACGGGTTTTCGCCGCCTAAACGCTGCACCGCTTCACTGTAGGAGCGAGCTTGCTCGCGAAAGGCCTGAGAGCGCCGCGTGCATTCAGGCTATACGCGTCATCGTTAACGTTTTTCGCGAGCAAGCTCGCTCCTACAAAAAACAACAACAATAAGGAGTCAACCGTATGAATCGTCGTCGTGCTATCCGTTCCTTGTGCTGCGCCGCCGTGGCGGTCTCGGCCATCGGCTTGAGTGGGCTGTCGCTGGCCGCCGAAGCCGTGAAAATCGGTTTCCTGGTCAAGCAAGCCGAAGAACCCTGGTTCCAGACCGAATGGGCCTTCGCCGAAAAAGCCGGCAAGGAACATGGTTTCACCGTGATCAAGATCGCCGTGCCCGATGGAGAGAAGACGCTGTCGGCCATCGACAGCCTGGCCGCCAACGGTGCCAAGGGCTTCGTGATCTGCCCGCCGGATGTGTCCCTCGGCCCGGCGATTGTCGCCAAGGCCAAGGTCAATGGCCTGAAGGTCATGGCCGTGGATGATCGCTTCGTCGATGCCAAGGGCAACTTCATGGAAGACGTGCCGTACCTGGGCATGGCCGCCTTCGAAGTCGGTCAGAAGCAGGGCGCGGCGATGGCCGCCGAGGCGAAAAAACGTGGCTGGGACTGGAAGGACACCTACGCGGTGATCAACACCTTCAACGAACTCGACACCGGCAAGAAACGCACCGACGGTTCGATCAAATCCCTCGAAGAAGCCGGGATTCCCAAGGACCACATCCTTACTGCCGCGCTCAAAACCCTCGACGTGCCGGGGAGCATGGACGCTACCAACTCGGCCCTGGTCAAGCTGCCCAGCGGCGCGAAAAACCTAATCATCGGCGGCATGAACGACAACACCGTGCTCGGCGGCGTGCGCGCCACCGAAAGCGCCGGGTTTGCCGCCGCCAACGTGATCGGCATCGGCATCAATGGCACCGACGCCATCGGCGAATTGAAGAAAGCCAACAGCGGCTTCTTCGGCTCGATGCTGCCCAGCCCGCACATCGAGGGCTACAACACCGCGCTGATGATGTACGAGTGGGTCACCACCGGTAAGGAGCCGCCGAAGTACACGGCCATGGACGAAGTGACGCTGATCACCCGCGCCAACTTCCAGGAAGAACTGACCAAGATCGGGTTGTGGAAATGAGTGCAGCGGCACTGCGTTTTGACGGCATCGGCAAAACCTTCCCCGGGGTCAAGGCGCTGGACGGCATCAGCTTCAGCGCCCAGCCGGGGCAGGTGCACGCGTTGATGGGCGAGAACGGCGCGGGTAAGTCGACGCTGCTGAAGATCCTCGGCGGCGCCTACATTCCGAGCAGCGGCAGCGTGCAGATCGGCGCACAGACCATGGCGTTCAAATGCGCCGCCGACAGCATCGCCAGCGGCGTCGCGGTGATCCACCAGGAGCTGCACCTGGTGCCGGAAATGAGCGTCGCCGAGAACCTGTTCCTCGGGCACTTGCCGACGCGTTTCGGCGTGGTCAACCGCCGGCTGCTGCGCCAACAGGCGCTGGCGTGCCTCAAGGGCCTGGCCGATGAAATCGATCCGGATGAAAAACTCGGACGCCTGTCCCTCGGCCAGCGGCAACTGGTGGAAATCGCCAAGGCCTTGTCCCGTGGTGCCCATGTAATCGCCTTCGACGAACCCACCAGCAGCCTGTCGGCGCGGGAGATCGAGCGCTTGATGGCGATCATCACGCGCCTGCGCGACGAGGGCAAAGTGGTGCTCTATGTGTCCCATCGCATGGAAGAAGTGTTCCGCATCTGCGACGCGGTCACGGTGTTCAAGGACGGGCGCTACGTGCGCACGTTTGACGACATGAGCACGCTGAGCCACGACCAGTTGGTGACGTGCATGGTCGGCCGCGATATCCAGGACATCTACGATTACCGCCCGCGCGAGCACGGTGACGTGGCGCTCAAGGTCGACGGTTTGCTCGGCCCGGGGTTGCGCGAGCCGGTCAGTTTTGAGGTGCGCAAGGGCGAGATTCTTGGCCTGTTCGGGCTGGTGGGGGCCGGGCGCACGGAGCTGTTTCGCCTGCTCAGCGGCTTGGAGCGCGCCAGCGCCGGCAGCCTGGAGCTGTGTGGTCAGCCGCTGCAACTGCGCTCGCCCCGCGACGCCATCGCCGCCGGCGTGCTGCTGTGCCCGGAGGACCGCAAGAAGGAGGGCATCATTCCGCTGTCCAGCGTCGCGGAGAACATCAACATCAGCGCGCGCGGCGCCCATTCGCGCTTCGGCTGGCTGCTGCGCGACGGCTGGGAAAAGGGCAACGCCGAGCGGCAAATCACTGCGATGAAGGTCAAGACGCCGAACGCCGAGCAGAAAATCCTCTACCTGTCCGGCGGCAATCAGCAGAAGGCCATCTTGGGCCGTTGGCTGTCGATGCCGATGAAAGTGTTGCTGCTCGACGAACCCACGCGCGGCATCGACATCGGCGCCAAGGCCGAGATCTACCAGATCATCCATAACCTGGCGGCCAGCGGCATTGCGGTGATCGTGGTGTCCAGCGACCTGATGGAAGTGATGGGCATTGCCGACCGCATCCTGGTGCTGTGCGAAGGCGCGATGCGCGGCGAACAGACCCGCGCCCACGCCACTGAATCCAACCTGCTGCAGCTGGCGTTGCCGCGCGGCCTGGCGAACTGAGAGATGACCATGACCACTCAACACAAGCTGCTGGCGACGGCCCGCAAACCCCTCGATACGCGTGCGCTGCTGGACAATTGGGCGATGCTGCTGGCGGCGCTGGGGATTTTTCTGCTGTGCGCCTTACTGATCGACAACTTCCTCTCGCCGCTGAACATGCGCGGGTTGGGCCTGGCGATTTCCACCGTGGGCATCGCCGCCTGCACCATGTTGTTCTGCCTGGCGTCAGGGCACTTCGACTTGTCGGTGGGCTCGGTGATCGCCTGCGCCGGAGTGGTGGCGGCGATCGTAATGCGCGACACCGACAGCGTGCTGCTGGGCATCGGCGCGGCGCTGCTGATGGGCCTGATCGTCGGGCTGATCAACGGCATCGTGATCGCCAAGCTGCGGGTCAACGCACTGATCACCACCCTGGCGACCATGCAGATCGTACGCGGCCTGGCGTACATCTTTGCCGACGGCAAGGCGGTGGGGGTGTCCCAGGAACAGTTCTTTATCTTCGGTAACGGCCAGTTGCTGGGCGTGCCGGTGCCGATCCTGATCACGATTGTGTGCTTTGTGTTTTTCGGCTGGCTGCTCAACTACACCACCTACGGACGCAACACCATGGCCATCGGCGGCAACCCGGAAGCGGCGCTGCTCGCCGGGGTGAATGTCGACCGCACCAAGATCCTGATCTTCGCCGTACACGGCTTGATCGGCGCGTTGGCCGGGGTGATTCTTGCTTCGCGCATGACCTCGGGCCAACCGATGATCGGCCAGGGCTTCGAGCTGACGGTGATTTCGGCGTGCGTGCTGGGCGGGGTGTCGCTGAGCGGCGGGGTAGGGATGATCCGTCATGTGATTGCTGGAGTATTGATCCTGGCGATCATCGAGAACGCGATGAACCTGAAGAACATCGACACGTTTTACCAGTATGTGATCCGTGGTTCGATCCTGTTGCTGGCGGTGGTGATCGACCGCATGAAACAACGCTGAAACTCCCGGTATTGAGGTCCGGCATTTGCCATAATGGCGCCGTTTTCGTACTTCCCAATAGGCCCGATATGCAGGAAAACGCCCACACCCCTGTCAAAGACGCCGCGCCCACCGGTACCCAGACCTTGCTGCGTGGCCTGGGCGTGGTGCAAGCGGTGGCGGCCGGTGCGCGGGATCTGAAAGAGATCGCCCGGCGCATCGGCACCACTCGCAGCACCACGCACCGCCTGGCCAGTTGCCTGGTGGACGAGCGCTACCTGCGTGTGGTGCCGCAAGTCGGTTATCTGCTGGGGCCGAAATTGATCGAGCTGGGGTTCCAGGCCCGTGAAGAACTGCCGCTGGTGACCCTGGCCATGCCGTACCTGGACGAGTTGTCGGCACTGACCGGCGACACCATTCACCTGGCCATTCGCGAAGACGACGATGTGCTTTACCTGCATAAGAACCCCGGCCGCAACGGCCCGGAAATGCGTTCGCGGGTCGGCCATCGCATGCCATTGGCGCGCACCGGGGTTGGCAAGGCGATGCTGCTGGATGACACGGTGCAGGAATGGCAGCGTCTGTACGAAACCAGTTTGCCGGCCGGCGGCAAGAGCGTGCAGTGGCCACATCACCCGGAACAATCCTGGGCACAGTTCGAGCAGCGCATGCATGAATACGTGGCGGGGGGGTATGCGTTCGATCTGGAAGACAACGAACCGTCGATCCGTTGCGTGGCGGCACCGGTGCGCGATGCCAGCCGGCGAATCGTCGCCGGCATCAGCATCGCCAGTACCGTGCCCTACATGCCGCTGGAGAAAATGGCCGAGCTGATCCCTGTGATCAAGCAGGTCGCGGCGCGGCTGTCGGCGGAGTTGGGCGCGAAGGCCTGATCAGGCCTTCAAGGTCGCCATGTCGATGACAAAGCGGTACTTCACATCGCCGGCGATCATGCGCGTGAAAGCCTCGTTGATCTGACGGATGTCGAGCATTTCGATGTCGCAGGTAATGCCATGCTCGGCGCAGAAATTCAGGACTTCCTGGGTTTCGGCAATGCCACCGATCAAAGAACCGGCCAGCATTTTACGGCCCAGTATCAGCTTGGCCGCATTCACCGGCGGGTCCACTGGCTCGACCAAGCCGACCAGAATATGCACGCCGTCAAAACGCAGCACGTCGAGGTAGGGGTTGAGGTCGTGCTGCACCGGAATGGTATCCAGCAGGAAGTCGAAGTGTCCGGCAGCGGCTTTCATCTGCTCGGCATCGGTGGACACGATCACATGATCGGCGCCCTGGCGACGGGCTTCTTCGGCCTTGCTCGCTGAACGCGTGAAGAGGGTCACTTCGGCGCCCATGGCCTTGGCGAACTTGATGCCCATATGGCCCAGGCCGCCCATGCCGAGAATCCCGACTTTGTCGCCGGCCTTGACGCCATAGTGCTTGAGCGGCGAGTAGGTGGTGACGCCCGCACAGAGAATCGGCGCGGCGCTGGCCAGGTCGAGCTTGGCGGGGATCTTCACCACGAAGTGTTCGCTGACCACGATGCTGTCGGAGTAGCCGCCCATGGTGTTGCTGCCGTCCACGCGGTCCGGGGTGGCGTAGGTCATGGTCGGGCCTTCGAGGCAGTATTGCTCCAGGTTCGATTGGCACGCTTGGCAATGACGGCACGAATCGACCATGCAGCCCACGCCGACCAAGTCGCCGACTTTGTGCGCGCTGACACTGGCGCCGACGGCGCTGACTCTGCCGACGATCTCATGCCCCGGCATCAGCGGGTACACGGCAATGCCCCATTCGTTGCGTGCCTGGTGGATGTCGGAATGGCAGACGCCGCAGTAGAGGATCTCGATCGCCACGTCATCGGCGCGCGGGCTGCGGCGTTCAAACGACATGGGGGCGAGGGGAGTGGTGGCCGACTGGGCGGCGTAACCGATGGCGGTATACATGGAAAACCTCGCAAAAGCAGTGACAAGTGAGGCGGGCCATTCTCCGCGCCGCCCTCTGATGCGGCCATGGCGATTGCTCCGAGTCTCATGCCTATTCGTCCGGGAGTGCCCCTGGTTTGGATCTATCGGCGGTCAGACCTGCGATGATGTTTGCATCCCCTATCAACGAAGTTTTTTGCCATGTTGTTGACCCGCCATCTCGATGCCAATGCCCCGCTGGTTTCCTTGATTGAGAGGCTGACGCCCCGCGACGGTTTCTCCCCGACCCACCTGCCCGGCGTGCAGGTACTGCGCGCCAGTTGCGACGTGGCGCGCGGGCCGCAGATCTACGAGCCGAGCCTGATGTTCGTGGCCCAAGGCAGCAAGGTCGCCTACCTGGGCCCGCGCACCCTGGAATACGGCGCCGGGCATTATCTGATCCAGGCCATGCCGGTGCCTTTCGAGTGCGAGACCTTCGCCATGGCACCCGGCGCGCCGCTGCTCGGGGTGACCGTGGGCATTGATCGCGTGGTGCTGGGGGAGTTGGTGATGGCCATGGGCATGCATGCCGGGCCGCCGCCGACCGCGCAAACCCTGGAGTCGATGAGTTCGGTGGTGCTGGACGATGCCATGCGCGGCTGTGTCGAACGGTTGTTGCAATGCCTGCACGATCCGCTGGAAAGCCGGATCATGGGCCCGGCGCGAGTGCGCGAATTATTGTTCACCGCGCTGCGCGGCCCCCAGGCGGATGTACTGCGCGCACTGGTGGAACAGCAGGGGCAATTCTCGCGGATCGCCACCGCGTTGAATCACCTGCATGCCCATTACGCCGAACCACTGAACATCGAGACGTTGGCCGGTTATGCGCATATGAGTGCATCGACCTTTCACGAGCACTTCAAGCGTTGCACGTTGTTGTCGCCGGTGCAGTACCTCAAGCGCCTGCGGTTATTGAAGGCTCAGCAGTTGTTGCTGGTCGAAGGCATGGGCGTGGCGCAGGCGGCGCATCGGGTGGGCTATCAGAGCACATCGCAGTTCAGTCGCGAATATAAGCGCTACTTCGAGCGTAATCCGGGCGAAGAGCGTGCAGCCTGATTCTCCCTGGTTCAACGGGATTAAGAATGTGAGAGATTCTATGTTGCAGGACAACCCTGCAACGGCCGATTCGGTTGGTATTCGCTCTGGTTTTTCATCAGGGCGAACGCCACCCGTGCGAGTTTTCGGGCAAGGATTACCAGGGCCTGAGTCTTCTTGAATCCTCTGGCCAGGTACCCTTCATAAAATGGTTTCCAGGTCGCTGAACGACAGGCGGCCATAGCCGAGTTGTGGGCCAGACGCCGTATTTCCGGATCCCCTTTCTTGGTCAGCCTGCGACTCCCCGTCTTTTTTCCCGAGTCATCGACCCTCAAGTCCATGCCCAAAAAAGCGATGAAGGCATTGCTATCCTTAAACTCGCCACGCAAAAAAGCCGTCGCAAATCCGGTTGCCGTCAGTACTCCGACGCCTTCAATGGCCTTGCAACGCTCGATATTTTCGGCGGCTCCAGCCTCTTTGCTCAGGTCGCGCAGCTTTTTTTGAATGGCCAGATCCGAGTGCTTAAACGTCTCCATCAGACATTTCAGCTCTTCTTCCAGGCGCGGCTCATCGGCCCAGCTCTGAGCCAGACTGACGCGCGCCTTGATCAGTGCTGCCCGTCGATGAAGCAGACTTTGCAGGGCCTTGTAAGCCTTGGGTGGCGGGCTCCAAGCGCGTAACCCACCCTGTTCATGCGCCAGATATCGAGCTAGAAGACGAGCATCGCACGGATCATTTTTAGCTCGTTGGCCGACACCGCGACGGTAATGACTCAAGCGATAACCGTCCACGACGTAGACCTGATGACCCAACTCATGGGCCAACTCAACCGTGTCCAAGTGGTAAATATTGGTGGCCTCGACGGCAATGCCACTTTGGGCGGGCAGCGTCTTGAGCCAGCGTTTGAGTGCTGCTCGATTATTGGGGATGGCTTGTGTGGTTTGCAGATCGGCACGATAGACGAGCACCTCAGCCTTGGCCACATCAACACCCACGACCGTTTGCGAAGTAAGGATTGTCATGACGAATCCTCGGAGCTAGGGTTTAAGAGCTTGTTGGGGTCTACCGTTGCGCTGACTTGTCTCTATCGTCGGCCTTGCCGATGAATTCCTTATTGGCGCTTTTGGGTAGAAGGGGTGGGACGAAGTCTCCCACGGTCTGTACTGGTTAGAGTCAGAATCGGGCTTTTAGTCCCACCCACCCCTTCAAGTCTAAACATACAAGGGGGCTTGCTCCCGATGACGGTGGTTCAGCCATAGATGTGCTGACTGTTCCACTGCTATCGGGAGCAAGCCCCCTCCCACATAAAAAAGGCTCCCGATTTGGGAGCCTCTATGCTCAAGCCATCTTACATATTCGGGTAAGTCGGCCCACCCGCACCTTCCGGTGTGACCCAGGTGATGTTCTGCGAAGGGTCCTTGATGTCACAGGTCTTGCAGTGCACGCAGTTCTGGGCGTTGATCTGGAAGCGTTTCTCGCCGTCCTCCTTGGTGATCACTTCATATACGCCGGCCGGGCAGTAGCGCTGCGCCGGTTCATCGTAGAGCGGCAGGTTGGTGCCGATCGGGATGCTTGGGTCCTTGAGTTTCAAGTGGCACGGCTGTTCTTCTTCGTGGTTGGTACCGGAGATGAACACCGAACTCAGCTTGTCAAAGCTCAGCTTGCCGTCGGGTTTGGGGTAGTCGATCTTCTGGCAGTCCTTGGCCAGCTTGAGGCAGGCATAGTCCGGCTTGGTGTCGTGCAGGGTGAACGGCATTTTGCCACCCATGATGTTCTGGTCGAACCAGTTGAAGCCGGCACCGATGATCGGGCCGAACTTGTGCATCGCCGGGCCGAAGTTGCGGCTGGCGAACAGTTCTTCATAGAGCCAGCTGGACTTGAAGCTGTCGACGTAAGCGGTCAGTTCATCGCCGCCTTCGGACTCGGCGAACAGGCGGTCGGCCACGGCGTCGGCGGCGAGCATGCCGGACTTCATCGCGGTGTGGCTGCCCTTGATCTTGGCGAAGTTCAGGGTGCCGAGGTCGCAACCGATCAGTGCGCCACCTTTGAAGACCATCTTCGGCAGCGAGTTCAGGCCGCCTTTGCAGATAGCACGGGCGCCGTAGCTGATGCGCTTGCCGCCTTCCAGGTACTGGGCCAGCACCGGGTGATGCTTGAGGCGCTGAAACTCATCGAAGGGCGACAGGAAGGTGTTGCTGTAGGACAGGTCAACGATCAGGCCGACCACCACCTGGTTGTTTTCCAGGTGGTAAAGGAAGGAGCCACCGGTGTTCTCGTTGCTCATGATGTCCAGCGGCCAACCGGCGGTGTGCACCACCAGGCCTGGCTTGTGCCTGGCCGGGTCGATTTCCCAGATTTCCTTGAGGCCGATGCCGTAGTGCTGGGCGTCAGCGTCGCTGTCCAGGTTGAAGCGCTGGATCAGTTGCTTGCCGATGTGGCCACGGCAGCCTTCGGCGAACAGCGTGTACTTGCCGCGCAGTTCCATGCCTGGGGTATAGACGCCTTCTTTTGGATGGCCTTCGCGGTCGACGCCGAGGTCGCCGGTGATGATCCCGCGGACCACGCCGTTCTCGTCGAACAGTGCTTCCTGGGCGGCGAAGCCTGGGTAGACTTCCACGCCGAGGTTCTCGGCCTGTTGGGCCAGCCAGCGGCACAGGTTACCCAGGGAGATGATGTAGTTGCCTTCGTTGTGCATGGTCTTGGGCACAAAGAAGTCAGGCACCTTGGTCGAGGTGTCGGCGCTGCGCAGGACATAAATGTCGTCGCGCACCACGGGGGTGTTGAGCGGGGCGCCGAGTGTCTTCCAGTCCGGGAACAGCTCGTTCAGTGCGCGCGGTTCGAATACGGCACCGGAGAGGATATGTGCGCCGACTTCGGAGCCTTTCTCGACCACGCAGACGCTGATTTCCTTACCGGCTTCGGCGGCCTTCTGCTTCAATCGGCAGGCGGCGGACAGGCCCGCCGGGCCAGCGCCGACGATGACCACGTCGAATTCCATGTATTCGCGTTCCACAGGCTATCTCCTACTCAAGGCTCAACAGGCTTTTTTTCTAATGGGTGGAGGTTGGGTGTCGTAACTGTCATCGCTGCGTTCACTGGACAGGGTATGACCCACCTTGCTCTCTAGGTGGCGCATTATATATAGACCACTGTCAGCGTCCAATACAAACGTTTGTTTGAATTGCCCGCAGGCTAGGTAAATCAAAGCGACGCGGCTTATGACTGGCCATTTTGCCGTATTGACCAGAATAGGTGTTCCGGTCAAGATACGGGCGGTTTTGCGCTAACCGTAGGCAGACAGCAGGTTTCAAGAGCACGTCCAAAAGCAGGGCAGAGGCAAAACGGGTGACGCGCGCGCAAATGATGGCGCGCAGTTTACACGCCGCGAGAAAGAATGACCTGTCAGTCACCACTGACGAACGGTCGCACTTCCCCATCGCTGTGTCATTCGCCGACGTTTTTGGAGGTGCCCTTGTGTGCCGATGAGCATCAACCGCCAGGTTCGCCTAGGCGACTTTCTTTTCACCGGAGAGTAACGAGGAATCCATGAAGGTTCTTGTAGCTGTCAAACGCGTTGTCGATTACAACGTGAAAGTTCGCGTCAAGGCGGACAATTCCGGCGTCGACCTCGCTAACGTCAAAATGTCGATGAACCCCTTCTGCGAAATCGCCGTGGAAGAAGCCGTGCGCCTGAAAGAGAAAGGCGTGGCGACTGAAATCGTCGTGGTTTCCATCGGCCCGACCACCGCCCAGGAGCAACTGCGTACCGCCCTGGCACTGGGCGCCGATCGCGCCATCCTGGTCGAATCCGCCGAAGACCTGACTTCCCTGGCCGTGGCCAAGCTGCTCAAGGCCGTGGTCGACAAGGAACAGCCATCGCTGGTGATCCTTGGCAAACAAGCCATCGACAGCGATAACAACCAGACCGGCCAGATGCTGGCTGCACTGACCGGTTACGGCCAGGGCACCTTCGCCTCGAAAGTCGAAGTGAGCGGCGACAACGTAGCCGTGACCCGCGAAATCGACGGCGGCGCGCAGACGGTTTCGTTGAAACTGCCGGCCATCGTCACCACCGACCTGCGTTTGAACGAGCCGCGCTACGCGTCTTTGCCAAACATCATGAAAGCCAAGAAGAAGCCTCTCGAAGTGCTGACTCCTGACGCTTTGGGCGTTTCCACCGCCTCTACCAACAAGACTGTGAAAGTCGAAGCGCCGGCTGCACGCAGCGCGGGCATCAAGGTCAAGTCGGTGGCTGAATTGGTCGAGAAACTGAAAAACGAAGCGAAGGTAATCTAATCATGACTATCTTGGTAATCGCTGAACACGACAACAAGGTACTGGCTCCGGCCACCCTGAATACCGTGGCTGCCGCTGTGAAAATCGGTGGTGATATCCACGTACTGGTTGCAGGTCAGGGCGCTGGCGCCGTGGCTGAAGCCGCTGCGAAAGTCGCCGGCGTGAGCAAAGTACTGCTGGCCGACAACGCCGCTTACGCTCACCAACTGCCGGAAAACGTGGCCCCGTTGGTCGCTGAACTGGGCGCTGGCTACAGCCACATCCTGGCCGCCGCCACCTCCAACGGCAAAAACATCCTGCCGCGGGTTGCCGCGCAACTGGACGTTGACCAGATCTCCGAGATCATCTCGGTCGAAAGCGCTGACACCTTCAAGCGCCCGATCTACGCCGGTAACGCGATTGCCACCGTGCAATCGAGCGCTGCGGTCAAGGTCATCACCGTGCGCGCCACCGGTTTCGACCCGGTTGCCGCTGAAGGTGGTTCGGCTGCCATTGAAGCCGTCTCCGCAGCCCATGATGCTGGCATTTCCAGCTTTGTCGGCGAAGAGCTGGCCAAGTCGGATCGTCCTGAGCTGACCGCTGCCAAGATCGTCGTATCCGGCGGGCGTGGCATGCAGAACGGTGACAACTTCAAGCACCTGTACGAGCTGGCCGACAAGCTGGGCGCGGCGGTCGGCGCTTCCCGCGCGGCCGTCGACGCAGGCTTCGTGCCCAACGACATGCAGGTCGGCCAGACCGGCAAGATCGTTGCGCCACAGCTGTACATCGCCGTCGGTATCTCCGGCGCGATCCAGCACTTGGCGGGTATGAAAGACTCCAAAGTGATCGTGGCGATCAACAAGGACGAAGAAGCACCGATCTTCCAGGTGGCCGATTACGGCCTGGTGGCGGATTTGTTCGAAGCCGTACCCGAGCTTTCGAAGCTGGTCTAATCCAGTCGCTTCACTTATAAAGAGCCCGGTCCTGTGACCGGGCTTTTTATTGCCTGCCTTTTTCAACATCGGAGAACCTCGCCATGGAACTGCGTCCCTGGACCGTACTGCTGGGCTTCACCTTGCTGCTGCCGACCTTGTCGCTGGCCGCCGGCAAATGTGATCGCCTGGTGATCACCGGCAGTCCGGACGCACCGCCCCTGCTCTGGCGCGATCCCCAGGACCCCACCCACCTGATCGGCGCGACTGCCGATGTGTTGCAACAGGTGGCCAAGGACCTCGATGTCAAAATCGACCTGCTCTACGGTGGCACGCGCGCCCAGGCCTTGGATGAAGTCCGCAGCGGACGCATGGACATCCTTGCCGATGCCCCGCTGAACATCGGCGAGCTGGAAACTCTCGACTACATTCACCCGGCGCTGGTGCAGACCGATTATCTGGTATGGACCCGCAAGGACTCGGCGCTGGCCTATACCACCGCAGCTGACCTGCATGGCCACAAAGGCGCAGTGTCGGAGCGCGCACGCTTGAGCCGGGCGTTCGAAGCCTTCGCCGGCCAGCAACTGACGCTGCAGCGCTTTCCCGCCCTGACCCCGGCGTTCCAGAAACTGCTGCTGGGAGAGGTGGATTACGTACTGGCCGGACGTTACTCAGGCATGGCCATGGCCCAGACATTGGGCATGAGCACCGACCTTGTCGCCCGCGAAATTCCCGTCGATCAGCCTGGCTTGTACCTGGCGATTTCCCACAACTCGGCCTGCAATGATCCGTGGTTGCGCGGACAGCTCGCCAAAAAGATGACAGAATTGCCCGGGTCTGGTGTGGCGCAAGCTGCGCTGCAGCGCAATCTAGAGCGTTGGAAAGCGCAATTGCAACAACCCGTCGGCACCCCAACAAAGTAGGGATTTTCAGTGACTCTTCGACCTTTTTTCGCGGCCCTCGCCGTTGTCGCTCTGGCGGGATGTGCAGCCGATCCTGCGCCGAATGAACAAATACGCCTTACCCGGCAAGCCCTCGAACAAGCCAGCGCCGTGGGCGCCAGCGCGGATGAATCGCCCGAGTTGAAACTGGCTGAAGAAAAATTCGCCCAAGCCGAGGCCGACATGGCCGATCAATCCTACAAAGACGCGCGCATGCAGGCTGAACAGGCTGAGCTGGATGCACGTCTTGCCGAAGCCAAGGTGCTGACGCGCAAAAGCCATGAGCAACTGAACGTGCTCAACACCCGCATCACGCGCCTGCGCAAGCAGTTGCAATTGGGGGATGCCCAATGAGCCCGCTGATCCGTGGTCTGGGCTGTATTGTGCTGCTGGGTAGCGCGGCACTGGGCGGTTGCGCCACTCATCCCAACAGCGAGCAGGCCCTGCAACAGGCCGGCAGTGATTTCCAGAAGGTCAAGGAAGACGCCAATGTGCTACGTATCGCGCCCAAGGACGTGATTCGTGCCGGTGAATCCCTGGCCCGCGCCGACCGTCTGTCCAGCTATTGGGGCAGCGGTGCGGACGTGGTGCATTACGCCTACCTCAGCCAGCGCTACAGCGCCATCGCCCGCGAGCACACCGAACAGGCGCTCAATGAAGAGCGTGGCACCAAACTCGAACTGGAACGCCAGCGCCTGCAATTGGCCTTGCGTGAAAGCAAGCTGATCAGCGTGCAGCAGCAAGGCAAATGGCTTGAAGAACAGATCGCCAGCCTGGCGACTACCCAGACCGATCGCGGCCTGGTGATGACCCTTGGCGACATGCTGTTCGACACCGGCGAAGCCGACCTGAAAAACTCGGCCAACCGTACCGTGCTGAAAATCGTGCAGTTCCTGCAGCTGAACCCCAAGCGCGTGGTGCGTATCGAGGGCTATGCCGACAGCACCGGTGGCGAGCAGGAAAACCTCCAGCTGTCCCGTGATCGAGCGCAGTCGGTAGCCGATGTGCTGGTGGACCTTGGGATCGACGAAAAACGCATCCAGGTCGAGGGCTACGGCGACAAGTACCCGGTGGAAGCCAATGCCTCCGAGCGCGGACGCGCGCAGAACCGTCGGGTGGAAATTGTTTTTTCTGATGAAAAGGGCCAACTGGGCGCTGCCCGATAAGCCAGGTTTGTCCCATCAACCCGGGTTTATCCCGGGTTTTTGTTGCCTGGAATTCTGTTTATCGCCCTTACAGTTTTTGCTATCACTGCCGCCCGTGCTCGACTATTGTGGCAACTGTCCCCGTACACTTCTAAACTGTGCCGGTATGTTTCACACAAAAATAAAATACCCGTGAAATCGAGTGCTGCGTCATGACCAATCTGTTGCTTTACCAACGTATCGCCCAGCAACTGGCTGAGGATATCCGGCGCGGTGTCTATCAGCCGGGCGAGCGCGTGCCCTCGGTGCGCAAGATGAGTTCGCAACTCAACGTCAGCCATGCCACGGTGCTGCAGGCCTACGCGAACCTGGAAGACCAGGGGCTGATCAGAGCGCGGCCGCAGTCCGGCTACTACGTGCACCAGACACCGGCGCTGACTGCGCCGACGCCGGATATCGCGCGGGTCGAGCGTCCGGGGTTGGTCACCCGCAGCAGCATTATCCAGCAGGTATTGGGCGAGTCGCGCCGTGAAGGGGTGTTCCCATTGGGCGCCGCCGTGCCGAGTGTCGACTATCTGCCGGTACGCGCGCTGCACCAGCAGTTGGCCAAGGTCACTCGGTTTCAGAGCCCGCGCGCGTTCAGCTATATGTTCAGCCCAGGTTTCGAGCCGCTGCGCCGCCAAGTGGCGATTCGCATGCGCGATGCCGGGGTGGTGGTGGACCCTTCCGAAGTGGTGATCACCCACGGTTGCGTGGATGCGTTGCAGATGTCGCTGCGAGTGCTGACGCGGCCAGGCGACTTGATCGCGGCTGAATCCCCGACTTATTACGGCTTGCTGCAGTTGGCCGATCTGCTGGGCCTGAAGGTCATCGAGATCCCCAGCGACCCCTCCACCGGTATGAGCCTGGAAGCCCTGCAACTGGCGGCCAACCAATGGTCGATCAAGGCCCTGGTGTTGACCACGCGCCTGAGCAACCCTTTGGGCGGCACCATGCCAGAGGAACGGCAGAAACACTTGCTGCGTCTGGCTTCGGACTTCGATATCCAGATCGTGGAAGACGATATCTACGGCGAACTGATGTTTGAAGTCGGCCGCACCAAGGCCCTCAAGGCTTATGATCGCCTGGACCGGGTCATCTATTGCTCGAGCTTTTCCAAGACCTTGTCGCCGGGCGTGCGCATTGGCTGGATGATCGCTGGCAAGTACCAGCAGGAAATCCAGCGTTTGCAGATGTTCAGCACACATTCGGCGTGCAGTGTCACCCAGATGGGTGTTGCGGCGTACTTGGAGAACGGCGGCTACGACCGGCACTTGCGCTACATCCGCCAGGAATATCGCAAGAACCTCAGCGCGTTCCAACTGGCCGTGCAGCAGTATTTCCCGGAAGGCACCCAGATGACCCGTCCGACCGGCGGCTTTATCCTGTGGGTCAGTTTGCCCGGGCGGGTCAATACCCAGGAACTGCACGTGCGTGCCCTGCAACAGGGCATCAGCATTGCACCGGGGTTGATTTTCAGTAACACCGAACAGTTCAATCACTGCATTCGTCTTAATTGCGGCACACCGTGGAACCGTGAGGCAGAGCGTGCGCTGATGACTCTGGGCATGCTCGCCAGCCAGTTATGTCAGGAAACCGCGGCGGGCCTTTGAGGCGCTGAAAAGGCACAACGCCCATCGCTGGCCAATCCCGCGCTTGTCATGCCGCACACAACAAGCGAGCATATGCGCCTCTGCCGTTAATGCTGTTGGCGATATGACCTCTATTGTTCGTGCTGTTTTGGTGATTGGCCTGTTAAGCCTATGTAACGTCGGCACAGTGCTGGCGGCGACACCTGTGACCGAGGCCAAGCCCGCTACCCATGCCCAACAGAAGTCCCCCGCGAAAAAATCGGCACCGGCCAAAACCGCTCCCGTCGTCAAAAAGAAAGCCGCCACCGTGAAAAAACGTGCGTCGGTCGCGAGCAAATCCAAGGCGGCCCGTGAAGTGGCGCAAACCCAATTGCCACCTGCACATTTGGACTTGTCACTGCCTTCGGACATGGTCAGGCACTTGCAGCCTCTGGGCACCGTGCCCAAACCCAAGAGCGTGCCGCTGCTGCCACCGATGTTTGGCGAGAAACCCACCGACAACAGTGCGTTCCAGATCAACGGTCGCCTGCTCAGCAACGAAATGAAGCTGCAATTGCGCAACGAAGAGCGCCGTGAAGTGGAAGGCGCCGCATTGGAATTCGAGTTCAAGCAGTAAACCTTCCGCCAAACGTGACGCCTCCCCTCGACCATCTGTCGCAGACTGGTCAGTCACTTTTGTTTGGCACGAAAAAAGCCCTGTTAGACCATTTTAAAACGGCTGTTTAAGGGCGTACTCTAAGCCCGGCCATCTACATTGAGTCGTCGAGGATCTACTGGTCATGAAATGCCGTGAAGGTTGTGGCGCTTGCTGCATCGCCCCCTCCATCAGTTCACCCATACCGGGAATGCCCAATGGCAAACCGGCGGGCGAACGCTGTCTGCACCTGTCTGTCGAACAGCTGTGCCTGTTGTTCGGCCGACCGGAACGACCGGCAGTGTGCAGTGCTTTCAAAGCCGATATCGACGTGTGCGGCACCGACCAGGCCGATGCCATCCGCTTGATCGGCTGGTGGGAGCAGGTGACGGCGGCTTGATGGGCTTTACTATCGGAACTTCAACAATAAGGAATACAACAATGGGTTCGCTGAAACGAATGGCTGTGTTGTGCGGTTTTACGGTGTTGTTTGCTGCCACTGCCCAGGCTGAGGATTGGCAGGTCGCCAAGGACGAAGACGGTATCAAGGTTTCTCTGAGTGAAATTGCCGGCTCCAAGTACAAGGCTTATCGCGGCGTGACGGTGATCAAGGCGCCAATCGCCAAAATCCAGGCTCTGCAGGAAGACGCGGTCGGGGCCTGCTCCTGGATTCACGAGTGCAAGTCGCAAAAGTTACTCAAGGCGCAAGGTGACAAGAGCTGGACCTACACCCAGTTCAAGGCACCGTTCCCGGTGACTGACCGTGATTCCATCCTGGAAATCACTACGTCCAAGGCCGCCGACGGTACGGTCACCCGCACGCTCCTGGAAGTGCCGACCTATCAGCCGGAAGTCAAAGGCTACGTACGGGTAGCGCAGGTCAACGGCTTCTGGAAACTGGTCCCCAAAGGCGACAACCAGACCGAAGTCACCTACCAGGTGCACACTGAGCCCGGCGGCAGCGTGCCTTCGTGGTTGGCCAACAAGTTCGTGGTGGATGCCCCGTTCAACACCTTGAAAGCCCTCAAGGAGCGCGCTGAAAAGTAACAGCAGTTGATCAGGTGCCTCCTGCCTTGAGTGGAACGTTTGGCGAACCTTCAAGGTCCAGATAGGTATAGGCCCACACATGGGTTTTATCGAGGAGGCACCAATGCAAACGTGGCAAATTACCTTCGTTGACGATCACGGCGTCAAGTCTGTCGAGCAGTTCGCCTGCGAGCAGATGCCCAGCCTGGAAGATGCTGCCCACATGATTCGCAACAAACTGCTACCCGTGGCTGCCGAACTCGACCTCAATGATCTTGAAGGTCGCCAGCCAGAGCCTACGGTCAAGATCCTCAAAGACCAGAACAGTATTCAAATCCTCGACATTTCCCCCGCCGCCTGAATATTGGCTGTATGTGTTCCTAGCGCCTCTGGTGGAGGTGATAGCTTCGCGCTACTCTGCAAGCGAGATCAGCGAATGAATCGCTAAGGTCTGGTCTTGTCAGCTACATGCTTGTTTTCCATCGGTGATGTTATTGCCGCAGTACCCGCGCCAGTAGGGCGCGGGCTTCGGGAAGCACGGAAAGTCTATCCATCGGTTTGAGGAGGACGTTTCATGAGCACAGCCTATCAAGAAGACATCAGCACCAACGTTCTGCGCCGCATGAAAGAAGGCGGCTTCGACTTTTCACGGTTTCACCCCATCGAGTTCTACGCCATTTTTCCGGATGAGGAACGGGCGCGCAGGGCTGCGGGTCGATTTCGTGGGGAGTCCCTGAATGCCCAGGTCAGCGCGCGCGACGATGGCGCCTGGTACTTGGAATTGAGCAAAGTCATGTTTGCAACCTACGACGGCATAGGAGACTTCGAGCAGGACTTTGAGGCGGTGGTCGAACCTTTGGGCGGAATCATCGAGGGATGGGGAGTCAAGCAGGAGGTGCGTGGCTTGCCCATGTAGCGGTATGAGAAACACAGCGTATCGGCTGACCTATGGGTCAGCCGATTTTGTTTGGGATGTCTGAAAAACTCTGGAACTTGTGCTGTCTTTTCCGGCACCCAAAAAAAACCACCCGAGCAGGGTGGCTGAAAGGGAAGACCGGGAGAGCCGGTCGGTACACGAGCTATCAAGGTACCGATTGAGCAAGGGTTGACGCTGTAGGACACGTCCTGTTCAGCACAGGAGGGCGATTATCCGCGGGCTTGGTCGGGCAGTGAAATCAACTGAGACTATGCTGTTGATAGTCAAAGTCCGCATTGTGATGAGGCATGCGGCGATACACTGGGCGTTCTGCGCACCAGGACGGTGCGTTCAAATCTCTTGAGTTATTCAACCCACTGATTTTTAAGTGTTTATGCCGCTGGCACGGGCCTTGCGATGGTTCTTGCGTCCGGGTGACAAGGAGTTCGGCATGATCCGCACTTATTACGATGAAATGTACGACGGGGCAGGGCAGGTTCGCCCTCACTACCGTGAGTTCGCCCGCTGGTTGGCCGATACCCCTGCTGAACTGCTGGCACAGCGTCGGCGCGAAGCCGATTTGCTGTTCCACCGCGCCGGGATCACCTTCACCCTTTACGGGGACGAGCAAGGTACTGAGCGACTGATTCCTTTCGACACGATCCCGCGCAGTATTCCCGCCAGCGAATGGCGGATGGTCGAGCGCGGCTGCATCCAACGGGTCAAGGCGCTGAACATGTTCCTCGCCGACCTGTATCACGAACAACGCATCATCAAGGCCGGGATCATCCCCGCCGAACAGGTACTGGCCAACGAGCAGTACCAACTGGCGATGCAGGGGCTGAACCTGCACCGCGATCTGTATTCCCACATCTCCGGGGTAGACCTCGTTCGCGATGGCGACGGCACCTATTACGTGCTGGAGGACAATCTGCGTACACCGAGCGGCGTCAGCTACATGCTCGAAGACCGCAAGATGATGATGCGCCTGTTCCCGGAGCTGTTCGCGGCCCAGCGCATTGCGCCCATCGACCATTACCCCAACCTGTTGCTAGACACCCTGAAAAGCGCCAGCCCCCTGGATAATCCCAGCGTGGTGGTGCTGACCCCTGGGCGCTTCAACAGTGCATTCTTCGAACATGCCTTTCTTGCCCGGGAAATGGGCGTCGAACTGGTGGAGGGCGCCGACCTGTTCGTGCGTGACGACCACGTGTTCATGCGCACCACCGACGGCCCCAAAGCCGTGGACGTGATCTACCGTCGCCTCGACGATGCGTTCCTCGACCCACTGGCGTTCAACCCGGACTCCATGCTCGGCGTGCCCGGCCTGCTCGCGGCCTATCGCTCGGGCAACGTGGTGCTGGCCAATGCGATCGGCACCGGGGTGGCGGATGACAAGTCGGTGTATCCCTTCGTCCCCGAGATGATCCGTTTTTACCTGGATGAAGAACCCATCCTGCAAAACGTTCCTACTTTCCAATGCCGTAAGCCCGACGAATTGTCCCACGTACTGGCCAACCTGCCGGACCTGGTGGTCAAGGAAACCCAGGGCTCCGGCGGCTACGGCATGTTGGTCGGGCCGGCCTCCACGGCGGCGGAAATCGAAGCTTTCCGCGCCCGCATCAAGGCCAAGCCTCACGCTTATATCGCACAGCCCACCCTGTGTTTGTCCACCTGCCCGACCTTCGTCGAAAACGGCATTGCACCGCGCCATATCGACCTGCGCCCGTTCGTGCTGTCCGGCAAGGAAACCCGTGTAGTGCCCGGCGGTTTGACCCGCGTGGCGCTGCGTGAAGGGTCGCTGGTGGTCAATTCATCCCAGGGCGGCGGCACTAAAGACACCTGGGTGGTTGAGGACTGATGCCATGTTGAGTAGAACTGCCTCGGATTTGTACTGGATGTCGCGCTACCTGGAACGCGCGGAAAACCTCGCGCGCATGCTCGATGTCAGCTATTCGCTGTCGCTGATGCCCCAGGATGGGCGCGGTGATGGCCTGCATGAATTGGCCATGCCGCTGTTGATCACCGGCACGCTGGATGACTACCACGAACGCCATGGCGAATTGCATGCCGAACGGCTGCTGCACTTCTTCGCGCTGGACGCGGCCAACCCGGCCAGCATCTACAGCTGCCTCGGCGCCGCGCGGGCCAGCGCCCATGCGGTGCGTGGGCGAATCACTGCCGACATGTGGGAAAACATCAACGCCACCTGGCTGGATATTCGTGACATCGCCCAGCAGGGGCTGAGCCGCTATGGCATGAGCCGTTTTTGTGAGTGGGTCAAGGAGCGTTCGCACCTGTTCCGTGGGGCGACCTACGGCACCATCATGCGCAACGATGCCTTTCGCTTCATTCGCCTGGGCACCTTTATCGAACGCGCCGACAACACCCTGCGCCTGCTGGACGCGCGCTATGAAATGGCCGGCGACCAGGCCGAAGCCGTCACCGATGGCACGGCCCACGCCTACTATCAGTGGAGCGCGTTGCTGCGCGCGCTGTCCTCGTTCGAGGCCTACACCGAGATTTACCGCGACGCCCCCGGCGCCCGGCAAGTCGCCGAGCTGTTGCTGTTGCGCGCCGACGTGCCGCGTTCGCTGCGAGCCTGCAGTGAAGAGATCGACCAGATCCTCGCCAGCCTGCCAGGCCTCAATGGCCGACCGGCACAACGCCTGGCCGCCGAGATGGATGCGCGCCTGCGCTTTACCGCCATCGATGAAATCCTCGAGGAAGGCCTGCACGCCTGGCTGACCGACTTTATCCCCTTGGTCCGCCAGTTGGGCGACGCCATCTACAGTTCCTACCTGGAGGCGGCATGAGACTCTCCATCAGCCACGAAACCACCTACCGCTACGAAGACCAGGTGCGCAATAGCATCCAGTACCTGCGCCTCACGCCCCACGACAGCGAGCGTCAACATGTGCTCAGTTGGCAACTGGACTTGCCACGCCCGGTGCGCGCGCAAGTGGACCCGTTCGGTAACATCCTGCATGTGTTGACCCTCGACGAGCCCCACGACGCCATCATCATCGGTGCCCGCGGCCAAGTGGATATCGACGAATTGCGCGAAGCGGAACACGAGAGCCAGTCGGCCTTTCCATTCCTGCGCTGCACGCGGCTGACCGAACCTGACGAAGCCTTGCGTGCCTTTGCCGAACAGCATTGTCATCAGCGCCGCGATCGCACCGCGCTGATCGACCTGATGCACGCCCTCCACCAGTCGATGGTCTACACGCCGGGCGCCACCGAAGTTGACACCAGTGCCGCCCAGGCCTTTGCAGGGCGCGCGGGCGTGTGCCAGGACCACACCCATGCGTTCCTGGCCTGCGCGCGCAGCCTGGGGATTCCTGCGCGGTATGTGTCGGGGTATTTGTACACCGAAGACAGCACCCACTTGGCCAGCCACGCTTGGGCCGAAGCCTGGCTGGACAACGCCTGGTACAGCTTTGACGTCACCAACCAACTGGCCCGGCCGGAACGGCATTTGAAACTGGCCGTGGGCCTGGACTACCTTGATGCCTGCCCGGTGCGCGGCATGCGCCGGGGCGGCGGGCATGAGCAGATGCATGCCAAGGTGTTCGTGGCGCCGCAGCAGTAGTTGGCTGACAACGCGGGGTAACTGATACCCCTGTGGTGTCCTGGGGTTTTTCGCGAGCAAGCTCGCTCCTACGGGGGGGGCGTCAAGGTTGTTGTTTGCGCCCGGCCATGTGCTTCAGATACGCCACCAGCAACGCCAGCTCGCTGTCAGGCAACACACTGGCGGCGAACGCGGGCATCTTTGCCTGTGGCCAGCGCCGCAGGCTCTGCGGGTCGCGGATATAGCGCTTGAGGAAATCCCCGCCGAAATACTCGGTGGGGTTGTAGGGAATATTCAGGTCCGGGCCCACTTGTGCGTCGCCGGCGCCATTGAGGCGGTGGCAGGCCAGGCAATTCTTCTGGAATAACGCAAAACCCTGGTTGATCGGATCATTCGCCGCCAGCGTCGGGTCAGGCAAGAGCGCTGGGAAACGCTCGGCCACCGTCTTCAGCTGTTTGATCCCCGAGATCTGGAACGGCCACTGCTCAGGGCTGATATGCCCGGCTTGCGGGGCGGTCCACACCAGGTAGAACGGCCCGGCACTCGGCTTGCCGTCTGCCAGTGCGGGCCATGGGTGGGCCGGGTCTTCCACGGCCAGCCAGGCGCGGGCGCCGCTTTTTTGCAGCAACGGCGCGGCCGTCAGTTCGGCGGCAAACCCATCGAGGGCAATCGCTTGCAGATGATTTTCCGGCTTGAGGCCGGGTAGGAGCGCTGCCAACGGCACTGCGCGATAGGTCATGGTGCGTTTGTAGGAAACGTCATCGACGATTTGTACCGTCTGCACGTCGGGGTGCTTGAGCAAGTCGGCGGTCTGCCAGATCTTGCTGGCGTGGTCGAGTTCGATGGTCAATTGCGCCGCCGCTGCGGGCAGGCTGATGAGCAGGGCAAAAAGGGCGAAGATCGATTTCAAGAGAGAGGCCCGGTGCGAAGTGGCGATGGGGCTCACGATACCGCAAATCTGCGTGCAAAAAAGGCAGCCCCTGCGGGACCGCTATGGGCAATGTCCCGGCAGGTGCTGCCAAAACCTGCAGTCCCGATGGTGTATATGCGCGGAATGTGGGGGTAAAGGCTCACCCCATAATCTTGGTTAGATTGGGCAGGATCAGAATCAGTGTGGTGGCGAAAAGAATGAGTCCCGCCTGACGTACTTTCGAGTGCTTGAACATGGCTGACTGCCTTTTGTTGTTATTCCTGAACGTCAAATGCGCGCCGGTAAAATCTACTATGCCGATCTGACGTGTCGCTTTTCTTACAGCTGCTCCAGCAAAACCCGGCAGCAACTTCTTACTGATTGAACCTTAGAGCCCTCGTTCTTCGTGGCTTAGATCCATTTCGTATCAACTAATTAAAATTTCAGCTGAAAACGGCATGAGGCCTATCGCCATCTTGGCGCCAATGCCTTGGCTAGACCGCTAAAACGATTAATCTTTGGATTGCTCGTCGAGCCTACCGTTCGTCCGAGCATGGCGGTCAAAAGCAATGAGCGCATCCGTCATTGAAACCGTGTCATTCGGGCCTAAGGTAAGGGCACTACTGCGCAATGGTTCGAGGACGTCATGACCCAAGCTTTGATCTTTGATGCGATACGCACGCCCCGTGGCAGAGGCAAGGCCGACGGTGCCCTGTACAGCGTCAAGCCGGTAAACCTGGTGGCCGGTTTGCTCACCGCCCTGGCGCAACGCAGCGACCTCGACACCCACCAGGTGGATGACATCGTTCTCGGTTGCGTCACCCCCGTGGGCGACCAGGGCGCCGACATTGCCAAGACCGCCGCGCTGGTGGCGGATTGGGACGTCAGCGTCGCCGGCGTGCAACTCAACCGCTTCTGCGCCTCGGGCCTGGAGGCGGTCAACCTCGGCGCGATGAAAGTGCGCTCAGGCTTCGAAGACCTGGTGGTGGTCGGCGGCGTCGAGTCCATGTCCCGCGTGCCCATGGGCAGCGATGGCGGCGCCTGGGTGCTCGACCCGCAAACCAACATGCACAGCCACTTCACGCCCCAAGGCATCGGCGCAGACCTGATTGCCACCCTCGAGGGCTTCAGCCGCGAGGATGTCGATAGATTTGCCCTACAGTCCCAGCAGAAAGCAGCCAGGGCTCGCGCAGACGGTTCGTTCAACAAGTCGCTGATCGCCGTGCAGGACCAGAATGGCATCGTGCTGCTGGACCAGGATGAATTTATCCGCGCCGACTCCACCCTCGAAGGCCTGGGCATGCTCAAGCCGAGCTTTGAAATGATCGGCCAGATGGGCTTCGACGCCACCGCGCTGCGGGTCTACAGCCATGTGGAGCGTATCCAGCATGTACACACACCGGGTAACAGCTCCGGGATTGTCGATGGCGCCGCGTTGATGTTGATCGGTTCCGAGGCCAAGGGACGCGAGCTGGGTTTGCAGCCGCGGGCACGCATCGTCGCCACGGCGGTGACCGGCACCGATCCGACCATCATGCTCACAGGCCCCGCGCCAGCCACGCGCAAGGCGCTGGCCAAGGCCGGTCTGCGCGTGGAAGACATCGACCTGTTCGAGGTCAACGAAGCCTTTGCCTCGGTGGTGCTCAAGTTCATCAAGGACATGGGCATCGACGCCGCGCGGGTCAACGTCAACGGCGGCTCCATCGCCATGGGCCACCCATTGGGCGCCACCGGCTGCGCGATCCTCGGCACCCTGCTCGACGAGCTGGAGGCGCGCCAGCAGCGCTATGGCCTGGCCACCCTGTGTGTCGGTGGTGGCATGGGCATCGCCACCATCATCGAACGCCTCTGAGCCCAAGGAATTTGTCATGACCGACGCGATTCGTTACGAAAAAGGCCAGGACCAGATCGTGGTACTGACCCTCGACATGCCCGGCCAGAGCGCCAACACCATGAACGCCGCATACCGCGAGGCCATGGCAGCCACTGTTGCGCGCCTGGAGGCGGAAAAAGACAGCATCGCCGGGGTGATCATCACCTCGGCGAAAAAGACGTTTTTTGCCGGCGGCGACCTCAATGAACTGATCAAGGTCGACAAGGCCCACGCCAAGGAGTTCTACGCCAGTGTGCGGGTGTTGAAGGCACAACTGCGCCGTCTGGAAACTCTGGGCAAACCGGTGGTGGCCGCGATCAATGGCGCTGCGCTGGGGGGCGGCTGGGAGATTTGCCTGGCGTGCCATTACCGCGTTGCGCTGGACGACAAATCGGTGCAACTGGGGTTGCCGGAAGTCACCCTCGGCCTGCTGCCTGGCGGCGGCGGAGTAGTGCGCATGGTGCGCCTGCTCGGTCTGGAAAAGGCTTTGCCGTATTTGCTGGAAGGCAAGAAAATCCGCCCGCAACAGGCGCTGCAAGCCGGTTTGATCAATGAGCTGGCGGCGGATCGTACCGAGCTGCTGGCCAAATCCCGTGCCTGGATTCTTGCCAATCCGCAGGCCAGACAACCGTGGGACAACAAGGCTTACCAGATCCCTGGTGGCACGCCGTCGAACCCGAAAGTCGCGCAGATGCTCGCGATTGCACCGTCGATATTGCGCAGCAAAACCAACGGCTGCTTCCCGGCCCCGGAAAAAATCCTCTGCGCCGCCGTGGAGGGCGCCCAAGTGGATTTCGACACCGCGCACCTGATCGAAACTCGCTACTTCACTGAGCTGGTCACCGGGCAGGTGGCGAAAAACATGATCGGCACCTTCTGGTTCCAGCTCAATCAAATTAATGCCGGCAGCTCGCGACCACAGGGCTTTGCGCCTTACGTGACGCGCAAAGTCGGCGTGCTCGGCGCCGGGATGATGGGCGCCGGGATTGCATATGCAAGTGCCTGTGCGGGCATCGACGTGGTGCTCAAGGACATCGACCTGGCGGCGGCCGAGAAGGGCAAGGCGCACTCGGCTGCGCTGCTGGACAAGAAGGTCAGTCGTGGGCAATTGACCGCCGAGCAGCGGGAAAACACCCTGGCGCGTATTCATCCTACGCAGGATGACGCCGACCTGGCCGGCTGCGACCTGATCATCGAAGCGGTGTTCGAAGACCGCGAACTCAAGGCCAGGGTCTCTGCCGCCGCGCAACGCGTGGTCGGCGCCGACGCAGTGATCGCCTCCAACACCTCCACCTTGCCCATCAGCGGGCTGGCGACGGCAGTGCCCGATCAAGGTAAGTTTATCGGCCTGCACTTCTTCAGCCCGGTGGACAAAATGCCCCTGGTGGAAATCATCAAGGGCGCCCATACCTCGGACGAAACCCTGGCCCGAGGTTTTGATTTCGTCCTGCAAATCAACAAAACCCCGATCGTGGTCAACGACAGCCGTGGCTTCTTTACCTCGCGGGTGTTCGGCACCTTTACCAACGAAGGCATTGCCATGCTTGGCGAAGGCGTTGCCGCACCGATGATCGAGACCGAAGCGCGCAAGGCTGGTATGCCGGTTGGGCCGCTGGCGGTGTCTGACGAAGTGTCGCTGAGCCTGATGAGCCATATCCGACAGCAGGCGGTCAAGGATCTGCAGGCCGAGGGTAAAGCCGTGCCGACTCATCCGGCGACCGCGGTGATCGACCTGTTGGTGAACGAATACAAACGCATGGGCAAGGCCGCCGGGGGCGGTTTCTATGAGTACCCGGCAGGTGGGCAGAAGTATTTGTGGCCGGAATTGAAACGCCGCTTCGAGCAGCCCGGCCAACAGATTTCGCCACAGGATATACGTGACCGTTTGTTGTTTATCCAGGCCATCGAGACCGTGCGCTGCGTGGAGGAGGGGGTGTTGATGTCCACGGCGGACGCCAACGTGGGCTCGATCTTCGGGATCGGCTTTGCGGCCTGGAGTGGCGGCGCGTTGCAGTTCATCAACCAGTACGGGCTCAACGATTTCATCGCCCGCGCCCGCTACCTGGCCGAGCAATATGGGGACCGTTTCACCCCTCCGGCGCTATTGCTGGAGAAGGCCGCACAAGGTGCAATGTTCTGATTCCCCACTGTAGGAACGAGCTAGCTCGCGAAAAGCGAACAAGCGACAAGCGACAAGGATGTCGCGTTTTCGTCAACGTTCTTCGCGAGCAAGGGGTGCATGGCTAGGGCTTGCGTTGTGGGGGTATTTCGAGGCACGCTCTCGGGTGTTCAATATTCCCATCGCCGTGTCAGGTATTTTTTATGTCGCTACGCGTCTGCATCCTGGAAACCGATATCCTGCGTCCAGGCTTGATCGATCAATACCAAGGGTACGGGCAGATGTTCAAGCGCCTGTTCGCCAAACAGCCGATCCCCGCTGAGTTTGTCGTGTACAACGTGGTGCAGGGTGAATACCCATCGGACGACGAAGTGTTCGACGCCTACCTGGTGACTGGCAGCAAAGCCGACTCCTTCGGTACCGACCCTTGGATACAGACCCTCAAGACTTACCTGCTCAAACGCTATGAACGCGGCGACAAGTTGCTGGGCATCTGCTTCGGCCACCAATTGCTGGCGTTGCTGCTGGGCGGCAAGACCGAACGCGCCGGCCAGGGTTGGGGCATGGGCATCCACGACTACAAACTCGATGCCAAGGCCCCGTGGATGAGTCCCGAGGTGCCAGAGCTGACGCTACTGATCAGCCACCAGGATCAGGTGACGACCTTGCCGGACAATGCCACAGTCATCGCCTCCAGCGAATTTTGCCCGTTCGCCGCGTACCACATCGGCGACCAGGTGCTGTGCTTCCAAGGCCATCCAGAATTTATCCACGATTATTCCCGCGAGTTGCTGGAGATTCTTCAGACGACTCTGGGCGAAAAGGTCTACACCAACGGTGTGGCGAGCCTGGAGCGCGACCACCACGGCGTCACCGTGGCGGAATGGATGATGCGCTTTGTGGCCCACAAGCCCGAGGCGAAGGTTAAAGCCAGCCCGAGCGCTTGAAGCTGGCCCACAAGCCCGTGCATCCCGTGGCAATAAACCCGAGCACTGCAAAATAGCCGTAGTGCCATTGCAGCTCGGGCATGTTCTGGAAGTTCATCCCATAGATCCCCGCTACCGCCGTGGGGAACGCCAGGATCGCCGCCCATGCGGCGAACTTGCGCTGCACCACGCTCTGGCGCGAGGCCTCGAGCAGCACACCGATTTCGATGGTCTGGCTGGCGATATCGCGCAGGGTGGTGAGGTCTTCCATCTGCCGTGTCACGTGGATTTGCACGTCACGGAAATACGGGCGCATGTTCTTGTCGATGAACGGGAAACTCAGTTTCTGCAGCTCCTGGCTGATCTCCACCATCGGCGCCACATACCGCTTGAGTCGCAGCACGTCGCGGCGCAAACCGTGGAGGTTCTGAATATCGCGCTCGCTCAGTGAACTGCACAGCACGTTGCGCTCCAGCTCATCGATCTCGGCGTGGATTGTCTCGCTGACGGGTTGATAGTTTCCGGTGACGAAATCCAGCAGCGCGTAGAGTACGAAATCTTCCCCATGCTCCAGCAATAGCGGCCGCGCCTCACAGCGCTGACGTACAAAGCCGTAGGACGCCGAATGACCGTTGCGCGCCGTGATGATATAGCCGCTGCCGGCAAAGATATGGGTCTCGATAAATATCAGCTTGCCGTTCTCGCGCACCGGTGAATAGGTCACGATAAACAGCGCATCGCCGAAGGTTTCCAGCTTCGGTCGGCTGTGTTTCTCCAGGGCGTCTTCGATGGCCAGTTCATGCAGATTGAACTGGCGCTGCAGGTTGGCCAGTTCCAGGGCGCTGGGTTCTTCGAGGCCGATCCACACAAAGTGGCCCGGTTTGGCAGCCCAGGCCGCGCCTTCGTCAAGGGTGATATCAGTAACTTTTTTTCCGGCGCTGTAAACGGCGGCCGCGACAACTCTACCCATGGTGCTGATCACTTCGTATTAGGAGGACAGATGTTGGGCAGCTTAGCCTGAATGGCGTTCATTTGTTGCTGACGAAAGTCGCCCCCCTACAGACCGCGCGGTGCCCCGGCGCTTTTCAGTTCAAGGTCCATCGCCTTGATGCACGCGTCCATCTGCGCCTGACAGGCCTGCATTAACCGAGGGATGTCATCCGAGGTCAGCCCGACTGTAGGAATCGGCGGCAACGAGCGTATGAGCACATCGCCGCTGTTCCAGCGATTAAGCCGCATATGGGTGACGTAGTTACTGACACATACCTGCACGATGGGCACGCCGGCGGCAATCGCCATATGGAATGCGCCTTTCTTGAACGGCAGCAAGCCTTTGCCCAGGTTGCGCGTGCCTTCTGGAAACACCCAGATCGACGTGTCTTCATGTTGCAAGGTTCGGGTTGTGGTCAGCATCGCGCGACGCGCCTGGTGCGCATTGCCACGGTCGATCAACACATTGCCCGCCAGCCAGAACAACTGGCCGAACAGCGGCACCCATTTCAGGCTTTTCTTGGCGATACACACGGTGCGATGGGGCACCACGGTGCCCAATACAAACAGATCATAGTTGGACTGGTGGTTGGCGATGATCACGCAGGTGCCGGGCTTGTGGCGCAGCGAGTCCACATCGGCCTTCACCTTCAGGCCCAGCAGCCACATGGCCGGCAGCGCATAGAGGCGAGCACATAGGCGGCTGTTGTCCGGGTTGAACGGTCGGCAGATACCGATCAGCACGCCCAGCACGCCGGCGAACATAAAATGCAGGCTCATCAACAACATACGCAACAGAAAAAGCATCGACACGGCCCATGGGGACAAAGGTGGCGCAGTGTACGGTTGTGCACTGTATTCGGCAATTGCCCCTGTAGAGTGGGGAGATAGGCGATGTTTAAGTACATGTTTCAACATCTGCCAGCATCGGCAGGCTAGAGCGTCTGAAGAAGATTCGGATTCATGTGTAAGAAAAAGCCCGACTCAAGGTCGGGCTCTGACACGGCAGCAGTAGGCGCTTAACTCAAAATATGGCCTTGATCCTGGAGGATTGCATCGTCCAGCGCTTCCAGCAGCGCCTTACGCACTTTCAGCTTGGTTTGCTTGTGGGCGTTCATATTGAGCTTCTTCAACTGGCGTGCCGCTTCCAGCGCGGCCGCATGCAGCTCTTCCGGGGCCACCACTTTATCGAGGAAGCCGGCACCCAAGGCACCTTGTGGGTCGAATATCTCGGCATTGATCACCGAGCGATGAAACGCCGACTTACGCAGACGATCCCGCGCCAACTCGATACCGGCGTGGTGCATGGTCATGCCAATCGCCACTTCATTCAGGCCAATGCTGAACGGGCCTTCCACCCCAATTCGATAATCCGCCGACAACAGCAGGAACGCGCCCTTGGCCACCGCATGTCCTGGGCACGCCACAATCACCGGGAACGGGTGCGACAACAGACGACGCGCCAGCGTCGAGCCCGCCGTCACCAGGCCGACCGCCTCTTTAGGACCGGCCGTCATCACCTTCAAATCATAACCACCCGACAAGATCCCCGGCGTGCCGGTGATGATCACCACCGCCCGGTCTTTCTCCGCCTGGTCCAGCGCTTCATTAAAGGCATTGACCACCGCAGGAGAAATCGCATTCACCTTGCCGTTGCTCAACGTCAGGGTCGCGATACCGTCTTCCAGGTGGTAGGAGATCAACTCACTCATGACGCGGTTCCTTATAGAGTTGTTATAGAAGTGCATGCGCAGACGTTACCCACCACGCCCGCCCTGGTAAAGCACCGTGACTGACTGGCCAGTCAGTCTTTTCCTGTGCGCTGGGTGTTGAAAGCCCTAGGGCGGGGCGCAATCGCCGTTCCAGACCCGCGCGGCCAATGCCTAAGAATGGCAGAATCACCGCCCTTTGCCGGGCTTGGCCCGGCATACCCGTCTAACCGCATGAAAATTCTGAAAAAAACCTTTGCCATCAGAAAGGCTTTCGACTACATTAGCGCGCCTCGACAGACTGAACTGGTTTGACGAGATACGGTGAAGTGTCCGAGTGGCTTAAGGAGCACGCCTGGAAAGTGTGTATACAAGAAATTGTATCGAGAGTTCGAATCTCTCCTTCACCGCCACATTCGAAACGACAAAACCCCTGAAAACGTTAAAGTTTTCAGGGGTTTTGTGTTTTCTGGGGGCGAAAAAGGCCCGTATGGGAACGTCCGTGGAAATACAGTCTGTTGGGTTGCCCGCGTCCAAATCCTCGTTGACGGGGCTGCGTTACTATCCTTTCCTCTGTTAGCAATCGCTATTTTTTTGCCTGATAGCCTTATGCTGGTTTCGGGTTGGATGATTACAGCGCTCGGTTGGATTTTTTATGAGTGTTTGAGTCGCTGCAAGCGAGTGGTGGCGGGTTGGAAAATGTTCCTCCCGAGAGAGTGCAAGTATCGGTTTTTACATGCATTGATGAGGTTTTGAACCCCTGGCTAGTTAGATGTATGGCAGTTATTGCTTTGTTCATTGTTATTTTACAAGTTGTAATTCGAGGTTGCTGAAGATATTCCCGGATGATCCATCATCAGCAATAACGGGAATAAATGTATGCATTTCCAGGCTTAATTAAGCTTGAATAACACCTACAATAAAAAACAACGAAAAGCCCCATGAACCGACTCAAGATTGTTCTCTATCTATTGGGTAGACCGGTCCGTATATTTCTCTTGCACTCGATTTCTCAGGATTCTCTTGGCCGCCCCAACAATTTCTTTCAGCGAGATTTCATCAGCCTGGTAGGCAATGTCGCATAGGTGGTGGCGGAGGTTCGCCGTGGTGGGTTCAGCAGGATCCTGATTGGAGAAAAACGCATCCAGTCCCACTCCCAGGACCCTGGCGATTTGCTCCAGCATCTCGATGCTTGGGGCGTATTCGCCTCTCTCGTAACGACTCACGGTCATTGACTCGCACCCCAATGCTTCCGCAAGGGAGGCTTGTGTCCATTTATTGTCTAGTCGTAAGTGCTTGATTCGCTTGCCTATAGTGATGGTGGCATTCTGCTTCATGGGAAATATCACTTAAAATCAAATGCTTACACCTATTTACCTTCCCAGGAAGATCAGAAAAAGGCTAGATTGCTATTATTTTATAGCTAATTTCAGTATAGTCATTTTTTGACTATCTGAACGATGTTGAATTGCTAAGGAATTTTCCCATGGACGCAGAAAATTATGCCTGCAGGAAAATGCGATTGATTTCTGGTGTCTGCAGGCGTCAGCGCTTGGATAGAGCTACCAAGAATTTATTTGCTATTACAGGTCGAAAAAAACGGCTCCTACTGCCTACGTTCGGGTAACTGGGGGTCACGTTTATGCTCACACCGTCCCACAATCCACAACTGATACGGCAAAGCAAGATCGAACAAGCCTTGCATCAGGTCGATATTGAGCAAGAATTCAGCCTGGTTTTTCAGCCGGTGATTGATTTGCGTAGCCGCCGGACTGTCGCGTTCGAAGCATTGGCACGTTGGAGCAGCCTGGAGCTGGGTGACGTCCCGCCCTGTCAATTTATTCCGATTGCCGAGCGGATCGGTTTAATCAATCGCTTGAGCACTCATCTGCTTGGCAAGGCCTTGATGATTGCCGCTGATTGGCCCCCGCACATCAGTCTTTCTTTTAACTTGTCTACACACGACTGCGCGTCGGACGAAGTGGCCGAGCAAATAGTTTCAATTATTCAGGAAAGTAACTTTGATCCCCGGCGACTGGATCTGGAAATAACTGAAACAGCCATTATGCAAGATGTTGTTAAAGTGCAGCATTCTATTGATCGATTCTGCCGGTTAGGTTGCGGTGTTGCCCTTGATGATTTCGGTACTGGATACTCCAGTCTGAGCCAGTTACTGTCGTTGGCGTTTACCAAGATAAAAATAGATCGGGCTTTTGTCATAGGGATTGATGAAAACCCGGTCAGCTACAAAATCGTAAAGTCGCTGGTCGCTTTAAGCAGGGATATGCAGCTGGAATGTATAGTCGAGGGCGTGGAAACCCGTGAGGAGTTGGAGGCGCTGATTAGTCTGGGGTGTTTTTTTGTTCAGGGCTATTACTTTGCGCGGCCTATGTGTCATTCGGATATAAATGGCTGGCTTAAAGAAAATTCAATGGCGGGTGATGTGTCGGAAGCGAGTGTCAAGCGCTGACCATGATTCAGATATCGCAAGGGTTTTCTTATGCCACAGTCTAGTCCTGTCTCCAACAGGTATCATGCCGAACATAACGAGCCACCTTGATAGTGAAAGTCTGGATTAAAAATACACATCTTTAAAACTAATACGGATTTTAGATAATGAAAGATATTCTCTCTGTAAAGGCCAGGCTCGGCCTTGGCTTTGGGTCATTGTTTTTACTTGTCTTGATAATTTCAGCGATTTCTATTTTTTCACTGAGTGACGCTAACAATCGCTTTTTCAGGTATGTGGATGGTATCGGTAAGCGAAAAGAACTTTCTTCAGAATTGTTGCTGGCTGCTCAGCAACGTGCTGTTTCGGCAAGAAATCTGGTTCTGATCAATTCATCTACGGTTCGGGTCGATGAAAAAAATATTGTCAATAATGCCCACCGAAAAGTGGGTGAGTTATTACGTGAATTGACGGCGTCGGTAGAAGCGATGTCGCCCGGTGAAGAGCGAGTCGAAGCTCAACGTTTGATTTCAGACATTCAACAGATCGAGTCTTTGTACGGGCCGGTGGCTTTGAATATTGTCGATCTGGCACTTAATGGGGATAAAGACGCGGCAGTTGTAAAAATCAATAATGATTGTGAGCCTCTGCTGAGGAAGCTGGTTGAGGTGGTGACTAAATTTATCGCGCTTGAGGAACAAACCAGCGCAGCCAACGTCATGCATTCGCAGGACGAGTATGAGTTACAGCGCAATCAACTGATTGCTTTTTGTCTGGTTGCGGCGATCATCGCTTTGGCTCTGACACTGGTAATCACTCGCGGATTGGATCGAGCATTAGGCACGGAGCCCTCCATTCTTTCCGGTATTGCCCAGCGAATTGCCTCTGGCGATATTCGAGCTATCGATGAAATTAAAACAGCTAGGCCTGGAAGCGTCCTGGCCTCTTTTGGGCAAATGCAAGCCAGCCTCAGTGCGCTGATCAGTGAGGTTCATAACTCATCGAATGTGATATCAGGTTCTGCGCAAGAGCTTTCAGCGGCCACGGAGCAAACCCGTATGGGGGTCAGCCAACAACGCCTGGAAATTGATCAGGTCGCTACGGCAATTCATGAAATGGCCGCCACCGTGATGGAAGTTGCACACAATTCCGAAAGTGCAGCGAACGCAGCGGCGACGGCGGATCAGCAGGCACAGACCGGCGGAGTCACGGCCAAGCAAGCGGTAGCACAGATTGAGCATCTGGCTACCGAAGTGTCGAATACGTCGCAAGCTATGCTTCGTCTCAAACAAGAGAGTGAACATATTGAGGGCGTACTTAATGTCATCAAGTCTGTAGCGGATCAAACTAACCTTCTTGCTCTAAATGCTGCCATTGAAGCGGCCAGGGCGGGCGAAGCGGGGCGTGGTTTTGCAGTGGTGGCTGATGAGGTGCGCAATTTAGCCAGGCACACGCAAGGGGCAACTCAAGAAATCGAAACACTGATTGCCAGCTTAAGAAATATTTCTGAGGACGCTGTTGAGCGAATGGAAGTATGCCGTGGCCTTACAGATAAGGCTGTGCTTCAGATTTCCGACACAGATGTCTCTGTCACCGCGATCACCACGATGATCAGCAATATCCAGGAAATGGTGCGACAGATTGCGACGGCTGGAGAAGAACAAAGCGCGGTCGCTGAAGAGATCAGTCGGAGTGTCACTCGCGTTCGGGATATTTCAGATCAGTCTGCTGCTTCCAGCGAGCACACAGCGGCCTCTAGCATGAGCCTGGCCAAACTGGGTGGTACGTTGAAACAACAACTGGAAAGATTCCAGATTTGATAAAGCCTGGAGCTGGATCTGCATAAACACTGGGCGACTTTCTGTCGCCCATTACATCTTCAGTCTGCTCAATGCCTATGCCGATGATGCACATCCGGAAAGTGCGCATGGCTATGCCTCATCGCATTGTGTGTATGCACATGGCTGTGTGGCACCTTCGCATCCCACTCAAACCCATGCTCATGCTGATGATGCTCATCATGCACATGCCAATGCCCGTGCTCTGTCGCTTCATGCAGATGATCGTGGGCGTGTCGTTCCGTCAGGTGCAGCCACACACCCACGGCCATCAACGCCGACGCAATCCAGAAAGCCAGCGTCACCGATTCCCCCAGCGCCAGCACCGCAATCGCGGCACCCAGGAAGGGCGCTGTCGAAAAGTAGGCGCCGGTACGCGCGCTTCCCAACCCGCGTAGCGCCAGCACAAACAGGACCAGGCTGATGCCATACCCCAGGAACCCAACCAGCAAGATAGGCGCCAGCTGCGCCACGCCGGGTACCTGTGCGCCGAGATAAAGCGCCAGGCCGCCATTCACCGCCCCTGCAATCAAGCCCTTGGCCCCGGCGATAAACAGCGCATCCGACGCGGATACCTTACGCGTCAGGTTGTTATCGATCCCCCAGCACAAGCAGGCCAGCGCTACCGCAAACGGCCCCGTCCAGTCATGGCTTGTGCCGCCGCCGTCCGACCATGACAACACCACACCGCCCAGTACGATCGCGATCATCCCGAGGACGATGCGCCGGTCCGCGTTTTCTCGGAACACCAGCCAGGCGATAACAGCAGTCAGCACCGATTCAAGGTTGAGCATCAGCGAGGCGGTCGCGCCGGCGGTGCGGGTCAGGCCGAACATCAGGGCGACGGGGCCAAGGATGCCGCCGAACGCAATGGCGCCGAGCAGCCAGGGCCATTCCGAGGGGGTCAGTCCAGGCGATTTCCAGCCGCGATCGCGCAACAGGCGTACAGCGGCGAGTCCGAGACCACTGCCGAGGTAGAGCAGGCCGGCAAGCAGTATGGGCGAGAGACCCAGGCCGAGGTTTTTGGCGAGGGGGGTGCTGGCGCCGAACAGGGCGGCGGCGGCGAGGGCGTAAACGATGCTGAGGTTCATGGGCCATCCTCGAGAGATTGGCCCATGATACTTCGCAGGCTTTGGTTAACGCCTGGCGATTTTACTGCGCGGTTTTCAACTTGATCACATCACCGGAAATCTTGGTGGTGTAACCGCTGAGTACCCATGCCCAGAACCAGTTTTCCTGAACCTGGGTATTGATCAGCGCGTCGCCGCCTTTTGCCTTGATGGCAGCGTCTTGGGCACGCACGAAACGGCTGTTCTGGCCGATTGGGATAACGCCGAAGAGCATGATGCCGGTGGCGCTGGCTTCACTGTGACCCAGCACGGTGTATTGGCTGCTGTCGTATTGCGGGGATTTGATGGCGGTGCCAGTGCAGCCGGCGAGGGCGAAGCCGAGAACAGCTGCTGCAACTACTTTACTGACGTACTTCACTGAGTAACTCCATGGGCTAAAGCCCGAGATTCAATTCTCGGGGGGCGGTACTTTAATCGCTCCTGTAACAGATTGAAAACAATCGTCCCTTCAGGCCAGCAAGTCTTCATAAAAGGCACCGTAAGGCTTGCACGGATGGGCAATCTGGATTTCCAGAATCCACAGTCCGGCGTTCGGGTAGTGCTCGAAGTCACCCAGGTCGCCGCCGCGATGGATCGCATGGGGGAAGTCGCTGACCCGGTGTCCCTTGATGTCGAGGTTCAAGTCCCAGCCCATGGCTTGGGCTTGTTCTTCGGCGTAGCGGTAGAGCTCGAGGCCAATGACCTGGTGGTCTTTCCAGTGTGCCTGCACGCGGTCGAACAGGTCTTTGGCGGCGTTGGCGCAGGCGATCATGTCCGGGTCGTTGCCAGTGGTGAATGTGGCGCCGGCGTCACCTTCGTGGCCTTGCCATACCGCGCCCATGTCGATGAAGAAGATGTCGTTGTCGCCCAGTATCGGGTCGCCTTCGGAGCGTTGCTTGAAGGTCTTGAGGGTGTTGGCGCCGAAGCGCACCAGCAGCGGGTGCCAGATGCGTTGCATGTCGAGGTCGGCGAGTACTTGCTTGCCCAGTTCACGGGCTTCGGACTCCAGCATGCCGGGGCGGATGCGCTGGGCCAGTTGTTCGATGGCCTGCCAGGTCATCGACTGGGCGTAACGCATGGCGTCAATGTTGTAGGCGGCGCCTACGGCTTCCTTGGGGTGTGCGGACACCGGTATCTCCTCGGGCTAGGCTGTACTGATCGTTATGCTTTTTACTATATAGCGATCGAGTGGCAGAGCCCAAGTGCAAAGATGCTGTTGTGGCGAGCGCCTCAGATATGCAACCAGGCCAGACTCCCCAACACCACCGCCACGCCAGCGGCTGTATACGACATACGCTTCAACCATTCCCGGCGCGTCAGCAACGTAATCGCCGCCAGCGAAATCGCGATCTGAATCGCGGTCATCGCCTGGGCCCAGCGATGATGCTGGTGCAGCGCCTGTTCGGACTTCTCGTCCCATTCCTTTGAGGACGCTTCGAGCTTTTCGGCCTGGCGGCGCACGTCTTCCTTCTGGGTTTTATAGCGCTCGATTTCATCCTTGTAATGCGCCGCATCCACGCCGGGAATATGGGTGGCCAGTTCCGCCAGGTTCTGCCGGCTGGATTTGGCCTGGTAGTAATTCCACTGGTTGGCCGCTTCAGTCTTGATGATGGCAGCGTTGTTCTTGTCCATCGCCGCTTCGCTTTCGGTGGAGCCGGCCTGATAGCTGAGCATGGCGCCGAGAGTGGCCATGAGCGCGGTCATCACGGCAATACGGCTGGCGAAATTGTCACCGCGACCGTGGGCATGTTCGGTGGTGTGTTCGATGTGTTTTTCGTGGGGGCTGGGGACTTCGAAGGCTTCGGACATGGGGGCGTCTGTGAAGGGATTGAGGGACTCTGATTCTTCACCAGTGAAGCTGTCTCAAGCCTGTACGTAACGCTGTAAACCCTGCACCAGTGCATCGAACATCACTCGGCAGCGCGGGCTGTTGCGCAGGTCTTCGTGCATGGTGACCCACGTGTCCATCCTGAGCGCGAAGGCATCCGGCAAAACGCGCTGCAGGCGTGGGTCGCGCTTGGCCAGTTGCACCTGGCAGCCGCCAATGCCGGCACCGGCGCGGATCAGCGCCAATTGCGCCAGGTCGCTGTCGCTGCTGAGGGCGAATGCGCTGCGCTCGAAGCCCTGGATGGCCAGGCTGCGGATAAAGGCGTTTTCCTGGTCAAAGCCGATCACCGAGTGGTGCGCCAAATCGTGCATGTGCACAGGGACGCCGTGTTGCTGCAGGTAATCGTCGCGAGCGTGCAGGCCGACTTCGATCAGGCCTACGCGTTGTGCCAGCAATTGTTCCTGGCGGGGTCGGAGCATGCGTACGGCGATGTCGGCTTCCAGTTGCAGCAAGTCGCTCAGGCGGTTGGTCAGGACCAGTTCCACCTTGAGGTGAGGATGTTGCTGGCGCAATTGGCTGATGATCGGCGGCAGCACCTCCACGCCGACCACTTCGCTGGCGGACACGCGCACCACGCCACGCACCTCGTCGCCGTGGGATGAGGCGGCGCGCTCCAGGGCGGCAGCGGTACGCGCCATGGTCTCGGCGTGGGGGCGCAGCGCCTGGGCGACCGCCGTCGGCAGTAAACCTGTCGGTGAGCGGGTGAACAGTACGACGCCCAGCGCCGTTTCCAGCGCGGCAATATGCCGGCCGACCGTGGGCTGTGTGATGCCGAGCTGCCGTGCGGCGCCCGACAACGATCCCTCCTCGAGTACGCCGAGGAACGACCGGTAGAACTCCCAACCAATATTCAATGCCATGCATAAATGTATAGCTGCTGGATGAAGTTCGGCAATTTATCTATAGCTTGCCCACGCTCAGGATGAACCCTTCTAGTTATTGCGGGAGACAGGCATGGACAAGGTATTGGTACTGGGCGCAACGGGCGGGATCGGTGGTGAAGTCGCGCGTCAGTTAGCCGCCGGCGGGTGGCAGGTCATAGCGCTGACCCGTGACGTGGAAAAGGCCCGCCGACAAAGCGGCGATTTCATCTGGGTACAGGGTGACGCAATGAACCGCGCCGACGTACTCGCGGCGGCCAGCGGTTGTTCGGTGATCGTGCACGGGGTCAACCCGCCCGGTTATCGCCGCTGGGCCGAGTTGGTGCTGCCGATGATCGATAACAGCATCGCAGCGGCTATTGCCGAAGGGTCGACGATCGTGTTGCCGGGTACCGTCTACAACTATGGGCCGGATGCGTTCCCGCTGGTCGACGAAGACGCGCCCCAGCACCCGCAGACCCGTAAAGGCGCGATTCGAGTCGAGATGGAACGGCGCTTGTTGGACGCATCGCAGCACGGTGCGCGGGTGTTGATTGTACGGGCCGGGGATTTCTTCGGCGCCAGGGCCGCCAATAGCTGGTTTTCCCAAGGGCTGGTCAAGCCAGGCAAGCCGGTGGGTACGGTGAGTTACCCAGGCGCTCCGGGCGTGGCGCACCAATGGGCGTATCTGCCGGATGTGGCGCGCACGATGGTGCAATTGCTGGAGCGTCGCGAAGGGCTGCCACCCTTTGCACGGTTTCATCTGGCCGGGCATGTGGATGCCGATGGTACCCAGATGGTCGAGGCTATCCGCCGAGTCGTCGCTCGCAGGACCGGGGCGCAACCGCGCGTAGGCAACTTCCCTTGGTGGCTGCTGAAGATGGCTGCGCCTTTTATCGTCACTTTCCGCGAACTGCAGGAGATGCGTTACCTGTGGCAGACCCCGCTGCTCCTCAATAACCATCGGCTCTTGCAAACCCTGGGCAACGAACCCCATACACCGCTGGATGAGGCGGTGGAGGCTACGTTGGTCGGCATGGGCAACCTGCCACTGCTGCATGATCCAGCGCAGAACGGCACGAACCGGATAAAAGCGCCGACCACGCGATAGAGCCTTGCGCGCGTTTCAAAAGGATAAACGCTGCGTCTAAAGGGTTGCTTGCGGGCAAGCGTGGCCGTTATTGTGCTGAATCCTTTTAGTCCTTCCCCCTGGGATCTGTTGTGATGAATGCACCGCGTACCGCTGTCCCGATCAAGGCCGTGATTTTCGATATGGACGGGTTGTTACTGGATACAGAAGGCATCTATACCGAAGTCACACAGATCATCGCCGAACGCTACGGTCGCGCCTACGATTGGGGCATCAAGCAGCACATCATCGGGCGTGGTGCCCAGGACTTGGCCGACTATGTGGTCAAGGCGCTGGATCTGCCGATCACGCCAGCGCAATTCCTGGAAATCCGCGAGCCGCTGATGAGCGAGCGTTTCCCCAAGGCCTTGGGCATGCCGGGGGCCGAGGTGCTGGTGCGGCACTTGAAGGCCCACAACATCCCGATTGCCGTGGGCACCAGTTCGTCGCGCCATTCGTTTGGCCACAAGACCACCCTGCACCGCGAGTGGTTCAGCCTGTTCGGCACCATCGTCACGGCCGATGACCCGGAAGTCGGCGCCGCCAAACCCGCGCCGGATATCTTCCTCACCGCCGCGCGTCGCCTGGGTGTGGCGCCGGAAGATTGCCTGGTGTTCGAAGATTCGCCGTTTGGCGTCACCGCTGCGAAAGCGGCCCGGATGACCGCCATTGCCGTGCCGGATGAAGCCATGGCCGACAGCAAGTATCACCATGCCGACCAGATCATCCGCAAGCTCGCGGACTTCGACCTGGCTGCCTACGGCCTGCCGCCTCTTTCCTGAACGCCCCCAGCCAGACAGGTGGGAGGGGGGCTTGCTCCCGATGACGGTATGACAGTCAGCATCTGTATCGACTGATCCACCGCTATCGGGAGCAAGCCCCCGCCCGCCGTTGTCAGGCGCTGAAGCCGCCATCGATGGTCAGGCTGGCACCGGTGATATAGCCCGCTTCCGGGCCGGCCAGATACGCCACGAAGCTGGCAATCTCTTCCACATGTCCGTAACGGCCCACCGCCATCAGCCCGATCAGGCTCTCGGCAAACTCACTGTTTGCCGGGTTCATGTCGGTGTCCACCGGCCCGGGCTGCACGTTATTGATGGTGATGCCCCGTGGCCCCAGGTCACGTGCGAGGCCTTTGGTCAGGCCCACCAGCGCCGCCTTGCTCATCGCGTAGGGGCCGCCACCGCCAAACGGCATGCGCTCGGCGTTGGTGCTGCCGATATTGATCACTCGTCCCCCTTCGCCCATGTGCCTGGCTGCTTCCTGGGTGGCGATAAACACGCTGCGCACGTTGATTGCCAGGGTCTGGTCGAAGTCTTCCAGGGTGAAGTCCTGCAGCGGTGCGATGGCCAGCACGCCGGCATTGTTCACCAGGATATCCAGGCGGCCGAAGGCTTCGACGGTGGCGTTGACTGCGTTGCGGATCGCCGTGGCATCGGCGCTGTCGGCTTGAATCGCCAGGGCTTTGCCGCCTTGGCTGATGACGCTGTTCTGCAATGCTTCAGCCTTGGCGGCCGAGCTGACGTAGGTAAAGGCAACGGCGGCACCCTGTGCGGCCAGGCGCTGGACGATGGCGGCGCCAATGCCGCGGGAACCGCCTTGAATCAACGCAACTTTGCCGCTGAGGTTTTGTGTGGTCATGTCGATCTCCTTGATGTTCAAGGCCCAATGCCTTGTTGATGGAGCCGAGTATCGACCTCGCCCGCACACACCGGTAGATCGCGATTGCTATAGTCTGTGTAAACCAAAAGTTTAGAGTGGGGTGGTATGGAGAGCTTTGGCAGTATCGAATGCTTCGTGCGCAGTGCCGAAGGCGGCAGCTTTGCCGAGGCGGCGCGGCACCTGAGCCTGACCCCGGCGGCCGTCGGCAAAAGCGTCGCCAAGCTGGAGGCGCGCCTTGGTGTACGCCTGTTCCAGCGCAGCACCCGACGCCTGACCCTGACAGAAGCCGGCAAAGTGTTCCTGCAGGAAGTCAGCGGCAGCCTTACCACTATCCAGAACGCCGTCGCCAACCTGGCCAGCGCCGAAGGGCGGCCAGTGGGTACGCTCAAGGTGAGCATGGGCACGGTGTTCGGCAATCGCTACGTGGTGCCGTTGTTGGGCGAGTTCATGCGGCGTTTCCCGGACATCAGCCCAGACTGGCATTTCGATAACCGCCAGGTCGACCTGATCGGCCAGGGCTTCGATGCGGCCATCGGCGGTGGGTTCGAACTGCCCCAGGGCGTGGTGGCGCGCAAGCTGGCACCGGCGCATCGGGTGCTGGTGGCGTCACCGCATTACCTGGCGCAGCGCCCGCCGGTGCTGGTGCCCGAAGACTTGTCGCGCTGCAAGGGCATCCTGATTCGCTCACCGCAAACCGGGCGTATACGCTCCTGGCAACTCACCAGTGGCGAACGCGAACAGCGCCCGCTGGTGCTCAAGCCCGGCATGACCATGAGCGACTCCGAAGCCGCCTGCTGCGCCAGTGCCCAAGGCCTGGGCATTGCACTGGTGAGCATGCCCATGGCCGTGCCGTTTCTGGACAGCGGCGCGGTGGTGCGCGTGCTGCCTGACTGGTACGTCGACGACGGCAATATCTCCCTCTACTACGCCGAGCACAAACTGCTGCCCGGCAAAACCCGGGCGTTTGTGGATTTCATCATCGAGCAGTTTGCCGAGCAGGGCTTGGGGCAAATATTCAGCGCGGTCTAAGCCCAGCGTCCTCCCGCGTCAGATTTTATTGTCCGAACTTGCCGGGCCAGCCAATGATGGTCTTCGGTCGTGGCGTCGCGTAAGTCCGAATCTTCGAGGTCGACAACCCCAGTCGCACCAGGGATTCGGCAATGGTCACCGCCGCCGTTACTCCGTCGACCACCGGCACGCCGGTGCGCTGGCGAATCCGTTCATCCAGCCCGGCCATGCCGCCGCAACCCAGGCAGATCACCTCGGCCTTGTCCTCGCGGATCGCCAGTTCCGCCTGGTGGACGATGGCTTCCATGGCTGCCAGCGGGTGTTCTTCCAGCTCCAGCACCGCCATGCCGCTGGCTCGCACCGAGGCGCAGCGCTGGTACAGGCCGGCGAGTTTCAGGCGGTCTTCGATCAGCGGTACGGTGCGATCCAGGGTGGTCACCACCGAATAGGCATGCCCCAGGAACATCGCGGTGCTGGCGGCCGCTTCGGTGATGTCCACCACTGGCACGTTCAACAGTTCCTGCAAACCTTCGCGGCCATGTTCGCCATAGCCGGCCTGGATCACTGCATCGAACGGCTGGTCGTAGGCCATCACCCGGTCCATCACCGCGATGGCGGCCAGGTAGCTTTCAAAATTGCCTTCTACCGAATCCGCGCCGAAGCGAGGCGTGAGCCCGACAATCTCGGTGCCCGGTGCCGCCACGGCCCGCGCTTGCCGGGCGATGGTGTCGGTGATGGATTCGGTGGTGTTGACGTTGACCACGAGGATACGCATGGAAGGTCCTTGATTAATGACTGACGTTATCGACTGCAATGCTTTCGCCGCTGACATCGGCGTAGAACGGCTGACGCTTGGCGATCAGCAGATAGAGTAGCCCTGCAATACCGGCGCCAAACAACCAGGAAAACGGCGAGACGCTGGCGAACCCTGGCAACAACGCTAGCAGGATGGCGATCATCGCCGCCGGAATAAACGCTGCCAGTGCACGCAAATTGACGCCACGGCTGTAGTAATAAACACCGTTCGGGTCTTCGCTGTACAGCTGCGGCACGTCCACCTGGCTTTTACGGATCAGCCAGTAATCGACCATGATCACTCCGTACAGCGGCCCCAGCAGCGCGCCAAGGCCAGAGAGGAAATACACGATCACCAGCGGGCTGTTATAGAGGTTCCACGGCAGGATCAGCACCGCCACGGTGGCGCTGATCAACCCGGCGCGGCGGAAGTTCAGGTACTTGGGCGCCAGGTTGCTCAGCACAAAGGCCGGCGCGACGAAGTTGGCCATGATGTTCACCGCCACGGTGACGATCAGGAATGCGAGGCAACCGAGCACGAGAAAAAAGGTGTTGGGGATGGCGGCGATGATTTCAGTCGGGCTTTCGATCACCCGGCCGTTGAGCTGGAATTGCCCGCCGCACAGCAGCACGGTGATGGCGGCAAAGACCAGGATATTCACCGGCAAGCCCCAGAAGTTGCCGACCAGGATGGTCTTGCGGCATGGCGAGGAGCGGGCGAAGTCGCAGAAGTTGAGGATCAACGTGCCGTAGATCGCCAGCCACAGCGCGCCGCCGGCAAAGATATTGCGCCACATCTCGGCGCCGCGCAGCGGTTCGCGGATCGACCAGGCGATGTTGCCGCCGGTCTGAAAGTACATCCAGCCGGCCAGCGCCGCGACGGTGAGCAAGATCACCGGCCCGGCGAAGCCTTCATAGCGGCGCACCATCTCCATCCCGTAGGCCAGGATCACCAGTTGCACGAACCAGATCGCCACAAAGCACACCCAGCCCAGGGTCGACAAACCCAGGATCGAGTTGTGGTCATAGTCGCCAAAGCCCGGATGAATCGCGGTCAGCAGCACGCGGAAAACCACCGAGGCCAGGTAGGTCTGGATCCCGAACCAGGCAATCGCAATCACGGCGCGGATCAGCGCCGGAATCTGTGCCCCATGAATACCAAAGCTGATACGGCTGATCACTGGAAACGGTACCCCGGTCTTTTGCCCCATATAGCCCGACAGGTTCATGAAGAAGTACACCAGCGCCGCGCCGATGCCCAGGGACAGCAGAATCTGCCAGCCACCCAGGCCCAGTGCGTACAGGCCGATGGCGAATGAGTAGTTGGCAATGTTGTGCACATCGTTGGTCCACAGCGCAAAGATGCTGTAGCGCCCCCAGCGTCGGCCTTCGACCTTGGTGGGCGCCAGGTCCTTGTTGTGCAGGCGCGGGCTGAGCGCCACCGGACCGGGGCCGGCGTCCTCGGGGTTCAGGGCGGAGGAGGGCAGATCCAGTGCGATGGTGTTCGAGAGGCTTGTACGCATTCCGGCAGGCTCCAGCGCATCTGCAGCAGCGCCGCGGATGGCAAAGTGTATGTAGGTTTTGTATTTATTGTATACAAAGCACTTTTCACCTTAAGCCACATGCGTGCCAGTTTTGGCTCTATAAAAAACCTGGGTAATTTCGTTTTGATAGGGGGATTGAATAAATCGCTGAATTTCAAGAGATATAAATTGACCGCTTGAACAGCTATTTATTTTTCGCTTGTAGGCGTGCGATTCGCCAGGCCAGGCGATGGCCGGGGAAGGTGTTACGTTATGGTGCGCGAGAATAAGGATTGCACACACAAATGGCACCGATGGTTACATGTGTGTGTACATATCTAATGGCAAACACAAAACAAAATGTGGGAGGGAGCAAGCCCCTTCCCACATGTTTTACTGCGTCAGCTTCAAGCCTTGCCGATGAGATTCCCGGCGTGCAGCCCGCATTCTTTCTGCGTGGCTTCTTCCCACCACCAACGGCCTTCGCGTTCGTGCTGGTTCGGCAGTACCGGACGGGTGCAGGGTTCGCAGCCGATGCTGATAAAACCGCGCTCATGCAGGCTGTTATACGGCAACTCCAGCATGCGGATATAACCCCAGACTTCTTCGCTGGTCATCTGCGCCAGCGGGTTGAATTTGTACAGGGTACGTTCCGGGGTGGAGAAGGCGGTGTCGATCTCCAATGCCGCCACTTGGCTGCGGGTGCCGGGGCTCTGGTCGCGGCGTTGGCCGGTGGCCCAGGCGCTCACGCCGGCAAGCTTGCGGCGCAGCGGCTCGATCTTGCGCACGCCGCAGCATTCGCCATGGCCGTCCTTATAGAAGCTGAACAGGCCTTTCTCCTTGACGAAGGGTTCCAGTCTGCTCTGGTCCGGCGAGATCAGTTCGATGTCGATCTTGTAGAACTCGCGCACCTGCTCGATGAACCGGTAGGTCTCCGGGTGCAGGCGGCCGGTGTCGAGGCTGAACACCTTGACGTTCTTGTTCAGCTTCCAGGCCATGTCCACCAGCACCACATCCTCGGCACCGCTGAAGGAAATCCACAGGTCATCGCCGAACTGGCTGAATGCCAGCTTGAGAATGTCCTGGGCAGACTTGTTGGCATAAGTCGTAGCGAGTTCAACAACGTCGAAAGCTTGGTTCATCAGGACGGTTCCTACAGGTCAGTGGCGCTGAGCGCTCTATAGGGGAGCGATGGTATCAAAATCCGCCCTGCGTTGCGGCGACGGGCTTGAATCCCTAGAGTTCGGCAGTCCTTTTGCTCGCTCAACCAACACTTCTGACCGCTCGTTGAGCCTGTAAGTCGTTCGCTGACGGCGGCCCGAGATCTCAGGCCCCGGTCAGCAACCGCTCATAAGGGATGCTCAAACCTTCATGCAGGCGCCTGATCATCGACAGGCTCAGCTTGCGCTTGCGGTTGAGCACTTCGGACACCCGGCCACTGGTGCCGATGAATGCCTCCAGGTCGCGTGCCGTCATACCGAGTTGCTCCATGCGAAAGCGGATGGCTTCCACCGGGTCCGACGGCGGCATTGGATAATGTTCGGTCTCATACTTTTCAATGAGTATTGCAAGAATTTCCAGCTCATCCCCCTCGGGCGAGCCGATTGGCGCTTCCCATATCTGTTCGACGCGTGCGAGCGCGGCGGTGAGGTCTTCTTGGGAATGTATGGGTTTGATGTTCATCACACGGTCTCCGCGTTGATCTGATCGTACTGTGCGTGGGTTCTCACGAAACGTATGAACCCAAGCTGGCGCTGATAATTGATCGCCATGATTACTCGCTATTTGTTGCCGCCCACATTGAATACAACCCTGCTGCCTTTGAGGATGCTCGCGGTTGCGAGCTCCGCCTTGAGCGCTTGCGGTGTTGAATATGCAGCCTTCTCCATATGGCGATACAACTCGACCAGCGGTGTTTTGGCGTCGATATAAGCTGGGTGGCTCTCCCAGAAGAGACGTAAGGTCGAGAACGCGATTATCCGCATGACTTCAACCTCCCAATTTGGGAGATGCTAGGCTCGCGCAAGTGCAGATGCAATCTTTGAAATATTTTCTGAGGAGTAAGCAATCGCTTCATGTGATCCTTCACAGACGGCGGGTGGACGGTCGAAGCCGGACGCTATCCTCCGGTTCATACCCCGTCCACAGCGGTTCTGATTCAGATTCTTTCCGCGGTCGAGCGCTGCTTTCCGAAGCCAGGAAGGGCGCGGCGTTACAGGCTTTCCAGGGTTTGTAACAAGACCCGCACCTTGGTCAGCGACTCCTGATACTCCGCCTCCCATTGCGAATCCGCCACAATCCCGCCGCCGCCCCAGCAGCACACCTGGCCATCCTTGACCAGCAAACTGCGGATGGCGATGGAGCTGTCCATCTCGCCGCGCACATCCAGATACACCAACGAACCGCAATACAGGCCGCGTCGGGTCGGTTCCAGTTCGTCGATGATCTGCATCGCACGGATCTTCGGCGCGCCGGTGATGGAACCGCCGGGAAAGCTGCCGGCGATCAGGTCGAGGGCGTCTTTGTCGTCGGCCAGTTCGCCGGTCACGCTGCTGACCAGGTGGTGCACGTTGGGGTAGGTTTCCAGGCTGAACAGCTCCGGCACGCTCACCGAACCGGTGCGGCAGGTGCGACCGAGGTCGTTGCGCAGCAGGTCGACGATCATCAGGTTCTCGGCGCGATCCTTGGGGCTGGCCAGCAGTTCGGCGGCGTTGGCGGCGTCTTCCGTGGGGGTGAGGCCTCGGGGGCGGGTGCCTTTGATCGGGCGGGTTTCGACCTGGCGCTGGCTGATGCGCACGAAACGCTCCGGCGACAGGCTCAGCACCGCGCCGTCATCCGGCAGGCTCTGGAACCCGGAAAATGGCGTCGGGCAGGCTTCGCGCAGGGCGCAATAGGCCACCCATGGATCGCCGCTGCACGCCGCACGGAAACGCTGGGTGAAGTTGACTTGGTAGCAGTCGCCCGCCTGGATGTAGTCGTGGATGCGGGCGATGGCCTGTGCGTAGGTCTGGGCGCTGATGTCCGGTGTCATCGGGCCGTGGAGCTTGAAGGTGGCCGCGGTAGCGGCGCCGGCTCGGCCGAACAGGCTGATCAGTCGCTGCCGCTCGCTATCGACCAGCGTCGGGTGAAACACCAGTTGGCTGGTCTGCGCCTGGTGATCGCTGACCAGGGCCCAGGCATACAGCCCGAAACGTGCGTCCGGCAGGTGCAGATCATCCACCGCCTGGTGCGGCAACGGTTCCAAGTGCCGGCCGAAGTCATAGCTCAGGTAACCGATCAGGCCGCCGGCGAACGGCAACGTATAGCCGGCTGGCAATGCCGCTTCACCCAACTGCGTCAGGTTTTCCCGCAGGCGTTGCAGGAACTCGCTGCCGCTCTCGTCAGGCCCCACCGTCAGCGTTACCAGTGGCCAGGCGCTGAGCAGGTCGTAACGGCCACGCTCGGCGGCCGGGCGACCGCTGTCGAGCAGCACCGCACCGGGCGCGTGACGAATCGCCGCAAAATACTCGGCGGGGTTGGCCCGATAGGGCAGTGGGTGTACGGAGCAGGTCGACATGCGGGGTGGATCAGCCGTTGGCATGGGGGAGGGGATTGTAGTCCCCCGTAGGATTTGGTCCTAGGGGGGATGTCGGGGATAGGCAGGTGGAAGGCTGGATCAGCCTGCTACGGGGGGAATATGTCCGAACATTTCCTGGGCGAACTTGACTCGCTCTTCCGGGGTTTGCGTCACCCCCGCCGCCTTCAACGCTTCCAGGTGCGCCTCCACCGCATGGGTGCGCAGGGTCAGGCCGCAGTCGTTGGCGATCTGGATATTCAGCCCCGGCCGCGCATTCAGTTCAAGGATCAGTGGGCCTTTCTCCTGGTCCAGCACCATGTCCACGCCGATATAGCCCAGCCCGCACAGCTCATAGCAGCCGGCCGCGAGTTTCATGAAACCGTCCCAATAGGGCAGTTGCACGCCATCCACCGCGTTGGTGGTGTCGGGGTGTTTGGTGATGATGTTGTTCAGCCAGGTGCCGCGCAGGGTCAGGCCGGTGGCCAGGTCGACGCCCACGCCGATCGCGCCCTGGTGCAGGTTGGCCTTGCCGCCGGACTGGCGGGTCGGCAAGCGCAGCATGGCCATCACCGGGTAGCCCATCAGCACGATGATGCGGATGTCCGGCACGCCTTCGTAGCTGATGCTCTTGAAGATCTGGTCGGGCACCACGCGGTACTCGATCAGCGCACGGTCGCGGTGGCCGCCCAGGGAGTAAAGGCCGGTGAGGATGCTGGAGATCTGATGCTCGATCTCCTCATGGCTGATGATCTTGCCGGACACGGTGCGATAACGCCCCTCGAAGCGGTCGGCGATGACGAGGATGCCGTCACCGCCGGCGCCCTGGGCCGGTTTGATCACGAAGTCGCTGCGGCCGCCGATGATCTCGTCGAGCTTGTCGATTTCCTTCTCGGTGGAGATCACCCCGTACATCTGCGGCACATGGATGCCGGCGGCCAATGCGCGCTCCTTGGTGATGATCTTGTCATCCACGATCGGGTACAGGCTGCGCTTGTTGTACTTGAGCACATAGTCGGCATTACGCCGGTTGATGCCCATGATCCCCCGCGCTTCCAGGGCCTTCCAGGTCTTCCAGAGGCCGAACATTACGAGTCAGCCTTCACGAAGGCTTTGAAACGCATCAGTTCAGTCAGGCGATAGCCGCGATAGCGCCCCATGGCCAGCATGAAGCCCACCAGGATCAGCAGGACGGCCGGGAAGGTGAACACAAAGTAGACCAGCTCCGGCACGCTCATGATCAGGTGCGCCAGGGATGCCGCGAACAGCGTGCCAATCGCCACTTTCAGCGCATGGCTGGCGCCGCGTTCTTCCCAGGTGATCGACAGGCGTTCGATGGTCATGGTCAGGATCACCATCGGGAACAGCGCCACCGACAGCCCGCGTTCCAGCCCCAGTTTATGGCTGAACAGGCTGATGGCCGCGATCAGCACCACGACGAAGGTCAGCACCACCGACAATCTCGGCAGCATCTGCAACTTCAGGTGTTCCAGGTACGACCTGAGGGACAAGCCCAGCGCGGTAATAATGGTGAACAGCACAATCCCGAAGCCCAGTTGCGTCTCGCGGAACGCCAGGGCGATCAGCACCGGCGTGAAGGTACCCAGGGTCTGCAGGCCGATCAGGTTGCGCAGGATCAGGATCACCAGCACGCCGATCGGGATCATCACCATGATCATGAAGGTCTGCTGGGTCTGCAGCGGCAGGCCATACAGCGAGTATTCGAGGAAGTTGGCGTCGGTGTTTTCGTCGGTCAGCTTGGCCAGGCGAATGGCGTTCATTTCGCTGTTGTTCAGGCTGAAGGTGACCATGGCTTTCTTGCCGCCATCGACGGTGATCAGGTTCTCGTCGCCGGTCCACCACAGCAGGCGGTCGGCGGGCAGGCCTTGTTCGCCGGTTTCCGGGTTGAAGTACAGCCAGTCGCTGCCATTGAAGCTGCGCAGCCACAGTTCCGGGGTTTGCGGCTGGTCGGCCACCAGGCGCAGGGTGTGGACTTTTTCCACCGGCACATGGGCAATGGACAACAGCAGTTCGACGATCTTGGCCTTGTGCGGGATCGACGGATCGCCGGCCAGCAGCAGCTTGACGTTGTCGTCGTTGAGGTTGTTAGTGCGCTTGATCGCCTCGCTGATAAAGGTCTCGACGTCGGCCGAGTGCTGGCGGATCGGTGCGAGCAGGGCTTCGGCGGCGATTTTTTCCGGGCCTTCGACAGCGATGCTGTCGCGGAAGGTCGGGCCCTTGACCTTGACCTTTTCGCCGCTGTAACGCTTGGTCAGCACCAGGCGGTAATACAGGGTCTGGTTGCCCTTGGCGCGGCGCGCCGACCAGGTGACCTTGCGGTTGCCGTCGATGCGGTTGACGCTCACCCCGTAGTTATTGGAGATGAAACTCTCGTTGAGGCTGACGAAATCGCGGCTCAGCGGCGGCACGAACATCTGGACCTTCACCGGGTCCTTGGGGTTGGCGACGAACTCGACCTTGGCGTCGATGTTCCACAAGTCGTCGGTGGCGTCTTCAGTGACAGGGATGCCCAGCACGAAGATCTGGTAGGCGGTGACCGAAATCCCCAGCACCACCAGGATGGCGATGAGGATTCTCAGGTGCAGGGTCAGAGAGCGCATTCGGTTTACTCGGCGGTATGAGCGTCGGCGGCGCAGGCGGGTTTGCCTGCTGCATATTTAAGACTGGGGTCGACCAGCGCATCAAAGCGTTTCAACGCTTCGGAGCCGATCAGCAGCGGGTATTGAAAGGCGCTGCGGTCAGTCAAGTTCACTTCGATGCTGCGTAAAGCGGTACCCATGCAGATATCCAGCGCGATCACTGGACGGGCTGTGTAGTTCTTGTCCTCATCGGGGTCGTAATCACCGGCGCGACGCTTGATCTTGCTGACGCGGGCCAGGGGGCGTTCGATGGGGTGGGAATGGGCGGCGTCGATGGCCAGGTAGAAGCGTACCCAGGACTCGCCGTTGCGCTTGAAACGCTTGATGTCGCGGGCGCTGAGGGAGGCGGTCTTGGCGCCGGTGTCCAGTTTGGCGGCGACTTCCAGGTCGATGTCGGCCAACTTGGCGTATTCGTTGAGACCATACACGGTCTTCTCGGCGGCAACGCCAAGACCGGGGATGAACAGTAGGCAGAACAGGGGGAAGGGCTTGAGTCTCATAGATCCTGAGGCGGTGCAGTGCGATGTTCAATTCAAGGCGACTGGCATTGCTGCGCAAGCTCCCTCGTGCGCCGTTTCATCTAGCGATGTCAGGCAAATGCGGCGTGCATTCTAACATGATGCTTTTTTGGCGCCAGCGCTGGCAGCCCGCCATGCCCAGACGGACCGATGGGAAGGTTATTAGACGATTGTCGACAATGTTGATTTATTCTTTGACTAACAGGGCCTGATTGGCTAGTTTTTGCCACATTGCTTTTAAAGGTGTCGACAATATGCTGGATCAACTGGAAAACCCAGTGATGGCGCAGGACGATTCCCAGACGATGTCCGAGAACGTCTTTAGGCGTATACAGGCCGCCATCGTCAAGGGCGAAATCGCCCCCGGCAGCAAGATTTCCGAACCGGAACTGGCGCGCACCTATGGCATCAGCCGCGGCCCGCTGCGCGAGGCGATCCATCGTCTGGAAGGCCAGCGCCTGCTGGTGCGCGTCCCCCATGTCGGCGCCAGAGTGGTGTCCTTGAGCCACGCCGAGCTGATCGAACTCTATGAAATCCGCGAATCCCTGGAAGGCATGGCCTGTCGCCTGGCCGCCGAGCGCATGACCGACGCGGAGATCGACGAACTGCGCCAGGTGTTGCACACCCATGAGCGCGACGAAGCGTTCCAGGCCGGTGTTGGCTACTACCAGCAGGAAGGCGACTTCGATTTTCATTACCGGATAATTCAAGGCGCCCGTAATCGCACCCTGACCCAAATGCTCTGCGGCGAGCTGTATCAATTGGTGCGCATGTACCGCATCCAGTTCTCCGCTACCCCGAATCGTCCACGCCAGGCCTTTGCCGAGCATCACCGGATTCTTGACGCGATTGCCGATCGCGACGGTGAGTTGGCCGAACTGTTGATGCGCCGTCACATAGGCGCTTCCAAACGCAACATCGCCCGTCACTTCCCGGACGGCGCTCCCCAATAACGAGGTGAGTCATGAGTTCTAACATTAAGAGCACCCCAGGCCAGCGTTTCCGTGACGCAGTCGCCAGCGAACAGCCGTTGCAGGTCGTCGGTACGATCAACGCCAACCATGCCTTGCTGGCCAAGCGCGCCGGTTTCAAGGCGATCTACCTGTCGGGTGGCGGGGTTGCCGCCGGTTCGCTGGGCGTGCCGGACCTGGGGATCACCGGCCTGGACGACGTGCTGACCGACGTACGCCGCATCACTGACGTCTGCGACCTGCCACTGCTGGTGGACGTGGACACCGGCTTCGGTTCCTCGGCGTTCAACGTAGCGCGCACCGTCAAGTCGATGATCAAGTTCGGCGCCGCCGCCATCCATATCGAAGACCAGGTCGGTGCCAAGCGCTGCGGCCATCGTCCGAACAAAGAGATCGTGTCCCAGCAAGAAATGGTCGACCGCATCAAGGCCGCCGTGGACGCGCGCACCGATGACAGCTTCGTGATCATGGCGCGTACCGATGCCCTGGCCGTCGAAGGCCTGGAGTCCGCTTTGGAGCGGGCTGCCGCGTGCATCGAAGCCGGCGCCGACATGGTGTTCCCGGAAGCCATCACCGAACTGGACATGTACAAGCTGTTCGCCGCCCGTGTGAAAGCGCCGATCCTGGCTAACATCACCGAATTCGGCGCGACCCCGCTGTACACCACCGAACAGTTGAAATCTGCCGATGTTTCCCTGGTGCTGTACCCGCTCTCGGCCTTCCGTGCCATGAACAAGGCCGCCGAGAACGTCTACACCGCGATCCGTCGCGACGGTACCCAACAGAACGTGATCGACACCATGCAGACCCGCATGGAGCTTTACGATCGCATCGACTATCACACCTTCGAGCAGAAGCTCGACGCGCTGTTTGCCGCGAAGAAATAGAAGCTGGTCATCCAGCTGTAGGAGAGCGGGCTTGCCCGCGAAGATCGTCAACGATAACGCGGGAAAGCTGGATAAACGCGCTGGCCGTAGGTTTTTTCGCGAGCAAGCTCGCTCCTACAGGGATGGGGTCAACGAAGGCTTCCCTGATAAATACAAGATTGGAGAACAGACATGGCTGAAGCAAAAGTACTGAGTGGTGCCGGCCTGCGTGGCCAAGTGGCCGGGCAGACCGCACTGTCCACCGTGGGCCAGGCCGGTGCCGGCCTGACCTATCGCGGCTACGACGTGCGCGAACTGGCTGCCGATGCGCAGTTCGAAGAAGTCGCCTACCTGCTGCTGTACGGCGAACTGCCGACCAAAACCGAACTGGCGGCCTACACCGCCAAACTGAGCAAACTGCGCGACCTGCCCCTGGCCTTGAAAGAAGTGCTGGAACGCATCCCCGCCGACGCCCACCCGATGGACGTGATGCGCACCGGTTGCTCGTTCCTCGGCAATCTTGAGCCGGAACAGGACTTCAGCGCACAACGCGATGTCACCGACCGCCTGCTCGCCGCCTTCCCGGCGATCATGTGCTACTGGTACCGCTTCAGCCACGACGGCAAGCGCATCGACTGCGTGACCGACGAGCCAAGCATCGGCGCGCACTTCCTGCATCTGCTGCATGGCAAGAAGCCGAGCGAGCTGCATGAAAAAGTCATGAACGTGTCGTTGATCCTCTACGCCGAGCACGAGTTCAACGCCTCGACTTTCACCGCGCGGGTATGTGCCTCGACCTTGTCCGACCTGTATTCGTGCATCACCGCTGCCATCGGCTCGCTGCGCGGCCCGCTGCACGGCGGCGCCAACGAAGCTGCGATGGAAATGATCGAGCGCTTCTTGTCGGCAGAGGACGCCGTCGACGGCACCCTCGCCATGCTGGCGCGCAAGGACAAGATCATGGGCTTCGGCCACGCGATCTACAAAGACTGCGACCCACGCAATGAAGTGATCAAGGGCTGGTCGAAACTGCTCGCCGACGAAGTGGACGACAAGGTGTTGTTCCCAGTCTCCGAAGCCATCGACAGAGTCATGTGGGAACAGAAGAAGTTGTTCCCCAACGCCGACTTCTACCATGCCTCGGCGTACCACTTCATGGGCATCCCGACCAAGCTGTTCACGCCGATCTTCGTGTGCTCGCGCCTGACCGGCTGGGCTGCCCACGTGTTCGAACAGCGCGCCAACAACCGCATCATCCGTCCAAGCGCCGACTACATCGGCGTCGAACAGCGCAAGTTCGTTCCAATCGAACGTCGCTGAATGAGGAGACCGCCGATCCCTGGCTGGAAACCCGATTAAACAGGTGGGAGGGGGCTTGCTCCCGATAGCGGTAGCAGTTGTTGCTGTGTTGAATGACACACCGCAATCGGGAGCAAGCCCCCCTCCCACATTTGGATCGCGTTCCTGCTTCGGATCAGTCGGCTTCTTTTGTAATTACCGTGACCGAGTCCTGACGATGAACACTGAATTTCGCAAACAACTCCCTGGCAGCCGCCTGGATTTCTTCGACGCCCGCGCGGCAGTCGATGCAATCAAGCCCGGTGCCTACGCCACGTTGCCCTACACCTCCCGCGTCCTTGCGGAAAACCTCGTGCGCCGTTGCGACCCGGCCACCCTCAATGCGTCCCTGAGCCAACTGATCGAGCGCAAGCGCGACCTCGACTTCCCGTGGTTCCCGGCGCGTGTGGTGTGCCATGACATCCTTGGCCAGACCGCCCTGGTGGACCTCGCCGGCCTGCGCGACGCCATCGCCCTGCAAGGCGGCGACCCGGCCCAGGTCAACCCGGTGGTGCCGACCCAACTGATCGTCGACCACTCGTTGGCCGTCGAAGCCGGTGGTTTCGACCCGAAAGCGTTCGAGAAAAACCGCGCCATCGAAGACCGTCGCAACGAAGACCGCTTCCACTTTATCGAGTGGACTAAAAAAGCCTTCAAGAACGTCGATGTGATCCCGCCGGGCAACGGCATCATGCACCAGATCAACCTGGAGAAAATGTCTCCGGTGATCCAGGTGCGTGACGGCGTGGCCTTCCCCGACACCTGCGTCGGCACCGACAGCCACACCCCGCACGTGGATGCCCTGGGCGTGATCGCCATCGGCGTCGGCGGCCTCGAAGCCGAGAGCGTGATGCTCGGCCGCGCCTCGTGGATGCGCCTGCCGGAAAGCGTCGGCGTGGAGCTGACGGGCAAGCTGCAACCTGGCATCACCGCTACCGACATGGTGCTGGCGCTGACCGAGTTCCTGCGTCAGCAGAAAGTCGTGGGCGCATGGCTGGAGTTCTTTGGCGAAGGTGCCTCGGCACTGACCCTGGGCGACCGCGCGACCATCTCCAACATGGCCCCGGAATACGGCGCGACCGCGGCGATGTTCTACATCGACCAGCAGACCATCGCCTACCTGAAACTCACCGGCCGTGAAGACGAGCAAGTCGCCCTGGTCGAGCAATACGCCCGCCAGACCGGCCTGTGGGCCGACGACCTCAAAGGCGCGAAATACGAGCGCGGCCTGACTTTCGACCTGTCCAGCGTCGTGCGCAACATGGCCGGCCCGAGCAACCCGCACGCCCGCGTCGCCACCAGCGACCTCGCTGCCAAAGGCATCTCCGGCAAGTGGGAGGAAGTACCGGGGCAAATGCCCGACGGTGCGGTCATCATTGCTGCGATCACCAGCTGCACCAACACCAGCAACCCGCGCAACGTAATCGCCGCCGGCCTGTTGGCGCGCAACGCCAACAAACTGGGGCTGACCCGCAAGCCGTGGGTCAAGTCGTCCCTGGCGCCCGGTTCGAAAACCGTGGCCATGTACCTGGAAGAAGCCGGCCTTGGCCACGAACTGGAAAAACTCGGTTTCGGCGTGGTGGCCTTCGCCTGCACCACCTGCAACGGCATGTCCGGTGCGCTCGACCCGGTGATCCAGCAAGAAATCATCGACCGCGACCTGTACGCCACCGCCGTGTTGTCGGGTAACCGCAACTTCGACGGTCGTATCCACCCATATGCCAAGCAAGCGTTCCTGGCTTCGCCGCCGCTGGTGGTGGCCTACGCGATTGCCGGCACCATCCGTTTCGACATCGAGAAGGACGTGCTGGGCCTCGACGCCAACGGCAAGGAAATCCGCCTGAAAGACATCTGGCCGAGCGACGAAGAAATCGACGCGGTGGTCAAGGCGTCTGTCAAGCCGGAGCAGTTCCGCAAGGTGTATATCCCGATGTTCGCGATCCACGAAGACACCGGCCCGAAAGTCGCGCCGCTGTATGAGTGGCGCCCGCAAAGCACCTATATCCGCCGTCCGCCGTACTGGGAAGGCGCACTGGCCGGTGCACGTCCGCTCAAGGGCATGCGTCCGCTGGCGGTACTGCCGGACAACATCACCACCGATCACCTGTCGCCATCCAACGCGATCATGCTCGACAGCGCCGCCGGCGAATACCTGGCGAAAATGGGCCTGCCGGAAGTCGACTTCAACTCCTACGCGACCCACCGTGGCGACCACTTGACCGCGCAGCGTGCGACGTTCGCCAACCCGAAACTGTTCAACGAAATGGTCGTCGAGAACGGCAAGGTCAAGCAGGGTTCCCTGGCGCGCATCGAGCCGGAAGGCAAGGTTACGCGCATGTGGGAAGCCATCGAAACCTACATGGAACGCAAGCAGCCGCTGATCATCATCGCCGGCGCCGACTACGGTCAGGGTTCGTCCCGCGACTGGGCAGCCAAGGGTGTACGCCTGGCGGGTGTGGAAGCGATCGCTGCCGAAGGGTTCGAACGTATCCACCGCACCAACCTGGTGGGCATGGGCGTGTTGCCGCTGGAGTTCCTGCCGGGCACCGACCGTCACACCCTGAAAATCGACGGCAGCGAAACCTATGACGTGGTCGGTGAACGCACCCCGCGTGCACAGTTGACCCTGGTGATCACCCGCAAGAACGGCGAACGTGTCGAAGTGCCGGTGACCTGCCGTCTGGACACTGCTGAAGAAGTGTCGATCTACGAGGCGGGCGGCGTGTTGCAACGTTTTGCCCAGGACTTCCTGGAATCGGCGGCGACCGCCTGAAGGGGATAACCATGGCACACGTACCGCAAATCAAGATCCCCGCCACCTACATGCGTGGCGGCACCAGCAAGGGTGTGTTTTTCAGCCTCCAGGACCTGCCCGTGTCGGCGCAGGTCCCGGGTGCCGCACGCGACGCCCTGCTGTTGCGGGTGATCGGCAGCCCCGATCCCTATGACAAACAGATCGACGGCATGGGCGGCGCAACGTCCAGCACCAGCAAAACCGTGATCCTCGCCAAAAGTACCCGCGCCGATCACGACGTGGACTACCTGTTCGGCCAGGTCTCCATCGACAAGCCGTTCGTCGACTGGAGCGGCAACTGCGGCAACCTGTCGGCGGCGGTGGGTTCCTTCGCCATCAGCGCGGGCCTGGTCGACCCGGCCCGCGTGCCGCGCAACGGCGTGGCCGTGGTGCGGATCTGGCAGGCCAACATCGGCAAGACCATCATCGCCCACGTGCCGATCACCGACGGTGCGGTGCAGGAAACCGGCGACTTCGAGCTCGATGGCGTGACCTTCCCGGCCGCCGAAGTGCAGTTGGAATTCCTCGACCCGGCCGCCGAAGAAGAGGGCGGCGGTGGTTCGATGTTCCCCACCGGCAACCTGATCGACGACCTGGAGGTGCCGGGCATCGGCACCTTCAAGGCCACGCTGATCAACGCTGGTATCCCGACGATCTTCATCAATGCCGAAGACCTGGGCTACACCGGTACCGAGCTGCAAGGCGCGATCAACAGCGACCCCAAGGCCCTGGCGATGTTCGAGACCGTGCGGGCCTATGGCGCGTTGCGCATGGGCTTGATCAAGCACCTGGACGAAGCCGCCCAGCGTCAGCACACGCCGAAGATCGCGTTCGTGGCCAAGCCTGCGGATTACGTGGCTTCCAGCGGCAAGGCGATCAAGGCCGGTGATGTGGATCTGCTGGTGCGCGCGCTGTCCATGGGCAAGCTGCACCACGCCATGATGGGCACCGCAGCGGTGGCGATCGGCACGGCTGCGGCGATTTCCGGGACTTTGGTCAACCTCGCGGCGGGCGGCATCGAACGTAATGCGGTGCGCTTCGGGCATCCGTCCGGCACCTTGCGCGTCGGCGCCGAAGCCACCCAGGTGAACGGCGAATGGGTGGTGAAGAAAGCCATCATGAGTCGCAGCGCGCGGGTGCTGATGGAAGGCTGTGTACGCGTTCCAGGCGACGCGTTCTAAAACCCAACACCAATCCCTGTGGGAGGGGGCTTGCCCCCGATAGCGGTGTACCAGTCGACACATTCATTGACTGACCCACCGTCATCGGGAGCAAGCCCCCTCCCACAAGGGATCTCTATTCCAAGGCAGGCATCCAAGATCTGCCTCCAGTAACCGTAAGCCCGAGGACTGACCCCCACCCACTTTGGAGAACAGCCATGAGCGCCAACGTCGACCAGAACACCCGCCCCGACTACGACCAGGTCCTGCAGGACATCGCTGACTATGTCCTCAACTACCGGATCGATTCGCCGGACGCACTCGACACCGCCCGCAATTGCCTGATGGACACCCTCGGTTGCGGCCTGCTGGCCCTGCGTTTCCCTGAATGCACCAAGCACCTGGGACCGCTGGTGGAGGGCACGGTGGTGCCGTGCGGAGCGCGGGTGCCGGGCACGTCGTTTCGGCTGGACCCGGTCAAGGCGGCCTGGGACATTGGCTGCATCGTGCGTTGGCTCGACTACAACGACACTTGGCTCGCTGCCGAATGGGGCCACCCTTCGGATAATCTCGGCGGCATCCTCGCCGTGGCCGATCACCTCTCGCAAAAACGCGTGGCCAATGGCGACGCGCCGCTGACCATGCGCGCAGTGCTGGAGGCGATGATCATGGCCCACGAAATCCAGGGCGTGATTGCCTTGGAAAATTCCTTCAATCGTGTCGGCCTCGACCATGTGCTGCTGGTGAAAGTCGCCTCGACGGCGGTTGCTGCCAAGCTGATGGGTGCCGATCGGGATCAGTTGCTCTCGGCGCTGTCCCACGCCTTTGTCGATGGCCAGGCCTTGCGCACCTATCGGCATGCGCCGAACGCCGGTTCGCGCAAATCCTGGGCGGCGGGGGATGCATCGAGCCGTGGCGTGCGCCTGGCGGATATCGCCCTGCGCGGCGAGATGGGCATTCCCGGTGTGTTGAGCGCGCCGCAGTGGGGCTTCTACGATGTGCTGTTCAGTCATACCAACAAGGACCTGGCGCTCAAGCCCGAGGACAAGCGCAGGTTCAGCCTGTCCCAGCCTTACGGCACGTATGTGATGGAAAACGTGCTGTTCAAGATCAGCTTCCCCGCCGAGTTCCACGCGCAAACGGCCTGCGAAGCGGCGGTGACCCTGCACCCGCAGGTCAAGCATCGCCTGCACGAGATCGAACGCATCGAGATCACCACCCATGAGTCGGCGATTCGGATCATCTCCAAGGTCGGCCCACTGGCCAACGCCGCCGACCGCGACCATTGCCTGCAATACATGACTGCCGTGCCCCTGGCCTTCGGCAATCTGGTGGCCGAGGATTACGAGGATGAATTCCACGCCGCGCACCCGATCATCGATGAGCTGCGCGACAAGATGGTGATCATCGAAGACCCGCGCTACAGCCGCGAATATCTGGAGGCGGACAAGCGTTCCATCGCCAACGCGGTGCAGGTGTTCTTCAAGGACGGCTCCAGCACCGGACAGGTCGCGGTGGAATACCCGATTGGCCATCGCCGGCGCCGGGCGGATGGCATTCCGCTGCTGGAAGACAAGTTCAGGGCCAACCTGGCCACGCGGTTTCCCGCCCAGCGCAGTGCCGAGATTTTTGCCTTGTGCAAGGACCAGGCGCGGCTTGAGGCGACGCCGGTCCATCAGTTTGTGGACCGGTGGGTGATGTGACTGGTGGCGTGTCGACGCGTGACGCTGAGTGGTGGTTTTTGAAGCCGACACACTTTGCTATTCATGCTTCCTACGTCTGCGGAACCGTTTTCAGATAAATGCCCAATCAGGTGGCCAGATGACTTGTTTTAGCAGGTCGTCTGGCAAGCAATCTTTTTGAATAGCACACCTGAATCTGAGAGGCCCTCCATGACCAGCGTCAGCCATCGACAAGCCGCGTCCTACAACGCCAGCTATGAAATGTCCCCAAAGCCAGCGCCGATCCGGCGCGAAGACAGTGCCGAGGCACAGGTCCATTCCGCCCGTCATTCGGACTCAGCGACACCGCGCCCGCCGGTCACGGCAGAACAACGGGGGCAATTCTCGGCACATGGCCATTTGGTCAACCCACCGTCATCCGCGACTGGCGTTGACAGCGCTCGCCTTGCGCAGCTCTCCCAGCAAAACGCTCAACTGCGTGATGGGATTCAAAAGGTAATAGACCACTTCACACCGATAATCATGCAGCTTCGCCAGCAAGTGGCTGAGCTCACCCGACAAGCCAATGGGGCCGGGAGCCCAGGAGAACAACCAGCCGCGCCATCGGAACAAGGCGTCAGGGGTGGCCCTGAGCACCGCGAGTCGCCTGATGAACCCGCCGCTGCGGCAGAAAATGCACAGGTATCAGGTGACTTCCAGCAGATGGTCGCTGAAAACAATCAGTTGCGTGAGACAGTGGAGCGCCTGCAAGCCCAGTTCACAACGGTGGTGACCCAGCTTCAGAAGCAAATACAGGCGTTGAGTCAAAAGCTGGGCGGGCCGGACGTCGAAGCCGATCAGGCACCTGCCAGGACCTCAGGCGCGGACGCCAGCAGCAATGCTTCCCCAGACCGTGCGGCGGATGAAGAGCCGCGTGACGCCAGCCCGGCCCAATCCGATGAGGCCGCTTCGACCACAAGCCCTACCGTTGACGATCTGATGCGCGACAACCAACAACTTCGTGCTCAGCTCGAACAAATGGTCGCTCAATTCACCCAGGTGATTTCACAACTGAAACAGCAAATCGAACAATTGAGCGCCCAGGTCAAAGCCAGGACCGCCTGAGGTCCGCCAGGCTGAAGTGGCCGGCGTGGCTTGAGGCGACGTCTGTGCATCGCTTTATGGACCTGATCGTGATCTGAGAAACACGGTAAAAAAAGGTGGGAGGGCGCAAGCCCGTTCCCACCTTTTGATGAGCGGCGTTCAGGGGTTACATGCTGCCTTCGACATCCTCCAGGCTGAACGTCTCGGTGTGGTCGTCATAGGAGAAAATCTCTGCATAGCGACCCCACGCCACCACGCTTTCCAGGGTTTTCTCTACAAACGCTTCGGTCATCGAGTCTTCCAGTTCCTGTTCGAAGCGCACGCGTGGCGCCCGGTGTCCGCTGCGCTCCAGCAGTACCTGGTGAATCCGCGCGGCCAACGGCACGTGCTGGATCAAGTGCTCGGCGAACAAGGTCTTGCGCTCCTGGGTGCCGTAGTCGGCGAACAGCTTGCCGGCTTCGGTCAGGGTGATGTCGGCGCCCTTGAGTTCGGCAAAGCCCAGATGCTCGAGCATCTCCGCGACCGGGAACAGGTCGTCCACTTCCAGCAAGCGCCGCTCGGCCACAGTGGGCAGGCCGGCGTGACCGTTGTAGGGCTCGGCGGCCAGGGTTTCGATCAGGCCGGCCATCAGGTTGGTGGACACTTCCGGCAGCAGGCTGCCCATTTTTAGTTCGGGTATGCCTCGGCTGGCATCGGCGCTGCGGCGGTCGGTCATCAAGGCGTAAATGTCATCGACCATTTGCCGGAAGGACGGGTCCAGCCGATTGCGCGGGTGCGGGAACGGCACCTTGATTTCGGCCACCACCCGGCCGGGGTTCGATGACAGCACCAGGATGCGGTCGCACATCAGTACGGCTTCTTCGATGTTGTGCGTCACGATCAGGATCGACTTGATCGGCAGTTGTTTGCCGCTCCACAAATCCAGCAAGTCGGTGCGCAGGGTTTCGGCGGTGAGCACGTCCAGGGCCGAGAACGGCTCGTCCATCAGCAGCAGCGTCGGGTTGACCACCAGGCCGCGTGCGAAGCCAACGCGCTGGCGCATGCCGCCGGACAATTCGCGGGGGTAGGCGTTTTCGAAACCATCCAGGCCGATCAGGTCGATGGCCGCCAGGGCGCGCTTGCGGGCGGCCTTGCGTTCCACTTGCAAGGCTTGCAGGCCCGCTTCGACGTTTTCCAGCACGGTCAGCCAGGGAAACAGGGCAAAGGTCTGGAACACCATGGCCACGCCTTCGGCCGGGCCGGTCAGCGGTGCGCCGTGGTAACGCACCTCGCCGGACGATGCCTGGATCAGCCCGGCGATAATACGCAGCAACGTGGATTTGCCGGAGCCGGAGCGGCCCAGCATGCCGACGATCTCGCCTTCGTGCAGGGTCAGGTCCACACCGCTGAGGACTTGCAGTTCATCTTTGCCTTTGCCGAATACCCGGTTCACGTTTTTCAGCGAGAAGATTTCCGGCGTGTCGGCGGTGTTTACGGTGTAGGTAGTCATCACAGCGAATCCCATCAATTCAAGCGGAGTTTGTTTTCAGCCATGGCGTACATCGGTCGCCAGACCGCGCGGTTGAAAGCCACTACAAAGATCGACATCACGACCACGCCCAGGGTGATCTTGGGGAAGTCGCCGGCCGCGGTGGTCTGCGCGATGTAGGCGCCCAAACCGTGGGCGACCACGTTGTCCTGTCCCCAGGACACATACTCGGACACGATGCTGGCGTTCCACGCGCCGCCCGAGGCGGTGATTGCGCCGGTGACGTAGTACGGGAAGATGCCCGGCAACATCACCTTGCGCCACCACAGCCAGCCGCGAATACGGAAGTTGGCGGCGGCTTCCTTATAGTCGTTGGGGAAGGCACTGGCACCGGCGATCACGTTGAACAGGATGTACCACTGGGTGCCCAGTACGATCAGCGGGCTCAGCCAGATGTCCGGGTTCAGTTGGTAGTGCAGGATCACAATGACAAACACCGGAAACAGCAGGTTGGCCGGGAACGCCGCGAGGAACTGTGCCAGTGGCTGGATTTTTTCCGCCAGGCTCGGTCGCAGGCCGATCATCACGCCAAGCGGCACCCAGATGAGCGAGGCAATCAGGATCAGTCCCACCACCCGCAGCAGGGTAATCAGGCCCAGCACCACGACATGCCCGACTTCGCCGAGGGTCACCTCGGTGCCGACATAACGCACGATGTGGTACAGCGCATAGGCGGTCAGCGCGGCGATGAGGGCGCCCCACACCCAGTCGATCACTTTGGACCTTGCCGCACTGGCCGTGGGCATTGCCTTGAGCGGCCCGCGCGAGAAGCTGAAGCGGCGGTTGCCCAGGCGGCTGACCATGCGAGTGATCGGGCGCAGGATGCGTTGGACGACGCGGGTGCGCTGGATCAAGTTCAGCACCCAGGATTGCGGGGCGCTGCCTTGGGAGGCGGTGGTTTCCATGCGGAACTTGTCGGCCCAGGCCACCAGCGGGCGAAACAGGAACTGATCGTAGAGCAGGATCACCGCAATCATCACCAGAATCACATAGCCCACGGCATGCAGGTCTTTCTGGGCGATGGCCAGGGCCAGGTACGAACCCACCCCCGGCAAGGTGATGGTCTTGTCGCCGACCGTAATGGCTTCGGAAGCAACCACGAAAAACCAGCCGCCGGACATGCTCATCATCATGTTCCACACCATGCCGGGCATGGCGAAGGGCACGTCGAGTTTCCAGAATTTCTGCCAGCCGGACAGCCGCAAGTTGGTGGACACTTCGACCAGGTCATGGGGCAGCATGCGCAACGACTGGTAGAAGCTGAACGTCATGTTCCAGGCCTGGCTGGTAAAGATCGCAAAGATCGCCGCGAACTCGGCACCGAGCACGCGTCCGGGAAACAACAGCAGGAAGAACGTCACGGTAAACGAGATGTAGCCCAGCACCGGCACCGATTGCAGGATGTCGAGCACCGGTACCAGCAGTTTTTCGGCGCGCCGGCTTTTGGCCGCGAGGGTGCCGTACAGCAAGGTGAAGATCAGCGCCGCAGCCATCGCCGCGAGCATGCGCAGGGTCGTGCGCATCGCGTATTCCGGCAGGTTGGCCGGGTCGAGGGAAATGACTTCGCTCTGTAAGGTGGCGATGGGGGCCCAGGTTTCCCGGGCGGTGATAGAGAAGAACAGTAAAAAACCGATCACCAGGGGCAGGGCGACCAGGTCCCAGCGATTGGGCAGCAAGCGCATCGTGGACGCAGGGATATAGTGACGGAACACTTTGTTCATAGGCAGTCAGTCCTGCAGCGTTCAGGTTCAGAGTGGGCGTGTTGGGCGTGGGCTTGTCTGTCGCACGAATCACCCGCGGCCAAGGGCGGTGGTGTTTTCGTGAGTGTTGGGCATCTAGGCGATGCTGGAGGAATTGTACGTTTCAGAATGTTACAAGGTCATAAATTTGCTGTCAGTTTCCTGTACGAACCGCGGTCAGCACATGGGCGTCCCAACCGCGGTCCGGCCGTTACTCAAAACGCAGGATGACCCGGCGGTTGTGCTTGCTCTTCTTTTCGATCTTCTCGCAGAACACCCGGCCGATCTCCTCGGTATTGAGCACATGGGTGCCGCCGCACGGCTGGATATCGATCCCGCCAATTTCAATCACTCGCACCGCGCCCTGGATCACCGGGGGCGCCACCGCCTGGGTGCGGGTGATCTGCAGCAGGGTGGCGTACTCCGACGCCGGCATCGACAGGGTTTTCACCTGATGGGCCTGTTCGATCAGCGCATTGAGGTCGCGGGTGAGGCTGTCCTTGTCCAGGGTCATTTCCGGCAAATCGAAATCCAGGCGGCCCTTGTCGGCACTGATGCTGCAGCCGGTGACCGGCGCATCGATAAGGGAGCACAGCAGGTGCAGGCAGGTGTGCATTTTCATGTGTTGGTAGCGCCGTTCCCAGTCCAGGCTGGCGTCCACCTGGACCCCGGCAATCAACTGCTCGGGGCAGTGCTCCACCTGGTGCCAGATGATCGAGCGCAGCAACGGGTCGCGCACCGTGCCGGTCACCTCCACCCGTGAGCCATCCGCAAGGGTAAAGTAGCCGGTGTCACCCGGTTGCCCGCCGCCGGTGGGGTAGAACAGCGTGTGTTCGAGGGCGATTCCCTGTTCGCTGACGGCCATCACCCGTGCGCTGAAGGCGTTCTGGTAGGGCGCGCTGTCGTACAGCGCCAGGGTTTCCATGGTGTGCACGGACATGTTCAACCTCCGACAATCAGTGGGCTGGCTTGCAGCAGATGGCGCACCATTGCGCTCAAGCCAGGGGGGGAGAGCAGGGTGATTTCAAATTCCGGGCCGCACACTTTGAGGTTAAGCGGCAGGCGCGGCAGATGGTTGCCCGACTCGACACGGTGCAGGCGAAATTGCAGGTGGTGACGCTCTTTCACCGTGGGTTCCAGCATCAGCCCGGGCAACGGATGGAAGTCGGCGTCCAGCACGGTGACCTTGTGGTTGATGTTGACCTCGCCGACCACGTGCAAGCGCTCATTCAGGGCGAAGGCGCCGAGGTAGTTGCTGTGGTCCGATTCGTCGTTTTTCTGTAGCTGGATCTGGTTCACCACCTTGACCTTGGTGCCGGCCGGCACATCCTGGGTGATCACGCAGGATGGGCTGATGAACACGTTGTCGCCGATCAGCACGTAGCCCAGCACGCGGGCGCCGGAGCCGACTTCCACATTGTTGCCCAGGCGTGGGTGGCGCTTGCCGTCGGGGTTGTTGGCGATGCCCCGGGCGCCCAGGGTCACGCCGCAGAGGATGTAGCAGTCGTCGCCGATCTCGCAGGTTTCGCCGATCACCGTGCCGTAGCCGTGGTCGAGCACGAAGCGTCGACCGATGCGCGCCGCCGGGTGAATCTCGGCCCCGGAGAGCACCTTGCCCTGGTTGCTCAGCTTGAGGGCGATGCGCGAAAACACGCCGTTGGGCTGGTCGGGGAAATGCCACACCCGGTGCGCGAGCCGGTAATAGAGCACGGCCTTGAACGAGGCGTAGGACTCCAGGATCAGCTCGCCGCGCCCACGGGACGCCGGGTCGCGATACGCGTAGGCGATCAGGTCCTCGGCCACCGCCTGGGCCGCACCCTGGATCAGTGGCGCCAGGTGCGGTTCCAGCTGCTTCATCTGTGTGGGTGTGAGGGTCTTGATGAGGTGGGTGAGTAACTCATCGTGCAACAGTTGCATGTCGATAAAGCCGCCCATGGAGGCACCCCCGCATTCTGGATCGTTGGAAAACCGGTTATTCGAAACTGGGCAGGTAGCTGTCGGCACTGTCATAGACCATGGTCAATACCACCGTTTCGGGCGGCAGTTCGGGAGCGAGTCTGGCGATCGCCACCATGTTGGCGGCGGAAGACAGACCCAGGCTGATGGCGTCGGTGCGCATGATGCGTTTGATCATGTCGAGGCATTCCTGGTGCGAGACCTTGAGCATGCCGTCGATCACCTCCAGGTTGAGGATGCTCGGGATCAGGCCGATCGACAGACCCTGGATATGGTGCGGCGCGTGCTGGTTTTTCAGCAGGTCGCATTCTTCCGGCTCCACGCCCATCACGCGGATGGCCGGCCAGGCGGTCTTCAGGGTTTCGCCGATGCCGGTGATGTGGCCGCCGGTACCGATGCCGCTGACGAAATAGTCCACATGGCGATCACCGAAGGCGCGGATGATTTCCCGTGCGGTGGTGTCGCGATGGGTTTGCGGGTTGGCGCCGTTGCGTTGCTGGTTGAGCATCACGTAGCTGGGGTTTTCCAGCTGCAGCTCCATGCACTTTTCGCCGTGGGAGTTGTTGCCCAGGCGGCTGTCCGACAGCACCACCTTGGCCCCATACAGGCGCAGCAGCTTCTGTTTTTCGGGGCTGTAGTTATCGGGGATCACCAGCACCACCTTGTAGCCCAGCACGTTGCCGGCCATGACCAGGCCGATGCCGGTATTGCCGCCGCTGGGTTCGATGATGGTTTGCCCGGAGTCACGGATCAGCACGCCACGGCGCTCGGCGTCGAGGATCATGCCCAGGGCGATGCGCGCCTTGTGGCTGCCGCCGGGGTTGAGGGATTCGAGCTTGGCGTAGACCTCGATACCGAGGTCTTCGGAAAACTGCCCCAGGCGTACGATCGGCGTGTGGCCAATGACATCGAGGATTGAGTTGTGCAGCATCAGGTAGGAACCCATGGCCGGTGATCAGTACAAAGGCATGTCGGGTTCGACGTCGCGAACCCAGTGTTTCATGCCGCCCTGCAAGACTTTGGTGTTGGCGAAGCCCGCCGCCAGCAAGGTGCTGGCGGCTTGCTCGGCGCGGGTGCCGGCGTAGCAGATCAGGTAATGGGTGTTGTCCCGACTGAGGCTGTCGAGGTGTCCGTCCAGCTCGGCCAGGGGGATATGCACCACGCCTGGCAATTTGCACACTTCCAGTTCGCTGGCATCGCGCACGTCCAGCAGCACGTCGGCGCTGCTGTGGTGGTCGAGTACCTGCTTGAGCACCCGTGGCTTGATGTAGCGCTCTTCGGCCAGGGACGGCTGGCGCGGTACCGCATCCGCGCATACGGTGGGAGCCTGGGTTTCGCTGTGGCGCAGCTCGGAGCAGCACGGGCAGTCGGCGCGGCGCTTGAAGCGGATCTCGCTGAACTTCATCGCCAGCGCATCGAAGCGCATCAAGCGGCCGGACAGGGGCTCGCCGATGCCGATCAACAGTTTGATGGCCTCGGTGGCCTGGATCATCCCGACCACGCCGGGCAGCACGCCGATCACGCCGCCGGCGCTGCAATTGGGCGCCAGTTCGGCGGGCGGTGCCTTGGGGAACAGGCAGCGGTAGCAGGGGCCGCCTTTATAGTTGAGCACGCTGATCTGGCCGTCGAAACGGTAGATGGCGCCGTACACCAGGGGTTTGCCCAGTTGCACGCAGGCGTCGTTGACCAGGTAGCGGGTGTCGAAATTGTCGGTGCCGTCGATCACCAGGTCATAGGCGCCCACCAGTTCCAGGGCGTTATCGGCGTTGAGGGCGGTGTCGTGGGCGTTGATCTGGATGTGGCGGTTCAGATCCTGCAGGCGCTGCTTGGCGGACGCCACTTTGGGCATGCCGAGGGTGCTGTTGCCGTGGACGATCTGGCGTTGCAGGTTGCTGCTTTCCACCACATCGAAATCCACCAGGCCCAGGGTGCCGATACCGGCCGCGGCCAGGTAGAGGCTGATGGGCGAGCCCAGGCCGCCGGTGCCGATGATCAGCACCTTGGCTTTCTTGAGGTTCAATTGGCCTTCGCGGCCGACGCCGGGCAGGGTGATGTGGCGCACATAGCGCTGTACTTCTTCATTACTCAGGGCTGCTTCATCACTCGGGGTGTCGACGTCCATGCCGCCGGAAGTGGCGAGCAGCACTTCGATCCTGGTTTCTTCTGGCAACCGGTCATCGGCATCAATCAGCTCTTGCTCGGCGGTGAACAGGAAGTGTTCCTTGAGCTGATTGTTCTTCTCGTGAAACAGATGCGGGCGCAACTGCGGGTGGAGGCTGCAGAGGTTTTCAATGACTTCGCGCAATGTCGATCCGGCGCCCTTGAGGGTCGATTCCGGCAGCTTGGCCACGCGAACCAGAATGTCGGGGAAAGAGACAGCGTTCATGGACAACTCCGTGTTCAGGTCGTTGAAGGGTTTAAGGGCGAAATGCTTGCCATCCCAGGCAAACAGCTTGGAACCCAGGGCCTGGCCCTGGCGAACGTCTACCACCAGATAACTGACGGGGTAGATCGGTTCGCCCATGAACAGCGCCTTGTCCTGGTCTTCGTCGCTGAAATAAGCGCCGACGTCCGGGTGGGAGTGATAGATCACCACCACCGGGTTGTCGCTGCGAAACGCCTTGCTCAGCAGCAAGGTGTCGGCCACCGAAAACGTGTAGCCGTTGGCCGCACTGCGCGGGTACATCTCGGGGTTCTTGCGGTGCAGCTCGTTCTGGATATTGCTGCCCAGGTGCACGCTGCCGTCGGCGAAGACGAAACCACAGCATTCCTCGGGGTAGCGGCGGCTGGCGTGGGCATAGATCTGTTCCAGGGCTTCTGGGCGCAGGAGGTCCATGTTTCTCTCGCGTTGCTGTGTGAGGGCCGGGAGGATCAATTTTTTTTGGCCAGGAGTTTTTCAACGGGCAACTTGGTGATCGCGAAGCCGGCCAGCAGGATGGCCGAGTACAGCATCAGGTCGCGGGAAATCGCCACGCCTTCGTACCAGGCACCGATGATCACTGCGAAGACTGGGAAAATGATGAACACGAAGGACAGGATGATCGGGCTCAGGCGCTTGAGCAGCATGAAGTACACGATGAAGCCGCCCACCGACGCCACCAGTCCCAGGTAGAACAGCGCGCCCCATGAGCGCAGGGTGATGGCTTCGAAGGTCGGCGTTTCAAACCACAACCCGGCGACGAACAGCATCAGCCCGGCAATGCCGATGGGCAGGGTGTTGTAGGTGATCACGCTGATGGCGCTGCCTTTCTGCTTGGTGATCACGTAGCACAAGGCGTGCATGATCGCCGCGCTCAGGATTGCCAGGACCCCGAAGAACTCCGCGTGGTCCAGGTGCAGGCCCTGGCTCTTGATGATCATGTAGAGGCTGCCGAAACCGATGCCGATGCCGACTACCTGGGAGAAGTAGATGCGTTCGCGCAGGAACAGCGCGGAAAAGATCAGGATAAACACCGGCATGCAACTGAACAGCAGCGCGGTCAGGCCGGACGACACATGCATCTCGCCATAGTTGAGCAGGTAGTAGGGAACGCTGAAGTAGGACAGGGTCACGAACACAAAGAACCAGCGGCTCTCGCGGGGAAACAGGATCGGTTCGCGGCGCACCATGGCGAAACACAGGAACAGCGGGAAGGCGATCAGGAAGCGCAGGCCGGCGGATGTCAGCGGCGGCACGCTCTCCACCGCGATCTTGATCCCCAGCCAGGTGGTGCCCCAGCTCAGGCACACGATCAAAAACATCACGCTGGTGACCAGGCCGGCCAACCACTGTTTTTGGTTTTTTGTTTTGGCGCTGTTTTCGAGCACGGCGGACATTGGCATCGTTTATTGCTTCCCTGAGCCGGAATTGAACTCTATATTGAGCGGGTAATGAGTCGTAAAATTCGGCGATTGAACCCGTAAATGCACACTATTAGGGCCAAAGATGACTGTCAAAACAAATATTGACATGGTGTCAATTATGCGTGAGGGGTTGTCCAACGGGCAGGGCGTCAAGTACAAACGCCTGTCCGATGTCATGGAGCGGGGTATTCTCGAAGGCTTGATTGAGCCCGGACGAAAACTGCCGCCCCATCGGGTGCTTTCCGACAATCTGGGGGTAACCATCGGCACCATCAGCCGGGCCTACGGTGAGTTGGAGCGCCTAGGGTTGGTGGTGGCGCGGGTCGGCGACGGCACTTTCGTGCGTAAGCGTGGGATGGAGCGCCAGCGTGACGAAGGCTTTCGCAACTTCAGCGAAGAACCACGCCAGTACTTCGACATGAGCCGCAACATGCATATCCCTGGGCAGGAAACCACCTTCCTGGCCCAGAGTTTCCAGACCCTGTCCACCAACGCCAAGTTTCTCCAGGACATCAGTGCCTACACCCCGGACGCCGGCCTGCCGCGTTACCGCGATGCGGGCGCGCAGTGGCTGGTGCAGCGCGATTTTCATCCGATTCCCGAGCAGGTCATCTGCGTCAATGGCGGCCAGCATGGCCTGCTCTGCGCGATGATGGCATTGCTGCGGGCCGGCGATACGGTGGTCACCGAGCAAATGACATACCCCGGCCTGATCACGGCTGCGCGGATGCTCGGCATCCGCTTGATCGGCCTGGAGATGGATGACGAAGGCGTCCTGCCGGGCGCGCTGGACGAAGTCTGTCGTAACCACCGGATTTCGGCGCTGTACTGCACGCCGACGATCCAGAACCCGACCACCGCGGTGTTATCGGTGGCGCGTCGTGAAGCGCTGGTGAGGGTGTGCCGGGAACATAATCTGCTGATTCTCGAGGACGAAGCCCACGGTGTATTGGTCGAAGACCGGCCGCCGCCACTGAGTCATTTCGCCCCCGAACGCACGATTCTGATCAGCAGCTTGAGCAAGGCTGTGTCCGCCGGGCTGCGCGTGGGCTACGTGCATGCGCCGCCGGCACTGGTCAGCCGCATCTCCGCGGCCCTTCGTTCCACGTGCTGGATGGCCACGCCGGTGACCCTGGAACTGGCCACCCAATGGATCGAAAACGGCACGGCGGAATACCTGTTGCACCAGCAGATCAACGAGATCAGCCGACGCAAGGCGCTGGTACAGGACTTGTTGGCCGGCCTGGAGTATCGCACCCACTTGAACAGCCCACATTTCTGGATCGAAGTGCCGGAGCCATGGCGCGCCTCGGAAATCGAGGCGGAACTCAAGCAGAACAATTACCTGATCGCCACCGCCGAGGCCTTTGCCGTGGGGCAGACAGCGGTGCCGCAGTTTATCCGGGCGAGTATCTGCAACACGTCGGGGGATGATCAGTTATTGCGGGCGGGCTTTGATGCGCTGGCGACGGCATTGGGGCAGGGCGGCGGACGGTTTCACCTGTAGGCGGTGAGTGGGCTTGCCATACCCAGCCCGCTCACCAGAAGGCTATTTGAACCGCCGTTCCACGCCTTTCTCCACCAGAATCTTCGCCGAAATCTCTTCCACCGAAAAATGCGTGGAATTGATATGCGGAATGTTCTCGCGACGGAACAGATTTTCCACTTCGCGTACTTCGAACTCGCATTGGGCGTAGCTGGAGTAGCGGCTGTTGGGCTTGCGCTCGTTGCGGATGGCGGTGAGGCGGTCCGGGTCGATGGTCAGGCCGAACAGCTTGTGCGCATGAGCGCGCAGGGCGGTCGGCAGCGTCAGGTGTTCCATGTCGTCTTCGGTCAGCGGGTAGTTGGCCGCGCGGATGCCGAATTGCATGGCCATGTATAGACAGGTCGGCGTCTTGCCGCAGCGCGACACGCCCACCAGGATGATGTCGGCCTTGTCGTAGTAGTGGGTGCGGGCGCCATCGTCGTTGTCGAGGGCGAAGTTCACCGCTTCGATACGCTCCATATAGTTGGAGTTGTGCCCGATGGAATGGGACTTTCCGACCGAATAAGACGAGTGTTCACTCAGCTCCTGTTCCAGCGGCGCCAGGAAGCTCGAGAAGATGTCGATCATGAAACCATTCGAAGTAGCGAGGATCTCACGGATGTCCTGATTGACGATGGTGTCGAAAATGATCGGTCGGAAGCCGTCTTTTTCAGCGGCCAGATTGATTTGTTGTACCATAGCCCGCGCTTTATCCGCGTTGTCGATATATGGCCGCGTGAATTTGGCGAAAGTAACGTTTTCGAACTGCGCGAGCAGGCTTTGGCCCAGTGTTTCGGCTGTGATGCCGGTTCCATCCGAAATAAAGAAAGCAGATCGTTTCATTTGAGCCCTGGGCCTTAAGCTGATGGCGAATCTTGGATATGATAGGCGCGATTTTGCCGTCCCTCAGTGGGCCGCATTCTCACTTATTTTCCAGGTCCAGGCCACAAGCGCTGGCGAATGCTCCTACTGAGCAGCCGGCGTCCTGAGCTTTTCCAATACAGAAAGTGGAGAGATCACCTTGGTAGAGTACGTAGTTTCCCTCGATAAGCTCGGCGTCCATGATGTGGAGCACGTAGGGGGCAAGAACGCATCCCTCGGCGAGATGATCAGTAATCTTGCAGGCGCTGGTGTCTCGGTGCCAGGTGGTTTTGCCACCACCGCCCAGGCTTACCGTGATTTTCTCGAGCTGAGCGGCCTCAACGCTCAGATCCACGCCGCGCTGGACGCTCTGGACGTCGACGACGTCAACGCCCTGGCCAAGACCGGCGCCCAGATCCGTCAGTGGATCATGGAAGCCGAGTTCCCCGAGAAACTCAACGAAGAAATCCGTACCGCGTTCGCCACGCTGTCGGCCGGTAACCCGGACATGGCTGTCGCCGTGCGCTCCTCGGCCACCGCCGAAGACTTGCCCGACGCCTCCTTCGCGGGCCAGCAGGAAACCTTCCTCAACATCCGCGGCGTGGAAAACGTGATCCGCGCGGCCAAGGAAGTGTTCGCCTCGCTGTTCAATGACCGCGCCATTTCCTACCGCGTACACCAGGGTTTCGACCACAAGCTGGTGGCCTTGTCTGCAGGTGTGCAGCGCATGGTGCGTTCGGAAACCGGTACCGCCGGCGTGATGTTCACCCTGGACACCGAATCGGGCTTCCGTGACGTGGTGTTCATCACCGGCGCCTACGGTCTCGGCGAAACCGTCGTGCAAGGCGCGGTCAACCCGGACGAATTCTACGTACACAAGGGCACCCTCGAAGCGGGTCGCCCGGCCATCCTGCGCCGCAACCTGGGCAGCAAGGCCATCAAGATGATCTACGGCGACGAGGCCAAGGCCGGTCGTTCGGTCAAGACCGTTGAAGTCGACAAGGCCGAGCGCGCGCGTTTCTGCCTGAGCGACGCCGAAGTCAGCGAGCTGGCCAAACAGGCGATGATCATCGAGAAGCACTACAAGTGCCCGATGGACATCGAGTGGGCCAAGGACGGTGACGACGGCAAGCTGTACATCGTGCAGGCGCGTCCCGAGACCGTGAAAAGCCGCACTTCCGCCAATGTCATGGAGCGCTACCTGCTCAAGGAAACCGGCACCGTGCTGGTGGAAGGCCGTGCCATAGGCCAGCGCATCGGCGCGGGCAAGGTACGGATCATCAAGGACGCGTCCGAGATGGACAAGGTCCAGCCAGGCGACGTCCTGGTCTCCGACATGACCGACCCGGATTGGGAACCGGTGATGAAGCGCGCCAGCGCCATCGTCACCAACCGTGGCGGGCGTACCTGCCACGCGGCGATCATCGCCCGTGAACTGGGGATTCCTGCAGTAGTCGGTTGCGGCAACGCCACCCAACTGCTCAAGGATGGCCAGGGCGTGACCGTATCCTGCGCCGAAGGCGATACCGGTTTCATCTTCGAAGGCGAGTTGGGCTTCGACATCAAGCAAAACTCCATCGACGCCATGCCGGACCTGCCGTTCAAGATCATGATGAACGTCGGTAACCCGGATCGCGCATTCGACTTCGCGCAGTTGCCGAATGCTGGCGTGGGCCTGGCCCGCCTGGAGTTCATCATCAACCGCATGATCGGTGTGCACCCCAAGGCGCTGCTGAATTACGACGGTCTGCCGCATGACATCAAGGACAGCGTCGACAAGCGTATCGCTGGCTACAACGACCCGGTGGGCTTCTATGTCGAGAAGCTGGTGGAAGGCATCAGCACCCTGGCAGCGGCGTTCTACCCGAAAAAGGTCATCGTGCGTCTGTCGGACTTCAAGTCCAACGAATACGCGAACCTGATCGGCGGCAAGCTCTACGAGCCGGAAGAAGAAAACCCGATGCTGGGCTTCCGTGGGGCCTCGCGTTACATCAGCGAAGCCTTCCGTGACTGCTTCGAGCTCGAATGCCGCGCGCTGAAGCGTGTGCGCAACGAGATGGGTTTGACCAACGTCGAGATCATGGTGCCGTTCGTGCGTACCCTGGGTGAAGCGAGCCAAGTGGTCGACCTGCTGGCTGAAAACGGCTTGTCCCGTGGTGAAAACGGCCTGCGCGTGATCATGATGTGCGAACTGCCGTCCAACGCCATCCTGGCCGAGGAGTTCCTGGAATTCTTCGACGGCTTCTCCATCGGCTCCAACGACCTGACCCAGCTGACCCTGGGCCTGGACCGCGACTCCGGGATCATCGCTCACCTGTTCGACGAGCGTAACCCGGCGGTCAAGAAGCTGCTGGCCAATGCCATCCAGGCATGCAACAAGGCCGGCAAGTACATCGGCATCTGCGGCCAGGGCCCTTCCGATCACCCTGACCTGGCCAAATGGCTGATGGAACAGGGCATCGAAAGCGTGTCGTTGAACCCTGACTCCGTGCTGGAAACCTGGTTCTTCCTGGCGGAAGGCCAAGCGTCCGCCTAAGGTCGACATGTCAAAAAGTGCCGGTCACCCGTTATAGGTGGCCGGCATTCTTATCTGTACAGGGCGGAACTCCTTCCGGACGCCGCCCTTTTTTGTGCAAGAGCATTATGCAAAGCAGCAGCAATCTGTTTCCCGTCGCCCTGATCAGCGCTGAACGTCGTGGCGACCTGAGTGAAGATGTGTACCGCCTCAAGCCCGGTAATAGCCCGGACGGCACGGTCGAGCTGGCGCTTACCCGTTTGGGCCTGGCCGATGCCCCGCAAAGCCGGGGCGTGCCGGTCATTTTGTTGCATGGCAGTTTCTCCAATCGACGTTTTTGGTACTCGCCCAAGGGCATCGGCCTGGGGGCTTTCCTGGCGCGCCAAGGGTTCGATGTCTGGGTCCCGGAAATGCGGGGGCATGGCCTGTCCAAGCGCAATCACGACTACGCCAGAAATCGCGTCGCCGACTATGCCCGCTACGATTTGCCGGCCATCGGTGCATTTGTGCGTGAGCAAAGCGCGCAGGTTCCCCATTGGATTGGTCATTCCCTGGGCGGCACTACCTTGGCGGCAGCCCTGGGTGGCAAGCACCTTGGCGCACCGGCAGTGGCTTCAGTGGCACTCTTTGGCTGCCAGGTCAGCCGCACCCACTGGCCGTTGAAAATCCCACTGGTGGAGTGGACCGGTCGATTGCTCTTGAAGCGGTTAGGTCAGGTATCCGGCGCGCGGTTCAAGCGCGGTCCGGAGGATGAGCCGGCAGGCGTGATGATCGAAGCCATGCGCTGGAATGGCCTGTTCGGTCGCTTCGGCGAGGGCAAGCAGGATTGGTGGAAGGGCCTGGCGGAAGTCGATCTGCCGCTGTTGGCGGTCAGCGCCGCCGGGGATCAGCAAGACCCCGACTGGGCTTGCCGCAAGCTGTTCGAGCAAATCGGTTCCGAGCACCGCCAGTATCTCTGCCTGGGACGCCAGCAAGGCTTTACCGACGATTTCGGGCATGTGGAAATGTTGGTCAGCAAAGCCGCGCAAGCTGAAGTGTGGCCACTGGTGGCGCGATGGTTGAAAGATTCACTGACACCTTTGCAGGGTGCGCCGGCCGAAGGGGCGGCCACAGTTTGACGCGGAGCTCTACCAAGGGCGTTTCGCTCGCGGATGGTTGCGGCTAAGATATGACGCGTTAAATGCTTCTGGTCATATTCAGTCGTGCAGTGGCTATTGCGTTGCGGCGAAACGGATGGGATGTTTCGCACCTGCTTGGGCCGGCGCTTCTTTCGAAAGACATCTCTTTGACGGAAAGGAATTATTCAATGAATCATTACGTGACTCCCGATCTGTGCGACGCCTACCCGGACCTGGTGCAGGTGGTCGAGCCGATGTTCAGTAATTTCGGCGGCCGAGACTCCTTTGGTGGCGAGATCGTCACCATCAAATGCTTCGAAGATAACTCCCTGGTCAAGGAACAGGCGGACCAGCCTGGGGCCGGCAAGGTGCTGGTAGTCGACGGTGGTGGTTCCCTGCGTCGCGCCCTGCTGGGTGACATGATCGCTGAGAAAGCCGCGAGAAACGGTTGGGAAGGGCTGGTGATCTATGGCTGCATCCGTGATGTCGACGTGATTGCCCAGACCGATCTGGGGGTGCAGGCCCTGGCCAGCCACCCCATGAAGACCGACAAGCGCGGTATCGGCGACCTCAACGTGGCAGTCACCTTTGCCGGCGTGACGTTCCGCCCGGGTGAATACATCTATGCCGACAATAACGGTGTGATTGTCTCGCCAAGCCCGCTGAAAATGCCTGAATAAACCGCAATAGCCACAGGGGTAAGGATGTTCGAGGAAGAAAACGCGCAATGGGGGCTGGTACATGCCCTGGTGCTGGATGGTAAAGGCGGTGCGCGTTCGATTGCCCGGACTGAGCTCGACGACTTGCAGCTGCAGCCCCAGGAAAGCCTGTGGCTGCACTGGGATCGCAGCCATCCGCAAACCCAGACATGGTTGCGCAAAGCCAGTGGTTTGAGCGAATTCGCCTGTGACTTGTTGCTGGAGGAGAACACCCGTCCGCGCCTGCTGTCATTGCCGGAATCCGAGTTGCTGCTGTTCCTGCGTGGCGTCAACCTCAACCCGGGGGCCGAGCCCGAAGACATGGTCTCGGTGCGCATCTTCGCCGCTGCCCGCCGTGTGATTTCCCTGCGTTTGCGACCGCTGCGCGCCACCGATGAGCTGCTGGTGCAGTTGGCTGATGGCAAAGGGCCGAAAACCGCCTCGGAACTCATCCTGTATATGGCGCAGTACCTGACCCTCAAAGTGCAGGATCTGGTCACTGACCTGTCTGAAATCGTCGATGCCGAGGAAGAAAAACTCGATACCGACGAACGGTATACGCCGGAGCATGGCAGTATTTTGCAGATTCGTCGCCGGGCGGCCGGACTCAAGCGGTTTTTGGCACCGCAGCGGGATATTTTTGGTCAGCTCACGCGGATCAAATTGGCGTGGTTCTGTGACGACGATGCCGACTACTGGAACGAATTGAACAACAGCCTGACCCGCTACCTGGAAGAGCTCGAATTGACCCGGGAGCGCGTGGGGCTTGTACTTGAAGCTGAAGACCGACGCTTGAGCGTGCGCATGAACCGCACCATGTACCGCTTCGGGATCATCACCGGAATCTTCCTGCCGATGAGTTTTCTGACCGGCTTGCTGGGCATCAACGTGGGGGGCATACCGTTCTCTGCCAGCCCCTACGGATTCGTGATTGCGTGTCTGTTGATGGTGTCGGTTGCACTCGGACAATGGTGGCTATTTCGACGATTGCGCTGGGTTTGAGCTGAATATGACCTGAACGTAGGAAGGGGTCTATGTGACCTCAGGAAATTTACCCTCGTCTTTTAAAACACTTGCGAGAGGTCTATATGCACGATCCGTTCGAACAGTCTTTACGTGACATGCTCAATGCCTCGCCGTCCAACCGTGACGACGATGCCTGTCTGGGCCGCGTGTTGAAAACCGCCAACCGTCAGGTAGGGGCGGGTGATCTGTTCGGTCTGCTCGGTCGATGGCTACCAGCGTTGATGATGGCCCTGAACAACGGTTCGGCCCACGTATCGCCGGTTTCCCGTCGTAAATCTCTTGCGCGTACTGCTGATAAGGCTGAATGAATATGGAACTTGATCTCTGGACCCAGAGCCTGGTCACCGCGATGACCGCATTGTGGACCAAGGTGGCGAATTTCATTCCCAACCTGTTTGGTGCCCTGGTACTGGTGCTGCTGGGTTTTGTCGTGGCCAAGCTGCTCGACACCCTGCTGTCCAAATTGCTCGCCAAACTCGGCCTCGACCGCTTGATGGCAGGCACCGGCCTGACCAAACTGCTCGGCCGTGCCGGGCTGCAAGTGCCGATCTCCACGTTGATTGGCAAGATCGTCTATTGGTTTGTATTGCTGATTTTTCTGGTTTCCGCCGCGCAGTCCCTTGGACTTGAGCGAGTTTCAGCTACGCTTGACATGCTAGCGCTGTATTTGCCGAAGGTTTTCGGCGGCGCACTGGTGCTGTTGGTAGGCGTTTTGCTGGCGCAACTGGCCAATGGTTTAGTGCGTGGCGCCGCCGAAGGCGTGGGGCTGGACTATGCTGCCGGGCTCGGGCGAATCGCCCAGGGGCTGGTGATCATCATCAGTATTTCGGTCGCGATCAGCCAGTTGGAGGTCAAGACCGACCTGCTCAACCATGTGATTGTGATCGTTTTGATTACCGTTGGTCTGGCCGTTGCGTTGGCCATGGGCTTGGGTAGCCGGGAAATTGCCGGTCAGATTCTTGCGGGAATCTATGTGCGCGAGTTGTATCAGGTTGGGCAGCAGGTGCGTGTGGGCGAGGTCGAAGGGCAAATCGAGGAGATCGGTACAGTCAAGACGACAGTGCTGACCGATGACGGCGACCTGGTGTCGCTGTCCAATCGGATTCTCCTGGAGCAGCAGGTCAGTAGCCGCTAATCCGGCAAACCCTGCTAATGTACGCCGCCGCGAGCCTGGGTGACCGGGCTGTGGCGGACATTGACCTGACTGTCGGCACGACTTGTTTTGAATAAAGCCCAAACGCTGTCTACGCGCTATGACCCCCGTGAGCTCTCCGATGAGGAGTTGGTCGCGCGCTCGCACACGGAGCTGTTTCACGTCACTCGCGCGTACGAAGAATTGATGCGCAGATATCAACGCACTCTGTTCAATGTCTGTTCAAGGTATTTAGGGAACGATAGAGATGCGGATGATGTCTGTCAGGAAGTGATGCTCAAGGTGTTGTATGGCCTGAAGAACTTTGAGGGTAAATCGAAGTTCAAGACCTGGCTCTACAGCATCACGTACAACGAGTGCATCACGCAGTATCGGAAGGAACGGCGAAAGCGTCGCTTGATGGATGCTTTGAGTCTGGACCCCCTTGAGGAGGCATCTGAAGAAAAGGTGCCGGCACCCGAGGAAAAGAGCGGACTCGATCGCTGGTTGGTGCATGTGAACCCGATTGACCGGGAAATTCTGGTGCTACGTTTTGTCGCAGAGCTGGAATTTCAGGAAATCGCTGACATCATGCATATGGGTTTGAGTGCTACAAAAATGCGTTACAAACGTGCTCTAGATAAATTACGTGAGAAATTTGCGGGCGAGACTGAAACTTAGTACGTGGCAAATATCTCTTACGTGTAGGCAAGTTCTGTTAGACTTGCCGCCGAGTTGTCCCCCGGTTTGTGGGACTGCTTTACAATCACCAGATGGGGATTTAACGGATGAAACTGAAAAACACCTTGGGCTTGGCCATTGGTTCTCTTATTGCCGCTACTTCTTTCGGCGCACTGGCACAAGGCCAAGGCGCAGTTGAAGGCGAGCTGTTCTATGCGAAGAAGTTCAACGACAGCGTTAGTCACGTCGAAGACGGTCGCGTTCCAGGCATTTCGCTCGGTTACTTCCTGACCGACGACGTTTCGGTGAACTTTACCTACGGCAAGCTGGATCACACCCGCTCGAACGACGGTACCGGCAATCAGAAGATCCGTGGCGATCAGTTCGGTCTGAAGAGCCAATACCACTTCGGTACCGTTGGTGACGCGATCCGTCCATACGTTGAAGGTGGCGTTGCTCACGGCAGCCAGACCAACGTTGCTGCTGACGGTCACACCGGTCGTGATCAGTCGACCTTCCTGACCACTGGTGCAGGCGTTAAGTGGTATATCACTAACAACCTGTACGCTCGTGGCGGCGTTGAAGCTGACTACAAGCTGGACAACGGCAAGTGGGACTACCAGGCCTTGGTTGGTCTGGGCGTGAACTTCGGCGGCAACGGCGGCAAGGTTGCTCCAGCCCCTGCCCCAGCACCAGCTCCAGAGCCAGTTGCAGAGCCAGAAGCTCCAGTTGCTCAGGTTGTTCGTGTTGAGCTGGACGTTAAGTTCGACTTCGACAAGGCCGTTGTTAAGCCTAACAGCTACGGCGACGTGAAAAACCTGGCCGACTTCATGAAGCAGTACCCAGCTACCCACGTAGAAGTGGCTGGTCACACTGACTCCGTAGGTCCAGACGCCTACAACCAGAAGCTGTCCCAGCGTCGTGCTGACGCTGTCAAGCAAGTCCTGGTTAAAGACGGCGTAGCACCTAACCGCGTTACTTCGGTAGGTTACGGCGAATCCCGCCCAGTTGCTGACAACGCAACTGAAGCTGGTCGTGCTATCAACCGTCGTGTAGAAGCATCGGTTGAAGCTCAAGCTCAGTAATTACTGAGTGGTAGAAAAAAGCCCGGCTTAGGCCGGGCTTTTTTTCGCCCGCAATATGGCTCAGGCGCTGGCCGCCGATTCGATGAACGCCACCTGCCCAGCGGCGGCGACACGGCCGATCACCAGGATCGACGGGCTCTTCAAGGCAAATGCCTGCGCATCCTCATACATGCGCCACAGCTCGCTGCGGCATTCGCGCTGCAGGGGCAGCGATGCATTCTCGATCATCGCCACAGGCATATCCGCAGCCATTCCCGCCTCCAGCAGTTGCTGGGCAATCTCTTCCAGTTTCGCGACGCCCATATACACCACCAGCGTCGTACGGCCTTCGGCCAGCGCACGCCAATTAAGGCTGCTGTCATCCTGGGTATGGGCCGTGACCAGGGTCACGCCACGGCTGACACCACGTAAAGTCAGTGGAACCGCGCAGTTGGTCGCGCCCGCCAGCCCAGCGGTAATCCCGTTGACCAACTCAACCTCTACACCCCGCTCGCGCAGCCACGCGGCCTCTTCACCACCCCGACCGAAAATACACGGGTCGCCGCCTTTGAGGCGTACCACGCACTTGCCTTGGCGCGCATAACGCAACATCAGGCGGTGGATAAAGTCTTGCGGGGTTGAACGACAGCCACCGCGTTTACCCACGGTGATCACGCGCGCGTCGCCGCAGTGTTCCAGCACCGCCGGGTTGACCAGGTCATCGATCAGCACCACATCGGCTTCGTTCATTGCTCGTACCGCCTTGAGGGTCAACAACTCCGGGTCGCCGGGGCCTGCGCCCACCAGCCAGACTTTTGCGTTCATAGGTTTCCCTCGTATAGAGATGACGTCAGCTATGGAAGAGTGAATACAAGAGCAGCAGATTGAGCAGCAGCGAAAGCAACGCCAAGGTACGCCAGACCTTCAACGGTTCGCGCTCCAGCAATGGCCTGGGGCGGATACTCAGTTCCCGCCGGTCGGCCTGTTCCAGCACCAGTAACCATTCTTCGGCGGTTTCATAGCGTTGTGTCGGCTGTGCGGCCACGGCCCGTTCCAGGCTGAGGGGCAACCAATCCGGCAGGTCGGGGCGATAGCGGCTGGCGCTGACGGGTTGGGTGAATCTGGGCCGTTGGAAGGCTTCGATTTCACCGTAGGGATAGTGCCCGGTCAGCAGGTAATACAGAGTGACGCCTACGCTATACAAATCTTGTTGGGGCGTCGGACGCTCGCCATTGAAGGCTTCGGGGGCGATAAAACTCGGGGTGCCGGGCAACGCGTGAACGCGGTCTTCGGAGAGGCCCGGGCAGTACGCCAGGCCGAAATCCAGCACGCGCAATTCGCCGTCGTCCCCCAGCAGCAGGTTTTCCGGTTTGATATCGCGGTGCAGGATCTGCCGTCGATGCAACAGACCTACCGCTCGCAGCAAGCGCTCGGCCACGGACTGCCATTGCGCCAGGGCCAGGGGGCCTTGTTGCTCGAACAGCTCGGCGAGGGTCTGGCCGGAATATTCGCGCATCACGTAGTACAAATGCTGGCGCTCACTGGCGGCATGTACTTCAGGAAATGCGCGCCCAGCCACGCGGCGCAAGAACCACTCCTCGGACAACAAAGCCTGGCCGGCGTCGCTGTCATCGTCGTGGCTCGCCGGCAGGGTTTTCAGCAGCCAGGGTTGCTGTTGGGCATCGCGTACCCGGTACAGCAACGACTGTCGGCTTTGCGTCAGCATGGTTTCCACTTGCCAGCCCTCGAAGTGTTGCCCGGATTTCAAGGGCGGCGGCAGTGGCCATTGCTGCAATTGCACCAGTGCGTCGCCGAGGGTGGCCGCGCCAAGTGCGTCGACGCGTACCAGCAGCGCGCTGGCATTGTCCTGGCTGCCCGCCAGATGCGCGGCATTCACCAGGGTGTTGACCGCCAAATCCAGGTCTGATTGTTCCCGCAGGATGGCGCGAATGCTGTGATCGCCTAAAGTGGCCCACACGCCATCGCTGAGCAGCAGGAAGCACTCGCCTTCACGCAATTGGCCATCGAGAAAATCCAGCACCAAATGCTGATCCAGGCCAAGGGCACGCTTGAGCACATGCTGCATGCCCGGTTGTTCCCAGACGTGATCTTCGCTGATGCGCAGCAACTCGCCGTCCAGCCAGCGATACGCCCGGCAATCGCCGACGTGGGCCAGGGTGAAGCGTTGGCCGCGAAACACCAGGGCACTGAGGGTGGTCAGCAATGGCTGGCCACCGCCGTTGGCCTGCAGCCAGCGATTCTGCGCCAGCAGCAAGCGCTCCAGTGCCTGGGCCACGCCCCAGGTTTGCGGCGTGGCGTAGTAGTCCAGGGCCAGGGCCTGCAGGGTCGAGCGTGCGGCCAGGCCACCGTCGGCGCATTGGCTCACGCCGTCGGCCATGGCGCACAGGTAGCCTTTGCTCGCGGCCAGATCCGCCACCGGAGTGACCACGCGCAAGGCATCCTGGTTTTCTGCCCGTGGGCCGATCGCGCTGGCCTGGGCGACGCTCAGTCGCAGACTCATCAGACGCGTGCAGCGGTCACGGCGGCCGAACCCCAGGTGGTTCTCCAGCGACGTTTGACGCCGTGCAGGCCGAACCAGGCCAGCACGCCCAGGCTAGCGAACAACCACAGGGCCATCTGATAGCTGCCGGTGCTTTGTTTGATCGCACCCATGCCCGCCGCCAAGGCAAAGCCACCAATACCGCCCGCCATGCCGATCAGGCCGGTCATCACGCCGATTTCGCGACGGAAACGCTGGGGCACCAGTTGGAACACCGCGCCATTACCGGCCCCCAGGCCAAGCATGGTGCAGACGAAAAGAGCCAATGCCGCATAGGAACTGGGCAGGTTGAACCCCACCGCCGCAATGCAGATCGCCGCCACGCTGTACATGCCCAGCAGGGTACGGATCCCGCCGAAGCGGTCGGCCAGCGCGCCGCCCAGGGGACGCATCAGGCTGCCGCCGAACACGCAGGCTGCGGTGTAGTAACCGGCGGTCACCGGGCTCAGGCCGTACTGGTCGTTGAAGTAACCGGGCAGGGCGCTGGCCAGGCCAATAAAGCCGCCGAAGGTCACGCTGTAGAAAAACATGAACCACCAGCTGTCGCGGTCGCCCAGGGCCTTGAAGTAGTCGGCCATGGACTTGGCTTTCGGCCGCTCGGGGGCATTGCGGGCGAGCCAGGCGAAGATAATCAGGGTCAGTACCAGTGGAATCAACGCAAAGCCGAACACGTTACTCCAGCCAAACGCGGCGGCCAGCACGGGGGCCAGCAAGGCGGCGAACACAGTGCCCGAGTTGCCCGCGCCAGCAATGCCCATGGCCTTGCCCTGGTGCTCGGCCGGGTACCACTGGGACGCCAGGGGCAGCGCCACCGCAAAAGAGGCGCCGGCCATGCCAAGGAAGAGTCCGAGCAGCAATGCTTGCTCATAACTGTGGATGCCCAGTTTCCAGGCACCGAACAGTGCGGCGATGACGATCACCTGGCCGATCAGCCCGGCGGTCTTGGGCGACAACTTGTCGGCCAGCATGCCCATCAGGAAGCGCAGCACCGCGCCCGCCAGGATCGGCGTCGCGACCACCAGGCCGCGTTGCTGGGTGGTCAGGTGCAGGTCGGCAGCAATCTGCACCGCCAGTGGACCCAGGAGGTACCAGACCATGAAGCTCAGGTCGAAATACAGGAACGCGGCAAACAGGGTCGGGGTGTGCCCGGATTTCCAGAAGCTTGATTTCATCACGCACCTCAACGGTTGGGAGTCTTGTAAAAAGGCTTGGTGATGGAACAGCCGGCTAGGGCTGCCCCACCGGCCCCACGCAGGGGGCCAAAACGAAAAAACGCCGCCACCGGGTTCGCGAGGGCAAACCGGGTGTGCGACGTCTTTGTCGTGGAGGGGCAACCGCCGTTGGTTACCTGTAGTGATTCTTTAGCAAGAGCTGAGCCAAATCAGCCGAGCAGCTCACTCATGGCAATAATCTGCTCCGCCACCTGGATCAGTTTCTGCTGGCGGCTCATGGCTTGGCGGCGCATCAAGGTGTAGGCCTCTTCTTCGTTGCAGGCTTTCATTTTCATCAACATACCCTTGGCCAGCTCAATGCGCTTGCGTTCGGCCAACTGCTGATCACGGGCCTGGAGCTCTGCGCGCAAGGCCTGGTCGCTTTCGAAACGGGCCATGGCGACATCGAGGATCGGTTGTAACCGTTGGGCCTGGATGCCTTCGACAATGTAGGCACTGACGCCGGACTTGATCGCCTGGCGCATGACATTCGGGTCGTGCTCGTCGGTGAACATCACGATGGGTCGCGGCTGGTCGCGGCTGACCAGTACCACTTGCTCCATCACATCGCGACCGGGTGACTCGGTATCGATCAGGATCACATCCGGGCGCACCGTTTCGACGCGCGCGGGCAGGTCGATGATCAGGCCGGATTCATCGATCACCTCAAAACCGGCCTCGATCAATGCCGCCCTGAGGCGGCCGACCTTACGCGGGGTGTCGTTGATCAACAGGATTCGCAGCATAGGAGGCTCCTGTCAGCGCAAGGCTTGGCGGCTGGTGTGATCAGCCATGGCGTGCAGGCGGAAGCTGCGCGCGTAGCCGCCGGGATCCGAGCCGTCCCAGATTTTGCCGTCGATCAACTGGCTGCTGCGCATGTCCCGGTCGTTGCTGCTGATGCCCAGCGCATCGGCCGCCTGGCGATAGAGCGCCAGTTGTTGCACCTGGCGCGCAACGCCCAGGTAGTCGGGATCTTCACGCAGCAGGCCCCAGCGCCGAAATTGGGTCATGAACCACATGCCGTCGGAGAGGTAGGGCAGGTTCACGTCGCCACCGGCAAAAAAACGCAGGGCGTGGGGGTCCTGCCACTGGTTACCCAGGCCGTCGTCATAGATTCCCAGCAGACGCGGTTCGATACAGTCGAGCGGAGCATCGAGGTACTCGCGACCACTGAGCAATTGCGCGGTCGAGCGCCGGTTTTCGATGTTCTGCTCGATAAAGCGACTGGCCTCCAGCAGTGCCATCACCAATACGCGGGCGGTGTTGGGGTATTGGTCGACAAAGGCCTGCGTGCAGCCGAGCACTTTTTCCGGATGATTCGGCCAGATTGCCTGGGTGGTCGCCAGGGTAAAGCCTTGGTTTTGCTTTACGGCGCTGGCCGACCAGGGTTCGCCGACGCAAAAGCCGTCGATACGCCCGGCCTGCAGGTGCGCGACCATTTGCGGTGGCGGGACCACGACGCTTTCCACGTCCTGTAAAGGATGAATGCCTTGGCTCGCCAGCCAGTAATACAACCACATGGCGTGAGTGCCTGTGGGAAAGGTCTGGGCGAAGGTCAGTTTTGTTCGGCTTTGGTGCACGTGGCGATCCAGTGCTTCAGGAGTGACCACCCCTTGCTGTTGCAGGGCGTGGGACAGGTTGATGCTCTGGCCGTTCTGGTTCAGGCCCATCAGCACTGCCATATCGATGGGCGCCACGCCGCCAATACCCAGGTGCACGGCATAGATCAGTCCATACAGGCTGTGGGCGGCATCCAGTTCGCCGCTGACCAGTTTGTCCCGCAGGTTGGCCCATGAGGACTGACGCTTGAGGTTCAGGGTCAGGCCATAGGGTTGAGCGAAACCCTGGGTGGCGGCCACCACCAGCGAGGCGCAATCACTCAAGGCCATGAAGCCCAGGTCGAGGCTGCTCTTTTCCGGGGCATCACTGCCGTTGACCCACGCCAGCGGGTCGTTCATCGGGCTGTTGCCATCCGAATCGTTCATCAACACCTACCTTTTCTGTCAAAAAAAAGCGTCGTTCCCTCAGATGGCGATGCAAGCCATTGCAGGTAACGACGCCTTTGTCCGTAAGCGCGCTCCGCCGTTGGTGCGCACTTTGATGCAGAGTCCGTAGCAAGGCACATGCCACGGGGCGGCCGTCAACTTTTCATCAAGATTGAAACGAGGCTGCCTTTCAGTATGGCCGCTTCTCAATGCCAGGTCGTCCAGGAAGCCCCACGGTGTACGCTGAATTTCCCCTAACGATGCCCCGTCTCCGGCTCTGCCGCTGGCTGTTGTTTGCCGCGCTGATGCTGGGGAATGTGCATGCCCGGGGCGAATCCTACGAGGCACAGGACGAAAGCCTGCATACGGTATTTACCGCACTGTCGGTGCCGCTTGGGACGTCCATCGTTGTCAGCCGCGCGGTGGCCCGTAAACGCCTCAGCGCAGTGCTGGATTTCGATGCGCCGCAACAGACCCTGGAGGCGCTGGTGCTCCAGCAAGGGCTGATCGGGTACGGCGACGGGCAAGTGCTCTACCTCTATGACGCCAGCGAGGCCAAAAGCTCGGCGGTCGCCTTGCGGCATATTTCCGTCGACCGGCTGCGGGCCCTCATGCGCCGCTCGGGGCTCGATGAGTCGCGCTATCCCCTGCGCGAAAGCGGCGAGCGGACATTCTATGTGTCTGGCCCACCGAACTATGTCGACCGGGTGCTGCGCCTGGCCCAGCTGATGGATCGGCAAAGGGCGGACTTGCGCGTCGGTCAGCAGGCCTTTGGCGTGGTTCAGGTGCTCAACACGCACGTTGCGGATCGCCAGTACGACACACGGGATGGGCCGGTCACGGTACCGGGGATGGCATCAATCATCGAAACCCTGCTCGCCAGCGAGCATAAAAGCCTGTTGGCCGACAAGAGCCTGGGGGTGATCGCCTACCCCGATACCAACAGCCTGCTGATCAAGGGCAAGCCAGCGCAGGTGAGTTTCATCCAGAAACTGGTGACGGAGCTGGATTTGCCCAAGCGATCGATCGAGGTCTCATTGTGGTGGGTGGACGTGCACCGTGACGAACTGAAGAAGATCGGCCTGGACGCGGACAAGGAGGGCGAGGCCACGACCACCCGCATCATGGAACCGCTGGACGATCAACGACTGATGGCGCACATCACTGCACTGGAACGCCGGCGACGAGCGAGTGTGGTGACCTTGCCGGTGATTCTCACCCAGGAGAATGTGCCGGCCGTTTTCCAGGACAACCACACTTTCTACCTGCCCCCACTCGGTAACGAGCGGGGCGACTGGAGACCGGTGCGTCATGGCACTCAGGTCAGCGTGCTGCCGCGTTTTACCGAGTCCAACCAGATCGAACTGCGCCTGGATGTCGAAGATGGCCGTCAGATGAGTGGGGCGGGGGCGGGCAATACACCCTCGGCGGTCGGGCGGGTTGGGGTTGGTAGTGTTGTTCGTCTGCCGCAGGGCAAGCGTTTATGGCTGGGAGCGTTTGCACGAGATAGCGGGGAGTCAAGGCGTTCGGTGCAAGTGCGCCTGTTTGTCATTCAGGCGCGGGCCGTGGGGGGCGAGCCAAAGGTTTTAGCCGGTGGCGTCGGTCCTGCGCCCTTGAGTGCTACGCAATACGAGCGCGTGCAACGTGCATTTGTACGTCCAGATCGTGATATCTCACCGTGAATGAGGCGTTAACCCATGCATCTGGAAATTCTTCTACAGGAACAATTGGTCAGTCGCAGGCGCCTGGCGGCTTTTGCACCGGGAAAGGTGCTGCCGTTGGCGCCCGACGTTATCCACTGTGTGGAGGTGCGGGTCAACGGCCAGTTGCTTGCCCTGGGCGAACTGGTGCAGCTGGAGGATCGGTTGGGGGTTGAATTGCACGAAGTGTATTCGGAGTGGGCGCCTGGTGGGCTCAGATAGAGAAATATCCTACGAAGTGCTTTCGTAAGTCTCTGTATCTATGGGTTTTTTCCTGGCGCGAAGCGTGGGGCGCGTTTTTATAGTCGTGACATGGGCGCATGCGCCATTACTGGAAATAAGGACTTCAATGTCAGTAGTCGGATGCCGAGGTATGTATGGCTGTCGTGGGTAATGAGCTGACGACAGCGGCTCTGGTTTTTGCACGCTGGACCCTGCATGGCGATGGCCGTCTCACGGGCGAGGGCGCGGATGTTCAGTTGCCGCCCAAGGAGTGGCATGTGCTGCGGCTCTTGCTGGCTTCCGGCGGTGTGTTGATGAGCAAGGATCGCTTGCTGGAGCTGGCATGGCCCCAGGGGGAGGTCGCCGAGGAGTCGCTGACACGCTGCATCTACTCGTTGCGCAAATATCTGGGCGCGGACAAGGGCTTTATCAAGACGATCTATGGTCGAGGGTACCGTTTCACTTGCCCGGTGACGGTGGAAGAGCAAACGGAGCATGTGTGCTCGGCTTGCGGTCGGGTCAGCCATGGGTAAGTGCTGGCGCATGGGCTGGTTGTTGAGCGTACTGCTGGGTGGCAATCAGGCATTGGCCTATTGCTGGGAGGAAACTGCCCGCCGCTATGACATCGAGCCTGAATTGCTGCAAGCCATCGCCGATGTGGAGTCGGGTTTTCGTGCGGACGCGATCAATCATGGCAACCGCAATGGCACCCGGGATATCGGCTTGATGCAGATCAACAGCATCCACTTGCCCCGTCTGCTCAAACAAGGCATCACCGAGGAGCGCTTGTTGAACGAGCCGTGCCTGTCGGTGGAGGTGGGGGCTTCGATTCTCGCGGAATTTATCCAGCGTTTTGGCTACAACTGGACAGCGGTCGGTTCATACAACGTGGGGGCGGGCTCCGGGCCCCAGCGCGAGGCGCTGCGTCGGCGCTACGCGGAAAAAATCTGGACGCGTTACGAGGCCCTGGTCATGCAGCGCCACTGACGTTTGGACGGGCGCCTCGCGTGCACCCCGTCACCCCGGCTATAATCGCCGCCACCTTTCGCCGCCATCCGAGTCTAGCCCGCCCATGTATACCCTGGCCCGCCAGCTGTTATTCAAACTCTCCCCGGAAACCTCCCACGACCTGTCCCTGGACTTGATCGGTGCCGGCGGCCGCCTGGGGCTCAACGGCCTGGTATGCAAGGCACCGGCGAACATGCCGGTTTCGGTGATGGGGCTGGAGTTCCCCAACCCGGTCGGGCTGGCGGCAGGCCTGGACAAGAACGGCGCGGCCATCGATGGCTTTGCGCAACTGGGTTTCGGGTTTGTTGAAGTCGGCACCGTGACCCCGCGCCCACAACCGGGCAATCCCAAGCCCCGCATCTTCCGCCTGCCGGAAGCCGAGGCGATCATCAATCGCATGGGCTTCAACAACCTGGGCGTCGATCATTTGTTGTCACGGGTTCAGGCGGCGAAATACAAAGGGATTCTGGGCATTAACATCGGCAAGAACTTCGATACCCCGGTAGAGCGCGCCGTCGATGACTACCTGATCTGCCTGGACAAAGTCTACGCCCACGCCAGCTACGTCACCGTCAACGTCAGCTCGCCCAACACCCCGGGCCTGCGCAGCCTGCAGTTCGGCGACTCCCTCAAGCAATTGCTCGAAGCCTTGCGCCAGCGCCAGGAAGACCTGGCCGTGCGCCATGGCAAGCGCGTTCCGTTGGCGATCAAGATTGCACCGGACATGACTGATGAAGAAACCGTGCTGGTGGCCCAGGCCCTGATGGAGTCGGGCATGGACGCGGTGATCGCGACCAACACCACCCTCAGTCGTGTTGGCGTCGAAGGCCTGGCCCATGGTGATGAGGCCGGCGGCCTGTCGGGGGCACCGGTGCGAGAGAAGAGTACCCATGTCGTCAAGGTGCTGGCCGCCGAGCTGGCGGGGCGCTTGCCGATCATTGCGGTGGGCGGCATCACCGAAGGCAAGCATGCGGCCGAGAAGATCGCCGCCGGTGCGAGCCTGGTGCAGTTGTACTCCGGCTTTATCTATAAGGGGCCTGAGCTGATTCGCCAGTCGGTGGACGCGATCATGGCTTTGCCAGGCAAGGCCTGATTCGCCGCCAATAAAAAGGGCTCCTCAAAAGGAGCCCCTGGGCCGAAGCCCGCCGCCTGGATAGGGCGTGCGTGGTTAAGTCGTTACCTATATTCGTGCTGGTGTCGGAATTGAATGCCCTTGATTAGCCGACCGCGTGAAGTTCGTTGAGTCTGTGGATGCCCGCAGTGCCTGTCATACCGTCCCAGTTGTCGCCGCGTCCTTCTCGCCAGCCGTTGATCCAGGCTTGGCGTACCGACGGTAGAGTAAATGGGCAAAGCTCACGGGATTTGCCATGAACGCCGTATTGATATCCGCGTAAAAATGCTCTTTCCAACGGATCACGCTTAAGTCTTCTCATAGGGTGTTTCCCTCACTTGTTGACTGTCTTGATATCCTTCGGTCTCGTCTGAGGCCGGGCAGAGTTTTTCTGCCGTTGGTGGGCGCACTGCCGGCGTGGCGAGCCCAAGTGTCGGCGTCGTTACGGCGCCAACCTGTGTTGAGTTCTAACCAATAGGTCACATGGATTCAATGATCGTTTTGTCATAAGCACGTAACAATAACGATGCTATAGCCATAAGCTGGGATGGCTTTTCGCCCCTTTTATGGGGTAAAGCCAGCTATGATGTGCCTTACGAAGAGAATGGACTTGATCCTTGGGTGAGAAAGCCCGCCCGTTGCGGTCGGTTATTATTCGACGAAGGGTCTGAATATTTCTTTTTGTTGCGAAAATTATCTCTCTGCCCCGTCAATCAAGGCCTGAAGGCCCGCCAGACGGAGTGGGACGGCACATTCGTGCCACGCGAGCACTCTTCAAGAAAAGTGCTTGATTGAAAACCGAGCCGGCGATGCGTCGCCCGTTCATTTATTGCTGAAAAGCCTGGAATGCCCCATGTCGGACCGTTTTGAACTCTTCCTCACCTGCCCCAAAGGCCTTGAAGGCCTGCTGATCGAGGAAGCCGTCGGGCTTGGCCTTGAGGAAGCCCGCGAGCACACCTCGGCCGTGCGCGGCATGGCCGACATGGAAAGCGCCTATCGCCTGTGCCTCTGGTCGCGCCTGGCCAACCGTGTGTTGCTGGTACTCAAGCGCTTTCCGATGAAGGACGCCCAAGACCTCTACCACGGTGTGCTGGATATCGACTGGGCCGATCACATGGTCCCGGACGGCAGCCTGGCGGTGGAGTTCAGCGGCCACGGCTCGGGCATCGACAACACCCACTTCGGTGCGCTGAAGGTCAAGGATGCGATTGTCGACAAGTTGCGCACCCCGACCGGCGAGCGTCCATCCATCGACAAGATCAACCCGGACCTGCGTATTCACCTGCGCCTGGACCGTGGCGAAGCCATCCTGTCCCTCGACCTGTCCGGCCACAGCTTGCACCAGCGCGGTTACCGCCTGCAGCAGGGCGCCGCACCGTTGAAAGAAAACCTTGCGGCAGCGATCCTGATTCGTGCCGGCTGGCCGCGTATCGCTGCTGAAGGCGGCGCGCTGACCGACCCGATGTGCGGCGTGGGCACCTTCCTGGTGGAAGGCGCGATGATCGCCGCCGACATGGCACCGAACCTGAATCGCGAACTCTGGGGCTTCACCACCTGGCTCGGTCACGTCCCGGCGTTGTGGAAGAAACTTCACACCGAGGCCAGCGAACGCGCGGCCATCGGCATGAACAAGCCACCGTTGTGGATTCGCGGCTACGAAGCCGATCCGCGCCTGATCCAGCCCGCCCGCAACAACATCGAACGTGCCGGCCTCAGCCATTGGATCAAGGTGTACCAGGGCGAAGTCGGCACATTCGAGCCGCGCCCGGACCAGAACCAGAAAGGCCTGGTGATCTGCAACCCACCCTATGGCGAGCGCCTGGGTGACGAAGCCAGCCTGTTGTACCTCTACCAGAACCTTGGCGAGCGTCTGCGCCAGGCCTGCATGGGTTGGGAGGCAGCGGTGTTCACCGGCGCGCCGGACCTGGGCAAGCGCATGGGCATCCGCAGCCACAAGCAGTATTCGTTCTGGAACGGCGCCTTGCCGTGCAAATTGCTGCTGATCAAGGTCAACCCGGATCAGTTCGTCACCGGCGAGCGCCGCACCCCCGAACAGCGCCAGGCCGAGCGCGAGCAAGCCGCTTACGATCAGGCCCCGGCCGAACCGCAAGAACGCCAGTACAACAAGAACGGTAACCCGATCAAGCCGGCGCCGGCTCCCGTGGTCGAACAGGCGCGACTGAGCGAAGGCGGGCAGATGTTCGCCAATCGCTTGCAGAAGAACCTCAAGCAGCTGGGCAAGTGGGCCAAGCGTGAAGGCGTGGATTGCTACCGTGTGTATGACGCCGACATGCCGGAATACTCCATGGCCATCGACCTGTATCACGACTGGGTCCACGTCCAGGAATACGCCGCACCCAAATCCATCGATCCGGAAAAAGCCTCGGCACGCATGTTCGATGCGCTGGCAGCCATTCCCCAGGCGCTGAACATCGACAAGAGCCGCGTGGTGGTCAAGCGTCGCGAGCGTCAGAGCGGCACCAAGCAGTACGAGCGCCAGAGCGCCCAGGGCAAGTTCACCGAGGTCAGCGAAGGCGGCGTGAAGCTGCTGGTCAACCTTACCGACTACCTCGACACCGGCCTGTTCCTCGACCACCGGCCGATGCGCATGCGTATTCAGAAAGAGGCGGCCGGCAAGCGTTTCCTCAATCTGTATTGCTACACCGCCACCGCCAGTGTGCACGCAGCCAAGGGCGGCGCGCGCAGCACCACCAGTGTCGACCTGTCCAAGACCTACCTGGACTGGGCGCGCCGCAACTTCTCCCTCAATGGTTTCTCTGACAAGAACCGCCTGGAGCAAGGTGATGTGATGGCGTGGCTGGAAGCCAGTCGTGATGAGTTCGACCTGATCTTCATCGACCCGCCGACCTTCTCCAACTCCAAGCGCATGGAAGGTATCTTCGACGTGCAGCGCGACCACGTGCAGTTGCTCGACCTGGCCATGGCGCGCCTGGCACCGGGCGGCGTGCTGTACTTCTCGAACAACTTCCGCAAGTTCGTGCTCGAGGACAACCTCAGCGAACGCTATGCGGTCGAGGAGATCAGCGACAAGACCCTCGACCCGGATTTTGCGCGTAATGCCAAGATCCACCGCGCCTGGAAAATCACCGCGCGCTGATTGCCGCTTGCCTTGTAGGAGCGCGCTCGCTCCTACAACTTTTTTACGCTGGTCAAACCCTGGGCCGATAGTTATAAGTAAGGCCTAGCCAAAGTGACACCCCCCGCACGCTGGCGTTGTGAGTGTTGCCTATGCCGTTACAAGCCGTTCGCCCGAAAATCCTAGGTTTTATCAGTGAACAGGCGTCGGCTTGGCTGGTGGCATTAGTGGTGCTATTGGCAGGTTGCGCACTGACGACAATCGTCGCCTGGGCGGCTTCGGACCTCTATGAGCAGCAGGTGCGCCAGCGCTTTCAGTTGCTGGTCAACGAACGTTTTGCCCGACTGCAAGAGCGCTTCGAGGATCAGGAGCAGCGCCTGAACGGTCTGCGGCGCTTCTTCGTCAATTCTGACGATGTGTCCCGTGAAGAATTCGACGGTTTCGCCCAACCTTTGTTGTTGCGCGCTCGCGCCTACTCGTGGGCGCCTCGGGTATTTCGCGAGCAACGCGGGCGGTTTGAACAGGAGATGTCCCGTCAGATCGGCCGGCCCTATGTTATCCGTGAGTTGAATGCGGCCGGGGAATTGGTCCCTGCGGCTGAGCGTGATGAATACGTCCCCGTGCTTTACAGCCAGACCCAAAGCCTGCTGGGCGTGCCGCTGGGCTTTGATCTGCTGGCCCAGCCGCTGCGGCGCTCGACCCTCGAGCGCGCGCATAGGAGCGGCAAGCTGGCGGTGTCCCAGCCGATGCAACTGGTGGGGGTCGAGCCGGCCTACGCCACCGGAGTATTGCTGGTCGCGCCGGTAGCGCACCTGTCCAGCGCCGAGTCATCCTCGAATGAGCCCTACGGTTACGTGATGGCGGTGATCAGCATGCGCCAGCTGGTGGCCGATGGTTTGCCCAAGCCGGACCTGGATAATCTGGTGATGCAGATCGTCGACACCTCCGATCTGCAGCAGCGTGTGCTCTTCGAATCCAATAATGTCGTGGCCGACAGCGACCTCGTCAGCGTGCGCCGCCTGAGCCTGGGCGACCATGTGTACGCCCTGAGCCTGCATCCGAGCCAGGTGTTCGAACAGTCCAACCATTCCTCGCTGCCCACGATCCTGTCCATGGGCGGCTTGCTCAGCCTGCTGCTCAGCGCCTTGCTCTACGTGCTGGTGAGCCAGCGTCAACGCGCACTGAGACTGGTAGACCAGCGGACCGCGCAGTTACGCCTGCGCGAGCAGGAATTGCGCGATGCCCACGGCCAATTGCGCAGCGTGCTGAATGCCGCCACCCAGGTCGCGATCATTGCCACCGACCTGCGCGGTATCATCAATACCTTCAACGCTGGTGCCGAGCAGATGCTGGGGTTCAAGGCCGAGCAGGTGATTGGCCAGTTGACCCTGGCGACGCTGCACTCATCCTCGGAGCTGGAGGCACGTTCCGCCAGCCTGAGTGTGGCCCTGGGCAAGCGCATCCCGGCGAGTCAGGCGATGTTGGTGGAAAGTCCGGACAACCCGCACGAAGCCCGCGAATGGACCTTGATCCGCCAGGATGGCAGCCATCTGAGCGTGAACATGCTGGGCACGGTGTTGCTGGACGACCATGGTTTATGGATCGGCCACCTGGCCATCTACTTGGATATTACCGAGCAGAAACGGGTCTACGAGGCGCTGGCTGCTCGTGACCGCCTGCTCAAGAAGCTCAGCGCCCATGTGCCAGGCGGGATCTTCCAGTTCACCCTGGAGCCCAGGGACAATTGGCGTTTCATCTATGCCAGCGATGGCATGCGCGATATCTACGAAATCGAGGTCAGCGCGTTGCAGCAGGATGCGAACAAGGTTTTCGAGCGCATCCATCCGCAGGATGCGGAGCGTGTGCGCACGTCAATTCGCTTGTCGGCGTTGCAGTTGAGCCATTGGCGCGAAGAGTACCGCGTGCTGTTGCCGCAACGGGGCTTGCGCTGGATTCGCGGCGAGGCCACTCCCGAGGAGTTGCCGGGAGGCGGTACGCTGTGGCATGGCTACGTGTCCGATATTTCCGATCTCAAGCGGGTGGAAGAGGAATTGCGGGCGTTGTCCATTACCGACTCCCTGACCGGCATTCACAACCGTCGCTATTTCCAGGATCGCCTCAAGGCGGAGATGGTGAGGCTTAACCGCACGTCGGGGGCACTGTCGGTCATCATGCTGGATATCGATCACTTCAAGCGGATCAACGATCAGCACGGGCATGCGGTCGGTGACGGGGTGCTGCAGGAATTGTGCAAGCGCATCAGTCAGCGCCTGCGCCGCAGCGATGTGTTCTGTCGTCTTGGGGGCGAGGAGTTCATGGTGCTGTGCCCCAACACCGACGGCGAGCAGGCCTATGGCCTGGCGCTGGAATTGTGGCAATCACTGCGCAGTGCGCCGATGGCGTCGGTGGGTATCGTCACCGCCAGCTTTGGCGTGGCCAGTTGGCAGGCGGATGAAGGCATCGATGCGCTGTTGCTGCGCGCCGACTCGGCGGTGTACGTCGCCAAGCAGGCGGGCAGGGATCGGGTGGAGGTGGTGGCGAGGGCGCTCGATCCGGCGGGACCGCAAAGCGGTCCCCATTAGTGGATAGTTACAGAACCGGTGCCGCCGCTGCCAACTTCGGTTGGCGATACAGATCCAGCAGCACCTGATCCAGCACCGACGAAGCACCCCATGGCTTCGGATCGTTGAGGATCGCCACCACAGCCCAGGTGTTGCCATTGTTGTCGCGGCTGAACCCCGCGATGGCGCGCACGGTGTTCAAGGTGCCGGTCTTGACGTGGGCTTCCCCGCGCATGGCCGTGGTCTTCAGGCGTTTGCGCATGGTGCCGTCGGTACCGGCGATCGGCAGCGAACTGATGTATTCCGCCGCATATGGGCTTTTCCAGGCGGCTTGCAGCATGGCGGCCATTTCGCGGGCGCTGACCCGTTCGGCACGGGACAGGCCGGAACCGTTCTCCATGACCAGGTGCGGCGCGGTGATGCCTTTCTTCGCCAGCCACTGGCGCACTACGCGCTGGGCGGCCTTGGCATCGTCGCCATCGGCATCGTTGCGAAACTGTGCGCCCAGGCTCAGGAACAATTGCTGGGCCATGGTGTTGTTACTGTATTTGTTGATGTCGCGGATGATTTCCGCCAGGTCCGGCGAAAACGCGCGGGCCAGCACCTTGGCGTCCTTGGGCACTGGCGCCTGGATGTCCCGGCCCTGGATGGTGCCACCCAGCTCCTGCCAGATCGCGCGCACGGCGCCGGCGGTGTAGGTGGCGTGGTCCAGCAGCGACAGGTACGTCTGCGAACTGCAGCCGTCCGCCAACTGACCGCTGACGGTGACGGTCATGCTGCCGTCGGCGGCCGTTACCGGGTTGTAACGCACATCGCCGGTGCATTGCTTGGCATTGGAGACCTTGACCTGGTTGTCGATGCGGATATTGGCAATGGGCGGTTCGACCGATACGAGCACTCGGCCCGAATCGTTACGGGTCACAAAGCGCAAGGCCTTGAGGTTGACCATCAGCGCATCGGGCTTGACCAGGAACGGCTTGTTCTCGTCGTTGCCGTCATCATTGAATTCCGGCAACTGTGGCTGGTTGAAGAAGCTGCGGTCCAACACCAGGTCACCGGTGACTTGTTGCACGCCATTGGCGCGCAGGTCGCGCATCAGCAGCCAGAGCTTTTCCATGTTCAGCTTGGGGTCGCCGCCGCCCTTGAGGTACAGGTTGCCGTGCAACACGCCGCCGTTGAGGGTGCCGTCGGTATAGAACTCGGTTTTCCACTGATGGTTGGGACCGAGCATTTCCAGGGCCGCATAGGTCGTGATCAGTTTCATGGTGGAGGCCGGGTTCACCGACACATCGGCGTTGAATACCGTGGGGGTGCCTGGGCCATTGAGTGGAATCATCACCAGGGACAGCGCGGTGTTTTGCAGCTTGGCCTTGGCCAGCGCCTGCTGGACATTCGCCGGCAGGCTGTTGTTGATCGGCGCGGCGACGGTAGAGAAGGCCAGTGGCAGGAGAAGGCCTGCAAGTAATACTGAGCGCAAAGATGTGATCATAGGAAATAAAACCCTACTGCTGAGAAGGGTGAAAAAGACGAGGGGTAAATAAGAAAAATCCCTCAATGGTCATGAAAGTGTCGGCATTATGCCCCAAGGTGCAACCCGTTGTGGCTGAACGATAGCTGCTAATCCGCGTTTTTTTTACCGGCAAAGTGACGCCTGTCCCAGAGAGCGGGCAATTGCCGCCTTAAACTGCTAAAGTGCCGCCCGTTATTACTTATGAGGATTGTTCCAATGGCGACTAACCGTTCCCGGCGTCTGCGCAAAAAACTGTGCGTTGATGAATTTCAAGAGCTGGGTTTCGAACTGAACCTGGACTTCAAAGAAGGTTTGGACGATGAAGCGGTTGACGCGTTCCTCGAAGCATTCCTGACCGAAGCGATGGACGGCAACGGCCTGGACTACGTGGGCGGCGAAGACTTCGGTCTGGTGTGCAAAGCCACTCGTGGTTCGGTCACCGAAGAGCAGCGTGCAACCGTTGAAGCGTGGCTCAAGGCCCGCCCAGAGCTGACTCGCGTTGAAGTCAGCGCGTTGTTGGACGCTTGGCATCCAGAGACGCCGATCAACCCGGGCGCCTGATGTCATGAAACAGCGACCCGCCCGGGTCGCTGTTTCGTTATGGGGCGTTAAATCCTCAGGCTTTGCGCCCGTTCAGAATCAGCAGCGTCAACACCCCCGCCACAATCCCCCAGAACGCCGACCCGATGGAAAACAACGTCAAGCCTGACGCGGTGACCATAAAGGTGATCAGCGCCGCTTCCCGTTCCTTCGGCTCATTCATGGCGATGCTCAGGCCATTGATGATCGAGCCAAACAACGCCAACGCCGCAATCGACAGCACCAGTTCCTTGGGCAGTGCTGCGAACAATGCTGCCAAAGTGGCGCCGAACACGCCGGCAATCCCATAGAACACCCCGCACCACACCGCTGCGGTGTAGCGCTTGTTGCGGTCCTCATGGGCATGGGGGCCAGTGCAGATTGCTGCGCTGATCGCCGCCAGGTTGATGCCGTGGGAACCGAAGGGCGCCAGTACCAGAGAGGCAAGGCCCGTGGCGGTGATCAGCGGCGAGGCCGGTACGTTATAGCCGTCAGCCCGCAACACCGCGACGCCGGGCATGTTCTGCGAGGTCATCGCCACCACGAACAATGGGATGCCGATGCTGATGGTCGCCGCCAGCGAGAAATGCGGTGTGGTCCACACCGGTGTCGCGACTTCCAGGTGAAAGCCGCTGAAATCCAGCAGCCCCATCAGCCCCGACAGCAGGGTGCCGATCACCAGCGCGGCGAGTACCGCATACCGCGGCGACAGGCGCTTGACGATCAGGTAGGTGAAAAACATCCCCAGCACCAGGCCGGTACGGTGTTGCGCGGCGACGAAAATCTCGCTGCCGATCTTGAACAGAATGCCCGCCAGCAACGCCGCCGCCAGCGACGCCGGAATACGCTTGACCAGCTTTTCGAAGCTGCCGGTCAGCCCGCAGATCGTCACCAGTACCGCGCAGGTGATATAGGCGCCGATGGCCTCGCCATAACTCACGCCGCCCAGGCTGGTGATCAACAGCGCCGCACCCGGTGTCGACCAGGCAATGGTGATCGGCGTGCGATAGCGCAGCGACAGGCCGATGCTGCAGACCGCCATGCCGATGGAGATCGCCCAGATCCACGAAGAAATCTGCGCGGTGGTCAGGCCGGCGGCTTGCCCGGCCTGGAACATCAGCACCAGGGAACTGGTATAGCCGGTCATCATGGCGATAAAGCCGGCGACGACGGCCGACGCAGAAGTGTCGGCCAGCGGGCGCAGGGGCGCTTGGGTGGCGTCGGTCATGGCGAGGTGTTCCTTCTACCTGACTCCCGTACCTGTAGGAGCGGGCTTGCTTGCGAAAAACCTGAGAACGCCGCGTTTATCCAGAATGCTCGCGTTATCGTTGACGTTTTTCGCGAGCAAACTCGCTCCTACAGCGGGATGTCGTTCATGGGAAAGCGTGGAATCAAGCCTAAACTCAAACGTAACGAGTCATTGCAATACAGCCGGGGTCGCAAACAGCCGTACAGTGTGTGGACGCATGGGGTTGTGTACAATGTGCCCTGTTTTCAGGTGATACTTGCCAGCACCCCGCTGTTGCCGTATTACCGTTAAATCGCCGCCGTTCTCCAAACCCGAGTGCCCATGAACGAACAGTTGCAACCTCTCAAGAAACAACCGCGAGCCGGCAAGACCGCTCGCAGCGGAACCCAGGACGATATTGTCTATGCACATATCTTCGAGGCGATCCTCGAACAACGCCTGGCACCCGGGACCAAATTGAGTGAAGAGGCACTGGGCGAAATCTTCGGCGTCAGCCGCACCATCATTCGCCGCGCACTGTCGCGCCTGGCCCATGAAGGCGTGGTGCTGCTGCGGCCCAATCGCGGCGCGGTGGTGGCCAGCCCCAGCGTGGAAGAAGCGCGCCAGGTGTTCCTGGCCCGGCGCCTGGTAGAGCGGGCGATCACGGAACTGGCGGTGCAGCACGCCACTGCCGAGCAACTGGCCGAGTTGCGCCAGATGGTCAACGACGAACGCGACAGTTTCTCCCGTGGTGATCGCGGCGCCGGTATCCGCCTCTCCGGCGAATTCCACCTCAAGCTGGCCGAAGCGGCGAAGAACGCGCCGCTGATCAGCTTCCAGCGCAGCCTGGTGTCCCAGACCTCATTGATCATCGCCCAGTACGAAAGCGGCAACCGCTCGCACTGTTCCTACGATGAACACACCCAGTTGATCGACGCGATCGAAGCGCGGGATGCAGCGTTGGCGGTAGACCTGATGATGCACCACATGGATCACATCGACAGCAAGCTCAACCTCGACGAGGAAAGCGCCTCGGATGATTTGCATGCGGTGTTCTCGCATTTGTTGCAGACCAAGAAGCCGGGGCGCTCGTCTGTAAAGTTGTAAACCCGATCAAACCTGTGGGAGGGGGCTCGCTCCCGATGGCGGTGTATCAGTCAATCAATCCAGTGACTGACACTCCGTCATCGGGAGCAAGCCCCCTCCCACAGTGGTTTGGGCTTGCCGTTGGGATCAGCGTTGGTGCACCCGGTTGCCCGCCGCATACGTCTGCAACACCGTGCGGTCATCCCCCAGTGTCATCAGCACGAACAACGTTTCGGCAATGTTGTTCGCCTGCTTCAAGCGATAGCTGAGCAGTGGCGTGGCGTTATAGTCCAGTACGATGAAATCCGCATCGGTTCCCGGCTGCAAGGTGCCGATCCTGTCCTCCAACCGCAGCGCCCGCGCACCACCGAGGGTTGCCAGGTACAGGGATTTGAACGGGCTCAACCGCGCGCCCTGCAACTGCATGACCTTGTAGGCTTCGTTCAGGGTTTGCAGCAGCGAGAAACTGGTACCGCCGCCGACGTCGGTCCCCAGGCCCACATTGAGTTTGTGTTTCTCGGCCATCGGCAGGTTGAACAGGCCGCTGCCAAGGAACAGGTTCGAGGTCGGGCAGAACGCCACCGCCGAGCCGGTCTCCGCCAGCCGCGCGCACTCTTCATCGCACAGGTGCACACCGTGGGCAAACACCGAGCGCTCGCCCAGCAGCTTGTAGTGGTCGTACACATCCAGGTAGCCATCGCGCTCCGGGAATAGCGCCTTGACCCACTCGATTTCCTGCTTGTTCTCGCTGATGTGGGTCTGCATGTACAGGTCTGGATATTCGCCCAGCAGCTGCCCGGCCAGGGCCAGTTGTTCCGGCGTACTGGTCGGGGCAAAACGGGGCGTGACCGCATAGTGCAGGCGGCCCTTGCCGTGCCAGCGTTCGATCAGCGCCTTGCTTTGCTGGTAGCTGGATTCGGCGGTGTCGGTCAGATAATCCGGTGCGTTGCGATCCATCATCACCTTGCCGGCGATCATGCGCAGGTCGAGCTTTTCGGCGGCCTCGAAGAATGCATTGACCGACTGCGGATGCACGCTGCCGAACACCAGCGCGGTGGTGGTGCCGTTGCGCAGCAGTTCCTTGATGAAGACATCCGCGACTTCCTCGGCGTGGGCCTTGTCGGCGAATTGGCTTTCGCAAGGGAAGGTGTAGGTGTTGAGCCAGTCCAGCAGCTGTTCGCCGTAGGCACCGACCATGCCGGTTTGCGGCAGGTGGATGTGGGTGTCGATCAGTCCAGGGGTGATCAGCGCATCCTGGTAATGGGTGATGTCGATATCCGCAGGCAGGCGCGGCAGCAGGTCGCTGGCGTGGCCGAGCGCACTGATCCGACCGTTCTCGATCACCAGCAGACCGTCTTCGAAATATTCATAGGACGCCTCGATACCCACTTCAGCAGGGTCGGCGAGGCTGTGCAGGATGGCGGCGCGGTAGGCTTTGCGGGTCAAAGGCATGGTGATCTCAATTCAGATAGCTTGGCTGCGACGCGAAGCCGGCAGCAATTTGGCAATGGGTTCGGCGCTCGCGCTGTGCTGGCCGAAACGGGCGTTGTAGGTGGCGATGATTTCGCCGGCGATGGAGATGGCGATTTCCACCGGCAATTTGCCCTTCACTTCGGGCAGGCCCATGGGGCAGCGCATGCGCTGCAACTGCGCGGGGTCGAAACCGCGTTCGCGCAGTCGGTGTTCGAACTTGATCCGTTTGGTCTTCGAGCCGATCAGGCCGAAGTAGGCGAAGTCATTGCGTTTGAGCAGGGCGGCGGTCAGTTCCAGGTCCAGCGCGTGATTGTGGGTCATGACGATGCAGTAACTGCCCACCGGCAGGTCGGCAATTTCGTCGACCGGCTCTTCGCTGACGATTTTACGCACGCCCTGGGGGATATATTCCGGAAACTCCTGCTCGCGGGAGTCGATCCAGCGCACCCGGCACGGCAGACTCGCCAGCAAAGGTACCAGTGCGCGGCCGACGTGGCCGGCGCCAAACACAGCGATCTGTGCCTGCACCTGCACCATGGGCTCGAACAGCAGCACCGTCACGCCACCGCAGCACTGGCCCAGGCTAGCGCCCAGGCTGAAACGCTCCAGATGGGTGTTCTGCTGGCCACGGTCGAGCATGTCGCGGGCGATCTGCATCGCCTTGTATTCCAGATGCCCGCCGCCGATGGTGTCGAAGGTCTGCGTGGCGCTGATCACCATCTTCGAACCGGCATTGCGCGGCGTGGAGCCGAGCTCCTCGATGATGGTCACCAGTACGCAGGGTTCGCCCTGGTCTTGCAGGTTGGCGAGGGCGCTGATCCAGTTGGTCATGGTTACCTCAACATTACTGTTGTCTGTTCGGCCGTCATCGGGAGCAAGCCCCTCCCACATTGGAAGGTATTCACCGATCAAAATGTGGGAGGGGGCTTGCTCCCGATGACAACGCCTCAATCCTAAAGCGAAGCCAACTCGGTTTGCGCATCGACGCTCTTCACTGCCTGCAACCGGCGCATCTGCTCACACCCCCACAACACCCGCTCCGGTGTCGCCGGTGCGTCGATCTTCGGCTGATGGCGATAGTCGCCCAGGCTCGCCACGGCATCCTTGATCGCGCACCACGAGGCGATGCCGAGCATGAACGGTGGCTCGCCCACGGCCTTGGAATGGAACACCGTGTCTTCCGGGTTCTTGCGGTTTTCCACCAGCTTCACGCGCAAATCCAACGGCATGTCGGCGACGGCCGGGATCTTGTAGCTGGCCGGGCCGTTGGTCATCAATTTACCCTTGTCGTTCCACACCAGCTCTTCCATGGTCAGCCAGCCCATGCCCTGGATGAAGCCGCCTTCCACCTGGCCGATGTCGATGGCCGGGTTCAGCGAGGCGCCCACGTCATGGAGGATGTCGGTGCGCAGCATTTTGTATTCGCCGGTCAGGATGTCGACGATCACTTCGCAACAGGCCGCGCCGAAGGCGAAGTAGTAGAACGGCCGGCCGCGCGCCTGGCTGCGGTCGTAGAAGATTTTCGGGGTCTTGTAGAAACCGGTGCTCGACAACGAGACCTGGGCGAAATACGCCTGTTGGATCAACGTCTCGAAGGCCAGGATCTGCTCGCCCACACGCACATGGCCGTTATGGAAGGCCACGTCCGCTTCGCTCACTTCGTACTTGCGCGCGGCAAATTCCACCAGGCGCTGCTTGATGGTTTCGGCGGCGTTCTGCGCGGCCTTGCCGTTCAGGTCGGCGCCGCTGGAGGCCGCGGTTGGCGAGGTGTTGGGTACCTTGTCGGTGTTGGTGGCGGTGATCTGTACGCGGTCGATCTCAACCTGGAACACTTCGGCCACCACTTGCGCGACCTTGGTGTTCAGGCCCTGGCCCATTTCGGTGCCGCCATGGTTCAGGTGGATGCTGCCGTCGGTGTAGATGTGGATCAGCGCGCCGGCCTGGTTGAGAAAGCTCGCGGTGAAGGAAATACCGAATTTCACCGGGGTCAGCGCCAGGCCTTTTTTCAGGATCGGGCTGTGGGCGTTGTACCGGCGGATCGCTTCGCGGCGCTCGGCGTATTGGCTGCTGGCCTCCAGCTCGGCGGTCATCTCTTCGAGCAGGTTGTGCTCGACGGTCTGGTAGTAGTGGGTGACGTTGCGCTCGGTCTTGCCGTAGTAGTTGGTCTTGCGCACCGCCAATGGGTCGAGGGCTAGATGGCGGGCGATGGCGTCCATCACTTCTTCGATGGCGACCATGCCTTGGGGGCCGCCGAAGCCGCGATAGGCGGTATTGGACGCGGTGTTGGTCTTGCAGCGATGGCCGTTGACCGTGACATCGCCCAGGTAGTACGCGTTGTCGGCATGGAACATCGCGCGGTCGACAATCGAGTTGGACAGGTCCGGCGAGCAGCCGCAGTTGCCGGCCAGTTCCAGATTGATACCGTGCAGGCGTCCACGGTCGTCGAAGCCCACGTCGTATTCGATATAGAAGGGATGGCGCTTGCCGGTCATCAGCATGTCTTCGACCCGCGGCAGGCGCATCTTGGTCGGCTGGCCGGTGAGGTGCGCGACCACCGCACACAGGCACGCCGGGCTGGCGGCCTGGGTTTCCTTGCCGCCAAAACCGCCGCCCATGCGACGCATGTCGACGACGATCTTGTTCATCGACACGTCCAGCACTTCGGCCACCAGTTTCTGTACTTCGGTGGGGTTCTGCGTGGAGCAGTAGACGATCATGCCGCCGTCTTCGGTGGGCATTACTGAAGAAATCTGGGTTTCCAGGTAGAAGTGTTCCTGGCCGCCGATATGCAGGGTGCCCTGAATGCGATTCTTCGCCGTTGCCAACGCGCCTGCCGAATCACCGCGCTGGTGGGTGTGGCTGTCCAGCACGAAGTGCTTTTTGCGATAGGCCTCGACCACATCCAGCACCGGTTCCAGGTCTTCGTATTCGATGACGGCGGCCATCGCGGCCTTGCGTGCGGTGTCCAGGTCGCGGGCGGCCACGGCCAGCACCACCTGGCCGACGAACTGCACGGTGTCGATGGCCAGCAGCGGATCGCCCGGCAGCAACGGGCCGATGTCTTTCAGGCCTGGCACGTCCTGGTGGGTGATGACGATGCGCACGCCGTCGAAGGCATGGCAGGGCGCGGTGTCGATGCTCAGGATTCGGGCGTGGGCGCGGTCGGACAGGCGCGCATACAGGTGCAACTGGTTGGGGAATTCCAGGCGATCATCGATGTACTGCGCCTCGCCGGATACGTGCTTGGTGGCGCTGTCATGCTTGACGCTGCGGCCGACGCCGGAGGTCAGGTCCTGGGCGAACAGCTCGGCCAGTTCGGCCTGGGTTTTAACGACGGCGTGATGGTTAGACATAAGCGGTCACCCGAGTCTCGATGTGCGGCGTTTGCAGCTCGATGAAGTATTTGCGCAGCAGGTTCTGTGCGCTGAGCAGGCGGTATTCCTTGCTGGCGCGAAAGTCCGACAGCGGGGTGAAGTCCTCGGCCAGTGCGGCGCAGGCTTGCTCCACGGTGGCGGCGTTCCAGGGGGCGCCGACCAACGCGGCTTCGCAACGTTTAGCGCGTTTGGGCGTGGCAGCCATGCCACCGAAGGCGACGCGCGCTTCGCGGACCACACCGTTGTCGATCGTCAGGTTGAAGGCCGCGCACACGGCGGAAATATCGTCGTCCAGGCGCTTGGAAACCTTGTACGCACGGAACAGCGCATGGCCCTTGGGCACGATGACTTTTTCGATGAACTCGCTGTCCTGGCGCGCGGTGACGCGGTAGTCGATGAAGTAGTCTTCCAGCGCCAACGTCCGGCGGACGTTGCCTTTGCACAGTACGATCCGGGCGCCGAGGGCGATCAGCAGCGGCGGCGAGTCGCCGATCGGCGAGGCGTTGCCGATATTGCCGCCGAGGGTGCCCTGGTTGCGGATCTGCAGGGAGGCGAAGCGGTGCAGCAGGTCGCCGAAGTCCGGGTAGGCGTGATGCAGTGCGGCATAACAATCGGAGAGTGGGGCGGCGGCGCCGATTTCCAGGCGGTCGTCGAAGGATTCGATGCGCTTCATTTCTTCAATGTTGCCGACATAAATCATCACCGGCAGCGTGCGGTGGAACTGGGTGACTTCCAGCGCCAGGTCCGTGCCACCGGCCAGCAGACGGGCTTGCGGATAGGCGTCGTAGAGGTCGGCCAGGTCGGCGACGGTCAGCGGTACCAGGCAGCGTTTGTCGCCGCTGTTGAGTTCGCCGGTCTGGGTTGGCGCGATGGCTTTCAAGCGAGCAATCGTCTCGGCCTGGCGGCTGTCGAACTGGTCCTGGGGTTTGTTGCAGCAGGCCTGTTCGGCAGCGGCGAGGATCGGGCGATAGCCGGTGCAGCGGCACAAGTTGCCGGCCAGGGCTTCGTGGGCTTTCTGGCTGTCGGGGGCGTCGCTGTTCTTTTGCAGGGCGAACAACGACATCACAAAGCCGGGGGTACAAAAACCGCATTGCGAGCCGTGGCACTCCACCATGGCTTTCTGCACGCTGTGCAACTGGCCCTGGTGCTTGAGGTCTTCGACGCTGATCAGTTGCTTGCCGTGCAACGACGACACAAACGTCAGGCAGGCATTGAGGCTGCGATAGCGAATCTGCTCGGTGCCTTGCGCATCGGCATGCAACTCGCCGACCACCACGGTGCACGCGCCGCAGTCACCGCTGGCGCAACCTTCCTTGGTGCCGGACTTGCCCACATGCTCGCGCAGGTAGTTGAGTACGGTGAGGTTGGGGTCCAGGGTGTGTTCGCTACGGAGTTCCTGGTTAAGTAAAAACTGGATCACGGAAGGCCTCGCAGACTCATTATTGTTGTTAACCACTTTGCGCCGAATCTAGTCATGTCTGACTTTTCGGTCAACGGTTTTCTGACCTGTAGGTCAAGAAAATGCAGTCGCAACACATTCAATTATGGTCCAGTCTTCTGGAACCGGCGTTTTTGGGGGGCTTCTGGGGGCTGAGTGCTGCTTATTTCATGCCAAATTCAGCGAGGAGGGCCTAGCGCTATCAACCGGGCATTTGCGCTACACTGCCGCGCTTGTACCGATAGAAGATTTTGAAGGGAAAACATGACGTTCAAGGCGCCGGACAGTCTCGCCGAGCAAATCGCTCACCACCTCGCCGAACGTATCATTCGCGGCGATCTCAAGCCTGGGGAGCGGATCCAGGAACAGAAAGTCACGCTGGCGCTCAACGTCAGCCGTGGTTCTGTGCGCGAAGCCTTGTTGATCCTCGAACGCCGGCATCTGATTGCGATCCTGCCGCGCCGTGGCGCCCATGTCACCGAACTCACCGCGCACAAAGTGCAGAGCCTGTGCACGCTGATGAGCGAGCTGTATATCCTGCTCGGCAATGCGGTTGCCCAGGGCTGGCAGGTCCAGGCCGACATGGCCCCGTTTCTGCAGATCCAGCAGCGCCTGGTCACCAGTTATGAACGCCAGGATATCCGCGCCTTCGTCGAAGAAAGCTTCAATGTGATGCGCGCCGCGTACCCCTTCGCCAACAACCCGTACTTGCAGGAGACCGTCGAAAACCTGCAGCCGGCGATGAACCGTGCCTATTACCTGGCGCTGGACCAGCGCAAGGCGTCCATGGGCGAATACCTGGCGCTGTTCGAGCAACTGCTCGCCGCGGTGCTGGCCCGTGACCTGGCGCAGATTCGCCTGGTGCTGTCGGTCTACGGCCAGCGCAGTTGCTCGCTGGTGGTCGCTGCGTTGACGGACGTCTAAGCGTGCGGCTCAAGTGCATCAAACTGGCGGGGTTCAAATCCTTCGTCGACCCGACCACGGTGAACTTCCCCAGTAACATGGCGGCGGTGGTGGGGCCCAATGGCTGCGGCAAGTCGAACATCATCGACGCCGTACGCTGGGTGATGGGCGAGAGCTCGGCAAAAAACCTGCGTGGCGAGTCGATGACCGACGTCATCTTCAACGGCTCCACCAGCCGCAAGCCGGTGAGCCAAGCCAGCATCGAACTGGTGTTCGACAACTCCGACGGCACCCTGGTCGGCGAATATGCGGCCTACGCGGAAATTTCCATCCGCCGCAAAGTCACGCGCGACAGCCAGAACAGTTACTTCCTCAACGGCACCAAGTGTCGCCGTCGGGACATTACCGATATCTTCCTCGGCACCGGCCTGGGCCCGCGCAGCTACTCGATCATCGAACAGGGCATGATCTCCAAGCTGATCGAAGCCAAGCCCGAAGACCTGCGTAACTTTATCGAAGAAGCAGCCGGCATCTCCAAGTACAAGGAGCGCCGCCGCGAGACCGAAAACCGCATCCGCCGTACCCATGAAAACCTCGCCCGCCTGACCGACCTGCGCGAAGAGCTGGAGCGCCAGTTGGAGCGCCTGCACCGCCAGGCCCAGGCCGCCGAGAAGTATCAGGAATACAAGGGCGAAGAGCGCCAGCTCAAGGCGCAACTCTCGGCCCTGCGCTGGCAGGCGCTGAACGACCAGGTCGGCCAGCGCGAAGCGATCATCGGCACCCAGGAAATCAGCTTTGAAGCCCTGGTGGCCGAACAGCGTAACGCCGATGCCAGCATCGAGCGCCTGCGCGATGGGCATCATGATCTGTCCGAACGCTTTAACTTGGTGCAGGGCCGCTTCTATTCGGTGGGCGGCGATATTGCCCGTGTCGAGCAAAGCATCCAGCACGGCCAACAGCGTCTGCGCCAGTTGCAGGAGGACTTGAAAGAAGCCGAACGCGCACGCCTGGAAACCGAATCCCACCTGGGCCACGACCGCACCTTGCTGCTGACCCTGGGCGAAGAGCTGGACATGCTCACCCCCGAGCAGGAAATCACCGACGCCGCTGCCGAAGAAGCCGCCGCCGCCCTGGAAGAAGCCGAAGCGACCATGCATGGCTGGCAGGAGCAGTGGGACGCCTTCAACCTGAAGTCCGCCGAGCCGCGTCGCCAGGCTGAAGTACAGCAGTCGCGCATCCAGCAACTGGAAACCAGCATGGAACGCCTGGCCGAGCGCCAGCGTCGTCTGCAGGAAGAGCGCGTGTTACTTGCCGCCGACCCGGAAGACGCGGCGATCATGGCGCTCAACGAGCAACTGGCCGAAAGCGAAATGACGCTGGAAGAGCTGGAAGCCAGCGAAGAACAACAAGTCGAGCGCCTGGAGCAACTGCGTCAGCAACTGCAACAGGCGACCCAGGCCCAGCAACAGGCCCAGGGCGATTTGCAGCGACTCAATGGCCGCCTGGCCTCCCTCGAAGCCTTGCAGCAAGCCGCGCTGGACCCCGGCACCGGCACCGCCGAATGGCTGCGCGACCAGCACCTGGCCGAGCGTCCGCGCCTGGCCGAAGGCTTGAAGGTCGAGGCGGGTTGGGAACTGGCAGTAGAAACCGTTTTGGGCGCCGACCTGCAAGCGGTGCTGGTCGATGATTTCGGCGGTTTCGACTTGGCCGGCTTTAGCCAGGGCGATCTGCGCTTGCTCAGTCCCGCGGCCGATGGCACCCGCGTGCCGGGCAGTTTGCTGGATAAAGTCGAGGCAGCGATTGACCTGTCGCCGTGGCTCGGCCAGGTCAGGCCGGTGGAGTCCCTGGAGCAGGCCCTGGCCCAACGCGGTCAATTGGGCACGGGTGAAAGCCTGATCAGCCGCGATGGCTATTGGATCGGCCGCCATTTCCTGCGGGTGCGTCGCGCCAGCGAAGCGCAGAGCGGCGTATTGGCCCGGGGCCAGGAAATCGTCAACCTGATCGCCGAGCGCGAAGAACGCGAAGCCACCCTGGAGAGCCTGGAAACCGAACTGCAAACCCTGCGCGCCACCCAGCGCCAGCAAGAGACCGGTCGCGAACACCTGCGCCGCCTGTTGCAGGACGAGGCGCGCCAGCAAGGTGAATTGAAAGCCCAGCTCTCGGCGAGCAAGGCCAAGGCCGAGCAACTGACCCTGCGCCGCACCCGGCTCGATGAAGAAGTCGCCGAGATGGGCGAGCAGCGCGCCCTCGAACACGAAGAAATCGGCGAAGCGCGTCTGCACTTGCAGGAAGCCCTCGACAGCATGGCCCTGGATACCGAGCAGCGCGAACTGCTGCTGGCCCAGCGCGACAGCCTGCGCGAGCGCCTCGACCGCGTGCGCCAGGAAGCCCGCCAGCACAAGGATCACGCCCATCAACTGGCCGTGCGCCTCGGCTCCCTGCGCGCCCAGCACGCGTCCACGGCCCAGGCCCTTGAGCGCCTGGAGATGCAGTCCGAACGCCTCACCGAGAAACGCGAGCAACTGAGCCTCAACCTGGAGGAGGGCGAAGCGCCCCTGGAAGAGTTGCGACTCAAGTTGGAAGAGTTGCTCGACAAGCGCATGACCGTCGACGAAGAACTCAAGACCGCGCAGATCGCCCTGGAAGACGCTGACCGCGAACTGCGCGACGCGGAAAAACGCCGGACCCAGGCCGAGCAGCAGTCCCAGTTGATCCGCGGCCAGCTCGAACAACAGCGCATGGAATGGCAAGCCCTGACCGTACGCCGCAAGACCTTGCAGGACCAATTGCTCGAAGACGGCTACGACCTGCACGGCGTGCTCGACACCCTCACTGGCGAGGCCAACGAGAAAGACGCCGAAGAAGAGCTGGAGCGGATTGCCGCCCGTATCCAACGCCTCGGCGCGATCAACCTCGCGGCCATCGATGAGTATCAGCAACAGTCTGAGCGTAAACGTTATCTGGATGCCCAGGACGCCGATCTGGTGGAAGCCCTGGACACTCTGGAAAACGTGATCCGCAAGATCGACAAGGAAACCCGCAACCGTTTCAAAGATACCTTTGATCAGATTAATGGCGGTTTACAGGCGTTATTCCCGAAAGTTTTCGGCGGTGGCAGCGCTTACTTGGAACTGACGGGCGAAGATCTACTCGATACAGGGGTAACGATCATGGCGCGGCCTCCGGGCAAGAAGAACAGCACCATCCATTTGTTGTCCGGTGGCGAGAAGGCCCTGACTGCATTGGCCCTGGTATTTGCCATCTTCAAGTTGAACCCGGCGCCGTTCTGCATGCTCGATGAAGTTGACGCACCGCTGGATGACGCTAACGTTGGTCGCTATGCGCGACTGGTCAAGGAGATGTCACAAACGGTGCAGTTCATCTATATCACCCACAACAAGATCGCCATGGAGATGGCTGACCAGTTGATGGGTGTGACGATGCACGAGCCAGGCTGTTCGCGTTTGGTGGCGGTAGATGTGGAAGAGGCGATGGCGATGGTGGAATCCTGAACCGCGCCAGGCGAGAACATTTCAGCGTGATGTAAGACGGTTTACCGCTCTGGCAAAACTGGCAAATGGACATATTTGTTCAAGGCATTTTGACAGACGGTGTAAAGTTATCTTTGGTCGTGCTAGTTTAATGTCAATTTTTCGTATGCGTGGGCAAAACGCCAGTCAGAACATAGAGTTGGCGCCACGTTTTAAAGCGGTTTGCACGGTGCTAAACCCCTTATTTTTCAGCATTTTTTATTAGAGGCACGGGATTACATGGAAATCGGTCTGCGCGAGTGGCTGATCGTCATCGGCATTATTGTGATTGCCGGGATTCTTTTTGATGGCTGGCGCCGCATGCGCGGTGGCAAGGGCAAGCTCAAATTCCGTCTGGACCGCAACCTGTCCAACTTGCCTGACGACGACGGCAGCGCCGAGCTGCTGGGGCCGCCCCGTGTGCTGGATACCCATAAAGAGCCGCAGTTGGACGAGCACGACCTGCCGTCGATGAGCGCACCGCAGCGTGAAGCGCGGGAGCCGTCGTCCAAGCGTGGCAAGCGCGGTAACGCGGCCGTTGCCGAACCCCATCAGGGCGACCTCAACCTCGATGTGGATGAAGGCCCGAGTTTCAGCAGCCGCGACGATGATTTCCCGGACGAAAACGCTGGCAAGAACGCGCCACGCCAGACCGTCAACGATCAGCCTGCCGCGGAAGAAGTGCTGGTGATCAGCGTGATCTGCCGCGACGCCTCGGGCTTCAAGGGCCCGGCGCTGTTGCAGAACATTCTGGAAAGCGGTCTGCGTTTTGGTGAGATGGACATCTTCCACCGCCACGAAAGCATGGCCGGTAACGGCGAAGTGCTGTTTTCCATGGCCAACGCGGTCAAGCCCGGCACCTTCGACCTGGACGATATCGACCTGTTCAGCACCCCGGCGGTGAGCTTCTTCCTGGGTCTGCCAGGTCCGCGTCACCCGAAACAAGCATTCGACGTGATGGTGGCCGCAGCCCGCAAGCTGTCCCAGGAACTCAACGGCGAACTCAAGGACGACCAACGCAGCGTCCTTACCGCCCAGACCATCGAACACTACCGTCAGCGCATCGTCGAGTTCGAGCGCCGTGCCCTGACACAGAAACGCTGAGGATTGGTTTCCAGCGTTGTCACTAGAATAAGCGCACCAACATTTGAGCAGCTTCGGCTGCTCTTTTGCTTTATGAGAGAACACCCATGACCGCCGCCCAAACCCGCATCCTTGAACTGCGCGCTGAATTGGATCAGCACAACTACCGTTACCACGTCCTCGATGAGCCGAGTATTCCGGACGCTGAGTACGATCGCCTTTTCAACGAGCTCAAGGCCCTCGAGGCCGAGCACCCTGAACTGGTGACGCGCGATTCACCGACGCAGCGGGTCGGCAGTGCGGCGTTGTCCGCCTTTACCCAGGTGCGCCACGAGATCCCGATGCTCAGCCTGGGCAACGCGTTCGATGAAACCACGATGCTGGAATTCGATCGACGGGTCACCGAAGGTCTCGACCTGCCGGCGGGCGATCTGTTCGGTGGCGGCGCTGCGGTGGAATACAGCTGCGAGCCGAAGCTGGACGGCCTGGCGGTCAGCCTGCTGTACCAGGATGGCGAGCTGGTGCGTGGTGCCACTCGGGGCGACGGTACCACTGGCGAAGACATCAGCGTCAATGTGCGCACCGTGCGCAATATCCCGCTGAAACTGCACGGCAGCGGCTGGCCCGCAACCCTGGAAGTGCGCGGCGAAGTGTTCATGTCCAAGGCCGGTTTCGAGCGGCTCAATGCCACGCAGTTGGAAGTGGGTGGCAAGACCTTCGCCAACCCGCGCAACGCGGCGGCCGGCAGCCTGCGCCAACTGGATTCGAAAATCACCGCCAGCCGCCCGCTGGAATTCTGTTGCTATGGCATTGGCCAAGTGACTGCCGATATCAGCGATACCCATATCGGCAACCTGCAGCAGTTGCAGAAATGGGGCATGCCCATCAGTCACGAGTTGAAGCTGGCCCATGGGATCCAGGAGTGCCTGGAGTATTACCGCGATATCGGCGAGCGGCGTAACAGCCTGCCTTATGAAATCGACGGCGTGGTGTTCAAGGTCAACAGCATCGCCTCCCAGCGTGAACTGGGTTTCCGCGCCCGCGAACCGCGCTGGGCCATCGCCCATAAATTCCCGGCCATGGAAGAACTGACCGAGCTGCTCGACGTGGAGTTCCAGGTCGGTCGTACCGGCGCCGTGACCCCGGTGGCGCGCTTGAAGCCGGTCAAGGTCGCTGGCGTCACCGTATCCAACGCGACGCTGCACAACATGGACGAAGTGGCGCGGCTGGGCCTGATGATCGGCGATACCGTGATCATCCGCCGCGCCGGCGACGTGATCCCGCAGGTGGTGTCGGTGGTCACCGAGCGCCGCCCGGAAAACGCCCGTGCGGTGCAGATTCCCGAAAGCTGCCCGGTGTGCGGTTCCCATGTGGAGCGCACGCAACTGGTCAAGCGCAGCAAGGGCAAGGAAACCGTCAGCGAAGGCGCGGTGTACCGTTGCGTCGGGCGCCTGGCCTGCGGCGCGCAGCTCAAGCAGGCGATCATCCATTTCGTCTCGCGCCGCGCCATGGACATCGACGGCCTGGGCGACAAGACCATCGAGCAACTGGTGGACGAAAAACTCATCGGCTCGCCGGCTGATCTCTACACGCTTAAATACGAGCAGATCATCGACCTGGAAGGCTTTGCCGACGTCTCCAGCAAGAAGCTGATCACCGCCATCGAAAACAGCAAGACGCCGACCCTGGCGCGCTTTATCTATGCCCTGGGCATTCCTGACGTGGGCGAGGAGACCGCCAAGGTGCTGGCGCGCTCCCTGGCGTCCCTGGAGCGGGTACAGAAGGCATTGCCGGAAGTGCTGACGTACTTGCCCGACGTAGGCCTGGAAGTCGCCCACGAGATCCACAGCTTTTTTGAAGACAGCCACAACCGCAACGTCATCAGCGCGCTGTTGTCGCCGGATGAATGCGGCCTGCAATTGCAGGATCAGGGTGAGTTGAGCGCCGAGTTCGCCGCCAGCACCACCTTGGGCGGCTTGCTCGACAAGTTGAACGTGCCCAGTGTCGGCCCGGGCGCTGCGCAGAAACTCGCGGACAGGTTCGGCAGCCTCGAAGGCGTGATCCAGGCTGACTGGCTCGACATGCGCCAAGCGCTGCCCGAGAAGCAGGCCAAGGCGGTGCGCGAGTTCTTCGACAACCCGAACAACGCCAACCACGCACGGGCCATCGAGCAGCAGCTCACCGACTTCGGCATGCACTGGCAGAGCGAAAAGAAAGTGGTCGAAGGTCTGCCGGAAGCGGGGCATACCTGGGTGCTCACCGGGTCCCTGGAGCTGATGAGTCGCGACGTGGCCAAGGACAAGCTCGAAAGCCTGGGCGCCAAGGTCGCCGGTTCCGTCTCGGCGAAAACCCATTGCGTGGTGGCTGGGCCGGGCGCCGGTTCGAAATTGGCCAAGGCCACGGAGCTGGGCTTGAAGGTACTTGACGAAGAAGCCTTCGTCGCATTCCTCGCCAAGCACCACATCACCGTCTGATAGCGAGCGGGTTTGCCCCGCGTCGGGCTGCATAGCAGCCCATCACCCCAGCAAAGTGGAACGATCCCAGGCGAGAAATGATCTAGTCTCTGTCACCCCTAGAGAGATCGCCATGTTCCGCTACTTCGAACAACTCAGTTCGCGCATCGCTGCACCGTTCATGGCCGACACTTCGCGTAACAGCAAGGTCTGGCAGTGCCGGTGCGGTCAGTCGCTGTTCTTTCGCAACAGCCAATGCCTGGCCTGTTCGGCGCTGCTGGGGTATCAACCGCAGCAAACGCGCCTGTCCTCACTGCAGCCCGGTCCCGTCGCCGACACGTGGCTTGCGGACGACAACCTCGATGCCGGCGCTTTTCGCCGTTGTGCCAACCTCGACACCCCGGCCGCCTGCAACTGGTTGATTCCCGCCCACAGCACCGCGTCGCTCTGCGTGGCGTGCAGCCTCAACCGCACCATCCCTGACCTGTCGATCGCGGAAAATGCCGACCGCTGGTGCAAGGTCGAAACCGCCAAGCGCCGGTTGGTGGCGCAGTTGATCAGCCTCGGCCTGCGAGTGGTGCCCAAGAGCGTCGACGAAGAGGCCGGCCTGGCCTTCGACTTCGTCGGCATAGACCTGGAAGGCAATGCGCCCATGACTGGCCACGCCAACGGTCTGATCACCCTCGACATCAAGGAAGCCGACGACGCCCATCGCGAAACAATCCGCGTGCAGATGCGCGAACCGTACCGCACCTTGCTCGGCCACTTTCGACATGAAGTCGGCCATTACTATTGGGATCGCCTGATCGCCAACAGCGCTTGGCAGCAACCTTTTCGTAACCTGTTCGGCGACGAACGCGCCAGTTACGCGGACGCCCTCGAGCTGCACTACCAGAACGGCCCGCGGCCCGACTGGCAGCAAACCTGCGTCAGCGCCTACGCCACCATGCATCCCTGGGAAGACTGGGCCGAAACCTGGGCTCACTACCTGCATATGATGGACGCCGTCGACACTGCCCTGGGCTTTGGCATGAGTGCCCGCGAGATGGATCTGGACTACCAGCCGTTTCCTCTCGCCACCCTTTATGACCCCCAACATCCCGGCGGCCCGGCGTTTCTGTCTTTCGTCAACGCCTGGATCGAATTGGCCGGCATGCTCAACGAACTGTCCCGCGCCATGGGCCAGCCGGACTTCTATCCCTTCGTGCTGCCGCCGGCGGTGATTGCCAAGCTGCACTTCATCCACCTGGTGATCCAGGAGGAGGGTGGTCGGGCGGATGAGGCAGTTCTTCTGTAGGCGTGAGCTTGCTCGTGAAGGGTGCGGGTGTCTGTGAATTTTTCGCGAGCAAGCTCGCTCCTACGGGGAATGGTCGGAGCCGGTAGGCAAGTGCTTGAACCATCGAATGTTTTTAATCCGGAACCAACGGTTGTAACTTCCGATCAGATCGGTACAATGGCGCGGCTTGCCGAGAGGCCAGCGTCGTTATGGTGACCCCATCGGTCCCCCCGCAACGATTACCCGTGAACCTGGTCAGAGCCGGAAGGCAGCAGCCACAGCGGGAACATTGTGTGCCGGGGTGTGGCTGGTGGGGTTGCCTCCATAACGCTCAACCGATTGATTCTTAACGGTTTTTCACTCTTTTCCACGTGGTGGTACAAAGAGTGATACATCTGTGTCGACCATCCCGTCCTACCTTTTGTTGTCCCGCCACTCGGTCTATTACTTCCGAATCGTGGTGCCGGATATCATTCGCCCGCTGTTCCCCCAAAGAGAAATTCGTCGCTCCCTGCAAACCCGTTGCAAGCGGGAGGCGCTGATTCGTGGGCGTGACATTCTGGCCCAGGGCCAAGGTCTGTTCACGCAACGTCGGCAGCACGACCACGACCATCAGCGTGACGACCTTCAACAACTACGTGAAGAGCCTGACGACCTTCTTTCGTCTGCGGTGAGCGGCATTACGGCCGGTAAAGCGGGAATACTTCCATTAACGGTGGTATCTCCTGGCCTATTTCTGCTGCGCTGTCAGAGGGGTTGCTCGGTTTTGGAATATTCCGGGCGAAGTGAAAGATGATGGTCTGGCCGGAGGTGCCATCCTTGTAATACTTGAAATAGCTGATCTCCGAGAATTGCCCGTCTTTACGCAGTGAATTGGGATAAAACATCATCGCGTAATCTATCCCGGTTCTATTGTCGGTCAGCAGGACTGCCGGCATATTCGGGTTTTCTTGTTGATGAAGCTGGATGGCACGTTTGGCGAGGTCGAGGGGTTTGAAGCGGTTCATCTCGCGAGGCACGACGGTAAAGTCCACCATCTCATTCCAGGCATCCATGCTTTCCTCAGCAGGGAAATACTCCCACAAGCCCGGTTTTTGGAATTTCAGGACGAACGTCTTGCCGCCGAATACCACCGTTTTGGTATCGGCAATTGACGGACTGGACATGTCAGAGGTGAGCGGCGTGGCGCAGCCATAGAGCAGGAAGAAGGCGGATAACATAAGCAATGTGGCTTTCATTTCAATCCTTGAAAATGTGCGTCAATGTATTTTGCGCAAGTAACAGTAGCCCAACGCATCACTGAATACTTCCTTTATCGGGATCGAAAGTGAACCCGTGAACCTGGTCAGATCCGCAAGGAAGCAGCCACAGCGGGAACATTGTGTGCCGGGGCGTGGTTGCTTCCATAACGCTCTTCCTTGCAATACCCCTTCTGTTTCATATCGAAAAATCTTTGATTACCGCCATCTGCCAAGTTGTATCGCGCAGTGCATGGCGAGTTTTTCCGTGCGTTGGTGGCGGGTGTATCGGGGCCCGCCGGAGGTCTTCAACGTGCGGGGTCGCTGGCCGCGCGCTCCCCGGTATACCGCTGGATAATGTCGTCGATTTCCCCCGACATCTTCATCCTCAGCAGGGTGCGCAGAATCCGCTGCGGTTGTATGTTCGGGTCATTGCGCACGATGCAGCCCAGGCTTTCTTCATTGATCACGGCGACCTTGTGCAATCGGCGCCCGGTCGGCAGCCGCTGGTTGAAACGGTCGAAAATCCATTCATTGCTCACTGCGTACTGGAAGCGCCCCGCGATCAGTTTGTACAGCACTTGCTCTTCGCTGCGGGCATCGTCGCGGGTCAGTTGGCCGCTGGCGAACAGGGGGTCGAGGCTGGTGTAACGGTAGTTGAGTGCCGTACCGATCGTCTGTGGTGCCAGCCGGCTCACCTGTACCGGTTGAGCGTGGGTACTGACCAGCACATTGCGTTGCACCATCAACGGGATGCTCCAGATGTAATCGCCGGACAGGTTGTTGAACCAGGCCTGGGTGACATAACAGCGCACATCGATATCGCCATGCTCCATGGCGGCGGCGATGCGTGCCCGGGCCAGGACGTGGAACTCGGCCGGACGACCTACCTGAGTGGCCAGGCTCACTAGCAGGTCGTACAAAATGCCCTGGACGGCCCGACCGTCCTCCACTTGTATCAAGGGCATCGCCCAGCTGTCGGAAACCGAGAAGCGCAGCGGCGCCGGTGCGGCCAGGCTGGCCGTGGCAATCATCCATAAAGCGCCCAGAACTACACGCATAGATTCTCCGGGTTCAGGCCTTTTCGGGGCCAATCGGGTGAGCTTAGTCAGATTAGGCGAGCGTGCCGGATGCAATTTCCCCCTTGCTCCGCTAGCATTACCGGCTTCCGCTTCTCAGTTGCGACGGTTTTCGATGAGTTATCAGGTTCTTGCACGTAAATGGCGTCCGCGCTCGTTCCGCGAAATGGTCGGCCAGACCCATGTGCTCAAGGCTCTGATCAATGCCTTGGACAGCCAGCGGCTGCACCACGCTTATCTCTTCACGGGCACCCGTGGGGTGGGCAAGACTACCATTGCGCGCATCATCGCCAAATGCCTTAACTGTGAAACTGGTATTACGTCGACGCCCTGCGGCACCTGTTCGGTGTGCCGGGAAATCGACGAAGGGCGTTTCGTCGACCTGATCGAGATCGACGCCGCGAGCCGTACCAAGGTCGAAGACACCCGTGAACTGCTGGACAACGTCCAGTACGCGCCGAGCCGCGGGCGCTTCAAGGTCTACCTGATCGACGAAGTGCACATGCTCTCCAGCCACTCGTTCAACGCTTTGTTGAAAACCCTGGAAGAGCCGCCGCCCTACGTCAAATTCATTCTGGCCACCACCGACCCGCAGAAACTTCCTGCGACAATTCTATCGCGGTGCCTGCAGTTTTCCCTGAAAAACATGACCCCCGAGCGCGTGGTCGAGCATTTGACCCATGTGCTGGGGGTCGAGAACGTCCCGTTCGAAGACGACGCCCTGTGGTTGCTCGGCCGCGCCGCCGACGGCTCCATGCGTGATGCCATGAGCCTCACCGACCAGGCCATCGCCTTTGGTGAAGGCAAGGTCATGGCCGCCGATGTGCGCGCCATGCTCGGTACCCTGGACCACGGCCAGGTATTCGATGTGCTCCACGCGCTGATCGAAGGCGACGCCAAGGCGCTGCTCGAAGCGGTGCGCCACTTGTCGGAGCAGGGCCCGGACTGGAATGGCGTGCTTTCGGAAATCCTCAATGTGCTGCACCGCGTCGCCATCGCCCAGGCCTTGCCGGAAGGTGTCGACAACGGCCATGGCGACCGCGACCGCGTGTTGGCCCTGGCCCAGGCGCTGCCGGCCGAAGATGTGCAGTTCTACTACCAGATGGGCCTGATCGGCCGGCGTGACCTGCCGTTGGCGCCGGATCCGCGCGGTGGTTTTGAAATGGTCCTGCTGCGGATGCTGGCCTTCCGGCCCGCCGACACGGCAGACGCGCCGAGGCAGCCGCTAAAGCCAGTGGGGATCAGCCAGGCCACAGTTGATTCCGCCAAACCAGTGGCTGGCGCGACGGTCGTTGCGCCAGTGGTTGCTGCACCTGTTGCGCCGGCGCCTGAACCAGCGCCCGTTATGGCGCCGCCAGTGGCTGCGCCGGAGCCGGTTGCGGCGCCCGCGCCTGTGGTCGACTTGCCTTGGAATGACCCGGTAGACGCCGAACCCGAACCCCCACTGCAGCCCGCCGTGGAGCCCGTACTGGAAACCGCCGGCGAGCAGCCCGAACTGACGCCGATGCCCACCCCGCTCCCCGACAGTGTGGTGCCGGATGCGCCGGAGTGGGTCGCCGCCCCCGTGCCGGAGCCGACGTTGGCCCAGGTGGAGGCCGCTGTCCCCGGTATCGACCTCGACGATGAGCCGCCGCTGGACGAAGACTACATCGAGCCGGACATGGATTCGGCCTACAGCTACCTGGACGACCTGGCCAGCGAACACACCGCCGAGCCAGCCCCCGAGCCCGACGTCGAGCCTGCCGCAGCACCGGCCACCGGCCTGGCCCTGCAATGGCTGGAACTGTTCCCGAAATTGCCGATCTCCGGGATGACCGGCAGCATCGCGGCCAACTGCACGCTGATTTCCATCGAGGGCGACCATTGGTTGTTGCACCTGGACCCGGCCCACAGCGCCCTGTTCAATGCGACCCAGCAGCGTCGCCTCAACGATGCCTTGAACCAGTACCATGAGCGCACGCTGACCATTACCATCGAGCTGATCAAGCCGGAGCAGGAAACCCCGGCCCAGGCCGCGACCCGTCGGCGTATCAACCGCCAGCGCGAGGCAGAAGAGTCGATCCACGCCGATCCGCTCATCCAGCAAATGATGCAACAGTTCGGCGCAGTCGTTCGCCAAGATACAATTGAACCTGTCGAAGCCCCGGTGTCCCAGGCGTCATGACACCGGGCTACTTATTGATCCACGTACTTTGAGGTGATTCCCATGATGAAAGGTGGCATGGCCGGCCTGATGAAGCAGGCGCAGCAGATGCAGGAAAAGATGGCCAAGATGCAGGAAGAATTGGCCAACGCCGAAGTCACCGGTAAAGCCGGTGGCGATATGGTCAGCGTGGTCATGACCGGTCGTCACGACATCAAGCGTGTGAGCATCGACCCAAGCGTATTGCCAGGCGCCAGCGAAGATGACCTGGAAATGCTCGAGGCGTTGTTCGCTGCGGCCGTCAATGACGCGGTGCGCAAGATCGAGGCCAACAGCCAGGACAAAATGTCCGGTGTGACCGCAGGCATGCAACTGCCGCCGGGTATGAAGCTGCCGTTCTGATCGGCCTGCTCTGACGGGCGGGAGCTACTAGACTCAAATGCCAGGCCAAGCGCCTGGCATTTTTGTTTACACCGATCCGATCGAACGTCGGCGCGGCAAGCATGGTCTGCACCCTATACCGATGGATTCGTCAAGGAGCCCCTGATGCCTCAAGAACCGATTCTTAACCAGCGCATTGTGCTGGTCTCGCGCCCCCAAGGTGCACCGACCCCGGAAAACTTCCGTCTGGAGCGCGTGACCCTGCCAGAGTTGGCGGACGGCCAGGTCCTGCTGAAAACCCTGTACCTGTCCCTCGATCCCTACATGCGCGGACGCATGAGCGACGCACCTTCCTACGCCGCACCGGTGGAAATCGACGAGGTGATGACCGGTGGTGCCGTCAGCCGTATCGAGCAGTCGCGTAATCCGAAATTCGAGGTGGGTGACCTAGTGGTCGGCTCGACCGGTTGGCAGAGCCACAGCATTTCCGATGGTCGCAACCTGATGCCGATGCCCAAGGGGCTGGCCCGTCCGTCCATGGCCCTGGGGGTATTGGGCATGCCGGGCATGACCGCCTACATGGGCCTGATGGACATCGGCCAGCCCAAGGTCGGGGAAACCCTGGTGGTCGCGGCGGCGTCCGGCGCGGTGGGCTCGGTGGTGGGGCAGGTGGCCAAGCTCAAGGGCTTGCGCGTGGTCGGGATTGCCGGTGGTGCCGACAAGTGCCGCTACGTGGTGGATGAGTTGGGCTTCGATGCCTGCATCGATCACAAAAGCGAGAACTTCGTCGATGAGCTGGCCCTGGCTTGCTTCAAAGGCGTGGATATCTACTTCGAGAACGTTGGCGGCAAGGTATTCGATGCCGTGATGCCTTTGCTCAACCCCAAGGCGCGCATTCCGTTGTGCGGGCTGATCGCCGGTTACAACACTCATCAACCGCCGAGCGGTCCCGACCGGTTGCCGGCGCTGCAACGTACCTTGCTGACCAAGCGTGTGCGCATCCAGGGTTTTATCGTGTTTGACGACTATGGCGATCGCCAGCCTGAGTTCCTCAGTGCGATGGCGCCGTGGGTGCGGGACGGCAAGATCAAGTTCCGCGAAGATGTGGTCGACGGCCTGGAGCAGGCGCCCGAAGCCTTTATCGGTTTGCTCGAAGGGCGCAACTTCGGCAAGTTGGTGGTGCGGGTCGCGCAGGATTGACCATTTGACGCTAATCCGGAGCGCGGGTATAAACCGCGTCTCGTCGTTTTGTCGGACCCATGCCCCATGAGCTTCAGCCCCTTGATTCGCCAACTGATCGACGCCCTGCGCACGTTGCCGGGCGTCGGCCAGAAAACCGCCCAACGCATGGCGCTGCAACTGCTGGAGCGCGACCGCAGCGGCGGCACCCGGTTGGCCCAGGCCCTGAGCCAGGCCATGACGGGCGTCGGTCACTGTCGCCAGTGCCGCACCCTCACCGAAGAAGAACTCTGCCCGCAATGCGCCGACCCGCGCCGTGACGACACACTGTTGTGTGTGGTGGAAGGTCCGATGGATGTGTACGCGGTGGAGCAGACCGGCTATCGCGGACGCTACTTCGTGCTCAAGGGCCATCTGTCACCGCTGGACGGCCTGGGCCCGGAAGCCATCGGCATTCCGCAACTGGTCAAGCGCATTGAAGAGCAGGGCACCTTCACCGAGGTGATCCTGGCCACCAACCCTACGGTTGAAGGTGAGGCGACGGCGCATTACATCGCGCAACTGCTGACCAACAAAGGCCTGATCACCTCGCGCATCGCCCATGGCGTGCCGTTGGGTGGCGAGCTGGAGTTGGTGGACGGCGGCACCCTGGCGCATTCGTTCGCAGGGCGCAAACCCATCGCGCTCTAAGGTCCCACGCAGTCCAAGGGGAGGGGGCTTGCTCCCGATAGCGCCGGTCCGGTCAATCGTTAACGATCAGTCAGCGCAAACTGTGTCAGGCAAAAAGTGGGAATCCCCATGTCTTCCAGGCGCTGCGAGCCGCCCAGCTCGGGCAGGTCGATGATCGACGCCGCTTCGAAAACTTTGGCACCCATGCGCCTTACCAGGTTGGCCGCCGCGATCAAAGTACCGCCGGTGGCGATCAGGTCATCGAATATCAGCACCGAATCGCCCTCGCACAGGCTGTCGGCGTGCACTTCCAGGAAGGCCTCGCCGTATTCGGTCTGATAACCCTCGGCCAGCACGTCGGCCGGCAGCTTGCCCTGCTTGCGAAACAGGATCAGCGGCTTGTTCAACTGGTAGGCGATGATCGAGCCGATCAGGAATCCTCGCGCATCCATCGCGCCGATATGGGTGAAGTCGGCTTCGACGTAGCGATGGACAAACGCGTCGGCCACCAGGCGCAGGGCCTTGGGCGACTGGAACAGCGGGGTGATATCACGAAAGATTACCCCAGGCTTGGGGAAGTCGATGACGGGACGGATCAGGGATTTGATGTCGAATGAATCGAAGGTCATCGTCGAGGAGTCCTGGCGGAAAACGGACCCCAAGTATACCCGCGGCCTCGCCGGTTGGCGCGGCCGCGGCGTTGGCCTATTGACCTTCCAGGGAGCCGCCGGCCAGGGCGCACAGCTGGATCGGGTCGAGGATGTGCACTTCCTTGCCTTCGGCGGCGATCAGCTCGTTCTGCTGGAAGCGGGTAAAGACGCGGGACACGGTTTCCACCGCCAGGCCCAGGTAGTTGCCGATTTCGTTGCGCGACATGCTCAGGCGGAACTGGTTGGCCGAGAATCCACGGGCCCGGAAGCGCGCCGACAGGTTGACCAGGAAGGTGGCGATGCGCTCGTCGGCGGTCTTCTTCGACAACAACAGCATCATCTGCTGGTCATCGCGAATCTCACGGCTCATCACGCGCATCAATTGGCGTCGCAGTTGCGGCAATTGCAGGGCCAGTTCGTCGAGGCGCTCGAAAGGGATTTCGCACACCGAAGTCGTTTCCAGGGCCTGGGCCGACACCGGGTGCATTTCGGTGTCCATGCCCGATAGCCCGACCAGTTCGCTCGGCAGGTGGAAACCGGTGATCTGTTCTTCGCCGCCATCGCTCAGGCTGAATGTCTTCAACGCCCCCGAACGTACTGCAAAGACGCAATCGAATTTGTCGCCCTGGCGAAAGAGAAACTCGCCCTTTTTCAACGGGCGGCCGCGTTTAACGATTTCGTCCAGCGCATCCATGTCTTCCAGATTCAGCGAAAGTGGCAGGCAGAGGGGGGCCAGGCTGCAATCCTTGCAATGAGCCTGGCTGTGAGCGCGCAGTTTGACTGGCTCGGACATTTCTTAAATCCTTGTGGGAAAGCACACATAAGACGTAAGGGTACCGCACTGTAGGACTCGGAGGCCAGTGTGTACAGAAAAGCCGCGCAGGTATAAAGATTTGTGTCTTGGTGCGTATCTCACTTGGGTTTCATGAGGGATAGCCGAGGCTGCAGGCTTCGCGCAGGGCTTCAGCCAAGCCCTGGCATTTGCGAAACCATCAGATCACCCGGGAAAAACGCTGCCGGTTCTGGTGCTCCAGGTAAGCATCGAAAACCATGCACACCGAACGCACCAGCAGGCGGCCGGCCGGCAGTACGCGGATACCCTGTGCATCCAGCTCGATCAGGCCGTCTTGCGCCATGGCCTCGAGTTGCGGCCACACGTCGTCGAAGTACCCACGAAAATCAATGTTGAAGGCTTGTTCGATGTGTTCGAACGTCAGGCTGAAATTGCAGATCAACTGCTGAATCACTTCCCGGCGCACGCGATCGTCCGGGGTGCACAGCAAGCCCCGGCTGGTGGCCAGTTGTGCGCTGGCGAGGGCGTTCTGGTAGCCGTTGAGGTCACTGGTGTTCTGGCAGTACAAGTCACCGATCTGGCTGATGGCCGATACGCCAAGGCCGATCAGGTCGCAATGGCCATGGGTGGTGTAGCCCTGGAAATTGCGTTGCAGGGTGCCTTCTTCCTGGGCGATGGCGAGCTCGTCGTCCGGTAGGGCGAAATGGTCCATGCCGATGTAGCGATAGCCGGCCTGGGTCAGTTGCTCGATGGTGGTTTGCAACATCAGCAGCTTGGCCGCCGGCGACGGCAGGTCTTCGCTGTTGATGCGCCGCTGGGGCATGAAACGCTCCGGCAGGTGGGCGTAGTTGAACACCGAGAGGCGGTCCGGTTGCAGCTTGATCACTTCCTCTACGGTACGCGCGAAATTGATCGGCGTTTGCTTGGGCAGGCCATAGATCAGGTCGATATTGATCGAGCGATACTGCAGGGTCCGCGCCGCATCGATCACCGCGCGGGTTTCTTCCAGGCTTTGCAGGCGGTTGACCGCGCGTTGGACCTCCGGGTCGAGGTCTTGCAAGCCGATGCTCACGCGGTTGAAGCCCAGTTCGCGCAGCAGGCCCATGGTGGCCCAGTCGGCTTCGCGCGGATCGATCTCGATGCCATAGTCGCCAGAGTCATCATCCAGCAGATTGAAGTGCTGGCGCAGGCAACTCATGACCTGACGCAGTTCATCGTGGCTGAGAAACGTCGGGGTGCCGCCGCCGAAGTGCAGTTGTTCGACCGGTTGCTTGGGGTCGAGGTGGCAGGCCACTTGCTGGATTTCTTGCTCCAGGCGCAGCAGATAGGCGTGCGCGCGACCACGGTCCTTGGTGATGACCTTGTTGCAGGCGCAGTAGTAGCAAATATTCGCGCAGAACGGCACGTGCACATACAGCGATAACGGCCGCACGGCCTTGCGACTGTCGCGCAGGGCGTGGAGCAGGTCGAAGGTTCCGACCCGGCTGTCGAATTGTACGGCGGTGGGGTAGGACGTGTAGCGTGGTCCCGCCAAGTCGTAGCGGTGAATCAGATCGGTGTCCCAACGAATGGCGTCGAGCATGCGGGCGTTCCCCCGGATAGGCTAATAGGCCGAGTCTAGGGGCGTGGCTGATGGGGCATCTTGATTTGCGTCAACGGGGAGCGGCGCTATGCCACATGGCCTTCTAGTGGCCCATTAGCCAGTGCTGATGCGGCCCGGGCAATGTCCACACGCCGAACAGGATAACCAGCAACCCTCCGGCCATGCGCACACTGCGTTTGCGTAATAACGCGGTGACGCGCTCGGCGGCCAGCCCGGTCGCCAGCAGCACCGGCCAGGTGCCCAGGCCGAACGCGAGCATCAGTAGTGCACTGTCCAGGGCATTGCCTTGGCTGGCGGCCCACAACAGGGTGCTGTAGACCAATCCGCACGGCAACCAGCCCCACAATGCGCCCAGCAGCAGGGCGCGAGGCAGGCTGGACACCGGCAGCAAACGGTTGGCGACAGGTTGTATGTAGCGCCACAGTCCGCGACCGAGGCTTTCGACACGAGTCAGGCCACTCCACCAGCCGGCCAGGTACAGGCCCATGCTGATCAGCAGCAAACCGGCGAGCACGCGCATGAACATCGCCGCCGGGCTGTTGGCCACGGCCCTGCCCGCCAGGCCGATCAACAGGCCGGCCGTGGCATAGCTGAGGATGCGTCCCAGGTTGTACGCCAGCAGCAGGCCAAATCGCCGGCTGCGTTGTTCCTTGGGAATCGCCAGGGTCAGCGCGCCCATCAGCCCGCCGCACATGCCCAGGCAATGGCCGCCGCCGAGTAGGCCCAGGATCAGCGCGGAGACCAGCAGCGGCGCCAGGTCAAGCATGGGGTGGGTCTTTGGGCGTGGTTGGCGGCTCGGGGTCGTTGGCTTCGTCGACGGCGGCCAGATGGTTCGGGTCCTGGTCGTCGAACAGCACGCTGTGGGCCGGACCGTCGAGGTCGTCGTACTGGCCGCTGTCGACCGCCCAGAAAAAGATGTAGATGGCGACGCCCACCAACAACAGTGCCGCCGGAATCATGATGTATAGAGCTGGCATCTGTACTCCAGGTCCACGCGGCTCAAGCCGGCTGTGGACGGGTTACCAAAGGGGCGCTGTCGGTCTGCGGACTCGGCAGGCGAGTCAGGCGCAGGGCGTTGAGCACCACGGTCAACGAGCTGAGGGACATGCCGATGGCTGCCCAGATCGGCGTGATCCAACCCAGGGCGGCAAACGGCAACATCAGGCCATTGTACAGCCCGGCCCACAGCAGGTTTTCAATGATTACCCGACGCGTGCGCCGTGCCAGGGTAAAGGCCTGTACCAGGGCGTCGAGGCGGTTGGACAGCAGTACCGCGTCGGCGCTGGTTTTGGCCAGGTCGGTGGCCGAGCCCATGGCGACGCTGATATCGGCGGCGGCGAGCACCGGCACGTCGTTGACGCCATCGCCGAGCATCAGCACCTTGCGGCCTTCCTGGTGCAGCCGTTGCAGTACCTGCAGCTTGTCGTCGGGGCGCAGGCCGCCGTGGGCTTCGTCGATGCCCAATTCAGCCGCGACACTGGCGACCATCGGCGAGCTGTCCCCGGACAGCAGCAACGTGCGCCAGCCACGCGCCTTGCACGCCGCCAGCAATGCCGGGGCGTCGCTGCGCAGGCGGTCGTCCAGCACGAACCAGGCGAGGGCGCCGTGTGGGTCGCCCAGCAGCAACCATTGGCCAGCTTCCTCCGGCGCGGCAGGAATCGGGCAACCGCTGAGTTCGCAGACAAAACCGGGCTGGCCGATGCGCAGCAGGCGTTCACCCACATGGCCTTCCAGCCCCAGGCCCGGCGTGCTGAGCACTTCATCGGCGGCCAGCGGCGCACGGCCGAAAGCCCGGGCGATCGGGTGTTCGGAGCGGTTCTCCAAGGCAGCGGCGAGGCCCAGGCAGGTGTCGCTGTTCAGGCTGCCCAGGGGCCGGATGGCTCTCAACGCCAGGCGGCCTTCGGTGAGGGTGCCGGTTTTGTCGAAAATCACCGTGTCGATCTGGTTCAGGCCTTCCAGCACATGGCCGCGGGTCAGCAACAGCCCGAGTTTGTGCAGGGTGCCGGTGGCGGCGGTGAGGGCGGTCGGCGTGGCCAGGGACAGCGCGCAGGGGCAGGTCGCGACCAGCATTGCCAGGACGATCCAGAATGCGCGGGATGAATCCAGCTCCCACCACAGCAGACCGATGACCGCGGCGGCGATCAGCGAGCCCAGCAGGAACCATTGCGCGGCGCGATCGGCGATCTGGGCCAGGCGCGGTTTTTCGGCCTGGGCCCGCTCCAGCAGGCGCACGATAGCGGACAGGCGGGTGTCATGGCCCAGGGCGCGGACTTCGACACTCAAGGCGCCTTCGACGTTGAGGGTGCCCGCCGTGACGCTATCGCCCACCTGCCTGGGTTGCGGCAGGTACTCACCGGTGAGCAGGGATTCATCGATGCTGGATTGGCCGTCGAGGATCACCCCATCCGCCGGCAATACTGCGCCGGGATGCACCAGCACGCGGTCGCCGAGTGCCAGTTCGCTGAGCAGGATGCGTTCGCTCTGACCGTCCGCTTTCAGGCGCAGGCACGAGGCGGGCAGCAGGTTGACCAACTGGGCGGTGGCCGCCGCCGTACGTTCCCGGGCGCGGCGTTCCAGGTAGCGACCGGCCAGCAGGAACAGCGCGAACATGCCGACGGCATCGAAGTACAACTCGCCCACCCCGGTGATCGCGGTCCAGATCCCCGCCAGGTAAGCGCCGCCAATCGCCAGGGATACCGACACGTCCATGGTCAGGTGGCGGGTGCGCAGGTCACGCAGGGCGCCTTTGAAAAACGGCGCGCAGCTGTAGAACACGATGGGGGTGGTCAGAAACATCGCGACCCAGCGCAGGATGACGTGCAGCTCCGGGCTCAGGTCGATATTGAATTCCGGCCAGGTGGCCATGGTGGCCATCATCGCCTGAAACCACAGCAGACCGGCAACCCCCAGTTGGCGCAGGGCCAGGCGGTTTTCGTTAGCCAGTTGCTCGGCTGCGCGGTCGGCCTGGTAAGGGTGGGCGGCATAGCCGATGTGGCGCAGCTCGCTGAGCAGCTGGCTCAAGGGCAATTGCCCATCGGCCCAGCGTACTTGCAGGCGATGGTTGGACAGGTTCAGCCGCGCCTCGGCCACGGCGGGCAGGCGGCGCAGATGTTTTTCGATCAGCCAGCCGCAGGCGGCGCAGCTGATGCCTTCCATCAGCAGGGTGGCTTCGGCGAGATCGCCGCTGTGGTGCACGAAGGGTTTTTGCACGTCGGCCCGGTCGTACAGGGCCAATTCGTCCACCAGTTGCACCGGCAGCGTCTCAGGGTTGGCCGAGGCTTCGCTGCGGTGCTGGTAATAGCTTTCCAGCCCGCCTGCCACGATCGCTTCGGCCACCGCCTGGCAGCCCGGGCAGCAGAGCTCGCGGCACTCACCGAGAATCACGGCGGTGAAGCGGCTACCGGGCGGAACGGGCAGGGCGCAGTGGTAGCAGGGGGTTGGGGTGGTCATGGTTCAGGATCTTTGGTGGCTGGGTGGGCCTCATCGCGAGCAAGCCCGCGCCCACAGGGGAACACGTTCCGGATGTGGGCGCGGGCTTGCCGGCGATGCGCGAAGCGCGGGCGTTTAGTTCTTCAGGTCTTCGGCACCTTGCAACGGTTCATCACCCAACATCAAGTCCTTGTCATGGCTGATCTGTTCTTCTTCGAACATGCGCCAGGTGCGGTCGCCTTCCACGCCAAGCAGTTCGACGAAGCGCCGGCCTTCGACTTTGTCGGTGAGCTGGCCGATGTAGCGACCGGGCTCGCTGTCATTGCGGGCCAGGTTGATCTTGCGGTCCTTCTCCGGCTGGGTCGGGGAAATCAGGTTCAGTTCCAGGGTTGTCGGGTTGCTGTTGCCGGTCAGGTGCACCTCGACTTCGCCGGTCAACTCGTCCAGGCGCACCTTGGCGTGCAGTTGCAGGGTCTGGGCCAGCAGTTCGCGGTCCAGGGAGCGGTTGATGCCTTTGCCGGCCTCGTAGTAGTTGTCGTTGACCAGGTTGTCCGGGTTGTTCACCGCGATGGTCACCATGGACAAGGTCAAGGTCACCGAGCAGGCCAGGATGCCAATGATGATCCAGGGCCAGAGGTGCTTGTACCAAGGGCTTGCGGCAGTAGCTACGGACATTGTTCGACTCTCTATTAACGAACTTGTGGGCCGATGAATCGGCTCTTGGCTTCAACACGAACGCTGGCGTCGTCGGCGTCCTGGAGGATGAACTTCACCTCGTTGGTGCTCGATGGCAATTGCTCCGGCGCGCTCGACAGTTCTACCGGCATGCTGGCGATCTCGCCAGCGGCCACTTTGATTTCGCGACGTCCTTGCAGTTTGAGGTCTGGCAGGCCAGCGGCGTCGAGCACATAGCTGTGGTCGCGCTGGTCCTTGTTCATGATCTTCAGGCTGTAGACGTTCTCGATGCGCCCTTCGGCATTTTCTCGGTACAGCACGCGGTCCTTGCTGACGTCGAAACCGACCAGTGGGCGTATGAAAAATGCCGTGGCCAACAGGCTCATCATGGTCAGCAATACCAGCGCATAGCCGATCAGGCGTGGACGCAGCTTGTGGGTCTTCTGCCCCGACAGGTTGTGTTCGGTGGTGTAGCTGATCAGGCCGCGCGGGTAGTCCATCTTGTCCATGATGGTGTCGCAGGCGTCGATGCAGGCTGCGCAACCGATGCACTCGATCTGCAGGCCGTCACGGATGTCGATACCGGTGGGGCATACCTGCACGCACATGGTGCAATCGATGCAATCGCCCAGGCCCTGGGCCTTGTAGTCGGCGCCTTTTTTACGCGGGCCACGCACTTCGCCACGGCGTGGATCGTAGGAGACGATCAGGGTGTCCTTGTCGAACATCACGCTCTGGAAGCGTGCATACGGGCACATATAGATGCACACCTGTTCGCGCAGCCAGCCGGCGTTGCCGTAGGTGGCGAGGGTGAAGAAGCCGACCCAGAAATACGACCAGCCATCGGCCTGGCCGGTGAAGAAGTCGAACACCAGTTCGCGGATCGGCGAGAAGTAACCGACGAAGGTCATGCCGGTGACGAAGCCGATCAGCAGCCACAGCGTGTGCTTGCTGAACTTGCGCAAGAATTTGTTCGCGCCCATGGGCGCCTTGTCCAGCTTGATGCGTTGGTTGCGATCGCCTTCGGTGACCTTTTCGCACCACATGAAGATCCACGTCCACACGCTTTGCGGGCAGGTATAGCCGCACCATACGCGTCCGGCGTAGACAGTGATAAAGAACAGGCCAAACGCAGCTACGATCAGCAGACCCGAGAGCAGGATGAAGTCCTGGGGCCAGATGGTCGTGCCGAAAATGAAGAACTTACGCTCCGGCAGGTCCCACCATACTGCCTGGTGCCCGCCCCAGTTCAGCCACACCGTGCCGAAGTAGAGCAGGAACAAGACCGCGCCGCCGAGCATGCGCAGGTTGCGGAACAGGCCGGTGAAGGCACGGGTGTAGATTTTTTCCCGCGACGCATAGAGATCGACAGTCTTACTGTCTGCGCTGTTCGGGGTTTTGGCAGGCGGGGTAACGTCATGTACCGGTATCTGGTTGCTCATCATTGCATCCCACGGCGGTGGAGATTTGCCTCGGCCAGTGCGTGCCAACCGGGGTCAAATGAAGGGTCTTGCAGTGGCGTAATGATACGCCCCCGATAGTGTACAAGGGGTGCGACCTTTGGTCGCGTTGGGGAAAATCAATTGATGGTGTACGTGATCTGGATCAATTGACTTGTGAAGTATGGACGGTTTTTGCCGGCTCAACCTTCAAGACACTGGCATTCCAATGTGGGAGGGGCTTGCTCCCACATTTTGGAATTCCCACATTGGATTTGTTCATGGCAATAAAAAAGGCCCGTCACCTTTCAATGAGCGGGCCTTTGTTGCTGCTCCGACTTACTGCTCTTCAGCCTTCTTATCCCCATGGGACAGGCTGTAAACATACGCGGCCAGCAGGTGCACCTTGTCATTGCCTTGCAACAGTTCCTGCGCCGGCATCTGGCCTTGGCGGCCATAGCGGATGGTCTGCTGCAGTTGAGCGAAGCTCGAACCGTAGATGAACGCACCCGGATGGGTCAGGTCGGGCGCGCCCATGGCCGGGGTGCCTTTGCCTTGTGGGCCGTGGCAGGCTACGCAGTTGGCGGCGAAGAGTTTCTCACCGTTGGCTGCGTCGGCCTTGGTGCCTTCCGGCAACGGGCGTCCATCCAGTTTGGTCACGACGAATGCAGCCACGTCGCTGACGCCCTGTTCCGTGAGGACATCCAGCCAGGCCGGCATCATGGCATGGCGACCTTTCATGATGGTTTCCTTGATGGTCAGCGGCTCGCCGCCCCAACGCCAGTCGGCATCGGTCAGGTTGGGAAAGCCGTAGGCGCCCTTGGCGTCGGAGCCGTGGCATACCGAGCAGTTGGAGGCGAACAGGCGACCGCCCATCTTCAGGGCTTGCGGGTCCTTGGCGACCTCTTCAATGGGCATCGAAGCGAATTTGGCGAAGATCGGCCCGAACTTGGCATCCGACCTGGCCATTTCCTTTTCCCATTCGTGCACGCCTGTCCAGCCGGTCTGGCCGTTGGCGAAGGCGATTTGCTTGTCGTTGTCGAGGTAGTCGTAGCCCGGCAGCAGGCCTTTCCAGTTGCCCAGGCCAGGGTACAGCGCCAAGTAGCCGAGGGCGAAGACGATGGTGCCGACGAACAGCATGAACCACCATTTTGGCAGCGGGTTGTCATACTCCTCGATGCCATCGAACGAGTGGCCGACGGTCTCGTCGGTCTGCTCGCTGCGCTGGCCCCTTTGGGTCGACAGCAGCAGCCAGGTCAGGGCGAAGATGGTACCCAGACTGAGGACTGTGACGTACAGACTCCAGAACGTAGTCATTCTTTGTTACTCCTAGAAGCTTGCTCGACGTGCTTGATGGCTTCGGGATCATCCGCAAAGGGCAACAGGGTCGCGTCGTCAAACTCTGACTTGCGCTTGGGGCTGAAGACCCACAACGCCAGGCCGATAAAGGCCACCATCACCACAACGGTGCCCAGGCCACGAATCATCCCGATATCCATGAAGAATCACCGTTTGCTTTTGATGATGGTGCCAAGGCCTTGCAGATAGGCCACCAATGCGTCCATTTCGGTCTTGCCCTTCACGGCTGCTGATGCACCGGCGATGTCTTCGTCGGTGTAGGGCACGCCCAGGGTGCGCAAGACTTCCATCTTCTTCGCGGTGTCCTTGCCGTCGAGCTTGTTTTCCACGAGGAACGGGTACGCCGGCATTTTCGATTCAGGCACGACGTTGCGCGGGTTGTACAAGTGCGCGCGCTGCCAGTCATCGGAGTAACGCCCGCCGACACGCGCCAGGTCCGGGCCGGTGCGCTTGGAACCCCACAGGAACGGGTGGTCCCACACACTTTCACCGGCGACCGAATAGTGGCCGTAGCGTTCGGTTTCGGCGCGGAACGGACGGATCATCTGCGAGTGGCAGCCGACACAGCCGTTGGCGATGTAGACGTCGCGACCTTCCAGTTCAAGGGCGGTGCGTGGCTTCATGCCTTCGACCGGCTTGTTGGTGACGTCCTGGAAGAACAGCGGAACGATCTGGGTCAGGCCGCCGATACTCACGGCGATGACCATGAAGAAGGCCAGCAGGCCGATATTCTTCTCGACTACTTCATGCTTCATCAGTGGGCTCCCACAACGGCGATCTTGGCGGCGGCTTCGGCTTCTGCAGGGTCCGAGGCACGCACGGTGCGCCAGACGTTGTAGGCCATGAACAGCATGCCGGAGGCAAAGAACGCACCGCCCAGGGCGCGGACGATGTAGCCCGGATGGCTGGCTTGCAGCGCTTCGACGAAGGAGTAGGTGAGGGTGCCATCATCGTTGATCGCACGCCACATCAGGCCCTGGGTGATGCCGTTGACCCACATCGAGGCGATGTAGAGCACGGTGCCGATGGTGGCCAGCCAGAAGTGCGTGTTGATCAGACCGACGCTGTGCATCTGCGCACGCCCGAAGATTTTCGGGATCATGTGGTACAGCGCGCCGATGGAAATCATCGCTACCCAACCGAGTGCGCCGGCGTGTACGTGGCCGATGGTCCAGTCGGTGTAGTGGGACAGGGAGTTGACGGTCTTGATCGCCATCATCGGCCCTTCGAAGGTCGACATGCCGTAGAACGCCAGGGAGACGACGAGGAAACGCAGGATCGGGTCGGTGCGCAGCTTATGCCAGGCGCCCGACAGGGTCATCATGCCGTTGATCATGCCGCCCCAGCTCGGGGCCAGCAGGATGATCGACATCGCCATGCCCAACGACTGTGCCCAGTCCGGCAACGCGGTGTAGTGCAAGTGGTGGGGACCGGCCCAGATGTACAGGGTGATCAGCGCCCAGAAGTGCACGATGGACAGGCGATACGAGTAAATAGGACGTTCGGCCTGCTTGGGTACGAAGTAGTACATCATCCCCAGGAAACCGGTGGTGAGGAAGAACCCCACGGCGTTATGCCCGTACCACCACTGGATCATCGCATCCGTCGCCCCGGCGTAAGCCGAATAGGACTTGAACAGGCTGACCGGCAACGATGCATGGTTGACGATGTGCAACATCGCCGTCACCAGGATGAAGGCCCCGTAGAACCAGTTGCCCACATAGATGTGCTTGGTCTTGCGCTTGACGATGGTGCCGAAGAACACCACGGCGTAGACCACCCACACGATCGCCAGCAAAATGGCGATGGGCCATTCCAGCTCGGCGTATTCCTTGGTGGTGGTGTAGCCCAGCGGCAACGTAATGCCGGCGCCCACGATCACGGCCTGCCATCCCCAGAAGGTGAAGGCCGCGAGGCTGTCAGAGATCAGTCGCGTCTGGCAGGTTCGCTGCACGACATAGTAGGAGGTGGCAAACAATGCACATCCGCCGAAGGCGAAAATCACCAGGTTGGTATGCAGGGGGCGCAGGCGACCGAAGGTCGTCCATGGCAAGCCGAAATTCAACTCCGGCCATACCAGTTGCGAGGCGATGAACACCCCGAGCCCCATGCCAAGGATCCCCCAGACCACCGTCATGATGGCGAACTGGCGGACTACCTTATAGTTATAAGCAGTCGGACTGATTGCTGTGCTCATTCTAAGGTTCCACGGTTTAGGTTTTTTTATAGGTCAAATCGGCCGCAAGTATGTAGAAAGCAAGGGGTCATTGCAACGCAATGACTGACCTGTATCAATGCGTTCCACGCCAGATTCTGCGCCCTTTCCCTGTTTTGCGTAAGGACAAAATCCGAAATCAAAAGCTGATCGAGTAGACAGGAAATTTTCAGGGTCGCAACGATTGTCGTTGCGTACGCCAGGATCAGTCCGCTGTGCAAGCAAGCGTAGACCCGAATGGCAGGAGGGGAAAGTTGTGCTTTAGAGGGGTGCGACACTCGGTCGCGTAGAAGAGGGCGGTTCAGTCAAGCGTAAGCAATGAATCTGTGGCGAAGGAGCAAGAGAGCTGCCGCCCCGAAGCGGGGCGGCAGTCAGCGGTTACTGAGCCTGGCTTTCTGGCGTTGCGCCATCAGCGTTATGGGAGAGGCTGTAAACGTAGGCGGCGAGCAAGTGCACCTTGTCGTTGCCTTGCAACACTTCCTGCGCCGGCATCTGACCTTGGCGGCCATAGCGGATCGTCTGCTGCAACTGCGCCAGACTGGTGCCGTAGATGAAGCCGGCTGGCAGCGTCAGGTTCGGCGCACCCATGGCTTCCGTGCCGTGGCCTTGCGGACCGTGGCAGGCTACACATGTGGTGTTGAAGGTGGCTTGGCCAGCGGCCAGGTCGGCGGTGCTGTCAGCCGGCAAAGGCAGTTTGGCCAGATCGTGACGGACATAGGCGGCGACGTTTTTGACGCCCTCGTCGCCCAGCATTTCACCCCAGGCCGGCATCGCCGCGTGGCGACCGTTCATGATGGTGGTCTTGATCGTGTCGGCCGAGCCGCCCCAGCGCCAGATATTGTCGGCCAGGTTCGGGAAGCCAAAGGCGCCCTTGGCATCGGAGCCGTGGCACACCGCGCAGTTGGAAGCAAACAGGCGACCGCCCATTTTCAGCGCTTGCGGGTCTTTCGCGACTTCTTCCACCGGCATCGCCGAGAATTTGGCGAAGATCGGCCCGAACTTGGTGTCAGCCTTGGCCATCTCCTTTTCCCACTCTTTGGCCGACGTCCAACCGTCTTCATAGCCCGGCAGCACGCCTTTCCAGTTGCCCAGGCCCGGATAGAGGATCAGGTAGCCGACGGCAAACACCAGGGTGCCGGCGAATAGCATGAACCACCACTGGGGCAGCGGGTTGTCATATTCCTCAATGCCATCGAAGGCGTGGCCCATGGTCTGGTCGACACTGCCCTTGGTCTCGCCCTTGCGGGTGCCGATCAAGAGCCAGGTCAGGCCGATCAGGCTGCCGAGGGTCAGTACGCAGATCCATGTACTCCAGAAGGTAGTCATGGCCGGTTGCTCCTTGTTACAGGCTCTTCTTGAGCGTCGGATGAAGTGGGTTCGTCGGCGAAGGGCAGCAGGCGCGCCTGCTCGAATTCCGCATTGCGCCGATTGTTGAACACCCACAGCGACAGGCCGATAAAGGCAATGGCCACTACCAGGGTGCCTAGGCCGCGGATGGTGCCCGCATCGAATTCAAATCCCATGGCTCACCTCTTGCTCTTGATGGCGGTACCGAGCACTTGCAGGTACGAAACCAGCGCGTCCATCTCGGTCTTGCCCTTGAGGCTGGCGACGGCGCCACTGATGTCGTCGTCGGTGTACGGCACGCCAAGGGTGCGCATCACTTTCAACTTGGTCTCGGTGTGGCTGCTGTCGACCGCAGCGTTCACCAACCATGGGTAGGCCGGCATCTTCGACTCAGGCACTACGTTGCGCGGGTTGTACAAGTGCGCGCGGTGCCAGTCGTCCGAGTAACGTGCGCCGACGCGTGCCAGATCCGGCCCGGTGCGCTTGGAACCCCACAGGAACGGGTGGTCCCACACGCTTTCGCCGGCGACCGAGTAATGGCCGTAGCGTTCGGTTTCGGCGCGGAACGGACGGATCATCTGCGAGTGGCACTGTACGCAGCCTTCGCGGATGTAGATGTCACGGCCTTCCAGTTGCAGCGCGGTGTAGGGCTTCATGCCTTCAACCGGCTTGTTGGTCACGTCCTGGAAGAACAGCGGGACGATCTGGGTCAGGCCGCCGATGCTCACGGCGAGCACCATGAGCAGCATTAGCAGGCCGACGTTCTTTTCAATCGTTTCGTGTTTCATCACTGACTCCTCAGGCCATTTGCGCGACAGGGGCGTCTTCGACAGGTTGTGCCGAGCGCACGGTGCGCCATGTGTTGTATGCCATCAGGAACATGCCGCTGAGGAACACCGCACCGCCCACCAACCGCACGACGTAGCCTGGGTGGCTGGCCACCAGGGTTTCGACGAAAGAGTAGGTCAGCGTGCCGTCTTCGTTGATCGCGCGCCACATCAGGCCCTGAGCGATACCGTTGACCCACATCGAGGCGATGTAGAGCACGGTGCCGATAGTGGCCAGCCAGAAGTGCGCGTTGATCAGGCCGACGCTGTACATCTGCTGGCGACCGAAGACTTTCGGGATCATGTGGTACAGCGCGCCGATGGAGATCATCGCCACCCAGCCCAGAGCGCCGGCGTGTACGTGGCCGATGGTCCAGTCGGTGTAGTGGGACAGCGAGTTGACGGTCTTGATGGCCATCATCGGCCCTTCGAACGTCGACATGCCATAGAACGCCAGCGAGACCACCAGGAAGCGCAGGATCGGGTCGCTGCGCAACTTATGCCAGGCGCCCGACAGGGTCATCATGCCGTTGATCATGCCGCCCCAGCTTGGCGCCAGCAGCACCAGGGACATCACCATGCCCAACGACTGTGCCCAGTCCGGCAACGCGGTGTAGTGCAGGTGGTGCGGACCGGCCCAGATGTACAGGGTGATCAGCGCCCAGAAGTGCACGATGGACAGGCGATAGGAATACACCGGACGTTCGGCTTGCTTGGGTACGAAGTAGTACATCATCCCCAGGAAGCCGGCGGTCAGGAAGAAACCTACAGCGTTATGCCCATACCACCACTGCACCATGGCATCCGTCGCACCGCCGTACAGCGAGTAGGACTTGGTCAGGCTGACCGGGATTTCCAGGTTGTTGACGATATGCAGGATAGCCACGGTGATGATGAACGCACCGAAGAACCAGTTACCGACATAGATATGCTTGGTGTTGCGCTTGGCCACTGTGCCGAAAAACACAATGGCGTAGGCGACCCAGACAATGGTGATCAGGATATCGATCGGCCATTCCAGCTCGGCGTATTCCTTGGAACTGGTGTAACCCAGCGGCAAGGTGATCGCTGCCAGGACAATGACCAGTTGCCAGCCCCAGAAGCAGAACTGGGCGACTTTCGGCGCGAACAGTTGGGTCTGGCAGGTGCGCTGCACCGAGTAGAAGGAGCTGGCAAACAGCGCACAACCCCCGAAGGCGAAGATCACCGCGTTGGTATGCAGCGGGCGCAAGCGGCCGAAGCTGGTCCAAGGCAAGTCAAAGTTGAGTGCAGGCCACACCAATTGGGCCGCGAGAAAAACCCCGAGCCCCATGCCGACGATGCCCCACACCACCGTCATAATGGCGAATTGGCGGACCACCTTGTAGTTATAGGCGGTGCTTAATGTAGTGTTCATGGTTCCCCATCCACGGTTCAACCCAAGCAGATGCGGCACTTGGGCTGGAGTTATAGGCAGACTAAATAGCGAGGCAAGCATGGGCAAAGAGCACAAGGCCAGTATTGACGGGGATCAATGGGCGCGGTGTGTGCAGGAACATGGCTGGCTGTGGGATGCCGCGTCGGGCGCCGAGGGCCGTCCACCGGTCACCCTGATCCTGGCCCACGGCGCGGGCGCACCGATGGACTCAGCCTTCATGAGCGACATGGCTGCACGCCTTGCTGCGCATGGCGTCAACGTGTTGCGCTTCGAGTTTCCCTACATGGCGCAGCGGCGCGTGGACGCAGGCAAACGCCCCCCGAACCCGGCGCCGAAACTGTTGGAGAGTTGGCGCGAGGTGTATGCCGAAGTGCGACGCCATGTCGCTGGGAAACTGGCCATTGGCGGCAAGTCCATGGGCGGGCGCATGGCCAGTTTGCTGGCGGACGAATTGGGCGCCGATGGGCTGGTCTGCCTGGGCTATCCGTTCTATGCGGTGGGCAAGCCGGAAAAACCCCGGGTCGAGCACCTGGCCGGGCTGAAGACGCCGACGCTGATCGTGCAGGGTGAGCGCGATGCACTGGGCAATCGGGCGGCGGTGGAAGGGTATGCGTTAGCGCCGGGCATCGAGGTGATGTGGTTGGTGGCCGGCGATCATGATCTGAAGCCGTTGAAGGCGTCGGGGTTTAGTCATGAGCAGCATTTGGAGGCGGCGGCGGGGAAGGTGGCTGGGTTTCTCGGCGCCTGTTGAGGCTCTATCGGGAGCAAGCCCTGTGGTAAGGGGCTTGCTCCCGATAGCGATCTACCGGTTAAAACGCTCTACCAGCGAATACTGGGTATGCGCCGTATGCGTCAGCTCTTCACTCAATTGCGCCGAGTTCAGCGCTTGCTCTGAGGTTTGATCCGCCAACAGCGCAATGGTGCTGATATTGCGGCTGATCTCTTCGGCCACCGAGCTTTGCTCTTCGGTGGCTGCCGCGATCTGGGTGGTCATGTCGGTGATGTTGGCTACCGCTTCGCTGATGCCCACCAGCGCCTGGTCCGCCTCCATCACCTTCGCAACGCCCTCTTCGGCCTGGCGATGCCCGGCGTCCATGGTTTGTACGGCGGCGGCAGCGGTCTGCTGCAGTTTGGCGATCAGCGTGTGGATCTGCCCGGTCGATTCTGCGGTACGTTGCGCCAATTGGCGCACTTCATCGGCCACCACCGCGAAACCACGGCCCATCTCACCGGCGCGGGCTGCTTCGATCGCTGCGTTGAGCGCCAGCAGGTTGGTCTGGTCGGCAATGCCTTTGATCACGTCGACCACGCCGCCGATTTCGTCGCTGTCCTTGGCCAGTTGGGTGACGGTCACGCCCGTCTCACCGACGGCCACCGACAGACGCTGGATCGCCTCGCGGGTTTCCCCGGCGATATCGCGACCGCGGCCGGTCAGGCGATTGGCTTCCTGGGTCGCATCTGCGGTGCGCTGCACATGGCTGGCCACTTCCTGGGTGGTCGCCGCCATCTGGTTGACCGCCGTGGCCACCTGTTCGGTTTCTACGCGCTGACGCTCCAGGCCGCTGGAGCTGTTATGCGCCAGAGTGTTGGACTGCGCGGCCTGATCGTTCAGGTGTTCGGCGGTGTCCTGCAAGCGCGTGAGACAGGTCTTCAGACGCGCCTCCTGGCTGAGGATCGACATCTCCAGGCGCGCTTGTGCGCCGCGGCTGTCGGTATACATCTGTGCGATCAACGGATCGGAGGTGGTCTGCTCGGCCAGGCGCAGGAGGCGCTTGAGGCCGCGCTGTTGCCAGCTCAGGCCCAACAGGCCCAACGGCACCGACAGCCCGGCGGCCAAGGCAAAGCCCCAGTGGGAGTTGAGCGACGCACCGATCATGAAGCTCAACTGGCTGACCAGGATAAACGGCAGCCAGTCCTGTAGCACCGGCAGCCACTTGTCGCGCCGGGGAATGGCCGACTTGCCCTGATTGATACGGTGGTAGAGCGCTTCGGCGCGGCGGATCTGCTCAGCGGTGGGCTTGATGCGCACCGATTCGTAGCCGACCACCTGGCTGCCTTCGAAGACCGGCGTCACATAGGCGTTCACCCAATAGTGATCGCCCGTCTTGCAGCGGTTCTTGACGATGCCCATCCATGGCAAGCCTTGCTTGAGCGTGGACCACATATGCGTGAATACTGCCGCCGGAACATCCGGGTGGCGCACCAGGTTGTGCGGGGCACGGACCAGTTCGTCGCGGGAAAACCCACTGATTTCGACGAAAGCGTCGTTGCAGTAGGTGATCACACCCTTGGCATCCGTGGTGGAAATCAACCGTTGCTGAGCGGGGAAAGTTCGCTCGCGTTGGGTAACGGGCTGGTTATTACGCATAGTTATTCTAATCCGCAAGGCTTTCAGGGAGTATCGGCCAAGGCGGGGGTTTATTTAACTTAATTTTGTACCAATCAGCGGGTCGAACGTCCCGCGCCTGCGGGGGCGCATCATCCCGCCAGCATCGGATACGTAAACAACCCAAAATGAAGCAAATTCAAACCAAAATGCGTGGCAACCGCCGCACCCAGCCCGCCAAATCGATAAGCCATGCCGTAACCCACCCCGGCGATGCTCGCTAGTAACACCCAATGCCAGCCCGCGCCCACGTGCACCAGGCCGAATAGCAGCGATGCCAGCAGCAGCGCGAGGTTGTCGCCGTAGGGCAGGTGTTTGAAGCGCCGGCTCAGGCCGCCTTGCACGTAGCCGCGGAACAGGGCTTCTTCCACCAGGGTCACCAGCAGCAGGTTGTTGAGCATCCACAGCCAGGCCTGTTCCGGCCATTTCGGTGCCCAGTTGATAACGCCCAGTAACGTGGCGCCGCCCAGTGCGGCGATGGCGGTCAGGGTCAGGGCCAGGGCGGTCACGCAGATCGACAGGCGCAGGGCGCGGCGCGCGACGATCCACGGGCAGGCCAGCAGCAGCCAGAAACCGATCAGCGGTTTGTCCTGGTTCAGATACATCGAGAAGGGCACGGCGTCGGCGGTCAAGCGTTGCGGGGCGATGCCGCGGCCGTTGTAGAAACCCGGCAGCCAGTGCATCGCCAGGCTCAGGGCCAGCACGATGAATAAGCCGTGGCCAATGGCGCGCGCCCAAGGGGTCCGTTGCTGGCGTACTGCATATCCGGCAATCAGCAGCAGGGCCACGGAGACTGCCGCCAGCGCACCCAGTTGGCCGTAGACCAGCGCCAGGACATAGCCGATGGACAGCAGGGCGAGGTACAGCCAGGGCAAAGTGGCCATGTGAAATCCTTGGAAAAAAACGGACGCTAGTATAGCGAGCGGACTCCACTGCCAAGATGAAAAAGCCGCCATGGGAAAGTGGCTCATGGAGTGATTGCAAAACATGTCTGCGGCTGGTTATAGTCGGCGCGTCTTCATCTCCTCAAAAGATCAGCCCATGCCTGCATTCCTGTGCATAGCGGTAGTCGATTCAGCGTCCAGCGCTGTGGTCGTGCCGTGCGGGAACCTTCAGCCTGTGCAGATCAGTCACTACCCCCCACCTGTCAGTAGCACGCCGGTGTACGCAGTCGTATCACCGCCGGGTGTCGGCATTTCGGGCTGATCAGCTGATGGCTGTTCCCGTGTGCCTGCCTGAAACAAACCTACTGGGCTGAACCTTCGCGTTTTGGCTTTTGCTGAATCGGCTTTTTGCCTGATTACAGGTGGTAACCATGTCTGTCATATCGAAACAATCCGTGGCCGCGGCGGCCTCGACGAGCCTGTTTGTATTGCTGTGGAGCAGCGGGGCGATTTTCTCCAAGCTGGGCCTGGCCCATGCGTCGCCCTTCGCTTTTTTGCTGATCCGTTTTGCCATTGCCCTGGCTGGGTTGGTGATACTGGTACCGATCCTCAAGCTGAAACTGCCACGCCCCGGCAAGCCACTGTTATATGCGGCGACAACGGGGCTGGTGCTGTTGGGGGCGTACCAGATCTTCTATCTGCTGGCCCTGGACCTCAACGTCACACCGGGCGTGATGGCGACCATCATGGGCGTGCAGCCGATCCTGACCGTGGTGGTGATGGAACGCCAGCGCTCCTGGCGCCGGATGTTCGGCCTGGGCCTGGGGTTGGCGGGGTTGATCATGGTGGTGTACCAGGGCATCGGGCTGTCGGGGATGTCCCTGGCCGGGATGCTCTTCGGCTTGCTGGCCCTGGCCAGCATGACCTTTGGTTCGATCATGCAAAAGCGCATCACCGATAACCCCTTGGGCACGCTGCCCGTGCAATACCTGGCGGGGCTGTTGTTGTGCGCGGTGTTCGTGCCGTTCCAGCCGTTCCACTTCGAACACAACGCCAGCTTCTACCTGCCGGTGCTATGGATGGGCCTGGTGGTGTCGCTGCTGGCGACGCTATTGCTGTACCGCCTGATCGCCCGGGGCAATCTGGTCAATGTCACTAGCCTGTTCTACCTGGTACCGGCGGTGACAGCCGTGATGGATTACCTGATCTTCGGCAACCGGCTCGCGTTGTTGAGCGTGCTGGGGATGGGGTTGATCATCATTGGCCTGATCTTTGTGTTCCGTAGAGGCTGACCACCGGACACGCTGTAGGGGCAGGCATGCGCCTACAGCGTTTTGGCCAATTGCAACGACAACCCACATGCCAGTCGCCCCAACGGGCGCGCCGATGGTGCTATAGGCAAACGGCTCGACCCAATCACGGACTGCAGGGCAAATCCCACCCCCCGCCTGCCCTGGCGGATTGGCGCATTGGCCGCAGATAAGCCCCATCAATCCACGAAATGCACGAAAGTCCACAACCCGGCATGCTAAATGACTGCTTCTCCTGCCTTCGCTCACTGGCTAAGCTCTGGCTTCCAGATGCCCGTTCGAGGTTTTCCGCATGTCGCAACCCACGCCTGCCCTCGCTATCGCCCGTACCATCCTCGAAGGCTTCGACGATTACCGCGAGCACTTCCGCCAGATCACCGATGGCGCCCGTGAGCGCTTTGAAAAGGCCCAGTGGCAACAAGGGCAGGCGGCTTCGGCGGCGCGTATCAACCTGTACGAAGAAAAAGTCAGTGAAGTGACTGCACGGCTGCGGGAGAACTTCGCTGAGGCTGTCTTGCTCGACATCGATGCCTGGCCCCTGGTGAAAAGCGCCTACATCGGCCTGATCGACCTGCGCTTTGACGATGAGCTGTCCGAGACCTGGTACAACTCGATCTTCTGCGGTCTGTTCAGCCACGACCTGATCAGCGACGGCTGCATGTTCGTCCACACCACGCGACCAAGCCTGCGCCGGGCGAGGGCGGCGCAAACCCGGATCTACACGCCGGTCGGCAGGATTTCCGACATGCTGGGGCAGATTTTCGCCGACTACAGCTTCAGCGAGCCCTATGCGGATCTGTCGGCCGACCTGCGTCGCATCGAAGCGCAACTGCGCGAGAACCTGCCGGACTGGGTGTGCAAGGACCCGGACCTGAAGGTCGAGCTGTTTTCCTCGGTGCTCTACCGCAACAAGGGCGCTTACCTGGTCGGGCGTATCTATACCCACGACGAGCAGTGGCCCCTGGTCATCCCGCTGCTGCACCGCGAAGGGCAGGGCATCCAGATCGATGCGTTGATTACCGACGAAGCCGATGTGTCGATCATTTTTTCCTTCACCCGCTCCTACTTCATGGTCGACGTGCCGGTGCCGGCGGAATTCATCGGTTTCCTCAAACGCATCCTGCCGGGCAAGCACATTGCCGAGCTGTACACCTCGATCGGCTTCTACAAGCACGGCAAGTCGGAGTTCTATCGCGCCCTGATCAACCACCTGGCCACCACTGACGATCAATTCATCATGGCCCCCGGTGTGCGCGGCATGGTCATGAGCGTGTTCACGCTGCCGGGCTTCAACACGGTGTTCAAGATCATCAAGGACCGCTTTTCGCCGTCGAAAAACGTCAACCGCGCCACGGTGATCGAGAAGTACCGCCTGGTCAAAAGCGTCGACCGCGTCGGGCGCATGGCTGATACCCAGGAGTTCGCCGATTTCCGCTTCCCGTTGAGCAAGTTCGAGCCCGAATGCCTGGCCGAATTGCTCGATGTGGCCGCCGGCACCGTCGAAGTCGAAGGCGACACCGTGCTGATCCGCCACTGCTGGACCGAACGGCGCATGACCCCGCTCAATCTCTACCTCGAAAACGCCAACCCCGCCCAGGTCCGCGAAGCCCTGGAAGACTATGGCCTGGCGATCAAGCAACTGGCGGCAGCGAACATCTTCCCCGGCGACATGCTGCTCAAAAACTTCGGCGTCACCCGCCATGGCCGCGTCGTGTTCTACGACTACGACGAGATCTGCTACCTCACCGAAGCCAACTTCCGCCACATCCCCGCACCGCGCACACCGGAGGATGAAATGGCCTCCGAACCCTGGTATTCCATCGGCCCGCTGGATGTGTTCCCGGAAGAGTTCCCGCCGTTCCTGTTCGCCGACGCCGGCCAACGCAAGCTGTTCAATGAACTGCATGGCGAGTTGTACAACGCCGACTACTGGAAAGGGCTGCAGGATGCGATTCGCGCCGGCAAGGTCATCGATGTGTTCCCGTACCGGCGCAAGGAGCGGTGTGGTGAATAATGTTACAAAAAACGGTGTTGGGTGATGATTGGCATTTATTTTTGCGGTCTGTGACAATGCTTGGCTAATCAAACGACAGCTCGGATGGTCGAGGTACTCATGAAAATCGAATCAATTCGGCTAAAAAACTTCAAAGTTTTCCGTGACGTACATTTGAAAGATATTCCTCCCTTTCTAATCGTTGTAGGTGCCAACGGTGCGGGGAAAACTTCACTGTTCGACGTATTTGGATTTTTGCACGATTGTTTAAAAGGCAATGTCAGGCAGGCACTGGACAGCCGAGGGCGTTTTCGGGAGGTCTTAAGCAGGGAGAGCGACGGCGACACAATTCTTATAGAAATCCAGTACCGTATGCCAATTGCTGGCGTTAATCGTCTGGTTACATATTCTCTTGAAATTGGTGACAAAAATAATGTCCCTTATGTCAAGCGCGAAATTCTTCGTTATAAACGAGGTCGCTATGGCAGTCCTTATCGTTTTCTCGATTTCGAGAATGGGCAGGGATTTGCAATTACCAATGAAGAAGACTTTCAGCGTTCCGACGAAGAGCTAGATAGAGAATATCAATCAGTTGCCTCGGATACCTTGGCGATTAAAGGACTTGGTCAGTTTGAAAAGTTTAAAGCTGCCAATGCTTTTAGGCAGTTGATCGAGCAATGGCATGTTTCTGATTTTCATATCAGTTCCGCCCGGGGAAGGAAAGAGCCGTCAGGCGATTCCGAGCATTTGTCTGAGTCGGGTGATAATTTGCCACTGGTTGCTCGATATATGTTCGAGCAACACCCCGAGCAATTCAAAAAAATACTCGAAACTATGTCGAGACGAGTGCCTGGCGTCAAAACCATCGAGCCTCTTTTGACTGCGGATGGTTATTTAACTCTGAGATTTCAAGACGGCGCGTTCAAAACGCCGTTTCTGGATCGTTATGTTTCTGATGGCACCATTAAAATGTTTGCTTATATGGTGTTGTTGCACGATCCAGCGCCTCACCCCTTGCTCTGTGTGGAAGATCCGGAAAATCAGCTCTACCCAACGTTGATGCAAGAGCTGGCAGAGGAGTTTCGGGGGTATGCATTGCGCGGAGGTCAAGTGTTGGTTTCGACCCACTCTCCAGACTTTTTAAATGCTGCCGAGTTGGATGAAGTCTGTTGGCTGGTCAAGAAAGAGGGCGGGACGGAGGTTCGTCGTGCCAAGGATGATCCGCAAATATGTGAGTATATGGCTGAAGGCGATCAGTTAGGTTACTTGTGGAAGCAAGGATTTTTTGATGGGGCTGATCCTCAATGAGAAAAGAGTTGGTTTTTCTATTGGAAGAGCGCTCCGCAAAGGTCATGTTGGAAACTTTTCTACCAAGAATGCTTGATGAGCGTATAGAGTTTAGGTTGATTGCATTTGAGGGGAAGCAAGATCTTGAGAAACGTATGGTTATGCGTATCAAAGGGTATATAAATAACGATGCGCGGTTTATCGTTGTGCGTGATCAAGACAGTGATCCAAATTGCGTTGCGTTGAAAGCCAGGTTGATTGATAAATGCAAGGCTTCCGGGCGAGCGGCTGTCAGCTTGGTTCGAATCGCTTGTCGTGAGCTGGAAACTTTTTATCTTGCAGATCTTAACGCAGTTGAAAAGGCATTGTGTATGAAAGGCCTGGTTGCTAAGCAGCAAGGTGCAAAATTTCGCAATCCAGACTATCTAGTGTCGCCTAGCCATGAATTGAAAATTCTAACTAAGCAAAAATACGAGAAGATTGCTGGTTCTCGAGAGATAGGGCGTTATCTGGAGGTTGATAATGTTCGCTCTGATAGCTTCCGTAATTTAGTGCAGGGTATCAAACGTTTTGAGAGGGAGTTGCTAATGCTTTAAACCAAGCATCAGCCATTACGACACCGCGTGTTTGATAACCTTTGATTTGTTTCACCACCCTAAATAAGACCTATACGTACCTGATGACTGACCAAGCGCCCGCTATCGACCAACTGCTGAAAAACCTCGATCACGCCATGCTCGCCGACCGCAACCGCTTGCGGCGGCAGTTGCTCGAGCTGCGCAAGAAGCCCGATGAGCAGAAGCTGGCGCAGTGGGTCGCACGTATGCAGGCGTCCTGCGCCCAGGTCACGGCGCGGCGTGCCAGCCTGCCGGTGATCCGCTACGACGACAGCCTGCCGATCGCCGCCAAGCGCGACGAAATCAAGGCGGCGCTGCTCAAGCATCAGGTGCTGATCATTGCCGGCGAAACCGGCTCGGGCAAGACCACCCAACTGCCGAAAATCTGCCTGGAAATCGGTCGCGGCCAACACGGCCTGATCGGCCACACCCAGCCGCGCCGGATCGCCGCGCGCAGCGTCGCCAGCCGGGTCGCCGAAGAACTGGCCACGCCGCTCGGCGCGCTGGTCGGCTATCAGGTGCGCTTCGAAGACCAGAGTGATTCGAACACCCTGATCAAACTGATGACCGACGGCATCCTGCTGGCGGAAACCCAGAACGACCGTTACCTGGAACGCTACGACACGATCATCGTCGACGAAGCCCACGAACGCAGCCTGAACATTGACTTCCTGCTCGGCTACCTGAAAACCCTGCTGCCGCGTCGCCCGGACCTGAAGGTGATCATCACCTCGGCGACCATCGACCTGGAGCGTTTCTCCAAGCACTTCGACGATGCGCCGATCGTCGAGGTCTCTGGCCGCACGTTCCCGGTGGACACTTGGTATCGCCCATTGACCCTGGAACAGGACGAGGAGGGCAACCGCGTCGAAGACGACTTGACCGTCGATCAGGCGATCCTCGCCACCCTCGATGAAATCGCCGCCTACGAGCGCAGCGAGCGCCGCAGCCCTGGCGACGTGCTGGTGTTTCTGCCCGGCGAGCGCGAGATACGCGACGCCGCCGACATGCTGCGCAAGGCCCAGCTCAAGCACACCGAAATCCTGCCGTTGTACGCGCGCCTGTCGCCGGCCGAGCAGCAGCGTATTTTCCAGTCCCACCCCGGTCGGCGCGTGGTACTGGCGACCAACGTCGCGGAAACCTCGCTGACCGTACCGGGCATCCGCTATGTGATCGACAGCGGCACCGCACGCATCAGCCGCTACAGCTACCGCGCCAAGGTGCAGCGCCTGCCTATCGAGGCGATTTCCCAGGCCAGCGCCAACCAGCGTAAGGGCCGCTGTGGCCGGGTCGAGCCGGGGATTTGCATCCGCCTGTACAGCGAAGAAGATTTTATCGGCCGCCCGGAATTCACCGATCCGGAGATCCTGCGCACCAACCTGGCGGCGGTGATCCTGCAGATGCTGCACCTGCGCCTGGGGGAAATCACCGACTTCCCGTTTATCGAGCCGCCGGATGGCAAGGCCATCAGCGACGGTTTCAACCTGCTGCAAGAACTCTCGGCGGTGGATCGCAACAGTCAGCTCACGCCGCTGGGCCGCCAATTGGCGCGCCTGCCCGTGGACCCGCGCATGGGCCGCATGTTGCTGGAAGCGGCCAAGCTGGGCAGCTTGCAGGAAGTGCTGATCGTGGCCAGCGCCATGTCGATCCAGGACCCGCGTGAGCGCCCGCCGGAACGCCAACAGGCCGCCGATCAGGCCCATGCACAGTGGAAAGATCCGGATTCGGACTTCGCCGGCCTGGTCAACCTGTGGCGCGGCTTTGAAGAGCAGCGCCAGGCGCTGACCGCCAGCCCGCTGCGCAACTGGTGTCGCAAGAACTTCCTCAACTACCTGCGCCTGCGCGAGTGGCGCGATTCCCATCGCCAGTTGAGCCTGATTTGCCGCGACATGCAGCTGACCGTCAACAAAGAACCGGCGGACTTCCCGAAACTGCACAAGGCGGTACTCTCCGGCCTGCTCAGCCAGATCGGGCAGAAAACCGAAGACGGCGATTACCTCGGTGCGCGTCAGCGACGTTTCTGGATTCACCCCTCGTCAGGCATCGGCAAGAAACGCCCGCAATGGCTGATGACCGCCGAACTGGTGGAAACCACCAAGCTGTATGCGCGCATGGTGGCCAAGATCGATGCCGATTGGATCGAGCCCCTGGCCGGGCACCTGATCAAGAAGAACCACTTCGAACCCCATTGGGAGAAGAAGCGCGGCCAAGTCGTGGCCTTTGAGCAGATCACCCTGTTCGGGCTGATCGTGGTCGGGCGCCGGCCAGTGCATTACGGGCCGATCGATCCGGTGGTGTCGCGCGAGTTGTTTATCCGCGAGGGCCTGGTGCGCGGCGAGATCCAGTCGCGGGCCAAGTGCCTGACGGCCAATCAGCAATTGCTGGAACAGCTCGACGAACTGGAGGCCAAGGCCCGTCGGCGCGACATCCTCGCCGACGAGGAAACCCTCTATGCCTTCTACGATGCGCGGCTGCCGGCGGAGATCCACCAGACCGCCACGTTCGACAGCTGGTACAAGGTCAACAGCCAGAAAGACCCGCAACTGTTGATCATGCGCGAGGAAGACGTGCTGGCCCGCGATGCCAGTGAAGTCACCGCCGCGCATTACCCCGACACCCTGCACCTGGGCGACCTGGCGCTGGCCTTGAGTTACCACTTCGAGCCCAACCATCCGCGCGACGGCGTGACCCTGCGCGTGCCGGCACCGCTGTTGCCGGCCTTGCCGCCGGAGCGCCTGGAGTGGCTGGTGCCGGGGGTGATCGAAGCCAAGTGCATCGCCCTGGTGCGCAACTTGCCCAAGGCGCTGCGCAAGAACTTCGTGCCGGTGCCGGATTTCGTCAAGGCGGCGTTGCAGCGCATCGAGTTCGGCCAGGGCTCGTTGCCCCAGGCCTTGGGGCGCGAATTGCTGCGCATGACCGGTGCGCGGGTCAGCGATGAAGCCTGGGCCGAAGCGGCACAGCAGGTGGACAGCCACCTGCGGATGAACCTGGAAGTGGTCGACGCCCAAGGCAAGTTCCTTGGCGAAGGCCGCGACCTGGCGGAACTGACCGCACGCTTTGCCGAAGCCAGCCAAGCCGCGTTGGCCGTGCCACAAACCGCGAAAAGCCAGCAGCCGGTGGAAGCCAAGGTCTTCGCCGCGGTGGCCGAGAAAACCCAGCAGAACATTGCCGGCCTGTCGATGACGGTGTATCCGGCGCTGGTGGAAGAAAACGGCACCGTCAAGGAAGGGCGTTTCTCCACCGCCGCCGAGGCCGAGTTCCAGCACCGTCGCGCCTTACAGCGCCTGCTGATGCAGCAGTTGGCGGAACCGGCGAAATTCCTGCGCGGCAAATTGCCCGGCCTGACCGAGTTGGGGCTGATGTACCGCGAACTGGGGCGTATCGACGCGCTGGTGGAAGACATCTTGCTGGCCAGCCTGGACACCTGCGTGCTTGAAGGCGAAGCCAGCCTGCCCCGCGACGGCGCGGGTCTGGCCGCCTTGGCCGAGCGCAAGCGCGGCAGCTGGACCGAGCACGCCGAACGCCTGGCGCGCCTGACCCTGGAGGTGCTGAAGCTCTGGCATGGCCTGCAAAAACGCTTCAAAGGCAAGATCGACCTGGCCCAGGCCGTGGCCCTGAACGACATCAAGCAGCAGTTGAGCAACCTGGTCTATCCCGGTTTTGTGCGGGAAACCCCGGCGCAATGGCTCAAGGAACTGCCGCGCTTCCTCAAGGCCATCGAACTGCGCCTGGAGAAATTGCCGAGCCAGGTGCAAAAGGATCGCGTATGGAGCGGCGAGTTGGGCGGGCTGTGGGCGCAATACCAGAATCGCTTGAACAAGCATGCCCAGGAAGGCAAGCGCGATCCGCAACTGGCGCTCTATCGCTGGTGGTTGGAGGAATATCGGGTGTCGTTGTTTGCCCAGCAGTTGGGGACCAAGGTGCCGATTTCCGATAAGCGCCTGAGCAAGCAATGGAGCTTGGTGGAGGCGTGACGGTCCAGGGGGTGTGGTTGTGGCTTGTGGTCACAACCATAACCACTCTGCTCCGCACTCTTGGCCTAAAAAGGGACACTTATCCGGCATATGGCGCCAAATCCCAGGGTTTGTGGCAAACTTCGCGGTCATAAATACCGGGATCGTCGTGAGAGGCTGGTGAGCAGCCGCGGCGCAATGGAATAAAGCGATGCCAGTTTGGTGCCCGCGGAGCGGAATCGGACTAGTTAAAGTTTGGTACGACGGTACCAATATCTTCTGCCTGACAGATTTAGAGGAACGACCGTGCATAACGTCGTCATCAGCGGCACTGGCCTGTACACCCCGGCCAACAGCATCTCCAACGAAGAGCTGGTGCAGTCTTTCAATACCTACGTGCAACAGTTCAACGCCGACAACGCCGCCGCCATCGAGCGTGGCGAGGTCAAGGCGCTGACGGAGTCCAGCGCGGCCTTCATCGAAAAGGCCTCGGGCATCAAGAGCCGCTTTGTCATGGACAAGGACGGCATTCTCGACCCGCAGCGCATGGCCCCACGCCTGCCCGAGCGCAGCAACGACGAGTGGTCGGTGCTCTGCCAGATGGCCGTCGGCGCCGCCGAACAAGCCTTGCAGCGTGCCGGCAAGACCGCCGCCGACATCGACGGGGTGATCGTCGCCTGTTCCAACCTGCAGCGCGCCTACCCGGCGATCGCCATCGAAGTCCAGGAAGCCCTGGGCATCAAGGGCTTCGGGTTCGACATGAACGTGGCATGCTCTTCAGCCACCTTCGGCATTCAGAACGCGGCCAACAGCATCAAACTGGGCCAGGCCCGGGCGATCCTGATGGTCAACCCGGAAGTCTGCACCGGTCACCTGAACTTCCGTGATCGCGACAGCCACTTCATCTTCGGCGATGCCGCCACTGCCGTGGTCCTTGAGCGCGCTGACCTGGCAACCTCCGAGCACCAGTTCGACGTGGTCAGCACCAAGCTGCTGACCCAGTTCTCGAATAACATCCGCAACAACTTCGGCTTCCTCAACCGCGCGGCGGAAGAGGGCATCGGTGCGCCGGACAAACTGTTCGTGCAGGAAGGCCGCAAAGTCTTCCGCGATGTCTGCCCGATGGTCGCCGAACTGATCGGTGCGCACCTGGAAGAAAACCAGTTGAACGTGGCCGATGTGAAGCGCTTCTGGCTGCACCAGGCCAACCTGAGCATGAACCACCTGATCGTGAAGAAACTGCTGGGCCGCGAAGCCACGGTAGAAGAGGCGCCGGTGATTCTCGATACCTACGCCAACACTAGCTCGGCGGGTTCGGTGATCGCTTTCCACACCTACCAGGACGACTTGCCCCAGGGCTCTGTCGCGGTGCTCAGTTCGTTTGGCGCGGGCTATTCGATCGGTAGCGTGATCCTGCGCAAACGCTGAAACATCGAGGTCTTGAATGGCAGCAGCGGACGACGCGCACCTGCTTGAGCGCTTGCTCAAGGGGGAACAACGGGCCTACAAGGAATTGGTCAGCACCTACCAGAGCGCAATGCGGGCGGTGGCCTATGCCATCGTCGGCCAGCGCCATGCCGACGAAGTGGTGCAGGACGCCTGGTTGTCGGTCGTCCGGAACCTGGCCAAATTTGAAGGGCGTTCCAGTCTCAAGACCTGGCTGCTGACCATCACCGCCAACGCCGCCAAGGGCCGCTACAAACAGAATCGTCGGGAAGTGCTGCTCGACGATTTGCCCTCGCCCCACGGCACCATCGGCGATGATCGCTTCACCCCGGACGACGGCCACTGGGCCGTCGCCCCATATGCCTGGCACCAGGACACCCCGGAAGCGTTGCTGACCGAGGACGAACTGCGCAAATGCCTTGAGCATACGATCCTGAGCTTGTCCGAATTGCAAAGCAGCGTGCTGGTACTGCGCGAACGCCAGGGCCTGGAGCTGGACGAGATCTGTAATTTGTTGACGCTCTCGCTCTCCAACGTTCGTGTGCTGTTGCATCGTGCGCGGCTTAAAGTCTTCGCCACGGTGGAGCATTTTGAGGAAACGGGCGAATGTTGACCTGTAAAGAACAAGTGGCACGTTCCAGCGACTATCTCGATGGGCAATTGACCTTTCGCGAGCGTTTGCTGGTGCGTCATCACTTGATGTTCTGCCCTAACTGCCGGCGGTTTATCCGCCAGATGCGCTTGATGCAGGCGACGTTGAAGATCATGCCGGAGGAACCGGTGAAGGATGTCGATGCCTTGGCGCAGCGTCTGGCTGACGAGCAGCTCAAGGATCGGAAAGGCGGGGAATAAGCAGGCTCGCGCGGGGGAATCGAACGGATGATGGGGATCGCCCCCCGCGCAAGACTGTAACAGCCACCTCGGGCCGTCCTGGCCCAAGGCGTTTGACACTTGCCTTTAGAACTTGGCTTCAGCATCCAACTGCAGGGTGTTGGTGTTGGCATCACGCTGAGTGCGGCTGGCGTAGTCAGCCTTGGTCAGGTAGTACGTGGCGCCGACGGCGAAGTTTTTATCGATGTCGTAGCTGACCTTCATTTTGTGACCGCGCGAACCGGTGGTGCCGTTGGCGAAGTCCGAATCGGTGAAGGCGCCTACTACAGCGTTACGTTGCGTATCGCGGTAGTTGTAGTCCAGGTTGAAGCCGAACACTTTGGACTTGGCACCCAGCAACCAGGCGGTGTCCTGATCGTTGGACGCATCGTTGTTCTTCACGTACTGGCCATAGAACGCCAGCGGCACGGCCAGGCCACCGATGTCGGCTTGGGCAAAACCTTCGTACAAACGGAATTGTTCGTTCGGCGAGTTGCCGTTGACCGCCAGTGCACACGGTGTGGTGGAGCTGGTACAGGTGCTGTTTTCGTCGTTCTGGTAAGCGTAGATGCTGCCGCCCAAGGTCATTTTCAGGTTGTCGGTCACCGAGAAACGGGTCCCCAACTGGCCGGAAGTCAGGCGCAGGTCATGGCGAAATTGCACGCCGTCGCCATCGACGTTGTCCTTGAGGTTGTAGTTACCGATGCTGCCGAACAGCTCGGCGCTGCTACCCAATGGGTATTTGTAGGTCAGGGCCAGACCTTCCGGGTTGATATCGCTATCCCAGATCACGTCGCCCATGTTCACCCATGGCTGCAGCATCTTGCCGCCGATGACGTGCAGGTTCTTGATCTGGTCCGGGTGGTAGTCGATGTAGCCAAGGTCCAGCCAGATCGACTTCTTGTTGAAGTAGTTGTCCTGGTCCTGGTTGGTGGAGCGCGCGTCGTCGCTGCTGCCGGTGGCGATGCGGATACCGGTGTCGACCTGAGGGTTGATCTCGGTGTAGGCACCCAGGCGGGCACGGATGCGCTGGCGGTCCTTGTCGCGGCCACCGTTGTTGGATTCGCCCTGGATTTTCACAGTTTCCTGGCGGAAACGGACATCACCCTTGAATTGGGTCTTGGCGGCCCAGGCCAGTTTCTGGTCGAAGATGCTCAGTTCGTTGGCTTTTTTCGCGGTGGCCGCGATCTGCTCGTTGGTCTCTTGTTGAGCTTGCTGTGCGATCTGCTTTTCTTTCTGATCCTTGGCCAGTTCCGCTTGCAGTTCGGTGTACTGCGAAGCAGTGATCTGGCCGTTGGCCTTGAGCATGTCGAGCAATTTAGCGTCGACTGCAGCGCTGGCCGGAACGCTCAGGGCCAGTAACAGGCCACCGCACAGGGCCGCCGCAGTTTTAGTGGAAGCAAGACGCATATCAATCTCCGAAAGTGAGGAGGGATGGCAAACCATCCAGGACACAACCGACCGATGACGGACGGAAAAATAACCACCTGATAGAACCAGGCGCTCTAAAAACAGGCGTCAGTATCACGATCGTTTATGACGGACGAGTGGCGGAGTGATGTCATGTAGATGACAAATTATTTAAGTTGGAACTATTTGTTTGGAGCCTTGTCGTGCGATTTGAGAGTGTGTCTCACCTCGCGATAAGCGATACTCGCGCAGCTTTCACGCCATGACGCAGTGAGGATCCCAATGCCATTGCAACGCCTGGACAGTCTTTCTGAAATCGCTCCGCAGGCCTGGGATGCCCTGGTGCCGGATGCCCAGCCGTTTGTGCGGCACGCCTTCCTCAGTGCACTGGAAGACAGCGCCAGCCTGGGCCCGCAGTCGGGCTGGCAGGCGGAGCATTTGCTGCATTGGGAGGGCGATCGGCTGGTGGCGGCCTTGCCCAGTTATCGCAAGTGGCACTCCTACGGCGAGTACGTGTTCGATCATGGTTGGGCCGACGCCTGTGAGCGCGCGGGCATCGACTACTACCCCAAGCTGCTGACGGCCGTGCCGTTCAGCCCCGTCAGCGGGCCGCGCTTGCTCGCGCGCAGTGCCGAAGACGGTTTCGAGCTGCTCAAGAGTCTGCCGGGTTACCTGGAAATCGAAGGGCTCTCCAGCGCCCATATCAACTTCACCGACGCATTGGCCGACGCAGCGTTGGCGCTGCAACCGGGCTGGTTGCAGCGCCTGGGTTGTCAGTTTCATTGGCAGAACCGTGGCTACCGCGACTTCCAGGATTTCCTCGACGCCCTGAGTTCACGCAAGCGCAAACAGATGCGCAAGGAGCGTGAACAGGTGGCCGGGCAGGGCATTGAGTTCGAGTGGCTACAAGGCCATGAACTGAGCGAAGCGCAGTGGGATTTTGTCTACGCCTGCTACGCCAATACCTACGCGGTACGTCGTCAATCGCCCTACCTGACCCGTGAGTTTTTCAGCCTGTTGGCCGAGCGCATGCCTGAAGCGATTCGCGTCGTGCTGGCCAAGCAAGGTCCGCGCCCGGTGGCCATGGCCTTCAGCCTGCTTGGTGGCGACAGTTTCTACGGTCGCTACTGGGGCTGCCTGGCCGAGTTTGATCGCCTGCATTTCGAAACCTGTTTCTACCAGGGCATGGACTACGCCATCGCCCACGGCGTGCAACGTTTCGACGCCGGTGCCCAGGGCGAGCACAAACTGATCCGCGGGTTCGAGCCGGTGATCACGCGGTCGTGGCATTACCTGCGCCATCCGGGGCTGAAGAAGGCTGTGGAGGATTTCCTGGAACGTGAGCGAGTGGGGATTCTGGCGTATGCCGAAGAGGCGAGGGCAGCCCTGCCGTATCGGCAGGGCTGAACCATCGGTCTGGCGGAGCTACCAAGAAACAGCGAAATCGCTACCCTGTATGTACAAAAGTACATACAGGATGCGCCATGTATTTTGAGTGGGATGAGTCCAAGAACAAAGCCAACATCGCCAAGCACGGCATCGATTTCAACGACGTTCCTGATATCTTTCGGCATCCAATGCTGGCCTTGCGCGATGATCAAGCGGAATATGGCGAAGAGCGTTGGATCGGTATTGGCTGGATCAAATTATTAATGGGTGTGGTCGTATACACCGAACGGAGTGGGGATGTGATCCGTATCATTTCCGCCCGAAAAGCAACCAAGAAGGAGGCCAAATACTATGACGCAAACATCGAAAACTGATTGGGAGCGCTTGGCCAAGATGAATGACGAAGAAATCGATACCAGCGACATTCCTGAGCTGGACGCCGACTTTTTTCGGCGCGCCGAATTGCGTGTTCCGGTGAAGCAAGCTGTGACCATTCGACTGGATGCTGACGTTCTGGAGTGGTTCAAGGGTCAGGGGACCGGGTATCAGACGCGAATCAATCAGTTGCTTCGCCAGTACATGCAGGCTCATCAACGCTGAATCACCATCTATGGACTCAGCCCCGCTATGTCGGCAGGGCTGAACCCGTCTTGCCTCAGTCCGGCTCTTCCTTGCCCAGCCATCGATAGACCACGCCAGCAATCGCCGCGCCCAGAATCGGCGCGAGCCAGAACATCCACAACTGCTGGATCGCCCATCCGCCCACGATCAGGGCCGGGCCGGTACTGCGGGCCGGGTTGACCGAGGTGTTGGTCACGGGGATGGAGATCAGGTGGATCAAGGTGAGGGCCAGGCCGATGGCGATGGGCGCAAGGCCCTTGGGGGCGCGATGGTCGGTGGCGCCGAGGATGATCAGCAGAAACATCGCCGTCATCACCAGCTCACAGACAAACCCCGCTGCCATTGAATAGCCGCCCGGCGAATGCTCTGCATAGCCGTTGGAAGCCAGGCCCGACGCCAGTTCGAACCCCGGTTTGCCGCTGGCAATAAAGTACAGCAGCGCAGCGGCGACAATGCCGCCAATGACTTGGGCCACGATGTACGCCGGTAACTCCTTGGCCGGAAACCTTCCGCCCACGACCAGCCCCACCGAGACCGCCGGGTTGAGGTGACAACCACTGATGTGCCCGATGGCCACCGCCATGGTCAGCACTGTGAGCCCGAACGCCAGGGCTACACCCAACAAACCGATCCCGACCGCAGGGAATGCCGCGGCCAACACCGCGCTCCCGCAACCGCCCAACACCAGCCAAAACGTTCCCAACCCCTCTGCGACTGAACGCTTGAACAAAGACATGCAACCCGTCCTTGATAGATCGCTCTACCCAATCAGCAAATCGGTGATGCTCCCTGCAGATTTACTTCAGCGCCCGTCTGGGCACTGCACTGAGTACAGCACGGTTGTGGCACAAATCCAGAAGACCCATGTGGGAGGGGGCCTCCCACATTTCCAGTTGCGTTTTCAGTCGATGCCGACGAAACCCCCGGTCTGGTGCTGCCACAACCGCGCATACAGCCCACGATGAGCCAGCAACTCGGCATGGTTACCGCTCTCGGCGATCTGGCCTTTTTCCAACACCACCAGGCGGTCCATCCGCGCAATGGTCGACAACCGGTGCGCGATCGCAATCACGGTTTTGCCTTGCATCAGGGTTTCCAGGCTTTCCTGGATTGCCGCTTCGACTTCCGAGTCCAGCGCCGAAGTGGCTTCGTCCATGATCAGGATCGGCGCGTCCTTGAGCAGCACGCGCGCAATGGCGATACGCTGGCGTTGCCCGCCGGACAGTTTCACCCCGCGCTCACCCACGTGGGCATCCAGCCCGGTGCGGCCTTCGGCGTCCGACAGCAGGGGGATGAACTCATCGGCGCGTGCCTTGCGCACGGCGGCCCAGAGTTCTTCGTCGGTGGCGTCCGGCTTGCCGTACAGCAGGTTGTCGCGGATCGAACGGTGCAGCAACGAGGTGTCCTGGGTGATCATGCCGATCTGTTCGCGCAGGCTTTCCTGGGCCACTTCGGCGATGTTCTGGCCGTCGATCAGGATGCGCCCGCCTTGCAGGTCGTACAGGCGCAGCAGCAGGTTGACCAGGGTCGATTTACCCGCGCCGGACGGGCCGATCAGGCCGATTTTTTCACCGGCCTTGATGTGCAGGTTCAGGCCGCCAATGATCCCGCTCTTCTTGCCGTAGTGAAAATCCACCTGTTCGAAGCGCACTTCGCCGTGGGGCACGCTCAGGCGTGGCGCGTTCTCGCGGTCGATCACCGCCAGCGGCTGGGCGATGGTTTTCAGGCCGTCCTGCACCATGCCGATGTTTTCAAAAATGCCGTTGACCACCCACATGATCCAGCCCGACATGTTGACGATGCGAATCACCAGGCCGGTAGCCAGGGCGATGGCCCCCACGGAGATCAGCGAGTGGGTCCACAACCACAGGGCCAGGCCGGTGGTGGTGACGATCAACAGGCCGTTCATGCTGGTGATCACCACGTCCATGCTGGTCACTACGCGGCTGGCCAGCTGGGTTTTTTCGGTCTGCTCGATGATCGCTTCCCTGGCGTACTCCTGTTCGTATCGGGTGTGGGCGAACAGTTTCAAGGTGGTGATGTTGGTGTAGCCGTCCACGATGCGGCCCATCAATTTGGAGCGCGCCTCGGAGGAGATCACCGAGCGTTCCTTCACCCGTGGCACGAAGTAGCGCAACGCCAGGCTGTAGCAGACGATCCAGGTCACCAGCGGGATCATCAGGCGCCAGTCAGCCTCGGCGAACAGTACCAGGGAGCTGATGGCGTAGATCGCCACGTGCCAGATCGCATCCACCGCGGCCACCGCGGAATCGCGCAGGGAGTTACCGGTTTGCATGATGCGCTGGGCGATGCGCCCGGCGAAGTCGTTCTGGAAGAAGTTCAGGCTCTGCTTGAGCACATAGCTGTGGTTCTGCCAGCGGATCAGGCTGGTCATGCCGGGGCTGATGGTCTGGTGCACTAGCAGGTCGTGCAGGGCGCCGAAGATCGGGCGCAGCAGCAGGGCAACCACGGCCATCCAGATCAGCTCGGTGCTGTGGATCTGGAAGAAGTCAGCGGGTGGCGTGCCTTGGGCCAGGTCGATGATGCGGCTCAGGTAGCTGAACAGGGCGACTTCGATCAGCGCACCGATCAGGCCGATCACCAGCAGCGCGGCGAAACACGGCCACACCTGGCGCAGGTAGTAAAGGTAGAAGGGCAGGACTTTGTCGGGAGGGGCGGCGCTGGGCGCGTCGCGGAAAATATCGATCAGTTGTTCGAAACGACGATAGAGCATTAGGGTTGACGCCCGCCGGGCGGGCTCTCCTGTTCAAATGCGCGCGCAGCCTGCAGAGCCGCGCGCGGGACTCCCTGCAGACGTCAGTCGATGCGCTTGGCCGACTTGATCAGGACAGGATCGATAGGCACGTTCTGCATGCCCTGCTTGGTGGTGGTCTGCGAGTTGACGATGATGTCGACCACGTCCATGCCTTTGACCACTTTGGCGAACACCGCGTAGCCGCGGTCACGGCCCGGGTCGAGGAAGGCATTGTCGGCGACGTTGATGAAGAACTGGCTGGTGGCCGAATCCGGATCGTTGGTGCGCGCCATGGACAAGGTGCCACGCACGTTATGCAGGCCGTTGCTGGCTTCGTTCTTGATCGGAGCTTCGGTCGGCTTTTGCGACATCGACTTGGTAAAGCCGCCACCCTGGACCATGAAGCCCGGGATCACGCGGTGGAAAATCGTGTTGGTGTAGAAGCCTTTGTCGACATAGGCCAGGAAGTTCTTGGTACTGATCGGTGCCTTGACCGGGTCCAGTTCGATCTCAATGTCGCCGTTGGTGGTAGTGAGCAATACGTGAGGCGCCTTGGCCGGCTGGGCCGCCATCAAGTTGGCAGCGAACAAAACGGAACCGGCAAAAAAGGCGATTTTTTTCAGCATGGGTCAGTGATCCTGGGTAGTGGTTTCGACTGTCTTTAGAAAATCGAGCAGGGTGGCGTTAAAGACTTCGGGTTGATCCAAGGGCGTGGCATGGCGGGAATCCTCGATCACCACCAGTCGCGCATCGGGCAGCAGTTTTACATAGATTTCTTTGTGCGCCACAGGGGTGTAGTCGTGGTCGGCGCTGATGACCAGGGTTGGACAGGTAATCCTGGAAAGTCGTTCCTGTACGCCCCAGCCCACAATCGCATCGAAGCTGGCGAGATAAGCACGTTTGTCGTTTTTTGCCCAGCGTTCGGCCATCTTGCGCCGCAGGTCGGCTTGCGCAGGCTTGGGGAACAACCGGTCGCCGAGGGCCTTGCCAATGGTGGCCAGGCTGAGCACGCGGGCCAGGGTTCAGCGCTTGGCCCACTGCCAGTAATCGTCGAGGGTGCGCACCTTGACCTCGGGCGCGCTGTTGACGATGCACAGGCTCCTGACCCGGCCGGGCTCGTCCACCGCCAGCTGGAAGGCGATCATGCCGCCCATGGACAAGCCCACCACATGGGCGGGTGGCAGGTTCAGGTGTTCGATCAGGGCGATCAGGTCGTCGGTGAACCCTGCGATGCTGTAGCGCTCGCGCGGTTTGTCGGAACGCCCATGGCCGCGCACATCCACCACGATCAGGCGGTAATGCCGCGACAGCACCGGGATCTGCATTTCCCAGTCCTGGCTGCTGGAGCCCAGGCCGTGGATCAGGATCAGCGGTATGCCGTGGCCGTACTCCGCGTAATGCAGGCTGCAGCCTTCGTGGTCGAACCAGGGCATGCACGAACTCCGTTTCAGGCTTGCAGGGGGGCGGTGAAAGGCGCGTCCAGAGGGGCCGTGTCAAAGCTGCGCAGCAATTCCACGAGGATCTGCGTGGCCGGCCCCAAGGGTTTGTCCTTGTTCGAGTACAGGTAGAACGTGGGGTGGCGGCTGCCGCCCTGTTCCAAGGGTAGCTGCTTGAGCACGCCTTCGTGGAGTTCACGTTCGATAATGTGCCGAGGCAGCCAGGCAAAGCCCAGGCCACTGCTGACAAAAGCGGCGGCAGTGGCCAGGCTGCCGACGGTCCAGCGCTGTTCGGCGCCGAGCCAGCCCACGTCCCGCGGCTGCTGGCGACCGGAGTCGCGGATCACCACTTGCATCTGGCCTTCCAGGTCCTGGAAGCTCAGTTCGCGGTTCATGCGGTGCAGGGCATGGTCGGGGTGGGCCACGGCGATAAATTCAACGTCGCTCATTTCCGTGCCGAGGTAGCCAGGGATGCTGAAACTGCTGATCGCCAGGTCGGCCACGCCTTCCATCAGAAGCTCTTCGACGCCGGACAGCACCTCTTCACGCAGGCGTACCCGGCAGCCACGGCTTTTCGGCATAAAAGCGGTGAGGGCACGTACCAGGCGTGCGTTGGGGTAGGCGGCGTCCACCACCAGGCGTACTTCGGCTTCCCAGCCCTGTTCCATATGGTGGGCGAGGTCTTCGAGCTGGCTGGCGTTTTTCACCAGTTGCCGGGAGCGGCGCAGCAGCACTTCACCGGCGTCGGTGAGCACGGCCTTGCGCCCGTCGATGCGCAGCAGCGGTACACCGAGCTGGTCTTGCATGCGGGCCACGGTGTAGCTCACCGAAGACTGCGAACGGTGCAGCGCTTCAGCCGCCTGGGCGAAGCCGCCATGGTCGACCACGGCTTGCAGCGTGCGCCATTGATCGAGGGTAACGCGGGGCGCTTTCAAGATGAGCTCCTCTTGTCCTAAGCTGGCAGTCCTTATTGGAGACTGCCGAATGAGAAAATTCTGTTGTGTGCTGATGGCGCTAATGCCGATGACTGCGTTCGCCTACCCCATCGACGTGACAAAAAAGATCGATGGCGTGAGCGTGGATTACACGGCTTCCGACGTGGACGGCGATATCAGTTCGATCCAACTGAATAACTACGGGACGAAGGATGCCGTGTGTTCGGTGACCTTCACCAATGGTCCGGAGTCGCCACGTCGCCGCACGGTGACGGTGCCGGCGGGCAAAAGCACTAACACCACAGTCAAGTTCAACCGCGCGATTATCAAGATGCGCATTGCCTTGGCCTGTGCCCCGAAATAAAGCGGCAGCGGAGCATGTCTACAGGAATACTCCGCTTATAAACAAATTTCTAGATGGGTTGTAGCAGTTTTTTGCGCTTTTTTATCGAATGAGCCCTAGCTAATCTTTTCTCCATCGACTTACAGCAATTACAGATGGAGGCTACGACGCCACGTCTAAAGTTCTGATCATCGAAAGCAGGCCGGCACGCCAAGGCGCTGTTGGCGCAGATGGCTCGATCCTTTAATCGCCAGATAATCGCGCGGTGTTTATCTAGTGCCACGCAAACCCTTCAAGTCCGCGTAACAGACCTCCCTTTGCACTTCTGCTCCTGAGTGCTCCTGCCCGACTGCCGCTTTAGCGAGGTCGGGTTTTTTTTGCCCCGAGTTTCTTCAACCGGCGAAAACCTTTAATGTCCGGCCCATTCGAAACGAGGCGCGCATGGGCTACTTACTGGTTGTCACCCTGATTCAGGCATTTTCCTTCAGCTTGATCGGCGAATACCTCGCCGGTCACGTCGACAGCTACTTCGCCGTGCTGGTGCGGGTCGTGCTGGCCGGCCTGGTGTTCATCCCGCTGACGCGCTGGCGCTCGGTGGAACCGGCCTTCATGCGCGGCATGCTGCTGATCGGCGCACTGCAATTCGGCGTGACCTACGTGTGCCTGTACCTGAGCTTTCGCGTGTTGACGGTGCCGGAGGTGTTGCTGTTCACCATTCTCACGCCCTTGCACGTGACCTTGATCGAAGACGCCCTCAACCGCCGTTTCAACCCTTGGGCGCTGATCGCCGCATTGGTGGCGGTGGCAGGGGCGGCGGTGATCCGGTTCGACCAGATCACCCCGCACTTCCTCATGGGCTTTTTGTTGCTGCAACTGGCCAACTTCACCTATGCCGCCGGGCAGGTGATGTACAAGCATCTGGTGGCACGTTATCCGAGCGACCTGCCGCACTACCGACGCTTCGGGTATTTCTACCTGGGCGCGCTGCTGGTGGTGTTGCCGGCATTCCTGCTGTTCGGCAAGGCCGACTTCCTGCCCGATGCGCCGTTGCAATGGGGTGTGCTGGTGTTCCTCGGATTGGTCAGCACGGCGCTGGGCATGTACTGGTGGAACAAGGGCGCGTGCCTGGTCCATGGCGGTACCCTGGCGGTGATGAACAACCTGCATGTGCCGGTGGGGTTGCTGCTCAACCTGCTGATCTGGAACCAGCACGAGCCGCTGGGCCGCCTGGCGCTGGGCGGGTTGGTGATCGTGGCGGCGGTGTGGATCAGTCGCTTGGGCGTGCGTTCGGTAGCCGTCAAAGCTTGAGCGGATATTCGATCACGACGTACACCCGGTCGATGTCATCCCCGGCCTGTGCCGTGTTGGCGCGGTGGCTGACGTGGGACAACTGCACCGACAGGTCCTTGGCCGGACCGGATTGCACCACGTAATGCAGGTCGATATCGCGCTCCCAGTGGCGACCGCCGCGGCCTTGCAGGGGTTGATACTCACCGCTGTCCGCATCGAACGGGTTGTAGGCGCCGCCTTGGGGGGCGTGCGTGCCGTCGATACCTCGGCCGGTGACGTAGCGGGTCATGAACTTCAAACCCGGCACGCCGAAGGTGGCGAGGTTGAGGTCATAGCGAAGCTGCCATGAGCGTTCGCCGGGGCCATTGAAGTCGGCGTACTTGATGGAGTTGGCCAGGTAGATGGAGTCGCCGCCGACGAAGTCGAACGGCGTGTTGCCGTTGATCTTCTGGTAGGCCAGAGTCACCGACTGCGCCGCGAAGCTATATTTGCCGGCCAGGCTGTAAGCGGTGTTGGCGATGGCGCCGGCCTGCGCGCGGCCCTGGTCCTCGGTGCGGTAGATATTGCCGTCGAGTCCCCAGTTTGCCGTGGCGCCATGCAGGTTGGCGTAGTACTGGCGCCAGGTGTCCCGCAGTTGCGAGGCATACAAGGCGCCGCCCAGCGGTTGGCCTTCGAAGAACTGCCCGCCGAGGAAGTCGATGGCGCCGCTGCGCGTACTGGCGCCATAGCCATCGAAATCGCCGTGCCCGCTCGAGGCATTCTGGTTTTTGAAGGCAGTGAAGTGGCCTGCCTGCCAATGCAGGGCGTCGATCTCATGGCTGTCCAGCAACAGGCCCGTGGCGTATTCCGGTTGCAGGCGTTTGTCGGCGGTGTCGAACACTGGGGTTTCGACGGTCATCTCACCCACTGACAGCGTGGTTTTGGCGACGCGCAGCTTCACGGCCCCGCCGGCGCTGGAGTAATCGCGCTCACTGCGTCCGTCGGCGTCCAACGGCAGCAGACCGGTGCCGGCGTGGCCCTTGCCACCGTCGAGTTTCAGGCCGACAAAGGCGTGGGCGTCGAGACCGACGCCGATCGTGCCTGGGGTGAAGCCGGAGACGAACGAGGCGATAAAACCCTGGGCCCATTCCGCCTTGTGCGGCTGGTTGGACGGGGAGCGTTCCCTGTTGTCGAGGTAGAAGTTACGGCTGAGTACGTCGAGGCTCGAATCCTCGATAAAACCCGCCGCCAGCACACTGTTGCAGGTGCCGGTCAGCAGGAGCGAAAGCAAGGTTGGAGCGCGCATCGGCGTGGCCTCGAAGGATTGTCCATGAGGCCAAGGGTCGCCAACTATTCAGCACCGCGATTGAATGGCTGTGCTGCATCGCTCTAAATCGCGGTTTTTTCCGGCTCAGGCAGGTGGCTGGCGCCCAACACCGCTGGCAATATGCCGGCGCGCAGGTCATTGCCACTCGGCTGCTGATACAAGCTCAAGCCAAACTCCGGCAACACCGCCAGCAGGTAATCGAAGATATCCCCCTGGATGCGCTCGTAATCCGCCCACGCCGTGGTGCGGGTGAAGCAGTAGATTTCCAGCGGCACGCCTTGGGCGGTGGTTTGCATCTGGCGCACCATGCAGGTCATGTTGGGCTGGATGTCCGGGTGGCTTTTCAGATAAGCCAGGGCATATGCGCGGAAGGTGCCGAGGTTGGTCATGCGGCGGCGGTTGGCCGACAGTTGCGCGCTTTCACCCTGGGCTTCGTTCCAGGCCTTGAGCTCGGCCTGCTTGCGCCCGATGTAGTCCGTGAGCAGATGCACCTGGGTCATGCGTGCTTCTTCGTCATCCCGCAAAAAACGCACGCCGCTGGCGTCGATATACAGACTGCGCTTGATACGGCGCCCGCCCGCAGCCTGCATACCGCGCCAGTTCTTGAACGACTCGGACATCAGGCGCCAGGTGGGGATGGAGACGATGGTCTTGTCGAAGTTCTGCACCTTGACCGTATGCAGGGTGATGTCCACCACATCGCCATCCGCGCCGACCTGGGGCATTTCGATCCAGTCGCCGACCCGCAACATGTCGTTGCTGGTCAGTTGCACACTGGCGACGAATGACAGCAGGGTGTCCTTGTACACCAACAGGATGACCGCCGACATGGCACCCAGGCCAGACAACAGCAACAGCGGCGAACGGTCGATCAGGGTGGCGACGATGATGATCGCGCCGAACACGAACAGCACCATCTTTGCCAACTGCACATAGCCCTTGATCGAGCGGGTGCGTGCGTGTTCGGTGCGGGCGTAGATGTCCAGCAGCGCGTTGAGCAGCGCGCTCATGGCCAGCACCAGGAACAGAATGGTCAGCGCCAACGCCACGTTGCCGATAAACAGGATGGCGGTCTTGCTCAGGTCCGACACCAGGTGCAGGCCGAACTGGATGACCAGGGACGGGGTCATTTGCGCCAGGCGATGGAAGACCTTGTTATGGCGCAGGTCATTGAGCCAGTGCAGGGGCGGTTGCCGACCGAGCAATTTAACGGCGTGGAGGATGAGGTAGCGCGCCACGCGTCCAAGCAGCAGGGCCACCGTCAGCAACACCAGCAAGCCAAGGCTGGCATGCAGCAGTGGGTGTTGATCGAGGGTGCCCCAGAGGTCCTGGGCGTTGAGCCAGAGCTGTTTGATATCCATGGGGGGAACCGATTCTTCTGTAAGACAAGACGAGGGCGATTAGAGCATTTAAGTGCAATACAGTTGGCGTTCCGGACAAATGCCCTGACAAAAAAGCAGCTGATTAACGCCGTTCGCGTAAAGACACTCGGTTTGGACGCCCGAAACCGGTACCCTATGCAGCTGATTTTTTGTATTTCTTCGAGGTAGCACCCGTGTTTTCCCAATTCGCCCTGCACGAACGCCTGCTCAAAGCCGTGGCCGAGCTTAAATTTGTCGAGCCTACGCCTGTGCAAGCAGCGGCCATCCCGCTCGCGCTCCAAGGGCGTGACCTGCGGGTGACGGCTCAAACCGGGAGTGGCAAGACCGCCGCTTTCGTCCTGCCGATTCTTAACCGTCTGATCGGCCCGGCCAAAGTCCGCGTCAGCATCAAGACCCTGATCCTGCTGCCGACCCGCGAGCTGGCCCAGCAGACCTTGAAGGAAGTGGAGCGCTTCTCGCAGTTCACCTTCATCAAGTCCGGCCTGATCACCGGCGGCGAAGACTTCAAGGTCCAGGCCGCCATGCTGCGCAAGGTGCCGGACATCCTGATCGGCACTCCGGGCCGCATGATCGAGCAACTCAACGCCGGCAACCTCGACCTCAAGGAAGTCGAAGTGCTGGTGCTCGACGAAGCCGACCGCATGCTCGACATGGGCTTCGCCGACGACGTGCAGCGCCTGGTGGGCGAGTGTGTGAATCGCCAGCAGACCATGCTGTTCTCCGCCACCACCGGCGGTTCGACCCTGCGCGACATGGTCGCCAAGGTCCTGAACAACCCTGAGCACCTGCAGGTCAACAACGTCAGCGACCTGAACGCGACGACGCGCCAGCAGATCGTGACTGCCGACCACAACGTGCACAAAGAGCAGATCCTCAACTGGCTGTTGGCCAACGAGACCTATCAGAAGGCCATCGTGTTCACCAACACCCGTGCCGCGGCCGACCGCATCTACGGTCGCCTGGTGGCGCAGGACTACAAGGCATTCGTGCTGCACGGCGAGAAAGACCAGAAGGACCGCAAGCTTGCGATCGACCGTCTCAAGCAGGGCGGCGTGAAGATCCTGGTCGCCACCGACGTGGCTGCCCGTGGCCTGGATGTGGATGGCCTGGACATGGTCATCAACTTCGACATGCCCCGCAGCGGCGACGAGTACGTGCACCGTATCGGGCGTACCGGGCGTGCCGGCAACGATGGCCTGGCAATCTCGCTGATCTGCCACGGTGACTGGAACCTGATGTCGAGCATCGAGCGCTACCTCAAGCAGTCGTTCGAGCGTCGCACCATTAAGGAAGTCAAAGGCACCTACACAGGGCCGAAGAAGGTCAAGGCGTCCGGCAAAGCCGTTGGCGTGAAGAAGAAAAAGACCGACGCCAAGGGCGACAAGAAAAAAGCCGGCGCCAAGTCGCCGACCAAGCGCAAGATCGCCAATCGGCCGAAGACCGACAACCTGTCGCTCGTCAGCAAGGACGGCATGGCGCCGCTCAAGCGTCGCAAGCCGGAAGCACCGGCAGCCGAATAAGGCAGGGCAGAGCGTAAAAAAAACCGGACGATGTCCGGTTTTTTTACGCGTTCAATTTTCCGTCTTGGCGGCGGCGTCTTTCAGTTCTTATGCTCGGTTGAGCGGGCGCACGCCTGGAAAACCCAGGGAAATGACGTCCGTCCATTCAGCTGAACGGCCGCTGATGCGACGTGTCACACCTTCAGACGGGCAACTTTTCCTTGGGCCCGCAGGAGGAATCAGGATGACGACTTACAACTGGGATTTGATCGAACGTCTGCTGCATGAAGTGCAGAACGGCGAGGGCAGTTTTGCTCCACGCAAATATGCCGAACAGGAAGCCGCCGAGAAAGCCACGGTGGGCGAGGCCATCGGTAATCTGGATGCGCTGAAAAAAACTGCCGCCGACTATGAGGCGTTGTTGTTCAAGCGTGGATTTATTGAGTCGCGGCCGGAGGAAGAGGGCGGCAACGGCGAGAACTTCGTCCTGACGCCCCTCGGCGCCCAGTTGCTGGCGCTGATCGACAGTTCGATTCCAGGCAATGATCACCCGCGCCAGGTGTTGGATGAGCAGGCCGATGCACTGGACCCGGCGACGTTTGCGCAAGTGGCCTCGAAGGCACAGATCGCCTGAGGTGAAAGGGGGCTTGCTCTCGTTAGTTGGCGGCGGTCTTGAGGCACTTGAGTGCCTTGAAGTCGCTGCGCACGCCGTCGATTTTTTGCGTCAGCTTCAGGCGCTGTTGCTTGCTGCTTTCAGCCATCAAATCGACGAGCAGGCTACGTGCCGCCGCTTCGGTCAGGGCATAAGCGACGCGATATTCCGGGGTCCACAGGCTTTCGCGATCCACCAGTAACTGCTGCATTTTCTGCGGGAAGTCGGCTGTTTGGCGTTGTCGTACCGCCTCCATCAGTTGCGCCTGCCAATCGGCGCGATTGCCGATCCACTCCCGGTTTTGCTCGCCCAGCTCAATGGACCACGCCGTGACCCGGTTCTGTTGGCTGCTATTGAGCGGTCCCATCCAGGCGTCCAGGCGTTTGCTCATGCGTTGGGCGCGTTCCTTGATCTGTTGCTCCAGCGGTGGCTTGAGGTACTCGTCCTGGCGTTGGCGCAGGTCTTTGGTCAGGGCGGTGTTCATGTCCTTGACCTGTCGATCGTCCAGGCTCTGGAGCAGCTCGACAGCCGATGGGGTGATTGCCTGGGCGACGTTGGCGATGGCCTGTTTGGCTTCGACGGTACGGGCCTGCAGGGCGGCGTCGCTGACCTGATGGTTGTCGACCATCTGTTGCAGGCGATCGAGCCAGTCGAGGTAACCCGGCAACTGCGTGGTGCAGTGCCAGGCCAGGTGTTCCTTGAGTTTGTCGTTGAACCAGCGTTTCTGCCCGGCGTTCATGTCCAGGTAGTCACCGAGGGTCCAGGGGATGATCACGTCAAGGTTGCGGTAGGCCAGGCCGACGCGATTACAGCCGGCGAGCACCAGGCTCAGGGTCAGCAATACCAGCAGTCGTTTGAGCCAGTGCAGCATGGGCGGGTCCTTGCACAGAGGGATTAATGCATGTGAACCCGCAGCAGGCGCGACAGTTCAGCCCGTCAATAAAACGACCGCGCCGCCTTCAAGGTCAACAGGCCATCGCATTGCGAATTGTGTCCGGAGTAGGCCGAGCAGTCGCCGCCGCTGAGGCTGGAGTCGCTGTAGATCAGGTTCAGGTCAACGCCCATCCACGCCCTGGAAAATTGCAACGACCAGTCACTGAAGGCGCGAATGGCACCGCCCTCTACCGAAACCGGCGTGCCCAACTGATGGGTGGTGTATTTCATGCTGACGCCGATGCCGAATGGTTGGGTACCGCCGAGGTCGGCGAACAGCGTGCTGTCCTGGCGGTCCGGGTCGTTGCTGAAGGAAACGCCGAAGCGATTGCCCAGCAGGTTCAGGCCGCCATAGAACTCCTGGCTGTTGAGGGGGCTGAGCTTGGGGTAGCTGTAGTGGATCAAGCCGACTTCATAGCCCAGGGTCTGATCGAAGGGGTGTTTGAAACCCACATACGAGTCGATTTCGAGATTGTTCGCCGAGGATAGGCCCATGTTCGGCGAGAATTGGCCGAAATACAGGCCGCTGTCGTGGCTGAGGTCCAGCCCGCCATGGAACGAATCGCCGCCGGGAGACGTCGGCTTGACCAGGCCCTGAGCCATGCTTCGGCTGGGCGTGGTGCCCAATTTCAGGTCGAAGTCGCCCAATTCACGCTGGAAAATCTGCGCTTCGGCGAGGGGGCAGGCAGCCAGGACGGCGACCAGGAAAATGCAGGGTTTGAACATGCTTCACTCCGTGAAAAGCGAGGAGCAGTGACGAAAAAGTCGGGAGATGCCCGTGCTAGACGTGTGCAAGCATACCGGCGAATGCCTGGGGATGAGGCCCGTTCGTCGATTGGCGCGAGGATGAATGTGTTGGGAGGGTATTGCCGGCTCTAGTCCAAGCGCCTTGAAGGCAAGGCGCTCGGGGACCAGGTGTGTTGCGAAGTCTTACTTCTTGCCCAGGCTGATCTGCTTGGACGGGCCGAAAGTCTGGCCGCTCACGCCCTTGGCAATTTGCTGGATTTCGCCACCGGACTTGAGAAAAGCAGCAATCTGGCTGTTGATCGATTCGCTGGTTTCAACGGCGGGAGCTGGCTTTGCTTTGCTATTGGATGCTTTTACGCGCATGGCGGCCACTAACCTGTAGAAAATTAACTTGGCCAGGCATCGTACAGGAAATACTTGACAATTGCTTGGCAAATATCCACGGAGAATAAGTGCGGTGGTGATAAAGCACCAAAGTTCATCTTTGAATTAAGCGCCTAACTGACTGTTTTAGCTCGAAACCATGGGGCGTGCTGGGGGTTTCCAGTGGGCAAAATCGAGTCGATTGATCGGACGAGCGGGATGGTCCTGCGCCAGCCCGCGATTTTTAGGGCGTGCGCGCGTGGCGAGCGCAACTCGGGTAGAATGCCGCCCACGCAATGAGGGTATTGGAAATGGCTTTAGTCGGGCGCTACAACAGCTTGCAAGTGGTTAAACACACTCACTTCGGTTTGTACCTGGATGGTGCGCAAGATGGTGAAATCCTCTTGCCTAATCGGTATATCCCGAAAGATATTCCGAGTGAAGATGAAGATTGGCTTAACGTGTTCATTTACTTGGACAGCGATGACAAACTTATCGCGACGACGGAGAAACCGAAAGTTCAAGTTGGCGAATTTGCCAGTTTGAAAGTGGTTGAAGTCAATAGTATTGGCGTATTCCTCGATTGGGGTTTGCCCAAAGATCTGTTGTTGCCGTATTCGGAAGAAAAACGCCAGTTGAGCGCCGGTGAATATTGTGTGGTGCACGTCTACCTCGACAAGCACACCAAGCGCATTACCGCGACTGCGCGCCTCGATCGTTATCTGGATAAGACGCCCGCCAACTACCAGGTGGGCCAGGAAGTCGACCTGTTGGTGGCGGAAGCGACCGATATGGGCTTCAAGGCGATCATCAACAACAAACACTGGGGCCTGATCCACAAGAACGAAGTGTTCAAGTTCCTGCGTCCGGGCAAGGAAGAGAAAGGCTTCATCAAGGAAATCCGCGCCGATGGCAACATCAGCCTGAGCCTGCAACCGGTCGGCCAGGAAGCGGCCTCCAGCCTCAACTCGAAGATCCTCGCCAAGTTACGTGAAAACAATGGCACCTTGCCGGTCAGCGATAAAAGCGACCCGGCGGTGATCAGCAACTTGTTCGGCGTGAGCAAAGGCAACTTCAAGAAGGCCATTGGCGCACTGTACAAGCAGGGCCAGATCGTGATTCATGCGGATCGCATTGAACTAAGCTGAGTTCGGTTCGCTCTCTTGCAGGAGCGAGCTCGCGAATTCTACAAAATTCGCCCACAGCCATGTAGGAGCGAGCTTGCTCGCGAAAAAACCAAGAGCGCCGCGCTGTATCAGGTTCTCCGCGTTATCGTTGGCGATTTTCGCGAGCGAGCTCGCTCCTACAGGGCCATTGCCATGTCTAAGAAGTCTGTGTTCGCTTACCTCGGCACCTTGCTGGCCTTTCTGGTGCTCGACGGCCTCTGGCTCGGCGTCCTTATGGGCCCGACCTACAAATCCCTGTTGGGCCCGCTGATGCTCGATCAGCCGCGGCTGTTGCCAGCCGTGTTGTTCTACCTTCTGTATGTCGTCGGTTGCGTCGTGTTCGTGGTCTTGCCCAGCGTCGGTTGGCAGCGTGCGGCGCGCCTGGGCGCGCTGCTCGGCCTGGTCGCCTACGGCACCTATGACCTGAGCAACTGGGCCACGCTGCAAGGCTGGTCCGCCGGGTTGGCGGTGATGGACATGGCCTGGGGCGCCGTCCTTACGGCGGCTTGCTGCACGTTTGGGCATTTGTGTGCACATCGAGTGCAACACTGATTGTGTACAGGATTTACGTGCACCGTTGCTGAGCATGGCGCTCACGTCTAAAACCTCATAAGCCCCTTTGGAATGCAGTTTCTGGGGGATTGTGTGCTATTGGCACGCATTCTGCTGACTATCTCGTATACAAATCAGGCCGCCTACCGTATGCATCCCGTGACGGAAGCGCAGGCCGGTATTTCGAGGAGCCCAGCGATGTCAGAACAATTGCCCAACGGCTACAGCCCGCGCCTTTACAACCAGGACCTGGGCCCACTGCCGCAAAAGTGGACCTGGTACAACATCTTCGCCTTCTGGATGAGCGACGTGCACAGCGTCGGCGGCTATGTGTTCGCCGCCAGCCTGTTCGCCTTGGGCCTGGCCAGTTGGCAGGTATTGGTCGCCTTGCTCGCCGGTATCTGCATCGTGCAATTGATTGCCAATCTGGTGGCCAAGCCGAGCCAACAGGCGGCGGTGCCTTATCCGGTGATCTGCCGGCTGGCGTTTGGGGTGTTTGGCGCAAATATTCCTGCGGTGATTCGCGGTTTGATCGCCGTGGCCTGGTACGGGATTCAGACGTACTTGGCGTCGAGTGCGTTGATCATCGTGGTGCTGCGTTTTTTCCCGCAAATGGCCGTGTATGCAGAGCCGCATTTCGCGGGCCTGTCCTACCTTGGATGGTTTGGTTTCCTCAGCTTATGGGTATTGCAAGCGGCGGTGTTCTGGGCCGGCATGGAGTCCATTCGCCGTTTTATCGACTGGGCCGGGCCGGTGGTGTATGCGGTGATGTTCGCCCTGGCTGGTTGGATCGTGTGGAAGGCGGGCTGGGCGAATATCAGCTTTACCCTGGCGGAGAAAACCCTGTCGGGCTGGGAGGCGTTCGGCCAGGTGATTGTGGCGACCGCGCTGGTGGTCTCGTACTTTTCCGGGCCCACCCTGAATTTCGGTGACTTCAGCCGCTATTGCCGCAGTATGCAGGACGTGCGACGCGGGAACTTCTGGGGGCTGCCGGTGAATTTCCTGGCGTTTTCCCTGGTGACCGTGGTGATCGTCTCGGGCACCTTGCCGGTCTTCGGCGAAATGCTCCATGACCCGATCGCCACTGTGTCGCGCATCGATAACAGCATGGCGGTGCTGCTTGGCGCGTTCGCCTTTGTCACCGCCACCATTGGCATCAACATCGTCGCCAACTTCGTATCCCCGGCGTTTGATTTCGCCAACGTGGCCCCGAGCAAAATCAGCTGGCGTGCCGGTGGCATGATCGCGGCGGTGGCGTCGATCTTTATCACCCCATGGAACCTGTTCAACAACCCGCTGATGATCCACTACACCCTGGATATCCTCGCGGCGTTTATCGGCCCCTTGTTCGGGATTTTGCTGGTGGACTTCTACCTGGTCAAAAAGCAGCAGATCGATGTGGATGCGCTGTTCGATGACAGCCCGAGCGGGCGCTACTACTTCGACCGTGGGGTGAACTGGACAGCGGTCAAGGCGCTGGCGCCCGCCACACTGGTGGGCGTTGCGATCACTTTCACCCCGGCTTTGCAGGGAATGGCCAACTTTGCCTGGTTTACTGGCTGCTTCCTGGGTGGGCTGTTTTACCGGATATTGGCGCGGCGTGAACAGGTTCGCGTGCCAGCGCCGATGGCTGTCGGCTGACCAATGCCGCGCCTGCCAGTAACAAACCGACGCCGGCAATCACCAGCGCCGGTTGCAGGCCGCCGCTCACGTGGCTGCTCACCGACGCCAACAACGGCCCGCTCAACTGGCCCATGGCAAAGCTGGCGGTGAGTAACCCTGTGCTGCGCTGATAACCGTGGGGCGCGATTTCCCGCAGGCGTGCCATCACCAGCTGCATGCACGCCAGAAACGGCGCGCCGCACAGCAACACGCCCAGCGCCAGGCCCCAACCATTACCCAGCAAACAGGCAAACACTCCACCCGCTTGCAGCCATAAGGTTGTCATCAGCCAGCGGCGGGTGGTGTGCGGGTCCTTGCGACGCAGGCTGGCGACCACCACGCCCATCACGGCAGCCAAGCCAAAGCTGGGCCAGAACAGATCGGCCTGCCAGGCACCCTTGAACTGCGCGCTGGCCATCTGCGACAGGAACGTCGCCGGGATGATGTAGCCCAGGCCGTACAGCGCATAGATCCAGCACAGATGGGTGATGCTGTCGTTACTGGCGCTCTCGGTTTGGCTGGCGACGGAGGTGTGGGCAGCGGACGGCTTGGGCAGGAATGGCAGGATCGCCAGCAGCATCGCCAGTGCGACGCCTCCATACACCAACCACAAGGTTGCCGAGCTTTGCCCCAGGAGGTTGGAGCCCAATGCCAGCAACCCGGTCAACAGAATCCCCAGTCCAGGCCCGGCAAATACCAGGGCTCCCAGGCGTGGGCGTCCGGCGGCAATCGCCAGCGGCTGGCTCAGGCTGGTGATCATCACCAACACCCAGGCACTCGCCACACCGGTCCCGAAGCGCAACAGCAGGTGCGGCCAGAAACCCTGGGCCCAATACGACGCCAGGGTCAGCAGTACACACAACCACAGCCCGCCGTACAAACGACCGCGGACATGGTGATGGCTGCGGGCGAAGATCGAATCCACCGCGCCAACGAAATAGCCCAGGTAATTGGCTGCCGCAATCAGGCCGGCGCCGGTCAGGTCGATCTGACCCTCGCTGAGCAGGTGGGGCATTTGTGGGGTGAGGGCGAAGCGGCCAATGCCCATGGCCATCATCAACGCGATAAAACTGGCGAGTAAGCGGATCAGGGGCGACATGGTCAGGTCTCCTGCAAGCAAGCGAATGACCATCAGGCTAGAGTGGATTGACTTTCTGTAAAAATGAATAATAGTGAGTAACTTGTTCAGTTTTGGAGAAAGGTATGGAGTTCAGTCAATTGCGGATTTTCCAGGCCGTGGCGGAAGAAGGCTCCATTACCCGCGCTGCCGAGCGCCTGCACCGCGTGCCATCGAATCTGTCCACTCGCCTCAAGCAGATGGAGGAACAGCTTGGCGTGGAGTTGTTCGTGCGTGAGCGTCAGCGTTTGCAGCTGTCGCCTGCGGGAAAAGTATTGCTGGACTACAGCACCCGTCTGCTGGCGCTGCATGACGAAGCCCATGGCGCCATCCAGGGCGGGCAGCCGGCCGGCGACTTCGTGCTGGGCAGCATGTACAGCACGGCGGCGGTTCATTTGCCGAAGCTGCTGGCGCGCTACCACAAGGCTTACCCGATGGTGAACTTGCAGGTGCAATCGGCACCCAGCGGAGAGTTGCTGGAAGGATTGATCACCGGGCGCCTGGACGCGGCGCTGGTGGACGGCCCGGTGACCATTGCCACCCTGGATGGCGTGCCGCTGTGCGAAGAAAGACTGGTGCTGATATGCGAAGCCGACCATCCTCCGGTGCGCGGGCCGCAGGATGTCGCGGGGCGCGCGGTGTTCACCTTCCGACGCAGTTGCGCCTATCGCACACGCTTGGAAAGCTGGTTTTCCCACGAGCGGGTCGCCATGGGCCGGGCGATTGAGATCGAGTCCTATCAAGGCATGCTCGCCTGTGTCATCGCCGGTTCTGGGGTGGCTTTGATGTCCGAATCGATGCTCAACAGCCTTCCCGGCAAGGACAGCGTGTCCGTTCATCCGTTGACTGGGCCTTTTGCCACTGCGACAACCTGGCTGATGTGGCGAAAGGGTATGCTCGGCGCTAACCTCAACGCATGGATCGACCTGCAGCAAGCGGAGAAGGCCGTGGTCTTGCAAGACTCGCGCGCCATTGCTTGAACGATCCGTCAGGATTTTGATCAATTCAGTAATAGTTCATTGTGGTTTCGTTCAAGCAATACGTAGGACTTAGGGCTACTATCAGTGTAGGAAAAGGCGACAGAACATGCGCCTACCAGCATTACCCTCAAAGGGGGCAACCATGAAAGAGAAAATCCAGAACTGGCTCCACGACCTTGGTGTTGCACTGGGCTTGATCGAGCCGCCGCTGCAACCTATACCGATTCGTACAGACGATGAGCAGCGTCGTCCACGTCGTCGATAATGCCTTCAGGCGCTCAAGCCCACGTGTTTGAGCGCAGTTTTCGAAACGCCGCAGAGAGTGGGGCTGTTTTTGCGCAAGGCAAAAAAAACGGGCGCGATATCCGACATCGCACCCGCTGAAGAAACCACTCAGAATTCAGTTATCTCCTACGCTATGTGCGCGCCCACCGCTTCAGGCCGGCGCGACAACAAACTCACTCCCACAAAGCTCACCAACGCTACTGCCAGGCTGTAGTAGATCGGCGTGTTGGCATCCAGCCCATCCTTGAACATGAACACCAGCGCGGTCACAAAGCCCAGGGTCATGGACGTGATTGCCCCCGGAGTGGTCGCCCGCTTCCAGAAGATCGCCCCAATCAGCGGGATCAGCATGCCCCCCACCAACAAGTTGTAAGCCAGGGTCAGGGCGCTGATCACATCGTTGACCACCAGGGCGATGGCCAATACCGCCGCGCCGGTCAACAAGGTGAACAGGCGGTTGATCTTCAGGCTCGACTGTTTGCCGCCACGCAGCCGCGGTAGCAGGTCTTCGGTCAATACGGTGGATGCCGCCAGCAACCCGGCGCTGGCCGTCGACATCATCGCCGCCAAGGCCGCCGCAATCACCAGCCCACGAATCCCGTCCGGCAGCGACACTTTGACGATGGCCGCAAACGCGTTGTTGACGTTATCCAGATCCGGAATCAGCACATGGGCCGCCATGCCAATCAGTGCACAGGCCAGGCCGTAGAGGATGCAGTAGAAGCCGGCGAAAGTGCCTGCATACTGGGCGACCTTTTCGTCACGGGCGGTGAACACCCGTTGCCAGATATCCTGGCCGATCAGGATGCCGAAGAAGTAGATCATGAAGTAGGTGATGATCGTGTCCCAGCCGATCGCCGTGAAGCTGAAATTCGATGCCGGCAGCTTGGCCACCAGCTCATCCCAGCCGCCCACGCGGTACAGGCAGATCGGCAGCAGGATAAACATCAGGCCGACGGTCTTGATCACGAATTGCACGATATCGGTCAGGGTCAACGACCACATGCCACCGATGGTCGAGTAGACCACCACCACGCCACCGCCCAACAGCACCGACATCCAGAACGGCAGGCCGAACAACACCTGCAGCACGGTGCCGATGGCCAGGATCGAGGTCACGCCAATCATCAGTGCATAGGCCAGCATGATCACCGCACTGGCCTGGCGGGCCATGGGGTTGTAGCGCTTTTCCAGGACCTGGGTCACGGTGAAGATTTTCAGCTTGAGCAGCGGCTTGGCCAGGAACAGGTTCAGCGCGATGATCCCAGCACCCAGCGCGGCGCACAGCCAGAAGCCGGAGATGCCGTGTACATAGCCCAGGCGCACCGTGCCGACGGTGGACGCGCCGCCCAATACCGTGGCGGCCATGGTGCCCATGTACAGCGATGGGCCCAGGTTACGGCCGGCTACCAGGTAGTCTTCGTGGGTCTTGGCGCGGCGCATACCGTAATAGCCGAGCACAAGCATGCCGGCGGCGTAGATGAGTACGACGAATAAATCCAAAGCCATGACGGCAAATCTCCGCTTATTTTTTTTATGAAAATCAGGTGGCGTGTTGCTGCGTCGGTGCAGTGCGCGCATCTATGCGCAGGCTGCGGGGGTCGGTCGGCCCATAGACGGCCGCCGGTTCCGGGAACAGGCGAAGCAACGTCAGGTACACCGCCGAGGCCAGGCCCAGCGTCACCGGCAGGCTGATGTCGATGCCATCGGCCAGGTTGCCCAACGGCCCGACGAACTGCCCCGGCAGGTTGACGAAGCACAGCCCCACCAGCGCACTCGGGATCCAGGCACCCAGGCCGCGCCAGTTCCAGCCATGGCTGAACCAGTAACGGCCGCCGGTTTCACCGCGGGTGAACACCTGCAGGTCATCCGGGCAATAAAAGCCGCGACGCACGATCAGGCCGATGATCATCATCACCATCCATGGCGTGGTGCAGGTGATGATCAGCACGGCGAAGGTCGACACGCTCTGCACCAGGTTGGCGGCGAAACGTCCGATAAAGATGAAGGCAATCGACATCACCCCGATCAGCAATGTGGCCTTGACCCGCGACAGCACGCGCGGGAACACGCTGGACATGTCCAGCCCGGTGCCATACAGCGAGGTGGTGCCGGTGGACATGCCGCCGATCACCGCGATCAGGCACACCGGCAGGAAGAACCAGGTGGGCGCCACGGCCAGCAAACCACCGACGTAGTTGTTGGCCGCGATGTAGTCCGGTGCCTTGACCGCCACGATGGTCGCGGTGGCCAGGCCGAACAGGAACGGGATCAAGGTGGCGATCTGCGCCAGGATCACCGCGAGCATGATCCGACCCTTCGGGGTTTCCCGTGGGATATAACGCGACCAGTCGCCCAGGAACGCGCCGAAGGAAATCGGGTTGCTCATGGCCACCAGCGCGGCGCCGATGAAGGCTGCCCAGAAGCCGGTCTGGCCCAGGGCTACGGTGCCGGCGAAGTGGCTGTCGAAGGTTGGTGCGAACGCGAAGATGCCCAGCAGGAACAGCAGGCTCGCCGCCCACACCGCAATGCGGTTGACCCACAGCATGAAGCGAAAGCCATAGATGCATACCGTCAGCACCAGCAGGGCGAACAGACCGTAGGCCAGGCCCAGGGTCAGGTCGGTTTCCGGCAGGCCGATCAGCCGTTTCGCACCGCCGACCAGTGCATCGCCCGAACTCCACACCGACAGTGAGAAGAAGGCAATCGCCGTCAGCAATGACAGGAACGAGCCGACAATCCGCCCGTGCACCCCAAAGTGTGCCCCGGAAGACACGGCGTTGTTGGTGCCATTGATCGGTCCGAACAGGCCCATGGGCGCCAGGATCACAGCGCCCACCAGCACGCCCAGCACAATCGCCCAGACACCGGCCTGGAATGACAAACCAAACAGCACGGGGAACGAGCCCAGTACGGCGGTGGCAAAGGTATTGGCACCGCCGAAGATCAGTCGGAACAGATCCTTGGGGCTGGCGGTACGTTCGTGGTCCGGGATCTGTTCGACCCCGTTGGTTTCTATTTTGCGAATACTGTTGTCGTTGTTTTTATTATTCATGATCAGCTCCGATCACATTGGCTAATGGGGCGGCAGCCCTTCCGGCATAGCGGATAAATGTTCGTGACAGGCCAGCCATAGGCCTTGTTGTTCTAATTGAGATCCTTGCCGTCTGAAGACAATGGTCTCGCGTTCCTGGCTAAAGAATTGCTCCCCGTTCATGCGCAGCTCGGTGGCCACGTCATGAATGAAAATCGCCAGGTCACCTTGCAGGCTGACCACAGCGTTGCTCGAGGTGCAGGAGAGCACCTCGAAACCTTCGTCCTGGCGCCAGCTGTCCCACAACGCCTGGTAGGCATCGCGACTGAGCAACGGCTGGGGCAGGGTGTAAAACACAAAGCTGGCATCGGCCGTGAACGCGCCGAAGTAAGCGGCGCGATCATTGCGGGCAAAGGCCGCCACCAGGTCGGCGGCGGCTTTCAACACCTCGTGCGCGCTCATCAGCGGTGCGCCACGCCGGGCAGTACGCAGAGCATCTCGTACAGCAAGTTGGCGCCGAGCAGCGAGGTGTTGCCGGTGGTGTCGTAGGGTGGCGAGACTTCGACCAGGTCGCAACCGATCAGGTCGAGACCCTGGCAGCCACGGATGATCTCGATTGCCTGGATGGTGGTCAGTCCGCCGATTTCCGGGGTGCCGGTGCCGGGCGCCCATGCCGGGTCGATGCCGTCGATGTCGAAACTCAGGTACACCGGACCGCCGCCGACTTTTTCCCGCACTTCGGCCATCAAGGGTGCGAGGGAGTGGTGCCAGCATTCTTCGGCCTGGACCACACGGAAGCCCTGTTTACGGCTCCAGTTGAAGTCCTCGGCGGTGTAGCCCTGGGCGCGCAGACCGATCTGTACCACACGATCGCAATCGAGCAGGCCTTCTTCCACCGCGCGGCGGAAGGTGGTGCCGTGGGCGATTTTCTCGCCGAACATATGGTCGTTGACGTCGGCATGGGCATCAATGTGCACCAGCCCGACCTTGCCGTGTTTCTTGTGGATCGCCCGCAGGATCGGCAGGGTGATGGTGTGGTCGCCGCCCAGGGTCATGGGGATCACGTCGTGTTCGAGGATCTCATCGTAGGCTTCTTCGATGATGCGCACGGCGTCCAGCAGGTTGAAGGTGTTGATTGCTACATCACCGATGTCCGCCACCGACAGCGAGTCGAAGGGCGCGGCGCCGGTGGCCATGTTGTACGGGCGGATCATCACCGATTCGGCGCGGATCTCCCGCGGCCCGAAGCGAGTGCCGGCGCGCAGCGAAGTGCCGATGTCCAGGGGCACGCCGATAAACGCGGCGTCCAGGCCCTTGGCCGACTGCAGGTGGGGAAGACGCATCATGGTGGCGATGCCGGCGAAGCGCGGCATTTCGTTGCCGCCCAGTGGTTGGTGGAAAATCTTGTCCACGGGATTGCCTCATCGTGTTGTGTTTATTAGCGGCCGATTCTGCGAAAAGCACGGGGCGGGAAGAATCGGCAGGGGCAAATACTTAGTTCAGATTTTTCTAAACTAATACGTGAGGTAGACTCGGATGCCTGACCAATACCGCATGTCGGACTCGATCCCCCTGTAGGAGTTGGCTTATCAGCGATGGCGATATATCTGAACCACCGCGATCGCCGGCAAGCCGGCTCCTGCAGTGTTTGTGTCTTCTGGAGACTCCATGGCCAACGCCTTGCCTGACCTGAAACTCCTGCGCATCTTCGTCAGCGTCGTGCGGCACCAAGGGTTCGCCAATGCACAGCACGAACTCAACCTGTCCACTTCGGCCATCAGCACTTATATGAGTCAGCTGGAATCGGGGCTGGGCTTGGTGCTGTGCCATCGAGGTCGGGGCGGGTTCAGCCTGACCAGCAAGGGCGAGCTGTTCTACCAGGAAACCTTGCGCCTGCTCGGCGAGCTGGAGGGCTTCGAGCAATACGCCGCCGCGCTCAAGGGTGAACTGCGCGGTACGCTCAAGCTGGGGGTGCTCGACTCCACCGTCAGCGACAAGGCCTTGCCGTTCGCCGAAGTGATCGGCGCCTACAGCCTGGAGCACCCGGCGGTGCACTTGCATCTATCGGTGCTAAGTCCTTACGAACTGCAACTGGGTGTGCAGGACAACCGCCTGGACCTGGCCATCGGCGCCTTCTCCAACCGCATGAGCGGGCTGATCTATATGCCGCTGTACCGCGAACAGCACTGGCTGTATTGCAGCAGCCGCCACCCGTTGTTCAATGAACGGCGGATCCCTGAACAAGTGATTACCCAGCAACGCATGGTCGGGCGCGGCTATTGGAGCCAGGCCGAACTGGCACGCCATGGCTTCAAGCACAGTGCCGCGACCGTTGAGAGCATGGAGGCGCAGTTGATCCTGGTGCTGTCCGGCGCCTATATCGGCTACCTGCCCGAGCACTACGCCCAGGCCTGGGCCGACAAGGGCGACCTGCGCGTGTTACTGCCGGCCACCTTCGGCTACCAGGCGCCGTTCTCGATGATCATGCGCCGTGGCCGCAGCCGCGAACCGCTGATCCAGACTTTCCGCGATCTGCTCAAAGCGCAGCTCAACCAGGCCTGAAAAATCATGTCCAGACCCCAATGTTCCCGTTGCCTGAGGCCGACCGCCCATTGCCTGTGCCCGCTGATCCCCAGCCTCGACAGCCGTACCCGCGTGTTGCTGTTGCAGCACCCGAGCGAAGTCAACCATGCGCTCAATACCGCGCGTTTGGCGGCGCTGGGCTTGAACAAGGCGCAGTTGGTGGTGGGGGAGGTCTTCGAAGATCTGCCGACTTTATTGAACCCACCCGGCTACCAGGCGCGGCTGCTGTTTCCCGCTGACGACGCCCAGCCGCTGCAAGCCTATGCCCCCGGCGATCAGCCGCTGTTGCTGGTGGTGCCCGATGGCACTTGGCGCAAGGCCCGCAAACTGCTGCACCTCAATCCGTTGCTGGCGGCGTTGCCACGGGTAACGCTGGCCGAGGGCGCCGTGTCGCGCTATCGGCTGCGCAAGGCGCCGGGGCCGGGCGCCTTGTCAACGGTGGAAGCGATCGTGCAGGCGTTGCAGGTGTTGGAAGCGCCCACATCGTTCGAGCCCTTGCTCAAACCTTTTGAGGCACTGATCGAGGGGCAGATTGCGGCGATGGGCGACGAGGTGTTTCAGCGAAACCATGGCGACGGGCGGCTGGGCTAGTCGGGTATCGAGGCTTGCTCCCGATCGCGTCTCTACAGTCTCCACATCATTCGCTTATTCCCATAAGCCATAAGCACCGCACTTTGCGTGATATGGCGCGCCAGGCTTTCCCGGTATGATGTTCGCCCCCGCAGTCTGGATTGCGAATACGCCATGACCTTGCAGTACCCTACAATCGCCGATTGCGTCGGCAATACGCCCCTGGTCCGCTTGCAACGCATGGCGGGTGAAACCAGCAATATCCTGTTGCTCAAGCTCGAAGGGAACAACCCGGCCGGGTCCGTGAAAGACCGTCCGGCGCTGTCGATGATCACTCGCGCCGAGTTGCGTGGGCAGATCAAGCCAGGCGACACCCTGATCGAAGCCACTTCGGGCAACACCGGGATCGCCCTGGCCATGGCCGCCGCGATCAAGGGCTACAAGATGATCCTGATCATGCCGGACAACGGCAGCGCCGAGCGCAAGGCGGCAATGACCGCCTACGGTGCCGAGCTGATCCTGGTGACCCAGGAAGAAGGCATGGAAGGCGCGCGTGACCTCGCCGAACGCATGGCCGCCGAAGGCCGTGGCCTGGTGCTGGACCAGTTTGCCAACGGTGACAACCCCGAGGCGCACTACACCACCACCGGCCCGGAGATCTGGCGCCAGACCCAGGGCACCATCACCCATTTCGTCAGCTCCATGGGCACCACCGGCACCATCATGGGCAATTCGCGCTACCTCAAGGAGCAGAATCCCGAGATCCAGATCATCGGCCTGCAGCCGATGGAAGGCTCGGCCATTCCCGGCATCCGCCGCTGGCCCGAAGAGTACCTGCCGAAGATCTACAACGCGACGCGCGTGGACCGCATCATCGACATGGCCCAGCGTGAAGCCGAGGACACCACCCGTCGCCTGGCCCGCGAAGAAGGCATCTTCTGCGGCGTGTCCTCCGGTGGCGCCGTGGCTGGCATGTTGCGCTTGTCCAAGGAAGTGGAAAACGCGGTGATCGTCGCGATCATTTGTGACCGAGGCGACCGCTACTTGTCGACCGGCATCTTCGACGCGCCCAACTGATGGCCAAGCACGAGCGAGGCCTGCGCTTCCAACCGACGGGCGGCAGCCGGGCCCCACAGATTCCCGTGGGCAAGAAACAGCACCTGACCATCGAGCGCCTGGCCAACGATGGTCGGGGCATCGTGTTCTTCGAGGGGCGTACCTGGTTTGTGAATGGCGCGCTGGCCGGCGAAGACGTCGAAGCGCGGGTGTTGGGCACCCACGGCAAAGTGGTCGAGGCCCGCACCGAGCGTGTGCTCAAGGCCAGCGAACTGCGCCGTCCGGCGCCGTGTGCGCACGTTGGCCGCTGCGGCGGTTGCAGCGTGCAGCACTTGCCCCATGACGAACAACTCGCCCTGAAACAGCGCATGCTCGCTGAGCAACTGTCCCGCGTGGCGGGTGTCGAACCGCAAGAGTGGGCTACAGCGTTGAGCGGGCCTGAATTCGGCTACCGGCGTCGCGCCCGGGTGGCCGTGCGCTGGGACGCCAAGGCGAAAAAACTCGAAGTGGGTTTCCGTGCCGTGGCCAGCCAGGACATCGTCGCCATCGATGATTGCCCGGTGCTGGTACAGGCCTTGCAGCCGATCATGCAGCGTTTGCCGAACATGCTGCGTCGCCTGAGCAAACCCCAGGCGTTGGGGCATGTGGAACTGTTCAGCGGTTCGTCCATCGCCATATTGCTGCGCCATATGGCGCCGTTGTCCGATGCGGACCTGCACATATTGAAAGAATTTTGTACGTTCCATGATGCGCAACTGTGGCTGCAGGGGGAGGGCCAGCCGCAACCGGTGGAGCCTGGCCACGCCCTCGGCTTCCAGTTGGAGGCATGGGACCTGGAACTGGCTTACCGACCGGGCGATTTTGTGCAGGTCAATGCCGGGGTCAACGCGGCAATGGTCAGCCAGGCCCTGGCATGGTTGGCGCCCCAACCCGATGAGCGGGTGCTGGACCTGTTTTGCGGCCTGGGCAACTTTGCTTTGCCCCTGGCGCGGCAGGTGCGCGAAGTGGTGGCGGTGGAAGGCGTACAGGCCATGGTGGACCGGGCGGCAGCCAACGCCGTAAGCAACAATTTGCATAATGTGCAGTTTTTTCAGGCCGATTTGTCTCAGCCTCTGACTGACGCGGAGTGGGCCAAACAGGGCTTTTCTGCGGTACTCTTGGACCCACCTCGCGATGGGGCCCTGGAGGTTGTGCGCAAGCTCGCCACTCTGGGGGCCAAGCGCTTGGTGTACGTGTCCTGCAATCCGGCGACGCTGGCGCGGGACACGGTAGAGTTGGTCAAGCAGGGCTACCGGCTAAAACGTGCCGGAATCCTCGACATGTTTCCGCAAACCGCGCATGTCGAGGCGATGGCGTTATTTGAAGCGGGCTAGGATGCCCGTTTAATCCGACTGGCCTGCATTCTCCAAGGCCGTGACCTGCCAGGGAGAGTGTGTAAGCTTTAGTGATAAAGCAGGTCGGCGATGATTTTTGGCGCATCGAAGGTGCGTCGTAGGGAAGGTAAGCAAGATGGTACAGGTGAGAGCACACCAGCCGATCAACACCGACGGCAGTATCAATCTCGAGGCATGGCTGGATCATGCCATCAGTGTCGATCCGGCACTGGACCGTGAAGCCTTGAAGGCAGCCTGCGAGTTCGCTCGTGAGTCTGAACAGCAAGACAATGCGGCCAAGAACCTGTGGGCCGAAGGTACTTCGAGCTTTCGCACCGGCTTGGAAATCGCCGAGATTCTCGCCGATCTCAAGCTGGACCAGGATTCGCTGATCGCCGCCGTGCTCTATCGCGGCGTGCGGGAAGGGCATATTCCGCTGGCCACCGTCGGCCAGCGTTTTGGTTCCGTGGTGGCCAAACTGATCGATGGCGTGCTGCGCATGGCGGCCATCAGTGCCAGCCTCAGTCCGCGCCAGTCCATGGTGCTGGGCACCCAGGGCCAGGTCGAGAACCTGCGCAAGATGCTGGTGGCAATGGTCGACGACGTGCGCGTCGCCCTGATCAAGCTGGCCGAACGCACCTGCGCGATCCGTGCGGTGAAGACCGCCGACGATGAGAAGCGCAACCGCGTGGCCCGCGAAGTCTTCGATATCTACGCGCCGCTCGCCCATCGCCTGGGTATCGGCCATATCAAGTGGGAACTGGAAGACTTGTCCTTCCGGTACCTCGAGCCCGACCAATACAAACAGATCGCCACGTTGCTGCATGAGCGACGGCTCGACCGTGAGCGTTTCATCACCGACGTGATGGGCCAATTGCGGGCTGAGTTGCAGGCCACCGGCGTCGACGCCGACATCAGCGGCCGTGCCAAGCACATCTATTCCATCTGGCGCAAAATGCAGCGCAAGGGCCTGGCCTTCAGCCAGATCTACGACGTGCGCGCGGTGCGCGTGCTGGTCCCGGAAATACGCGACTGCTACACCGCGCTGGGCATCGTCCACACCCTGTGGCGGCACATCCCCAAGGAGTTCGACGACTACATCGCCAACCCCAAGGAAAACGGCTATCGCTCGCTGCACACTGCGGTGATCGGCCCCGAGGGCAAGGTGCTGGAAGTGCAGATCCGCACCCACGCCATGCACGAAGAGGCGGAACTGGGGGTGTGTGCGCACTGGCGCTACAAGGGCACCGACGTCAAGGCCGGGTCCAACCAGTACGAAGAGAAAATCTCCTGGCTGCGCCAAGTGCTGGAATGGCACGAAGAACTCGGCGATATCGGCGGCCTGGCGGAACAGTTGCGCGTCGACATCGAGCCGGACCGGGTCTACATCTTCACCCCCGACGGTCACGCCATCGACCTGCCGAAGGGCGCCACGCCGCTGGACTTTGCCTACCGCGTGCACACCGAAATCGGCCACAACTGCCGGGGCGCCAAGATCAACGGGCGCATCGTGCCGCTCAACTACAGCCTGCAAACCGGTGAACAGGTCGAAATCATCACCAGCAAGCACGGCACCCCAAGCCGCGACTGGCTGAACCCGAACCTGGGTTACATCACCACGTCGCGGGCGCGGGCAAAGATCGTCCATTGGTTCAAACTGCAGGCGCGCGACCAGAACGTGGCTGCCGGCAAAACCCTGCTCGAACGCGAACTGGCGCGCCTGGGCTTGCCCCAGGTGGATTTCGACAAGCTGGCCGAAAAGGCCAACATGAAGATCGCCGAAGACATGTACGCCGCCCTCGGGGCCGGCGACCTGCGTCTGGCGCAACTGGTCAACCTGGCCCAGCAACTGGTCGAGCCGGAACGCGGCAACGAACAGCTGGAACTGATCCCGCGCAAGGCCACCAGCTACAAGCCCGGCAAGCGCGGCGATATCCAGATCCAGGGCGTGGGCAACCTGATGACGCAAATGGCCGGCTGTTGCCAGCCCTTGCCGGGCGACGCGATCGTCGGCTACATCACCCAGGGCCGCGGTGTGAGCATTCACCGTCAGGACTGCGCCTCGGTGCTGCAGTTGGGTGGCCGCGAGCCGGAGCGGATCATCCAGGTCAGCTGGGGCCCGGTGCCGGTGCTCACCTACCCGGTGGACATCATCATCCGTGCCTACGACCGCTCCGGCCTGCTGCGCGACGTGTCGCAAGTGTTGCTCAATGAGCGCATTAACGTGCTGGCAGTCAACACCCGCTCGAACAAGGAGGACAACACCGCGTTGATGTCCCTGACCATCGAGATCCCGGGCCTGGACGCACTGGGGCGGCTGCTGGGGCGGATTTCCCAGTTGCCGAACATCATTGAAACTCGACGCAACCGTACCCCATGACGCCGATGTATTCGCTCGACGATCTGCTGCACCTGATGAATCGCCTGCGGGACCCGAAATACGGGTGCCCGTGGGACATCAAGCAAACCTACGCGACCATCGTCTCGCACACCCTGGAGGAAGCCTACGAGGTTGCCGACGCCATCGAGCGCGGTGACTTCGATCATCTGCAAGGTGAGTTGGGCGACCTGCTGTTCCAGGTGGTGTATTACAGCCAGCTGGCACGGGAAGAAGGGCGTTTCGAGTTTGCCGGGGTGATCGACGGCATCACCCGCAAGCTGATCCGTCGCCATCCTCATGTGTTCCCCACCGGCGACCTGTATGCACCCCTGGATATTCCTCAATTGAGCGAAGAGCAGGTCAAGGTGCGTTGGGAGCAGATCAAGGTCGAGGAGCGTGCGGAAAAGTCCGACGCGCCGCTGCAACTTTCCCTACTGGACGATGTGCCTACCGCCTTGCCGGCCTTGTCCCGTGCCGCCAAACTGCAAAAGCGTGCCAGCCAGGTCGGTTTCGACTGGCCGTCGGCATTGCCGGTGGTGGATAACGTTCGCGAAGAGTTGGATGAGGTGCTCGAAGCCATGGCCGATAACGACCCGGCGGCGATTGCCGATGAGGTCGGCGACCTGCTGTTTGCCGCGGTCAACCTGGCCCGCCACCTGAAGATCGACCCGGAAACCGCGCTACGTGGTGCCAATGCCAAGTTCGAGCGACGCTTTCGATTTATCGAACAGGCATTGCGCGATACGCGCCAATCCATGGAAGATTGCACCCTCGAAGAGTTGGACGCCCTGTGGGGCGAAGCCAAACGCCAGGAAAAGAATGTGTCCAGCTGCGGTTGAGCAGTTGCCTAAGTGAGTAAGCACCATGAGCCTTTCCCTTCGCGACCAGTTGCTCAAAGCAGGTCTGGTCAACCAAAAGCAGGCCAAGCAGGTCGGCAAAGAGAAACAGAAACACCAGCGTCTGGTCCACAAAGGCCAGGCCGAGGCGGATGACACCCAGGCACGCCTGGCCCAGGAAGCGCAAGCCGAGAAGGTCAAGCGCGACCAGGAGCTGAACCGCCAGCAACAGGAAAAAGCCGAGGCCAAGGCCCGTGCGGCCCAGGTCAAACAACTGATCGAAACCTCGCGCCTGCCCAAGCTCACGACCGAGGATTACTACAACTTCGTGGATGACAAGAAGGTCAAGCGCCTGTCGGTCAACACGTTGATGCGTAACAAGCTGAGCAACGGCTCCCTGGCCATCGTGCACCACGGTGGCGGCTACGAGGTGATCCCGCGCGAGGCAGCGCTGAAGATCCAGGAGCGCGCCCCGGAGCGTATCGTGCAGCTCAACATCCTCACCGAAAGCCAAGTGCCGGATGAGGATGATCCATACGCCGCCTACCAGATCCCGGATGATCTGATGTGGTAAAGCCCTAGACGCGGGGGGCTGGCGGCCTTCTTGCGTGTTGTTGCAATGAGGGAATGGCTTGTTGCGAGGGGGGCTTGTTGTGGCGAGGGGCGTGTCCCCCGTTGGGGCGCGAAGCGCCCCCCAACCCCGCTCAATACCGTGTGGCCAGCGAGCTTGTTCGCGCTGGACTGCGCAGCAGCCCCACTCTGAGGGCCGCTTCGCGCCCCAGCGGGAGCAAGCTCCCTCGCCACAGGTACGGTGTTCGTCCTTGACTGCACAGCATTGCGTTCAAAAGGCGCGGTTTGCATGTGTGGGCGGCCTTGCGATAAACGCTACCTACCCAATTCCAGCCTGTCAGGAGCCTTCTGCCTGGCTTCTCATCTCAAGGGCTTCAAGCTCGTTCTTATAGTTATGAGCGTCGCTCTCGTTGTGAAACATGCCGACCAGCATGTCTTGTTGATGTACATCCCAGATATGAATCCCATGGCCCAATGCTTCGTGGGACATATGTTCGTCGTCGCGTTCAGTCACTTTTACAGTCATCTGCCTGCTCCCGTCTCTGGTTGATCTGCGACAAGTCGTCGCAGGCTTTTGTTATATGTTTTGTTAGTTTGCTAAGTAAACCGATTTTCTGCGCAACAGTTTGTTGCGAAAACTGCAACAGTCGCCCGGCCCGCTGAAACCGTGGCGTTGCGTTGCGCGATGCCGGTTTTTATGACAAAAGCTTCATCTTCGCGTCAGCCCAGCGTGTTGATCCAAGTGTTGCCTTGCCTGAAAAGCGGACGAAAAAAAGCCCCGCATTCGCGAGGCTTTTTGGCTTATTTGCCGATCAGCTGCCTTTGACAGACTTCCCGTCAACGGTACCGTCTTTGAGCATGATGTTGTATTCCTTGCCGTCGGTTTCCACCTGACGCAGGGCAACCAGGATGCCGCCCCAGCCCTTGGCAAACCACATCTGGGTGATGCGCTTGCTTTGAGTCGGATCACGTACGCGCTCGACCTTGATCGCGTCGATGGAGCCGGCCTTGGTCTGGACCTTTTCCGGTCCGATCACGCGGAAGTCGTAGGTGTCGACATCGGTGCCTTCGACCACGTTGTAGCTCATGCTCTTCTTGCCGGCCGCGACATCGCGCTGCAGGGCCAACTGGTAGGTCGACTTGTCGAGCATGCCGCTTTGCAGGGCAACGTTGACCGGGTCCTTGTTTTCAAACCCGGTGACTTTTTTGGTCGCCTGGTCGAAGTCCAGGTTGATCTTTTTGGCCCTGCCCAGGCCACCGCGTTCGAAGGTGTAGCTCTTCGGTTGCAGGGTGTCCTTTTCGAACAGGATCACACTGGTTTCGGTCAGGCTGGCGATCATCATCGAGGCCTTGAAATTCAAGGTCCAGGAGCCGTCGCCATTCTTGGCCAGGCTGCGTTCAGCTGAACCGCTCATGGGCAACTGTTTCCAGTCGGCGGTGTAGCTCGCGGAGAAAGGGTGTAGGTCTGCCGCTTGCACGGCAGGCAAGGCGAATAGCGCAACAGCGAAGAGCAAGGCGCGACGCATAAAATCTCCTAGGTTCGAATCAAATGGCCGCTGGCCGCAAGTAACTGACCGTCCAATAATGCTCCCTGATCACCAAGAATCAACCGCCCCTCGGCAAACCAGCGAACAGCCAGCGGATAAATCCTGTGTTCCTGGGTGTGAACCCGTTGCGCAAGTGTCTGCGCCGAGTCGTCAGACTCTACCGGAACTACTGCCTGTACGACCAGAGGCCCGCCATCGAGTTCCTCTGTGACGAAGTGCACGCTGCAGCCATGCTCGCGGTCACCGGCGTCGAGCGCGCGCTGGTGGGTGTGCATGCCTTTGTACTTGGGCAACAGGGAAGGGTGGATATTCAGCAGGCGCCCTTCGTAGTGCCGCACGAAGTCTGCGCTGAGGATGCGCATGAAACCGGCCAGTACCACGAGTTGGGGATTGAACGCGTCGATCAGTTCGACCAAGGCACTATCGAACGCCTCGCGGCCCTCGAATGCCTTGTGATCCAGTGAGCGGGTTTCGATGCCCGCATCCCTGGCGCGTTGCAGGCCGTAGGCGTCGCTGCGGTTGGAGATCACCGCAGCGATGCGCACCGGGCTGTCGCCGGTGCGCGTGCTGTCGATCAGGGCCTGCAAGTTACTGCCGGTGCCGGAGAGTAGCACCACGACATCACAGGTCTGGGACATCAATGAGCCTTGAGGTTCTTCAGTTCAACCTGGGCCGCGCCTTCGGCAGCGGTGGCGATCTGGCCGATGACCCAAGGCTGCTCGCCGGCTTCGCGCAGGACGTTCAGCGCGGTTTCGACGTGCTCTTGGGCGACGCAGATGACCATGCCCACGCCGCAGTTCAGCACGCGGTGCATTTCGGTTTCATTGACGTTGCCTTTTTCTTGCAGCCAGTCGAATACCGCCGGACGCTGCCAGCTGGCCACGTCGACGATTGCCTGGGCGCCTTTTGGCAGTACGCGCGGGATGTTGTCCAGCAGGCCGCCGCCGGTGATGTGGGCCATGGCCTTGACCGCGCCAGTGTCCTTGATCAGCTTGAGCAATGGCTTGACGTAGATGCGCGTCGGGGCCATCAGCAGATCGGTCAGTGGCTTGCCGTCGAGCTGGGTGTTTTCGATGTCGGCACCGGACACTTCGATGATCTTGCGGATCAGCGAGTAGCCGTTCGAATGTGGGCCGGACGATGGCAGGGCGAGCAGGGCGTCGCCGGCAGCGACTTTGGAGCCGTCGATGATCTCGGCCTTCTCTACCACACCGACGCAGAAACCGGCCAGGTCGTAGTCTTCGCCTTCGTACATGCCTGGCATTTCAGCGGTTTCACCGCCGACCAGGGAGCAACCCGACAGTTCGCAGCCAGCGCCGATACCGGTCACCACTTGTGCAGCGGTGTCCACGTTCAGCTTGCCGGTGGCGTAGTAGTCGAGGAAGAACAGCGGCTCGGCGCCGCACACCACCAGGTCGTTGACGCACATGGCGACCAGGTCGATGCCGATGGTGTCGTGCTTGTTCAGGTTCAGGGCCAGGCGCAGCTTGGTGCCCACGCCGTCGGTGCCGGAAACCAGTACAGGCTGTTTGTAGCCGGCCGGGATTTCGCAGAGGGCGCCAAAACCGCCCAGGCCGCCCATGACTTCGGGGCGCGCAGTGCGCTTGGCGACGCTCTTGATGCGTTCGACCAATGCTTCACCGGCGTCGATGTCTACACCGGCGTCCTTGTAGCTCAGGGAGGGTTGCTTGCTCATGATCCAGGCCTTTAGGGGGGATTCAGGGGTAACGACCGAGCTGGCGAAGGCTTTCATGAAGAGGCCCAGCCGTTGACGGTCTGCGAAGGCGCGCGATTTTATCAGGCTTGAGGGGCAGCGGCCATCCTCGGGCCGACGGGCAGGGGCATATGCACTTAAAAAAATGCTAATCGGCTCTGCGACGGCACGTATTAAGGTATAGCCTTTAACCCGCTAGCGTTATGACACTGCGAAAACTTACCGAGACCCCGTGAATGTTTTAGTTGCCGCTGTGGTCACAGCCTGGCGATGCCGATTTCACGCGGTCTGTTCAAGCCGCTAAATTTGTCGTTCGGGAATCTTCCATGCGTCTGTGTAAATTCTTTTTTGTAGGCTGCTTGTCGTTGGTCAGCCTGGCGAGTCATGCCGAAACCCTCAATGGTCTTTATCAAGTGCTTGAGCCGGTCCGCAGCCAATCCCCGCAAGAGCGCGACCAGGCGACCCAGCGTGCCGTGCAGACCCTGGTGATCCGCCTCACCGGCGATGCCAAGGCCGCCGAGGGTCCTGGCCTGGCGGCGATTCGCAAGGACCCGCAGCAAATCATCAGTCAATACGGTTACGACGCCGGCCCGCCGGAAAGCCTGCAAGTGGATTTCGACCCGGTCAGCACCGATCGCGCCCTGCGTGGCGCGGGCCTGTCGATCTGGGGCAGCAACCGGCCGTCGATCCTCGGCTGGTGGCTCAGCGACTCCACCGAAGGCAGCAGCCTGGTGGGCGATGGCCAGACCGGCGCCCCAGCGTTGCGCCGTGCGGCACAGCACCGCGGCTTGCCGTTGCGCCTGCCATTGGGCGACCTGGACGAACAGGTCGTCGCCACCGCGCCGAATCTTGAAAGTGCCGATGCCACGCCATTGCGCGCCGCCTCCGAGCGCTATGGTGCCGACGCCCTGCTCGCGGTGCACGCGCGTCAGGCAGGTAGTCAGTGGGAGGCCAAATGGCGCCTGTGGCTGGGTGACAAGAGCGAACAAGGCAGCGTGCAAGGTGCCGACACCGACGCGGTGGCCGATGCCGTGATGCTGGCGGTCAGTCAGAAGCTCGCGCCGCGCTTTGCCGTCAAGCCAGGGGTGAGCACTGAACAGCTGTTGGAAGTGCAGGGTATGAACCTGGAGCGCTATGCCATCTTGGCGCATCTGCTGGAACCCTTTGGTGGCAATCCTCTGCGGGTGGATGGCACTCGCATCGTGTATCGCGTCAACGGCAGTGCCGATCAGTTGCGGACCCAGTTGAGCCTCGCCAAGTTGCAGGAGATCCCTGCGGGGGAGGCGCCGGCTCAGCAATCCGTCGCCGACGGCACGCAAGCGGTCGCGGCGCCTGAGCCTCAGGCGCAACTGCGTTTTCGTTGGTAAATGTCCTTCCTATATAGATAGAAGCAAATGATGGAGTGGTTTATGGCGGATGCGCGTCGTTGGGTGTGGTTGGGTGGGATCGTCCTGCTGTGCGTTTTTGTGTTCTTGCTGCATTCGATCCTGACGCCGTTCCTGGTGGCGTTGCTGCTCGCCTATCTGTTCGATCCGGTGGTGGATCGCCTGGAGAAAGCCGGCTTCTCGCGGACCCTGGGCGTAGTGACGGTGTTTGCCCTGTTCACATTGATCATCACCACGTTGGTGCTGGTGCTGGTGCCGATGCTGGCCAAGCAACTGTTCCGTCTCTATGAACTGGCGCCACAGATGCTCGACTGGCTGCAGCATACGGCCATGCCATGGGCCCAGGCCAAGCTGGGCTTGGCCGACGGTTTCTGGAAGTTCGACAAGGTCAAGGCCGCGATCAGTGAACATATGAGCCAGACCACCGATATCGTCGGGGTCATTCTCAGCCAGGCGACAGCGTCCAGCCTGGCGCTGATCGGCTGGCTGACCAACCTGGTGCTGATCCCGGTAGTGGCGTTTTACCTGTTGCGGGACTGGGACATCATGATGGCCAAGATCCGCAGCCTGCTGCCGCGTAACCGCGAGGAACGCATCGTGTCCCTGGCGGAAGAGTGCCATGAGGTGCTTGGTGCGTTCGTGCGCGGCCAGTTGCTGGTGATGCTGGCGCTGGGGATCATCTACGCGGCGGGCTTGATGGCGATCGGCCTGGAGTTGGGCCTGTTGATCGGCTTGATTGCTGGCCTCGCCGCGATCGTGCCGTACATGGGGTTTGTGATCGGTATCGGTGCGGCGCTGGTGGCTGGGTTGTTCCAGTTCGGCGGCGACCTGTACCCGATGCTGGGGATTGTTGCGGTGTTCATGGTGGGCCAGGCCCTGGAAGGCATGGTACTCACGCCGTTGCTGGTGGGCGATCGGATTGGCCTGCACCCGGTGGCGGTGATCTTTGCGATCCTGGCGGGCGGTGAACTGTTCGGCTTTACCGGCATCCTGCTGGCCCTGCCGGTGGCGGCGGTGATCATGGTGCTGGTGCGCCATGTGCATGATCTGTACAAGGATTCGGATGTCTACATGGGCGTTGAAGACCCTGACCTGTAACGACTTCGCCACACACCTGGCATAGCCGGGTTTGTGGTTTATGCAAAGAGGGTGTCAAACATTCCGCGCAAATCCGCCAAGTTAACGCAAACCTTTGATTTTGCTTGTGGTCTGCTGCATTGTGCGCCCGGCGTCACGGGTATAAACTTTGCAAACTTTACACAGAGGCCACTAACGGTTCGTATTGGAGCCGTTCAGTCAGCATGAAACCGATTCAGCTGCCCCTAGGTGTGCGTCTGCGTGACGATGCCACCTTTATCAATTACTACCCAGGCGCCAATGCCGCTGCACTCGGCTATGTCGAGCGGCTCTGCGAAGCCGACGCCGGGTGGACCGAAAGCCTGATCTATCTGTGGGGCAAGCAAGGCGTAGGGCGGACTCACCTGTTGCAGGCCGCGTGCCTGCGTTTCGAGCAGATGGGTGAGCCGGCGGTGTATCTGCCTTTGGCTGAGTTGATGGACCGCGGTATCGGGATTTTCGACCATCTTGAGCAATATGAGCTGGTATGCCTGGACGATCTGCAGGCGATCGCTGGCAAGGCGGATTGGGAAGAGGCGCTCTTTCATCTGTTCAACCGCTTGCGTGACAGTGGCCGGCGCCTGCTGATTGCCGCCTCGACCTCGCCGCGTGAACTGCCGATCAAGCTGGCCGACCTCAAGTCGCGCCTGACCCTGGCGCTGATCTTCCAGATGCGCCCCCTTTCCGACGAAGACAAATTGCGTGCCCTGCAATTGCGTGCGTCTCGTCGCGGCCTGCACCTGACCGACGAGGTGGGGCACTTCATTCTGACCCGTGGCACCCGCAGCATGAGCGCTTTGTTCGATTTGCTCGAGCAGCTCGACCAAGCGTCTTTGCAGGCCCAAAGAAAATTGACGATTCCTTTTTTGAAGGAGACTTTGGGTTGGTAACGCGTTGATTTTCAACCGTCCGGCAATTTGCAGGCGTCAGAAAAACTGCGCTTTTAGCCTCATGGGCTGCGCATTTCAATCAATAAGGGGGATTAGGGCTTAGATGCCATAGTCCAAACAATAAGTCACAAAGACCGCGATTGAATTTGCAAATCGATGTGATAGAAGGCATAGTCTCGACTTCTTTACACATCAGCCACGGTCGTGCCCATGCTAAATCGCTTCGCACCCCTCGTGCCTCTCGCACTCGTTACCCTGTTGTTTGGTTGCGCTTCTCACACCCAACAAGTAGCAGAGCAGCACAAATCCCAGGTTCAAAATCACGCCAAATTCGTCGCGGCTCAATCTTCTACCGTTTATGAAGAAGAATTGGCGACGGAAAAGGAACTGGCCGACTTCGCCGGCAACAAGCCTTATCAGCTTCCAGTTCTGGCCGACAGCATCCTCGAACGCGGCATGTCCCTGATCGGTACCCGTTACCGTTTCGGCGGTACCTCCGAAGCCGGTTTCGACTGCAGCGGTTTCATCGGCTACCTGTTTCGTGAAGAAGCTGGCATGAACCTGCCACGCTCGACGCGCGAAATGATCAACGTGAATGCACCGTTGGTCGCACGCAATAACCTCAAGCCCGGTGATCTGCTTTTCTTCAGTACCAGCGGTCGTGGTCGCGTAAGCCACGCGGGTATCTACCTGGGCGACAACCAGTTTATCCACTCCAGCAGCCGTCGCAGTGGCGGTGTTCGGGTCGACAGTCTGGGTGACAGCTACTGGAGCAAAACCTTCATCGAAGCCAAGCGTGCACTCGCCATGGCCCCGACGACGATTACCGCTAGCAAGTAAACTTAAAGTGATACTTGAAGTTTGACGTGTAAGCGCTAGAATCCCTGGACATTGTTGTAATCCGTTCGCGCAAGCTCTGCTTGCGCGTTCTGGTTTTCAGCGTTCGGCAGCGAAAGCCGCATCCAGACCAGGATTGTTCTGCACATGTCGACCTCGGCCCGCCTGATTCTAATTCTTTGCGCCGCGCTGCTCAGCGCCTGCGCAAGCCGCACACCGTCGCCCGCTCACGTAGCGATGAAGCCCAGGCCGGTGTTCAGCTATTCCAACCAAAGTTTTTCGCCTGCCGCCGAAGATGTGCTGTTCCGTGCGTTGGGCCTGGTCGGTACGCCTTATCGTTGGGGTGGCAATACGCCGGACTCGGGGTTTGATTGCAGTGGCCTGATCGGTTTTGTCTTTCGCGACGCCGCCGGTATCTCCTTGCCGCGTACGACCCGTGAACTCATCGTCATGCGTGGCCAGGACGTAAGCGAACAGAACCTGCAAACCGGCGACCTGCTGTTCTTCGCCACCGGTGGCGGCTCGCAGGTCAGCCACGCCGGGATCTATGTGGGCGAGGGTCGCTTTGTCCACGCGCCGCAAACCGGCGGTACGGTGAAGCTGGATACCTTGTCCAAGGCCTATTGGCAGAATGCCTACCTCAGCGCCAAGCGCGTGTTGCCGGCCGAGCACTTGGCCCGCAACCCCTGAGTCAACCCAAGATCCCAATGTGGGAGGGGCAAGCCCTTTCCCACATCTGTTTTGTGGTGGTCTTGGGAGCGGTTACTTAGCCGCAGAAACTCGCCACACCTTATTCCCCACATCATCGGCCACCAGTAAATCGCCCTGCTTGTCGATGACAACGCCCACCGGTCGGCCCATGGCTTTCTCATCCTTGTCGAGGAACCCGGTCAGCACGTCCACCGGCTGGCCTTTAGGCTGGCCACCCTCGAATGGTACGAAGATCACCTTGTAGCCACTGTGCGGCTTGCGGTTCCACGAACCATGCTGGCCGATGAATGCACCGTGGGTGAAGGGCGCTGGAAGGGTGCTGCCCTCGGCGAAGGTCAATCCTAACGACGCAGTGTGAGGACCCACCGCATAGTCCGGTGCGATGGCCTTGGCGACCAGTTCTGGATTTTGCGGGGTGACGCGCACGTCCACATGCTGGCCGTAATAGCTGAAGGGCCAGCCATAAAACGCACCATCCTTGACCGAGGTGATGTAGTCCGGCACCAGGTCGCTGCCGATCTCGTCGCGCTCGTTCACGGCCGTCCACAGCTTGCCACTCTGGGGTTCCCAGGCCATGCCGTTGGGATTGCGCAGGCCGGAGGCGAAGATGCGGTGCTGGCCGCTCGCACGGTCGACTTCCCAGATCGCGGCGCGGCCTTGTTCTGCCTCCAGGCCGTTTTCGCCGACGTTGCTGTTGGAGCCTACGCTGACATACAGCTTGCTGCCATCCTGGCTGGCCACCACGTTTTTGGTCCAGTGATGGTTCAACGGGCCGCCGGGCAAATCGACGACCGTGGTGCCGGCAGATTTGATCGCAGTTTCACCCGGCTGATAGGCGAAGCGCAGCAGCTTGTCCGAGTCGGCCACATACAAGTCGTTGCCGACCAGAGCCATGCCAAACGGCGAATTGAGGTGTTCCAGGAACGCCGTGCGGGTCTCGGCGACACCGTCGTGGTCGGCGTCACGCAGCAACGTGATGCGATTCGGGCTCGGCACGCCGGCACCGGCCCGGCCCATGACCTTCTCCATGACCCAGCCGCGAATGCCCTTGGAGTCATCGGGCTTGGGCGGCGCGTTGGTTTCCGCGACCAGCACATCGCCGTTGGGCAACACATACAGCCAGCGGGGATGGTCCAGGCCCTCGGCGAACGCCGTCACTTGGGTACCGGCGGCGGCCGTTGGCTTCACGCCGTCCGGCCAGCCGATGGCGGGGGCGATGTTCACGGTGGGGATCAGCGTCTTGTTCGGCTCCGGTAGCTTGGGCGTGGGCCCGGTGCCATCGGAGACCTGCAGCGTGGAGGTTTCACCGCAGGCGGCGAGGGTGCCGGCGAGCATGATGAGCAGGGCGAGTCTGGTTTTGTGCATGGTGTTCTCCTTGATACCTGTAAGGGTAGAGGCGATCGGCGGTGCGATGGTTCAAGTCCGGGGCCGGCTTTAATTGACGCTCCACCCCCAACCCACTAACCTTCGCCGCTTGTTCCAGGTGCTCTGTGACCTGTGGGTCGACAGAGTGAAACAGGGAAGCCGGTGAGTGAGCGCACTTGTACACAGTGCTGCCGCGATTCCGGCGCTGCCCCCGCAACGGTAAATGAGTCAAGACGCTGCCTTTTGCCACTGTATCGCTGGCGATATGGGAAGGCGCATCGTCGGCCTGCTCGCGCGCTCTATCAGCGCTCGCGCGCCACTCATGAGTCCGGAGACCGGCCTGGATCATCCAACAGCATCACGGTGGGCGATGCTTGGCTGTCTGTTTTTTCTTTTCCTGCCCGCCGTTTTTGTCCAGCCCCAACGGAGAGCTGCCATGACCGATTCCCCCGAGCGCGACGAGCGCCACCTGGCGCGCATGCTGCGCAAAAAAGCCGTGATCGACGAGCGCATTGCCAATTCCCCGAACGAATGCGGCCTGCTGCTGGTGTTGACCGGCAACGGCAAAGGCAAGAGCAGCTCGGCGTTCGGCATGCTCGCCCGCGCCATGGGCCATGGTATGCAGTGCGGTGTGGTGCAGTTCATCAAGGGGCGCAACAGTACCGGTGAAGAGCTGTTCTTCCGCCGCTTCCCCGAGCAAGTGCGTTTTCACGTCATGGGCGAAGGCTTCACCTGGGAAACCCAGGATCGCCAGCGCGATATCGCCGCCGCCGAAGCCGCCTGGGCGGTGTCCCGCCAGTTGCTGCAAGACCCGGGCATCGGCCTGGTGGTTCTGGATGAACTGAACATTGCCCTCAAGCACGGTTACCTTGATTTGGACCAGGTACTCAGCGACCTGCAAGCGCGCCCGCCGATGCAGCACGTGGTGGTCACCGGTCGTGGGGCCAAGCCTGAATTGATCGAAATGGGCGACACCGTCACCGAGATGGGCATGCTCAAGCACGCGTTCCAGGCCGGTATCAAGGCGCAGAAAGGCGTCGAACTTTGAATCAGCCCCGTCACTGCCCGGCTGTGTTGATCGCCGCTCCGGCGTCCGGCCAGGGCAAAACCACCGTCACCGCCGCACTGGCCCGTTTGCACCGCAACCTGGGGCGCAAGGTGCGCGTGTTCAAATGCGGTCCGGATTTTCTCGACCCGATGATCCATGAGCGCGCCAGCGGGGCGCCGGTGTATCAATTGGACATGTGGATGGTGGGCGAGCAGGAAAGTCGTCGCTTGCTGTGGGAAGCGGCGGGGGAGGCCGACCTGATCCTGATCGAAGGCGTGATGGGCCTGTTCGATGGCACGCCTTCCAGCGCCGACCTGGCACGACACTTTGGTGTACCGGTGTTGGCCGTGATCGACGGCACGGCCATGGCCCAGACCTTCGGGGCCCTGGCCCTTGGCCTGGCGCGCTATCAGCCGGATTTGCCGTTCGCCGGCGTGCTGGCCAACCGCGTCGGCACTTTGCGGCATGCGCAACTGCTCGAAGGCAGCCTCACCGAAGGCCTGCGCTGGTATGGCGCGTTGTCCCGCGAAACCGGGATCGAGTTGCCCAGCCGTCATTTGGGCCTGGTGCAAGCCAGTGAGCTGAATGACCTCGATGTGCGCCTGGATGCCGCCGCCCAAGCCCTGGGCAGCAGCTGTGAAGTCGCGTTGCCGCCGCCGGTGACCTTTGCCGCGCCCGCCGTGATCGAGGCCGAGCCGTTGCTGGCCGGGGTGCGCATTGCTGTGGCCCGCGACGAAGCGTTTGCCTTCACCTACGGTGCCAGCCTGGATCTGTTGCGGGCGATGGGCGCCGAGTTGTGTTTCTTCTCGCCGATCCATGATCGCCAATTGCCCGAGGCCGACAGTCTCTATCTACCCGGCGGTTACCCGGAGTTGCACCACCAGGCGCTGGCGCAAAACACGCCGATGCTCGATGCCATCCGTGCCCATCACGCGGGCGGCAAGCCCTTGCTCGCCGAATGTGGCGGCATGCTCTATCTGCTCGATTCGCTCACCGATGTCGACGGCACCCGTGCCGAACTGGTCGGCCTGCTGCAGGGCGATGCAGTGATGCAAAAGAAACTGGCGGCCCTGGCCCTGCAAAGCGTCGAGTTGCCCGAAGGCGTCCTGCGCGGGCACACCTATCATCACTCCCTGACCCGCACCGACTGGCAGCCGATTGCCCGCGGCCTGAGCCCCAATGGCGGGCGCGGGGCCGAGGCGGTGTATCGGCAGGGACGGATGACCGCGTCCTACGTGCACTTCTATTTCCCGTCCAATCCCCGAGCGGTTGCCGCGTTGTTTGCGCCCGACCTTGAGCCAGCACAGCCCCATGAGTGACAACGCTTTCCCCCAGGCCGATCGCGACGCGGTCTATCGCGCCATCGCCGAACGTCGAGATATGCGTCACTTCAGCGGCGGCAGCGTCGCCCCCGAATTGCTCCATCGTCTGCTCCAGGCCGCGCACCAGGCGCCGAGTGTCGGCTTGATGCAACCGTGGCGCTTTATCCGCATCAGCGACCGCACGCTGCGCGGCCGCATCCAGCAACTGGTGGAAGAGGAACGCGTGCGCACCGCCGAGGCGTTGGGCGAGCGTTCCGACGCGTTCATGAAGCTCAAGGTCGAAGGTATCCATGACTGCGCCGAAGTGCTGGTGGCAGCGCTGATGGACGATCGCGAGCGACATATCTTCGGGCGGCGCACCTTGCCGGAAATGGACATGGCCTCGTTGTCCTGTGCAATCCAGAATCTGTGGCTGGCCGCCCGCGTCGAGGGGCTGGGCATGGGCTGGGTCTCGCTGTTCGAACCCCTGGCCCTGGCCGATCTGCTGGGCTTGCCGCCTGGCGCCAAACCGTTGGCCGTGTTGTGCCTGGGGCCGGTGGCGGAATTTTACCCGGCGCCGATGTTGCAGCTCGAAGGCTGGACCGAACCCAAGCCGCTGAGTGACATGCTGTACGAAAATGTGTGGGGAGTGAGTCAATGAGTGTGGCCTTGCTGTGTGTCGCCGGGGTGGCGCTGGATGCGTTGCTGGGCGAACCCAGGCGCTGGCATCCGCTGGTGGTGTTCGGCAATTTCGCCGGGCGCATCGAGCAACGTTTCAACAGTGGTGGCCGTGGCTGGCGCAGCCATGGGGTGACCGCGTGGTTTATCGCGGTGGTGCCATTGACCCTGTTGGCCACGGCCTTGTCGTGGGCGCCGTATATCGGCTGGGTGTTGGAGATTCTGGCGTTGTATTGCGCCCTCGGCTTACGCAGCCTTGGCGAACATGTGATTCCCGTGGCCGAAGCGCTGCGTCGCGATGACCTGGACGGCGCGCGTCAGCGCGTGAGTTACCTGGTCAGCCGTCAGACCAGTGAACTGGACCACACCGAAGTCGCCCGCGCCGCCACCGAGTCAGTGTTGGAAAACGGCAGCGATGCGGTGTTTGCCGCGTTGTTCTGGTTTGTCGTCGCTGGTGTGCCGGGGGTGGTGCTGTACCGTCTGAGCAATACCCTCGACGCCATGTGGGGTTATCGCAACGAACGCTTTGAACGCTTTGGCTGGGCCGCGGCAAAGATCGACGATGTGCTGAACTACATTCCCGCACGCCTGGTGGCTTTGACCTACGCGGTACTGGGTAAAACCCGCCTGGCCCTCCGGTGCTGGCGTACCCAGGGTCCGACCTGGGACAGCCCCAACGCCGGTCCGGTGATGGCGGCCGGCGCCGGCGCCCTGGGAGTGGAACTGGGTGGTGCGGCGATCTATCACGGCGAAGTGCACCACCGCCCGCTACTGGGCGAAGGCCCGGCGGCGGATGCCGACGCCATCGACCGAGGCTGGCAACTGGTGCAGCGCGGCGTATGGTTGTGGCTGCTGATCCTATGTATCGGGGGGCAATTTTATGCTTGAGCATGGTGGCCGATTGCGCAAAGCGTCGATCCAGTACGGAATTGCTGAGGCTGACTGGCTGGACCTGTCCAGCGGCCTGGCGCCGTGGCCCTGGCCGATTCCCGAGATTCCGCTGCGGGCCTGGGCGCGCTTGCCGGAAACCGACGATGGCCTGGAACAGGCCGCCAGCGAGTATTACGGCGCCGCGCATCTGTTGCCGGTGGCCGGTTCCCAGGCGGCGATCCAACTGTTGCCGCGACTGCGCCGTGCCGGCAAGGTCGGCGTGCTCTCGCCGTGCTATGCCGAACACGCTGAAGCCTGGCGTCGTGCCGGTTACGTGGTGCGCGAAGTGCAGGAGCAGGAAGTCGACTTCTTCCTCGACAGCCTTGACGTGCTGGTGGTGGTCAATCCCAACAACCCCACCGGTTTGAGCCTGAGCCCGCAACGCCTGCTGGACTGGCACACGCGGCTGGCCCAGCGTGGTGGTTGGTTGGTGGTGGATGAAGCCTTTATGGACGCGACCCCGCACTTGAGCCTGGCGGACCAGGCCCATCAGGTCGGCTTGATTGTGTTGCGTTCGTTCGGCAAGTTTTTCGGCCTGGCCGGTGTACGGCTGGGCTTTGTCCTGGCCGAACGCAGGTTACTCAAATTGCTGGCCGAACAGGTCGGGCCATGGGCGGTCAGCGGGCCGACGCGTGTGTTGGGGCAGGCGTGCCTGCGCGACACCGCCGGGCAGGCACGGCAACGTGCGCGTTGCATCGAGGCCGGTCAACGCTTGCATGCCTTGCTCGAACGCCACGGCTTCCAACCCCAGGGTGGCTGCGCGCTGTTCCAGTGGCTGATCACGCCGCACGCCGAACGCCTGCACGAATTCATGGCCCAGCGCGGCATTCTGCTGCGCTTGTTCGTTCACGACAGCAGCCTGCGGTTTGGCCTGCCCGACACCGAGGCGCACTGGCAGCGGCTCGACGACGCCTTGGGCGCATACAAGGACGCTTCATGAGCACATTGATGGTGCAGGGCACTACTTCCGACGCCGGCAAAAGTACCCTGGTGACCGCGCTGTGCCGCTGGCTGGTGCGCCAGGGCGTGGCGGTGGTGCCGTTCAAGCCGCAGAACATGGCGCTCAACAGTGCCGTCACCGCCGACGGTGGCGAAATCGGCCGCGCCCAGGCAGTGCAGGCCCAGGCGGCCAATCTGGTGCCCCATACCGACATGAACCCGGTGCTGCTCAAGCCCAACAGTGACACCGGCTCCCAAGTGATCATCCACGGGCGCGCCGTGACCAGCATGAACGCGGTGGCCTATCACGACTACAAAGCTATCGCGATGCAGGCGGTACTGGCTTCCCACGCACGCTTGAGCGAACGCTTCCCGGTGGTGATGGTGGAAGGCGCGGGCTCTCCGGCGGAGATCAATCTGCGCGCCAATGACATCGCCAATATGGGCTTCGCCGAAGCGGTGGACTGCCCGGTGCTGCTGATCGCCGATATCAATCGCGGCGGGGTGTTCGCCCATCTGGTCGGCACCCTGGAACTGCTGTCCCCCAGCGAACAGGCGCGGGTCAAGGGCTTTATCATCAACCGTTTTCGCGGCGACATTGCTCTGTTGCAACCGGGGCTGGATTGGCTGCAGGCACGCACTGGCAAACCGGTGGTGGGCGTGCTGCCCTACGTGATGGACCTGCACCTGGAAGCCGAGGACGGCATCGACCGGCGCCAGATCGACAAGTCGGCCGATGTGCTCAAGGTGGTGGTGCCGGTGTTGCCGCGCATCAGCAACCACACCGATTTCGATCCGCTGCGCCTGCACCCGCAGGTGGATGTGCAATTCATCGGACCGGGCCAGCCGATACCGGCCGCCGACCTGATCATCCTCCCAGGCTCGAAAAGCGTGCGCGCCGACCTCGCCTACCTACGCGCCAATGGCTGGGACACTGCGGTGGCGCGGCATTTGCGCTATGGCGGCAAGGTCCTGGGGATTTGCGGTGGCCTGCAGATGCTCGGCGAGCACGTGCACGACCCGCTGGGCCTGGAAGGGCCGGCCGGCTCCAGCGTGGGTTTGGGGTTGCTGGCGTTCAGCACGACCCTGGAAGAAGAGAAGCAATTGCGCAATGTGCGTGGGCGTTTACTGCTGGAGAATGTCGAGGTCAGCGGGTATGAGATCCATGCGGGCGTGACGTCCGGCGACGCCCTGTCGAACCCCGCCGTGTACCTCGACGACGGTCGCCATGACGGCGCCCGGAGCGTGGATGGGCAGATCCTCGGTACGTATCTGCACGGTCTGTTCGAGACCCCGGCAGCGTGCAGTGCGCTGTTGCGCTGGGCCGGGTTGCAGGACGTGCAGGAGGTGGACTACCACGCCCTGCGCGAGCGCGATATCGAGCGTCTGGCGGACCTGGTGGAACAGCACCTGGATACCGATCTGTTGCGCACATTGTGTGGGGTCGCGTCATGCACCAACTGATCCTCGGCGGTGCCCGTTCCGGCAAAAGCCGCCTCGCCGAAAAGCTCGCCGGTGACAGCGGTTTGCCCGTCATCTATATCGCCACCAGCCAGCCGCTGGACGGCGAAATGAATGCACGCGTGGCCTTGCACCGCCAGCGCCGCCCTGACCATTGGGGGTTGATCGAAGAGCCGCTCGAGCTGGCGCGGGTGCTACGGGAAAATGCCGCCCCCGGTCGCTGCCTGCTGGTGGATTGCCTGACCCTGTGGCTGACCAATCTGCTGATGCTCGAAGACCCCGCACGCCTGGCCTTTGAGCGCGATCAATTGCTGGAAACCCTGGCTTCGCTGCCGGGTGAAATTATTTTTGTCAGCAACGAGACCGGTCTGGGTGTCGTGCCGCTGGGCGAATTGACTCGCCGTTATGTGGATGAAGCCGGTTGGCTGCATCAAGCCTTGGCCGAGCGATGTCAGCGCGTTGTCCTGACGGTTGCCGGCCTGCCCCTGACTTTGAAAGGTACTGCGTTATGACGGACACCTGGTGGCTCAATCCCTGTAAGGCCATTGACGCTCACGCGTACGAACAAGCCCTGGCGCGTCAGCAGCAATTGACCAAGCCCGCCGGCTCCCTGGGGCGGCTGGAAGCGCTGGCGGTGCAGTTGGCCGGTTTGCAGGGCCAGGTCAAACCGGCGGTGGAGCGGTTGTGGATCGCCATCTTTGCTGGCGATCACGGCGTGGTCGCGGAGGGGGTGTCGGCGTATCCCCAGGAGGTCACCGGCCAGATGCTGCAGAACTTCGTCAGCGGCGGCGCGGCCATCAGCGTGTTGGCGCGCCAACTGGACGCGCAGTTGGAAGTGGTCGACCTCGGCACCGTTGACCTGTCCCTGGATTTGCCCGGTGTGCGCCATCTGCATATCGGTGCGGGCACCGCCAACTTCGCCAAGGGCGCGGCAATGACCGAGGCCCAGGGACGATTGGCCTTGCAGGCCGGGCGGGACAGCGTGCTGCGCGCCCGCGAGAGCGGTGCGCAATTGTTTATCGGCGGCGAGATGGGCATCGGCAACACCACCGCCGCCAGCGCGCTGGCGTGCGCCTTGCTCGATTGCCCGGCCAGCGACCTGACCGGTCCGGGCACCGGGTTGGATGCCCAGGGGGTCAACCACAAGGTGGCGGTGATCGAACGCGCCCTGGCGTTGCATGCCGCCCAGCGCGGTGATGCATTGCACACCCTGTTCAACCTCGGCGGCTTTGAGATCGCGGCGTTGGTGGGGGCCTATCTGGCCTGCGCCCAGGAGGGCGTCGTGGTGCTGGTGGACGGGTTTATCTGCACCGTTGCCGCGCTGGTCGCGTCACGTATGAATCCGGCCTGTCGCCAGTGGCTGGTGTTCGGCCATCGTGGCGCCGAGCCTGGCCATCGTCACGTATTGCACTGCCTCGACGCGCAGCCGCTGCTGGAGCTGGGCCTGCGCCTGGGCGAAGGCAGTGGCGCGGCTCTCGCCGTACCGCTGCTGCGCCTGGCGTGCGCGTTGCACGGACAGATGGCGACCTTCGCCGAAGCGGCCGTGGCGGATCGCCCCGCATGACCTTGCGCCTGGACCTGTTGCGTCACGGCGAAACCGAACTGGGCGGCGGCCTGCGTGGCAGCCTGGACGACGCCCTGACGCCCAAGGGCTGGGAGCAGATGCGCGCAGCTGTGGTGGCGCGTGGGCCGTGGGATCTTTTGGTCAGCTCGCCTTTGCAGCGTTGCGCGCGGTTTGCCGATGAGTTGGGGGCTCGGCTCAATTTGCCGGTGCGGCTGGAAAAAAATCTGCAAGAGCTGCATTTCGGCGCCTGGGAAGGGCAGAGTGCAGCGACGTTGATGGAAACCGATGCCGAGGGGTTGGGGCGGTTCTGGGCCGATCCCTATGGTTTTACCCCGCCAGACGGAGAACCTGTCAGTGACTTTTCCGACCGGGTTTTCAGTGCGGTCTCACGCATGCATCAGGCCTACGCAGGCCAGCGCGTGCTGTTGATCAGCCATGGTGGTGTGATGCGCCTGTTGTTGGCCCATGCTCGCGGCTTACCCCGGGAGCAACTGCTGAATGTCGAGGTCGGTCACGCTGGTTTGTTCAGCCTGCAGGTCACGGCTGACGGCGTGTTGAAGGAAGTGGGGTAAGCATGCTGCCGTTCTGGATCGCCCTGCAATTTCTCAGCAGCCTGCCGATTCGCCTGCCGGGCATGCCGCAGCCCCAGGAATTGGGGCGTTCGCTGCTGTTTTATCCGCTGGTTGGCGTGTTGTTCGGCGTGCTGCTGTGGGGCCTGAACATCGCGTTGATGGGGGCGCCGTTGTTGCTGCACGCCGCGCTGTTGCTGACCGCCTGGGTGCTGCTCAGTGGCGGACTGCACCTCGACGGCCTGGCGGACAGCGCCGATGCCTGGCTCGGAGGCTTTGGCGACCGTGAGCGCACCCTCAGCATCATGAAGGACCCGCGCAGCGGGCCGATCGCAGTGGTCACCCTGGGTCTGGTGTTGCTGCTCAAGTTCACCGCGTTGGTGGCATTGATCGAGCAGCACAACGGTGCGGCATTGATCCTGGCACCCTTGATCGGCCGGGCGTCGATGCTGGCGTTGTTTCTGACCACCCGCTATGTGCGCGTCGGAGGACTGGGCCAGGCATTGTCGGATCATTTGCCACGGATCGTCGGCCAACAGGTACTGATCCTCAGCGGTCTGGCGTGTATCTTGATCGGCGGCTTCAGTGGCGGGATCGCGGTGTTGCTCGCTGCGCTGTGCTTTATGGGCTTGCGCCAACTGATGATCAATCGGCTCGGCGGCACCACGGGCGACACCGCTGGCGCACTGCTGGAGCTGCTGGAGGTCGCGGTGTTGGTCGGCCTGGCTCTGTAACACTTTCTTGCATTTCCTTAATCGCGGGTATATACACGTTCCATGCTTGCCTCCCAATGTTTATGCACCAACCTGCGACGTGCCGCCCGTGGCGTCAGCAGGCACTACGACGGCGCTCTCGACGGCTTCGGGATCAACGTCGCCCAGTATTCTTTGCTGTGTAACTTGCAGCGTCTCGACCAGCCGAGCATTTCCAGCCTGGCCGACGCCATGGGCCTGGATCGCAGCACCTTGGGGCGCAACCTGCGGGTGCTCGAAGGCGAGGGCCTGGTGCGGTTGGTCGAGGGCGATGATCTGCGCAATCGCCTGGTGTTGTTGACCGCTGCTGGCGAAGAGCGACTGGCGGCAGCGTTACCTGCCTGGGAAGCGGCGCAACAGAAACTGATCGATCGACTGGGCGCGGAAAAACGCGAAACCCTGTTGGCCTTGCTGGATGAACTCGCCTGAGCGCGAGTTTTTTTCGACTACAAGCGGGTATATACCCGCGAACGGAGAATAAGAAATGACCTCGATGTGGCGCACCAGTGGCTGGGTGCTTTTGGGCAGTGCGCTGATCCTGGCGTTGTCGTTGGGCGTGCGGCATGGTTTCGGCTTGTTCCTGGCGCCGATGAGCAGCGAATTCGGTTGGGGTCGTGAGACCTTTGCCTTCGCCATTGCCTTGCAGAACCTGATCTGGGGCCTGGCGCAGCCGTTTACCGGTGCGTTGGCCGACCGTTTCGGTGCCACCAAGGCGGTGTTTGTCGGTGGGGTGCTGTACGCGGTAGGTCTGGTGTTGATGGGCATGTCCGATTCGGCGTGGTCGTTGTCCCTCAGTGCCGGCTTGCTGATTGGGATCGGCCTGTCCGGCACCTCGTTCTCGGTCATTCTCGGCGTGGTCGGCCGCGCCGTGGCGCCGGAAAAACGCAGCATGGCCATGGGGATTGCCAGCGCCGCCGGCTCCTTCGGCCAGTTCGCCATGGTCCCGGGCACCTTGGGCCTGATCAGTTGGCTGGGCTGGTCCGCCGCCTTGCTCGCACTGGGCTTGATGGTGGCGCTGATCTTGCCGCTGGTCGCCATGCTCAAGGATCGGCCGTTGCCCGTGACGGCCGGCCAGCAAACCTTGCGCGAGGCGCTCAAGGAGGCCTGTTCCCACTCTGGGTTCTGGCTGCTGGCATTCGGCTTTTTCGTCTGTGGTTTCCAGGTAGTGTTCATCGGTGTGCATCTGCCGGCTTATCTGGTGGACCAGCACTTACCCGCCACTGTTGGCACCACCGTGTTGGCGTTGATCGGGTTGTTCAATATTTTTGGTACTTACACCGCCGGTTGGCTCGGTGGGCGCATCTCCAAACCACGCCTGCTGACCGGCTTGTACCTGCTGCGCGCTGTGGTGATCGTGCTGTTTCTGTGGGCACCGGTCACGCAAGCCTCGGCCTACCTGTTCGGCATGGCCATGGGGTTCCTGTGGTTGTCCACCGTACCGCTGACCAATGGCACCGTCGCCACATTATTTGGTGTACGAAATCTCTCCATGCTCGGTGGGATTGTGTTCCTGTTCCATCAGCTCGGTTCGTTCCTTGGCGGTTGGCTGGGCGGGGTGGTCTATGATCGAACCGGCAACTACGATTTGATCTGGCAGATGGCAATTCTCTTGAGCCTGCTCGCTGCAGCCCTGAACTGGCCGGTACGTGAGCGGCCGGTGGCGCGCTTGCAGGTGCAGATGGAGGCGGCATGAATTCAACCTGGTACCTGTTCGGTGGTGTGGCAGCGACCGTGCTTTTGTTGGCCCTGGCCTGGTGGGGATGGCAGCGTGGCGGGTTGGCGTTGATGCAGTTGGGTATGTCGATCTGTTAAGTTCGATCCCTGAACTCTTTAAAGGACATTTCGACATGCAGATGCGCTGGCTTGCAGTTCCCGTGCTGATGGCGGCTTTTGGCGGCGTGGCGTTGGCCGCCGATTGCCCAGCTTTGCTCGAAGGGCAATTACCCAAGCTGCGTGCGAAGGAGTCCATCGACCTGTGCCAGCGCTTTGCCGGCAAACCGTTGGTCATCGTCAATACCGCGAGCTTCTGCGGGTTCGCGCCGCAGTTCAAAGGCCTTGAAGCCTTGTATCAACGCTACAAGGGCCAAGGGCTGGAAGTGATCGGTGTACCGTCCGATGACTTCAAGCAGGAAGCCAAGACCGGCGAGGAAACCGCCAAGGTCTGTTATGTGAATTACGGTGTGACCTTCACCATGACCGAGCCGCAGACGGTCAAGGGGCCGGATGCCGTGCACCTGTTCAAGGTGCTGGCGGAGCAGGCCAATGCGCCGAAGTGGAATTTCTACAAATATGTGGTGGATCGCCAGGGCAAGGTGATCGCCAGTTTCTCCAGTCTGACCAAGCCGGACAGTCCCGATTTGATCGAGGCGGTTGAGCAGGCGCTGGCATCCAAGCCCTGATCGGCGGCCATTGAAAAGCCCCGCCTCCTTTGCAGGAGAGCGGGGCTTTTTTATACGGCTTGGGATCAGAACTTGTACGTCACGCCCAGGCCGAAACCGTTGGCGCTGTTTTCGTACTTGGAGCTGTAGGAACCCAGTGCATTGGACTTATTAACTTTAACCGGCTCTTCCTTGAGGTAGGAGTAAGCCACGTCCACGGTCATGTTATCCATCACCGCGTAGCCCAGGCCAACACTGAAGATGGTCCGATCACCGGTAGGGATGCGTGGTGAACGATCGGTGTTGTTGGTTGGCGACTGGTCGAAGCTCAGACCGGTGCGCAGTACCACCTGCTTGGTGAGCTGGTAGGAAGTACCCAGGGCGTAGGCCCAGGTGTCGTGCCAGTTCTGTGGCTCAGTGATCGTGCTGACGAGGCTAGGTGCAGCTATGCCACCGCTGGCCGCTGTCACACCTTCGTTGTTGATGGTGATGTCTTTCAGGCGACTCCAGCGAGTCCAGGTCGCACCCGCATACAGCTTCCAGGCGTCGTTGAGCTCCTGGGTAACCGACAGGTCCCAGGATTCAGGCGTGTCGACTTTCAACGATGCGTCGTAGCGGTTGTTGGCCAACACGAACGATGGGACCGTAGCCGCTTTGGTGACTTCGGTGTGGCCTTCGAGTTTGTACTTCACTTTCGAGTGGTAGGTCAGGCCAACGCGAGTGGTGTCGGTGGCTTGCACCAGAATACCGGCGTTAAAGCCCAGGGCCGTATCATCGCCTTTGACTTTGACTTTGTTGTCGCCTGCAAACCCTAACCCCGCCAGGTTTGGCTGCGACTCCAGGGTGCCGTCGATACGGTTGATCGTTGGACCAAAACCAATCGAGACCTTGTCATTGAAGGCGTAGCTGACCGTCGGCTGGAAGGTGATAACCGACACTTCGCTTTTGCTGCCAAACCCACGACCCTGGAAACCACTTTCGTAGTCGGTCTTCAGGCCGAACGGCGCGTAGACACCGAAGCCGATTGCCCACTGATCATTGAGTTTGTTGGTGTAGAAGCCGAATGGAACCCCGGTGAAAGGCACCATGTCGCCTTTGTTGCTGCCTGAAGAGCGTCCGCCAGCATCTTTGATATTGGTCGTGGCGTCGATGACTGCAACACCACCGGTAATTTGCTGACCTTCCAGGCGTGCCATACCGGCAGGGTTGCCATAAACGGTGCTTGCATTTTCGGCAGTAGAGGAGCGACCTGCGAAACCCGTCCCCATTCCAGCGACGTCTTGTTCGTTAAGGGCAAAGCCACTTGCGAAGACGTGGGAAGAGGCCATGGCAACGGCGAGGCTAAGTGTGGTCTTGAGCATTACTTTTTTCATTATTAGAACTCCGTGTGATCACCGCTGCGGAAAGTAACAACAAATTTGTAATCGCGCTATAGGCTGGAATGCAGGAGATAGAGCGGTTTTGTAGGACAATCCGACCAAAATCCAGGTTTTTTACCGACTCTTGCAAAGGAGTCAGTCAGCAAACCGCGGGAATCATGGGTGAAACACAGGTTTGCCAGGCTTGAGTGAAATCTCGCAGCCGTCCTTGTGGATGAAAACTTTCTTTCCAGATACGTGCCATGGCCAAAACATCACCGGGAGGTGGCAGGGCAGGGTTATGTTGCTCCACCAGTAACCAGGCGACGGCTGTGGCGTAACGCAGGTTGACCGTGAGTTCAAGTTGGGGCGCGCTGAGGAAGGCGTGCTGGCTGGCCAGGCCGCGTACCAGGCTGGCGCGATCCGGGTCCAGCGCCAGGTAGTCGTCCCACAGGGCGCGGTGGCGGGATTCGGTGATGCTATACAGGCCATGGCCGCGTCGGTCGTGCAGTGCGGAGCCCAGTTCCGACTGGCTCGCCGCAATCCCCAGCAGCAGGGACTCGGCGGTCTGATTGTGACGGCCCAGGTACATCAGCGTTGGCCGGATCACATAGCGACACAATTCGCTGGCAGCGATACCCATACATGCCTCAATCCGTGAAAGTGATCGACGAGCCTGAGAAGGGTGGGGGCTTGGCAGCTGTGGATCGGATCTCAGGCTCGCCGGAAGCGGATCATGCCGCTTGAGTTGAAGTGTAGTGTCATATTTATGGTGTAAAGGTCTGTTTTTAAAACATCTTCGCCATTCAGTTATAACGGTTATATCTATTTGAGCTGAGTGCAAAAACGCCAACGGCAAATTCCAGGCAATAAAAAACCCTGTTTTTTAAACAGGGTTTTTTGTGTTTCAGCGACTCGGGTCGATCAGGCAACCAGTGCCTGACGGGTACGCTCGATCACGGCCTGCAGCGGTTCTGCGCTGGAGTATTGATCGGGGTACAGGCGTTCGCTGTGACGAGCGATGCCGTGTTCGTTGACCAGGGTGAAGCTGAAGCAGCCTTTGCGAGCGGCCATGATCAGGCAGTTCATCGGAGCAAAAGCGTTGGTGAGGGTGCGAATGGCATCCTGAGTATGGATAGCGGACATATTATGGGTGTTCCTACAAATGACACGGTTAAGAACCGTGCAACGTTAAAACGTTCCAGTGACGTTGATCACCATTGATCGAACGAAGAACCCGACTGGAACAAAGCAGCCAGTTTGAAGCGCTAATAAGTTAGGCGCGCTTGGGCTGGCAGGTAGGTACTTAGGAGGGCAGGCAACACGACAAGGGCAAAGGTTCTGGGCCCGGGGTGAAGATCCTGATCAATTTGCAGGTTGGTTCGGTCAGAGTATTGAGACTTCGCGACACCCTTTGCTTGTTCAAAGGCAGTGTCGTCACAAGTGATACCTGGAAACCATCGAGGTGGTCGGTCCCGTGTTGTTCAGGGGAGTTGTTCGACCAGAATTGACTTTCAGCTTGGTACTAACGCCGCGGATAGTAACGGATTGAAACAGGGAAAGGAAGCGCACCTACCAAATAACTTCAGTCAGCCGTCCAAAAAGCCTTGATAGACCAGGACTGTGATAGCCGCTGTCAGCGAGCAGCCCAGTGCATAGCTCGCCAGGGTCAGGCGCAGAGACTGGCCGGTTTCGACGACTTTCATCACATCGGCCATGTCATTGATCCGACCTTCGCCCAGTTCGATGCACAGGCATGTGGCGGTAAAGGCTGCCGACAGCAGGATCGCGATGGCAAACAACGCGCCGTCAGGGGACGGCAGTACCGCATTGATCCCCAGGGCGATTGCGCAGATTGCCAGTAATAACACGGCGAACAACAGAATCCCTTTCATCGACCCACCACCGTTGCTCCTTGAGGCGGGCAGTGTGGCGAGCCTTTGCGCATTTGAAAAGTCCCCGGTCTTTGCCTTCGGTAACATCGGCGAAACGTATCGGTTCAAAAAGGGTCGGCGATATAACCATCGAATCGGTACTTGTGCACATTATGTGTGGCGTGTGTAACCCCGCTGTCACGCCCTGGGAAAAACCGTCGTTTGCCTGCAATGGAAATTTAAGTCAATGAAAAATCTGGCTTTTTTTTATTGGTGAAAAAATCGTCAGTTTGACCGCAGCCCCCATTCCATGGGGCTTTGCGCGAGTTAAAGGGGGGTTGTCCACTGAGTTATCCACAGCTTCTGTGGATTGTCCCAAGCGCTTGCTCTAGGACGGGCGTGCGGCGTTTTTTCAGCTTTACCTGTGTGAAAAAAAGAGTAGAGTGGCGCGCCCTTCGATCTGTCCCACAGTGTTTTATGAAGTTTCGCTCAGTATCACCTTCTGTTACCGACATCCCTCAGGCTGTTACCGCACCCAAGCGCTTCTCGATGAAGGTCGCCTTATGGTTGCTCGACAGCCCGCGACTGGGCCACAACACCAACGTCAAGCATTTCGCCGGGCGCTTGCTCAAGCAGCCGGCCCGCGAAGGGGTGGTCGCCGCACAGAGTCGCCTGGGGCAATTGATGTGCCGTGAATGCGGCAACGCCCGCGACCGTCGCATCGGTCACGACTTGCTGCGCCTGGCCGCGCGCGCCGGCGACCGCCGCGCCCAGCGCGAACTCGGTCAGGTCGAAGACTGAGCTGTCCTCCAGCCCTGTGCTTGGTTAACCTTGCTGCTTTTCGGTGATGGCAGAAATGGCTATGGTTTTCGATTGGACCAGTATTGCCCTGGGCCTGGCTGGCGCTGCAGTGCCGTTATTGGCGCTGTGCTGGCAGATTCAACGGCGGCTGACCGCGCGCATGGCTGGCTGGGAGTTGCTCGAAGAGCGTTTGACCATCGCGCAACTGGCCCAGGAAGGCCTGACCGCCCAGTTGGATGCCAGTCGCGACGAGATCAGCGATCTGAGCCAGGCCAATGCTGCCAAGCAAGCCGATCTGGCTGCCGTGCGCCGTGAAGTCGAACTGCTGCAGATCGATCGCGACAACGCCCGCGACGCTGCCCATGCCTGGAACCTCGACCGCAGCGCCAAGGAAACCGAATTACGCCGTCTCGATGCATTGTCTGCCGCCTTGCGTGCCGAGTTGCGCGAGCAACAGGAAAGCCATCAACAGCGCCTCGCCGACCTGCAGGGCTCGCGGGACGAGTTGCGTGCACAGTTCGCCGAGCTGGCCGGCAAGATCTTCGACGAGCGCGAGCAGCGGTTCGCCGAAACCAGTCAGGAGCGCCTCGGGCAGTTGCTCGACCCGCTGAAGGAACGCATCCAGTCCTTTGAAAAACGCGTGGAAGAAAGCTATCAGAATGAAGCCCGCGAGCGCTTTTCCCTGGCCAAGGAGCTAGAGCGCCTGCAGCAATTGAACCTGCGTCTGTCGGACGAAGCCACCAACCTCACCCGCGCCCTCAAGGGGCAGAAAACCCAGGGCAACTGGGGTGAACTGATCCTCGAACGCGTGCTGGAACATGCCGGCCTGGAGAAAGGCCGTGAGTATCAGACCCAGGTCAGCCTCAAGGGGCCGGACGGTGAGCGCTTCCAGCCGGACGTGTTGATCATGTTGCCTGGCGACAAGCAGGTAGTGGTGGATTCCAAGGTCAGCCTGACGGCTTACCAGCAGTATGTAGCGGCGGACGATGAAGTGATCGGCCAGGCGGCCTTGAAGCAGCATGTGCTGTCCCTGCGTAATCACGTCAAAGGCTTGGCCGGCAAGGATTACAAACGCCTGGAGGGGCTGCACAGCCTGGATTTCGTCTTGTTGTTCGTGCCGATCGAAGCGGCGTTTTCTGCGGCGTTGCAGGCCGAACCCAATCTGTTCCAGGAAGCGTTCGACCGTCATATCGTCATCGTCAGCCCTACCACGCTGCTCGCTACCTTGCGCGTGATCGATAGTCTGTGGAAGCAGGAACGCCAGAGCCAGAACGCTCGGGAAATCGCCGAGCGCGCCGGTTGGCTGTACGACAAGTTCGTGCTGTTTATCCAGGACTTGGATGAAGTGGGTAATCGCTTACAGCAGTTGGATAAGGCATACAGCTCTGCGCGGAACAAGCTGACAGATGGACGCGGGAATCTGGTCAGTCGCACCGAACAATTGAGATTGCTCGGCGCCCGCGCCAGTAAAAGCCTGCCGGCCGATCTGCTGGAACGGGCGATGACCGATGCCGACGGCGTGGCGCACCTGCCTGAAGAACCGAGCCCGTTGTAGGAGCGAGCTTGCTCGCGAAAAACGTCAACGATGACACGGATAACCTGGCGCAACGCGGTGTCCTGACGATCTTTACAGCGGCAGATGCCTGCTCAACAGCGCCCGCAGCGCCGCCGGTTTCACCGGCTTGGCCAGATAATCCAGCCCCGCCGCATGTACCTCGGCGACCATTTCCGGCCTGCCGTCGGCGCTGATCACCACCCCCGGAATCGGTTCCGCCAGTTGTGCGCGCAGCCAACCCATCAGTTCGGTGCCGGTTTCGCCGTGGTCCAGGTGGTAATCCACCAACGCAACTTGCGGGCGTATGCCATCTGCCAGCAATGCGGCGCATTGCGCCTGGTCGGTGGCGGTCCACACCTCACAGCCCCAGCGCGTCAGCAGGCTGCGCATGCCGATCAGAATGCTCTCTTCGTTATCCACACACAGCACCTGCGCCCCGCTCAGCGGCAGGCCGGTTTCCTGTGGGGTCTTGACCTGCGCAACGGCCTGGTTGCGCGCCAGCGGCACACGCACGCTGAACACGCTGCCCTTGCCCGGCCAGGAGCGCACGCTCAGGCGGTGGTCCAGCACGCGGCACAGACCGTCCGCGATCGCCAGGCCCAGGCCCAGGCCTTTTTCCGCACGGGTCTGGTGGCTGTCCAGGCGCTTGAACTCCTCGAAAATCACCTTCTGCTTATCCTGCGGGATACCAGGGCCGCGGTCCCACACTTCCAGGCACAGTTCGCCTTTGCGTCGACGCACGCCAAGCAGGACCGGGCCGTCGGCATAACGGAAAGCGTTGGTCAGAAAATTCTGCATGATCCGCCGTAGCAATTTGATGTCGCTGTCGACACGCAATCGGCTGCCACGCACGCGGAAGCGCAAACCCTGCTCCTGGGCCAGGGCCTTGAATTCGGCGCCCAGGGTGTCGAACAGCTCGTTGAGCACAAACGGCTGGCGCTGCGGATTGATCTTGCCGTTTTCCAGGCGCGAGATATCCAACAGGTCGCTGATCAGGTCTTCGGCCGAGCGCAGGGAACTGTCCAGATGCTGCACCAGTTGCCGGGCTTCGCTGGACAGGCCGTCATTCTGGTGGGAGAGGGCGGCGGAGAACAGGCGTGCGGCGTTCAGCGGCTGCATCAGGTCATGACTGACCGCCGCGAGGAAGCGGGTTTTCGACTGGCTGGCGGATTCGGCCACGCCTTTGGCGTCGGTGAGCGCCACGTTCAACTGCGACAGTTCATGGGTACGCTCGGCCACCCGTCGTTCCAGGCCTTCGTTCGCTTCGGTGAGCGCCTGCTCGGCTTCGCGGAACGCGGTAATGTCGGTGAAACTCATGACAAAGCCGCCGCCGGGCATCGGGTTGCCGATCAGCTCGATCACCCGCCCATTGGGGAACAAACGCTCGGAGGTGTGCGCGCGGCCCTGGCGCATCCAGTGCAGCCGGCGCGCCACATGGACTTCGGCTTCACCCGGTCCGCACAGGCCGCGTTCGGCGTTGTAGCGAATGATGTCGGCAATCGGCCGGCCGACGCTGATCAAGCCTTCGGGGTAGTTGAACAGCTCCAGATAGCGACGATTCCAGGCCACCAACTTGAGGGACTGGTCCACCACGCTGATGCCCTGGGTGATGTTCTCTATGGCGCCTTGCAGCAGGGCCCGATTGAATTGCAGCACTTCGGAGGCTTCGTCGGCGATCCGTACGACGTCCTCCAACTGCATTTCCCGACCTTCAATCGCGGCCTTTACGACGGCACGGGTCGACGAGGCGCCCAGCACGCCCGCCAGCAGGCGTTCGGTATGCGCGATCCAATCGTTATCGGCGTTCTGGTTGGGGTTGAAGCCTTTGCCCTGGCGATAAGCGAAGCGGATAAAGCTCTGCTGGGCGCGTTCTTCGCCGACAAAACGGGCTGCCAGGCTGAGCAGGTCGCTGATCTGCACCGACAACATCGAGCGAGTGCTGGCGCGTTGGCTGGTTTCCTGGCCGATGAAGCGCCCGGCCTGCCAGTGTTCGGATACCCGGGTGCGCGAAAGCATCGAGACCCAGACGAACAGCGTGAAGTTGCCCGCCAGGGAGAACACGGTGCCCAGGGTCAGTGAGGTGAGGGGCAAGCCGAGCGGGTGGGAATGCAGCCAGGTCAGGCCGGGGAAAAGGCTGAGCGACCAGCCCAGGCTTTTCGCGGTAACCGGTAGGACCAAGGTGTAGAACCACAGGAACGTGCCCGCCGCCAAACCGGCAAACACGCCGCGCCGATTCGCCTGTTTCCAATACAGCGCGCCGAGCATGGCGGGCGCCAGTTGGGTCACGGCGGCGAAGGCGATCTGGCCGATCGTCGCCAGGCTCGCGCTGGAGCCCAGCAAGCGATAGCTGACATAAGCCAGCAGCAGGATCAGCACAATGCTGACGCGACGTACCGACAGCATCCAGTGACGGAACACTTCAAACGGCCGCTCCGCGCTGGAGCGGCGCAACAGCCAGGGCAGCAGCATGTCGTTGGAGACCATGGTCGACAACGCAATGCTTGCCACAATCACCATGCCGGTGGCGGCCGACGCCCCCCCGATGAACGCCAGCAAGGCGAGAATCGGATGGGCTTCGGCCAAGGGCAGGCTGATCACGTAGGAATCGGGCGGCACCGAACCGGGCAACAGCATTTTGCCGCCGAGGGCGATCGGTACGACAAACAACGCCGCGAGGATCAGGTACGCGGGGAAGACCCATTTGGCCACGCGCAAATCCTGGGGGTCGATGTTTTCCACCACGGTGACGTGAAACTGCCGGGGCAGGCAGATGATCGCCATCATCGCGACACAGGTCTGTACCACCATCGACGGCCAGTTGACGGTTTCTTTCCAGTATTCCTCCAGGCGTGGCGCGAGCATCGCCTGGCTGAACAGGTCGCCGAAACCGTCATAGAGGCCGTAGGTCACGAACGCGCCGACGGCGAGAAACGCGAACAGCTTGACCAGGGATTCAAAGGCAATCGCCAGCACCATGCCGCGGTGGTGTTCGGTGGCGTCGAGGTTGCGCGTACCGAAGACAATGGTGAACAGCGCCAGCACCAGCGACACGATCAGCGCGGTGTCCTGGGCTCGGGTGCCGGCAGCATCCGCGCCGGCGCCGATCAGCAGGTTGACCCCCAGCACGATGCCCTTGAGCTGCAGGGCAATGTAAGGCAGCACGCCCACCATGCAGATCAGCGCCACCACCACTGCCAACGATTGGGATTTGCCGTAGCGCGCGGCGATAAAGTCAGCGATCGAGGTGATGTTTTCCTGCTTGCTGATCAGAATCATCTTTTGCAGGACCCAGGGGCCAATACCAGCAGCAGCACCGGTCCCAGGTAGATCGGTATAAAAGCCCACAGTTGTTCGGCCGCCTGGCCTACAGCGCCGAAGAAGGTCCAGCTGGTGCAATAAACGGCCAACGACAGGCTGTATACCCACGCACGCATACGCGGCGGCAGCGGCGCATGGCGGCGGTCACCGTAAAAGGCGATGGAAAACATGGTGGCCATATAGGCCAGGGCAACGGCGGCGATCAGCCCGCTGGACAGCGTCATGGTAACTCCGGACATAAACACACCAGGCATTTCAGGCCCGGCTGGACAGTCTCGCATGATGCCCGGGGATTAGTCAGTGTCGACCAAGGTCGCGTGGGCACTAATGTCGCAGGGCCGGGTATTAAAAGGCTTAGCGCGGCGGCAGGGTTTTCTGGCGCAGGATATAAATTGTTACTAATCCGCCGCTGGTCAACATGAAACCACGTGCCCAGGGCAATGGCACCAGGTAGCAGGAAAAGCCGATGCTCAGCCACATCAGGCCGATGGCGTAGACCTTGCCTTTGAGCGGGATGCCGTTGCCGTCCAGGTAGTCACGAATCCAGGGCCCCAGGTGCGGGTGTTGCACCAGCCAGTGGTAGAACCGTGGGGAGCTTCGGGCGAAGCAGGCGGCGGCGAGCAGTAGAAAGGGGGTGGTCGGCAATACCGGCAGGAAAATGCCGATCACTCCCAACGCTACGCTCAACCAACCGATGGACAGCAGCACGTAACGCAGGAGCAGCGAGCGATTGCCCATGGGGGGCACGGGCAAACGACTCAGTGGTGACGTGGCTTGAGGATCGCCGGTTTTTCGTCGGGTGCGTTGCACAGCAGGTAAAGGGCGGTGAGTGCTTCCGGGATCTGTACGATCATGTCGTCCATCAGGTTGGCGTCGGCGGCGATGTCGGAGAACTCCGGCTGGTCGTCGAACAGGCCCGAACCGACCATGATCGGCAGCAGCATTTCGCTGACTTCTTCCTCGGCGGTTTCGAACCAGGCGGCTTCGCGCAGGAACACGCCTTCCATGAAACCGATGCACCAGCCGCGCAGGTCGGAGTCGTCCGGGTCTTCACCCAGGTCCAGGTCGCACGGCAGCTCGAATTCCTCGTCGGAGGCCAGTTGGCGACCGATGTGGGCCTTGAGGGCCAGCAGGGTCGATTCGATTTCTTCACGCTGTGCGGCGTCGGCGTAGTGAGGTTCCTCGGCGAACAGGGCGTCGATCCACTCACGATCTGGCACAGGCTCGGAGCAAATGGACAGGGCGGTCAGGTAGCCGTGGGCGGCGACATAGTCCAGCGCCTCGTCATGCAGCTCATCGGCGTCGAGGAAGGCTTGCAGGCGGGTTAGTTGCTCAGCGAAGGACATTGAAGGACTACCTTGGGAATAAACGATGCTGAATTCTAGGCTTTCTTGAGCGCCCAGGCCAGCCGCAAGGCAGATTTGCCGGGTTTTAGCGAGGGACGGCTATTCGTCAGCGGCGCCCTTTGGCGGATGACGCTCGGGTATACTGCCGCGTTTTGCGATGCCCCTGCAGGCCGAGCGCCATTCCGAGAAAACTTCGCTTACGGATTATTTCCCGTGATCCCGTGTTTTCTCGGCCAGCCTGTACAGAGGGATTTCGGTACTTTTTTGGAGTTTTACATGCTCGAGCAGGCTCAACGCGTCCTCAAGGACATCTTCGGCTACGACAGTTTTCGTGGCCGCCAGGGTGCGATCATTGAGCGCGTGGCCAGTGGCGGTGACGCGCTGGTACTGATGCCTACCGGTGGTGGCAAGTCGTTGTGCTTCCAGGTGCCGGCGTTGTTGCGCAACGGCTTGGCCGTGGTGGTGTCGCCGCTGATCGCGCTGATGGACGACCAGGTCGCGACCCTCGAAGAACTGGGCGTCGCCGCGGCCTCCCTGAATTCCACTCTCAGCGCCGAGCAGCAGCGCGACCTGGCCGCACGGATCAAGCGCGGTGAAGTGAAGATGCTCTACCTGGCCCCCGAGCGCCTGGTACAGCCGCGCATGCTGGCCTTTTTGCAGGGCCTGGAAATCGCCCTGTTCGCCATCGACGAAGCCCACTGCGTATCGCAATGGGGTCACGATTTCCGCCGCGAATATCTGCAACTAGGGCAATTGGCGGAACTGTTCCCCGACGTGCCGCGCATTGCCCTGACCGCCACCGCCGACAAGCGTACCCGCGAAGAAATCGTCGAGCGCCTGCATTTGCAGAACGCCGAGCGTTTCCTCTCGAGTTTCGACCGCCCGAACATCTTCTACCGCATCGTACCCAAGGAGCAGCCGCGCAAGCAGTTGCTGGCCTTCCTGTCCGAGCGGCGCAGCGATGCGGGCATCGTGTATTGCCTGTCGCGCAAGAAGGTCGATGAAGTGGCCGCGTTCCTCTGCGAGCAAGGCTACCCGGCGCTGCCTTATCACGCAGGCTTGCCCAATGAAACGCGCTCTGCACACCAGAAGCGCTTCCTCAACGAGGAAGGCCTGATCATGGTGGCCACCATCGCGTTCGGCATGGGCATCGATAAATCCAACGTGCGCTTCGTTGCCCACATGGATTTGCCCAAGTCTCTCGAGGCGTACTACCAGGAGACCGGGCGTGCCGGCCGCGATGGCCTGCCGGCCGATGCCTGGATGGTCTACGGCCTGCAGGATGTGGTGATGCTCAAGCAGATGCTGCAGAACTCCGAAGGCGACGAGCGCCACAAGCGCCTGGAGCAGCACAAACTCGATGCCATGCTCTCGCTGTGTGAAGAAACCCGCTGTCGCCGCCAGACGCTGCTGGCGTATTTCGACGAAGACATGCCGGAGCCCTGCGGCCACTGCGACAACTGTGTCGACGGCGTGCAGACCTGGGATGCCACCGAGCCGGCGCGCCAAGCATTGTCGGCCATCTACCGCACCGGCCAGCGCTACGGCGTCGGCCACCTGGTGGATGTGTTGCTGGGCAAGGATAACGAGAAGGTGCGCAGCTTCGGCCACGAAAAACTCTCGGTCTATGGTGTCGGCAAGGCCCGCGCCGAGGGCGAGTGGCGCTCGTTGTTCCGGCAGATGGTCGCGCGCGGGCTGGTGGATATCGACCTGGAAGGGTATGGCGGGCTGCGTCTTAACGACAGTTGCCGGCCCTTGCTCAAGGGCGAGGTCAGCCTGGAGCTGCGCCGCGACCTCAAGCCGCAGACCACCGCCAAGAGCAGCACCAGCCAGGCCAGCCAACTTGTCCGTGGAGAGGAGCGCGAACAGTGGGAAGCCCTGCGCAGCCTGCGGCGCAAACTTGCGCAGGAACACAGCGTGCCGCCTTACGTTATTTTCCCCGACTCCACCCTGCTGGAGATGCTGCGCGAGCAACCCACCACCATGGCCGAAATGGCCAGGGTCAGTGGTGTGGGCGCGCGCAAGCTGGAGCGTTATGGCCAGGCCTTCCTCGAAGTGCTCGGCGGCCAGGCCGAAGCGCCGAAGGAAGTGGCCGATATTCGCCACGAACTGATCAGCCTGGCGCGCGCTGGCATGACCCCGATCCAGATCGCCGGGCAGCTGCAATGCACAGAGAAAAACGTCTACACGCTGCTGGCTGAATCCATCGGTAAGCAGCAGTTGTCGTTGGAGCAGGCGCTTGATTTGCCAGAGGATTTGCTGGGTGAAATCCAGGACGCTTTCCTGGACGGTGAAGGCGAATTGCCACCGGTCGCGGAGATCGCGCCGCTGTTTACCGGGCGGGTGCCCGAGGGCGTTTTGTACTGCGTGCGGGCTGCGTTGCAGTCCGAGTTCGAAATTTAATGTGTCAATAGCGGCAATGTAACGAATCAGTACATAGCATTCCTTGCCTAGGGGCATGGCTCATGCTTAGCTGACTAATAATTAGCCACACTTTTTTTTCAGTCTAAATCATGAGTTTTTTATGCCGTTAACCGATCAACACCGTTTTGGCATGCAGCTGGCGCAAATGTCCCGAGGTTGGCGCGCCGAGCTTGACCGCCGTTTGGCTGGAATGGGCCTGTCCCAGGCGCGCTGGTTGGTGCTGCTGCACCTGGCCCGTTTCGAAGACGCACCGACTCAACGTGAACTGGCCCAGAGTGTCGGCGTGGAAGGCCCGACCCTCGCGCGGTTGCTCGATAGCCTGGAAACCCAGGGGCTGGTGCAACGCCAGGCCGTGTTGGAAGACCGCCGTGCCAAACGCATCCTGCTATGCGACTCCGCCCGGCCGTTGATCGAGCAGATCGAAACCATTGCCACCGCCTTGCGCCATGAACTGTTCGAAGGCGTGGATGAAGCGGATCTGCGGGTGTGCATGCGTGTGCATGGGCACATTCTGGCGAATCTGGAAAAGTCCTGATCCCTCGCGCACCGCACATCGAAATGTGGGAGCGGAGGTGCTCCCACATGGGTTTCTTTTCAGGGGTTAGAAGGTTTGCCCCAGATTCAGATACACCGCCTTCTGATTATCATCGTTGAACCCATAGCTGAAACTCAGCGGCCCCAACGGCGTATCAAACCCCAGGAAAATACTCGCGGCGTTGATATAGCCACTGTCGAATTCATTGTCGTTGTTCCATGCCCGGCCCCGCTCCAGTGACCCTCCCAGGTACAACGGCAAGTCCAGCGGCAGGTACGAGCGCGGCGTCAGTCGGCGGTAGTACACCGCACGCATCAGGCTGATGTTCTGTCCGGAAATCGCATCCTGGCGAAAGCCCGACAATTGCCGCGCGCCGCCCAGCAGGAAGCTGGAAATCACCACGTCCGAATCATCCAGGGTGCGCCCGTAGCGCCCCCCCAGCACCAGGGTGTCCGGGCCATGGCTCATGGCCTTGTCCAGCTTGAACTCCCATTGACGGTAGCGCTGGTCCGAGCCCAGCCCCGGTTCGAATTCACGCAAGGCCAGGCCGATGTCTTCGCCGGTGTGAGGGAAGTACACGTTGTCGAGGGAGTCGAAGGAGTACTTCAGTTCATAGAACCCCTCGCTGAAACTGACGCTGGGCAAATTCCGATCGCCGATGCGCACGTCTGCCTTGCCCCAGGCTTCGCCGACACCGAAGCGGATTTCGCCGCTGTTGCCGATCTGCCGCCCGACGTTCAGGCCGAAACCATAGCGTTCCAGGCGATATTCGGAGATGGGGTCGTTGTCCAGGATCAGCTCGACGTTCTGGGCCTGGGCATTCAGATAGGGGGCGACGAAGTACCGCGAGCCGGTGTCCATCGGCTGGTAGAACTCGCTGTACAGCTCCTGGCGATCACCGATCTGTACGCGAGTCAGCCATTCGGCGCCGAGGCGGTTGATGCCGTTCATGCGGTAGCTGGCGCCCAGGTTGAAGGCGCTGTCGCCACGCATGTCATCCGACAGGTTCAGGCCCAGGCGCAGGTAGTCGGTGCCGCTGCGTTTGCCGCGGGCACTGATCACCAGGGTGTTGTCGTGGCCTTTTTTGATCACGCGGTATTGCACCTGCTCGAAGTAATCCAGGCCGTAGAGGGTGCCCATGTCTGTTTGCAGGCGCTCCAGGTTCAGCGGCTCGCCCAAGGGTTGGCGGATGTAGTAGCGGATGACGTCGTCGCTGACTTTCGAGTCGTTTTCCACGTTGATGGCGGTGATCACCGGAGTGCGTTCGCCGGGGGTGCGTGCGGCGAGCAGTTGCGGATCGATCGGTTCGGCGGGACGTAAATGCGCCAGGCGGATGTCGAGGGCGCGGGTGGCACGGTAGCCGGCGTCGATCATGTCCTTGGCGCGACCGAAGTCCGTCACGCCGTAGGCGGCCAACGGAGGCTGGATCAGCACGTCCTTGGGATGCAGGTCCTTGAGTTGTTCTTCGGAGTTGCGCCGGGTCATCAGGGTGATGGACTGATTGAGTACATCGACCACGGTGGCCAGTTGCTTGCGCGAACGCAGCGGGGTGCCGATGTCCACCACGATGGCGATATCGACGCCCATTTCCCGCGCCACGTCCAGCGGGATGTTATCGGTCATGCCGCCGTCCACCAGCAGCCGGCCGTCCAGTTCCACCGGGGCGAATACGGCAGGAATCGACATGCTGGCACGGATCACCTGGGGCAGATGGCCTTTGCTGAACACCACTTTTTCGCCCGTGGTGATGTCGGTGGCCACGGCACGGAAAGGGATGGGCAGCTTGTCGAAGTTACGTATGTTGCTGCTGTGGGCAAACATGCTTTCCAGCAACAGCGCCAGGTTCTGGCCCTGGATCACCCCCAGGGGCAGGCCGAGGCTGCCGTCATCGCGGAAGCTGAGTTTCTGCTTGACCAGGAAATCCCGGTCGTCCTGCTTGCGTCGAAACGGCACGTCTTCCCGAGGCGGTGCGTCCGACAGGGCCTGTTGCCAGTCGATACCCAGTGCGAGTTTTTCCAGCTCATCGATCTTGTAGCCCGATGCATACAAACCGCCGATGACCGCGCCCATGCTGGTGCCGGCGATCGCATCGATGTGGATACCCTGTTCTTCAAGGGCCTTGAGTACGCCGATATGCGCCAGGCCACGGGCCGCGCCGCCGGACAGCACCAGGCCGATTTTCGGGCGAGGGGCGTCGGCGGCGTGGACGAGGAGGGGCAGCAGGCACAGCAACAGGCAGGACAACAGGCGGCGCATCATGAATCTCGGGGCTGGGCAATAAAGGCCGGTATTATAGTCGCCCGACCCTCCGAGCCCGTTACACCAGGAACCTCTCAAATTATGTCTGCGAGCAAACCCGAGATCGTCATCACCTATTGCACCCAATGCCAGTGGCTGCTGCGCGCCGCGTGGCTGGCACAGGAACTGTTGAGTACCTTTGCCGACGACCTGGGCAAAGTGTCGCTGGAGCCGGCCACGGGCGGGGCCTTTCGCATCACCTGCGACGGCGTGCAGATCTGGGAGCGCAAGGCCGACGGTGGTTTTCCCGAAGCCAAGGTACTCAAGCAGCGGGTGCGGGACCGGATCGACCCGCAGCGTGACCTGGGCCACAACGATCGCACGCCGTGAAGGTCACCGCCCCTGTAGCACGGTGACCCGTGGGCGCACGGTTACTTGGCGGCCATCTTGCTCTTGATGAAGCCCACGACCCACGTCAGCACCAGGCCGCCGACCCCGCCGCCGACGATGTTGCCACCCACTGCCGCCACATCCAGCGCTTCGCCCCCGGAGGTGCCGGTGAGTGCCGCGACAATCTGGCCCAACACCAGGCCGCCGATGCCGCCGAGAAAGGTATTGAGCCCGGTGCCCAGGCTCTGTTTGGTCATGCCGACGATGTTGCCGCCGACGGCGCCGCTGATGATCTGCACCAGCAAGTTGATGAGCATTTCCATGATCGAACCCCTGCATAGCGTTAATGGCGTGACCACTCGCTTGCAGCAACTTCAGGGATCATGGCTGTCGTCGAGGAGTCTCTTTCCGTTGAACGACGACAGACTGTTGCGGATGGGCCAAGTATAGATCAGGCCGTTGCCGCGGGCTGTTTGGCCTGGCTGGCGCTGCCCATCAGCCCGGACAGGACGATGGCGACAATAATCAGCGCACCGCCCAGCAGCATGCGCAAGGTCGGGGTTTCGGCAAACAGCAGCCAGGCGACGGTGATGCCGTAGACCGGCTCCATGGCGAACACCACCGAGGCGGTGCGCGCCTTGATCACCGCGAGGCTGGCGACAAACAGGCTGTGGGCCAGGCCGGTACAGAACACGCCGAGTAGGCCGATCCACAGCCAGTCAAGGGCGCGCACATCCGCCAGCCCCGGCGCCGCCACTGGCAGCAGGCACAACGCGACCACTACGTTCTGGCAGAGCGCCGCCTGCACCGCTGGAATCCGCCCGGAACTGGCGCGATTATTCAGCGACAGCAGCGAGAACAGCAGCCCTGAGGCGATGCCCCAGAGCAGGCCGCCGGTGGCTTGGCTGGCGAGGTTGAAGTCCGGCGTCACCAGCACCAGACCGACGCTGACCAGTGCGACCAACAGCACCTCATTGGCACGAATGCGCTCGCGGAAGATCAGGCCTTCGAGGATCACGGTAAAGGCCGGGAACGCCGTGAACCCCAGGGTCGCCACCGCCACGCCGGCCACCTTGACCGCCATGAAGAACGTCACCCAATGCGCCGCCAGCAAGACACCGCTGACCGCCAGCCGACGCCAGTCGCGCAACTCCAGCCGCTTCCAGGCAGTGTTGCTGGCAAACCGTGCGAACACCGCGAGGGCAAGCACGGCAAAGGTGGCGCGACCAAACACGATGATGGCCGGCGAGGCGGCTGCCAGCTTGCCGAAAACGCCGGTAAGACCAAACATCAATGCGCCGATATGCAGGGCGCCGAGGGCTGAGCGGGGAGTCATTGCGATCCTTGAACCAACGAGCTGACGAAAGCGCAGTCTAGAGGGTGGTGGCTGTGGCGTCTGTCGCCGGTCTCGCGATTTTTAGCGCAGGGCTCTTCCTAGGTCGAGCGCCGCAACGCGCCAGCCATTGCACCAGTTGGTGCTGTCGCGAATCCAGGGCCAGGCGCGCCGGCTGTGGGCGAGGGGCGCTTCGATGTAGTGGCGTAGCGTGAGGGACGGTCTCATCGCGGTCTCCGGGGCGGCAGTGCGCCAGTCTACAACGCCTGGCGGCCGGCGGGCGCTGTCATCAGACGGACTCATGACTGTCATGGGCTATTAATCGCCAGGGCGCAAGCTCGCGAAAACACCGACGGGGGATGCCCATGACCAGCGCCGAATTCACCCAGCCCAGCCGCAAGCAGCGGGTACGTACCCTGTGGATTTCCGACGTGCACCTGGGCACCCGGGATTGCCAGGCCGAACATTTGTCGCAATTTCTCAAGAGCTACCACGCCGACAAGGTGTACCTGGTGGGCGATATCATCGACGGCTGGAAAATGCGCGGCGGCATGTATTGGCCCCAGGCCCATACCAACGTGATCCGCCGGTTGCTGACCATGGCCAAGCGTGGCACCGAAGTCATCTACGTCACCGGCAACCATGACGAATTCCTGCGGCGCTATTCCAAGCTGATCCTGGGCAATATCCAGTTGGTGGACGAAGCCGTGCACATCACCGCCGATGGCCGCCACTTGCTGGTGATCCACGGCGACCAATTCGACGTGATCACCCGCTACCACCGCTGGCTGGCGTTCCTGGGCGACTCGGCCTATGAATTCACCCTCACGTTGAACCGCTGGCTCAATCATTGGCGTGCGCGCTATGGCTATGGCTACTGGTCGCTGTCGGCGTACCTGAAGCACAAGGTCAAGACGGCCGTCAGTTTTATCAGCGATTTCGAAGAAGCCATCGCCCACGAAGTGACCAAGCGCGAATTACACGGTGTGGTCTGCGGGCATATCCACCACGCGGAGATTCGCAAGGTGGGCGAGGTGGATTACCTCAACTGCGGGGATTGGGTGGAGTCGTGCACGGCGTTGATCGAGCACTGGGACGGCACTATCGAGTTGTATCGGTTGGCGGATGCCCAGGCCAGAGCGGCGCAGCTCAAGGCCGAGATGGTCGCCGGCTGACCATCCCTGCTCAAATCCAAGTGTGGGTGGCTTCAGTTGGAGACATCGGCGATGGCTTGCGCCAGCAACGTCAACCGCGTCGCGTCAATACCCGCGACGTTGGCCCGTCCCGAGCTGACCATGTACACGCTGTGCTTCTCGCGCAGTTGCTTCACCTGCTCGGCACTCAAGCCGGTATAGGAAAACATCCCACGTTGCGCGCCAATGTGCGCGAATCGCGCCGATAAGCCGTGGGGCGCCAGCGCCTCCACCAGCCCGGACCGCAACTGCGCGATTCGCGAGCGCATGGCTTCGACTTCCTCGCTCCACTGCTGTTTCAGCTCGGCATCACCCAGGATGGTCGCGACCACGGCCGCGCCATGGTCCGGCGGTGTCGACCACAGGTTACGGGCGATGTTGGCCAGTTGGCTGCGCACATCCGTCAGCTTCTCGGCGTCGGCCGCACACACGATCAGCGCGCCGACACGGTCGCGGTACAGGCCGAAGTTCTTCGAGCAGGAACTGGTGATCAGCACCTCCGGCAGCTCGGCCGCAAACAGCCGCACCGCCCAGGCATCCTGTTCCAGCCCGTCGCCGAAGCCCTGGTAGGCGAAGTCGATCAGTGGCAGCAACCGGCGCTCGCGCACGATCTGCAGCACCTGGCGCCAGTCGTCGTGGGACAGGTCGAAACCGGTTGGGTTATGGCAGCAGGCATGCAGCAGCACCACGTCGCCGTGGGGCACGTTGGACAGGGTTGCCAGCATCGCCGGCACGTCCAGGCGGTTGTCGGCACCGACGTACGGGTAATGGCTGACCTTGAGCCCGGCCTTGGCAAAGATGGTTTCGTGGATCGGCCAGGTCGGGTTGCTCAGCCACACGCCACGGCCGGGCAGGCAGTGGGCGATGAAGTCGGCGCTCAGGCGCAGGGCACCGGTGCCGCCCGGGGTTTGGGTCGCGCCGGCGCGGCGTTCGCGGATGAGCACGGAATCGGCACCCAGCACCAGTTCGCTGATCAACCGGCCGAAGGCTGCATCGCCGTGGCCGCCGATGTAGGTCTTGGTGGTCTGGGTGTCGACCAGGCGCTGTTCGGCGCGCTTCACCGAGTGGGGAATCGGCGTCAGGCCCTGATCGTCCTTGTAGACGCCCACGCCGAGGTCGAACTTGTTCGGGTTGGGGTCCTGGGCGTACAGATCCATCAGGCCGAGGATCGGGTCGCCGGGTACGCGACCAATGGCATCGAAGTGCATCATTTGCGGCCCTCGGCGCGCTTGGCCACTTCGTCGGTGCGTGCGGCCATGATGAAGTCGTTGCGGTGCAGACCCTTGATGGAGTGGCTCCACCAGGTCACGGTGACTTTGCCCCATTCGGTGAGCAGGCCGGGGTGGTGGCCTTCGGCTTCGGAGATTTCACCCATGGCGTTCGTGAAGGCCAGGGCGAATTTGAAGTTCTTGAACAGGAATACCTTTTCCAGTTGCATCACGCCGTCGCGCACTTCGATGTTCCAGTCAGGGATCTGTTTGAGCAGTTCCGGCAGTTCGTCGTCGCTGACTTGCGGGGCATCGGCGCGGCAGGCTTCGCAGTGGGCTTGGTTCAAGGTGGTCATGTGGGGTGTCCTGAATTCGAGTGTTTGGAAAACGGTCGTCAGTGGCGTCACCCTAAAGCAACGCAGGGCCAGGGAACAGACTCACCTGGCCTCAAAACCTAAGGTGTAGCCAGTGGCATGGGGCTCACGCCGCCTTGGGCTTTGGCGGGAATTTCGGTGCGTGCAAGCCCAACTGCATACCGAGCTCGACCATGCCCATGATGTCTTCCTGGGCCACGTCAAACAGGCGCTTGAGTTCCGGCAGGACGAAGTACAGCGGTTGCAGGATGTCGATGCGATAGGGCGTGCGCATGGCTTCCAGCGGGTCGAAGGCTTGATGCTCAGGCTGCGGCGACAAGCTGTACAGCGTCTCCTTGGGCGACGACAAAATACCGCCGCCGTAGATGCGCAGGCCTTGGGGCGTGTCCACCAGGCCGAATTCGATGGTCATCCAGTACAGGCGCGCCAGGTAGACCCGTTGCTCCTTGGTGGCTGCGAGGCCGAGCTTGCCGTAGGTGTGGGTGAATTCGGCGAACCAGGGGTTGGTGAGCAGCGGGCAGTGGCCGAAGACCTCGTGGAAAATATCCGGCTCTTGCAGGTAGTCCAGCTCTTCGCGGCTACGAATAAAGGTCGCCACGGGAAATTGCTTGTTGGCGAGCAATTCGAAGAAGGTCTGGAAAGGGATCAGCGCTGGCACGCGGGTGACTTGCCAGCCGGTAGTTGCCGCCAGTACGCGATTGATTTCGCCCAACTGCGGGATGCGATCCAGGGGCAGGCCGAGGGCGTCGATGCCATCCAGGTATTCCTGGCAGGCGCGGCCTTCGATCACCTTCAACTGGCGCGTGATCAGGGTGTTCCACACCGCATGTTCTTCCGGCGGGTAGTGGATAAAACCTTGCGCATCGGGCTCGCGGGCCACGTAGTGCGTCTGCTTCATACGGCTCTCCTGCTAGGCATTCGTTCTTGTTATGTCCTGCGATGCCCTTATTGATACGCCGGCCCGCTGGAGATTCCATCTACCTGCGAGGGGAGCTTGTAGGAAAAGTTACAGCTTTTTGTAAAATATTCGTTACGCATGCGTGGTCGGTGGCGACGGCTGGCTGTGAAAATGCCCGCGACTGTCACATAATCTTGACGACTATCTGCGCCCAGTGACAAAAAGACGCGGCGCCTACCCACCTTTCGGGCTTTTTCATGCGTATCAAAGTGCACTGTCAGAACCGCATCGGCATCCTGCGGGACATTCTCAACCTGCTGGTGGAATACGGCGTCAACGTCGCCAAGGGCGAGGTCGGCGGCGAGCATGGCAACGCCATCTACCTGTTCTGCCCGAACCTGGTGAATATGCAGTTCCAGGCGTTGCGCCCGCAGTTCGAAGCGATCGCCGGGGTGTTCGGCGTGAAACGGGTCGGGCTGATGCCCAGCGAGCGGCGGCATATGGAGCTCAACGCGCTGCTCGGCGCCCTGGAGTTCCCGGTGCTGTCGATCGACATGGGCGGTTCCATCGTCGCCGCCAACCGTGCGGCGGCGCAGTTGCTCGGGGTGCGGGTGGACGAGGTGCCGGGGATTCCGTTGTCGCGCTATGCCGAGGATTTCGATTTGCCAGCGTTGGTGCGCGCCAGTAAATCGCGGATCAATGGCTTGCGGGTCAAGGTCAAGGGCGACGTGTTTCTGGCGGATATCGCGCCGCTGCAATCCGCTGAGCACGACGACAGCGAAGCTATGGCTGGCGCGGTGCTGACCCTGCACCGCGCCGACCGTGTGGGCGAGCGTATCTACAATGTGCGCAAGCAGGAGCTGCGCGGCTTCGACAGTATTTTCCAGAGTTCTAAAGTCATGGCCGCCGTGGTCCGTGAAGCCCGGCGCATGGCGCCGCTGGATGCGCCGCTATTAATAGAAGGCGAAACCGGCACTGGCAAAGAGCTGCTGGCGCGGGCCTGCCACCTGGCCAGTCCGCGTGGGCAATCGCCGTTGATGGCGCTTAACTGCGCGGGCTTGCCCGAGTCGATGGCCGAGACCGAGCTGTTCGGCTACGGCCCCGGTGCGTTTGAAGGGGCGCGGGCCGAGGGCAAGCTGGGGCTGCTGGAACTGACGGCGGGCGGTACGCTGTTTCTCGATGGCGTCGGGGAAATGAGCCCGCGGTTGCAGGCTAAATTGCTGCGCTTCTTGCAGGATGGGTGTTTCCGTCGCGTTGGCAGCGACGAGGAGGTGTACCTGGATGTGCGGGTGATCTGTGCGACCCAGGTGGACTTGTCCGAACTGTGCGCCCGTGGCGAGTTTCGCCAGGACCTCTACCATCGCCTCAATGTGTTGTCGCTGCATATTCCGCCGTTGCGCGAATGCCTGGATGGCCTTGCGCCGTTGGTCGAGCATTTTCTCGATCAGGCCAGTCGGCAGATCGGCTGCCCGCTGCCCAGGCTGGCCCCCGCCGCGATGGAGCGCCTGAGCCGCTATCGCTGGCCGGGTAATGTGCGCCAGCTGGAAAACGTACTGTTCCAGGCGGTGTCGCTGTGTGAGGGCGGAACGGTCAAGGCGGAACATATCCGCTTGCCGGACTATGGGGTGCGTCAGCCGCTTGGCGAATTTTCCCTGGAGGGCGGTTTGGACGAGATCGTCGGGCGCTTCGAGAAAGCGGTGCTGGAAAGCCTCTATGCCGAGCATCCCAGCAGCCGGCAACTGGGCAAGCGTCTGGGTGTATCGCACACCACCATCGCCAATAAACTGCGCGATTACGCAATCCTCAAGACCGACAAATGACCGATGTGGGAGGGGGCCTGCTCCCGATTGCGGCGGTTCAGTCACATATGTATCGACTGATAAGCCGCTATTGGGAGCAAGCCCACACATAAGTTCCTTCCCCCCCTGTGGGTCGGTGGCGTTGCCGGAAGCGGCATAAGTCCGCCGTTTTTTCGACTATCGTCTCAGCCTCGTTTTTCGCAAGTCCGCCGCAAGCCCTTGCTCCGCTTGGACTTTCCTCCATTTTGGAAAGTTGGTTCGCAAATTGCTTAAGCCTCATCAGTACAGCGGTGGGCGGCAAGCGTCCGTCAGAAAGAGGAAAGAGCGTGGACAAGTACCTTTATGTGGCAATGACCGGCGCTAGCCAGAATGCTCTGGCGCAGAAGGCCCATGCCAACAACCTGGCGAACATTTCCACCAACGGTTTCCAACGTGACCTGGAACAGGCGCGTTCGATGCCGGTGTTCGGTGACAGCTTTCCGGCGCGGGCCTTTGCCATGACCGAGCGTCCAGCCACCGACTTCAGCCCCGGCGCGATGATCGAGACCGGTCGTGACCTGGACGTCGCCGTCAACGGCAACGGCTGGATGGCGGTGCAAACTCCGGACGGCAGCGAAGCCTACGTGCGCAGCGCCAGCATGAACGTCGATGCGCTGGGCGTGCTGCGCGCCGGCAACGGCATGCCGATCATGGGTAACGGTGGCCCGATCGCCGTGCCGCCCCAGCAAAAAGTCGAAGTGGGCGCCGACGGCACCATCAGCATCCGCGCCATGGGCGAAGGCCCGCGGGTGATGGCTGAAGTGGACCGCATCAAGCTGGTCCAGCCTGACCCTAAGAACATGAGTAAAGGCTTGGATGGCACCATCCACACCAAGGATGGCCAGCCGGCCCAGGCCGATGCGACCGTGACGCTGACGTCGGGTTTCCTGCAGGCGAGCAACGTCAATGCCGTGGAAGAAATGACCGCGGTGCTGGCGCTTTCCAAGCAGTTCGAGCTGCACATCAAGATGATGAACAGCGCTAAAGAAGACGACCAGGCCATGACGCGCGTTCTGGCGATGAGCTGATTGCGGTTTCACTGACTACTAATTTTGCAGCGCAGCGCCAACAAACAGGCGCACGAAGGAGAACACTATGCTTCCGGCTCTATGGGTTGCCAAAACAGGTCTGTCCGCCCAGGACACTAACCTGACCACCATTTCCAACAACTTGGCCAACGTATCGACCACGGGTTTCAAACGTGATCGCGCCGAGTTCCAGGACTTGCTCTACCAGATCAAACGCCAGCCAGGCGCCCAGTCGACCCAGGACAGCGAACTGCCGTCGGGCCTGCAACTGGGTACCGGTGTGAAGATCGTCGGCACCCAGAAGAACTTCAACGCCGGTAACCTGCAGCAAACCGGCCAGCCCTTGGACATGGCCATCAACGGCAAGGGGTTTTTCCAGATCCTGCAACCGGACGGGACCACTTCCTACACCCGTGACGGTACGTTCCACCTGGACTCCAACGGCCAGATCGTGACGGCCAACGGCTTTGCCCTGGAGCCGGCTATCGTCGTGCCCAACAACGCCCAGACCTTTACCGTGGGCAACGACGGCACTGTGTCCATTACCGTTGCCGGCAACCCGGCGTCCCAAGTGATCGGCAACCTGCAAACCGCCGACTTCATCAACCCGGCCGGCCTGCAAGCCGTGGGTAACAACCTGTTCCTGGAAACCGCCTCCAGCGGTGCGCCGCAAATCGGCACGCCAGGCCTGAACGGTTTCGGCACCACGCTGCAAAGCACCCTGGAAACCTCCAACGTCAGCACCGTGGAAGAGATGGTCAACATGATCACCACTCAGCGTGCCTACGAGATGAACTCGAAGGTGATCTCCACCGCCGACCAGATGCTTTCGTTCGTAACGCAGAATCTGTAATCAAGTCTATGGGGCGCCCTTGAGGGCGCCTGCAACACCGTGAGGTAAGGGTCATGAATCGCTATGTTTCCGTTCTGGCATTGAGTGGGATTGCCGTGCTCGCGGGCTGTGTCGCCCCGACGCCAAAACCCAATGACCCGTACTACGCACCGGTGTTGCCGCGCACGCCGTTGCCGGCGGCGGCCAACAATGGCTCGATCTACCAGGCCGGTTTCGAACAGAACCTGTACAGCGACCGCAAGGCATTCCGGGTCGGTGACATCATCACCATCACCCTGAACGAGAAGACCCAGGCCAGCAAGAATGCCAACTCCCAAGTGGGCAAGACCAGCAAGACCGGGATTGGCCTGACCTCGCTGTTTGGCGCCGTACCGAACACCAACAACCCCCTGGGCAGCGGCGACTTGAGCCTGAGCGCCGGCTACAGCGGCGACCGCGCCACCAATGGCAAGAGTTCCGCGGGGCAGGGCAACAGCCTGACCGGTTCGATCACCGTGACCGTGGCCGATGTACTGCCTAACGGCATCATTGCGGTGCGCGGCGAGAAGTGGATGACCCTCAACACCGGTGACGAACTGGTGCGCATTGCCGGGATGGTCCGTGCCGACGACATTGCCACTGACAACACTGTGTCGTCGACGCGCATTGCCGATGCACGCATTACCTACTCGGGTACGGGTTCGTTCGCTGATGCCAGTCAGCCGGGCTGGTTCGACCGTTTCTTCCTTAGCCCGCTGTTCCCTTTCTAGGTGGCCACTTTGAAATTCAAACAGCTGATGGCGGCGGCGCTCTTGCTTTCCTTGAGCGCTGTCGCCCAGGCCGAACGTCTGAAGGACATCGCCAGTATTTCCGGCGTACGTTCCAACCAGTTGATCGGCTACGGCCTGGTGGTGGGGCTCAACGGTACGGGTGACCAGACGACCCAGACCCCGTTCACCCTGCAGACCTTCAACAACATGCTCTCGCAGTTCGGCATCAAGGTGCCGGCGGGTTCGGGCAACGTGCAGCTCAAAAACGTCGCGGCCGTGTCCATCAGTGCCGACTTGCCAGCGTTTTCCAAGCCGGGCCAGGTGGTGGACATCACCGTGTCCTCCATCGGTAACTCCAAAAGCCTGCGCGGCGGCACCCTGTTGATGACGCCCCTCAAGGGTATCGACGGCAACGTCTACGCCATCGCCCAGGGCAACCTGGTGGTCGGCGGGTTTGATGCCGAAGGTCGCGACGGTTCGAAGATCACCGTGAACGTGCCCTCGGCCGGCCGTATTCCCGGCGGCGCCACGGTGGAACGCACCGTGCCGAGCGGTTTCAACCAGGGCAACAGCCTGACCCTGAACCTCAACCGCTCCGACTTCACCACTGCCAAGCGCGTGGTCGACAAGATCAACGACATGCTCGGCCCTGGCGTGGCCCAGGCTATCGACGGCGGCTCGATCCGCGTGACCGCGCCGCTGGACCCAAGCCAGCGCGTCGACTACCTGTCGATCCTGGAAAACCTTGAGGTCGACCCGGGCCAGGCCGTGGCCAAGGTCATCATCAACTCGCGCACCGGTACCATCGTGATCGGCCAGAACGTCAAGGTCTCGCCGGCCGCCGTGACCCACGGCAGCCTGACGGTGACCATTACCGAAGACCCGATCGTCAGCCAGCCGGGGCCGTTGTCCAACGGCCAGACGGCGGTGGTTCCGCGTTCGCGGGTAAATGCCCAGCAGGAAGCCAAGCCGATGTTCAAATTCGGCCCCGGCACCACCCTGGATGAAATCGTGCGTGCGGTGAACCAGGTGGGGGCGGCGCCAGGCGACTTGATGGCGATCCTTGAAGCTTTGAAGCAGGCCGGCGCGTTGCAAGCCGACCTGATCGTGATTTAAGGCCATGGCCATGGACATGCGTAACAGTGGCCTGACCAGCACGGCGGATTCGGGGTCGTATTCTGACTTGAATCGCCTGAACCAGTTGAAGGTTGGCGACAAGAACAGCGACAGCAACATGCGCAAGGTGGCGCAGGAGTTCGAGTCGCTGTTCCTGAGCGAGATGCTCAAGTCCATGCGTTCGGCCACCGAGGCCCTGGGCAAGGACAACCCGCTGAACACGCCGGCGGCCAAGCAGTACCAGGAAATGTACGACCAGCAACTGGCGGTCTCGATGTCTCGCGAAGGCGGCGGCATCGGCCTGGCCGACGTGCTGATGCGCCAGATGCAGAAGAACAAACCGGTGGACGCCCAGGCGGCCACCTTGCAAGGCCCGGCGGCCGCCGAGCCGGTTAAGAAAGCCGATGTGCCGACGCAGATTGCCGCCGGCACCCAGGCCGAAGGCCCGCTGGGTCGCTCCAACGGCCAGCGCCCACTCTGGGCTTACCGCGTGGCGGCTCCCGAAGGCGCCAGTGCGCACGCCAACGATATGGCGTTGATGAACCAGCGTCGCCTCGCCTTGCCCAGCAAGCTGACCGACCGTCTGCTGACCGGCATCGTGCCGGGCACCGATGCCACGACGCTGGCCAAGGCTGCGCCGCTGCGTAACAGCGTCTCGGCCGACAATGTGGTCAACAGCAGCGCTCGCACGTTTGCCGTGCCGAGCGGCCGCATGCAGGTCTACGGCCGTGCCGTGGCCCAGCCTCCCTTGGCGCCGGCGAAGAAAGCCTTCAGCTCCCAGGACGAATTTGTCGCCACCATGTTGCCGATGGCCAAGGCCGCCGCCGCGCGTATCGGTGTCGACCCCAAATACCTGGTGGCCCAGGCCGCCCTGGAAACCGGTTGGGGTAAATCGGTGATGCGTGCCGAGGACGGCAGCAGCAGCCACAACCTGTTCGGCATCAAGGCCGGCCAGAGCTGGCAGGGCGGCCAGGCCCGCGCGATCACCAGCGAGTTCCGTGACGGGGCGATGGTCAAGGAAACCGCGCAGTTCCGCTCCTACAACTCGTATCAGGACAGCTTCCACGACCTGGTCACGCTGCTACAAAGCAATGATCGCTATAAAGAAGTCGTGAAATCTGCCGACAACCCGGAACAGTTTGTACGCGAGTTGCAAAAAGCCGGGTATGCAACCGACCCGGACTACGCCAGCAAGATTTCGCAGATCGCAAAAACGATGAACAGTTACCAGAACTACGCTGTCGCGGGCGCGACCACTCATTTATAAGGTCTGAACCATGAGTTTGCTCAATATCGGGATGTCGGGGCTCAACGCCGCTCAAGGATCGTTGTCTGTCCTGAGTAACAACATTGCCAACGCCAATACCGCGGGCTATTCGCGTCAGCAGACCACTCAGACCGCGAACGCGTCGAACCAGTACGGCGGCGTGTTCATCGGCAGCGGCACCACCCTGGCCGACGTGCGCCGGGTGTACAACGAGTACCTGGACACGGCTTACCAGAACAGCACCTCGCTCAACAGCGATGCCAAGGCTTATGCGGACCAGGTCAGTGCTGTCGACAAGACCCTGTCGGACAAGACCACTGGCATGTCGGCCGTACTCAGTTCGTTTTTCGCTGCTGTGCAGACCGCGTCGGCCACGCCGAGCGACACGTCGGCTCGCCAGATCCTGCTCACCAGCGCCCAGACGTTGAGTAACCGGTTCAATGCGATCTCCACGCAGTTGAGCCAGCAGAAAGAAACCATCAACAGCCAGTTGACCTCCATGAGCGATCAGGTCAACCAACTGACCTCGTCGATTGCGTCCCTCAACAAGCAGATTGCCCAGGTGCAGGGTTCGTCCAACACCACCCCGGCCAACCTGCTGGACTCGCGTGCCGAAGCCGTGCGCTCGCTCAACGAGTTGATCGGTGTGACCGCTGTCGAGAAAAACGGCGTGTTCAGCGTCAGCACCGGTACCGGTCAATCCCTTGTGCTGGGGGATCAGTCCAACACTATTTCTGCTGTACCGAGCAAGAGCGACACCAGCCAGTACACCATCCAGATCAACATGTCCGGCAATACCGCGGTGGACATCGGAAATGTGGTCAGCGGTGGCAGCATCGGTGGGCTGTTGCGTTATCGCAGCGATGTATTGACGCCGGCGATCAATGATCTGGGCCGCATTGCAATTGTCACCGCGGACACGATCAACAGCCAACTGGGTCAGGGCATCGACCTGAATGGCGAGTTCGGTGCTTCGATGTTCAAGGACATCAATAGCGCAGCTTCCATTGCTCTGCGCAGCGTGGCTGCGCAAGGTAACCAGGGCACCGGTAGCCTGGGTGTGACGATCAAGGACAGTAGCCAACTGACCAACTTCGATTACAAGGTGACCTTCAACGACGCCGCCGACCTGAATAAAGTGACCGTACTGCGTTCCGACGGCAAGGCCATGGGCACTTTCGACATCACGGCCACTCCTCCATCGGTGATTGACGGTTTTACCCTGGCTCTTACTGGCGGCCCGATGCAGGTGGGGGACGGCTTCAAGGTCAGCCCGACTGCTAATGGCGCCAAAGAGATTGGTACCGTGCTCACTGACCCGAGTAAGATCGCCTTCGCCGCGCCTTTGCAGGGCGAAGCTGGCAAGACCAACCAGGGGACCGGCACATTCACACCGCCTACCCTGACCGTGCCTATCGATATCCAGGGCGGCGCCGATACTGCCCAACTGCGCGTGGGGATTCAGAACTCCATGCCGGTGAAGATGGTGTTTGGCGCGCCGGCGGCTGATGGTACCCAGACCTACACTCTCAATAACGCCAAGGGTGAGCCCCTCGGCTCTGGTAGCATCATCCCGGGCCAGGACAATAAGATCACCATCAACGTACCGATGCGTGATGCCAGTGGTGCACTGGTGGTGCCGGCCAATAGCTTCAGTTTCGACACCACGGTGGCAGGTTCGCCATCCAATGGCGACAGCACCTCGTTTTCGTTTAATGCCTCAGGTGTGTCCGACAACCGTAATGCCCAGCAACTGCTGAGCCTGCAGACCAAGGCCACTGTCGGCGTGGCATCGGATGGCTCGGGCGGCACCAGCCTGGTCGGGGCCAACAGCAAACTGGTGTCGACCGTCGGCGCGAAGGCCGCTGCGGCCACTACTGACACCACGGCCACCAACGCACTGTTGACGGCCAATAAGAACGCGCGCAACTCGGTGTCTCAGGTCAATCTGGACGAAGAGGCGGGCGACATGATCAAGTTTCAGCAGTATTACACCGCGTCGTCGCAGATCATCAAGGCTGCGCAAGAAACCTTCAGTACGCTGATCAATAGCCTTTAAGGGAGTCTGGGCCGATGCGCATCTCTACACAGCAATATTTCGACACCAGTGCCAGCAAGTATCAGAGCAACTATTCCAGCGTGGTACAGGCCCAGCAGCAGGCCAGTTCTGGCGTGCGTGTACAGACCGCTGCCGATGATCCCGTGGCCGCTCAGCGTCTGTTGATGCTGCAACAGCAGAAAGACATGCTGTCCCAGTTCAGTGGCAATATCACCAGCCTGAAAAGCTCGTTGACCAACGAAGAAAGCATCCTGCAATCGATCAGTGCGGCGGTGCAGGCCGGCAGCCAGTTGGCGTTGCGGGCCGGTGGCGTGACTAGCGATGCCGACCGCAAGTCTATCGCGGTCGAGGTCGGGGCCATCGAGGAGCAGTTGATGGGCCTGCTCAATAGCAAGGATGCGTCAGGCAACTATCTGTTCTCCGGCTCTAAGACTCAGACGCCGCCGTATTCACGCAACAGCGATGGCACTTACAGCTATCAGGGCGACGAAAACGCCCTGAGTCTGCAGGTGTCCGAAACCCTGAAAGTCAATGCCGGTGATACGGCCAAGAGCATTCTGGAGGGGGCGATCAACACCAGTCGTACCCAGTCGAGCTATATCGCGCCGACAGTCGCGCCTGTGCCGCCTGCAATCTCTCCTCCGCTGGTCGATGACCACAAGGTTGCTATCTCCGCTGGTCTGGTGACGTCGGGCACCGACTACACCAAGCAGTTTTCCGATGGTCAGCCGTACAAGCTGACCTTCACCAGCAGTACCCAGTACGTTGTTACGGATAAGAACAATAACGACATTACCTCGGAAATTGCGGGTAACGGGACGTTCGACTCCACCAAGGAGGGCAGCTCCAGCGTCAATCTGCGCGGGGTCAAGTTCGATATCACGGTCGACCTCACCGATACTGCCACTGGGCCTGACGCCGATGCGCTGGTCAAGGGGCGCGAGTTCAACCTGGCCGCCAAGCCGGACTCGTTTAATGTGTCACGCACCGCGAGCAATGCGTCGACGGCGCAATTGACCAATGCTCAGATCAGCAGCGCTGCCGACTATGCCAGCACCTTTCCGGGAAATAGCGGGATATTGATCAAGTTCGATGACATCGATCCGACAGCTTACAAGGTGTACGCCCAGCCATATACCGCCAACAGCAAGCCGATCGTCGACAATGGTGTGATCGATAGCGCCTCCACGCCAAACAAGATCACTGCTGCGGGAGTCACTTTTGAACTGAGTGGTACACCGCAAGTCGGTGATCAGTTTACGGTCGGCAACACGACCCAGAAAACCCAGAACGCCCTCGATACCCTGAGTCAACTGCGCCAAGCCCTGGAACAGCCGGCCGATGGTATCCCCGGCGCACGGGGCAAGCTTCAGGACGCTTTGAACGCGGCCGTCAGTAACCTTACCAACTCACTGACCCAGGTCGACAATGTGCGTGGCTCCATCGGCGCGCGGCAGAACGCTCTGGAGGTGCAGGAGAGCGAAAACACCAGTGTCGGCCTGGCCAACACCAGCACCATGAGCGCCCTGGCCAACGTCGATATGGGCGAGGCGGCGATCAACCTGACTTTGCAGCAAACCATGCTGGAAGCCTCACAGTTGGCGTTCGTGAAAGTCTCGCAGTTGAGCCTGTTCAACAAGATGTAAGCGGCCTGGTGTCAAGCGGCCCATCCTGGAAACAGGCTGGGCCGTTGTCGTTTCTGGGGCTTAATTGTTTGAAGGTTTTGCACAAAGCACACAAAATTAGGTGACCTGTGAGTCATAAAGCGCATCTTCACTGTATCGTATGAAAAGGATAAGTCGTCACAGGGTCCTTGCGGGGCGGCTTTCAGCGAGATTTTTATGGGGTTATCCCCTTTATTGTCAGCACCCCGGGCGTTGTCCGCAGGGTGTTCTCCAGCTATTTAGTATTGGGAAGCCACAATGATTGGCATAAAAAGCATCGCCAGTTACGTGCCGGCAGACGGGATCGATAACTACGCCCAGGGTGCCAAATTCGCCAAGGATGAAGAATTCATCATTGGCAAGATCGGTTCGGCGTTCCTGCCGCGCAAGGAAGCCGCGCAGGAAACTTCCGATTTGTGTGTCGAGGCGGTCAACGCTTTGTTTGCCAACAACCCGGACTTGAAGCGCGAATCCATCGACGCGCTGATCGTTGTCACCCAGAACGGCGATGAAGAGGGTTTGCCCCACACCGCTGCGATCGTCCAGGACAAACTGGGTCTGCCTACCCATGTGGCGGCGTTCGATATTTCGCTGGGTTGCTCCGGTTACGTCTACGGCATCTACGCGATGAAGGGCTTCATGGAAGCCACCGGCCTGAGGAACGGCCTGCTGGTCACCGCCGACCCGTATTCAAAGATCGTCGATCCGGAAGACCGCAACACCACTATGCTGTTCGGCGACGCCGCCACAGCCACCTGGATGGGTGAGGACGCATCGTGGTTGCTGGGTAAATCCAAGTTTGGCACCGATGGTTCCGGCGCACCGCACCTGAAGGTCAGCAATGGTGTGTTCTTTATGAACGGTCGTCAGGTGTTTAACTTCGCATTGCTCAAGGTGCCGGCGCATTTGCACGAGCTGCTCAGCGAGTCGGATCTCAACGCCGACGATATCGATGCGTTCTGCATCCACCAGGGCAGTGCGGCGATTGTCGATGCCGTGGCCCGCCGTTTCGAAGACGCGCCGGTGGACAAGTTTCTCAAGGATATGGTCGAAACTGGCAACACTGTGTCGTCGAGTATTCCGTTGCTGTTGGAAAAGCATGTGATGGATGCCACTTGGAAGCGCGTGGCCATCAGCGGTTTTGGTGTGGGTCTGTCGTGGGGCTCGGCGATTTTGTATCGTCCGTGAACCTTTAAGGGGTGGCACAAAAAACGCCGATGATCGAAAGATAATCGGCGTTTTTTTATTTGGCGCCAGAAAAGCCAATGAATACGGGGTTTTGTGCCTGTGTAAGTCCTTGAATTGCAAGGTGTGGCACGACGCCAGCAAAAAAAACAAAAAAAAACCTCAAGCAACGGCCTACCACGACGATAACTATTACGTAGGTTCTCTAGGCCACACCCGGCGGTTGCCAGGGCCGGAAGCCGCAGTATCCATCCAACGAGGATTTCGTCATGGCTTTAACAGTAAACACCAACATTGCTTCGATCACTACCCAGGGCAACCTGAACAAAGCCGGCGGCGCCCTGGCCACTTCCATGCAGCGCCTGTCTTCCGGCCTGCGTATCAACAGCGCTAAAGACGACGCTGCCGGCCTGCAGATCGCTAACCGCCTGACCAGCCAAATCAACGGCCTGGGCCAAGCAGTAAAAAACGTGAACGACGGTATCTCCATCGCTCAGACCGCTGAAGGCGCGATGCAGGCTTCGACCGACATCCTGCAAAAAATGCGTACCCTGGCTCTGTCTTCCGCTACCGGTTCCCTTAGCGCTGACGACCGTAAGTCGAACAACGACGAATACCAGGCTCTGACTTCGGAATTGACCCGTATCTCGCAAACCACTACTTTCGGTGGCCAGAAGCTGCTGGACGGTTCGTACGGTACCAAAGCTATCCAGGTTGGCGCTAACGCCAACGAGACCATCAACCTGAGCTTGGAAAACGTTGCAGCTAACAACATTGGTTCGCAGCAGATCAAGAGTGTGGCTATTACCCCTTCACAAAATGGTATTGGCGCTGCAGGTAACACTATCACCGTCACTGGTAACGGTCAGGTGAGTAGTGCGATTGCTGTCGGCGTTGGTGCTTCGGCAAAATATATCGCTAGCCAGTTGAATGGTGCAATTGGCGGCTTGACGGCTACCGCAAGCACGGAAGTTCAAATTTCTGTTGATGACACCGCGTTTACCGGTGGCACCCCAGCCGCTGCTGCTACCTTTTCGCTTACTATTGGTGGTCAGTCGGTCAACATGACCGGTGTAACTAGCCAGGCTGGCTTGGCTGATCAATTGAAGTCCAACGCCGCCAAGCTGGGTATCAGCGTTAACTTCGACGAAACCAAGCAAACGCTTTCGATTAAGTCCGATACTGGTGAGAACGTCGTGTTTGGTGCTGTTACAGGCAATACCGCCGGTGCAGCTGCTGTCACTATCAAATCCAAAGATGGGGCTGGCGCCTACCCTGCTGGTGCAGGCACCGGTCTGTCTGACACTACAATTATGACTGCAACTGGTCAGGTATCGTTGGACTCCTCAAAGGGGTACTCATTGTCTGGTGCTGGTGTTGGCGGTCTGTTCGGTCCTGCTGCTGCGACCACCGCCGCATCAGGCAAAACTACTATTGCTAATACAGACGTAACCAGCGCTGACATGGCTCAAAACGCTCTTTCTGTTATTGATAAAGCCATTGGTACTATTGACAGCGTTCGTTCGGGCCTGGGCGCTACCCAGAACCGTCTGACTACCACTGCAGACAACCTGCAGAACATTCAGAAGAACTCCACCGCTGCACGTTCCACCGTTCAGGACGTCGACTTCGCTTCCGAAACCGCCGAACTGACCAAACAACAAACCCTGCAGTCGGCTTCCACTGCGATCCTGTCGCAGGCTAACCAACTGCCATCCGCTGTACTGAAACTGCTTCAGTAATCAGCGCGCTTGGTAACTAACGGAAGGGCGCGTTTACGTGCCCTTCCGTTTTTCGGTTTCGAGGAGATTGGACATGGACCTGAGTGTAAAGCTGAACCAGTCTTATCCGCCGGTTGCACCTCAAAGCGCACCAGCTCAGGTGGCGGCCGACAAAAGCGCCACCAACGTTCAGGAAACCCCGGTCATAGGCAAACAGCCTGAGCGCGCGGACCTGGAAAAAGCGGTAACCGATATTCGCGAATTCGTACAAGCTGCCCAGCGCAGCCTGGATTTTTCCATTGATGACTCCACCCATCGCGTGGTGGTGAAGGTCATCAATACCGACAATGGTGAAGTGATTCGCCAGATTCCGTCGGAAACGGCATTGAAACTGGCTCAGAGCCTATCCAGCGCAAGTCACGTATTGTTTGACGACAAGGCCTGAGCTGGCATGAAACTTGTTGCTGTCATGACTTGAAGCGTAACCAGTCAAGATAACGGCAGCCACCGAACAGGAGATAGATGATGGCGGGTTCAACGGTAAGTGGTATCGGTTCAAACATCGATACGCAATCGATCGTGACATCCTTGGTCAACGCCGAGAAGGTGCCCAAGCAAACGCAGATCAATACCGCGTCCCAGAAGGCGACCACCACGCTGTCTTCGATCGGCAAGATTCAGGCAGCGCTGGATGTGTTTCGTGGTGCGTTGGATAGCATGACTGCGAGCTCTAGCTTCACTGGTTTGACCGGTTCGTCTTCGGATGAAAAAGTCGCCACCATGACGGCTAGTAACACGGCTTCCAATGGCAGCTTCCGTTTGGTGGTCGATCAATTGGCTCAACCGTCGAAGTTGTCGAGTGCAACGTTCGCGGGTGGCACGTCGACCGTGGTGAATACCACGGACAAGCCCACCACGCTGACCATCAGTCAATCCGGCAAGAACTACGATGTGAGCATTCCTTCCGGCGCGACGCTACAGCAGGTGCGCGATTCGATCAACACGCAGTTTTCAACCTCCGGGCTCAGCGCCAACATCCTGACCGACTCCAATGGCTCGCGCTTGATTCTGACGTCCACCACGATGGGCGTGGGCTCCGACCTGACGCTATCGGGTACGTCCGGGCTGGATGTCGGCGCCACGGTGGTCGACACGCCTCAGGATGCGAAATACAGCATTGACGGTATTCCTGCGGTCTCCAAGTCCAACACCATTACCGGTGCCCTCAGTGGCGTGGATATCAAGCTGGTATCGGTGTCGGCGCTCAAGACCGCGGGCGATACCAGCACCAACCCCGATAGAAACGCCACACTCATTACGGTCAGTACCAACAATACCGCGCTCAAGTCGGGGGTGAAGGGGTTTGTCGACACCTACAATGCCTTGATCACTGCGATGAACGCCGAGACCAAGGTAACGACCAACGCTGACGGTTCTATCACGGCTGCGACGCTGACCAGCGACTCGACCATGCGTTCGCTGCAAAGCGCGATCCGTAATGAGTTCAACGCCCTGTCAGGTACTGGCACATTCAAGTCCCTTGCTCAGTTTGGTGTCACCACCGACTCCTCCACTGGTCTGCTATCGATCAATGACAAGAAGTGGGATGCGGCGGTCAAAACCAACTCCGCCGATATCAACAGCATGTTTACCGGTGACAACGGCATGCTGGCACGCATGAAAAGCGCTACCGACGATTACGCCAAGGCGAGCACTGGTATTCTAGCGACGCGTTCCACCACGCTGTCCGATACGTTGAAGGACCTGACCAAGCAACAGTCTTCCCTAGACGAACGCATGACTCTGCTGACCAACAGCCTGTCGGCCAAATACAACGCCATGGACACTCTGGTCGCTCAATTACGCCAGCAAAGCACCAGTGTCATGACCACGCTCAATGCGTTGAACAACGTCAAGTCCAGTAGTTAATCCCTATGTATAGAAAGGGCCAGGCAACCTGCCTGGCCTTTTTTTATAGCGGGACGACTGGCGCTAAAGCTTTTTGCGACCCAGTCGACATATTGGTTACTGAAATCCTTTTTGCTGTCGCCTGTCACGAGGTAGAAACATGAATCCCATGAGAGCCCTTCGCCAATACCAGAAGGTCAATTCCCATGCTCAGATCTCCGAAGCTAGCCCGCATCGCCTGGTGCAGATGCTGATGGAAGGCGGGCTTGACCGTATGGCCCAAGCCAAGGGTGCGCTGGCGCGTGGCGACATCGCCCAGAAAGGCCTGATGCTTGGTAAGGCGATAGATATCGTGATCGGTCTGCGTGACGGCCTGGATGCGCAAAAGAGCGATAACCCTGCTTACGTCCAGCAGTTGGAAAGTTTGTACGCCTACATGACCAATCGTCTTATGGAAGCGAATCTGCACAACGATGCCGACATGATCGACGAAGTCGCCCGTTTGCTTATTACCGTGAAGGAAGGCTGGGACGCCATCGCCGTGCCACAGGCTGTCACCGAATAAGGCACAGCAGAGAAGGGCCTGACGGCCTTGAGGAATATGTCATGAGCCAAGCACTGCAACGCATTGATGAAACCCGTGAGGCGCTGATGGGCGCGCTGGCAGACCGTAACTGGGATGCCATTGGCGAACTCGATATGGGCTGTCGCAACGTGATCGAGCAGGTGCTCAATGAAGCACCGGTGGACGAAGATGCGTTGCGTGAAAAGTTGGAGAGCCTGCTGGTGGTTTATCAGCAATTGCTCGAAGTGACGACGGGCGAGCGCCAGGCGATTTTCGAAGAGATGTCGCAGATCAACCAAGCGAAAAGTGCGTCAAAGGTTTACCATCTGTTTGGTTGAACGGGCGCAGTTAATCCGACCGGCGCGTCATATATTTGACTGTGCCAGCATTTTTGACTTAACTAGTGCTGTTTTCAGATTTCAGACGTCTATAGAGTAAGAAGTCCTACGGCCGTCTCGATCGCCCTCGCTCTGGGGCAGGAAGTTTTACTAGGGAAGTTGCTATTGCATGTGGCGTGAAACCAAAATTCTGCTGATTGATGACGATAGCGTCCGCCGCCGCGATTTAGCGGTGATTTTGAATTTTCTCGGCGAAGAAAATTTGCCCTGCGGCAGCCATGATTGGCAGCAGGCTGTCAGCTCGTTGTCATCGAGCCGTGAAGTCATTTGTGTGCTGATCGGGACGGTAAACGCTCCTGGTGCAGTTCTGGGCTTGTTAAAGACACTGTCTACCTGGGATGAGTTCCTTCCTGTTTTGCTGATGGGCGATATTTCTTCGCTCGATCTGCCGGAAGACCAGCGCCGCCGCGTGCTTTCCACCCTGGAAATGCCCCCCAGCTACAGCAAATTGCTCGATTCCCTGCACCGTGCCCAGGTCTATCGCGAGATGTACGACCAGGCCCGCGAGCGCGGCCGTCACCGCGAACCCAACCTGTTCCGTAGCCTGGTCGGCACCAGCCGCGCCATCCAGCACGTGCGCCAGATGATGCAGCAAGTGGCCGATACCGACGCCAGCGTGCTGATCCTCGGCGAGTCGGGCACCGGCAAGGAAGTGGTCGCGCGCAACCTGCATTACCACTCCAAGCGCCGCGACGGGCCATTCGTGCCGGTCAACTGCGGGGCGATCCCGGCAGAACTGCTGGAAAGCGAATTGTTCGGTCACGAGAAGGGCGCCTTTACCGGGGCGATCACCAGCCGTGCCGGGCGTTTCGAGCTGGCCAACGGCGGCACCCTGTTCCTCGACGAAATCGGTGACATGCCGCTGCCGATGCAGGTCAAGCTGTTGCGCGTCCTGCAGGAGCGCACCTTTGAGCGTGTGGGCAGCAACAAGACCCAGAGCGTCGATGTGCGCATCATCGCGGCGACCCACAAAAACCTCGAGAGCATGATCGAGGTTGGCAGCTTCCGCGAAGACCTGTACTACCGCCTCAACGTATTCCCCATCGAGATGGCCCCGCTGCGTGAACGCGTCGAGGACATCCCGCTGTTGATGAACGAGCTGATCTCGCGCATGGAACACGAAAAGCGCGGCTCGATTCGCTTCAACTCGGCCGCGATCATGTCCCTGTGCCGTCACGGCTGGCCGGGCAACGTCCGCGAGCTGGCCAACCTGGTCGAGCGCATGGCGATCATGCACCCCTACGGTGTGATCGGTGTGGTCGAGTTGCCGAAGAAATTCCGCTACGTCGACGATGACGACGAGCAATTGGTGGACAGTCTGCGCAGCGATCTGGAAGAGCGGGTCGCCATCAACGGCCATACCCCGGACTTCGGTTCCACCGCGATGCTGCCGCCCGAAGGCCTGGACCTGAAGGATTACCTCGGCAACCTCGAGCAAGGCTTGATCCAACAGGCCCTGGACGACGCCAATGGCATCGTCGCCCGTGCCGCCGAACGCCTGCGCATCCGCCGAACCACTCTGGTGGAGAAGATGCGCAAGTACGGTATGAGCCGTCGCGAAGGTGATGAGCAGGCGGATGATTGACGCCTGTTTTCTAACTGACTGAAAAACAAGCCTATTTTTTTAGGCACGGGTATTGCTACAGCCCTCGCAACGTTCCGTTTAACTGACGGTCAGCCAAGCGAGAGAGCATGATGCCCCACGCCGCCCAACTATCTTCGGTCCCTGAGCCCCAGGGACCTGTCCCGACTGTAGAACAGCTCAGCCGTAATGGCCTGGAACAGGCCTTTTCGTTGTTCAGTCAGATGTCGAGCCAATTGACCGATTCCTACAGCCTGCTGGAAGCCCGGGTTTCCGAGCTCAAGGGCGAATTGGCCGTGGTCAGCGCCCAGCGCATGGAGGAGTTGGCCGAAAAAGAGCGTTTGGCCAACCGCCTGCAAAACCTGCTGTCGCTGCTGCCCGGCGGTGTGATCGTCATCGACGACCAGGGCCGCGTGCGCGAAGCCAACCCGGCCGCCTGCGAACTGCTTGGCCTGCCGCTTGAGGGCGAGTTGTGGCGCCATGTCATCAGCCGTTGCTTTGCGCCGCGTGAAGATGACGGTCACGAGATCTCCCTGAAAGACGGGCGTCGCTTGTCCATCGCTACCCGCTCCCTGGATGCGGAGCCTGGCCAGTTGGTGCTGCTCAACGACCTGACTGAAACCCGTCATCTGCAAGACCAGTTGGCGCGCCATGAGCGTTTGTCGTCCCTTGGGCGGATGGTCGCTTCTTTGGCGCATCAGATCCGCACCCCGCTGTCCGCTGCGCTGATTTACGCCAGTCATTTGACTGATGAGCAATTGCCGGCCGCCACCCAGCAACGATTCGCCGGTCGGCTCAAGGAGCGCCTGCATGAGTTGGAGCACCAGGTGCGCGACATGCTGGTGTTTGCCCGCGGCGAGTTGCCGATGACCGACCGCCTCACGCCGGCCGAGCTGATGCAGGCGCTGCAAGCCGCTGCGGCCACCCATATTCAAGACACCCAGGTGCGCTGGCAATGCGACAGTCGCCTTGGCGAGCTGCTGTGCAACCGCGACACCCTGGTGGGCGCACTGCTCAATCTGATCGAGAACGCCATCCAGGCCAGCGGCCCGGATGCGCGGCTCAAGGTGCACCTGTACAACCGCGAGCAAACCCTGCGCCTGTGCATCAGCGACAGCGGCAGCGGGATTGATCCCGCCGTGCTGCGCCGCCTGGGCGAGCCTTTTTTCACCACCAAGACCAACGGCACCGGCCTGGGGCTGACCGTGGTCAAGGCCGTGGCCCGCGCTCATCAGGGCGAGCTGCAGCTGCATTCCCGGTTGGGGCGCGGCACTTGTGCATTGATGACCTTGCCGCTGTTTTCATGCGCGGCAGACACGGAGTAAGACGTAATGGCTATCAAGGTTCTGTTGGTAGAAGACGACCGCGCCCTGCGGGAAGCATTGGCTGACACGCTGCTGCTGGCGGGCCATGACTATCGGGCGGTCGGGTCTGCCGAGGATGCCTTGGAGGCGGTGGAGCAGGAGTCCTTCAGCCTGGTGGTCAGTGATGTGAACATGCCGGGCATGGACGGCCACCAGTTGCTGGGCCTGTTGCGTGCGCGTCAGCCGCAATTGCCGGTATTGCTGATGACTGCCCACGGCGCCGTCGAGCGTGCGGTGGATGCCATGCGCCAGGGCGCAGCGGACTACCTGGTCAAACCCTTCGAGCCCAAGGCGCTGATCGAGTTGGTGGCGCGGCATGCCCTGGGCGTGATCCCGCGTGGGGAGGATCAGGGGCCGATCGCCTTCGAGCCGGCCAGTGCCCAATTGCTGGAGTTGGCCGCTCGCGTGGCGCGCAGTGACTCCACTGTGTTGATTTCCGGCGAGTCCGGTACCGGCAAGGAGGTGCTGGCGCGCTATATCCACCAGCAGTCCACCCGTGCCGAGCAACCCTTTATCGCCATCAACTGTGCGGCGATCCCCGACAACATGCTCGAGGCCACCCTGTTCGGTCACGAAAAAGGCTCGTTCACCGGCGCCATCGCGGCCCAGGCCGGCAAGTTCGAGCAGGCCGACGGCGGCACCATCCTGCTCGATGAAATTTCGGAAATGCCCCTGGGCCTGCAGGCCAAACTGCTGCGCGTGCTGCAGGAGCGTGAAGTGGAGCGCGTGGGCGCACGCAAGCCGATCCAGTTGGATATTCGTGTGGTAGCCACCACCAACCGCGACCTTGCTGGCGAAGTTGCGGCGGGGCGCTTTCGTGAAGACTTGTTCTACCGGCTCTCGGTGTTCCCCCTGGCCTGGCGCCCGTTGCGCGAGCGTCCGGCGGATATCATTCCACTGGCCGAGCGCCTGCTCGGCAACCACGTCAAAAAAATGAAGCACACCCAGGCGCGGCTGTCGGCCGAGGCTCAGGCCTGTCTGATCGGCTATCCGTGGCCCGGTAATGTGCGCGAATTGGATAACGCCATCCAGCGTGCGCTGATCCTGCAGCAGGGCGGGCTGATCCAGCCCCAGGATTTCTGCCTGGCCATGGGCAGCGGTGCCGCGCCGCTGCCGGTCCTGGCGCCCGTGCCGGTGGCTGTCGAGGCGCAGGCCGCCGGGGCGCTGGGCGATGATCTGCGTCGCCGCGAGTTCCAGATGATCATCGACACCCTGCGCGCCGAACGTGGCCGCCGCAAGGAAGCGGCTGAACGCCTGGGCATCAGCCCGCGTACCCTGCGCTACAAACTGGCGCAGATGCGCGACGCGGGGATGGACGTGGAAGCTTATCTATTCGCTACCTGATCGGTAACAAGGTCGACAAGGTTTGTCGCCTTTTCTTACGAATTGCTACAGAGCTGGCACCCTTGTTGCTACCTCCCCTAGTAATCGCTGCGTAGTGTCAAAAAATTGCGGGTTGTCGGAGAGAGAAGTTCATGAGCCAGGGTATCGAGTTCAATCGGTTGATGTTGGATATGCGCTCCATGCAAATGGATGCCATGGCTCAACCGAAATCCGTCGCGCCAGCACCGGAATTGGGCCAAAGCAATTTTGCCGACATGCTCGGCCAAGCCATCAACAAGGTCAGTGACACCCAGCAAGCCTCCAATCAGTTGGCCACCGCGTTCGAGATCGGCAAAAGCGGCGTGGACCTCACCGATGTGATGGTCGCCTCGCAAAAGGCCAGCGTCTCGTTCCAGGCCCTGACCCAAGTGCGTAACAAGCTGGTTCAGGCCTATCAAGACATCATGCAGATGCCGGTTTAAGGGCGAGATTTAAGTCATGGCAGAAGCAGTCTCCGACAACCTACCCGCCAAGGCAGACGGCAAGCCGCCACTGTTTGGCCTGTCGTTCCTGGAAAACCTCTCGGAAATGACCATGTTGCGTCAGGTGGGCCTGATGGTCGGCCTGGCTGCCAGCGTGGCGATTGGATTTGCCGTGGTGTTGTGGTCGCAGCAACCCGACTATCGGCCGCTGTATGGCAGCCTGGCGGGCATGGATTCCAAGCAGATCATGGAAACCCTCGCCGCCGCCGACATCGCCTACACCGTGGAGCCCAACTCCGGCGCGCTGCTGGTCAAGTCCGACGATGTCGCCCGTGCGCGCATGAAACTCGCGGCGGCCGGCGTGACCCCGTCCGACAGCAACATCGGTTTTGAAATCCTCGACAAGGACCAGGGCCTGGGGACCAGCCAGTTCATGGAGGCTACCCGCTACCGTCGTGGCCTGGAAGGCGAACTGGCGCGCACCATCTCTAGCTTGAACAACGTCAAGGGTGCCCGCGTGCACCTGGCCATTCCGAAAAGCTCGGTGTTCGTGCGTGACGAACGCAAGCCCAGCGCCTCGGTATTGGTGGAACTGTTTTCCGGCCGCTCCCTGGAGCCTGGCCAAGTGCTGGCGATCATCAACCTGGTGGCCACCAGCGTTCCCGAATTGAGCAAGTCGCAAATCACCGTGGTGGACCAGAAGGGCAACCTGCTGTCCGACCAGGCCGAGAACTCCTCGCTGACCCAGGCCGGCAAGCAGTTCGACTACAGCCGCCGCATGGAAAGCATGTTGACCCAGCGGGTGCATAACATCCTGCAACCGGTACTGGGTAACGACCGCTACAAGGCTGAAGTGTCCGCCGATGTGGACTTCAGCGCCGTCGAGTCGACCTCCGAGCAGTTCAACCCCGACCAGCCGGCCTTGCGCAGCGAGCAGTCGACCAGCGAACAACGCACCGCCAGCAACGGCCCGCAAGGCGTGCCCGGCGCCCTGAGCAATCAGCCGCCGGCCCCGGCCTCGGCGCCGCAAACCACTGGTGGCTCTGCCGCGACCGCTGGCGCGATCCAGCCAGGGCAGCCACTGCTGGACGCCAACGGCCAGCAGATCATGGACCCGGCCACCGGCCAGCCGATGCTCGCCCCGTACCCGGCGGACAAGCGTAACCAGTCCACCAAGAACTTCGAACTCGACCGTTCCATCAGCCACACCAAGCAGCAGCAAGGCCGTATCAATCGCCTGTCGGTGTCGGTGGTGGTCGATGACCAGGTCAAGGTCAATGCGGCTGACGGTGCGGTGACCCGTGCCCCATGGAGCGCCGACGAATTGGCGCGCTTCACTCGCCTGGTACAGGACGCGGTCGGTTTCGACGCCAGCCGTGGCGACAGCGTCAGCGTGATCAACATGCCGTTCTCCGCCGAACGTGGCGAAGTGATTGCCGAACCGTCGTTCTACTCGCAGCCGTGGTTCTGGGACATCGTCAAGCAAGTGCTGGGGGTCTTGTTCATCCTGGTGCTGGTGTTCGGCGTGCTGCGTCCGGTGCTCAACAACATCACCGGCAACGGCAAGAAACAACTGGCCCTGGCCGGTGGCGACGTAGAGTTGGGTGGCATGGGCGGCCTGGACGGCGAACTGGCCAACGACCGCGTCAGTCTCGGCGGTCCGCAAAGCATCCTGTTGCCAAGCCCGAGCGAAGGCTATGACGCTCAGCTGAATGCAATCAAGAGTCTGGTGGCAGAAGACCCGGGCCGTGTGGCTCAGGTCGTGAAAGAGTGGATTAACGCAGATGAGTGATAATCGAGCCGCTGTTGCCAAACTCACCAAGGTCGACAAAGCCGCAGTCCTGCTGCTGTCCCTGGGTGAAACCGACGCCGCCCAAGTGCTGCGTCACATGGGCCCCAAAGAGGTTCAACGGGTCGGCGTGGCCATGGCGCAAATGCGCAATGTGCACCGTGAGCAAGTCGAACAGGTGATGAGCGAGTTCGTCGAGATCGTCGGCGACCAGACCAGCCTGGGCGTCGGCTCCGACAGTTACATCCGCAAGATGCTCACCTCGGCCCTGGGCGAAGACAAAGCCAACGGCCTGATCGACCGCATCCTGCTGGGCGGTAACACCAGCGGCCTGGACAGCCTCAAGTGGATGGAACCGCGTGCCGTGGCCGACGTGATCCGCTACGAGCACCCGCAGATCCAGGCCATCGTGGTGGCGTACCTCGACCCCGACCAGGCTGGTGAAGTGCTGGGCCACTTCGATCATAAAGTGCGCCTGGACATCATCCTGCGCGTGTCGTCGCTGAACACCGTGCAGCCGGCGGCCTTGAAAGAACTCAACACGATTCTCGAGAAGCAGTTCTCCGGCAACTCGAACGCTTCGCGTACCACCCTGGGCGGTATCAAGCGCGCGGCCGACATCATGAACTTCCTCGACAGCTCGGTCGAAGGCCAGTTGATGGACTCGATCCGCGAGATCGACGACACCCTGTCCGGCCAGATCGAAGACCTCATGTTCGTGTTCAACAACCTCTCCGATGTCGACGACCGTGGCATCCAGGCGTTGCTGCGCGAAGTGTCCTCCGACGTGCTGGTGCTGGCCCTCAAGGGTTCGGACGAAGGCGTCAAGGAAAAGATCTTCAAGAACATGTCCAAGCGTGCTTCCGAACTGTTGCGCGACGACCTGGAAGCCAAGGGCCCGGTGCGCGTCAGCGACGTGGAAACCGCGCAGAAAGAAATCCTCACCATTGCCCGCCGTATGGCCGAAGCCGGAGAAATCGTTCTCGGCGGGAAGGGCGGCGAAGAAATGATCTAAGGCGCCACTCATGTCGAACAAAGATGAGGCTCCCAGCGATCTGATTCGCGCACGGGATGTCGGCGGGTTCGACATCTGGTCGTTGCCCAGCTTCGATCCCCATGTGCCGGAGCCCGAACCGGAGCCTGTGGAAGAACCACCGGTGGAGATGGAAGAAGTGCCGCTGGAGGAAGTCCAGCCACTGACCCTGGAAGAGTTGGAAAGCATTCGTCAGGAGGCTTACAACGAAGGCTTGGTCGCCGGTGAAAAAGACGGTTTTCGCAGTGCCACCCTCAAGGTGCGCCAGGAAGCCGAGGTGGCCTTGGGCGTCAAGCTGGCCAGTCTCGAACGCTTGATGGGCAGCCTGTTCGATCCCATCGCCGAGCAGGATGCGCAGCTGGAAAAAACCATGGTCGGCCTGGTGGAGCACATCGCCCGCCAAGTGATCCAGCGCGAGCTGGTGCTGGACTCCAGTCAGATCGAAAGCGTCATGCGCGAAGCGCTCAAGCTGCTACCCCTGGGCGTCGGTAATGTGCGCTTGTATATCAACCCGCAGGATTTCGAGCAGGTCAAAGCCCTGCGCGAGCGCCATGAAGAAACCTGGCGCATCGTCGAAGACGCCGCGCTGCAGCCTGGCGGTTGCCGCGTCGAGACCGAATACAGTCGCATCGATGCCACGGTGGAAACCCGTATCAGCCAGATCATGGCCAAGCTGCTGGATCAGCTCCATGAGCAGGTCCTGAACCCGGCCGAACCTGACTTGAGTGTGGACCTGGACACTCCCGATGCGCCTTGATCGCACCAGCTTCGCCAAACGCCTGGGCGGGTATGTCGAAGCCACCGAGTTGCCCGCCCAGCCGATCCTTGAAGGGCGCCTGCTGCGCATGGTCGGCCTGACCCTCGAAGCCGAAGGCCTGCGCGCCGCCATGGGCAGTCGCTGCCTGGTGATCAACGACGACAGCTACCACCCGGTGCAGGTCGAAGCCGAAGTGATGGGCTTTTCCGGCAGCAAGATTTTCCTCATGCCCGTCGGCAGCCTGGCCGGCATCGCTCCCGGCGCCCGCGTGGTGCCGCTGGCCGACACCGGTCGCTTGCCCATGGGCATGAGCATGCTCGGCCGTGTGCTCGACGGCGCCGGTCGCGCGCTGGATGGAAAGGGCGGCATGAAGGCCGAAGATTGGGTGCCGATGGACGGCCCCACGATCAATCCGCTCAAGCGCAACCCCATCAGCCAGCCGCTGGATGTGGGCATTCGCTGCATCAACGGATTATTGACGGTCGGTCGCGGCCAGCGTCTGGGCCTGTTCGCCGGTACCGGTGTGGGTAAATCGGTGTTGCTGGGCATGATGACCCGCTTTACCGAGGCCGACATCATCGTGGTGGGGTTGATCGGTGAGCGGGGCCGCGAGGTCAAGGAGTTCATCGAGCACAGCCTGGGCGAAGAAGGCCTCAAGCGCTCGGTGGTGGTCGCGTCGCCCGCCGACGATGCGCCGCTCATGCGTTTGCGCGCGGCCATGTACTGCACGCGCATCGCCGAATATTTTCGCGACAAGGGCAAGAACGTCCTGTTGCTGATGGATTCGCTCACGCGTTTCGCCCAGGCCCAGCGGGAAATCGCCCTGGCCATCGGCGAGCCGCCGGCCACCAAGGGCTATCCGCCGTCGGTGTTCGCCAAGTTGCCCAAGCTGGTGGAACGCGCCGGTAACGCCGAGGCCGGCGGTGGCTCGATCACCGCGTTCTACACCGTGTTGTCCGAAGGCGATGACCAGCAAGACCCGATTGCCGACTCGGCGCGGGGCGTGCTCGATGGCCATATCGTGCTGTCGCGGCGTTTGGCGGAGGAGGGGCACTACCCGGCCATCGACATCGAAGCCTCCATCAGCCGGGTAATGCCGTCGGTGGTCACGCCCGAGCATTTGGCCCGTGCGCAACAGTTCAAGCAGCTGTGGTCGCGCTATCAACAGAGCCGCGACCTGATCAGCGTCGGCGCCTATGTCGCCGGTGGCGACCGTGAGACTGACCTGGCGATTGCCCTGCAACCGCAACTGGTGACTTACCTGCGCCAAGGCCTCAACGACAAGATCAGCATGGGTGAAAGCGAAGCGCACCTGGGCTCGATCTTCGCCCCCGCGCCGGGCGGCTAAGCCATGGCCAACAGCCGCGCCGCGCGCCTGGCCCCGGTGGTGGACATGGCCGAGAAAGCCGAGAAAACCGCGGTCCAGCGCCTGGGGTATTTCCAGGGCCAGGTGCGCCTGGCGGAAAGCAAGCTGGGCGACCTGGAGCGCTTTCGCGGCGAATACCAGCAGCAGTGGATCGAGCGGGGCGCCAAGGGCGTGTCGGGCCAATGGTTGATGGGCTACCAGGGTTTTCTCAATCAGCTCGAAACCGCCGTCGGCCAGCAGCGCCAAAGCCTGGCCTGGCACCAGAACAACCTCGACAAGGCCCGCGAGGCGTGGCAGCAAGCGTTCGCCCGTGTCGAAGGTCTGCGCAAGCTGGTGCAGCGCTACATCGATGAGGCGCGGGCGATTGAAGACAAGCGCGAGCAGAAGTTGCTCGATGAGTTGTCACAGCGGCTGCCGCGTCAAGGACAATTCTAAATGTTGCCCAGAGGCCCATCACCTGCTACACCTTGTTTGTGTTGTCCATGACAAGGAAGCTGTCACATGTCAATTGAGTCAGAAGTATCCCAGGACGGGAAGACGTTGACGATCACCATCAGGGGTCGTTTCGATTTCGGCAGCCACCAGACCTTTCGCGATACCTACGAGCATTTCTACAAGAAGCCCGAGGTGTATGTGGTCGATCTGAAAGACACCACGTACATGGACAGTTCGGCCCTGGGCATGCTCTTGCTGCTGAGGGATTATGCCGGCGGCGAACGGGCGCAAGTCCAGGTGATCAACAGCAACAATGACGTGCGCAAGATCCTCGCCATTTCCAACTTCGACAAACTGTTCGACATCAGTTGAGCGCCTTGGCCCCGGTCCTCGAGCCCCTGACGATCCTGATCGCCGAAGACAGCGCCGCGGACCTGCTGTTGCTGTCGACCATCGTGCGACGCCAGGGGCATCACGTGCTCACCGCCCGACACGGCGAGGAAGCGGTGCAAGTGTTCGCGCGCGAGCGTCCGCAACTGGTGTTGATGGACGCGCTGATGCCGGTGATGGACGGCTTTGAAGCGGCGCGCCGGATCAAGCATCTGGCCGGAGAGGCGCTGGTCCCCATTATCTTTCTCACTTCCCTGCGCGAGAGCGAAGCCCTGGCCCAGTGCCTGGATGCCGGCGGTGACGACTTTTTGCCCAAGCCCTACAACCAGGTGATCCTCGCCGCGAAGATCAACGCCATGGACCGCCTGCGCCGCTTGCACGCCACGGTGTTGCAGCAGCGCGACCTGATCGCCAGGCACCATGACTACCTGTTGCATGAGCAGCGGGTGGCCAAGGCGGTGTTCGACAAGGTGGCCCATTCCGGCTGTATCAATGCGGCGCCGAATATCCGCTACTTGCAGTCGCCCTATGCGCTGTTCAATGGCGATTTGCTGCTGGCGGCCTACACACCGTCCGGTGATATGCATGTGCTGCTCGGCGACTTCACCGGCCATGGGTTGCCGGCGGCGGTGGGCGCCATGCCGTTGGCGGAGGTGTTTTACGGCATGACCGCCAAGGGTTACGGCCTGGCGCAGATCCTTCGCGAGATGAATGCCAAGCTCAAGCGCATCCTGCCGGTGGACATGTTTTGCTGCGCGACCTTGTTGTGCCTGAGTGCGCAGCGGCGAATGGTGGAGGTGTGGAACGGCGGCATGCCCGACGGTTATGTGCATGAGGTCGCCAGCGGCAAGCGTATGCCCCTGCAGTCGCGGCATTTGCCGTTGGGTGTGCTGTCGGCGGACGCTTTTGATGATCGCACCGACGTCTGGCCCATGGCGTTGGGCGACCGCGTGTTCCTGCTGTCCGATGGCGTGCTGGATACCTCCGACGCCAATGACCAGCTGTTCGGTGCCGAGCGTTTGCGGCAGGTCTTTGCCGCCAACCGTGAGCCCGATCGGTTGTTCGAAGAGATCGAGCAGGCTTTGGCGGCGTTTCGGGGCATGGCGCGCGATGACGTGAGCATGGTGGAAATCACCCTGCAACCCGGCCAGTCACTGCGCGCGACCGGGCTGTTGCATGCCGACAGCGGCCAGTCGAGCCCGCCGGATTGGTCGGTGAGTTTCGAGTTCCGCGCCGAGACCCTCAAACGCTACAACCCCTTGCCGTACTTGCTGCAACTGCTGCTGGAGGTCCAGGGCCTGCGTGAGCATAGCGGGGCGCTCTACAGCGTCATGGCCGAGTTGTACTCCAACGCCCTGGAGCACGGCGTGCTGGGTCTGGATTCGCAGCTCAAGCGCGATGCCCAGGGTTTTGCCGAATACTATCGCCAGCGCAGCGACCGGCTGGCGCAGTTGAGCAGCGGTTGCGTGCGGGTGCATGTGCAGGTGGTGCCCACCGAGGCGGGCGGCAAAATGACCCTGTGCCTGGAAGACAGTGGGGCCGGGTTCGACGTGGAACAGGTGCTGGCCCGGCCACTGGATATCGACCGTCTGTCTGGTCGGGGCCTGAGCCTGGTGCGCCAGTTGAGCAGTGCTGTGCGCTGGTCCGACGGCGGGCGCAGTGTCTGCGTAGAGTTTTCCTGGGGGGCTCTGGCATAATCCGCCGATTCTTGATCAAGGAGCGAGCAAGTGGTGGTTGATATTCATCTGGACTCGGAAGTGTTGTCCGGTTTGCAGGAAGTCATGGAGGGCGATTATCCCAAGTTGCTCGATACCTTCCTCGACGATTCGCAAAAACGTGTCGAAGCGCTGCGCAAGGCGCGGGACGACGCCAAGGCGCTGGGCCGGATTGCCCACAGCTTCAAGGGCAGCAGCGGCAACCTCGGCGCGGTGCGGTTGGCGCAGTTGTGCCAGCGGCTGGAATCCGAGTCGGCCGAGGCAGCGGCGGACCTTGGGGCGCTGGTCGACCAGATCGATCATGAGTTTGCACTGGTCAAGCCGATGTATGAGTCCGAGCGCCAGCGCTTCAGTCTTTGAGTTGGGGCGGTAACGCCAGCCCCCACCATTCAGATCGCTTTTTACCCGCCGATGGCGATTGTCGTGCAACTTGGCCCGACTCTTGCTCTATCTCTCGATACTGCAGCCCCGATCCCCATGCAGTGGAGACCTTTACCTATGCCCGTCGCCCCGAATTCGCTTCTTCAGGCTGCCCCCGCGGCCAAGCCTCAAGCGCCCGCCGCCAATCAACCGGCAGTGGCTGCGGACCCGCGGGACAAAGGCCCTGGCTTCGCGCAGGTGTTCGCCAGCCAGGGCGCCAAGCCCTCCGCCAAGCCCTCCGCCAAGGCCGACGACAACACGGCCAAGCCCACGCGGGATAAGCCGGTCGATACCAGTGCCAAGCCCGCCGCCGGTAGCGACAAGCCCTCTGCCGGCAGTAGCAAGCCTTCCTCCAGCGCGCCAGCGGTTGCCGATAGCGGCAATACCTTGCCAGCCGATCCGCCGGCGAAAGCCGACAGCAGCGCCAGCCAGAATGACCCAGCGCCGGTCGATCCGACGCTGACGCAGCAGCCGGCGGTGGACCCGGTCGTTGATCCGGCGTTGATGGCCACGGTCACGCCGGTGGTCGTGCCGGTTCCGGTTCCAGCACCTGCACCGGTGGAAACCCCTGCGCCCGCTGTCACCACCCAGGATGTCAAAGCCCAGCCGGTGGCAGCGGCGCCGATTGCCGCGACCGATCCGGCCAAGCCAGCCTTCGACCCTCAAGCCGACCCGCTGGATGCCATGCCAGCCGTGCGCTTGGCGATGGAGCAGGGCGGGCATGTGTCGGCCAGCAGCCAGGAACCGGCAAAAACCACCGCCGCGCCGACCCAGGACCAACCGACCGCTGCCCAGAGCTTTGCTGCCGGGATGGCCGTTATGGTTGACCAGCAGGCTTCCAAGGACAGCACCGATACAGGTGGCGACAAGGCCTTCGGCGGCTTGATCGAAGGCGGGCTCAAGGATCTGAAAGACGCCAACAGCGACACCCGCGTCGATGACTTCGCCAACCGCCTGGCGGCACTGACCCAGGCCGCTACCCCGAAAACCGCGAACGCCCTGCCGCCGGTCGCGAATGCGCCGCTGGCCATGCATCAGAGTGGCTGGACGGACGAGATCGTCAATCGGGTCATGTACCTGTCCAGCGGCAACCTCAAGTCGGCGGAGATCCAGCTGCAACCGGCCGAGCTCGGTCGCCTGGATATCAAGGTCAACATGACGGCTGACCAGCAGGCCCAGGTCAACTTCATGAGCGCCCACCCGGTAGTGCGTGAAGCCCTGGAAAGCCAGTCCGGCCGGCTGCGGGAAATGTTCGCCCAGCAGGGCATGGGGCAGGTGGACGTCAACGTCTCCGACCAGTCCCGTGGCCAGGAGCAGCAACAACAGCAGGCCCAGACCCGTGGCGTCAGTGGCGGCGGCGGGCGCAGTGACAACGGCGACAGTGGTAGTCATGTCGACGTGGCTGACGCCGTGGCACCGGTGACTGCCACCGTGATCGGCTCCAGCGCCGTCGACTACTACGCCTGACCCAGCAGGAGCCGGCTTGCCGGCTCCTACGCGGATCAGTGTGTTTGCTGACAACTCTGGCATAACACTTGCTCTTGCCTTTCCGTAGATCTATGAATCCCCGAATAGTGACGGATTATTGGCATGGCGAAGAGCGACGACGCAGCAGCAAACACAGGCAAGGGCAAAGGCAAGCTCAAGCTTATCCTGATGATAGTCGTGGGCCTGCTCCTGGCCATCGGCGCGTCGGTGGGCGGCACCTGGTACATCATGCACAGCGGTGCCAGCAAACCGGCCCCCGTGGCCGAAACCACCAGCAACGTCAAGCAACCGGCAATCTTCGAGCCGATGCTTCCGGCCTTTGTCGCCAACTTCAATCAGAACGGTCGTCAACGCTACCTGCAGGTGAGCATCACCTTGCTGGCGCGTAACCAGTCGGACCTGGATGCCCTCAAGGAGCATATGCCGGTGATCCGCAACAACCTGGTGATGCTGTTCTCCGGCCAGAGCTTCGACTCCCTGGCCACGCCGGTGGGCCAGGAAATGCTGCGCCAGAAGGTCACTGCCAGCGTGCAGGAAGTGGCCCAGAAAGAGCTCGGCAAAGTCGTGGTCGAGCAGGCGCTCTTCACTAACTTCGTATTGCAGTAGGATCACGACATGGCCGTGCAAGATCTGCTGTCCCAGGATGAAATCGACGCCCTGCTGCATGGTGTCGACGATGGTCTGGTACAGACCGAATTGCCTGCCGAGCCCGGCAGTGTCAAAAGTTATGACCTCACCAGCCAGGATCGCATCGTCCGTGGACGCATGCCGACCCTGGAAATGATCAACGAGCGCTTCGCCCGCTATACCCGTATCAGCATGTTCAACATGCTGCGCCGTTCGGCGGACGTGGCGGTGGGCGGCGTGCAGGTGATGAAGTTTGGTGAATACGTGCACTCGCTGTACGTGCCCACCAGCCTCAACCTGGTCAAGATCAAGCCGCTGCGTGGTACCTCGCTGTTCATCCTCGACGCCAAACTGGTGTTCAAGCTGGTGGACAACTTCTTTGGTGGCGACGGCCGTCACGCCAAGATCGAAGGGCGTGAATTCACCCCTACCGAATTGCGCGTGGTGCGCATGGTGCTGGAGCAGGCGTTCATCGATCTGAAGGAAGCCTGGCAGGCGATCATGCAAGTCAATTTCGAGTACATCAACTCGGAAGTGAACCCGGCCATGGCCAACATCGTCGGCCCCAGCGAAGCCGTTGTGGTGTCCACCTTCCACATCGAACTCGATGGCGGCGGCGGCGACCTGCACGTGACCATGCCGTACTCGATGATCGAACCGGTGCGCGAGATGCTCGACGCCGGCTTCCAGTCCGACCTCGACGACCAGGACGAACGCTGGGTCAAGGCCCTGCGCGAGGACCTGTTGGACGTCGACGTTCCGCTGAGCGCCACCGTGGCGCGTCGCCAACTGCGCCTGCGCGATATTTTGCACATGCAGCCGGGGGACGTGATTCCTGTGGAATTGCCGGACGAAATGATCATGCGCGCCAACGGCGTGCCGTCGTTCAAGGTCAAGCTGGGGTCCCACAAGGGCAACCTGGCACTGCAGGTGGTCGAGCCGATCAACCGGCGCTGATCCACCCTCTCTCTTTATGAATGTTTGCTTCGCCGAGGACATGTAATGGCTACCGAACACGAAAACACTTCCGCCGAAGACCAGGCCCTGGCTGACGAATGGGCGGCTGCCCTGGAAGAAACCGGCGATGTCGGCCAGGACGATATCGACGCGCTGTTGGCCGCCGACGCAGCCACCGCCCCGGTGGGCAGTCGCCTGCCGATGGAAGAATTCGGCAGTGTGCCGAAGAATCACGAACCGGCGAGCCTCGATGGCCCGAACCTGGATGTGATCCTCGATATTCCGGTGTCGATTTCCATGGAAGTGGGCAGTACCGAAATCAACATCCGCAACCTGCTGCAACTCAACCAGGGCTCGGTGATCGAGCTGGACCGCCTGGCCGGTGAGCCGCTGGACGTATTGGTCAACGGCACCCTGATCGCTCATGGCGAAGTGGTCGTGGTCAACGAAAAGTTCGGCATCCGCCTCACGGACGTGATCAGCCCCAGCGAGCGCATCAGGAAGTTGCGCTGATATGAAGCGGTGGATGGTGGGTCTGTCAGTCGCGCTGCCACTGCACGCCCTGGCGGCGGAGCCGGTGGCGCAGGCCGTGGCCGCCGCGCCAGTAGGAAGCAGTCTTGGCGGGCAATTGACTCAGCTGGTGCTGGGCCTGTTGCTGGTGGTGGGCCTGATCTTCGTGCTCGCCTGGCTGATGCGCCGCGTGCAGCGCGTGGGTCCGGGCAACGGCCAGGTCATCGAGGTGATCGGCTCCCGCGCTTTGGGCACGCGTGATCGGCTGGTGCTGGTGCAGGTGGGCGAGGAACAGATCCTGCTGGGCATCACCCCCGGTCGCATCACCCCGCTGCATGTGCTCAAGACGCCCGTGAACGTGGCCCAGACCCAGGCCGCCACGCCGGAATTCGCCCAGCGCCTGATGGAGTTGCTGGGCAAGGATCAGAAGGATAAGAAGTAATGCGCGTTTTATTGACGCTCATGCTGTTGCTCGCGGCGCCCATGGCGTTTGCCGCCGACCCGTTGACGATCCCGGCCATTACGCTGGGTACCAACGCGGCTGGGGCCCAGGAGTATTCGGTCAGCCTGCAGATCCTGCTGATCATGACCGCGCTGAGTTTTATCCCGGCGTTCGTCATGCTGATGACCAGCTTCACGCGGATCATCATTGTGTTCTCGATCCTGCGCCAGGCCCTGGGCCTGCAGCAGACACCGTCCAACCAGATCCTGACCGGCATGGCGCTGTTCCTGACCCTGTTCATCATGGCGCCGGTGTTCGACAAGGTGAACCAGCAAGCCCTGCAACCTTACCTCGCCGAGAAAATGACCGCCCAGGACGCGATCGACAAGGCCCAGGGCCCGATCAAGGACTTCATGCTCTCGCAGACCCGTTCCAGCGACCTCGAGCTGTTCGTGCGCCTGTCCAAGCGCACCGACATCGCCAGCCCGGACCAGGCCCCGCTGACCATCCTGGTGCCGGCGTTCGTCACTTCGGAACTGAAGACCGCGTTCCAGATCGGTTTCATGATTTTTATCCCGTTCCTGATCATCGACCTGGTGGTGGCGAGCGTATTGATGGCCATGGGGATGATGATGCTGTCGCCGCTGATCATCTCGTTGCCGTTCAAGATCATGCTGTTTGTCCTCGTGGACGGCTGGGCGCTGATTATCGGCACCCTGGCCGGCAGTTTCGGAGGGGTATAGCGCCATGACGCCAGAAGTCGCTGTCGACCTGTTTCGTGAAGCGCTGTGGCTGACCACCATGATGGTGGCCGTGCTGGTGGTGCCGAGTCTGTTGGTGGGCCTGCTGGTGGCGATGTTCCAGGCCGCGACCCAGATCAACGAACAGACCCTGAGCTTCCTGCCGCGCCTGCTGGTGATGCTGATCACGCTGATCGTCGCCGGCCCGTGGCTGGTGCAGACCTTCATGGAATACATCCTGCAGTTGTACGGCAGTATTCCGCATGTGATCGGCTGACCCGATGCAGTCTTTGCTGGCATTGACCGACACCCAGATCAGCACCTGGGTGGCTTCCTTCATCCTGCCGCTGTTTCGCGTGACGGCGGTGCTGATGAGCATGCCGGTGTTCGGTACTACGCTGGTGCCACGGCGCGTGCGCCTGTATTTCGCGGTGGCGATCACGGTGGTGATTGTCCCCGGCTTGCCGCCGATGCCACCGGTCAACGCCCTGGACCTCAGTGCCTTGATGCTGATCGCCGAACAAATCCTGATCGGCTCGCTGCTGGGCTTCTCCTTGCAGCTGTTCTTCCAGGCCTTTGTGATTGCCGGGCAAATCATCTCGATCCAGATGGGCATGGGCTTCGCGTCCATGGTCGACCCCACCAACGGCGTGTCGGCGGCGGTGATCGGACAGTTCCTGACCATGCTCGTGACCTTGATCTTCCTGGCGATGAACGGCCACCTGGTGGTGTTCGAGGTGCTGACCGAAAGTTTCACCAACTTGCCGGTGGGCTCGGGCCTGGTGGTCAATCACTTCTGGGAATTGGTGGGGCGCCTCAGTTGGGTGCTCGGTGCCTCGTTGCTGCTGGTGTTGCCGGCGATCACAGCCTTGCTGGTGGTTAACATCGCCTTTGGCGTCATGACGCGCGCGGCGCCCCAGTTGAACATCTTCTCCATTGGTTTCCCCCTTACCCTGGTATTGGGCATGGGGATTTTCTGGATCGGCCTGGCCGACATTCTCAATCAGTATCAACCGCTGGCGATCGACGCCTTGCAGTTCTTACGTGATCTGGCACGGGCGCGCTGAGCCATGGCCGAGAGCGAGAGTGGTCAGGACAAAACAGAAGACCCCACGGAGAAACGTAAAAAGGACTCCAGGGAAAAGGGCGAGATCGCCCGCTCCAAGGAACTCAATACCGTTGCCACGATGATGGCCGGTTCCGGCGCCTTGTTGATCTATGGCGGCGGTTTGGCGCTGGATCTCATGGAGTTGATGAAACTCAACTTCAGCTTGCCCCGTGAGGTGCTGCTCAGCCCTGGCGCCATGGGGCAGTACCTGCTGCATTCGGGGAAAATCGCGATCCTGGCGGTGCAGCCGATTTTGATCACCTTGCTCCTGGCCGCGCTGATCGGCCCGGTCGCCCTGGGCGGCTGGCTGTTCGCCGCCAGCAGCATGGCGCCTAAATTCAGCCGCATGAACCCCGCTGCCGGGCTCAAGCGTATGTTTTCGCCCAAAGCCCTGGTGGAGCTGCTCAAGGCCCTGGCCAAGTTCATCCTGATTTTGTTCGTGGCGCTGATGGTGTTGTCGTCCGACATCGACGACCTGTTGCGCATCGCCCATGAGCCGGTGGAGTCGGCCATCATCCACAGCGTGCAGGTGGTGGGGTGGAGTGCCTTATGGATGGCGGCCGGGCTGATCATCATTGCGGCGGTGGATGCGCCGATCCAGTTGTGGGAGAGCCACAAGAAGCTGCTGATGACCAAGCAGGAAGTGCGTGACGAGCACAAGGATCAGGAAGGCCGGCCCGAGGTCAAGCAACGTATTCGCCAACTGCAGCGGGAAATGTCCCAGCGCAAGATGATGGCTTCGGTGCCGGACGCCGATGTGGTCATCACCAACCCGACGCACTACGCCGTGGCGCTCAAGTATGACCCGGAGAAAGGCGGTGCGCCGATGTTGCTGGCCAAGGGCAGTGATTTCACCGCCTTGAAAATCCGCGAAATCGCCGTGGCCCACGACATCCTGTTGCTGGAATCGCCTGAGCTGGCGCGGTCGATCTTCTATTCCACCGATCTCGATCAGGAGATCCCCGCCGGGCTTTACCTGGCCGTGGCCCAGGTGTTGGCGTATGTCTATCAGATTCGCCAATACCGCGCCGGCAAGGGCAAGCGCCCGGACCCGCTCAAGGACCTGCCGATTCCGCCGGAACTGCGCCGCGACGCCTAGCTGCATTTTCGCCGCGAGCCGTGCAGGCCGGCTTCTCTCGCTTGAACCGTCGCCGCTCCCTACCACTCGTCGCCAACCCATGTCTACCTGTCAACTTTGACAGTAGGCAGCGTCGCGTTCTCGCAGTTCTATTGCCTCACGTACTGCGCCGCAAGATGCAGGGAGTGGGTTGATGCAGCTATTCACAGGCCGGGTTAAATCCTATGACCAACAGACGGGAAAGGGTTTTATTGCGCCGGACAGTGGGGGAGAGGACGTGCCGGTAGATCTGCTCGGTTCGGGGGGCGGTCTGCTGGCGCAAGGGCAGAAAGTGGCATTTCGCATGATCCATCGACCGGATGGCATCTACGCATGCGATATCACGCTGATCTGACGGCAGTTGTGCAGGTATTTACTTGACGTGTACGGAGAACGGCCATGGCAACGGGCAAGGTGAAGTGGTTCAACGCGGAAAAGGGCTTTGGCTTCATCACGCAGGATGACGGCGGTGCCGATGTCTTCGTGCATTTTTCGGCGATCCAGATTGACGGATTCAAGACGCTCGAAGAAGGAAAAAAAGTCCAATTCGATATTGTCGACGGTAAAAAAGGGCCCCAGGCCGAAAACGTCCGTCCCCTGTAAAAACGTTTCCTCCGGTGGCATCGGCTGTTATCCCCGATGAGCGTTGGCGCCCGGCAGGCCCGTGCGCCAACGATCTGAAGCTGAAAGCAAAAGTTGGAAGGCTTCTTGCAATACTGCCTCCAGGACGCTCAATGGCGTCAAAAGTTTGCTTCAAGGTCACGAGGGATATCGGTGGAACGTTCTCAACTGCTCAGCACGGCCCGTAGTACCCTGACTGACCTCTCGCGAGGCAATCTGGGTGTGCCGTTGTTGTTGCTGGTGATGCTGGCAATGATGATGTTGCCGATGCCGCCGTTCCTGCTGGACGTGTTCTTCACCTTCAACATTGCCCTGTCCGTCGTCGTGCTGCTGGTGTGCGTCTACGCGCTGCGGCCTTTGGATTTCGCGGTTTTCCCCACCATCCTGCTGATTGCCACGCTGCTGCGCCTGGCGCTGAACGTGGCGTCGACCCGGGTGGTGATGCTTCACGGCCAGGACGGTCACGCCGCCGCCGGTAAGGTGATCCAGGCCTTCGGTGAGGTGGTGATCGGCGGTAACTACGTGGTCGGTGTCGTGGTGTTCGCGATCCTGATGATCATCAACTTCGTCGTGGTGACCAAAGGCGCCGGGCGGATTTCCGAGGTGAGCGCGCGCTTTACCCTCGATGCGATGCCCGGCAAACAGATGGCCATCGACGCCGACCTCAACGCCGGCCTGATCGACCAGAACCAGGCCAAGGCCCGCCGTCTAGAAGTGGCCCAGGAAGCCGAGTTCTACGGTTCCATGGACGGTGCCAGCAAATTCGTGCGCGGCGATGCCATCGCCGGCCTGTTGATTCTGTTTATCAACCTGATCGGCGGTGTGGCCGTCGGTATGTTCCAGCACGGCATGAGCTTCAGCGATGCGGGCAAGGTGTATGCCTTGCTGACCATCGGTGACGGTTTAGTGGCGCAATTGCCATCACTGTTGTTATCCACAGCTGCGGCGATCATGGTGACCCGTGCTTCGGGCTCCGAAGACATGGGCAAGCAGATCAGCCGGCAGATGTTCGCCTCGCCCAAGGCGCTGGCCGTGGCCGCTGGCATCATGGCGATCATGGGCATCGTGCCCGGCATGCCTCACATCTCGTTCTTGAGCATGGCCGCCATGGCTGCCGGTGGCGCCTACCTGTTCTGGAGAAAGCAGAACGCGGTCAAGGTGCAGGCCCAGCAAGAGATCGCACGCCAGCAGGAACTGCTGCCGTCGCCGGCCCGCGCCCAGGAAACCAAGGAGTTGGGCTGGGACGACGTGACCCCGATCGACATGATCGGCCTGGAAGTCGGTTACCGCCTGATTCCGCTGGTGGACCGCAACCAGGGTGGCCAGTTGCTCGCGCGGATCAAGGGCGTGCGCAAGAAGCTGTCCCAGGACTTGGGCTTTTTGATGCCCACCGTACATATCCGCGACAACCTCGACCTGGCCCCCAGCGCCTATCGCCTGACCCTTATGGGCGTGATCCTCGCCGAAGCGGAGATCTACCCCGACCGCGAGCTGGCGATCAACCCAGGGCAGGTGTTCGGCAGCCTCAACGGGATTACCGCCAAAGATCCGGCTTTCGGCCTGGACGCGGTATGGATCGAGGTCAGTCAGCGCAGCCAGGCCCAGTCCCTGGGCTACACCGTGGTGGATGCCAGCACCGTGGTCGCGACTCACCTCAACCAGATTCTGTACAAGCACTCCCACGAGCTGATTGGCCACGAAGAAGTCCAGCAATTGATGGGGTTGCTGGGCAAAGCCTCGCCAAAACTGGCCGAAGAGCTGGTGCCCGGCGTGCTGTCGCTGTCGCAGCTGCTCAAGGTGTTGCAGGCGCTGCTGGCCGAACAGGTGCCGGTGCGCGATATTCGCAGCATTGCCGAGGCGATCGCCAACAACGCCGCCAAGAGTCAAGATACCGCCGCTCTGGTGGCTGCGGTGCGCGTCGGGTTGTCTCGCGCAATCGTGCAAAGCATTGTGGGGCTTGACTCCGAGCTGCCTGTGATCACCTTGGAACCAAGGTTGGAACAAATATTGCTCAACAGTATTCAGAAGGCAGGACAAGGCCAGGAAGAGGGCGTTCTGCTGGAGCCAAGCATGGCTGAAAAACTGCAGCGTTCGTTGATCGACGCCGCACAGCGCCAGGAAATGCAGGGCCAACCCGTGATTCTGCTGGTGGCAGGCCCGGTCCGGGCGATGTTGTCGCGGTTTGGACGTCTGGCAGTGCCGAATTTGCACGTTTTGGCTTATCAGGAAATTCCTGACAACAAGCAAGTGACCATCGTCGCGACAGTAGGGCCCAACGGCTGAGGGTAGTGGGTTATGCAAGTGAAGCGTTTTTTCGCCGCCGATATGCGTCAGGCCATGAAACTGGTTCGTGATGAGTTGGGCGCCGACGCCGCGATTATCGGTAACCGTCGTATTGCCGGCGGTGTCGAGCTGACGGCTGCCCTGGATTACACCCCCCAGGCCTTGGCGCCGCGTGTGCCGAACATGGAGCTTGAAGACGAGCTGCGCAAGACCGCTTCGCGCATTGTCTCGGCCCAGGCCGAACTGGGCATGCGTGGCGACAGCGATGCCACGACCAATCGCCAACTGTTCGCCGGCCTGCCGCTGACGGCCGCCGAGCCGCTGGTCGAGCCGACGTTCGTTGAACCGCCACGTCCTGCCGCGCCGGCCCAGGCACAAGCCATCGACCAGCGTGTGTTCGACTCGATGCGCTTTGAACTCAACGGCCTGCGCGAGCTGCTGGAAGTGCAACTGGGCTCGCTGGCCTGGACCCAGCTGCAAGGCAGCAAGCCGCAACAGGCCAACCTCTGGCGTCGCCTGCAACGCATCGGCCTGTCCGGCCCGTTGTCCCGCGATCTGCTGGCGTTGACCACGGAAATCGAAGAACCCCGCCAGGCCTGGCGCATGTTGCTGGCCCATCTGGCGCGGATGATCGTGACCCCGGAAATCGAACCTCTGGAAGAGGGCGGTGTCATTGCCATGGTCGGTCCTGCCGGCATGGGCAAGACCACCACCCTGGCCAAGCTGGCGGCCCGTTACGTGCTCAAGTACGGCGCGCAGAACATCGCGCTGGTGAGCATGGACAGTTACCGCATCGGTGCCCAGGAGCAGCTCAAGACCCTGGGTCGCATCCTCAATGTGTCGGTGACTCACGTCGACCCGGGCCAGTCCCTGGCCAACGCCCTCGACCCCTTGCTGCGCAAGCGCGTGGTGCTGATCGACACCGCTGGCCTGCAAGCCAGCGACCCGGCGTTGCGCATGCAGCTGGAAAGCCTGGCCGGGCGCGGTATCAAGTCAAAGAACTACCTGGTGCTCGCAACTACCAGTCAAAAACAAGTGCTTACTGCTGCGTACCATAGCTACAAGCGCTGCGGCCTGGCCGGATGCATCCTCACCAAGCTCGATGAAACCGCGAGCCTGGGCGAAGTGCTGAGCCTGGCGATCAGCCATGAATTGCCGGTCGCCTACCTGACCGACGGGCCGCGGATTCCAGATGATCTGCATCTGCCGCGCCGTCATCAGTTGGTCAGCCGTGCGGTCAGCGTGCAAATGCAAGAAGAGCCTAGCGAGGAAGCGATGGCCGATATGTTCGCCGACCTCTACCACACCCCGGCGAAGCGGGTGGGTTGAGGTCAGGATGAACACCATGAAATGTATCTACATCGATGGTCTGCAAGCGATTCACGCGGCCAAGCCATGTAGCCTGCGTCTAAGCAAGACAAGGTAAAGAAATAAAATGGGCAGCATGCATCCCGTACAGGTGATCGCGGTGACCGGCGGCAAAGGTGGCGTCGGGAAAACTAACGTGTCAGTGAATTTGTCCCTGGCCCTGGCAGAGCTTGGCCGTCGCGTCATGCTGCTGGATGCTGACCTGGGGCTGGCGAACGTCGACGTTCTGCTGGGGTTGACGCCCAAACATACCCTTGCCGATGTGATCGAGGGACGCTGTGAGCTGCGTGATGTGCTGCTGCAGGGCCCTGGCGGCATCCGCATTGTGCCGGCCGCTTCCGGTACCCAGAGCATGGTGCACTTGAGCCCGGCACAGCATGCCGGCCTGATCCAGGCGTTCAGCGATATCGGCGACAACCTCGACGTGCTGGTGATCGACACCGCCGCCGGGATCGGCGAGTCCGTGGTCAGCTTCGTGCGCGCCGCGCAGGAAGTACTGCTGGTGGTCTGCGACGAACCCACCTCGATCACCGACGCCTACGCCCTGATCAAACTGCTTAACCGTGACTACGGCATGAATCGCTTTCGCGTGCTGGCCAACATGGCCCAGAGCCCGCAGGAAGGACGCAACCTGTTCGCCAAGTTGACCAAGGTCACGGATCGTTTTCTCGATGTCGCCTTACAATACGTCGGCGCAGTTCCCTACGACGAGTGTGTGCGCAAGGCTGTGCAAAAGCAGCGTGCAGTCTACGAAGCATTCCCTCGTTCCAAATGCGCATTGGCGTTCAAGGCTATTGCCCAGAAGGTCGATACCTGGCCGTTGCCCGCCAACCCACGGGGGCATCTGGAGTTTTTCGTCGAGCGATTGGTGCATCAGACGAGCGCAGGACCGGTGCTATGACAGCCAGCGGCTATAACCTTTACAAGAAATCGGCACGTGATAGCCAAGGTGATTTGATCGAGCGCTACGCGCCCCTGGTCAAGCGCATCGCCTACCACTTGCTGGCACGCCTGCCCGCCAGCGTCCAGGTCGAGGATTTGATCCAGGCCGGCATGATCGGCCTGCTCGAAGTGTCGACCAAATATGACGCGAGCAAGGGCGCGAGTTTCGAGACGTATGCGGGTATCCGTATCCGCGGCGCGATGCTCGACGAAGTGCGTAAGGGTGACTGGGCGCCACGTTCGGTGCATCGCAATACGCGCATGGTCAGCGACGCAATTCGCGCAATTGAAGCAAAAACCGGTCGCGACGCTAAAGATCACGAGGTTGCGGCCGAACTCCAATTGAGTCTCGACGATTATTACGGGATTTTGAACGACACCTTGGGCAGCCGCCTGTTCAGTTTCGACGACCTGTTGCAGGACGGCGAACACGAAGGGCTGCACGAGGACGGCGCGAGTGCTCATATGGAGCCTTCGCGGGACCTGGAAGACGAACGGTTCCAGGGCGCGTTGGCGGACGCGATTGCCAATTTGCCGGAGCGTGAACGGCTGGTGTTGGCGCTGTACTACGACGAAGAGCTGAACCTCAAGGAAATCGGTGAGGTCCTGGGGGTCAGCGAATCGCGGGTCAGCCAGTTGCATAGCCAGTGCGCAGCCCGCTTGCGGGGGCGTTTGGGAGAGTGGCGAGCGCGCTGACAGGCAGTGTGGGGGGCACTGCAGAAAGAAGCCGCGAGGGCGATTGGTCTTCGCGGGGTCGACCCGTGGTGCGTCTTGCAGTCCTTTTTGTGTAATGCCTGTTGATTAGAAGTGGCGCGTCCAGGTGCTGGGCGCGTTTAAGACTGCTTGGAGGTCGAATTGGACAAGAACATGAAAATCCTCATCGTTGATGACTTCTCAACGATGCGGCGGATCATAAAAAACCTGTTGCGTGACCTTGGGTTCACCAACACGGTCGAGGCGGATGATGGCCTTACGGCGATTCCGATCCTCAATAGCGGCAGCATCGACTTTCTGGTGACGGATTGGAACATGCCTGGCATGACCGGTATCGACTTGCTGCGTCACGTGCGCGCCGATGAAAAGCTGCGCAGCCTTCCGGTGTTGATGGTGACCGCCGAGGCCAAGCGTGAGCAGATCATCGAAGCCGCTCAGGCCGGGGTCAACGGTTACGTGGTCAAGCCTTTCACTGCACAAGCCTTGAAAGAGAAGATTGAAAAAATCTTCGAACGCATCCACGGCTAATGCCATCGCGGGGGAGCTATGGAGCATAAAGAAAAGTCACAGGGCGATTTTGAGTCGACCCTGAAAAAGCATGCTCACCAGTTGGTCGACAGCCTTGAAAAAGGTCATTTCGGCGACGCGGTGCAGTTAATCCATGAGCTCAATCAGACCCGTGACCGAGGCCTGTACCAGGAAGTGGGCAAGCTCACACGCGAGCTGCACAGCGCGATCGTCAATTTCCAGATTGACCCGCACATGCCCCAGGCCGAAGAAATCTCGCAAATCACCGATGCCACCGAACGCCTGTCCTATGTGGTCAGGCTGACTGAGGCGGCGGCCAATCGCACCATGGATCTGGTGGAGAACGCCACGCCTCTGGTCAACGGCATGGCCACCGAAGCCCAGGCCCTCAGCCACGACTGGGGCCGTTTCATGCGTCGGGAAGTCGGTGCCGAAGAGTTTCGCGAGCTGGCGCGCCGGGTCGAGGGGTTTCTGTCGCGCAGCGAGCAGGACAATCACACGGTATCCAGCAACCTCAACGACATTCTGCTGGCCCAGGACTACCAGGACCTCACCGGTCAGGTGATCAAGCGCGTGACCCAATTGGTCACCGAAGTGGAAAGCAACTTGCTCAAATTGGTGCTTATGGCAGGCCAAGTCGATCGTTTCGCCGGCATCGAACATGACCGCGAAGCGATCCTCTCGGAAAAAGATCCACAAAAACATCTCGCCAAGGGTGAAGGTCCGCAGATTCATGCCGATAAACGTGAAGACGTTATGTCAGGTCAGGATGACGTAGATGACCTGTTATCCAGTTTAGGCTTCTAAGGAGCACACCCATGAGCTTCGGCGCCGATGAAGAAATCCTTCAGGATTTCCTTGTAGAGGCCGGCGAAATTTTAGAGCAACTGTCCGAGCAACTGGTCGAGCTGGAAAGCCGACCGGATGATGCGAACCTGCTCAATGCAATTTTTCGCGGTTTTCACACTGTAAAAGGGGGCGCCGGCTTCCTCCAGCTCCATGAGCTGGTGGAGTGTTGCCACATCGCCGAGAACGTGTTCGACATCCTGCGCAAGGGTGAGCGTCACGTTGACTCGGAATTGATGGACGTGATTCTCGAAGCACTGGATGCGGTCAACGGCATGTTCAGCGAAGTGCGCGAACGTGCCCCGATCACCCCCGCCACGCCGGAACTGCTGGCCGCCCTGGCGCGTCTGGCGGAGCCTGCCGACACTTCGGCGGCGCCGGTGGTTGAAGCCGTGCCGGAGCCTGTGGTCGAAGCCGAGGCGGATGTCACCGACAGCGAGTTCGAGCAACTGCTCGACTCCCTCAATGCGGTCAAGGCCGAAGCCGAAGCGCCGCAAGCGGACGTTACGCCTGCAGCGGACACCACGCCCGCCGCGCCGACCAGCGAAGATATTACCGACGCAGAATTCGAATCCCTGCTCGATCAGTTGCACGGCAAAGGCCAGTTCGCCGCCGACGCCGTTGCGCCAACGGCTGCGCCGCCAGCGCCGGCAGCCACCGCCAGCACCGACATCACCGACGACGAATTCGAGTCGCTGCTGGACCAACTGCATGGCAAAGGGACCTTTGCGGCCGATGCCTTGCCGGAGGTCGCCGCCACGGCTGCCGCCACCACCGCCGCCACTGCTGAAAAGCCCGGCGCCGATGGGTTGATCACCGACCACGAGTTCGAATCCCTGCTGGATGAATTACACGGCAAGGGCAAGTTCACCGAGGTGCCTGCGAGTGCGGCCACAGCGGCACCGGTGGCCGCCAAGGCCGCAGCGCCTGCCGCCGCCAAAGCAGCTGCGGCAGCTCCCGCCGCCAAAGCCGCGCCGGCACCTGCTGCCGCCGCTGCTCCGGCGCGTGCCGCCGCGCCGGCCGCTGCCGACAAACCGGCCAGCGAAGCCGAAACCACCGTGCGGGTCGACACCGCGCGCCTGGACGACATCATGAACATGGTCGGCGAACTGGTACTGGTGCGTAACCGCCTGGTGCGCCTGGGCCTGAGCAGCGGCGATGAAACCATGCAAAAGGCCGTGTCGAACCTCGACGTGGTCACCGCCGACCTGCAGACCGCAGTGATGAAAACCCGGATGCAGCCGATCAAGAAAGTCTTCGGCCGTTTCCCGCGCCTGGTTCGCGACCTGGCACGCCAGCTCAAGAAAGAGATCAACCTGGAGCTGGTGGGTGAAGAAACCGACCTCGACAAAAACCTTGTCGAGGCCCTGGCCGACCCGCTGGTCCACTTGGTGCGCAACGCCGTCGACCATGGCGTCGAAACCCCGGAAGAACGTGAAGCTGCGGGCAAGTCCCGTAACGGCAAAGTGATTCTGGCGGCGGAACAGGAAGGCGACCACATCCTGCTGTCGATCAGCGATGACGGCAAGGGCATGGACCCGGCGATCCTGCGCGGTATCGCGGTCAAGCGTGGCGTGATGGACAAGGACGCCGCCGATCGCCTGACCGACACCGAGTGCTACAACCTGATCTTCGCCCCGGGCTTCTCGACCAAGACCGAGATTTCCGACGTGTCGGGCCGTGGCGTGGGCATGGACGTGGTGAAGACCAAGATCAGCCAGCTCAACGGTTCGATCAATATCTACTCGACCAAGGGCCTGGGCTCGAAGATCGTCATCAAGGTGCCGTTGACCCTGGCGATCATGCCGACCCTGATGGTGATGCTGGGCAATCAGGCTTTCGCCTTCCCGTTGGTCAACGTCAACGAGATCTTCCACCTCGATCTGTCGCGCACCAACGTGGTGGACGGCCAGGAAGTGGTGATCGTGCGCGACAAGGCGTTGCCCCTGTTCTACCTCAAGCGCTGGCTGGTCGCCTCGGCTGCCTATGAAGAGCAGCGCGAAGGTCATGTGGTGATTCTCTCCGTGGGCACCCAGCGTATCGGCTTTGTGGTCGATCAACTGGTGGGTCAGGAAGAGGTGGTCATCAAGCCTTTGGGCAAAATGCTGCAGGGAACCCCGGGCATGTCGGGTGCGACCATTACCGGCGACGGTCGGATCGCACTGATTCTCGATGTTCCGAGCATGCTCAAGCGTTACGCCGCTCGGCGTATTTGATTTTGGTGGGGCAGGGCGGTAATGCCTGCCCCGTCTAACGGAGTGTTTATGGCAGTCAAGGTCCTGGTGGTGGACGATTCAGGTTTCTTCCGCCGCCGCGTCTCGGAAATTCTTTCCGCCGATCCAACGATCCAGGTGGTCGGCACGGCCACCAACGGCAAAGAGGCGATTGATCAAGCCATTGCGTTGAAGCCGGACGTGATCACCATGGACTACGAGATGCCGATGATGGATGGCATCACCGCAGTCCGCCACATCATGCAGCGCTGCCCGACTCCGGTGTTGATGTTCTCCTCGCTGACCCACGAAGGCGCCCGAGTGACCCTCGATGCGCTGGACGCCGGCGCGGTGGATTTCCTGCCGAAGAATTTCGAAGACATCTCGCGCAACCCCGAGAAGGTCAAGCAAATGCTGTGCGAGAAAGTCCACAGCATTTCCCGCAGTAACCGTCGCAGCCTGTTCAGCGCCCCGGCGCCTGTTACCGCGCCCGCTGCACCTGCCGCCTCTTCGTTCGGCCGCCAGGCACCTGCACCGGTCGCCCGGCCTGCGGCGCCGCCGGTGCGTACCTCCGCCCCCGCTCCGGCCGCTGCCCATTCGCCTGCGCCCAAGCGCAAGGCCTACAAGCTGGTCGCCATCGGTACTTCCACTGGCGGCCCGGTCGCCTTGCAGCGCGTGTTGACGCAATTGCCGGCCAACTTCCCGGCGCCGATCGTGCTGATCCAACATATGCCCGCCGCATTCACCAAGGCCTTTGCCGAACGCCTGGACAAGCTGTGCCGCATCAGCGTCAAGGAAGCCGAGGATGGCGACATCCTGCGCCCTGGCCTGGCACTGCTGGCCCCCGGCGGCAAGCAGATGATGGTCGACGGCCGTGGCGCGATCAAAATCCTGCCTGGCGATGAGCGCCTGAACTACAAGCCGTGCGTGGATATCACCTTCGGTTCGGCGGCCAAGTCCTACGGCGACAAAGTTCTGGCGGTGGTACTCACCGGCATGGGCGCCGACGGTCGTGAAGGCGCGCGCCTGCTCAAGCAGGGTGGCAGTTCGATCTGGGCGCAGGACGAAGCCAGCTGTGTGATCTATGGCATGCCCATGGCCATCGTCAAGGCTGACCTGGCCGACGCCGTCTACAGCCTGGACGACATCGGCAAGCATCTGGTGGAGGCCTGCCTCTGATGGATGTACTGAGTCTGATCGGCATCACCATGGCGTTTGTCGCGATCATCGGCGGCAATTACCTCGAAGGCGGCCACCTCGGCGCCTTGGCCAATGGTCCGGCGGCGCTGATCGTGATTGGCGGCACGGTAGGGGCGGCGTTGCTGCAGTCGCCCCTGAGTTCGTTCAAGCGCGCCATGCAGATTCTGATCTGGATCATTTTCCCGCCACGTGTCGACCTGGCTGGCGGCATCGATCGTGTGGTCAATTGGAGCCTCACGGCGCGCAAGGAAGGCCTGCTGGGCCTGGAAGGCGTGGCCGATGCCGAGCCCGACGACTACGCGCGCAAAGGCCTGCAATTGCTGGTGGACGGCGCCGAGCCGGAAGCGATCCGCAGCATCCTGGAAGTGGATTTCTACACCCAGGAAAGCCGCGACATCAACGCCGCCAAAGTCTTTGAAAGCATGGGCGGCTACGCGCCGACCATCGGCATCATCGGTGCGGTGATGGGCCTGATCCACGTGATGGGCAATCTGGCCGATCCTTCGCAGTTGGGCAGCGGCATTGCCGTGGCGTTCGTGGCTACTATCTACGGTGTGGCCAGTGCCAACCTGGTGTTGTTGCCGGTGGCCAGCAAGCTCAAGTCGGTCGCGCTGCGTCAGTCGCGTTATCGCGAGATGCTGCTCGAAGGCATTCTGTCGATTGCCGAGGGTGAGAACCCGCGCTCCATCGAATTGAAGCTCCAGGGCTTCATGGACTGATGTACATGAACCGTGTAGGAGCGAGCTTGCTCGCGAAAATCGTCAACGATGACGCGGGCAGTCTGGATGAACGCGTTGCTCTCGGATTTTTCGCGAGCAAGCTCGCTCCTACAGGTGATTCGTTTTGCGGAGGTAATTGGTTGTGAGCCGTCGCCGTCGCGAGCCTGAAGAACATGTCAACCACGAACGCTGGCTGGTGTCCTACGCGGACTTCATCACCTTGCTGTTCGCGTTTTTCGTGGTGATGTATTCCATCTCGTCGATCAACGAAGGCAAGTACAAAGTCATTTCCCAGGCGCTGATCGGCGTGTTCAACGATGCCGACCGCTCCCTCAAGCCGATCCCCATCGGTGAAGAACGGCCCAGGACCGTGACCCCGGCCAAGCCGTTGATCAACGACAGCGACGAAACCGCCGCCGGCGTGGGCGGCACCAGCGATCCGCTGAAAAGCATTGCCGACGACATCAGCGCCGCGTTTGGCGACCTGATCAGCTCCAACCAGATGACCGTGCGCGGCAATGAGTTGTGGGTGGAGATCGAACTCAACTCCAGCCTGCTGTTCGCCAGCGCCGATGCGATGCCCAGCGACCAGGCGTTCACCATCATCGACAAGGTGGCGGCGATTCTCAAACCGTTCGAGAACCCGATCCACGTGGAAGGCTTTACCGACAACGTCCCGATCAGCACCGCGCAGTACCCGACCAACTGGGAGCTGTCATCGGCGCGGGCGGCGAGCATCGTGCGCATGCTCGCGATGCAGGGTGTGAACCCTGGGCGCCTGGCGTCGGTGGGGTATGGCGAGTTCCAGCCGGTAGCCAATAACGCCACGGCGGAAGGTCGTGCGCGCAATCGTCGGGTGGTGCTGGTGGTGTCGCGCAACCTGGATGTACGCCGCAGCCTGACCGGTACCGGCACCGCCAATGCAACACCGGACGCGGCCTTGATGCGGGCTGGCACACAAACTGCACCGGCCCCTGCAAAGCCGCCGGTGCGTCAGAGTGCCGTCAATTCTCCGTCGCCGGCTCAATAACCCCATGCAATGTCTCGGTCGCGCCAATGCCTGCCGGGAGGAACCAACCGAATGAGAGTCTGGGCAGTTGCCAATCAAAAAGGTGGAGTCGGCAAGACCACCACCTCCATCGCCTTAGCCGGCTTGCTGGCCGAGGCGGGCAAGCGCGTGGTCGTGGTCGACCTGGACCCCCATGGCTCGATGACCAGCTATTTCGGCTACGACCCGGACACGCTGGAGCACAGCAGCTACGACCTGTTCCTGCACAAGGGCAGCGTGCCGAGCGATCTGCCCGGACAATTGCTGCTGCCCACCAGCAACGAAAGCATTTCCCTGCTGCCGTCCAGCACCGCCCTCGCCACCCTTGAGCGCCAGTCGCCGGGGCAGAGCGGCCTGGGCCTGGTGATCGCCAAGACCCTGGCGCAACTGTGGCAGGACTTCGATTACGCGATCATCGACAGCCCGCCGTTGCTCGGTGTGCTGATGGTCAACGCCTTGGCGGCCAGCCAGCAACTGGTGATTCCGGTGCAGACCGAGCACCTGGCGGTCAAGGGCCTGGAACGCATGGTCAGCACCCTGGCGATGATCAATCGCTCGCGCAAACAGGCGCTGCCCTACAGCATCGTGCCGACCTTGTTCGACCGCCGTACCCAGGCGTCGCTGGGGACGTTGCGCGTGCTGCGCGATGCCTACCCGGACACGATCTGGAATGGCTACATTCCGGTGGATACGCGCCTGCGCGATGCCAGTCGCGCGGGGCTCACCCCGTCGCAGTTCGACGGCAAAAGCCGCGGTGTGCTGGCCTATCGCGCGTTGCTCAAGCACCTGCTGTCCCAACAGTTGGCGCAGGTGGCGTGATGAATCGTCCCGTCGACCTGAAGGTCAAGACCCGGCCGCAACTGGCACTGGAATCCTACCTGGATGCCTTGCTGCAGGATGCGACCGAGGAAGAACAACCGGTACTCGTATTGGAGCCGGTCCTGGAGCCAGAAAGCACGCTGGACGAGTTCCAGTTGGCGGTCCTGGAGGAACAGGCCCGCGATGCAAAGCTTCTCGTTGCACCCGTAGCAGCCCCGGTGACGCCGGCCGTGGTGGCACCCGTGGTGGTCGCTCCCGTCGTGGTCGAGCCGGTGGTGGACGTGCACCTGCCGCCAAGCATCACGCCGCCGCCGGTGACCAGCGATGGTCGCCCGGCCTGGGCTGCCGAGCCGTTCGAATGCTTGCTGTTCGACGTCGCCGGCTTGACCCTGGCGGTGCCGCTGGTGTGCCTGGGCTCGATCTACTCGCTGGAAGGCCAGGAGCTGACGCCGTTGTTCGGGCAACCGGAATGGTTCCTCGGCATCCTGCCCAGCCAGGCCGGTAACCTCAAGGTGCTGGATACCGCGCGTTGGGTCATGCCTGACCGCTACCGCGATGATTTCCGCCAAGGGTTGCAGTACGTGATTTCGGTGCAGGGCTATGAATGGGGGCTGGCGGTGCATCAGGTCAGCCGCTCACTGCGCCTGGACCCGAATGAAATCAAGTGGCGCAGCCATCGGGGCCAACGGCCATGGCTGGCGGGCACCGTAATCGAACATATGTGCGCGTTGCTCGACGTCGCCGAACTGGCTGAGTTGATCGCCAGCGGTGCCGTCAAGACGATGCCGGTCAACACCCGAAATTGATTGAACAACAAGGGTCGCACGGTTGTGCGGCCATAGAAGCACGCACGCCGTGTCCAACGGCATTTGAAGGGGTCAGGTGTATGAATAAGTCAGCGTCCGCACAAGGTTTGGATGATCCGATCCTGCAATGGGTTACCTTCAAACTGGACAACGAGTCCTATGGCATCAACGTAATGCGCGTGCAGGAAGTGCTGCGCTACACCGAAATCGCTCCGGTGCCGGGCGCGCCGAGCTACGTGCTGGGCATCATCAACCTGCGCGGCAACGTGGTGACGGTGATCGACACCCGCCAGCGTTTCGGCCTGGTGCCGACCGAGGTCAACGACAACACGCGAATCGTCATCATCGAAGCTGACAAGCAAGTGGTCGGGATCATGGTCGACAGCGTGGCGGAAGTGGTTTACCTGCGCCAATCGGAAGTGGAGACCGCTCCGAACGTGGGTAACGAAGAGTCGGCCAAGTTCATCCAGGGCGTGTGCAACAAGAACGGCGAGCTGCTGATTCTGGTTGAACTGGACAAGATGATGAGCGAAGAAGAATGGTCGGAACTGGAGAGCATCTGATTGTTCCTTGAGGCCGCAGTGATTGTCCTGGCCCTGTTATGGGCCGGGACGCTGGCATTGCTGCTGCGCCATGTGCGCCAGCAGCGCGAATTGGTGTTGCGACAGGCCGAGCAGGACGCGTTGCGCGACCGGCGCATCCTGGAGTTGGTCAAGCGGGTCGACCATTTCCAGCAAAGCGCGGTAAAGGTCGGGGATGAGGTGCATGAACTGCGCGCGATCCTCGCGCCGCTGCCGGACAAGCTGACGCAGCTGGAGCAGCGTGATCCCTCCAGCCTGTCCTTCGCCCAGGCGGCGAAACTGGTGGGCATGGGCGCGACGGTGGATGAGCTGACCCAGTCGTGCGGGTTGACCCAGGCTGAGGCTCAACTGATGAGTAAGTTGCACAAGAGTTGATCGTGGGCTGCCTCACAGCAGCCCTCGTTAGGCGCGAGGGTATTCGCAAAGAACCTAAGTGCGCCACCGCTTGAACTTGCGTTCAGAGCCACCCATCGGTTCATGTTCGCGTCGGTAAACCTCGGCAAAAATGTCGGTGATCGCGCGCTGCGGCCTGCGTTGCCTGAGTTCTTTGACGCGCTGTCCCAATCGAATCAACTCCTCGCTGGGCTTGGCCCACTGCTCCTCAGGAATCGACTCCGACCAGGCTTGCATGACCTCCGGCAATTTTTTGCGGCCGACCTTGGCGATGCGTTTCACCTCCCATTCGACGAGGCGGTTGGGCAAGGTCCAGAAGGTCATGACGTGGTAGATGTACCAGAAAAACCCATGCACCCAGCCGACCTCCTTCTCGCGAATCCGCCGGTGCAGGCGCGCGCGGGCGTTGCGGAAGGTGTGCATGCCCTCATGGGGCGGATCGTTTGGGCCTTGCAGGTCCATCGGGTCCTGGATGCTTTTGAGGTCGTGGACTTCGTACTCCATGTAGGCGCGCACGGCTTCCCAGTGGGCAATCGCCAGTGGCATCCCGGCGCACATGAACTCAACGCGCACCAGTTCCCCTTCGTGATAAAAACCCATGCCCATGCCGTACTGGCGAGTCACACCATACTGTGAACCGCCTTGCGCCTGGACGACCCAGGCGCAGAGGGACTCCCAGGGGACGAACAGAGGAGCTGTCGCACCCCTGGGCATGAAGCAGACTTCGCGACGTTGGCGGTTGAAGCGGGTGGGGATGACTTCTGTGTATAGGCTGTGGGCTTTGAGCCATGCTGCGAGGCAGACGCCTAGGTTGCACAAAGATGACCAGAAGACAATTTCATAACCCGCTAGAAAGATGCCTTGCATCGCATTCCACAGATAATCCCAACCATGACCGAGGGTTGCAAACATAAGCGCGCCGACAACCGGGCCACCCAAAAGCGCTAAGACCGCAGCGGTAAAAGGCCCCCCCAATGTCATCTGCCATGAAAATACTTGGGGCTTACCGCCGCCAAAGTCCAAGTACGTGTCATTGAGATCGCTCACGTAAGGGCTGTGTGGTGATACCTCTGTCGGCAGCGGTAGCGGTGCCAGGTAGGTCGTGTAGCCAGAAGCAAACGATTCGATGTCTCCAGCTCGGTATACCTTCATTGCCGCCGGATCGGTCGAGGGGGTATCGATGGGTTTAGTCATGCGAAATCAACTCCAGCATCAGGGGCTCTATCTGCAACAGCGGCGCGTGGGGAAGGGGGGCGACTTGATCAGCCGGCGGGAAGCTGCCACTGCCCCTGGGCTCAAAGCGGATGGAGTACGTTCGCTGATGCGGCTGCCCGTTGGTGTCGGGGCTTTGAATGACCACCACCAGCATCAGCTCTTCGCGGGACCTGTTTGGTATCAGTTCATCGGGCACGGGGTAGCCGATGCAGAGAATCATCTGATGGCCATCGACGCGACGTAGCCTGGCCTCGACGGCCTCACTGAGTATTTCCCAGCGTTCGTGGGGCATCCCCCTTTCCACGCGAATCGTGCTGATGCGGTATGCAGCGATGCTTAACTGATGGCTGGGCCTGCCGCCCATCGGCGGCGTAAATGCGCCGATATCCAGCCCGGGCAACAGCAAATGCATATCGCCGACCTTGGCTTCCAGCAGCAGGTCTTTCCACCAGGTGTCGTGTTCGACAGGGCCGACCTGCACGGAGGGTGCCTGCATGATCGCGATCAAGGCGTTCTGGTAGTCAGCCAGGCTCGAGGATTTGCGTTTGCTCGCATCCCGTCCCCACGGCGTGCTTTGTAGCCATTGGTCATGGGCACTGGTGTTGTAGTGGTTGTAGAGATAGTTACCGCCCAGCTCCAACGCCGTAAACAGCGCGCCGACCAGGTTCGCACGGAAAAAAACGCTTGAGAGCCGCACACCGGCGGCGGCCCATGCGGCGGTTCTGGCGGCTCCTTGTTCGGCCATAAGTACGGTAACGCCTGCAGTGACTGTACTGCTCAGGCCATACAGATTGCTTGCCAGCAAACCGCCTGAACCGGCCATTGACATGATTGCCCCGGCCTGAGCCTCGCCATTGCCGCTACGGACGGTTTGCTCCCAACTGGCTTGATAACTATTGAGACTGGAATTGGTCGCGAACACCCCGAATGCATAAGTCATCAGTCCTAGACCGATGTGCAACTTGCCCATCTGCACGTAGACATAGTCGATAGCGTGATTCTGCAGCCCTTTGGCCAACACTGAGATGCGAGCGGTCAGTGCCGTATCGAACACACCTTGCGCCGCAGCAAAACCGGCGGCGCCCGTCGTCATCAAAGCACTAAAAAGAGGTCGCAAAGTCGGTGGGGTATTACTTGTCACTGAACTCTCTATCACCACTTGCCAAAGATTCAACGCCTGCACCACAAACACCAACAACGCCGCCCCATCCCCCAACCGATTCGGTAGTGGCGCCGCCTTCACCCCCTCGCGAAAGTTCCTCATCAACTCCGCTATTTCCTGCCGGCCCGCCGGCGGAAAAACTACCGTGATGCCCGCCCGCGCGGGCGTGGCCCCGAAAAACTGGACGTGGTTGTCCGGCAAGTCGCCAATCGGGCTGAGTGCGTTGGCCAGGCGCGCTTCGGCGATGCCCAGTCGATAGCGGGTGTTCGCGATTTCAACCTGAAGTTCTCGCGCTCTGGGCGATTTGTGACCCGCCGTCTGTTTTGTCCAGACCCGTTCGCGCTTGAGCCTTTGCAGGTACTCCTGTTCTCTGAACCAGTCCCGGAGTTCGCGCCGGAGTGAGTCCTTCTCGTCCGCCGATGCAAAGGTAAAGGTCACGCCCTCGTGCTTCGCCGCGTCCAGAATGCGCATCAGCAAGGCCTTGGGTAAGCGACTGAAGAGCTGGTCCAGCGTCGGCATCGCCTGGCCCTTGAACACCTGATCAAAGTCCGCCAGGGCTTTTTCCATGCCGCGATTGAGCGCCGGGGTCATGGTCTGCTGGGCAGCCTCGGCAACCGCGCGGGTGTCGTCCGGCAGCCTGTCGAGGGTCGGCAAACGGTTGTTCTCGAGGTCCTGAAGTTTTTTCAGCAGTTCGGGCATGTTGTTGAACAGCGTCATGCCCGCCGCCGGCACGAACGCATACTGAGCCCGGGCCGTCGTATGTTCGCTGTAGGGCCGCGTGTAAAACTGCGGGCGACTGAAGTGCGGGGCTTGCTCCAGGTACTGGAGCACCTGCTCGCAGGCGTCATCGCTTCGGCAAATGTCCTTCAGGCAGGCGTATTCGGTGGTAAAACATTGGCCGATCTGTCTGGCATCCTCGGGGTCGTAGTACCACGCGCTTTTATGGAAAAAACCGGCGCAAAACAGCGCCGTGCGATCCGCCGTGATGTGCTCGAGCAGGGTGTTCCAACGCTGGAGGGATTGGCGGTGAGCGAACAGCGCGTTGTCCATCGCCTCACGGTCGATCAGGTCATTGATGCCGCGCTGGCCCATCTTCGCGCCATTGAGGACATCCCTGATGCGGCGGTCTTGCTCTTTACCAAGCTTGATCAGGGCCTCGAAATGTTCCTCGACGAAGTCCTGGGGCGACGTCTTGAAGTGTTCACGGGTGTAATAGCGCCGATCCGTGTCTTCGATGTCGTGAGTCGCGGCGGCGTAGTTTACGGAGTCCCCCTGGTAACGGACCATGTGCAGCGCGTCTTCCAGGACCTCCTTGTGCAAGCGCGTCAGTTCTGGCGGCACGGGACTGCCCTTCGGCGGTGTAGGCAATCCGCCTCTGTTGAGGTAATCGACCAGAGCCTGGCGCGTCGTACCTTGCTGCGGCGCCGGCATGGCCTCCAGGTCGGCGAGCATGCGCTTGATGGCCGGGTGGTTACTGGCATCGGCCAATCCGCCGATATCCGCCTGGGTCAATTGGGTCAGCGATTCGATATAGCAGGCCAGCAGGTAGTCACGCTCGTTGCCGCGTGCTTGCGATCCGCCGTTGGCCCACGCATCGATCCACCCGACGACCTTATCCTGGTAGTTGGCGAGGTCGCGAAGCACGCCAATATCATCCCTCACCGGCAAATACATGACGTCATAGCGGTACTCTGCCTCGACGCAATCACTCAGGTGCCGCATCGGTACATCATGAAACCGTACAAATGTTTCCCACAAATAGGGGGTGCGTTCAGGGTCGGGATCGCTGTCGTCATCGCCGCTGCAAGCGACCTCGGCCAACCAACGTTCGGCCTGGTCGGGCGTCAATAAACCGGGGCCGCCGGTTTCACAATTGGCCTGGCCCAGATCGACGGCCTGCATGAAGTAGTCGCGTTCGGATGGGCTGTAGAGGACCTGGCGGCACTTTTTCGCGGTCCACTGTATTTCGGAGTGGCAGACATGCAGCTCAGCGCGTGCGGGATAGATCAACACCGGCTTGTTGATGGGCGTTTCGCGGTGATCACTGTGGACGTCCGTGCCTTGCCAGAGCATCGCGGTGACCACGCCATCGAGGACGCGGTATTCCGAGAGTTCGCGCTTTTTCGCGTCGATCACATAGAGCCAGCCATCGCGCATCAGACGAATGCCGAGCGGGCGGGTGGCGAGTGTGTAGGGAACAGGGATCTCGGCCGAAGGGTCCAGGGCGGGGTCATCGACCAATCCGTAGCACAGGGGCACCAACTGCATCGTGCTTTTCATCAGCGGGCAGGTGGCCATGGAGTTTTTCGCGTCATCACGGCTTGCATTGACGTGGTTAGGGTTCTTTTTCATACCGGGTTCCTTTGCAGGCTTTCGGCCCGTTCTTGCTTGAAAAATGAAGGTGTCCAGAGGGCGAAATGCGCCGTGGGGGAGGGGACTTGGAATCAAACGGCATGCCAACTAAAAAATTGCCATATAGAACAGTTGGTTAGCGGCGAATAGGTCGGCAGGGCAGCTTTTTTGGACGGAAAAAGGGGAAAAAGTGCGCAAGAAGTTGCACAGTGCTGTGCAACTTCTTGCGCACTTGGCTGAAGCCCTTGTTATTCAAGGGTTGTAGAGGATTTAGGGGTGGATTTTCAGCTTTTTACTGTGCAACTTTTTGCCATGTGCGCGTATGGCGCGGGGCAGGCGTTGCACCCCGCTGATTGCTGTTTTCCACGTCATCGTTAACGAGCTTTACGGGCAAGTTCGAACCCGTCCTCAAATAATTTCCAAGCTCATGGCTTTTTTCTCCTCCCCAAAGGTCAACATCCTTCAAGCACCTTTGAACCCAGGAGATTCCCCCCGATGACCACCCCCAAGGCACTGTTGATCCTCCATGGCAAGCAAACCCTCAACGAGGACGTACGCTCGGCCGTGCAGGCCCGGCGTGCCCTGGGCTGGGAACTGGCGGTGCGGGTGACGTGGGAGGGCGGTGATGCTCAGCGGCTGGTACACGAGGCGCTGGACGACGGGTACACGCACCTCATTGCCGGCGGCGGTGACGGCACGTTGCGCGATGTGGCCGAGGCGATGGCGCTGGCCAAGACCGACGCCAGCCTGGTGCTGATGCCACTGGGCACCGCCAACGACTTTGCCAAGGCCGCCGGTGTGCCGCTGGACCCGGCGCAGGCCCTGGCGTTGCTGGACGTGCCGCCCAAGGCGATCGACCTCGGTCAGGTGGGGGGGCAAATCTTCCTCAACATGGCCACTGGCGGTTTCGGCAGCCAGGTCACCGCTAACACTTCCGAAGAGCTGAAGAAGGTCCTGGGCGGAGCCGCCTATCTATTTACCGGCTTGACGCGTTTCAGCGAATTGAAGGCCGCCTATGGCGAATTGGAAGGGCCGGATTTCCATTGGAAGGGCGAGTTGCTCGCGCTGGGGATCGGCAACGGGCGCCAGGCCGGCGGCGGGCATGTGCTGTGCCCGGAGGCATTGGCCGATGACGGCCTGCTGGATGTCAGCATCCTGCCGGCACCCCAGGAGGTGGTCGGTACGTTGCGTGAGCTGATGAACAATGGCTGGGGGCTGGACGCCATGTTCGTGCGAGCCCGCCTGCCCTGGGTCGACATCAAGGTCGCGCAGGGCCTGTATATCAACCTGGATGGCGAGCCGCTGGAGGGCGACGACCTGCACTTCAAAGCCTTGCCCAAGGCCTTGCGCGTGCACCTGCCGGTGAATTCGCCCCTAGTCGTCCAGGCTGATGATCTGCTCGCGCACGGCGAATAACACCAGGCCTGCCACGTCGAAAATTTGCAGGCGCTTCATGATCTGCGAGCGGTGCGCTTCCACGGTCTTGATGCTCAGGCCCAGCCCGTGGGCGATTTCCCGAGTGGACTTGCCGCGTACGATCAGGCGCAGGATCTCGAGCTGGCGGGCTGTGAGGTTATGACTGTGGCCGGCCGGGGTGGTGGGGCTCTGGCCGCGCACCAGCGCCTGGTTGATCACGGTGTGGGCGATCGCCGGGCTCAGGTAGCGTTCGTTGTTGCGCAACGCCAGCAGCGCGTGCTCCAGCTCATTGGCGGTGGTGTCCTTGAGCAGGTAGCCATGGGCGCCGGACTCTAGCGCGCACATGATCAGTTCCGGGTCGGTGTGCATCGACAGGATCAGCACCTTGCTCTTGGGGTAGGCGCGACGCAGTTGTTGCAATGCATCCAGGCCGCCAGTGTGCTTCATCGACAGGTCCAGCAGCACGATATCGGGTTGCAGGGCGCAAAACTGCTCCAGCAACTGCGCGCCATCGCTGGCTTCGCCGATCACCGTGTAGCCGGGGATGTCCTGGACCAGTGCACGGACACCGGCTCGAATCAGTGCATGGTCATCCACCAGAAGTAATTTGCAGGTCACTCGAAAACCTTAGGGGAACTGGCCCGTTCGAGGGCGCGGGGCGCCCAGGGGAAAAGCGCTTCGATCCGTGTCCCTTTGCCTGGCTGGCTGCTGACGGACAAGGTGCCCCCCAGTTGATCAATCCGCTCGAACATGCCGGCCATGCCCCGTTGACCTTCCAGGCCGGGGTCGATGGCAGGCGAAAAACCCTGGCCGTCATCGCTGATACTCAGCGACAGTCCTTCGGGCAGGCGTTGCAGGCGTATAAGCAAATTGTGTGCCTGGGCGTGGCGAAGCATGTTGGTCACCGCTTCCTGGGTGATGCGAAAGGCTGCCACGGCCATTTCTTCGGGGATTCCGGTCAGCCGTTGCTGGCATTCCAGGCTCCAGTGAATCGGTGTGTTTTCCAGGGTCTTGATCAAGTGCGCGCGCAGACTGGCTTCCAGCCCCAGGCTGGCCAATTGGCGAGGGTTGAGGATGGCGGAGACGTCGCGCACTTTGGCCAGGGTTTCATCGAGCGTGCTGCACAACACCGTGCATTGGCCTTGCAGGTCTTGCGGCAGGCGGCGCTTGAGCCATTCGCTTTGCAGCTTGGCGGCGGTCAGCAATTGGCCGATATCGTCATGCAGCTCACGGCTGAGGCGGTGGCGTTCGTTTTCCTGTACTTGCAGCAGACGCTCAGCCAGTTCCTGGGGTTGGAACTTGATGGATTTGCGTGAGCCCCACTGTTGCAGGCCAACCAGCGCCAGTATCGCCAGGTTGAGCAGCAGCACCGCCAGGGGCACAGGTTTTGTGCCGGCATAGGCGAACAGGCTGAGCAGCAACGAGACCAGGCACAGGGCGAGCATCAAGCGGCGTGCATGGCTGCTGGACACGAACCTGGCGAGGAGTGACTTGAGCTTGGCGTACATAGCGGATGGAGCCAATGAGGGTTCGCTGCGGGAAGACCGGTCATGGCGGCTGACGGGGCTTTGTGTGAAGTGCGTGGCCAAATCGTTTTTAAACATGATGAAGTTGAGTTACTTCGGGCGGGGCACATAGTACCACCCCTGTAACCGTTGGTCGCCTGGCACTTTGCATTGCCGCGCCATCACCCACGCCAATACCCTGAGGAGAGTCTCAGAGTTTGAAGAATGGGAAATTTTATTATCTAAGTTGGTTGTATCAGTGGGCCGGTTAGTGGCTATTTGATATTTGTTTTTGTCGCTTTTAGATACCCCATGGAGTGAATGCGACCTGATCGTGTCTCAGGACGCATGATGCAGGCGTTGCTGCGGTTTGGCACTGAAATCCTTTTGCGGAATCTGCAGGGCTGCCGTGGCAATCAATGTGGTTTGTTCGGTTTCATCCAGAGCCAGCTGGCCTGTCTTTATATCGATCAACTCCAACTGCCAGGCCAGCAGGGTCAGGCAATCATGCAAGGCATCCAAGGCCTGATCATGCAGTTGCAAAGGGTTTTCCGCATTGGCGATCAAGTATTGGATATGTCGCGAGAATTCGCTGATCGCCTGCAATGCCAGGGCGTCGGCTCTTTCGGCGAGGTTGATCAAGCTGATCTTCATGCAGTCGATCGCGTCGCTGTCATTGCGAATCAGATGCAAATGACTGAGACACTCTTCGGACTTGGCCAACAGCTTTTCAGCCTGATGCAAGAACTCTGGAAGTGCCAGTTGCCACTCGTTACCGTCGTTCATCATGCAAGCCTCCGCAAAAGGTCGGGTGATGAGATGTCGCACCGGGCGAATGGCTTAAAACTAGCGCTGAAATTTGACTGAAGTCTGTAGGCTGATTCTGAGTATTCAGTAGGACGTTTATTTAAATGATGGCGACGACGGCGCGTGGCCCTCATGATCGAGGTCAGTTGCACACCTTCGGTTGCCGCGACGTGTAGGTCCGGAAGGCCCGTGGACCGAGGGCTAGGGATGGCAAACAAAAGCCTGACTCCATTCATGCAATGAGAATGGCATCACATTAATGGCTATTAGATATTGCGAATATCAGGTTTTGCCTGATTGTGCATAGGGGAATCCCTTATGTCGCGGAACCTCGCGTCGATTTGAATGTCGCGCGATGTCGCTTCGCCGCCGTCTGGAGATGGCTAACGCAGTAAAGCATGATGTCAGTGTGACATCAATGAATTTGCGTGGCATTTTACAAGGGTCAAGATCTGGCATTCGCCGCCGATAACTGGCTTTAGTGAACAAACTTTCGCGCAACACTTTCCAGCGCAAAACAGGAGCTCTCAATGGCCGGCATTCTCGACACGGTAGATCAACGCACACAACTGGTGGGCGAGAATCGCCTGGAGATCCTCATGTTTCGCCTGGCCGGGCGCCAATTGTTCGCGATCAACGTGTTCAAGGTGCAGGAAGTCCTGCAATTGCCCAAGTTGACGTTGATGCCCCAGCGTCACCCCTTTGTCTGCGGCGTCGTCAACCTGCGCGGCCAGACGCTGCCGGTGATCGACCTGTCCCAGGCCATCGGCATGCGACCGCTGGTACCGGGTCCCGACAGCACGATTATCGTTACTGAGTACAACCGTTCGGTGCAGGCGTTCCTGGTGGGCGGCGTGGACCGTATCGTCAACATGAACTGGGAAGCGATCCTGCCACCGCCCACCAGCGCCGGGCGCCAGCATTACCTCACCGCCATCAGCAAGGTCGACGACCAGTTGGTGGAGATCATCGACGTGGAAAAAGTCTTGGCCGAGATCGTGCCGTATAACGCCAAGGTGTCCCGCGAAAAACTCGACGACCCGGTGCTGGAGCGTGCCCGTGGCCGTGAAGTGCTGTTGGTGGATGACTCCAACGTGGCGTTGTCGCAGTTGCGCGACACCCTGGGCCAGTTGGGGGTCAAGATGCACATCGCCAGCGATGGCCTCAAAGCCCTGAACATGCTCAAAGCCTGGGCCGATAGCGGCCAGGTGATGACCGACAAGCTGCTGATGATCTTCACCGACGCCGAAATGCCCGAAATGGACGGCTACCGCCTGACCACCGAGATCCGCAACGACCCGCGCCTGCGCAAGCTGTATGTGGTGCTGCACACGTCGCTGTCGGGCAGCTTCAACGAGTCGATGGTGAAGAAAGTCGGGTGCGACAATTTCCTGTCCAAGTTCCAGCCCGACAAGCTGGTGGATGTGGTGCGTGAACGACTGATGCTGGACGAAGTGCCGGCTTGACTTTAGGGTGGCATCTTTGCCCCCTCAGGAATGCAGGCCCATGCTTCGTCTCAGCGCGCTGTACCGTTATCCCTTGAAGTCCGGCAAAGCCGAAGTGCTTCAGCAGATCGGCCTGGATAAACTCGGCCTGGACGGGGATCGACGCTGGATGCTGGTGGACGAGGCCAGCGGGCGTTTTCTCACCCAGCGTGCCGTGGCGAAGATGAGCCAGTTGTCGGCGCTGTGGAACGCCAGCGGCGGGCTGACCTTGAGCTCGCCCGGCTACGCGCCGTTGGAGGTGCCGCTGCCGGGAGGCGACGCCGAGTTGCGCGGGGTGACCATCTGGCGCGACACCTTGCGCGTACCGGATGCCGGTGACGAAGCCGCCGCCTGGGTCAGTGAGTTTATCGGCAAGCCCACGCGGCTGGTGCAGATGCCCCTGGAACGCGCCCGCACTACCCAAGCCGGTTTCGGCAAGGATGATGACCAAGTAGCGTTTGCCGACGGTTATCCATTGCTGCTGATCGGCCAGGCGTCCCTGGACGACCTTTCCCAACGCATTGGCCGCCCCATGGAGATGCTGCGTTTTCGGCCCAACCTTGTCATCGAAGGTGGCGAGCCCTTTGCCGAGGACGGCTGGAAGCGCTTGCGCATCGGTGATGTGGAGTTTCGTGCGGTCAAGCCATGCTCACGCTGCATCCTCACCACCATCGACCCGCAAACTGGCGAGCGCAGTGCCGACCGCGAGCCGTTCGCAACCCTCGAGGCCTATCGCAAGACGGAAGAGGGCGCGATTTTTGGCCAGAACCTGATCAACGATGGCGCCGGCCACCTTGAGGTGGGCATGCCGGTGACGATCCTCGAATAATGCACGCGCCCATGAAAAATGCCCGTCTCCTGCGAGACGGGCATTTTTTTTGCGCCGCGTGGATCAGCCGCGGTATTCGCACAGGTAAGCGGTGTCCACGGCGACCTTGAGCTGGAACTTGCTGTTGGCCGGTACGTTGAACTGGCTGCCGGCGGCGAAGGTTTCCCAGGCGTTGGCATCCGGCAGCTTGACGCTCAGGGCGCCGGACACTACGTGCATGATTTCACGCTGGGCGGTGCCGAATTCGTATTCGCCCGGGGCCATCACGCCGATGGTCGCCGGACCTTCTGCGGTGCCGAAAGCGATCGACTTGACGGTGCCGTCGAAGTACTCGTTGACTTTAAACATGGGCGATTCCTCGGAAAAGGGTTGAGGCTTCCTGTAGGCGCGAGCTTGCTCGCGCCTACAGGGAGAATTACGGAAAAAAGGCCGGTCAGTATGCCCAAGCGAAGAGAAGCTGCCTAGACCGGCAAAATCAGCGGCAGCAGGCGCGCGGTGTTGCGCGCATCTTCCAGCGCCCGGTGTTGCTGGCCTTGGAACTGCATGCCGGCCAATTGCAGGGCGCCATTGAGCCCCAGGGGCTTGTCCAGGCGCCGCGCCTTGGCGAAGCGCTGCTTGAGGTTCACATGGGGGGTGTGGGCCAGTGCGCTGGCCAGGGCATGGCGCTGCCATTCCAGCTCCAACTGGTGGCGGTCGTAGTCGCCCCAACTGGCCCAGCCTTCCAGGCGCGGCTGGTGCTGGCCCAACCAGCGCTCGAACAGTGGCCACACCTCGGTAATGGGCGCGGCGCTGTCCATATTCGCCTGGGTGATGTGCGTCAGCTTGCGGCAAAAGGGCGTCAGCAGCGGACGGCGCAGTGGCCGTACAAAACGCTGGAAGTGATCCAGTTCGCGGCCTTCGCGGTTCACCAGGCTGGCGCCGATCTCGATGACTTCCATCTCCGTGACGGGCCAGCCGCCGTCATCCGTGGTGGCTTCAAGGTCAATAATCAGCCAATGAGGCATCGCGCAGGTTCCCGTACTCTTCCCTTATTGATGGGGATAGAGCGTAGCCCGACCGCGTAGTTCCGCCCAGGCGGTTATTCGATCTCCAGTAAAACCTGGCGATTTCGCACCTGGTCGCCCGCTATGACCTGCACGCCCTTGACCACACCGTCCATGCCGGCCTTCAGCGGATGCTCCATTTTCATCGCTTCGAGCACCAGCAGCAGTTGGCCTTGGGTGACACGGTCACCGGTGCTGACCCGCACGTCGACGATCGCGCCGTCCATCGGCGCCTTGACGGTGCCGCTGCCGACGTCGGCCTGGCGAGCGGCGACCTGCTGGGTGCGGTTGATCACGGTCACGCTGGGCAACCACAGTTGGGTGCCTTCAAGGTGATAAGCGACGCGCCGACGAATGCCGTTGATCACCAGCGTGGCCCAGCGACCGTCGGTGGTGAGGTGGCTGATGTCGAGGCCATTGACCTGCAGGCGGTCGTGTTCCAACACGCTGACGGTGATGTCCTGGATGTCATCGTTCACCGCCAGGCGATAGCGCCAGGGCAGCGTGGCGTTGTTGTGCCATCCCGATAAACCCTGGTGATGCCGGGCGGCGCTGTGGCGATAAAACAGCGCGGCAGCCAACGCCAGCTGTTCAGCGGACGCCGTGTGACGTGGAATGTCGCTGAAGTGTTCGGCGATAAACCCAGTGCTGAAATCGCCGTCGATAAAATCCGCGTGCTTGAGCAGATCGGCCAGCAGCCTCTGGTTACTCGCGACCCCCAGCAGCAGCGTGTCCTCCACCGCCCGCAGCAATTTGCGCCGGGCCTCTTCGCGGGTGGCGCCGTGGGCGATGATCTTGCCCAGCATCGGGTCATAGAACGGGCTGATGCATTGGCCTTCCAGCATCCCATGGTCAACCCGCACGCCGGCCGCCGGTTCCCAGCGCACAACCTCACCGGTTTGCGGCAGAAAGCCTTGGGCCGGGTCTTCGGCGTACAGGCGAACTTCCATGGCGTGGCCGCTCAGGCTCACATCGGCCTGGGTCAGCGGCAGGGGCTGGCCGGCGGCGACCTGCAGTTGCCAATTCACCAAGTCGAGACCGGTGATCAACTCGGTCACCGGGTGTTCCACTTGCAGGCGGGTGTTCATCTCCAGGAAGTAGAAGCGGCCGTCGCGGTCGAGGAGGAATTCCACGGTGCCGGCGCCGACGTAATCCACCGCGCGCCCGGCCTTGAGCGCGGCCTCGCCCATGGCCTGGCGCAACGCGGGCGTCATCACCGGGCAGGGCGCTTCTTCGATGATTTTCTGATGGCGGCGCTGGATCGAGCAGTCGCGCTCGCCGAGGTAGATAAGCTGGCCATGGCTGTCGCCGAACAGCTGGATTTCGACGTGGCGCGGCTCGATCAGCGCTTGCTCGAGGATCAGTTCGTCGCTGCCAAACGCGTTCAGGGCTTCGGAGCGGGCGGTGCGCAGTTGTTCCAGCAGATCCTCGCGTTGCTGGACCCGGCGCATGCCGCGTCCGCCGCCGCCGGCGCTGGCTTTGATCATCAGCGGGAAGCCGATGCGCTCGGCTTCGCGTTGCAGGCTGCCGTCATCCTGCGCGCTGCCCTGGTAGCCGGCGATGCACGGCACACCGGCCTCGAGCATCGCCAGTTTGGAGCGGCGCTTGCTGCCCATCAGCTCGATGGCCTGCGGGCTTGGGCCGATGAAGGTGAGGCCGGCTTGCTGGCAGGCGCGGGCGAAGTCAGGGTTTTCCGAGAGGAAGCCATAGCCGGGATGGATGGCGTCGGCGCCGGTTCTCCGCGCCGCATCGAGGATCGCCGGGATGTTGAGATAGGACTGCTGCACCGGGGCGGGGCCGATGTGCACGGCTTCGTCGGCCATCTGCACGTGCAGGGCCTGGGCGTCGGCGTCGCTGTAGACCGCCACGGTGCGATAGCCCAAGGCCTGGGCGGTGCGCTGTATGCGGCAGGCGATTTCGCCGCGGTTGGCGATCAGGATCTTGGTGAATGTGGGCATTGGGCTATTCCTGGGCGAAGGTGATGTAGAGGCTGGCCTCATCGGGAGCAAGCCCCCTCCCACCGCTTGAAATGCGTTTCTTCTGTGGTAGGGGGCTTGCTCCCGATGGCGTCATTTGCACCAACTCGGCTTGCGCTTGTGCACAAACGCCTGCGTCCCCTCAATCCCTTCTTCCCCGTTCACCGCCTCGGCAAACCACTGCGCCGCCTGGTCCAGCAACGGCCCCAACGGCTGCTCCACACTGGCCAGCAATAGCGCCTTGGTGCGTGCATTAGCCCCTGGCGCACAGCGCAGCACGTCTCCCAGCACTTCATCCAGGCGCTGGGCCAAGGCCTGCGGATCGTGCTCGGTGAAATGCACCACACCCAATCGCTGCGCTTCAATGCCGTCAAACCTGGCCGCCGTCAGCGCCAGCCGTCGTGCTTGGGTCAGGCCGATGCGCTTGACCACGAACGGCGCGATCTGCGCCGGCAGCAAACCCAGGCTGGTTTCCGGTAAACCGAACTGCGCCTTATGGTCGGCAATCGCAATATCGCTGACGCATGCCAAACCAAAGCCGCCGCCGAGTACCGCGCCCTGCAGCACCACGATCACCACTTGCGGCAGCGCTTCCACGGCTTGCAGCAAGGTGCCGAACGCACGGTTCAACGCCTGTAACTGCGGTGTGCCGCCGATGCGAGCCATGTCCTTCACATCCGCCCCGGCACAGAAGTGCCCGCCCGCGCCGCTGATCACCACGGCGCGCGCCTGGCTGTCGAGTTGCGCCAGTACCGCGCTCAATTCGTTGACCATCTCCAGGCTCATCGCGTTGCGGCATTCGGGACGGTTGAGGGTGATGTGCAGCACGCCGTTATGGGCCTCGAGCAGCAGGGTGTTCATGACTTTTTCCCCGGCAGCGTGCCCATCAGTTTGCAGATGATGCCCAGCATGATCTCGTCGGCACCGCCGCCGATCGACACCAGGCGCACGTCGCGATACGCCCGCGCCACCGGGTTGTCCCACATGAACCCCATGCCGCCCCAGTATTGCAGGCAACTGTCGCTGACTTCGCGGCCCAGGCGTCCGGCCTTGAGCTTGGCCATCGACGCCAACCGTGTCACGTCCTGGCCTTTGATGTACTGCTCGGTGGCCTGATAGACCAGGGCGCGCAGGCATTCGATTTCGGTGGACAACTCGGCCAGGCGAAAGTGGATCACCTGGTTGTCGATCAGCGCCTTGCCGAAGGTCTGGCGTTCCTTGCAGTACTCGATGGTGCTGTCGATGCAATATTCCAGGCCCTTGATCATATTGGCCGCGCCAAACAGGCGTTCTTCCTGGAACTGCAGCATCTGCATCATGAAGCCCGCGCCTTCGTGGCCAATACGGTTGCGTTGCGGCACGCGCACGCCGTCGAAGAACACCTGGGCGGTCTCGGAGCTGTGCATGCCGAGCTTTTCCAGGGGCGGGCTGACGCTGATGCCGGGGGTGTTCATCGGCACCATGATCAGCGACTTGTTGATGTGCGGCTTGTCGTCGGAGGTGTTGGCCAACAGGCAGATAAAGTCAGCGCTGGGCGAGTTGGTGATCCACATTTTGCTGCCATTGATCACGTAGTCGTCGCCGTCTTTGCGCGCGTGGGTTTTCAGCCCGGCCACATCGGAGCCCGCGCCGGTTTCCGACACACCGATGCAGCCCACTTGCTCGCCGCTGATGGCCGGGCGCAGGAATTCTTCGCGCAGTTCATCGGAGCCGAAGCGGGCGAGGGCGGGGGTGCACATGTCGGTCTGCACGCCGATGGACATGGGAATGCCGCCGCAGCGGATGGTGCCGAATTCTTCGGCGGCGACGATCGAGTAGCTGTAGTCCAGGCCCAGGCCGCCGAACTGTTCTGGCTTGGAAATGCCCAGCAGGCCGAGGTCGCCGGCCTTGCGCAAGATCTCGTGGATGGGAAAGCGCCCGGCTTTTTCCCATGCATCCACGTGGGGGTTGATTTCACGGTCGACGAAGGCGCGGACGGTGCGGCGCAGTTCCTGGTGTTCCTGGGTAAAGATCATTTTTTGTTGTTCTCCCGATCGTTAGAAACGTGCCACACCGAAGCTGTTGGGGTGCAATTGCCGCGCCTCGGCCTCCTGGCAGATATCCAGCACAAACCCCAGCAAAATCCGGGTATCCCGTGGGTCGATCAGCCCGTCGTCCCACAGGTTCGCACTGCCGTACAACGCGGTGGATTGGCTGTCGAGCTTCTGCGCGGTGACCTGTTCCAGCATGTCCAGCATCTTGGGGTCGGGCACCAGACCGTCCTTCAACTGCTTGGCCTCGGTGACGATCCGCAGCACCTTGCCCGCTTGCGCGCCGCCCATCACCGCCGTGCGGCTGTTGGGCCAGGCGAAGATAAAACGCGGGTCCAGGCCCCGGCCGCACATCGCATAATTGCCGGCGCCGTAGGAGCCGCCGACCACCACCGTGAGTTTAGGCACCCGCGCGTTGGCCACCGCCTGGATCATCTTCGCGCCGTGCTTGATCACCCCCTGCTGCTCGGACTCGGTGCCCACCATGAACCCGGTGGTGTTGTGCAGGAACAGCAGCGGCGTGTGGCTCTGGTCGCACAGCTGGATAAACTGCGCAGCCTTGCTCGCGCCCTTGGGCGTGATCGGGCCGTTGTTGCCGATCACGCCGACGGCGCGGCCATGAATATGCAGATGGCCGCAGACGGTGTGGGCATCGAACTCGCCCTTGAACTCAAGAAAGACTGAGCCGTCCGCCAGGCGTGCGAGGATTTCGCGCACGTCATAGGTTTTTTTCGGGTCGTCCGGGATCAGCCCGAGCAGGTCGTCGATGGGATACAACGGCTCGGTGTACGCCCGTGCTGGCGCGGGCGGCAGATGATCGTTCCAGGGCAACAGGCTGACGATCTCGCGCACGATACGCACGCCGTCGGCGTCGTTTTCCGCCAGGTATTCAGCGGTGCCGGCGGTTTGCGCGTGCATCTCGGCGCCGCCCAGTTCCTCGTCGGTGGCGACTTCGCCGGTGGCGGCCTTGAGCAGCGGTGGCCCGGCCAGGAACAGTTTGGCTTTGCCGCGCACCACCACCACGTAGTCCGACAGCCCCGGCTGGTACGCCCCGCCCGCCGTCGCCGAGCCATGCACCACGGTGATCTGCGGCAACCCCATGGCCGACATGCGCGCCTGATTGGCAAAACTGCGCGCGCCTTCGACGAAAATCTCCGCCGCGTAATTGAGGTTGGCGCCGCCGCTTTCGGCCAGGGTCACCACCGGCAGTTTGTTTTCCACCGCGATCTGTTGCAGGCGCAGGGATTTCTTCAGGCCCGTGGGGGAAATGGTGCCGCCCTTGATCGCGCTGTTATTGGCCACCACCAGCACGCGCACGCCACTGACATAACCGATGCCAGCGATCAGCCCGCCGCCGGCGCCGCTGCCGTCCTTGTCGTCGTGGAGTTTGTAACCGGCCAGGCTGGCCAGCTCCAGGAACGGTGCGCCGGGGTCCAGCAGCAGGTTCAGACGTTCGCGCGGCAGCAACTGGCCGCGTCGGTCGAACTTGGGTTTGGCTTCCTGCGCCTTGGCGAGCACGTGCTGTTCCAGCTGGCGCAGTAGCGCGATGGCCGCGAGCATGGTCGCGCGGTTGTGGGCGAACTGTGGGCTGTGAGGGTCGATCGAGCTTTCAATCACCGGCATGGTTTATTGCTCCGCCTTGAGCACATCGGGCAGGTAGGCGCGGTGGAAACCGTTGAACGGTGCGCTCGGCGACTGTGTCTGGTGCAACGGCCAGGCGCGACTGCCCAGGTTGGCGGCGCCATCGATGCGCAGGGTGCTGCCGCTGATGAAAGCGGCGGCGGGGCTGAGCAGAAACACGATGGCCGCGCTGACTTCCGACTCGGTGCCGATGCGCTTGAGGGGCACGTGTTCGCGCAGGGTCGGGATCAGCGCCTTGAACGCGCCTTCGTAGGTGTCCATGCCGCTGGAGGCAATCCAGCCCGGCGCCACGGCATTGACCCGCACCCCGGCGTAGCCCCACTCGAAGGCGGCGGTCTTGGTGAGGTTGTCCATGCCTGCGCGCGCCGCGCCCGAGTGGCCCATGCCGGGCATGCCGCCCCACATGTCGGCGAGCATGTTGACGATGGCGCCACCGTGCTTGCTCATGGATTGGTTGAACACTTCCCGCGCCATCAGGAAACCGCCGACCAGGTTGGTGCGCAACACGGTTTCAAAGCCTTTTTGATTGATCGAGGCCAGGGGCGACGGGTACTGGCCGCCGGCATTGTTGACCAGGCCGTGGATGGCACCGTGCTCGTGGACGATCTGGCTGACCAGCGCCTTCACCGCCTCTTCATCGCGGATGTCGCAGGCTTGCCAATGGGCGCTGCCGCCGTCTTCGGCGATTTGCGCCGCGACCTGTTCCAGCTTGTGCGCTTTGCGTCCCACCAGGATCACCCGCGCGCCAAGGGCCGCCAGCTCATGGGCGGTGCAGCGGCCAATCCCACTGCCGCCGCCGGTGACGATCACGGTGTGGCCCTGGAACAGGTCGGCTTTGAAGATCGAATCGTAGGCCACGGCAACGCTCCTTTAAGTGAGTTGATCGGCGAGGTGTTGCGGCACGGCGATGGGGATTTCCAGCAGTTGCTGGGCGAAGGCCTTGCCTTGCGGATCGATGCGCAGGCTGGCGATACCGCCGCCGCCCAGGGCGTTTTCCAGCAGGAAGTTGAGGCTATGGCTGCCGGGCAGGTACCAGCGTTGGACGCGGCCGTGGACGGGGTCGAGCACGTGGCTCATCCAGTCGACGATGACTTCCGGGGTCAGGGCTTCGGCGATCCACGGCAGGTATTCGGGGGCGCGAGCGATGACCCCGATATTGCTGTGGTTGCCCTTGTCGCCGGAGCGCGCCACGGCGAGTTTCACCAGCGGCACACTGGCGTCGGCGCGGCCTTGGGGTTTGGGCGGATCCCTCGGTGCGGCAGGCACGCGAGGCGCCTCGGCGATGGGTAGCGTGCAGGCGAGGCGTTCGCCCTGGAAGTCGATGTTTACCTCGCAGGCGGCCTTATCGATCAGGAACGAAAACAGCCGAATCAGCGGATACACCGTGGGTCGTCCGCCGACAATGCCGGTCAGCCCCGGCGCCATGCCGGTGGCCGCCTGGGCTATCTCGCGGGCGAACAGCACCAGCGCCGGTTTGCTCGGGTGGCGCACGGCCAGCTTGAGCACCACCTCGCGGGTGTCATGGCGCTTGGCGTGGGCGCCATAGGTCGCTTCGCTGCCGAGCAGTTCGATGTTCACCTCGGTGTAGGGCGCCCAACCGCGCTGGCTGAACAGTTCCGAGGTTTTGTCGATGATTGCCTGGCTGACCCGTTCGGCCTTGGCCACCGCGTCGATTCCGGCGATCAGGCAACTGGCGGTGCAGCGAAAACCATCCGGGCAGGTGGCGCTGACTTTGTACTGGTCGGTGGGTGGCAAGCCCTTGGCGCCGTGCAGGCGCACGCGGTTTTTGCCTTGCTGCTGCACTTTGACCTGGCTGAAGTCGCAGATCACATCGGGCAGTAAATAGGCGTGCGGATCGCCGATTTCATACAGCAGCTGTTCGGCCACGCTGAGCTCGCTGATCAAGCCGCCCGTGCCTTCGACTTTATTGACGGTGAACTGGCCGTCGGCGCTGACCTCGACGATGGGAAAACCGATGTGCGCGTAGTCCGGCACGTCGCGCCAATCGGTGAAATTGCCGCCGGTGCATTGGGCGCCGCATTCGATGATGTGCCCGGCCAGGGCGGCTTGGGCGAGGCGGTCGTAGTCGTGCCACGACCAGTTGAATTCATGCACCAGCGCTGCGCTGACCACTGCGCTGTCGACCACGCGACCGGTGATGACGATATCCGCGCCCAGTGCCAGCGCCTGGGTAATGCCCGGCGCACCGAGGTAGGCATTCGCGGATAGGCACATCGGCGGCAATGGTGTGCCGTTGAACATGTCGGTGAGGCCGTGCAGGTGTTTGAGCTGGGGTTGCAGGTCGTCGCCCAGCAGCACGGCGATCTTCAGCGGCAACTGGGCCTTGTCGCAGGCCGCTTGCAGGGCGGCGGCGCAGGCTTGCGGGTGGATGCCGCCGGCGTTGCTGATCACGCGAATGCCCTGGTGCTGGATATCGCCCAGCAACGGCGTCAGGACTTCGACAAAGTCGCTGGCATAACCGGCCTGGGGATCTTTCATTCGCGCACCGGCAAGGATCGACATGGTGACTTCCGCCAGGTAGTCGAACACCAGGTAATCGAGCCTGCCGCCGTGCACCAGTTGGGCGGCGGCGGTGCAGGTGTCGCCCCAGAAGGCGCTGGCGCAGCCGATACGAACCGTCTTGCTCATGAGAAATCCTTCCTCGAATGGCTGTTGGCGAGACTACCAAGCAAGCGCTTGGTTTGTAAACGCTGCCGACAAGTTTTAGCCAAGCGCTTGCTTGGGTGGCGGTCACGGCCTAAATTGCCGGCCAAGACGTCCGCGCAAGTAGAGGAGAAAGGCATGGATGAGCACAAAGCCCTGCAGGTGATGCGCACTCTGGTCGACGGCGGTGAATTGACCGACCCCGACAGTGCCCGGGGCAAGTTGCTGCAAACGGCGGCGCATCTGTTTCGCAACAAAGGCTTCGAACGCACCACGGTGCGCGACCTGGCCGGTGCCGTGGGGATTCAGTCCGGCAGCATCTTTCATCACTTCAAGAGCAAGGACGAGATCCTGCGCGCGGTGATGGAAGAAACCATTCGCTACAACACCGCACTGATGCGCGCCTCGCTGGAAGAGGCGAGCAACGTGCGCGAACGCGTGCTGGCGCTGATTCGTTGCGAATTGCAATCGATCATGGGCGGCAGCGGCGAGGCCATGGCGGTGCTGGTGTACGAATGGCGCTCGCTGTCGGCCGAAGGCCAGGCCAGGGTGCTGGCGCTGCGTGATGTATACGAAGAGATCTGGCTGCAAGTGCTGGGCGAGGCCAAGGTCGCCGGCTATATCCGGGGCGATGTGTTTATCACCCGGCGCTTTCTCACCGGCGCTTTGTCCTGGACCACCACTTGGTTCCGCGCCGAGGGCAGCCTCACGCTCGAAGAGTTGGCTGAGCAAGCACTGCTGATGGTTCTGAAAGCCGACTGAGGTGCAAGCGATTAATTTGCAGGTGAAAAGTTGTCTCTCTGGACAAAACCGCCTAGCTTATCGCCATCAATGTAGCGAACGGTGTGTGCCTCGATGTATTCGCCCTGGCGGCTGGCTGCAGGACTGACTTTATGGGCATTGGGCACCCTGTGGTGGATGCCGGCTTCGGCTGCGCAATTGGTGCGCATTGGCGCCGCGCATTTCCCGCCCTATACCGTACGCCCCGAGCAGGGCGCCGACACCGGGTTGCTGCCGCAACTGGTGGACGCGCTGAACGCTTCGCAAACCGACTATCAATTCGTGCTCGTGCCCACCTCGATCCCCCGACGTTTCCGGGATTTCGAGCAAGGTCGGGTCGATATGGCGATCTTTGAAAATCCCGACTGGGGCTGGCAGGAGATTGCCCATACCAGTGTCGACATGGGGCTTGAAGATGCGGAAGTATTCGTCGCGCTGCGTAAGCCCGAGCGCGATCAAGGTTATTTTGCCGACCTCGCCGGCAAGCGCCTGGCGGTGTTCAGCGGTTATCACTACGCCTTTGCCAACTTCAACCCCGACCCCAAGTACGTGGCCACGCACTTCAACGCCACGTTGACCTATTCCCACGACAGCAACCTGCTGATGGTCGCCCGCGGGCGTGCCGATATCGCGCTGGTGACCCGTTCGTACCTGAGCGATTTCATGGTGCGCAATGCCGATATGGCGGGGCAGCTCATGGTGTCGCAGCGTATCGATCAGGTGTACCACCACTACGCCTTGCTGCGGCCCAAGGCACCGATCAGCGGCGTCGCGTTTGCCGAACTGCTCAAACGTTTGCGAGACAGCGGAGAGATGCTGAAAATCTTCGAGCCCTATCGGATTGATGTGATGGCCGTGCCCTGAGTCCGTGGGCTTCCAGATGCGCTGCGTTATCGTTGAGGTTCTTCGCGAGCAAGCTCGCTCCTACGGGGGCGGCGGGGTCAGATCCGCCGTGCAAACGTATCGCTATGGTTGCCCGACACCTTGCGGCAATGCACCAATGCATCGCGAATCATGAAGTTCACCAGGGTTGGCGAGACGCCCAGTTCCTTGGCGATGTCCTTTTGCGGCACGCCGTGCAGACGGTACATCTCGAACGCATAGCGGGTACGCTGGGGCAACTCCGTCAGGGCGTCGGCGATGTTTTCCAGGGTGTTGAAATTGATGTGAGAGGTTTCCGGTGAAGCGCCGTGAATGACCACATTCAAGCCTTCCTCTTCGGTCCCCGAATATTTGAGCTCCAGGGCCTGCTTGCGGTAGTGATCGATCGCCAGGTTGCGCACGATCTGGAACAGGTAACTCAATTGCGCCTTGAACGATGAGGTAATCGTCGGCGCCGATTGCAGCCGGAAGTAAGCGTCCTGCACGACGTCTTCGGCTCGGGAGCGGCACCCGGTAATGCGTGCCGCGATCTTCACCAGGATCAATCGATTGTCGACGAATGCCTGGAGAAGCGGTGAGTCGCACCTGCCTGTGGATACTGGTTCCATCATGGAAATCACCTTGTCGCTGAAGAGGTTGGGGGAGGGCGTCCGTGCTGATGCCTCCTACACATCGGGCAACAAATTATGATGAATGATAATGATTGTCAAATGAGAAGCATAACTAATCTTATGCTTTTCGCGTGGGTGTGAACCGCGTCTCGCGTGTTCCCGGCGACTAATTATTTGCCGGTGCCGTCCGTTCTTCTGGGTGACAGGTCCGTGAGTCAAGCGGCCAAGGATCAACACCCGCAGGAGGACGAGATGGGTTTGTATCGTGCACACAGCGTATTTCGGTGTGGAGTGCTTGAGGGATGAGTACGCCGACGCGACTGCGCTTGTTCTGCCTGCCCTACTCGGGTGCCAGTGCCATGGTTTACGTGCGTTGGCGCCGGGCGCTGCCGGACTGGTTGCAGGTGTGCCCGCTGGAATTGCCTGGGCGTGGCAGGCGCATGGATGAACCGCTGCAGAGCGATATCAAGGCCCTGGCCGCGCAGCTCGCGGAAGAAATCAGCCGCGACTTGAATGGTCCCTATGCGCTGTTCGGCCATAGCCTCGGCGGCCTGCTGGCCTTCGAGCTGGCCCATGCGTTAAGTGCGCGCAATCTGCCGGCGCCGCTGGCGTTGTTCGCCTCCGGCACCGCCGGCCCGGCGCGGCGTGATGTCAGCGAATACGCCCGCGCCAAGACCGACGAGCAACTGATCGCCCGCCTGCGCGAACTGCAAGGCACCGCCGAAGAAGCCCTGGCCAACCCCGAATTGATGCAATTGATGCTGCCGATCCTGCGCGCCGACTTCCTGCTGTGCGGCAGCTTCAGTTATGGCGAGCGCGCGCTGCTGGATATGCCGATCCACGTGTTCGGTGGCAAGCAGGACAGCGTGCGCGCCGACCAGTTGCTCGACTGGCAACTCGAGGCGGCCAGCGGCTTTTCCCTGGACATGTTCGACGGTCACCACTTCTTCCTCATCCAGCACGAAAGCGCCGTGCTGCGCTGCGTCCGGCGCTACGCCGACGAACACCTGGCCCGCTGGCGCAACGGCGCGGCGCGGCAACTGGCCGCTGGCTGACAGCGTTTCGATTCCCGAATTTCCCGTAAGCCGATTTCAGGCAGGAACCCCATGATGGACGCCTTCGAACTTCCCCGTACCCTGGTCCAGTCCCTTCAACGTCGCGCCGCGCAGACGCCCGACCAGGTGGCCCTGCGCTTCCTCGCCGAGTCCGCCGAGCAGAGCGTGGTCCTCACTTACCGCGACCTGGACCTGCGCGCCCGCACCCTTGCCGCCGCCTTGCAGGCGCGGGCCGCGTTGGGTGACCGCGCGGTGCTGTTGTTCCCCAGTGGCCCGGATTACGTCGCCGCGTTCTTTGGGTGCCTGTACGCCGGAATCATCGCGGTGCCGGCCTACCCGCCGGAGTCCACGCGACGTCATCATCAGGCGCGCCTGCTGTCGATCATCAGCGATGCCGAGCCGTGCCTGCTGCTGACTGTCGCCAGTCTGGGCGACGACCTGGCGCAACTCGACAACGCGCCGCCGGTACTGAGCGTCGACACCCTCGATGCACACATCGCGAACGCTTGGATCGCGCCCGACCTGCAACCCGACGACATCGCCTTCCTGCAATACACCTCCGGCTCCACCGCGCTGCCCAAGGGCGTGCAAGTCAGCCACGGCAACCTGGTGGCCAATGAAGTGCTGATCCGACGCGGCTTCGGCATCGACCTGAACCCCGACGATGTGATCGTCAGCTGGCTGCCGCTGTACCACGACATGGGCCTGATCGGCGGCCTGTTGCAACCGATCTTCAGCGGCGTGCCGTGCGTGTTGATGTCGCCGGCGTACTTCCTGGGGCGGCCGTTGCGCTGGCTGGAAGCGCTCAGCGAATACGGCGGCACCATCAGCGGCGGGCCGGATTTCGCCTACCGCCTGTGCAGCGAGCGGGTCAGTGACTCGGCGCTGGAGCGCTTGGACTTGAGCCGGTGGCGCGTGGCCTATTCCGGCTCCGAGCCGATCCGCCTCGACACCCTGGAACGCTTCGCCGAGAAGTTCGCCCCCTGCGGTTTCACCCCAAGCAACTTCTTCGCCTCCTATGGGCTGGCCGAGGCCACGCTGTTTGTCGCCGGCGGCCGCCGGGGTCACGGCATCCCGGCGCTGCGTGTGGACGCCCAGGCCCTGGTCGCCAACCGCGCCGAGCCTGGGCAGGGGCCTGCGATCATGAGCTGTGGCACCCACCAGCCGGACCATGCGGTATTGATCGCCGACCCCCAAACGTTGTGCGAACTGGCCGATAACTGCGTCGGCGAACTCTGGGCCAGCGGGCCGAGCATCGCCCACGGCTACTGGCGCAACCCGGAAGCCACGGCGAGTGCTTTCGTGCAGCATGCCGGTCGTACCTGGCTGCGCACCGGCGATCTGGGCTTTATCCGCGACGGCGAGGTGTACATCACCGGGCGTCTGAAAGACCTGCTGATCGTGCGCGGCCACAACCTCTATCCCCAGGACATCGAGCAGACCATCGAGCGCGAAGTGGAGGTGGTGCGCAAGGGCCGGGTCGCTGCCTTCGCGGTGAATGACCAGGGCCAGGAAGGCATTGGCATCGCGGCGGAAATCAGCCGCAGCGTGCAGAAGATTCTGCCGTCCGAAGCGCTGATCAAGGCGATCCGCCAGGCCGTGGCCGAGGCGTACCAGGAGGCGCCGAGCGTGGTGGTGCTGCTCAATCCGGGGGCACTGCCCAAGACCTCCAGCGGCAAGGTGCAGCGTGGGGCATGCGCGATTCGCCAGGCCGATGGCAGCCTCGACAGTTACGCGCAATTCCCCGATCTGCACGCATCGGCGAGCGAGGCCGGCTTAGTGTCTGAACTGCAACAGCGGATCGCCGCGATCTGGTGCGAGCAGTTGCAGGTCGCCACGGTCGCTGCCGACGACCACTTCTTCCTGCTGGGCGGCAACTCCATCAGCGCCACCCAAGTGGTCGCACGCCTGCGCGAAAGCCTGGGCCTGGAGCTGAACCTGCGTCTGCTGTTCGAGGCGCCGACCCTGGAAGGCTTTGCCGCGAGCGTCGCGCAATGGCAGAGGGACGGCGGCGTCGCCCAAGGTGCGATCCACAGCGTGTCGCGCTACGAAGACCTGCCCCAATCCCTGGCCCAGAACCGCCTGTGGATCACCTGGCAACTGGACCCGCACAGCAGCGCCTACACGATTCCCGGCGCGTTGCGCTTGCGCGGCGAGCTGGACGAAGACGCGGTGCGTGCCAGCTTCCAGCACCTGATCCAGCGCCACGACGCCCTGCGCACACGCTTCTACGAACGTGATGGCCGGGCCTTCCAGCGCGTGGAGGCGAGCGTCGAGTTCGACCTGCACGTGATCGATCTCAGCGACCTGCCGACGGCCGAGCGCGAAGCCCGCGCGCAGCAGATCCGCGACGACGCAGCGCGCACCCGGTTCGACCTGGAAAACGGTCCGCTGCTATGGGTCACCCTCGTGCGTCTCGACGATGACGATCACCAGTTGCTGGTGACGCTGCACCACATCATCGCCGACGGCTGGTCGCTGACGCTGTTGATCGACGAGTTCTCGCGCCTGTACGCCGCCGCCGTCCAGGGCCAGACCCTGGCGCTGCCGCCGCTGGTCTTGCAGTACGCCGACTACGCCAACTGGCAACGCCAATGGCTGGCCGAAGGCGAAGGTGAGCGCCAACTGGCGTACTGGAAAACCCAACTGGGCGATGAGCATCCGCCCTTGAGCCTGGCCACCGACCACCCGCGTTCGGCGCAGCAGCGCCATAGCGCGTCGCGCCATACGGTGCGCCTGGACGCCGGTCTCAGCGCAGCGCTTCGCCAGACCGCCCAGGCCCATGAGGCCACCACGTTCATGCTGTTGCTGGCAGCCTTCCAGACCTTGCTCTATCGCTACAGCGGCCAGCGCGATATCCGCATCGGCGTGCCCAACGCCAACCGCCCGCGCCAGGAAACCCATGGGCTGGTCGGCTTCTTTATCAACACCCAGGTACTGCGTGCCGAACTGGATGGGCGCCTGCCATTCAACCAATTGCTGGCGGCGACACGCCAGGCCGCATTGGGCGCCCAGGCTCATCAGGACTTGCCTTTCGAACAGCTGCTGGAAGCCTTCCCTCACGCCCGTGAACAAGGCCTGTTCCAGGTCATGTTTAACCACCAGCAACGCGATCTCGGTGCCTTGCGCCGCCTGCCCGGCCTGCTCGCCGATGAGCTGGCGTGGCACAGCCGCGAAGCCAAGTTCGACCTGCAACTGCACAGCGAAGAAGACCGCAACGGGCGCCTGAGCCTGTCGTTCGACTATGCCGACGAACTGTTCGACGGCGCGACGGTACAGCGTCTGGCCGAGCACTTCGTCACCCTGTTGCACGCGGTGTGCGCGCAACCGCAAGGTGCCCTCGACGACCTGCAACTGATGCAGCACGACGAACAACAAGCGTGGACCCACGCGCCGTGCGCGCCCGCCCGGCAGTGGCTGCCGGAGTTGCTCAACCAACAGACCTCGGAGCGCACCGCGCTGCTCTGGGAGGGCGGTAGCCTGACCTTCGCCCAACTGCACACCCAGGCCAACCGCCTGGCCCATTACCTGCGCGACAAAGGCGTCGGCCCGGACGTGTGCGTGGCCATCGCCGCCGAGCGTTCGCCGCAACTGCTGATCGGCCTGCTGGCGATCATCAAGGCCGGAGGCGCCTATGTGCCGCTGGACCCGGATTACCCCGCCGAGCGCCTGGCCTACATGCTCAAGGACAGTGGCGTGCACCTGCTGCTGACCCAGACCGCGCTGCTCGACCGCGTACCGAGCGCCGACGGCGTGGGCGTGATCGCCATGGACAGCCTGCACCTGGACAGCTGGCCGACCCAGCCGCCGGGTCTGCACCTGGAGGGCGATAACCTCGCCTATGTGATCTACACCTCCGGCTCCACCGGCCAGCCCAAGGGTGTGGGCAATACCCACGCGGCCCTGGCCGAGCGCTTGCAGTGGATGCAGGCCACTTATCGACTCAACGACACCGATGTGCTGATGCAAAAGGCGCCGATCAGTTTCGACGTGTCAGTGTGGGAGTGCTTCTGGCCGTTGATCAGCGGTTGCCGCCTGGTGCTGGCCGGCCCTGGCGAACATCGCGATCCGCAGCGCATCGCGCAGTTGGTGCAGACCCATGGCGTGACCACCCTGCACTTTGTGCCGCCGCTGTTGCAGCTGTTTATCGACGAACCGCTGGCGGCCGAATGCACCAGCCTGCGACGCCTGTTCTGTGGCGGCGAAGCCTTGCCCACTGAGCTGCGCAACCGCGTGTTGGCGCAGTTGCCGGCGGTGCAATTGCACAACCGCTATGGCCCGACCGAGACTGCGATCAACGTCACCCACTGGCATTGCAGCACTTCGGATGGCGAGCGTTCGCCGATTGGCCGACCCCTGGGCAATGTGATCTGCCGCGTGCTGGATGGGCAACTCAATCCAGTGCCGCTCGGTGTGCCGGGTGAACTGTGCATCGGCGGCATCGGCCTGGCGCGGGGTTATCTCGGCCGTGCCGGGTTGACCGCCGAACGTTTTGTCGCCGACCCCCTGGGCGAGCCGGGCGCGCGCCTATATCGCAGCGGCGACCGCGCGCGCTGGAGCGCCGATGGCGTGCTGGAGTACCTCGGGCGCCTCGATCAGCAGGTCAAGCTGCGTGGTTTTCGCGTCGAGCCAGAAGAAATCGAGGCCCGTATGCTGGCCCTGGACGGTGTTGCCCAGGCCGTGGTGCTAGTGCGCGATGGGCAGTTGATCGGCTACTACACCGGCCATGCCGCGCTGGATGAGCAGGCGATGAAAACCGCCCTGGCCGCCGCGTTGCCGGAATACATGGTGCCCGCATGCTTGATGCGCCTGGACGCCATGCCCCTGAGCCCCAGCGGCAAACTGGACCGTCGCGCCTTACCGGAACCGGTGTGGCAGACCCGCGCACACGTGGAACCGCAAACACCCTTGCAGCAACACATCGCCGCGATCTGGCGCGAAGTCCTCGGCCTGTCCCGCATCGGCCTGCACGATGACTTTTTCGCCCTCGGCGGTCACTCCCTGCTGGCCACGCAAATCATCTCCCGCACCCGCCAGGCCTGCGATGTCGAGCTGCCGCTGCGTACCTTGTTCGACGCCAGTGAGCTGGGCGCGTTCGCCGAGCAAGTGCGGCTGATCCAGGCGGCCGGGCAACGCAACCAACAGACGGCCATTGCCAAGGTCGACCGCCGCCAGAAGGTGCCGCTGTCCTATTCCCAGCAGCGCATGTGGTTCCTGTGGCAGATGGAACCGGACAGCCCGGCCTACAACGTCGGCGGCATGGCGCGCCTGCACGGCGTACTGGATGTGGGGCGTTTCGAGGCGGCATTGCAGGCCCTGATCATGCGCCACGAAACCCTGCGCACCACGTTCCCCAGCATCGACGGCGTGGCCTGGCAGCAGGTCTCGCCACAGACCCACCTGCGCATGGGCTGGCAGGATTTCTCCGCGCTCGACGAAACCGCACGCCAGCAGCGCCTGCAGCAACTGGCCGATGTCGAGGCCCACACGCCGTTCAACCTGGAAACCGGGCCATTGCTGCGCGCGAGCCTGATCAAGGCCGGCGAGCAGGAACACTACCTGGTGCTGACCCTGCACCATATCGTCACCGAAGGCTGGGCCATGGACATCTTTGCCCGTGAACTCAGCGCCCTGTACGAAGCCTTTATCGACGAGCGCGACTCGCCGCTGGCGCCGTTGCCGGTGCAGTACCTCGACTACAGCGTGTGGCAACGCCAGTGGCTGGAAGGCGGTGAACGCCAGCGCCAACTGGATTACTGGACTGCGCAACTGGGCAACGAACATCCACTGCTGGAACTGCCCGCCGACCGCCCACGCCCGCCCGTGCAAAGCCACCGGGGCGAGTTGTACCGTTTTGACCTCAGTGATGAACTGGCCGCGCGCGTCCGGGCGTTCAATGCCGAACGTGGCCTCACGTTGTTCATGACCATGACCGCCACCCTGGCCGTGTTGCTCTATCGCTACAGTGGCCAGACCGACTTGCGTATCGGCGCGCCGGTAGCCAACCGGATCCGCCCGGAAAGCGAAGGGCTGATCGGCGCGTTCCTCAACACCCAGGTGCTGCGTTGCCAACTCAACGGCCAGATGAAGGTCGGCGAGTTGTTCGATCAGGTGCGCCACACTGTGATCGAGGGCCAGTCCCACCAGGACCTGCCGTTCGATCATCTGGTCGAAGCCCTGCAACCGCCGCGCAGTGCCGCGTACAACCCGCTGTTCCAAGTGATGTGCAACGTGCAGCGCTGGGAATTCCAGCAGCGCCGCCCACTGGCTGGCATGAGCGTGGAATACCTGGCCAACGATGCCCGCGCGACCAAGTTCGACCTCAACCTGGAAGTCACCGACCTCGACCATCGCCTGGGCTGTTGCCTGACCTACAGCACCGACCTGTTCGACGAACCGCGCATCGCACGCATGGCCGAGCATTGGCGCAACCTGCTCGAAGGGTTGATCGGCAGTCCCGAACAGCCCCTCAGTGAGCTGCCGTTGCTTAGCGCCGTCGAACAGCGGGCGTTGCAGGACAGCCTGGGTGTGGAGGCCGGCGAGCATCGCCTCGACCAGTGCATCCATACGCTGTTCAGCCGGCAGGCGATCGAGCATGCCGAGGCGCCCGCGTTGACCTTTGCAGGGGTGACCCTCACTTACGCCGAACTGGACGCTCGCGCCAATCGCCTGGCCTGGATGCTGCGCGAGCGTGGTGTCGGCCCGCAGGTGCGTGTCGGCCTGGCGCTGCCGCGTTCCCTGGAAATGGTCATCGGCCTGCTGGCGATCCTCAAGGCCGGCGGCGCCTATGTGCCGCTGGACCCGGAATACCCGCTGGAGCGCCTGCATTACATGATCGAAGACAGTGGCATCGGCCTGCTGCTCAGTGACGCGGCGATGTTCGAAGCCCTCGGCCCATTGCCGGCGACGGTAGCGTGCTGGTGCCTGGAAGATGATTTGCCGGTGCTCGGCCATTACCCCACGCACGAACTGCCATTCGTCAGCCTGGCGCAGCATCAGGCGTACTTGATCTACACCTCTGGCTCCACCGGTAAACCCAAAGGCGTGGTGGTGTCCCATGGTGAAATCGCCATGCATTGCCAGGCGGTGATCCGGCGCTTCGGCATGCGTGCCGATGACTGCGAGCTGCATTTCTATTCGATCAACTTCGACGCCGCCACCGAGCGCTTGCTGGTGCCATTGCTCAGTGGTGCGCAGGTGGTATTGCGTGCCCAGGGCCAGTGGGATGCAGAAGAAATCTGCGCGCTGATTCGCCGCCATCGCGTCACGGTCCTGGGGTTCACCCCCAGCTATGGCAGCCAGTTGGCGCAATGGCTGGCGACCCAGCAGCAGACCCTGCCGGTGCGCATGTGCATCACCGGTGGCGAAGCGCTGACCGGCGAGCACTTGCAGCGCATCCGCGCGGCGTTTCAGCCGGCGCTGTTTTTCAATGCCTACGGCCCGACCGAAACCGTGGTGATGCCGCTGGCGAGCCTGGCGCCGCAGCAGTTGGAGGAGGGCGCGGGCAGCGTACCGATCGGCCACATTGTCGGTGAGCGCGTGGCTTATATTCTCGACGCCGACCTGGCCCTGGTGCCACAAGGCGCGACCGGCGAGTTGTACGTCGGCGGAGCGGGGCTGGCCCAGGGTTACCACGAACGTCCGGGCATGACCGCCGAGCGTTTCGTCGCTGACCCGTTCGCCGCCCAGGGCGGTCGCTTGTACCGCACCGGCGACCTGGTGCGTCAACGCGCCGATGGTTTGGTGGAGTACCTGGGACGCATCGACCACCAAGTGAAGATTCGCGGTTTCCGCATCGAGTTGGGCGAGATCGAAACCCGCCTGCTGGAACACCCTGCGGTGCGCGAAGCGGTGGTGCTGGCCCTGGATTCACCGAGTGGCAAGCAACTGGTGGCGTACCTGGTCAGCGATGCCGAGCACGGCACCTTGCGCGAAGCACTCAAGGCCCATCTCAAGGCGCAGTTGCCCGACTACATGGTGCCCGCGCACCTGATCGTGCTGGACAGCATGCCGCTGACCGCCAACGGCAAACTCGACCGCCGCGCCTTGCCGTCACCGGACCCCGAAGCCAATCGCCAGGCGTATGTGGCTCCTCGCAATGGGCTGGAAAGCACATTGGCGGCGATCTGGTGCGCGGTGTTGAACGTGCCGCAAGTCGGCGTCGACGATAACTTCTTTGAACTGGGCGGCGACTCGATCCTGTCGATCCAAGTGGTCAGCCGCGCGCGGCAGGCCGGGATTCACTTCAGCCCCCGCGACCTGTTCCAGCACCAGACCGTGCAGACCCTGGCCGCCATGGCCACGCACACCGAGCAGATCACGGCTGAGCAGGGCGTGCTCACCGGCACTTCGGGCCTTACACCGATCCAGCAGTGGTTCTTCGACACAGACATTCCGAACCGTCAGCACTGGAACCAGGCCTTGCTGCTCAAGCCGCTGCAACTGCTGGAACCCCATCGCCTGGAGCAAGCGCTGCTGGCGGTGCTGGCACACCACGACGCCCTGCGCCTGAGCTTCACCCAGCGCGATGCCCGCTGGCACGCCGAACACATGGCCGTGCCCGAGGGCGGCCTGCTGATGCAGGCACATGTGCAAGAGATGCAACAGTGCGCCGCGCTGTTCACCGACACCCAGCGCAGCCTCGACCTGCAACACGGCCCGCTGTTGCGCGCGCTGTTGGTGGACGGCCCCCAGGGCCAGCAACGTCTGCTGATCGCGATCCATCACCTGGTGGTGGACGGCGTGTCGTGGCGGGTGTTGCTGGAAGACCTGCAAAACGTCTACCGCCAACTCAGCGACGGCCAGCCTGTCAGCCTGCCGGCCAAGACCCGTGCCCTGCGGGATTGGGCTGCACGTTTGCAGACGTATGCCGGCAGCGAATCCCTGCGTGAAGAATTGCACCTCTGGCAGCAGCAGTTGGCCGGTCCCGCCGTGCCATTGCCGGTGGACCGTCCACAGGGCACGCAGCGCCACCGCGACGCCGACACCGTCAGCGTGCGCCTGGATGCCGAGCGCACCCGCCAGTTGCTGCAGCAGGCGCCGAGCGCCTACCGCACCCAGGTTAACGACCTGCTGCTGACGGCCCTGGCCCGTGTGCTGTGCCGCTGGAGCGGGCACGCCTCGGCGCTGATCCAGCTGGAAGGCCATGGCCGCGAGCCCCTGTTCGATGACATCGACCTGACTCGCAGCGTCGGCTGGTTCACCAGCGCTTATCCGTTGCGCCTGACCCCGCAGGTCGGGCAGGGCGACTCGATCAAGGCGATCAAGGAGCAACTGCGCGGCGTGCCGCACAAGGGCCTGGGCTACGGCGTACTGCGTTACCTCGCGGACGATGGGTGCCGGCAGGCCATGGCCGCGCTGCCGATGGCCGAGATCACCTTCAACTACCTCGGCCAGTTCGACCAGAGCTTCGCTGCCGAGGCGCTGTTCCACCCGCTGGACGAATCGGCCGGCCTGGCCCATGACCCGGACGCGCCGCTGCCCAATGAACTGAGCGTGGACAGCCAGGTGTACGGCGGTGAACTGCTGCTGCGCTGGACCTTCAGCCGCGAACGTCACGACCCGCAGACCATCCAGGCGCTGGCCGATGCGTACCGGGCCGAACTGCACAGCCTGATCGCCCATTGCCTCACCCCCGATGCCGGCGGCCTCACACCGTCCGACTTCCCCCTGGCGCGCCTGACCCAGTCGCAACTGGATGCCCTGCCGGTACCGGCCAGTGCCATCGAAGACGTGTACCCGCTGACCCCGATGCAGGAAGGCCTGCTGCTGCACACCCTGCTCGAACCCGGCACCGGCCTCTACTACATGCAGGACCGCTACCGCATCGACAGCGCCCTGGACCCCGCGCGTTTCGCCCAGGCCTGGCACGCGGTGGTCGCCCGCCACGAAGCCTTGCGCGCCTCGTTCTGCTGGAACGTCGGCGAAGACATGCTGCAAGTGATCCACACACCCGGCGGCACGCCAATCGAATACCTGGACTGGAGCGCCGACCCTGAGGCCGAACACGAGCCATGTCTGCAAGCCCTGCTCAAGCAAGAGCGCGAGGCCGGTTTCGATCTGCTCAACCAGGCGCCGTTCCACCTGCGCCTGATCCGTGTCGACCAGGCGCGCTACTGGTTCATGATGAGCAACCACCACATCCTCATCGATGCCTGGTGCCGTTCGCTGCTGATGAATGACTTCTTCGAGATCTACATCGCCCTCGGCGAAGGCCGCGCCGCGCAACTGGCCGCCGCGCCGCGCTACCGTGACTACATCGCCTGGCTGCAACGCCAGAACCTGACCGAAGCACGCCAGTGGTGGCAGCAGAACCTGCGGGGTTTCGAGCGCACCACGCCGATCCCCAGCGACCGGCCGTTCCTGCGCGAACACGCGGGCCACAGCGGCGGCATGCTGGTGGGCGACTGCTACACGCGCCTCGATGCCGGCGACGGTGCGCAACTGCGCGAACTGGCCCAGGCCCATCAACTCACGGTCAACACCTTCGCCCAGGCAGCCTGGGCCTTGGTACTGCGGCGCTTGAGCGGCGAGCGCGACGTGCTGTTCGGCGTCACCGTGGCGGGTCGCCCGGTGGACATGCCGCAGATGCAACGCACGGTCGGTCTGTTCATCAACAGCATTGCGCTGCGGGTGACGCTGCCCGAGGACGATCAGCGTTGCAGCGTGCGCCAGTGGTTGAACGCGTTGCTCGACAGCAATATGCAACTGCGCGAGTACGACTACCTGCCGTTGGTGACGATCCAGGAACACAGCGAACTGCCCAAGGGCCAGCCGCTGTTCGACAGCCTGTTCGTGTTCGAAAACGCCCCGGTGGACGTCGCGGTGCTGGACCGCGCCCACAGCCTCAAGGCCACCTCGGATTCCGGCCGCACCCACACCAACTTCCCGCTGACCGCCGTGTGCTATCCGGGCGATGCGCTTGGCCTGCATCTGTCTTACGACCAGCGTTATTTCGACGAAAGCACCGTGCAAGGCATGCTCGGCGAGTTCAAGCGCTTGCTGTTGGCGCTGATGCAGGGCTTCCATGGCGACATGGCCGACCTGCCGCTGATCGGCGCGCAGGAGCGCGCGTTCCTGGTGGACGGCTGCAACCAGAGCGAGCACGCCTACCCGCTGGAGCGCAGTTATGTCGAGCTGTTCGAGGCGCAGGTGCAACAGCATCCACAGCGCATCGTCGCCCGTTGCCTCGATCAGCAATGGAGTTATGACGAATTGAACCGCCGCAGTAACGGCCTGGGGCACGCGCTGATCGCTGCCGGCGTCGGCCTGGATCAGCCAGTGGCGTTACTGGCCGAGCGCAGCCTCGATCTGCTGGGCATGATCGTTGGCAGCTTCAAGGCCGGCGCCGGTTACCTGCCGCTGGACCCCGGCCTGCCACTGCCGCGCCTGAGCCGCATCATCGAGATGAGCCGTACGCCGTTGCTGGTGTGCACCGAGGCGTGCCGCGAGCAGGCCATCGCATTGCTGGACGGCGTCGACTGCCAACTGCTGGTGTGGGAGGACGTGCCGGCCCGTGGCGAAAACCCAGGCCTCTACAGCGCCCCGGACAACCTCGCCTACGTGATCTATACCTCGGGCTCCACCGGCTTGCCCAAAGGCGTGATGGTCGAACAGCGCGGCATGCTCAATAACCAATTGAGCAAGGTGCCCTACCTGCGCCTGAGCGAGACCGATGTGATCGCCCAGACCGCTTCGCAAAGCTTCGATATTTCCGTGTGGCAGTTCCTCGCCGCGCCGTTGTTCGGCGCGCGGGTGGACATCGTGCCGAACGCCATCGCCCACGATCCGCAAGGCTTGCTGGCCCATGTACAGGCCCACGGCATCAGCGTGCTGGAAAGCGTACCGTCGCTGATCCAGGGCATGCTGGCCCAGGAGCGTATGAACCTGGACGGTTTGCGCTGGATGTTGCCGACCGGCGAGGCAATGCCGCCGGAACTGGCGCACCAGTGGTTGCAGCGCTATCCGCAGATCGGCTTGGTGAATGCCTACGGCCCGGCGGAATGTTCCGACGACGTGGCGTTCTTCCGTGTCGACGCGGCCTCGACCCGTGGCACTTACCTGCCGATTGGCGCGCCGACCGATAACAACCTTCTGTACCTGCTGGACGGTGCGCTGGAGCTGGTGCCCCAAGGCGCAGTGGGCGAGTTGTGCGTGGCCGGTACCGGCGTCGGTCGCGGTTACGTCGGCGATCCGCTGCGCACCGCGCCGGTGTTCGTGCCCAACCCGTTCGGTGCGCCGGGTGAGCGCTTGTACCGCACCGGCGACCTGGCCCGTCGACGTCGCGATGGCGTGCTGGAATATGTCGGACGTATCGACCATCAGGTGAAGATTCGCGGCTACCGCATTGAACTGGGGGAAATCGAAGCGCGTCTGCATGAGCAGCCGCAGATACGCGACGCGGCCGTCGGCGTGCAGGAGGGCGTCAACGGCAAGCACCTGGTGGGTTACCTGGTGGCCGCTGATCACACCCCGCCTTCGACCGAGTCTCTGGAGCGCATCAAGCAAAGCCTGCGCGCCGAACTGCCGGACTACATGGTGCCGCTGCACTGGCTCTGGCTCGAGCGCCTGCCGCTCAACACGAACGGCAAACTCGACCGCCAGGCCCTGCCGGCCCTGGAGATCGGCCAGTTGCACAGCCAGGACTACATGGCGCCGCGCAACCCACTGGAAACCACCCTGGCCGCGATCTGGGCCGAGGTGCTGAAAGTCGAAAGGGTAGGGGTGCAGGACAACTTCTTCGAGTTGGGCGGGCACTCGTTGCTGGCCACGCAGATTGCCTCACGGGTGCAGAAAACCCTGCAACGGGACGTACCGCTGCGGGCCATGTTCGAGTGCAGCACGGTGGCGGAATTGGCCGCGTATATCGACGGGTTGGCGGGCAATGAGATCAGCGCAGAGAAGGTGGATCGGTTGAGTGATTTGATGGCGGAGTTGGAGGGGTTGTAATGTCCACTGTCTTTTAGGGCCTCATCGGGGGGTAAGCCCCCTCCCACCTATTGAACGGTGACTCCATTCAATAGTGTGGGAGGGGGCTTGCTCCCGATGGCGTCTGGCCCGGCGCCGCTTACTTCGGCCCCATGATCTTCACCAACTTATCCGGCGACGGCGCCCCTTGCTGTTGCTGCAAGCCGCCCTTGTCATCCAGATAGAAAATCGCCGGCGTGGCCGATAGCTCCAGCTCTTCCATCAACTTCATGTTCGCCTCGAGCTTGGCCTCGATGTCCGCCGGGATCTTGTCCAGCGCCTTCAATTTGCTGCCTTTGCCGGCGCCTTCGTGTTCTTCCAGGGCTTTTTGCGGGTCTTTGGCGGCGAGCAGGGCGGCCGACTTGCCGGGGCTGTCTTCGCGGATGATGCCGACCATGATGTGGCGCAACTGCACCTTGCCGGCTTTTACCCACGGGCGGGCCTGTTCCCAGAACATGTTGCAGTACGGGCAGTTGGGGTCGCTGAACAGGTAGACGGTACGCGGTGCGTTTTTGTCGCCGTCCTGGATCCAGCTGCTCTTTTCCATCTTGGCCCAGATCTCCTTGGCCATTGGCGCGTACACCAATTTTTCCAGGGGCGCATTGCTCAGGTCGTTGCCTTGGGCGTCGTACAGGTTGCCGGCGATCACGCTCTTGCCATCGGCGGTCAGGTACAGCGCCATGCCGCGGTTCTGGTATTGCGCGGCGTAGCCGGTGAGGCCGCTGGGGGCGTCGAATTTGCCGATGATCTTGGCGCCCTTGGCTTCGATCTGTTTGATCGGCGCCGGCCAGTCTTCGGCCTGGGCCAGGGTGGCCGCCAATGTGAGCGGCAGCAGGGTCAGCAGGTGGCGGAGGCGGGGCATGTCGGTTTCCTTGTGGCGGCAGGTTCGGTGTCGAAGGGTTCCATCGCACGGGCCAGGCTGGCCTCGGACAATTCACCCAGGTGGCTGTTGATCAGGCGGCCGTCGGCTCGGTAGAACAGCGTGGTCGGCAAGGCCATGGAGCCCACGGCCTGGCCGAGACGGCCGCTGGCGTCGAACAGCACGTTGTCGAGGGTCAGGCCCTGGGTGGCGAGAAAGGTGCTGACGCTTTGCATGCTTTCGGCCTGGTTGACGAACAGGAAGGTCACGTCGGGACGCTGGTGCTGGGCGCGCTCGAGCACCGGCATTTCCCGGCGGCACGGCGGGCACCAGGTGGCCCACAGGTTGATCACCAGCGGGCCGCCTTTGTAGTCGGCCAGTTGCACCACCTCGCCGTCGGCGTTGCGCAAGGCAATGCCTGGCAATTGCGAGCCCTTGTCGTACAGGTTCAGGGACAGGCTGGTCATGCCCCAGAACACCAGACCGGTGATGACCCCGGCGCTCAACGGCTTGCGCAGCGCCGGGCGCCGCCAGCCATAGGCCAGCGCGCCCAGGATCAGCGCGATCACACCGGGCCAGGCGAGAAAGCCGCCGTCGCGCAGGTCGACCATTTGTAGCCAGTCGTTGCGGTAGTAACTCCAGTACATCAGCACAAAGCTGATACGTGCAGTCAGCATGCCCAAGAGGAACAGGCTGAACAGCACCGACTCCGGGTTCTCACCGCCACGCTTGGCCACGCGCCAACCCACCAGGGTGGCGAGAATCAGTGCGCTGATCAGCAGGATGTGATTCAGGGCGATGGCGAAGGTGCCGATGGTCAGGGTCAGCATCAGCGGGCTTCCCGGGTCTGATTCCAGCGTTGCAGGAAGGTCTCGGCATTCACCTCGCCGGTGATGCGCCGGGCACGGCGTTCCTCGCCATTGGGGCCGATCCAGATAAACGTCGGCGGGCCGGGGATCTTGTAGCGTTCCAGCAGTTCACGGCTGGCGGCATTGTCCGCGGTCACGTCAACCTTGAACAGGCGCACGCCACTAAGGGCTGCCATGACCTCGGGTTGACCGAACACGTCTTTTTCCATGACCTTGCAGGACCTGCACCAGTCGGCGTAGTAGTCGAGCAATACCCATTGGCCCTCGGCCTTGGCTTCGTCGAGCTGGCCCTGCAGGGCCGCTGGCGTGGTCACGGTGGTAAAGGCTTGGTGGGCACCCATTGCGGCGTAGGCCCGCGAGCCGCTGTAGACCTTCAACGGTTGCCACACGTCATCGCTGCCGCCTGCCGCGCCGACCAGCAGCAGCCCGCCCCACAACCCCAGGACGATGGAACCGGCGCCGGAGAGCATGGCCACGCGGCCGAAATCCTGGGCCAGACGCCAGCCGCAATAAGCCATGGCCAATGCCAATGCGCCCCACAGGCCAAGCCAGAGATTGTCCCCGACCACCGGGCGAATCATCAGTATCGCGGTGCCCAGGAACAGGAAGCCGAAGACGCCCTTGAGCACATTCATCCAGGTGCCCGGCTTGGGCAGGAAGCGATTGCCCACGGTCACCAGCAGCAACAACGGCACGCCAATGCCGATGCCCATGGCGAACAGGATCAGCCCGCCGTGCAGGGCGTTGCCGCTCTGAGCGATATAGAGCAGCGCGCCGGCCAGGGGCGCGGTCATGCAGGGGCCGACCAGCAGGCCGGACAGGGCGCCCAGCGCGCCGGCACCGATCAGGCTGCCGCCGTTGCGGTTGCGGTTGACGTTTTCCAGGCGGTCACGCACGGCCACCGGCAGTTGCAATTCAAAGAAGCCGAACATCGGCAGGGCCAGGATCACGAACAAGGCGGCGAAGCTGCCGAGGATCCACGGGGTTTGCAGCAGGGCGGCCAGGTTGGCGCCGAGCAAGGCGGCCAGGACGCCCAATGCGGCGTATACCAAAGCCATGCACACCACATAGCTGCCGGCCAGGGCAAAGCCGCGACGGGGGCTGGCGCCACTGCCCACGACCAGGCCGGCGAGAATCGGCAGCATCGGCAGCGAACACGGGGCAAACGCCAGCAACAGGCCCAAGCCAAAGAACACCAGCAGGCTCCAGCCCAGGCTGCGTTGTTGCAGGCCGCTGGCCAGGCTCTGGTCCTGGGCTTGCGCGGTGGCTGCAACGGCGGGGTTGCCGCCCAGGTCCACGGTGATCGATTGCGGCGGATAGCACAGGCCCGCATCGGCGCAGCCCTGCCAGCCCAGCTTGACCTGGCCGGTAACGCCGGCGGGGATCTTCACTTCCAGGCCCTGGCGATACACTTGCTGTTCGCCGAAGAACTCATCGCTGTGGGCTTCACCCTGGGGCAGCACTGGCTTTTCGGCCAGGTTGTCGAACTTCATGCGCTGCTGGTACAGGTAGTAACCGTCGGCGATCTGCCAAAACAGTTGGGTCTCGCCGGACTCCAGGCGTTCGGACGTAAAGGTGAAAGCCTTTTCTACCGGGAGGAAATCGGGTTTGGTCTCAAAAGGGTTGCTCGGCGCAGCCTGGGCGAACCCGGCGAACAGCACCAGCAGAAAGGTAAACAGATGCCCCATGGTCAAGCCTTAGTTCGTTGCAAGTAGGCACACAATGTGTGGCGTTGATTAACCGATGATTAACCGGCGCTATTCTAGAGTGTAGGGATTGTCTGATGTAGCGAACTTTGGCGGCATAATGCGCGCTTAATCCATTCCTTTTCTAATCCCCCCATCTTTCATGAAGGGTTCACCATGCACGTACTGGTCTGTGAAGACGACAAGCTGATCGCCAGCGGCATCGTCGCCGGCCTTGGCGCCCAGGGCTTTACCGTCGAACACGTGGCCACGGCCGCTGCCGCGCGGGCGATGCTCAAGGCGGCCACGTTCGACATCATGGTGCTCGACCTCGGCCTGCCCGACGAAGACGGCCTCAAGCTGTTGCAGCAACAGCGCAGCCAGGGCCTGGAGATCCCGGTGCTGATCCTCACCGCACGGGACTCGGTGACCAACCGCGTCGACGGCCTGCAAGCCGGTGCCGACGACTACCTGCTCAAGCCATTCGACCTGCGTGAACTCGCCGCGCGCCTGCAAACCCTGTTGCGGCGGGTGGCGGGGCGCAGCGTCAACCTGATCGAGCACGGTCGCCTGGCCTACGACCCGAGCAGCCGCGAGACCTTTCTCGGCGGTCAGCCGGTAGACCTTTCGCGCCGTGAGCAGGCGCTGTTGCAGGCGCTGTTGCACAACAAGGGCCGGGTGCTGTCCAGCGAGCAACTCAAGGACAGCGTCTACGGTTTCAGCGACGAACTGGAAAGCAACGCCCTCAACGTGCACATCCACCACCTGCGGCGCAAATTGGGCAATGGCATCGTCGAGACCGTGCGTGGCCTCGGTTACCGCCTGGGCCCGGCTGACGGCGGAGAGTCAACCCAGTGAAAAGCCTGCGCCTGCGCCTGACCTTCAAGCTGGGCGCCGCGTTCGTGCTGATCTGGGCCCTGGCGGCGGCCTGGATGCTCAACGACCTGCGTAACCAGATGATGTTTTCCCTCGACCAGCGCCTGGTGGCGTCCGCACGCATGGTGGCGGGCCTGACCGAGCAGATGCCGGGCCTGGCCAGTGTGAGCGGCGGGGCGCATTTGAGCACCGAGCAGTTGCATGTGCCGGGCGGCATGGCCTGCCAGGTCAGCTCCTTGCGCGGGGAAATCCTGGCGCGCAGCCATACCACGCCGGATGAAGGCCTGGAGTCGCACAAGAGCGGCTTTCGCGACCAGGTGATCGACGGCGTGGCCTGGCGCAGTTTCACCCTGTCCCGTGGCGACCTGCTGATTACTACCGCTGACCGCCAGGTGGAGCGTGAGGCGTTGAACCTGTCGATCCTGCTCGCGGCCTCGGTACCGGTGGGCGTGGCCATGCTGGGGTGCCTGTGCCTGCTGTGGCTGGGCATCGGCCAGAGCCTGCTGCCGCTCAACCGCATGCGTGACGCGTTGATGCGCCGCAGCGCCGACTCCCTCGAACCGTTGCAGATTCACCCGCTGCCCAGCGAACTCAAGCCGCTGCTCGACACGCAGAACCAACTGCTACAGCGCATCGCCAAGACCATCGAGCGCGAACGCCGCCTGACCGGCGACGCCGCCCATGAACTGCGCAGCCCGCTGACAGCGATCAAGACCCACCTGCAAGTGGCGCGCATGACCGAGGGCGCGGCTCGCGACCAGTCCCTGGCCCATGCCGAGGAAGGCGCCGACCGCCTGCACCGGACCCTGGAGCAATTGCTGTTGCTGGCGCGGGTGGAGGGCAGCCTGTCGTTTGACGATGGCCTGCAATCCAGCGCCGAGGAAGTGGCGCGGCTGGCGATCCAGGACGCCAGTGCCGGCGACAATCAGCGCATCGACCTGATCCTGCCGGACAACCTCACCGACACTCCGGTGGACATGCCCGTGGGCCTGGCGGTCGCGGCCTTGCGCAACTTGCTGGACAACGCCTTGCGCCATACGCCGGCAGACACGCGGGTGGAACTCAGTGTGTTCACCGCCGGCGATCAGGTGGTGTTCCGCGTGCGTGACCACGGCAAGCAGATCGCCGCCGAAGACCTGCAATACCTGACCCAACGCTTCTGGCGCCACGGCAGCAGCGAAGGCTGTGGCCTGGGACTGGCGATCGTGCAGGCCATTGTGCAGCGCTGCGCCTGCTCGTTGACCTTCGACAGCCAGCCCGATGGCCTGCGCGTTGACCTGGGTATGCCGCTGCGGCGCTGATCGAGTTTTTCTCGTGCCAAATAGTTACCGCCCTCTTGAGGTTCAACCCTTCAGGATGGCGATGATTTTTTGCGCTTGAACGGGCTGAATGACTCGGCCTGGCTTGAAAAGGACAGCTCTTATGTTGGTGATCGATACCAGTTTTCCCGCCAGGGATTTCAATGAACGCAACGACGAACCCGTGCGGCAGGTGGTGCTGCATTACACCGCCGAGCCTTTTGCCTCATCCCTGCATTGCCTGACGCGGCAGGGGGTGAGCGCACATTATCTGCTGCCCGACCCGCACGACCCCAGCTACCGCGGCGCTGGCTACGAGGAACTGCGTGCGTTTCGCCTGGTGGACGAAGACAAGCGCGCCTGGCACGCCGGCGTCAGCCAGTGGGGCGGGCGCGACAACCTCAACAGCCGATCGATCGGCATCGAAATCGTCAACCAGGCGTGGGACGACGGCGAGGTCTTGCACTTTGTGGCGTACCCTGACGAGCAGATCGAAGTCTTGATCGCACTGCTTCGCGACATTCTGGAGCGTTATCCGCGGGTCGGTCCTACCGACATTCTTGGCCATAGCGACGTGGCGTACTGGCGCAAGAGCGATCCGGGGCCTCGGCTGCCCTGGCGTCGCTTGTATGAAGCCGGCATCGGCGCCTGGTTCGATGAGCCGACCCAGGCGATGTACCAGCGGCGGTTCTGCGTGGCATTGCCACCGGAAGTTGAAGTGGAGCGCGCGTTTCAGCGCTATGGATACGCGCCGGCCAAGAATCGCCAGGGCTTTGAACTCAGGACCCGGGCGTTTCAGATGCACTTTCGACCGCAGGATTACTGTGGGTCACTGGATGCGCAGACCTGCGCGATTCTGTACGCGTTGAATGAAAAGTACCGGGGGCTTTGAGGTTGGTTTGATTCCCCACTGCCTCGGTACCGCCTGCCTATGACGCGACACCCACTGTAGGAGCGAGCTTGCTCGCGAAAACCGCAAGTGCGCCGCATAAATCCCGGTTTCCCGCGTCATCGTTCACGCCCCTCGCGGGCAAGCTCCGCTCCTACAAAAACGATGACAGTCCTAAATCCCTCCAACGCTGGTGCGTTTCCAGAACAGCAAATCCGTGCGCATGCCCTTGGGCCAGACGCCAGCGGATCGGCAGTTTGGTCACCATCATCAGCGTATTGAGGGATCGAGAGATGTCAGTCGCTACCAGCCGTATCGAAGATGCCCAGGTGCATCATGCCAGTCCGGCGCTCGCGGAAACGCTCTACCAGTTCGACGAAACCCCGCTGCTGGCCCGTCAGCGCCAGCAGGAGTCCAACGCCCGCAGCTACCCCCGGCGCATTCCCCTGGCGCTCAAGCGGGCCAAGGGAATTTATGTGGAGGATGTGGAAGGCCGCCGTTTCATCGACTGCCTGGCCGGCGCCGGCACCCTGGCGCTGGGGCATAACCACCCGGTGGTGATCGAGGCCATCCGGCAAGTGCTCAGCGACGAGCTGCCGCTGCACACCCTGGACCTGACCACGCCGGTCAAGGACCAGTTCGTGCAGGACTTGTTCGGCCTGTTGCCGGTGGAGCTGGCGCGGGAGGCCAAGATCCAGTTTTGCGGCCCCACCGGCACCGATGCGGTGGAAGCGGCGCTGAAACTGGTGCGCACCGCCACCGGCCGCAGCACAGTGCTGTCGTTCCAGGGCGGTTATCACGGCATGAGCCAGGGCGCACTGAGCCTGATGGGCAGTCTGGGGCCGAAAAAGCCCTTGGGTGCGTTACTCGGCAATGGCGTGCAATTCCTGCCGTTCCCTTATGACTATCGTTGCCCGTTCGGCCTGGGCGGTGCGGACGGCGTGCGGGTCAATCTGCATTACCTGGAAAACCTGCTCAACGACCCGGAAGCCGGGGTATTGCCGCCGGCCGCCGTGATTGTCGAAGTGGTACAGGGTGAAGGCGGCGTGATTCCTGCGGACCTCGACTGGCTGCGCGGCCTGCGGCGGATCACCGAGCAGGCCGGTGTGGCGTTGATCGTCGATGAAATCCAGAGCGGCTTCGGTCGCACCGGCAAGATGTTCGCCTTCGAACACGCGGGGATCATCCCGGACGTGGTGGTAATGTCCAAGGCCATCGGTGGCAGCCTGCCGTTGGCGGTGGTGGTGTACCGCGACTGGCTCGACACTTGGTTGCCGGGCGCCCATGCCGGGACGTTCCGTGGCAATCAGATGGCCATGGCGGCGGGGTCGGCGGTGATGCGCTACCTCAAGCAACACGACCTGCCCGGCCACGCGGCGGCCATGGGCGAACGCCTGGGCGAACACCTGCGCCGGCTGCAGCGCGACTTCCCGCACCTGGGCGATATTCGTGGTCGCGGGCTGATGCTCGGGGTGGAACTGGTGGACCCGGCCGGCACACCCGACACCCAGGGTCACCCCCCGGTCCACCGCCAGTTGGCGCCGCTGGTGCAGCGTGAATGCCTCAAGCGCGGCCTGATCCTGGAGCTGGGCGGTCGGCATGGCAGCGTGGTGCGCTTCCTGCCACCGCTGGTGATCACTGCCGTCGAACTGGACCGGGTGGCCGAGATCTTCGGCCGGGCCCTCGCTGGCGCAGTCGCCAGCCTCTAATTTTTTCGCGTCCCGCTACGTTTCTACAGAATCAGCGCTGCGCGTGGTGCGCAGCCCGCCCTTGAACGACGGAGAACAGCAATGACCTCAGTATTTGACCGTGAAGACATCCTGTTTCAGGTAGTGGTCAACCATGAAGAACAGTATTCCATCTGGCCCGACTACAAGGCCGTGCCGGACGGTTGGCGCACCGTGGGCAAGAGCGGTGTGAAGAAAGAATGCCTGGCCTACATCGAAGAAGTCTGGACCGACATGCGCCCGCTGAGCCTGCGGCAGAAGATGGACGGTGTCGCGCTCGTCTGACACTTTTGTTCACAGGTTGTGGCTGTGTCTGTGGCAAGCCAGCTCGCCACAGACACAGGCCACCGCCCCTCAACCGTTCTTCTCCTTCTCCAACCCGCCCGAAGCCCCCGTCACTACCTGCACACTCAAGCGCGGCGTCGCCAGGTCCAGCCCGGCCTCATCCAGATGCCGTTTGAGCGACAGGTTGAACGCCCGCGACACTTCCCATTGTTTGATCGGCGCCGTCTTGAACCGTGCCCGCAGGATGGCGCTGCCGGACTCGAAGCTTTCCACGCCCTGGATCTCCAGCGGCGACCAGATATTGCGACGCTGCAGCGGGTCGTGGCGCATTTTCTGGCCGACGTCGCGGATCAGTTTGATCGCCTCGTCGATGTCCATGTTGTAAGGGATCGCTACCCGGAAGATCGCGTAGCCGAACTCCCGGGAGTAGTTCTTGATGCTCTTGATTTCGCTGAACGGAATGGTGTGCACGATGCCGTCGATATCGCGCAGGCGCACGGTGCGGATGGTCAGGCCTTCGACGGTACCAAGGTGGCCACCGACATCGACGTAGTCATCGATGGCCAGGGAGTCTTCGATGATGATGAACAGGCCGGTGATCAAGTCCGCCACCAGCGACTGCGCGCCAAAACCGATGGCCAGGCCGATCACACCGGCACCGGCCAGCAGCGGCGTGACGTTCATGCCCATGTTGGCCAGGGCGACGATGGCCGCGATGATGAAGATGGTCACGAACAGCACGTTGCGAATCAGCGGCATCATGGTCTGCGCCCGCGCGTTGGCCAAGCCTTTGCGCGAGCGGGTGAGGGCGTGGTGGATCGCGGTGTCGCTGAGAATCCAGATCAGCCAGGCAAACAGCAACGTGCCGCCGAGGCCGAACAGCTTGACGCTGATTTCATGGCCGTCGCCTTCGGTGAAGCGAACCAACGACAACCCCCAGACCCGCAGCCCCAGCTCGATGAACGTCAGCCACACCACCAGATGGGCGAGGGTGTAGACGAAACTCTTCAAGCGTTCGGAGTACAGCGCATGGCGTTTGTGCCCGCGTTGCGGCTTGAGGGCATGGCGGCGCACCAGGCCGTTGATCACCATGCACAACACCAGCAACACCGTGCACAACAGTGACTGGCGCAGGGCGGTGCTGGTGTCGCCGGCGGAAACGAAGGTGGCGAACAGCGAGATGCCCACCAGCAGCAGGGCCGGGATGTACCAGAAGGTGCCGATGATTTCGATCGTATCGCTGAGGGCGCGACGGGTCAGGCGGCGGGACAGTGGTTGGTTACGGATCAGGTGCGCGATCGGGCGGCGGAAACGCAGGATAAACACGCCGGTAGACAGCGCGGCCATGACATTGGCCACGGTTGCCGCCGTGTGAGACAGGTGCTGACCAAGCGCAGCAACCAGCCGGGGATCGCCCAAGGCTTCGCCAAAGGCGGCGAAACTGCCGATCCACCACAAGGGCCGAAAGGCCTGGCGCCGCAGGATATACAAGGCGTGGCGGCGATGAGGCCCGTCCAGCACGGAGAATGCGATCACGCAGATTGCCGAGAAACAGGTACCGACCACCAGCGCATACGCCAGCACCATCGCCAGAGACTTGCCCAGGGACGAGGGCAGTACGTAGCTCAGGTACACCGTGATCACCAGCGCGATCAGCCACGGCCCCAGTTTGCGCAGGGCGAAGCGCAGCATGTCCCAGGTGCGTGGGTGTTGCGGCAGCTCATCGGGCAGACCGAAGCGCTCGCGCAGCCGGTGGCTGAGCCAGATCAGCGCGGCGGCCAGCAGGCTCCACACCGCCAGGATCAAGGCAAAGCCGAAGATGATCGGCAGCCATTCACTGGCCGGTAGCATCAGCGCACTGAGCTCATCCTTGGCCATATCGACTTCATCGGACCAGCGTTCCAGCGGGCTGTTGGCGCCGGAGAACTGCTGCTCCAAGTCCGACAGCGTACTGCCGATCAGGCCGAGCACACCTTGTTCGGTTACCGGTTGAGCCTTTTGTGTGGCAGCGCGCAGTTTTTTCAGGTCGCTCAGCAGTTGGGTGCGTTGCTGGTCGTTTTCCAGGGTCTTGATCACCTCGTCCAACGACTGGCCGAGGGGGACGTCTGCCTGGGGTTGGGTTTGGTGGGCGGTGCCCAACAGGCCTGTCAGGCCCACCGCCTGGGCAGAGGTGAACGGCAGCAGCGTGAGCAGAGCGATCAGCAAGCAACAGGGCAGGGCGAAAAGACGGGAAAGCACTAGGCGGTCAACCTTGAAAACGACAGATCGACCGAGTGTACGAGGCTGCTATGCCAGATGCGAGTGCATTTGTCATTCGGCCAGTTTGGCGAGGATCTTGAACACCACAGTGCCCAGGATCAGCAGCATGCCGACCCACATGCCGAATACACCGAGGGGTTTGTCGCGGAAATTGAAGCCGACAGCGAGCATGATCATGCCGATCAGAATGGGGATGAGCATGGCGTGGAAAGAGGACATGGAGATCATGGGGAGACAGCCTTGTCAGGTGGTGAATAGGGGCAAGTCTAGGTCGGAAGTTGGGAAATGGGGTTGATATGCATCACAAACATATCAACCCCATGCCGCATCAGGGCAGGTCGTGGCTCGCGTAGAACGCACCCAGGACCTTCACCAGATGGGCGAGGTCATGGCTGCCGCACAGTTCACGAATGGAATGCATGGCGAACGTCGGCAGGCCGATGTCCACGGTGCGCACACCCAGGTGGCTGGCGGTGATCGGGCCGATGGTCGAGCCGCAGCCCATGTCGCTGCGCACCACAAAGCTTTGCACCGGTACTTCCTGGGCCATGCACAGGTGGCGGAAGAAGCCGGCGGTTTCGCTGTTGGTGGCGTAGCGCTGGTTGCTGTTGACCTTGATCACCGGGCCCGCATTGAGCTTGGGGCCGTGGTTGGCGTCGTGCTTCTCGGCGTAGTTCGGATGCACGCCGTGGGCGTTGTCGGCCGATACCAACAGGGATTTCTGAATGGTGCGTACGAATTCATCACCTTCGGGCAACAGGCGCCGCAGGGTCTGTTCGAGCATCGGGCCATCGGCACCGCAGGCGGAGCAGGAACCCACTTCTTCGTGGTCGTTGCACACCAGCACGCAGGTTTCATCGCTTTCGCTGGTGAGCAGCGCTTGCAGGCCGGCATAGCACGACAACAGGTTGTCCAGGCGCGCGCCGGCGATGAAGTCGCCGTTGAGGCCAATCACGGCGGCGGCCTGGGTGTCGTAGAAGCTCAGCTCATAGTCGAGCACCACGTCGGCATTCAGCCCGTGCTCGCGTGCCAGTTGTTCGGTGAGCACGGCACGGAAGTCCACGCGCTCGTCACCGGCAAATTGCGCGAGGATCGGCGGCAGTTCGGTCTGCGCGTTGATTGCCCAGCCCTGGTTGGCTTCACGGTTCAGGTGGATGGCCAGGTTGGGGATAGTGGCGATGGGCAGCTTGAAGTCGATCAGTTGGCTTTCGACCTTGCCATCGCGGCGGAACGTGACGCGACCGGCCAGGGACAGGTCACGGTCGAACCACGGCGCCAGCAGCGCACCGCCATAGACTTCCACGCCCAATTGCCAGAAGCCCTGGCGCTGCAACTCCGGCTGGGGCTTGACCCGCAGGCAGGGGCTGTCGGTATGGGCGCCGACCAGGCGAATACCGCCTTGCAGCGGCGAGTGGCGGCCAAGCTTGAAGGCAATGATCGAGGAGTCGTTGCGGGTCACGTAGTAGCGACCATTGGCTTCGGTGGTCCAGGTTTCGCGCTCGTCGAGACGCTGGAAGCCGGCCGCTTCGAGGCGCTGGGCCAGCGCGGCAGTGGCATGGAAAGGAGTAGGGGAGGCCTTGAGGAAGTCGATCAGGCCTTGATTCAACGCTTCGCGCATAAATAGCTCCAGACAGCAGTGCGCGGAGTTTACCGTTCGACGGCAAGAAGTGCACAGAACAAATGTGGGAGGTGGCTTGCTCCCACATGTTGACGGTATTGCCAGCTTTAGAAGGGCGCCGGGCACTCGAAGCGCAGCCGTTCGCCGCTTTGCGGGTGGGTGAAACTCAGCATGCTCGCGTGCAGGCACAGGCGCGGCCAGGCGGCCAGGGCTTGTTCATGGGCGTACAGGCCGTCGCCCAACAGCGGATGGCCGATGGAAAGCATGTGGACACGCAACTGGTGCGAGCGCCCGGTGATCGGCGTCAGCTCGACACGGCACCAGTCGCCGCAACGTTCCTGCACCTTCCAGAAGGTCAGCGCATGCTTGCCGAATTCATGGTCCACCACGTGGCGCGGCTTGGTCGGCGGGTCGTAGCGCAGGGGCAGGTCGATGCTGCCGCTGTCCAGGTCTGGTTGACCCCAGGCCAGGGCGGTGTAGGCCTTTTCGGTTTCGCGGTCATGAAACTGGCGGGACAGTTCGCGATGGGTATCGGCGTCCCGGGCCAGCAGGATGATCCCCGAGGTTTCCCAGTCCAGGCGATGGACGATGCGGGCTTCGGGGTAGCCGTTTTCCTGCAGGCGTGTGATCAGGCAGTCCTTGTTGTCGTCGGCGCGGCCAGGCACCGAAAGCAGCAAAGTGGGCTTGTTCACCACCAGAACGGCGGCGTCCTGATGAATGATATGGATGTTGGACAACGGCATTAAACAGCCTCGTAACAAACGCCAACGGCGGCTCGCCCACCCGGCTCCCGTAAAGGGATCAAGGTGAACGAGCCGCCGTGGCAGCCGCCTGTTCGATCAACGATCAGGCAGGGTGATATTGAGTTCCAGAATCGAGCAGCTGCCGTCGTTTTCCAGAGCGACATGCACGTCATCGTTGCCGATATTGACGTACTTGCGGATCACTTCGACCAGTTCCTTCTGCAAGGCTGGCAGGTAATCAGGGGTACTGCGTTGGCCGCGTTCGTGCGCCACGATGATCTGTAGACGCTCTTTCGCTACCGACGCGGTACTTGGCTTTTTGTTGGCGCGAAAGAAGTCGAGAAATTTCATTGTTTAGTTGCCTCCAAAGATACGCTCGAAGAATCCCTTCTTCTTAACATCGAGGAAGCGATGTTCCACGGTCTTGCCCAGCAAGCGATCGACCGCATCGCTGTACGCCTGGCCGGCGTCGCTCTGGTCGTCGAGAATCACCGGCACGCCCTGGTTGGATGCCTTCAGGACGGCCTGGGATTCCGGGATCACGCCCAGCAGGGTCACCGCAAGGATTTCCTTGACGTCTTCAACGCCGAGCATTTCGCCGTTGCTGACGCGCTCCGGGTTGTAGCGGGTGAGCAGCAGGTGTTCCTTGATCGGCTCTTCGCCTTTCTCGGCGCGCTGGGACTTGCTGGCCAACAGGCCGAGCATGCGGTCCGAGTCACGTACGGAGGACACTTCCGGGTTGGTCACGACGATGGCTTCATCGGCGAAGTACATCGCCAGGTGAGCACCGGTTTCGATACCGGCCGGCGAGTCGCAGACCACGTATTCGAAGGTTTCCTTCAGTTCGGCGAGGACCTTGCCTACGCCTTCCTTGGTCAGCGCGTCTTTGTCGCGGGTCTGGCTGGCGGCCAGCACGTACAGGTTCTCAAGGCGCTTGTCCTTGATCAGGGCCTGTTGCAGGTTGGCTTCGCCGTTGACCACGTTGACGAAGTCATACACCACGCGGCGTTCGCAGCCCATGATCAGGTCGAGGTTACGCAAACCGACGTCGAAGTCGACGATGACTGTTTTGTGGCCGCGCAAAGCGAGGCCGGTACCGATAGCGGCGCTGGTGGTGGTCTTACCCACACCACCCTTGCCGGATGTAACCACGAGAATCTTGGCCAAGGTGTTTCACCCCTAAGGAAAAAGGACTTTCAGTCCCTGAAAAACATCTCTTGGAACTCGCCGCAGGCGGACAGCCATCGTAGGAAAAAGATGTGGTTTCCGCGGGGGAAACGCCAACTTCCAGTTATTCCTACGCAAGTCTTGCCGGTTTCGCTGTGCTATCAGAGTCTAGAGATGCTTGGAAAACGCGGCAGTATCCGTTAAAGACGGATGATGTTCAACACGTCGCCCGACAGGCTGACCTGCACCCCGGCTCCCCATAGCGGATCGCGACGCAAATCTTCGGAAACCTTGTACTGGCCTGCGATGGACACGAGTTCAGCGGTCAAGTGCTGGCAAAAAATGCGGGCCTTGGTATCACCCTTGATGCCGGCGAGGGCACGTCCGCGCATCGGGCCGTATACATGGATGTTGCCATCGGCGAGAAGTTCCGCGCCGGGACTGACCGAGGAGACTACAACCAGGTCGCCGCCCTGGGCGTAAATCTGCTGTCCGCCGCGTACGGGCGTGGTGATTATCTTTGTAGGCTTGATCGTCGGCTCCGGCGGTTTTTCCGGTTTTTTCTTCACTTCTCCGACCAAAGGATCGAGGGGACGCTCGCGTGCGCCGGACGGCGGCAGTACTGGCAGTTCAATTGCAATGGCGGCGGCAATGTCTTCGATACGGCTGGCGCGAATCGCCAGGGTGCGCAGGCCATGGGAGCGACACACGCGCATCAGCGCGGGCAGGTCGACGGCGCCTTGGCCGGCTGGCAGTTTGTCCAGGGCCAGCACCAGCGGGGCATTATTGAAAAAGTTCGGCGCGAGGGCGACCTTGGCGGCGAGCTGGCGGTCCAGGGCGTCGAGGTCGTTGCGGGCCAGTTCCAGCACGGTGATGGCGAGCATGCTGCCTTTCAGCTGGAACACGGGATCTTGGTCTAGCGGTTCGGTTTGGCTCATGGTCGGCAAAAGCGGCTTGTCACGAAAAGTGTCGAGACTTATAACGAGAACATCCACTGGCCGCAAGCCGAGTCGAACCGTTGTAGAATGCGCGGCCCTTGTCTTTACCGGAATCTGTAATGGATCGCCCGCGTTTTCGAGCTGTATTTCTTCATCCGCGTTTTTGGCTGTTATGGCTGGGACTCGGCCTCTTGTGGCTGGTGACCCAACTGCCGTACCCGGCGCTGCTGACCATTGGTCGCCTGCTCGGTGCCGGCATGTACCGTGTGGCCGGTGACCGCCGCCGCATTGCCGCGCGAAACCTGGAATTGTGCTTCCCGGAAAAATCCGCCCAGGAACGTCAGCGCTTGCTCAAGGAAAACTTCGCCTCGACCGGTATCGCCTTCTTTGAAATGGCCATGAGCTGGTGGTGGCCCAAGCCGCGCCTGGCGCGCCTGGCCCATGTCGAAGGCCTCGAACACCTCAAGCAGGCCGAGTCGGATGGCAAGGGCGTGATCCTCATGGCCCTGCACTTCACCACCCTGGAAATCGGCGCTGCCCTGCTGGGGCAGAAGCACACCATCGATGGCATGTACCGTGAGCACGGCAACCCGTTGTTCGACTACATCCAGCGCCGTGGCCGCGAGCGCCACAACCTCGATTCCCTGGCGGTCGAGCGCGAAGACGTGCGCGGCATGCTCAAGCTGCTGCGTGCCGGCCGTGCCATCTGGTACGCACCCGATCAGGATTACGGCGCCAAGCAAAGTCTCTTCGTGCCGCTGTTCGGCATCCAGGCCGCCACCGTGACCGCCACCAGCAAGTTTGCGCGGTTGGGCAAGGCGTTGGTGGTGCCGTTCACCCAGCAGCGCCTGGCCGATGGCAGTGGTTACCGCCTGGTGATCCATCCGCCGTTGACCGATTTCCCCGGCGAGAGCGATGAAGTCGATTGCCTGCGCATCAACAGGTGGGTCGAAGCCTCGGTGCGCGAATGCCCCGAGCAATATTTGTGGACCCACCGCCGCTTCAAGAGCCGGCCGCCGGGTGAACCCAAGCTGTACGAAAAACGCCGTCGATAAGACTGACCTTTCCCAACATGGAGTGATGCGATGCGCCCAACTGAACCGGTGACAGGTTTGATTCTTTCCGGTGGCGGGGCGCGGGCGGCGTATCAGGTGGGGGTGTTGGCGGCGATTGCCGAACTGTTGCCGCCGGGGGCGCCCAATCCTTTCCCGGTGATCGTCGGCACCTCGGCCGGCGCGATCAATGCGGTGACCCTGGCCAGTGGCGCCATGGACTTCACCGCTGCCATCAAACGTCTTACCGCCTTCTGGCAGGGCTTTCGCAGTCATCTGGTGCTGCGCAGCGACTGGCCGGGGGTGATTCACCAGGCGAGCCGTTTCTGTCTCCACAGCCTGTTGGGCCTGGGCGCACGCGTCCCGGTGGCCTTGCTCGACAGCTCGCCCTTGCGCGAGCTGTTGCAGGAACGCTTGAACCTGGACGGTATCGACGACGCGATCCGCCGTCAGCATTTGCATGCCGTGGCGGTGACCGCCTTCGGTTACGAATCCGGGCAGGCGGTGACGTTCTATCAAGGCGGCGGCGCCATCGTCCCTTGGTTGCGTCATCGTCGCATCGGGGTGCCTACCGAACTGACGGTTGAGCACCTGTTGGCCAGTTCGGCGATCCCCTTGCTGTTTGCCCCGGTGAAACTCGACCTGGAGTATTTCGGTGACGGTGCCGTGCGGCAATCGGCGCCCATCAGCCCGGCGTTGCACCTGGGGGCCAGCCGCGTGCTGGTGGTCGGTGTCAGCGGCAACCCGCGCGGTAACGAGCCGACGGCGCAACGCAGCTACACCGGCCAGCAGCCGACACTGGCGCAGATCGGCGGGCATATGCTCAACAGCACGTTCATCGACAGCTTGGAAAGTGATATCGAACTGCTGGAGCGCTTGAACCAGTTCAGCCATCTCCAACCCGCCGACAGCGCGGCTCGCGGCCTGGCACCGGTGGATGTGCTGGTGATTGCGCCCAGCCAACCGATCGACGAAATCGCCGCACGCCATCGGCAGGAATTGCCGGCGGCGTTGCGCTTGTTTTTACGTGGGCCGGGCGCGACCAAGACGAGCGGGGCGGGGGTGTTGAGTTACTTGTTGTTCGAGGCGGGGTATTGCAGCGAGTTGATTGAATTGGGACGGCGCGATGCATTGGCCAAGCGCGAGGAAATAACCCGCTTCCTCGGCCTGGCGTGATCGCCTGTAGGGGCGAGCAAGCTCGCTCCTACAGGTGACGCGTCAGAAGTGGTACTTGACCAGGAAGCTCGCCGTATCCTGGTTGGTCTTGAACGCGCCGGAATCCTCGATCCCGTACTTGTTCTTCCAGTAGTCGTATTCGAAACCGACATACAGTTGTTTCTCGCCCCAGTTCAGCGCCTTGCCCAAGTCGTATTTGACTTGCGGATTGAAGTGCAAGTTGGCGTGGTAAACGCCACGGGCGTTCTTGTCGTTGTCCACCACCCAGTCCATGTAACCGTCGATCAGGATGTTGGAGTTGCCCAGCGGCAGGGTGTACGACCACACCGGAGTGATCTGCCATACGCCGTCGCCCGGGCGATTGCCTTCGGTCTGGCGCTGGTAGAAGTTCAACTGGAAGTAATCGAAACCGGGGATGTTCAAATCAAAACCCGGGCCCAGCAGGTAGGACTCGTTATCGCCTTCGCCGAACTCGTAAGTGAAGGCCAGCAACACGTCCTTGATCGGGCCGAAGGACAGGTCCTTGTCCAGAATCTTGCCGAACGATAACCGTGGGCTGAACTCGCCGTAATAGGTGTCCGGGCCGACGTTGCCGTCTTCCTTGCCGTTATAAAAGATGCGGTCGAGGAAGAAGAAGTTGTCGCCATACTTCCATGCGTCGGCATGTTCGAACGTGACGGTTTGCTGGATCTGCGGGTTGACGGTGAAGTTCTTGCCCCACAAGTACGTCAGGCTGTTGTTCTGCCATTGCAGCAAGTCACCAGCCACGGCCTGCCCACCGGCCAGCAGGGACCCTGCCAGCATCAGGCCTTTGAACATAGGTTTCATTCGGTTGCTCCCGAGTTAAAGTTTTATGGTTTTTCTTCTACGCCGGCGCTCTGGTGTGGCGCCTTTTGGTTTGCTGTAAAAATCGTCTGTTCGGTCAGCTTTAGTGCTTTTAGCAAGAGCTGCGCCAAGGTGTTTAAAAAGCCAAAAAAATCCCGTCGGCTGCCGGGAATGCAGGCGAATTCGGAGGGCTTTTGCGCACGTCGGCGGCCACTGTAGGCCTGGATAAGTTGGCCTTGCGGTCAGTTTTTACTTGGGCTGTTTTTTTTGAGTCGATTCGAGCGGGCGCGGAGAATACTGGCTCCAACGCCTTGGCTCAAGTGCGCTGTTAGAGAGCGCATAGGGCGAGAATGGGGCACGGCAGGTGGCCGGCCCCAGGCGACCTAATTGGCGCGCGCGCCCTGGTTGATCCAGGTGCCAATCAAATCGCGTTCTTGCTGGGTCATTTGGGTGATGTTGCCCAGCGGCATGATCTGGCTGGCCACGGCCTGTGCCTGAATCCGCGCGGCCTGCTGCTGGATCTGCGCCGGTGTATCGAACATCACCCCCGCCGGTGCCGTGCTGAACAGCGGGCTGGTGGGCTTGGCCGAATGGCAGACGGCGCAGCGAGCCTGGATCACCCCGTGCACTTTTTCAAAATCGATCGTTGCCTGGGCGGGCACCGGCGCCGGTTCCGCAGCGGGTGCTGCGGGTTTCAATCCACCCCCCAGCGCGGTTTCCGGCAACGGCTGGTACTCGATGGCCGCCGGTGCCTTGGCAACGGGCTCCACCGGTTTGGGCCCGGTCACGTACGCTAGGGAAATCATGGCCAAGGCGCCCACCGGCAAGGTCCACGCATACTTCTGGCTGTTATGCCGGGTGTTGAAGTAATGCCGCACCAGCACTGCCGCCACCGCGATCCCAGCAAGGATCAGCCAGTTGTATTGGCTGCCGTAGGTGCTCGGGAAGTGGTTACTGATCATGATGAACAGCACCGGCAAGGTGAAGTAGTTGTTGTGCCGCGAACGCAGCAGGCCCTTGGCCGGCAATGCCGGATCGGGCGTGCGGTTCTCGACGATGGCCGCCACCAGCGCGCGTTGCGCCGGCATGATGATGCGGAACACGTTGCCCACCATGATGGTGCCGATTATCGCCCCCACATGCAGGTAAGCGCCGCGTCCGCTGAACACTTTGCTGAATCCGTATGCGGCGGCGATCAGCAGCACGAACAGGATCAGGCCGAGCAGGGCCGGGCGCTTGCCCAGGGCCGAGTCGCACAGGAAGGAGTAGATGAACCAGCCAGCGAACAGCGAGCCGATGCCGAGCAATACGCCTTCGGTGCCGCTCAGGCTGCTGCCGGGGGCGAGCAGGTACAGCGTCGGGTTGAGGTAGAACACCACGCACAGCAGCGCGACGCCCGACATCCAGGTGAAATAGGCTTCCCATTTGAACCAGTGCAGGTTGTCCGGCATGGTCGGCGGGGCCAGCTTGTATTTTTCCAGGTGGTAGATGCCGCCACCGTGGATCGCCCACAAGTCACCGGCCAGGCCGTTCTTGGGGTTGACGCGATTGAGGTTGTTTTCCAGCCAGACGAAGTAGAACGACGCGCCGATCCAGGCCACGCCAGTGATCATGTGAACCCAGCGCACGCTGAGGTTCAGCCATTCCAACAGATGTGCTTCCACAGTCTTTACCTCTCGCCTGTCACCCTTGTTGTCGGGTGATCCGGCCTTCTCTTATTGGTGGGGGGCAAGGATCAACCGCTCATCCTCTTTGAAAAAATGCTCATCGCAGTTATTGCCTGTGCCACTGCGATCAACCACCAGGAAGTCATCCCGCTTTTCGATCGTCAGCACCGGGTGGTGCCAGACGCCGCGATGGTAATTGATGCCCTGCCTGCCGTTGGTGACGAAGGCGCGGACCAAGCCCGATACAGGTACATCGCCAAGGGGCGCGACCACGATCAGAAAGGGGTTGCCGAGCAGCGGAATGAAAGCCTGGCTGCCCAGCGGGTGTCTTTCCAGCATGCACACGGTCAGTGGCATTTCCAGCGCGTCGGCGCGGAAGATGCTGATGATGGCGTGGTCTTCCGGCTCGGCGGTTTCCATCGTTGCCAGTTTGTGAAAGCGCATGGTCGACCCGTTGTTGATCATGAAGTGATCGCTGCCGTCGGTTTCGATCACGTCACCGAAGGGGGCGAAAGCTTCTTTGGTCAGGGGTTCGATCATCAGTGTGCGCATGGCTGGCTTCTTATCCGGATTCAGTGTTGTTGGATCTATCGCTATCGCGGGCAAGCCCGCTCCCACAGGGGAATGCATTCCAAATGTGGGAGCGGGCTTGCCCGCGATTGGGTTCACCGCTTACTTGGCGACCTTGCCCAGGACCCGCAGGCGGCTCACACCGCCGTCCGGGAATACGTTCAGGCGGATGTGGGTGATCGGCCCCAACGCCTTGATCTGCTCGGCGAAGGTGTGCTCGGCGTGCATTTCCAGCTTCTGCGCTGGCAGCAGTTCGCGCCAGAACAGCGATTGGGTTTCGATCTGGCTATCGGTGCCGCCTTTGACGAAGGCGCCTTGGATCGAGCAGGTGTCCGGGTAGTTGCCCTTGAAGTGCAGGGTGTCGACGATGACTTTCTCGATCACGCCTGCATGCCCCAGCGCGACGATCACCCAGTCATTGCCCGGTGTACGGCGACGCGCAGTTTCCCAGCCATCGCCCATGTTGATGCCACGGCCCGGGTTGAGGATGTTGCTCATGCGACCAAAGTGTTCGTCGGAGCAGGCCAGGGCGCGGCCGCCGTTCAAGGCGGCAGCCAGGTCGATCTGTTCGTTGTCGCCCACCGCGGACCAGTCGCGGAACGGCACGCCATACACCCGCAGGCGGGCCACGCCACCATCCGGGTAGATGTTGAAGCGCAGGTGGCTGAATGCCTGGTCGTTGTTGATCTCGTGGTAGTGGTGGCTGTTGCCCTGCAACTCGACGGCCGACAGCACTTCCACCCACTGGGTGGTGTCATCCGGCTCGCCCGAGGTCAGGAAGCAGGCTTCCAGGGACGCCGATGGTGGGTAGTTACCGGTGAAGAATGAAGTGTCGATGTCCACGCCCTTGATCGAGCCCGGCACGCCCAGGCGGATCACCGCGCTGTCGTAGCCTTCGAAGCGCTTGCGGCGCGACTCCCAGCCGTCCATCCACTTGCCGTTGTCATCGAAAACGCCCTCCTTCCACACGGCGGGGGTCGGCTGGAACAGGCGGTTGGCGTCGGCGAACCAGTCATCGGTCACCGAGATGATTTTGGTGCCGAGGCGGGCGTCGGCCAGGTTGACGAACTTCTCGAAAGGTACGGCGTGAGCTTTCATTCTTCTTGTCTGCCTTGGATGAAGTGGCTGGGGATGGTCGTTTAGAGGGTCAGTAAACGGAACAACGCGATCTTGTTGATCTCGGCCAGCGCGCATCGGAACTCGGTGTCCACCGTGTTATGGATGCGTGTTTCGAATGCTGCGAGGATCTGATGCCGGTTGCTGCCTTTTACCGCCATGATGAAGGGAAACGTGAACTTGGCCTTGTAGGCTTCGTTCAGCTCGGTGAAGCGTGAGAACTCTTCGGCCGTGCATTGGTGAATCCCCGCGCCAGCTTGCTCATCGGTGCTGGCTTGGGTGAGTTGGCCCTGGACGGCGGCTTTGCCGGCCAGGTCCGGGTGAGCGTTGATCAGCGCCAGTTGCCGGGCGTGATCGGCGTTCAACAGGATATCGCTCATGCGCTGGTGCAGGGTTTCGATCTGGTCGAGCGATGCGTCCTGGCCCAGGTCATAGGCCTTTTCGGCCACCCATGGCGAATGTTCGTAGATGTCGGCGAAGGCGTCGACGAACTCATCGCGGCTCATGCTCGACGGTTTCAAGCTCTGGAACGCGGTCACTTGGCGGCCTCCGGGTACGGATGGGTGGCTTGCCAGTGGCGGGCAATGTCGACGCGACGGGTGAACCACACGTGTTCATGGCCCTTGGCGTATTCGAGAAAACGCTTCAGTGCGGCCAGGCGCGCCGGGCGGCCGATCAGGCGGCAATGCAGGCCGATGGACAGCATCTTCGGCGCGTCGGCACCTTCGGCGTACAGCACGTCGAAGGCGTCCTTGAGGTACTCGAAAAAGTCGTCGCCCTTGTTGAAACCCTGCACCTGCGTGAAGCGCATGTCGTTGGTGTCCAGGGTGTAGGGGATCACCAGGTGCGGCTTGCCGGTGGGGTTGTTGGGTTCCCAGTAGGGCAGGTCGTCGTCGTAGGTGTCGCAGTCATACAGGAAACCGCCTTCCTCCATCACCAGCCGCCGGGTGTTGGGGCCGGTGCGCCCGGTGTACCAGCCCAGCGGGCGTTCGCCGGTGAGTTCGGTGAGGATGCGGATGGCTTCGAGCATGTGCTCGCGCTCCTGGGCCTCATCCATGTATTGGTAGTCGATCCAGCGGTAGCCGTGGCTGCAGATCTCGTGGCCGGCGGCAACCATGGCGCGGATCACATCGGGGTGGCGCTGGGCGGCCATGGCCACGGCGAAGACGGTCAGCGGGATATCGAATTGTTTGAACAGCTTGAGGATGCGCCATACGCCGGCACGGCTGCCGTATTCGTACAGCGACTCCATGCTCATGTTGCGCTCGCCCTGCAACGGTTGGGCGGAGACCATTTCCGAGAGAAAGGCTTCGGACTCTTTGTCACCGTGCAAAATGTTGCGTTCGCCGCCTTCTTCATAGTTGAGTACGAACGACAAGGCGATACGCGCATTGCCCGGCCAATGGGGGTGAGGAGGGTTACTGCCGTAACCGATCAGGTCGCGTGGGTAGTCAGCGCTCACTGCAGTCTTCCTTCTTGTGCGTGGTAGCAAGTGCGTGGCGGCCAGCGGAAAGACCTGGTGGCGTCACAGCGATGGGCTGATTGTATACAACTTAATGGCAATATTGTAAGCCTGAATTTCTGCATTTTTTCTAAACGTTGGGTACTTAACCCCTAGCAAGAAACTTGCCTGACTGGTCAATTAAATCAAAATAAATCCTCATCGATCATCTGTAGGAGCGAGCTTGCTCGCGAAGGACTCAAGAACGCTGCATTCATTCAGGATGTACGCGTCAGCGTTGGCGATTTTCGCGGGCAAGCTCGCTCCTACCGGGGTGGCAGTGGCAGAGGGAAACAGGTCTGTGGAATTTATTGTGTACAATTTTTGTTGAAAGTGTCTTAATCGCTCCGTCGCCGACTTTTTCATGCCCCGTAAAGGTGCGGCCCATTTCACTTTGCACAAGGGAGCCCCGCCCCATGGGACGACTGACTACACACGTACTGGACGCAGCCCACGGCTGTCCCGGCAGTGCCATCCAGGTTGAGCTGTACCGCGTCGAAGGCGCGCAACTGACGCTGGTCGCCAGCGCCGTGACCAATAGCGACGGTCGTTGCGACGCACCGTTGCTGCAAGGGGATGACTACCGCAGCGGCGTCTATCAGTTGCAGTTCGGCGCCGGTGACTACTACCGCGCCCGGGGCGTGCAGTTGCCCGAGCCGGCCTTTCTGGATGTGGTGGTGCTGCGCTTCGGCATCAGTGCCGAGCAGGATCACTACCATGTGCCCCTGCTGATTTCGCCTTACAGCTACTCCACCTATCGCGGTAGCTGAGTTGTCACCTCGCTTTACCCCTCAAAACGTTTCGTTGGTTTGGCCCGCGCGCACTGTGGGCTTTTTTGGCGCGGTCCGGCGTTCAATTATCTAAAGCCCCTGGGTGGGGCACGCTGCATAGGCTAGGTGTTTTCCTCGACGAAGAGACCGCCGTGACCTCACCCACCGACCCCGATGTGTCTGACGACGATGCATTAACGGCCCTGCGCGCCCAACTGACGCTACGGATCAACAGCAGTCCCCATCCCAGCCGCCTGATCAATCGACTCGCGGTCGCCGACCTGCGCTGTGCCGAATCGGCAAGCGGCCTCACGCGGCTGATCTCCAGGGCGCCCAGGGTGTTGCGGGTGATTCGCGCCGAACTGCGCAAGGCCTTTGACCTGGACCCCGACAGCGTGATTTTCACCGAGCCCAGGCCGCCGGCCGCCGCGCAAAAAGTCGACAGCTTGACCGACCGCGCCTTGCGGCTGATGGTCCTGGCTTCGGTGTCGATCAACCTCAATCAGTACACCGCCCTGAGCTTCAAGGACGACCCGGCGCGGCGCTTGCCCTTTACGCCGCTGGAGGCCTTGCGCCGGGTCATTGCGCTCAACCTGTTCGATCGTCTGGCCCAGGCGCACACCCGCTATTGGCAGGCACTGGTCCCGGGTTCATGGCTGACACGGCAAGCGCGTTGGGAGGAGTTGCACGCGCGGCTGTTTGCCAACCAGGCATTTGTCGCGCGGCAAGTGGGCGAGCTGTCGAGTGCGGGGCACGCGATGGCCCAGGCGCTGGTGGATGCCCCGACGGCCGGGCAGCGCCAGCGCGCGGGCGAGCGCTGGGCCAGCGTGCAAGCATGCGCCTTGATGTGGCCGGGCGTGGGGCCGCGACTGATGCCGATTCCCGGTGCACTGCATATTTATCGTGAGGGCGAGCCGGTGGGGATGCCCCATGTGATGTATCTGCCGGGGGGGAACCGCAACTTCTATGAATACCCGTCCTTTGACCAATTGCAGTGTGGCCTGGTAACGCTGATCAATGGGGCCTTGTTTGATGACCTGTGGCAGTGCCTGCCGCTGCGGCGTCGGCATGAGGCGTGCGAACCGGGCGCCTACGTTGCGGCGGGTCGCGGTTTGCCGATGAGCGGCGATGCGTTGGCCTTCAGCGCGCATACGGTGCTGGAGGCGCAATGGGATAACGAGTTGGCTTGCGCCGTGTCGATCAACCTTGCACAGGTGTTTTCCCGCAAGCGCCAGCCTGGGGTGATCAACGCGGCTCGCTTTCTGGCCTACATCGAGCGCGCCAGGAAGCACTGGTTGGGCAAGCCACGGCTGAGGCAGCTGCGCCGCGAGTTACAGGACTGGGACCAGCGCCGACGGCGCAAGGAAATCATCTTTGCCAGTACGGCCGAGGGGCTGGCGATGAACACCGCGTTGCACCAGCTCAAGCGTTATGAAAAAGGACTGATGACGCTGCTCGACCCCCGTGACCCCGGGGAAGACACACCCGCCGTGCGCGAATTCGTGGCGCTCGAAGACCAGTGCAAGGCCCATGGCGACACCCTGCTCACGTTGCTGCAGGCCGAGCCGTTACGGCTGTTCGAGGCGGCGTTCTGGCGTGAGAGACCCAGCGGTCAACTCAAGCGGGCGACGTTGTTCATCCACGCCTTGAGCGACCTGCTGCGCTGTGAGGTGCAGATGCAGCACCGGCTCAAGTTGATCCGCACCGTCGATCGGGATCTGCTGCTGGAAGTATTGGACACGCCGCTGGCCAGTAAGCGTGAGGGCGCTGACACCTGTGTGCTGTCGGTGCTGGTGGGCAGTGAATCCCACGCCTTTCATGCGCTGCACAGCGTGTTTGCGGTCACCCGGACGGCGGCGGTCAGTGACCCTGAACGGCGAGTTCCGGTGGTGCTGTGCGGGTTCGGGCAACAGGGCGGGGTGGCAGCCTTTTCCAGCCTTGGCGCGTTATCCCGGGGTGTCCAGGCCAGTCTGGGCAGCCGCGACGGGTCGCTGCTATGGCGCTATGTCGAGCGGCAAAAGCGTCAGGCCGTGCGCGAGCAGATCGCCGCCCAGACCCTGGCCGTGCGTTACGAATCCATTGAAGGCAACCCTGTGCTGTTGGCGCTCAAAAGGTTGCTCAAGGGTTACGTACTGCTGCAAGGCAGCGACCGTGTATCCAACGAAACCCACGACACCCAGCTCAGCCGTCAACTGTTGGCAGTCGAGCTGCATGAGCAGTTGAGCGCGCCGGTCAGCGATGCGCTGATTCAGGCCCGCGCCCATTTCGACCTGGTACGAAAAGCCGCCGAGGCAAAAAAAAACCTGCCGCAGTGGCTGACCGACGCGACGGCGGCCCAGCTCAATCGCTTCAAGCACTTGCAGGGCCACTACCTGGGTAACGTCTTTGCATTTGAAGAGCGTCTCAAGCAGCGCTTGCCCGAGCTGCACACCTTCGCCCGCGAGCGCTTGATCGCGCGTTTGCGCGAAGACGGCCTTTACCCGCAGGTGGATATCGACACGCCCTTCATCGAGTTGCCTGACCAGGTCGATGGCCAATTCTGTGGTTGGGAAAGCGCCTGTACGGTGGGCGATCGAAAGGAACTCCTTACGCCGAGCCCGACGCGTAAGCCGTTAAGCCTGCTGCAACTGGCGCTGCACAACCTGGACCCGCAGATGCTGCCCACCCATTGGCGCTTCAAATATGCCAGGTACCTGCAGCCGGCATGGAAGCCGCTACTGGGCTCACGCTACTTGATCGACATGGTGTCCTCGCTGGATATCGGCGGGCAGTACGAGGGGTTGATCAACCGCGAATTTTACCCGCCCGACGCACGGGAGCCTGGGGTTGCACCGCTGTTGAGGCGTGCTTTGCGGTCGGCGGCCGATGCGGATCTCTATTCGGCGATCAGGCAGGGCCTGACGGCGCATGCGCAGAGCCTGTTCAAGACGGCCATGGCGGCGCATTCGCCCCAGGACCTGCAAAAAAACGGCCATCACGTGCATCTGTATGCGGTGCATCTGGCCGGTCACACGCTGCTGCATGATCGTTACATCGCCGGCATCCTGGTGATGCATGACCGGATTTCCCAGCGCTGCGTGGTCTATTGGCCCACCGCGCCGGACGCCAGGAGCCTCAGTGAACACCCCACTCTGCAACAGGTTCGCGAGCACCTGAATAGCATTGGCGCCTTGCCCGATAACGTCGCGGCATTGGCCCGGCACGTCGCGCCCGGTTGGGCGTTTGAAGCCATCAATCATCGGCCTGGCGAAACGCCGCAGGGGACGGAGTTACTCAATCCGCTGAATTTTCTGCCGGGTTTCACGCTGCTGCTGGGGGTCTGGCACGGCGTTGAGTTCGTGCGTTCATTCAAGGTCAAGCACTGGGTGCCCACCGCGCTGGTCGAGGAGATTGAAAAGCAGATCCTTGAGCAAGTGGCCAGTGACTCGCTGAACTGGCTGGCGCTGGTGCCCACCTCCCATTGCGATGCCGAGGCGCTGTTGTATCAGGCGCGGGTGCTTGATCTGCATCGTCACGCGCAGGCCAACAGCAACTCCGGCAAGACCCTGCAGAAGTACCGCGAACAGCGCCTGGCGGAGCAGAGCGATACCCGCCGGCGTGCCTTGCTTTCAATGGTCGTGCCGTTTTTTGGCTTGGGTAATCAGTTGTATGAGTTGCTGCTGACGTCGCGGCGTTATCACCACAGCGGTGATGCTCGCGAAGCGGTGACGGTGGCGTTTGGCGTGGTGTTTCTGGCGGTCGACCTTTTGCTGATGTTTATACCGGGGCCCAAGCTGAAGACGAGCACCCTGGCGCGTCCGGGCCTGCGTTCGATGGGCGCCGGCCTGCATCGGCTGCAGCGCTCGAGCCTGTTGGAGTCCGGCCAGATCGCCGATCGGCTCAGACCGTCCTCAACGGTTACGCTGCTCAAGCCTTTGGAGCGCTTCAGGGTCCAGGGCACGCCGTCGGATGCCATTGCATTGAAGGGTGTGGGCGAAAGAGGGCTTTATGTGAAGAGTGGCGAGTTCTTTGTGGCGGGCGATACGCACCATTACCCGGTGTACCGACGCGCCGATGAGACGTTTTTTCGCCTGAAGAACAAGGACGCACCGGGGCAGGATGAATGGATCCTGACGCTTCATGAGTCCAGGGAGTGGCTATTGGGGGCGGATGCGCCAATGGCCGGGCCGAGCTCGGGCGTGCTCACCCCTTGGCGCGCGCCGTTGGAACAGGTGGACTGGCGCCCTCCCGCTGTACGCAGCGTGACGCAAGACCGGATTCGTCGGTCCACCGTGCCGACCCAGCACTGGTTCGACTGGCGCGTCCAAGGCCTCGGGGACTCGGCGGCGGGGACTCCGGTGTCCGGGGTATTCCATGTGCATCTGGAGCCGCCGGGGTTCCCCTACGATGTCATTTACCTGGGCCCCAGGTCCGACGTCGCGACATCCTCGGCAGGTGGGTATTACCGATTGCTGCACCAGGGCGAGCAGGCACCGTTGAGCGACATCGCGTTCATCGCCCGCAACGAACCGCTGGTCTCAAGGGCGAATGTGGACATCGAACGCTGGACCAGCAGCGCGCTGAGCGAGCAGCCGATCCCGGTGACTCGCAGTCCGGCGGGCGAATGGCAACTGCATGCGCCCCTGTTCGATGGGCCGTTGGAGCCTTTGGTCGGCGTGGCTTTCCCGACGATGACCAGCAGCAGCCGAAAGTTCGCCGTGATCAGATTAATTGAGTTGGCCGATGCCTCCCGCTCGGTCACGGCCAGTCACCTGCTCAACGTGCGGGCGACGCTGGACCATTGGTTGACGCCAAACCCGGTAAAGCTTGGCCAGACGGATGATTGGTTGCTGATGCTGCGGCCCATCCCCAGGCGCGGCGCGCATATCAACATTGGTTTCGAAGGCAAGGCGCCGGGTTTCACGCGTGTGGACTTCATTCCGTCTGCTGCCTTGGATGCGCGGCTCCGAACCGGCGGTCGGCAGGTCGCGGAACAACGCAGCATTGCGCAACGAGCCGCCATCAGGACGGTGCTGGAGCAGCAGGGCTTCATCATTCACGAATGGAACCAGCGGCGTGGCAAGATATTGAGCCGTGAATGGGTGGTGACGCATTCCCGATCCGACAAGGTGTACTACCTGCGTGAACATTGGCTGGAACGCGGGTCAGTCAGGCTGGCCAACCAACTGACGGACCCGTGGATCAATGCCGGTATCAGGTCGTATCACACAACGACCCTGGCCGCGACGGTCAAAGCCGCGTTGGCGCAGCAACGCCTGGTCCGTATCGTCGCCGGTGTGCAGTGGCCCAAGGTGGGAAACCTGCCTCCCACCGTTTATTTCGTCAAAGTGAGCCCGCTCTCGCGCTGAGAGAGTGGCCCCGGGATCAGGATCACCACCCGCGCGGCACCGCTGAACAGCAGCCAGGTTTCCAGACTCCTTTTATAGAAAGACGAACTTGGCGATAAAGATCGCGCACAGCACCCACAGGCTGAGGGAAATCTCGCGGTACTTGCCGGTGCCGGCCTTGAGCGCCACATAGGTGATAAACCCCAGGGCGATCCCGTCGGCGACCGAGAAGGTCAGGGGCATCATGATCGCGGTGACAATCGCCGGAATGCTGTCGGTGGCTTCATCCCAATGGATGTGGGCCATGCTCGCCATCATCAGCATCGCCACGTAAATCAGCGCGCCAGCGGTGGCGTAGGCCGGGATCATGCCCGCCAGCGGTGCGAAAAACATCGCCGCTACAAACAGCACGCCCACGGTCACGGCCGTCAGCCCGGTACGGCCACCGGCGGCGACTCCGGCGGCACTTTCCACGTAGCTGGTCACCGGCGGGACGCCGACCATGGCGCCGAACACGCTGGAGGCACTGTCGGCCTTGAGGGCGCGGGACAGGTTGTCGATCTTGCCGTCGGCATTCACCAGCCCGGCGCGTTGCGCAACGCCCATCAATGTGCCGGCGGTGTCGAACATGTGCACAAACAGGAAGGCGAATACCACGCTGATCATGCTCACATTGAACACACCCTTCACGTCCATCGCCATCCAGGTCGGGGCCAGGCTGGGCGGGGTGGAGAGGATACCGTTGTAGTGCACCAGGCCCAGGCCCCAGCCCGCCAGGGTCACGGCGATGATGCTGATGAGGATCGCGCCGAACACCCGGTGATAGCTGAGGATCGCGATCAGCAGGAAACACACGGCCGCCAGCAGCGGCGCCGGTTCATGCAGCGAACCGAGCTTGATCAACGTGGCCGGGCTATCAACGATGATGCCGGCGGTTTTCAGGCCGATCACCCCGAGAAACAAGCCGACACCGGCGCCCATGGCATGGCGCAGGCTGACGGGGATGCTGTTGAGCAACCATTCACGTACGCGCGAGAGCGTCAGACCCATGAACAGCACCCCGGAGATAAACACCGCACCCAGCGCGGTTTCCCAGTGGTAGCCCATGGTGCCGACCACGGTGTAGGTGAAAAACGCATTCAGGCCCATGCCCGGCGCCAGGCCCACCGGCCAGTTGGCATACAGGCCCATCAACAGGCAACCCAGGGCGGCAGCGATGCAGGTGGCGACGAACGCCGCGCCATGGTCGATACCGGCGTCGGCCATGATGTTGGGGTTGACGAAAATGATGTAGGCCATGGTGATGAAGGTAGTGAGACCGGCGATCAATTCGGTCTTCACTGTGGTGCCATGCAGGCGCAGTTTGAACAGGCGTTCCAGCCAGCCAGTGTGCGTCGGAGAGAGATCCAGCGTTGGGGCTTCGGATTTGCGGCTTTCCACAGCGAGTACTCCTCAAGCGTTTTATTGTTATGTCCAGCGCGCGGGCGCTGTGAGGTACTGGCGGGTTTGTTGACTGAAAGGTCAGGAACTCGCACGAAGCGAATTATGCTTTTGTATACAAAGAAAGCAAATAATGTTTTTTGTTTCGTGTACGAAACAGATGAAGGGCAACCCACCGTAGGAGCGAGCTTGCTCGCGAAAAACCCGAGAGCGCTGCGGGGTATCAGATTCCCCGCGTTATCGTTGACGCTTTTCGCGAGCAAGCTCGCTCCTACATTTTTGCGCACAGCGCCTGGTTGACGGCCAGCCAGCCGTTCACCGCATCTTCCCCTGCCTCACTGAACGCGCGCTGCAACAGCTTCACCTGTTCGCGGCGCAGCGACTGTTCGAAACGCAGGCCTTCTTCGCTGAGTTCCAGCAGGCGTTTGCGCTTGTCGGTCTCGGACGCCACGCTGTTGACCAGGTGCATTTCCTGCAACTGACGCAGCGGCATGTTCAGTGCCTGTTTGCTCACGCCGAGCAATTCCAGCAACTCCTTGACGCTCAAGGCCGGGTAGCGCGCGATAAAAAACACGATGCGCTGGTGCACCCGGCTCAGGCCACGTCGCTCAAGCATTTCGTCGGCCTTGGCGGTGAACGCCTGATAACCGAAGAAGAAGGCTTCCATGGCTTGTTGCTGGCTGCTCTGGTTTTTAAGGTCAAGCATATTGACGTATCTACTCAAGCTGTCGTAATTTCGGTCAACCAGTTTGACGTATTTACCACAGGCTTTGCTACCGGTGACCTTATGGCCTTCTCTGAACGTGTTACGCGCCTCAAAAGCTCCCTGATCCGTGAAATCCTCGCAGCGGCCCAGCGCCCGGAAGTGATGTCGTTCGCCGGCGGCCTGCCGGCCGAAGCCATGCTGCCCGCGTTGAATTGGGACGCCATGCCATTGAACATCGGCCAATACGGCATGAGCGAAGGCGAGCCACAGTTGCGTGAACTGCTCGCCGCCGAGGCCCGCGCCCTGGGCGTGCCGTGCCAGGCCAGCCAGGTGCTGGTGGTCAGCGGTTCCCAGCAAACCCTGGACCTGGCGGCCAAGCTGTACCTCGACAAAGGCACCAAAATCATGCTGGAAGGCCCGACCTACCTGGCCGCGTTGCAGATCTTCCAGCTGTTCGGCGCCGATTGCCTCACCGTGCAACTGGAGGCCGACGGCCCTGACCTGGCCAGCCTGCGTGCCAATCTCGAACGCCATCGCCCGGCGTTCATCTACCTGATCCCGACGTTCCAGAACCCGTCGGCCGTGCGCTACAGCGAAGCCAAGCGCGAAGCCGTCGCGGCCTTGCTCGACGAGTTCGGCGTGACCCTGATCGAAGACGAACCCTACCGCGAGCTGACCTTCGACGGCGGCAGTGCCAAGCCCATCGTCGGACGCCTGAAAAAAGCCAGTTGGATCTATACCGGCACGGTCTCCAAGACCCTGCTGCCGGGCCTGCGCGTGGGGTACCTGATCGCCAGCCCGGACCTGTTCCCGCACCTGCTCAAGCTCAAGCAGTCGGCCGACCTGCACACCAACCGCGTCGGCCAGTGGCAGGCGATGCAGTGGATCGGCACCGAGCAATACCAGCAACACCTGGTGCAACTGCGCAGTTTTTACCGCGAGCGCCGCGATGCTTTCCAGGCCGCGCTGGAGCGTCACTTCAGCGACCTGGCCGACTGGCAGGTGCCCCAGGGCGGATTATTCTTCTGGCTGACCTTGAAACAGCCGCTCGATACCCGCACCTTGTTGGCTCCTGCGCTCGATCAGGACGTCGCGTTCATGCCCGGTGAACCGTTCTTTTCCGAGCCGGACCAGCACCTTGGCTCACTGCGGCTCAATTTCAGCCATATCGACCCGTCCCGTCTGGACGAAGGTCTCAAGCGCCTGGCCGCAGTGGTCCGTCAAGCACAGCACACGCAAGCGGCATAAGGGGAGCCCCATGTACAAGGTTTATGGCGATTACAAGTCGGGCAACTGCTACAAGGTCAAATTGATGCTCAACCTGCTGGGCATCCCGTACCAGTGGGTGGATGTGGACATCCTCAACGGTGATACCCAGACCCCTGAATTCCTGGCCAAAAACCCCAACGGCAAGATCCCGGTGCTGGAACTGGATGACGGCACGTGCTTGTGGGAATCCAACGCGATCCTCAACTTCCTCGCCGATGGCAGTGAGTTCCTGCCCACCGAACCACGCCTACGTACCCAAGTGCTGCAATGGCAGTTCTTCGAGCAGTACAGCCACGAGCCGTACATTGCGGTGGCGCGGTTTATCCAGCTGTACTTGGGCATGCCGGAGGATCGCCTCGACGAATACAAAACCTCCCACAAGGGCGGCTACAAGGCGTTGAGAGTGATGGAGCGCCAGTTGCAAAGCACACCGTACCTGGTGGGCGAGCAGTATTCGATTGCGGATATCGCGTTGTATGCCTACACCCATGTGGCCCATGAGGGCGGTTTTGACTTGACGCCTTACCCAGCGGTGCAAGCCTGGTTGAAGCGCGTGGCCAGCCATCCCAAGCATGTGGCCATGCTCGACTGACTCCCACAGTTAGCTCAATGGGGTGCCGGATAATTCGTCACGCAGCCAATCGAAACAACGCTGTGCCGCCGGGCTCAGCCCCATCCCGCGGCGACTGATCAAGCCGATCTCCCGGTTCACGCCGGGATGATCGATATGGATACGCTGCAATCCCTCCAGGCTGTCCGCCGCCGACTCCGGCAGCACACTGATCCCCAGCCCCTGGCGCACCAGCGCCAGCACCGTCGACATGTAGTTGGCCTCCATGCCGGCGTTCATCGTCAGTCGCGTCTGATCGAACAACCCATCCACCTGCTCGCGCACGCTGCTGTCGCGCCCGGTGAGGATGATCGGCTGGTCGGCCAGTTGCGCCAGGGTCAGTTGGCGATGGCGGGCGAAGGGATGATCCAGGGGCACGAAGGCACATAGTCGATCATTGAGCACCGGCACGAATTCCAGCCCGTGGCTGAGGCGTGCGCGCACGCCGATGCCGAAATCCACATCGCCCGCCCGCACCTGGGCGTGAATGCGATGGGCCACCAGGTCCTGCAAACGCACTTCAATCCCGGCGAAACGCTCGCGAAACAAGCGCAGCGCCGGGGGCAGGACTCCGGCGCACACCGAGGGCAGGGCGGCAATAGTGACCACGCCCCGGCGCAAGGCGGCCAGGTCGCGGGAGCCGGTGACGATGTTGTCCAAGTCCAGCAGCAGTTTTTCCATCGGCCCACGGGCTTCCTGGCCGGCGGCGGTGAGGCTCACATGACGCGGGCTGCGGTCGAGCAGGGCGACGCCGAGCCATTCTTCCAATTGCTGGACTTGCACGGTCAGTGCCGAGGGCGACAGGTGCAGCTCGCTGGCGGCCTTGGTGAAACTGCCCGTGCGGGCGACCGCGAGAAAGGCCTGGATATGCTGGATCGAATTCTTCATTTTGTTTTTCCGAACGCGAGCGGGTGAATATTCAAATTTACAAAGAGTAACGCGCTTCCAATACTCCAGGGAAAACAATAACCGGCCGCCAAGGCCGCTCTGGAGTAACCCATGCTCGCAACCCTGGGCGTCATTACCATCCTGTGCCTGCTCGCTGCCGTCATGAGCAAACGCCTCTCGCCGCTGGTGGCCCTGATTGCCTTGCCGATCATCGCCGCGCTGCTCGGTGGGTTCGGCCTGCAAACCAGCGCCTTCATCATTACCGGGATCAAGAACGTCGCCCCGGTGGTGGGCATGTTTGTGTTCGCGATCCTGTTTTTCGGGATCATGACCGATGCCGGCATGCTGGATCCCATCATTGATCGCATCCTGCGCACGGTAGGAACGCGTCCTACGCGGATTGTCGTCGGTACCGCGACCCTGGCCCTGCTGGTGCATTTGGACGGCTCCGGCGCGGTGACCTTTCTGGTGACGGTGCCGGCGATGCTGCCGCTGTATACGCGGCTGGGCATCGACAAGCGCATCCTCGCCTGCGTCTGCGCCCTGGCCGCCGGGGTCAACTTCCTACCATGGACCGGCCCCGTGCTGCGCTCGTCGGCGGCGTTGCATGTGCCGGTGGCGGACCTGTTCCAGCCGCTGATCCCGGTGCAGATCGTTGGCCTTATCTTCGTTTTCGCCTGCGCCTGGTGGCTCGGCCGCCGTGAAGAAAAACGCCTGGGCCTGGGCGCCGGCTCGACGGTCGACGCCGTGCCGCAACGGGTGCTCAGCGACGACGACATCAAGCTGCGTCGCCCACGGCTGTTCTGGGTCAACCTGATCCTCACCGTGCTGGTGATGGTGGTGATGATCGCCGGCTGGGTCGATCCGGTGGTGATGTTCATGCTCGGCACCGTGGCGGCGCTGTGCATCAATTACCCGAACGTGGACGCCCAGCGCGCCCGCATCGACGCCCATGCGAAAACCGCCCTGACCATGGCCAGCATCCTGCTCGCCGCCGGCGTGTTCACCGGCATCATGCAAGGCACCGGCATGCTCAAGGCGATTGCCGAAGTGGCGGTGGCGCAGATTCCGGCCGGCCATGGCAAGTTGATCCCGGCGGTGGTGGGCTTTATTTCCATGCCGCTGAGCATGCTGTTCGACCCCGATTCCTACTATTTCGGCGTGATGCCGGTGATCGCCGAAGTCGGCAAGGCCCTGGGCGTCGACCCGCTGCAAGTGGCCCAGGCCTCGTTGCTGGGCGTGCACACCACTGGCTTCCCGGTCAGCCCGCTGACCCCCGCGACCTTCCTGTTGGTGGGCCTGTGCAAGATCGAATTGGCCGATCACCAGCGCTTCACCATCCCTTTTCTGTTTGCCGCGTCGGTGTTGATGACCCTGACGGCATTGCTCCTGGGAGTGTTTTGAGATGAAAACCTTGCGCATCGGTTCCGGCGCCGGCTACTCCGGCGACCGTATCGAACCTGCCGTGGAACTGGCCGAACAGGGCGACCTGGATTACCTGGTCTTCGAATGCCTGGCCGAACGCACCATCGCCCTGGCGCAACAGGCACGCATCAGCGATCCCGCCAGCGGTTACGACCCTCTGTTGAGCGAGCGGATGCGCCGCGTACTGCCGTTTGTCGGCGCTCGCCAGGGGCGTCGGCGTCTGCGGGTGATCACCAATATGGGCGCGGCCAACCCGTTGGCGGCGGCCATTGAAGTGCGGCGCATCGCCGGCGAACTGGGCTTGACCCTCAAGGTTGTCGCGGTGGTGGGCGACGATGTGCTGGACGTGTTGCGCCCCGAGCAGGTGCTGGATAACGGCCAGACCCTCGGTTCACTGGGCGAGCGGCTGATTTCCGCGAACGCCTACCTGGGCGTGGACGGCATTCTTGAGGCCCTGCGCGCCGATGCCGATGTGGTGATCACCGGGCGGGTGGCCGACCCTTCGCTGTTCCTCGCGCCCCAGGTGTTCGAGTTCGACTGGGCAACGGACGACTGGCCGCGCCTGGGCCGCGGCACCCTGGTCGGGCATTTGCTCGAATGTGCCGGGCAGGTCAGCGGCGGCTATTTTGCCGACCCCGGTTTCAAGGATGTGGATGACTTGGCGCGCTTGGGTTTTCCCTTGGCCGAGATCAACGCCGACGGCGAAGCGGTGATCACCAAGGTCGTCGGCTCGGGAGGACGGGTCAGCCGCGCCACTTGCACGGAGCAATTGATCTACGAAGTGCACGATCCGGCGGCTTACCTCACGCCGGATGTGACGGCCGATTTTTCCCAGGTGGGCTTTGCCGACGAGGGTGTCGATCGCGTGCGTGCCCAGGGGGCTGGTGGTCGAGCGCGGCCCGAGCAGTTGAAGGTCAGTGTCGGTTACCTGGACGGTTGGATCGGCGAAGGGCAGATGTCCTACGGCGGTCCTGGCGCCGTCGCACGCGCGCAGTTGGCACGTGAGGTGGTGCTCAAGCGTCTTGAATTGATGGGGGTGAAGATGCACGACGTGCGCGCCGAGTTGATCGGCATGGACTCGCTCCACGGCCCACGCAGCAGCGTCGAACCGTGGGAAGTGCGCCTGCGCGTGGCGGCGCGCTGCGAAGCCCGCAGCGATGCGGTGCGCGTCGGCAATGAAGTGGAAACCCTCTACACCAACGGCCCGTCCGGCGGCGGCGGGGCCAGCAAAAGCGTGCGGCAAGTGGTGGCGGTGGCATCGTTGTTGTTGCCCCGTGACGCGGTCAACCCGAGGATCCAAGCATGAAGTTGCAGAGCCTGGCCCATTCCCGTACCGGCGATAAGGGCGACACTTCGAATATCTCGATCATCGCCTATCACCCTGAGGATTATCCGCGGCTGTGCGAACAGCTCACGGCCGAGCGCGTCGCGGCATTCTTCGCTGGATTGCTGGAACCGGGTGCGGCGCCGGTGCGGCGCTATGAATTGCCCAACGTCCACGCATTGAATTTCGTGCTGCCGGGGATCTTGCGCGGCGGCGTGACCCGTTCGCTGGCGCTGGACGCCCATGGCAAATGCCTGGGCTCCGCATTACTGGACATGGAAATCCCACCTATGTAGGAGCGAGCTAGCTCGCGAAAATCGTCAACCATAACGAGGTGAACCTGACACCCAGCGGCGTTCTCAGGTTTTTCGCGAGCACGCTCGCTCCTACAGGGGAGAGGGCGTTTTTCAGGCAGCGGCGAAGCGCTTGTCCAGGTAATCGATGATCACTTTGGAGTCGTACATCCAGGTGGTCTGGCCGTTCTCTTCGATGCGCAGGCACGGCACCTTGATCTTGCCGCCTTGCTCCAGCAGGGTCTGGCGGTCCTGCGGATTGTTCTTCGCGTCCTTCAAGGCCACCGGCACATTCAGGCGGTGCAAGGTGCGGCGGGTCTTCACGCAGAACGGGCAGGCGTGGAACTGATACAGGGTCAGGTCCTTGGCCGCGGCGTTCACCTGTGCCTGTTGTGCGGCAGGGCGCTGCTTTTTGCGTGGGCGGGTAAGGAAGTCGCCCGCGATGATGACGTGGCCAAGGCCCACTCGAAGTGCTTTGACGAACATGGCTGAAACCTCTTGCCCATGACAGAAGGGGCGGCAGCTTACCTGATTGCTCCGTTGATTTCTGCGGACGAAAAAAAACCGGCGATGAACGCCGGTCTTTTCCTACTCAGTCGGTTACTTGATCAGACTGAGGAATTCGCTGCGGGTCGCCGCATTTTCGCGGAACTCACCCAGCATCACCGAAGTGATCATCGACGAATTCTGTTTCTCCACGCCGCGCATCATCATGCACATGTGCTTGGCTTCGATCACCACGGCCACGCCCAGGGCACCGGTGACCTGCATCACGGCATCGGCGATCTGGCGGCTGAGGTTTTCCTGGATCTGCAGGCGGCGCGCATACATGTCGACGATCCGCGCGACTTTCGACAGGCCCAGCACTTTGCCGCTGGGGATATACGCGACGTGAGCCTTGCCGATGAACGGCAGCAGGTGGTGTTCGCACAACGAATACAGCTCGATGTCCTTGACCAGCACCATTTCGCTGTTGTCGGAGCTGAACAAGGCACCGTTGGTGACTTCTTCCAGTGTCTGTTCATAGCCGCGGCAAAGGTACTGCATCGCCTTGGCGGCACGCTTTGGCGTGTCGAGCAGGCCCTCGCGGGTAACGTCCTCGCCGAGTTGGCCGAGGATCGCGGTGTAATTCTGTTCCAATGTCACAGAGCGTTATTCCGTATGGGTTCTAGAGGGGTACGGTTTATGTCTGTACCAATTTTGTACCAATCAGGCTTTGCTCAAGCTTACCGACTTCGCTCCAGTCTTCGCTGGAATTGATCCATCGGGCGTAAGTCGTCAGCAGCATTTGCACGCTGTGACCGAGCTGATTTGCGATGAACCCAAGGTTCATGCCTGCCATTAAGCACATGGTAGCGTAAGTGTGGCGGCAGTTGTATTGCCGTCTGGCCCTGATCTTCAGCGCGACCAGCGCCGCCTTGAAATGCTTGTCGGTCACGCTGGCCTGCTGAATGAACTCAAAGTTCTTGGTCGGCGGGAAAACGTACGGCGATTGTTTATGCTGGCGCCGGCTCTGTTTTGCCCTCAACTCGGCCACACCCTTGGCCACCTCAATGGCATTTAATGCCCTGCTATTCAGCATGACCCGCCGCGTTTCGCGGGTTTTCGTGCGCTCCTCGATCTTGTAGTCAGCCACGATTCTGCACACGTTGGCGACACGCCCCTCTGTATCCACCTCATCCCAGCGCAACGCCGCTATCTCCCCAGGCCGCATGCCGGTGTAAAACGCGAACTCAAAATAGGCAGCGTAGACCCGCATTGACCCTGTCAGCACCTCGTACAGGTGCCCGATTATCAAATCCGCCTCTGCCACCGTGAAAGGGTCAACCGGTTTCTTTGCTTTCACCGGCAGCTCAATTGAGCCGACCGGGTTCCTGGTGATCAGCTCATCGTTCACGGCGCACTCGAACATCGTGTGCAGCCGCTGGATCGCCGAGCGCTTCACCGTCGACGACTTCCACGGCGTGTCTCCCGCTATTTTCCGGAGCATTGCAGATGTGATCTGATCGATAGGGAGCAGCGCAAGGTGCGGCATCCAGTAAAGGTTGAGGGATATCCGGTAGTTTTTGCGGGTGCCCCCGACCACTTCGCGGCTGTCGAGCCAGGTCTGTGCGTATTCACCGAACAACGGTGTTGCGGAGTAGGTGGAGTAGGTGGAGTTCGGGAAAAGTTCGGCGTAACGCTTGTCGTCCATCACGCCGTGCTTGATCAGGCTTATTACTGTAGCGCGTAGATCTGCGGCCGCTTTAATGCCTTTTGGCGTTTGGGAATAGGCGAGGGTCTCGCAGCGCCTGAACTGCCAGGTGAAGCGAATGCGGACTGATTGACCTGCGAATTCAACTCCGGCGGGCAGTCCCAAAGGCTTTCTAGCCATGCCTCATATCTCCTGATGCTGTAGTAAATCTGACCATCGATTTCGTTCCACACCCCTTTGGGGATGATGTTGCGCTGGCGCTTGCCCTGAAGGGCGCGGCGCGTTGTGCCGACCATCTCCGCGAAGTTCTTCTCCGGGACCTTGTCGGACAGGTACTCAACAGGTAGTTGCTCTGCTGCTGCCATAGCTACCTCCCGCCGGCCGTGGGCCGCGCTGTCTTGATTATGTGAACTGCCAGGCCGAAGCTGATCAACAGCCAGGCGCAGGTGCCGGCGAATGCGTAGAGCAGCGCCCCGGTGGTGCCAGTGCCGACTAGATCAGGTCCGATCCAGATGAACCAGGTGCCGGTACCGACCAGGTACAGCAAAGCGCCCAGCATTATCAGGGTGAGTTTCGTAGCGAACATGGGGTGTCCTTGCCCACCGCTAACCGGCAGGCGTTTAGGGGGATTGGGGTTAGGCTGTTGCTTTGGCGATATCGGCGGCTGCCCGGACGATTGCTCGGCGCGTGCCGAAATCGTCCATCGCTTCAATGATCATCACGCCATGTCGCGAGTGCTCCGCGCCAACTGAGTCGTGGTCCTCCATGAAGACGATGCAGATCCCGAGCCTGATTGCCAGCCGCAGGGCGTCGCCATCGTCATCCAGCGGTCGCCACAGTCGATAGCTTTCTCTATCGCCGATTCGAAGGCAGTTCCGCGCCGATTCAAAACAGAGAACAGGGCCGATTCCTGCCGCCTTTGCTGCCAATTCAAGAATCTGTTGGTCGTTCATGGCCTTGGCCCCTTGTAGATGAAGACGTAGGCGAACCAGTGGGTGGCGATCATGGCGTCACCCGCTTGCCCCAGATGCAGACCGGGCCGTCCTCGGCATCGTGGATTGACAGGATGAACCAACCCCGTTCGGCGGGGTGCTGAATCTTCCAGGCGGAGCAGTCGACCTGTCCGTCAGTCATATAGGCGTCAAACACGTCAGCATCGACGTCACTTTCCATGTAGGTGATCTTCGTTACCACCTGGTGGCGCTGGCACCAGTCATTGAATTGCGCCTGGGTGATTTCGTCGTCGAATTCGGCCAGGTAGTCAGGGTGCGACCACCAACCGTCTGTATCGCGCTCAACTGGCAGCGGCTGAATCAAAGCAGTTTCTTCAGGCATGACTTCGTCCTTGCCGCTATAGCGGCTGACTTTGAAGGGGGAGGGGTTACTTGGTGTTGAGGCGGGTTACTTCGTCGATAAACTGGCGGGCCGAGGCCATTGAACCCGCGAGATTGCTAAGCCCCTGCCCTGATAGCAGCGCTTCAATCACCTCAAGCTCTTCAAGCTCGGCATCTGTGAGTTGTTCGGGCAGCACCACCGCTACCGGCGCGGGCTGCTCGGTGTAGAGCGGTTTCCAGTCGGTATAATCGTCGCGAGGCCAAAGTATCCGACGACCCTCGAGTACCTTTCCTTCCCTCACGTCTTTTAGGTTGTCGCTTTCCATCTGCACCAATTGGCCCAGGCACTCGCCGCCCTGCCGCCTATACATCCACGCCACCGGCTCGCCCTGGGGCTGGGCGGCCGGGTCGCATACAGAGCAGTACGCGTCACGCTGGTAGGACACGCAAGCATGGCAGACACGACGCGGCACGCCGTCAATCGTTTGGTTGGTGGTCATGCCCATACTCCATCCGTGTCCGGTGTGTCGCTTGTCAGTCCAGGCTCGAACCATTGTGAAACCCACTCAGGCAGCTCGCCACCGAATGCGCGCCTGAAATCACCAACGGTAAAACCGATCACTCCAGCGCTTGCAGAAACCGCAATATCCAGCGCAGCACGAATGCAGCACGAAACATGGTTGCCAAGACGGCCAACAGTTTCTCCGCGCCGCTCAAGTATCAAGCGACGATCCCATAGGTAGTTGTCAACGATATCGCACACGTAATCGCCGCCAACACGCGAATCCCAGTCGCACAGCTTTTCATCGTCGCCAGCGTAGTAGATCAAGTGGTCAGCAAGGTCTGACGTATAACTGATCAGCTTCAGACGGCGCGCTTCCGTCATGGGGATATCCCAGTTAGTAGCAAGTCCGACTGCAAGTTGGCGAAAACGGTCTGTTTGCTCACTCATAAATCACCTCAGCAAATCAGTTGTGCCAGTGCCAGCAGGCACCAGCAGTAGGCGGGGAGTTGGGCTTTCATGGCTTCTTCTCGTAACGGGCGATCATGTCAGCCAAGCTGATGCTCTGGCCCTGTTTGGTATTGGTTCGAATGAATACCTTTTTAAAGTCCTCGCGATCTTCTTCAAGGGTGGTGTCATCGCCACCGCCCTCTACTGACTTGAGTGCGGCGCGCATACGGGCACGCAACCTCAGTACGGCGTCCAAGTCCAACGGCTCACGCCCTACAGCATCCAGCACCTCGCCCACCAATACCTCCAGCACATCCGCCCGCTCATCCGCTGCGGTCAGCAGGACTTGCAGGGCCTGCTCTCTGGCCATCGAGTTGTTCAGCTGCAACTGAAGATCAGCTACTTGCTCGGCAGTCATGCTGCCGCAGAGCTTCAGGTAGTCCTGATGCTCTCTGGCGTATCGCTGCGGAAGGGTTTCGTCTTGATGGGTAGGCATGGGGAGTCCTCGCCGGCTGGCGTGATTCGTTGATTTGGGGTATTACGGGTGACCGGCATGGAGCCGGATCAAGCGGGCTCGATGATCTCGTCGCCCGGGTCTTTCTGGATGGCGAGAAGGCTTTTATTGCGGAATTCCCGCGCCACGTTTTGCGATATCTCGATTTCGTGGCGCGGTGGAGTAAGTAGCGGTTGGCACCGGGCGGCGCCCAACGCGTGCAGGTGATGAATCATCAGCGTCATCGCCTCGCCCTGCTCAGTAATGCCTGACCACTCCATCAGGTCGGCCAGGGCCTGGCGGGTGCCTGGTCGAACCCTTAGCCTCAGTTCCTCTTCGGCATTCGCTACGCGCTTCCTGGCAGTTTTGGCCGAGCGTTCCTGCGCAGTCTTTGCCATGGCCTACCTCTTCTATTCCGCTGGCCGGCAGTGCGAGCCAGGTTTGACGTTTGCGTTGCTGGGTGCGGGCTATGCGGCGCATGAATCGACCTTGACCTGGCGCCAGGCGCCGACGGCTTCGAAGATCCGCGCGGCGTGCGCCTCGTCCAGCGACATCGCTTCGGGAATCGCGATCCAGCCTGAAGCCACCATCTGGCTTTGGTTGGCCTCGGCGCGCAGCTTCATGTAGCAGTGCTCGATCACATCTTCCAGGTGGTCGGACAGGTAGATCCCATCCGGCGCCAGTTCCACCGACTTGCTGTAGCGATCGCCGCGGGCGTCAATGCACATTGCGCTCATGTAGATCGTCCACCGGTGGGGAATGCCGCAGACAGCCTGGCCAATCTTCCCTGGAGCAATGTTCTTCAGCGACTTGTAATTGATCATGCCCTGGCGACCGCTGGGATCGATGTTGACCACGGCGACGTGGTTGGATGCCAGTAGCGAGCGGCACGATCGCGCGATGCGCGCCTGCAGGTTATGCGGCTTGCGTTTGCTCATAATGCCTCCGCAAGTTTGCGCAGCGCCTCACGCTCGGCCCGGGTGATGGGTGGCTTGCGGCGCTTGAGAATGGTCGCAGGGTCGATCACTTCCGAACGCTTGGCCGGCTCTGGATTGATCGCCGGGCTCTCGCCGATTGTGATCTTCCCGCCGGCGGCTAAGTGCCGATAAACCTGACTGGAAAGCTCCAGCGCTTTGTCGCGCCGGAACTCGATGTCTGATCTGAGGTTGCTAATCATGCTGCCGCCTTGCCGAGCGTCACCCCGGCCATGCTGAAGTTTGCACCCTGCGCTGCGACCATCGCGTCGAGCGCTTCCCGGTTCACCAGAAGCAGCGTGATCGGCGCCTGACCATATGCCACCGCTTTTATCAGTGCCTCGAAGTCCGTCACGTTGGCCTGCAGCGCTACCTGCTCGACCGTGTGGCTCGTTACTGGCTTTGTCGCTTGTGCGGCGGGTGCCGCTGTCTGGACTGGCACGGCGCGGACCGGCTCAGGCGCCGCCACCTTCTCCACGACCGGCTCTGGCTTGATGGCTGCCAAGCGCTGGGCCTCTTGTTCTTCAGCGATTCGCTTCGCGTCAGCCTTTTCCTGTTCCGCCTTATGGTGTTCCGAAATACGAAGTTTGATCAGCGTCACCAGGTCATCATTGGCCTTGGTCATCAGCTGCTGCACATCGCTGAACAGGAAGGCGTGATCAACGGCGAGCTCCGCCAGACTGGTGAGGTTCAAGCGAATACTGTCGGCTGCCTGACTTGCGTCGATCTTCGCCCGGGCAAGCTCGGTATCAACTGCATCCTGAAGGCTGGCGATGGTGCGTTTGTTCTTCATGGCGCCGGCGAAGTCCGAAACGACATGAGGCAGCGTGACTTTGCCCAGTGTCTTGTTGATTGCGGCGATGTGGTCAGCCAGTGCCAGTTCGGCTTTTTGCTTGATGTTGGTCTTCACCAACAGCTCTTGAGCCTTCACCAGCTTGTCGACCTTCAGGCGAGTCTCGCGGGCATGGGCGCTGATGCGATCCAGCGAGGAAAACAGTTCGTCGATGCTTTGGGTCTGCGACAGAGCCTGTTTCTTGGCGGCTGCGACAGCCTCTTCAACATCGCCACACCATTTGACCGCCTTCTTGGCGTCGGCGAAGTCCTGGTCGGTGGAGAGTGTAGTTTTCACCGAGTCGATCACAGCCAGGGCCGAATCTTCAAACACTTTTAGGTTGCTGGCGGTGACCATGCCGGTCAGCTCGATACGCAGCGCTGGCAGCTCATCAGGTGCCTTGCCGACGACGATTGAAGGCGCGTCGGCCATCTCGAAGTTGGCCAGGTCCACCTCGAACTGTTTCCAGCCTTCGATCAACTGGGCCGCGCGCCCGACGACGGGCCGGTACTCCATGTGCACGAAGTTCTCCGGCGTGCCGTCCGAGCAAACGAAGATGACCCGCTCAGCGCCGCTGACCAGGAGTTGCTGCTCAAGCTGCCAGTAGTAGTGCGGAGCCAGGTCGCCGGCTTTCACCTGGGCCACGACCGACTCATTCCACAGCTTGTGCTCGAATAGGGTCTCGCCGAGCATCGTGGCGCCGTCCATTGAGGCGAGCAGGTTGCCCTCGGTAACAACGATTGGATAAAGCTCTTCGCCGATCAAGGCCTCAGTCAGCGGGCGCGCCAGGGCTTCAGTAGCGTGGCCCTTGTCGAAGATAAACTGCTGAGAGGGCGTGACGTCCGGTGTAATGCCGGTCTTCTTGGCGATCAGCAGGTCGGTGCGGGATTGATATTTCGAGGCGCCCATCATCGCCGGAGCTTCGGAAGCGGTGCGGTACTGGGCGCGAAGGGCGAGCCACTCGGCGGAGCCTTGAGCTACGTTGTGAATTTTCATGCTGCGTCTCCATCGAGGGCTTTGAGGTTGGTGATTTTTTCAATCTGCGCCAGGCTCAGCGTGTACTTGCTGCTGATGGTCGCAATGAGGTGTTCAGGGCTGGTGCGGTTCGAGTCGATTAGTGGCTGCCACTTCACGATGTTCTCGGTCAGCAGGTCGTCGGAGTAGGCGGGCAGCGCTTCCGGTTCAGGCTGGGCGTGCTGCCGAGGGCTTACATCGCGTGCCGGCTCCTCGAAGGCCTTGCCTTCCATCTCGTCGGCCGTTGGCGCTGATCCAACTTCAGGGAATGCTTTGCGCAGGGCCTGTGCCTCGGCGCACTTGGCGAGCTGGGCAAATGCTCGGCGCTTCCACATGGCGTTGGGCGCCGCGGTTTCTTTACTGGCTGTTGCGTAGTTTTCGATCCAGCGCTCGTTGGCTGTGTATTCGGCCACCAGGCCGTTGCTCATCTGCCGCTTGACCGTCACGCGGCACCATTCGGGATACGTGACTTCTACACCGCTCAACTTCGCAGTCACTGGAGGGCCATATTCTGGTTCGCTGATCCCGGCGTATTGACCGGTGCGCGCGGCCTGAATGCGGTACAGGCCGATGCCTGGCATCACCGTGTCCTGCATCTTTTTCGTCTTGGAATTCCAGATCGGAACGATGTGTACCGGCTTCAACATCGGGTCTAGGTGCGCTGCCTGGCAGTAGGCCAAGACCATCACAACCGAGTTCTTTTCTGCGCCGGGGTAAAGGCTGCTGCTCAGCACTTCGACGAGCGCGGCCTCCGATATCGCAGGCGTGTTGTCGTCCTGCTTCATTACTGCGGACATAGGGATTCCTTGCCGCGATGCTCGCAGCGATTGAAGGTGTGGGTTATTGAGTGATCAGGCCGCCGATTGCTGGGCCCAGTAGAACGATGGTGAGGAAGGTCAGGCCAACGATGGCCGAGGTCCAGCGGATGGCGCTCCGCCGGTGCCGCTGGTGGGTGGTCACAGTGTTAGCTCGCGAAGGCGCTGACTTGTCTTGAGTTCGCGCAGCTCAACACTTGCCAACTCCGCTTTCAGCGTGGACTTTCGAATCTCAAGCCATTCCTGAACATGAAGTAGAAGCTGCTTTTCGTCGCTCCAGAGGTCACCCGCGTAAAGCGTTCCTCGCCGGCTGGTGACGAACACTGTTCTGTTCCCCCACCGCTCTGTACTAACGATTTGCACAGGTGAAGCTTGCCGTTTTGGGGTTAGGCGCCAGGCCTTGAATGGCGGCACTGAGTCTTCGCTGATGCTCATGCCTTCACCTCATAAGCCACGGTCCACTCACCACACAGGCAGGCCCGGCGACTCCAGGCGTGGACGTTTTCGATACCGGCGTCGTAGGCCAGCGACAGAGCGCCGAGCCATGACTTATGGGTGAAAGCCAGGGTCATGCTGTTCATGCGGCGGCCCTCTTGAGCTGCTCGTTGCGCTCGACAAACTTGGCGTCCAGCGCATCGCGGTAACGGTTGGCAGTAGGGGAGTCGACCAGATCGGCGAACTCGGCCATTTCGATCATGCCCATGACGAAGGTGCGGTCAGGGACCGGGGTGCACGACTTCTTCATCTTGGCGATTTCCAGGCCCAGGCGGGCGAGGGCGGTTGGGGTGTTCATAGTTCGTCGTCCTCGGCCTGGGCGGCCAGTGCATCGTCAGCGAGGGGCCGAAGTAGGGCCTCTGCAATTTCGCCAAGCTTGCCGAATGGGTGGTCGCTGTGGCCAAGCAACTCGGCGGTCGACACTTTATCGGCGCGCCCTGAGTTGTTGGCGATCAGCAGCCAGCCGAGAGCCGGTGTGCCGACCTCACAGCTCGCCTGCCGGGCGTTCACCAGCTCATCAGTCGCCAGTGCCAGTTGAGCGACCGTGACGGTCTGAGGCCTGCGCAGGCGCCGCTGGAACTTCACATCCTGACCGAAGCGCACCAGCTGCTCGGTGGCGTTGTAAAGCCACTCCTTGCGGGCAATCTCCACAGCCGACTCGCTCACTGGAGGCGGCAACTGAGCGTCGTAACGCTCCTGGCATATCTTCAATGCTGCGTTCATAGTCGCCTCCAAATGGCGGGATTAATCGAAGTAGTCTTGGTCGGCCAGGTACTCGGAATGCTCACTCACAAGCCATTCCTCCATCGAGGCGATCTCGGATTCAGTCATGAAGCTGGTGTCGTCTTTCGATTCCCACTCGATTTCGCAGTACCCGTGATACTCATCGGGATCAGCGGCCTGCGAGCTGAAGTTGCCTTTCGAGGCCGAGAAAGAGACAACGGTCAGGTTGACGGCAATGTCCTCGCCATCCTTGACCGTCAAATATTCGTAAGTGCGGGCCATGGCGACCTCCAGTGTTTGGGGTTAGGCGGAACGGGCGGCGAGCATGGCGTCAGCTACTGCGTAGCAATCATCCGCGCTCTCATTTAGCGGTTTCACCTTCCAGTCGATTTCTCGCATTGCCTTTGCGGCGAAGTAGTCGCGCAGGGTCATGCCGGTAAACTCGTGATCGGCGACGCTTACCACTGGAAACGCTAGCTCATTTATTGGCTTGCTCATGACTCACTCCATTCGTTGGTTCACCCGGTTAGGCGAGCGATGCTTCCGGCTCGTCCTTGTCGTACTTCTCGCCGCAGAACATGCAGTAGTTGGCCTGCATGCTCATGGACTGCTTCTTGTCCTTCATGACGCCAGCCTTGGTCGGGAGCTGATACGTGATGTCGATCGGCATCACCTGGCGGGACACCATCACCCCATCGCCGAGCATGATTGCGTAGCCAGTCAGGCGCGCACTCAGGTTTTTGTGGCCTTCCGGTAGTTGAGCTGGCAGCGCCTCAAGCAAGCGGCGCTCTGTGTTCTGTCTGCAATCGCACATCGCTGATACCTCAGTGGTGGTTCACCTGTATTCGTTCAACACTTATGCCTCCCGCTGGTTGCCGATGGGCGCGGGGGAGGAGTGCTGACGGGTAGAGGCGGGATTGATGGTGGTGCCCAAATACCCCTATTCCGGGTTATTTTTGACTGAAAGGCCCGAGATAGAGCCTTCGTATGGTGGTGGTCATTTCTGCATTGGAGAGTGATCGAAACACCGGGGCGCTACTCCCGCTTGTTTCCCGCCGCGTTTTTAGTATTGGCCGTCTCGCTCATACCGGCTCAGGACATTTACGGGGCTTTGCGATCCTAGCGCTGCAGCCCGCTTGGGCACGCTTCGATCACTCTCCGATGCCCTCTCCCTATACGAGTCTCCCCAAGGAAAGGATCGGGCCAATTTTCGTCTGGCTGACGTGCAAGGAGAGGGTTGATCAGTCGTCGTCGCCTGCTTCGATCATCTTTTCGATGTCGGCGGCGACCGGCTTCTGCCAGTTTTTGATCTGGCCTGTTTCCAGGTCGATGTTCAGGATCAGGTAGTCGCCGTAGTGCTGGCCGGGAAAGAAGTCCGGCACGTAGCCTTCATAGCTGCCGACTTCCTCGCCCTGGGCGTCTTTCAGGCCAGCAGCGAAACCGTCGCGGACCTTGATGTAGAGGTGCAGCTCAGTCACATCGACCTGCACCGTTTTTTGCTGATTGATTTGCATGCTGCTGTCTCCGTCAGTGGGCTTCCAAATACCTCCAGGGGGTCTAGAGGCATTTGTGAAACCAGATGGCTACCTGAATCAGCAGGTAGCCATCTGTACCCGGTCACGCTACTGGCGTCAGGCCGGGGTAGGTCGTCATAGGTGTGATGCGGGGGGCCGCTTTGCGCGGTGTGTAGTGGTCATCCGCATCGGAAGTCACACATAGCCGGGGTCAATGCCTTACTCGCGCGGATGATCACTCTGGAAGCTGAATCAAACCCTTTCTCCCGGATGCCGGCTGGCGCTTTCGCGGTACCGTGTGACTTCCGATGCGCTCTCATAGAGAGGATCGGGCAGTTAACGACAGGCTGTCGTGGCGCTGGTTGTTCAGCAGTCGTATGGAGGCTTTTCACCGAGGCGCTTTTTGCGCTCAGCCACTAGCGCCTCTGCATAGTCAAATGCGGTCACAGCGACCTCATCAGGGGAAAGAGGTGTCTGATTGGCAATCAGGCCGAGCATTGCCGCGATGGCGATGCCTTCTTTGTCTTCAAATTCAGCGCGAGTCATGGTGTTTCTCCGTTCGGTTGTTTTCCCAATGCCCACCGCTCTGGATGGGCATCAGTGAAGGTCAGTACGGCTTTTCAACCTTGCCTTGGTCTTGCAGGCTTTTGATGTGAAAGAGGCCGTCCAGCATGGTGTCCATCTGTTTGGCCAATTGGATGCGAAGACCGTCTTTCAGGGCGCCCGATACGTTGCGCACGCTCTGGGTCATTTCCTTCGTGAAGTCTTCGGCGCAGACCTGAGTCATGATGTATTCGGCTCGGGTGACTGTGTTGTAGTCGCTCGTTGCGACTTTCCCTGTGCGCGGCTCAACCTTGGCTGACCAGTAAGCGTTCACGGTCTTTTCCAGCTCTTTGCGAATGGTCGTGGCCGGACCTTCTGGCTCGCCCCAGGTGTTTACCCGGCGATATTCGCGCTCAAACGAACCGTTGATGGTTTCGTTGATAGCTGCCTCAATTTGCGCTGTTACTCGCTCGTTGAAGATTTTGTCGATGCGCTTCTTAAGTTCCGCAGCGACCATGCCGGAAAGGTCATCTCCATCGCGCAGCAGCTCATCAGATACTTTGGCTACGATTGCGGTTTTCAGATCGTCTTCGTTGATGTTGAGCATTTTGTGACTCCCGTTGATTTCCAATGCCGCCTCATAGAAGCGGCATCAGTAAATCTGTGGAGCCCAGGCCCGCTACTGGCGACAGCCTGGGTTTGTTGCGTCAGCGGTGGTTCCCTCTGCGCTAGGGCGGCGCCGCGTATCCCGCTGCTGATTGCAGGTCTGCGGTTCGTCATGGGGGCGGGCTTCGAGCTTCCTACTCACGGCGTCAAACAGCATCTGTTCGCCGTGGATCACAGGTCCTTACAACATGCACGCTACAGCTCTGAATGCCCTGGCTGAGTGGGGCAGGGTGCATGAGGTCCGGCGGTCCCAGCCGAAGCTATCGGGCCCGCTAATTCTTGAATTCGGTGTTTCATCTCCACCACGCATCGGTCCGAGTCGTCTCTCACCGGCGCCGCACATTTCGTGTTCGATGCATTGCCAGTTTGTGTGCGTGGTTTCGCGTACTCACATGTGGGAGTACGGCAGCTACCAGAGGCTGCATGGACGACGGTTTAGCTTTCTCACCACCGGGGTTGCCGGTACGTCGTTGGGTCACGTCAGACTTTTAAAGAGCGGGTCAGGCCCTGAGGCCCTGGCGAGTCCCTGTTGGGTGACTCGATGGAGTGAGCATTAGGCATTCCTTCTTTTGTAGTCAATAGGTATGCCTAATTATTTTTTGTTAGGCATGAAAAAGCCCGCTTAGTGGCGGGCTACGGATTCAGATGGGAGAGGGCAGATACAGGCGGGCTTGGGGAGGTCAGTGCGGCACGGGAGAGAACAGCGCCCTTGCGACATCGTCCAGACGCCTCTCGATCTCCGCCAGGTCGGCTTGCTTGATGTCGGTCGCGCATTCGTAGGCGCAGATCAAGCACTGCAGCAGATCAAGGTCTGAAATCTTCGCAAGGTCATCTTTCAACTCTGGGTGCTGGCTGAGTAGCAGCGCTCGGATATCTTCAGCGTTTTTCGGCATATCCATAGGCGGTCCCTCCATAGCTCAACCTGATTTTAGGCCATAGCCGCACGGGACGGCATGGCCGCTGATCGATAGGCCGTGAGAGTACGCTTACTAGAAACAAGAAGCCCGGCGCTGGGCCGGGCTTTGCAAAGTTAGCGGGCTGCTTACTTATCGAGTCGCTTAAACTCTTTGCTAGATGCCTTAAGGTCGCCCTTGACCTGTTTTAGGTCGCGCGCTAAAGGCAGGCTCTCCGGGGTATCTCCGCTGATTTCGATCATAGTTTCGCGGACCTTTCTTCCAACTGCCTCGGCAGCGCGCTCAGCCGCTTTCTGCCCACGGATCCCTTCGTTTTCCATTTTCGCTTCTGTCTGCGTCACACGGAAAAGGTTTGCTGCGAGCTCCTGCTTGCCCATGAAATCAAGCAGGGACCGGCTCGAGTCCTTGCCTATAAGACCTTTACGGTTCTTGAGGTCAGACATATTCATGTTATAGAGCCCGCGATAGCCGGCATTTTGGAAAAAATGGTATTCGGTAACGCCAGCCTGTTTCGCTACGCCGCTCAGGGATTTTTCATGTAGAGAGATTTCGTCACGGATGAGAACGCGCTCAACGTCCTCAGCTTGGTCGATGTAACGCTTGAAAGTCTCAGCGACCGCAGCAAAATACGCTTGAGCTCTAGCGACCTCGGGCTTTTTGCTATCGCCATTCATGGCTGTCAAATAGCAGGCAAACCGTGAAAGCTTGTAGTCCTTCTCGATTTTTCCATCAATCTCACGGTCCACTTGCTGAAAGTTTTCCATGATGTCGATGCCGAGCGTAGTGCAGGATGCAATAGCCTTTTGAACAGCCTTTTGAAAGCTTTGAAATGTCTGATACCCGATCATTTTCATGAAGTCGCGGGCAAACCAATACGTGATGCCGTTTTTCCGACACAGGCCGTCAAAGTGAGGGCGCGAGTCATCAAAGTGGAAAACGTCTTCTTCGTTCATCGGTATGGCCAGGTCGAGTTGGTAACTCTCAATTTTACTCACAGATTGCGCTCCATGCTTTGCGTTTGTCGTTTTTTTTGAAAATAGTGGAGCTGGGCAAGTCCCTTATGTATTCGCCCCTGTTCGCACAATCCTTCCGGCCTTCACCTCATCCGCATAACCGGCCAGCCGATCCTCGCCATCATGAAATACGGTGAGCATCCTAAACACGGCCTGGGCGTCTGCCTCGTTCCCTGCAAGGCTCAGCCGCTCCGCAATCCTCATCAGCTCTACGGCCGACCACTTGAGGTCTGAGGCGATGCCTTGGAGGTCGCGCTTAAGGTCTTGGTTTGGCTTGGTAAGGGACACGAGGCCTCCGGCAGAATTCTGTGCAATTGTTACCCGGCTTTAGCTTTGCAAAGTCGCATGGCCACGTTTTGGGCACCGCCAAGTTTTTCAACAATTGACTCCCATATCTTGCTGCTGGCAACAGAGAGAGCCGCCGCGTGCTTTCCTGTATCACGGGATTCAACCGCCTCACGAATAGTCAGTAGAAAGCGTAAGAAGTCGCCGCCACTTACTGGGATCTGGCCAATTTCGGAGGCCATCGTCGCCTCGTATTCGAAAAGGCCGGATAGCCTCGTGCACGGCACCCAAATGCCCTGCCACGACTTTTCGATAATCTTCGGCGGGGATTGCGTGCGATCCCAGTGAGTATCGTTATGGTGCTGCAATATCCTAAGTGGCGTCCTTAGCTGCATAGTTGCGCAGAATTTGAAGTGCTGGATCAGTTCTGCATCATCCCACTGCGGCGCTTCGCTCTTGTACGTAATCCGTGGCATTTTGGTAATCGCCTAAAGCTTCCGGGCATTCCAGACAAGCAGCACGCGAGCCTGGATATGCACTTTGGCGAGCATATCGCCCTCAATCATGATTGCCGGGTACACCGGGTTATCTGAAATCATGCGCAGGGAACCGCCGGTCAGGCGCTGAAGCCGCTTAATGAAAAGCTCGCCCTCCAGCGTGAAGACATAGATCGCATCGGTTCGGATCTCGGTGATACCGCGATCCACCAGCAGGGCGTCGCCGTTACGGAACGTGCCCTCCATGCTGTCACCGTCGCCATCAATGATGGCCAGGTTCTCTAGCTTGGAATACGACAAGCCCTGCGTCTTCAGCCAGTCGAGATGAACGGTAATATCCCTGATCACTTCGATGTGATCGGGCGGCACTCTTCCCGGCCCCATTGACCCGGCTACGTCCAACTGAGGGATCGTAATGAAGCTGGAATCTTGCGATTTTCGGCGAGACTCAATCGGCACGACATTGCTCTCCTTGCTTGCAGGCTGCGCTCCACCATCCGACCCCTTACGCATCGGCCCCTTTCCAGTAGCCAGCCACATCGGCATCACCTTCAGATAGTCGGCGGCGATCAAAAGATTCTGCCCCTCAATCGTCTTGGTTTTCCCTGAAATCCAGTCGTTTACAGACGGCGCGCGAATGCCGCAAGCGCGAGCCAGGGCGGCCTGCGTAACTTTTGGCGGGCCGGCCATCGCCAGTTTTAACCGTTCTTGAAGTGTCCTCATTAGGGGAGCCTAACACCAGGCATCTAAGGTATTCCTATTGACCTAAATAAAAGGTATGCCTAATATCCGTACCTATGCGAATAGCCGGAGAAATCAGGCATGAACCCAAATGAAATTATTGATGCTCTCGGTGGCACTTTCCGTGTCGCTGAGCTGTGTGAAGTGCGCCCCCCATCAGTAAGTGATTGGAGGAAATACGGCATCCCAAGGGCTCGGATGATGTTTCTCCGCATCGCCAGGCCAGACGTTTTCAAGGAACTGGACGCCCAAGGCGCCAAGAAAACCGCCGCCTGACATCCCTGTCCGCCACTCCATTGAAGCAATTCTGATCGCAACCGACCCAAGGAAAAACTAGGACATGAAAACGCCCGTACTAGAGACCCGCCGCCAAGTAATGGCGGCCGTGTCCAACGCTTTCCCTGGAGGGATGGATTGCGCAGCTGCTCGCCTTGGCATCAAGGACAAGCGCCTGGAGAACCAGATCTATGAAACCGCCGGGTGCAAGCCGCTGAGCGATGCCGAGATCTTCGTGCTGGAAAGCGAAACGAAGACCGAGCACCTGCCGGACTACATCTGCGCGATGTATGGCGGCGTGTTCGTGAAGATCCCGGAAGCAGGGGAGTTGGACAACGTCGATCTGTATCAGCGCTCGCTGGCTGCATCCGCACAGCGTGGCGCACTTGACCAGATGGTGGCTTCCGCCCTGGAAGACGGCGAAATCGATTCGAACGAAGCAAAGAAGATCCGCGCCCTGCACGCCAAGTACATGTCGGCGAGCCTTGAGGCTGTAGCGGCGGTAATTGAGTTGCACAAGGCAAGAGCTTGAACCCATGCCGCGCCACGTTTTAACGCTTTGCAAAACGTGGCGCAAAACCCCAACCGCAAATCGCGGGCGCAAAAAAGCCAGGTTCGTGGCCTGGCTAATTGCGTAACTAAAGGAAAATCTACATGAGCAATTTAACCCAAAACGCCATCAACGTAAACGCCCCGGCAATTACCGTCGAGCAGGTGACACCTGAGATCGCTCGTGCGTGGCTTGAGCGTAACACTGGAAATCGCGCGGCCAGCATGGCTCATGTGGCGAAGCTCGAAAAAGCGATCCGTAATGGCGGCTGGAAGATGACCGGCGACCCGATCCGTTTCTCAAAGAGTGGCAGCCTGCTGGATGGTCAGCACCGCCTGCATGCCATTCTTCAATCTGGTATCACGGTCACTTGCGTAGTGATGCGAGGCTTTGACGAAAGCATTTTTGACGTACTCGATAGCGGGAAGGGTCGCCAGAAGTCGGATGTGTTGTTTGTTCAGCTGGGTCTCCCCGTTGAGACCTGCAAGATGCTGGCGACCGCCACCACCTGGGTGATTGATTACGAGAAGGAGCAATTTGGCTTTCCCGGCAAAGCCGAGAAGACCGACGTTCTTGAATTCGTTAAGCGCAACCCGCTGCTGATCGCCGCCGCCGAATACGGCCAAACCCTTCCTCGACAATCTCCCGTCCCGCGCTCCATTGCGGCGATGTTCTATTTCTTCGCAAGCCAGCGCAACCAGCCCTTGGCTGAGCGATTCCTTGAGCGATTCATGGTGGGGGCCGTTGAGGGCGTCAACGACAACCTGCTGTATCTGCGGAATCGCTGCTTTGCCGCATCTGTTGACCGTCGCCCGATCCACCGCAGCCAAGTCATTGGCGCCCTGATTCGTACTTGGAACGCAGAGCTGCGTGGCAAGCCTATCAAGCACGCGACCAACGTTATGCGAGTCGACGACACCTTCCCGACCTTCATCTAAATAGGATGGGGGCGGGAAACCGTCCCCTGTCAAAAAATGGCCGATCAAATCATTCAGTGCCAGGCATCCCTGATCAAGGTCGCGAATCGATTCCGCAAGGACTTCGGCGACATTGAAAGCCTGGCCGCAAGCATTTCAGAGATTGGGCTCTTGCAGCCAATCGGCATCGACTCCGGGTATCGCCTCGTTTTTGGTGAGCGCCGCCTGCGTGCCTGCCTATCCCTCGGCTGGGAAAAGATTCCAGTCCGCACCGTTCACCTCGATTCAATCTTGCAAGGCGAGATGGCCGAAAATGAGTTCCGCAAGGACTTCACCCCGTCCGAGCGCGTTGCTATCGGAGAGGCTATTGAGCGAGAGCTGGGTAGCCGCCTTGGAGCAAACCAGCACTCAGAGGGTCCGGAAAATTTTCCGGACCCTAAAGGTGACACTCGTGATATTGCAGCCAAAGCAGCCGGTTTTGGCAACGGAAAAACCTACGAGCAGGCCAAGCGTGTCGCTAACGAGGCCGCCCCTGAGCTTGTTCAGGCAATGGATGAGGGGCGCGCTTCGGTATCTGGCGCCGTGGCTCTGCTGGTGCTGCCAAAGGATCAGCAGGCATCTGTTGCTGTCGGAGACAAGAAGTCGATTCAGCAGGCCTCCAAGGCTGCCAAGGCGCCGCCTAAAGAGCAGGCTCGCGCATCTGACCTGATCCTCAGCGTAATTACCCAGGTTGAGCTGATAGGCCGCTACGTCGAGCGCAGCGAGGTTGGCGTGCCTAGCTTTGCTGGTCAGTTTCTATCAGACCTGATCGAGGCAGACTCGACCATTCAGGCGAGGCTTTCCGCCATTCTTCCTGTGCTGCAAGGTCTCTCAGATATCGCTAGCGCGGTGGAGGCCTGACATGCAGTTCACGCTATCTATTAACCAGGTTAAGTCGCTTGAGTGGGGCCTGAACTCCCAGCAAGCGCTCTTGTTCGCTTTCGTCTACTCATGCCCAAGCTGGACGACTCCAGTAAAGACCGAGAACGGTATCTTCTTTGCGCTCAGCAAAGCGAAGATCGTAGAAGAGTTGCCTCTGTTGACCGACAAACCGGACACCGCATACCGCATGCTGAAAGCGCTTGAGGAAGCCGGTTTAATTGACCTGTCCAGCACAGCGAATATCACGCTTTTCCGCCTCACCAAAAAGGCAGCCGAGTGGAACAAGAAGGAAGATGGGTCGGAAAAATATCCGACCCCTCCAGCCTCAAAGGGTCGGAAAAATATCCGATCTACCTCGGATAAATCTCCGAGCAAGGTCGGAAAAAAATCCGAGCAAGGGTCGGATAAATCTCCGACAAATCAAGATACCAGTAATCAGGATACCAATCAGGGTACCAGTCACAACTTGCCGGAAGGCTCGGACAAGCCGACCCAACCCGGCGTGCTGGTGCTGGTAGTTGATAAACCCGAAGCGCCCCGCGTTGAAATCCCAGCCGACATGCCGGGGCCGAAAGACCAGGCCTGCAAAACGTTCAAGGCTTGGGCGAACTACGCAATGGCCTACCGCAAGCGCTACCAGTGCTGGCCGGTGTGGAACGCAGCGGCCGGAGGGATGCTTGGCAAGCTGGTGGACAGCCTCGGTATCGACGTTGCCCACAGCGTTGCTGCGTACTACCTCACGGTCAATGACGCCCGAATCGTCAACGACTGCCACAGCCTGAAAAACCTGATCGGCAAGGCAGATGCGTACCACACCATGTGGCTCACCGGCCGGCAGATGAATTCCCGCACCGCCCGCCAGATTGAAGACACCCAAGCCAACATGAACGCCGCGCAGGAAGCCGCCCGGCTCATTCTCGACGGGGAGAAACGCAATGCTTTCCTCTGAAAACCTTGCTGAACTGGCCGCTGGCATTTGCGCAACGGCCGAGACGTTGGGTCAGACCATCAGCGCGACCGCTGCCAAGCTGATGGCCGAAGACTTATCCGTATTCCCGCCGCAAGACATCCGCAAGGCGCTGCAATCTTGCCGTCGAGAGCTGACAGGGAAGTTCACCCTCGGCGCGATCATGCAGCGCATCCAAGCCGAGGATGGCCGCCCTGGCAAGGACGAAGCTTGGGCTATCGCCATGACCACCAACGACGAATACGAAACCGTTGTCCTGACCGATGAAATCCAGCTGGCCCTGGCCGCCGCAAAGCCTGTGCTCGATGCCGGGGACAAGATTGGCGCCAGGATGGCCTTCATCAGCGCGTATGAGCGGTTTGTCGGCCAATCCCGAGAGGATACCAGGCCTGTGAACTGGCACGTCTCTGTGGGCTTTGACGCAAGCCGTCGCATTCAAGCCGTAACCAAGGCCATGGAGCTGAAGCGAATCCCCCGCGAGCACGGCCAGAAGTACCTGGCTGACCTGAGCGTTGCCCCGGTCACCGAGGACGGCCGCGCCATTGCTGGATTGCTCACCGGCACCGTCACCCAGCCAAAGCCTGTGCTGCGCGCAAAGCTCGAGATCGTGAAGAACTCGATGCTGGAAATGCGCAGGGCCAGCGAAGAACGGAAGCTCGAAATGCGGATTGAAGCAGCCAACGAATTGGCAGATCGCCGGGCGCTGCTGATCAAGCAGGCCCAGGAATTGGAGTCACGAGCATGACTGTAACCAGCATTCGATACAGCACCGCACAGGCCAAACCAAAGCCGCAGGCCGGGGACGAGCGCTTCCTGAAAGGTCGTGGCGTCCAGCAAATCCGCCAGCAGCAGTACAGCCAGATGTACCGGGCCTACATGGTCAGCAACGGCCGCCCGGTCTGGGAGTGGGTCGACAAGGGCAGTGAGAAAGATCGCACGTCAGAGGCGTGGCTCCAGGCTCGCAAGTTGGAGCGCATGGCAGTGATCGCAGAAGCAGGGGAGAAGCGGGCATGACCGACAACACCGAACTGAAGCGGCTGGCCGAGGCTGCACCAGAAGGCCCATGGTTTGGTCCTGAGTACGCACCGGGCACCAGCTACGTCTTCGACGTGGATCTCGGGACGCTGCTGGAATACCAAAGCATCGATACAGAAAAGGATGCATGCCTGCGCTACGTGGCCGCCGCCAACCCCGCCGCAGTCCTGAGCCTGATCGCCGAGAACGAGCGGCTGCGTGCTGACTGTTCAAGCATGCGCGGAAGCCTGAAGGCCAATGCTGTGAGCATCAATAAGCTCATCAAGGATGGTGGCCGCGCCGCCAGGGAGCGCGCCCAGCTCAAGGCCGAGAACGAGCGTCTTGCCACGGAAAATAGTGAGATTGAGTCGGCGGCCATCACCTACATCGAGGATATGCAGGAGGCGCAGCACGAAAACGAGCGTCTCACTGAGCTTTTCAAGGTTGGGATGACGCTGGATGGAAATCTGCGTGTTTATGGCGATTGGCAGAGTGTTCGAAAAGCGCAAGAGATACTCGCAGAGCGCGACGAACTCCGCGCCGAAATCGCCGGCCTCAAGACCGGCTACGAAGCCTACGAGCAGGTGAATGCTGAGCTGAAGGCCGAGAACGAGGAGCTTCGCGCAAATTCATCGCTGGTAGTGCTTCTTCCTGAATTGGACTCAGTTCTGGAAGACCTAGAGATTCACGGGCAACACAGCGATCAAGGCTACCGCAAGCTCAAGGACTGGTATCGCAAGGTCGATTTGGCGTGCAAGGCCATCGACGCCGCCATGGGCAACGGAGAGCAGCCATGAACGGTCTCGGGAATGAAATTGCCAAAGCAGCTAGGCGAGCGGTGATTTATGGGGCCGTCACTCTTGTGATGATCGCCATTGCGGCCTTCGCGCTCGGGAGGTGCTCGGTATGACGGACAAGATCAGCGTCAACTGCCGCTCCATGCTCACCGAGGCCATCACCCGCATGTCCAAGATGTTCGAGGACAAGCACTTTGTGGTGGTGAGCCTTCGTCCGGGCAAGGACCGCACCCTGGACCAGAACCGCCTGTGGTTTGCCATGTACAAGCGCATCGCCGAGATGACCCAGATCGGCGAGCCGGAAGATGCGCGCCGCTACTGCAAATTGCACTTCGGCGTGCAGATCCTGCTGAACGAGGACGCTGGTTTCCAGGCCGAGTGGTACCGGGTCATGCGTCATCTGCCCTACGAAACGAAGCTGGCCATGATGGGGGAGTGCCACTTGTTCGGCCCGGACGGCTTCCCGGTGACCAGCCTGTTCAATCGCGCCCAGGGCGTCCAGTACACCGACCGCATGGCCAATTACTTCACCGGCCAGGGCGTCGTCTTCACCGATCTGCTGAGCAAGGAGGCCGCATGAGCCCGATCAACTGCGAATGCCACCGCTGTATTGCTGAGCACAAGCTGGGCACCAAAGGTCCGTTTGGCTGGCTGCCGTTGTCATCCACGAAAATGATCCTGTGCCCTGCGTGTGGCTGCAAGCGCTGCCCCAAGGCAAGCGACCATGATCTGGCATGCACGGACAGCAACGAGCCCGGACAGCCAGGGAGCGTGTACCAATGACCATTGAGCGCAAGCAACCCAAGCCCAAGACCTGCAAAAACCCAGCATGCAGGGCCTCATTCGTCCCGCAGCGCCTCGGACAGGCTGTGTGCAGTCCGAAGTGCGGCCTGGCCATCAAGGAAGTGAACCAGGAGAAGGCGCACAAGTCGCTGGCCCAGGTTGGCCGCGCCGACATCAAGGTTCGAAAGGAGGCCCTGAAAAGTCGCGGCGACCATATGCGCGAGGCTCAGCAGGCGTTCAACGAGTACATCCGCGCCCGTGACCAGGCCGCCGGTCACCTCTGCATCTCCAGTGGGAAGCCGTTGGACTGGAGCGGCAACGCGGTAGATGCAGGGCATTACCGCAGCGTCGGCTCAGCGCCGCACCTGCGCTTCGATGAGCGCAACTGCCACGCACAGAGCAAGCAGGACAACCGGTTCCTTTCCGGCAATGCCGTGGACTACCGGATCGGCCTGATCGCGCGCATCGGCCAGGAGGCGGTCGACGCCCTGGAATCTGACCAGAGCGTGCGCAAGTACACCATCGAAGAGATCAAGGCCATCAAGGCTGAGTACCAGGCAAAGACCAGAGAATTGAAGAGGGCGGCAGCATGATCTATACGAGCGTATCAGGAGCGGTCGTTGCAGCGTTGGCCGCTGGCGAGAAGTGCGCCTCTAAGGGGCAGGCATGGCAGAAGCTCTACAACCCCAGCGAAGAGGATGGCGGATGCCTTGCATCACTCTCTTCTGGCGGCGGCGATTTGGACAGAGCCCAGGTTGACTACTGGCTTGCCGCTAGGCTGCACCACATGCTCAAGCCTCGTCACTGGGACGTGCTGGGCGCTAAGTACAGCACTGGCCGTGCCAGGCGGTTGCAGGCGATCACCGGCATCATCCCTCTGGTGCCTAGCCCTGCACCAGCGCTGTTCGTACATAAGGCCGTCACCACTTGGTCGATCCCGAAGATGAAAGGAGCAAAGCGGAAAGGGCCAACATCGGTAACGGTGGAAATCCCTCTTGAGGTCGATGACTCTCGCCGCGATAAATTGATCAGCGCAGCGATTGCAGCTGGGAAGTCGGAGCGCGCAAGGCTTGAGGCGCTGGATCAGGATCTGATCGTTCTTCCCGACAGCTTTTACGACATGAATACTTGGGATATCGATGCGGCGCCCGAGTCAACCCGATATCGCTGGAGAGACGGAATCAAGAAAGAGCTCAACTTGATGGTCAAGGAAGCGCTCGCAGAGGTTCGGTTGATTCTTGAAGAGGAAGGCCTTTTAGTTCAGGACGCGGCATAGCTATTGACAACAGTGAGAAAGTGAGAGAAATTATACCCATCCTGTCATTCCTGCGTGTGTAGGACTGACTAAAAAGAGCCCGGCTACCGCGCCGGGTTTTTTATTGCTCAAAATTCACTGCAGCCAGGGCAGCCCTCGGGAGGCCTGGACGCTGATAAGCCGGTAGTGCAGCGCTACGGAAAAACACCGGCAGCCCGCGCGCCCTGACCTAACACGCTTTCAGGGTGGCGCGAGACAGGAACAGCGAGATCGATGCACTTGGGTGTCGACGCCGTGATGGTCTTTGGCTGGCAGCGTGGGAAGACACGCAATTGCGGGTAGCGCAGGTCGCTAGACAGCCTTCCAAGCTTTCGATCAGGGTTCGATTCCCTGTATCCGCTCCAAATCTGGCCCGAAGCATTGACGGTTGATGCGCCCGGCTCATAACCGGGGGAAGAGGGTTCAAGCCCCTACGGGCCGACCAGGCACGGGGCCTCAAGCCTCTGCGGCGTAGATCTGAGAACTTTCAGGGAGCCAAAACAACTTGAGCAACTGAGGGGGAGTGCCTCGGTGCCTTTTCAGGGCCTCGATATTGATCGGGGCCTTCTTGTTTTCGGCCCCGCCACACCCTTCGCTCTGAGCTGGGAGTGCCGCCGGGGCTGATCTATTCATCATGGAGTATCCAATGGCAGAACCAACGAGCACTGCCGCCGGCGTATTGCTGGTGAAGTACGGCGTGGTCATGGCTGCATTCATTGGCTCGATTCTGTCTCTCGGCTTTCTGAGGGATCTAACCCGGGGCCAGGCAGCCGCAGCGGTGGCCACCGGTTTCTTTTTCTCGATGTACCTGTCTCAGCCTGTCACTGGCTGGATCGCCACGCGGCTCGACCTTGTAGTCGATGACAACCTCCTATGTGGCGTTGCCTTCGTACTTGGCCTGACCGCCATGAACATCATCCCGGCCATCAAAGCAGTCATAGGGTCCTTCCCGACGACGCGAGGTGCCTGACATGAACAGTATTCTTGTATCGGCGCTGAGCGCGGCTGACGCGTTCCTATGTGTCCTTGTCGCCCTGGCGGCCTGTGACTACCTGCGCCGCGTAAGGCCGGTTGACCATCCGCTCCTATGCACGGCCTTCTACTTGGTAGCCATTGGTGCATTCGGCGCTTTTGTCACCTCGATCCAGGGGCATTGGGTAAACCCGTTCGGCGTGATGCTTCACGCGGGCGTTGTGGTTTATGCCTGGGCGAAACGCGGCCAGGTAATGGCCTGCACTGATTAATCCGCGCCACGATTTGGCGCATTCGAAAACGTGGCGCGGAGATTCAGGCTTATGGATAGGCCATACCCACCGGCGTCATTGCTTGAGCTTTCCGATCTGTCCGACTTCGGCATCCGCCTGACGCCTGCGCCCGAAGTGTGGGAATGGCTGCAGGCCGAGATCCTTGCTGACAGCGGCACCATTCACAATGAAGACCATGCCCACCTACTGGATGCAGATATCCGGGTCATGTGGGCATCGTCGAGCTTCGAGAAGCAGAGCAGGACGGTATTGGGCCAGGCCGAACAGGTAGCGTTTCGCGCCGGCGGTTGGCAGAAAGCCCGGATGGAGCAGCAGATGCGTGATTGGTTCGGCGAGGTGCCGGCCTTCATCATTACCCTGGCTGCCGACTACTGCGCCCAGTGCAGCGACCTCGAGTTCTGCGCCCTGATCGAGCACGAGCTGTATCACCTGGCTCACGCGACCGACAAGTACGGTCAACCAGCATTCACCCAAGACGGTGCACCAAAGATCAAGCTGCAGGGGCACGACGTCGAAGAGTTCGTCGGTGTCGTCCGCCGCTATGGTGCGAGCCCTGAGGTTCAAGCGTTGGTGGATGCTGCAAACAGTCCTGCTGAGGTGGGGAAATTGAACATTGCGAGGGCCTGCGGAACCTGTCTGCTCAGATCGGCCTGATTCTTGACAGGCTCTAGACGGATGAGAATTTATGGCAGTCCTGAAAAATGAGGTGAAGAGCTTCATCGTTCAGGCGCTGGCGTGCTTTGACACCCCCTCCCAAGTGGTGGAAGCCGTCAAGAACGAATACGGGGTTGTGGTAAGTCGCCAGCAGGTCGAGACGCACGACCCAACCAAGTCGGCCGGGAAGGGGCTTGCCGTGAAGTGGGCGACCCTGTTTCACGATACCCGCAAGCGATTCCGAGAAGAGACCGCCGAGATCCCGATCGCCAACCGCGCCTACCGGCTTCGTGGCCTGGGGCGAATGGCAGAGAAGGCCGAGAACATGCGCAACCTGGCGCTGACCGCTCAGTTGTATGAGCAGGCCGCCAAAGAGGTGGGCGATGTCTACGTGAATCGCCGCCTCGAACCTGAGAAACCTCTGGGCTCCCAAGCAGACCAGCTGCACGCCGTTGCTGAGTACACCTTGGAGCCTGATGAGAATGTCCCCGCTACCCCGTACCTTTGACCCGCCGGTAAAGCTGACGCCCAAGCAGGCGAACATTTACTGCTGGGGCTTCCAGCCTGAGGCCCGTTTCCGCGATGCGGTGTGTGGGCGACGGTTCGGCAAGACGTTCCTGGGCAAGGCCGAGATGCGTCGTGCTGCCCGCTTGGCTGCGGAGTGGGGCGTAAGCGTCGAGGATGAGATCTGGTACGGCGCGCCTACCTTCAAGCAGGCCAAGCGCGTGTTCTGGCGGCGACTGAAGCAGGCGATCCCCGAGGCTTGGCGTGCGCACCGCCCGAACGAGACGGAATGCTCGATCACGCTCAAATCAGGCCACGTCATGCGCGTGGTTGGGCTCGACAACTACGACAACCTGCGGGGCTCCGGCCTGTTCTTCGTCTTGGTGGATGAATGGGCGGACTGCCCGTGGGCGGCATGGGAAGAAGTTCTTCGCCCGATGCTCTCGACCTGTCAGTACCAGATCCCTGGCGTCGGGATGCGCAAGGGCGGTCATGCGCTGCGCATTGGCACGCCGAAAGGCTTCAACCACTGCTACGACACATACCTCGACGGAAAGCCTGGTGGCGAGCCTGACCACAAGAGCTGGCAGTACACATCCTTGCAGGGCGGCAACGTTCCAGAGGAAGAGCTCGAGGCTGCCAAGCGCAAGATGGACCCCCGGACGTTTCGGCAAGAGTACGAAGCTGGCTTCGAAAACTACGCCGGTGTCGTCTACTACACGTTCAATCGTGACGAATGCCGAACCAGCGAACGAATCAAGCCGGGCGAAGCGCTTCACATCGGGATGGACTTCAACGTCATGAAGATGGCGGCCGTCGTCTATGTAGTGCGTGACGACCTTCCGATGGCCCTGGATGAGTTTCACGGTGTTCGGGACACGCCGGAGATGATCGAGAAAATCCAGGCCCGGTTCCCTGGTCACTCGGTGGCGGTATATCCCGACGCCAGCGGGCAGAACACCAGCAGCAAAAACGCGAGCGAGTCCGACCTTTCGCTACTGAAGAAAGCGAAGTTCACAGTGATCGTCGACTCCACAAACCCGGGCGTGAAAGACCGTGTGAACTCGGTGAACGCTATGTTCCTGAACGCCTACGGCGAGCGTCGCCTGAAGGTGAACATCGATCAATGCCCTCAGCTCACCCTGTGTCTTGAGCGACAGACCTACACCGACAAGGGTGAGCCGGACAAAGATCCGAAAAAGGGTCACGACCACATGAACGACGCCGCCGGCTACTTCATCGCCAAGCGTTATCCGATCAAAACAATCGTTACCTCAATGAAAATGGGAGTCGCCCGATGACGGACGTCACTTTCACCCGTTCCGAGTACACGGCGGCACAGTACCGCTGGCGCTTGGTGCGCGACGTCTGCAAGGGCTCGGAAACGGTCAAGGTTGCTGGCGATTACTACCTGCCCCGGCCGAATGCCTCGGACAAGTCCCAGGATAACAAGGATCGGTACGACGCTTACAAGAAGCGTGCTGTGTTCTACAACGCCACCGGCCGGACGAAACACAGCCTGGTGGGCGCGGTGTTTCGCACATGGCCAACGCTGACTGTTCCCGGTGCGCTCGATTACGTCGCAACTGACATCGACGGGCAGGGTGTCAGCGTTTACCAGCAATCGCAGTCGGTTATCGGGCATTTGCTCGAAGTCGGCCGTCACGGTCTGCTTGTTGACTACGCGGCTGTCGAGCCTGGCACCGTGAGCAGGGCAGACGAGCATGCCGGTCGCGCCCGTGCAAATGTCGCCAGCTACCCGGCTGAGTCGATCATCAACTGGAAGACGCGCCAGGTTGGCGGTCAGCACCTGTTGAGCCTGGTTGTGCTACGTGAAAAGGTCGACGTCGATACGGATGACGGGTTCGGCAGTGAGCAGGCTACCCAATACCGTGTGCTGCGCCTGGACGTTTCCGGCGTGTACACCCAGGAAGTATGGGAGGAGGGCTCCAGCAAGGCGGAGATGACCGTCGCGCCATTTGCCCCTCTGAACGGCTCAGGCCAGCCATGGCGCATCATCCCGTTCCAGTTCCTGGGCAGCGAGAACAACGACACCAGCATTGACGACTCGCCGTTGTACGACATGGCCGAAGTGAACATCGGGCATTACCGCAACAGCGCGGATTATGAAGAGGCAGCGTACTTGGTGGGCCAGCCCCAGCCATGGATGTCTGGCCTTGATGAGCAATGGCGCGACCACCTCGAAAAAGCCGGGATATTCCTGGGATCGAGGGCGCCTTGGTTGCTCCCCGTGAATGGTGCATGTGGCGTATGGCAGGCGCAGCCCAACACCGTCGCCAAAGAGGCAATGGACGCCAAGAAGCAGGACATGGTGTCCCTGGGTGCCCGGCTGATTGAGCGCGGCAGTGCAGTGAAGACTGCAACTCAGGCCGACAACGACAGCGCCGCCGAACACAGCGTTCTCTCGTTGGTGGTCAGCAACGTAAGCGAGGCGTACAGCCAGTGCCTGGTCTGGATGGCCGAGTTCGTGAATGCCACCGGCGAGGTGGTCTACAAGCTCAACCAAGACTTCAGCCAGATCACTCTGGACGCAACGATCCTTTCGGCGCTGTTCAATGCCGTGCAGGGCGGCAAGCTGCCCGAGGGCGACTTCTGGCAGTACCTGCGCGATCGCGGCGTGATCAACCCGGAGAAAACGGACGACGAAATCCGGGATGAGCTAGAGGCACAAAGCACTGGGCCAGCCCTGGACGACACCGAGGTAATTCCGAATGGCGGCAAACCAAGCAATCCTTGACGCCACCATCCGGCATGCCGTGTTCCTGGAGCAGCTGAAATCAGGGGAGGTTGCGAAGTTCGCCCCCTTCCTCAAGGAGATCGACCGCTCGATTCGTGAGCGGCTGACGCGGGCGGACCTGACGGACTACACCGTCGCCCGCCTGGAGCGGCTGCTGAGCGAGGTTGATAGCCTGCTGCTGGGTATCTTCGACCGGTACAGCGAGAAGCTGAACCTCGACTTGGTGGACATCGCCAATTACGAGGCCGAGTTTGAAGCAACCAGCCTGACCCGGGCGGCACCGGTGGGCGTCACCTTCGACGCGGCGGTGCCAGGTGCTGCGGCAATCAGGGCGGCAATCCTCACAAACCCGCTCAGCGTGCGCGGTGCGGACGGCGGGAAGCTGCTCAAGTCGTTCATTGATGGCTTCAGCGATACCGAGCGGCAACGCCTCACAGGCGCGATCAGGCAGGGCTTCTTCGAAGGCCGGACGAACTTCCAGATCATCAAGAATATTCGCGGTACCAAGGCGCTCCAGTACAACGACGGCATCCTGGCCACGACCAACCGCAACGCCGGCACCATCGTGCGAACGGCGGTGCAGCACGTCGCAACCCAGGCTCGCATGGAGACGCTGAAGGAAAACAGCGACGTCGTGCAGTTCGTGGAGATCGTTGCCACGCTGGATAGCAAGACTACGCAGGAATGCCGATCGCTGGATAAGCGCCGGTTTCCTCTCGCTTCAGGGCCCAGGCCGCCGTTCCATATCAATTGCCGAACCACTCTGGTTGCGGTGACCAGGTTCAGCGCCATGTTTGCTGAAGGTGCGACGCGTGCCTCAATCGGCGCCGACGGCCCGCAGCAGGTGAGGGCAGACCTCAGCTACTACGACTGGCTCAAGCAACAGCCGGCAGCGTTTCAGGACAAGGCCATCGGCCCGGTACGCGCCAAGCTGTTCCGCGAAGGCGGCCTGAGCATCGAACGATTCTCCGAGCTGCAGCTTGATCGAAACTTTTCACCTCTGACCCTTGTGCAGATGAAGGCTCTTGAGCCTCTGGCGTTCGAGCGGGCGGGCATCAAATAGCAGGCAGGGCCTGCACCAACGTCTCCGGGAGACAAACAAATGGGTTTGAAATATCAGTTGGACACTCTCGACGGTCTCGATGACTCCGTCAAATCGCTCTACACCGAGAAGGAAGGCAAGTTTGTCCTCGGTATTGAAGGCCTGCCGCAACCAGAAGATGTATCCGGCCTGAAGTCGAAGGTGGAAGAGCTGCTCGGCGAGAAGAAAGCCGCCGAGAAGGCTCGCAAGGATGCGGAAGAGCAGGCCAGGCTGGAGCGTGAAGAGGCCGCTCGCAAGTCCGGCAACGTCGAGGAGCTCGAAAAGTCCTGGTCTGAAAAGTACAACCGCCGCGAAGCTGAGCTGAACGGCATGCTGGAGCAGGAGCGTGGAACGCTGAGTACTCAGATCCGGGATCTGACCGTCGGCCGTACCGCTACTGACATCGCGTCTGCCCTGGCAATCCCAGGCAGCGCCAAAGCCCTGTTGCCGCATATCGAACGCCGTTTGAGCGTCGAGCAGCGCGACGGGAAGCCTGTTGTGGTCGTCCTCGACCAGCAGGGCAAGCTCTCCGCAGCAACGCTGGAAGAGCTGAAAGCAGAATTCGCAAACGACACGGCCTTCGCGCCGTTGATCGCGGGTAGCAAAGCATCTGGCGGCGGGGCTGCGGGTGCTGGAGGTGGCGGCGGGGCCGCAAAAGGAAAAATCGGCGGCACCAAAGAGGAACGACAGGCCGCGATCGCGAGCCGGTTCCCGGATCTCCCACAATCGTAAGGAAATAACTCATGTCCCTGTCGCAAATGCAGGTTTTCAACCAATACATCATGCCGGCGACTCTCGAGACGCTGGATCAGTATCTCGCCGCTTTCAACGCCGCCAGCCGCGGCGCAATCGTGCTGTCTCCGGACGGCTTCACCGGTGACTTCCTCCAAGAGTCGTTCTTCCAGACCCTGGCCGCCGCCCAGCGCCGCGTGGACCGCTACAGCGCAAACGCTACCGTCGCCGCTACCGACCTGACTGAACTGAAGAACACTTCGGTGAAGGTAGCCGGCGGCTTCGGTCCGATCCGCTACGAGCCGTCGCAAATGACCTGGCTGGAGCGCCCAACCGCGCAAGGCATCGAAGTCGCCAGCCGCGCGTTCGCTGAAATCCTGCTGAAGGACCAGCTGAACACCGCGATCGCCGCCCTGGTTGCCGCAATCACCGCCCAGGCTGCTGCCGTCAACGATGTGTCGGCTACCGCTGGCATCACCTACGCTGGCTTGAACAACGCCCACGCGAAGTTCGGCGACGCAAGCCAGAACCTGGTCACCCAGGTGATGCAGGGCACCAGCTACCACAAGTTGGTCGGCCAGAACCTGGCAAACCAACAGCAGCTGTTCCAGGCGGGCAACGTCCGTGTTGTGGACATCCTCGGCAAGATCTCCGTTGTGACGGATGCCCCGGCGCTGATGCAGGCCGGCACCCCGAACAAGGAAATCATCCTGTCCCTGGTGCAAGGCGCTGCGCTGGTCCATGACGGCCGTGACATCATCAGCAACGTCCAGACCACCAACGGCAAGGAGCGTATCGAAACTACGCTCCAAACCGACTACACCTTTGGCCTGGGTCTGAAGGGCTACACCTGGGACACCACCACCGGCGGCAAGTCGCCTACCGACGCCGAACTGGCGACCGGTACCAACTGGGACAAGACCGCCACCAGCATCAAGCACACCGCCGGTGTGGCTCTGATCGGTGACGCCTCCAAGTAACCCTGACAGCTGAGTCGGGCCCAGTGCTCGGCTTGGCGAGGACACGATCATGAGCAACAAGAACATCTGGTATCTGCCTGGTCCATTCCACCAGTACCAGGAAGACGTGAAGGCGCTGGCCAAGGAGAACGGCCTGCGCATTGTCGACGCAAGCGTTACTGAAAGCCGCGAAGATGCTGCCGACGATGTGCCTGAGGTGACGGTCAAGGAAGTGCCGAAGGTGTTGCTGATCGATGGTGACGGTTCCAGCATCAACATCGACGCCTTCCGTGTCGAACTCGAATCTGTCGGCCTGATCGTCGAGTCATTCGCTGATCAAGCGCTGGCACGTCCAGAAGGCGAGCTTGGCCCTATCGCTGATCGCCTGTTTCAGGTGTTCGAAGCGGTAAACGCTGGCGTGGAAAGCCTCATCCGCGAGCGTGACGGCGAAGTCGAAAAGGTGAAAGCTCTTCAACTGCAGGTAGATGATCTTCTCCAGCAGATCGACAAAGCTGGTCGGGAAGATGCCGACGCGAAGGAAATCGCCGACCTGAAAGCAAAGCTCGATGAAGCCAAGGTGCCGTACCGTGCCAACGCCTCGAAAGAATCCTTGGAAAAGCTCGTCGCTGATCTGCCCAAGGCGTGATAATGCTGGCTGCCGGTGACCCGGTGGCCGATCTCAAACCATTCCAGCGAGTTGACGCATGACACTCATCATCGAGGACGGTACCGGCAAGCCTGACGCCGAAAGCTACGCGAGCGCTGAGGACTTGGCCCTGTATGCCGTGAAATTCGGCACAGTTATCCCCGCAGGCGTTCCCGAGCAGGAAGCGTTGCTGCGCCGCGCCGCCTTGGCGATGGATGGCAAGACCTGGAAAGGCCGCAAGATGAGCAGCGAGCAGGCCCTATCCTGGCCGCGCCGGGAAGTGCTGCTGGATCACGAGATCAAGCCGAACAACTACCTGCCGGCGCGTATCCAGTACGGCCAAATGGCCCTGGCCGCCGAGATTCATCAGGACGATATCGACCCGGTGGAGAAGCGCAAAGGCGCGGTAACGCTGGAGCGTGTCGAAGGCGCGGTGACTCGCGAGTACGCGACTATTCCGAACACCAGCGGCCGACTGCTGCCAGCGGCGCCTGATCGACCCAGTGCTACGCAGTTTTCCGACTATTTGCAGCGGCGCGGACTATTTGCCGTTAGGGCCTAGAATGGGCACCTGGAAACGATCTTCAATATTCTGGCCTGGTGATGGATGGAGATAGTTGATTTGCTCGTAGATCTAATTTCACTAGCTTTGATTTTAACAGGCATCACGGAGTGGTTTTTTCTGTGGCTGATTCTGTTTTTTAGCGTATCAGTGCGAAACCAAGGTTTGCATCGAAGCAGGCGACGAATGATTGCGTTATGCAGTCTGCCTTTGATTGCACTGTTTCAGGCGGTTATGTCGTACAAGTTTTACGACGATAGCCACAGCAACTGGCTGATTGTTTTGTCTGCGGCGGCAATTCCCGCATTTGCTCTTCTATATTTGCGTGCTTTCTTTTTAAAGAAATCAGACTTTACCCACTAGAAACCTCTGGAGAAATCATGGCCACCTTCTACGACGAAATGGCCGTGATGGCTCTGGAGATGATCACAGAGTTCGGCCAGCCCGTGACCATCAGCAAGACGGAGCCGGGCGAGTACGACCCGGAAACGGGCGGCGAAGCGCCTGGCGCGACTGTCGAGCAAATTGCCAAGGGCATCCTGCTCGACTTCACCGGCCAAGAATTCCAGAACAACAGCCTGATCAAACAGGGCGACAAAAAGCTCAAGATCGCCGCGCAGGGTTTGGCCTGGGTGCCCGGCCTACTCGATAAGGTGGTCGTGCAGGGGCGCACCTGGGCAATCGTCCCACCACTGAAAGAGGTCAACCCCGCCGGTACGCCTATCTTGTATGAGTTGCAGGTGCGGTCGTGAGCCGGGCGGGCGCCGGCCAGTCCGGCAGCTTCGCCCTGAGCCTCGCCGAGTTCGCCGCCCAGGCCAGCGAAGCAATCGATGCGAGCCTGCGCGAGATCATCATCGAGATTGGTAGCAGCATCATTCGTATGTCGCCGGTGGGCAACCCTGAAATATGGGCGGCCAACGTTGCTCATCGCGAGGCCAATTCCCGCGCTGCCGATGACTACGACTTCAAAGTCGCCGTCCGCAACACGCTCATCAACCTGAACGAATCGAACTTCACGAAGGCGGGTAACCTCAAGCGCGGCGTGAAATATGCCAAACCGCTAACGAAGACCGAGCGCGACCAGAACTTCAGCGTGAATGGCTTGGTGGCTGGCCGAGACTATGTTGGCGGTCGCTTTCGGGCGAACTGGAATTTCTCCATCGGCTCTGTCGACAACAGCTTCCGTATTCACCCAGACCCGACAGGGATCGAGGCAACCGCAAGGCTTGTCGCGGGTGCCATTGAGTTCAAGGCCGGGCAAACAGCTTTCATCGTTAACAACTTGCCCTATGCGATTCCGCTGGAGTTCGGCCATTCCACCCAGGCCCCCGGCGGCATGGTTCGGGTCACCGTGGCTCGCTTTCAGCAGATCGTGCTGGAGGCCATCAGGAACAACCAGGTATGAGTCATGCAATCATCGCCTCGATCTACGAGGCCAAGCTCATCGCCTGGAACGCTGCCAGGTCGGAGAAGCTGAAGATCGTTTTCGAGAACACGGCCTACACGCCAGCGGACGGCGAGACGTATCTGCGGGCTTTCACGATCCCCGGAGACACCGCGAGCAACACACTCGGCGGCGATCACCGGTTGTTCACCGGAGTGTTCCAGGTGAGCATTATCGCGCCGGCCGGCACCGGCAAGGCCAAGACGAATCCAATCTCAGCAGAACTTACCGACCTGTTCCCTCTTTACGCGCGGGACACGAAGGGCGCGGTTACCGTGGTGACAATGTCGCCAGTTGACCAAGGGCCAGGCATCACTGGCGATTCCACCTACACCGTGCCGGTCTCGTTCTTGTACCGAGCCGACACGAACTGATCCCGCCCATTGGGCAAACCCAGAGACCCGCCACTGAGCGGGTTTTTTCACATCTGCAAAGAGGAAATACCCCATGGGCTACAAACTCCCGAACGGCGGCACCTTCCAGCACGCCGCAACCTACGCGACCGCACTGGCGTTCACTGCCATCAGCAACGCTGCCGAAGCGGTGGCTACCGTTGTAGGTGGCACCATCGCTGCCGGCGATATCGTTCTGCTGACATCCGGCTGGAGCAAGCTGGACAGTAAGGTGGTGCGTGTGAAAGCAGCAACCGCGACGGCAATCACCCTTGAAGGCATCGATACCACCGATACCCAGGTTTTCTCTGTTGGCGGCGGCGGCGGGACCATGCGCAAGGTTCTGACCTGGGTGCAGATCCCGCAGATTTCCGATGTCGCTTTCTCCGGCGGCGAGCAGAACTACCTTGACGTGGTGTTCCTTGAGGACGACCAAGGCAAGCAGATTCCCACCGACAAGTCGGCCGCGAGCATGGTGCTGACCCTGGCCGATGACCCAATTCAGGACTTCAACAAGGTGCTGATGAAGGCTGACGCTGGCAAGCAGGTTGAAGCTGCTCGCCTGAACCTCCCCGGCAACGACACTCTGCTGTACGGCGCCTACACGTCGTTCTCCAAGCAGCCGGCCGTGTCCCGCAACAACCTGCTGACCCGTACCGTCAGCCTGGCGCTGCAGGCCGAGCCCACTCGCTACCTGACTGCGGTGGTGTAACCCATGGCCAAGATCCGTATCGCGCAGAACGCCACGTTCAATGCGCTCGTGCTGATCCCCATCGTTGGCAGCACGCCAGAGAAGGTCGAGTTCACCTTCAAGTACCGGGATCGTGCGGAGCTTGCCGCCCTGTTTGACGAATGGAACGAAAAGCAGGGAAAGGCGCGCGCCGCTCTTGGCGATAAGCCAACCTGGTCGGAAATCGTCGCTGTAGATACCGAGCAGCAGGCGCAGCAGATCAAAGATCTCGTGGTTGGCTGGGGCTTCGACGACGAATACAGCGACGACAACATCGTCGCGTTCGTGAAGTCCTGCCATGGCGCCGCCGAGGCTGTCGTCAAAGCTCACGAAGGCGCTTACAGCCAGGCCCGCTTGGGAAACTGATCGAGGCCGCGCGCGCCATGTACTCGCCCAGCGCGCCCGATGAGCTCATCAGCGTGTTTGGCTTCGCCCCGGGCGACCTTGACGAAGATGTGGAGGTCTGGCCCTGCAACTGGCCTGCCTTCCTCCTGTTCAACAGGATGTCCACGCAGTGGCGGGCGGGCACCGGCGGCGCGATCGGTCTCGACTACAGCAGCATCCGCGACGTGGCCGGCTTCCTCGGCATCAAGAAAAAGAAACTCGCTGAAATCTTCCCTGACCTCCAGGTGTTGGAAGGCGAAGCCCTGCGCGTCATGGCGGAGGAAAGGGAAAACAGCCCGTAATCACGGGCACTTATTCAAGGTGAGTCGATGAACATTGCAGAACTCGGCGTCAAGATCGACTCGGCCGATGCGATCCAGGCCAAAACAAGCCTGGATGAGATGGCCAAGGCCGGCGGCCGGGCCGAGCAGTCCGCCGTCTCGCTGATGAACGAAATGGAGGCGCTGGAAAAGTCGCTGTCCACCAGCGCCAAAACTACCCAGGACCTGGCCAAGCAGCGTGATGCTCTCGCCAAGCTGACCAAGACCGGCGCCTATGGCGAGGCCGAAGCGGCGAAGATCTCCGCGCAACTCGACAAGCAGCAAGTGGCCCTGGCCAAGTCTGCTCTGGATGAGCAAAAAGCTCTCAACAGCTTACTGGGGGCAATTGACCCGGCCCGCGCCGCGTTGGCGAAACTCGACACTCAAGTCGAGCAACTCGGCAAGCACTTGGACGCGGGGCGCCTGAGTCAGGACGACTACAACAAAGCCCTGGGCAATATCGACAAGGATTACGCCAAGCTCGAAAAGACCACCACCGGATTCGACAAGCTGCGCCTCGGCACCCGCCAGGCGCAGGAAAACGTTATGCAGCTCGGTAACGCCCTGTCGACCGGCGATTGGGGGAGCGGTGCCCGGGCAATCACGCAGATCGGCGTAGGGGCCGGCGCCTCCATGAGCGGTCTGCTGGCACTAGCTGCTCCGATTGGCCTTGTCGCCGCCGCCATAGGTGGGCTGGCCTACGCCTACTACAGCGGCAGCAGAGAGACGGAAGTCTTCAACAAAGCGCTGATCCTAACCGGCAACTATGCAGGTGCAAGCGCTGGACAGTTGGGCGATATGTCCCGCCAGGTCGCAGCGACCGTGGGCACCACGGGGCAGGCTGCGGACGTGCTGGCTACCCTGGCAGGTAGCGGTAAGCTCGCCAGCGGCAGTTTCGTAGAGATCGCCGAGGCGGCTCTATCCATGGAGAAGGCCACCGGCAAGTCCATCGAGGCAACCGTTGCCGAGTTCGTCAAGATCGCTGACGACCCAGTGGCCGCCGCCAAGTCGCTCAACGAGCAGTACCACTTCCTCACTGCCTCGGTTTATTCGCAGATCGTCGCACTCAAGGACCAAGGCGACGAAATCGGCGCCACCAAGCTGCTGACCGACACCTATGCCGACACTGTACAGACCAGATCCCGCCAGGTGATAGAGAACCTGAACCTGTGGGAGCGGGCATGGCTTGGCATCAAGAGTGCCGCGAGCGGCGCCCTAGATGGAATCAGCGATGTAGGCCGGCAGAAGAGCTACAACGACCAGATTAAGGACCTGCAGTCCAAGCTCACCGGCTCGGATGCGTTCGACGTTGGCGGCACGAGGATGAACGCCCAGGAGGTGAGCCCGAAGGTTCGGGCTCAGATTCAGGCGCAGATCACCTTTCTTACGCTGCAGCGTGATGCCGATGATGCCCGGATCAAGTATTTCGATGACCAGGGAAAGGCCCAGCAAGCGGCCATCGTCGCCAGCGACAAGATCGACGTGCTCACCAAGTCCTCGTGGACGAATGAGCAGAAGCGCGCCGAAGCACTCAAGGATTACAAGAAACAGCTCGACGATATCCGCAAGGTTTCGCCGAACGATCCGCGCCTGGCACAGGCCACGATCGACAAGAACGTCTCCAACATCAACGACAAATTCAAAGACCCCAAGGCCTCGGGTTCTCAGGTCGACCTGACCGGCTTCAACGACGCCAAGAACAACCTGGCAGCCATCGCCGCTGACTATAAAAACTACCAGAAGGAACTGGACGCGGCGCAGAAGGCTGGCCTGCTGTCCGAGGCTGACTACCTGCTGCGCCGCCAGGCCCTGATCGGCAACGAGCGCGATCAGGTTACGGCAGCCTACGAGGCGGAAATCACCGCGCTGGAAGCCGCCAAGGGCAAGAAGACCACGTCGGCCGCGCAAAGCATTCAGCTTGACCAGAAGATCGCTGACGCACGCGCAGGGATGGTCAAGGCGCAGAAGGATGCCGATAGCCAGCTTGAAGTGCTGGCCACCAATGACGCCGGGCGCCTTGCCAAGCAGGAGCGTGCAATCAGCACCTACATCCAGGCGCTGGGGCAGCAGCAGCGAGCCTTGGAGCTGGCTGGCCAGCGGGCAGTCCTCGGCGTGGGCCAGGGTGATCGCCAAAACGCGCTCAGCGGTGAGCTGAACAGCCAGCAAGACCGGTTTGCTCAGCAGTCCCTGGAGTTGGCCAACCAGAAGTCCGACCCGTCGCGGAACATGTCGGAGGAAGAGTTCAAGCGTAAATCCCAGGCGCTCGCCGATGCGAACAAGGCGGCCACCGACCAGATCCGCCAGAACTATGCGGATGTGGAGGCAGCGCAGGGTGATTGGACAAAAGGAGCAACGTCGGCTTGGGCCAACTACTTGGATTCGGCGAGCAACATTGCCGGACAGACAAAGACCTTGTTCGGCAATGCCTTCAGTTCGATGGAGGACGCCGTCGTCAACTTCGCCATGACAGGGAAGCTGTCTTTTGCTGACTTCACCAAGTCGATTCTGGCGGATATGGCGCGGATTGCCACTCGGCAGGCCAGTTCTGCGTTGCTGAGTAGCCTCGTCGGTGCTGCCACCAGTTACTTCACTGGCGGAGGCGGCAGTAACGGGCTGGCGGCTGGATCTGCTGGCGCTGCATCTTCCAACCTTGGCGCTTCAGCGGGGGGCTACTCGGGCAGCTACTTCCCGCAAGCCATGGGCGGCGCCTGGTCGGGCGGCGTGCAGATGTTCGCCGACGGCGGTGCCTTCACCAACTCCATCGTCAGCAAGCCAACCTCGTTTGGCATGGCGAACGGCAACATGGGTATCGCTGGTGAGGCCGGTCCGGAGGCGATCATGCCGCTGACCCGAACGTCCAGCGGCAAGCTCGGCGTTATGGCCATGGGCGGCGGTGGGGCTGGCGCAACGCAGATCAGTGTCGAGGTGCATATCGACGGAGACGGCAACGCATCGTCCTCCGCCGACGCGCCTGGTTATGACCTGTTCGGCAAGGAGCTGGCGACGTTCGTTGAGCAGAAGTATCAGGAACTGCGCAGCAGGGACATGCGCCAGGGCGGCGTCATCAACAACGCAATCAAGGGGCGATGATGGCTATCGAACGATTCACCTGGGCAACGGAAAAGGGCGCGGAGGGTGATGTGACCCAGCGCGTCCGGACCAAGCAGTTCGGCGATGGGTACGAGCAGTCGGTCGAAGACGGCCTCAATAACCAGTCTCAATCCTGGCCGCTCACATTCACCGGCGCCAAGGCTCGTGTTCTGGAAATCAAGGCGTTCCTAGATCGGCACAAGGGCGCCAAGGGATTTCTATGGGAGCCGCCCCTGGGCGAGCTTGGCCTCTACAAGTGCAACGGCTACAAGCCGGTTCACCGCGGTGGCCAGGTCTACGCCATCACCGCCACCTTCAAGCAAACCTTTCATCCCTGAGGCCCATCCATGGCATTGATCACGGACATCCAGAAACTGGAGCCCGGCGGCGAGATTCGCCTGTTTGAAATTGACGGGACGGAATACGGCGCCGATTACCTGCGCTTCCACGGGCACGCAATCCCTCACACGCCAGAGGAATTGCTGGCCTATGAGGGCTCGGAAGAGGAACTACCCGCCAAGTCGATTATCTGGCAGGGCCAGGAGTACGCGGCCTGGCCGGTGCAGATTGAGGGTATCTCCTCGAGCAGCGACGGCACCGCCTCTCGGCCGACGTTCGCCGCGGGCAATGTGAATGGACGGGTTACAGCTTTGTGCCTGGCCTTCGAGGACATGCTCAAGTTCAAGCTGACGGTCCGCGAGACCCTGGCCCAGTACTTGGACGCAACCAACTTTCCTGACGGCAACCCAACCGCCGACCCGACCCAGGAGGCGCTGGAGATCTGGTACATCGACCAGAAAACAAGCGAGGACGGCGAGGCGGTCGTCTGGGAGCTGTCCTCCCCGGGCGAGATCGACAACCACGGGCTTCCAGGGCGCCAAATGACGACGTTCTGCCATTGGGCCATGACCAACGGCTACCGGGGGCCAGACTGCGGCTACACCGGCGCGGCCATGTTCGACGACGAGGACAACCCCACGGATGACCCGGCAATGGACCAGTGCAAGGGCTGCCTGTCTTCCTGCAAGCTGCGCTTCGGCGAGAACAACGAACTGTCCTTCGGTGGATTCCCCGCCGTTTCTCTGATTGCCCGGAGCTGACCATGCGCAAGCACATTATCGCGGCGATCCAGGCGCACGCGGCGGCCCAGTATCCGAAAGAGTGTTGCGGCCTGCTGCTGGCCATCGGGCGCAAGCAGAAGTATTTCCCGTGCCGGAACATCGCCACGGAGCCGAACGAAGAGTTTCGGCTTGATCCTGAGGACTACGCTGCGGCGGAAGACCTAGGCGAGGTGATCGGCATTGTTCACTCACACCCGGATGCTACCAGTCGGCCGTCGCCGCATGATCTGGCCATGTGCGAGGCTACGGCCTTGCCCTGGCACATCCTGAGCTGGCCCGAGGGCGATCTGCGGACGATCACACCAACCGGCGGCACACCTCTGCTTAAGCGCCCATTCGTACACGGCGCCTGGGACTGCTGGCAGGTTTGCGCAGATTGGTACCAGCGCGAGTGGGGCCTAGAATTCGAACCCTTCCAGCGCACCGATGGCTGGTGGGAGAGCGCAGAGAACGCCAGCCTGTACGAGCAGCACTACGAGGCGGCCGGCTTTGTACGCGTAGACCGACCGCAGCGCGGTGACATGATCGTTATGCAGGTCGGCCGGACAGCTCACCCGAACCACGCCGGCATTTACCTTGGCACCGATCCGTCGCTGCCTGGTGAGGACTCAGGCGTTTTCGGCCCTGGTCCCTTCCTGCTGCACCATCTGTACGGCAGGCCGTCGGAGATCATCGTTTTTGGTGGCCCGTGGGCAGATAGAACACGCCTGATCCTCAGGCACAAAGACGCCAGATAACCAATATGACGCGGCATGGCCGCAGGAGAGAGATATGAATCAGCCTTTTGCAGTAACAGACGATGGCAAGGTGACTATGAATGGCGCCAAGATTCAGGATGGCCAGTACCTGGTTTCGGCTGACAGGTTCGTGATTAAGCTAGGCGCGGGCACGACCGAAGCCGAGAAAGCCGAGCTGGTAGAGCGCCGGCTATCGCGTCTTGAGAACGAATTAGGACTCAGCTCTTTGGGTGGTCGCTAAAAAACTCAGATATTGCTTTGGGGTTTGGTCTGACCGGGCCATTTTTCGGCATTGCTTCCGCAATACGCAATGCAAATAACCTTGCCGCCTCAATCCCTTCTTTGCCCTGGGCAGCGAACAGCTGGTGGACAAGTCCGGAAATTACGCAATTTAGGTTCTGCAGGTCTGAGCCGTGAGCGTTGACGGCGTCGATTAACTTCTGATTCAGTTCGCTCTGATCCATTGTGCCTCCTTGGTTATCCGCGCCGATATTGGCGCTATCCCAGTCCTTGGGTTTGCAGGCGTAGGACTGGGGAAATCCTTTACGCTTTTGTTTGGGTTTTGACGATTAGCCGCCATTTCACGTCAGGACCGAATACGGTCGGGTGCTGGTGGTGGTTTTGGGGTGGGAACTTGTCACCTTTGTTTGAGGTGATTTCATCGCCACAGCCTTCGCACCGGTAGATGCCCGAGGCTGGAACTATGCTCCCGATCTGGTGTAGGTCGTTCCAGTCGCCGCCGCCGAGAATAGTTTGCGTCTCATGGAAAACGTACTTTGCCGTTTCTTTCGTTACGATCGCCATTTTCCGTCCTGCCCTGGTTAGAAATGAGGCATAAAGCTACTACGTCAAACCCTGGCCCAGTTACTGTCATTCCATCCACACTGGATGCCCGGACAGGTCCGCGTTACAGTCGCCACTTTCAGGACGAGGATCGATCATGCGGATTTTGATAGCGGCGGTAGCGGTGGCGATGCTGGCGGGGTGTGTCTCGCCTGGCGAACTTGAGTCGAAAGCGCCGAGCATTTCAGCAAGTACCGGAAAAGACCCGAAGCGGTATGCGTTGTGCGTTTTTCCGCGCTGGCAGGATGCACGTAGCGACGTGACGATGTCCGAGACAGAGTATGGCTATCGCCTGATCGCGGCCAGCAGCAATATGACCGACGAATTGCTGAGTATCCGAAAGACCGCCAAGGGCAGCGAGGTCAAGCTTTATCAGCGCCTGGCCTGGGGGCCGGGATGGGGCAGGGGCGACATGGAAAAGGCGGTTAAAAGCTGCCTGTAAGAGAACCAAAGACAAGCCGCCTCCGGGCGGTTTTTTATTATCTGGAGAAAACCCGTGTCAGCACTCGCGATCAACTATCAGCCCATGACTACCATACTGCTCTACGGCAAGCTCCGGCAGTTCGGAAGGTCGTTCCGACTATCCGTGCGATCACCAGCAGAGGCAATAAAGGCCCTGTGTGTACAGATTCCAGGATTGGAAAGGTTTATCTCAAACGCTAAGTCGCGCGGCATCGAGTTTGCCGTTTTTCGCGGATTGAAAAACATTGGCGCTAAAGAGCTGGATTACGCAGGGACGGAAGTAATTCGTATCGCCCCAATTATTACTGGCAGCAAGAGAGCTGGCCTTCTTCAAACGATTGTCGGCGTGATCTTGATTGCCGTTTCTTTCATCCCAGGTTTTCAAGCTCTTGCTGCTCCGGGCATTGCACTCGCTGCCGGCGGCGTGATCCAAATGCTCAGCCCTCAAGCCAGCGGCCTCAAAACCAGCGCCGCGCCAGAGAACACCCCCGGCTATGCCTTCGGCAGCGCCAAGAACACGACTGCATCGGGCAACCCGGTACCGCTCTGCTACGGCAAGCGGCGGGTTGGCGGCGCGATCATCAGTGCTGCCATTTATGCGGAGGATCAGATGTGAGCATATTGGCAAGAACAATCTGCGAGTACCGCGCCTGGAAGACGCCTTACTCGCCAGGGGAAATCAGCTTTGGATTGGCGGCAATGAGCGAATCATCTTGCGGATCTGCGCGAAGTTACGCTCAAGTTCAGCAATCGCAAGCGGCTGTATCCGCAAAACGGCATCGGCGTCGCTCTCGCTAGAACCCTTTGGCATCTCCCACTTGTACTTCAGCATATTCGTCAGATGCTCTTGGCATTTAGAAAGCTCGGCTGGCTGTCGCGAGTAAAGCTGGGTGTACAGGTCCTGAAGCATTATTGATTGAGCGTGAAGCAGCCCCTCAATCCGATCCGTCGAATCGCTCATTGCGACCTCCTTTCGCGTATGTGTTTCGTGAACCTACCTTGCTCTCTCGCCAGTATCTAGTGGTGATTGATACATGCTGGATACGAATACAGTATTCCGGCCAGAACAACATGCCGCCCATGAGGCGGTTTTTTATTGCCTGGAGGAAAGCATGGGCGCAGCACGCAAAATCGACATCCACGGTGCCAAGGGCGGCGAAGAGAAACCAAAAACGCCAACGGAAGCCCCCGACAGCCTGCGCTCGGTCGCTATCGCCAAGATGCTGATCGCCATCGGGGAGGGTGAGTTCGAAGGCACGCCCACCGCGCGCGACATCTACCTCGACAACACCCCCCTGCAAGACCCCCAGGGCAACATGAACTTCCCGAACGTGAAGTGGGAGTGGCGCACCGGGGCGGTGGATCAGACCTATATCCAGGGCATCCCCTCGATCGAGAACGAAACCACCATCAGTACCGAACTGCGCAGCGGCACACCGTGGGTTCGGGCGATCACCAATACCCAGCTTTCAGCCGTGCGCGTGCGTTTTGCCTGGCCGGCACTCCAGTCTGTGGATGCCAGCGGCAACATCAACGGTTATCGGATCGAGTACAAAGTTGAGCTGTCCACCGACGGCGGCGCCTACCAACAGGTGCTTAGTGAAGCGGTCGACGGCAAGACCACCAGCCTTTACGAGCGCACCCGCCGTATCGATTTGCCCAGGGCCACCACCGGCTGGCTGATGCGTATTACCCGGGTGACCATCAACCAGAACAACAACAAAATCTCAGACACGATGCAGATCGCCGGCTTCACTGAGGTGATCGACGCCAAGATTCGCTATCCGAACACCGCGCTGCTCTACATCGAATTTTCGGCTGAGCAGTTCCGCAGCATTCCGGCCGTGACTGTCGAGACCAAGCTGAAGAAGATGCAGGTGCCGAGCAACTACGACCCCGTGGCACGTTCTTACACCGGGATCTGGGACGGCACCTTCAAACAGGCTTGGACTGACAACGCTGTTTGGATGACCTACGACATCACCACGGCCGACCGCTTCGGCCTGGGCCGTCGCATCAAACCGTGGATGGTGGACAAGTGGGAGCTCTACCGCATCTCGCAGTACTGCGACCAACTGGTGACGGACGGGAAGGGTGGCCAGGAGCCGCGCTTCATCTGCAACCTGAACCTGCAGAGCAAGGCCGACGCCTGGTCGCTGCTGCGCGACATCTCGGCGATCTACCGGGGCATGACCTACTGGGCCCAGGGCCAGGTCTTCACCCTATCGGATATGCCACGAGCCACTGACTTTGACTTCGCCTACACCCGGGCGAATGTGATCGACGGCAAGTTCACCTACTCGAGCGCATCGGAGCGCACCCGGTACAGCCGCGCCCTGATCAGCTACGACAACCCGGCGAACAACTACGACACCGACGTCACTGCTGTCACGGATGCCAAGCTGCAGCGCCGCTACGGCGACAATCCGCTGGAGATCAGTGCAATCGGCTGCACTCGTGAGTCTGAGGCGCAGCGCCGCGGTAAGTGGGCGCTGCTCACCAACTCCAAGGACCGGGCCGTTACCTTCAAGGTCGGCCTCGACGGGCGCATCCCGCTGCCTGGCTACGTGATCCCGATCGCCGACGAACTCCTGGCCGGTCGGCCGGTGGGCGGGCGCATCGCTGCTGTGAACGGCAAGGTCATCACGCTGGACCGTGACACCCAGGCCAAGCCCGGCGATCGATTGATCCTCAACCTGCCCAACGGCAAGTGCGAGGGGCGCACCGTGCAAATGGTCAGCGGCCGGCAGGTCACCGTTACCGTGGCCTACTCCGTTGCGCCAGAACCCGAACTGGTATGGGCGCTGGATGCCGATGACCTGGCAATCCCGCTGTACCGGGTGGTGAGCGTTGCCCGGCCGGAGCCTGGTGTGTTCGAGATCTCGGCCGTGCAGTATGACCCGAGCAAGTTCGCGCACATCGACACCGGCGCGCGCCTGGAAGAACGCCCAATCAGCGTTGTGCCGATTACCGTCGTTCCGGCGCCGGCGAGCGTCACGCTGACGTCGAGCTACGCCGTTAACCAGGGCATCGCCATCAGCACCATGAACATCTCGTGGCCCGCTGTTGCTGGCGCGGTCGTCTATGACGTGGAGTGGCGCAAGGACAGCGGTAACTGGATCAAGGTGCCGCGCACCGGTTCGACCAGCGTCGACGTCACTGGCATTTACTCCGGCGCCTACGTGGCCCGTGTTCGGTCAGTGAGCGCTTTCGAGATTTCCTCGATCTGGAAGAACTCCAATCTGACCAACCTGGAAGGGAAGGTTGGCCTACCGCCGGCGGTGGCGTTCCTGTCCACCACCAGCGAACTGTTCGGCATCGGCATCAAGTGGGGCTTTCTTGCTGGCGCCGAAGACACCCAGCGCACCGAGCTGTGGTATGGCCCGGCAAATGACCTGGCGGCGGTGACCAAGCTTGCCGACCTGGCGCACCCCCAGGCGGATTACAGCATGCAGGCCCTCAAGGCAGGCGCGCAGTTCTTCTTCTGGGCGCGCCTGGTGGATCGGACCGGCAACGTTGGCCCGTTCTATCCGGTCGGCAACGGTGTGATGGGTATGGCGAGCGCAGACGCGGAACCGGTGTTGGAGCTGATCGCTGGACAGATAGGCCGCACGGAACTGGGCCAGGACATCAATGACGAGATCGACAAGATCCCAGGCTTGCAGGCGCAGATTGATGCGCTTGATGGGCTGTCGGCCTACGACCCTGAGCAGACCTACCTCGAGGGAGACCTGGTGGTGGTCGGAAAGCGGATATACCAGGCCACGCAGTTGGTACCGGTCGATACCTCGCCGCCGAACGCCACGTATTGGGTGGACGTCGGCCAGGTGCTGGTTACCGCCAATGGGCTGGCGCGCCAGATGGAGATCAACACCACCAGCATCACAGAGCTCGACGGTGCGGTCATGGCCCAGGCGTCGAGCCTCCAGGCGTTGCAGTCGGCGTACCGGGACGATACAGGAGAGGGCGATCTCGCTGACGCACTCCAGGGCTATAACGCATCGGCGAGCTTCGCACAGGAGGTGAAGACGCGGGCCTCGCAGAACGCAGCCATGGTGCAGCGGCAGACCGAACTCACCGCCGAGGTGGGCGAGGTAAGCGGCTCGGTGAGCGAACTCGAAAGCGTGGTGGTCACCGACCGAGAGGCTACTTCGCAGGCCATCCAGCAGGTCAGGGCTGAGATCGGTGAAACCTCAGCGGCCGTCCAGGTCGTGAGCCAGGCCCAGGCCGACACCGACGGCAAGTTCTCCACGATGTACTCCGTGAAGATGCAGGTGAATGCTGACGGCCAGCTGGTCGCTGCCGGGTTTGGACTGGGTATTGAGCAGGATGAGGAGGGCGTGCTTCAGAGTCAGTTCCTGGTGAGTGCTGATCGTTTCGCCATTGTCAGCACGCTGGCCGGCGGGCAGGTGTTCACGCCGTTCACGGTGGATAACGGTCAGGTCTTCATGCGCTCGGCCTTCATCCAGGACGGCAGTATCACCATGCTGAAGATCGGCCAGGCATTGCAATCCGACAACTACGAAGCCGGTGTACAGGGATGGCGCCTTGATAAAGCGGGGAATCTGGAGTTCAACGGGCCGGCACCTGGTGGTGGGCGCCTGACGATGACCAACCGGGCGATCAAGGTCTACGACGAAAACAACGTTAAGAGGGTCCAGTTAGGAGACCTGACAGCATGAGCTTCGGGATGAGAATATGGGGGCCTACCGGCCTCCTTGAGTTTGACGAGAACTCGTTTACAGTAAGGGTTGTTTATTCTGCACTTGTGCAGCGCGCTTCAGGTGAGGCCAGGACAAGGTTTATTGCAATAATTGGGATTGATCCTTCTACTCACTCAGCAGTGTGTATACCAGTAGATGACTATGGGACAGATGGTAAGGACCAGAGAAATATACAGTACACACCTATAGTTTCGAGTGGTGGAGTGACGCTTTATTTTGGGCAGCCTGGTGCACCCGAGGGCGCGCCTATGGGGGTACTTAGGACTCAGAGGTTAATAGTCATGAGGTATCGGTAATGCCTTACGGACTAACGTTTACAAATAACAATGACGTGGTAACGCTTGATTCTGAATTTTCCAGACTTGTTGTTTTAGCAAAGGGCACATATAGCGGAGTCGGCGGCGCGGGGGCGTCGTTCCCGTTCGTAATCACTACTCAAGAGCCACCGCTTGTTTTCGTGAGGCCAGGCCAGTCAAACACCCTGTGTTTCTGCAAGCTATCGGGAGGCCCTGGAGCCTGGACCGGATTTTCGTTCACCGGCATAGCCGGAGTTGGAACATCTGGGAACTGGTTTGCTGCCGCTTTTCAATCCAAGGAGATAGCCACCTTCGGGCTAAGATTATGGGATGGTAATTCAAAACTGCTGTTTGATAATGGTACGGCCTGCGCTCAGTTCACAAGAACGATTACAGGCTGGTCATATTTAGGTTCGTCCCCAACAGGGCAAGGTACATCAAGACTTAGCTGGACAGCATATAGCCCACTTGGTTCTGGTGACTATATGCTCCTTAATAATATTGCAATGGATGTTGCAGGTCTTACATCTCGGCAGGGAAATCAATATGCCGTGTGGGACTATGGTAATGATAGGCTTGTTATGCAAGTTGTCGGGGTTGATATCTCAACTTCATACTATACGCCTGTTGTATTTGCCAAGCCGATTTCTTAACTGCTGGAAAACGATTAGAGACCGATAGCCGCCATGTGCGGTTTTTTATCGCCTGGAGAAAATATGACCTGGTACAAAACAGGAACAGTTGCTGTGACGGCTGGCAGCAATGCCGTGATTGGCTCTGGAACATCCTTCATTGCGAATTCGCGCGTTGGCGATGCGTTCCGTGGTCCTGACGGTGAGTGGTACGAAGTCACCAACATTGCCAGCGACACGGCATTGTCGATCGCACCGAATTACCAGGGCACCACTCTGGCAGCAGGCGGTTACTCGCTTGCGCCGATGCAGGGATACGTCAAGGACTCGGCTGATGCCCTTCGGGCGGCTACCCAGGTGATTGCCAGCGGTGTTGCTGATATGCAGGATCAGGTGGCGGCCGCGACAGAGGCTGCCGCATCGGCAGGGCAATCCAAGACGGTGGCCGCCGAGCAGGCCGGCATCGCAAGCGCGGCGGCTGATGCATCTGCGGAGAACAAGAATGCCGCGCAGCTGGCGGCTCAGCAAAGCGGTTTATCTGCCCAGGCATCCGCCGCGGCGGCTGATCGAGCAGAGACGGCCAAGACCTCCATCATTCAATCGGAGCAGGCGGCCGCAGCCTCGGCTACTGCCGCTGAAGATTCTGCCGATCGAGCAGAGCAGGCCACGCTTGGTAAGGCTGACAGTGGTGAAAACAACGACATCACGTCGCTGCACGCGCTGACTTCGGGCGGTTTCGATCTGATTCGCCAGGGCATCGCGCCGATGGTTGGTGCAACGCCAACTGTTGCTGGTACCAAGGGTCTAGTTCCAGTTGCATCAGTTGCTGACCGGATGAAAGTCTTGAGCGGGGCAGGGACTTGGGTTCCTTTGCCTACGGGAGCCGCCTGGGGGGCTATTACTGGATTGATAACTGCTCAGGCCGACCTGATAGCAGAGCTTTCAAAGTATCAGCTGAAATCTGACATCGTCCCCGCCAATCAAATTGTTGCTGGCGGGTCATTTACTCCTGTCGCTCCACCGGTTCTGACCAACGCCAATAACGTCACCTCCGTCACGCGGACGTCTGCCGGGCTGTTTGTAATAAACCTGCCGCGACAGATAAAGCCAGGCTTCAAGGTCTTCTGTAGTGCCGCCTCCAACTCGGGGGTTTACTTCAACGCCATGCAAATCGAATCAGGGGGCTCAGACGTGGCAACCAGCACCATTACTCTATTCAACTCACCCGGGGCGGGAAGCAACCAATTGATTGACTCCGCTGCTGGCAGGGCGAGATTCATTATCGTAGGGGAGTGGGCGTGATGGATGAGTACATTATTGTTGGCGATGATGGGAGCACGACCTGCGTCGCTGAGGGCGTGAATATCTACGAGTACGTCAAGGAAATTGGCGGTACGGTTGTGCGCCGGGACGAATATTTTCCACCACCTTACATTCCTTCGTTGTTGGAATTGTCCGGTGTCGAAAACTCCTGGCGCGATACGGAAATGCCTATTGCCCAGCAGAACGTGACCGCCATCGAGTACGGCGAGGAAGGCATCCTAGGCACCGCCCAGCAGTGGCAGAAATATTGGCTCGCTCTGCGCAAGTGGACCGCCGATAACTCTGACTTCCCCGACAGCAGCAAGCGCCCTGTAGCGCCTACGTGATCCGTTGCTGAACAACGCCACCCGCCATGAGCGGGTTTATTTTTGCCTGGAGAAAAGCAATGGCACGACTTTCCGAATCTCGCGCGGGCGGACGTAACGCGCTGGCCTTCCTCGATATGCTCGCCTGGGGCGAGGGCACCAGCACCTCCCCGGCCACGGCCATGGATGGCTACGACGTGATCGTGACGGGAATTGATCGAAAACCCGAGGTGTTCAAGGATTTCACGGACCACCCGTTCGCCAAGGGGCGCGCATCGAAGGTCATCAACAGCAAAGGGCTCACGTCCAATGCTTCGGGCCGGTACCAGCAGATGCTGAAGGACTGGCCGCATTACAAGGCCCTGCTCAAGCTGCCGGACTTCAGCCCGATCAGCCAGGACCTGGTGGCGCTGCAGCACATCCGCGAGTGCCGGGCATTGCCTGACGTGCTTGCCGGACGGATCGAGACGGCTCTCGCGAAGTGCCGGAACATCTGGGCCAGCTTGCCGGGTGCTGGGTATGGCCAGCGCGAGCACCGCCTGGAGGATCTGCTGAAGCAATACCGACTGGCGGGCGGGGTGATGTCGTGACGCCGATACAGATCTTGGCCGTCATCCTGCTGGCCGTGGTGATCGGCGCCGGTGGCACCTGGCGGGTGCAGGACTATCGTTACGGCAAGCAACTGGCAGAACTTGGCAAAGCTCAGGCGCTCGCCATCACCGAGGCGGGCAACACGGCCCGCTTAGAAGAACAGCGCCGCCAGAAGGCAGTGAATAAGGAGGCAAGCGATGCGCGAGAACAGAACAAGGCCGCAACTGTGGATGCTGGTGCCGCTGATGCTGCTGGTGACCGGCTGCATGTCGAAGCCGGTAAGTTCGCCGCCAATGCCTGCGGCGATCCCGGAGCTACCCAGCGAGGCGCGTCAGCCACCCGCGCCGCAATGGTGCTCTCCGACCTGCTCCAGCGGGCTGACAAAAGAGCGGGAGAGCTGGCGGTCGCTTATGACCGCGCCCGAATAGCTGGACTGACTTGCGAGAGAAGCTACAACGCGTTGAGTGTCAGGGCTGCGGCTCAGTAAGTTTACGCAGTTCGCCGAGGAGTCTCTGGTTCTCCCTGAGCAGGTGGTCGCGTTGTTGTGCAACCAGCTTCATTCCCAGCACGCCTGGCTCGGTGCATGCGCGTTTAAATTCCTCCATCTCCGTCGTTGCGGCTGTAGCGACTTCTTCCGCCCGAGCCTTTCCGGTGGTCAGCACGTCATTCATGTGTACCAGTCCGGCGATGTTTCTCCGGGCCTTGGTCAGCTGGACCTGCGCCAGGGTCAACTCATCTTCCAATAGTGCGCACTGGTGCTTATACATTTCCAGAGGCGTGGGGCATCCGAGCCACTCACAGGTGTCTTGATCGATGTTCATCTTGGGAAACTCAAATGCTGTATGTGCATACAGTAATTGAGGCGGGGCAGATTTGGGAGGGGTGTTCGTCGGCAGGACGCCGTGGAGGGAATAGATCTCGTACCAATTTTTGTACCAATGACCGTGTAAAGCAGGTCAAAATCGGGTAACGCTAAGTAAGCAAGTACCCGATTTCATTGACTATTTTTACTTTGCCTTACCCCTTTAGAATCGCGGTGTAATTCTGTTCCAGGGACATGAAACTACCTGTGGGATTTTCGCAAAGCGCAAGGTTACGGTGGCGGGCACATCGCTGCAAGCCTGACGAGGGCACTTGTTACTCGTCGCGCCCTTCCAGCATGGTGCGCTTGAGCATCACGTACACCGCACCGGCACCGCCGTGGCGGGCCTGGCAGGAGGTGAAGCCGAGTACCTGGGCATGCTGGCGCAGCCAGGTGTTGACGTGGCTCTTGATCATCGGTCGCTTGCCGTCCAGGCGCACAGCCTTGCCGTGGGTGACGCGCACGCAGCGGATTTCAAACTTGGTGGCTTCGGCGAGGAACGCCCACAGGGTTTCCCGGGCTTTTTCCACGCTCATGCCGTGCAGGTCGAGGCTGCCTTCGAAGGGGATCTGGCCGACCTTGAGCTTGCGCATCTGGCTTTCTTGCACACCGTCGCGGGCCCACATCAGCTCGTCTTCGGGGCCGACGTCGATCACGAACTGGTCCGACAGGCCATCCACCGTGGTGGCATCGGTGCGCACGGTCGCGGCCTGGCGCAGCTTGGCGATCTGCGCCCGGTCGGTCTTGGGTTTGCCGGTGTCGGCCCGGTCGTGCTTGATCGGCTTGACGCCGCGCAGCTCGCTTTTGAACAGGGAAAAATCGTCGTCTTGCATGTCAGCCTCCGCGAAGGGCGGGCAGTTTACCTAAATCGCGGCGGCCAGGGCGCAGGAAACGCTATCCAAGCGCCATCAGTCGTGCTTTTTCATCAGGTGCGAAGCGATGTTCAGTGACAACGGCTGGCGCATCTTCCGACGGCTGCGCCGCCACAACCACACGCCGAACCACAGCACCAGCAGGCCGCCCGCCAGCAGAATCGCCGAGCCGCCGGGGCTGGTATTCAGTTCGCCCAGCGCCGGGGAATGCCCCGACAAGCCTGCACCACCGGCCACCGCCAGCAGCACACCTATTATCGCCAGCAGCGCGGCAATACCGGCCACCAGGCGCAGACGCCAGTTGCTCGGGCCCTTGGGGCGCAAGCGACGAGCGTCAAAACCATCGGATATCTTCATTCCGACCTTTCCTCCAGGGTATCGGCCCTTCGACCGGAAGATACACAGCTTGTTCCTGTGCCAGAGGTAAACGCGTCAAATGAAGGGACTTTATGGATGAGCGGGGCCTATACACACGCCGCGCCGCTCATCGAAAAGACGATCAGATCAGGTCTTTGGTCAACGCGAGGGTCGCGAAGTTGTCGGCCATGATGGCCATTTCAGTCTGCTGCACGTGTTCGGCCGTCAGGACGCGGCCTTTGTACGGCAGGTCGCGGGTGGCGCAGGCGTCTTCCACCAGGGTGCAGCGAAAGCCCAGGTTCTTGGCGGCGCGCACGGTGGTGCTGACGCTGGAGTGGCTCATGAAACCGCAGACGATCAGGTCCAGGGAGCCGAGGTCTTGCAGGTGTTTTTCCAGACCGGTGCCGTGGAAGGCACTGGGCAGCAGCTTGCCGATGATGGTTTCGTCACCTTCGGGTTCAAGCCCGGGGATGAACTCGCCGCGCTCGCCCTGAGGGTCGAACAGGCCGCCCACGGTGCCGAGGTGGCGCACATGCACGATCGGGCGCCCGGCGCGGCGCGCGGCGGCGAGTACTTGCTTGATGTTGGCGACCGCCGCCTCCATGCCGGAGAGGGCGAGCGGGCCGCTGAGGTATTCCTTCTGGGCGTCGATGATCACGAGAGTCGCATGGTTGAGGTTCGCTGCTGCGTAACCACGACCGCTGAGTTGAAACATCGTCTTTGGAACGGACATTCTGGGGGCTCCTGTGAGTGGGGCTTTTGCGCCATTGTCCACTGGCTGAGCGCTTCTGTGAATCGCTTCCATCGTAAGCTACGCCGTTGCTGGCGTGCAGCCTTGTCAAGTAGGCGGCGTGTTTGGCCGAATGATGGCAAATTGGATGAAATCCGACGTACGGCCATCGGTTTTCGTCCATCGTCCCTGTCGGCGAAGGCTGTTAGAATCGCCAGTCGTTTTTTCCAGGAGTCTGCCCCCCGTGATCACTTCCCGCCTGCGCACCTTGCGCGACCATATCCGTTGGGCTGTCAGCCGTTTCCATGGGGAAGACCTGTTTTTTGGCCACGGCACTGACAATGCCTGGGACGAAGCGCGGCAACTGGTGCTCGGCGCCCTGCATCTGCCGTGGGAAATTGCCGACAGTTACCTGGACTGCAACCTCGAAGAAGAGGAAATTTCCCACGTGCAGCGTCTGCTCCATCGTCGCATCCATGAGCGCGTGCCGACCGCCTACTTGCTGAAGGAGGCTTGGTTCTGTGGCATGTCGTTCATCGTCGATGAGCGCGTGCTGATCCCGCGCTCACCCATCGGCGAGCTGATCGAAAACCGCTTCGAACCCTGGTTGCACCAGCCGCCGGCGCGCATCCTCGACCTGTGCACCGGCTCCGGTTGCATCGGTATCGCGTGTGCCTATGAGTTCCCGGACGCCGAAGTGGTGCTCGGCGACTTGTCCTTCGAAGCCTTGGAAGTGGCCAACCAGAACATCGAGCGGCATGGCGTCGACGAGCGTGTGTACACCGTGCAGGGCGATGGCTTCGATGGCCTGCCCGGCCAGCGCTTCGACCTGATCGTGTCGAACCCGCCGTATGTGGATGCCGAGGACTTCGCCGACATGCCGGACGAGTACCAGCACGAACCGGAGCTGGGCCTGGCCTGTGGCGACGATGGCTTGAACCTGGTGCGACGCATGCTGGCCGAAGCGGCCGACCACCTGACCGAGAAGGGTTTGCTGATTGTCGAAGTGGGCAACAGCCAGGTGCACGTCGAGGCGTTGTACCCGGAAGTGGACTTCGCCTGGCTGGAGTTCCAGCGCGGTGGACACGGGGTGTTCATGCTCACGGCCGAGCAGTGCCGGACGCATCAGGCGGTATTCGCTGCCAGGGTCTAGCTGAAGACAATCGGTCAATGTGGGAGGGAGCAAGCCCCCTCCCACCTGTTTGGCTGCACTCCAACTGGTTAGCGGTGGGTGGCAATCCAGATCAACAAGCCCGCCTGAAACACGGTAAACGCCACCAGGCAGGTGATGGTAAAGCGCAAGCCGCTGTCTTCGCGCTTGAACTTGGTGACCTTTTCCTCTTCCTGGCGCAGCTTCACTTCCTGCTCCGCCAGGTTCTGCTCGGCCTGTTGCAGCATTTGCGCCGCTTCGAGAATTTCCACGAACTGCACCTTCTCGGTGTTCCAGCTGTCCAGCACATCGCCGACCTTGCCCGGTTGCACGCTGCCCTTGAGGTGCTGCACATCGGCATAGGCCACATCGAAGCCCTGGACCCGCAGGAAGTGATCGCGGCGCAGACGCGTGGACTCGTTGAGTGCGTCCTTGTTGGACAGATCGACGCCGTCGACGCGGTAGTGCGACCATTTCTTTTTCGCCCACGCGGCGCCCTGGGCCACCAGGAAACGGCCTATGCCACGGTTGGCCGGTTCGATTTCCAGGCTGTTGCCCGGGCCGAAATGCACGCGGTGGGTATCGTGGTCGACCCAGATATCCAGGTGATTCTGCTCGCGGCGCACCCGTTGCCCCGGCAACTGGATAACCATGCGCAACAGGCTATGGCGCTGGTCATGGCGCTCGGCATAACCGAACTGTACGAACCGCAACGGCCGCAGGCCCGTAGCGCGGTCGGTGGTCAGGGGCGCCAGGCGCAGCATCTTGAAATGCTCGGCCTGTACGTCCGCCCACGGCAGCGCCGCCGCGTCGATGGCCTCGGTTTTTTCAGCCGGGGTTTCGGCGTTAGGTTCCGGTGTTGCTTCAGTGGTTGTCATGCGGTGCGATCCTGTCCAAGCCCAGCCAGTCGACAGTCTCTTTTGCTGTCGACTCTGGGCTTATCGGCCGCTTTCTACAGGACTGGAGGCAAATTGTCGCTTAACGGGGTTGAAGTCCGTCGATAAAGTCCACCACGCGGCTGCCCAGCTCGGCGGCAAGGGGCAATTGCGGGTCATTGTAGGAGGCCAATTGCTGCTTCACGTCCTTGGGCACGATGCGCATGACGTGGTTCATGCCCTCGATCACCGCCAATTGTGCGTCTGGCTTGGCGTTTTTCAGTTGTCGGGCATCGCCGACGCCGACCTGGATATCGTTGGTGCCCTGGATGATCAGTGCTGGCATGTTCAACTTGGCGAACGCTGCCGACGGATCGGCACGGAACAAGCTGATCAGATACGGCTGCACGCTGGGTCGGAAAATGCTTTGCAGCGGCCCCGGCACGTTGGCGTCCACCTGGCCGGCCTTGAGGTGATCGAGGATTTCATTGCTGCGCAGCAACAGGGCAGGGGGTAGGTGATCGGCCAGTTGCTGGCGGATCACCTGGTCGACCGGGCGGGCGCTGCCGGACAAGGAGATCACGCCTGCCGGTTCCAGTTGCGGTGCGGCCAGGGCGGCTACCAGCGCGCCTTCGCTGTGACCCAGCACAATCAGCGGGCCCATGCGTTTGTCGGCCTTGAGCAGTTTGCCCCAGGCCACCGCGTCGGCCACGTAGGCGTCGAGGGTCAGGTTGCGTTCATCGGGGGTGGCGGCCAGGCTGGCGGCGACGCCGCGCTTGTCATAGCGCACGCTGGCGATGTTGTGGCGCGCCAATACCCAGGCCAGGCGCTTGAGGCTGTCGTTGCGCGCGCCGTCGGCACTGTTGCCATTACGGTCGGTGGGGCCGGAGCCGGCAATGATCAGCACCACCGGCACCGGTGTGTCGGACTGCGGCAGCAACAGCGAGCCAAACAGTTGGCCGGTGCCGGTGTCCAGGCTGATCGGGCGTTGCAGTACCACGGGGGTGGCGGCCTGGGCCAGGGCGGTAAACAGGGTGAGCGTGAACAGTAAAACTCGCAGCATTATCGTGCCATCATCCGGGAGGTGCCGGTTGGACCAATGTCTACCGGTAAGGTTTCGAGGATGAACTAGTCGGTTGGCCCGCGTATACTGGCGCGCTTGGTTATCACCCTTGAGTGATTACAACTGATTTCACGGAGCGCCCTGCATGTCCGGCAATACCTTCGGCAAGCTGTTCACTGTCACCACCGCGGGCGAAAGCCATGGCCCGGCGTTGGTCGCCATTGTCGACGGCTGCCCGCCCGGCCTCGAGCTGTCCCTGGAAGACCTGCAGCGTGACCTCGACCGTCGCAAGCCCGGCACCAGCCGTCACACCACTCAGCGCCAGGAGCCCGACGAAGTCGAGATCCTCTCCGGCGTGTTCGAAGGCCGCACCACCGGTTGCGCCATCGGCCTGCTGATCCGCAACACTGACCAGAAATCCAAGGACTATTCGGCGATCAAGGACCTGTTCCGCCCGGCCCACGCCGACTACACCTACCACCACAAATATGGCGAACGCGACTACCGTGGCGGCGGCCGCAGCTCGGCCCGCGAAACCGCGATGCGCGTGGCCGCCGGTGCCATCGCCAAGAAATACCTGGCGACCCAGGGCATCGTCATTCGTGGCTACATGAGCCAGCTGGGCCCGATCGAAATTCCGTTCAAGACCTGGGACAGCGTGCAGGACAACGCGTTTTTCTGCCCGGATCCCGACAAAGTGCCGGAACTGGAGGCCTACATGGACCAGTTGCGCCGCGACCAGGATTCCGTCGGCGCCAAGATCACCGTAGTGGCCGAAGGCGTCAAGCCGGGCCTGGGCGAGCCGATCTTCGACCGCCTGGACGCCGAGCTGGCCCATGCGCTGATGAGCATCAATGCGGTCAAAGGCGTGGAAATCGGCGCCGGCTTCGCCTGCGTCTCCCAGCGCGGTACCGAGCATCGCGACGAACTGACCCCGCAAGGCTTCCTCAGCAACAACGCGGGCGGCATCCTCGGCGGTATTTCCTCCGGCCAACCCATCGTTGCGCACCTGGCGCTCAAGGCCACGTCGAGTATTACCACGCCGGGCCGTTCGATCGATGTGCATGGCAATCCGGTGGACGTGATCACCAAGGGCCGCCATGACCCGTGCGTCGGCATCCGCGCCACGCCGATCGCCGAAGCGATGATGGCCATCGTGTTGATGGACCACCTGTTGCGCAATCGCGGGCAAAACGCCGACGTGCACGTGAGTACCCCGGTGCTGGGCCAGCTGTGACGGTCTGACCGTGACAGCACTCCCGTACTGGCGCCTCTCCAGCTTCTACCTGTTCTACTTCGCCCTGCTGGGGGCGACAGCGCCGTTCCTGGCGCTGTACTTCGATCATTTGGGGTTCTCCAGCGCGCGCATCGGCGAGCTGGTGGCCATCCCCATGCTGATGCGCTGCGTGGCCCCCAACCTGTGGGGCTGGCTGGGCGACTACACCGGGCGGCGCCTGGCCATCGTGCGTTTGGGAGCGGTGTGCACCCTGGCGAGTTTTTCGCTGATCTTCGTCAGCCACACCTACGCCTGGCTGGCCCTGGTGATGGCATTGCACGCGTTCTTCTGGCACGCGGTGCTGCCGCAGTTTGAAGTGATCACCCTGGCCCACCTGCGCCAACAGACCTCGCGCTACAGTCAGATCCGCCTGTGGGGCTCCATCGGGTTCATCCTCACGGTGGTGATCATGGGGCGCCTGTTCGACGGGCTGAGCCTGGATATTTACCCGGTGGTGATCGTGGTCATCATGGCCGGGATCATCGGCGCCAGCCTGTGGGTGCCGAATGCACAGCCCGCCAGCCACGGCAAACGCCTGGCCGGTGACGGTTTCCTCAAGCAATTGTGCAGCCCCGGTGTCTTGGCGTTTTATGTCTGTGTGGCGCTGATGCAAATGAGCCATGGCCCGTATTACACCTTCCTGACCCTGCACCTGGAACACCTGGGCTACAGCCGTGGTGTGATCGGGCTGCTGTGGGCTTTGGGGGTGGTGGCCGAAGTGCTGATGTTCCTGGGCATGAGCCGTATCCTCACGCGCTTTTCGGTGCGCCGGGTACTGCTGGCCAGCTTCCTGTTGGCGGCCGTGCGTTGGTTGCTGCTGGGCTCGTTCGCCGAATTCTTTTGGGTGCTGTTGCTGGCGCAGGTGATGCACGCCGCCACCTTCGGCAGCTTTCATGCGGCCTCCATCGCCTTTGTGCAGCGTAGTTTTGGCGACAAACAACAAGGCCAGGGCCAGGCGCTGTATGCCGCGTTGGCCGGTACCGGTGGTGCTTTGGGCGCCCTGTATTCCGGTTACAGCTGGAACCTGTTGGGCCCCACCCTGACCTTCAGTATCGCCAGCGTCGCGGCCCTGGCCGCCGCCGTTATCATCGGTTTTCGATTGCAAGAGCAGAGCAGAGGAACCCTCCAATGAGTTATGTCGCTATTTACCCCGTCACCTCACCGGATACCCCGAACAAGGTCCTGACCCACTTCGACGACATCGCCACGACCCTCGCCGAGCACGGTGTGCGGTTCGAGCGTTGGCAGCCCGGCCCCCTCGAAAAGGGCGCCGGCGACGCGCAACTGATCGCGGCGTACCAGGCGCAGATCGACGCCCTCGGCTACGGTGGCGTGGAAGTGTTCAGCGTCACGGGCGACCAGCCGCAGAAAGCCGAACTGCGCGCGCAGTTCCTCGATGAACATCGCTACAACACAGACAATGCGCACTTTTTCATCGCAGGCCAGGGCTGGTTCTGCCTGCATGTGGATGACTACGTGTACGGCGTACGCTGCGAGAAAAATGACCTGCTGGTGATCCCGGCCGGCATGCCGCACTGGTTCGATATAGGCGAGAACCCGCACATTGTGGCGTTGCGGCTCTTCAGTGCGACGGCAGGCCGGACGCCTGAACCGACGGGTGATGCCATCGCCCGGCGATTCCCTGGGTTGGACGATTGATCGCGAAAGATTAGAAACTTCAATCCCCACGCGTTGGAAGTTGTTGTGGGAAGAAGCTCAAGCTTTTGTAGGGCGCGGCTGTTTATTCCGCGCCCTGCGCCTGAGTGCCATGGGTTATGTAACTCTCCCCGGCATCAATGTTTATATCACCTGTCAATAGGAAGAATCCGAATGGTGATAGGGCATCCGCCAATAAAAGGGAGAAAACAACATGACCGGTCCCAAGGAGTCGTCACCCTATTCCGTGCCCAACGCCGTCAGACGGCGACTGAGCTTGTCCGGCAAACCCTTGACCCCCACGGAGCTGGAAATCCTGCGCTGGGCTTCGGAAGGCAAGACGGTCTGGGAGATCAGCCGGATACGGGCCACGTCCGAAGCCACGGTGAAGTTCCACCTGCGCAATATCTACGGCAAGCTGCAGGTCAACAACCGTGTCCAGGCCATGAATGAAGCGGCGCGCCAGGGCCTTTGCTGAATCCACGAAAAAGGGCCGCGACGCTCAATGCGTCGCGGCCCTTTGACTTAGCGGGTATTCAAGCCGAATGGTAGGTCGGCAGGGCAAAGCGATTCTGGCTTTGCAGCATGGAAATGTGCGGCAGCTCGCTGGCTTGTTCGGCCAGGTCACGGCGAATGGCACTGATCACCCAGGTCAACTGATCGGCGGTGTGCAACTGTTGGTACGAAATCGAACGCTTGACCTGTTTGCCTTCGCTGTTACGCAAGGTCAACAGGATGCCGCCGTCGGGACGTGGTTGGGTGGTGACGTCGTAGGTGGAGAATACTGAAGCGAATTTATCTTGGATCAGGCTCATGTCTATCAGCTCCGTTGGCTCAAGTTGGCAAGCATGGAGTGATAGGTGCAGCGATTGTGCCAGCTACTGTTCTTAAAGAAAGTTGTTATAAATCACATACTTATAAAAACATCAGATTTTCGATTTCGTGCAATTTGCATGAATAGCCATCATGCATCCTGCATTTTGCGCTGTTCGACAGGGTACAAACGGCTAGCGGTCATTCATGAAGACTGCACCCATGCCGCGAAATTCCCTTTTTCGGCGTCCGAGCCTCGGGATACAAAACTTTTCAAATCCCGCGTGTACAGCTGAAGAGTGGCTAACGTACTTTCCTGCAAGGTATTGGGCATTGCGCCTACAGGAATACCGGACTTCCGGATCAGACGAAGAACAAGAAAAAGGACGTTCCTCCATGAGTCACCCGCAAAACGACATGATCACCTGGCGCATGATGCTGCGTAAGGTGCCTTCGATTGTTCGCGCCCTGCCACGGGTGATACGCGGCATGCGCGCTGCCAACGTGACGGACCCCGCCCAACCCTGTGGCCTGGGCTGGCACTTCGAACAGGCCACCCTGCGTCATCCGGACGGTGCGGCATTGTTGTTTGGTGATCGTGTGCTCAGTTACCGCGAAGCCAACGAGCGTGCCAACCGCATTGCCCATCACCTTCAGGCCCAGGGCATCGGCAAGGGCGATGTGGTGGCGTTGTTTATCGAAAACCGTCCCGAATTGCTCTTGAGCGTACTGGCCGTGGCCAAGCTGGGCGGCATCTGCGCGATGCTCAATGTCGCGCAAACCCAAAGTGCATTGGTGCATAGCCTGAACCTGGTGAGCCCGGTGGCGATCGTGGTCGGCGCGGAGTTGGTGAGTGCCTATGACGCGGTACGCGATCAGGTATCGATCGAGGCGCAGCGCAGTTGGTTTGTCGCCGATCAGCCCAGCGACGTGGTGCCTGCGGGGTATATCGACCTGATGGAAGCCAGTGCCGCGTGCTCGACGGACAATCCCGCCAGCACCGCGCAGATTTTCTTCAACGACCCCTGCTTCTATATCTACACCTCCGGCACCACTGGCTTGCCCAAGGCCGGCATCATGAAACATGGGCGCTGGACCAAAACCGCCGTGAGTTTCGGCCGCATCGCCCTGGACATGGGCCCGGACGACGTCCTGTATTGCACCTTGCCGCTCTATCACGCCACCGGCCTGTGCGTGTGCTGGGGTTCGGCGATCGTGGGAGCGTCGGGGTTCGCCATCCGCCGCAAGTTCAGCGCCAGCCAGTTCTGGGACGATGCGCGTAGATTCAATGCGACCACCCTCGGTTACGTGGGCGAATTGTGCCGTTACCTGCTCGACCAGCCGCCCAGCGCGAGCGACCGCGATAACCGCGTGACCAAGATGGTCGGCAATGGCCTGCGCCCCGGCGTGTGGGCGCAGTTCAAGGCGCGCTATGGCGTGGAGCATGTCTGCGAGTTGTACGCTGCCAGCGACGGCAATATCGGCTTTACCAACGTCTTGAATTTCGACAACACCATCGGCTTTTGCCTGCAGCACTGGGCGCTGGTGGACTACGACCACGACAACGGCGAACCGGTCCGTGGCCCCGATGGCTTTATGCGCAAGGTGCAAACGGGCGGACAGGGCCTGTTGCTGGCCAGGATCGATGCTAAAGCGCCCTTCGACGGCTACACCGACCCGGAAAAGAACCGCAAGGTGATCCTCACCGACGTGTTCGAAAAGGGCGACCGCTACTTCGACACCGGCGATTTGTTGCGCAGCATCGGCTTCGGCCATGCGCAATTCGTCGATCGCCTGGGGGATACCTATCGCTGGAAAGGTGAAAACGTCTCCACCACCGAGGTCGAGAACGTCCTGCTGCAACATCCGCAGATCGCTGAAGTGGTGGCCTATGGTGTCGAAATCGACAACACCAATGGCCGCGCGGGCATGGTGGCCATCACCCCGAGCGAATCCCTGGCCGCGCTGGATATGCGTGAGCTGCTGCAATTCGCCCATGGCCAGTTGCCGCACTATGCGGTGCCGCTGTTCCTGCGGGTCAAGGTGCAGATGGAAACCACCGGAACCTTCAAATACCAGAAAGTGAAACTCAAGCAGGAAGCCTTCGACCCGGACAAGGCCGGCAACGACCCGGTCTACGCCTGGCTGCCGGGCTCGGACTGCTACGTGCCGGTGACCGGGCAACTATTGGCGCAGATCCAGGGCGGACAGTTCCGCTATTGATTGTGCCTATGGGCGCGTTTGACAAAAAAGCCATGACAGTGGGGAACTCCATCGCGACACTGGGCGCCATATAAGCACCAGAAAGGAGTCCCCCATGTCAGACCACCCCAAACGAATGAGCGAAGACGAAGCCGCCGAATTTGCCGAACAAGTCTTCGATGTGGCCCGCAAAGGTGATGCCGCCATGCTCGCCGCGTTGCTGGCCAAGGGCTTGCCGGCCAACCTGCGCAACCACAATGGCGATACCTTGCTGATGCTGTCGGCCTACCACGGCCATGCCGATGCGGTAAAAGTGCTGCTCGAATTCAAGGCCGACCCGCTGATCGCCAATGACAAGAACCAGCTACCGATTGCCGGTGCGGCGTTCAAGGGCAACCTGCCCGTGGTCAAGGCGCTGATCGCAGGCGGTACGCCAGTCGATGCGGCGTCCTCCGATGGCCGTACCGCGCTGATGATGGCGGCGATGTTCAATCGCGTGGACATGGTTGACTACCTGCTCGGCCAGGGCGCCAACCCCAAGGCCACCGATGCCCAGGGCGCAACGGCACTGGCGGCGGCGCAGACCATGGGGGCGAGGGACACGGCGGCGCAGTTGGAAAAACTGGTGTAGGCTACGCGCCCTCAAAAGCCCGCCCGTCACAGGATTGCCCCATGAAAACCGCCCTCGTCGAACTCATCAGCAAAATCAGCGCCGGCGTCATGGGCGCGGACGAAGTGGCGCGCATCGCCGAAGAAGCCGCCCAGGCCTACGCCGACCCGGCGGCCTTCCTTGCCGCCAACCCGGACATCAACTACGACGACACCTTCCCGATCCCACTGGGCGAGTGGGTGGTGGTCGGCAGCCTGCCGGACACCGTGCTGTTCCAGGCCGACACCTACGGCGACCTGTTTGCGCAGATCGTCGCGTCGTTCGGCCCGGGCGTGGCGTTCAACCTCAAGCCCAAGCAGTTGGCCAAGACCGAAGACCTCACCGCGCTCAATCGCATCCAGATCCAGATGAGCGCCCTGAGCCCGGAAGACGGCGGCTATGTGCTGCTCAACTTCAGCCAACTGCTGGATGACGAGATCCAGACCGTGCTGGTGTACGGCAATGACCTGCTGCGCGTGCTGGCGTTGTGCGCCGAAGTGGGGATCAAGGCCGAGCCGTCCCTGGAAGCGCTGAAGGTCGCGGTCCACGTCTGAAATAAAACGGAACCCCCGCCAGGGCTGGCTATCCTACAAGGGCATGCCCTCACTCTAGGAGCGACACCATGGGTTCCACTTTCAACGGTCTGGTCGGGCTGATCATCCTGGCGCTGGATATCTGGGCGATCATCAATGTATTCAAAAGCGGCGCCAGCACCGGGGCCAAGGTGCTTTGGATCCTGCTGATCCTGTTGCTGCCGGTGTTGGGCCTGATCATCTGGGCGATCGCCGGGCCGCGGGGTAACGTGCGGTTCTGATCGTTTCCCTCGATCTGCAGCAGGCACAGTCGATGTGGGAGGGGGTTTGCTCCCGGTAGCGGTGTATCAGCCACGGTATCTGGCGCTGATCCACTGCTATCGGGAGCAAACCCTCTCCCACATTTGATTTCTGCACCGGGGAGATTTGTGTGTCGAAATATTCGCTGTACGAAATTTTCACATCTTATTCAAGACAATCCGCCGGCTTTATCTCCCTGCCTCAAGTGCCTTTAAAGGCCTGGCAGCGGTGCTTCTTCAGTAATTAATAGCCTTGATGTCACTGATCGGGCACCATTCGCGCCACTGCAATACTTCGTCACTTAAACTTCCAATGGGTCCTGAAACGACATGGCAAACCCGGACGCCCTGAGTCAGCAGCGAGCTTCTAATCGCCTGCTGCAACCGACCGTCAAATCCCATCTGGCTTACACGCTGCTTTGTGCACTGGTCATGATGGTGATGTTCTCCCTGCTGCGCCTGGCGCTGCTGGTGTACAACCGCGAGATGATCCTCGACACCCCGGCCTCGACCTTCCTCGAAGCGTTCGCCAACGGCCTGCGTCTGGACCTGCGCCTGGTGGTGTACCTGATCGTGCCGTTGCTGCTGGCCCTGTTCAGCGTACGGGCCATGGCCGCACGCGGGTTCTTCCGTTTCTGGCTGACCGTGGCGTCCAGCATTGCCCTGTTCCTGGGCCTGATGGAAATGGACTTCTACCGTGAGTTCCACCAGCGCCTCAACGGCCTGGTGTTCCAGTATGTGAAAGAAGACCCGAAAACCGTGATGAGCATGCTCTGGTACGGTTTCCCGGTGGTGCGCTACCTGCTGGCCTGGGCCGTGGGCACCGTGATCCTGAGCATGGCGTTCAAAGGCGCCGACCGCGCCACCCGCCCGCGCGGTCCGTTCAGCGGTGGCAGCATCGGCACCCGCCAGGTCGCGCCGTGGTACAGCCGCATCGCGGTGTTCGTGGTCTGCCTGCTGGTCGCCGTCACAGCCGCCCGTGGCACCCTGCGCCAGGGCCCGCCGCTGCGCTGGGGTGACGTGTACACCACCGACTCGAATTTCGCCAACCAACTGGGCCTCAACGGCACCTTGTCGCTGATCGCCGCCGCCAAGTCGCGGTTCTCCGAGGAGCGTTCCAATATCTGGAAGGCGACCCTGGACCAACCGCTGGCCACCCAGACCGTGCGTGACATGCTGGTGCTGCCGCAAGAGAAGCTGGTGGACACCGACATCGCCGCCGTGCGCCGCGACTACACGCCACCGGCCGAGAAGACCCTGCCGATCAAGAACGTGGTCGTGATCCTGCTGGAAAGCTTCGCCGGTCACTCGGTCGGCGCCCTGGGCCGTCCCGGCAACGTCACGCCGTTCTTCGACAATCTGTCCAAGGAAGGCTTGCTGTTCGATCGCTTCTTCTCCAACGGCACCCATACCCACCAGGGTATGTTCGCCACCATGGCCTGCTTCCCGAACCTGCCGGGCTTCGAATACCTGATGCAGACCCCAGAGGGCAGCCACAAGCTGTCGGGCCTGCCGCAGCTGCTCAGCGCGCGCAAGTTTAACGACGTGTATGTCTACAACGGCGACTTCGCCTGGGACAACCAGTCGGGCTTCTTCAGCAACCAGGGCATGACCAACTTCATTGGCCGTAACGACTTCGTCGACCCGGTGTTCTCCGATCCGACCTGGGGTGTGTCCGACCAGGACATGTTCAACCGTGGCCTGGAAGAACTCAAAGCCCGTGAAGGCGGCAAGCCGTTCTACGCGCTGTTGCAGACCCTGTCCAACCACACGCCGTACGCGTTGCCGACGCCATTGCCGGTGGAGAAAGTCACTGACCGTGGCAGCCTCAACGAGCATTTGACCGCCATGCGTTATTCCGACTGGGCCCTGGGCCAGTTCTTTGAAAAGGCCCGCAAAGAGCCGTACTTCAAGGAAACCCTGTTCGTGATCGTCGGCGACCACGGCTTCGGCAACGAACAGCAGATCACCGAGATGGACCTGGGCCGCTTCAACGTGCCGATGCTGATGATCGCGCCGGGCATTCAAGAGAAGTTCGGCGCGCGTGACCACACCGTGGGCACCCAGATCGACATCGTGCCGACCATCATGGGCCGCCTGGGCGGCGAAACCCTGCACCAATGCTGGGGCCGTGACCTGTTGAACCTGCCGGAAGGCGACAAGGGGTTCGGCGTGATCAAGCCGTCCGGCAACGACCAGACCGTGGCGTTGGTCACCGGTGACCGCGTTCTGGTGCTGCCTAAGGAAATGCCGCCCAAACTGTGGCAATACGAACTGGGCGCCGAACCGACCGGTAAGTTGATTACCGAGTCGCCGGACGAGTCCATGCTCAAGCAGAAACTCGAGTCGTTCCTGCAGACCGCCACCAAGAGCCTGTTGGATAACACCGCCGGTGTGGTCAACGGCAAGCCGGATTAAATAACCGCGCATAAAAAAAGAGGCCTTCAAGGCCTCTTTTTTTTAAGCATTTAAAACGCTTATATCCTGCCGAGCAGCAACAATACCAACAGCACTACCAGTACAACACCCAGAATGCCCGACGGACCATAACCCCAGCTTCGGGAGTGCGGGAACACGGGCAAACCACCGACCAGCAGCAGAATCAGGATGATGATGAGAATGAGGCTCATAGTTTTATTTCCTTATAGGCCTTCAAGGAGGACCGGTTGTTTAACGATAGGCCCGCGTTGAATACGGACGCCTTAACAACTCCGACTGTGCGCCATCCGAGAAAATTCCATGTTTTCTTAAAGCATTTTATAAAGCCGCTTATTTCTTCTGATCCCTTGGCAAAGTGGCACTTCGCGTTGAAAAAGATTGAACTTAGACGCAGGCCGGGTATCCGACCCAGCCCACAGTTTGCCCAGGGCATTCATCAATCTGATGGTGCGTGGGTGTAGGAAAAACCTTCGCTACACTGCCGATCACTTCTTCTGTGAACCACAAGGCAACTTCCTATGCAAAATCGCATGATGATCACTGGCGCCGGGTCCGGCCTGGGTCGTGAAATCGCTCTGCGCTGGGCCCGTGAGGGTTGGCGGTTGGCCCTGTCGGACGTCAGCGAGCCGGGCCTGCAGGAGACCCTCAGGCTGGTTCGGGAAGCGGGCGGCGATGGCTTTGTCCAGCGTTGCGATGTGCGCGACTACAGCCAGCTCACTGCGTTTGCCCAGGCCTGCGAGGAGAAGCTCGGGGGGATCGATGTGATCGTCAACAATGCCGGCGTGGCCTCGGGTGGATTCTTCGCCGAGTTGTCGCTGGAGGACTGGGATTGGCAGATCGCAATCAACCTGATGGGCGTGGTCAAGGGGTGCAAGGCGTTCCTGCCGCTGCTGGAAAAGAGCAAGGGCCGCATCATCAACATCGCCTCCATGGCGGCGCTGATGCAGGGGCCGGCCATGAGCAACTACAACGTGGCCAAGGCCGGTGTGGTGGCGCTCTCGGAAAGCCTGCTGGTGGAACTCAAACAACAGGAAGTCGCGGTCCACGTGGTATGCCCGTCGTTTTTCCAGACCAACCTGTTGGACTCCTTCCGTGGGCCGACGCCGGCTATGAAGGCCCAGGTGGGCAAGTTGCTGGAGAGTTCGCCGATTTCGGCGGCGGATATCGCCGATTACATCTACCAGCGGGTCGCCGAGGGCGAGTTCATGATCCTGCCCCACGAGCAGGGGCGCATGGCCTGGGCCTTGAAGCAGAAGAACCCGCAGTTGCTGTATGACGAGATGACTGTCATGGCCGACAAGATGCGCGCCAAGGCGCAGGCGGTTAAGGGCTGATCAAGCAGCGTCTGTCAGGCGAATTACCTTGCTGCGTAGGTCTTGCCTGATTTAACTGCAAGCCATTGATGCACCCGTGCGCCAGGCGCATGGTCGAGGTCCTGTCACTTCACAAGGACAACCGCCATGCTGGTCTTGAGCCGAGTCATAGGTGAAGTCATCTCCATTGGCGATGACATCACCGTGCATGTTCTGTCGATCCACGGTACCCAGGTGAAACTCGGCGTCAATGCGCCGGCCGGGGCGCAGGTCCATCGCGCCGAGGTCAATCGCACACTTCTTGAGCGCCAGAAAGCTGCCACCCATCCGGTGGTGGTGCCCAACCCCTGAGCGGTGCCTCTTAGTCGAACAGATGCTTGGGCACATCGTGCTTGAGCATCAACTGGCACTGCTCGCTTTCCGGGTCGAACACAATCAGCGCCTGGCCCTTGGTCAGCGCCTGGCGCACGCGCAGTACACGGGTTTCCAGGGGCGTGTCATCGCCATTGTCCGTGCCGTCGCGGGTGACGAAGTCTTCGATGAGGCGGGTCAGGGTGTCGACTTCAAGTGCGTCGTAGGGAATCAGCATACAAGCCTCGCTTAGAGAATCCCGGCGATGCTACTGCGCCGGGACGTCAGTTGCCAGCGTCAGGATTTCTGGCCGATCAGGCTGTCCACCGACGGCACGCGGGTGTCGCTCTCCATCTGCGTTTCATGCTCGATCTGATGACTGAACCGGTCCAGTGAACCCTGGGCCGGCTGGGCGTCGCTGGCGAACACCGGCGGGCTGAGGATATACGCGCCCAACAGGCGGCTCAGCGCGGCCAGGCTGTCTATATGGGTGCGCTCATAACCGTGGGTCGCGTCGCAACCAAAGGCCAGCAGCGCGGTGCGGATGTCGTGGCCGGCGGTCACGGCGGAATGGGCGTCGCTGAAGTAATAGCGGAACAGGTCGCGGCGCACCGGCAGTGCGTTATCCGCGGCCAGGCGCAGCAGGTGTCGCGACAGGTGATAGTCATACGGCCCGCCGGAATCCTGCATCGCCACGCTCACCGCATGCTCGCTGGAATGCTGGCCGGGGGCGACCGGGGCGATGTCGATGCCGACAAATTCACTCACATCCCAGGGCAGGGCGGCGGCGGCGCCACTGCCGGTTTCCTCGGTGATGGTGAACAGCGGGTGGCAGTCGATCAGCAAGGGTTCGCCACTGTCGACGATGGCCTTGAGCGCGGCGAGCAGGGCGGCGACACCGGCCTTGTCGTCCAGATGGCGGGCGCTGATATGCCCGCTCTCGGTGAATTCCGGCAGCGGGTCGAACGCCACGTAGTCACCGATGCCGATCCCCAGGGAATCGCAATCGGCGCGGGTGGCGCAGTAGGCGTCCAGGCGCAGTTCCACATGGTCCCAACTCACCGGCATTTCATCCACGGCGGTGTTGAACGCATGCCCGGAGGCCATCAGCGGCAACACGCTGCCACGGATCACGCCGTTGTCGGTAAACAGGCTGACGCGGCTGCCTTCGGCGAAGCGGCTCGACCAGCAGCCCACCGGGGCGAGGGTCAGGCGGCCGTTGTCCTTGATCGCCCGCACGGCGGCGCCGATGGTGTCCAGGTGCGCGGACACCGCACGGTCGGGGCTGTTTTTCTGGCCCTTGAGGGTGGCGCGAATGGTGCCGCGGCGGGTCATTTCAAACGGGATGCCCAGCTCTTCCAGGCGTTCGGCGACGTAGCGCACGATGGTGTCGGTAAAACCGGTGGGGCTGGGAATGGCGAGCATTTCCAGCAGGACTTTTTGCAGGTAGTCGAGATCCGGTTCTGGGAGGGGGCGGGTCATGGAAACTCCTGATGGGGTGAGAGGGCTCTCCACACGGTCACTGAGCGGTCGGCTGGCTGTGGGGAAACAGCAAATCCACGAACTTTTCAGCAGTCGGCTGGGGTTCATGGTTGGCCAGGCCGGCCCGTTCATTGGCTTCGATAAACACGTACTCGGGTTGATCGGGCGCCGGCACCATCAGGTCCAGGCCGACCATGGGGATGTCGAGGGCGCGGGCGGCGCGGACGGCGGCGTCGACCAGTGTGGGGTGGAGGAGGGCGGTGACATCTTCCAGGCAGCCGCCGGTGTGCAGGTTGGCGGTGCGGCGCACGGCCAGGGTCTGGCCGCGGGGCAGGATGCTGCTGTAGTCGTAGCCGGCGGCATGCAGGGTGCGTTCGGTTTCGGCATCCAGGGGGATTTTGCTCTCGCCGTCGGTGGCGGCCTGGCGGCGCCGGCTCTGGGCTTCGATCAGCGCACCGATGGAATGCTGGCCGTCGCCGGTCACCTCGGCGGGGCGGCGGATCGCGGCGGCGACCACCTCGAAGCCGATCACCAGGATGCGCAGGTCCAGGCCTTGGTGGAAACTTTCGAGCAACACGCGGGAGTCGAACTGCCGCGCGGCCTCGATCGCCTGCTGCACCTCCTCGATGTGCTGCAAATCCACCGCGACGCCCTGGCCTTGTTCGCCGTCCAGCGGCTTGACCACGATGCGCCGGTGTTCGTCGAGAAACTCCAGGTTGTCGTCGGCGCTGCCGGCCAGTTGCTGCGCGGGCAATTTCAAGCCGGCGGCGTTCAGCACCTTGTGGGTCAGGCTTTTGTCCTGGCACAGGGTCATGCTGATCGCGCTGGTCAAGTCGCTCAGCGACTCGCGACAGCGCACGCGGCGCCCGCCGTGGCTGAGGGTGAACAGCCCGGCATCGGCGTCATCCACTTGCACGTCGATACCGCGCCGATGCGCCTCTTCGACGATGATCCGCGCATAAGGGTTGAACCCCGCCTGCGGGCCAGGGCCTAGGAACAGCGGCTGGTTGATGCCGTTCTTGCGCTTGATCGCAAAAGTGGTCAACGCGCGGAAACCGAGCTTGGCATAGAGGTTCTTGGCCTGGCGGTTATCGTGCAGCACCGACAGGTCGAGGTAGCTCAGGCCACGGCTCATGAAGTGCTCCACCAAGTGGCGCACCAGCACTTCGCCGACGCCGGGGCGCGTGCACCGCGGGTCGACCGCCAGGCACCACAGGCTGCAACCGTTCTCGGGGTCGTGAAAGGCTTTCTGATGGTTCAGGCCCATCACGCTGCCGATTACCGCGCCGCTGTCTTCGTCCTCGGCCAGCCAATACACCGGGCCGCCCGCATGACGGGGAGTGAGGCGTTCGGCCTCGACGGGCAGCATGCCCCGTCCCTGGTACAACTGGTTGACCGCCTGCCAATCGGCTTCGGTCTGTACCCGGCGGATACGGAAGCCGCGAAACACCCGGGTCGACGGACGATAGTCAGAGAACCACAGGCGCAGGGTGTCGGACGGATCGAGGAACAGTTGCTGTGGATCGATGCCGAGGATCTGCTGGGGCGCGGCCACGTACAGCGCGATGTCGCGCTCGCCGGGCTGTTCGTTGAGCAGTTCCAGGGCCAGGCTGGCGGGGTCGGGAAAGGTGTGGCCGATCAACAACCGGCCCCAGCCGCAATGCACGGCGATGGGCTCGGCGGCCAGCGGGCTGCCGTCTTCGGCCAGGCGCGCTTGCAGGCGCTCGTACGTGGGGGCCTGACCCTTGAGCAAACGTTGGCTGTAAGCCGCTGCGTGGGGTTTCATCGATCAGATTCCTTGTTCGCTGAGCCACAGGTTCAGCGCCGCCAGTTGCCACAGTTTGGAACCGCGCAGCGGCGTCAACTGGCCCTGCGGATCGGTCAGCAGGCGGTCGAGCATCGCCGGGTTGAACAGGCCGCGGTCCTGGCTCGGGTCCAACAGCAGTTCGCGCACCCAGTTCAAGGTATCGCCCTGCAAATGCTTGAGGCCGGGGACCGGGAAGTAGCCTTTCTTGCGGTCGATGACGGCGCTCGGGATCACCCGCCGCGCCGCTTCCTTGAGCACTTGCTTGCCGCCGTCGGGCAGTTTGAATCGGCCCGGCACCCGGGCCGACAGTTCCACCAGGCGGAAGTCCAGAAACGGTGTGCGCGCTTCCAGGCCCCAGGCCATGGTCATGTTGTCGACACGCTTGACCGGGTCGTCCACCAGCATCACCGTGCTGTCCAGGCGCAGGGCCTTGTCCACGGCGGCGTCCGCGCCGGGCAGGGCGAAATGCTCGCGGACGAAATCGCCGGCGGCGTCATGGGCGGTCAGCCATTGGGGCGCGACGGTGGCGGCGTAGTCGTCGTAGCTGCGGTCGAAAAACGCTTCGCGGTACGCCGCGTACGGATGGCTGGCACCGTCGACTTGCGGGTACCAGTGGTAACCGGCGAACAGTTCGTCGGCCCCCTGGCCGCTTTGCACCACCTTGCAATGCTTGGCCACTTCCCGCGACAGCAAATAGAACGCGATGCAGTCGTGGCTGACCATTGGCTCGCTCATGGCCCGGAACGCCGCCGGCAGTTGCTCGATGATCTCGCTTTCGGCGATGCGCAATTGATGGTGGTGCGTGCCGTAATGCTTGGCGATCAGGTCCGAATACTGGAACTCGTCGCCGCGTTCGCCGCCGGCGTCTTCAAAGCCGATGGAGAAGGTCGACAGGTCCTGCACGCCGACGTCACGCAACAGGCCGACCAGCAAGCTCGAATCGACGCCGCCGGAAAGCAGCACGCCCACATCCACGGCGGCGCGTTGACGAATCGCCACGGCGTCGCGGGTGCTGTCCAGCACGCGGTCGGTCCAGTCTTGCAGGCTGAGGTTTTTTTCATCGTCATGGGGGCCGTAGGGCAGGGTCCACCAGGTTTTCTGCTCGGTGTTGCCCTCGGCGTCGATGCGCATCCAGGTGGCCGGCGGCAGCTTTTCGATACCCGCCAGCAGGGTACGCGGCGCAGGCACCACAGCGTGGAAGTTCAGGTAGTGATTGAGCGCCACCGGGTCGAGGATCGGGTTGATATCGCCGCCCTTGAGCAGCGCCGGCAAGGTCGAGGCAAAGCGCAGGCGCTGGCCGGTGCGCGACAGGTACAAGGGCTTGACGCCGAGACGGTCACGGGCGATGAACAGGCGCTGGGTATCGCGCTCCCAGATGGCAAAGGCGAACATGCCGTTGAGCTTGGGCAGCAAGGCTTCGCCCCAGGCGTGATAGCCCTTGAGCAGCACTTCGGTGTCGCCGCCGGAATAGAAGGCGTAGCCCAGGGCTTCGAGTTCCTGGCGCAATTGCGGGAAGTTATAAATCGCGCCATTGAACGCCAGGGACAGCCCTAGTCGGGCATCGACCATCGGCTGGGCGGAGCCGTCCGACAGGTCCATGATTTTCAGGCGTCGATGGCCCAGGGCAATCGGCCCTTGGGCCTGGAAGCCCCACGCGTCAGGGCCGCGTGGCGCCAGGTGATGGGTGATGCGCTCCACTGCTGCCAGGTCGGCAGGTTGGTGATCGAAACGTAACTCGCCAGCTAATCCGCACATAAATTCCTTACCGGTTTTTCCGTTGGGGAGAGAAAAAAGTACCGTGCTGAAACGGCAGGTACCCAGAAACTGACCGGGGTGCAGGCGGGGAGTTTTAGATCGATCTGTTATAAGGCAAAAAGCCGCGTCACTGGTTTTGCCCTGGATGACAGCCCCACACACGGGCGAACACGGGGCACGACAGGTCAGCGCTATTCAACCAGGGCCAGAGCGTGGATGACGTGGATTACCGTGCTCTGATGGACGAAATCGTCCGTGAGCAGCAACAGGCGGAAAAAACCGAACTTGAGCGTCTGACACAACAGGCACTGCCATCGGAAACCGTGTCCGTTGCGTGCCTGTTGCCCGTGCTGTGAGGGTGTGCGGTCAGCGCTGGGGTTTTGTCACATTGCTGCGAATCAGCGCGCGCACGGCGAAGCGGTTGGGGTGACAGGCCTCGGCCACGCTTCGCGGCAGTGGCAGGGGTTCGTTGTCCAGCCAGGCGGCCAGCAGTTCGCCGGACAGCGGTGCGGTGATCAGCCCACGGGAACCATGGCCGCTGTTGACATACACGCCTTCGAGCCATGGGCAAGGCGCTTGCGGCACATGGCGGGCGTCCTTGCGCAAGGTGTCGTAGACCTGGGCAAAGGCCGGGTGGTCGGCCAGGGGCCCGACAATCGGCAGGTAGTCGGGGCTGGTGCAGCGAAAGGCCGCGCGCCCTTCGAGGGTTTCCGGCGCCAGGGTGTCGGCGTGCAGGCGGTGCGCAAGGTCGGTGGAGATCTCCTGCAACAGCGCCAGGTTGCCCGCGTGTTCAGCGGCGGTGGGCGCCAGGTCCTGGCTCTTGAAGTCAAAACTGGCCCCCAGGGTGTGTTCGCCCAGGCGCGCCGGCGCCACGTAGCCTTCGGCGCAGACCACGGTGCTCAGCGCGGCACTGGCGGCTGTCTGCGGCAAACGCGTGATCTGCCCACGGATGCGTTTGAGGGGCAACTCGGCACAGGCGGCAAAGCGCTTGACCTCGGCAGCGCCGGCCAGCACCACCACGGCGGCGCTGGCCAGCAATGTCTCACCGTCCCAGGCCTGCCATTGATCGTCGACTTTGCGCAGTTCCAGTACGTCGCGATGGGTAAGGACTTGAACCCCAGGCTGGCGGGCCAGCCATTGGCACAGGGCCGGCGGGTGAACCCAACCGCCTTCGGGGAAAAACAGCCCGCCATGCTCCAGCGCCACGCCCGCGCGGAGCTGGGCCTGGTCCTTGTCGAGCAGGTGCAGCAGGTCTGGGGCGAACGCCTCGGCCAGTTGGGCCTGGCGTTCGGCTTCCTTGGCATCGAAGGCCAGTTGCAGGACGCCACAGCCGTCCCAGTCGACACCGCGTTGCAGGTGCTCGAGCAGGCGCCGGGTGTGGCCGAAGCCGCTGACGATCATCTGCGACAAGGCCGTGCCGTGGGCCGACAGCTTCAGGTACAGCACGCCCTGCGGATTGCCGGACGCTTCCTCGGCGAGCCCCTCGCGCCGCTCCAGCAGGCTGACCTGCCAGCCCCGTGCCGCCAGGCTGGCGGCGCTGGCGCAACCGGCCAACCCGCCGCCGATGACCAGGGCCCGGCGCTCACCCTGGTGCAGCGGCGGGCGGGCGAACCAGGGCTTGGCGGCGGGCGGTGCACCTGTTTCGGCTGGCCAGCCGAGGTAGTCGCCGCGCAGGATTTCCCATTTGTGCCCGATGCCTGGCGTGCGTTTCATCTTGAAGCCGGCGGCATTGAGCAGCCGGCGCACCCAGCCGGTGCTGGTGAAGGTACTGATGGTCGAACCGGGCGCCGCCAACCGTGCCAGTTCGGCAAACAGCTCGGCAGTCCACATGTCAGGGTTTTTCGCCGGAGCGAAGCCGTCGAGGAACCAGGCGTCGACCTGAGCGTCGAGCTGCGGCAACTGTTCCATGACATCGCCGATCAACAGCGTCAGGGTCACACGGCCCGCGTCCAGCACCAGCCGCTGAAAGCCCTGGTGGATGGCGACGTACTGCGTCAGCAGGGGCGCGGCGAACGGTTCGAGGGACGGCCAGAGCGCAAGGGCGCGTTGCAGGTCGGCGTGGCTCAGGGGGTACTTTTCGACGCTGATGAAATGCAGGCGCGCACCGGCACAGGCGTGCTGCTCGAACAACTGCCAGGCGCAGAGAAAATTCAACCCGGTGCCGAAGCCCGTCTCGCCGATCACCAGGCGCTCGCCCGGTGCCAGGGCGGCAAAACGTTCGGCCAGGCGGTTTTGCTCCAGGAACACGTAGCGGGTTTCGTCCAGGCCCGACAGGTCGGAGAAATACACATCGTTGAACACCCGCGAGTGGGGGCGTCCCTGGTCGTCCCAGTCGAGCTGGGCGTTTGGCAGTTCGGGGTTCATGGGCAACTCGACAAAGGCAAGGCGGCCATTCTAGCCGATCAACAGACCTGTCATTGACCCATGGCAAGTCGAGTTGAAATTTCCTGGCACGCCCCGCGGCTCAATCCGCTAGTCTTGCTCCATTCTGGAACGGAGCCGCCAATGTTCGAATCTGCTGAAATCGGTCATGCCATTGACAAAGAAACCTACGACACCGAAGTGCCGGCCCTGCGGGAGGCCTTGTTGGAGGTGCAGTACGAGCTGCAACAGCAAAAGCGTTTTCCGGTGATCATCCTGATCAACGGCGTCGAAGGCGCCGGCAAGGGTGAGACGGTCAAGCTGCTCAACGAATGGATGGACCCGCGCCTGATCGAGGTGCGCACTTTCGACCAGCAGACCGACGAAGAACTCGCTCGCCCACCGGCCTGGCGCTACTGGCGCCACTTGCCGGCCAAAGGGCGCATGGGCGTGTTTTTCGGTAACTGGTACAGCCAGATGCTGCAGAGTCGGGTACATGGAGAGATCAAGGACGCGCGGCTCGACCAGGGGATTGCCGGCGCCGAGCGCCTGGAAAAGATGTTCTGCGACGAAGGCGCGTTGATCTTCAAGTTCTGGTTCCACCTGTCCAAAAAGCAGATGAAGGCGCGGCTCAAGGCGCTGGCCGACGACCCGCTGCACAGCTGGCGCATCAGCGCGCTGGACTGGCAACAGTCGGCCACGTACGACAAGTTCGTCAAATATGGCGAGCGCATCTTGCGTCGCACCAGCCGCGACTACGCGCCGTGGCACGTGATCGAAGGGGTCGATAGCAATTACCGAAGCCTCACCGTGGGCAAGATCCTGCTCGACGGCATGCAAAACGCGTTGAAACTGGCCAGGGGCAAGCCCAGCGGGATGAATCCTGCGCCCTTGCTCGCGTCGGTGGACCGCAAGAGTTTGCTCGACAGCCTCGACATGACCTTGCAATTGGACAAGGACGACTATGAAGAGCAACTGATCACCGAACAGGCACGCTTGTCTGGCCTGATGCGCGACAAACGCATGCGCCGGCACGCGCTGGTGACCGTGTTCGAAGGCAATGACGCGGCGGGCAAGGGCGGGGCGATTCGACGGGTGGCGGCGGCGCTCGACCCGCGCCAATACCACATCGTGCCGATTGCCGCGCCGAGTGAAGACGAACGCGCCCAACCTTACCTGTGGCGGTTCTGGCAGAAGATTCCGGCGCGCGGCATGTTCACCGTGTTCGACCGTTCTTGGTACGGCCGCGTGCTGGTGGAGCGCATCGAAGGCTTCTGCACGCCGACCGACTGGATGCGCGCCTATGGCGAGATCAACGACTTCGAAGAGCAACTGCGTGACGCGGGCGTGATCGTGGTCAAGTTCTGGCTGTCCATCGACAAGCAGACCCAACTGGAGCGCTTCCAGGCCCGCGAGTCGATCCCGTTCAAACGCTTCAAGATCACCGAAGACGACTGGCGCAACCGCGACAAGTGGGACGACTACCGCACGGCCGTGGGCGACATGGTCGATCGCACCAGCACCGAGGTATCGCCCTGGACCCTGGTCGAAGCCAACGACAAGCGCTGGGCGCGGGTCAAGGTCCTGCGCACGATCAACCTGGCCTTGGAAGAGGCGTTCGCCAAGTCCGACAAGCAGGCTAAAAAGAAATAGCCACTGCGCAGTCGTGGCCGATGGGCTCAGTGTGTGGTGAGCCCTTTTGCCACAACCACCCCCATGCTTTCGCATACGCCAGGTGAATGATCGTCGCCGTCGGGCAGGCCCGGATTTATCCTCGAGTCATCTCCCCACAATGACAAGATCGAGGTAGCCCATGCGTGAAGTAGTGATCGTCGACAGCGTGCGAACCGGCCTGGCCAAGTCCTTTCGCGGCAAGTTCAACCAGACCCGTCCGGATGACATGGCGGCCCATTGCGTCAACGCGCTGCTGGCCCGCAACGGCATCGACCCGGCCACGGTGGAAGACTGCATCGTCGGCGCCGGCTCCAACGAAGGCGCCCAGGGCTACAACATCGGGCGCAATGTGGCGGTGTTGTCGCAGTTGGGTACCGGCACGGCGGGCATGACCCTCAACCGGTTCTGCTCGTCGGGCTTGCAGGCGATTGCAATTGCGGCCAACCAGATCGCCTCGGGTTGCAGCGACATCATCGTCGCCGGCGGTGTCGAGTCCATCAGCCTGACCATGAAAAGCGTCAACACCGACAACCTGATCAACCCGCTGCTCAAGGCGCAGGTGCCGGGCATTTATTTCCCCATGGGCCAGACCGCCGAAATCGTCGCCCGTCGCTACAACGTCAGCCGCGAAGACCAGGACCTCTACGCCCTGCAAAGCCAGCAGCGCACGGCCCAGGCCCAGGCGGACGGCTTGTTCGACGATGAAATCGTGGCGATGGCGGTCAAGTACCGGGTCGAGGACAAGGACACCGGCGCGGTGCAGATCCTTGACGGCGTGGTCGACCGCGACGACTGCAACCGCCCCGACACCAGCCTGGCCAGCCTGGCCGGGTTGAAGCCGGTGTTCGCCGAGGATGGCTCGGTGACGGCGGGCAACTCGTCCCAGCTCTCCGATGGCGCCTCGATGACCCTGGTGATGAGCCTGGAGAAAGCCCTGGCGTTGGGGCTCAAGCCCAAGGCGTTTTTCCGTGGTTTCACCGTGGCCGGTTGTGAGCCCGACGAGATGGGCATCGGCCCGGTGTTCTCGGTGCCCAAGCTGCTCAAGGCGAAGGGCTTGCAGGTGGCGGACATCGACCTGTGGGAACTCAACGAAGCGTTCGCGTCGCAGTGCCTGTATGCACGCGATCGCCTGGAAATCGACAACGCCCGCTACAACGTCAACGGCGGCTCGATCTCCATCGGCCATCCCTTCGGCATGACCGGCTCGCGGCAAGTGGGGCACTTGGTGCGTGAGTTGCAGCGGCGCAATCTGCGCTACGGCATCGTCACCATGTGCGTGGGCGGTGGCATGGGCGCGACCGGACTCTTCGAAGCCGTACGCTGAGCCCTGGTGGAAGGGGGCTTGCTCCCGATGGCGGTGGCACCGACACCCCGCGATCAGAAGCAAGCCCGCTTTTACCGTTGAACGCCGGCATATCCCAATCCGGCGACTTCACCCTAGAATGCACGCTCCTCCACCTCTGGCTTCTGGGGCACTCATGCACATCTCTTCCGGCCGCTGGGTCTACGGCTTCTTCCTGACCCTGCTGACCGCGCTGCTGTGGGGCATTCTGCCGATCAAACTCAAACAGGTCCTGCAGGTGATGGACCCCATCACCGTCACCTGGTTTCGCCTGATCGTGGCCGGCAGTTGCCTGTTCCTGTATCTATCCGCCACCCGACGCCTGCCCAGCCTTAAAGTGCTCGGTCCCAGGGGCGGCTGGCTGGTGGGCATGGCCGTGTGCGGCCTGGTGGGCAATTACGTGTTGTACCTGGTGGGCCTGAAGCTGCTCAGCCCCGGCACCGCCCAGTTGGTGGTGCAGATGGGGCCGATCTTTTTGATGATCGCCAGCGTGTTTGTGTTCAAGGAACGCTTCAGCCTCGGGCAAGTGCTGGGCCTGGTGGTATTGATCGCGGGCTTCGGTCTGTTCTTCAACCAGCGCCTGGCGGAACTGCTGACGTCGCTGGGCGCCTATACCGCCGGCGTGCTGACCGTCCTGCTGGCCACGTCGATCTGGGTGTTTTATGCCCTGGGCCAGAAGCAGTTGCTGACCGTATGGAATTCGCTGCAGGTGATGATGGTGATCTACCTGTCGTGCGCCGTGTTACTGACGCCCTGGGCCCATCCTCTGGAGGCCCTGCAACTGAGCCCGCTGCAAGGCTGGCTGCTGCTGGCGTGCTGCATGAACACCCTGGTGGCCTACGGCGCATTTGCCGAAGCCCTGGCCCATTGGGAAGCCTCGCGGGTCAGTGCGACCCTGGCGCTCACGCCGTTGGTGACGTTTGTCGCGGTGGCGTTAGCGGCGTGGTGGTGGCCGGACTATGTGCAGGCCGAAGAGATCAACGCCCTGGGGTATATCGGCGCGCTGCTGGTGGTGCTGGGTTCGGCGGCCGTGGCGCTGGCGCCGTCGTTGCTCGCCGGGCTCAAGGCCCGGCGGCTGCGCATGGCGTCTTAAGTGCCCAGCATGTTTTCCGGGCGGACCCACTGGTCGAACTCGGCGTCGGTGAGGTAGCCCAGCTCCAGCGCTGCTTCCCGTAGCGTCAGCCCTTCGGCGTAGGCCTTCTTGGCGATCTGCGCCGACTTGTCATAGCCGATGTGCGGGTTGAGGGCGGTCACCAGCATCAGCCCACGCTCCAGGTGCTCGGCCATTTGCACGGCGTCAGGCTCGAGGCCGGCGACGCAGTGTTCCTGGAAGTTGTTGCAGCCATCGGCGAGCAGGCGGATCGACTCCAGCAGGTTGTGGATGATCACCGGCTTGTACACGTTCAACTGCAAATGCCCCTGGCTCGCAGCGATGCCGATGGTCACGTCATTGCCCATGACCTGGCAGGCCAGCATCGACAGCGCTTCGCACTGGGTCGGGTTGACCTTGCCCGGCATGATCGAACTGCCGGGCTCGTTGGCCGGCAGCTTGACCTCGGCCAGCCCGGCGCGCGGGCCCGAACCCAGCAGGCGCAGATCGTTGGCGATTTTCATCAGGGCCACGGCCAGGGTCTTCAGCGCGCCGTGCAGGGTCACCAGTGGCTCATGACCGGAAAGCGCGGCGAATTTGTTCGGCGCCGTCACGAATGGCAGGCCGGAGAGGGCGGCCAGTTCGGCGGCAATCGCCTCGCCAAAGCCGTGGGGCGCATTGAGCCCGGTGCCGACGGCGGTGCCGCCTTGGGCCAACTCGCACACGGCGGGCAGGGCGCCGCGGATCGCACGCTCGGCGTAATCGAGCTGGGCGATGAACGCCGACAGTTCCTGGCCGAAGGTGATGGGCGTGGCGTCCATCATATGGGTGCGGCCGGTCTTCACCAGTTGCATGTGCCGCGCGGCCAATTCCGCCAGGCCCCCGGAAAGGCTGGCGAGCGCCGGCAGCAGTTGCTGGTGCACCGCCTGCACGGTCGCGATGCTCATGGCCGTGGGGAAGCAGTCGTTGGAGCTCTGGGAGCGGTTGACGTGATCGTTGGGATGCACCGGGCTCTTGCCGCCACGGGGCTTGCCCGACAGCTCGTTGGCGCGGCCGGCGATCACTTCGTTGGCGTTCATGTTGCTCTGGGTACCGCTGCCGGTTTGCCAGACCACCAGGGGGAACTGGTCGTCATGCTGGCCGTCGAGCACTTCGTCGGCGGCCTGTTCGATCAGGCGCGCGATGTCGGCGGGCAGGTCGCCGTTGCGGTTGTTGACCCGTGCGGCAGCCTTCTTGATCAGGGCCAGGGCATGCAGCACCGCCAGGGGCATGCGCTGCTCGCCAATGGCGAAATTCACCAGCGAACGTTGGGTCTGGGCGCCCCAGTAGGCGTCATCCGGGACGGCGACGTCCCCCAGGCTGTCGGTTTCGATACGGCTCATCGGGCACTCTCCTTCAAGTTCGTTTGCGCAGTTTAGGCCTTGATGGGCCTATGGGGTTCCCTAAAAGACTTTTCATCGGATTCATTGACCGCCAATCCACGTCCGACAAGGGCCGGGGTTGAGCCGCAAGGTTTTTTAGGCGCAGAATGGGCGCCCTTGGGGTCTTACCTCGCCTGCTAGAAAAGGAAACTCGATGACTCGTCTTCGTGCCATCTGTACCGCGGTTGCTCTGGTTTGCGCCAGCGGCCAGGTTTTTGCCGATACCGCCAGCCACAACGCCAGTGCCGAAGCCTTCCTTACCCTGGCCCACGCTGACAAGCTGGGGACCCCGGTGTACATGCAAGTGCAGCAAATGTTCGCCCAGCGCTTCGAACAGACCAAGGCGCCTGCCGCCAAGCAGTCCGTACTGGACAGCTACCAGGCCAAGGCCAACGCCGCCCTGGACCAGGCCATCGGCTGGCCGAAGCTGAAACCGGACATGGTCAAGCTCTACACCAGCAACTTCAGCGAATCCGAACTCAAGGACCTGGTTGCTTTCTACCAGTCGCCGCTGGGCAAGAAAGTCCTGGAAAAAATGCCGCAACTGACCCAGCAATCGGCCCAGATGACCCAGGCCAAGCTGGAAAGCGCCGTACCGGTGGTGAACAAACTGTTGGAAGACATGACCAACGAGCTGACGCCGAAAGCCGCCGCACCGGCCAAGAAGAAGTAAGCAGGAATGACCATGCAACAGCGTATCGAAACGGCGCTCGCCGCCTTGGGCACGGACCACTTGAGCGTGCTGGACGAAAGCCATATGCACAGCCGTGGGTTGCAGACCCACTTCAAGGCCGTGCTGGTCAGCCAGCAGTTCGAGGGGCTTAACCGCGTCAAGCGCCACCAGAAGGTCTACGCCACCCTGGGTGACCTGATGAGCGAGTTTCATGCGCTGGCGCTGCATACCTACACGCCTGAAGAATGGGCACAAATCGACGCAGCCCCGGCCTCGCCGACCTGCGCCGGCGGCCATTGACGGGTTGATGTCGAATCTACTGTAGGAGCGTGCTTGCTCGCAAAAAAACGCAGGGCGCCGCTGGGCGTCGGCTTATCCGTGTCATCGTTCACGACCTTGGCGAGCAAGCTCGCTCCTACAGTTAACGGTTCATCCCTGATAGAATCCGCAACGCGCCGCTCAGCCGGCGCGTTTTTTTTTTGCATCCGGTTCACCCCTTACGAGGGTAGCCACCTGGAGAGAACACCCATGACTCAACCGATTGTCGTGGCGGCACTGTATAAGTTCGTCACCCTCGAAGATTACGTCGCCCTGCGCGAGCCCTTGCTGCAGGCGATGGTCGACAATGGCATCAAAGGCACTTTGCTGATCGCCGAAGAAGGCATCAACGGCACCGTTTCCGGCAGCCGCGAAGGCATCGACGGCCTGATGGCCTGGCTCAAGAACGACCCGCGCATGGTCGACATCGACCACAAAGAGTCGTACTGCGACGAGCAGCCGTTCTACCGCACCAAGGTCAAGCTCAAGAAAGAGATCGTGACCCTGGGCATCGAAGGCGTCGACCCCAACAAGCAAGTGGGCACCTACGTCGACCCCAAAGACTGGAACGCACTGATCAGCGATCCGGAAGTGCTGCTGATCGATACCCGCAACGACTACGAAGTGTCCATCGGCACCTTTGAAGGCGCGATCGACCCGAAAACCACCAGTTTTCGCGAATTTCCCGACTACATCAAAGCCAACTTCGACCCGGCCAAACACAAGAAAGTCGCTATGTTCTGCACCGGCGGCATTCGTTGCGAAAAGGCATCGAGCTACATGCTCGGCGAAGGCTTCGATGAGGTCTACCACCTCAAGGGCGGCATCCTGAAGTACCTCGAAGAGGTGCCGCAGGAAGAGACCAAATGGCAGGGTGACTGCTTTGTGTTCGACAATCGCGTGACCGTGCGCCACGACTTGAGCGAAGGCGACTACGATCAATGTCATGCCTGCCGTACACCGGTGAGCGTCGAAGACCGCGCATCCGAGCACTATGTGGCCGGCATCAGTTGCCCCCACTGCTGGGATAAGCTGCCGGAGAAAACCCGTCGCAGTGCGATCGACCGGCAAAAGCAGATCGAACTGGCCAAGGCCCGCAACATGCCGCACCCGATCGGTTTCAACTATAAGCAAACATCCTCCGAGGCTTGACCCATGTCAGCGCGCCTGCTTTACGTGATGGACCCGATGTGTTCCTGGTGCTGGGGCTTTGCCCCGGTGGCCGAGGCGTTGGTGAAGCAGGCCCAGGCGGTCGGCGTGGAACTGCACCTGGTGGTGGGCGGTTTGCGCACCGGCAGCGGCGCGGCATTGGAACCGACCACCCGGCGCTACATTCTTGAACACTGGCAGGCGGTCACCGAAGCCACCAGCCAGCCGTTCAAGCACGAGGGCGCGCTGCCCGACGGTTTTGTCTATGACACCGAGCCTGCCTGTCGCGCCATCGTCACCGCGCGCAGCCTGGCGCCGGATTGTGCATGGAAACTGTTGGGGCTGATCCAGCATGCGTTCTATGTCGAAGGTCGCGACGTAACCCTCGCCAGGGTGCTGGTGGACTTGGCGGAAGAAGCGGGCATACCGCGCATCGAGTTTGCCGGCGAGTTCGATCGCGCCGAGCAGCATGCCGCCACCGCTGCGGATTTCACCTGGGTGCAGGACCTGGGTATTGCGGGTTTCCCAACCTTGCTGGCCGAGCGTAACGGCCAGTTGGCACTGTTGACCAACGGCTACCAACCGCTGTCCGAGCTCGCGCCACTGCTCGCCCGCTGGTTGGAGCGAGCCACCTGTGCATGACCGGCCTGATACACCAGAGCTACCCAAACGCGTCGACCGCCTGACCTGGGCGGAAATTCGCCGCCTGGCCCTGCGGCACCGCAAATCCCTGTGGATCGCCAACAGCGTCGCGGTACTGGCGACCCTGTGCAGCGTACCCATCCCCTTACTGTTGCCGTTGCTGGTGGACGAAGTGCTGCTGGGCCATGGCGATGCCGCGCTCAAGGTGATGAACCACGCCTTGCCCCTGGGTTGGCAGAAGGCGGCCGGCTATATCGGCCTGATGCTGCTGGTGACGCTGTTGCTGCGCTGCAGTGCCCTGGTGTTCAACGTGGTGCAGGCACGGCTGTTTGCGCGGCTGGCCAAGGACATCGTGTACCGCATTCGCGTGCGCCTGATCGAGCGCCTCAAGCGTATCTCCCTGGGCGAGTACGAAAGCCTGGGCAGCGGCACGGTCACCACGCATCTGGTCACTGACCTGGACACCCTGGACAAATTCGTCGGCGAAACCCTCAGCCGCTTCCTTGTGGCCATGCTCACCCTGGTCGGCACGTCGGCGATCCTGGTGTGGATGCATTGGCAACTGGCCTTGCTGATTCTGCTGTTCAACCCCTTGGTGATCTATGCCACGGTGCAGTTGGGCAAGCGTGTCAAACACCTGAAGAAACTGGAAAACGACAGCACCTCACGGTTCACCCAGGCCCTGACCGAAACCCTCGATGCCATCCAGGAAGTGCGCGCCGGCAACCGCCAGGGTTTTTTCCTCGGCCGCCTGGGCCAGCGCGCCCGGGAAGTGCGTGACTACGCGATTCATTCCCAATGGAAAACCGACGCCTCCAGCCGTGCCAGCGGTTTGCTGTTCCAGTTCGGGATCGACATCTTCCGCGCGGCGGCGATGCTCACCGTGCTGTTTTCCGACCTGTCCATCGGCCAGATGCTCGCCGTGTTCAGTTACCTGTGGTTCATGATCGGCCCGGTGGAGCAGTTGCTGAACCTGCAATACGCCTACTACGCGGCGGGCGGCGCGCTGACCCGTATCAACGAATTGCTGGCCCGTGCCGATGAGCCACAGTACGCCGGCGGCGAAGACCCGTTCACCGGACACGAGACCGTTGGCATCGAAGTGCGCGGCGTTGATTTCGGCTACGGCGAAGAGCTGGTGCTCAACCAATTGAACCTGGTCATCGCCCCCGGTGAAAAGGTGGCGATCGTCGGCGCCAGCGGCGGCGGCAAAAGTACCCTGGTGCAACTGTTGCTCGGGCTCTACACGCCGCAGGCGGGCAGCATTCGTTTCGGCGGGGCCACCCAACAGGAGATCGGCCTGGAAACCATTCGCGAGCATGTCGCGGTGGTGTTGCAGCACCCGGCGCTGTTCAACGATACCGTGCGCGCCAATCTGACCATGGGCCGAAACCGCAGCGACCAGGCTTGCTGGCAGGCACTGGCAATTGCCCAACTGGATGCTACCGTCAAGGCACTGCCCCTGGGGCTTGATAGTGTGGTGGGGCGTTCCGGGGTGCGTTTTTCCGGCGGGCAGCGACAGCGCCTGGCAATTGCGCGTATGGTCCTGGCTGAGCCGAAAGTGGTGATTCTCGATGAGGCGACCTCCGCGCTGGATGCCGCCACCGAGTACAACTTGCACCAGGCACTGGCGCGGTTCCTCAGTGGCCGTACTACACTCATCATCGCCCACCGCCTGTCAGCGGTTAAGCAAGCGGATCGAGTATTAGTGTTCGACGGTGGTCATATCGCTGAGGATGGCGATCACCAGCAATTGATTGCCGAGGGTGGTCTGTACGCCAAGCTGTACGGACACTTACAACAGGTTCGTTGAATCAGCCTAGGCTGAGCTATCGAAAGCGTATTTTTGCGTGCGTATCCAGCAGTGCATGTGCAAGGGACTTCATGAAGCAAAAGCGGACTTTCGGAACGCCACGGCTGTTGGGCATTGTGTGGCCATTTATCGCTGTGGTGCTGTTCCAGGCATTGTTGGGCTGCGTCAGTCTTTACGTGCTTTCAGCGGTGCGCGGTTATGTGGCGGGCGAAAGCCTGTGGTCCAAGGGCCAGAAAGACGCCATCTATTACCTGACGCTTTACGCCGATAATCGCGACGAAGCCACCTACCTCAAATACCAGCAGGCCATTGCCGTGCCCCAGGGCGGACACGAGCTGCGCGTTGCCCTGGACCAACCTGTCCCTGATCTCGACGCGGCGCGCCTGGGTATCCTCAAGGGCGGCAACCATCCGGATGACGTTTCCAATGTGATCTGGCTGTACCTCAATTTCCGCCATTTCAGCTATCTGGAAAAAGCCATCGAGCTATGGACCGTGGGCGATGGCTTCCTGGTTCAACTGGATAGTCTGGCCCAGGAGATGCACCGCGCGATCACCCATGACCAGCTCAGTGCCAACGATGTGCAGCAGTGGAAAGCCCATATCACCGCGATCAACGAGGGGGTAACTCCCGCCGCCAAAGCGTTCAGCGATGCCCTGGGCGAAGGTTCGCGCGTGATCCTGCGACTGCTGTTGATCACCAACCTGGCGACGGCCCTGGGGCTTATCGTGCTCGCGCTGTTGCGCACCCATAAGCTGCTCGCCCAGCGTCATGCTTTCGCTGATGCCTTGGAGCAGGAAAAAGAGCGGGCACAGATCACGCTGGAGTCGATTGGCGATGGGGTGATCACCACCGACGTCGACGGTGCCATCACCTACATGAACCCGGCGGCCGAGGCGCTGACCCATTGGCATTCGTCCCGGGCACAGGGGCTGCCCCTGGCGGCACTGTTCAGCCTGCTGGACGACGATGCTCCGTCCGACGGTTTTACGTTGATCGAACACATCGTCAAAGGCCAGCTCGGCGGTGGCAGCGAGCACTCGAAAACCATCCAGCGCCTGGACGGCAGTACGGTCTCGGTCACCCTGGTGGGGGCGCCGATCCGCAGCGCCGGCAAGGTCACGGGGGCGGTGCTGGTGCTGCATGACATGACCCAGGAGCGCCAATACATTGCCAACCTGTCATGGCAAGCGACCCATGACGCCTTGACCGGCCTGGCTAACCGCCGCGAGTTCGAGTACCGCCTGGAGCAAGTGCTGCACCCGGCCGGGTACGCGCACACCGGCCGGCATGCATTGATGTTCCTCGACTTGGACCAGTTCAAACTGGTCAACGACACCTGCGGACATGCGGCGGGCGATGAATTGCTGCGGCATATCTGCGCGCTGCTGCAATCGGACCTGCGCGAAGGCGACACCCTGGCCCGGCTGGGGGGCGATGAATTCGGCATCCTGCTGGAGAATTGCCCGCCGGCGGTGGCGGAAAAAATCGCCGAAAGCCTGCGCCATACTGTGCAAAGCCTGCATTTCGTGTGGAAGGGCCGGCCGTTCATGACCACGGTCAGTATCGGCCTGGTGCATATCTCGAACACCCCGACGACCCTGGAAACCTCGCTGCGCGCCGCTGACATGGCGTGCTACATGGCCAAGGAAAAGGGCCGCAACCGCGTGCAGGTGTACCACGCTGATGACTCGGAACTGTCCCTGCGTTTTGGCGAAATGGCCTGGGTGCAACGCCTGCACATGGCATTGGAGGAGAACCGGTTCTGCCTGTATTCCCAGGAAATCGCGCCCCTCAAGCCGGTCGATGGCGACATCGGGCATATCGAAATCCTGCTGCGCCTGCACGATGAGGCCGGTCGTATCATCCTGCCCGACAGCTTTATCCCGGCCGCCGAGCGTTATGGGTTGATGACGTCCCTGGACCGTTGGGTGGTGGAGAACGTATTCAGGATCATTGCCCGCTGCCTGCAAGAGCGTCCGGGGCGGCCGATGGCGATGTGTGCGATCAATCTGTCGGGCATCACCATTGGCGACGATGACTTTCTTGGCTTCCTGCACGACCAATTCCGCACCTACAGTATCCCTCCCGAGATAATCTGTTTTGAAATTACTGAAACCAGTGCGATTGCGAATTTGGGCAGTGCGATTCGCTTTATTAATGAACTCAAGGCCTTAGGTTGTCATTTTTCCCTTGATGACTTTTGTGCCGGAATGTCCTCATTCGCTTATCTTAAACATTTACCTGTAGACTTCCTGAAGATCGATGGAAGTTTCGTGAAGGATATGCTGGACGACCCGATTAACCGCGCGATGGTTGAAGTGATCAATCACATTGGCCACGTCATGGGTAAACGCACAATTGCAGAGTTTGTCGAGACACCGCAGATCGAACAGGCGTTACTCGAGATTGGTGTCGATTACGCTCAGGGCTACCTGATCGAACGACCGCAATTGTTTACCTTTGAAAGCTTGCAGTGTCGTCCTGCTCGGCCGCAGCCCCTGTTATCCAAGGCGCCTGGCACATTCCGCTGAAACATTTGCTGGTCTGTAAAATCACACTCAAAAAGGAGCCCCACAGTGATCGACACATTCAACAGAACCGGCCCGCTGATGGAAGCCTCGAGTTACCCCGTCTGGGCTCAACAACTGATCCAGGACTGTAGCGAGAGCAAGCGGCGCGTTGTCGAACACGAACTGTACCAGCGCATGCGCGATAACACGCTCAGCGCCAAGACCATGCGCCAATACCTGATCGGTGGCTGGCCCGTCGTTGAACAGTTTGCGTTGTATATGGCGCAGAACCTCACCAAGACCAAATTTGCCCGCCACCCAGGTGAAGACATGGCCCGGCGCTGGCTGATGCGCAATATTCGCGTGGAACTGAACCACGCCGACTATTGGGTGAACTGGGCTGGTGCCCACGGTGTGAGCCTGGAAGACCTGCAGGCGCAAAACGTACCGCCAGAGCTGCATGCACTGAGCCATTGGTGCTGGCACACCAGCTCGGCCGATTCGCTGATCGTGGCGATCGCCGCGACCAACTATGCGATCGAGGGCGCGACCGGAGAGTGGTCAGCACTGGTGTGTTCCACGGGCGTTTACGCCGCCGCCTTCCCCGAGGAAGAACGCAAGCGCGCGATGAAATGGCTGAAGATGCATGCCCAGTACGATGACGCTCATCCTTGGGAAGCGTTGGAGATCATCTGCACCCTGGCCGGGATGAGCCCGAGCAAGGCACTACAGGTAGAACTGCGCCAGGCCGTGTGCAAGAGCTACGACTACATGTACCTGTTCCTGGAAAGCTGCATGCGCCTGGAGAAAGAAAAAGCCCCGGCAGCCGTGCAGCGCGAGCGTCAGGTACGCGTCGCCAGCGAAGCCTGATGTGAAGGGCGTGGCGGGGTGCTTACCCCGCCATGGCCAAGCGGTTGCGACCTTCGCGCTTGGCCACGTACAGGGCGTTGTCGGCCCGGCGCAGCAGGCTTTCGGCTGACTCGGCGGCCAGCAGGGTCGAGCAGCCCAGGCTCACCGTCAATTCGATCCGCGTACCCTCCGCCCGATAATCCTGGGTCTGTGCCGCATGGCGCAGGCGTTCGCCGACCATGGCCGCCGCATCCCGGCCGGTGTTGGACAGCAGGATCAGAAACTCTTCCCCGCCAAACCGAAACACCATGTCCACGTTACGCAGCTGGCCCTTGATCGCCCCGGCGACCGCGCGCAGTACGTTATCGCCGGCAGCGTGGCCGTGGGTGTCGTTGATGGTCTTGAAATGGTCGATGTCCAGCATCAGCAAGGACAAGGGGCTCATGTGCCGGCGCGCCATGTCGATTTCCCGTTGCAGGGTCTGGTCCATGGCAATGCGGTTGCCGGTATCGGTCAGCGGGTCGCGCAGGGCACTGCGGGTGGCGGCGCGGTAGAGCAGCGCGTTGCGCATCGGGTAGAGCAGGGCGGCCAGCAGGGATTCAAGCTGGCCGAGCTCCTCTTCCAGCAAGCGCTGGTTGCGGCGGAATATCAGCTCACCCAGGTGCTCACCTTCGTGGCTGAGGCTATAGCTCACCGAATGGTGGCCACGGTGGCCGAACTCCAGGCGCAGGTCGCTAGCTTCGTGGCGATACTGCAAGGCATCCAGCGGCACCAGGCGTTGGATCTCGCGAAAGAACACGGCAAGGATATGTTGCGGTTCCAGGCTGGTCTGCAATTGCATGCCCAGTTGCTGGCGAAGTTGAAAAATGGTCGCTGGATGACGCGGGAGGAGGGATGGCTGACCGAAGCCCAGGCGTTGCAATTTTGCACTGTCGAAGTCAATTGCGTTGGTCTGGGTGGGTGTTTTCATAAGCGGTCGGCCTCTAAGCTCTTAGCTGTCTTACAGGCTCGATGAGAGTGGCGAGTGCCAAGCGTCTTACTGTTCCTTCAGTTCCGTAAAACATTGGAAACAGTTTAAACCGCTTTGCAATGGGTTATAACCCCTGGGCACAGCCGCACGTCTTGTCATCGCTTAACCTGCTTGAAAAGAATCAGAGCGAGATTCATGCCATTTAGTTTGAATTAATAAAACTCCTTATAAATCAATGACTGTTTTTGAAAGTGAAAACAGTCATTGAACGATGACGTCAGTTATTTGGCTGCACCAGGGTGGTGTGGTCAATCTGGTCAATCGTGGTGACACCGGTCAATGTCATGGCCACGCGCATTTCCTTGGCGAAGATATCCAGCAGGTTTTCCACCCCGTGCTGGCCATCGGCGGCCAGCGCATAGGCGGCTGCACGGCCCAGCAGGCACGCCTTGGCGCCCAGGGCGAGCATGCGCACCACATCCAGCCCAGAACGGATGCCGGAGTCCACCAGCACCGTCAGGTCGTCGCCTACCGCATCGGCAATCGCAGGCAACGCTTTGGCGGTGGACAGCACACCGTCCAGCTGTCGGCCGCCATGGTTGGAGACCACGATGCCATCGGCGCCGAAACTCACGGCGTCCTTGGCATCCTGGGGGTCGAGGATGCCTTTGATGATCATCGGGCCTTTCCAGAACTCACGAATCCACTCCAAGTCTTTCCAACTGATGGAGGGGTCGAAGTTGTTGGCCAGCCAGCCGATGTAATCTTCCAGGTGGGTGGGTTTGCCCAGGTATTTGGAGATGTTGCCCAGGTCGTGGGGGCGGCCCATCAGGCCTACGTCGAAGGCCCACTGCGGTTTGGTGACGGCCTGCAACATACGCCGCGATGCCGCGAATGGCCCGGACATGCCCGAGTGAGCATCGCGGTAGCGCGCTCCCGGTGTCGGCATGTCCACTGTGAACACCAGCGTGGTGATGCCAGCCGCCTGGGCCCGCTCCAGCGCGTTGCGCATAAAGCCGCGGTCCTTGAGCACATAGAGCTGGAACCAGATCGACTGCGGGCTCTGCGACGCCACTTCTTCGATCGAACACACCGACACCGTCGACAAGCAGAATGGGATGCCCTTGTTGGCCGCCGCCTTGGCCGCCTGCACTTCACCGCGTCGCGCATACATACCGGTCAGGCCTACCGGGCTGAGGATCACCGGCATGGCCAGCTCCTGGCCAAACACGCTGGTTTTCAGGCTGAGGTTGTCGACATTGCGCAGGATGCGCTGGCGCAGACTGATCTCGGCCAGGTCCGAACTGTTCGCGCGCATCGTGTGTTCGGCGTAGGCGCCGCCGTCGATGTAGTCGAACAGGAAGCGCGGCAGCTTGCGTTTGGCGGCTGCGCGGTAGTCGGAAGCGGACGAAATAATCATGCAGGGAGGCTCCACAGGGCAAGGTGCCTCCACCATAAGCCAATCTCTGGCATGATAAAAACAACTTTTATCGCTAGCATCCAGTCGCTGAAGGAATACCGATGAACCTCAGAACCTTACGGGTCTTCGTCGAAGTGGTACGCCAGGGGGGATTCTCCCAGGCTGCCGAGGTGGTGTCCTTGACCCAGTCCAGCGTGAGCAAGGCGGTCAAGACCCTGGAGGAAGAACTCGGCGCGCCGCTGCTCAATCGTCTAGGCCACAGGAACGAACTCACCGCCGCCGGCGAAATCGCCTACCGCCGCGCCCTGGTCTTGCTCTCTGAACGCAACGATCTGGTCGCCGAGATCAACGACCTGTGCGGCCTCAAGCGCGGCGTACTGCGCATCGGCCTGCCACCGGTAGGGTGCGGTGTACTGTTTGCGACGATGTTCGCCACCTACCGCAGCCGCTACCCGGACATCGACATCGAACTCACCGAATATGGCAGCAAGAAACTGCGCGAATGCCTGGAAGCCGGGGAGGTCGACCTCGCGGCCTTGCTATTGCCGGTGGACGAAGATTTCGACTACCAGCCCGTACGCAATGAACCGCTGATGGCCGTGCTGCCCATCAGCCATCCCCTGGCACGGCGCACACGCATCGACTTCACTGACTTGGCGGACTCGCCCTTCATCCTCTTCGAAGCCGGCTTCGCCCTGAACGCCAAGATCCTCGCCGCCTGCGAACGCAAGGGCGTGGCCCCCGGGTGACGGCGCGCAGCGGGCAGATCGACTTTATCGTCGACCTGGTCGCGGCCGGCCTGGGCGTCGCCTTCCTGCCGCGCATGCTGGCGTACAAACATCAACACGCCGGCATTGCCTTGATCCCCTTAGACGAACCCGACACCGACTGGCACATCGCCCTGGCCTGGCGCGCCAGCGCCCACCTGCCACCGGCGGCACGGGCCTGGCTGGAACTGGCCAGAGAACATCAGGTCGCAACCGGCCATCCGGTGTAATCGTCACGAATGCTAGAGAACGCTTGACTTCTCCTTTTCAATCAGTAACATACGCCGCATTCCGCGATAGCTCAGTTGGTAGAGCAAATGACTGTTAATCATTGGGTCCCTGGTTCGAGTCCAGGTCGTGGAGCCAGATAGAGAAAGCCTGCAGCGATGCAGGCTTTTTTTTTGCCTTGGATTTTTCCGGGGTGATCAAAGCGCACAGCGTGACCAGCATGAATGCATCTCAAATCCTACGATTCCGAGGTCAATATCATGAAAGTCGCTGCAGTCGTTTCAACCAAAGGCGGGCCGACTAGATCATTTCGCAGGCCTGTAGATTCACCCGTCAGCCCCAACGGTCCTCAGGCTGCCACCGCCCCCGGTAAAAATTTTTTGCAGTCGACGCTTGAAATTTCTCCCCCCAAACCTACCTAGTTTTTACGCGATGCCGAATGCGGGTCGCGTATCAAATCACTTGGAGAAAACTCAGGAGATTTTGCAATGGCTACAACTCTTTCCCTCGCCCCACTGTTCCGTCATTCCGTGGGCTTTGACCGTTTCAACGACCTTTTCGAATCGGCGCTTCGCAGTGAGGCCGGTACTACCTATCCACCCCACAACGTTGAAAAGCACGGTGACGATCATTATCGGATCGTGATCGCTGCGGCCGGTTTGGTGGAGGACGACTTGGACATCCAGGTGGAGAAGGGCGTGTTGACCGTCGCCGGCGGCAAGCGGGAGCACAATGAGGGCATCACTTACCTGCATCAGGGCATCGCTCAGCGCGCGTTTCGCTTGTCGTTCCGCCTGGTCGACCACATCGAAGTGCAGGGCGCGCAGCTCGCTAATGGTTTGCTGAGCATCGATCTGCTCCGGGTGGTTCCGGAGGAAGCCAAGCCTAAGCGCATTGCGATTGGCGGTGCTGCCAAGGCGGATGTGAAATCCATCGACGAGCAGTAACGTCAAAATGAATAAAGGCGCTCTTCGGAGCGCCTTTATTTTTTGTCGAGGGCACCGACAACCAAGGCAGTCAAGATCATGGGATTCTCCCGAGAATGTAGGGCGCTGAACGCTTGCTCGTAGGAAAAGTTCAACGTTATCGGTGAGTCTTGCGGCACCAAACAGACTTATCAGGGTCCATACGCCCCGCACGATCATTCGCGCTCGTCCGTTGACCCTCAGCATAAGATCTAACGCATGTACCTACGCAATATCGCCGTCGGGCTGTCAGCCCTCGTTTTGCTCTCCACCGCTGTGGACGCCCGCAGCCTGGCAGACCCTTACACCTCCACGCAGCAACGTGCCTCGTTCGAGGGCTGTGCTGAACTCTTTCCCGCGCAAACGCCGATCAACACCGCCACGGTCCCGGCGACGATGAAACCCCTGGCCCTGTGTTCCGACACTTTTGCCGTGCTGTATTCGCAAACCAGCAAGACCCCGCTGGTGGTGGTCGAACGTCTGAACGCCGCGCAGTTGAAAGACGCCAAAGGCGAGGAGCGCACCAACCAGTTCTACCCCGACCCACGCATCCCCAAGGCCGGCCGTGCGGAGCTGAGCGACTATCGCAGTCAGCATCCGGCCATGGACCGTGGCCACCAGGCTCCGGCCGCCGATGCGCCGAACGCCCATGCCATGGCCCAATCCTTCGCGCTGTCGAACATGGTGCCCCAGGACCCCACCAACAACCGCAAGATCTGGAGCAAGGTCGAGGCGGATGTGCGCAAGTTTGCCAAGCGTGCCGGCGGCGATGTGTATGTGTTCACCGGGCCGTTGTTCGATGCGGGCTACAGCACCATCGGCGACAACCGGGTCTGGGTGCCGACGCGTCTGTTCAAGCTGGTGTACGACGCGTCGTCCCAGCGCGCCTGGGCCTATGTGTTGCCCAACGCCGAAACCCGTATCCAGAAGCCGATGGACTACGACACCTTCGTGAAAAGCACCGGGCTCAAGTTGTTGGGCAATCTTCCGGTGTCGGGGTCGGTGGGGCGCACATGATCAACGGCTGAGCGCCTTATTTACCTTTTTTCAACGCCTTCAAGCGTAGCGTCGCGCGTTGCACGGCGGCCATCTTCTCGGGGCGCTTCATGCGTTTCCATTGGCGGATGTCGTCCTTGCTGCGCCCGCAACTGACGCATAGATCGCCGCTGAGCTTGCATGTTGAGACACACGGGTTGTCGATGTCTTTGGCCAAGGGTTCACCTGGGGGATGACGTCAAGAGGAGCGGTTACGCCGCCCGGAACTCGACGGTGAGGTGGCTCACTTCATGGACGGGTTTGAGGCGCTCGCGAATGCCATCGGCATCGGTTGTCGAACTGCCGACAACACTCACAATCGCCGCATGTGCCTCGGGGCCCACGCGCCACACGTGCAAGTCGGTGATCCTGGCATCGCCGGCCTGTTCGATCAGTTCGCGGATCTCGGCGGCGACGTGTTCGTCGGTCTGGTCCAGCAGCACGCCTGCGGTCACGCCCATCAAGCTCCAGGCCCAGCGCGCGATCACGATGGCACCGACGATACCCATCACTGGGTCCAACCACACCCAACCCAGGTAGCGGCCGGCCAGCAACGCGGCGATGGCGAGCACCGAGGTGAGCGCATCGGCGAGCACATGCACGTAGGCCGATTGCAGGTTGTTGTCGTGACCTGAGTGATGATGGTCGTGGTCATGATCGTGACCGTGGCTATGACCGTGACCCAGCAACAGCGCACTGACGATATTCACCACCAGGCCGACGATGGCAATCAGCGTCGCTGTACCGAACTGCACCTCGGCGGGTTCCAACAGGCGCATCACCGACTCGACCGCAATGCCCAGGGATACCAGCGCCAGGATCAGCGCCGAGGCGAAGCCGCCCAGGTCGCCGACCTTGCCGGTGCCGAAACTGAAGCGCGCGCTGCGCGCATGGCGCTTGGCATAGGCGTAGGCCGCCGCGGCGATGCCCAGGGCGCCGGCGTGGGTGGCCATGTGGAAACCGTCGGCCAGCAGGGCCATGGAACCGGTGAGATAGCCGGCGGCGATTTCCGCCACCATCATCACCAGCGTCAGCAGCACCACCCACAGGGTGCGCCGGGCGTTTTCTTCGTGGGATGAGCCGAGGAACACGTGCTCGTGTACGTGATTATCGAGGAGGGTCATTTGGAATACCGTCGAATGGCTTCCAGCAACTCTTCCACGCCCTGGTTGCGTGCTTCGTCGCTGAGGGAAGGATCGGCCACATGCGCCCTGGCGTGTTCCTCGATGATTTCTTCCATCAAACCATTGATGGCGCCGCGGGTGGCGGCCACCAGGTGCAGGGTCTTGGCGCAGTCGGCGTCTGACTCCAGGGCGTTTTCCACCGCCTGGATCTGCCCGGCGATGCGTTTTACCCGTTTGATCAGGCTGTCTTTGTTGGCTGAAATATGGCTCATGGGATACCCCCCCTACCTATGAAGGGGCGGATCATTGCATACCCCACCCCCCTATACAAGATCGCAGGTGCGAAGGTTTCCGCCGGGTTTATACTCGCCTCCCTGGCAATCCACCTATTCAAACGAACCGAGATACCCCATGAGCACCTCTCTTGCTACGACCCCCGCGCGCAAGCCCATCGCGCCGCTGGTGGCCTTTATCCTGCTGGTGCTGGGCGGCCTGTTCCTGCAGAACAACGTCGGCTCGCGCCAAGTGTTGTTGCTGGCCGTCGGCGCCGCGCTGGGCCTGACTCTCTACCATGCCGCGTTCGGCTTTACTTCGGCCTGGCGCGTGTTTATCAATGACCGGCGTGGCGCCGGCTTGCGCGCGCAGATGGTGATGCTGGCGCTGGCGGTGCTGCTGTTTTTCCCGGCGCTGGGGGCGGGCAGCCTGTTCGGCCAGCCGGTGGTCGGGCTGGTGGCGCCGGTCGGGGTGTCGGTGGTGTTCGGCGCGTTTATCTTTGGGATCGGTATGCAGTTGGGCGGCGGCTGTGCGTCGGGCACGCTGTTCACCGTGGGCGGCGGCAATGCACGCATGTTGGTGACCTTGTTGTTCTTTATCTGCGGTTCGCTGATCGCCACCCATCACGTGGACTGGTGGTTTGCGCTGCCGGCGTTGCCGGCGGTCTCCATCGTCAAAAGCTTCGGTGTGGTGCCGGCATTGATCTTGAACCTGGCGCTGTTCGCGCTGATTGCGGCGGTGACCGTGCGCCTGGAAAAGCGCCGTCATGGCCAGCTTGAAGCCGGCGCGATCAGCGAGCACCTGGGTGTGCGCCGCTTCCTGCGCGGGCCGTGGCCGTTGGTGTGGGGCGCGGTTGGCCTGGCACTGCTCAATTACGCGACCCTGGCCCTGGCCGGGCGGCCGTGGGGCATCACCTCGGCGTTCGCATTGTGGGGGGCCAAGGTGGCAAGCGGGTTGGGTGTGGATGTGGCCAGTTGGGCGTTCTGGCAAATACCGGGCAATGCCAAGGCCCTGGCCGCACCGGTGTGGGAAGACATCACCAGCGTGATGGACATCGGCATCGTCCTGGGTGCGCTGCTGGCCGCAGGCCTGGCCGGACGCTTCGCCCCCAGCCTGAAGATCCCGACGCGCTCGCTGGTGGCGGCGGTGATCGGCGGCCTGCTGCTGGGCTATGGCTCGCGCCTGGCATACGGCTGCAATATCGGCGCGTACTTCAGCGGCATCGCCTCCGGCAGCCTGCACGGCTGGGTGTGGCTGGTGGCAGCGTTCATCGGCAATGGCGTTGGCGTGCGGTTGCGGCCGTTTTTCTTCGCAGGTGAGCGGCCGCAGGTGGCGTTGAGCGGTTGCTGAGTCAGCTCTCCGGGGAAAGGCTGGGTTCCTGAGCCGCTTCAGCCGGCAGCTTTTCCCGCTCCGCTTTGCTGATGTACTTATCCTTACTTTTCGGCGCCAATTTGGCACTGGCCTTCTTGGCTTTGGCTTTGAACAGCTGCTGGAGTTTTTTCTGGCGATTCATGGGGTTTTACCTGACGTGTACAGGCGCGGATGATACCAGCTTAAAAACCGCGATCGTCTCCCGCGTCGCCACTGCACCGGTCTAGCAGGGCTCCGCCGCCAAGCGGTTGCTGACGTTGCGCCCCAGCACCAGCACCGTGACAAACCCGCAGCCCACCAGGGCCGTGGCCAGGCTCAGCAGCACCGCGCTGCCCAACTGGTCGACGATGCGCCCGCCAAAGAACGAGCCCAAGGCAATAATCACCTGGAACAGGGCGACGAACAGCGGCATGCCGCGCTCGACGTCCTTGGGCGCGACCACAAACATCCAGATGCTGGCGCAGGCGGGGAAGGCGCCGAAGGCGAAGCCCCACAGCCCGATCAGCATCGCGGCGCCGGTCATGCCGGTGGCGAAGTAAGGGAACAGCGCGGTGCTGGTGCCGATCATCAGCGCGACCAGCAACAAGGTGTGACGCACGCTACGGTTGGCGGCGAAACCGGCAAAGATATTGCCAAATACCCCGGCCACGCCAAAGAGCAGCAATAGCGAGCCAATCGTCGGCCCGTCGAAGCCGGAGCTGTATTTGAAGAAGGGCGCGACATAGGTGTAGGCGGCAAAGTGCGCCAGGCCGATCAGCAACACGGCGATCAAGCCGACCCGCGATTGTGGGTTGATAAACAAGGCCGGCAGGTCGCTGATGCGAATCGCCTTTTCCGGCATGAGCCGCGGCAACAGGAAGACCTGCGCCAGCAGCACCGGTACGCCCAGCAGCGCAGTGATCAGGAACGTCATGCGCCAGCCCATCAGGCCGCTGAGCCAGGTGCCGACGGGCACGCCGAGTACGGTGGCCAACGTCACGCCGACCATGATGATCGACGTGGCCTGCGCGACGCCCACGCCCTTGGGCGCCAGGCGCCCGCTGAGGGCGATGGCCGTGGCCCAGAACCCACCGATGCTGATGCCCAGCAACACGCGTCCGAACAGCAACAGGCTAAAATCGCTGGCGAAGGCCACCACCGAGTTGGCGACGATCATGATCAAGGTTAGGCCGATCAGCAGATAGCGACGATCCATGCCCCCAATGCTCACCGACAGAAAAGGCGCGGCGAGGGCGGCCATGATCCCCGGCAGGGTCACCATCAGACCGGCGTGGCCGGCACTGATGCCAAGGTCGCTGGCGACATCGTTCAACACGCCCACCGGCAGAAACTCACTGGTCACCAGGGCGAAAGCCCCCACGGCGACCGACAGAATCGCCAGCCACTGCTGTTTGACACTCTGTTGATTATGTTCGGGACGGCCGTGAGGGGCCTGGAGCGCGCTGGACATGGCGTTGGGTTCCAAGAGGGGTGCCGCCTGAAACCAGGCGGGGGGACGAAGTGGGGAGCGATTATAGGAATCGGTCTTGGCGACCCAATAGGCGAGCGGTTCGATAGTCATCATCAGTGCTATCGATATGAACGGCGCACATTCCATTGAATGCGCGCTTTTAAGCCAGGGCAGGCGGGGCGTTGCGCTCCATCATGGATGGCGATTGCCGACCGCAGCGATCCGCCTGCTACGCGAGTGATCGGGATGAGCGACCTGTTCAGTCGGCTCACCCCCCCCAAAAAAAAGTAACCCTACGTATGGGTCAGCCCCGTCAACGTATCCGCAATGGTCTTGGTCCGTTGCGCCGTGCCCTCGGTCGCCCGGCTTGACGCTTCCAGGGTATCGAGCATTTCGCGCAGTGCGCCGACGCCGCTGGACTGGTCTTCAATCTGCTGGGCCACGCGCTGGGTTTCGCTGGACAACAGGTCGATATCCACGCCGATTTCCGCCGCATTCTTACGGGTGATTTCCGCCAGTTTGCGCACTTCGTCGGCCACCACCGCAAAGCCCCGGCCCAGGTCGCCAGCACGGGCCGCTTCGATGGCGGCGTTGAGCGCCAGCAGGTTGGTCTGCCCGGCGATCTGCTGGATCACCTGCACAATCGACTGGATACGCAAACTCGAGCCCGCCAGCGTGCGCGCGCCCTCCACCGCGACATCCGCCTGGCTGGACACCCCCTCCACCGTGGCCCCGGCCTGGGCAGACACGGTGTTCTGCTGGTCGATGGTGCCCACCAGCTCGTCCATCGACGCGTGCAACTCACCGGAGTAATGCTTGATCTGTGCCGCGATGTCCGCCTGCTGGCGCTCGGCCTGGGCCAGCACCTGGCCCAAGTCCGAGAGGCCTTCGAACACTGGCAGGATGCTGTTGTCCAGCCCGCGGGTATTCAGCGCGCCGGTGAAATCGTTGTTCTTGAACGCGGCGATCTGCTTGACCACCACATGGTTCAGCCCCGCCAGTTTCTTCACCTGGCGCCGCAGGAAAAACGCCTTGAATTCGCCGTAGTGGGCGATGAAATTGTCCACATACTCGTCGCTGAAGCTGGCGCCCTTGGCCACCCGAAAGAAGAAAATCGCGGTCAGCGTCTGGTTCAGGTTCAACCCCAGAATTTCACCGAAGGTCGAGAACCCCGCCAGCGGCACATCCCCGAACGTGCCGGCCATGCCGCCCAGTTCGCCCGCGTTGTTGAGCCGGCGCAAAATGCAGTCGTTCAGAATCCCCGCCACCGGCTGGCCGCCCTTGCCGCGCAAGAACTGCTCGTAGTCCAGGCGCGTGGCATCGCGCAAGGGGGTGCGCCGCACCATCACCAACTCCTCGCCGGGCGCCACGTCGCAAAACAGCTGCACGATCTGCTGTTGATGGTCGATGCGCGCGATGGAGCGCACAAACAACTCGCTGCCCACCCGAATCGCGAACGAGTAGTCAGACAGTTTCGACTCCAGGGCCTGGGGCGCGCAATTGAACGCGTCGCACAGTGCCTGCACCATGCTCTTGATATTGCCGCTGCTGTCGATCACCTGGTCAATCGTGCGGTCCTCCACCGACGCGGTGAGCACGCTGAAGGTCAAATCCGCCGGTTTGAAGTTCTGGCTCTTGAACACGCCAAATCGCACATGAGCCGCCGTCTTCAGGAACACGATCTGTGCATGGTTCTGATAACTGCGCTGGCCATCGTGAATCAGCGTCTTCTGGAAATCCAACTTGCCCCCAGCCGAACCGCCCACGAACAAGCAGGGGAAACGCCCCGACTCATACAGCGCCTCCATAAAAAACGATTCCGACGCCGACAACCCGTCGAACACCACATAGGCCAACGTATCGCGATGATCGATGGGCGTGTGCACTTGTAGCCGCTTGATATTGCCCACCAACTTGGCAATCCGCTCCTGCATCCCCAGGCGCTTGCCGCCGCCGCGAATGTCCTCGCATTCCAACGGCACCATCACCACTTCGGCCGAGGCAATCAGGCTGTCATCGAACAACTGCAGCACCACCCGATCCCAGCGCTCGCCGGTGGTGCAATACAGCGAATTGGCCGCGTTGCACAACTCGCCCGAGGTGGTGCACAGGCTGATGGTGGCTTGGGGGAAGCGACGTTTGAGCGTGGCGGCGACCTGGTCGATGTCCAGGTGAGGAGAGATGAAACCAGTGATCAGGGTCGGGGTGATGCGCAGGTTAGCTAACGCGGGGCCCAGTTCCTGGGCGGTGCAGGTGAGCGTGGCGGTGCCTTGACGATCGGCCCGGGCTTTTTTTATGAGAGACAGTGGGTTCATGGCGGTCGGCTCAATCGGGTGGGGACGCAGGATGAAGGCATGCGCTTAGTAGGGTTATCGGCAGGTTGAGTGAGGACAAGAGGGGGGGCGACGGATGGACGCATTCAGGCGGGTGTTGACCACTATCAGGCCGAGTCGCCCGTGGGCTGACGGGCACCTTCGACCCAAGGCTCAGGACCAACTCCGCATTAGCCTGACTGGACTTCACCACCCCGGAACGCACCGCAAATCATGGCTTGAGCTTCAAGTGCGCATTGACTTTTCCGCTTTTGGGATCAACAAACCAATACTCATTGTCAGCCACCTTTACCTGGCTGCATTCCTTTGGATAGTCCTTCGGTATGACGCAAACGACACCCTGGTTGAGAGTCCAGTGTTCTCTCTCGGGCGGGTTAGGCGCCATCTCGAACACGTCTACTCCATCGGGAGAAAAACTGATCGAATACGGATGACCGCCTTCCAGAGTGGTTCCGTACAGCCGCTTGCCCATCAACGTGTCGTGGATTTGCTCATCATTTAGCGTTACCGCAGCGGCAGGTACTGGCGGTGGTCGATACGCGCCGCTGGTGGTGCAACCGGCCAGATACAACAACAAGATGGACGTGCCGAACTTAAATAAAGTCATTCCACACCTTCCTTGTATTTGCCGGAAAAATATCCGGTAGATCAAAGCGTAGACAACACTGTTTGATAGCGTCGAGGCTGGTGCCGAACGGTTGACGCTTATGGAGTGGGTTCATCTATTTAGATGCGCAGGACTTATTGGGGGGATTCGAATGGATGGTTGGGTTGATTTTTTTTTTTTCGGTTATGAAGGGCAGAAATCGGCCGATTCTGTTGAAAAAGTAGATATCCTGCTTGGCCTGCGGCAAAATCAGGTCATCGGCCAGCGGGAGGATTCGCAGCATGATGGGACAATTGTCGAGCGGACAAGAGAGGCTGTTTTACTCGTTCAACATTGAAGATCACATCCCAGCCAATCACCTCCTGCGCAGCATTGATCGATGCCTTGATCTCAGCGATCTGCGCCATTATCTCGCCGATTTTTATAGCCCAATCGGGCGCCCATCGATTGATCCCGAACTGATGATTCGCCTGTTGGTGGTGGGCTACTGCTACGGCATTCGCTCCGAACGTCGGTTGTGCGAAGAGGCTCATTTGAACTTGGCGTATCGCTGGTTCTGCCGCTTAAGCCTCGAAGACGAAGTCCCCAATCACTCTACGTTTTCCAAGAATCGGCACGGTCGCTTTCGTGACAGCTCGCTGTTTCGCTGGCTGTTCAACGAGGTGCTGCGTCGCTGCATGGACGCAGGTCTGGTCAAGGGCGAAGGGTTTGCGGTCGACGCCAGCGTCATCAAAGCAGATGCCAGTCGGCAACGTGGCGTACCTGGCGATGATGAAATCAACTGGCGCGATCCGTCGCTGAGTACTCGCGCCGTGCGTGAGTACCTTGAAGCGCTGGATGAAGAAGCGTTACGCGAAGCACTGCCTAAGCGCCTGTCATTGACTGATCCACTTTCTCGTTGGACCGCAGCGCCAGGAGGCCCGGCGTTTTTCGCCTACTCGACGAACTATCTGATTGATGTCGAGCATGGCGTGATCATGGATGTGGAGCCGACCCCAGCGCATCGAACCGCCGAGGTCGAGAGCACCAAGACCATGATCGAGCGGGTCGAAGAACAGTTCGACATCAAGCCGGATCGGCTCATCGGCGATACCGCTTACGGAACCGCACCGATGCTGGCCTGGATGGTGAACGAAAAAGACATCGAGCCGCATGTGCCGGTTTGGGACAAAACCGAGCGTAAGAACGAGAGCCTCTCGATCAGTGATTTTCAATGGAGTGAAGAAGCGCAGGAATATCGTTGTCCCACGGGGCACGCCCTGCGCAGCGAGTGGCGGGCCTTCAAGAACCAGCGCTCACATGTCACGAAAGCCGACACCATCATCTTTCGATCCCGGAAAACAGACTGCTCTAAATGCTCAATGAAAGAGCGCTGCTGCCCAAACACCTCGTTCCGAAAAATCGCCCGTAGCGTCCATGAGGCGGCACGCAATGTTGCTCGGCGAATTGCCGCAACACCGCAATACGTGTGCTCTCGCCATGAGCGCAAAAAGGTCGAAATGTTGTTCGCTCATCTCAAACGAATCCTGAAACTGGATCGATTAAGGCTACGAGGAATGACCGGTGCAAACGACGAATTTACCTTGGCCGCTGCGGTACAGAATTTAAGACGACTGGCGAAACTGACCTCACAAGGGCCGCCGACCACGGGATAGGTACGCCCGGAATCAGCAAAAACCCTCAAATTAACCTATTAACCAAGCTGCAACGGTCAATGCAGAACCGGAAAGCCACGCAACGTGGTGACCAGGTTCTGAAACGAGGGCCAACGTCGCCTTCTTACAGCCTGAAATTCCGACTTTTTCAACAGAATCGGCCAAAAGGTGCCCTTCGGACTCGCCTAGAAATTTAGGGACGACTCAATATTTTAGGCTGCATGCACAAACTCATAAAACATGAGGACATTTTCGGCGGCGGGGTTGGTTTTCCATAAAAAAAGGCCGAAAATCTATCACATGACTGTGGCCGTCTTCCCTTTGCACTGGCATAGGTGTTCGAATAGCGCGTGCAGGTAAGCAAGGGATTGGAGGTTTGGATGACGGGGACATTGGAAAACTTAACGAGCGGGTTGATTGGGGGCGCCCTTGGAGTGCTCGCTACTCTGGCAGTAGCTTACTTTCAGCTAAAACAGATTGCCAAACACCACCGCGAAGCTATGGACAACAACAAGATTGCGCTTGAGCACCAGAACACTTTACTCAACGATTCACATAACAACCAAATTGCTCTCCTGAAAGAGACTTATAAAAATCAGCTTAGCCTGATATCGGCAGAGCAAAGAATTAATTCAGAAGTGTTAGCAATCAAGGAAATTCAGTTGCTGCTGAATGGTGATGTTAAGAGCGTGCACCAGTTGGGGCGTGACGTTTATCACGATCACCGCACAATGTTGCTAGCGGGACATGTTCAAGAGTTCAATGGTCGACTAGTTGATTTTCGAGACAAGCTGACTGCCGCTGTTGGTCAGATCAATGTTGTAATCGATGATAATCGACAGCACTGGAGAAGCCTTTCTCACATCGAAGCAACGATCAAAATGATCCACCCCCTTTGGGGGGCGACACAAGAACTCATCAACAAAATTAGTGGGTTGAGTCTAATACTAACAGAAGAAACACTTCCTATCATAACGTCAGAGTTAAGGGCTTTCGAAAGCATGCTCAACGTTTACAGCGATTGGAATTCTAAGTGTAAAGACGCTTGCGCACAAAGACTCACAACTATCATGTCTGAGGCTGGCTAGCAGCTAAAAGGACTTGGCTTGAATGGCTGATTGCGACCCTTCGCGACCGCTGGCGTTCGGCCAAAAGCAGACGCTCATAAATGCATTTTCACAACCCACAGCAACCCTTTAGCATAGAGTACTAGCGCCTGAGCGTTGAAAAGTAGCCGGTATAACGACTTCTGGGATTGTGATCGGTTTATTTGAATGGAGTCTCGTGCGACGCTTGCAGTATCATCCTTTCCTTACATCACCTCTCGCTTCGCGCATTGACGCGGTCGTGATTATCGTTAACTGCGGATTTGACAACAGTTAGCGTATATGGATAAACCAATAGTTTAGAACGAAAACGTTTACAGACTATTTGATTTAAAATTAAGTATTGTTCAGTGCTAAACTTAGAGAGAATCAACCAATATGATTGTACTGCTAATCGCACTAATCTTTAGCCTTGTTGGTGTATCGGGGCTCGCGCTTTATTTTTACCTTCTATCTCGAGACAAACAAAAAGACAAGAAACAATTGATGCCGTTTGATTCAACGTTAGTAGCTTGGTGGGCAGCTGCTTTCGCCTTATTGGTATGCTTTGTTTTTTTTCTGCTTTTTGATCAGGATTTTGTCATTGACAACAATATTGGACAAGTTGGTGATTTTGTTGGAGGGCTTACCAATCCAATCTTAAGCTTTATCGCACTTCTGGTATTGCTGAGAACCACAATGATCCAGACGGCTGAAGCAAGAAAAACTGCTGACTTCCTAGAGCGTCAAATGAGATTTATTGAATGAGAAAAATTTGAGGGGACTTTCTTTCAAATCTTGGAAAGGTTGGAAGCGTATTGTGAGATTCATTACAGGCAGGCCGATACTAATACCGGCGTTACAGAGGGGGATAAGATATCAAGGATGATTAATGCGAATAGTATTGCTCATAGCAAACTATCACCGCGCGCACAATATAAAGCAGTTAAAGGGGTGGTGAGTGGTCTGCTAAATAACGACATCTGCATTGGATTTAATAATCGCGCCCTTCGTGCCTTGCGTCTTATCAATAATGCAGACATACCAGAACCGTTAAAGCGATCTTTCTCGAGTCTATTGACTGACTCTATGTACCCAGGCGAGCGAAAAATTTTAGCGCATTATTCGTTTTTTTATAATCGTAGCGCACGAAGACTGTTGCGTGAGTGGAGGTTTCCGAGGCTAAAAGAACATGCGTTCGCCTCGAAATTAACGTTTCAATATTACGATAACGGAGTCAAAAAGTAGTTCTTGAAGAGCATAACTAAAAAGAGTGGAATGATTTTATCAAACTACTCAACCTATTAATTGCCAATCGGATTTATCGAACGCTAGTCGTTGATTAGCAGCTGTCCGCCCACTCTTGAATTGCCGGTTTTGGCCGCTTTCTGCCTCTCGCGACTGATAGAGAACGGCCAGAAGCAGTCATTCGCAGTCATGTTCAGACCACTTTGCAAGTCAACCACGCCCCCCAGAAAAGGCTGCTGAAGAAACGGGTAGCGTCTCCAAATCCGGCGTCATGCAAGAGTTTCTGAACCGCCGCCTCGGAATGTGGAGGATCAGCGCCTTGAAGGATTTTCCCGAGTTTGACCTTCACTTCATCCGCGCTGGCCCCATGCTGTCGCCACCGCTGCCCCCAGGCCGCAAGCAGTAACGGCTGGCTGGCGTAAGCGTATTGATTCCCCGCGACAATCAGCGGCGCACCCGGTTTTAGAGTAACCGATCCATCACTCACACATTCAAAGCCGCCCATTGAAGCCCGATGCTGCGCTCCCGATCTCTTTCTGGAGCCAGCACCTCATGATGCGTCCCGACGCCAAAGTCGAAAAAGTTTACCTTTACCCCAAGTCCGTGGACTTCCGAAAATCCATCGACGGCCTGGCCGCCCTGGTCGAGCTGGATATCAAGGTGGCCGTCTTCGACCCGGTACTTTTCGTTTTTCTGAATCGCTCCCGCAACCGGGTGAAAATCCTCTATTGGGAGCGCAACGGCTTCTGTCTTTGGCTCAAGCGCCTGGAATCCGAGCGTTTCAAAACCTCGCCCCACGTCACCGACGAAGCCATCGTATTGAGCGTCCAGGAACTGAACTGGTTGCTCGACGGTTTTGACCTTTGGCGCAACCGCCCTCATCAGGTTTTGACCCCACGCTACGTAGCCTGACCCGGTATAATCCGGGCCATGATTTCCCTGCCCGACGACCTGCCTGATGATCCTGTTTTGCTCAAGCAACTGCTGCTTGAGGCACTCAGTCGCCAGGAAGAAGTGGCCCAGGCTTATCAAACCCACATCGTCGACCTGAAAGAGCAGATCAAGTTGCTGCGCGACCGCTTGTTCGGGCGCAAGTCCGAACAGACTGTCGAGCCCAACACGCCGCAACTGGCGCTGTTCAACGAGCCCGAAAGCGAGCCGATGCCGCTCGTTGATGACCCTGACGAAGAAGCCGTTGCGCCGACGCCGCGCCGTGGCAAGCGCAAGCCGTTGTCGGCCGATCTGCCGCGTATCGAAATCATCCACGAACTGCCTGAACACGAACTGACCTGTGCCTGCGGTTGCCGCAAACACGCCATCGGCGAAGAAACCAGCGAACAACTGGACATCGTGCCGATGCAGATCCGTGTCATCAGGCACATCCGCAAGGTCTACGGTTGCCGGGGCTGTGAAACTGCACCGGTCACGGCTGACAAGCCTGCTCAGTTGATCGAAAAGAGTATGGCCAGTCCCAGCGTGCTGGCGATGCTGCTGACTACCAAATACGTCGATGGCTTGCCGTTGCACCGGTTTGAAACCGTGCTCAGCCGACATGGCGTCGAGATTGCGCGCCAGACGCTGGCGCGCTGGGTGATCCAGTGCAGCGAACACTTCCAGCCACTGCTGAATTTGATGCGCGACCGCTTGCTGGAAAGCCCGGTGATCCACTGCGATGAAACCCGCGTGCAGGTGTTGAAGGAGCCGGATCGTGACCCGACCAGTCAATCCTGGATGTGGGTGCAGGCCAGTGGCCCACCGGACAAGAAAGTCGTGCTGTTCGACTACACCTCCAGCCGAGCGCAGGATGTACCGTTGCGTTTGCTGGACAGCTATCGCGGCTATGTGATGACCGATGATTACGCCGGCTATAACGCCTTCGCGTTGCAGCCGGGCGTGGAGCGACTGGCATGCATGGCGCATGCACGCCGCAAGTTCGTGGATGCGCAAAAAGTGCAGCCTAAGGGTAAAACCGGGAGGGCTGATATCGCGCTGACGATGATCAACAAACTGTACAGCATCGAACGCGAATCCAAAGACGCCAGCGATGAACAACGGTTTATCGCTCGTCAGGAGAAGAGCTTGCCGATCCTGGCCCAACTGAAAAGCTGGCTGGCTAAGACCCAATCCCAAGTGACGCCGCAAAGCGCATTAGGCAAGGCTGTGCACTATCTGGCGAATAACTGGAACCGACTGGAGCGCTATGTCGAAGCGGGTTATTTACCCATCGACAACAACGCCGCTGAAAGAGCGATCAAGCCGTTTGTGATCGGACGCAAAGCTTGGTTGTTCAGTGATACCGTCAACGGCGCCGCCGCCAGCGCAAAGATTTACAGCTTGGTCGAGACCGCCAAGGTCAACGGCCAGGAGCCCTATACGTGGCTGCGCCACGTACTGGAGCGGTTGCCATATGCCTCGACGGTCGAAGACTACGAAGCCTTGCTGCCGTGGAACTGCTCACCGGAGATGCCACGGTAAACCGTTGACCCACCTTGGGATAGGTGGGGTTTATGGATCGCTTACGTTTTAGATGAGCCCGAATGGATCGTAAAATTTGGCGCTTGGCGTCATCTCCATCGAGATGATGGAGTACACCGATCAAGGTCGCTGCGTCGTATGACTCGTCTGCTGCCAGGTCTTCAACTTGCCCAAGATGCATGGCCGTTCTTTCAAGCAAGTTGTTTGCCTCTAGCTGCTGCTTCGCTGCCTCCAGCATTGGCTCGGATGGGTCAACGGCCGTGAAGCGCCAACTCGGTTCAAGCTTGGCCATCGCAATAATCTCCTGCGCCGTACCGCCAGCGCCAACGACCAGTATTTTTGCCGAATTTGTATTGCCCAGGCTTGCCGCCAGCATGCATGCAGCCAAGTCTTGGCAGGCGTCATATCCAGCTAGCGCAATACGGCTCTGTCGTCCGTACTCATTAGCTCGTGAGGTATCAAATTTTTCAGCTGAGTCGAGAGGGGATGATTTCAATGCGGTTCTCCATGTCCTGAAATCAAGCTACGCCAGACACAGCAATAATAAAAATCCATTGATTTTATGTGGCGCATTCCTGCAAGGAATGCATGGCGCGTATGAGACCTGGTCTTTAGGAGATGAACCCAACTTTAGCGAATCGCCGAGTTGCCGTAAGACGATGACGACAACTCGGCGATCTACCCGCTGAAAGCACTGAAAACTCAGCTACCCGCTACAGCTCCCTCGCGCGTCATCAACTTATCCACTAACAACACCCCCAATTCACTCAATTGGTGAATCGCCAGTGCCACGTCCCGTTGTTTCCCCGTCAGTTGATCCGACAGGTCCAGCAACAACGCGTTAACTGAGGAAAAGGTTTCGTAGCTATTGGCGATCAGCATTTCGCTGCTGGCGTCGTCTGCAACGCTGAACAGCGTTGTCGAGGGGGGCAGGGGTGGTTCAGCGCTGGGGTTGAGGTAATGATCAATCGCGCGATGGGCGGCTTGGTCGAGCTTCAGGTCGGGACCGTTTGGAGGGTTAGGCGTGACTTTGAACATGTGTGTTGTACCTGTTTTAGGGCCAGCACCGTTTCGCTACTAAACGAAAGGGTGGCGGCTGTACGCAGGTTAGTAGACCGGGGAAACACACAAAGCCGGCGCGCCCGAGGGCGCCCTGCGCACAGCCACCATCAAGTACAGACAAGAACATCTGATCGATGAGGTTCATGCACTTTATGTTGTCACTCGGGCTACTAAACCCGATCACTGAGTTGTCAGCGACCGGGCCACCTTAGAGACGCTCGCCCAAGCGCACAAGCCGGCGGATTCTGACGCAACTGTAGGCAAGGGAGCAAGGCGCTGAAGCGTACTGTGGGCCCGGTGACCTGGCAAATAGGCTTCCACCCGGCTGAGCACGAAGGGCGGTCAGGTTCGCGCCGTATGAAAAGTGATCGCGTAGCCATCGGGGTCCCTGGCCACAAAGAAGCGACCGAATGGGCCGTCTGCGAGCGGGCTCAGGATCACCCCACCTCGCTTGAGAATAAGGTCGTGCAAGGCATCTGCGTCGGCGCATGCGATCCAAAGCACCATACCGATACCCAGCGGCCCCGTGTCCGGAAGTGCATGGATTGGCTCCCGCAGCGCCAACGTAATCGGCTCGGTCTTGAAGATCGCTGCTCCGGGAGGGCAGTGTGCCGAAGCCTCGAAACCGAAAATCTCTAGATAGAACCTGCGGGATGCCGCGAGGTTGCGCACTTGCAAGGCGATAAAGTCAGGTCCGATTGGAGTTGTCATAGCCGTGTCCATCAATCAATATAAGGGACCTGACAATAGTATAAGGGGCCTGACATGTCAAAGCCGAAGCTTGTGCCTCGAAACGGGGTCGACTGGATTGGTTACAACCTGAAAATCACGCAACACCGATTGAGGCAGCGCCTGGATGCCGAACTCGCACAGCTGGGCATCACAGCGCCGCAGAACGCAGTTTTACTTGCCGTCGCCGGTAATCCGCAAATCTCCAATGCCGAGTTGGCTCGTGCAGCGTTTGTGACACCACAGACCATGCAGGCGATCCTCGTCAATCTTGAGCGTGGCGGCCTGATCACGCGCAGCCCGCACCCCACGCATGGCCGGGTCATCATGACTGAGCTTACGGCGGCTGGTCAGAAGGCCGTCGCCGATGGCGCAAAAGCTGCCGACGCCGTGGAGCAGCAGATGCTCTCCACGCTGTCGGCTGAAGAAATCGAGCTTCTTCGCGAGTTGCTCAAGCGTTGCGCCGCCGCCTTGGACGATCAAACACCTGACAGCTAGGGATTGGCTTGGGAAAAAAGCAGAAAAAGACCACAGATTTAGAAGGGGGGCGTTACGCAGGTTATTGGCTGCGGCGTTGCACGCAAACGCCCGACCTCATGGGCAAGGTCGGGCGCCTGGGTTCAGGCAACGGGGATGGGGTTGTCGATGATCGACTGATTGAACTGCGCGATCAGGCCATGTTCGTTCGGCCCTACGTTGGCGCGTAGCGGCGCGATGCGGTCGACGATCACCTCGGTGGTCGCGGTTTCCAGCTTGGCGAGGGTTTCGGCGATGAAGTCCGGCAGCGGCATGGCGCGGGGGTCGCCGCTTTTGTGGATCAGGTCGGTGTCGACCCAGGGCGGCGTGATTTCCAGGACCTTGACGCTGGTGTCGCGCAGCATGAAACGCTGCGACAGGCTGTAGGAATGAATAGCGGCCTTGGTCGCCGAGTACAGCGCGGTGACGGCAATCGGGATGAAGGCCAGGATGGAGCTGTTGTTGATGATGTAGGCGTCCGGTTGACGCTTGAGGTGCTCCACGAACGCTGCGCTGACCCGCACCGGACCGAGCAGGTTGGTGGTCAGCAGGCTGACGGCCTGGGCGTCATCCAGATCGCCCGAGGCGGCGTTGTCGAACGGCATCACCCCGGCGTTGTTGATGACCACGTTGAGGTCGGGATGGCGCTCGATCACCTGCTGTGCGACCTGTTTGATCTGTACCGGATCGTTGATGTCCAGGACCACGGTGTCGATACCGGGGTTGGCCTGGGCGATCTCGTCGAGCAGGGCCTTGCGACGCCCGGCGATGATCACTTTGTTGCCGCGCTGGTGAAAGGCTTCCGCCAGGCCCCGGCCGATACCCGAGGTGCCGCCGGTGATGAAGATCGTGTTTGCGCTCAGTTTCATGGTGCTACTCCTGTGAGTGGGCTTGGGGCATAGGATGGGGGGAATTTGAAAAGACCTGAATGACGTATATAGTCGCGTTTTAGGACATCACTGCTTGAGGCCAGGCCATGCATCGAATCGGCTATCTACTCTCCGACGACTTCCAGGTCATGTCCCTGGCCACCCAGACGGTCTTCGAATACGCCAACCTCGTGGCGCCGGCGCCGTTCTATGCCATCGAGATCTTCTCGATCACGGGCGGCATGGTGCACTCCTCCATCGGCCTGGGCGCGCAGACCCGCGCCGTGGACAGCCCCGGGCTGGCGGATACGTGGATGGTCACCGGCGTCAACAAGCCGCTGGAGATCGGGCCGTGCGACAGCACCCTTGAGTTCGTCCGAAACGCCGCACAGCAAGCCCGCCGTGTCGCAGGTGTCTGCACCGGTGCGTTCGTGCTCGCCCAGGCGGGCGTGCTCGACGGGCGCCGGGCGACCACACACTGGGCCTATGCCCCGGCCTTGCAGCGCTTGCACCCGCAGATCAGCGTCGAAGGCGACCGCATCTTTATCACTGATGGCAGCCTCTGGACGTCAGCCGGCATGACCGCCGGCCTCGATCTGGCGCTGAGCATGGTGGAGCAGGACCTGGGGGCCGACATCGCGCGCTCGGTGGCGCACAGGCTGGTCATGCATCAGCGCCGCGCCGGTGGCCAGTCGCAGCACTCGCAGATGCTCGACCTCGCGCCGAAGTCCGACCGCATCCAGAACGCGCTGAACTATGCCCGGCAACACCTGCACCGGCCGCTCAGCGTCGAAGAGTTGGCAGAGGCCGTGCACCTGAGCCCCCGTCAGTTCACCCGCGTATTCACCGCAGAAACCGGCCAGTCCCCCGCCAAGGCCGTCGAGCGGCTGCGCCTTGAAGCGGCGCGGGTGATGGTCGAGCAGAGCCGTCATTCCCTGGATGTGATCGCCAGGGAAACCGGCTTTCGCGACCGCCGTCATATGCGCGAGGTGTTCCTGCGTGGTTTCGGCGTGCCGCCACAAGCCATACGCCGCGATGTGCGCGGTGTGAACAGCGCGTTGGGCTGAGTCGACCCGAGGCTCGCGGTTTTATCGGGCTGCCTGTTGGAGCCAGGTACTCGGGCTTGTCCCCACCTTACGGCGGAATGTACGGGCCAGTGCGGACGGGCTTTCGTAACCGACCTCGGCCGCAATCAGCGCGATAGGCAGCCCCTCGCGCAGCCGCTTTTGCGCCAGGCTGATGCGCCAGTTGGTCAGGTAATCGGCCGGTGTCACGCCGACCACCTGGCGAAAATGCGCGGCAAAACTGGCGCGGGACATATTCGTGATCTCGGCCAGGTCAGCCACCGACCAGCGATGCTGCGGCTCGCTGTGAATCCGGGTGAGGGCGCGTGACAAGCGGGCGTTGGCCAACCCCGCCATCATTCCCGAGGCGATGCTCCCGCTGGCGATCAGATGGCGGAGCAACTGAATCACCATCAGCTCGAACAAACGATTGAGCACCACATCCCGGCCACATTCGTCGCCTGAGGCTTCTGCAAACAGCCAGTCGAGGTTGCTGCCGAGTTCGGGCAATGCGCTGAGCGGTTTGATGATGCAGTCCGGCAAGGCGAGCGTCAGCGGGTTATTCGCGCCGCCATCGAACTGCAGGGTCGCACACACCAATTCGGCTGCATCCGCTTCGGTGGCCACCAACTGATGCCCAAGGGGACGCGCCACCAGCACCAGGCTCGGCTCCGCCAGTTCGATGATCCGGTTGTGTTTGTCCCTGAAGGTCAGGCGCCCCGAGCGCAGCAGATGAGCGTGTCCGTAGCGGCCGTGGTCTTGAATGTGGGCAGTGCCACAGAAGCCACCCTGATGAAAGGTGGCGGCGTGCGGGTTGAAGTGTTTGAGCAGGCTTGATAGGCGGTCCATGACAGGCTCGGGTTTAGACGATTAGTTGCATAACGTGGATGATCTGACGCCGAAAGTACAGTCTCCCTGTCTAGTATTGGTTCCGAGCTTGATCGACAAGCGCCTTACTCAACCGATTGGAGAACCACCATGACTCGTCTCGCCGCTCTCACCCTGGAACAGGCACCCGCCGGCTCGCGCGCTGCCCTCGAAGGCCTCCAGAAGGGCCTTGGGTTTATTCCCAACGCCTTTAAAACCCTGGCACATGCGCCCGCTGCATTGAACGGTTATCTGGCCTTGGCCCAAGCGTTGGGCAAAAGCTCACTCAGCGGCGCCGAACGCGAAGTGGCCGCGCTGGCCACCTCCGAGGTCAACGGGTGCGACTACTGCATCGCCGCCCATTCGTTTTTCGGCGCCAAGGCCGGCTTGAGTGAAGAGGACATCCGCCAGGCACGCTCGGGTTCGCTGAGCGCGGTGGCCGCCCTGGCGCGCCAAATCACCGAAAGCCGCGGTCAATTGAGCGATGCGCAGATTGCCGCTGCCCATGAAGCCGGTCTGAGCGATAGCAAGATCGTCGAAGTCGTGGCTCAGGTCACGCTGTTGACCCTGACCAATTACCTGAACAACCTCGCCGGCACCGCTATCGACTTCCCGCCTTCGGCGCACTAGGCGCTAGCCAGGTTCCTTCTGGTAGGCCCTGTACTCGTTCTGCAGCACGATGTGATCGGCCACGTATTTCGCGTCGTGCCACACCCCATAGATAAACGACGAGGCACGGTTTACCAGATTGGGCAGGCCCAAAAAGTAGATGCCGCTCTGCGCCGAGATCCCGCGTTTGTGGAACGGCTCGCCTTTTTCGTCGAACGCATTGACCTTCAACCAGCTGAAATCGAGCTTGAAGCCGGTGGCCCACAAAATTGTGGTCACGCCGGCGGCGGCCAGGTCGAGGCTGAGGATCGGGTTGACCAGGCATTCGGGGTCGGGCAGCAGTTCCCAGGCCTCTGGCTCCAGGGGGAAGGGCAGGCCATTGGCCTCGATGTAGGCGTCGGCGTCGCGCAGCACGTCGAAGTAGGCGCGATCGCCCTCGGCCACGTTTTCGGCCAGGCCGGGTTGGAAGGTCATCACGCCGTCGTTCCAGTCTTGGGTGACGCCCACCAGGTTGATCCCTTGATGCGCCAGGCGGCGGAAGTCGACGGTTTTACCGCCTTCGTAGCCGCTGACGGCGAAGGCCACGTGTTTTTTCTTCGGCTGGATTTTGACTTCGTCCCACAGGCCCAGGGCGCCGAGCCACCAGCAGTAGTCGCGGCCCCGGTAGGCGCGGGGAGGGCGGTAGTGTTCGCCCACCGAGAGGTACACGGTTTTACCGGCCTTTTGCAGTTCTTCGGCGATTTGCGCGCCGGAGGCGCCGGCACCGACCACCAGCACCGCGCCTTCGGGCAGTTGGCCGGGGTTCTTGTAGGCGCAGGAATGCAGTTGGTGCAGCGGCGCCGTTTCGGGAACGATGTTCGGGATTGACGGACGTTGGAACGGGCCGGTGGCGGCGACCACATTGTCGGCTTCGATGATGCCCGCCGAGGTGGTGACCTTGAAGCCGGGACGACCGACGTGGCGTTCGACTTGCTGCACTTCCACGCCGGTGCGTATCGGTGCCTGCACCTTGTCGGCATAGGCTTCGAAGTAGTCGGCCATGCGCTCCTTGGGCGGGAAGGCTTCGGCGGAAATGCCCTCGAATTTCAGACCGGGGAAGCGGTCATGCCAGGCCGGGCCGTTGGCGACCAGCGAGTCCCAGCGTTCCGACCGCCAGCGCTCGGCGATGCGATGACGTTCCAGCACGATATGCGGCACGCCCATCAGGGACAGGTGCTCGCTCATGGCGACGCCGGCCTGGCCTGCGCCGACGACCAGGGTGTTGATGGTTTCTACTGACATGTGCGTTTCCTAAAAATGAGCGACCTGGGTCAGTGTGGGCAAGCCGCGTGGGCGGCGAAATAAGGGTTTTTGAAGGTAGAAGTTAGAAAAATCCAAAGCCTCACCTGTCGGCGCGAGCAAGCTCGCTCCTACCTGGAGAGGGGGAGCAATGTGGCGATGGCGGTCAGCGCCAATTCATAGCCCAGCGCCCCCAACCCTGCGATCACCCCGGTGGCGGCCTTGGACACGTAGGACTGATGCCGGAAGCTTTCGCGCTGCCAGATATTGCTCATGTGCGCTTCGATGATCGGCCCGTCGAACGCCAGCAGCGCGTCGAGGATCGGCACCGAGCTGTAGCTGAGCCCGGCGGCGTTGATCACGATGGCGTCGCCGTTCAGGCGCGCGTCTTGAATCCAGTCCACCAGTACGCCTTCGTGGTTGCTCTGGCGAAAGTCCAGGCCCAGGCCCAGCTCGGCGGCGTGGCGCTGGCAGCGGGCTTCGATGCTGGCGAAGCTTTCACTGCCGTAGGTGCCGTGTTTGTCCAGCCCGTAGAGGTTGGCGTTGGGGCCGTTGAGGAAGTACACGCGGTGGGTCATGACGGGCTCCAGGTTATTCGGCGATGGCAAACACTGCCTTCATACGGTCCAGTCGTCCGGTACCACGGCGATCACATCGATCTCCATCAACCACTCCGGTTGTCCCAGCCCGGAAATCACCAGCCCGGTGGAAATCGGAAACACGCCTTTGAGCCATTTGCCGACTTCCTGGTACACCGGCTCGCGATAGCGCGGGTCGATCAGGTAGGTGGTGGTCTTGACGATGTGCGACAGGTCCGAGCCGGCCTCTTCGAGCAGTTGCTTGACGTTCTTCATCGCCTGCTCAGCCTGGGCGCGCGGGTCGCCGAGGCCGACCAGGTTGCCGTCGAAATCGGTGCCGATCTGGCCGCGTACATAAATGGTGTTGCCGGCGCGCACGGCCTGGCACAAGTCGTTGTCCAGCGCCTGGTTGGGGTAGGTCTGTTTGGTGTTGAACATGCGGATGCGGGTGTGGGTAGGCATAACGACAACTCGTGGGAAGCGGGATGGATTGAGCTTCACACCGTGTCCTGTCTTGCGAAACCAGCTTTTGCGCGGGGTAGTGCTTAGGAAAATCCGAAGCCGGCGCCCATCATGGGTTCGCCCATGACCCGGCACGAACCCTGCAACGCTGCCCGTACAGTCATTGTTGAGGTGAAGGCGTAATGCTCAGTCGTATTACTCAGCGCCAATTGGAATACTTTGTCGCGTCCGGCGAGGCCGGCAGCATCAGCGCGGCGGCGGAACGCATCCATGTGTCATCGCCGTCGATCTCGGCGGCCATCACCCATATGGAAGCCGAATTGGGTATCCAGCTGTTTATCCGCCACCACGCCCAGGGTATTTCCCTGACCGCCGTGGGGCGCCTGGTGATGCAGGAGGCCAAGCAGATTCTGGAACAGGTGAGCAACCTCTACACCATCGCCTCGGAGTCCTTGAACACCGTGCGCGGGCCGTTGCGGGTCGGGTGCCTGGAGTCGCTGGCGCCGATGATCACCCCCGAGCTGGTGTTTGGTTTTGGCCGCGCGTTCCCCGGCGTGCGGTTGACCCAGGCCGAAGGCAACCACGAGGAACTGCTGGAAAAACTGCGCAGCGGTGAACTGGATATCGCCCTGACCTACGACCTGGTGACCAGCCCGGACATCGACTTCCAACCCCTGGCGCAACTGCCGCCCTATGTGATGGTCGGCGAATATCACCCGCTGGCGAGCTTGCCGGCGGTAAGCATGCAGGACCTCGAGGCGTACCCGGTGGTGCTGCTCGACACGCCGTGGAGCCGCGACTATTTCCTCAGTCTGTTCATCCAGGCGGGCACCACGCCGAACATCATCATGCGCTCCACCAACCTCGAAACGGTGCGCGCGATGGTGGGCAATGGCATCGGCTATTCGTTTGCCAATGCGCGGCCCAAATCGAACATGTCCCAGGATGGCAAACGGGTGATCCGCCTGCGCCTGGCCGGCACCCATCGGCCGATGCGCCTGGGCTATGCCACGGCGAGCAACACCCAGTTGTCGCGTGTGGTGTCGGCGTTCGCCGAGCGCTGCCGCATGTTCGTGTCCGACCAGTACATCCCCGGCATGGCGCCGCCGAGCTTTTTTGACCCCCATGCGGTGCGGGTGCTCACGGGTGTGAGCTGAATTTGCACCAAAAGGTGGCGTGCGCGGCACGCTGAATTCAGGTGTGCACGCTGTTCAATGTGGGAGGGAGCAAGCCCCCTCCCACATGGATTGGGGGTGGTTTTAAGTGGGCGCAGGGCACTGCATAGGTTCAGCCTACCCAGTGGGCCGGCTTTTACGAATTGACCCCAAGCACCTCCCGCCACGACTCTGAATCCATTGACGCAGATCAACTTCTTTATTTTTTGCAGGGCACGGCGACGATGACATTTGACTGGAATTACATGTTTGGTTTGCTGGGCGACGCCGAGTTCTGGCGCGCGACGTGGACGGTGATCAAGCTCAGTACCCTGACCTGGGTGTTGAGCATCGGCCTGGGCTTTCTGCTGGCCCTGGCCAAGCAATCCAAGCACGCGGTGCTCAGCGTGCCCGCCCGTGGCTATATCTGGTTGTTCCGCAGCCTGCCGCTGCTGGTGCTGCTGATCTTCATCTACAACCTGCCTCAAGCATTGCCCGGCACCTCGGCGGTGCTGGCCGACCCGTTCTGGTCCGGCCTGTTGGCGCTGGTGATCTGCGAAACGGCCTATGTCGCCGAAATCCATCGCGGCGGTCTGCTCTCGATTCCCAAGGGCCAGGGCGAAGCGGCGCGGGCGTTGGGCTTGAGGTTTTTCGGCACCCAATGGCGCGTGGTGATTCCCCAGGCGCTGCGGGTGGCGTTGCCGTCCCTGGCCAACGAATACATCTCCATCGTCAAGCTCACGTCGCTGGTGTCGGTGATCTCGCTCACCGAAATCCTGATGGTCGGCCAGCGCCTGTATTCGCAGAACTTCCTGGTGATCGAAACCATGGCGGCGGTGGCGTTCTTCTACGTGTTCATCGTCACGGTGTTCGACTTTTTGCTCAAACGCCTGGAGCGCTTTCTCGACGTCAACCAGCGCAACGTCTCCCGCGTGCCGGATGCGGCGGTGCTGGCCCTGGCCACTCAACAGCGCACCGCGTTGCAGCGTCCGGCGAACACCGGCGTCGCCGCGCTGCAAGCCTCGCGGTTGCACAAGGCCTATAACGACATCGAGGTGCTGGGGTCGGTCAACCTGCAGATCCAACCGGGTGAAGTGGTGTCGGTGATCGGCCCGTCGGGTTCGGGCAAGACCACGCTGATCCGCCTGCTCAATGGCCTGGAGCAACTGGACAACGGCGAGGTTCACATCAACGGCCTGCCGTTCATTCACCTGAATAAAACCGACGTGCAAAAGCCTCGCTACATCGAACACGCCGAGCACCGCCTGAACATCGGCATGGTGTTCCAGAGCTTCAACCTGTTCCCGCACTTGAGCGTGCTCGACAACCTGCTGATGGCGCCGAAGTACCACCGCCTGGGCCGCACCGACGTGCTCAAGCAACAGGCCTACGCGCTGCTGCACAAGGTGGGCATGCTCGACCATGCCTGGAAGTACCCGCACCAACTCTCCGGCGGCCAGCAGCAACGCGTGGCCATCGCCCGCGCCTTGATGATGCGCCCGCAGATCATGCTGTTCGACGAGCCCACCTCGGCGCTCGACCCGGAGAAAGTCAACGAAGTGCTGCAAGTGATCGAAGCCTTGGCCGAGGAGGGCATCACCATGGTGATCGTCACCCACGAGATGAACTTCGCCTTCAAGGTCTCCGACCGCATCGTGTTCATGGAGAAGGGGCGCGTGGTCTGCGACGACACGCCGGGCGCCTTGCGCAGCGGCCACAACCCACGCGTGGAGGCGTTCCTCAAGGACGTCTCGCTGGCGTGATCCGTTTAACGTTCAGGAAAAAACACCATGATTGAACAAGCACAAATCGAACAGTTCCAGCGCGACGGCTTCCTGATGGTGGAAGGTGTGTTGTCGCTGGACGAAGTGGCCGCGCTGCAGCACGACTTCGACCAGTGGGTCGAAGAGAGTCGCGGCCACGACCAGGGCTGGGGCAGCACCGTGGATGGCCGCGCGCGCTTCGACCTGGAAGGCGACCACCGCCCCGATCACCCGTCGCTGCGCCGTGTGAGTTCGCCCACCGAGATTTCCCCGGCCTATGAGCGCGTGGCACTGCATTCGCGCATGGCGGCGATTGCCGCGCAGTTGGTCGGCTCCAGCGGCGCGCGTTTCCACCACAGCAAGATCAACTCGAAACTGCCCCACACCGCGACCCAGGTGAAGTGGCACCAGGACTTTCTGTTCACGCCCCACAGCAACGACGACATCGTCACCGCCTTGCTGATGGTCAGCGAAGTCACCCCCCAGAACGGCCCGCTGAATGTGATCCCCGGCAGCCACAAAGGCCCGTTGTGGTCGCACTGGCAGGCGCAGCGTTTCACCGGCGCGGTGGACGACAGCGTGGTGGAACAACACTGCCAGCAACCGGTGGCCTGCTATGGCCCGCCCGGTTCCGTGTGCTTCATGCACACCCGCCTGTTGCACGCCTCCAGCCCTAACGAGACCGAACTGCCGCGCACCCTGTTCATCGGCGTGTATGCCGCTGAAGACGCGCTGCCATTCGGCGAAAACCCTCTGCCCAGCGCACATGCCGGCTTGCTGGTGGCCGGTGAAGAAAGTGGCTTGATACGTTCCACGGACAACCAACTGCGCTTGCCGCAGAAACCCCGTGGTGCGTCTTTCTTCGTGCAACAGGCCGGACAAGATTCTGCCACTGCCTAACCTCCCAACCCCCTTGCAGGTATTGACCATGACAGCGTTTCGTAAAAGTGTTCGCCCCCTTGCCGTGTGCCTGCTGGGCGCAGCGGTTGCGATGACTTCGTTGGCGGCTTCGGCTTTCCAGCAGGATGGCAAGATCATCGCCGGTTCCGATGTGACGTTCTTCCCCTACGAATACATGGATAACAACAAGCCCGCCGGCTTCGATATCGAATTCATGGACGGCCTGGGCAAAGTCATGGGCCGCAAGGTCGAGACCCTCGACACGCGCTTCCCCAACCTGATCACCGGTTTGCAGGCCGGGCGTTTCGATGTGACCAACTCGTCGATGTACATCACCGCCGAGCGGGTCAAGGTCATCGACATGATCCCCTACCTGAAAAGCGGCGAGTCGATCCTGACCCTCAAGGACAGCGCCTTCCAGCCCAAGACCCCGGAAGAGTTCTGCGGCCACAAGATCGGCTCCATGGGCGCCACCTCGTGGCTGGCGCAGATGAACAAACTGTCGGCGGAATATTGCGTGGCCAAGGGCTTGAAGCCGATTCAGATCAGCGAGTACAGCACCGACCCGCAAACCACCCAGGCCCTGCTGGCCCACGCGGTGGAAGCGCAGATCACCGACGCGGCCGTGGCCCGTGGCGTGATCGACAAACTCGGCGCGCGGGTGGTGATTTCCTCCGACACGTTGATCTACCCGGTGCTCAACGGCTTCGGCGTGAAGAAGGGCAACGACACGGTGAAAAAAGCCCTGCTCGACGGCCTGGAAAAATACCGCGCCACGCCTGAGTACGCAGCCTTGCTCAAGAAGTACAACTTCGAGGCACCGACCGAAGCCGACCTCGCGGCGTTGATGCCCAAGTAAGCCACTTGCGCGGCCGCCGTTGTGCGGCCGCGCCCTGCGGAGACCGATCCATGGCGTTATCCCTCGAAGAACAGACGCGCATCGACCTGGCGGCGACCTTTCGCATCATTGCCCACCTGGGGATGCACGAAGCGGTGGCCAACCATTTCAGTGCGGCGGTGTCGGCCGATGGCAAACAGTTCTTGCTCAACCCGAAGTGGAAGCACTTCTCGCGTATCCGCGCCAGCGACCTGTTGCTGCTGAACGCCGATGACCCATCCTGTGGCGACCACCCCAACGTGGACGCCACCGCCTGGTCGATCCACGGCCAGATCCACCGCTTGCTGCCGCAGACCCGTGCGGTGCTGCACTTGCACCCGGTGTACACCACGGCGGTGGCGTGCCTGGCCAAGCCGCACATTCCGCCGATCGACCAGAACACCGCGCGTTACTTCAACCGCGTGGCGGTGGACGAACTCTACGGCGGCATGGCCGACACCGAGGCCGAAGGCGCACGCCTGGCCGGCCTGCTCGGCGGCAAGCGCCGCCTGTTGATGGGCAACCATGGGGTAATGGTGACCGCCGCGTCCATCGGCGAAGCCTTTGACGACATCTGGACCCTGGAGCGTGCCTGCCAGATCCTGGTGACGGCCTGGTCCACCGGGCAGCCGTTGCGGGTGTTGTCCGATGACGTCGCGGAAAAGACCGCGCGGGGCTGGGAAGGCATCACCGACTTTTCGCGCCAGCATTTTGCAGAAATGAAGCAGTTGATGATCGACGCCGACCCTTCGGTACTCGATTGAGGAGCGTTCCATGACCTTTTCCGTTGTCGCCCGGTGTGCCGAGACCGGCCAGTTGGGTATTGCGATCAGCTCGTCGAGCATTGCCGTGGGCGCCCGTTGCCCATGGCTGCGTCCGGGTGTAGGCGCGGTGGCGTCGCAGAACATCACCTTGCCGAGCCTGGGACCGCAAGTGCTGGATTTGCTGGAGCAGGGCCTGGCGCCTGGCGAGGCATTGGCCTCGGTGTTTGCCGGTCAAGAGCATGGCGATTACCGCCAGGTCACGGTGATTGATCACCTGGGCCGCACCGCGCATTTCAGCGGCGCGCATACCCTGGGTGTGCATGGGGCATTGAGCGGCGAGCAGTGCGTGGCGGCGGGGAATATGCTCGCCGACCCTGGGGTGATCGACGCCATGGTGCGTGCGTTCGAGCAGGCTGCGGGGCATCTGGCCGACCGCTTGCTGGCGGCGATGCAGGCCGGCCAGGCCCAGGGTGGCGAGGCGGGGCCGGTGCATTCGGCGGCGTTGCTGGTGGTCGACGACGTACTCTGGCCCATCGTCAACCTGCGGGTGGACTGGGCCGACGAAGACCCGATCGGCGCACTCGAACGACTCTGGCAGGCCTATCATCCGCAACTGCAGGACTACATCGACCGCGCCCTCAACCCGCACATCGCACCGGGCTATGCCGTGCCGGGGGATGACCGGTGAACACCAGCCGCGACCTGTTGGCGCACCTGGTGCGCTTCGACACCACCAGCCGTGAATCCAACCTGGCGTTGATCGATTTTGTGCGTACCTATTTGCAGGACCACGGCGTGGCCTGCGAGCTGGTCTACAACGCGCACAAGAGCAAGGCCAACCTGCTGGCGACCATCGGCCCGGCCGACGTGCCCGGCATCGTGTTGTCCGGGCATACCGATGTGGTGCCGGTGGACGGCCAGCGCTGGACGGTGGCGCCGTTTGAATTGACCGAAAAAGACGGCCACTTGTACGGGCGCGGCACCGCCGACATGAAGGGCTACATCGCCTGCGTGTTGGCCAGTGTGCCGGCGCTGATGCAGGCGCCGTTGCGCATGCCGGTGCATATCGCCCTGTCCTATGACGAAGAGGTCGGCTGCCTGGGCGTGCGTGCGCTGATCGAGCGTTTCCACGGGCAAACGGTCAAGCCGCTGCTGTGTGTGATCGGCGAACCCACCGAACTCAAGCCGGTGCTCGGCCACAAAGGCAAGCTCGCGGTGCGCTGTGACGTGCACGGCGTGGCGTGCCATTCGGCCTATGCGCCTTCGGGGGTGAATGCCATTGAATACGCCGCGTGCTTGATCAGCGAACTGGTGCGTCTCGGGGAAACCCTCAAGGCCCCGCAACAGCGGGACTCGCGGTTCGATCCGCCGTTTTCCACGGTGCAGACCGGCGTGATCAGCGGCGGCAAGGCGCTGAACATCGTGCCGCAGCACTGCGCGTTTGATTTTGAAGTGCGCTCACTGCCGGGCCAGGACCCGTGGCAGGTGGCGCAGCAGCTACACGATTACGCCGAGCGCAGCCTGCTTCCCGCGATGCGGGCGGTGAGCGCGGACTGCGCGATCAGTATCAGCGAGTTATCCAGCTACCCAGGGTTGGCGACGGCCCTGGACAGCCAGGCCGCTGAATGGGCCGCGCAGTTTTGTGGCTCGCGGGACTTCGGCACCGTTGCGTTCGGCACCGAAGGCGGTCTGTTCGACCAGGCCGGCATTCCCACGGTGGTGTGCGGGCCGGGCAGCATGGCGCAGGGCCACAAGCCCGACGAGTTCATCAGCGTTGCACAGTTGGCGGCGTGTGATCGGATGCTGGAACGGGTGCTGGCGTTTGTGCGCCAGTAACCCCTGGCACTGCCCATCCGGCGTCCAAGGCTTTCAGCCCTTTGCCACACCCACTCGCCACTGCGCTGGCGGCAACAGGCCATTGACCAGGTAGTTGCCGACGATCCGCGACTTGTACACCCGTGGATTGTGGTTCGCCAGGGTGCGCGCGTTGCGCCATAACCGATCCAGCGCCTTGTCGCTGGCTGTGGCGCTGGCGCCCAGTGCGTCGAACAACGCGGTGGTGGCGGCGAGTGTCGCATCCACGACCGGGTTGACCGCCAGGCACACTTCCAGCTCGGCCAACGCCACCTGCGGGTCGTCATCGTGCAGCGGCTGGGCATGGGCGATCACAGACTGCGCCGTGTGTTCCAAGCGCCGTGCCGCTTGCTGGGCGATGGCCTGGGCAGCGTAGGCCTGGCTGGCGACTTCGCCGATCACTTGCAGCAGTTGCACGTCCGCGCCGGCGGTGTCGGCATTGCCGGTGGTGAAGGTGCGGGCGCGCCGAGCGAGTTCCTCGGCACCGCTCAAGGCAGCGCGGCGGGCGATGCCGGCGAGGGTGCTGAGGTGGTAGAGCTGGAAGAACGATTGCCCATGGCCGAAGCGTTGTTGGGTGGGGCGCAGGTCGTTGTCCACCACCGGCGCATTGTCGAACAGGCAGGTGCCGCTGGCGGTGAGGCGTTGGCCGAAGCCGTTCCAGTCATCGACGATCTGCACGCCGGGGGCCTTGAGGTCGACCACCACACTGTAGGCGATGCCGTCTTCACCGGTGGCGATGGTGTTGATCAGGTCGCTGTAGAGCGCCCCCGTGGTGTAGAACTTGCGGCCACTGATGCGCAAGGCGCCGCTGGCGTCGCGGTGCAGGCGGGTTTCGAATTCGCCGCGGGTCTGGTTGCCGACTTCGGTGCTGCCGGGGGAGAGCAGGGCGCCTTGGCCGAGGCGGTCGAGCCACTTGGCGCGCCAGTCGAGGTCCTTGGCGCTGAGCACGTCTTCGCAAAAACCGAAATGCCCGCGCAGGGCCTGGGTGATGTTGGAGTCGGCGGCGGACAGTTCGGTGAGCAGGGTGAGCAGTTCCACCAGAGTGGCGCCATGGCCGCCATAGCTTGGCGGCAGGCGCCAGCGCGGCAATCCCAGGGCGTTCAACTGCCGGATAAAGCCGGCCAGGCTGGCGCGTGTCTGGTCGGCTTCGGCGGCCTGGGTGAGGATTTGCGCAAACAGCGGGCGAAACGGAGCTGCCAGTTGTTCGTAACGGGCACTGGGCGGCGTGCCCCAGATATTCAGTGTGGGAGTCGACATGCAATGGACCTTGCAGAAAATGGTTCAGGTGCTGGGGTCCAGTGGTCTGGTGACGCCACCCTAACCCAGGGGCGGCCAAGTTTTTAATACGAAAAAAAGCTAGCGAGCTGCAAAGGCGTTCTATCTATATCGCCCAACAGTATTAAACGTCGCGCTTTTATTGCGTTAGCTTCTACCAACGCCCCGCTCGGCGACTGAAAAAACGCTGCCCCGAATGACCAGACTGCATGCCCACAGATGGTTGAACCAGCCACTGACCCTATGGGTAATTTTTATGATCAACCGTCGAACACTCCTTTCCCTGCTGGCCCTGGCCTCGTTCACGCTGCCGGGGCCGTCGGCCTGGGCGGCGCAGCCCCTGACCCTTACGGTGGGCGACCAGTTTTTCTCCAACCGCATCGTGCTGGAGCTGTCGGGCGAGCTCAAAGACTTGCCCTACCAGATCGATTTCAAACGTTTCAACACCGGCTCACCGGTTGCTTCGGCGGTGGCCAGCGGCGCACTCGACGTGGGCATTGTCGGCGATACCCCGGTGATCAGCCTGGCTGCCAATGGCGCGCCGGTGAAGGTGGTCGCCAGCACCCAGACCAGCCTCGACGGCGTCGGCATTGTGGCGCGCAAGGGCATTCATTCGGTGGCCGACCTCAAAGGCAAAACCGTGGCGATCTGGAACGGTTCGTGGAGCCAGCAACTGGCGTACAAGGCCCTGGATGAAGCCGGCGTGCCGCGCAACAGCGTCAACTTCAAATACCTGTTGCCCGCCGAAGCCAGCCTGGCGCTGACCCAGGGCGATATCGACGCGTTCGGCACCTGGGAACCCTACGTGTCGTTGCAGGAGAAGGAGGGCAGCACCTTGATCCGCAACGCCAAGGGCCTGATGAGCGCGCCGACCTACATCGTTGCGTACGAGCCGGCACTGGCGCAGAAAAGCGCGATCATCAAGGACTTTATCGCCCGCCTGACCCGCGCCAGGGTGTGGAGCAACACCCACGTGGATGAGTACGCCGAGGCCTGGTCCAAGGCCAACCAGTCCGCCCCGGAAATCGCCAAAGTGTGGTTCAAGCGCGACGCGATCAAGGTGCTGCCGATCTCGCCGACCATTGTCAGCGAGGCCCAGGCCACGGCGGATTTCCTGGTGGATGCGCAGATGTTGAAACAGCGCTATGACGTGGCGCCGTTGTTTGATCGGGCGCTTTGAAGGCAGGGGAAACAAGCGCTTATAGAATCGCTTGGCTGTTTGTGTGGGTGCTGGACTAGGGTTTTTCTTCCGGATCTCTCCGGAATGAACAATTCACTGGCATCTACAAGGAGTAGCCAGTAGGCTACAAGTGGCACGATGATCAATTGGATAGGCAGGACGCCAGAGTTCGATACATGGCTCGATGGTATGCGGGATATTTGTGGGAAAGCGGCTGTTCTGGCCCGATTGGACCGAGCCGAGGAAAACAATTTTGGTGATTGCGAACCTGCAGGCGATGGCCTGAGTGAAATGCGTGTTTTTGTCGGGCCCGGCTACAGGATTTACTTTGTGCGCACGGGGATCACTGCTTACCTGATGTTGTGGGGCAGTGATAAAACCGACCAGAAGCGAGGCATCAAGCGGGCAAGAGAGATTCTCGATGCCCGGAGAGGGAGATGAAATGAGCGAATCGACATTCAAACCCGAGGATATGCCGATCCTCGATATTGATACCGGCGGTACCCGCGTCTATGAAGCGTCGCGCTTCCTCGATAGCCCGGAAACCATCAGCGCTTATCTTGCGCAGAGCATGAGGTCGCAAGACCCACGGATACTCATGAAGGCGCTTGCCGAAGTCGCCAAGGCCCAGGGGGTGAACAAGGTGGCCGAGGCGGCCGGGGTGAATCGGGAGAGTCTGTATAAAACCCTGAAGGGCGGTTCTAAAACCCGCTACGAAACCATCCAGAAGTTGATGCAGGCGTTGGGGGTCGAGCTGACGGTGCAGCCGCTTTCAAGCAAGAAAGCGGCAAGCGTAAAGCCGAGTGCTGCCAGCAAATAAGCGACCGCCTTGCCTTACGGGCTCAGCGCACCAGGCAAGGCTGCTTGTTGTTAAAACGCCAGCCCGGAATCAAGAACTGCATCGCCACACTGTCATCCCGCGCGCCGAGGCCCATGCCTTTGTACAGCTCGTGGGCCTTGGCCACCGCGTCCATATCGATCTCCACCCCCAGGCCCGGCTTGGCCGGCACTTTCACGTAACCGCCTTCGATTTTCAGCGGTGCTTTGGTCAGGTGCTGGCCGTCCTGCCAGATCCAGTGGGTGTCGATGGCGGTGATGTCGCCCGGTGCGGCGGCGGCGACTTGGGTGAACATCGCCAGGGAAATATCGAAGTGGTTGTTGGAATGCGAGCCCCAGGTCAGGCCCCAGTCGTGACACATCTGCGCGACGCGTACCGAGCCCTGCATGGTCCAGAAGTGCGGGTCGGCCAGCGGTATGTCCACCGATTGCAGCTGGATCGCATGGCCCATTTCGCGCCAGTCGGTGGCGATCATGTTGGTGGCGGTTTTCAGGCCCGTGGCACGGCGGAATTCGGCCATGACTTCGCGGCCCGAGTAGCCGTTTTCGGCGCCGCACGGGTCTTCGGCGTAGGCGAGCACCTGGTGTTGGTCGCGGCACAGGCGGATGGCTTCTTTCAACGACCAGGCGCCATTCGGGTCGAGGGTGATGCGTGCATCGGGGAAGCGTTCGGCCAGGGCGGTGACCGCTTCGATTTCCGCGTCGCCGCTCAACACACCGCCCTTGAGCTTGAAGTCATTGAAGCCGTATCTGGCCTTGGCGGCTTCGGCCAGGCGCACCACGGCGTCGCTGGTCAGGGCTTTTTCATGGCGCAGGCGTAGCCAGTCATCGTCGCTGTCGGCTTCGTTGCGGTAGGCCAGGTCGGTGGCGCCGCGGTCGCCGACGTAGAACAGATACCCGAGCATTTTCACCGCGTCGCGCTGTTGGCCTTCGCCGAGCAAGGCCGCCACCGGCACGTCGAGGAACTGCCCCAGCAGGTCGAGCAGCGCGGCTTCCATGGCGGTGACGGCATGCACGGCGATGCGCAGGTCAAACGTCTGCAGGCCGCGCCCGGCGGCGTCCCTGGAGGCGAAGGCGCTGCGCATCTGGTTGAGGATGCGCTGGTATTGGCCGATCGGTTGACCGATCACCAGGCTGCGCGCGTCTTCCAGGGTTTCGCGGATGCGTTCGCCGCCGGGCACTTCGCCCACGCCGGTGTGGCCGCTGCTGTCCTTGAGGATGACGATATTGCGCGTGAAGTAAGGCCCGTGGGCGCCGCTGAGGTTGAGCAGCATGCTGTCGTGGCCGGCCACGGGGATGACTTGGAAATGGGTCACTACGGGAGTCATGGCAAGTTCCTAAATAGGTTCAGAGAGGTTTGCTGATGGCAGCGCCCGTTGGCGCCGCGCTTGGCGCGGTCAAGGCTGCCGAGGGCGAGGTCTTGGCAAAGAACACCAGGATCGCCGCGAGTACCGAAGTGCCGGCCAGGCCATACAGGCCACCCTGGATCGAGCCGGTGCTCTGTTCGAGGAAGCCAAAGGTGGTCGGTGCGACGAAGCCGCCCAGGTTGCCGATAGAGTTGATCAGCGCGATCACGGCGGCGGCGATGCGCACATCCAGGTAGCCCTGGGGGATCGGCCAGAACAACGACGACGCCGACTTGAAGCCGATGGCCGCGAAGCAGATCGCCACGAACGCGAAGATCGGCCCGCCGGTGGTGGACATGAACATGCCCGCGGCAGCAATCAACAGCGCAGCCGCGACCCAGGCCTGCTGGAACTTGAACTTGCCCGACAACGACGCGAAGGCATACATGGCGATGATCGAGATCAACCACGGGATCGAGTTGAAGAAACCCACCTGCATATCGCTCAAGTCCCCCATCTTCTTGATGATGCTCGGCAGCCAGAACGTCGCCGCGTAGATCGTCAGTTGGATGCAGAAGTACAGCGCGCAGAACAGCAGGATCTGACGGTCCTTGAGCAGCTTGCCGAGGGAGGGTTTGACGCTGGTCAGGGCTTCGCGGTCGCGTTGTTCCTGGTCGATGGCATCGACCAGTGCGTCCTGTTCTTCGCGGGTCATCCATTTGGCGTCGTGGGGCTTGGAGTCGAGCCAGAACCAGACGAAGAAGCCCAGCGCCACAGAGGCCAGGCCTTCGACGGCGAACATCCATTGCCAGCCATGCAAGCCAAACCCTTCGATCTGCAACAGCGCCCCGGACAGCGGGCCGGAGATCAACGAGGCCACGGCCGAACCGCTGAGGAAAATTGCGATGGCTTTACCGCGCTCCACCCCCGGCAGCCAGCGGGTGAAGTAATAGATCACGCCGGGGAAGAAGCCCGCTTCGGCCACACCCAGCAGAAAACGCAGGATGTAGAAGTGGGTTTCGTTCTGGATGAACGCCATCAGCGTGGCGACGATGCCCCAGGTGAACATGATGCGGGTCAGCCAGATACGCGCGCCGACCTTTTGCAGCAGCATGTTGGAGGGCACTTCGAAGAGGGCGTAGCCGATGAAGAACAACCCGGCGCCAAAGCCATAGGCCGCGGCGCCGATGCCCAAGTCATGCTCCATGTGCGTGCGCACGAAGCCGATGTTGACCCGGTCGATGTAGTTGAGGATGAACATGATCACGAACAGTGGGAGCACATGGCCCTTCACTTTGCTCACGGCGCGCGCGAGGGCTGAATCACGTTCGGGTGTGGCAGCTGCATGGCTTGAAGGACTCACCATTTAAAAACGCCCCCTGATTTATTTTTGTGTGGGTTTGTACGGGTGTTGATAGACATCATACAAGTTGATTTCTTCGGTTCGCAATGTGCTGCCGAGATTTTTGTGGGCATAAGGCGGCGGGATGATCAGGTTTTTTGGTTATTTGCCCTGTATTTGTTGGGTTTTTATGGGGTTTTGAAGCGATTTGTTGGGAAGGGCAGGCGTAAAGAAGATTGCATCTAAAGCACTCTTTGATATTGGTTGTCATACAAGTTGGTGGCTTTTTCAATCAACACCGCCTCGCCTCCGAACGGAATGTTAAGCTCCGCCCAGCCCAACCCCGTGGACCCGCAACGATGCCCATTGAAAGTGGAACCCCTGTGCGTAGACGCTCCAACAACCTGGCCCAAGGCGTGGTCGATGCCCTGACCCAGCGCATCCTGCTCGGGCAATTGAAACCCGGTGAGAAACTGCCGTCGGAATCCACCATCGTGCTCGAGCATGGCGTGAGCCGTACCGTGGTGCGCGAAGCGATTTCCAAATTGCAGGCGTCGGGGCTGGTGGAGACGCGCCACGGCATTGGCACTTTTGTCCTGGCGCAGCAGCCACCGTCCGGGCTGCGCCTGCATGTGGATACGGTCGCCAGTGTGCGCAGCATGCTGGAGCTGCGCCTGGGCCTGGAGGTACAGGCCGTGGCGCTGGCCGCCATGCGCCGCAGCGACGCGCAACTCGCGCGCATGCGCGAGGCGCTCACCGACTACCAGGCTTCGCTGGCCAACCACGACAGCTGCGTGGAAGAGGACAAACGTTTTCACCAACTGATCGCCGAGGCCACCGGCAATACCTTTTTTACCGAGATCATGCTGCACCTGGGCAATGCGATGATCCCGCGTACCCAGGTCAAGGGTGACGAACGCGGCGGCGCCGACTTTTCCAAACTCGGGCAGTTGGCGCACCTGGAGCATGAGGCGATTTTCAACGCAATCAAGCGCCAGGACCCGGACGCGGCCCGCGCCGCCATGGTGCTGCACCTGAGCAACAGTCGGGACCGTTTTTCGGGCGCGTAGAGTCTTTGCATCCAAAGGAATAGCCATTGAACGAACACACCTTATCCCTGCGCCTGGAGCGCGTGGCGGCGAACGTGCCAGTTGGCGCGCGCCTGGCCGATATCGGCTCCGACCACGGCTACCTGCCCGTGGCCTTGATGCGCCGTGGCCTGATCGCGGCGGCGGTGGCGGGGGAAGTGGCGACCACACCGTTTCACGCAGCGCAGCGCACGGTGCGGGACAACGACCTGCAGCCACACATCAGCGTGCGCCTGGCCGATGGTCTGGCGGCCATCCAGCCGGGCGATGGCATCACCGCGATCAGCGTCTGCGGCATGGGCGGCGAGACGATCCGCGACATCCTGGACAACGGCAAAGCCCATCTGCGCGGCAAAGAGCGCCTGATCCTGCAACCCAACGGCGGCGAGCAGCCCTTGCGGCAGTGGTTGATGGATAACGGCTACAGCATCCTCCATGAAGAACTGCTGCGGGAGAACCGGTTCTACTACGAGATCATCGTCGCCGAACGTGCCGCCCCGGTGCGTTACACCCCTGAACAACTGTACTTCGGCCCGTTGCAGATGCAGGCGCGCAGCCCCTTGTTCCTGGCTAAGTGGCAGCGTTTGTTGGGGTTGAAACGCAAAACCCTGGCCGGGCTCGAACAAGCACCGCCAGCGAAGGTGCAGGCAATCACCGAGCAGATCAACTGGATCAGTGCGCTGCTGGCTTGAGCGTGGGCACTGGCCCTGTGACAAGCAGGCTTACCCGAACCCGACAGCATGGGTGCAATGGAGCAGGGTGGGGAGTACGCCTTTGCGAAGTAAAAGGGCATACCCTGCACTGCCCGGTCGGGGACAACGTGACCTTCAGCCGTTATCGACTGGCAAAACGCTTGAGCGAAAACGATGACAAATCCAAGTCACTCGCCCCCTGGATGCACCACTGTGCAAACGCCTCGCCCAGCGCCGCCGAATGCTTGAAGCCATGCCCAGAGCACGGCGATGCCACCAGGGTGTGCTGCAGCGTGGGATGCTCATCGATGATGAAGTGGTGGTCCGGCGTCACGGTGTAGGCACACACCGCCGACTTGACCACCTTGGCCGTGACCCCGGCAATCCGGCCTTGCACCTGCTGTTCATACATTTGCCGTTCCTGCGCCGCCGAGACTGTGCGGTCGAGTGTCTCGGGCGTGGAAGGGGTGTGGTACTGCGCGGTGGCAATCTTCAGGCTGCCCTCGCCGGGCAACGCCGGGAACCCATAGTGGATACCCTCTTCGCCCTGGCCGTGAGTGAGGATGTACGTTGGTGATTTGCCCACCAGGTCAACGCCTGGCTCAAGCTCGAACCAGAACAGCCGCTGCGGGTAAACACTGAGCAACCGATCGAACGGTGTGCTGAGTAAACCACCCATCCAGTTGCCCGCACTCACCACCAGCTTGTCCGCCTGCAACGTGCGCCGGTCGGTGGTCACCGTGACGCCGTGTTCGTCCGATTGGATTTCGGTAACGGTCTCGCCCTTGTAGAGCGTTGCTCCGTGTTGTTCTGCCAGTTTGAGCTGCACGTCGATACAGCGCTCCGGCCGCACAAAACCGCCCTCCGGTTCGTAATAGCCGATGGCGCTGTCCACCACCTGGGCGAATTGGGGGAAACGTTGGCGAATCTGCGTGGCATCCAGCACTTCATGGTCGATGCCATAGGTGCGCGCCAGGCCAATGGTGCGCAAGGTGAAATCCGATTCATCGCTGGGGTCAAAGTCATCGCGGGACGTCAGCACCAGCAACCCCGACTGCTCGAACAATGCCTCCCCCGACAGCGCCTCAAGCTCCCGCCAGATCCGGTGCGAATTGCGCACGATGGGCACGTACTGTGCGCCTTCACCCACCGACAGCCGCGTGATGCGGGTGTCGCCGTGGCTGGAACCGAAGGTATGGGGCGGGTGATGACGGTCGATACCGGCCACCTTTACCCCGGCTTTTGCCAGTTGGTACACCGTGGCGGCACCCATGGCGCCCAGGCCGATGACCAGCGATTCATAGCGTTGCATATTGGATACTCGCTAGAAGAGAGGGAGCAGTAGTTGAGGGCAGGCGTCGATTAAAAGCAAGGGGAGAGCGTTAGTCGTGGGGCGCTGATGTACTGGGTAGTGGCGCAGGGTTGTTTTTATTCGAGGCGATTTGAGTTTTGGTGTACAGCATCTATACAGATAATGTCTATATGTCATTTATGTATTAAGGAGCACGTATGCGTTTAATAACTTGTATCACTACCTTAACAGTTCCAATCTTTTTAACCGCGTGTACGGCTTCCAGGCCTGAGCCTGGGACACTCCTTAAAACTTGGTCGGAGAGCGTTGCAAATCTCGGTATCCGACCGGTATATCCGTTGCAGGAGAATTTATATCCGGGCAACTTGCTTTTGGTGCCCACTTATCCAGGTAAGAGCAGGTCGGATATAAAACCTTCAGAGTTTTATAATTACTACCCGATTCCCGTAGGGTCGTTGGATTTGTGTGCGTTGTATTTACCGATCAAGAATGCGCCGGAAATGCCATTGGTGGAGAATTACGTGGCGCCGGGAGCATCAAAGGATAAGGTGCTGACACCTTGGGCACCGACGGCAATTAATTATTCGAATTTGAATTGCCACGCATACAACGGTACCGACTTCAAGCTCAATCGGACGGTCGCATTTCCTGCGTTCCAGTTCGGCGCGTTGGTCGAAGCTGGGGGCGGAGCAAACTTGATGGCCGGAACGGTTGGGGCAAAGGGCAGTGCGGCGGGGAAGGATGACTACCTGATGACTATCTCCGTGCCGAGTGCAACGGTCATCCGGGTCGACATTGCGGATCTTCTTACGGCTAGATTTTTAGACCGCTTCTATCCAAGGGGCGGTGCAGAGAAATTAAACAGCGATATTGGTGCGGTTATGAGTGCGGCTGTTTTTATCGATAAGGAGGGAACCCTCTCAATGCCGGAATTACTCCTTGTCTCCGAAGTTTATTATGCGAATGCCATTGATGTTTCAGTCACGGCCTCAGCGGCGCGATCTGCGCAGTTGGCCGCCAGTACCCAGGCGTTAGTTGAACGTTTTGAAAAACTGGATGCTTTGCAGAGAAAGATGGATGCACTGTCGGGGACTTCGCACGACTCCGGCACCACTGGGCAGGCACAGACAACGCCGTCGCAGAATAAGGCTCAAACAGTGGCTGCGACGGAAACGCAACAAAGTATCAAGAATGAACTGGTCCAGCAGATGAGTCAGACTCAATCTGAAATCAATGCACTTTCCAATACGATCTTACCCAATGCACCTGGGGTGACAGGGGCGGTTAAAAGTGTCACGCGTTCGGGTGTCACACTGACTCAGGTGTTCCCGCGGCCATTGGCAATCGGTTACAGGGCTTTGGCGTATGACCCGGTTTTCTTTATGCAGAGACTGGCAAACAAACCGGGTAAAAAAACGCCATGATCAAGTGTTTTGTCGCAAAGCATTCTTGCGCGGAATCGGGCGTTGACTGCCGGTGAAGCACTCACCGGCAACCCCGATAAAGCCTCCGATCAGCGCACCACATCCAGCGCCGTAAATTCATTCACATAGTGAGTCTGGCTCGACGTCGACTCCAGCGTCAGCGCGACCCCCAGGTCCTCGATAAATGCGCGCGAGGTCTGGTAGTCGCCCTGGTCGCATTCCAGCTTGATCGCATCGCCTGTGAGCGAAGCGAACACCTGCTTGGCCGGGAAGCGCTCGCCGATCTTGCAGGTCATGGTGGTCTGGACGGGCCTGTCGTTCGGTTTCTCCGGCATGTTCGCCATGCGCAGTCGCGCGCTCAAGGTCTGGCCCGGTGTCCAGCTCGTCGGCAGGTTGAGTTCCACCTCACGGGTTTGCAGCACACGGCCATCGCCGATGCCATTCATCTTCGACTTCAATTGGATCAGGTCCGCCTTGGTCTGGCGCTCCACGTGGAAGGTGCTGTTGTAGACCTCGTTCTTGTTCAGCAGGCCACCGTCGGCGCTGAGGGTCACGGACGTCGGGCTGTCCGGGCTGCCGTCGCCCTTTTTGGCCCGATAGGTGTAGGTCAGGGTCTTGAACTTGGGTTGCAGCAGCGGGGCGTCGAGGTGTTGGAGTACGCCTGCGGGCACCTCGACATCGTTGATGCTCGGCTCCACCACGGTGCGCGGGTAATCGACCGGCGCGATGTCCGGACGCAACAGCGCCAGCAGCGCCGCGTCCACACCGCCCTGCACCGAACAGCTGACACGCGATTGCGTGCCCTGTTTGCCTTCCGGTTCCACGATCAGCACGCGCTCCACGTGCCGCGTGCCCGGTGCCTTGCCCGGCTGGGGTTTGATCGCTTGCCAGTGGTCGCCGACCTTGAGTTCGCTGCGGGTGTATTCCCCATCGCCTTTGTGCAGCAGTGCGGGTTGTTCCAGCAGTGGGGTGAGGTGTTGGGCGACGTCGTCGATACCACCCTGCACGATAAAGCTCCAGTAATAGTAGAGCCCCAACTCGCCCAGGTCGGTGACCTCGTCGGCGTAGGACACCAACTTCAAACCGGCGATCGGCGGCGCGCTGACCGGCACCGAGTTGCCGTTGCGGCTGGCGCGATCCGGCACCGCGATCCAGGCAAAGTCCTTGTCCTGCTTGAGCGGCGCGTAGGCCTTCCACGCGTCGCGGTAGGTGTTCAGGCTGCTGAAGAAACTCGCATCGCAACGGGTAAAGGCCTTGAGCGTATCGACCAGGGCCGCGTCGTCGGCGTGGGCCAGTGAAGGCAGGAGCAAGGCTGAGGAAAGGACGAGGGCGGCGGCGGGCAACTTCATTGCACTGAATTTCCGTATCGTGGCGGGAGCCCGGCATTATCCAGAGATTGGGGGCCGGGCTCTAGCGCTGATCAACCATCGTCAGCGCCGGTCATTCAGATCCACCGGTCATTCACGGCGGTACGGTCCCCACCCTCATGGCCGGTGTTCAAAATGCCCCGGGGTTCGATCATCATCAGCCTGGCTTCACCTTCGGCAGCCGTCCGGTGCTCGATTCCATGCGGGACCACATACAGTTCCCCCGGCGCCACATACACGGGACCGTCTGGCAGATCGATCCGCAGCGTGCCTTCCAGCACCAGAAACGCCTCGTCGGTTTCCGGGTGCGAGTGCCAGATGAATTCACCCTCGATGCGCACCACCTTGAACTGGTAGTCGTTCATTTCGGCGACGACCCGCGGGCTCCACTGTTCGTCGATAAGCGCGGCTTTGTGCGCAAGGTTGATCGGGGCTGCCGGGTACGGTGACGAAGTCATGACGAATCCTCTGGTGGGTGAGAGGGGCCAGACTATCGACGCCAGGGGGGGGGCCTGGCTTGTACGATCCTGCACGTTGGGCGCTGACCTTCACTTGTACAGAATCGCCTGATGAATATCCTCCAGCGCCATGATGCGCTGGGCGGCGTTGAGCTTGATGGCCTCCTTGGGCATGCCGAACACCACGCAGCTGGCTTCGTCCTGGGCCACCGTGGCGGCGCCGGCGTCGAGCATCTCCTTGAGGCCGCGCGCGCCGTCGTCGCCCATGCCGGTCATGATGATGCCGGTGGCGTTCTTGCCGGCGAACTTGGCCACCGAGCGAAACAGCACATCCACCGAAGGCCGATGCCGGTTGACCAGCGGCCCGTCGATCACTTGGGCGTGATAGTAGGCGCCGCTGCGGGTGACCATCAGGTGCTTGCCACCAGGGGCGATCAGCGCCAGGCCAGGCAGGATGCGGTCGTTGTTGCGCGCTTCGCGCACCTCGATCTGGCACACGCTGTTGAGGCGCTCGGCAAAGGATGCGGTGAATTTCTCGGGCATGTGCTGCACGATCACCATGCCGGGGCACACCCTCGGCAGTGCCGTCAGCACCGCCTCCAGCGCCTGGGTGCCGCCGGTGGAGGTGCCGATGGCGACGATGCGTTCGGTGGTCTGTGCCATGGCATGGCCATTGGCGGCGGGCAGGATCGCATCCGCGGTGAGCTTGCTGGCCGGGGCCGGTGGTGGCGCCGGCCTTGCGCTGCGCTTGCCGAGGTTCTTGACGTTGGAGTTCGCGGCGGCGCGGATCGCCGCGACCAGCTCGGCCGCCGACTCGATGAGGAAATGCTTCAAGCCGGTCGTGGGCTTGGCGATGATGTCCACCGCGCCGGCCGACAGCGCTTGCAGGGAGGTTTCCGCGCCTTTCTGGGTCAGCGAGGAACAGATCACCACGGGCGTCGGTCGCTCGCTCATGATTTTCTTGAGAAAGGTGATGCCGTCCATGCGCGGCATTTCCACGTCCAGCACGATCACGTCCGGCCATTCCCGGGCGAGTTTGTCCATGGCGAAAATCGGGTCGGAGGCGGCGCCCATGACGTGGATGTCCGGGGTGTCGCTGAGAATCGCCAGCAGTACCTGGCGCACCACGGCCGAGTCATCGACCAACAGCACACTGATTTTTTTGGTAGGCATTTTTTTGAGGTGTTCCCATTGGTTGATGCCGGACCCAGACGTCGCCGTTCCACAGGTCGAACATGATCGTGCGGTAACCGGTACTGCCCATGTCCTGGGCCGTCAGGTTCAGGTGATGGCGCTCGACGAGGGCCAGGGCGGCGCGGATATTCAGGCTGGCCACGTCCTGCGTCGACACCAGGCGCTGGCGCTCGGGGAACATCTTGCCGCCGCCGAACAGCTTGACGTGGTAATCCCGTGCTTGTGTGCCGTTGACGTGGGCGTGGCGCAGCAGCAGTTCCAGGGCCTCATCGGCATACCGGCCGTCCAGCGGCTGATCGTTGCGCAAGCGCCCCGGCAGCATGAAGTGGCACATGCCGCCGATCAGCCGTTGCGGGTGCCAGAACGTGATCGCCACGCAGGAACCGAGCAAGGTGCGCAAGCGCGTTGGCCGCGTCGCAAAGCACACCTGGCCGGGCGCCAATACCACTTCGGTCGTACCGACAGGCTTTTTCATGGCTTGCGGTAGATCGACGGCGCTACCAGCTTCAAGGTGTCATTGACGCCGTGCAGGCTTTCCGAGTGGCTGATGATCAGGTGCCCGCCAGGTTTGAGCAGCGGCAGCAGGCGCGCGACCACTTGGATCTTGGTCGGCTGGTCGAAATAGATCATCACGTTGCGCAGGAAGATCACCTCGAACTCGCCAAGGGCGGGCAGCGCTTCGTTGAGGTTGACCTGGACAAAATTGACGCGGTCACGCAAGGCCTTGTCGATCAGAAACGTACCTTCCTGGCGGCCGATGCCCTTGAGGCAATACTTGGTCAGCAGCGGTCGGGGCAGTGTCTCGGTGCGTTCCATGGCGTAATGGCCGGTGCGCGCCTTGGCCAGCACTTGGCTGCTGATGTCCGAGCCGACGATTTCCCAGGGCGTCGTGCCCAGGCTCTCGGCCAGGGTCATCGCCAGGCTGTAGGGTTCTTCGCCGGAGGAACTGGCCGCGCTCCATACGCGAAACAACTTGCCCGGCGCGGCCTTGGGCAGTACGTGCTGACGCAGGAAGTCGAAGTGCTTGGGCTCGCGGAAAAAATAGGTTTCGTTGGTGGTCAGCAAATCCAGGGCGACCTGCAACTCGCTCTTGCGCGGGTCACTCATGATCAGCTTGAAATACTCGCCATAGCTGTGCAGCTCGTAGTGCTTGAGGCGCTTGAACAGGCGCCCGGCCACCAGGGCTTTCTTGGCCGGCGACAGGCTGATGCCCGCCGCGCGGTACAGCCAGGTCTGGAACTGACCGAATTCACGATCATCGATGGAGACAGTGTCTGACATGGCCGGGGCTCAACGCGGGTCGACGTCGAGGCTCGGCGCCTGGCCAGCCTCGGCGAGGCTGGACATCTCATCGATGGACAGCACCTTGTCCACCGCCAGCACGATCACGAACTTGCCGTCGACCTTGGCCATGCCGCTGATGAAATCGGCGCGAATCCGCGCGCCGAAGTTGGGCGGCGGTTCGATCTGCGCGGCGGCGATCTCCTGCACCGCAGACACCGTGTCGACCAGCAGCCCGATGTCCTGGGGCTGGCCATCGTCGGTGCTCGCTTCGATGATGACCACGCAGGAGCGCCGGGTGATCGCCGAGTTGGCGCGGCCAAAGCGCGCCGACAGGTCGACCACCGGCACCACCGCACCGCGCAGGTTGATCACCCCGCGCACGAAGGCGGGCATCATCGGCACCACGGTCAGGCTGCCGTATTCGATAATTTCCTTGATCCCCAGAATGCCGATGGCGAACATTTCGCCGCCGAGCATGAAGGTCAGGTATTGCGCATCCTCGTCCACCGCAACGGCGGCCTGTCGAGTCTTTGTCACTGCGCCCATGTCATTCTCCCTGTAAGCCCACGTCGATACTGGCGATCAGAAGCGGGTGAATTCCGATTCGTCCGGGGCGCTGGCCATGCTGTAGGCGAAGGCCTTGCGCGGTGCCTGCTGTTTGGGGCGTTGCAGCTGATGGCCAGGCTTGCTGCCGGGGCCGTCCACGCTGCTGCTGTGCACCGCGGCCTTGGGGGTTGAATCCAGCACGAAGAAGCTCATGGCCTGTTGCAGTTGCTCGGCCTGGCTGCTCATTTCTTCGGCCGTGGCCGCCAGTTCCTCGCTGCTCGAGGCGTTCTGCTGGGTCACCTGGTTGAGCTGGGTCATCGCGGTGTTGATCTGCGCCACACCGGCGGCCTGTTCTTCGGACGCGGCGCTGATTTCCTGCACCAGATCGGAGGTCTTGTTGATCGACGGCACCATTTCGTCGAGCAGCTTGCCGGCTTTTTCCGCCATGTCCACGCTGCTGGAGGACAGTTCACCGATTTCCTGGGCCGCGACCTGACTGCGTTCGGCCAGCTTGCGCACTTCGGCGGCCACCACCGCGAACCCTTTGCCGTGCTCGCCGGCCCGAGCGGCCTCGATGGCGGCGTTGAGGGCGAGCAGATTGGTCTGGTAGGCGATGTCATCGATGATGCTGATGCGCTGGGCGATTTTCTTCATCGCCACCACGGTCTGTTGCACCGATTCGCCGCCCTCGGTGGCTTCCTTGGCGGCCTTGCTGGCCATGCCATCGGTGACCTTGGCGTTTTCGGTGTTCTGGTTGATGCTGGCGCTCATCTGTTCGACCGATGCACTGGTTTCCTCGACGCTGGCCGCTTGTTCGCTGGTGGCCTGGCTCATCGACTGCGCGGTGGCGCTGACTTGCTCGGAGGCGCTGGCCAGGTTATCGGCGGCGTTGCGCACTTCGCCGATGATATGCGCCAGCTTGCCGACCATGTTGCGCATGGCGTTGAGCACCATGCCGGTTTCGTCTTGTGCACCCGGTTCGATGTGGGCGTTGAGGTTGCCTTCGGCCAATTGCTCGGCGGCGCTCGCGGCTTGCCTCAGCGGACGGGAGATGATCCGCGCGATGAACATCGCCAGGCCCAGGCCGATCAGCAGGGCGGTGATCAGCGCTGCGATGATCGACAGGCGTGCGCTTTCGTACAGTGTCGAGCCTTTGTCACCGGCGATGGTCGCCCCGGCGTCATTGAGCTCGACCATCTTTTGCAGGCGGTCGGTCACTTGATCGAAATGGTCCTTGGACTCACCGGTGAGCAAGCCGCGCGCCTGGGCTTCCTGGTTCTGCCGGGACAGGTCGAGCAACTGCTTGCTGGTCGCCAGGTACGAGGCCCAGGCGCTTTTCACGCTGGCCAGGAGTTGACGATCTTCTTCGTTGGACAACAACTGCTCATAGGTACCCATGCGGGCTTCGAACTGCTGGCGTGCGTCGGCGGCTTCACGCTCGGCCAGGGCTTTTCCCTCGACGATCTCGGTGCCGACGTGGCGGTTTTCTTTCAAGCGATAGTTGGCCGCGAAGAACCGCATGGCGGCCGCTGCGCGCATGGAGGGCATCCAGTTGCCCCGGATGTCCTGGGCCGCCTGGTTGACGGCTCCGAGCTGGACGATGGCGAAGCCACCCATGGCGGCGGTGAGCGCCAGGACCACCAGGAATGAGCTGATCAGCTTGGTGGAAATCTTAAGATCGTAGAACCATTTCATCGGGGAACCTCCATGGAATTGCAAAAACGTCAGCGAGCGACGACCGGTGGCGACTGAGGCGCCTGGGGCGTGCGGGCTTCCAGTTGTACGATTTGGTTGAGCAGTGCCGGTATATCCAGGATCAGGGCTACCGCGCCGCTGCCCAAGATGGTCGAGCCGCTGATGCCGCGCAGCGCGCCGAACAACTTGCCCAGGGGTTTGATCACGGTCTGGAACTCGCCGAGCAGGTCATCCACCACCAGCCCGGCCTTGTGCTCGGCGTAACGCACCACCACCACATTCTGGCGTCGGGCGGGCGGGCCTTCGTGGCTGAAGTGATCGCGCAGGTCCACCAGCGGCAGCACCTCGCCGCGCAGGTCCAGGTAGCCCTGTTCGCGGCTGGACTGACGCTGGCGTTCGTCCAGCTCGATGCATTCCTGGACCATGTCCAGGGGAATCACGTAGGTGCAATGATCGATGCCCACCAGGAACCCGTTGATGATCGCCAGGGTCAGCGGCAGGCGTATGCGCACCACGGTGCCCTCGCCGGGACGGCTGTCCAGGTCTACGGTGCCGCGCAGCAGGGTGATGTTGCGCTTGACCACGTCCATGCCGACGCCGCGCCCGGACAGGTTGGTGACCGCTTCGGCGGTGGAGAACCCCGGCTCGAAGATCAGGTTGTAGATCTCTTGGTCGGTGAGCGCCGCGCCGCTGGCCACCAGCCCGCGTTCCTGGGCTTTGGCCAGGATGCGTTCGCGGTTGAGCCCGGCGCCGTCGTCGGCGATTTCGAGGACGATGCTGCCCGAGTCGTGGTACGCATTCAGGCTCAGGTGGCCTTTGGTCGGCTTGCCCGCCGCGCGCCGGGCGTCGGCGCTTTCGATGCCGTGATCCATGGCGTTGCGCAGCAGATGCATCAGCGGGTCGCCGATTTTCTCGACCACCGTTTTGTCCAGTTCGGTTTCCGCGCCGTTGATGATCAGGTCGATGTCCTTGCCCAGTTCCTGGCTGACATCGCGCACCACGCGGCGGAAGCGGTTGAAGGTGTCGCCGATGGGGATCATGCGCAGGTGCAGGGCGCCATCGAGAATCTCTTCGACCAGCCCCGATACCGTCGAGGTGGCTTCCTGCAGCGGATCGTTGTTGCAGGAGCGGGCCAGCAGGCTCGCGCCCGCGCTGGCGATGACCAGCTCGCCGACCAGGTTGATCAGCTCGTCAAGCTTGTCGGCATTGACCCGCACATAGTTGCCGTCCCGCAGTTTTGCGTCGCCGCTCGCCGCCGCGCGTGGCTGCACCGCTGTCGTGGGGCCTTGCTCGACCTCGGCGACCTCTTCGCTGTCGACGGCGGTGCTGTTGTCGCTTGGTTCATCGACGACGCTGATCTGGACTTCACAGTCATCGCGCACAAAGTCGAAGACTTCGTTGAGGGCGGCATGGCTGGCGCTGGAGCGCAGGTCGATCTCGAAGCCCAGGTAGCAGCTTTCCGGGTCCCAGCCGTCTACGGCCGGGATGCTATCGGTGAGGGTAGTGACGTGCAGCAACTGGCCCAGGGTTTCCAGGTAGCGCAGGAACGACAGCGGGTCCATGCCATTGCGGAACACGTCCGCACCAAAGCGCAGGGACAGGTGCCAGAGCACTTCGGTCGGTACGTCGTCGTCCATCGCCACGGTGTCGATGTCGGCGCTGGGCAACGGTGCTTCTTGATAGGCCCCCAGCGCCTCGCGCAAGGCGGCTTCGCGCTCCAGCGCCGCGGACGGCAGTGCCTCGCCGCGGCTGGCGACCACCTCGATCAGCTCGAGCATATGATCGCCGGACTGCAGCAGCACCGCGATCAGTGCGGCATCCACCGCCACGTGGCCATCGCGCAGGCGGTCGAGCACGTCTTCGACGATATGGGTGAAACTCACGATCGACGCCAGGCCGAACAACCCGGCGGAGCCCTTGATGGTGTGCGCGGCGCGAAACACCGCGCCAATGGCATCCTCATCGCCCGGCTCGCTCTCCAGTTGCAACAGGGATTGCTCCATGGCTTGCAACAGTTCGCGCGCTTCGACGATAAAAGTCTGCTGTGCCTGATCGAGATTAATGCTCACCTGGACATTCCTTGTGCGTTGAACGGAGGTGGGGCGCGCTAAAAAATCGCGTCGCCACACAATTGCAACGTTTGCGCGACCGCCTGGCTTTGCGCGGCCAGGCTCACCGTCGTGCCGCTGCTGGCGGCTTCACGCCGGATGACCGCGAGCCATTGCACGCCGGCGCCGTCGATTTCCGTGATCTGCGACAGGTCCAGTGCCAGGCGCGGCGCCGCCCCCACGTGTGGCAACAGAGTGGCGGCCAGTTCGGCCACGGTGTAGATGGTCAGTTCGCCGTCGATACTCACGTGGGTGGTGCCGTCGAAGGTGTCGAGGGTGATCGGCATGGCGAGCTCCTTGGTGGCGGGTGTCAGGGCAGGATCAGCTTGGACACCGCCGCCAGCATCTGCGCCGGTTGGAACGGCTTGACCACCCAGGCCTTGGCGCCCGCGGCCTGGCCTTCGGCTTTCTTCGATTCCTGGGACTCGGTGGTCAGCATGATGATCGGCGTGAACTTGTAGTTGGCCAGCTTCTTGACCTCCTTGACGAAGGTGATGCCGTCCATGTTGGGCATGTTCACGTCGCTGATGATCAGGTGCACTTTCTGCCCGGTGAGCTTGCTCAGGGCATCTTTGCCGTCGACGGCCTCGATCACGTCATAACCGGCGCTCTTCAGGGCAATGCCGACCACTTGCCGCACGCTGCTGGAGTCGTCGACCACTAATACGTTCTTCGCCATGATGTGCTCCTAAAAGAAGGTGATGTCTTGAGAATTCTGCTGCACGGCCGCCTCGCCATGGTGGGTGCGCCGTTGCTCTTCGGTGGCGTAGGTGGCCTCCATCTGCGCCAGCCATTGCCGGGCGTCGACGGTCACTGCCTGGTCCGGCGCCTGGCGGGCCTGCAAGAGGTGGTCATGCAGGGCGTGCATGTTGTCGCGCACGTGGCTGAGGATCTGGCTGACCCGATCCTGGAATTGCAGGTTGACCAGCACTTCGGTCATCTCATCGCGAATGCCATAGCTTTCCTGTTTGAGCAGGTCGGCGGATTCGGCCAGGCGCCCGGTGATGTTCTGAAAGCGTTCGAGCACCGTTTGAATACTGTTTTCGGAGGCGGCCACCGAGTTGCTGTCCTGGTCGGCGCTGCTGGAGGCGGCCTGTACCAGTTGGGTGATGGCGTTATTGATGATGTCGACCTTGGCCGACATCTGCTGGCCGGTTTCGCTGGACTTGCTCGACAGGCTGCGCACCGCGTCGGCCACCACCGCGAAGCCGCGACCGGCTTCACCGGCACGCGCCGCCTCGATGGCTGCGTTGAGCGCCAGCAGGTTGGTCTGCGCGGCAATCGCCGCGACGTCGGCGGCCATGGTGCGCAGTTCGCCGGTATAGGCGGTGAGGCTGCGTACTTGCACCAGGGTCTGGTCGCGGCTGGTTTGGGTGGCCTTGAGCGAGTCGATCACCTGGCTCAGTTCACTGTCGCTGCGGGCCAGCACCTTGAGTGCGCCGTCGGCGGCCTGCCCATCCAGTTCGCCGGCAGCGTGTTGCGAGGCTTGTACGGTTTCCTGCAAGCGCGCGGAGATCCCGGTGAAACGGTTGGCCAGGCTCACAATCGCTTCTTCGGTCTGCTGGCGCGAACTTTCCACCTGCTTGGCCCAGATCGGCATGGCGCCCAGTAGCACCTCATCTAGCTGTGCCCGCGCGGCCATGCGGTGCTGCGCCACGTCGGCGTCCGACTGATCCGCCAGCGCCCGTGCGGCCGCACGCTGCACCGCGTCACGCTGGGAACCCGCGCTCCAGGCGCAGGCACCCAGGCCGACCAGCACCAGTCCCGCGCAGACCGCCAGATTGGCCGGGGAGGTTGATTGCAGCAGTATCCACGCAACGGCAGGCACGACCGGGATGAGCGCGAACCAGCGAAAACGCGGATGACCGGTGAGGGGAAGCGGGTTGGATGGGCGCGAAGTCATGAGTTCGGTCCTTGAACGTTGTTGCGTAGGTAAACGATAAAGATGGTATCGGCGCTGTGGTTAGCGACTTTAGGCATGCCGTTTGCCTTCCGTCTGATTTGTGACCGGCAGGTTACCGATCGGGATGGCGGTTGGCCTGATTCGGGTAGTGGCGCAATGCTATCATACTTGCGGGCCGGTCTTGGAATAGATTGCGTGGTTTGACTGGCACCTGGTACGTCCGTTTAAACCACAATTGACTGAGGCAAATTCGTTCAAATGTAGGGATATCACCCATTGATATGTCCCTATGAACCGATAGCCCATGCACACAAGCATGGTCGAATATCCTAAACTCGCACGCTCCCAATCAGCCAAGGACACCTCAATGGGCATTCAAGGAAGAGACCGTCAGATCGACAATATCGAGTTCAATGTCGTCGATATCGCCCGAAGCAAGGCCTTTTACGGCAGTGTATTTGACTGGACGTTCATCGATTACGGCCCCACTTACAGTGAGTTCAGCGACGGTCGTATGACCGGTGGATTCACCACAGGCGAGCCGGTACGCACGGGCGGGCCGTTGATCATCCTCTATGCGCAAGACCTGGAGAGCACAGCGCTCAGGCTCAAGGCTGCGGGCGCGACGATCAGTCGTGAGGTTTTCTCGTTTCCCGGCGGGCGTCGGTTCCATTTCATCGACCCAGACGGTTATGAGCTCGCGGTGTGGTCGGACGCGCCATGAGGTCGGGGACGGGTAACCGCCTCGCGGGTCATGCCTTTGTGTGAAGCGCCTCAACACAATGTGCGCAAAGCTTAACTAACTGATTTGGAACGTCTTGATGTCCAGCAATAGGATTTACAGCCTGTTTACCTGCTCTTTGATTGCCGCAACGATGATGGCCGTCGTACCTGTTTCATTCGCCGCCACCGCTCAGGACATCGAGCGCCTCAGGCACTCGAACATGGATCAAATGCGCCAGGAAGCCCAGCAACGCGCCGACGAACAGGCACGTCAGGCGCGAGAGCAAATGCGTCAGCTTGAAGAGCGCAATCGACAGCAGGCGAAGGACCTCGAAGAGTGGAGCCGACGCCAGGCGCAGGAGCGAGAAGAAGCTGCGCGTAAAGCTCAGGACGAAGCGAGAGAAAAGCAATTGCGTGAAGACGCCGAGCGCGCGAACCCAGACGTTTCACCCGCCGAAAGCCGTGAGGCTGAGCTTCCACAGCGGCAGTGAACGGGGTTGATACACCTGTTTTTCAAGAGCGCATGCCCATCCAGATCACGGCTTCAGTCCACGCCGTCACCATCGGCGTCAGTGTTCTGAACCATGGGTCGCTTACATCGATCTGCGCGGCTGAGTGGTCATGGTGGTGCTGCTCCTCCGCCACAATCGAATCAATGGCTGCCACCGCATGCGGATCGATATCGCCCAATACGTGAAGTTGATGGGCCAGGTGCTTGAGCACCACACGCTCAACCGCAACGGTAGTCGCCACAATGGCCTTGCGACCACAGAGGCCGGTGATCAGCCCCAGCGCCAGACCACCAACGCCACACAACCAGTAACTCCGGCAGCGGCGATACCCGCGACGTTGCAGCTCTGCCTGAAAGACGGAGCGATGACGGCGCTCGTGAGAGAGAAACTCCTTGAGCTCCTCCACCATGCCCGGTACGAAAAGCCGCGCCATAAACAACTGCCCGCTGTAGATGCAAATCGCGCCATGCTCGCCGGCATGGTCAACCTTCATCATGCGGTTGCCGAGGTCTTTTCCATCAGCCAGGAGATCGGGTGAATACACAGTTGCCATGCCTTGGTCGAGGGGGCCGGGAGTCGGACCTGTCCTTGCGCGGTATCGTGCTGTAGCGCTGGGTGGATATGCAAGGATCTGAAAAAAGCGCGAGATCAGGGAGCAAGCCATTTTCACTTTTAAAATGGCTGCTTATGACTTCTCGATTGGTGATGGCTGAGTCCTGTGTCAGAAAGCGCAATCAATATGGTCCATGAAGAAATCCGTGCGATTTCAATCCAGCCGGCGGGACTGGAGATTAGCTTTTCTCTTCAGCCATTGCTCCTGTGTCATTTCCCAGATTTCCTTCAACAATGAGCCGCTGACAAAGTGGCCTTGCTGCGTATCAACCAGCCGCATGCCTTCACGTTCCGACACTTTGCGCGAAGCCTGGTTGCCCGCTGCCTTGGGCACTTGCATGACCGCGCGCCCCAGTGTTTCGAACCAATAGGCGTTGATGACCTCACAGGCTTCACCTATGTAACCCTTGCCCTGCCATTGAGGCGCCAGCCAGAAACCACGGTTGTTGCCAGGCTGGTCATACAGGCAAATGCTGCCAATGCTGTTGCTCGGATCGTCAGCCATGCGAATCATCCAATGCCATTCGCGCCCGGCGGCAATGGCGGGGAGGGCGCGGTCGCGAACGTAAGTCAGAGCGCCGTCGGGCGGGTAGGGCCAAGGCACATTGATGTCGAGAAAACGCACTATTTCCCAGTGGGGGAACAGTCGTTGAATATCTGCGGCATCGCTCAGTTGAAGGGGGGTGAGGATGAGGCGGCTAGTGATGAGCGTGGGGCTACTTTCCATAGTGGAGAATCCTTTGCGAGCGGTGGGGCGTTGGCATAAAGCGATTTTGGAGAATATCAGGCCTGGTTTCATTAGGCTGGCGAGCCTGTGGATGGGGCACTCTGCACCGTGCCGACGGCGCTACCCGCCTGTCACCAATCCCATGGGCGTGGCAATGACTAATATTGCAGTCCCGTGTGCGGCGATGGCGGCGTTTACCCCGTAGCGCATGCGGATGAAAGAACAGGCCAGGCCCTCCACCAGGGTGAACAATAAAATCGGCCAGCCAATCCGGGTGACGGTGAGCGCCAGGAATGAATGGCAGGCGGCGAAGGCGACAGCGCTGATCAGGGCCGCTCGCAGCGCAGAGGTGTGGTGTTCGAGGTGACCTTGCAGGATGCCGCGAAACAGCACCTCTTCCAGCGCATTACCGCCAAAAGCCAGCACGGCCATGCTCAGCCACCAAGGCCAATAACCGGCGATCTCGGCAATATCGAGGCCTTGATAAAGGCGCAGCGGAACGCCGATGGCCAACCCGGCTGCGATGCCCAGAGCGAGCCCGACAGCCCGATTGCCGCGACTCCAGATTATGAGTTTCCACAGTTCTGGAGCGGTCCTTGCCAGCGCGGCGACGACAGCCAGCGACAGGGCGCCCAGTGTGGCCAAGACAAACGGATTCGAAATAAAGCTGATCTGCGCGTCGCCACTCAGGGACCATAAGCGCAGTGGGGTCATCACGTCGCGCATCAGGACGAAGCCAAACAGTAGGATAACGATGCGCAAACCCGGCTGTGTCTTCGGTGTCAGACAGAACCAGAGGGCGCAGAGGCCAAGGCCAGGAAGCAGGTAGGTGGCATAGTCGATGAGTAGCGAAAGTCCGTCTGCGATCATTTGGCTGTCCGCGAGGCTTGAAGTCCATGTTGAGCCCAGTCATTAACGGCTGTGACCGGATAATTGGCCGCATCGGGCAACCTTGATGTCTGGCTCCCATGGGCCGCCGAGGTCATAAGGGAACGTGGCCAAGTGCTGTTGCCTTTGTCGATGCGTTTGATCAGTGTGCCGAACATCCCGGCTCCCCCAGTGCTATCCATCGCAATATGTTTGAACGCGGGAATCGGCGAAGACTTTACGGAAATGCTCAAATCGCCGCCCGCAATTCACGTGGTGACAGGCCATAGTGTGAGCGAAAGCGCACGGCAAAACGCGAGGCCGAGGCGTAACCGCAGGCGGCGGCAATTTCTCCGATCGGGCGAGAAGTTGTTTGCAACCGTAGTAATGCTGTCGACAGTCGAACGCCCTCCAAGATGTTCCTGAAACTATTACCCTCTTTCGCCAGTTGGCGACGCAATGTCGACTCACCCAGGTTCATGTGTTGTGCAATGCTCGCAACTGTCCAGTCTCTCTCCGGGCTGGCCATTACCAGTTGCTGCACACGTTCACACAGAGGATCGTTGCGCCCCATCAGCAGAGGACCGATCTGGCCGCCGAGGCACAGGCTCAGAAGAACCGCTTCCCCATAATGTGTGCATAGTGCCTGCGGGGCGTTCCCATTGATGGCGGCCAACAACTGCTCCCATGCCTGTGTCGTGTGCCTGTCCAGAGGAACGCATAGGTCGGTTTTCAGTACCCCGCGACAGCTCATGATCTGCTGGCTATAGCGGGTGCTGAAATTACGCAATGTCGACACGGGAAAGGTCACCGCATCGGCGATGTAGTGACCGTGAGGGCCTGGGAAGTTGGAGATACCAAGCTCGCGCCCGGCCGGCATCAGAATCAGCTGATTAGGCCCTGCGCGCATCTCGCGGTCGTCCCATTGCACCAGTTTTTCCCCCTGTCGCACTCGACACAAGGTGCTCACGAACACCGGCGTCCTTGGCAATGTCAGGGGGTGTCGCGCCCGTATGACACATGCATCGATGATGTTTTCCCGGTGCTGTATGCCGTCACAAGGGCGCATCGTTCTTAACGTCCGTAAGTTGAAGTAATGGTCGCTTTGGCCAAAGCGTTGGCATTGAGCATATAACCTACCAAGGCTCCACTGGCCTGGTTGTCGAGCGGTAGCTTATCGACTTTCAATGCCCACACGGTGAATTGATAGCGATGGGGTTTATCTCCTACAGGTGGGCAAACTCCGCCAAATCCTGGCTGACCATAATCGGTTCGCCCTTGTACTGCACCGACAGGCAGGTTCGCCCCCACTCCTCTTGGCAAGTGATTGGTGGAAGCCGGCAGGTTAAACACCGTCCAATGCCACCAACCGCTACCGGTTGGTGCATCGGGATCGTAAACGGTGATCGCAAAGCTTTTAGTCCCTGCCGGGGCGTTTATCCAGGAAAGCTCAGGAGAAGTGTTGCCGCCTTCGCAACCGAAGCCCTGGAACACTTCGCGACTGGTCAGCGGGCGATTGTCAGCAATATCCCGGCTGGTGAGCGAGAAATCGGCAGCGTATGCAGTGAATGTTACGGCCATGGAAAGTGCTGGCAGGATTAATCTGATTTTCATCGCGACTCCATCTGAGTTTTAAAGGGAAACTCGAGTCTAGGTTGAGCAAAGAGTGGTTACTGTGCCGAAATGCTCGATAACAGTGCCGAAATGCTCTATTGCTCAACCGAACGATTGAATCTGTGGATGGGGCATTCTTCACTCTACCGGGAGGTAAAGCGCCGCTACCGCAGCGTACTGGATGCAAGCACCGGGATATGCGCCGGACGATAGGGTCGACTATAGCGACATGCCTGCGCCTAGTCGGACTTGCTCAAGTGCATGTCCGCGTCTGGAAGCTTGGCAATCACCTTGATCTCAAACTGGTACCCATACAGCCACGTAACCCCTACGCCTGTCAGCGTCGGGTGGGGCGCGTTGCCCCAGAACTCCGGTATCACCTTCCAGATCGTTTCGAACTTGGATTCGGGATCAACGATAAACACCGTCACGTCAATCACATCGTCAAAGGTGCAACCGGCAGCACCCAGGATCGCATTCAGGTTGTTGAACGCCAGACGGACCTGATCCTCCAGATCGGGTTCGGGCGAGCCGTCTTCATGGCTGCCGACCTGCCCAGACACAAATAAAAAGCCATTGGACTTGATGGCCGGTGAATAGCGATTGCGCTCGTACAGCGTCTGACGTCCAGGCGGAAAAACCACATTACGCTGCGTCATGGATGCCTCCATCAAAGGGTCGAAATTGACCCGCAATTAACGATGGGCAGACTCTAGGGGCTTGTGCCAAGGCGATAAACCAGCAACCTTAGCCAGCACTGTTTGTGAAACCCAAACAATCGAGCGCGGAGGCCGTAATGGACCGTTTTGATGCAATGCAGGCATTTGCTCGCGTGGTGGAAGCCGGCAGCTTCACCAAGGCCGCCGATACCCTGCACATGAGCAAGACCACCGTGACCCAACTGGTGCAGCAGTTGGAAGCGCGCCTGCGGGTCAAATTGCTTAACCGCACCACGCGCAAAGTCAACGTCACGGCCGACGGTGCGGTGTATTACGAGCGCGTGTTACAGCTGCTGGCCGACATGGACGATGCCGAGACCAGCCTGTCCAGCGCGGCGACGCTGCCCAGGGGCCGCCTGCGCGTGGATGTGCCAAGCCCGCTGGCCAGCATGATCCTCGTGCCCGCATTGCCTGCGTTTTATGCCCGGTACCCGGACATCCAGATAGATATGGGCGTCAGCGACCGTATCGTCGACATGATCGATGAGAACGTAGATTGCGTCGTGCGCGGCGGCGAACTCACCGACCAATCCCTGATGGCGCGCCGGGTAGGCGATCTTCCACTCGGCGTGTTTGCCGCGCCGAGCTACCTGGCACGCGTGGGCACGCCCGTACACCCACAGGACCTGGAAAACTCTCACCATCGTATCGTCGGCTTCCTGTGGGCCCGCACCGGCAAACCCGTGCCCTATGCCATGCGCAAGCATCTGGAAAGTCTCCAGATCAAAGGCCGCTACGCCTTGGCGGTCGATGACGGCAATGCCTACCTCGCCGCCGGCCTGGCGGGTCTTGGGGTACTGTGGCTGCCCACCTACATGTCGCAAGCCTTTGTGGACCGGGGGGAATTAGTGCCCTTGTTCGAGGACTGGAGCCTCGACCCGATGCCGCTTTACGTAGCCTTTCCGCCAAACCGGCATATCAGTCTCAAGTTGCGTGTGTTTATCGAATGGGTGGCTGAGTTGATGGCAGTGCATGCGCCTGTCAGTGGGCGATAGGAGCGGGCTGACCGGCTCGTGTATCCGCGTTTGTAATGCGTGAGTACGTGTCGAGCAGCCCGGCTAAATCCTCGTAGCAAGCGGCCAGGTCGTGAGCACCCAGCCGCATCAACGATCTCGACGTTCGACGTGCCTGAGCCGCGCTGATCGCTGGGTTGAAGGCATACCTTGAAATTCGCCGATCCCCCCGTTGCGCACACTTGGCGATCGCTGAGTCGGGTTCCAGCTCGCGTGTTTTGCGTTGCACAGTCAGCAACCGGCGACTCAATTGAAGGGACACAGAACCGGCCTGGCCAGCCTGTGGGTGACCAGCGCCCAAAAGTGCCTGCAAGGCGACCAAACGGTGCTGTTGCCTGGCCTGCCATTTGAGCAGGTCCATGCGTCGCCCGTGACGGAGCAATCGTCGTGTGTCCCTGTGCAACGCATTGGTCAAGACGTGTACGTGGCTGGCGGATTTTCCCGGCAGTAGCTGGAAGGCCAACAGGCAGATAGCAAGCGCGACCAGCCAGGCGAACGCTTGATTGGCGAAGTCGCTGAAATCGTATTGGGCGGTGCCGCCGGTGCTGACGAGCGTGTTAAAGCCGATCAGGTAGGCAATGCCTTGCAAGGCGTGACGTGGCCGGGTGGTGGCATGAATCCCGACGCCCCAAAATGCGATCAATACGACCGTCAGCAACCCGAACCCGCTGATGTAGGGCAACACCAGAAACTTGCACGCCGCGGCCGCCAGTATTCCGTAGAGCGTTCCCGTGAAGAAGCGCGCAATGCCTTGAGCGGGCGCCGCGCTGGTGGCCAGCAAAGTGCAGCAGGGGCCTAACACCGCCAATAACGTTGGCCCTTGGTCCCAGGCGCTCAGGTACCAGACCGCAGCGGTTGCAAGCGTGGCCACCAGGGCGCGTAACCCGTTACGCAGCGCATCGCCGTAATGGCGGTGAAAATCGACGGCGCGGGCCGCTGTTTGGGGCGCGCGCTCAAGGCAGGCAAAGCTCAGCAAGGCGCTGGACAGGTCTGCCAATTGTTCACTCAAGCGTTGCTGGCTTTTACTGTTTTCATGATCGTGGGCGAAGCTGTGCTGCATCTCCCGGACACGATCAGCCGCCGCAGAAAAACCGGGCTGTGCGTCGGCCAACTGTTGCAACTGCGCGCCAATTCGATCGAGGGCAGGCAAGCCACCGCGATTGACCGGTGACTCGTCCAGGATCACCGCATGCAAATACGCAAGCCCTGCCTGCAGGGACGCAAGCCTGGAGCGGACCCGCTGGGACTCACCTCGGCCGATCCCGAGAAGCTCGTCCACCTTACTCACATCGATGGCGAGCGTGTCTTGCGCTAGCGCCGGTTGCGCGCTGTGTGTCCCCTCAAATCGCAAGGCCAGCAACCGCATGGTGCGGGCAGAGACGTCCTTAAGCGCTTTGTTTAGTTTGTCCTCGACGGTTTTGCGGCTGAACAGCGTCGCCACAAGACTCAGGCTCAGCACCCCAAGGACCACCGCCGTGCCCCGCGCCACGATATGCTCGAAACCTTGCTGCGGGGCAACAATGGCGGGGCCCAGGGCAAGGCAAACGGTGTAGCCCGCGACAACTGCCGCCGTTGCCTGGTAGTGCCGAAGCACGGTCATTGCGCCGACACAGAGGCCCAGCCACACCCCGACCCCGAGGATGAACAGCAGCATTTTTTGCGCGAACAGGCCGGTCAGGAGCAAGGCGGCGAGCAAACCCACCATGGTTCCCAATACCCGATTGAACCCCTTGCCGACCACCGCACCCTGTAGCGGATGGATCAGCAACAACACGGTCGAAGCTCCCGAGAACGGCGCCTCCAGGTGCAATTGGAACCCCAGCCACAGGGCCAATGTGGCAGCGGCAAGACTGCGCAATACATAACCCGATACGTCGGGCGACCAAGAGCCAGGCAGCGCCCCCAGCATTCGCAATGCAACGGCCATCACATGAACTCCTGGAGCCACTGCGTCAGCCGCCAGCGGGTTGCAGCTTCCGCCTCGACGACCTCGATACTCGCGGTCATCCCCGCCGCCAGTTCAACGCCTGCCGGCACCTTGTCCAACTCAATCCGAACCGGCACACGCTGGGCCAGGCGTATCCAGCTGAACGTTGGCGCCACTTGAGGCAAGCCACTGTTACTGCGCAGCTCATTACCATCGGCAATACCTCTGCCGATGCTCGCCACATGCCCTTCGAGCAGCGGTGAAAAGCCCATCAGCTTGATGGACGCCGTAGCCCCCACTCGAACACCGGGCAGCTTGGTCTCTTCAAAGTAACCGGTGACCCAGAAGCTATGGCTATCGACCACAAAAATATTGGTATCGCCCGCCGCAGCGTAGTCACCGGGCTGAAGCCGCAGTTGGGTCACATACCCGTCGACCGGCGAACGAACGGTCGTGCGCTCCAGATCCAACTGCGAGTGGGCCAACTGGCTCTGGGCCGCGTCCAGACGCGCCCTGGCCACCATCAGGTCGCGGGCCGCGTTGTCGGTTTCCTCCCGCGCAATGGCATCGCCGAGTTGCTTGCGGCGGTTGAGCTGTGAGCTGCGTTGCTCGAAGACACTACGCGCCTCGGCAAGCTCGGCCGTTCGCTGTCGCTGGGCCAGCAGATAGGCGCGCCGGTCGATCTGATACAGCAACGCGCCCTTGGCGACCCACTGGTTGTCCCCAACGAGCAGTCGTTCAACCTGGCCGGACACCTCAGGTGCAATACGGATGACTTGCGCGCTGACACGCCCGTCCCGCGTCCAGGGGGCCAGCTCATAGGCGCGCCACAACTGCGTACAGAGCAGCAGCGCCGTCAAGCCGAGCACAACGGTTACGAGGGTCTTGAGGATGTGTTTGATCGTCATCGCGCCCTCCTTAAAACTTCAGGACGAGGATCGAGAGAACGATCAACGACACAAAGAAACGCGCCATGCTCGGGTGCCAAGTCCAGTCCAGCCAGCGCCGTATGATCCGCTCCAGCAGCGCGTAAACCAGAGCGGTGATACCCAGGTAGAGCAAGAAGGGGGGATGTAGAGATGGGCAATCGTGATTTCGCTCAGCATCGGTTGAATCTCGCAGTCGGCAATGGCCTTGATGACGATGGTAGGGGCTGCAAGCTTTTGCCGATATTGAGTATGCTGCCAAGATATAATCAAATTCGGACAATTGAGGTTGGGCGGCATGGACGAGACAAATCTCTATGCGGTTGATCAATTCGAACTGGACAGTTTCGACCAACCCGCAGTGGCGTTGATGCTGGGGAGCCAGCGAAACGACACTGAATTCCCTGTCCACACGCACCGCAAAGGTCAACTGGTAGTGGCTTATCACGGCGGCATCGTCTGCACCGTAGAGGATGGCGTGTGGATGGTGCCATCGGGATTCGGCGTGTGGATTCCGGGCGGTATTGCCCACAGCAACCGGGTTACCGCCAACGGCAAGATCGGCTATCTGTTTATAGAGCCCGGTGCGGCTGCGTTACCGCACAAATGCTGCACGCTGGTGCTTTCACCGCTGGTCCTGGAGTTGATCCTGCACCTGAGCACCCAAGCCCAGGACTATCCGCCGGCGTCTGCCAATGCGCGCTTGGCGAGCGTGCTCCTCGAACAATTGGAACTGGCCCCCTCGGAACAGTTATACCTGCCGCTTCCCGCCACACCGCAGTTGCGTTTCATCGCGCGAGGCCTGGCCCAAGACCCGTCAAATCGTTGCACCATGGCCCAGTGGGCACGCCAGGTCGCCATGAGCGAGCGGTCCCTGGCACGCCTGGTCAAAAGCGAAACCGGGCTGACATTCGGCCAATGGCGCAAGCAATGGCAAATCATCGTGGCATTGCAGAGCCTGGCCGAGGGCGAATCCGTGCAACGAACCGCCGAAGCACTCGGGTACGAGTCGGTCAGTTCGTTCATCAGTATGTTTCGCAAGACACTGGGCTCATCGCCGGCGCGATATATCCGTAGTACTGCTACTCGTTAGTCGGGGGATTCTCCGGCCAGGGTCGGCTTGCATGAATGGGCATGATCCTTAGGCGTCTCTCAAAGATGTGCTGACGCAGCGAGCGAGCAAGATCGACCAACTGCTGCCACAACATTGGGTCTTGGTCTGACGTTCTCAACGTGAGGGGGCTCTTGCATTAGAATGACCGCCCAACTCATATGGAACAGGACTGATCCGAATGGAAGCGCGAGCCACTTTTTCCTCCAAGAATTTCAAACCGACTGGCCTGACTCCCACGCCCGAAATTACAACAGGCTTACCAGTGTCGATCAGCACCATGGAAAAGTCCTATACAGGAGCTATCGATGGTATTTCTTCAACAGCCTTTACTGCGGCGTTCGACCAAGCGTCAAGAACGGGCAGCTACATTGCGATGGAGAGCTTCAAGGGTTCGGTGAATGGGGTAGAGGGTTCCTTTAACTTCATTCATTCCGCCTCCACGACCGGAGTTGATCGTGCAGATGAGTTTTTCTGCATAGTTGGAGGCAGTGGTACGGATGGTTTGAAAGGGATATCAGGGTCAGGAGGGATCACAATTGACGTCGATGGAACGCACCATATTTGGTTGAATTACCATCTTGCATAATTTAATCAGCCATAGAGGGCACCGCCCCTGACGCATCAGGGAGGTGTCTTCGCTAGGTGCTTACCGAGGCTTTGCCGGACGCTTGTACAGGATCGTCCAGGACCGGACGTTTTGAGTGCAGAAATAAGCCAATCCCTTTATTCCCGTCACGGACGACTACCATGCAGATATGCAAACTGACCCACGATGACTTGCCCCGCGTTAGTGCCCTGTGCCTGGATGCGTTCATGCTGGCGGTTGCCCCCTCGCTGTCTGCGCAGGGTGTGGAAACCTTCGCCAAGGTGGCAGCGGCGCAGGCGTTTGCCGAGCGTATGGAGGGCGACAACCTGATGCTGGTCTGTGTCGCGGATGCGACGATAACGGGCCTGATCGAGTTCAAGGAAGGGCGCCACGTGGCGATGCTGTTCGTCGCGCCGGGCTGGCAGCGTCGGGGCATCGGCATGCGCCTGATGAATGCAGCGCTGGAGCAGGCCAGGGATGAGACGGTAACGGTCAGGGCATCGTTGTCTTCGGTGCCATTCTACGAAAGCTACGGATTCGTCCTGGCCGGGGAAATAGGCGAGTTCGCCGGGCTGGTCTATCAACCGATGGAGAAGCGGCTGTCTTGATTGCCGGAAGTAGTGTTCAGCGTAAGCGTGAAAAAGAGCAGTTTTATATCTGATCCTTTTTTATCGTAACGACGGTGAGCATGCGGCCGAATTCGAACACTTAGATGCTGACTGGCTGCTATGGGCCGATTGTGTTGAAACGGTCGGTCCTTCCAGGCTTCCCTCGTACTGACTGCTGAAAGTACATTTTTTGCGCGCAGCGACGCGAAATCTGAGCCCGGAATCCTCTGCTTAAAGTCAGGATTTCAATCTCAATCGTGTACTTTTCTGCTGCGGAAACCATGGTCGACTTTTTCAACGCGATCGGCCGATAACAGCCCTTTTATCGATGAACAGGTCTACCATGCGCCACCGGCAGTGGTTGCACGCGCTACCGATCATTTTTCTCAAAGGTATCGCAATGTCCATCGACCAAATCTCCCTTCCCAAGGGCGTAGGCCCTCACGCCGCCAAGCTCCTCGACGCCATCACCGGCGCGTCCACTCTTGAAGAACTCAACCGCGCTGGCGGTAAAGCCGAAGGGTTTGTGCTGGGCCTGGAGTCCACCAAAGCCATCAAAAGCCAAATTGCCGAGTCGCTGTATGTGGCTTACGACGATGCGGCGAGCAATCGGGCGGGTGAGTTGAAGGGCTAGGCGTTTTTCGGGACGGTCGGCGCACAGGGCTTTAGGCTGGGCGCCTGACTGTTCAGGATGAAACTTCCCCTGTTCAAGGTCGTTGCCGCAGGTGGGCGACGACGCATGGGCTTGGCGGGAAGGGGCTGGCGTCAAGCGGAGCAGGGTGCTTCGCGGTCGAGAAGTGTGGCGGTGAGGAGCGCGCCCAGTTCGCTCAGTTGGTGAATGGCCAGGGCGATGTCGCGGTGTTTGCCGGACAGGTCTTCGGACAGGTCGAGCAGCAGGGTGCTGACGCTGTTGAAGGTTTCGTAGCTGTTGGTGATGAGGGCTTCGGTGCTGGCGTTGGGGGTGACGGTGAAAAGAGGGGCTGAATCTTTAACCATTGTTAAGTTCCTTGCTTGAGGCCACCACCTGATCGCTACTAAACAATAAGGCGGTAGCTGTACGCAGGTTAGTAGACCGGTGGAACCTAACAAAACCGGCGCGCCCGAAGGCGCCCTACGCACAGCCACCATCAAGCACAGACAGGAACGTCTGACAGATGAAACTTATGCACTTGTTAGGTTAAACCGTGGGCTACTAAACCCGATCACCGAGATGTCGGCGACCGAGCCACCTTAGAGACGGCCACCTCAGCGCACAAGCCGGCGGATTCTGACGCAGGCGTAGGCAATGGAGCAAGGTGTGTGGCGGGATTCGGATTTTGCCCCGGGGCGCTGCGTTTGCGTTGGGTCTTTTCGCGAGCAAGCTCGCTCCTACAGGGTGGGGGGTTAGCCGAGTAACCCACCCAGCACGCCGCAGCCGATCACCACCAGCCACGGCGGCAGCTTCCAGATCATCAGCGCCACCAGCGCGAGCAACGCCAGGGCGAAGTCGTAGGCGCTCAGAATCGCGCTGGTCCACACCGGCTGATACAGCGCCGCTAACAACAGTCCCACCACCCCTGCATTCACCCCGGCCAGCGCCGCCTGGGTGTGGGGGCTGTGGCGCAGGCTGGCCCAGAAGGGCAGGGCGCCGAAGATCAGCAGGAACGACGGTGCGAAGATCGCCAGCAGGCCAATCATGCCGCCGAGCCAGCCGTTCGGGGCCTGGTGCATCGAGGCGCCGAGGAAGGCGGCGAAGGTGAACAGCGGGCCGGGGACGGCTTGGGTGGCGCCATAGCCGGCGAGGAACACGTCGTTGCTCACCCACTGTGGCGGCACCACTTGGGCTTGCAGCAGTGGCAGCACCACGTGGCCGCCGCCGAACACCAGGGAGCCGGTGCGGTAGAACGCGTCCACCAGGGTCAAGGTCGGGCTGGGCCACCCGTCGGCCAGGATCGGCAGGCCCACCAGCAACAGCAGGAACAACCCCAGCCACAACGCGCCGGTGCGGCGGCTGATGGGGATGGGCAGCGTGTCGGGTTCGGTATTCGTCGGCGGTTTGAACAGCAGCAGGCCCGCCACGCCAGCGGCGGCGATCACCCCCACCTGGGCCCAGGCGGACGGTTCCAGCAGCACCACGCACGCGGCGATCAGCATCAGCGTGACCCGCGCCACGCCCCGGCACAGGTTGCGCGCCATGCCCCACACGGCCTGGGCCACCACGGCCACGGCGACGACTTTAAGCCCATGCAGCGCGCCGGCAGGCATCGCGGCGCCATAGTGGGCGAGGCCCAGGGCGAACAGGATCAAGGCGATGGCCGACGGCAACGTAAACCCGACCCAGGCGGCGACCGCCCCGCCATAGCCTGCGCGGGACAAGCCCAGGGCAATGCCGACCTGACTGCTGGCCGGGCCGGGAAGGAATTGGCACAAGGCGACCAGTTCGGCGTAACTGCGCTCGCTCAGCCAACGCCGCCGGGTGACGAATTCGTCGCGAAAATACCCAAGGTGCGCAATCGGGCCGCCGAAGGAAGTAAGCCCCAGGCGCAGGAAAACCAGGAACACCGACCAGGGACGAGTGGAGGAGTGGGCCAAGAGGGAGAACTCGGGCTAAGGTGTGGGGCACCTTAGCGAATTTTGATGACCGGAAGAAGAGGTCGTGCTTGCGCGAATGGCCACGGGCGATTGAATTTTTGTGCGCCGGTTCGAGTCAGTGAAAGAGACACGCAACAACGCTTTTCCATTCCACACCGCTGACCCTCAGCCAAGGATGCACGATGACCTTCTTTATTTTCCTCCTGGCCTGCGCGGCCGCCGCCAGCACCGGCGTGATCTTCAAGCCCGGCGCTTGGTACGCCGCTCTGGTCAAGCCCAGCTTCACCCCGCCCAACTGGGCGTTCCCGCTGGCCTGGACGCTCATCTACCTGCTGCTGGCCTGGGCCGGCTATCGCTTGAGCCTGATCCCCGGCAGCCAAACGGTGCTAGCGCTGTGGGCCGCGCAAATCGCCTTGAACACGCTGTGGACCCCGGTGTTCTTCGGCGCGCACCAGTTGCTCGCCGGGATGGTGATCATCGTGCTGCTGTGGATCACCGTGGCGGCGATGGTGGCGTTGGCCGTGCGCTTGGACCTGATCACCGGCTTGATCCTGTTCCCATACCTGGCGTGGCTGTGCGTGGCGGCTGCGTTGAATTTTTCGATCTGGCGTAACAACCGCTGAAGGTTGTAACACGGCTTAAAGAACACGGCCGCTGTAGGCGCGAGCTTGCTCGCGAAGAGGGTGGACGATAACGCGGGCATTCTGGATGAGCGCGGTGTGCTTGCGATTTTCGCGAGCAAGCTCGCTCCTACGGGGGCGGTGTGTGGCAGTCATTTTTAAATCGGGCGCAGGCGCAGGATTTGTGCACCGTCGAATGGGTCGGTCAGGTAGTGCGCCTGCACGCCGAACGTTTCGTGCAAACGTTGTGGCGTCAGCACCTCCAGCGGCTTGCCCAGTGCCACCAAGCGTCCGCGATCCAGCACGGCCAAGCGGTCACAGGTCAGCGCCTGGTTGAGATCGTGCAGGGCAATCAGGGTGGTCACCGGCAAGTCCTGCACGCCCTTGAGGATCGTCAGTTGATGCTGGATGTCCAGGTGGTTGGTCGGCTCATCCAACAGCAGGATCTGCGGCCGTTGCGCCAGGGCGCGGGCGATGTGCACGCGTTGGCGTTCGCCGCCGGAGAGGTTGCGCCAGGCGCGTTGGCTCAGGTGGGTGGCGTCCACGTCGTGCAGGGCTTGGTGCACGATGGCGTCGTCGTCGCGTGACCAGGGGCTCAGCGCCGACAGCCACGGCGTGCGCCCCAGCGCCACGGCATCGAAGACGCGGATGGCATCGTCGGTGTCGGCCTGTTGTTCCACCACCGCCAGTTGTTGCGCGATGGCGCGTCGGGATAGATCGCCCAGCCGCTCGCCGCCCAGGCGCACTTCGCCGCTGGTCGGTGCGCGCAAGCCGGCGAGCAGTTTGAGCAGGGTGGATTTGCCTGAGCCGTTCGGACCGACGATCCCTAGGGTTTCACCGGAGCGAACCTCCAGGTGAATATCGCGCAGCAACTCGGCCTCGCGCACCTTGAAGCCCAGCCCGGTGCAACTGAGCACCGTCATCGCGCATTCCTCCGGCCGATCAGGATCAGCGCAAACACCGGCGCGCCGACCAATGCCGTCACCACCCCGACCGGAATCACCTGGCCCTTGATCACGGTGCGCGACAGCACATCCGCCGCGATCAAAAACAACGCACCGCCCAACGCACTCGCCGGCAACAAGCGCGAGTGTCCTGTGCCCAGCAGCAGGCGCGCGGCATGGGGGATCACCAGGCCGACAAAGCCGATGGCGCCGACAATCGACACCATTACCGCCGTGACCAATGCCGCGCAGGCCACCAACACCAGTTGCACGCGGCGCACCGGAATGCCCAGGGACGCCGCCGAGTCGCGGCCAAAGGTGAACGCATCCAGCGCCCGTCGATGCCACAGGCACACCGCCAGCCCCACGATCGCCACCGGCACCGCCAGCCACACCGACGGCCAGCGCACGCCGCTGAGGTTGCCCAGCAGCCAGAACAGAATGCCGCGCGCCTGTTCGGAGCTGGCCGACTTGGTGATCAGGAACGCAGTCAGCGCGTTGAACAGCTGCGAACCGGCGATGCCCGCGAGGATGATCTGCCCGGTGCCGCCGGACGCGCCGCTGGCCCGCGCCAGCAGGATCACCAGCGCAAACGCGGCCATCGCGCCGACGAAGGCGCCCGCCGACAACGACACCAAACCGCCGCCCACGCCCATCAACACCACCAGCACCGCACCGGTCGAGGCGCCGGCGCTGATGCCCAGCAGGTAGGGATCGGCCAGCGGATTACGCAGCAACGACTGCAAGACCACCCCGCAGGTGGCCAGCCCGGCACCGCAGGCGGCGGCGACCAGGGCGCGGGTGAGGCGGTAGTTCCACACCACGCCTTCGTCGATGGGATCGAGCACGTAGCCGGCGTGCCACAGTTTGTTGGCGAGCACCTGCAACACCACCTTTGGCGCGATGGCGGTTTCGCCGATGGCTACGCCGGCGAGGAGGGCGATCAGCAGCAGCGCGAGGGCGAGGAGGGTGCGTGTCATTTCGGCAGGTCGTAGCCGTCGATGGCGTGCGCCAGTTGTTCCAGGCCATCGAAGGTGCGCACGCTGGCCTGCAGGGCCATGGCGTCGAGGATGATGATGCGGTTGTGTTTGACCGCGTCCATGTTGCGGGTCACCGGGTCGCTGCGCAGGAAGGCGAGTTTCTGTTCGTGGTCGTCGGCCGGGTAGCGACGGCGGTCCATGCGCGCGATCACCAGGAACGTCGGGTTGGCTTTGGCGAGGGTTTCCCAGCCGACGGCGGGCCACTCTTCATCGGACTGCACCACGTTGTGCAGGCCCAGGGTCTCGAGCATGAATTCGGGGACACCCTTGTGGCCGGCCACGTACGGGTCGCTGGCCATCTCGGCGCTGGAGAACCACACCAGCGCGCTGGCTTGCTTGAGGCCCTTGCTCTGCGCGGTGGCCACGGACCGGGCCAGGCGCGCCTGGAGTTCGGCGTTGAGTTGTCGGCCGCGATCCGGCACGTCGAAAATCTCGGCCAACTGGCTGATGCCCTTATAGATCGTCTCGACGCGAAACGGCGCCAGCCGCGTGCCGTCGGCGCCCACCCGGTTGTCCTTGGCTTCGCAGTCGGAGGGCAGCAGGTAGGTGGGGATTTTCAACTCATGAAATTGCTCGCGGGTACCGACCACGCCTTGCGGGCCGACCACCCATTCCAGCTCGGCGGCCACCAGTTGCGGGCGCTTGGCGATGACGGCTTCGAAGCTGGGCTCGTTGTCGGCCAGGCGCGGGATCTTGTCGTTCTGGACCTTGAACGACGGCAACACGTTGTTGAACCACAGCGAGGTGCCAACCACGGTATCGCCCACGCCCAAGGCATAGAGCATTTCGGTGGCGGCCTGGCCGATGGTCACACTGCGTGCGGGTGCCTGCTGGAAGGTCAGGGTGCTGCCGCAGTTTTCGAGGGTCAGCGGGTAGTGGGTGGAGGTCGCCTGGGCCAAGGCACAGAAGCCCAGGCCGGCGAGCAGGGCGGTGGTGCGTAGCAGCATGGGGCAATCTCCGTGTGGACCGTACTGGAAAAAACAGGGGGGGTACGGTTCGGAAATCCACGCTTGAACGCTGCCGGTCAGGCAGGCAAGGATGTCCTTCCCGGACACCCCGCCGGTCAGTGATGTTGCTGGGCCGGCAGGTCTCCTGACTGATGCGTCGTCGCCACGCTCCAACCTTCCCGGACAAGGTCCAGTGGCATCGAGGAGCAGGCTCGGCATCTACAGTTGCGGGGGCAGTTCCGATTGACGCGGGGACACCGCGCTTCGGATTCCCTATTAGTCCCGTTTGGGAACCGGCGCGGTATGGTAGTCGATGCGGTTGCAGGGCGCGAGCGTGCTCGCGCCTGCCCCTTGTTTACTTGCGGTTGAGCCACACCGTCTGCGCATTGCAGAATTCGCGCACGCCAAAGTGCGACAACTCGCGGCCGAACCCGCTCTTCTTCACGCCACCGAACGCCACCCGAGGGTCGGACACGCTGAAGGCATTGACGAAGATCCCGCCGGTTTCCAGCTGGTTGGCAATTTCGCCTGCCTTGGCCGGGTCGCTGGTGAAGATGCTCGCGGTGAGGCCGAACTCGCTGTCGTTGGCCAGGGCCACGGCGTGGTCGGCATCGCGGGCGGTGATGATCGAGGCCACGGGGCCGAACAGCTCCTGTCTGAACGAGGTCATCTGGTCGGTGACGTCTGCCAGTACGGTGGGCGCATAGTAGTTACCGGCGCCGGGCACTTTGTCGCCGCCCAGCAGCAGGGTCGCGCCTTCTGCCAGGGTGGCCTGGACCTGGCCGTGCAGTTCGTCGCGCAGGTCGAAGCGCGCCATCGGGCCGACGTAGGTGTCGGTCGAAGTCGGCTCACCCATCACCAGGGCGCGGCTGGCTTCGACGAATTTGGCGGTAAAGGCTTGCACCACGCCTTCCTCGATGATCAGGCGCTTGGCGGCGGCGCAGACTTGGCCGCTGTTCTGGAAGCGCCCGATGACGGCGGCTTGCACGGCGGCGTCGAGGTCGGCGTCGTTGAGCACGATGAACGGGTCGGAGCCGCCCAGTTCCAGCACGCATTTTTTCAGCGCGGCACCGGCCTGGGAGCCGATGGCCATGCCGGCGCGCACGCTGCCGGTGAGGGTGACGGCAGCGATGCGTGGGTCGGCGATGGCGCTGGACACGCCGTCGGTGGTCACGTTGATGACTTCGAACAGGCCTTCAGGGAAACCGGCTTTTTGAAACGCGGCTTTCATCAGGTAGGCGCTGCCCATCACGTTTGGCGCGTGTTTGAGCACGTAGGTGTTGCCGGCGAGCAGGGTCGGCACGGCGCCGCGCAGCACTTGCCACACCGGGAAGTTCCACGGCATCACGGCGAGGATCGGGCCCAGTGGGCGGTATTCGATCTGTGCGCTGCCGTTGTCCACCAGGGTCGGTTCCGGGGCGAGCATGGCCGGGCCGTGGGCGGCGTACCATTCGCTCAGTTGTGCGCATTTCTCGATTTCGGCACGGGCCTGGGCGATGGGTTTGCCCATTTCCAGAGTGATCATCTGCGCCATCGCTTCGGCTTGATCGCGCAAGGCGCCGGCCAGGGCCAGCAGTAATTCGGCGCGCTGGCTCACCGGCTGGCGGCGCCAGGTGCGGAAGGCGACGGTGGCGCGGTCGAGGGCGGCGTTCAGTTGGGCGGCGGTTTCGTAAGGGTAGCTGCCGACCGTTTCGCCATTGGCGGGGTTGATCGACAGGGCGTGGGTCTGGTGGGTGATCGCGTTCATGGCACCGTCCGGCTGAATGGGGGGATGGAGTCAGCCTACGGGGCTGCATGTTTTCTGGAAACTGAATAATATTGAGCAATACGTTCACGATTGGAGAATGATTTGGATCTGGTGCAGCTGGAAATCTTCAAGGCCGTTGCCGAGCAAGGCAGCATCAGCGCCGCCGCGCAGCTGATTCATCGCGTGCCGTCGAACCTGACCACGCGCATCAAGCAACTGGAGCAGGACTTGGGTGTGGAGCTGTTTATCCGCGAGAGAAGCCGCCTGCGCCTGTCGCCGGCCGGGTGGAATTTCCTCGGCTATGCGCGACGCATCCTCGACCTGGTGCAGGAAGCCCGCGCCACGGTGGCGGGGGAAGAGCCCCAGGGCGCCTTTGCCCTCGGTTCGCTGGAGAGTACGGCGGCGGTGCGCATCCCCGCGCTGCTGGCGGCATACAATCAGAAACACACCAAGGTCGAGTTGGACCTGAGCACCGGACCGTCCGGGACGATGATCGAAGGCGTGTTGTCAGGGCGCCTGGCGGCGGCATTCGTCGACGGGCCGGTGTTGCACGCGACCCTGGAGGGCGTGGCGGTGTTCGAGGAAGAGATGGTGGTGATTGCGCCGTTGCATCACGCGCCGATCACACGAGGGCAGGATGTGAATGGGCAGAACATTTATACATTCCGTTCGAACTGCTCGTACCGGCATCACTTCGAACGCTGGTTCGCACAGGACGGCGCGGTGCCGGGCAAGATCTTCGAGATCGAGTCTTACCACGGTATGTTGGCGTGTGTCAGCGCCGGCGCCGGCCTGGCGCTGATGCCACGCAGCATGCTGGAAAGCATGCCGGGGTTTGCGGCGGTGAGCGTGTGGCCGCTGATGGACAGTTTCCGCATCCTGCACACCTGGTTGATCTGGCGGCGGGGCACAGTGTCACAGAGCCTCAACAGCTTCGTAACCCTGCTGGAAGAACACGGCCTCTGCAGGAGCGAGCTTGCTCGCGAAGGTCGTTAACGATGACGCGGGCATCCGAGATAAACGCGGTGTTCTGGCGATTTTCGCGAGCAAGCTCGCTCCTACGGGTGGGCGGGGTTAGCCGCCGGTCAGGGGCGGCTTTTGTAGGAGCGAGCTTGCTCGCGAAGGTCGTTAACGATCACGCGGGCATCCGGGATAAACGCGGTGTTCTGGCGATTTTCGCGAGCAAGCTCGCTCCTACGGGGGGTAGGGTTAGCCGCCGAATTGGAGGGTGCCCATGGCCAGTTTCGCCATGAGGGCCGTCGCGCCCAGTTGCACCAACCACAATGCCAGCCCGCCGATAAACACCCCCAGCGCCACTTGCAGCACCAGGCTTTTCTGGCGTTTGGCTTGCGGCGCGCGCGGGGTGAAGTGCTCCTGGTCGTCGGGATCGGCGTGAAGGTTCAGGTCGTCGTTTCTCATAGGGCTCTCACAGCAAAAGGGCAATCGGTGCTCAGTCTAGGGGAGCAGGGCGTTTTCCGACAGGCATTAAAAAGGGAAGCCGTGGCTTCCCTTCGTACCGCGCCGCCAGGTTTATAGAACCTGAACGATCGCCTTTGTTACCGCACCAATGTTCGACTGGTTCAACGCCGCCACGCAGATGCGGCCGGTGTCGAGGGCGTAGATGCCGAACTCGGTGCGCAAGCGGGTGACTTGCTCAATGGTCAGGCCGGAGTAGGAGAACATCCCACGTTGGCGACCGACAAAGCTGAAGTCATGGCCCGGCGCAGCCTTGGCCAGTTCAGCGACCATCTGCTCGCGCATGCCACGGATGCGCAGACGCATCTCAGCCAGTTCGGCTTCCCATTGGGCGCGCAGCTCAGGGTTGTTGAGGACCGCTGCCACGATCGCCGCGCCATGGGTCGGCGGGTTGGAGTAGTTGGTGCGGATCACACGCTTGACCTGGGACAGGATGCGCGCGCTTTCTTCCTTGGATTCGCTGACGATCGACAGCGCACCCACCCGTTCGCCATACAGCGAGAACGACTTGGAGAACGAGCTCGAGACAAAGAACGTCAGGCCCGATTCCGCGAACAGGCGCACGGCCGCCGCGTCTTCGTGGATGCCGTCGCCAAAGCCCTGGTAGGCCATGTCGAGGAACGGCACCAGGTTTTTCGCCTTGACCACTTCCAGCACGTTTTGCCAGTCGGCCGGGCTCAGGTCGACGCCGGTCGGGTTATGGCAGCAGGCGTGCAGCACCACGATGGACTGTGGCGGCAGGGCGTTGAGGTCTTCGAGCAGACCGGCGCGGTTGACGTCGTGGGTGGCGGCGTCGTAGTAGCGGTAGGTCTGCACCGGGAAGCCGGCTTTTTCGAACAGTGCCTGGTGGTTTTCCCAGCTTGGGTCGCTGATGGCGACGACGGCGTTGGGCAGCAGTTGCTTGAGGAAGTCCGCGCCGATTTTCAGCGCGCCGGTGCCGCCGACGGCTTGCGCGGTGATCACGCGGCCGGCGCTCAGCAGGGGCGATTCCGCGCCGAACAACAGTTTCTGCACCGCCTGGTCATAGGCGACGATACCGTCGATCGGCAGGTAGCCACGGGCGGCGTGTTGCGCCACGCGAATGGCTTCCGCTTCGGCAACGGCACGCAAGAGTGGAATCTTCCCCTCCTCGTTGCAGTAAACGCCCACGCCAAGGTTGACCTTGGTGGTTCGTGTATCGGCGTTGAATGCTTCGTTGAGGCCCAGGATTGGATCGCGTGGTGCCATTTCGACAGCGGAGAACAGGCTCATTTTTGCGGCAGCTCTTTGGGGGAAAGGAGGGACGTGTCGCGCTCCAGCCGAATGCACTAGAGCGGTGCACAAACGGGGAGCTAGTATAGAGGCCCTCACGGCGGAGGGCGACAACCGAAACGGCTTTTCGGCCAAGTTTTTCGGTTTATTTGCCGACCGTTAGTCATATTGCAACCCTGATCGTAGAAGGCAGGTAGGACGATTGCCTTGAAACCCGTCACATTCACCACCACTTCTACAGCTATCATGTTTTTTTCCTGCAACCTGCGATGAAAATTCGCGGGTCGCTGAGCTTTTTTCGTCCTTGGCGGTTGTCAGCCGGGGGTGACTTGAAAGAGGTACGTTATGTCGGATTTCCAGCTCGTCACCCGCTTTGAACCCGCCGGCGATCAGCCCGAAGCGATCCGCCAGATGGTCGAAGGCATCGAGGCGGGCTTGTCGCACCAGACCCTGCTCGGGGTGACCGGTTCGGGCAAGACGTTCAGCATCGCCAACGTGATCGCGCAGATCAACCGTCCGACCCTGGTGCTGGCGCCGAACAAGACCCTGGCCGCGCAGTTGTACGGTGAGTTCAAGGCGTTCTTCCCGAATAACGCGGTGGAGTACTTCGTTTCCTACTACGACTACTACCAGCCCGAAGCCTATGTGCCGTCCTCCGATACCTTTATCGAGAAGGATGCGTCGATCAACGACCATATCGAGCAGATGCGCCTGTCGGCGACCAAGGCGCTGCTGGAGCGCAAGGACGCGATCATCGTCACCACGGTGTCGTGTATCTATGGCCTGGGCAGCCCGGAAACCTATTTGAAGATGGTGCTGCACGTCGACCGCGGCGACAAACTCGACCAGCGCGAACTGCTGCGTCGCCTGACGAGCCTGCAGTACACCCGCAACGACATGGACTTCGCCCGCGCCACCTTCCGCGTGCGCGGCGATGTGATCGACATCTACCCGGCCGAATCCGACCTGGAAGCGATCCGCATCGAACTGTTCGACGATGAAGTCGAGAGCCTGTCGGCCTTCGACCCATTGACCGGCGAGGTGATCCGCAAACTGCCGCGCTTCACCTTCTATCCGAAAAGCCACTACGTGACCCCGCGCGAAACCCTGATGGGCGCCATCGAAGGCATCAAAGTCGAACTGGCCGAGCGCCTCGAATACCTGCGCGCCAACAACAAGCTGGTGGAAGCCCAGCGCCTGGAGCAGCGCACCCGTTTCGACCTGGAGATGATCCTGGAACTGGGCTACTGCAACGGCATCGAAAACTACTCGCGCTACCTCTCGGGCCGCGAATCCGGCGCGGCGCCGCCGACGCTCTACGACTACCTGCCGGACGACGCGCTGCTGGTGATCGACGAATCCCACGTCAGCGTGCCGCAAGTGGGCGCCATGTATAAGGGCGACCGCTCGCGTAAAGAAACTCTGGTGGAATATGGCTTCCGCCTGCCGTCGGCGCTGGACAACCGGCCGATGCGCTTCGACGAATGGGAGCGCATCAGCCCGCAGACCATCTTCGTGTCGGCCACGCCCGGCAACTACGAGGCCGAACATGCCGGCCGCGTGATCGAGCAAGTGGTGCGCCCCACTGGCCTGGTGGACCCGGAAATCGAAATTCGCCCGGCGCTGACCCAGGTCGACGATTTGCTCTCGGAAATCAGCAAGCGCGTGGCCCTGGACGAGCGCGTGCTGGTCACCACGCTGACCAAACGCATGTCCGAAGACTTGACCGACTACCTGGCCGACCACGGCGTGCGCGTGCGCTACCTGCACTCGGATATCGACACCGTGGAGCGGGTGGAAATCATCCGCGACTTGCGCCTGGGCACGTTCGATGTGCTGGTGGGGATCAACCTGCTGCGCGAAGGCCTGGATATGCCGGAAGTCTCGCTGGTGGCGATCCTCGATGCGGACAAGGAGGGGTTCCTGCGCTCCGAGCGCTCGCTGATCCAGACCATCGGCCGGGCGGCGCGTAACCTCAACGGTCGGGCGATTCTCTACGCGGACCGCATCACCGGGTCCATGGAGCGGGCGATCGGCGAGACCCAGCGCCGTCGCGACAAGCAGATTGCCTTCAACCTGGAAAATGGCATTACGCCCAAAGGTGTGTTCAAGGACGTCGCCGACATCATGGAAGGCGCCACCGTGCCCGGCTCGCGCAGCAAGAAGCGCAAGGGCATGGCCAAGGCGGCCGAGGAAAGCGCCAAATACGAAAACGAACTGCGCTCGCCGAGTGAGATCACCAAGCGGATTCGGCAGTTGGAAGAGAAGATGTACCAACTGGCGCGGGATCTGGAGTTTGAGGCGGCGGCGCAGACGCGCGATGAGATCGGCAAGTTGCGTGAGCGCCTGTTGGCGGTGTGATCGGCAGTGATTGTGCTGGCCTAAGCCCCCTCCCACCTTTGAAATGCAGTCAAAGGTGGGGGCTTGCTCCCGATAGACGCGACACGGTCTCAATGACTCTCCCCCGCCTTGAGCCCCGCCGGCAACGCCTTGGTCAACAACACCGCAATCATGCTTACCCCCAGTGCCAACCCGACAAAGTGAAACGCATCGTTGTAGGCCATGATCTGCGCCTGCTGGTGGGCAATTTCACTGAGCTTGCCCAGGGCCGCCGTCTCGTTGCCAAGCGTTTCGGTCAAGGTCGCCAGGCGCTGCGCCACCTGCGGGTTGGTCGGCACGATCGCTTCACGTAAATAATCGAAGTAGGTCTTGGTCCGCGCATCCAGCAAGGTCGCCAGCAGCGCAATGCCGATGGCACCGCCGAGGTTGCGCAGGATATTGAACAGGCTCGACGCCGACCCTGCGTCCTGAGGCTGGATGTAGGCGGTGGCGATCAGCGAGATGGTCACCATGATCAGCGGTTGCCCGAGGGCGCGGATGATCTGGATCTGGTTGAACTGGCTGCCGGCAAAATCCGGGTTGAGCACCCCCGAGGAAAAACTCGCCAGGCCGAACAGGCCAAATCCCAGGGCGTATAGCCATTTGGGCGACACGTATTTCATCAGTTTCGGCACCAGCGGGATCAGGAATAGCTGAGGAATGCCCATCCACATGATCACTTCGCCGATCTGCAGCGCGTTGTAGTTCTGGATCTGCGCCAGGTACAGCGGCAACAGATAGATCGAGCCATACAACCCCACGCCCATGCCAAGACTGGAGATGCTCGACAGGCCAAAGTTACGATTGGCCAGGATGCCGAGGTTGATCAGCGGGTTGGGTTTGGACACTTGCACGATCACAAAGGTGATCAGGCTGAGCAGGGCGACGCTGCCCAGGCTGACGATCAGGTTCGATTCGAGCCAGTCCTTGCGGTGGCCTTCTTCCAGAAACACCTGCAAGCAGCCTAAGCCGATGGCCAAGGTGACGATGCCGGTGTAGTCGGTGCTTTTCAGCAGTTCCCAGTGTGGCGCCTTTTTTTCCAGGCCGTAGAGCAGCCCGGCGATCATCAGCAGCCCGGGCGGTACGTTGATATAGAAGATGTATTCCCAACCCCAGTTTTCCGTGAGCCAGCCGCCGATGGTCGGGCCGATGGACGGCGCGAAGGTGGCGGTCATGGCAAACATCGCCATGCCTTTGGCGCGGTGATGCTCGGGCAGCTTGATCAGGGTAAGGGTGAATGCCAGGGGGATCAGCGCGCCGCCGGTAAACCCTTGCAGGGCGCGGAACACAATCATGCTTTCCAGGCTCCAGGCCATGGAGCACATCAGCGAGGCGATCAGGAACCCCGCTGACACCCATACCGCCAGGCGCCGTGCCGAGAGCAACTGCACCAGCCAGGCGGTGAGGGGGATCATGATGATTTCGGCCACAAGGTAGGAGGTGGAAATCCACGAGCCTTCTTCCAGGGTGGCCGACAGCGCACCCTGGATATCCTTGAGCGATGAGTTGGTGATCTGGATGTCGAGCACCGCCATGAAGGCGCCGAGCATCACGCTCATTACCGCGATCCAGTCGCGCCGGGTCGGTTCGCCGACCGGGCGCAGCAGTTGATCACCGGCCATCAGGCTGGTCTTTGATGTTCACTTTGACGGTGACGGACATGCCGGGGCGGATCTTGCCCTTCAACGGGTTATCCGCCGCAAACGTCAGCTTTACCGGAATACGCTGTACGACCTTGGTGAAGTTGCCGGTGGCATTGTCCGGCGGCAACAGGCTGAACTGCGCACCGGAGGCCGCGAACAGGCTGTCGACCCGCGCCTCGATCGGCGTGTCGCTGTAGGCGTCGAAGGTCAACTCGGCTTTTTGCCCAGGCTGCATGTGGCCGATCTGGGTTTCCTTGAAGTTGGCCTGGATCCAGATGTCCTGGTCGGGGACGATCGACAGCAGGTAGGCGCCGGCCTGCACGTACTGGCCGTTGCGGGCGGCGCGCTGGCCGACCAGGCCGCTGATGGGCGCGTGGATTTCGCTGCGGGTCAGGTTCAGCTCGGCTTGGGCCAGGTCGGTTCTGGCATTGGCGATCAGTGCGTCGAGGCGCTTGATTTCGGCATTCAGGGCGTTGACCTGCTGGCGCTGCCCCTGGAGGTCTGCCTGGGCCATGCTCACTTGGGAGCGGGCGATGTGGTTGTCGGCGGAGAGGGTGGTCACCCGTTCTTCCGAGACGTAGCCGGGTTTGCGCAGGGTCTGTGCGCGGGACAGGTCGATCTGCGAGCGCCCCAGGCTGGCTTGGCTGGACGCTACCTTGGCTTCACCGGCGGCGATCAGGCTGGCTTGCTGGGTCAGCTTGCTCTGCGCCTGGGTGCGTTCGGCTTCGCGCATGGCCAGGGCGGCGTTGGCGCGGTCCACGGCCAGGTGGAAATCATCGTCTTCGAGCTTCACCAGCAACTGGCCTTTTTGCACGTGCTCGTTATCGCCCACTTTCACGTCGGCGATGCGCGCGCCGAGCTGGCTGGACACGCGGGTGATTTCGCCCTGCACATAGGCGTTGTCAGTGCTTTCATAGAAGCGGCCCTTGAAAAACCAATGGGCGAAGAACCCCAGGGCGATCAGGCTCACGATAAACACAAAGATAAACAGGCGGCGTTTGAGTGGGGCAGGCATGGGCGCGGTGTCTGTAACAAGAGGTAATGGAATATAACCACCCACGCATCTAGCAAATAGCCATGGTATGCCCGCAGACCGAACCTTGGCCTATATGCCCTTGTGCTGGAGCGCAGGTGCCTGGGGCTGTTACCATTCGCCCCTTGTTTCAATTCTAGTTATATCGCCCATTCGAGACCTGCCATGACCACCGTCCGCACGCGCATCGCGCCATCGCCTACTGGGGACCCCCACGTCGGTACTGCCTACATCGCTTTGTTCAACTACTGCTTTGCCAAGCAGCACGGCGGTGAATTCATCCTGCGGATCGAAGACACCGACCAACTGCGTTCGACCCGCGAGTCTGAACAGCAGATTTTCGATGCCCTGCGCTGGCTCGGCATTACCTGGTCGGAAGGTCCTGACGTCGGCGGCCCCCATGGCCCGTATCGCCAGAGCGAGCGCAGCGACATCTATAAGCAGTACACCCAGCAACTGGTCGACATGGGCCATGCGTTCCCGTGCTTCTGCACCGCCGAAGAGCTGGACCAGATGCGCGCCGAGCAACAGGCCCGTGGCGAGACCCCGCGCTACGATGGCCGCGCGCTGTTGCTGTCGAAAGAAGAAGTGGCCGCGCGCCTGGCTGCCGGCGAGCCCCATGTGATCCGCATGAAGGTGCCGAGCGAAGGCGTGTGCGTGGTGCCGGACATGCTGCGCGGTGACGTCGAGATCCCGTGGGACCGCATGGACATGCAAGTGCTGATGAAGACCGACGGCCTGCCGACGTACTTCCTGGCCAACGTGGTCGACGATCACCTGATGGGCATCACCCACGTGCTGCGCGGCGAAGAATGGCTGCCATCGGCCCCGAAACTGATCCTGCTCTACGAATACTTCGGCTGGGAACAGCCGCAGCTGTGCTACATGCCGCTGCTGCGTAACCCGGACAAGAGCAAGCTGTCCAAGCGCAAGAACCCGACTTCGGTGACGTTCTACGAGCGCATGGGCTTCATGCCTGAAGCGATGCTCAACTACCTGGGCCGCATGGGCTGGTCGATGCCGGACGAGCGCGAGAAGTTCTCGCTGCAGGAAATGGTCGATAACTTCGACCTGTCCCGCGTGTCGCTGGGCGGGCCGATCTTCGATATCGAGAAGCTGTCGTGGCTCAACGGCCAGTGGCTGCGTGATTTGCCGGTGCAGGAGTTCGCCAGCCGCGTGCAGCAGTGGGCGCTGAACCCTGAGTACATGATGAAGATCGCGCCGCTGGTGCAGGGCAGGGTGGAGACATTCAGCCAGGTCGCACCGCTGGCCAGTTTCTTCTTTGCCGGTGGCGTGAACCCGGACGCCAAGCTGTTCGAATCCAAGAAACTCTCCGGCGATCAGGTTCGCCAACTGATGCAGTTGATCCTGTGGAAGCTCGAAAGCCTGCGCCAGTGGGAGAAGGACACCATCACCGCGACGATTCAGGCGGTGGTCGAATCCCTGGAACTGAAGCTGCGCGATGCCATGCCGCTGATGTTTGCCGCCATCACCGGGCAGGCCAGTTCGGTGTCGGTCCTCGATGCGATGGAAATCCTCGGCCCGGACCTTACGCGTTTCCGTCTGCGCCAAGCCCTTGATTTGCTTGGCGGTGTGTCGAAGAAAGAAAACAAAGAGTGGGAAAAGCTGCTGGGCACTATTGCCTGAGTAGGCTGTTGCAGCGGCGAAACCCCGGCTTTCCGGGGTTTCGCCGGTAAGTGATTGTTATCCCGGCAAAAAATTTTGGAAATTGTTGAAAATAAATTTGACACGTTTCCAAACCGCCATTAAGATTCGCCCCGTCCTCACCGATGAGGGGCTATAGCTCAGCTGGGAGAGCGCTTGCATGGCATGCAAGAGGTCAACGGTTCGATCCCGTTTAGCTCCACCAATTTACAGGTTCAAGGTCTGGCCACACCGTCCTTGAATCGATCAGGCCCAGCCTGATCAGGTTGTACAGAAGGTTTTGTCCCCTTCGTCTAGTGGCCTAGGACACCGCCCTTTCACGGCGGTAACAGGGGTTCGAGTCCCCTAGGGGACGCCAGTTTCAACAAGTGGATCGCAAGGTCTGCTGCGCCGCCAGGCGAAAAATCGGGGCTATAGCTCAGCTGGGAGAGCGCTTGCATGGCATGCAAGAGGTCAACGGTTCGATCCCGTTTAGCTCCACCAATTTACAGGTTCAAGGTTCCGGCCACACCGTCCTTGAATCGATCAAGCCCAGCTTGATCAGGTTGTAAGAAGGTTTGTGTCCCCTTCGTCTAGTGGCCTAGGACACCGCCCTTTCACGGCGGTAACAGGGGTTCGAGTCCCCTAGGGGACGCCACGATTACCCGCTCTGCGGGATTTTTAAGGGTCATTCAATTATTGAATGGCCCTTTTGTTTGTCTGGCGTTTGGCCAATTTCCCTTTCCCTTTCCCATGCGGGCTTCTGACCAGCGGTCATGCTTCTCGCTTGCGAAATATTATTATGATAATAATATTCAACTCATGAGAGTTGGAGGCACACGATGAGCGATAAAAAAGCGCAAACCCGCGAACGTATTCTGCAAGCTGCCAGCGCGGCCTTGATCCAGCGTGGCCCGGCCGAGCCGAGTGTCGGTGAAGTCATGGGGGCGGCGGGGCTCACCGTCGGTGGTTTCTACGCGCATTTCGACAGTAAGGATGCACTGATGCTGGAGGCCTTCACGCAGTTGCTGGCTCGGCGGCGTGCATCCATCGACGATATGGACTCACAGCTCACTGGAGAAGAGCGCAGGGCGCTGGTGGCGGCGTTTTACCTGTCGCGCAAGCATCGCGACTCCACCGTTCAGGCCTGCCCGATCCCCGCTACCGTGGGCGAGATGGCTCGGCTGCCGGACGCCTTCCGTGAAGCGTTGAGTGAGCATGTGGAACTGATGGCCGCGCAACTTGCCGCCAGCCCCGAAGACACGGACAAGGCCCTGGCGGACATGGCGCTGATGATCGGCGGGTTGGCCTTGGCGCGGGCCCTGGGGCCAGGGGAACTGTCAGATCGAGTGTTGCGTGCCGCCAAGTCGGCCGTGCGCTAGAAGAGGGGTGGAATGATGGGGACGTTAACCTGGATTCGTCGCTTCAACGGCACCCTGGGGCATCTGGCACCGCAAGCGGTGGCCAACAAGATGCGACGTGCCTTCATGACGCCGCGCGACCTGCCGCCGCGTGATTGGGAGTTGCCGCTGCTGGCGCAGTCGGAGCGCATCACCTTGCGGTTTGGCCTGTCGGCGCTGCGTTGGGGCCAAGGCCCGGCGGTGTTGTTGATGCACGGTTGGGAAGGTCGCCCAACCCAGTTCGCCAGCCTGATCACCGCACTGGTGGACAATGGTTATTCAGTGATTGCCCTGGACGGTCCCGCCCATGGCCGTTCGCCGGGGCGTGAAGCCCATGTCTTGCTCTTCGCCCGTGCCATGCTTGAGGCGGCCGCCGAGTTGCCGCCTTTGCATGGGGTGATCGGCCATTCCATGGGCGGCGCCAGTGCGATGCTGGCGGTGCAGTTGGGGTTGCGTACCGAGGCGCTGGTGAGTATCGCCGCGCCGTCACGCTTCCTGGATGTGCTGTGCGGCTTTACCCACTTGGTCGGTTTGCCGGCGCGGGCCCGCTCGGCGTTTATCCAGGAGGTCGAACTGACGTTCGGCATGCCGCTCAAACACTTGGATGTGGCTCACTACCAGATGAATATCCCTGGCCTGGTGGTGCACGCCGAAGACGATACCTTCGTTCCGGTCCGAGCCTCTCAAGCGATCCATGAAGCTTGGTTCGACAGCCGTCTGCTGCGCCTGGAGCAAGGTGGTCACCAGAAAGTGCTGGCCGACCCACGGGTGATCGAGGGTGTGCTGGCGCTGTTGGCGGGGCGTCGTTTACAGGCGCGGCAAACTGCCTGATACACTGCCCCCCGCCGACATCAATCGACCGGGAGCAAGGTATGGGCTGGGATTTGGCAACGCCGTTTATCATCGATCTGCAGGTCGCCCCTGAAGACATCGACGGCCTGGGGCACGCCAATAACGCAGTGTATGTGTCCTGGCTGGAGCGCTGCGCCTGGCGGCATTCGCAGCGCCTGGGCCTGGACCTCGCCGAGTATCGGCGCCTGGACCGTGCCATGGCGGTGGTGCGCCATGAGATCGACTACCTGGCGGCGGGTTACGAGGGCGACGAGTTGCAGTTGGCCACTTGGATTGTCGACTGGGACCAGCGCCTGAAAATGACCCGCCGCTTCCAACTGTTCCGTCCCCGCGATGGCGTGACCCTGCTACGGGCGCAGACCACCTTTGTCTGTATCGAACTGTCCAGCGGTAAGCCCAAGCGCATGCCGACGGAGTTTCTCGACGGCTATGGTTCTGCCCTGACAGGGGGTTAACGGTTGTCGTAGGAAACCCAGTAAACTGCGCCACGATTTTTGTTGAGTGTTATCCATGCAAATTGCTTTGGCGCCCATGGAGGGGTTGGTCGACAACATCCTGCGGGACGTGCTGACCCGCGTGGGCGGTATTGACTGGTGCGTGACCGAGTTCATCCGCGTCAACGACCGCCTGCTCACCCCGGCCTATTTCCACAAGCTCGCTCCAGAACTGCTGCACGGTGCCCACACCGCTGCGGGCGTGCCATTGCGCGTGCAATTGCTCGGCTCTGACCCGGTGTGCCTGGCGGAGAACGCGGCCCTGGCCTGCGAGCTGGGTTCCGAAGTGATCGACCTGAACTTCGGCTGCCCGGCCAAGACCGTCAACAAGTCCCGTGGCGGCGCAGTGCTGCTCAAGGAGCCGGAGCTGCTCAACCGCATCGTTGAACACGTGCGCCGTGCGGTGCCGGCCCATATCCCGGTGACCGCCAAGATGCGCCTGGGTTTCGACAGCCCGGACGGCGCGCTGGTGTGCGCCACGGCCCTGGCCGAAGGCGGCGCGGCGCATATCGTGGTGCATGCGCGCACCAAGGTTGATGGCTACAAGCCGCCGGCCCATTGGGAGTGGATTCCACGCGTCCAGGATGTGGTCAAGGTGCCGGTATTCGCCAATGGCGATATCTGGAGCGTCGAAGACTGGCGGCGCTGCCGTGAAATCAGTGGCGTGGAAGACATCATGCTCGGTCGTGGCCTGGTCGCGCGTCCTGACCTGGCGCGGCAAATCGCTGCCGCGCGGGCGGGAGAAGAGGTGGTGGAGATGACCTGGGAGCAGATGCAGCCGATGCTCCACGAGTTCTGGCGCCAGTCGGTAGAACAATTGACCGAAAAGCAGGCGCCGGGTCGATTGAAGCAGTGGCTGGCCATGTTGACGCGCAATTACCCACAAGCGGTGGAGTTGTTTACCGCCCTGCGTCGTGAAACCGGATTGGAGCAGGTCGGTCGGTTGCTGGGCATGACCCATCCGCAGCCAGTCGCACAGTCATGAGTTCCACGCGCTGAACGTGCCGACCGCTGTCCGGTTGGCCTCTCGTACCTATCCAACACGTGATGAATCACCCTCGCGCCGGTGACGTTTTTGCGCGTGCGTAATAACAAATCCGGCGACTGAGTGGGTTGTGCAACCGTGTCGGTAAGTTTCGTGATGAGTGGTTTATTAGCGTGTGTGTCTGCATGAAGACATGCTGGAGCGCTTCGGCCCTTGATATTGCTTAAGAACACCATGGGGCAAAGTCTGAAGGTTTGGTTTGGTTTCCTTATATGAAAGGCGATTTCGGGAACTCGATGGCGGCAGTTTCCACACAAGCAGTGACCGCACAGTGATGCAGTGACTCGCGGTCCATTAAAACTATCGCTTGTCTGACTATCCCTTTAAGTCGGTCGCGTTAATTAAGGAGCTTGTGGATGTCTCTATCTGTTAATAATCCAGCTTTTGTCAGCGTTGATACTTCGACCATGGCGTCCCCATTACCCACAGTATTGAAAGCCGATGGGCGCTTGGCGACCCCGACGACCCCCTCCAACGTCAAGCCCGCAATCGTGCCACTTGAAAATAATAAGTCCCAACTTAATGAACTCATTAGTGGCGCGGCCATTACCAAATTATTCGACATGTTTGAACAGTTCTTCAGGTCGATGCGGGAGATGTTTCTCGGGAATAACCGCGCGCCGGATACTTTGCCTGCCGTGAACAACTTGCCGGTGATTAAACCGGACGCGGTCAAGCCACCGTTGGTTTCAATCAAGCCCGATGTGCACAAACCCTTGGCTCCCGTTGTGCCCACCGTGCCCAACCCGCCGGCCACTGTGATCAATGATGGCAATACCGATGTGCACGTGAACATCAATCTTGGGCAATGTTATTGCCCTGACGATAAGCGGTTCTGGCGCATGAACAGCCGACCTGTATCCAAGTCTTGAATCCATGCGCTCATCCGAGCATTTGAGTCGCGCAGGGCTTCTCCAAAGAACGCTGTTCGGAGAAGTGCTTGGGCAAGGAGAAACTTATGTCATGTTCCATTAATACTATTGCGCGTGTTATTGATGTGCGTCAGGTCATCCCCGTCGATACATTCAAGCCCCTGAGCGAGACACTTGAAGGTAAAGAGAAGAGCACAAGTATTCAGTGGAATACCGATGTCGGCTCCCTCCCGGTTTCGGGAGAAGACGTGGGTTATCGCAGCGACCCCCTCAGTTCACTTGTAAGCCTGTTTGCGAACTTTTTTAGACAATTGATCAGTCTGGTATCCGATAACAAAGCCGCAACGGTTCCCGATCTTCTTCCACTTCCAGACGTGCAGCCCAGGGTAGTACCTGATCCACCCGCGCCGGCCCCCGCGATCACCATTCCCGGTCTTTCGGAAAAGCGTAATGGCGCCAAGCCAGACAATATCTGGAGCGGTTTTCGTCAGGGCCCCTATGGCAACTGCGTGACGGTGTCGGCCATCAAGGTCGCCATGCACCGGTTCGGTCAAAGCCCTACGGATATTTTCAAGACGGTGACCAAGACCGACGGCGGTTATCGCGTGGTCATGCGGGATGATTTCCAATTGAGCCTGACGGATCAGGAGTTGGCGCAGGGCGCGCGGGGGGCGCAATTCGACGGTCCTGACAGAGGGATGCTCAAGGATGCGCAGTTTCTGTTTGCGGTGAGTGCCAAGCGCGCACAGATGGAAAATAACGACCGTACGGCGGGCAGAAGTTTCCAGGCGGCCATACGCAGTCTCAACGATGGCGAGGATGAGACAGGGCCTGGAGAGGGGCTGCAAAGACTGGGGTTGAAGCAGCACATGAAACGAGTGTCGGTGTATGACCTCGCGCGCGGGCAATTAGGCATATGCAATCGAGCCAGGCACTCGGTGGCGGTTATCAATGGTCGTGAAGAGTATTGGGGCCGTCAGGGCTCCGCGCCGACCCGTGGCTACGCGGTAGCGCTTGTGTAGTGAGCCTCGCAGCCGGGGTGCGCGATTCGATCAGGCGAGCGTGACGCCCTGGCTGCGGGTGCTTTCGATAACCTCTAGGAGTCCACGAGATGAATATTTCGATGTTCAGTCGTTCGGGTTTGCAGATGAGCGTGGAAGGCGAAGCCTCTTCAGTGCTTTCGTCAACGCCTGTCGGCCAAAAGCCTGCTGACATCGGCCAGGCATTCAACGCGACGCAACGACGCTTTGGTGAAAACTTCGACTGCAGCACCCACGCCGCCGTCATCAAGTTGATGATGATGACGTTCGGTCAACATCCCGCGGGAATGTTCAATGCTCTGGCCCCTTCAGGTAATGGCTATGACATTACGATGAAGGATGACTTCAAGGTTCACCTGTCCCGCCAGGAGGTGGAGCAGGCGACGCAGGCCGCCCGATTCAAGGGCGAGGATCATGCTGCACTGAAAGACGCTAACTTCGTGTTTGCAGCGTTTGTTAAGCGCAAGCAACAGGCAGAGGGTTATCCGACGTTTGAGGCGGCTTTGGCAAAAACCCTGGAGGGCGAGACGATCCAGCGGTGTTTGCAAGGGATGGGGGTGTTCGGCCTTGCTCAGTTTGTGCCGTCGAGTGACATGGAGGCGAAGGGGACGATGGGCCTCATGGGCACCCACAGCCGCGGCGCTGCATTGGTCATGGACGGTGTGGCCCATCACCCCCGTGAACAGCGCAAGGTCGATCCGGGCTATGGATACGTATTGTTCGACGACAAGCAATGGCCGGCCGTCGATGGCAAGCGGGTTTCTCATGTGGCCACTGGCACGCGGCCCGAGCACATCTGGGCCGGGTTTTATCAAGGGGGTGAAGGCAATTGCGTCACGGTGTCGGCGATCAAGGCGGCCATCATTCGGTTCGGGCAGGACCCTCAAGGGATCTACAGGCAAATCCAGCTCACCCCGCAGGGATTTGACGTGGTCATGCGTGATTCCTTTCGGGTGCACCTGACCCATGAAGAGCTGCGCCAAGCCACGGCCGCCTCGAACTTTCACGGCAACAACCCGCAGTTGTTGAGCTACGCCAACTTCCTGTTTGCCGTCAGTGCCAAGCGTGCGCAATGGGAGAACAACGATTTCCGTGCGCGGCAGAGTTATGAGGTGGCGCTGCAGACGCTCAACGATGGTGAGTTTCCGGGCGAGGCGCTTCGTCGTCTTGGATTGTTTGGCTACATCCGCGAAAGCAGCGTCGACGAGCTGCTCAAGGGGGCCGTGGGGACCCTGGCGGACAGTCATCATTCGGTCGCGGTGATCGACGGCGCACTCGACTTCTACGGCCAAAAGCGCGAGCTGGCGTCATCGCGCTGGATGAATACCGGGCTGCGCGCGTTGAAGCTGGCGTGAGAGCTACTCCAGTAACTGCCTGAATCCTTCGATGGGTAACGGTCGACTGTGCAAATAACCCTGGAACAAATGGCATCCCAGCTTTTGCAGGAATGCCAGTTGTTCCGGGGTTTCCACGCCTTCGGCAATCACCTCCAGGTTCAAGCTGCGGGCCATGGCGACGATAGCGCGGATGATTTCTGCGTCGTTGGGGTCATGGGTGGCGTCGCGCACGAAGGATTGGTCGATCTTCAGCGCATCCACGGGCAGGCGCTTGAGGTAGGTCAGCGACGAATAGCCGGTGCCAAAATCATCCATGGCAAAGCTCACCCCGAGTTTTTTCAGGCGCCGCATCTTGCTGATGGTGTCCTCCAGGTTCTGGATCACGATGCCTTCGGTGATTTCCAGCTTCAGCAGACTGAAGGGCAATTGATGCTGCTTGAGGCTGTGTTCCACCCGTTCCACGAAGTCATTCTGGCGAAACTGCCGTGGGCTGATGTTCACGCACAGGCTGAAATTCAGCGGGTCCACCAGGCCATCGGCGATCAATTGTTGAAACGCCGCACAGGCCTCATCAAGAATCCAGGTGCCCACTTCGAGAATCAGCCCGCTGTCCTCTAGCACCTTGATAAATTCCGACGGTGACTGCGCGCCCAGTTGCGGATGCTGCCAGCGGACCAGGGCCTCGGCACCGACGATCTTGTTGCCGCGCGCGTCCACCTGGGGTTGGTAATGCACGCTGAACTCGCCCCGTGACAGGGCCAGGCGCAGGTCGGTTTCCATGCGCAGCCGCTCGCTGGCGGTTTTCTGCATGCTGTTGTGGAACATCTGCGTGGCGTTGCGTCCCGAGTCCTTGGCGCGGTAAAGGGCGATGTCGGCGCGCTTGAGCAGGTCCGCCGGGGTCGACCCATGGTCGGGAATCAGCGCCATCCCGATGCTGGGCGTGACCTGCAGGCGGTGGCCATCGAGAAACATCGGCTGGGAGAGCAATTCGCGCAGGGTGTCAGCCAATTCCTCTACCTGGTCACCGACTTCCGTGCGGGTGCCATCCAGGCCGCTGAGCAGCACCACGAATTCGTCGCCGCCCAGGCGCGCCACGGTGTCTTCCATGCGCACGCTGGCTTCCAGGCGCGCGGTGACGATTTTCAGCACGGTGTCGCCCACCGGGTGACCGAGGGAGTCGTTGATGTGCTTGAAGTGGTCGAGGTCAAGGAAGAGCAGCGCGCCGCGCAGGTTATGGCGCTTGAGCAGGGCGATCTGCTGGCTCAGGCGGTCCATCAGCAGCGCGCGGTTGGGCAGGTTGGTCAGCGGGTCGTGGTAGGCCAGATGGCGAATCTGCGCCTGGGCGCTTTTGAGCAGGCTCACGTCGCGGGCGGTCAGCAGCAGGCACGGGGTTTCATTGAGGGTGATCGGCTCCACCGACACTTCCACTGCCAGCACGTCGCCGCGCTTGTTGTGCCAGAGCATTTCCAGGTGATGGATGCGCCCTTTGATTTGCAGTTCGGCCAGGAGTGCCGCCCGCTGGTTTTCATCGGCCCAGATGCCGATCTGGTACAGCGTCAGGCCGATGGCTTCTTCGGCGCGGAACCCGGTCAGGCGACAGAAACCGTCGTTGACCTCCACATAACGGCCGGTGTCGCGCTCGGTGATGGAAATCGCGTCGGGGCTGGAGTGGAAGGCCTTGGCGAACTTCTCTTCGCTGGCCTTCAGCGCCGCCTCCGAGCGCTGTTGCTGGGTGATGTCGCGCAAGGTGGTGACGATGCACGGCTGGTCGCCGACCTTGATCAGCCGGCTGGAAATCACGCAGGTCAGGGCCTGGCCATTCTTGTGGTGGACCACGATGGCCACGTTGCTCAGTGCCTGTTCGCGAATCACCTGTTCGATACGTTGCAGGCGCTTGCTCGATTCGTCCCACAGACCGATCTGCTCGGCGCTTTTGTCGATGACCTCGGCTGCCGTCCAACCAAAGGTCTGAGTAAAGGCCGGGTTGATCTCGATAAACGCGCCGCTGTCCAGGCCGGTGACGCAGATAGGGTCGGGGCTGGCCTGGAACAGGCTGGCGAATTTCTCTTCGGAGGCAGTCAGGCGTTGTTCGCGCTCGACCTGGTCGGTGATGTCCAGCAAGGTGCCGGCCATACGCAGCGGCGCACCCTGGTCGTCGCGATAGAGACGCGCGCGGCTTTCCAGGTAGCGCGATGTGCCATCTTCCAGTTGCACGCGGTAAGTCAGTTGGTAGTTGCCGGCCGGGCCCTCGCGCAGGGTGCGATAGGCGTTGCGCATGTTGTCGCGCTCTTCCTTGGGCATGCCCTCGAAGAATTCGTCGAAGGGTTCATGGAACGGTACGGCAGGCAGGCCATGCAACTGCGCGGCGCGGGCCGAGCCATAGAGCATGCCGCTGGGAATATGCCAGTCCCAGGTGCCCAGTTGCGCCGAGTCCAACGCCAGATCGAGGCGCTCCTGGCTGTCCTTGAGGGCTTGTTCGGCATTCTTGCGTTCGGTGGTGTCGACAAAGGTGCTGATCAGGTAGGCCTCGCCTTCCAGTTCGACCTTCTGCGCACTGAGGGTGCCGTCGTGGATCTGGCCGTTACTGGCGCAGAACTGCACATCCATGGTGATCGGTTCGCCCTTGCGCTGGGTGGCCTTGACCAGTTGCGCGCGTTGCTCGGGGTGGCACCACAGGCCCAGGTCCAGGGTGGTGCGGCCGATGGCGTCGGACAGGGGCCAGCCAAAGTGCATCTCGAAATACTGGTTGGCTTCGCTGATCAATCCGTCGGACTGGCGGGTCAGCAGCACCATGTTCGGGCACAGGTGAAACAACGTGGCGAAGCGCTTTTCAGAGTGGCTGAGGGCGTGCTCTCGCTGGCGCTGGCGGGTGGTCTCGCGGATCACGCCAATCATGCGGCGCCTGCCGGCTTTGTCGGGTGCCAGGCTGCCGTTGATTTCCAGCCAGTGATCAGTGCCATCCGGCCACTGGATATGGTGATGCATGGCCTGCTCGAACGGCTCGCCCGCCAGCACGGCATGGAACGCGCGCACCACACGACTGCGATCCTGTGGCGCCAGCAGGTCGAGGTAATCAATGTCCTTGGGGAGCGGTTGGTGGGGATCGAAACCGAACAGCGCCTGAGTACCGCGTGACCAGCTGATGCGCCCGGTATCGATTTCCCAGCACCACGCCCCCAGCCGCGCGGCGTTGAGGGCTGCCAGCAATTGCGGAGCGCTGTCCCAGCTTTGTTCCGCCTCTTGGGGGTCAAGGGCGTAGATGCGAGGCAGTGGCGGTACGGGGTCGACGGGATTGCGCATTATCAAAGGGCCTTGGCTCAATGGGCGTTCGTCGCGGTGGGGTTCAGGCCTTGAGGTCGCACAGCTTCATGCCGGAATCCCTGGCAGATCGACCTGTGCATCCAAAAGGCTCATGAAAGCCCGCGCAGCATTCGAAAGCGTCCTTTCAGTGTGCACGATATAGCCTAGCTGGCGACTGAGTTGTATGCCCGGCAAAGCGATACTTGCCACCTGATCGTCGAGCATGGTGCGCGGTAATACGCTCCAAGCCAAGCCGATGGACACCATCATCTTGATAGTTTCCAGGTAGTTCGTGCTCATTGCGATGTTCGGCGTCAGGCCCTGGGCTTCGAACAGCCGGCTGACGATATGGTGGGTGAAGGTGTTGCCACCGGGGAAAACCGCCGGGTGCCCGGCGATGTCCACCAGGTTGACCGAACCGTTGCTGGCCAGGCTGTGCTCCGGCGCCACCACGAAATCCAGCGGGTCGTCCCAGACCGGGGTGGCGCGCACCAGGTTGTGGGGATCGGGCGCCAGGGTGATCACGGCCACTTCGGCGCGGCCGTGGAGGATTTCTTCGTAGGCCACTTCCGAATCAAGAAACTGAATATCCAGTGCCACATTCGGATATTGCCGGGTAAAGGCGCGCAGGATCGGTGGCAGGCGGTGCAGGCCGATATGGTGGCTGGTGGCCAGAGTCAGGCGGCCGCTGACTTCGCCGGTGAGGTTGGTGAGGGCGCGGCGGGTGTCGTCCAGCACATTCAGAATCTGATAAGCGCGCGGCAGCAGGGCGCGTCCGGCTTCGGTCAGGCCGACTTCACGGCCCAGGCGGTCGAACAAACGGACTTTTAATTGCTGCTCGAGGCCGGCAATACGTTTGCTGATGGCCGGTTGCGTCAGGTGCAGGCGTTCGCCGGCACCGGAGAAACTGCCGGTCTCGGCGATGGCGATAAAGGCGTTGAGGTTGGCCAGGTCCATTGTTGTATTCCAGTTGGTAATCCAAAGTATAAAAAATATGAATTTGAGTTATTTAATGTAGCGCCATACCATCAGCCTCACAAGCCAAAGGGTTATTGAATGTCTCAAGACCCGGGGCATAGAAATACCGCTGATGAGGACCGATTGATGGCCGGCAAAACGCTTTACGACAAGCTTTGGGATTCCCATGAAGTGAAACGGCGCGACGATGGCTCGTCGCTGATCTATATCGACCGTCACATCATCCATGAAGTGACCTCGCCCCAAGCGTTCGAAGGCCTGCGGCTGGCCGGGCGCAAGCCTTGGCGCGTCGACTCGATCATCGCCACCCCGGACCACAACGTGCCGACCACCCCGGAGCGCAAGGGCGGGATCGAAGCGATTGCCGACCAGGTGTCGCGTTTGCAGGTGCAGACCCTCGACGACTACTGCGACGAATATGGCATCACCGAATTCAAGATGAATGACGTGCGTCAAGGCATCGTCCACGTGATCGGCCCGGAGCAGGGCGCCACCTTGCCCGGCATGACCGTGGTCTGCGGCGACTCCCACACCTCCACCCACGGTGCGTTCGGCGCCCTGGCCCACGGCATCGGTACTTCCGAGGTGGAACATGTGTTCGCCACCCAGTGCCTGGTCGCCAAGAAAATGAAGAACATGCTGGTACGCGTCGAAGGCCAATTGCCGTTTGGCGTGACCGCCAAGGACATCGTGCTCGCCGTGATCGGCAAGATCGGTACCGCTGGCGGTAACGGCCATGCCATCGAATTCGCCGGCAGCGCCATCCGCGACCTGTCCATCGAAGGCCGCATGACCATCTGCAACATGTCCATCGAAGCCGGTGCCCGCGTGGGCATGGTGGCGGCGGATGAAAAAACCGTTGAGTACGTCAAAGGCCGTCCGTTCGCCCCGAAAGGCGCCGACTGGGATGCCGCCGTCGAGGCCTGGAAAGACCTGGTCTCCGACGCCGATGCCGTGTTCGACACCGTGGTTGAACTGGATGCCACCCAGATCAAGCCGCAAGTCAGCTGGGGCACTTCGCCGGAAATGGTCTTGGCCGTCGACCAGAACGTGCCGGACCCGGCCAAGGAAACCGACCTGGTCAAGCGCGGCTCCATCGAACGCGCCTTGAAATACATGGGTTTGAAAGCCAACCAGGCGATCACTGATATTCAGTTGGATCGCGTGTTCATCGGCTCTTGCACCAACTCGCGGATCGAAGACCTGCGCGCCGCGGCGGTGATCGCCAAGGGCCGTAAAGTCGCCTCGACCATCAAGCAGGCCATCGTGGTACCGGGCTCGGGTCTGGTCAAAGCCCAGGCTGAAGCCGAAGGCCTGGACAAGATCTTCCTCGAAGCCGGTTTTGAATGGCGTGAGCCGGGCTGCTCCATGTGCCTGGCGATGAACCCGGACCGTTTGGAGTCGGGCGAGCATTGCGCGTCGACCTCCAACCGTAACTTCGAAGGGCGTCAGGGCGCCGGTGGCCGTACCCACCTGGTCAGCCCGGCCATGGCCGCAGCCGCTGCCGTCAACGGTCGTTTCATCGACGTTCGCGAATTGATCTGAGGAATACCCGATGAGAGCTTTTACCCAACACACAGGTTTAGTCGCGCCGTTGGACCGTGCCAACGTGGACACCGACCAGATCATCCCCAAGCAGTTCTTGAAGTCGATCAAGCGCACCGGCTTCGGCCCCAACCTGTTCGACGAGTGGCGCTACCTGGACGTGGGCTACGCCTATCAGGACAACTCCAAGCGCCCGCTGAACAAGGACTTCGTGCTCAACGCCGAGCGTTACCAGGGTGCCAGTGTGTTGCTGGCCCGCGAAAACTTCGGTTGCGGCTCCAGCCGTGAGCATGCGCCGTGGGCCCTGGAAGAATATGGCTTTCGCAGCATCATCGCGCCGAGCTACGCCGACATTTTCTTCAACAACAGCTTCAAGAACGGCCTGTTGCCGATCATCTTGACCGACGAAGAAGTCGATGAACTGTTCAAGCAAGTGGAAGCCGAGGTGGGCTACCAGTTGACCGTCGACCTCGCCGCGCAGACCGTGACGCGTCCGGACGGCAAGGTGTACCACTTTGAAGTGGATGCCTTCCGCAAGCACTGCCTGCTCAACGGCCTGGACGATATCGGCCTGACCTTGCAGGACGGCGACGCGATTGCCGCGTTTGAAGCCAAGCACCGGGCGAGCCAGCCCTGGTTGTTTCGCGACGCATAAGATGATGTAACTCGGGACCGTCGCTATCGGGGGCACGCTCCCTCCCACAGGGGAATGCATTCCAAATGTGGGAGGGGGCTTGCTCCCGATGAGGCCAGTATCAACCGCACAAAATCCAAGGGATTCACCATGACCACTACCGCCCACACCCAAGTCGTGCAAAAACAATTCGGCGAGCAAGCCTCGGCCTACCTGAGCAGTGCCGTGCACGCCCAGGGCACCGAATTCGCGCTGCTGCAGGCCGAACTGGCCGGGCAGGGCGCTGCACGACTGCTGGATTTGGGCTGCGGTGCCGGTCATGTCAGTTTCCACGTGGCGCCGCTGGTAAAAGAAGTGGTGGCCTACGACCTGTCCCGGCAGATGCTCGACGTGGTCGCCGCCGCTGCCGTGGACCGTAACCTCGACAACATCCGCACCGTGCATGGCGCCGCCGAGCGCTTGCCGTTCGCCGATGGTGAATTCGACTTCGTGTTCAGCCGCTATTCGGCGCACCATTGGAGCGACCTGGGCCTGGCCCTGCGTGAAGTGCGCCGGGTGCTCAAGCCTGGCGGCGTGGCGGCATTCGTCGATGTGTTGTCGCCAGGTAGCCCGCTGCTGGACACTTACCTGCAAACCGTCGAAGTGCTGCGCGACACCAGCCACGTGCGCGACTATTCCGCCGCCGAGTGGATGCGCCAGCTCAGCGAAGCCGGTCTGCATGTACGCAACAGCAGCCGCCAGCGCCTGCGCCTGGAATACACCTCGTGGGTCGAGCGCATGCGCACGCCGCAGGCCTTGCGCGCCGCGATCCTCGAGCTGCAGCAGGCGATGGGCCAGGAAGTGCGCGATTACTACGAGATTCAGGCCGACGGCACGTTCAGCACCGACGTGCTGGTGGTGTGGGCCGAGCGCTGATTAATTTTTCCCGACCTGCCCGCGGGCGGGTCGCTTGATGAAATGAGGAACCCATGAGCAAGCAGATTCTGATTCTCCCTGGCGACGGTATTGGTCCGGAAATCATGGCCGAAGCGGTCAAGGTCCTGGAAGTGGCCAACACCAAGTACAGCCTGGGCTTCGAATTGACCCACGACGTGATCGGCGGCGCCGCCATCGACAAGCACGGCGTGCCCCTGGCCGATGAAACCCTGGCACGCGCCCGTGCCGCTGACGCCGTGCTGCTGGGCGCCGTGGGTGGCCCGAAATGGGACAAGATCGAACGTGACATCCGCCCTGAGCGCGGCCTGCTGAAAATCCGCGCGCAACTGGGCCTGTTCGGCAACCTGCGCCCGGCGATCCTGTACCCGCAACTGGCCGACGCGTCGAGCCTCAAGCCGGAAGTGGTGGCCGGCCTGGACATCCTGATCGTGCGTGAACTGACCGGCGGTATCTATTTCGGCTCGCCACGTGGTGTGCGTGAGTTGGAGAATGGCGAGCGTCAGGCCTACGACACCCTGCCGTACAGCGAAAGCGAAATCCGCCGTATCGCGCGTGTCGGTTTCGACATGGCCCGCGTGCGCGGCAAGAAGCTCTGCTCGGTGGACAAGGCCAACGTGCTGGCTTCCAGCCAACTGTGGCGCGAAATCGTCGAAGAAGTGGCCAAGGACTACCCGGACGTCGAGCTGAGCCACATGTACGTCGACAACGCCGCCATGCAACTGGTGCGTGCACCGAAGCAGTTCGATGTGATCGTCACCGACAACCTGTTCGGCGACATCCTGTCCGACCAGGCCTCGATGCTCACCGGCTCCATCGGCATGCTGCCGTCGGCGTCCCTGGACACCCACAACAAGGGCATGTACGAGCCGTGCCACGGTTCGGCGCCGGACATCGCAGGCCTTGGCATTGCCAACCCGCTGGCGACCATTTTGTCGGTGTCGATGATGCTGCGCTACAGCTTCAACCTGGGCGAAGCGGCCGATGCGATCGAGAAGGCCGTGAGCCTGGTGCTGGACCAAGGGCTGCGCACCGGCGACATCTGGTCGAAGGGTTGCACCAAAGTCGGTACGCAAGAAATGGGCGACGCAGTAGTCGCCGCGCTGCGGAATCTGTAATCTCTCGTGCCCGCTTGCAGTTGTTGCTGCAAGTCGGCCCACTTTTTAACAAGGTGTAGTTGCGATGAAACGTGTAGGTCTGATCGGTTGGCGCGGTATGGTCGGTTCCGTGCTCATGCAGCGGATGCTGGAAGAGCAGGATTTCGATCTTATTGAGCCGGTGTTTTTCACCACTTCTAACGTAGGTGGCCAAGGGCCTTCCGTGGGCAAGGATATTGCCCCGCTCAAGGATGCCTACAGCATTGAAGAGCTGAAAACCCTCGACGTGATTCTGACCTGCCAGGGTGGCGACTACACCAGCGAAGTCTTCCCCAAGCTGCGTGAAGCCGGCTGGCAGGGTTACTGGATCGACGCCGCGTCGAGCCTGCGCATGCAGGACGACGCCGTGATCGTCCTCGACCCGGTCAACCGCAAGGTCATCGACCAGCAACTCGACGCCGGTACCAAGAACTATGTGGGCGGCAACTGCACGGTCAGCCTGATGCTGATGGGCCTGGGCGGCCTGTTCGAAGCCGGCCTGGTCGAGTGGATGAGCGCCATGACCTATCAGGCGGCCTCTGGTGCCGGCGCGCAGAACATGCGCGAACTGATCAAGCAGATGGGCGCGACCCACGCTGCTGTCGCCGATCAGCTGGCTGACCCGGCCAGCGCGATCCTCGATATCGATCGCCGGGTGGCCGAAGCCATGCGCAGCGATGCCTACCCGACCGAGAACTTCGGCGTGCCATTGGCCGGTAGCCTGATCCCTTGGATCGACAAAGAGCTGCCTAACGGCCAAAGCCGCGAAGAGTGGAAGGCTCAGGCCGAGACCAACAAGATCCTCGGTCGCTTCAAGAGCCCGATTCCGGTGGATGGCATCTGCGTGCGTATCGGCGCCATGCGCTGCCACAGCCAGGCGCTGACCATCAAGCTGAACAAAGACGTGCCGATCGCCGATATCGAATCGCTGATCAGTCAGCACAACCCCTGGGTCAAGCTGGTGCCGAACAACCGCGAGATCAGCATGCATGAGCTGAGCCCTACCAAGGTCACCGGTACCCTGAATGTCCCGGTGGGCCGTCTGCGCAAGCTGAACATGGGCAGCCAGTTCCTGGGTGCGTTCACCGTCGGCGACCAGCTGTTGTGGGGCGCGGCCGAGCCGCTGCGCCGCATGCTGCGGATTCTGCTGGAGCGTTGATCGCCTGAGGCGCAACGAGAAACCCGCGACTGGTGACAGGCGCGGGTTTTTTGTTGGCTTTCAGGAAGGCATCGGGAGCAAGTCCCCTCCTACAAGGCCTCGCCCAATTGCCTCACCCCCAGCCACCCGGTAAAGTGCCGCTCCCCCCGTAATGCCCGAGGCAGCCCCCATGACTCAGACCTTTGAAATCGCCGTGATCGGCGCCACCGGCACTGTTGGCGAAACCCTGGTGCAGATCCTCGAAGAGCTGGATTTTCCGGTGGGCACGCTGTATCTGCTGGCGGGCAGTAATTCCGCCGGCGCATCGGTGCCGTTTCGCGGCAAGAATGTGCGGGTGCGCGAAGTCGATGAGTTCGATTTCAGCAAGGCACAGTTGGCCTTTTTTGCCGCAGGCCCTGCGGTGACCTTGAGTTTCGCACCGCGCGCCACGGCTGCCGGCTGTTCGGTGATTGACCTGTCGGGTGCCTTGCCGGCTGATCAAGCGCCCCAGGTGGTGCCGGAAGCGAATGCCCATGTACTCGACGGTCTGAAAAAACCATTCCAGCTCAGCAGTCCGAGCCCCTGCGCGACTCACCTGGCAGTGGTCCTTGCGCCGTTGCGCGGTTTGCTGGACATCCAGCGCGTCAGCGTCACCGCTAACCTGGCGGTATCGGCCCAGGGCCGTGAAGCCGTCAGCGAACTGGCCCGGCAAACCGCCGAATTGTTGAATGTGCGCCCGTTGGAGCCGCAGTTCTTTGATCGGCAGATGGCCTTCAATCTGCTGGCACAAGTCGGCAAGCCGGACGCCCAGGGCCATACCGAACTGGAGAAAAGACTGATACACGAACTGCGTGCCGTGCTGGAAACTCCTTTGCTAAAGATTTCCGCAACTTGCGTTCAAGCCCCGGTGTTTTTTGGCGATAGCCTGACTGTGTCACTGCAATTGGGCGCGCCGGTCGACCTTGCCGCCGTCAATCGTGTGCTTGATGCCGCACCGGGTATCGAGTTAGTGGAAGAGGGCGATTACCCGACGGCCGTGGGCGATGCAGTGGGCCAGGATGTGGTGTATGTCGGTCGGGTTCGGGCGGGGGTGGATGACCCGGCGGAACTAAATCTGTGGCTGACGTCAGATAACGTACGCAAAGGCGCCGCGCTCAACGCTGTGCAACTGGCGCAGTTGTTGATAAAAGGCCTTGCGTAAAAGATACTTGGCGGCAATTTGTAGATTGATTCTAGCCAGGCGCTATGCTTGGCCCCAAGCAGGAACAGAAGCGTGTCGGTGACCTATCGGCTCGCCATGCCTTATGGCAGCGGTTACCAACCTTCTCGCAGGCCGGGGAGTGTTCAGACAAAGGATGAGGCTATGGTTCAAGTTCGCAAACTGGTGTTAGCAATAGCGGCCGCCTCGGCGCTGTCCTCCGGTATGGCGCAGGCGCTGCAGCTGGGGGAGATGACCCTCAAGTCGAAGTTGAACCAGCCATTGTCGGTGGAAATCGAATTGCTCGATGTCGGTGGCCTCACGGCTGCCGAGATCACGCCGAGCCTGGCCTCGTCCCAGGCGTTTGTGGATGCTGGCGTCGACCGCCAAGCGTTTCTCAATGATCTGACCTTCACCCCGGTGGTCAACCCCAATGGCCGCAGTGTGGTGCGTGTTACCTCCAGCAAGCCGCTGCCCGAGTCCTATGTACGCTTTTTGTTGCAGGTGCAATGGCCCAATGGGCGCCTGATGCGCGACTACAGCGTATTGCTCGATCCGTCTAAATTCGACTCGTCGGCACCGGCCGCCGTCGCGCCGCGCCTGGCAGCCCCGGCCAGCACCACGCCGTCCGCCACCGCGCCGACTGTGAGCAAGCCCGCCCAGTACACCACCACTTCCCGCGATACCTTGTGGGAAATCGCCGCCAAGAACCGCAATGGTGCTTCGGTGCAACAGACGATGCTGGCCATCCAGGCGCTGAACCCTGACGCGTTTATCGACGGCAATATCAACCGCCTGAAGACCGGTCATGTCTTGCGCCTGCCGGACACCATACAAAGCACTGCGCTGTCGCAACCCAAGGCGATTGCAGAAGTGAGTGCGCAGAACACCGCCTGGCGCCAGGGCCGCCGTGCCGCGACCAAACAAGCTACAGGTAAGCAGCAACTGGATGCCACCAAGCGCACCAGGGCCGGTAATGCGCCGGTGAGCACCAACGGCCAGGACAACTTGAGCCTGGTCTCCGGCGACGCCGCCAGGAAGGGCAGCAAGGGCAAGGCCGCTGATGGCAAGGCCTTGAGCGACAAGCTGGCGATGACCAAGGAACAGCTCGACACCACCCGTCGTGACAACGAAGAGTTGAAAAGTCGCGCGGCGGACCTGCAGAGCCAGCTGGACAAGCTGCAAAAACTGATTCAACTGAAAAACGATCAGTTGGCCCGTTTGCAAGCCGAAAAAAGCGCGCCTGCCCCTCAAGCGACGGCGGCGATGCCCGCTCAATTGGTCGGCGAGCCGGCAGCCAGTCCCACCGCGCCTGCTCCTGCGCCGACTGCGCCCGAGCCGATCAAGCCGGATGCCACGCCCGCCACCACTGAAGGCAAATTCAACGACCTGCTGACCAACCCGATCGTGCTGGGCGTGATCGGCGGCGCGGCAGGCCTGCTGGTGTTATTGCTTCTGTTGCTGTGGGCGCGTCATCGCAATGCCCGTCGCGCGGAAGAAAAACACTTGCGTATGGCGCGAGCCTTGGCTGAAGAGCCGGTATTCACCTCGAATATCGATCAAGACCTGCCACCGGATAGCTTCGAAGGCCTCGAAGTACCGCCACCGAACGTCAAGCTGGCGGCTGCGCCCGCACCCGCTCCAGCGCCTGAGCCGGCTGTGGCGGCTGTGGCGGCGCCGAGCGTCGCCTCCGTACTCGCGCCGCCGGCTGCGGCCGTAGTCCCGCAAAGCGCCAACGATGCGCTTGCACAAGCCCAGTCCCATATTGATCGTGGCCACTTGAACCAGGCTGCCGACGTGCTGGAGCAGGCGATCAAGCACGAGCCCGCGCGCAGCGACCTGCGTTTGAAACTGATGGAGGTCTACGGCCTGCAAAGTGACAAGGACGGCTTCGTCACCCAGGAGCGTCAGTTGGTGGCCAACGGTGAAAACCATGCCCAGGTCGAGCAGCTCAAGAGCCGCTTCCCGGCCATGGCCGTACTGGCGGCAGGTGTCAGTGCCGCTGTCGCCGCTGCTGCCCTTGACGCGCAGTACGTCAAGAATCTGATGGAAGACAAGCCCGCTGCGCCTGAGCCGGAAGCCTTTGACACCGATTTCGATCTGAGCCTGGACGAGTTGGAGGCGGCTTCTCCGGCCGAAATCAAGGGCGACCAGCAGACGTTCGAATCGCTGCTTCAACAGCAGACCGAAGCCAAGGCCAGTGCGGATGACTTGTCGGACTTCGACCTGGACCTGCAGCTGGATGCCCCGGCGTCGACGCAATCGGACGAAGACTTCCTCTCGGGCCTTGAAGATCCGGTGAAAGATGTGCCCGCCGTCGAGCCGCCGACCCTGACCCCTGCGGCGCTGGACGACTTCGATCTGCCGGAAGATTTCGACCTGTCCCTGGCGGATGAGCCCGAAGCCGCCAAGCCTGACGCTTTTGCATCGGAGCTGGGCGACGTCAACGCCGAGCTGGACCGTCTTTCCCAGAGCCTGGAAAGTCCTTCCATCGAACCCTCCTTTACCGCTGAAGACGCGGCGCTGGGAGGGGATGAGCCGGAGTTCGACTTTCTGTCCGGCACCGACGAAGTGGCGATCAAGCTCGATCTGGCCCAGGCCTACATCGATATGGGCGATGCCGACGGTGCGCGGGACATTCTCACCGAAGTGCTGACCGAAGGGAGTGAAGTGCAGCGTGGCGAGGCCAAGGAAATGTTGAGCCGCTTGGCTTAATCGTTCATCGTGAACATGGCGGCGACCTTCGGGTCGCCGTTTTGCTTTACGCACAGCAAACCATGGCGTCCGGGGCTCGCCGCCTTATAATGGCCGCCTTCGCGCAACTCATCAGGCTCTCAGTTCTTGGCAAATATAGATAACCCGGCTGCCGAAATGGCCGCTGCAGGCTTTTACCGCATCGCCCTGGGCGTGGAATACAAAGGTTCGCGCTATCGCGGCTGGCAGCGCCAGGCGTCGGGTGTGCTGACGGTACAGGAAACCCTGGAGAACGCCCTGTCGAAAGTCGCTGACTCACCCGTGTCTTTGATGTGTGCCGGGCGTACCGATGCCGGTGTGCACGCGTGTGGCCAGGTGGTGCACTTCGATACCCAGGCCGAACGTTCGATGAAAGCCTGGGTGATGGGCGCCAATATCAATTTGCCCCATGACGTCAGTGTCAGTTGGGCCAAGGTCATGCCTGCGCACTTTCATGCACGCTTCAAGGCCATCGCGCGGCGTTATCGCTATGTGATCTATAACGATCAGATCCGTCCGGCGCATCTCAACGAAGAGATCACTTGGAACCACCGCCCGCTGGATGCCGAGCGCATGGCCGAGGCCGCGCAATATCTGGTGGGTGTGCATGATTTCAGCGCCTTCCGGGCGGGGCAGTGTCAGGCCAAGTCGCCGATCAAGGAAGTCCACCACTTGCGGGTGACCCGTCACGGCAAGATGATTGTGTTGGATATCCGCGCCGGAGCGTTCCTGCACCATATGGTGCGCAACATTGCCGGCGTGTTGATGACCATCGGCACCGGCGAGCGTCCGGTGGAATGGGCCAAGGAAGTGTTGGAGAGCCGCATTCGTCGCACTGGCGGGGTGACGGCTCATCCGTTTGGCCTGTACCTGGTGGATGTGGAGTACCGCGACGAGTTCGAACTGCCGGATCGTTTCATCGGGCCTCACTTCCTCACCGGTTTCAGCGAACTTGGCGGCTGACGCCCGGAAAAGCTTTTGTTACCATCCGGGACTTTCTCGGTTCAACCCCTGAGGTTTCTACGATATGTCAGCCGTTCGCAGCAAGATTTGCGGGATTACCCGCATAGAAGACGCGCTGGCGGCGGTCGAGGCGGGGGCTGACGCCATCGGTTTGGTGTTTTATGCCAAAAGCCCGAGGGCGGTGAATGTGATGCAGGCACGGGCGATCATCGCCGCGTTGCCGCCGTTCGTGACCACTGTGGGCTTGTTCGTCAACGCCAGCCGTTGCGAACTCAACGAAACCCTGGATGCCGTACAGCTGGATCTGCTGCAGTTTCATGGCGACGAAACCCCAGATGAGTGTGAAAGCTACCAGCGCCCGTACATCAAGGCGCTGCGGGTCAAGGCCGGGGATGATATCGCTGGCGCCTGCCATGCTTATGGCAGCGCACGCGGCATTCTGTTGGATACCTACGTCGAAGGCGTACCTGGCGGGACGGGCGAAGCCTTCGATTGGTCGCTGATCCCTGCGGGGCTGAGCAAGCCGATCATCCTGGCCGGTGGGCTCAACGCCGCGAACGTTGCGGCGGCGATCGAACAGGTTCGACCGTATGCGGTGGATGTCAGCGGCGGGGTAGAGCAGGGCAAGGGCATCAAGGATCACAGCAAGATTCGCGCATTTATGCAGGCCGTGCGCAACAGCAGTGGCGGGATGTGACGGCGGGCAGTCTGCCGCCGTCCATAACTACCACTGTGTAAAACAGCCCGGCGCCGCCTGTGGGTGGCCCGGAAACGAAGTGGCAACCCTGCGCAGCAGGTTGTCTGGAAGGCTGAGGAGGCATGCGGGAAATGGCCGGTCGAACGTCTGACCCCGTCCAGCATGCGTCATCGCCACATATGAATTTGAATTTAGCTCAAGGGCATACGCGGGGCTGTGTTCAAGCCACCGGTACTGGAGAAAGAAAGCATGAGCAACTGGTTAGTAGACAAACTGATCCCTTCGATCATGCGTTCCGAGGTGAAAAAAAGCTCGGTTCCTGAAGGTCTGTGGCACAAGTGCCCATCCTGCGATGCGGTGCTGTACCGCCCAGAGCTGGAAAAGACCCTGGACGTTTGCCCCAAGTGCAACCACCACATGCGTATCGGTGCCCGCGCCCGTATCGACATCTTCCTCGACGCCGAAGGCCGCAACGAGCTGGGTGCCGACCTGGAGCCGGTTGACCGTCTCAAGTTTCGCGATGGCAAGAAGTACAAGGATCGCCTGACCGCTGCGCAGAAACAGACCGGTGAGAAAGACGCGCTGATCTCCGTCAGCGGCAAGCTGCTGGGCATGCCTGTGGTGGTCTCGGCGTTCGAGTTCTCCTTCATGGGTGGTTCCATGGGTGCCATCGTCGGTGAGCGCTTTGTGCGCGCTGCCAACTACGCCCTGGAAAACCGTTGCCCGATGATCTGCTTCGCCGCCTCCGGTGGTGCGCGCATGCAGGAAGCCCTGATTTCCCTGATGCAAATGGCCAAGACCTCCGCGGTTCTGGCGCGTCTGCGCGAAGAGGGTATCCCGTTCATTTCCGTGCTGACCGACCCGGTCTATGGCGGCGTTTCCGCCAGCCTGGCAATGCTGGGTGACGTGATCGTCGGCGAGCCGAAAGCCCTGATCGGTTTTGCCGGCCCGCGTGTGATCGAGCAAACCGTGCGCGAAAAACTGCCGGAGGGCTTCCAGCGCAGCGAGTTCCTGCTGGAGCACGGCGCGATCGATTTGATCATCCCGCGCGGCGAGTTGCGCCCGCGCCTGGGTAAACTGCTGGCGCAAATGATGGGTCTGCCGACGCCGGCATATGTCGCGCCTAGCGTCGAGCCGATCGTGGTGCCGCCGGTGCCTGCAAACCTATGACCCAACGGACCCTGGGCGAATGGCTCGCCTACCTTGAGCAGTTGCATCCGTCCGCCATCGACATGGGCCTGGAGCGCTCGCAACAGGTAGCGGCCCGCCTTGGGTTGGGGCGTCCGGCACCCCGTGTGATCACGGTGACCGGCACCAACGGCAAAGGCTCGACCTGCGCCTTTGTCGCTGCGCTGCTGCAAGCCCAAGGGCTGGCAGTGGGTGTGTACAGCTCGCCGCACCTGCTGCGCTATAACGAGCGGGTGCAGCTCAATGGCGTGGAAGCCACTGACGAGCAACTCTGTGAAGCGTTCGCGGCCCTCGATGCGGGGCGCGGCGACATTTCCCTGACTTACTTCGAAATGGGTACGCTGGCTGCCTTCTGGCTGTTCGAGCGTGCACAGCTGGATGTGGTCGTTCTGGAAGTCGGCCTGGGCGGTCGCCTGGACACGGTCAACGTGGTGGATGCCGACCTGGCGCTGGTTACCAGCATTGGTGTCGATCATGCCGACTACCTGGGCAATACCCGCGAGTCCGTGGCCTATGAAAAGGCCGGGATCTTCCGTCAGGGCAAGCCCGCGCTGTGCGGTGACGTGAATCCGCCGCAACCGCTGCTGGACAAGGTGCGTGAGCTGGAGTGTCCGTTTTTTCTGCGTGGCCGCGAATTCAATCTCGAGATCGGTGAGCGCAACTGGCAATGGCACGGACGCGATGCGCGCGGCCAGGCTGTCGCGCTGCATGACCTGCCGCTGTTGAACCTGCCAATGGAGAATGCCGCGCTTGCGCTGCAAGCCTATCTGTTGCTGGATCTGCCGTGGAATGCCGAGCAGATCGCTGCGACATTGCTGGCGACCCGTGTTGTGGGGCGCCTTGATCGTCGTGAATTCGACTGGCACGGTAAGCGTTTGAGCCTGCTGTTGGATGTGGGCCACAACCCCCATGCGGCCGAATACCTGGCGCGACGCCTGTCGCGTACGCCGCCTGTCGGGCGCCGCCTTGCCGTATTCGGTTTGCTGGCCGATAAGGATCTGGATGGCGTGGTTGCGCCGTTATTGGGCTGTGTCCAGGCTTGGGCGGTAGCGCCGCTGCAGACGCCGCGCAGTCGTCCGGCTGCCGAACTGGCGTCGGCATTGCAGAGCCTTGGTGCGTCGGTGACGTCGTATGCAAGCGTCACGGCGGCCCTGGAGGCTCAGTGTGCGGTCGCTACGGCGGAGGACGAGATTCTGTTGTTCGGATCATTTTATTGTGTTGCCGAGGCGCTCGAGTGGTTGGCCCGGCGCTCCACGGAGGAAGCTGCACATGGCATTACTGGATAGCGCATACAAGCAGCGAATGGTTGGAGCCCTGGTTCTGGTGGCATTGGCGGTGATTTTTCTGCCGATGCTGTTTTCCCGCCAGGACGAACAGCGCCAGGTGGTGGTCGAGGCGCCCGCAGCGCCCCAGGCGCCGGCAGTACCACAGGTGCAGGTTGAGCCGGTAGTGGTGCCTGAGCCCCAGGCGTTGCCGGAAGAAGAGCCTGTGCCTGGCGATGATGAAGTGGCTGCGCAACAGGCGCCTTCGAAGCCTGTGCAGCCGAGTGTACCGGTGGTCAAGCCGGCTCCCGCTGCGCCTGCCGTTGCCGCAAAACCCGCTGCGTCGGCGCCTGCGCCCAAGCCTGTCGCGCCACAACCTGCCGCACCGGGCAAGCCGGACGTGGGCCAGAGTCGCATCGATCCCAATGGTCTGCCGATCAGTTGGTCGATCCAGTTGGCCAGCCTGGCGAGCCGTGAAAGTGCCGATGCATTGCAGAAAAAGCTGCGGACCCAGGGTTATAACGCCTATATCCGCAGTGCAGATGGCAAGAACCGGGTATTTATCGGGCCGCTGATCGAGCGTGCCGAGGCTGACCGTCTGCGGGATTTGCTGGATCGCCAGCAGAACCTGAAGGGCTTCGTCACCCGTTTCCAGCCTGAGCGCGGCTGACGGGGCGTGGTGCCGAGCGGGTGCAAATCCTCTCGGCACAGATACATCGATCATTTCTATCGTATTGATTTGCAAAGCGCTGCCAATCACCGCTTACCGACAGCCCGGCGCTCTGCTAAAATGCGCCGCCTTATCCATCCGTAGGCTGCACCGTGCCATTTACCTGGGTTGATTGGGCGATCGTTGCAATCGTCGCCATCTCCGCTTTGATCAGTCTGAGCCGCGGCTTCGTAAAAGAAGCACTGTCGTTGCTGACCTGGATCATCGCAGGAGTCGTAGCCTGGATGTTCGGTGGTTCACTGTCGGTTTACCTGGCTGGGTACATCGAGACACCTTCGGCTCGCGTCATCGCGGGCTGCGCCATCATGTTCATCGCCACGCTGCTGGTGGGAGCAATGGTCAATTATCTTATTGGCGAGTTGATACGCGTCACCGGACTCTCCGGGACCGATCGATTTCTCGGCATGGCCTTCGGCGCAGCGCGTGGCGCGTTGCTGGTGGTCGTGGCGGTCGGGCTTTTGAGCCTGGGGCCGGTACAGCAGGACGCATGGTGGCAGGAGTCGGTACTCGTGCCAAAGTTTCTATTGGTTGCAGATTGGTCCAAGAACCTCATATTGGGGTGGAGCAGTCAGTGGCTGGCCAGCGGGATCAGCGTACCCGCTGACCTTCCGTTCAAGGAACACCTCTTGCCGGCCAAAACGCCTCAGTAAGCTGTGTTCAGTCAAGATTCATTAAGTAGGGGTTGCGTCGCATGTGTGGCATCGTCGGTATCGTCGGTAAGTCGAACGTCAATCAGGCGCTGTATGACGCGCTAACCGTCCTCCAGCACCGCGGCCAGGACGCTGCCGGTATTGTGACCAGCCATGACGGCCGGTTATTCCTGCGCAAGGACAATGGGCTGGTACGTGACGTGTTCCATCAACGTCACATGCAGCGCCTGGTCGGGCACATGGGCATTGGCCATGTGCGCTACCCGACTGCCGGTAGCTCGACTTCGGCCGAAGCTCAACCGTTTTACGTCAACTCGCCTTACGGCATCACCCTGGCGCACAACGGTAACCTGACCAACGTTGAGCAACTGGCCAAGGAGATTTACGAATCTGACCTGCGCCACGTCAACACCAACTCCGATTCGGAAGTGTTGCTCAACGTGTTCGCCCACGAGCTGGCCCAGCGCGGCAAGCTGCAGCCGACCGAAGAAGACGTGTTTGCCGCCGTCACCGACGTGCACAACCGCTGCGTCGGTGGTTACGCGGTAGTGGCCATGGTCACCGGTTATGGCATCGTCGGTTTCCGCGATCCCCATGGCATCCGTCCGATCGTGTTCGGCCAGCGTCATACCGACGAAGGCGTCGAGTATATGATCGCTTCCGAAAGTGTGTCCCTGGACGTGCTGGGCTTCACCCTGATCCGCGACCTCGCGCCGGGCGAAGCGGTGTACATCACCGAAGATGGCAAGTTGCACACCCGTCAGTGTGCCGTATCCCCTAAGCTCACTCCCTGCATCTTCGAGCACGTCTACCTGGCGCGTCCGGATTCGATCATCGACGGCGTTTCGGTGTACAAGGCGCGCCTGCGCATGGGTGAGAAGCTGGCCGACAAGATCCTGCGCGAACGTCCGAATCACGACATCGACGTGGTGATCCCAATCCCGGACACCAGCCGTACCGCTGCGCTGGAGCTGGCCAATCACTTGGGCGTCAAGTTCCGCGAAGGCTTCGTCAAGAACCGCTACATCGGCCGTACTTTCATCATGCCGGGCCAGGCGGCCCGCAAGAAATCGGTACGCCAGAAGCTCAACGCGATCGAGCTGGAGTTCCGCGGCAAGAACGTGATGCTGGTGGACGACTCCATCGTGCGCGGCACCACGTGCAAGCAGATCATCCAGATGGCCCGCGAAGCCGGGGCGAAGAACGTGTACTTCTGCTCCGCCGCCCCTGCTGTGCGTTACCCTAACGTTTACGGCATCGATATGCCGAGCGCCCACGAACTGATCGCCCACAACCGTTCGACCCAGGACGTGGCTGACCTGATCGGCGCCGATTGGCTGATCTACCAGGACCTGTCGGACCTGATCGAAGCCGTTGGCGGTGGCAAGATCAAGATCGAGGAGTTCGACTGCGCGGTGTTCGACGGCAAGTATGTGACCGGCGATATCGACGAGGCCTACTTGAACAAGATCGAGCAGGCACGTAACGACTCGTCGAAGATCAAGACCCAGGCGGTCAGCGCGATCATCGATCTGTACAACAACTAAGTAGACGCCGGCCCTGAGGGGCCGGTTTTGTATCTTAAATAAAGAATTGAGTAAGGAGTCGCAGCATGAGTCAGGAATGGGATGCCGGTCGGTTGGACAGCGACCTCGATGGCGTAGCTTTCGATACCCTGGCTGTGCGTGCCGGCCAGCACCGTACACCGGAAGGTGAGCATGGTGATCCGATGTTCTTTACCTCCAGCTATGTGTTTCGCACCGCTGCGGATGCCGCTGCGCGTTTTGCCGGTGAAGTGCCGGGCAACGTCTATTCGCGCTACACCAACCCGACGGTGCGTGCATTCGAAGAGCGTATCGCTGCCCTGGAAGGCGCTGAACAGGCCGTGGCTACTGCCACAGGCATGGCGGCGATCCTGGCCGTGGTGATGAGCCTATGCAGTGCCGGCGATCACGTGCTGGTGTCGCGCAGCGTGTTCGGTTCGACCATCAGCTTGTTCGAAAAATACTTCAAGCGCTTCGGCATCGAAGTGGACTACGTGCCCCTGGCGGATCTTTCCGGCTGGGATGCGGCGATCAAGGCTAACACCAAGCTGCTGTTCGTCGAGTCGCCGTCCAATCCGCTGGCCGAGCTGGTGGATATCGCCGCGTTGTCCGAAGTGGCTCATGCCAAAGGCGCAATGCTGGTGGTCGACAATTGCTTCTGCACGCCAGCGCTGCAACAGCCCCTGAAGTTGGGGGCGGATATTGTGGTGCACTCGGCGACCAAGTTCATCGACGGCCAAGGCCGTTGCATGGGCGGTGTGGTTGCCGGTCGCAGCGAGCAGATGAAGGAAGTGGTGGGCTTTTTGCGCACTGCGGGCCCGACCCTGAGTCCGTTCAACGCCTGGATCTTCCTCAAGGGCCTGGAAACCCTCAGTCTGCGCATGAAGGCCCATTGCGCCAATGCCCAGGCGCTGGCTGAATGGCTGGAGCAGCAGGACGGTATCGAGAAGGTGCATTACGCGGGTCTCAAGAGCCATCCGCAGCACGAATTGGCCCAGCGCCAGCAGCGTGGTTTCGGGGCCGTGGTGAGTTTTGAGGTGAAGGGGGGCAAGGAGGGCGCCTGGCGCTTTATCGATGCGACACGCCTGATTTCTATCACGGCCAACCTGGGCGACAGCAAGACCACCATTACCCATCCGAGTACTACGTCCCATGGCCGCCTGGCGCCACAGGAACGTGAAGCGGCGGGTATTCGAGACAGCCTGATCCGTATCGCGGTGGGCCTGGAGGACGTGGCCGATTTGCAAGCTGACCTGGCTCGCGGACTGGCGGCCTTGTGATCGAGTGGTCCAGGGACGCCGCTGCGGCTACCAATGGTCGTGTCGCCTTGGTGACGGGCGCGGCTCGGGGGATTGGCCTTGGGATTGCTGCATGGCTGATCAGTGAAGGCTGGCAGGTGGTGCTGGCCGACTTGGATCGCGAGCGTGGTTCCAAGGTGTCCAAGGTGTTGGGGGAAAATGCCTGGTTCATCACCATGGACGTGGCGGACGAGAAGCAGGTTGCTCAGGGTGTGGCCGAGGTGCTCGGACAGTTCGGGCGCCTGGACGCGTTGGTGTGTAACGCAGCAGTGGCCGACCCGCGCAATATCACCTTGGAAAGCCTCGACCTGGCGAACTGGAATCGTGTACTGGCGGTCAATCTCAGCGGGCCGATGTTGTTGGCCAAGCATTGTGCGCCCTACCTGCGCGCCCACGGCGGGGCGATCGTCAACCTGGCGTCGACCCGGGCCCGTCAATCGGAGCCGGACACCGAAGCCTATGCGGCGAGTAAGGGCGGCTTGTTGGCCCTGACTCATGCGTTGGCCATGAGCCTTGGGCCAGAGGTGCGGGTCAATGCCGTCAGCCCCGGCTGGATCGATGCGCGTGACCCCGGAGCTCGTCGTGCCGAGCCATTGAGCGATGCCGATCATGCCCAGCATCCAGCAGGCAGAGTTGGCACGGTGGAGGACGTGGCGGCCATGGTGGCGTGGTTGCTGTCGCGCCAGGCGGGGTTCGTCACTGGGCAGGAGTTCGTGGTGGACGGTGGCATGAGCAAGAAGATGATTTACAGCGAGTAGGGCGCATAGCCGTCTTGACACTATTTTGTCTTTTTCAGAAAAACTTCAAGCGGGCTATTGACTTAGGTCCGCTACCTGCGTAAATTTCGCGGCCTCAACGAAGCAAAGGGTGATTAGCTCAGCTGGGAGAGCATCTGCCTTACAAGCAGAGGGTCGGCGGTTCGATCCCGTCATCACCCACCACTTCTTGAGAGTTTTGCCTTAAGGCAAGACGCAACGTTAAAGGTTGCACCGACGCGCAGCGGTAGTTCAGTCGGTTAGAATACCGGCCTGTCACGCCGGGGGTCGCGGGTTCGAGTCCCGTCCGCTGCGCCATATTTCCCAGGTTCGATTCGTTGGGCCTGAGATTGAATAGCCAAGGCTGGTCAATCAGATGTTTAAAGACGGTCGAGGTTGTACGCTCGGCCAGTCAAGCGATACGCAGCGGTAGTTCAGTCGGTTAGAATACCGGCCTGTCACGCCGGGGGTCGCGGGTTCGAGTCCCGTCCGCTGCGCCATATTTCCCAGGTTCGATTCGTTGGGCCTGAGATTGAATAGCCAAGGCTGGTCAATCAGATGTTTAAAGACGGTCGAGGTTGTACGCTCGGCCAGTCAAGCGATACGCAGCGGTAGTTCAGTCGGTTAGAATACCGGCCTGTCACGCCGGGGGTCGCGGGTTCGAGTCCCGTCCGCTGCGCCATATCTGCCTCAAGGCCTACTGAACGCCTTGGAGCACAAAGAAAGCCGTTGGCTGCTTTGATCCGATAGCAAAGACCCTGGTCGAAAGACCGGGGTTTTTTGTGTGTGCGATTTGACCATCTGCAGGAGCCGGCGAGCCGGCCCCATCGGAGACTCAGAAGCCCAGCTTGTCCCGCAGCCCGTAATACCAGGCTCCTAACGCCGCAAACGGTGTGCGCAGCAATTGCCCACCAGGGAACGGATAGTGGGGCAGGTCGGCAAACGCATCAAAGCGCTCTGCCTGGCCTCGAAGGGCTTCCGCCAGGACCTTGCCCGCCAGGTGCGTGTATGTCACGCCATGGCCGCTGCAACCCTGTGAGTAGTAGATGTTGTCGCCCAGGCGGCCGACTTGTGGCAGTCGCGACAGGGTCAGTAGGAAATTGCCAGTCCAGGCGTAGTCGATTTTCACATCCTTGAGCTGTGGGAAGGCTTTGAGCATCTTCGGTCGGATGATCGCTTCGATATTCGCTGGGTCCCTGGCGCCGTACACCACGCCGCCGCCGAAGATCAGGCGCTTGTCGCGGGTGAGGCGGTAGTAGTCGAGCAGGTAATTACAGTCTTCCACGCAGTAATCCTGAGGCAGCAATGACTTGGCCAGTTCATCGCCCAGCGGTGCCGTGGTAATGACTTGTGTGCCGCATGGCATTGACTTGGCCGCCAGCTCTGGCACCAAGTTGCCCAGGTAAGCATTGCCCGCGGCGATGATGAACTTGGCCCTCACCTTACCTTCGGCGGTATGCACCACGGGGTTGGCGCCGCGCTCTATGCGTATCGCCGCTGACTGCTCATAGATCATGCCGCCCAGGGACTCCACGGCCGCGGCTTCACCCAGTGCCAGGTTGAGCGGATGGATGTGTCCGCCGCTCATGTCCAGCAGGCCGCCGACATAATTGTCACAGGCCACCACCTCGCGAATGCGACGTTCATCCAGCAGCTCCAGTTGCGTGTGGCCATAGCGCTCCCATAAGCGCTTCTGCGACTCCAGATGGCCCATGTGCTTGCTGTTGAGTGCAGCGAACACGCCGCCGTCCTTCAAGTCGCACTGGATTTGGTACTTGGCCACTCGCTCGCGAATGATCTTGCCGCCCTCAAACGCCATTTGTCCCAGCAATTGCGCCTGCTTGGGCCCGACACTACGTTCGATTACGTCAATGTCGCGGCTATAGCTGTTGACGATCTGACCACCATTGCGGCCCGAGGCTCCAAAACCTACCCTGGCGGCTTCCAGTACTGTCACGCGAAAACCGTTCTCCAGCAGGAACAGTGCGCTGGACAGGCCGGTATAGCCGGCACCAATTACGCATACATCGGTTTCGACTTCGCCTTGGAGCATTGGGCGGGGCGGAACTGCATTCGCGGAAGCGGCGTAATATGACTGGGGGTAGGGGGTGTTCGCCATCCTGGAACCTCTGTTTTATATTTTTTACGAGTGAGTCGATCCTACCCGAGTTGAAAATCGCCTGCCAGCCACTCAAAAAATGCTGAAGTGCTGACCTCAAATAAAAAATTCGCGTATTCATAGGGTTAGCTGCAAAAAAGATGTTGACACCCCTTCTGAATTCCGTAGAATGCCGCCTCACAGCAGGCACGTAGCTCAGTTGGTTAGAGCACCACCTTGACATGGTGGGGGTCGTTGGTTCGAGTCCAATCGCGCCTACCAAACAAAATCCGCTCTGCTGGGCGGTGTGAAGGGGGATCCGAAAGGGTTCCCCTTTTTCTTTGCCTAAGAAAACGTTCACAAATTATAGGCTTCGTTCACACAAGGCAATGTGAACGTGGATTCATGCCTGCTTCTGTTCACACTCAGATTTGTGAACGGCTCTACCTAACCCATTGATATACATGGCTCGTTCACTATCTTGTCTAGGTGGTGGTACGTTCGCAGGCTCACTCCCTTGCCCGTTGCTCGTGCCTCGCAAGGGCAGGCTTCTAACCAACTGAGCTACGTGCCTGCTGTGAGGCGGGTACGCCTGTCGGCCACGCTCAACACCCTACGCTCTGTGGTGAATCCTGAACGCTCTGTGTGCTGCTGTAGGGCTGGCGGGGGTGTCTCTCTAGGGGTGGGGCAGGGGGTGTGGGGTGGGGTGCTTATGTATGCAATGGTGCTTAAAAATATCCGCTGGAAATTGTCATTGCTGGCTAATTGACTTGCATCTTCATTGTCATTCAGTCTCCGCTCGGTAAATCTGAGTGGAGGTGTCCATGTTGACACTATTGAATTATTTTCGGGGCTTTCGATTGGTCTGGGCTGGGCGGAGGTTTGGCAACGATGTTGCTAAATACCTCGGTGTCGATCGTCGCCTATTCCATAATGCCCTTGAGCTTGGAGGGTTACACGATCACCTTGTGCTTTTGGGGTTCGCGGTCAAGGCTAACCAGGACATCGGTGACGTCGCCATGCTTGTGAGTGGCTATCTAATTGATGGAATCGAGGTTATGAAAGTGCGATTCGGAGCGAGGCCTATGATGACAGCGGCAACACGGAACGTACTTATGTTTAGAGGGGAGGTCGAGGGGATTGATCCTATGGAGCTTGTGACATCTGTTTTGTTCGCTAGAGGCGTTGCTTATCGAGCTACCCGGTAGTTATTAATTGTCAGTTGACATAATTTAGCTGTTTTGCTAAATATTGCATTCAGGCAAACGGGCCTTGCGTAAGCTGAACTGTATGTCCCTGACTTTGAGGGGCGCGAATGTGTAAGTAGCGGTAGGGCGAACCTTCAATGGTGTAGTTCTATCAGGAACGCACAGTCGGTCGCATCGAGACTATAAGCGATGGGAGTAGCCACGCTCAGACGTGGAACGCTTACCCCTTCTGGCGTGGTTAGGAGGGCAGGTGACTGGTAGCTGAACTATCAGGCGTAGAGGGCGTTAGCCCCTATGAAGAACGGCCAGTGTGGTAACGCATTGAGCACCCCTGAGGGGCATCTAGGTAAATCTAGAATTCGAGCGTTACGCTCAACCTGCCCTTGCTATGACCAATGTTCACTATTTTAAATTGAACGCTAGCCTCCAGGGTCAATAAACCCCTCCTGTCTTAATAAATAATTATCTTGGTTTGCTGTCTACGAGCTTCATTCGTCGAACATCTGCCGCGTATTCTTCTTCGATGCGCTTGCCGATAGCAATCTCACGTTCAACCTCTAATTTACGTGGGCGTCCTACAGGTCTTACGCCACCAGTTACCTTTAACATCTCCTTAACGGCAGCAATGTTTCCATTGACTAGTTCTTGTTTCAATATCTCAACTGATTTGTCATGCCAATAGATGCGGTGTTCTTCTTTCCATCCTTGTTCTTCTGCGTAAGTGTCAAGAGTAATCATGCTGACGCCTAAACGCTTAGCTAGTACGCAATGTGAGTTTGTCTCAATGTATTCTGTCTTGTCTGTGTCTGTAAGGTTCATGCTCTATCTCGGTATTTGATTGTTATTATCAGGGTCAGTGAGTAGCAGATAATGTTAAGCGTTATAGCTATGAAGCTATAGTCATGCATGATCTGAAGTATTACTAGCTGGGTGTATTGTATGAGGAGTAGGGCGCTTAGGAGATAAGTCACGTTTTGATAGCTGACGCTCCCTCGATTTCCTCTAGCCTGCATCTTGATAGATAGCCTACCGCTTGAAGAGAGATGCCATGATTATATGAGATGTAATACAGCGCTTGGTGGTCCTCACGCTTAGCAATAATCTGTTTGGCTAAACCCCTTCGTATAGTGATGCTATGAATTGCGAAAGAAGTTAGATCAGGTATTCGAATATTATCATTGTCTGACATTGTATTGTCCTAGGTAAGTTGTCTTAACGTCACTGCGTGACAGAAGCAAAAGCAAGAGCACGCCACGGAGTGGCATACGCATAAAGAAAAGATCAAGAGCGATACACTGGTAGGTGCTCTGCTTTTGATTTTCTCTTTTAATGCGTGCTCTTTGTCAGCTTGCTGACGTTGTTCTTGATCTTAAGTGAGTGGAGGAGGTGTCCACTTTTCCTTAGAGAGTTCTAAGAGAAAGTGGACAGGGCTAGCTTCATTCATCAGACTTCAACCACTTAGATACTATGCTTTTGCTAACCCCCATGGTCGCTGCAATGCTTCGCAATGAGAACCCATCAGATGACAATCCTTTTGCTGTGACGATGTTGTTCTTTTTCTTGTCTTTTGCATTGCTAGTTGGAGCGTGCCTAGTCAGATCTTTTAGAATGTAGTGGCATCCTGTCAAGTCGAAGGCTAGGTGTCGTCCCGATTCTTCTGTGGGTACGAAGTGCATAGTAGGTCTGTCGTTATTGAAAGTCCTAATGCTGCTTCGTGTAGCTGCTTGGAATATCAACTCCCTATAACGCTCATTGCGTAGAGCTTGCTTACCAACTGATGCGGAAATAGCCATCTTGCAAAGCATTTCAGAGTTATTCTGATCCTCTACAGTGTTTGGATTGCCATGAATCAGGGAGAGCGTATGGTGTACGTTTGAATATCCATTCAATCCCCTAGCGTCAAAAGGTATACGTATTGCGTTAGGGTAATCCTCGAATGGAAACTTGCACCATTCATGAACTTGGATAAGGATGGGTTCACCTTGTACGAACTCAATGGCGTCACGTAAAAGGGAATGCCCGTATACTCTATCATTCCACTCATCGGCCATGCTGCCGTCAGGGAGGGTAAGTAGCATGGTCTTGCTTACCTTGCTTCCCCCAATCAGTGGGTATATGTAGCTTGGGAATTTGTAGCCCCTGTATTCTGGTGTGAACTTGGAGACTTCAAGAGCGTATCCCTTGGTCAAAGCATGCTGGTAAGCTAACGTATCCGTGACGTTGGCGCCTAGGATGTGTGTTTCCTGAGCGGCCTCATAGATCCCGCTTAAGTCAAAGTAATCAATTACCCTGACTTGCCACTTCCACCTGCTGTCTTTCTTGTCTACGTATTCTTTGATGAATACATCAGCCTTGCCCCTTAGGAGGGCACCAAGACAAGTGCAGATGGTCGACATGCCCTTGTCGTTTACCACGTCAGAGTAGGTGGCTCTGGCTTCCTTCGTCATTCCTTGTTTAATAGACGCTCTGGTGGATACGCTATCAATCTCAATGAATTTCTCTAGGAAGTTAGTGTAAGCGTGGTCGCCAATATCTTTGGTAAGATTGTTGGCGACTGAGGGCACTTCATCAATGACTACAATCCAATCTTGTAGGTAACAAGGATCAAGGTCTAGCAAGGTCTTATGCGTAATGATAAGAACCTTGGGGTCATCTTCAAGGAGTGAGCATTCTACTGTGTCAGTCACGTTCTTGTGGGTGTCGCTATTGATTACGTAAGCATGAGCTATACCGATTGCATGAATGCGCTTTACAACGTCTTTGGTAAGTACCTTGGTGGGGACAGCGTATACGTATCGCTTGTAGGGGGCGGCATCCAGTTCTTTAATGAATTGTTCTGTCTTGCCTGTGCCTGGGGTAGCTTCTGCTACGTAGATAACCTTTGGCTTATTTGGGTTCAATCAGTTTCCCTTCTGTGATTAAGTTATCTATCGTTCGGGTGATATGTCTAGCGTCTGTGAAGGTGCCCTCAAGCTCCGCAGGGAGCGTGCTGCTACCATGAACAGACAACACCTGATATGAACCATACTGGCTCATGCCATACTCACACTCCTTGTATTCCTTAATACCCGTGATGAGCTTGTTCTTTTGCTCAATGCTACAGTCGATAGCGCCTAGCGCGGAGCGCCGTTGTTCTAGTAATTTAACTTCTGCTGGTGTTAGGTCTACTGCTTTCATAGTTACTCTCCTTGGTTATACATTGCGCGAATGGCTGCCATCAGTTCTGCTTGCTCTTTCGAGGTGGCCCCAGTTAGCACGGACTTAGTGGTGCCTGTAATATTTCCAAACGCATCACGTTGGACGATACTTTGCTTGGCTTGCTGAGCGGGTGAGTTATACGCGTTATCCAAGTCAGTAAGCTGTCGGACAAGAGGGTCTGCTTTATATAGCTCGTCTCGTACCTTTTGCTTAGACGCCTTCCATTGTGCTAACGCATCCTTAGAGGAAGTCAATGGATTGCCTCTAGGTGCGGGAGGTTCTTCGACTAGCTGATAGCCACGCTCGATAAGGTCTGTTAGAACTGCCATGGAGGTGTTACCTGTCTGACGTGCGAGTTCGTTGATTTCTGTCATGGTTATTGTGTTCATGTGTATCCTTAGAGTTCTACAATTCGATATTGATAGGGGGCGTTATACAGGTTGCTTGATTTTCTACGCTCGACTATTCCAGCATTCAACAAGTCTTTAAGGATGTAATCTACAGCCCTGCGTGTGAGTGCTGTGGCTTTCCCAAACTCGCCAACTGAGATTGTCGTCCATCCGTCCTCCTTGTCTCCGTTTAGGATCATTAAGTAGATTAGTTTGCGTGTAAGTGTTTTAAGGTGTGCATGACGCAGCGTCACAATGTCTTCTATTGTGGTATTCATTGGTTTCTCTGGTATGATTATTGGGGCGGTCGGAAATTTGAGGACGTTACTTTGGTGTGTTCAGATCTACATCTTGATGTGGAAATTGTTTCCGACCCTACTACCTATACTTGAATTTCGGGTGAAAGGTCTACAACACCAATTGGAAATAATTTCCGTACCTATCTAATACTCTTTTTTTGAGCCAAAAGAGGACAGCGTCAGGTGAAAATAATTTCCCTATCTACATGTATATACTTAAATCTGAGAGAAAACCCTACACGGATTCTTAAAATTAATATCTGCCCGTAACTCTCATGCACACCCATTCCTTTACTCACTGCCACTGTAGGCCCCTATAAGGGCCTACAGGCTTGCATGGCTATATGGGTGGCAGTTGATTGTCTATCGTTGTTCCTGTGCGCGTACAGGTGGCTTAATCAATGAGGTGAAGTACATCCTTCGCATTCAAATGAGAGTATCTAGCCACTGACCTAGTATCCCTATGCCCCGACACAATCATTATCTGAGCGTTGTTGAATCCCTTCTTGGCTACGTTGGTAATACGCGTATGCCTTAACTGGTGAAGCCTCACGCTACAGTCAAGCCCCGCCTTGTTCCTTGCCAGCCTAACGGCCTGTGACACAGCATGAGGCGTCACAATAAACAGTCTTCCTCTGTGTGCCTTGTTTGCTACAGCCAGCCGCTGTGCCTCTTTCAGTAGCTCTATGGCACGCATTGTCAGAGGCACAGACCTAGTGCCGTTCTTACCGTCCACTACATCCGCGATACGTTCATCCAGGTGAAGGCATTGAGTTGTGAGCTTGAGTATTTCTGAGCGTCTCATGGCTGTCTCATAGGCCAGCTCCACGATTAGGGCCATGGTGGGGGAGAGCTTGTCGAGCAACTGTCCAAGTTCGCCAGCACTGATTACCTTGTCGCTCGACTTGTCGGGCTTGGGGAGGGCTATGTCACTTACGGGATTGTGTATGTCTATGAGCAGGCCACGCTTAGCGAACCTGAAGAAACGAGACATGAACGCTAGCTGTATGCGACAGGTAGCAGGCTTGACCGTTTGTAGACGCTTCAGCTTGAAGTCATTGACTAGCTGAGGGGTGATGTCATGGATTGACTGAGGGAAGGCAGCAAAGAGCTGATCAACAATCTTGATTGCATGGTCATAGCTACCCTTGCCCTTGAGCATGGTTTCGCAATAGGTCACGCCAAGGGTGTAGAGGGTGTGCGTCTGATGCGTCTTGGTAACAGCCTCTAGCTGGTCAGCCCATGCCTGAGCCAATGCCTGAGTTGGGAATGTTTTGGATTGCGGGGGACTTCCTCTCAACCGAACCTGAGCGTTCCAATTGCCAGAGGGAAGGGAGCGAATGTTAGCCATGATTGACGCCTCATAATGTGAATGGGCGTTCTCTTAGGGCTATAGGCTGCGTGGCCTAGCGCCTAGCAGGGTGGCTCTTGACATGGTGGGGGTCGTTGGTTCGAGTCCAATCGCGCCTACCAAACAAAATCCGCTCTGCTGGGCGGTGTGAAGGGGGATCCGAAAGGGTTCCCCTTTTTCTTTGCCTGGAGTTTGGTGTCGTTGAGAAATTGAAACGCTACCCTAAAGTTAGCGGCTGGTAAGCCGATATGATCTGTAACTCCTTATTTTCGGACATTTGGCATGCTTATCAATAATAGCAATCCTCCCTCCGTATCAATCGCTCAAAGCACCACCACTACCACCACGAGCGATGCCACGGCAACCGAAAGTACGAGCAGCACTGGCGTCAACGTGACGGCTTCGAAGAGTGTGGGAGCTCAAGCTGGTGGCGGCGCCCAGTCATCATCGAGCTCGACGGAGTCCGATACTGTCAAAGCGTTGAAAAAACAGATCGAACAGTTGCAAAAGCAGCTTCAAGAGCAACAGCAAGCTTTGCAGCAGGCGCAGTCCAGCAATCAGAGTGCGGACGCGAAAGCGGCGGCCGTAGCAGCCGCGCAATCGCAGGTTGTAGCCACTTCTGCGGCTTTACAGACCGTGACCGCTGCTCTGTTGCAGGCCGTCACTGCCGAAGGTGGCAGCGGAACGGGGTCACTCGTCAGCACCACCGCTTGAATGTCGGGGCTGTGTGTTGATGGGCTAGTCTTCAAGACTCAGCCACGCTTCAACACACTTTCCCCTGCTTGCGCGGGTAACCGATACACATCTCTCAGCGCCAACTCCCCCAGTAACGCCCCCCTACAAATGCCACTCGAAAGTTCCCAGCCTGTGCCTGAGCCGCATGCTCTGACACGCTTATGGAAGCTCGCAACAAGAATGTCGCCACCATCGCCGCCGCCAGAATATGGATGGTGATGCCGTCCGGTCGTACCCTTTCACAGTTGGTCAATGAGTCGGTGGCTTCGGCCTATAAACAGGCGGGGTATGAAGTCGTGACTGAGCCAGGCGCCGCTGATGCCACGTCGATGAAGGTTCATATTGTCGAATTCTGGTCCTGGTTTACCCCAGGTTTTTTCTCGGTTGACGTCAGCAGCAAATCTCTTCTGCGCATCGAGACACCGGGGGGGGGGAAGTGCTGAACGTTGTGACCCGGCAAAACCAGAGTATGCAGTCGGTGATGGAGAGCGATTGGAAGAAGATCACCGAGGCGGGTCTTCAGGAAGTGTCGCGTGAGACGTACAAGCAGCTTTGACGTAGGTCTTTCTGTTCGTTGTGTGAGAAAAGGGTCAACCAGTCGGTTGGCCCTTTTTGTATTACAAAACCGACCTATTTAGCCTTGGCGCTCTTGATATCGCTGATCATCTGCTTGGCAATCGCCTGGACTTGCTTCTGTGTCATGGCCGAGGCAATCCCTTCCCAGGCGGATGATGAGGTGTCATAGGTGCGCGAACCGATCGGCGCACCGGATTTCAGGTCGGAATAGTCGGCGCGGGAGAACACCCAGGCGTTACCCACCAGCGCGCCAGCGACATACCGTGACCCCGGTTCGATGTAGCGAAACTTGCTCACGTTGATGGTGATGCCGACACCCTCTTCACCACTGGCGGTCACCGAGGGGCTTGGCGTGACATTGAAGCCGGCTTGACGCGCTTCGACTTGGAGCGCGTTATCCCAGTCGCGCTTGAGCAGGTTCCAGTCGGGGTTCTGCTCGACCTGATTTTCGCCTTTGATACTGACCACCAGATTCTGCTTGGCGGATTCCGGGATAGCCAGCGCGGCGCTGCCGCCACTTTTTACCTTCGCAGCACAACCGCCTAGCATCGACAGGGCAACGGCACACGAGAGGGCGACTAGGACCTTTTGGGTTTTCATTGAATTTCCATATCCGCAACAATATTGAGAGAGGGCGCGCTGCGCTTGAGCGCTGCACCCGATAAACGGGCGGCGTTAAGATGCGCGAAACCCCAGCAAGCTGTCCACATTTTGTTACGTGTGTGCTCTTTAAATGCCCGCAAGATTCATTGGTCTGCTGCAACGATTTTCTTGTTGGGCGCCTCCGTCCCAGGCAGCAAAGTTGCCGCCATTGACATTCGACCGTGCGGGTCAAATGTGCCGGTTGTGTTGTTGGAGTTGTCGGACAAGAGTGCGGTGATCAAGGCCCAACTGCCGCTGATGATTGCCATCGGCCTGGCGTCAGGGCGGTGATATTTCCATCGAGCGCGTGGTGTTCAGTCCCTCGCCCTGGGAAAAACAACTCAAAACACGTCACTGCGGCCTTGCTGCTCACGCTGTAGCGACCGTTATGCAACTGCATGATGGTCGCCACAATAGACAGGCCCAACCCGTTTGACTGGGCCGAACGTTCCCGCGATTCATCCACCCGATAAAACCGTTCGAACAGTCGCGGCAGATGTTCGGCTGCAATGGTTTCACCCCGATTGCTGACCCGCAGATTGATTCCCTCGGGATTCGGTACCGCCTGGATCACCAGCTCGGTACCGGGTGCGCCATATTTGATGGCATTGGCGCACAGGTTCGCCAGGGCTCGTCGCAACAGTATCGGCTCTGCCCAGATCACACCTTCTCCCTCGGCATGGATGCTGATCTCTGCATCGCTGGCCAGGCCTTCGAAGTAATCAGCGATGCGTTCCACTTCCTCTGCGGCGCTGAGTTCCTGACGCTGACGCAGCGCGCTGGCCGGGTCGGTGCGAGCCAGGAACAGCATGTTGTCGAGCATTCGCGCCAAGCGTTCGAGTTCTTCGACATTGGACGCCAGCAATTGCTGATAGCTCTCGATGCTACGGTTCTGCTGCAGGGCGACCTGGGTTTCCCCCAGCAGGTTGTTGATCGGCGTGCGCAGTTCATGGGCCATGTCGGTGGACACCTGTCCCAACTGGACAAACCCTTTGGTCAGGCGTTCGAGCATGGTGTTGAAGGCGTCGATCATCGGCAGCAGTTCTTTGGGGGCGCCGTGGCTGTCGAGGCGTTCGGTGAGGTTGCCGACGCCGATGCCTTGGGCGTGCTGCGCCAGGTGTCGCAAGGGCCGCAGGCCGCGATGCATCAGCAGGTAGCCCACCAGCGCCAGGACGAGAGCGGCGATGCTTGCCAGGATGTAAACGCTCAAGCGGTAGCTGGCGAGCACAGCGGTGCGCTCAGTCATCAATCGGCCGGTGGTAAGTTGCAGGCTGCCCAGGTCGCCGGAGTCGATGGACACGGCCACGGTAGCGAAGGGCACCCCGTTGAGACCCTGCAAATGTTGCACGTCGGCCAGGTTGAGAGCGTGGTCTTTGGGAACCGGCTTGACCGCTGGCAGTTCGATGTTGGCCGGGTTGACCAGCAGTAACGGCGTTTGGCCGGGCGCGGCGATGCTCAGCACCGATTCACGGTTGCCCATCATGTTCTGGAATAATTCCGGCTTGGTCCTGATCAGTTCCAGGGTGTTGCTGTCGTTGAGCAGATTGCGCAACTGATCCGCGCGGTATATCAGCGCCGCGTCGTCACGCATGATCAATTCGCGCTCGAGTTCGCGGTACAGTGCCACGCCCAGGGTTGCTAACAGGGCGAACGCCAGCAAGGCGAAGATCAGCGCCAGGCGCAGGGTCAGCGAATAATGGCGGCGAGTCATGGCTGGGTATCGAAGCGGTAACCGATGCCTCGCACGCTGTGGATCAATTTGAGCTGGAACGGGTCGTCGATCTTCAGGCGCAGGCGCCGTACGGCGACGTCCACCACATTGGTGTCGCTGTCGAAGTTCATGTCCCACACCCGCGACGCAATGAGTGAACGGGACAACACCTGATCCTGGTGAGTGGCGAACAGGTGCAGCAGGGCGAACTCTTTATTGGTCAGGGTGATGCGTGTGCCGGCGCGGGTAACTCGGCGCTTGAGCACATCGACTTGCAAGTCAGCGATCTGCAGTTGTTCTTCTTCGCGGCTCGGGCCGCGACGGGTCAGGGTGCGTAAGCGCGCCACCAGTTCGGCGAATGAGAAGGGCTTGATCAGGTAGTCGTCGGCGCCCAGTTCCAGGCCTTTGATGCGGTCGGCAATGTCATCGCGAGCCGTCAGAAAAAGCACCGGTGTATCGGCCTCCTTGCGCAAGCGGCGCAGGACTTCCCAACCGTCCATTTTCGGCATCATCACATCCAGCACGATCACGTCGAATGGCGTCTCCAGCGCCTGGTGCAAACCGTCCACGCCGTCGCGGGCCAGGCTGACTGAGTAGCCCAGTTCCTGCAGGCCGTTGAGCAGGTAATTGCCGGCCTTGGGTTCGTCTTCGACTACGAGGATGTTCATGGGACGTGTCCTGTTTCAGTGCGTGACACCAGTGTAGCCTGATCAATTTTCACCGGCGCAGCCGGTGCCATATACCTGGTAGTCCAGCACGTGTTCGCGGCCCTGGTGGTCCAGGTAGTGGAGACGTGCGGGGACTATGCCGCACTGGCCGTAGGTATCGGTGCTTGACAGTACTTTGTCCACATCCAGGTGTACGAAAAAACCGGTCTTGTCGTGGATGACGGGGTCTGCGGCAAACACAGAGCCGGTGGTCAGCAAAGCGGCAAGACTCAGGATAAGCAGTTTCATGGCGGTGTCTCTCTTAAAGGGGGGGGGCTGCCCAGTCGTGACAGTGAGTTCACAGTAACCAGGCATCCCGAACACACGACCAACAGGTTGATGACAAGTTTGTAATCAAGCGGTTATTGCTGGCGCAGAACAAGAGCGTTTGTTTGCAGGCCTCAAGCGGGACGAAGCGCCGGGAGCGTTTACAAGTATTGATGTGATCCGTAGATTGCTTCGGGCCGATTAGTTGTTACCGATCACGAGGAAGCCACGCAGTGTCCATCCGAGGTTCAGCCATATTCACCCGTCGCTATCGCGCCTTTCTATTCGATATGGATGGGACCCTGCTCAATTCCATCGCCGCTGCCGAGCGGGTGTGGAGTATTTGGGCCGAACGCCACGGCCTGGATGTGACGGCTTTTCTGACCACCATTCACGGTGCTCGCGCGATCGATACCATCACTCGCCAGGCATTGCCCGGCGTTGATCCTGAGGTTGAGGCTCAGTGGATTACCGAGGCTGAGCTCAATGATGTCGAAGGGGTCATAGCGATTCCCGGTGCCGTTGCATTTCTGAACAGCCTGCCGGGCGATCAATGGGCGCTGGTGACGTCCGCGCCCAAGGAGCTGGCGTTGCGTCGACTGCGAGCGGCAGGTATTGCGCCCCCGGCAGTGCTGGTCACAGCTGAAGATGTCGCCGTCGGCAAGCCGGACCCAGCCTGTTATGTGTTGGGCGCGCAGCGCCTGGGCGTGTCGGTGCAGGATTGTCTGGTGTTTGAAGATGCGACGGTCGGCATCCGTGCGGGAGAAGCCGCAGGGACGGATGTGATGGTCGTGACCGCTACACACCTTGAACCCATGGTCACCTCGCATCCTTCGATTGACGGATATGAGCAGTTACAGGCCAGGCGCGCGGCCGATGGTTTGTTGTACTTGCTGTACGGAGTGGGCTGATACGAAAAGAATCGAGCCCGCTAGCGCTCTCGGCCTTGCTCTTGATGGGTTGGGTCAGGCGGTGGCTGCATCCGATCATTCCTCATTCCCTGACGTGACATCACCATCTCCCTGAGAATTTCATTGGCCAGTCGGGCGATCGCTTCGGCACCGCGATAATGCGCACGCACGATTCCGGTAATTGCGAAATGGTCGGTTTCCGGGCCGCTGAGTACGGCTGAAAGGGTGCCATCGGCGTGCAACGAGCAGGTGACCCTGTAGCTGGGCAGGCGAGCTGACAGTGCAGATTCGATCTGGGATTTGCTCAGGGTGTCCATCTGCTTCAGCGCCTTTTGGTGACAGTGAAAACCAAAGCATAGGTTGTCTTGCGAGGCTGTAAACACCGGCGATCTAATAGCGCAGAGCTAGCCATCAGCGTGCTGTTTACGAGCAGTCTGTCGACAGAGTTTACGCTGCACCACCTTCTGGATGGGCTTGAGGCAGAACATGAACAGGTAGCCACCCAGCAACAGGGCCAAGTCCAGCCCGGAATGGGTATCGGTGGCGTCGGCGCCTTCGATTTCAAGTCTCAAGCCATATTCCAGTCCTATGAAGACCAGCCCTATCAGCAGGGCGATCATCCAGGCTCTGAATGCAAATGGCGGCGTGGTGGTGGGCCTCATCGACGTACTCCTTGGCGCACACGGATGGCAAGGTGTGAGTCAGATGATTCGGCCGCGAATGAAGCGACAAGTTCCTGCATGAACACAGTTTCATCTTGCGGCGACAATTAAGTCATTGGCGACGCCGATCACGCTACACAGACAAAAGCAGTTCGAAGGGGTTTTCGCCAGCCGTTACAGTGAACGAAAGGGCTGGCTACTGAGGGCGCTTCAAGGCGTCTGGTTTTTATCCGGGGCAGTCAGTCCGGCCTGGATGCGCTGATAGATCTCCTCGCGGTGCACCGCGACATTCTTGGGGGCGTTGATGCCGATTCGTACTTGCTGGCCGCTGACGCCCAGGATGGTGATCGTGATGTCATCACCGATGTTTATGCTTTCACCGACTTTGCGGGTGAGTATAAGCATGGACTTCTCCTTGATTACTTTTAAGGACACATGTTTCAGACAGGGCAGGTGTCGGATGTGTGTAGCTTACTGCTAAGCGCTTCCCTGTGGCTGCCTCTTTTAGGACGCATAGAGGCGACATTAATTCCCATGGCGGCATCATACAGGTCTGCGATACATCATTCGCATTGTTTAAGCCAACGTTTATGACGGCCAGAATAGACAGTGAATGATAAAGTCGCCTATTTATCCTTAAAGGAGCAGGGCTGTGCGTAAAGTAGCGATGGCAATTGCGGTGTTGGCATTGGCCGGTTGCGGTGAAGGTAAAAGCGTCGATGCCCCCAGGGTCAAGCCTGCCGTGACCGAAAGCCAGCCACAAGCCGGCGCGATTGCTGCTCAGGAGTGGGATGTGCGGGTGGGCCCGCCCGATCACAAGTTGCAGGCGATCACTGACCTAACGGCCTGGTTGCTGGAACATGGGTTCAATTTTTACATCGTGAAGACGGACGGCAAGGACGAAGTGCTGTTGGGGCCGTTCGCAACCAAGGAGCAGGCAGAGGCCAAGCAAGCACAACTCACCGAAAAGCTGGCGCGTGCCAAGAAAAATGATACCGAGTCGCAAATCATCGAGCACAAGGCCGCGCAATAGGTTGATGTGCTAGCCCCGGTGCAGGAGCGTTTGCTCGCGAAAGACATCGACGCTAATGCGTTTATCTTGGATGAACGTATCGCTTACGAGTTATTCGCGAGCAATCTCGCTCTTACAGCCCGCAGGCTTTGAGATTTACCGGGCCCACGAATTCATTGCCGCGTCCCATCACGCAGGCCACGGTCTGGTTACGCTGGCGTTCCCATGCCTGCACGGGGTAGGTCTTGTTCCAGGCTTCATACAACTGGCGATCCTGTTTCGACAGGCGCAAGCCGTATTGCTTGCTCATGTAGAAATAAGTTCGCGCGATCATTCCCCGAATGGATGGGCGGGGCATGACCTTCTTGGCTTTGAAGTCCACTTGGGTCAGGCATGAGCCGTACTGCCCGCTTTGCACCGGCAGCCACCCAAAGCTGAAGTTGTTACGGTCGCCATTGACCTCGCCGATGCTTGGCACCAGGTTATGCAGGTCCGCTTCGGCGCGCTTGAACACTTCATCATTGCGTGCGCAGTTCTTGCGTCCACCCTTTTGCCAGCACTGGCGCTGATGTCCGATCTGCCAGGCCGGAACAATGTGCTCCCACTCGATGCGCGCCGCGCGGTTGGGGTTTTTGCGTGGAATGTAGCCACAGGCTTTCAGGTCTACGCGATTGCCTGTGTATTTGCATCCGCAATAGAACTCAGTGGATTGTGGTGCGTAGAGCTTCCAGGCAATTTTTTTCGCTTCGCTGAACGTGCGGGGCGCCTGGGCGTTGGCGGTGAGGGTGAACAGCAGGCAACACACCGCGATAAAACGGACGCTCATTGAATCAATCTTCCTTCGGCACAACCCAGAAAATCTGCACGCCGCCGTCGTCTCGATGGGCGAGTGTGACGTTGTCGTTTTCCGCGATTTCCTCCAGCAAACGTGCCCATTCATCCTCTGGCTCTTCCGGTAAACGGAAGATCAAGGCTGCCTTGGCTTTCTGAGCGTTGGTCGAATTGATGATCTTTTGCACACGAATAGCCAGGCGTTCGTAGGCATCAGGTGGAGTTGGCGTTGCGGAAGAGGACTTTGCCATGGAGTGTTCCTTAATAAGCTGTACGCACATACAGTATTTAACTGTAGGTGATTTCGCAACTACTTAAATTTAAAGAGATTCATCCCACAGCGATTCGGGCAGTTTGGTGTAGGGCGGGGCAGATGGGCTGCAGGAGCGAGCTTGCTCGCGAAAAGCTTGAAGGCGATGGGTTAAACCAGACAGACCGCGTCCTCGTTAACGACCTTCGCGAGCAAGCTCGCTCCTACAAGATGTGGCTAGGAATCAGTATTCCCAGAACATCCGTTGCAACTCTTTGCTGTCCTGGGTCTTGGTCAGGGCGACCATCGCCAGGATGCGAGCTTTCTGCGGGTTCAAGTCGAGGGCGGCTACCCAGTCATACTTGTCGTCAGGCTGTTCGGCATTACGCAGAACCATCCCACCGGCATTTACATGGGAGGAGCGAATGATTTGCACCCCTTGCTTGCGCAGTTCCACCAGTGCGGGTACCACCTTGGACGACACAGAACCATTGCCGGTGCCTGCGTGGATGATGGCTTTGGCGCCAGCCTGGGCCAGGGCCTTGTAGGCGGTATCACTCACGTTGCCATAGCCATAGGCGATTTCGACGTCAGGCAGGCTCTTGATGGTCTTGATGTCAAATTCAGAATCCATGGTATGGCGTTTGGCAGGCAGGCGGAACCAGTAGGATTTGCCTTCAACCACCATGCCCAGCGGGCCCCACGGGCTCTTGAAGGCTTCGGTCTTGATGTTGATCATCTTGCTGACATCACGACCCGACTGGATCTCGTCGTTCATGGTCACGAGTACGCCTTTGCCGCGGGCGTCTTTGCTACCGGCAACGGCCACGGCGTTATACAGGTTGAGCATGCCATCTGCCGACATGGCGGTACCCGGACGCATGGAGCCGACTACAACGATTGGCTTGTCGGTTTTTTCCACCAGGTTCAGGAAGTAGGCGGTCTCTTCCAGGGTATCGGTACCATGGGTGATTACGATGCCATCCACGTCTTTGCTGTCGGCCAGTTCGGCCACGCGGCGACCGAGTTGCAGCAGGTTTTCATTGCTGATGCTTTCGGACGCAATTTGCATCACTTGCTCGCCACGGACATTGGCGATCTGGCTAAGCTCAGGAACACCGGCGATCAATTGGTCGATACCGACTTTCGCCGCCTGATACGTGGCGCTGTTGGCCGCGCTGGCACCGGCACCGGCAATGGTGCCGCCGGTGGCGAGGATCACCACGTTGGATAGTTTGGTTTTGGTTTCGACGTCCTTTGCCTGGGCGGCAACGGGGAACAGCAGCAGGAGGGCTAACGCGCCCGGCACAAAAGTCTTCAGTGCAGATTTCATTATTTTTCTCTCTGGTTTTTGATGAGTGCTGTAGCAGGTTCATCTAGAACACCCGGGCAGTTCTGAATGCCGCGAGGCATAGCGTATGAGCAGGATCTGTACCAGACTGACGGCATTTGTATTTATAAAATAAATTATTGATTTAAAAGGAGTTTATTTGATTTTTTGATGCTGCTCATAAAAGGGGGCGTCCGGCTTTCCGAACATCGGACGACATCGCGTTCGGTTGTCCGAAAAGGATAGCGATCTGGCAGGGGAGGTTACGTCGTGAGGCTGCGAACGGCTGTCGTTTTAGAGAGCGACGGAGGGGAGATGATTAACGATTTCCAATCCAGGCCACGAAAGCAGGGCTGATGGACTTGCATGAAAGGTTGTTTTCTACCGTTGACAAATTTCGACAAGATTCTCATAGTTCGGGTAACGCAAACGTTTGCGAGATGTTTCACTGGATACTGCTGGGGTATCGTGACAGCTCGTATCAGCCACCCGGGTGGGAAGGCTGCCGAAGCACCCTTCGGCGCAAGCGTTGCTCACAATAATCATAAGATCGGAGTGAACCCATGAAGCTGCCATTTGCCGGACGTCTTCTTGTTGTCGCTGTGCTTGCTGCCGCATCCGCCGCCTTACCTGTTTCCTCTGCCTTCGCTGATGATGCTGCCGCCAAACCCAAGGTCGGCCTGGTAATGAAATCCCTTGCCAACGAGTTTTTCGTGACCATGCAGGATGGCGCCAAGGCCTATCAGAAAGACCACGCCGCTGATTTCGACATGATCACCAACGGGATCAAGAACGAAACCGATACCAGCGCCCAGATCGACATCGTCAATCAGATGATTCTTTCCAAGGTCAACGCCATCGTCATCGCGCCTGCTGACTCCAAGGCACTGGTCACTGTCTTGAAGAAAGCCTCCGACGCCGGAATCAAGGTCGTCAATATCGACAACCGCCTGGATCCGGACGTACTCAAAAGCAAGCATCTCGATATTCCCTTCGTAGGCCCAGACAACCGCAAAGGCGCCAAGCTGGTGGGTGATTACCTGGCCAAGCAACTGGCGTCGGGCGACAAAGTCGGCATCATCGAGGGCGTTCCTACCACCACGAACGCGCAGCAGCGCACCGCGGGCTTCAAGGATGCGATGGACGCTGCCGGCATGAAGATCGTTTCTACCCAATCCGGTAACTGGGAAATCGACCAGGGCCAGAAAGTGGCCTCGGCCATGCTGAGCGAATACCCGGACCTCAAGGCGTTGCTGGCCGGAAACGACAACATGGCCTTGGGTGCCGTCTCTGCCATCCGTGCCGCAGGCAAGACCGGTAAAGTCCTGGTGGTGGGCTACGACAACATCGACGCTATCAAGCCGATGCTGAAGGATAAACGCGTTCTGGCGACCGCCGACCAGGCCGCAGCCCGGCAAGCCGTGTTCGGTATTCAGAATGCGCTCAAGCTGGTCAAGGGCGAGAAGGTCGACGCCAAAGATGGCGTGATCGAAACCCCGGTCGAACTCGTCGTCGAAAAGTAATCCTGGCTGCGCCCAACAGCGTCCGCTCGTCCTGAGCGGGCGCCTGGAGATTTTCCTATGTCATCTTCCGCCCCGAACACTGTCCTCTCGGTCAGCGGTATCGGCAAGACTTATGCCCAGCCGGTTCTGTCCGACATCACCCTGACGCTCAATCGTGGGGAAGTGCTGGCGCTCACCGGTGAAAACGGCGCGGGTAAAAGCACGTTGTCGAAGATTATCGGCGGGCTGGTCACGCCGACCGCCGGGCACATGCAATTCAATGGTCAGGATTACCGCCCGGGTAGTCGCACCCAGGCAGAAGAGCTGGGCGTGCGCATGGTCATGCAGGAACTCAACCTGCTGCCGACGCTGACGGTGGCTGAAAACCTGTTCCTGGATAACCTGCCCAGCCATTGCGGTTGGATCAGTCGCAAGCAGTTGCGCAACGCCGCGATCGAGGCCATGGCCCAGGTCGGCCTGGATGCAATCGATCCCGACACCTTGGTCGGCAGTCTTGGGATCGGCCATCAGCAAATGGTCGAGATCGCCCGTAACCTGATCGGCGACTGCCACGTCCTGATCCTCGACGAACCCACGGCCATGCTGACCGCACGTGAAGTCGAGATGCTGTTTGAGCAAATCACCCGCTTGCAAGCCCGGGGCGTGGCGATTGTTTATATTTCGCATCGGCTTGAAGAGTTGGCCCGTGTCGCCCAGCGCATAGCGGTACTGCGGGACGGCAAACTGGTCTGCGTCGAGCCGATGGCCAATTACAACAGCGAGCAACTGGTGACCTTGATGGTCGGTCGCGAGCTGGGTGAGCACATTGACTTGGGCCCGCGCACCATCGGTGGTCCGGCCCTCACGGTAAAAGGGCTGACCCGTGGGGACAAAGTCCGCGACGTATCCTTTGAAGTGCGCGCCGGAGAAATCTATGGAATTTCCGGGCTGATCGGCGCCGGTCGCACTGAGTTGCTGCGCCTGATCTTCGGTGCCGACCCGGCCGACAGCGGCACCGTGGCCCTCGGCTCGCCGGCCCAAGTGGTGAGCATTCGCTCGCCGGTAGACGCCGTCGGCCATGGTATCGCCCTGATCACCGAGGACCGCAAGGGTGAAGGCCTGCTGCTGACCCAATCCATCAGCGCGAATATCGCCTTGGGCAACATGCCGGAAATCTCCGGCGGCGGCGTAGTCAACAGCCGCGATGAAACCGCTTTGGCCAAGCGCCAGATTGATGCCATGCGTATCCGCAGTTCCAGTCCGGCGCAACTTGTATCGGAGCTGTCCGGCGGCAACCAGCAGAAAGTGGTGATTGGCCGTTGGCTGGAGCGCGACTGTTCGGTGATGTTGTTCGACGAGCCCACCCGTGGTATCGACGTCGGTGCCAAATTTGACATTTATGCCTTGCTCGGTGAATTGACCCGCCAGGGCAAGGCGCTGGTGGTGGTATCGAGCGACCTGCGTGAACTCATGTTGATCTGCGACCGCATCGGTGTGCTGTCCGCCGGGCGCCTGATCGAGACCTTCGAGCGCGACAGCTGGACCCAGGACGAATTGCTCGCCGCCGCCTTTGCCGGTTATCAGAAACGTGATGCGCTGCTCAATGACGCAGTGCTTAGGGATACCCCATGAAAACAACAACTTCCCCCGGTAAAACTGGCGGCAACTTCTATGGCCTGGGTACCTACCTCGGCCTGGCGGGTGCGTTGCTGGCGATGATTGCGCTGTTCTCGGTACTCAGCGATCACTTTCTGTCCTATGACACCTTCAGCACCCTGGCCAACCAGATTCCGGACCTCATGGTGCTGGCGGTCGGTATGACCTTCATCCTGATCATCGGCGGTATCGACCTGTCGGTGGGATCGGTGCTGGCGCTGGCGGCCTCCGCGGTCAGCGTGGCGATCCTCGGCTGGGGCTGGAGCGTTTTGCCGGCGGCTGTGCTTGGCATGGCCTGCGCGGCGCTGGCCGGTACGATTACGGGTTCGATCACTGTGGCTTGGCGGATTCCGTCGTTCATCGTGTCCCTCGGAGTATTGGAAATGGCCCGTGGCGTGGCCTACCAGATGACGGGCTCGCGCACCGCCTATATCGGTGACTCCTTTGCCTGGCTGTCCAACCCGATTGCCTTCGGTATTTCGCCTTCGTTCATTATTGCCTTGCTGGTGATCGTCATCGCCCAACTGGTGTTGACCCGCACGGTGTTCGGCCGTTACCTGATCGGTATCGGCACCAATGAAGAGGCGGTGCGCCTGGCGGGGATCAACCCCAAACCATACAAAATCCTGGTGTTCAGCCTGATGGGCCTGTTGGCGGGCGTGGCAGCGTTGTTCCAGATTTCGCGCCTGGAAGCGGCGGACCCTAACGCCGGCTCTGGCCTGGAGCTGCAAGTGATCGCAGCTGTGGTGATCGGTGGAACCAGCCTGATGGGGGGGCGCGGTTCAGTAATCAGCACCTTCTTTGGCGTGTTGATTATCTCGGTACTGGCCGCCGGTCTGGCACAGATCGGTGCCACGGAACCCACGAAGCGCATCATCACCGGTGCTGTGATCGTGATCGCCGTGGTCCTCGATACTTACCGCAGCCAGCGCGCCAGTCGGCGAGGTTGACCCATGGCAACGATCAAAGATGTGGCAGCGCTCGCGGGCATTTCCTACACCACCGTGTCCCACGTGGTGAACAAAACGCGTCCGGTCAGCGAGCCGGTACGGGTCAAAGTGGAAGCGGCGATCAAACAGCTCGACTACGTGCCCAGTGCGGTTGCTCGCTCGCTCAAGGCGAAGACCACGGCCACCATCGGTCTGCTGGTGCCCAATAGCCTCAACCCGTATTTCGCGGAGCTGGCCCGGGGTATCGAGGATTACTGCGAGCGTAACGGCTACTGCGTGATCCTTTGCAACTCCGACGACAACGCTGAAAAGCAGCGCAGCTATTTGCGGGTGTTGCTTGAGAAGCGCGTCGATGGCTTGATCGTGACCTCGGTAGGCGGCGATGACAGTGGTCTTGCCGCCGGCTTGAGCGCGGTGCGCACGCCCATGGTCATCGTCGACCGTGCGCTCGATGGCATTGATGTCGACCTGGTGCGCATCGATCACGAGCAGGGCGCTTACCTCGCGACTCGGCACTTGCTCGAACTCGGCCACCGCGACATTGCCTGCATCGGCGGCCCCAGCCGCACTCGTGTAGCGCAGATGCGGCTGGCGGGTTATCAGCGTGCATTGCGCGAGGCGGGCGTTGAGGTGGCGGTCAATCGTACCGAAGAAAGCGACTTCACCAGCACGGGTGGTTATGCCGCCGCGGTGAAGTTGCTGTCGGAAAGCCCGCCCAGCGCGATTTTCGCCAGCAACGACATGATTGGTTTCGGCGTATTGCGCGCGGCAGCGGAGCGCAATATCCGCGTGCCAGCCGAGTTGTCGGTGATCGGTTTCGATGACATTCAAATGGGCCGCTACGTCTACCCAGCGTTGACCACGGTCGGACAATCGATCGTGCAGTTGGGTGAGACGGCGGCTGAGCTTTTACTGCGACGAATCGCAACCCCCCAACTGCCGATCGATCAACGCATCGTGACGCCGAGCATTGTGTTGCGTGAGTCGACGGCGCCAGTCGCCGGCACGTTCGCTCAATACCGCTGAACCGAATTGATGAGTACTGATGTATGCCCGCAAAAGTAGTGGTAGTAGGCAGCTTGAACATGGACCTGGTTACCCGCGCCAGCCGACTGCCGCGCGCCGGTGAAACCTTGATCGGCCAGACGTTCACCACCGTGCCCGGCGGCAAGGGCGCCAACCAGGCCGTGGCGTCGGCGCGGCTGGGGGCTGATGTATCGATGATCGGCTGCGTCGGCACCGACGCGTATGGCATCCAACTACGTGACGCGTTACTGGTGGAAGGCATCGATTGCCGGGCAGTCAGTACCGTGGAGGGTTCCAGTGGCGTGGCGTTGATCGTGGTGGATGACACCAGCCAGAACGCCATTGTGATCGTCGCCGGCAGCAATGGCGAGCTGACGCCAGCCTCGCTGCAGGCATTTGATACGGTGTTGCAGGCCGCCAACGTGATCGTCTGCCAGTTGGAGGTGCCAATGGCCACCGTGGGATATGCCCTCAAGCGCGGTCGTGAACTGGGCAAGACGGTAATCCTCAATCCGGCTCCGGCCAGCGCGCCACTGCCCGCCGAATGGTACGCCTCGATCGATTACTTGATCCCCAACGAAAGTGAAGCCGGCGCATTGAGCGGTGTGACGGTCGACTCCCTTGACAGCGCCAGGCTCGCCGCGACTCGGTTGATCCAGGCCGGTGCTGGCAAAGTCATCATCACCTTGGGACCGCAAGGCGTGCTGTTTAGCGATGGCCTGGTGTTCGAGCACTTGGTGGCGCCCAAGGTCAAGGCGGTGGATACCACGGCAGCCGGCGATACGTTTGTCGGGGGCTTTGCCGCCGCCTTGGCCAACGGCGAAAGCGAGGCCGAGGCCATTCGTTTTGGACAGGTCGCGGCAGCGCTGTCGGTGACCCGTGCCGGCGCACAACCCTCCATTCCTACGCTCCACGACGTACAAGGTTTTGTACCTTCATGAAAAAGACCCCGCTGCTCAATATCGCCCTGTCGCGCGTGATCGCTTCCCTGGGGCACGGCGACATCCTGGTGATCGGCGATGCCGGCTTGCCCGTGCCGCCCGGCGTCGAGTTGATCGACCTGGCGCTGACCCAGGGCATCCCCGATTTCATCAGTACGTTGCGCGTTGTGCTCAGTGAAATGCAGGTGGAAAGCCATGTGCTGGCCGAAGAAATCTTGCTCAAGCAGCCGCCAGCGCTGAGTGCGCTCGATACCCTTACAGAGCAGGCTGCGGTGGGTGAGCGGCGGCTGGTCAGCCATGAGGCATTCAAGCAGCTCAGTTGCAAGGCGCGCGCGGTGGTGCGCACGGGTGAGTGCCAGCCTTACTGCAATATCGCGCTGGTGTCCGGCGTAACGTTTTAGCGTTCTCAATGACAAGGAGTGTTTTATGCGACGTGGTCTCCCCGCCCTGAAAAATCTGTTCCGGAGTGTTCTGCTTTTGTCCGCGCTCACTGCTGCAAGCGCCCAAGCGGCGGAAAAGATCGACCTGATCATCGATACCGATCCTGGTGCTGACGATGTGGTGGCTTTGTTGTTTGCCATGGCCTCGCCTGAGGAACTGAACATTCGTGCGCTGACTACCGTGGCCGGTAATGTGCGTCTGGACAAGACGTCCCGTAACGCACGGCTGGCCCGCGAATGGGCGGAGCGCGAGGATATTCCAGTGTATGCCGGTGCGCCCAAGCCGATTCTGCGTATGCCGATCTATGCTGAAAATATCCACGGTAAGGAAGGCATTTCCGGGGTCACCGTGCACGAACCCAAAAAGGGCCTGGCCGAAGGCAATGCCATTGACTACCTGATCAAGACCCTGAGCACTGCCAAACCCCATAGCATCACCATCGCCATGCTCGGTCCGCAGACCAATCTGGCACTGGCACTGACCCAGGCACCGGAAATCACCCAAGGCATCAAGGAAGTGGTGGTGATGGGCGGTGCGCACTTCAATGGCGGCAATATCACGCCAGTGGCAGAGTTCAATCTGTTCGCCGACCCGATTGCCGCTGAGATTGTGCTCAAGAGTGGCGTCAAGTTGACCTATCTACCTTTGGACGTGACCCACAAGGTACTGACCAGCGAGGCACGCCTGAAGCGGATCGCCGACCTCAATAGCAACGCGAGCAAGGTCGTCGGCGATATTCTTAACGAGTACGTCAGGGGCGATATGGCGCACTACGGCCTTCCCGGGGGCCGGTGCACGATGCCACCGTCGTTGCCTACCTGCTCAAGCCTTCGCTGTTCAGCGGACGTGAAGTCAATGTGGTCGTGGACAGCCGTGAAGGCCCGACCTTCGGCCAGACCATCGTCGATTGGTACGACGGCCTGAAACAACCGAAGAACGCGTTCTGGGTTGAGAGCGGCGACGCCCAGGGCTTCTTCGATTTGCTGACCGAGCGCCTGGCGCGTTTGAAATAATGCCTGATCTGGGCGTCGCTCGCCGGCCGGTTCTTATCCGCGCGCGGGGTTGTGTGCGCCCGGATGGTTAGCCGGGTATTTCTCGAATACCTGGCCGATGAATGCTTGTGCCGCTTGAGTGCCCAGTTCTTTGACCAGTAGGTCGATTCCGATGATCGCCAATTCCTCAGGGCTTCCCGGGCTGTAGGAACTTTGTCCTTGGGGCCACTTGGCTTTGATGTCGGCTTGGAGCGTTACGGTGGCCATGAATGTCTCGCGGGTCTGAAAGTGCTTGGCAGTGCGCTGGAGCGCGGTTCTAACCGGCGCAGTTAACCATTTTGCGCGGCATTTGGCACTGCTACTTAGGCATGAAGCAGGGGCTGTGCGACACTGTCGACCTGTTTAATTGCTGGGGAGTACCGCGTGCAGATCGATTTGAACAACCCCGAGAATCTGACCCTGGCCGCCGTGCGCCAGCTGATCGCCAGCGCCAGTGATGACGAACATACCCAATTGCGGGTGACCAAAAGTGGCATCGCCTACATATCCTCCGGGACAGCGGTGGGCGGCGTGGACATCGACGGGCTGTTGTTTCGCCTGGAAACCTGGGCCAAAGGTTCTGGTTATGTGGGGAATGTGGCTGCCAGTGACGAGGTCTGGGTCACGCAGATTTTCAATGCGCTGAAGCAGAACTGGCCGAAGCCGCCGTTTGACTACATCGACATCTACTGAGGGCGTTCATATCTGGTCACGATTGACCGGGCGAATGCCTGTCTAGACTCAGGCAGACTTGGGCTGCGACGGTTTACGTCTTGAAACCAATCTGTCTGACCGCTGTCGCACGATCTCTGTCCATTTTTATCATAGGAGGCTTCATGCCTTGGAAGCTCGCATCATTCGGTACTTTGTTGGCAGCACTCGCATTGGCGGGTTGCAGCACCCCGGGTACCTCTGAGCCAGCCAAAGATGCCGGCGTAACCGATGCCGGTCATCGCCGCTGTGAGGCAAAGGCCGCCGAGTTCACGATCGGCCAGAAGGCCTCGCCCCAGTTGCTTGAGCAGGCTCGCACGCGCGCCGGTGCGCAAAATGCACGCATCCTCAAGCCCAACGATATGATCACCCTCGAATACCGCTCCGACCGCCTGAACTTGAACACGGACGACAACCTGGTGATCACGCGGGTCAACTGCGGCTGATAGCCAACTGGCTTTTGTCCCGGCCATAAAAAACCCCGTCACATGGACGGGGTTTTTTTAGCTCAGCGGAGAATTACTCGCCGCGAACCTGTGCAGCTTGCATACCCTTTTGGCCTTTCTCAGCCACGAAGGAAACGGTTTGGCCTTCTTTCAGGCTTTTGAAACCGTCGCTTTCGATAGCTTTGAAGTGTACGAACAGGTCGTCACCGCCACCTTGAGGAGTGATGAAGCCGAAGCCTTTTTCATCGTTGAACCATTTAACGGTGCCGGTTTGGCGATTAGACATGGTGTATCTCCAAGAAACATATATTTTCAGTAGTGCTGTGCTGCTCAGGCCAACTGGGCACACCGGGCTATCATAGTCGAAATGTTCGACTTGGGAGCCCCCCCAAGGCATTGTTTGCTGATCAACAACGTTGCCTTTAGTGCTCTGGCTGGCTGAAAGCCCCGTGCTACGGGGCTCTAGCACGAAATATCAACTGGTAAAAAAAGCCGTAAAAGCTGCGTAATTTGTGAGAAATGGCAGTTTTCAGGCTGTTTTTTTAGCAAAAATGCCGCCTGATCAGGGGGGCGATCTTATTTTTTCTTCACGACCTTGCAGGACGAAATAGCCGCGACCGCTTTGTTTTTAAGCTGCGGGCTGGCGTTCTGGTTGGTCATCAGGTCCTTGATTTCGGCTGTGCTCAATTCAGCGTTGATTTTGTTCGCGCCACATTCGCAATGCTCTTTGGCGGTTTTGACGTCCACGTTCTGGCTGGCGGCGGAAGTGCAGTCTTTGACGAAGTTGTCGCGGGCACCGGCAGGCCAGTTGGAGGGGGCTGCTGCCTGTGCGCAAACGGAAAGGAGGGTCAGGGAGGCGGCGAGAGCGAGGGTAGAGGTAAAGCGCATCATGGGATGCTCCTATGGGTCGAGGACGAACGGCAATTCTCGATGTGTTTGAGGTATTGCGTACAGCTCAAGTTCACTTTTGCGGCGATAACGGCTGGATTTTCTCATTACATAAACGCGAGCCGGCGCGGTGACCGTTCATCTGTGCTAGCATCTTCCACCTGGCTATTTCCCGGCGCGCCATTTGCCGCCCTGCCAGGTTTCTTTTTGTCCACTCCAGTCACTCTGGTTCGATTATCGGTTGGCCGAAAGGCTCCTGCCGCTGTAAGGCAGGCGTTCATCACTGAACGGCCTGGTGTTGGATCTTGTACTGGCTCATCCCAACCCACGTGACCTTTGGTAGGGGTCACCACTAGGAGAGGAGGCGCCATGCCAACTATTACTCTTCCCGATGGCAGTCAACGTTCATTCGATCATCCGGTTTCCGTAGCCGAGGTCGCCGCATCCATTGGTGCTGGCCTGGCCAAGGCCACTGTGGCCGGCAAGGTCGACGGCAAGCTGGTTGATGCCAGCGATCTGATCACCGCCGATGCCAGCCTGCAGATCATCACGCCCAAGGATCAAGAGGGGCTGGAGATCATTCGCCACTCTTGCGCACATCTGATTGGCCATGCGGTCAAGCAACTGTATCCGACAGCTAAGATGGTGATCGGCCCGGTCATTGACGAGGGCTTCTATTACGACATCGCTTACGAGCGTCCTTTTACTCCGGATGACCTGGCCGCGATCGAGCAGCGCATGCACGCGTTGATCGAAAAAGATTATGACGTGATCAAGAAGGTCACACCGCGCGCCGAAGTGATCGACGTGTTCACCGCTCGTGGCGAAGACTACAAGCTGCGCCTGGTGGAAGACATGCCGGACGAGCAGGCCATGGGCCTGTACTACCACGAAGAATACGTCGACATGTGCCGTGGCCCGCACGTGCCGAACACGCGTTTCCTCAAGTCGTTCAAGTTGACCAAGCTGTCCGGCGCCTACTGGCGCGGCGATGCGAAGAACGAGCAACTGCAGCGGATCTACGGTACTGCCTGGGCTGATAAGAAGCAGTTGGCGGCTTACGTCCAACGCATCGAAGAAGCCGAGAAACGCGACCACCGCAAGATCGGCAAGCGCCTGAACCTGTTCCACCTTCAGGAAGAAGCGCCGGGCATGGTGTTCTGGCACCCGAATGGCTGGACCCTGTATCAGGTGCTTGAGCAGTACATGCGCAAGGTTCAGCGCGAGAACGGCTACTTGGAGGTCAAGACTCCCCAGGTCGTTGACCGCAGCCTGTGGGAGAAATCCGGGCACTGGGCCAACTACGCCGACAACATGTTCACTACCCAGTCGGAAAACCGCGACTACGCCATCAAGCCGATGAACTGCCCTTGCCACGTACAGGTGTTCAACCAAGGCCTGAAGAGCTACCGCGAGTTGCCGATGCGCCTGGCCGAGTTTGGAGCCTGCCACCGTAACGAGCCGTCGGGTGCGCTGCACGGCATCATGCGCGTGCGCGGCTTCACTCAGGACGATGCCCACATTTTCTGCACCGAAGAGCAGATGCAGGCCGAATCCGCCGCGTTCATCAAGCTGACCATGGACGTTTATCGCGATTTCGGCTTTACCGAAGTCGAAATGAAGCTGTCCACTCGTCCGGAAAAACGCGTCGGTTCCGACGAGTTGTGGGATCGCGCAGAAGCAGCACTGGCCGCGGCGCTAGATAGCGCGGGCCTTGCGTACGACCTGCAGCCGGGTGAGGGCGCCTTTTACGGGCCTAAAATCGAATTTTCGCTGAAAGATTGTCTTGGTCGTGTCTGGCAATGTGGTACTTTGCAGCTCGATTTTAACCTGCCGATCCGTCTGGGAGCCGAATACGTCTCCGAAGACAACAGCCGTAAACACCCGGTTATGCTGCACCGGGCGATCCTCGGCTCGTTCGAACGGTTCGTCGGTATCCTGATCGAGCACTACGAGGGCGCATTCCCCGCGTGGTTGGCTCCGACTCAGGCGGTGATCATGAATATCACTGATAAACAGGCCGATTTTGCTGCTGAAGTTGAAAAAACTCTCAACGAAAGCGGATTTCGTGCCAAGTCCGACTTGAGAAATGAAAAGATCGGCTTTAAAATCCGCGAGCATACTTTGCTCAAGGTTCCCTATCTTTTGGTTATCGGAGATCGGGAAGTCGAGATGCAGACTGTCGCTGTGCGTACTCGTGAAGGTGCTGACCTGGGCTCGATGCCCGTCGCCCAGTTCGCTGAGTTCCTCGCGCAAGCGGTTTCCCGGCGTGGTCGCCCAGATTCGGAGTAATTATTATTAAGCGTGAAATGAGACAAGATAAACGAGCTGCACCGAAAGCCCCGATCAACGAGAATATCTCGGCACGCGAGGTTCGGTTAATTGGCGCTGACGGCGAGCAGATTGGCATCGTCTCGATTGATGAAGCGCTTCGTATCGCTGAAGAGTCCAAATTGGACCTGGTGGAAATTTCCGCCGACGCAGTCCCGCCTGTTTGCCGGGTGATGGACTACGGCAAGTCGATCTTCGAAAAGAAGAAACAGATTGCTGCGGCGAAGAAGAACCAGAAGCAGATTCAAGTAAAAGAAATCAAGTTTCGTCCAGGGACGGAGGAAGGGGATTACCAGGTAAAACTGCGCAACCTGGTACGTTTCCTGAGTGATGGGGACAGGGCCAAGGTATCCTTGCGATTCCGCGGCCGCGAGATGGCCCACCAGGAGCTGGGGATGGAACTCCTCAAGCGGGTTGAAGCTGACCTGCTCGAGTACGGTTCGGTCGAACAGCATCCTAAGATGGAAGGACGCCAGCTGATCATGGTCATCGCCCCGAAAAAGAAGAAGTAATCAACAGGGCACGGCAGGCCTTCTGATTATGTTTATCAACTGAATGCGGAGTATCCGAACATGCCAAAGATGAAGACTAAAAGTGGTGCTGCTAAGCGGTTTCTGAAAACTGCTAACGGTATCAAGCACAAGCACGCTTTCAAGAGCCACATCCTGACCAAAATGTCGACCAAGCGTAAGCGTCAACTGCGCGGTAGCAGCTTGCTGCATCCGTCTGACGTGGCAAAAGTCGAGCGCATGCTGCGCCTTCGTTAATTTTTGGATCAAGAATAGAGGAAGTAACTCATGGCTCGTGTAAAGCGTGGCGTCATTGCCCGTAAACGTCACAAAAAAATTCTGAAACTTGCTAAAGGCTACTACGGCGCGCGTTCACGCGTATTCCGTGTTGCCAAGCAAGCGGTAATCAAGGCAGGCCAATACGCCTACCGTGACCGTCGTCAGAAAAAACGTCAGTTCCGCGCTCTGTGGATCGCTCGTATCAACGCTGGTGCTCGTGTTAACGGTCTGTCCTACAGCCGTTTCATCGCTGGCCTGAAAAAAGCGTCCATCGAGATCGACCGTAAGGTTCTGGCTGATCTGGCAGTGAACGAAAAAGCGGCGTTTGCTGCGATTGTCGAGAAAGCTAAAGCCACCTTGGCTTAAGTACCCCCGACAGTCACCCTGGGCTACTCCTGTGGCCCGAGGTGTTAAACGTCATAAATAGGGGAAGAGCCTTCAAGCTCTTCCCCTATTTTGTATCTGGAGTCTGTACATGGAAAACCTGGACGCGCTCGTCGCTCAAGCTCTTGAGGCTGTGCAAAGCGCTGAAGATATCAATGCCCTGGAGCAAATCCGGGTTCACTACCTTGGCAAAAAGGGTGAATTGACTCAGGTGATGAAGACCCTGGGAAATTTGCCGGCTGAAGAGCGTCCGCAAGTCGGTGCGCTGATCAACGTCGCCAAGGAGCGTGTCACAGAGGTTCTCAACGCGCGCAAGGCGTCGCTCGAGGAGGCCGAGCTTTCGGCCAGGCTCGCCGCCGAGTCCATTGACGTTACCTTGCCTGGCCGTGGCCAGGTGTCGGGCGGTCTGCATCCGATCACTCGGACTCTGGAACGTATCGAGCAGTTCTTCACCCACATTGGCTACGGCATCGCCGAAGGCCCTGAGGTTGAAGACGATTATCACAACTTCGAGGCGCTCAACATCCCAGGCCATCACCCGGCCCGGTCGATGCACGACACCTTCTATTTCAACGCGAACATGTTGTTGCGCACCCATACCTCGCCAGTACAGGTCCGCACCATGGAAGCGAACAAGCCGCCGATCCGCATCGTCTGCCCAGGCCGTGTGTACCGTAGCGACTCCGATATTACCCACTCGCCGATGTTCCATCAGGTCGAAGGCCTGTTGGTCGATCGCGATATCAATTTCGCCGACCTCAAGGGCACCATCGAAGAGTTCCTGCGGGTGTTCTTCGAGAAAGAACTGGCGGTGCGTTTCCGTCCATCGTTCTTCCCGTTCACCGAGCCTTCCGCCGAAGTCGACATGGAATGCGTGATGTGCAGCGGTAAAGGCTGCCGCGTCTGCAAACAGACCGGTTGGCTGGAGGTGATGGGCTGCGGCATGGTTCACCCTAATGTGCTGCGCATGTCCGGGATCGACCCGGAAGAGTTCTCGGGCTTTGCCTTCGGCATGGGCGTTGAGCGTCTGGCCATGCTGCGTTACGGCGTGAACGACTTGCGTCTGTTCTTCGACAACGACTTGCGGTTCCTCGCGCAATTTCGCTAGTCGTAACGAATCTTTAGGAGAGCAGGATGAAATTCAGTGAACAATGGCTGCGTGGTTGGGTAAGCCCGCAGGTAAGTCGCGACGAGCTGGTTGCTCGTCTGTCGATGGCCGGTCTTGAGGTCGATAGCGTTACCCCGGCCGCCGGCGTATTCAGCGGTGTGGTCGTGGGCGAGGTGCTGAGCACCGAGCAGCACCCCGACGCCGACAAATTGCGTGTGTGTCAGGTCAGCAATGGCACGGAGACGTTCCAGGTCGTTTGCGGGGCACCTAATGTGCGCCCTGGCCTGAAAATCCCGTTCGCCATGATCGGCGCTGAACTGCCGGGCGACTTCAAAATCAAGAAAGCCAAGCTGCGTGGCGTTGAGTCCAACGGCATGCTGTGCTCCCAGGCGGAACTGCAGGTGGGCGAGGGCAATGACGGCCTGATGGAGCTGCCGGCCGACGCGCCCGTGGGCCAGGACATTCGTGCCTATCTGGAGCTGGAAGACGCCAGCATCGAGGTCGACCTGACCCCGAATCGCGGCGACTGCCTGTCCCTGGCGGGGCTGGCCCGTGAAGTCGGCGCGTTGTACAACGCCCCGGTCACCCGTCCAGTGGTTGCCGCCGTACCTGCACTGCACGATGAAGTACGCCCTATCGAAGTGCTGGCGCCAAACGCCTGCCCACGTTACCTGGGGCGTGTGATCCGTAATGTCGACTTGTCCAAGCCCACACCGCTGTGGATGGTTGAACGCCTGCGCCGTGGTGACGTGCGTAGCATCGACGCTGCCGTCGACATTACCAACTATGTGATGCTGGAGTTGGGCCAACCGCTGCATGCGTTCGATCTTGCCGAGATCAATGGCGGCATCCGTGTGCGCATGGCGGGAGAAGGCGAGAAGCTGGTACTGCTCGACGGTCAGGAAGTCAGCCTGCGTGCTGGCACCCTGGTGATCGCCGACCATTCCCGGGCCCTGGCAATTGCCGGTGTGATGGGGGGCGAGCACAGCGGTGTCTCTGCCACTACTCGCGACATCTTCCTTGAGAGCGCCTTCTTCGACCAGATCGCCATCGCCGGCAAGGCCCGTTCCTATGGCCTGCACACGGATGCCTCGCACCGTTACGAGCGTGGCGTGGACTGGAAACTTGCCCGTGAAGCCATGGAGCGTGCCACTGGCCTGCTGCTGGAAATCACCGGTGGCGAAGCTGGTCCGATCACTGAAACCGTCAGCGAACAGTATCTGCCGTCCGTGGCGCCGATCACCCTACGTGCCAAAAGTGTTGAGCAGATGCTCGGCCTGGTGATCGACCCGGCTGAAATCGAACAACTGTTGTCCGCCCTTGGTCTGGGGATTTCCGCGAGTGGGGAAGGGCAGTGGCATGTTGAAGTGCCTAGCCATCGCTTCGACATCAGCCTGGAAGTCGACCTGATCGAAGAGCTGGCTCGACTGTATGGTTACAACCGCCTGCCGGTTCGTTACCCGCAAGCGCGCCTGGCGCCACAGCCCAAGGCTGAGGCGCGTGCGCATCTGCCTGAGCTGCGTCGCCTGCTGGTTGCCCGTGGTTACCAGGAAGCGGTGACCTACAGTTTCATCGATCCCAAGCAGTTCGAACTGTTCAATCCAGGCGTTGAGCCGCTGTTGCTGGCCAACCCAATCTCTAACGACATGGCGGCCATGCGTTCGTCCCTGTGGCCGGGCTTGGTGAAAGCGCTTTCCCATAACCTCAACCGCCAGCAAGACCGCGTGCGCATGTTTGAAAGCGGCCTGCGTTTCGTTGGTCAGTTGGATGACTTGAAGCAGGAGCCAATGCTGGCTGGTGTAGTTTGCGGTAGCCGCCTGCCGGAAGGCTGGGCGCAGGGCCGCGATGCCGTGGACTTCTTCGACGTCAAGGCTGATGTGGAAGCGCTGCTGGGCTTTGCGGGTGCACTGGATGCATTCAAGTTCGTGGCTGGCAGCCATCCGGCGCTGCATCCGGGCCAGACTGCACGCATCGAGCGTGAAGGGCGCCTGGTCGGTTTTGTCGGCGCTATCCACCCGGAGCTTTCGAAAACCCTGGGGCTGGATCGCCCGGTTTTTGTTTTCGAACTGGTCCTGGCCGAAGTGGCTTCGGGCAAGATGCCTAAATTCAGCGAGCTGTCGCGCTTCCCTGAAGTGCGTCGTGACCTGGCCTTGATCGCTGACCGTGAAGTGGCTGCCACTGCCGTTCTGGACGTAATCCGTGAAAATGCAGGGGAATGGCTGACAGACCTCAGGCTATTTGACGTCTATCAGGGTAAAGGCATTGATCCGCATAGAAAAAGCCTTGCAGTTGGCTTGACCTGGCAGCATCCATCGCGCACTCTTAATGACGATGAGGTGAATACCACGACACAAAATATCCTCACCTCGCTCGAACAAAGGTTGAACGCCACGTTAAGGAAGTGACGTATGGGGGCTTTGACGAAAGCTGAGATGGCGGAACGTCTGTACGAAGAGTTGGGTCTGAACAAGCGCGAGGCCAAGGAATTGGTCGAGTTGTTTTTTGAAGAAATCAGGCACGCTCTGGAAGACAACGAACAAGTCAAGTTGTCCGGTTTCGGCAATTTTGACCTGCGGGACAAACGTCAGCGGCCTGGCCGTAATCCAAAAACGGGAGAAGAAATCCCGATCACGGCTCGCCGTGTGGTCACCTTTCGTCCAGGGCAGAAGTTGAAGGCCCGAGTTGAGGCTTATGCTGGAACCAAGTCATAACGACGAGCTACCCGTCATCCCAGGCAAACGCTACTTCACCATCGGTGAAGTCAGCGAGCTCTGTGCGGTAAAACCGCATGTGCTGCGCTATTGGGAGCAGGAGTTTCCTCAACTCAACCCCGTCAAACGCACCGGGAACCGTCGGTATTATCAGCGCCAGGATGTGCTGATGATCCGACAGATCCGTGCATTGCTGTACGATCAGGGGTTCACCATCAGTGGCGCGCGGCAACGCATGTCCGGTGATGAAGCCAAAGACGACACTACCCAGTACAAGCAACTGATCCGCCAGATGATCTCCGAGCTCGAAGATGTGCTGGTGGTTTTGAAAAAATGATTCAGGCTTTTAAAATACTTCCACATTTCAAAAGCTTGCGGTATATTCCTGATCGCTTCGTTGCGAAGCGAACCCAGTAACACGCCTAGTCGGGGCGTAGCGCAGTCCGGTAGCGCACTAGCATGGGGTGCTAGGGGTCGAGTGTTCGAATCACTCCGTCCCGACCATATTATTCAATGACTTAGGCCAATGTTCACAGCATTGGCCTTTTTCATGCGCGTGACTTTTGCGTGACTTGCCGATTTTTCACGCTTGCTTCCTCTTCAAAATTGTCAGGACCGGTCCGCGAGAATCGGTTGCTGATACCATGTTCGCAGCTTCAATCAAATGCCCAAGCTCTGCGCCCGAGTAGTGACTGGTGATGCTGCCGTTCTTGTGCCCCAGTAGGGCCTTTCGATCTTCCTCGGTTACGCCTGCTGCACGCAGCCGGCGGCCAAACGTGTGCTTGAGGTCATGGATCCTGATGGATGCATACCCGGGGTGAGCGGGGCGAAGGTTTTCCTCCTGCCAGAGTTTCGCCGCTCTCGCCCGCGCCTTCTTCCAGGCTGAGTCGTTCATGCGGTGCATCGCGGTGCCGTTGTATGGGAAAACCCACTCCTTGCTGATGCCGCGCTGCTTCTCAATGATCGACCTGGCCACGCTGTTCAGCACCACCAGCCTCTCATCACCGTTCTTCACGCCTGAGCGTTCGTGCCTTCCCCCAAAGTCGGCTGGTATCAGAAATACGCTGGTGCCCAGTTCCGGTACCGCGATTTCCCAATCCCACCTCAGTTTGCAGACCTCCTGCTCCCGCGTACCGGTGTTCACCTTGAACAGCGCCATCGTTTGCAGGTGCGCCGGCAACTCCCCGAAAAGAATCGACTGCTCCGGCCATGACATTGGGTACGGCTTGCGGCTCGACTTCTTCTCTTCCAGCTTCGTGAGCATCGGCACGCTATCCAGCCACGGCCTGCGCTCATCGTCTCGCCACTTCCTGGCACACAACGACAAAACCCGAACCACACGCTCGATCGAGATATTCACCGTCCTGTTGCTGACTCCCTTCTTTACCTTCCCGTCTTCCAGCTTCTTTGTCGCCAGCCTGTCCTTGATGAATGGCGCCAGGGCCTGATCATCAATGTGGGTCAGCGGAATATCGCCAATGAACGGGTCCAACTGGCCCAGGTGGTGAGCTGAAAGCTTAAACGATGGCTGGTCCTTGATCTCCAGAAGGAACTTCATCGCAGCATCCCGCCACGTCCTCACTTCCCTGACACCATAAACCTTCTGTTGCCGGATCTGCTCCAGCCGGAAGATCAGGTACTGCTCTGCTTCTTGTCGGTCAGTTGTGCCAGTAGATTCGTAAAGTCTTTCGCCGTTGATCTTCTTGTCGATATGCCAGATACCTTTCCTTTGGGAGAGGCCTGTGATCGATTTTCGCGCCATGATTTATCTCCCTTCTGGCGCTCGCTGCGGGGCGATTGTTGCTCCGTTGCGCCTTTTTTATCAATCGCCTTGGCCTCGACGTATGCCGTGGCCCAGTCGTCCAGTTCTTGCCGATCGAACCCGACGCCACGCCCGCCGATTGGGAACTCGCTGACGAAGGGTCTGACGGTCTCGTCGAAGATTGCCCGGCACATGCCCAGATAACCCGGAGCCTCTTTGGCTCGAATGAAGCGCGGGATCAGCTGTTGAGCGCCCATACCTTCCTCCTGCCGCCCATGCTGGGAAGCGTCTTAATGATGTTCATGGTGAAGATTTACTCTGCGTGCGACGGCAGAATGTTCAGTGGATAGTCGCGCTGTCGTGCCCTACGGCGATCTGGCGTGCCTGCTGTTCGGTGCGGAAGGACATGTGCTGCCTGATGCCGCTGCAGTCCGCGATGACCCACCAATAACCGCCAAAGCGGTGTGGGCCTTTGATGATTTTGGTGATGGTCATGTGGCGTCCTTGCCGCGCAGGGCGGCAGAAGGTGGGTTAGGGTGGGTTATGCCGACCGGCGTCCGCTCTCTTTCTGGCGCTCTACGTCGATCTGCTCGTAGAGGGCGTCGACTCTTTTGCTTTTCCTATCGATGGCCTGTGAGCGCTTGATGTGGTCCGACATGGCCTTGTCGTAAGGCTCAATTTGCTTGAGAAGTTGAAGCTTCTCTTCTGGGTCCCTCGACTCATTGAATCGGTTCGCAAGTCGGTCGCGAGCCTTGAAATCCACCCCATCGAGCGCGCGGTTTTCCTTTTGCATCTCGTCTAGAACTTCGGCGGACTGCCGTTCCCAGCGCAGATACAAAACGTCGCTTCGCTTGGGGCGGAAGAAGTGCAGGTTTCTGATCCAGGCAACCAGTTCATCCTTCGTCATTTCATCGAGGACATCTTTCGAGGACGAATTTTTCATGCAGGAATACCTCGCCCGCCGCTCACCGGCAGGCATGTAGGGGGATTGGGGTTAGGCTGTTGCTTTGGCGATATCGGCGGCTGCCCGGACGATTGCTCGGCGCGTGCCGAAATCGTCCATCGCTTCAATGATCATCACGCCATGTCGCGAGTGCTCCGCGCCAACTGAGTCGTGGTCCTCCATGAAGACGATGCAGATCCCGAGCCTGATTGCCAGCCGCAGGGCGTCGCCATCGTCATCCAGCGGTCGCCACAGTCGATAGCTTTCTCTATCGCCGATTCGAAGGCAGTTCCGCGCCGATTCAAAACAGAGAACAGGGCCGATTCCTGCCGCCTTTGCTGCCAATTCAAGAATCTGTTGGTCGTTCATGGCCTGGGCCCCTTGTAGATGAAGACGTAGGCGAACCAGAGGGTGGCGATCATGGCGTCACCCGCTTGAACTCGACCACCCAGACCCATGGGTTGGCGTTCCAATCGCCGCCGGTGGAAGTCCAAAGATCAGCGAAGTCCTTTCGTGCGTCCTCGATAGCCTGCTGAGGCGCATCTAACCACCATTGACCTCCCCACATTGCTTCACCGCGGGTGCTCACGCCTTCAGCGGTTACCTGTTCTGGCGTGATGTCCTGCAACCGCTCGACGCGCACGTCGGTGATCTCCAGCAGGATGCGGCTGGCCCATCTCGGCATGTGGATGCTTGGACGCCATGCGCCGTCATACTCCATAGCTTCAGTATCTGGCTTCCATTCCGCTTTCGCTGGGATCTGGTTCAGGCCGTAGTCGCCCGGCGGACAGCTTGCCCGGTAGATCCGTGCCGCACCTCGCTCATCGCCTTTGACCAAGTTGTCTTGCCAGTCGATACAGCAGCCGTCCTCGTTACCGAGCAAGGCGAAGGTCTCGCGCACCCACAGCCGGTCGCCCGCCCGACCATACGGGCACTCCGGATTAGGCTTTGTCACATCGGGGTTGCGAATGAACGGCTGGCCCAGGCCATAGCTGCCGATATCGGCTTTCGAGTGGGGCTGACACTTCACCTCGCGCCGCGTGACCGTCTTCCGGCCTTCCAGGATGGCGCGCACCATCGGCGCCGAGAATAGGATCGGGCGTTCCTTTATTTCAGACATGTGTCGTCCTTGCCGCTATAGCGGCTGACTTTGAAGGGGGGGGGTTACAGATTTTGCGGGGTTACACGGGTGATCGTGAATCCACGGTGCGTGTTGCGCTGGCCCTTAAGGCAGGAGGTGACAGTCGAAGGGTTCATCCCAGCGGCGATCAGGTCTTGCCGGCCTCGCAGCATCAGGCCGAATCCCGACTTCTCCGCCTGAATCCAGCCTTTTGATCTTCTGGCATTCAAGTCTTTGCCGTACACGATCAGGCCGGTATCAATGGCGTGCCTGACGTTATCGCTGATGGAGCACCACTCAAGGTTGGTCAGGCGATTGTCGGATTTTATTCCGTTTCGGTGATTAACATGGGGCAGCAAGGAATGTCCAAGGAATGCCAGGGCAACTGCCCGATGGACTCGCATGTCTTTACCCGCCAGGATCACAGATAGGTAGCCATCCTTGTCGCGCTTTTTGGTCATCAGCCTTGGATCTCGCCACTTCCCGAGATAATCATAGCGGCCTGCTGACCTAACATTTCCGGCGTCACTCACCTCATAGCGTTCGTGGCCGGGCAGCACCTTCCATATTTCTTCGGGCATGGTATCTCCATGGCCGCGAATGCGGCTTTTGTCAAAAGAGTACGGGTGTACTCCTATCGGGATTTGAGTAACTCGCGCAACTGAGCGTCGGCGGCTTGCATGTCGGCCATCGAGCGAAACCCGATGTTGATGGCGTACTTTCCGCCGCCGGATTCGGTCGTGTAGAAACCAGTGTTGAGCACGTCCACCGCTACCGGCTCGGGCTGCTCGGCGCCGAACTCGAGATAAGCAAACCACAGGCCCTGCACATACTCGTCGGCGTAACCGGTGCAATCATCGCCACGGGCCAGGGATCGACCATCGAGGAAGCCGAAGACCGGGTGCTTGGTTGCCATCACCCATTTCTGAAAACGCTCGCGCTTACCTTCAACTTGCGATTTTGCGCAAGGTGCCGATTCAGCATCCAGCAGGGCGCGCAGCTCTTCCCGAACCAAGTCGCTGTCAGCCTTGGACGGAGGAACCTGCATAGGTGCATGCTGGTCGAGGTGATGAGTTAGAGCCTCAATAGCGTGCTCAATAAGCTCACGCGATACGCCGTAAATCGTTTGATTGATGGTCATGGCAATTCGTCTCCGACGATCATTTTGCAGGGGCCCAGGCGTACAGCCTTGAGTTCAGCCCGCAAATCATCTATCTCCTGATCGGCAGCGGTCAGGCGCTGTTGCAGGGCGTCACGCTCTTTGATCGCGAGCGCGTGTTTGCCGCGCCAGTGCAGCACTGCGTCCAGTTCTTCAACCGTTTGAATTGGCTTGCTCATGCTCAGAACCTCAATTGTCTGTGCCTGTGTAGGTGCGCCAAGGCACCTTCACTCCGTTGACCAGAAAGCCCCAGTCACCGCGCCACTTGCTGGTGATGAACAGGGTGTAGACGCCGCCGGGGGAAATCTGGCAGATGCGGTGGTACTCGCCGTGCCGCAGTCGGGCAGTGTCACCAGCCTGGCGATGGATGTATTCCGTGGCCTGGGCCGAGCTGCTGTAGCCGAGCGCCGCAAGCTCCTGATCGAAGCCCTCTATCAAGCGCTGTTCCGTGTACCAGCCGCGCAGGATAATCGTGCGCGCATTCCACGGATGGTCATGCAGATCCCGGTCTTCGTCGTGCCGCATGATGTGGTGCACGCGGAACGACCATGGGCACCACCACAGCGCGGGCTTGTGGGTTTCGCGGGAGTAGGGGTTGAACAGCCACCAGCGGCCCATGTACATCTCGGCGCCGTCGGCGGACATGATGTGCAGGTACGGTGTGCGCTTGGCGCGGGTGATGAGCCAGGCGGCGACCGCCGGGCGCGCAAGCAGCTTGGCGACGATGCGCCAGAACAAGTTGATCACGGGGAGTCCTTGCCGGGCCATGCCCGGGCGGTGGAGTGGGGTAATTAGAGCGAAACTTCGCCGGTATCGATCTTGCGAAGCTCCATCACTTCTATTCGGTTGGTGCCGTCAGTGATCACCCAGCACGGCAGTTCAAGGTTGCGGAAGGTGCCGTGGTAGTTTCGGTAGGCGCCGAGCGCTGCCTTGCGGAAACAATCAGCTGCTACCTTTCCGATAGGCGTTGGCTGCCCCCCCCCTAGCAGACAGAGCTCGAACACAACAGCATTTTGAATTCGCTTTGCCGCCGCGCGGATGGTGTTCGGTGCCAGATGAAAATCCTTGGCGACCTCAACAACGTGCTTGTAGAGGAGGGCGTCGTGGATTTTTTGGTCGCGCTCGCCGTTACGCAGGCCAGCGTAGATGACTGCTTGCATGGGTTATCTCCAAGCGTGCGCCTGCCTCGCCGGCTGGCGTGATTCGTTGATGGGGTATTACGGGTGACCGGCATGGAGCCGGATTAAGGAGAAGTTATGAAACCGCAGTGGATCGACCATGGACCAACATCCTCACCATCGAAAGCGGAATAGGAAAAGGCAAGGAGGTGATGGCTCAGCCAACCTGGGGCGCAGACAACGACCCCATACCTATCTCGGTTTATGTGACCGTGAATGACGATGGCGACAGAGTTATCGGCACGATCAATGGGCCTTTCGAAAGCGTCAAGCATGCTGAAAGGCTGGCACTTGAGAAAGCGTCAGCTTGGTATGAGCGTGGTAACGGCTGATAGGCGTTAGGCTGCTTGTCGCTGCCCCAGGACTGTCTGCCGTGCCGTTTCAAACGCGCTGCCGAGGATCTCGGTGGCGCCCTCGATGTTCTCGTTTCCATCCTCAAGCCTGAGGCCGAGGTTCAGGTAAACGACCCCATCCAGCTCGAAGAACACGCCGCCGAACATCCACAGCGCGCCGGGGTTCAGGCCGATCGCCTCCCAGGCCTCGTCCATGTCGATACTGGCGGGGCAATGCTCCTTCCACAGCGTGACCAAGCGCTCGTGCTCGACGACCTGCGCGGCGCGATCTTCTTTCGAGGTGCCTTTCGCTGGCTTGGCGCTGGAGCGAAGCGCGCGGTAGCCATATTGGTCGGGGCGACACCAATGCACGTCAAGATCACGGCTTGCACTGAGTTTCACTCCGCCGACATAGCTGCGGCTGCCTGAGCGCATCGGAGATGTTTCTCCGCCGAACACCTGGCCCAGCTTGGCGCGCTGTGTATTCCAGGCTGAGCGCTTGGCATCCCAGGCGATGACGGCGGCAACCACAGCCGGGGCGGTGGTCTTGTACATGTAGTTGCTCATGGATTATCTCCAGTCAGGCGCCGCCCTCCGCGTTACCGGATGCAGCGAGTAGGGTGGGTTATTCGTCGCCGTCGTCTTCGGCGTTCATTTGGAGCGATTCGGCGAAGCCCGCTTGCCGTAATTTGCGCGCCACGTTTTCTGTTATCTCGTAGCCGTGGGGCTTAATTTCGAATAGAGGGGCGGACTTCTCCGCGCCCAGTGAGTGGGCATATGCGATCAGTCGCCAGATGGTTATTCGGTCTTTCGTCTCACCCAGTTCAGCGGTGAGCGCTGCCAGCCGGTCACGCATTCCCTGGCGGAAGTAGTGACGGATGATGTCGGACGGCCCTTTTACCTTGGGTGCTGCTGGCGGCAGATCTTCTGCCTTGGCGTTGCGCACCAGCAGTTGCACTGCCTCGCCGACTTCCTTGATCTCACGCCAGAGCATCAGCTCGTCGAGCATCTGCCGGGTGCCATACGGGACCGTGTGCCGCAATTCCTGCTCGCCCAGCTCCTTCCGCTTCTCGGCCAGCCTGGCTGTTCGTTCTTCCTGGGTCACAGCCATGGCCTACCTCTTCTATTCCGCTGGCCGGCAGTGCGAGCCAGGTTTGACGCTTGCGTTGCTGGACTCGACTCACGCGGCGCATCGCTGGCCGCCTGCACGAGACTTCGGATAGTCGATCGAGTACTTTTCAAGGATTCGAGTCAGCGTGGTGCCGGTGATGTGCAGCTTCACGCACAGACGGCGACGGCTGATTCCAAGCTCTTTGAATGCATTGATCCGCTCAACCAAGGATGCTTCGCGCTCGGCGGCAGCCTTGATGAATCCGGGGCTGTTGTGCCCGCCGTGTGAGGACCGCTTGAACTTGAAGTCGAACTCTTTCGACATACTGAGCAGGGTTCGCCTGCCGATTCCGGTGATGTCGATCACTTCGCTCTGGGTGTGGTCTGGAGCAAGCTCCATCACCCATTCAACGCGCTTGCGTCGCTGCTCTTGCTGAATCTCCAGTGGAGTGGGCGGCGGCGGCGCGACCGGCTCAACTCGACGCCGAACAAACGGCTTCGGTGCCGGCGGCTCTTGGGGTACATATACGACGGGTTTCGGTGGTGGGGGAGGTTCGATCTCTTCGATCTCGCCGCCGGCCGCCACAAACTCGGCGACCTGGGCCGCCAGCTCATTGGCTTTTGGCCGTAGTGCCTCGACCAGGCTGAGGTTGTTGCTGATCATGATTCACCCTCAGCGCATTAGCGCCTTCCGAACAAATGGGTCAAGGTCCGGCTGATTCAGGAGCCAGCGCCTGTAGTCGCTAGGCAGATCCGCAAAGGCGGCACCTTTGTGTTTGCCGAATCCGATAATCGTGGGGATTCGCGCATCCTCTGAGATCTGCCACAGCTCTTCCCAGTCGCTGACCTGCCGGCCACGCTCGGCAGCGAGTTGATCTAGGATCTTTACCAGCAGCAGCCTGCAATTCTTCACGTCATCCAGAGCTGCGTGGGCGTTGCGGAGCAGGCCTGTCGCTTCGGCACGGTAGTGCAGGTAGATCATTGCGGACTGGGTGTGGCTGTCGGCGTCCGGCCAGAGTTTGGAACTCAGCGCCTGCGTGCAGATGCGCTTTACGTCCGGCTCGCCAATGACGCGCCAGTCGTAATCCACGTTGTGACCGATCAAATACTCAACATCGATCGGCAGGTTGAAGTCGGTGTGCGGGTGAAAGCCAGCAAGCTCTTCGTCGAGGATGTGGCAGGTTGCCAGAGCACTCAACTCGATCGGCTTGCCAGGCTTGTAGCGCTGGAGGAAGTCAGCTGTAACCGCGAGGCTGCTGATGCTTTCCAATTGGAGCCATGCTGCCTCGATTAGGTGTGGATCGTTGAGGCCAGTTGTTTCGCTGTCGAAGATGTATGCGGTCATGCCGATTGCCTTTGTGAGGAGAGTTCGTTTTTGCGTTTGTCTTTGGCTGACACGACCTGTTGAACCAGGTCGTCAAAGCCGACGGCAATCGCCTTGGCCGCATTGAACGCGGATTGGAGGGAGGGTATGTCCTTAGCTGAAGCGATGTCAGCCAAAGCATCCACCAGCAGCTCCTTGGCCCTTTCTTCTGGGTTCAGACCAGAGTTCAGCCAGGTCAGCAGGCGCACACCGGTATCTGCGCTGATCAGCTCAGGTTGGTCGAACAGCTTCGTCCGGTCCTTGCTGGCCGTTGCGGTGTGGCCGTCGTGGGTGAGGTCCAGCACCACCGTGAATTCGTAGTCGGTACCGTCGCGCTGCTCGGACTTCATGCCCAGCTTGAGGATCTTCTTGCCCTCGCCCTGAACAGTCTCCGTCTTGCTGCGCATTGTGCAGATGATGTGCATCGAGCTGGTGAGGATCTTGTCCGTCAGCTTCCGGTGGCGCGGCGTGGTCTCGTTCCAGGCCGCCCAGGTGTTGCCCCGGAACTTCTGGTGGGCAACGGATTCGTTGATCTCAAGGCAGCCTCCGGAACCCGTCCATTCGTGCGAGTAGCTGTCGATGACGAGGGTTTCGTACCCGGCCTGCTCGGCGGCGGCGATGACTTCGATGTAGCGCTCTGGGGAGTACGGCGCGTGCAACTCCATTGCGTCGAAGTCGACCAGGTCCGCGTACAGCGATGCGCTACCGTGTTCGGTGTCTAGCACCGCGATACGCCCGCCAAGCCCCTGGGCGAGCAGAAGAGCAGAGTAGGTTTTGCCTGATCCAGATGGCCCGGCAAGTGCCAGCCGTAGCTTGGCCTGCTTGCGTTCGGCTTTCTTGAACATTTGAGTTTCCTCAGATTGGTTGGTTGTCCCACTGCCGCTGGATGCGGCGGGCGGCTTCTTCGTATTGTTTGCGCTCCTCACCGGTGAATCGCTCGGGCGAGAACGCACCCTGAGTCATCCAGTCGAACTGGGCGGCCATTGCGGGGCTCATACAGCCCTCCTGTGGCTGAGCCCCATCAATTGGGCTGTCTGGGCCATGGTTTGTGGCTGGATCACTCCGAGGTTGCTGGCTACCCGCTTTAGCACCACCAAGTCGTCCAGCGTCCGCGCCTTGTCGATGTAGCCGGCCAGCGTGACCAGCTTCGAATGGCTGGCTGTCAGCGCCATGCCGAAGTGCACTAGGCTCAACTGTCGAACGTCCCGACCCACCGCGGCGCTAACCGACTCGAAAACCTGCTCCAGCTTTCTATTGGCGTAGTTCGCCTCGACCTGTGCGCGCTTGCGGTCATCGACTGCAGCTGCAAGCCTGGCTTCCAGGTCAAGCACCAATTCGGCCGACCCGCCGAGCTTGGCGATTCGCTCGCGCTCCGCCTGCTGCTGGGCAACCGCCAGTTCTTCGCGCTCAATCTTGGCCGTTGGCGCTGCGTGTGCGATGGTCCGCAGATCCGCCGCGGTGCGAGGTAATACGTTTTCTTGAGACATAGAGCCTCCATCACGGCAGCGGAATGCGCCGTGCTTGGTGTCTGGAAAGGGTGTTAAGCGGCAGTGGATTGAGTGGACGTGTAGTCGTCGTAGATCTCGTCGATACGCGCCTGAAACTCTCGCTGCTCTGTGTCGCTGATAGTGCGCAGAAGGAAGGCCAGGGTTATCGCCGAGCGTGCGGCGGCGCTTGCGTTCGGCTTCCCTACGTCTCTGCGCAGTTCGGCAAGCTCGGCATTGATCCAGCCGACCGCCGTGTCGTGGTCACGCTGCTGGAGGCTCACTGGTTACGCTCCAGGCTCCGGGCGAGGGCACAGGCTTCGTTGTGGTTGCGACGGAAGCCCATGACCTTGTTAGTCTGGCTGTCCACCACATGGAAGAAGTCGCGGCCCGCAGGCTTCACCACCATGCGAAAGGTGACCACGGGCATCGGACGATCAATCAGCCGGTAGAAATCAGCAGTGGCGAGAAGGGAGCGCTGATGCAAGCCTTCGACGATGTCGCGGCGCGATTGGATGCTGTGGTGCATGGTCACCTCCAAGGTGGTGGGTTGTTCACCTGTATTCGTCAACACTCATGCCTCCCGCTGGTTGCCGATGGGCGCGGGGGAGGAATGCTGACGTAATAGAGGTGGGGAAGGGTGCAGGCGCCCGGCACTTCCCGGGATGTGTCGAGTCTGGCCAGCTATGCCCTCGGACTCGCCTGCGGTGTTCTTCTTCATTTGGGGTGGGCCTACCTTTCGGCCGATGCGCGGTGACATCGTCGGCCCTGCTGTCCGCTGCCTGTTGGGGTGATGGGCGAAGCCTTCAGGCTTGCTACGCCACGCGGGTGAATCGTTGATCTACTTCATGGCCGTATCTCCTGTTGTTCGCTCACTGGGAAGGCAGTGGCTACCTATGGGATGAGTTTCTTGAGCGCTGACTTGCCCAGGCCGCGAATCGACAGCCGAAGGTGTCCGAGGTCCTTCTTGACCCTCTTGCGCTCAAGGATGAAGTGCCAGGCCCTGGTGCAATGCACGCACTCCTGATCGGCGAGGAAGTCTGCAATCTCATCGATCTGCAGCCCGACCATTCCATAGCCGCAGCTGGACGGCTCGCGGTGCTGGAACGCTCCCCAGATGTGAGTTTTGCGGCGGTGCTGCTCGTCGTGCAGAATTTCGTGATGCTCGCCATTCGGCCACGGCAAAATCCCAAGGATGTCGTCATGGGCGCTTGCAGGCCTTGGGCCGATCTGGTCGTAACCGTTCTGGCACTTCCCAATGCACACCCCGATGATGCGAGTCAGGCGCTTGATCTGCTGTAGGCACGTTTCGTGTGCGGCCAGCGTGATTACCACTTTCCGCTCGAAGTTCATGTGCGGTTTCTCCGGTTGTTTTCCCAATGCTCACCGCTCTGGATGGGCATCAGTGAAAAGGTCCGTCATGCATACATCCGAACAGTCACGAAGCCGTTGCTCTCCACACGGTGCGTCCAGCGATTGAACCAAACGCCATCGCCGAACTTCTTCATCGCCGCTCGGCGAACCTCGATGACGATGCTGTCGGCGGTGTCGCCCTTGTCAGGTGCTACGAGCCAGTCGAGGCGTTTGCCGTTGCTCAGGCTGCTGTCTATATAGAAACGCGCCATTTGCTTATCCCTCAATACCAAAGTGGCGGCGAACTACCTGCTCGCCGATTTCTTCAAGCAGCGCCTCAACACCAAAGTGATTGACGACTTGCTCAACTTCGAAGTTTTCCAGAACCGTTGCGCCGTCTGCATCGAATGCCGAGACAGCCATAAACGTGCGACTAGTCGGGTTGACGTCTATTTTGCCGGCGTCGAAATTCAAAACTGAGATATTCATTCCTTTCCCCTTTCAATGATTTCCCGGATGACCCTGTCGCCAAGGTCATCGAGGAAATCTGTTCTCTCCACCACGCAACACTTCCGAGTCGTCTCTCACCGGCGTCGCACATTTCGTGTTCGATGCTGTTCCGGTTTGGAAGCGTGGTTTCGCGTACTCACATGAGGGAGTACGGCAGCTATCCAGAGGCTGCATGGGCGGCGGTTTAGCTTCTTCCGACCCAGGTAATGGCCTGGGTACGTCGCGGTGGTCACGTCTGGCTGTTAAAGAGCGGGTCAGGCCCTAAGGCCCTGGCGAGTCCCTGTTGGGTGACTCGATGGGCCTAGTAAACAACACGTTTATAAACGCGTCAACACTATTTGTTTATTTGTGTTTATCGCAGGCAAAAAAAGCCCGCTCAATGGCGGGCAGCAGATCGATCACAAGTCGGCTGGTCGTACTATTCAGCGCAGGTCGATGCCTGCGAGGGGGAGGGGGTAATGCAGGGAGGGCAGAAACAAGAAGCCCGGCGCTGGGCCGGGCTTAGTTGTGGTGTGGCTACTGATTTTGTTTGGTTGTATGCGCGGATGCTCCGGCTACACCAGGACCGAATACCAAAAAACCCGTCCAAGAACGACCAGCTCGTTCTCCATCATCTGCTGGGCTGTGTACTCTTCGTCGGGATGCTCTTCACGGTTATAGCTGCGCAGGCGCAAGCCACCCATCGGCATCCTATAAAGAATCTTCACCCGAAGCTGGCCGCCATGGTTCAGCGCGTACATTTTCCCATCAATGACGGATGTTGACCCCTGGTCAACTCCTACCGTGCTGCCGTTCGGCAAAACCGGCTCCATGCTGTTCCCGCTGACGGTCACGCATACCGCCTCGCTAGGCTGAACATTCTGGCGCCGCAGAGTCATCTTCCCAAATCGAAGTCTTTGCTTGTGGGATTGCTCGACGACCGTCCTACCGCTACCGGCCGATAACTCCACCTCCTTTAAGAAAGGCACGTACACCTCATCATTTTCCAGGGGAGTGTCGTCATCCCAGACATCAAAAGGGCCATCCAAAGATGCGTTCGAGTCGGCGGCTGGCGGAACTGGAGGGTCGGATCGGCCAGACGGGTCAGGCTCCCCCGTGGTTAGCCAGTGCTGGCCCACAAACAGCTTTAGAGCTGCCTGATAAATGGCGCGTGCTGGGAGCCCCCGGTTAAACCAGTTATTTAAAGTCTGCGGTGAAACCTCAAGGGTTTCAGCGACCTGCTTTGCGGTAAGGCCTTGCTCGGCCATAAACCGCCGTAGCCGGTCGCCAGAATGTTCATTAGTCATAAACACAGAGTTTACCGGGGTTGTGTTGTTTATTAAATAAACGTATCGTTGACTGGTGTTTACTCGCCGACGGCGGAATTGTTTATGAAGCCCACACCTCTTGAGCGCGCAATCCTTGCGGCCGGATCGGGCAAAGCCCTTGCCGAGCTTCTTGGCGTGACCCCTATGGCGGTCTCCTACTGGAAGGTCAGGGGTGTTCCCGCACGTCAGGCACTTCCTATCGAAAAAGCTACTGGCATATCCCGCCATGAGCTTCGGCCTGATTTATATCCGGTCGAATCCCTTTCTGCCGCTTAAACCATTTCATCAATCACAGGAGATTCACTCACATGGCCTATGGCAACCCGTCCCATAAGCGCGTCAAGGACCGCAAGGTCCGCTTTAACCAAACCCTTGACCGAATTCTTGGTCGAGCTGCCGAGCGCGCAGAACGACAGCACGCGACATACCTGTTCGAGGTCATCGAGTGGGCGGTCGAGAACGGCGTAATCGAAGCGCTGAGCAAGGACGAGAGCAAGTCTAGCGCGGCTTAAAGACCCTATGGAGGGCTATATGCCTGAATTCGATTACGAGGGGTTGAGCCCTGGCGCAAAAACGAAGATCTCCGCTCTGGCCTTGAAGAAGGGCTGGAGCATCGAACAAGCCGTAGAGGCAATCGGGATTGAGTTTGTCGCCATGGGCGGCCCAGCCCTAATGAGGCGCCCGAAAGGGAAGCTCTACCAGATCAACCCGAAAGAGACCCTCGAAAGGGGCTAACTAGAGCAGGAGAAGGACCATGACACCAGAAGACCTGAATAGCGAAATCAAGCTGATCTTTGCGCGGGCCTGTGCCGAAGGGCTGAAAGCTGAAGCTGGGAGCTTGATGGATCTGAGTAGCTTTGACCTCAAGAAAACCACTGCAACTCAATATGCAGCGGCTTTCTCGAGTGCGTTCGCCTTTGTCGCGGAGCGCTTTATAGAAGGTCCTTCATCTTATGACGAGATGGTTGTTTCGGCCCTGCGTAGTAATCCAGCAGCTGATTCTCAATCTGGCGAAGGGAAATCGTGTCCAGCTCCAGACGATTCCCTTGGGAATACACCAGTTTCTCCGGAAGTTGGCCGCTAGCGATGATCGCGTTGAGCGTGTCGCGAGCCATTTGCTCTACAGATTTTTCTGTCATGTCCGGCCTCCAAGGCCTTCGTTTGTGGAAATTCGAAATTACCACGGAAGCGCCGGACACCCAATTCAACACCGCAGCATTGAGCTAGGAGAAGGACATGGTTGGATCATGGGGAGACATCCCGCCGCCACCTGGATTTGATCCGAAGCGAACCCCTCATGAGGTGAAGTTCGAAATTATCGCGGACTCCGCCGACCTCGAGGGGAAAGTTAGTAAGACGCTTGGACTCCTACCACTTCATCTTCGAAAGGGCTTTCTCGAGAGCGTCCTGGACCTGGTCCGCAGCGGTGCTTGCCGCGCCGTCTACGTCCGACTCGGAAAGAGAAGCTTCGTCCAAGGTGCTGATGGCGCCACAACCTACGCACTTATACGCCGGATCTACAGCGCTCAACTCGTTGGACTCGACGAGCTCTGTGCTACCGCATTGAGGGCAGCGGGCATTGAGAGCGGAAATTGATTTTATGGACATCGGAACCTCCTGGTTCGCTGTGCTGGGTAAGAGCTTCACAGCGTAGCAGGAGGTTCCGGCCTAAACAGCCTGAATTTCAGGCACAAAAAAACCGGGTTCACGGCCCGGTTCATTGCTACATCGCGAGGTAATCATGAATACACAATCGATCCCCGTCAATACCCCCAACAAACCCGCGCCACGTTTTTCGCAATCGGAAAACGTGGCGCGGACAATGTCATCTCGGGAAATCGCCGATCTGGTCGAGGCCCGGCACAACGATGTCATCACCACCATCGAGCGTCTTTTTGCCAAAGGGCTTTTACGATCAGATCGTAAAACTCGGCGTGAAGCCACTGGCGGCCGACCCATTGATGTCTACGACCTGACCGAGCGTGACACGCATCTGGTTGTGGCTGGCTACAGCGACGAGCACCGCGCACGAGTTATCGACCGCTGGCAGGAACTGGAAGGGCAGGTTGCGCAACCACAGCAGCTCTCCACCATCGAAATCCTGCAGATCGCCATGGAGTCTGAAAAGGCCCGCTTGCTGCTCACCGCCCAGGTTGAGCAGCAGGCCACGAAGATCCATTCCTTGGAAAACCTGTTTAAGGAAGGCATGACCCACACCCAATTCTGCAAGGGCCTCAATGGCGTCAACGTCATGCAGGTGGGTAATTACCTTGAAGGGCGTAGCTGGCTCTACAACGAGAGCAAGTCCGGCACCCGTCACCGTGTTGGCTCGTACGCTCGCGACAAGTACATGACCGAGCACCAGGTCGAAGTCACCCCGCACGGCAAAGATCCTTTCATCTCCTACACGCCCGTTCTGCTGAAGAAGGGCGCTGCACGCCTGTACGACCTGTACCTGGCCGGCGAACTGCCCATGAAGAAGACCTGGGACGGCCTGTTCACCCACGACAAAGCACTCAAGGGGGCCGCGTGATGGCTCGTTCCAGAAACATCAAGCCGGGGTTCTTCTCGAACGAACACCTGGCAGAGTTGGATTTTGCCACTCGACTTCTTTTCATCGGCATGTGGACCGAGGCTGACCGAGAGGGGCGGCTTGAGGATCGCCCGCGCCGCCTGAAAATGGCCCTGTTCCCCGCCGACAACGTCGACATCGAAAAGATGCTCGCCGACCTGGATCATTTGGGGTTCATCACGCGGTACACCGTTGGATCATTCCACGCGATCCAGATCGTGAACTGGGCGAAACACCAGAACCCGCACCTCAAGGAAGCCAAGAGCACCATCCCTGAAATGACTGTTCTAGAGCCTTGCCCGGTAAAGGTTGGTGCTAGCACCATGCAAGCACCAGACGAGAACAGTTCTTTCCCGGCTGATTCCCTCTCTTCTGATTCCGGATTCCTGATTCCTGATTCCCTTCCTCCGTCGCCCGCTCCGGTGGTGGTGGAAGACCTTTTCCCAAAGTTCTGGAAGCTCTATCCGCGCAAGGTCGGGAAGGACAAGGCGGAGAAGGCCTGGGCCAAGCTGAAGGTCAACCCGGAGCTGTTCGAACTGATGGCGAAGGCGCTGGGCAAGCAGGTGCTGACGCCGGAATGGATCAAGGACAAGGGCCAGTTCATCCCGCACCCATCGACGTGGCTGAACGGTAAGCGCTGGGAGGACGAGATACCCGACACCCCGACCAACGTTCACCTGCTGCCTGTGAATCGCCACACCAACTTCGAAAGCCGCGATTACAAGGCCGGAACCAAGGAGAACGCCAATGGCACGTTCCGTATCTGAACTGGCTGATCGCAAGCTGGGGGTAATTGGTCGCAAGGCTGTCACCTGCGCAGAGCATGGCGAATATTCCGCAGTGATGCTCAAGGATGGCGGGTTATCGGGATGCCCGATCTGCCGGAGCAATCAGCGCGACATGGAAGAGCTTGAGCGTAAGCGCTTCAACTTTCGCATGACTCAGCGTAGCGCCGCCCGAATTCCCCAGCGCTTTGCCGAGAAGACCTTTTCTGACTTCGTGGTATCGAATCCCGCGCAGAAAATCGCACTGGATGCCTGTCTCGACTACGTGGACAACTTCTCGAAGCATCGCCGTGAAGGCCGCTGCATGTTGCTGCTGGGAAAAGTCGGAACGGGTAAGACGCACCTGGCCGTCGCTGCGGTAAACCACCTGATCAACGAGTGCATGGTCAAGGCGATCTACCGAACCGTGGGCGCGATCATCGGTGACATCCGAGCGACCTTTAGCGACCGAACCGGCGAATCAGAGGCCAACATCCTGCGCGAAGTGATAGGGGCTGACCTGCTTGTGCTGGATGAGGTGGGGGCAACCAAGCAAAGCGAGTTCGAGCTGGCAACCCTGTTCAGCATCATCAATGGGCGTTACGAGCAGTGCCGCCCAACGATCATCGTCAGCAATCTGGCGCCCGGCGAACTGAACGACGCCATTGGCGCCCGCTGCGTTGATCGTATCCGCGAGAACGGCTGCATTGGCGTGGCGTTCGAGTGGGAATCTCAGCGCGGCAAGGAGGGCTTCTGATGAGTAACCCAGTGAAAAAGCTTACCCCTGCGCCCGAAGACTTGGTTCGTCTTCGCGATGAGATCGCCATGCACGCACTGAACGGCCTGCTGATCAATGCGCAATGGGGTTACACGAATAGCGAAGGCATTCGGAAGGTTTATCAAACTCCGCAGGAGTACACCGATCAGGCGTATCGCCTTGCCGATGAAATGCTGGCTTCTCGGGAGCGCAAATGATGAAGCGAGCAAACCCAGCCCAGCTACGCCAATCCATTGAGGCTGCCAGCGCCCTGGTCAAGCTCGGAATCCGTTTCGTATGCATGCCTGTGGTGGATGAGGCGGACTTAGCCAATCTCGCCAGCCAGGCCGCTGAGCGATTTGAGCGCCTGGCAGTGATCGCAGAAGCAGGGGAGAAGCGGACATGACCGACAAGATGCGTGAAGCGGTTGCGAGAGCAATCTGGAATATCCGCCGCGAAGAAGAAGACCGGTGCGACATGGAGCTTGAGGACATTGGCGCCGACCATTCCGTGTGGGCCGAGGCTGATGCCGCTATCGGGGCGATAGTGATCAAACTTCCCGAAAAATGCGAATACGCAGACGCCCAAAGCGACTACGCCAAAGGCCATCGCCAAGGCAAGCGTGACGTTGTTGATGTCCTAGAAGCTGCCGGCCTGAAGGTGAAGTCATGAACATTCATTCGATGCCACACGACGCAACGGTCAAGCACAAGGCCCTGCCGAAGTCTTGCCTTCTGAAGGTCACCTTCCTGCCATGGCGCTATCAGGCATGCAGGAGCTTTATGCGTAGCCGAGGGGCGAATCACTTATCGATTTGGGCGTGGAGATTCCACGTAGTCATTCGGCGCCCCTGGATGGCAGGTCCAGCACGCCAACTACATCCTGAGCTGTTTGAGGTGAAGCCATGACCTACGTCAGAGAGCAATCATCTACCGAGCTCGCTGTGCACATGCGCAGCTTGCAGAAGATGCCAGGCTGGCATGACCCACTTGCAGACCGCTTGTGGCAGGAGGTTGAAGCGCTCAAGGCCGAAGTCGCCGGCCTACGCACCGGCTACGAAGCCTACGAGCGGGTGAATGCTGAGCTGAAGGGTGAGGTGGAGGGGCTGCGCAAGGCTCTCACATCCTCCCGAGAATTCCTTATGCGTGATGCCAAGGTGCGGCGCATGACCGATGGAGCCCGGCACATATCGCCAATGTTTCCTCTCCGGAAACTGGTCATGGAGCAGATCGACGCCGCCCTGGGCCAGGGAGAGCAGTCATGAATATCCCAACCTTCAATCCGAAGGGTATCCGGCCCTGGATGATCAAGTACCAGTTTGCGGCGCGCGTCTACTGCTTGGTGATGCTGCCCATCTCCCCATTTATTTTTGGCGCCGTGATCCTTTGGGAAAACCGCCGCGACTTCGCCGAAATGAAGAAGCTCGCAGAAGCAGCTTTCTTGCCATGGAGGGCGAAGTCATGACCAACGTAATCCACAAACCCCGCCACTTTTGGTCGGCTGGCCCTGCGCGGGTTCGTGAGGTCTTGCGGCTCGCCTACCTGTTCGCTACCGAGCTTTCCGCCGCCGGCGCCGTCGAGATCATCGTCCGCCCGGTGAAGTCCCGCCGCACCCTGGAGCAGAACGCCAAGCTGTGGGCAATGTTGGGCGACATCTCCCGCCAGGTTGAGTGGCCGGTCAATGGCGTCATGCAGAAGCTCGACAGCGAGGACTGGAAGGCGCTGATGACTGCTGCGGCACGCCAAGAGATCCGCATGGCCCAGGGCATAAACGGCGGCGTGGTCATGCTGGGCGAAAGCACCAAGCGCATGACCGTGGCCGAGCTGGGCGACGTGATCGAGTGCATGTATGCATTCGGCGCTGACAAGGGCGTGATCTGGAGCGAGCCCAAGGGCCAGATGCCAGAGCAATGGGAGGCGGCGGCATGAAGCGCACTCCACTACAACGCAAGACCCCGCTCAAGTCCGGCGGCCCTCGGCGTAAACGCTGCCCCGAGTGCCGGGTGATGTTCACGCCCTCCAGAAGCTCGCAGGCGGTGTGCGGCGAGATCGAGTGCGCCATCGCTCACGGGAAGTCGGAGAAGGGCCAGGAAAGCGCGCGCAAGGCCCTAGCTGATGTCGGGAGACGTGACATCAGGGAGCGTAAGGAGGCCCTGAAAAGTCGCGCAGACCACCTCAAGGATACGCAGCACGCATTCAATGCCTGGATACGCCAGCGTGACATCGGTCAGCCCTGCATCAGTTGCGGAACCACTGCTGATGTTCAGTACTGCGCCGGTCACTATCGAACAACCGCTGCCTGCCCAGAACTTCGCTTTGAGCCCCTGAACGTGAATCTTCAATGCAATCGCAATTGCAACATGGGCAAGTCCGGAAACCTGCTGGGGTATCGGCCCGGCCTGATCGAGAAGATTGGTATCGAGGCTGTCGAGTGGCTGGAAGGCCCTCATGAGGCCAAGAAGTACACCACCGAAGAATTGAAGGCGATGACCGCCGAGTACCGGGCAAAGACCAGAGAGCTGAAGAAGGGGGAGGCAGCATGAAGATCAACTCAGCGCGCCAGGCGTGGCATGACTGCAAATACAACCCGGCCCCGGGCCAGACCTCTGATGTTGTGCAATTGGGCGTGGTGGTGCAGAACACCGAGCGCGGCCCTACAGCGAATCATGCGGTGCATGGGGCGCTGGCGGGGCATATCCAGTCGGCAATCGCTCGGCTACATCCGCAGATCCGCGTCTTCGGCGACTTCATGTACGCCGCTGAACAGAGCGACGACATCCGCGAGGCGGCGGAGGAGGTGGTATTCCTGGTGGTGCAGAGCAAGTCGCCGCGGATGACAGCGGCCAAGCGGGAGAAGCTGGAGTATGTGGTGAAGGGGGTCATGCGTCGGTACCAGTACATGCACCAGGGCGGCCAGTCGGCCAACGAAGACCCGTTCGCCAATCCCGAGAAGTTCAGGGAGTGGATGTGGCAGTTCTACGGTGTGCGCCTGGAGTCATGCAACTGGGAACGGGATTGGGGCGGCGTGCTGCAACTGATCTTCGATTGCTGCGAGGATCTGGACCGTCGAGCACTCAGCCCGGTGGCGGCGGTAATTTACGAAATGCGCGAGGCCGCATGAGGGCCTATTGCGTTCCCGTGCGGCTCGTGGCATGATTTCGCCATCCTGATAATTTTGCCTTCGGCAACTTACTCATCAATCAAAGAAAGCCCGGCCATCGCGCCGGGTTTTTTTATTTCCTCGAATTCATCCTTCTGGAGGTGCGCGTGAAGCTGAAAGCCAAAAGCAATCTGCTGGAGCGCGCCAGAACGGCATGGGAGGCGGTCGCACGCCAAGTTGGCGAGACCGACTTCTCGCGCCATCCACGCACCGGAGAGTATCTGCACCCCGGTGTCGCCATGGGTTGGCGCATCCACAAAAAGAATCTGTAGTTTTACCTGTAGCCAGGACAGCCCTCGGAAAGGCCTGGACGTCGATAGCCGGACAGTGCGACGTACGGAACAACACCGGCAGCCCGTGCACCCTGACCTCACTGTGCTTCCAGGGTGGCGCGAGACCAGGTCGGCGAGATCGATGCACTTGGGTGTCGACGCCGTGATGGTCTTTGGCTGGCAGCGTGGGAAGACACGCGCACCTATTCAGGGCCTCGACATTGATCGGGGCCTTCTTGTTTTCGGCCCCGCCACACCCTTCGCTCTGAGCTGGGAGTGCCGCCGGGGCTGATCTATTCGCCGCTGCTCCCCAGCGTTTGGCCGCCACCTGACGGCCTTTTTTTATTCCTCTACTCCCAGAAGGGAGGACTTCGGATTGAAAATCATGCCCGAAAAAGACCCTTCCTTCTGGGCGATGGTTTTGAATGCCCTCCGCGACAACGGGCTGGCCATGGTCCTGACGTTCCTCCTGATCTGGTTGCGGATTCAGTACGACGGCAAAGAGACCAAGCCTGTCCGCCAGATTATCGAGTCTGTCCTTGGGGCTTTGATCGTGATGGTGGTCGGCCTGACGGTGCAGAAGTTCGGCTTAAGCAGCGGGTGGGCATTCTTCGCCGCCGGCTTCGTCGGCATTCTCGGCGTTGATCAGGTTCGACAACTCGGCAAGCGCTGGTCTGAGCGCAAGGCGGATGAGCTATGAAGCTGATCGAGAGCGCCGGAAGCTGGCACCGCCTGTGGTCGGTGCGCCTGGCCCTGGCCGGCTCGGTACTGAATGCCGGGGCGATTGGATGGACGGTCTTCCAGGGTGCGGTCAACCCGCTGATGTACGCCGCCATCAATATGGGCTTTGGCGTCGGCGTTGCCATTGTGCGCGTGCTGTCTCAATCGCTGCCGGATGGCCAGGAGCAATAGATCTCGCAGGGATCAGAAAAAATCCGCGCCACGTTTTCGATAGCACCAAATCGTGGCGCGTAAATTGAGGGATGACTATGGCAACCGTTTACGAAGTAACCATTGATGGCGGCTCTCGTGTCGAGACCGTAAAGGGCGACCACATGTATGTAGAGCGTGAGCACTTGATTATCGAAGACGGCAAAGGTGTTTCCGTGGCCATCTTCGCCACGTTCAACTCCGTGATCGCTAAGCCAGTAGAGCAAGAGTAACGATATGGGCCACACAACCATTACCTGCAAGATCACCATGCGCTGGTGGCTTCGTGTGTATCTGGACTGCGTGGTGTTCACGGCCAACATCACCGGACTTAATCCTGACTGGGACAAGGTTCGCTACTGGGTTGGTCGAGGCATGAAGATAACCCTTTGTAGTAAGTGAGATTAACAATGGCATTGACCCCGAAGCAGGAGGCCTTCTGCCTGACCTACCTGAAGACGGGTAACGCCAGCGAGGCTTACAGGCAAGCGTATAGCGCTGCCAACATGAAGCCCGAGACCATCAACAACAAGGCCAGCTCCTTGCTCAAGAAGGGCGAGATTGGGGCGAGGCTTGAACAACTCAACCAATCGGCTGTCACTGACTCCGTGATGACCCGTCAGCGCGCCCTGGAGCGTTTGAGCCTGATTGCCGAGACGTCCATCACCGACATCCTCGAGTTTGACCAGCGCGAGATTGACGGGCCAGAAGGCCCTGTCAGCGAAACCATCTGGCGGATGAAGGACAGCGTCGAGATCCCAGAAGTGGCAGCGGCCACCATCAAGTCGGTGACCATGACCAAGTTCGGCCCGAAGATCGAGATGTACGACCGACTGAGCGCGATTCAGCAACTCGCCAGGATGCAAGGCTGGGAGTCGGCGCAGAAGCACGACCACACCAGCAGTGACGGCAGCATGAGCCCCAAAGGGAAGTCGCTGGATGACTTCTACGCCGGCGATGTACCAGCTTAACCCGAACCTTCGTGAGTTTTGGCGGATCAGGAAGCCGTACAAGCTTCTGAAGGGTGGGCGGTTCTCCTCGAAGACCCAAGACGCGGGCGGCATGGCTGCCTTCCTGGCTCGCAACTACACGGTGAAGTTTCTCTGCATTCGCCAATTTCAGAACCGTATCGCCGACTCGGTGTATACGGTCATCAAGGAAAAGATCAATCAGGCCTGTTGGGCGGATGAGTTTGATATCGGCGTATCGTCGATCAAGCACCGCACGACGGGCTCTGAGTTCTTGTTCTACGGCATCGCCAGGAACCTGAACGACATCAAGGGTACTGAGGGTGTCGACATTTGCTGGATCGAGGAGGGCGAAGGTCTGACCGAGGAGCAGTGGGCTGTCATCGACCCGACGATTCGTAAAGAGGGGTCGGAAATCTGGATTCTCTGGAACCCGGACCTGATGACGGATTTCGTGCAGGCCAAACTGCCGAAGCTGCTTGGCGACGACTGTGTCATCAAGCACATCAACTACGCCGACAACCCGTTTCTATCCGATACCGCGCGCGCCAAGGCTGAGCGGCTGAAAGAGGCTGACCAGGAGTCGTACAACCACATCTACCTGGGTCAGCCGCGCACCAACGACGACGCAGCTGTAATCAAGTTCTCATGGGTGGAGGCGTGCGTTAACGCTCACCTAAAGCTTGGGATGAGCCTGTCCGGTGCGCGAGCGGTTGGTTATGACGTGGCGGACAGTGGTGACGACAGCAACGCCTGCGCGATCTTTGATGGGGCGCTCTGTCATGACTTGGACGAGTGGAAGGCTGGCGAGGATGAGCTGAATGAGTCAGCCATGCGCGCCTGGGCTCACGTCAAGGGCGGTAGGCTGATCTACGACAGTATCGGCAACGGTGCGCACGTAGGCTCAACCCTGAAAGCCGCCAGGGCCGTACAGCGCTACTACAAGTTCAATGCCGCCGGGGCAATCATCAATCCTGAAAAGGAATACGCCCCGAAGATCAAGAACAAGGACAAGTTCGAGAACCTGAAGGCGCAGGCCTGGCAGGACGTGGCTGACCGCATGCGCAACACGTTCAATGCAGTCACGAAGGGGCAGAAGTTCAAGCCATCTGAGCTGATCAGCATTACGGGTGATCTGCGCAAGCTCGAACAACTGAAGCTCGAGCTGTCCACGCCACGCAAGCGCTACAGCAAGCGCGGCCTGGATATGGTCGAGACCAAGGATGAACTGGCAAAGCGCGGCGTCGCATCCCCCAACCTGGCTGATGCATTCGTTATGGGTGCATGTCCGCACCTGGTAGCAAACGGAAGACCTATCCGCGACCTCCTATGACCAATTGGTGAATACATGAGCAAGAAGGGCTTAGTGCCAGCAGACAAAAAGCTGGGCAAAGCCCTTGTTCGGGCCGCTCAGAAGTATGAGGCATCCATCAAGTCGTCGAGTGATGGCCTGGTGAACGTCGTGTCCGGCCTGGGCACCCAGAAGGCCAAGCGCTCTCACAACCAGTTCCAATATGGGTTCCTGAACGACTTCCAGCAGTTGGATGCGGCATACCAGACCAGCTGGCTTGCCCGGGCGATCGTTGATTACCCGGCCGAGGACATGACCCGCGAGTGGCGCACCCTCAAGTGCGATGATGCGGACGTGATCCGGGCCGAGGAAGACCGGTTGAACCTGCCGGCCATGGTCAGCGAGGCAACCAGCTGGGCGCGCCTTTACGGCGGCGCTGGCATCCTCATGCTGACCAACCAGGACCTGACCAAGCCGCTCAAACCGGAGAAGATCAAGAAGGGCGACCTTTACCGCCTGCTGGTGATCGACCGCTTCGACATGACGGCGATGAACATGAACCAGTCGAACATCCTGGCCGCGAACTACTTGCAGCCGGAGTTCTACACCATCTCCGCCGGCGCCCAGCAGATCCACTGGACGCACTTCGCCCGCTTCGCCGGTGCCAAGCTGCCACGCCGCCAGCGCGCACAGACGCAGGGCTGGGGCGACTCAGAGCTGCGCAAGTGCCTCGACGACGTGATGGACATCGTAGCCAGCAAGGACGGCATCGCCGAGCTGATGCAGGAAGCGAACGTCGACATCATCAAGCGTGTCGGCCTCTCGGATGAGCTGGCCAGCGATCAGGACGACGCTATCACGGCGCGTTATGCCCTGTTCAGCATGATGAAGTCCTCGATCAACCTGGCGCTGCTGGATGACGAAGAGACCTACGACCGCAAGACCCTGGATCTGTCCGGGGTGGCGCCGGTGCTCGACCTGCTCATGACATGGATCGCCGGCGCTGCTGGTATCCCGGTGACGCGCCTGTTTGGCGAGTCGGCCAAGGGCCTTGGAAACACCGGTGAGGGCGATGACACCAACTACCACAACCATCTGTCATCGAAGCGCCTGACCCAGATTGATCCAGGCCTTCGCCAGCTGGATGAGGTGATGGTGCGCTCGGCCACCGGTCAGTGGATCGAAGACTTCAACTACGTCTGGAACCCGTTCAAGCAGCCAGACCTGGTGCAGATCGCCCAGGCCAACAAGGCCAACGCTGAGACGGACATCGCCTACAAGGATGCTGGCGTGATCACCACCAGCCAGATCCAACGAAAGTTGCAGGCCCAGGAGCTCTACCAGTTCGACGACGACAAGATCGAAGCGCTGGAGGCTGATGAGGACCTGGAGATGTTCAACGATCCGCCTGGTAGTGAAGGTGATGAGTGATGCCCGAGCAAATGCCAGTGATGAGTCATCCTAGCATCAAGTCAATACCGATGGCGATGCTTGAGCCATTCAGGCGCCAGGCGATGAAGAACCACGGACAGACCCTGGAGCGACTTGCCGAGCGTGGCGGCCTGTGTGCCTCTGAGGTTTTGTCGATCATGGATGGGATTGGCTGGGGTAGGGTCAAAAACTGCCCCGAAAATGATGCGCTGCTGGTCCGCAGGATCGAAGCGTGGGGCAAGAGGTAGCTCATGAACATGATCGGCATCCAGTACAACGCCAAGCTGCAGCGGCTGGTCAAGCAGATCAAAGCGGACATCGCCAAGGAGGTGATGCCGCTGGTTCGCCAGCTTGCGCCGGAGTACACGCAGGACGCGGTGGCCACGACTGACGCCTGGTCGGACCTTATCAGCAACGCCATGTCGTTCCTGTTCAGCAAGTGGCAAAACGAAAGGGTCAGCGCTGGCGCCAGCAGGATAGCCGGAGAGTTCGTTCAGTCGTCGCTCAAGAAGTCAGAGCGCGACCTGAAGAAGTCGGCCGGCATTGACGTGTTCGGCGGCAACAGCGCGCTTCAGGACTACCTGAAGGCCTCCGCACAGCAGAACGCCCAGCTCATCAAGTCGATCCCTGCCAAGTATCTCGAAGAGGTGCAAACGCTGGTGATGGCAAACATGCGCTCCGGCATGCGGCCTGGCTTCATCGAGAAGGTGCTGCAGGAACAGTTCGGCGTGACGCAGCGCCGGGCCAAGATGATCGCCCGCGACCAGACTTCGAAGATCCAGGGCGAGCTGGCCGAGAAGCAGCAGAAGGGCGCCGGCTTCGAGTACTTCCAGTGGATTGACTCCGACGACCAGCGCGTCCGGCACCGCCACCACGAGATCGCCAACAAGGTCACCGCCTACGGGAAAGGGATCTACCGCTGGGACGACCTGCCGCTGAGCGACAAGGGCGTTCCGATCAAGCCTGGCTCCGATTACCAGTGCTTCCCCGGCGACTCACCAGTAAACGTCTTTTACGGTGCAAGAAAAGCGTTTAGGCACGCTTATCGAGGCGAATTGACCAGACTCGTTTCTGACTCTGGCGAAGAGATCGTATGTACACCGAACCACCCTGTGCTGACTGATAGGGGATATGTCGCGGCTCAAATGATCAATGTGGGCGATTACATCGTCCATGTTCCCGATCAGGCCATCCGCACCCCGAACGGAGAGGCACAGAGTTCGAATGTTGAATTCAGCAAACTTTTTGAAGCGTTTCAGCTGATCGGGATTGTTGGTGAACCTGTCCGTGCTCTCGGTGGTGATTTCCACGGCGACGCTATTGCCGACGAGGAAATCAATGTTGTAGCCCTCGACTGGGTACTGCCAGACGAATTCGACGCCGCGAAGTCGAAGAGCTTCTTCGAACTCTTTTTCGCCAGCGCCGACGAGATGCTCGTATCGGCTGGCAGCTCTGGTTATGGCGATCTTTTCCCGGTGCTCAAGGGGCTTACTCTTGCCCCTGACAGCATCGTGAGCGGCGCGTGCAAGCTCCTTTCTGTCGTGAGCACTGGTTTTGCTCATGCGCAGCAGCATGCCCTCTCGTCGATTGGGCTGCTGTATTCCAGCCTCATTGAGGACGCGGACGATGACGTTTCTGGATGTCTGGAGTTTTTCAGCGACTGCTTTAACGCTGAATCCGGCATCAATCATAGACTTGATCTGTTCAAGCGGTATGTCCTGGCGATTGTGCGCCACGCTTTTGGTGGCGGGGATCGTGAGACCCCTGGCGCGGATCGCTTTGCTGAGGTTGTCGGGGTTGCACCCAAGCATCTCCCCGACTCTCTTCAGGCTATTTCCCTGGAGTGCCAGTTGGTGCGCGTGGCTAACAAATTCATCAGTGAATTTAATGGTCATGTCTACAACCTGGAAATGGGGGAGGGGCTATACGTTGCGCATAGTATAGCCGTTAGTAACTGCCGATGCATCGCGCTCCCAGTGAGCGCGCGCGAGGTCAAGGCCAACCAAGACGCAGGCCGCACAGCGCCGGGCGTTCTTCGCTAATTCATCCATCCCGCGAGGCCGCAACATGAAATGCACGGTTTTCGACCGGGCCGGGTATCGCATTACCCAGCGAGAGTACACAGACGAGGGCTTCCTCAAGGTTCCGGCCAGAGTGGCTCGCACCGGGATTCAGGAGTACCTGGCGCGCGAGCTTGGGCTCGACGGAGATCCGAACCGAATCGTCCGCGTGTACCGGCCGCCTGAAGAGGTTTTCGCGCCTGACTCGCTGAGTACCTACGACACCAGCGACATCACCAACGATCACCCGAAGGAGCTCGTCACGGCGGCGACCTACAGGGGTATCGCTGTTGGTGTGGTTCGAGGGCCTGGGCGCGAAGACGGCGACTTTGTTGCGGCAGACCTGATCGTCAAAGACCAGAAGACGATCAACGACATCAATGCCGGTAAATGCGAAGTCTCTGCCGGATACACAGCCATCTATGTCTACGCGCCTGGATTCACGGCGGATGGACAGCCATACGACTACATCCAACGTGAAATCCGAATCAACCACGTTGCCATCGTAGATAGAGCAAGGGCGGGCGCGAATGCTCGCGTTTTTGACCACAACCCAGGAGGCAACACAATGCCTGTATTTATCACCACCGATAGCGGGCGCAGCGTTGATGTTGCTGATCCTGCGAACGCCCAAGTGGTCGCCGACTCGTTCGACCGATTGCTGAAGCGCGCCACTGATGCGGAATCCAAGGCTGATAAGGCCCAGGCAACCGCTGACAAGGCAGCCGAAGATCTGGCCGAGGCCCGCAAGGCTTCTGGCGACGAGGCAATCAACGCTCGCGTCGTCCTGATCGGCAGCACCCAGGCCCAGGCCCGCAAGATCGCCGGCGACAGCTTCACCTGTGACAGCCTCGACGTGATCGAGATCAAGCGTGCCGCGCTGGCCGTCAAGCGTCCGAAAATGGCGTGGGGCGACAAGTCTGCCGGCTATGTCGAGTGCGCCTTTGACGCCGAGGCCGAGAAAGAGCCTGACGAAGACGACATGGACGAAGAAGGCAAGAAGAAGCCCAAGCCCGCTACTGGCGACACTGCCGCGCTCTTCGCCCAGTTCATGCAGTTGGCCAAGGACGGCGCAGCCACCACGGCGACCGCTGATGCCGCGCCGACCCCATACCAGCAGCACAAGCAGAAGCTGTCGGGCGCCCACAAACAACCCCAGAAAGGAGCCTGACCATGGCTGTTCAAGGTGGTAACGCACTCAATCACGGCGTCGCTTACGCAGGTATGGTCGCCGATGGCGAACTGTCCAACGCCGTCTCCAAAGTCAACAAAGGCACCGTGAACATCGCGTTCGGCCTGGGTGTCGTTACCGATGGTGACGACGGCGCCAAGCTGCCTGTGGCAGGTTCCACTGCGGCCCAATTCATCGGCGTCGTGAAGCGCGAACTGAACCGCGCCTACACCGCTACCGACGTGGTCGGCGCAGTCGCCAAGCGCGATATGTCGGTTGAGACCGTAGCGCCTATCTGGGTGACCGCCCGTGTCGCAGTCGCCAAGGATGACCCGGTGTATCTGGTCATCGGCGACGGCACCGGCACTAACCAGGGCCAGTTCTCGAACGTGGTCGGCGCTGCTGCAACCCTGGCCGTTCTGATCCCGAACGCCAAATGGGTCAGCTCAGCCGGCGCCGGCGCGCTGGCTAAAATTTCTCTGAAGATCGGGGGCTAATCGACATGACCCAGCTTAAAAAAATCGTCGTAGCCATCGACGCAGCGATTGCGTACCAGATCGGTCGCGATTCGCATCAAGTCGCCTTCAACGACGGTCTGCCGACCCTCGACGATGGCCTGGCGTTCTACATCAGCCAGTTGGCAAACCTGGAAGCTCGTATCTACGAGGCCAAGTACGCAGCCATCAACTACGACGAGCTGATCCCGGTCGACACCTCTCTCCCTGAGTGGGTCGATAGCTGGGACTACATCAGCTACGACGGCGTGACCCTGGGCAAGTTCATCGGCGCCAGCGCTGACGACCTGCCGGATGTAACCCTGTCGGCCAACAAGTCGTCCGTGCCGATCGGTTACGCGGGCAACAAGTACAGCTACAGCCTGGATGAGCTGCGCAAATCGCAACAACTGCGCATCCCGCTGGACAGCTCCAAAGCCAAGCTGGCCTTCCGCGGCGCCCAGGAGCACACCCAGCGCGTTGCATACTTTGGTGATGCGGCTCGCGGCATGACCGGACTGTTCAACAACCCGAACCTGGCGCTGTCCAACTCCACCCTGGATTGGTACAACGCCGCGACCACCGGTGACCAGATCGTCGCCGACCTGAACAAGATTCTGGTTGATGTCTACATCAACTCGGCGACCGTCCACGTCCCTGACACGATCATCCTGGATGCTGCCCGCTTCGCGTTCATCTCGAACAAGCGGATGGGCACCATCACCGACAAGACGATGCTGGAATACTTCCGTACCAACAACCAGTACACCGCGCTGACCGGTCGCCCGATCAACATCTTCAGCCGCCTGCAACTGTCCGCTGCCCAACTGGCCGCCGCCGGCGTATCCAACGGCAGCAAGGATCGCATCGTCGCTTACGAGCTGAACGACGAGAACCTGGGCATGCAGGTTCCGATCCCATGGCGCTCCCTGGCTCCCCAGATGTGGAATCTGAAGGTCAACGTGCCCTGCGAGTACAAGATCAGCGGCGTTGAATTCCGCTATCCGTTCTCTGGCGCGTACCGCGACCAGTTCTAACCAGCCGAACCGTGGCCGCTTCCGCTATGCCCGGGGCGGCGGCCAATGATTCCGGGCGAGGATTCGACATGTTCCTGAAGAACGAAGCAGCACGACTGATCACCATCAACCACCTGGTTGGCGACAAAGAAACCAGCTACCCGATCCTGCCTGGCGAAAACCCGGCGGTCGAAGTTCCTGATGAGGTCGCCAAAATCGATTTCGTCAAAGCTCTGCTGAAGAACGGCGACCTGCGCCGCGTTGGTGCTGATGAACTGCCTGCCGACGAGGAAGAAGACGCGCCGGCCACAGGCAAGAAGTAACACCCGGGCGCCTGGCGCCCACTCATTCATAGCTGGAGAGCCCATGATAATCACCCCCGAGATGATTGCGGCTTTCCGCAGCAATCCCCTGATGAAGGCATTCACCGACGCGGTGAAGTGGCCGGACGAGTTCATCGTCGAGGCATTGTGCGAAGCCGGTACCGAGACGGGATCAAGCCGCTGGGGTGCGCTGGAACTGACCTGCGACAACTTCAAGTGGCGCGGCATGCAGTACTTCGCCGCGCACTGGCTGGCGACCAACTTTTCCACCCTTGGCTCCACGGCGGCCCCCGGCTCCGATGCGCGCCTGAACGTGGCCCAGAAGTCGGTCGGTGACGAATCGATCGCCTACCGCGTGCCGCAGATGATGGACGCGGGCACCGACTGGCTGACCTACACCAACTTCGGCCAGCAGTTCTACCGGCTGAAAAAGCGCGCCGGGATGGGCGCCAAGGTGGTTTAGATGGGTGTCAACGCACCTCACGGCGAAAAGCCGCGCAGCAAGTTGCGCAAGGCGGCAGATCTGTTGCTGTTGCTGGTCATTGTCGCGGCCTTCTCATTCGCCTTGGCGTCGGGCCTTGAATCCTGCCAGCAGCGCGTATTGGAGATTACCCGGCAATGATCAATCTCGAGCTGATCGGCTTCCAGGAGCTGCAGGACGAGCTGTCGAAAGAGCTTGCCGCGCTTCGGTCCGACAAGGTGGTAACGGTCGGTATCCACGAAGAGGCGGGCGACGTTGAGTCGGGCGACCTGACCATGGCCGGCCTTGGGGCCATGCTCAACTTTGGCGCAACAATCAAGCACCCGGGCGGCACGTCCTACGGATACGCCAGCAAGGCGGCCGCCGACCGTGATGAGGTCCGCTTCCTGAAGAAGGGTGCGGGCTATATGGAATTGGGCGTAACCCAGCCGCACAACATCGATATCCCGGCGCGGGAGTGGCTTGAGCCTGGTGTTGCAAGCGCCACGCCTGAAGTGCTGCTGACCATCCAAGACGGCATGGATGCCGGGCAGTCGATGGACCAGATCCTTGAGACTGTCGGTGTTGTGGCGGCTGGCGCGGTGAAGGTCTACATGACCGATCTGAAGACGCCGCCCAACGCCGCCTCCACCATCCGCAAGAAAGGTAGTTCGAATCCGCTGATCGACAAGGGCGCCCTGCGCCAGTCGGTCACCCACAAAGTTTCTATCGGTCCCGTGACGGAGGGCTTGGAATGAGCCTTTCAATGGAAGGCCACATCGACGACGTGTTCGTCAGTGTCGCTGCGAGCCGAACTGTTTCCGTGGATGGCCAGTTTGTGGAAGGCATCTGGGTTCCCGGCGCGACCGAGACCAATCCCTACGTCGTCAACATCCAGCAGGCCAGTGATAGGGAGGTCGACTTCATCCGCCAGGGTGGCGAGCGGATCACCGACGTGCGCCGCATCTATATCAACCAGGGCGAGATGCAGTTGATCGACCAGACCGGCACCTGGGAGTTTCTCGGACAGCAGTGGAAGGCCACCAAGTGTGACAACAGGTACTGGCGGAACTACTGCAAGGTCATCGTTATGCGGATCGACGATCAGTCAGGCGGCCCAGCATGACCAACGAAGAACTGTTCAAGAAGCTGCGCCCGATTGTGATGCTGGCGACCGGTGTGCCTGAGTGCATCCTTGCGGATCAGGTCGGCCCAGGCAGCATGCCGGCCCCCAAGGGCGCATACGCAACGATCACGCCCAGGCAGTCCATCAGTGAGCGCGGCCAGGCCAACATCGTGTCGCGTGACATCCCAGGCGATCAGGTGGAGGTCGATGTGCGAGCGCAGATCATGTGCTCGGCAAGCATCAACTTCTACCGAGGCGAGGCGCTGATGTACGCCGAGCGCCTGAAGCAGGCCAACAAGCGGCCGGACGTGAGCATGATGCTGTTCAAGGCCAAGATCGGCTGGAACAGCACGGATGCCGTGAATAACCTCACCAGCCTGCAGTCGGCCAACTTCGAGCAGCGGGCGCAGATCACCATCCGCCTGATGTACGAGACCAGCAGCCTCCCGGCTATCAACAACATCCTGAGCGTCGAAGTGGCGCTCCAGAACGAAAAGGCGCGGGTCATTGAGACCTTCACCGTCGAAATTGACCCCGCATAAATCATTGGAGCGCTCGAGATGAGTTACCCCGCCTCAGAAATCATCCGCATCAACGCCCGGATCAGCCCGGCCGGCCTTGGTAATGCAAACTTTGCCAGCGCCATGCTGTTCGCTCCGCAGCTTGAGCTGCCGGTAGGCTTTGCGCCTGATACATACCGAACTTATTTCAGCTTGCCCGCGCTTTCTGAAGACTTCGCCGACACCACCGAGACGTACAAGGCGGCTCAGCGCTGGCTTGGCGGTACTCCGGCTACTCGCCAGATCCAAGTCTGGGGCGCAGCCACTGCCGACGCCACCCGTGCCGCCACGCTCAACAAGGCTCGGAATATCACCTGGTGGTACTGGACCATGTGGACGGCTCCAGTTCTGGCAGTCAAGGCGGACGTACTGGCAATCGCCCAATGGTGCGAAGACAACACCAGCATGTTCATCGACAACCAGACTGGCGCATCGGTGGGCGAGATTCGCGACCCTGCTGATGTTGACGATATCGCCACTCAGTTGACTTCTGCCGGATTCCGTCACGTATTCACTGCCGCGCACGCCACCGACGCCTACTCTGGTTCGGCCCTGGCCAAGCATTACGCCGCTGTGAACTACAGTGCCGATCGCTCGACGATTACCGGTGAATTCAAGAAGTCGCCAAGCGTAACTGCGGAAAACCTGACCGGCACCGCTTACACCGCCATGCAGAGTGACAAGAAGAAGGCCGTCTTCTACACCGTAGTGGACAACCAGGGCTCTACCGACTCCGGTCGCTGGCTCAACACCCTAACGCACAGCACCTACGGCGAGTTCATTGACGACGTGGTCAATCTCGACGCGTGCGTCAACTACCTGACGACTTCGCTCTACAACGCAGTGGCGAACCAGACCACCAAGCTGGCCCAGACCCCGGTTGGCCAGGCCGTGCTGATCGGCGCCGCACGGGCGACCATGCAGCAGTTCATCAACAACGGCTACCTGGGTCCGCGGAACTACATCGACCCGGACGACGGCCTCGAGAAATACACCATCGGTTTCGAGATCCTGACCAAGCCCGAGGACATCCTCGACCTGTCGGATGCTGATCGCAGCGCCCGCAAGTCCGCACCACTCCGCATTCGCCTGTTCCGCGCCGGCGCCATCCACATTGTTGACGTTGACCTCGACGTTTATTGATAGGTGACCCATGAGCCTGAGTAATTTCTCGAACGACCTGACCGTCGTCACCATCAATGGCCGTCAGATCCAGGACTGGGGCGAAACCGCTACCCCGTACACGGACGCGCCGATTGATCCTCAAAGCCAACTGCGCCGGGGGCAGGGCGGCAATGCATGCCGAATGGACAGACAAAACCCTGGGCGCGAGGTAAACATTTATCTCAACCCTGGATCGTCCGACTCAGCCTACGTGCAGGGCCTGTTTAACTCGAAAGCCAACATCACACTGACCTTCACCCAGATCGGCACGCTGGAAACCGCGCTTGGTTCTGAAGGCATTATCGCGAACGACGGCCAGCGCGGCCGGGCCGGCTCCACCATCACGGACGACCAGTTCACGATGCACTTCAATATCTGGGAAGCGACAAGGGGCTGATAGATGAGCGTTAAATCATTCACCGTGGGCGGCGTGCAGTACAACGCCGCCATGGCCAGCGCTGTCGATCAGGACCGTCTGATGTCCCTGCTGTCTGCCGCCGTGCTTGAGCGATTCGCCACGGCGGCGGGCGCCGGCCTGGAAGTGGACGATCAGGTGCTTTGCGCCATGTTCATGTCGATGCGCCAGGATGTGAAGGCCCAGGTCGCGCAGATGATCATGGCTCGCGCGCTGATCAATGGCACTGAGCGCCCGGTCACCGTCGCCGACTTCGGCGGAAAGATGGTGCAGTACAACCAACTCCTGGCCGAACTGCTGCGCTGGAACCTCTCCGATTTTTTCGACTGGCTGCCAAGCGGCGCAAAAGGCGCTCGGCAGGAAGGGGCGGCAAGCGCAGCGCAGTAAATTGGTTCCTGATGCGGCCCTGTGTGGGGATTGTCGGGGTTTGCCCTCCGCTTTGCACCTGGGCCCAGCTTGAAGACGGCACCCACTCTATAGCGAGCGTGGAGCGCTTCAATCAGGCGATGGACGAACTGTGGGATCAATACGAGGCTGCGAAGAATGGCTAGCAAAGTACTGAAGTCATTCCTGATCGGCATCGGCTGGGATACCAAGGCTCTGGAGGCGGGCGACAAAAAGATCCAGTCCAGCCTGCAAGGCGTTAAGTCGAGTGCGCTTGGAATCTCGGCGGCGCTGGTTGGAGCTTTTGGGGCTGGTGCCGGGGTAATTGTCAGCACGGCCAACAAGATTGATCGTCTGGCTGCTGCCGCCCAAAACATGCGTACAGCATTCTCCGCTCAGTACAACTTCGGTAACGCCATAGCGCAGATGGGCGGGCAGGCACAAGAAGGGTACGACTTCCTCAAAAGAGCTGAAGAGTTCCAGAACAACTTCAACCTGAACGGCAAGGATGATTCGATTGATGCTCTTGCGCGAGCCGGTCTCGATACAGGGAGGCTGGCTGACACCAGGCTCAATGGCGGTGATGCCATGGATTTTTATAGGGAGCTGGAGAAGCAGTTCAAGGAGAGGGGGCTCAATGAGGGGCAGCGAGCGCAAGTTCAATCCACGCTTAGCTATTCTGACTTCGTGTCAAGGCTTCTAAAAGAAGGAAACGGTGAGGCTAGGATGGCGCAGGCCGCCAGAAATACCGGCTCTATCGACCAGATGACCGATAGTGCCCGCAGGTTCGCTGATAGCAATACGGTTCTAAGCCAGAAATTTGAAGGCTTGGCGAATGAGCTGACTGAGAAGTTCCTACCAAGCCTGATCGGTGCGAGCGAATGGGCAAATAAGTTCCTCGATGAGCACCGGGGCGAGATCAGTAAGGGCATTGATTATGCAGCGGACAACCCAGGCGCCACCGCTGCGCTTCTTGGCTCAAGTGTGTCATCCCTGTTCGGACCCGTAATTTCAAAGTTTGGCCTAACGTCGATTGGAGGCATGGCCACGAAGGCTGGCGTTGCCGGTCTGGTGGGGACTGGTAGCGCTATCGGCTCAAACCTGGTCAACCAAGGACTGGACAAGTATGTCCCTGGCTACAGGGGCGTGTCTCAAGGCTTCGATGACCTGCTCAAGGGGGTCACTGGCCTGGATCGGATTCCTGGGCCGCTGGACCTCATGTCCGGTCGCTTCCCCAGCTTTGTCGATCAGCCAAAGTTCCCCACAACAGGCGACAGAACCGCAGCCGACAGCATGCCTCCGCAATCAAGTATTGATGAACGCTACAAGGACGTTCCGTCGCAGAGCGCCGATGATCTGGTCAGGCGCATACAGGACGCGAAATTCAACGTCCATAACAACCTGACCATTGAGATTGACGGTGAGAAGCTGAACCACAGAATCATCCGAGTCAACGAACGCCAGAACTACGAGGCGTCTGATGATCTAAGGTCAACTACGAGGCGCTAGCCATGAGCATCGTCAACATATTCACGCGCCAAGCGCCGACTCTCGCTAGCTACTCGTTCGACGCCGTGCTGGAAGATACATTTGAGTCCAGCGTTACTATTACGACGTTCCCGATTGAGAGCGGCGTAAGAGTCGCCGACCACAGAATCTTCAATCCATTCAAGTGGACGATGACAGGCGCGATCAGTAACAACCCGGTCAAGACGCAACTGACGGACTTCCTCGGCGGAGCGCTCTCCAATCTCACCGACAACCCATTTATAGCCGGGGTTGCTGGGCTTTCGGCTGGATTTCTCGCCGGCAGCGACGAGACGAGGGCGAGCTCCACGCTGGGGCTCCTTGTCGAGCTGATGAGCAAGAAAGAGCCGTTCGATGTTGATATTGGTGAGGTCATTCTCAGAAATATGGCGATCACTCGCCTATCGCGAACCAAGGAGCCGCGCAACGAGGGTGGCCTGGAGTTCGTTGCGGAATTGCAGGAGGTTATTCAGCTGGATCGGCTCGCTGCTGGCAATGACCGCTGGCCTCACCAGCTAAGAGCTGGAGACCCTTCGCAGAGCGCCCTTACAAGAGTCGTAAACAAGGGGCAGCTAATCGCCAAGGAGGCAACAGCAAGCGTGACAAATGCCGTTAACGGAATTCTTGATGGAATAGCCTGATGCTCACAATCCCTTTAGCGGCTGGCGTAGATAACGCCCACCAGCGATTCAGTGTTCAGCTCGGCGACAACCTTATCTCCTTTGAAATCGACTTCATTTCGTACCTGGATGCGCCAGCGTGGTCCATGAATATTGTGCGCGGCGGAATCAGGCTCGCGGCTGGCGTGATGCTGGAGCCCGGCAGCGACATCATTCAAAGCTACCGCACTGGCATTGGGCAGATGGTGTTCACTGGCAAAGACGTGACCCTGGACAACCTTGGCGTCGATAACTCCCTTGTCTGGATACCTCCAGTGGTGGAAATATGAGATCAAGAGCTTGGTCTGTCGATATCAACGGCGAGCCTTATATCAGCTTGCAGTCCGGCTCAACGCAGTTTCGAATCCAGTTCAATATTGACGTGTCACCTGGCAGCTCTGTGTCGTATGCCGACATTCGCCTTTACAACCTGAACAAGGTGTCGGGGATTGCGAACGGCGCCAGAATCATCCTGAGGGCTGGCTACACTGACAATATCGACGCGATCTTCACTGGCACTGTGACCAACGTATTGCGTGAGCGCGAGCCGGGATCGCCGGAAATCATCACTAGGCTAATCTGCAAATCAGGGTTCGCCGTGGTGGATCGAGGATCGGCGCAAACTTGCCTAGGCCCTGGCGCCAGAGTCGAAGAAGTTATCCGGGATCTGGCCAGGCAGTGGCCCATTCCAGTAGATATGGATGACAAGCAGTTCGCCGATGACCAGCCTATGATTCGTGGGTGCACGATTGATGGCGACATCCCAAAGGCAATGGATAACCTGGCTTACGATTATGACTTCAAATGGCTCCAACACATGGGGCGCATGTACGTCACTAAGCCTGAGATGAAGCGGAATTCAACCGCTATCAAGATCAACCAATTCACCGGAATGATCGGGATCCCAGAGATAGGTCTAGGGCCGAGCGGTCTTGGGATATCCGTCTCTGCGCAGCTAAACCCTTCGATCATGATCAACGGCGTCATCGACCTGACAAGTGAGTTCGCCACATACAACACGGGTAATCTGTACGTGTCCGAGGTTCAGCCTGAGGCGAAGCCTGTAGGCGAGTACAACGTGTTTGCCCTGAGATACGAGGGCGACTCGCACAGTGACACATGGAAGGTTGACATCGACGGTATCCGCTGGGGAACGAAGCCAGACACAAGGTCGGTGTCCACGCCAGAGAATGGCAAGCTGATCTGGGGGGCGTCCTTTAAAGAGAACAATGAGCCTTACGAGCCGTTCAAGGCTAAGGTGATCGCTATCGCGAAGGGGCTGGCTGTTGACCCTAACTGGCTAATGGCGGTTATGGCTTATGAGACCGGGAAGCACAAATTCAGCCCTGAAGCTCAGAACCCCAAGAGCAGCGCCACCGGCCTGATTCAGTTTCTTGAAGACACCGCTAAAAAGCTTGGGACAACCACGAAGCAGCTTTCACGCATGACCGCCGTGCAGCAACTTGACTACGTAAAGAAATATTACGAAAAGGCAGCATCGAAGCCTATCCGCAACCTGGGAGATGCTTATTTGGCAGTCTTGTGGCCTGCGGCAATTGGATTCCCAGACACCTACGTGATGTGGGAGAGAGACTCCGGCCCATATCGGCGCGAGTACAAAGCAAACAGCCACCTGGACAAGGGAAACAAAGGCTTCATCACGAGGGGCGACGCGGTGTCTGTAGTGAACGAGTCTTACAGTGCTGGCGGCAAGCGATCTAGGTAGGTCGGCTGCGTGGGAAGCATCAAGGATGCTGTGTTCGCGCTGACCATCTGCTACATTTTGTGGCCTTTACGGATTGCGGCCATCCTGGACGGTAAAATGAACAAAATCATAGCTATATTTATTTCGGTTCTTATCTCTGGATGCGTCCTAGAGCCAAGGGTTTATCCGAAAGCAAAGCCATACGATAATCCGGAAGGCTATGTCGTCTACAAGCCTTATGCCGGTTATCAGCGATGGGATGGCAGGTATCTAAGCGGATTTTATTCCAGCGGGTGGCAATACCTAGATAACTGTGTTGCAACGGGGCCGCTAGTCCCTAATAAAATTCTTCAGGCAAGCATTAGATATAGCGATAAGGATGATGTGGTTTATCTAAATTATGCTGGAGGTCCATCCAGGGCTAGATGCGATATAAAATATGACGTAATTAAGGCTGAAATAGATAAGTATATTAGTGACGCATCTGCCGCTGAGACTGCTCGTAATATTGCGGAAATCAAAGAAGAAAAACGGCAGGAAGCCGAAAGAAAGAAAAAAGGATTAGGAGAGAAAGTAAACAAAGTCGAGTTTGGTGGTTTTGTCGCAGCCAGAGAGGACATACTTACTTCAGTGCTTCTAGCCTGCTACACCGGAAGCCTGGACAGCGGTGGATGGCCATCTATCTCTACACAGGAGCGAACTAGTAGATACAAGGCTTTGCTAAGCCTGCACGACGACAGCCCCGCGAGCATGCAAAGAATAACCAATGCTTATAACTTTGCCCTCAAAAACCTCAGTGATCGCTATCCTCTTGATACGATGGCCAAATATCGCGGTAGCGTATGCGATCAGATGGTTATGAAGGGCAAGCTTTAGAAAGCAAACGAACAAACATCAAACCCGCCTCGGCGGGTTTTTTATTGCCCGCGTTTTACCAGTGGCGACTAGGAGGCATCCGAAAGCGGTATCCCTGAGCCGTTGTCGCTACCACCCAATTCAGGACATCGTAGGGAATGAACAATGAACAATGTGATTCCGTTTCACTACAAGGGCCAGTCGGTTCGCTTCAATAGCGAGGGCTGGATTAACGCTACGGATGTGGCCAAGCGATTTGGCAAACGGCCGGTTGACTGGCTGAAGCAGGGCGAGACAAAGGAATACCTCAATGCGCTTGCCGAGGCGCTTACATGTGACGCTGGATCACTTGTAGAAACGAGCAAGGCGCGCTCGGATCGCGGTGGCGGCACATGGTTTCACCCGAAGCTGGCAGTGGCCTTTGCTCGATGGCTCGATCTGAAGTTTGCCGTCTGGTGCGACCTGCATATTGATGCTCTGCTGCGCGGCGAGTTGAGCGAGAAGCAGGCTTTCGATCAGGCCTGCAAGCAGCTTGAGGACGGCCGTCAATTGGCCAGCCTGCACGGAAAGGGCCTTGCGAACTGGAAGTGCAAGAAGCCCGCACTGGAGCATCGCGTAGACGAGATGCGTGACCGCTTGCAGATGGTCCTCGGCCTCGACGCCGCGTAACCGATCCGCCCCAACGAAAAGCCCGCCTAGTGCGGGCTTCGTTGTTTCTGGAGCGCTGAAAATAGCGAGGTAACACAATGATCGAGACAGAAGGGCGGGCGCGTAATGAGAAGCTGATTCGGAATGCGTTCGGCGAACTGATGAAGGATGTATGCACCTCAATCCCCGGGCACGTGCTGACGTTCGATCCTTTGACCCAGCGCGCTCAGGTGCAGATTGGAATCCTCAGGGTTGATGTCAACGATGCCACCTTCGCACTAAAGCCTATTGTCGAGGTTCCCGTCTATTTCCCAGGTGGCGACTACTGCGTTGAGTATCAGATCGACCCTGGGTGCGAAGGAGACATCCTGTTCTCCCAGCGCTGCATTGACGGCTGGGTTCAGAGTGGCGGAGTGGCCACCAACCCAAGAGGCCGCTTCCACAGCATGCAGGACGCCATGTTCCTGCCTGGGTTCCGGTCTCAACCAAATGCGCTGACGGACTTCCAGAACAACGGCGTGCGCATGCGCAACAAGGCCGGTAGCCAGTTCGTCTGGCTGAAGAACGACAACAGCATCTCCATGGATAACGGAGTGGCCAGGTTCAACGTACTGGCCGACGGCACAACCCTGATGCAGAACGGCGCGGGCAGCTTTCAGCTACTGGCCGATGGGTCGTTCCTGATTAACGGGCTGAAGATCACGCCGGACGGCAACGTCATCACCGCCGCCGGCATCAACCTCAATACGCACCGCCATAGCGGTGTAACCCCGGGCTCCGGGACAAGCGGAGTTCCAGTTATATGACCGTTCGCAGACTGGACGACAACGGCGACATCGTGACGCGCGGCCAACAGTTCATCACCGGCCAGTCCGAGGTTGCGCAGACGGTGCTGACCCGGCTGCGCCTGTTCCTGGGCGAGTACTTCAGGGACATCACCGACGGCACGCCGTGGTACGAGCAGATCCTCGGCAAGTTCACCAGCCTTTCAACCGCCGAGGCGGCACTCAGAGCGCGAATTGCCAACACCCCCGGCGTGATCCGGCTCACCAGCTTCTCCGCTGACTTCAACATCGACAACCGAAAATACAGCGTAACCGCTGGGATTCTCACTGAGTTCGGCCTAGAAGAGGTAACACTGAATGGCTAGCCTGACTTCGACCGGCTACGTGCTACAGACGCAAAACGACTGGTTTGCCCAGGAGCGGCAGTTCTACCTGGATATTGACCCGCTGTGGAACTTGGACGCTTCGACCCCGGACGGGTTGAAGATGGCGCATGACGCCGAGATCTTCTACGCCCTGGATGAGACGCTGCAGCAGGCCTACAACTCTAAAGACCCAAACAAGGCCAAGGGCGCAGACTTGGATATCGTCTGTTCGCTTACTGGCACCATTCGCTCCAATGGTTCGGCCTCCAGCGTACAGCTCACGTTTGCCGCGACACCAGGAACCCCTATTCCCAAGGGAAACCGTTTCGAGTCCGTCACTACCGGAAGCCGCTGGACGACCGATCAAGCCGTAACGGCGGATTCGCTTGGCGCGGCCACTGTCAACGCGACGTGCACCGTCGTCGGGCCAACCCAGGCCGATCACGACACCATAACCCGCATCGTTGACGTTGTGGCCGGGCTGTCTGGTGTAACAAACGCAGATCCAGCAACGCCTGGAACAGACGCCCAAACCAACGAGCAACTGCGTGTAACCCGGGCGACGGCAGTGGGGCGCCCCGGCAACAACCAGATCGACTCCACTTACGGCGAGCTGTACGCAGTTCCCGGCGTGCGCCGCGTCAAGATCTACGAGAACGATACCGATAGCGCTGCCGTATCAGTCGACAACCCTCACGGCCTACCAAGGAAATCGTATGCGGTGATCGTCGACGGCGGCACCAATGAAGATATCGCCATGGCGATCTATCTGAAGAAGAACCCTGGTCCTCTCCTATATCAGGCCGGTACGCCTTTCGAGGTTGAGGTGACGTCGCCGAAATACCCTACCAACAAAAAGGTGATCCGCGCCAGCCGGCCAATCTACGTGGACATGCTCCCGGTCATTCATGTCGTAAACGATGGAACGCTGCCAGCCAACGCCGACCAACTTATCAAGGAGGCGATGATGGAGTATGCGGCCGGCGATCTGATCCCGGCAGACGTGGGCTTCAAGATCAGCGGGTTTGATATTGGCGAGACTGTGCCGTTCAGTACGATCTTCACGCCGGTCAACAAGGTAATCGGGGCATACGGCAACAGCTACGTTGACTTGCCTTCGTCAAGCCTCAATGGCGTCCAGGCGAACGCAGTCATCGCCTACAACCAGATGTCTCGGTGGACGGAGAGCAACATCACCGTAGTGATCACCTAATGAATATCCCAGAACGAATTTACGCGCAGTACCGCGATAAGCCTAAGGCTGTGGCCTGGTATGCGATTGCCAAAAGGCTAGGCGGTAGCCTAGAGGATGCCGCCGAAGCTGTTCGCAAGAGCTATGACATAGATAACGTATTCGGCGAACAACTGAACGTTATCGGTCGGATCGTCGTTGCACCGCGCAGCTTCGTTGGCGCATTTCCAATGAGCCCAGGGCTATTTGATCTCACTGACGGCGATGAGTTTGGCGACGATGGCGCGATGTTTAGCGCCCTGACTATCGATCAGGACGGGCAGCTATCGGATGACCTTTACCGCCTGGTCATTAAAGCCAAGATCGTCAAGAACAACGGCGATGCGACGATTGAGAACATCCTCGACGGTATGAATTTCCTTCTACCGAACGCTCAGGTTCTGCGCGTGACGGACAGTGAGGACATGTCGTTCAGCATCGAGTTCTACGGGCAGATAACCGATCTTGAGCGCTTTGCCCTGCTCAATGCAGGGCTTGTACCAAAGCCGCAAGCAGTTGGATTTAACGGATTCCTTGAAGGGTTTGGAATGTTCGAGTTCGGCGATATGGATGCCGAGTTCGGTGACGAAGACGCAGAATTTGCAGGATATATAGGGGCTTAGAATGTCACTCAAGCTAAACGAACGGTACCCGGCTCGGTTCAACAACCCTACAGCAGGATACCCGCAAGGCTCATTTAAAAACCGAACCACACCTACCGCTAAAGATGGTTCCTACCTGGAAAAGGACTGGGCAAACGACAAGGAGGGTTTTTTCCAGTCACTTCTAAGCGCTGCAGGAATTACGGCCAATGGCGCTGTTGATGCCGTAGGCGCATCGCAGTTCTTCGATGCGCTCCAGGCACTTAAGCAGATCCAGGCAGGAACCGCATTTACGACTGCGGGCATCGCTGGAGTACTAACGCTCGCTCCAACCCCTGCAATCCCTGCGTACTCAGCGCCCCTGCGATTCCATGTTAAGTTTAGCCAGGACAGTACCGGTAATGACACCATTAACGTGTCCGGAAAGGGCGCCCAGAGCCTTAAGCAGTACAACTCGGCCGGTGCTAAAGTAGCGGCAGTATTTACCGCTAACCAACTCGCCGATATCGAATATGACGGCGTTGATTTTGTTCTTCTGGATCAGTTGCCAGGAACCACGGCCACAATCGGTATACAGGGCAGCTTTAAAAATCTTTCGGTATCAACTACCGGCTTAAGTTCAGTGGTGAAAGTAACCGCCGACGAACTTATGGTGGAAAGCTCATTATTTTTGTATCAAACGCTCAGAGCGGTAAATGTTTCTCCATCTTTTGCTATCGCTGGCGCCGGCGGCCTTGATGTTGGCGCTGCAAATAGCCAGACCGCTCCTACTTGGTATAGCGTTTGGGTCATATGGAACGGGACTACCGTGTCCAGCCTCCTGTCGCTGAGCGCTTCCTCTCCAACTATGCCGTCTGGCTATACGCACAAAGCTCGGGTTGCATGGGTTAGAACGGATGCATCTGGCAACAAGTACCCGCTTGGCTTTATGCAAACTGGACGGCGCGCAAGGTACAGGATACAGGCCGGGACAAACGTAACCTCTGTTCCACTTATGATTAATGGCGCGCAAGGAAACCCGCTTGGAAACACTCCGACTTACATCCCTGTCGCAGTGGCAGCCTTCGTTCCACCAACAGCAACTGTTATTTGTTTGACGCTTTCGGCTTATGTAGCGAACTCATCTGCAATCGCGGCTCCTAACACTAGCTATCAGGGAATTTCATCTACTAACTCGGTCGCGGCACCATTATCTGTAAGCCTTCAGGCTACAGCCCCAACGCACATGGCGGCAACAGGAGATTTTGTGATCGAGTCGGCAAACGTTTATTACGCGTCCACTGGTGTTCCGGCTGGGCTTTCGTGCAACGGATGGGAGGATGTTCTATGAATGGCTATGCCGTTAAGAATGACGGCCAGGGATGGCGTGCGGTGGATTCAGAAACCGATATCTTCGAGTGGGAGACATTCTCTGTAAATCAACCGGACCCCTACGTCTTGCCGATCGAGACGCTGGAAAGATCATGGAGGGATGCGGTAATAGAGTCAGTTAAATGGGTTCGCGAAAGACATCGTGACGAAATTGATATTGGGGGCAAAACAACTATTACGGGAGATATGTTTTCTGAGTTACTTACTTTTATCCAGGAGCTAAGAGACTGGCCGAAATCTAGCGAATTTCCCTTGGAAGCTGGCAGGCCAAAGCCGCCAGCATGGCTTTGCTCTAAGCAAAACACTCTAGCTCTATCGAGGTGAAAAATGAGTAGTTCTTTTAGATGCTTTGGAGTTGTCGGAACTTACCGTTGGTACTGTGGAATGTATGACGATGATTTTATTCCTCCAGCCGGTAATGTACCAATGGTTGATGAGTACCCACAAAACCCTGGGCCAACCCGTTTTGGCGCGTGGTTTGTTAGTGCTGAAGGTACGTTCTATTGGAATCAGTACCCCGACCCACCGTTCAATATCGTCTATCACGAAGGTAAGATGAAGAACTCTGACACCATGGTTGAGATCGCCATTGAAACGCTACCAGGCAACGTTGCTGCACGCCTGGATGCACTCGAGGCAGCCGTTTTCCCGACGACCCCATAACTGTGATGCACAAGCCGCCTTAGGGCGGCTTTTTTGCGTCTGGAGAAAACCAAATGCTCAATATCACCAAGGCGATTTGCCAGTGGGCGCTTCTGCTCGCCTGCAATATCGTCACCGACCTTGTCGGGCTTTTTGTCGTGGCAATTGCAATCCCGTTCCGGGTTGCAGATGTCAGCAAGAGCGATGGCCGGCCAATCGTGAATTTACCGCGCTGGGTTTGGCTGTTTGGCAATGACTACGACGGGCTACTGGGTGATCGGCGGGGTTGGTGGGCTGAGAACACTCCGTTCGGTTGGCCGGTCGACTCGTTCATGGCGATGTGGTGGTGGGCCGCGGTGCGCAACCCGGTCAACAACATGCGGTTCGTCAAGCTCTGGCAGGCGCCGATCAAGGGCAGCACGATCACCTATGTGGGCGACTACACCGTCCGCGACCATCCTGGCGAGGCGGGTTGGCAGTTCGTGATCACCGAGAACGGCGGGAAGCGCTGGTATGGCTTCTACCTGGTTCACCAGTGGAGCGAAACCCGCGCCTTCGTGATCCGCCTGGGCTTTAAGGTGCAGCCGGATGACGCCGGGACTGACGGCGAGCCGCTGGGCATGACGACGAAAATCAACTTTTACAAGGCGATCTGACATGCCAATCACCGAGCAGCAGTTGCTGCAGATCCTCCCGAACGCCGGACGCCAAGCCGGCGTTTTTGTTCCTGTCCTGAACGCCGCCATGAACCGCTACAGCATCGTCGGCACGCCGCGCGCCGCCGCGTTCATCGCCCAGGTCGGGCATGAGTCGGGCCAGTTGACGCGCCTGGTGGAAAACCTGAACTACAGCGCCGACGGGCTGATGAAGACCTGGCCGAGCCGGTTCGACTTGGTGCGAGCAACGGCATGTGCCCGCAAGCCTGAGCAGATCGCGAATGTCGTGTATGCCGATCGCATGGGTAACGCTGGCCCTGGTGACGGCTGGAAGTATCGCGGGCGAGGCCTGATCCAGGTGACTGGCAAGACGAACTATGCAGCCTGCGGAGAAGCCCTTGGCCTGGACCTGATCAATCAGCCTGAACTGCTGGAGCGGCCCCAATATGCAGCGATGTCGGCGGCATGGTTCTGGTCGGCCAATGGGCTGAATACCCTGGCCGATGCTGGCGACCTGACAAAGATCACCCGACGCATCAATGGTGGGCTCACCGGCCAGGCCGACCGCCAGGCGCTGTATGACAAGGCATTGAAGGTGCTGGCATGAGCACGATCTGGCTGAAAACCCTTCCTTATATAGCAGCGGTGCTGCTGGCCCTTGGCGCGCTCTATGGCGCCTATCACCGCGGCGTGAGCAACACTAACGCGACGTGGCAGGCCGAATGGAACAGCCGCGATACACGCGATGCTCAGGCCAAGGAGCGGAACGAGGCCGCCGCGCGCGCCACAGAACAAGCCTGGCAACTCAAACTCGACAAGGTGACGGAAGATGGACAGCATGCGATCGATCAAGCGACTGGCGATGCTGCTACCGCTCGCGCTTCTGCTGACGGCCTGCGCGGAGCGGCCGACGCCCTTGCCGCTCGACTCGCAGCCAGTCAATCCGGCGGCAATTCCTGCACTGCCGCCGCAAGCGCGGCAGCTACCCGTGCCGTCATGGTGCTTGCCGACGTGCTCAAGCGCTCTGATGAGAGATCGGGCGATCTGGCAGGATATGCTGATCAAAGCAGGGGCCGAGGAGTAACCTGCGAGCAGGCGTATGACAGTTTGGGGAAATAGGGGGATTGTGTTCGGTCGGCAGGACGCCGGGGAGGGGGCGTGACATTTGCGTGACTCTCTCACGCACTTGCAAGCTCTTGTGGGCAGTCGATTGCAGCGAGCGCCAATAAAAACAGCTAGTTAACAATGGCTTGCAGGTGTACTGCGTGCATGGGGTGCTAGGGGTCGAGTGTTCGAATCACTCCGTCCCGACCATATAATTCAATGACTTAGCCGAACACTCACCAGTTCGGCTTTTTCATGTCTGTGAAATTACTCCCACATTTACTCCCACGGATATTTTAGGTCTAGGTAACGTTGGCTTATGAGCTAGCGACAGCTTTGGCACTACTCGCCGTGTCTTCTTTATGCGCTCCAGCGTCTTGGGCGACAATATTCAACTGGTCTAAAGCTCAAATTGAGGCGTTGGGCCTTTCCAGTTCAGCACGTTTCCTAATGGTGACGCACTCGAGTGATACGTGTGGTTAGCCATAGACCAACCTCATTGTCATCAACCGTTGAGCCAGGAGCCATCCTCTCGCATTCAATGAGGCGGGCCGTGTGAATCGCCCCGGGTTTCGTAGACACCTCCATGCCTTAAACTGAGGCCAATCAGGAGGTGCCATGAGCAACCCACGTTATCCCGAAGAGTTCAAAATCCAAGCGGTCAATCAAGTGACCGAAAAGAAGCTGCCTGTCGCTGATGTGGCGGCGCGTCTTGGCGTGTCGACGCATAGCCTCTATGCCTGGATAAAGCGCTACAGCAAACCTCAGGCAGAACGGCAGCAAGACGACGATCAGCACGCTGAACTGCGTCGTCTGCGAGCCGAACTCAAGCGCGTCACCGAAGAGCGAGACATCTTAAAAAAGGCCGCCGCGTACTTTGCCAAGGAGTGCGGTTGAAGTACGCCTTTATCAAGCAGCGAGCGGGCGATTATTCCATTCGACGGCTTTGCCTGACGCTGAAAGTCCATCCCAGCGGTTATTACGCCTGGCTGTCTGAGCCGCAATCTGTACGCGCCAAAGACGACCAGCGACTGCTGGGTTTGATCAAGCATTCCTGGCTGGAGAGCGGCGGCGTTTATGGCTATCGCAAAGTCCATGACGATCTGCGCGAAGTCGGTGAGGATTGTGGTCGGCATCGTGTGGCGAGGCTGATGCGTCTTGAAGGTCTGCGCTCTCAGACAGGGTATCGACGCCGTCCTGGCAAATACGGCGGTAAGCCAGCGGTCGCCTCACCCAATTTACTGAAGCGCCAGTTCGATGTCGTAGAACCCAACAAAGTTTGGGTCACCGACATCACTTACATTCGTACGTATGAAGGCTGGCTGTATTTGGCAGTGGTGCTGGATCTGTTTTCTCGTCAGGTCGTTGGCTGGTCAATGAAGTCGCAGATGACCAGTGATTTGGCCATTGATGCGTTATTGATGGCGGTCTGGAGGCGTAAACCGAAGCAGGAGGTGATGGTTCACTCTGACCAGGGCAGCCAGTACAGCAGCGCCGATTGGCGCAGTTTTTTGAAGGCGAACAATTTGGTTGCCAGCATGAGCCGCCGAGGCAATTGTCATGACAACGCCGTGGCTGAGAGCTTTTTCCAGCTTCTAAAGCGGGAACGGATCAAGCGGAAAATCTATTCCACGCGCGAAGATGCTCGTAGTGATGTGTTTGATTACATCGAGATGTTCTACAACGCAAAACGCCGCCATGGTTTCAACAATCAGCTGTCACCGGTAGAGTTTGAAAAGCGTTATGCAATGAGCTTGCAAGGTGTCTAGAGAATCCGGGGCGATTCACTGCGAGTTGAAAAGGAACGGGGTTGGTATCACCTTCGATATGCATGAGGTTTGCAGCGAGCCCTAGAACATTGAGTTAAATGTACTTCAAAACTTTACTCTGCCTTACAAACTCTTTACACCCTTAAACGATATCATCAGCGTCCTCCTGTCATCGAATAACTACCCGCGTGAACAGTCTTTTCAGCCCGTTTTATCAGGCTCGAAGAACGCGCAGCCATGGATGCTCTTCCTTTGAAAAACTTGATCAATCGTTATGCAACACCTCTCACTACAGGCTTTTTCCTGGTTTCCCTGATTTCCGGCGTGGCTTTGTTTTTTCACTGGGCACCTGGACTTTTTCACGGCATGCATGAATGGCTCAGTATGGTGTTACTTGTTCCATTCGCCTTGCACCTTTGGAAAAACTGGGGCCCGATGGTGGGGTACATCAATCGCAAGACACTCTTTGTGCCCCTGCTGCTTTCGGTACTGATAGCGATCCCTTTTGCTGTCTCAAGTACTGGAGGCAAGCAAGGCGGGAACCCTGCATTTGCAGCGGTGCAATTAGTGAGCAAGGCGCCTTTGGTCGACAGCGCGGCTTTGTTCAATAACACACCGGATGAGCTGGTAGCGAGACTGCGTCAGCGCGGGCTTGCGGTGACGTCCTCCGGCGATAACCTCAACCAGATTGCGCAGTCTGCAAAAATGCAGCCTGCGCAATTGATTGCCGAACTGATGAATGATCGCAAGTAACGATCTTGCATACTGCTTGCCGGTGACGGCGAGCTGATGCATGACCTGCAACTGCACATACTCCGGTACACCTTCTTTCCAGAGGCGAGCCCCGTTGATAAGCGGCGAGTTGCAGCGCTGCATTCATGGGCGATCCCTGCGATGAAATCCTCAGAAATCATAGCAAGGGTTCACGAAGGCGTTTTTACACACTCTGGGCCGAGAGCTGCCTTTCAAAGGAGTGCGATCATTAACAGTGCTTGGACCACGATCAGTCTCGATGCTTAAGTCCGACAGAGAAACGGCAGTTTCGCAATTCGATGCTTCCCTGCCTGAATGGCCAGCAGGCACGTTCTTTCATGCTTGGCGACTGCCGGACGATCGTGATCTTCGTGGTCTTTCGGGGCTCGTCTAGCGGGGGCGAGTTGGAGCTAACCGGAAACGTGACCACATTGTCAGCGCCTTTTGGCGCAAAGTTCTGATCATTGAAAACGGTTTGCCGAGTCGTATTGTCTGGCGCAGGTACTTGCGATGATGCTCGAAGCCACGATGAATTGGGGTCTTGGCTTGGCGGCATCTCACTTGCGCGTGTAAATCCCCCTTTATTCTCGGTTGAACTCGCCGTCCGCTTGTAAGCTGAGTCGAGGCTTGGGGCCCGGCTTATCAACTGGAGCGCACCTATCATGACCAGGCTTCCTGTCATCAGACAGATCACCGTGTAGAAAACGTTAGGTTTGTGATGCCTTCGGTTGACTCTTTCTGGAGCATCGCTAATGTCGGCTTTCATCCATTCCCCGGTTTATGCTGCCCGACCTCCCGGGCAGCATTTGACAGCGCTGACACACAGTCACTCGGCTGCGGTCGCATCCTCACAGGCAGGTGTATTGGCGACTTCTTCAACCGCCTCACGCAGCATTCGCTGCACTTCACCGACTTCGTTGGCGGCGTAGACACGACCACCGGTGTTTTCGGCAATGCAGTTCGAGAGGGTGCTGTCACTGATGTTGACCACGTTTACCCGCAGTCTCGGCTGCTGTCGGGCGATCTGTGCGGAGACGTCACATGCATTCTGATCACAACCGTCTTCACCGTCGACAAACATCACCACCAGTGAATCCTGGAAACGACCATCAACTTTGCTCGCGGCCTCTACCAGGCTCGCTGCCAATGGCGTTCCACCGTCTGCGCCAAGCCGTTGGACGTCGCTGATCAACTGCGGTCGTGAATTTTGCGCAAAGACACCATGGTCGACCGTACCCTGGCACCCACGGAAGGTGATCAGGCGTGTCTGAATGTCCGGATGCAATTGGCCGATCATCGATTCGAATGCCTGTTTTGCGACTGTCAGCCGGGTGGGCTCTGCCAATATCCGTGCTTTTCTGGGGTTGCTATCTGGCAAATTTTCACCGACCTGGTTCAACCACCTCTCGTCATCGGGAGATGTATTGATATTGAGGTTCATGGAGCCGGAGGTATCCAGTACCACCGCGAAATCCGGGGGTTGAGCGCCCTGAGTGCAGGCGTAGTTGCCGATTTTTACGGGGTGCAGCAGGTGCCACAAGCCACCACGCCAGGTCCATAGCAGCCAAAGTAGAAGCAACAGCAGCGGAAGGAGAATCAGCCAGAGAGGCAGTCGCAGCCACCAGCGTCGTGGGGCCATTTTCGTAGAGGGGGCAGGCGAGGTATCTGCGGGTGTAAGCGGCGCCGCAGCAGGAGGTAGCTGCGGCGGCAAGCCCCAGCGGATGATGACAGGTTCCTGGTTGAGGCTGTAGAGGTTGGCGAGATCCGGCGCACCGATAAGCGTACGAAGCGTGCTGGCGTCATCGGCTTTTCCGCGCTGCTGCAACTCCTCGACTAGTCGCCCTATGGCGTCCTGGCGCTGGTTGTAGCGCACCAGGAGTGCCTGCTGAGCGGTCGGGTCAAGATTGCTGTAGGGCAATGGCTGCCCGCCGAGGTCAGACCACCATTGCAGGCTGTCCTCGCTGCCCGAGCGCGGAATGGCGTACAGACTTGCAACACTGGGGGGAAAGTAGCGCTGCAGCAGTTGGACCTTGCTCTCCAGAGCACTCAAAAGCTCTGAGGCGCAGGATGTGGTATCTCGGGTAATGCGCTGCATGGGACAGATCCGGAATAAGAAGAGGCCCCGCAGGGCCTCTCTAGGCGTTTACTCGTAGCCGAGGCTGAGTTGCAGCCTGGAGACTTTTTGCTGCAGGGTTTTAAGTTCCTGCTTGCGTGCTTCGATCACTGCCGGGTCAGCACTGACAACCGCTTTTTTCTTGACTGCAAGTTGCTGCTCCAGATCGCTGATCTGCTGTTGGACCTGGGCCTTGTTAGCATGCCGAGTTTTGAGCTGGCTCAGGAGTTTGCCCATCGAGGTGTCGAGCGCCGCTTGCTGCTTTTGCTGCTCGGCAAGGCTTTTGCCCGTCGCCTGTTGCTGGCTTTGCAGGGCTGCGTACACGTCACGGAACGCTGCGTTTTCATTGCGCGCGTCCACGAGCGCCTGCTCGCGCTGTTTGATTTGATCGCTGTAGCCACCGGAGTGATCACAGTTCATTTTGGTAATCAAGCTGGCCTCGGTGTTGTTTGAATCACAGCTGCCCGGTTGGGTGGCACAGCCCCCCAACAGCAACAGGAAGGTGCTTGCGATCAGAGTTCGAGTCATCATGTGCCTATCAACCCAGCGTAATGGCTTGGCGTTGGCTGTAAAGGCCGTCTACTTCTTTCTGCAGCGACGCAACCTTGGTGTTCATTTTGCTGATTTCGAGGTCAATGGCCGAGACTTGACTAGCGCTACCGTTGGTGCGCTCCATGTCTGCGGTCTTTTTGTATTCGGTCACTTTGTTGCGCATGCCGGCCAGGTCTTTATTCATCTGTGCCAGGTTGCTGTCGACACTGGCGATCTCCTGCTGCGCCTTGGCTTTGTCCAGGCTCTTGGCCTTGATGGACTGTTGAATGCCGGCGATGCGCTCTTTGTCATCGTTGATCACCTGCTGCAAGGTGGCGGTGCGCTGAGCGACTTTCTCGGTGTCTGCCTTCACGTCGTCATTCATCAATTGCAGGCGTTGGGTCGTGTTGGAGTACTTGCTGCGGCGGTAGTCGTAGTAATAGTTGGCACCCATTGCCACACCGCATGCGGCGATACCAGCTACAACCATGCATTTCACTTTGTCGTTAGGGCTCGAAACCGCACACGCCAAAATTCCCACCCCGGCGCCACCGGCACAGGCAGTCAGGCCAGAGGTCGAGAAAAACGATGCGTCAGCGCTTTTGGTCAGTCGAGGGTCAGGCGCAGTGCCGGAGCCGGCAAGCATGCTGCTGCCGGTACCGTTGCTGGCACAGCCGGCTAGGACGAGGCTGACGGACATGATCAGGCCGAGCATGACCTTGGGGAGATAGTGACCTACTTGTTTCATGCTGTTGCTCCTTGAGTTAGCGTGACGTCGAGTTACTGGACTGCCTTACAACGGTTCAGCCAGGCATCCGTGTCGATTTTCTGGGTTTTGAGAAAGGCTTGTTGATTGACCCAGTGGGTCTGCAAGTACGGCTTGAGTTCTTTGAGCTGCTCATTGCGCGCGATGATTTCGCCTAGGACCGGGACCTGGCGCGCCAGTAGGGGCTCACCGTAAAGGGTCGAGGCGTCCACGAGGCTGCTTGCGTAATAGTGGCTGAGCTTGTGCAGGCGGTCTTTCTGCTCATCGAGCTTGCCCTTGCGCATCGGGCAACTGGCGTCTTGCTCGGCTGCCGAGCAGTTGAGGTCGTAATTCTTTTGCAGGAAGTCCAGGTATTTGCCGTCGTCGAGCATCTTCGTGCACAGGAATGCGCCCAGATTGAGGCTGGCGCGGATCGCCTGATCACGGCTTTCTTCCTGCTGTTGATTGCTGGCGCGCAGCTGGTTTTCCAGCGCCTTGAGCTTTTCTTTCAAGGCCTCGTCTTCGACAGTCGAAGCGAGCGTGCCAAGGGCCTGGGCGGTGTTCTTGTCATTGCTCTGGTTGCTGTCGCCGCTGCCGGTCCCGAGTTTTTTCCAGCTGGTTTCAATGCTGCTCACGCGGTCGCGGGAGGTCAGCGTACTGGAGGCCAGCGCCAGGCGAAATCCAGTGGTTTTGCTGGTGGCGGGCGCCTTGGCGTCGTAGTAATTGCGTTCTTTGCGCAGGGCGCTGCGGATGTCGGCTGTGGCGGTTCGATAGTCACCGCCACGCACCACGTACCCTCCGGCCTGGCCGTGCTGTCGATCGAGCTTGTTCAGCCGGAACGGCTCGAACATCATCTCGTCGACGTTACCCAGCATGTCGTGAAGGCCCAACGGGTTGGGCTTGAGCAAGCCTGTCAGTTGCAATTGACCGTTGGACGATTGGGTGCCGGAGAACCACTCATATGCGTTCAGGCCCTCGGGCATCGGATAGTGCAGGTCTCGAAACTCGGCCGTGCTGACATTCAGGCCGCCGCGTGCCGCGAACTCCCATTCAACCTCCGTAGGCAAGCGCACAAAGCCGGCGACTCCGTCCTCGGTGGGCAACTTGTCCGCTGCATTCTGCCGCAGCCAGATGTTGTATTTGTCGGCAGCTTCCATCGCTTGCATCCAACTGACGGAAACAATTGGCAGGCGTTGCTTGTTGGACGGGGCAGGGCACTCGGGTTGAGTGAGCGCTCGATACTGCAATTCCGTCATCTCGTACTTGGCCAGCAGATAGAAACGGGATTTGGCATTTTTCTCGGCAGTAAAGCTGCCGGCGATGAACGCCGGGTGCGTCTGCTCCACATAGCCCCATTCACTGTTGTCGCCGCCGATATTGATCGGATAGTCGTCAAGGGGGCCGGCCAGGGGGATGAAGACTTTGCGAAACACCATCGCGCCATCGCAGGGCATTGGCAGGACGACGTCCTCGGCGTCCGGCATGGGATTGTAAAGCTTCTCTTCCCAGGCCTCAGCGCTCGCCCCCAGGGACAGCAGCGTGAGGGGCACAGCGAGAAGGTGGTGCCAGTGTCTAGAGTTCACGCAGACTCTCCGCAGGTTGGATTTGAAGGGCTCGGGTCACACCAGCCAGGGCGACCAATGCGGCTACCACGAGTGAAAGCAGCAGTGCCACAAGGCCGTGCACAGGAGTGATCTGGCAGATGAAACTGCCGGTGATGCGCTGGCCACCCAGTAATTGATTGAACGCCTCGCTGCCGGCGAAGTAGCAAAGGATTCCACCCAGATAACCGATCAAGGCCAGCGCCAACGCTTGTAAAACCATGTAGCTCGCCACCGCCGGTGCAGTGAAACCCATGAGCCTCAACAGGGCCAGGCTCCGGCGTTTGCGATCGATGTTGGCCAGAAACGCGCCCACCAGCGATGCCACGCAGCCCACCAGCGCAGCACCGGCGATGACCCCGAAGATCACCCCCAGGACGTGGTTGATTGCCTTGACGTTGTCGATGTCTGCCAGCCGGCTGCCGGTCTCGATATGTTGTGCATTGAGCCAGCGCTCCAGCGAAGCAACACTATCGATGTCACGGGCATAGAGGCGCGCACGGGCATAGCGCGGGGTCAGATGATCGGCTGTCTGGCCTGTCATCACGCCAAGCGACGGGATGGCGAAGCCGTCGCGGAAACGCTCCAGCTCAAGCAGCCGGTCCGGGTGTACAAAGGCAGCGGGCCTGGAGAAGCTGGCCGCAGGCATGACAGCGACCAGCGTCAGCCGGATCTCTCCTTTTTCGGCGACGCCATCCAGACGCCGCTGTACAACTAATCGCAGGGTGTCACCCGGCGTCAGGGACAAGCGCTCGGCAGCGCTGGCGCTAAGAATGACCTGGCCGGGCAGCAGTGCGCTGGCGGGCATGTTCAGCAGTGGATCACCGGCCGCAGTGGGCAGGATTTCCGCATTGTCGACGAAGCGCCCACCCGTGCCGATCAAGTCAGCCTGGGTGTTGAGCGACCGCGTCATCCCGAGGGCAAACCCGGTTTCCGGACGCTGCTGGAGTTCAAGCAGCCACTGTTCGCTGAAGTTACCGCTGCTCAGCAGTTTGATTTCCAGATTGCGTGGGTCGCGCAGCAGCTCGTCTTGCAGTTGGCTGACGACGCCGTGTTTGAGCCCGAACAGCAACAGTAACGGAGCGATCACTGCCACCAACGAAGCCGTGATGCACAACGAAACCTTGCGGTCATGCCACAGATCGGCGACTGCGAGGCTCGCCAGCAGCCGAAAGCGGCTAACGAGAGGCTTCAAAGTGCGTCTCTCCAGGCCGGCTGACGGCAATGAGCCGCGGAAGATCGAAGCTGCGCACCAGTTCCCAGTCGTGCGAGACGATCAACGCACACAGGCCTGACTGCTCCACCAGGCTCAGCAAGAGTTCAAACAACAGCCTGGCGTTATGCGGATCGAGGGCCGCAGTCGGCTCGTCGGCGAGTATCAGTGCCGGTTGGTGGGCGATGGCGCGCACGCAGGCGGCCCGCTGTCGCTCGCCGATCGACAGCGCCTGGGGCAACTTGTCCAGCAAGGGCTCCAGACTCAGAGCAGAAATCGCGTTGTCGACGAAGCTGCTTTGGCTATCCAGCCCCAGCAATCGGCGGGGCAGGTTGATGTTGTCGCGAATATTGAGGAAGGGTAAAAGACCGCCGTTTTGCAGGACGAAGCCCAACGAGCGCGCCCGCATGTCAGCCAGAGACGGTTGATCATCAGCTTCCAACAGTGCCGCCACGTCTCGGCCTGCGAGGCTGAACTGCGCGACGCTTACTGGCGCCAGTAGCAGGCCAATGGCTTCAAGCAGGGTGCTCTTGCCACAACCGCTTTCACCGGTAATGGCGACAATCTGTCCCCGCGCCAGCGCCAGCTCAGGCAGCTGGACGCAGTGCGCCTGGGAACCGTTCCCTCGTTGTACGTTCAGTCCTTTGATCCGGAGCATGTCAGGGCATCATTTCCAGCGGCACCGGGTAGACGTTCTCACGTGCGTCGCTGCCATCGGCCAGGGAAACCCAGCGATCGACGTCAGCGTTATAGATCTGGTAATGGCGCAGTTTGGTGGACAGTGTCCGAATGAATTTCTCCTGAGCCAGACCATCCCAGCTTTTCCAGGTCTCCTCATCCAGGTTCAGCACTTCGCTGTGATACGGCAAGTCATCCAGATACTCACCCAAGACACCCAGCTCGGACAGCTTTGCGGTGCCGTTCTGTTTGAGTTGGTTTGGATCCGTACCCATGGTGGCGGCGACCGAACGCAGGCGCTCGAACATGTCGCTGGGGGAGATCATCCCTTCATTGGCCGCATCAAGGATTTTCTTGAGCACATCACTCAGATCACTCAGCTGGGATTTGGTCAGCAGCACACGGACATCGGTGGTCGGGACGTTTTGCTTGATCGGGTCGCGGTCGGCGATCCATGCCTGAAATACCGGAGGTGCCTGGCTGCCGGTTTTTTCGCCCAGATACGCCAGGCGCATGGCATGGCCAATCAGCGCGGCGTCGTCGACCAGTTTCTGCTCCGCCGGCGGCGCCTTCGCGTTCATGGCGCTGCCGATAGCGTCCTCGCCCATGTATGCCGCCTTGACCTGGCCCGTGATGGCGGTGGCCAGTGCATCGACCTTGCTGCCGAACGCATTGATATCACCCGCATCCACCGGGTAATACAGCGACGTGTTAGTGCCGCTGAAAGTGGAGAGTACCTGGTACTGGGCCTCTGCCTTGGCGTGGTCTTTGGAACCTGCGGATGTTTTCAGATGAAGGGTATAGATGGCTACGCCTGGATTACTGGCTTCAATCCTGACTTGCTCGGCATTCAGACCGGTCTTGGACAGCTTGTCATCGGCATCCAGTGCGCCTGCGTCGGTGATGAGGACCACATAGCGTGCGCCGAATGGCTTCCAGTCGACCTTGTCGATAGCTTGCATGACCCCGGCGTAGGAGTCCTCGTCAAAGCTCTTGCTCGACACTTTGGCCTGCTTCAGGTCGGCGACCTTCGCCATGAAATCCGCGCCGTCTTTTACTGTATTGGGGTCGGCGTACATCTTGGTCACATACTCCAGCCCAGGCACGGCCTGTGTGCTGGAGCGAAACGCGACTAGCCCGAATTTCACCTGGCGACCGAGGTTTTCCTTGGCGATCTGAGCGTAGACCTTGCTGATTGCCTCGCGGGTACGTTCGATATACGGGTCCATCGAGATGGTCGAGTCGATCACAAACACCACGGCAGCGCTAAATTCCTTTAGTTGGCTGGCAGCGTCGATGCCAGCCTGAGACGAGGTTGCCGTTGCTCCTGCTTGAGTGCTTTGTACGAGGGCTGCATCGGCTTTGCTGACCGAGGCGACATTGAGGATGCGAGTCCGAAACCCGCCCTCGGTCATGACTTCCTCACCGCTGAGCACGGGCAGCAGGTAGAACTGCTTCTGCATGTCGATGAAGTATTCCGGCTCTTGCGCAAGCACGCCCGGCGCGGGTGCATTTTGCTTGAGCTTGGCGCGCAGCGGAGCGATCACGCTGACCGGATCGGGCGCGTCGAGAATGCCCTCTAGGGTGCCGCGCTCTTTAAAGAACATCAGTCGGTCGCGGTTTGCCGGGTTGGTGAACGCCAGGGTCAACTGCATTTTCCAGTCGACGGTACAGGCTGCCGGCAGCCAGCCCGAGGTTTTGCCAAAACTGTCTGGCCCGACTTCGATCCAGTCAGCGTTGCCAGCCTTGGCGTGCTCGTAAACGTAGAACCGACTGAACGGCGGCTGCTCTGCACCGGGCGGCGCACCTGCGGCAGGGCTCAAATGGCATCCTGGCGTGGTGAGTACACGCTGAAACAAGGTTTTCTTGCCTTCCTGCAGCAGGGGTTTGTCGGCAGCCAGGGCCCATCCCGAACTCAGGCACAAACAGGCTGCAAGTGTCAGTTTCAGCAACGTCACGGCTTGAGCTCCTTGAGGCGTTGCGCCGCTTCGGCGTTGTCAGGTTGATAGCCCAGGATGGTTTCGTACCAGTAGGCCGCTGTTGCGTTGTCGGCTGCCGCAAAACAGGCGCTTGGTTGCAAGTACTTGGGGTCGTACTCGCGCGCGTATGCTTCGGCGACTTCTACGTTGCCTGCCTGAGCGCGATTGGCATAAAGCCGCTGCGCAACGCCGCACTGTTTATTGGCTTTAGCCATCCCGATGATGTTCAGCAGGGTCGCGCTATCAGGCGCAAGCTTGATGCAGCCCTGTACAAAGTTCAGCTCGGTTTCGCTGGTCAGTGCCTCGCTGCTGCACGGCGCCGGTGCGGCCGGTGCTTGAGGTGCGACGGCGGCCGGAGCAGGAGCGGTTGTCGCCACCGCCGGCTGCGTGTCTGCAGGCTTTTTGAGCCAGAACCACAGGCCTGCGGCGATAATGCAAAGCAGCACCAAAAGCCCTAGGAAGAGGAGTCCCTTACCACTTTTTGCGGGCGCAGCGGTGACCGCGGGCGGCTCAATAATGGGCTCCGGTGATGGCTCTGCCTGCTCGGTCGGCGCTTGCACTGGCTCGATGACAGGTGCTGGCTCCGGTTCGATGACAGACGCAGCTTGCGCTGGCGATTCGAGGGTTACGGAGGTCTGCGCAGCCGCAGGCCCGGTGGCACTTCCTGCTGCGGACAGGGCCAGGCCTTCCATCAACTTCATCGGGTTGTCATCTTCGCCGCTGCCGTCGGTGCTGCGCAGGCGAAAATTGAATACTGCGGTCGCCGAGTTCAGCAGCAGCGGATCAACGATGTTCGGACCAACCTGATGGCTGATCGAGTCGCCGCTGCTGTCTTCCTCGAAGTGTTGCGCGAACCAGCAAGGCGCATTGCCCCACTGGTGGCTCTGTTGCAGATAGTAGTCATCCTGGTTGCGCTGAATGGCAAACTCAAGGATGCCGGCGTCATGCTCCCAACCACGCACTTGAAGAAAGCCATGGCCGGGCACGGGATTGGCCAGTGGAGAGAGTCGGATAGTGATGGACATTTATGATCTCGCTTTGAAGGCCTGGATGACTCGGCCCATGGCCTCGTTCTGCTCGGGTGTAATGTCTTTGCCCTTGCGATGGCCGACATTTTTCTGTGTATGAATGGCGATGCCCGAAATCCAGTCGTTGGCGAAGATCACACTTTGGTCATCCGCTTGGGGCGCCAACTGTGGGAAGCGCCCCGGCATTTCCTTTTCATAGAAGGCAAACAGCGGTTGCTTTGAACCCAGCAGGCCATTGGGGCGCTGCGCGGACGGCTCGGTGGTATGGCCGAACCAGGCGGCGAAATCATTGAGCAACAGTTGTACGGTCAGCACCTGGCGCTGCACCAGATGCTCTCTGCGAACGCCGCTCTGCGCGCGCTTGAGCAAGGCATTGCTCAGTTGCAATGGCACGTCCAGACGTTCGGCGCAAACCACCAGCTCCTTGACCATCAGCGCGATGGCCTCGGCAGGCAGTTCCAGTAACTCCAACAGGCTTTGGCGTCGGCTCAGGTTGCGCAGATGGCTCGCCCACAGATCGAATGCAGCGCGAGCAAACCGGTGCTCGTGGCTCTGATACTGCGGGGGCGCTGTCGCAACGGCTGTTTGCTCAGCAACAGGCGTGATGGCTTCGCCAAAAATGTCGTATTCAACCTCGGTTTTGACTGCGGCCGGTTTTGTTTCAACAGGTTCGGCCGACGACGCATCAAAATCACCGTTGAGGTACAGCTCACGCAACTGCTGTTCGGGTAGCGCCATATACGCGAGCAGCTCGCCGAGCACGTATTTGCCGTGGGGCGTCGTGGCGAAGGGGCGGGCGATCTGGTTGGCGATCACCTTCTTTTTGGCGCGCTCATCTTCGCCGCCGGCCTCGTAGTACTCTTCGAGACGTGGCAGCAATTGCACCATCAGTTCTTCAAGCTGCTCCTCGATACGGTGCAGTTTGAATTCAATGTTGGCGACCGACGTGAATGCTGAACTGAAGCGTTCCATGCCGCCATCGTTCATCTTGAGCATCGCCTGCCAGGCGTTCTGTGGGTCTGCCACGTGGCGCTTGACCAGCTCACTGTTGTTGAAGGCTCGCTCCAGCTCCGACAGGGCTGCGAGGGAGGATTCATTCAAACGCACCTCGCCGAGCTTGTCTTCCAGATCAATGAAGTTGGTCTTGAAGCGTGGCTTGCGCACCAGATAAGTGTTCTTGAAGGGCGTACTGCCCCATTGTTTCATCCATTCTTCATTGCCGAAGCGCTCAATCATGGTGAGCTTGAGCATGTTGTCGCAGGCTTCGGGGAACTGAACGGTTTCGCCGTTGAGCGCGCCACCGATGAAACCGTCACACATGGTCAGCGCCCAGATCAGACCGCTGGCACGGCCGTCGCGCTGCTGCGCACTGGAGCCTTGAGTCTTGTCGATCCAGCTTTTCAGAACCGGACCAACGCTGACGACTTCGCTCTGCTTGAACGTGCTCGTGCACATCACCAGCGCGTTCATTTCCTGCTCGTTGGTGTAACGCTCGAACAGGTAAGCGACCTTGCCCCGCAGCAGCAGCTTGGCTACTGGATTGTTGGCAGCGCCACTGCTGTCGACTTCGCTGGCTTCGTTGATGCTCATCAGTTTTTGTCGGCTGCGATAGCCCGGAAAATCCAGCAGGTCGACGCTGTTGACGATCGGATTGGCCGGCTCATTGTCGAGACGGAAAATCAACTCGTTGGTCAGCGCGGCAAGCTCTGCCCGATTTACTGACACGGCGGGGCTTAAGGCGCCGGCGATTGACGGGCGCACTTCAATAGTCGTGTCGCTGCTGCCGCCCAGGCGGCTGAGGATGTCGACGTTGATGATGCTGTTGCTTTGAACCAACTGCCCGTCCCGTTCGCTGACCAGGGCGCTGATCGGTGCATAGACCGTTTCGGCCAGACCAAGGCGGTGCAGGGCGGCGGCCAGTTGTTCGTACGTTTCGGTCATCTTGTCGATGCCGCCCCACAGCGGGGCAAACAGCTGAGCACGATCACGTATCGACAAGCGTGGCGCCAGCTTGACCACCCGAGGCCAGTAGTGGGCCAGCAGGGGGCGCATGGCGTTGGCGTAATGGTGTTCCAGATAGTCCCAGAGCAGCACCACATCGTCACTGCTGACGCCGGCCGTCGGCGCAGCGGCGAGGTTGCCTTCAAAGCGTTGCAGCAGGCTTTCTACCTGGGCATCGGAGATCTGGCTATTGAGGCGCTGATGATCGAAGTCCTCGAACCAGGCATTGGCGAGTATGATCGCGACTTCGACTTCCCGGAAAAGGCGCAGCTCCACAGGAAAGCCGGAAGCAGGACTCGGTTTCGCACTGCGCGTGAAGCGCGTGACCAGCCCGGTGGCCTCCTTGCCGCCGCCGACCGGGTTCACGTGTTTGATGAAGTCCAACTGCTGATCGCCCAGTTGGGTGAGTAATTGGCCCTTGTCGTCTGCGGCAAGGGCCGAAATCAGGTAGCTCTTTCCTGCTTGTGAGAGACCGAAGAAACCGATGCCCATTGGGGTGGTCGAGACCCGTCCCAGGCTGCGGGCCAGGTTGCGCGCACGGTACAAATCGCGGTTGAGAGCATCCGCTTTGGTGGCCACTTCTTCGACTTTTCCGGCCACGTCGGCCACCCAGTCCAGGGCCAGGCCAGCACCTTCATGTACGGATGCCCAAGCCTGGGTGAGTTGATTCTGCTTGGTGGTCAGAGTAGTCATTTCGGACTTACGCTCCCGCTGTCGAGCCAGTAGTTGGATGCACCGCCTTCGGCACTCAACATGGTGTAGAGCTGTAGTTTCACGTCCTTGCGATCGAAGGACTCATCGGTGTTGCTTTCGATGTTGTCGTCAATCACCAGGGTTTCGGCAATGATCTCGGCGTCGCCGCGGTCGGCTTCGGCTTCCTTGATCCGAAAGCGCAGCAGCAGGCATGCCTCCTTGCCGTCCTTGGTTGGCTTGCCGACGAGCTTGCGTGTGCCACGCTCAGTCAGTTCGATCAAATAGAGCGGCGCCGCCACCCAACGCTCTGCGTTCAGCTGGCGATAGCCCAGGCGGGTTTTGCCGAGCACCCGCAACTGGGGCCCATCCAGGTGTGGCTCGTGCAGTTGCAGGAACTCATTGCCCCGTGGGTCACTCTTGATCACGTCGCGGTACAGCATGTCGTGGTCGATCACCAGATTGTTTTCATCCAGCTTGCCGATATGGCGCATAGTCGAATACGGGCTGAGGCGGCCTACGCTGAAGTAGAAGTTCGACACCTTACGCTGCTCGCTCAACAGACACAGCATGGCGCCCACTGCTGCGGTGCTTTTGGGGTCGTCAATCTGACCGTTGCGATGGAAGGGGTACCAGCCTCCGGTGCGATAACCGTTCATGGGTACGATGCGCCCCGGTGGCAGTGGCACCTTGCGCCGGATGTAGGCTTGCACCCCCGGCAGGCGCGACGGCCGGCCGGTGAGCAGCAGTGCATCGCAGGGGTATTGGAAGACCACCTCGCAGAGTGCATCAAGGATCTTGCCAAGATTGATCTGGCCCTTGAGAAACGCTTGATGAATCGCTGGCAGATCGATCCGCAGGGTGGCTTGACCCAGGTCAAAGCCATCGCGGCCGCCATCGATGCGACGGACACCGCCGGCGACGTATTCCCTGAGGCGATCTGTGATCGCATCTTCGTCCAGAAGCTCGGCAAACGCGTATTCGTGAACCGGGCTTGGCAACTCGGGATCGTAAGCCTCGTAGTCTTTGAGCAGGCGCAGACCGAGAGGCACGAACACTTGCAGGTTAAGTTGCTGGCGCAGGATAGCGTCCTGGGCGCTGGTGCTCTCATCGCCGCACAGGCGTGACAGCAGCGAGCGGGGTGACACCACGCCGAAATTCAGCAGAGCCTGCTCAAGGCTGGGCAGGACAAAGCGCTGAATGATGTCCAGCAGAATGTCGTCTCCGGCCACCTTGAAACTGTCGCGAAAGCGTTGCTCGGGGATGATCGAAACGTTGCTGCCGCTGGCGTGCTCGGCGCCTCGTTCCAATGAATAATCAGTGATGACAAGGTCAGTGGTGCCGCCACCGATATCAATGCTGGCCAGCGTGATCTGCTCGCGATTGGTCTTGTCGGGGCGGGCCAGAGTGTCGAAGAACTCTTGGGGGTGGCCGGCGAAGTTCTCGCGAATCTCGGTGTAGAGATAGACCAGTTGGCCGCAGGTGGCCTCATCCCATTCCACTTTTATACGCGGTAGCGGGACACGAGGTACGGGCACTGGAGAGTTGGCACCCTTGGCTTTACTCGGGTCGAGGTCGCCTTCATGCCAGCCCATGCACTTCCAGACCAGCGCCATGGCTTGCAGCAGACGGTCGTTGAGCAGGCTGCGCTCGACTTGAGGCATGCCTGGCGGAACTGTCAGGGTGATGCTCGATAGCTGCCGTGGCCTTTGGGTATGCCCCATTCGTGTTCGTTGAGCGGGGCTGTTGATTTGCAGCAGCGCTTGCGTCAGCACCTCCGCGAGCATGAAGGTCATCAGGGAGCTGCGCGAATACTGAGGGGAAAACGCAGGCAGGCGATCATCCTCATTCTTGAGCTTGTAGAACGCCTGGCCCAGCTTGGTGATTTTGTGTGAGAACGGCGCGGCGGTGGCTTTCGGCTCGCTGTCTGTCTGCACATATGAATTGTTGAAACGCCAGCCATGGGTATAGGCATTCTCATCCCACAGATAGCGTTTCGGGCTCGACAACCCGGTGGAGCCTTCAGTGCCGCGACGACGCCCAGACAACCGTCCGGCTTCGACGCCGACGCGAGCGATGGTCGGCCACTGGAATGCATCGTGGCGGCCGCTCTGGACCGAAAAGTTCTCTTTGCCGAAAGAGGCCTGGGCGAACTCCACACGGCTCTCAAATGGTTGGCTATACACGCGTTCTGGGCGCACCAGATCGCGGATCTGGAGGATGTAGTTGTGCTTCATCCCGTCACCGGACTGACCGTGGTTTTCGATCAGGATGCCGCAGGTGCGTGAGTTGCCGACATCCAGTACCAGATCCACCGGGATCGGCGGGTCCAGCGACTCGACACCGTTGGCCGCCAGTTTGACTTCCGGGATCACGATGCGCGCAGGTTCGCTGCTACGTTGTTCGGGCACTGGCTTGGCCATCAGGCTCAGCAGGTTCAGGTAATGACCCAGGTGTCGCTGCTCTTCCAGCTCATCATCAATGTCTTCGCTGGGGCGGTGTTTGTTGCCCTCGCGATAGATTTCCGCCAGCCAGTCCTGCACCCATTTCTGATCCAGAAACCATCGGCTCTGGCGTGCGTGGCAGGCCAGGCGAAACGCTGAACCGGCGTTGATGTCGTCGCGGGTCGGCGCCAGGTATTGCATCCCCGATGCCGACGCCATCGACCGGGTGTCGAACGCCAGGGTCAGGCGATGAGTGTTGCCATCTACATCCGGCTGTTCAAGCTCCACCAGACGCACGCGGGCCCAATTGGTAGGACCCTCGTCGTAGCGCTCTGGCGGCAGAAAACGAAAGAACGGAACGGGCAACCATAGGCCGTCAAGCAGCTTGAGGCTTGCCTGCATGCTCAGGGTCAGGTCTTCGTCATCCACCTCGGTGACCAGGCGCTCCTGGGTTTGCGAATGGGCCAGGCGATCGCCCGATTGGTTGGCAGTTGCCACGGGGCCCAAGTGGAAGTACTGCTTGGTTTCCCGATTCTGCAACAGGCGTGCGATCAGCGTATTACCCATTTTGGCAAAGCGGCCGGCGGCTTCGTTTCGCAGATCGAGTCTGACCGCAAAGTCCATGAACTGGATTCCGCTGTCGTTTATCAGGTGGACGGTATCTTCAAACTTGGTAAGTTCGGGCAGCATGGGGACAGCCTTTATTCGCGCCGCATGGACATTGGGAATTGGGTATTGCCGTAGTTGCCTTGGCAATCGGCGATGCTTTGAGCGCCCGGTTTACATGCCACTTTCGGCATGTCGTACCGGCTGCCGTCGGTGCATGTGGCCTGGTCCTGGCTGTTCAAGCCCAGGCTGCCCGCGTTCATTGCCGCGCTGACTGCGCCGGAGCAGGTGACACCGTCCGGACGACGGATCGTGACGTTGCCTTGTCCCTTCTCGAATGCATACTCAAGTCGCAAAGGTCGAGAGGTTTTTGCATCCATGATCCCTGCACCTGCACGATAACTGCCGTTCAGGAAATCAGCGGGGCCTTCCGCGGCATCCGAGGGAATGCTCAGCGGTGTGCCGGGCGCAACGGACGGAGCAGGTGCGGCCTCAGCCGTGGGTTGGGAGGAGGGCTGCGGTGGGGCTGTGGAAGGCTGGATGGACTCCGGTAGCGGAGTTTCTGCGGGTTCAGCCACAGGGGCCGGTTCAGGCACCACATTGCTGGCATTTGTTCCAGACCCAGAGCCTGACCCTGAGGGCACTATTGCGCCGGCAGGGTTGCTGCTCCCAGCTGCAACAACAGGCCCTGTACTGCCGGTATCGGCGTTGATGTGGGGTACGGAAACACTGCCGACCGGTAGCATGGCAGAGGGGGTACACCCTCGTAGGAGACCAAACAACAGCAGCGCCAAGAACACCAAAAGCAATGGCCAAAGCCACCAGAACCGACGCCAGAAAGATCGCGTGACTTGAGTGAGCGGCGGAGCCGGCTGTACGGTGGGCGCAGGTTCTGAAAGTACGGCTGGTGCAGGTTGAGGTGCATTGGGTCGGGGATTCAAGAAGTAAAGCGGGTCGCGATGCCGGTCGCCCTCGTGTTGAACGAACCCCCAAAAAGTCAGCACTGGCTGAGTGTAACGTTCAGACTGGCCAGCTGCGTTAATGCGGGTGGCGTCGACCAGATAGATATAAGCGTCGGCAGGCGCATGTGGCACCAGGCCCAACAGCTTTCCAAAAATAACTTGGTCGCTTTGGCCGCCTTTATTGCCTGCTTGCACCAGCGCCGAACTCATATCCGCGATCGCGTTTTTGAATTGGTTCAGCTGAGCCCTGGCATCGTTGCGTTCATCTTCTGTTGCCGAACTCCAAGGCACGACATCACCTTGGACCGGGCTATACCAGTCAATGACGCTGCCTTGTTCATTACTCTTGGGGACGGCAAGAAAGCCGGCCATTGGCGGGGCTTTACGGGCCAGCGCGGCGATAAGTTGCAGAGCAGCCTTGTGGACGGGTTGCCCCGTTTCGCCCACGGCGATGAACTCGTCACTTTTGCCTGTACGAAGCAGCGCACCGTGCATGCTGAACATTCCCTTGTAATTCAATCCGTTGGTTCATTCAGAACCGTGAGCAGGCGGTCACCATAATGGCAGAATGCCTTTGGCGTCAATTTTTATGCATATGACTTCACTCGCATACGTTCTTTTTATTGGCTCTGGCGCGGGCCTCTCAGCCGCATTGCGGTTTCTCGCCGCTTCGTACCAGCCGCTGGTGGGGTATGGCGGCCACAGGCCTTGGCCGCTATCGGCCCCAAACCTTCTCCATGGTGATCGTGCGCTCGGCGCCGTGCCACGATCCGCTTCAACGCTGCCTAAGTTCGCGAAGCGGTGTAGCCCTTGGTGGACCCGCGTTGCGGAACTCACTCAGGGGCGTATGTGTCCCACAGCAGCCAACCAAGCGATACCGGTTCGTTAGGCGTCCAGTTCGGCGAATGGAAGCCGGCGTTCACGATCGCGCTGGATCGTCTCTTGGGCGAACTGGCTGGCCAGGTGCTTGGCGGCATCAATGGCCTGGGCTTCGCTTTCCAGGCGAGTGGCGGGTGTTTTTGACTGGATCTGCAGATACGGATCGCTCGAGCTGGCGGTATCGACTTTAGGTAATGAGCTCATGATGATTTCCTTTAGAAGCGGTAGCCGAGATTGAAGCTGTAGATGGTGGGGTCGACATCGACACTGCCGACCTTGGTGCCGGCGATTCTTACGTCGCTGTTGATCTTCGCGTAACGCACATCGGCGCCCAGACTCCAGTGTTCGTCGATGGCGACATCCACTCCGGCCTGAAAGGCTGCGCCCCACGAGTCGGAGAGCTCGAGTTTGGCGCCGTTGTCCAGATGCTCGTCGAAGAAGTAGGTGTAATTGACACCTACGCCTACGAAGGGCTGCACTTTGGCGCCGGGCAAAAAGTGGTACTGCAGAGAAACAATCGGCGGCAAGTGGCGGGTGCTGCCAACCTTGTCGCCGTTGAGCTTGATGTCGTGCTTGAACGGTAGGCCGCCCAGTACGTCGATGGCCCAGTTGGGTGTGAGGAAGTAGGCGATATTGAAGGTGGGCCCGACAGAGCTGTTGATGTCTATCGTCCCGGGGGAGATGTTGCCAGGGGCGGAGGTCGGCACAATGTCACTGATGCCTACACGCACTTGCCACGGACTTTCTGCGTAGACCAGTGGCGCCGCGACACATAGCAGGGCTCCAAGGGTTGTTCGTCTTAGCCAGCGGTATTGCATAAAGCACTTCCTTGATTCCAGATATAACGGACAGCGTTTTACCAACGCCGATAGGGGGTCGCTCCGCCACGTCCGTACATTCGGTATGCAGGGAAGCACAAGGCCATGGTGCAGGCTTTGTGCCAGACTTTAACTTGCTGTTTTTAAAAGGTTTTAAGCCGGTGTGGTTAAGTGCAAGTGTCTGTCGAGTGACCGTGTTGATGAAGTTGTGTTGCTGGCCCGACAGTCGGTTGACTGTGGCGCGCAATAGACGAAGGCCACCGCAATAGCCGCACAGGCGTTGATGGACAAAATCGGCGAAGTGGTCGCTGAAAACGCGGTAGGACTCACCGAGTCGACCTGACGCAGTTTTGCCTTCAGCCAGGTCGCGAGACTCAACGTCATGAAGATGAGCCGCCGGGAAATCTTCAATTTTCCTGCACATTTGCCCTGCAGGATGGCGCTGACTCAAGCCATCCCGTCTTGCAGAGGCCGCTATGTCGACGAAAATTTTTGCCAAATTCCTGGTAACCGCCGCGGTTTGCCTGTCCTTGTTCATTCTGTTCCTGCTGGGCGGTTGTTCCGGCGGTGAGTCGGCGCCGGCAGCGATGACGCCCAAGGTCTCGGTGATCAGCATAAAGCCTCAGAGCCAAGTGCTGACCACTGAGCTTGCGGGGCGCACTCAGGCCTTTATGGTGGCGCAGATTCGTCCGCAGGTCGGCGGCATCGTGCAGCGGCGATTGTTTGTCGAGGGGGCGGATGTCAAGGTCGGGCAGGCGTTGTACCAATTGGATGCGGCGTCCTATACCGCTGCCCTGGCGCAGTCCCAGGCGAGTCTGGCCAAGTATCGCGCCACGCTTAAATCCGCGCAGGCCACTGCCAGGCGCGATGCCGAACTGGTGAAGATCAATGCCATCAGTCAGCAAACGAACGAGGACGCTCAGGCGACCTTGCTGACCGCCGCCGCTGATGTACAAGTCGCCGAGGCGGAAGTCCAAACCGCGCGGATCAACCTGGCTTACACGCGTATTACCTCGCCGGTCAGCGGACGGATTGAAACCTCCACGGTGACCCCAGGGGCGCTGGTGGTGGCCAATCAGGACAGCGCACTGACCACGGTGCAGCAACTCGATCCGATTTATGTGGACGTTACCCAATCGACCACGGAGCTGCTGCGGCTCAAGCGTGACCTGGCCAGCGGCGCGTTGCAGTCCAACGGCGATGGCGAGGCATCGATCAGCCTGAAGCTGGACGACGGCACCACCTACAACCAGCCGGGGCGGCTCAAGGTCAGCGGTATCAGTGTCAACGAAGGCACGGGCACCGTGACCCTGCGTGCTGTTTTCGCCAATCCCGATCACCTGCTGCTGCCGGGCATGTATGTGCGCGCGGTGCTGGAACAGGCTCGCGATGACCAGGCCATTCTGATTCCGCAAAAAGCCGTGACCCGCAGTGCCAGCGGTGTGACCACGGCGTTGCTGGTGGTCGACGGCAAGGTTGAGCAGCGCGAGCTGACCCTCGATCGCGCGATAGGTAATCAATGGTGGGTCACTTCGGGCCTGAAGGCCGGTGATCAGTTGATCGTCGAAGGCGGACAAAAAGTCCGTGCCGGCGCCGCCGTGCAAGTGCAGGACGCCAATGCTCAAGCGGCCACACCGTCCACCCCAGTGAAGGAGGGTTGAGCGTGGCGCGTTTTTTCATAGATCGACCGATTTTCGCCTGGGTCATCGCCATCGTGATCATGCTCGGTGGCAGCCTGTCCATCAGCCAGTTGCCGCTGGAGCAATACCCGGACATCGCACCACCCACGGTGAAGATTTCCGCCACTTACACTGGGGCCTCGGCCAAGACCGTGGAAGACTCGGTGACCCAGGTCATCGAACAGCAGATGAAAGGCCTGGATAACCTGACCTACATGTCCGCCACCAGCAGTTCGGCGGGCAGTGCCAGCATCAGTCTGACCTTTACCGCCGGCACCGACCCGGATGTGGCCCAGATGCAGGTGCAGAACAAGCTGCAGCAAGCCGAGTCGAGACTGCCGCAATCGGTACAGAGCGAAGGCCTGACCGTGACCAAGGGCGGCTCGGACTTCTTGATGATTGTCGCCCTGGCATCGGATGACCCCAGCGTGACCGGCACCCAGATCGGCGACTACATTTCCACCACCTTGCTGGATTCCATCAGCCGCATAGACGGCGTCGGCGATGTGCAGACCCTGGGATCCGGCTACGCCATGCGTATCTGGCTGGACCCGGCCCTGTTGGAAAAATATGCGCTGATGCCTTCGGATGTCAGCAGTGCCCTGGAAGCGCAGAACACCGAAGTCTCCGCTGGCCAGCTCGGTGGCTTGCCGGCGATCAAGGGCCAGCAGTTGAACGCCACGATCAGCGCCCGCAGCAAACTGCAGACTGTCGAAGAATTTCGCAACGTGGTGATCAAGTCGAACAACGACGGCGCCGTCGTGCTGCTGGGCGATGTGGCAACCCTGGAGCTGGGCAGTGAGAGCTACGACATCAGCACCGCCCTCAACGGCAAGCCCGCCGCTGCCATGGGTGTGCAGTTGGCGGCAGGCGCCAACGCGCTGAACGTCGGCAAGGCGGTCAAGGCCAAGCTCAAAGAAATGGAGCCGTTCTACCCGAGCGAAATGCAACTTAAAAACGTGATTGCCTACGACACCACGCCGTTTGTCAGCTTGTCCATCGAGGAAGTGGTCAAAGCCTTGGGCGAGGCCATCGTGCTGGTGGTGTTGATCATGTTTTTGTTCCTGCAAAACCTGCGCGCGACGCTGATCCCGGCGATTACCGTGCCGGTGGTGCTGCTGGGCACGTTCGGTGTGCTGGCAATGTTTGGCTACTCGATCAACACCTTGACGATGTTTGCCATGGTCCTGGCGATCGGCTTGCTGGTGGACGACGCCATCGTGGTGGTCGAAAACGTTGAGCGACTGATGGGCGGGGGACTATCGCCCGTGGCCGCCACACGTCAATCGATGGGGGAAATCAGCAGCGCGCTGGTGGGCATCACCCTGGTGCTGAGCGCGGTGTTTATCCCCATGGCGTTTTTCGGCGGTTCCACCGGGATTATCTATCGGCAGTTTTCCGTGACCATCGTTTCGGCCATGGTCCTGTCGGTGTTGGTGGCGATGACCCTGACACCCGCGCTGTGCGCCTCGTTGCTCAAAACCCGCGACGGCCAGGGGCATGGTGCCCAGCATGGGTTCTTCGGCTGGTTCAACCGCACCTTCGAGCGTGCCAGCGCCGGTTATGAGCGCTGGGTCGGGGGCGTGCTACGGCATTGGATACGCAGCCTGCTGCTCTATGGCGGGGTGCTGGTGATCATGGCGGTGGGCTACATGAGCCTGGCCACATCATTCCTGCCGGACGAAGACCAAGGGATCCTCCTGGCACAGATCCAATTGCCCGTGGGCGCGACCGACAGCCGTACACAGGCGGTGATCAAGCAGTTCGAGGACTACATCCTCAAGCAGCCCGAAGTTGACGCAATGATCAGCATCAGCGGGTTGGGCATGGGGGGCAACAGCCAGAACACCGCGCGGGCGTTTATTCGCCTCAAGGATTGGGATGAGCGCGGTGGCCGCGGCCAGAGTGCGGCCGCGATTGCCCAGCGAGCGACCATGGCGCTGGCCAGCATTGGCGATGCCGACGCGTTCGTCATGCAACCGCCGACCGTACGCGGTCTGGGCCAGAGCTCGGGGTTCGACCTGCAACTCAAGGACCTCGGTGGCCTGGGCCATGATGCGCTGGTGGCCGCCCGCGAACAGTTTCTTGAGCTGGCCAGAAAAGATCCACGCTTGCTGGGAGTGCGCAGCAACGGCCTGGATGATGCGCCGCAGCTCAAGGTCAGCATCGACGACCGCAAGGCTGGCGCGCTGAGCCTGAGCACCAGCGATATCAACACCACCCTGTCGACGGCATTGGGCGGCACGTACGTGAATGACTTTCTCAACCAGGGCCGGGTGAAAAAAGTCTATGTGCAGGGCCAGGCGTCTTCGCGCATGCAGGCCGCTGACCTGGATCATTGGTTTGTGCGCAACAGCAACAATGAAATGGTGCCGTTCTCGTCGTTTGCCAGCAGCACCTGGAGTTACGGCTCACCGTTACTGGAGCGCTACAACGGGAACGCCTCGTTGGAAGTCGTCGGTGACCCAGCGCCGGGCGTGAGTGCCGGGGATGCGATGAACGCGGTGGAGGCCATCGTCCGGCAATTGCCCCAGGGCATCGGCTACGAATGGACCGGGCAGTCCTATCAACTGCGACTGTCCGGGTCCCAGGCCCCGCTGCTCTATGCCATCTCCGTATTGTTTGTGTTCCTGTGCCTGGCCGCGCTCTACGAGAGTTGGTCGGTACCGTTCTCGGTGATTCTGGTGGTGCCTCTGGGGGTGATCGGTGCCGTGCTGGCGACCCGCGTCGCCGGGTTGAGCAACGACGTGTATTTCCAGGTGGGGCTGTTGACCACCGTGGGCCTGGCGGCGAAGAACGCGATCCTGATCGTGGAGTTCGCCAAGCACCTGCAAGAGCAGGGCAACAGCCTGATCGACGCGACGCTGATCGCGGTGCGCCAACGCCTGCGGCCGATCCTGATGACATCCCTGGCCTTTATGTTTGGCGTGCTGCCGCTGGCCTTGAGCACCGGCGCAGGCTCCGCCGGGCGCCAGGCCATCGGTACGGGCGTGCTGGGCGGCATGTTCAGCGCCACGGTACTGGGGATCTTCTTAGTCCCGCTGTTTTTTGTGCTGATCCGCCGCCGTTTTGGCGGCGAGCGCAGCGCTAACCAATCTGCCCCGACAGGTGATGCATGATCAAGTCACACTGGCCTTTGCTGGCCGCCATGGTCCTGGGTGGCTGCGTCAACCTGGCGCCCCAGTATGAGCGTCCTGAAGCGCCCGTCTCCGGCCAATGGCTGCCGGCGGCCAGCCTGCCGAAAGGGCAGGTGGGCGCTGATGTGAAATGGCAGCAGTTCTTTACCGACAGCCGCCTGGCACAGTTGCAGGCGTTGGCGCTGGCCAATAACCGCGACTTGCGCCTGGCCAGCCTGAATGTCGAAAAGGCGCAGGCGCAATACCGCATCAAGCGCGCAGACCTGTTTCCCACCCTGGATGCGAGCGTCAGCGGCACCCATAGCCGCACGCCCGGGTCGCTGTCCAACACCGGTACGGCGGTCACCAGCCACGATTACAGCGCGCAATTGGGCCTGAGCAGCTACGAGCTGGATGTGTTTGGTCGGGTCCGCAACCTTCGCGACGAAGCGCTGGAAAACTACCTGGCGCTGACGGAAACCCGACGCAGCACGCAAATCAGCCTGGTGGCCGAAGTGGCCACCGCCTGGCTGACCCTGGCCGCCGACAATGAACGGCTGCTGCTGGCCCAGGAAACCCTGACCAGCCAGTTGGCCACCTACGACCTGACCCAGCGCAGCTATGCCTTGGGCGGTTCCTCCGCGTTGTCCGTGGCGCAGGCACAGACCACCGTCGAGTCGGCGCGCGGCGATGTGGCGTCCTACGAAAGCCAGATTCTGCAGGACCGCAATGCCTTGCGCCTGTTGGTCGACAGCGACCTTCCCGAAGCGCTCCTGCCGGGCACGCACCTGGAGTCGGCGGCGGTGCTGGTGGACATACCGGCGGGCTTGCCTTCGAGCCTGTTGCAACAACGCCCGGACGTGCTGTCGGCGGAGCACACGCTCAAGTCGGCCAACATCGACATCGGCGCGGCCCGTGCGGCGTTCTACCCCAGTATCAGCCTGACCGCCAACGCCGGCTCGTCCAGCGCAGCGTTGGCCGGCCTGTTCAAATCCGGCAGCGGCGCCTGGACCTTTGCCCCGAGCATCAGCGTGCCGATTTTCGACGGCGGCAGTAACCGCGCAACTTTGGATTCGGCCAAGGTCGAGCGCGACATCCAGATACAGACCTATCAACAGACCCTGCAGACCGCGTTCCGCGAAGTGGCCGACGCACTGGCCGTGCGCAGCACCCTGGATCGTCGCATCGCCGCGCAACAGGCGCTGACCGACGCCAGCCGCAAAAGCTTCGAACTTTCGGACGCGTTGTATCGGGGCGGGTCGCAAAGCTACCTGGAAGCCTTGGATGCGCAGCGCTCGCTCTACAGCGCTCAGCAGGACCTGATCACCCTGCGCCTGACCGAGCAGAGCAACCGCATCACGTTGTACAAAGTGTTGGGCGGCGGTTGGAATTGACCGCCCATGGGAAATGGCTGTGCCACCTCTACACAGCCTCGCAGCGATGGAACGACTTGCGCGCACCGAACCGGCTTATTTCATTCAATGGGAAATCAACATGTGTGCCTATCGTTCCACGTTAAACCGATGCGTCCAGGTACTGGCCTGCGCCGGTTTCATCACGCTTTCACCCCTTTCCCATGCGGCCACCGACAAGGATCCATGGGAGCGTATCAACCGGCCGATCTTCTCGTTCAATGACACCTTGGATACCTATGCCCTGAAACCACTCGCCCAAGGCTATCAATGGGTCACCCCCCGTTTGGCACAGGACGGCATTCATCATTTCTTCAACAACCTGGGGGATGTCGGGAATCTGGCGAACAATTTGCTACAAGCCAAGTTTCACCGTGCAGGGGTCGATACGAGTCGGCTTTTACTTAACAGCACCCTTGGCCTGGTGGGATTGGTCGACGTCGCGACGCCGATGGGGCTGCAGCGCAGTGACGAGGATTTCGGCCAAACCCTCGGCTATTGGGGCGTCGATAGCGGCCCTTATCTGGTCTTGCCGCTCTTGGGGCCAAGCACGCTGCGCGATGCGCCAGCCCTGATCCCCGATGCCTATGCCAACCCGGTTCACTACATCGGCGATGTCCCCACGCGCAACAGCCTGTATGGCATGGGCCTGATCGACGGCCGCGCTCAATATATAAAATCCGAAAAGCTCATCACCGGCGATAAGTACAACTTTATCCGCAGTGTTTATCTGCAAACCCGAGAGTTCAAGATTAAAGACGGCAACGTAAAGGACGACTTCTGATCGGTGCGTGTTGACCTTGTGATCTCCATGCGTCGCCCGTCAGAGCCGAGACTCTGACGGGCGATTGGCGTCATGCCGCCGTGGATTTCACGCGGGCGTCGCTGGCGGTTTCACGAAACAGCCGCGGTGACATGCCGAAGGTGGATTTGAAATGCCGGCTGAAGTGGGAACTGCTGCCGTAGCCCCAGGCATAAGCAATCTCGGTGAGGGAGCGATGGGCCTGTTCGTGGTTGCGCAGGTCCTCGGCGCAACGGGACAACCGACGCTGCCAGATGTACTCGCTGACGCTGCACCCCAGTTCATCTTGAAAGGCCCGGTGCAAGCTGCGCACCGAACACTGCTCTCTTTATAGGTATTGAGCCAGAATGCCTGCTCTTCGTTGATTTTCCAGAACAGGCCAGGGCCAATGCCCAATACCTTCTCGCGCGAGTTGCTCAAGCGGTCGCCGTTGGCCTGGTCATCCGTTATTTGCCTGAAGTAATAGCCGTTGATACCGAGCGAGACCTTCGGAAACACCTCATACGAGACGGTGAAGTTGGCCCAGACCGACGCCGTTGTCCTTGAGTTTGACGCCGTTGTCGCCAAAGTCGCCATCCAGGGACACCACCGGAACCAACAGGCTCCATCCCAGGTGCGTGCCGCCGCCAATGGTGTCGGGCGAGTAATAGCTGAACTGGTTGATCAAGGTGATGACATTGATCTTCGGGTTATCGAAGTTGCGGTTGTCCTTGCCGCCATTGTCACGAATGCTGCGACGTCGCTCTATTATTGGAGTTGTGAGCTGGGGTGTGCATCCCCTGGGGGAACCCGATCATGCTTCGGGTCCAGGCTCAATGATTACCCCTGCGAGGAAAGTCTACGGCGGCTGCCGGCTGACGGGTGTCCAGCTAGGGATCACCAACGTATTTTTTACTGCCTAAAAATCAAAGCCCTGAAGGTTCGCGGCTTCAGGGCTTCTATTTTCGCCTCCATCCCTTAATGTCTGGCGAACGTGGCGGCGAGGTTACCATCGGTGTTTCAGCCAATCACTACGCCGATAGGGGGATTGCGTTCGTTCAGTGGACGCGGTTCAAGACATTGGCGATGTCGGGTTTGCGCTGACGTTTTGCGCGCTTGCCAATGTCCTCGTTTAAGTATGGCTTTAACGGACGTGGCCACCGGCTGGTCAGTCGGTGCGACGCAACCGCGAAGAGCTGGCTCGCACCTGTAATTCCGGCGCCAGGATAATCGACTCGGCAGGTTCGCCCAGAATGCGTTTGTGCAGCAACTCCACCGCATGCAGGCCCATCTGCGCCAGCGGCAGGCGCACGCTGGTCAGCGGTACGAAAAGTTCTTTGGCCAGGGGGGTGTCGTTGAAACCAACCACCGCAATGTCCTTGCCCGGCTCCAATCCCTTATCGCGCGCGGCACCCATCAGGCCGATGGCCAGGAAGTCATTGACCGCGAAAAACGCCTGCGGGGGAGGGTTGAGTCCTAGCAGATACTCGCCTTGCTGGTGCCCGGTGAGGCTGTCAAAAGGGCCATTGAGAATCCATTCCGGGCGCAGTGTTATGCCCTGCTCACGGTAATAACGGATGAACCCACGGGTCCGATCTGCCCCGGTGGACGCATGCCGTTCGCCGGCCAATATCGCCACGTCGCGGCAGCCCTGTTGGTACAAGTGTTCGGCCGCCAACCAGCCGCCCATTTCGTCGTCGCTGCCCGCCGTCAGGTGCCCGGTAATCTGGCGGCTGACGAGTACGTAGGGAATGTGTTTGCGTTGCAGCAAGTCAAGCAGTGGCTGGGTTTCACCCACGTGGGAGTCACCGACAATCAGCCCGGCCACCGAGCGGCGTAAAGCGTGCTCGGCACGTGCCATTTGGCGTGCCTGCTGATCTTCTGTGTTGGCGACGAAGGTGAGATAGCCCGCTTGCTCGGCCGCGCTGTCGATGCTGTCGTAAATAGTCGCCATCACCAGGTCGGTAAGGCGTGGCATGAGCACGCAGATCTCCTGGCTTTTACGCAACTTCAGGTTAGATGCCTGCGTGTTCGGTCGATAATCCAGTTCTTTGGCCAACGAGCGAATACGTGCCACAACCTCGGTCGACGCCGCGCGCTCGACCCCTGCCGGATCGCCATTGAGCACCCGAGACACCGTCGAAACGTGTACCCCAAGTGCAATCGCCATGGACTTCAGTGTGGCGGGACGAGATTGATTCGGCATATCTGAAAGGCTTCCAAGCGTCTGTTTCTGGCGCGCGATTCTATCTCAATCGAGGCGCCATCGATGCGCGAACCTCCAAAAAAAATCTTTACCCAAACGATTGACTAACCATTTTTCAATCTCTACATTTTGCCAACCCAAACGTTTGGGTAAAAAATAAAAAATACGCCGGACGCGGCCGATTTTTTGACCTCTGCCCTCATTTGAAGAGTCAGTTCCTATGAACAGTCCCGCTATCCCGCGCTTCCGCTACCAGATTTTCTTCTTGATCATGCTGATGGCATTGCTCAACTACATCGACCGCGGCGCGATTTCTTATGCCTCGGCGAGCATTCTTCCCGAGTACGGCTTCGACAAGGCCGACTGGGGCAATGTGTTGGGGTTCTTTGGCTACGGCTACATTCTCGGCGCGCTGATCGGTGGCATTCTGGCCGACCGTTTTGGCGCCAAGCGTATCTGGCTGATTGCCGGTGGTACCTGGTCGATCTTTGAGATCGCCACCGCGTTTGCAGGTGACTTTGGTCTTGCGTTCATGGGTGGCTCGGCCATGGCCGGTTTCGCCACCATTCGCGTTTTGTTTGGCTTTGCCGAAGGCCCGGCTTATTCGGTGATCAATAAGAGCGTGGCTAACTGGGCGACCCCCAAGGAGCGAGGCTTCGTGGTCTCGGTCGGCCTGTTGAGCACCCCCCTCGGTGCACTGCTCACGGCACCGGTGGCGGTGGGCCTGCAGACCCTGACCGGCGACTGGCGCAGCATGTTCGTGGTGCTGGGCGTGATCAGCCTGGCACTGCTGGTTTTCTTCATGACACGCTTCACCAACACCCCGGATGAGAACCCGCGGATGTCCAAGGCCGAGCTGGAGTTCCTGCGTCAGGAGCGTGCGGCGCAAACCACAGCCTCACCCCCTGGCACCAGCGCTACGCCGGTGTGGCATTTCTTCAAGAACAAGGACCTGCTGCTCAACGCTGTCGGTTATTTCTCGTTCGTGTATGTGACCTTTCTGCTGCTGACCTGGACTCCCAAGTACCTGCAGGACGAGTTTCACTACAACCTGTCGTCGCTGTGGTACATGGGCATGATCCCGTGGATCGGCGCCTGTTTCACCGTGTTGTTGGGCGGCAAGATTTCCGACTTGCTGCTACGCCGCACCGGCAACCTGAAGGTGGCGCGTAGTTGGCTGGCTGCGACGTGCCTGCTGTTGACCACGTTGTGCTTCCTCCTGGTCTCGCAGGCCGAGACGGTGTGGGGTGTGATTGCCCTGATGACCGTGGCCAACGCCCTCAATGCGCTGCCGAACTCTGTCTACTGGGCCGTGGTGATCGATACCGCACCGTCGAACCGAGTGGGTGCCTACAGCGGTATGACCCATTTCATTGCCAACACCGCCTCGTTCATCGCGCCGATGCTGACCGGCTACTTGACCGTTCGCTATGGCTACTCGTCGATGTTCGTCGCGGCGGCGGTGGCCACGGCGCTGGGCATGGGGGCGATGCTGATGGTGCGTCCCGGCAGTCGGCACGTCGCGCCTTCCCCTTCGACCGCAGCAGTTTGATGGATGTGTTTGTATGAATCTGACGAAGCCTATCCAAGCGGGCTATTTTTCGGGTCAATCGGTCTTTGATCTGGCTCAGCGCCTTCGTGCCGGCTGCCTGACGAGTGTCGAGCTGACTGAAGCGGCCCTTGACAGCATCGAGCGCCTGAATCCGATCCTGAACGCCTTTGTTTGCGTCGATGCCGCCGTGGCGCTGGCGCAGGCGAGCAAGGCTGATGAACTGTTCGAACAGGGCCAGGACCTGGGGCCGCTGCAGGGCATTCCGGTCGCGATCAAAGACAACATCGATACGTTCGACCATGTCACCACATACGGTTCGGCACACTTCGCCGGCTGCAAACCCGAGCACGATGCGGTGTGCGTACAGCGTTTGCGCGAGGCGGGCGCGGTGATCGTGGGCAAGACCCTGACGCATGAATTCGCCTACGGGCCGACGGGCGACCGCTCGCTGCAGGGCGCCGCGCGCAATCCCTGGGACGCCACCTGTATCACCGGCGGCTCCAGTGCCGGCAGCGCCGCCGCAGTCGCCAGTGGCATGGTGCCGCTGGCACTGGGTACCGATACCGGTGGGTCGATCCGTATTCCAGCGGCCTTGTGCGGCGTGGTCGGTTTCAAGCCATCGTTTGCCAGCGTGCCGCTGGAGGGCGTGTTTCCCCTTGCGTCGAGTCTCGACCACGTGGGCCCGCTCGCCAATCACATCGAGGATGCGCGCCTGTTGTTCGAGGTGATCGCCGGGCGGCGGTGTGCAGCCTCGACTCAAGCCAGACCGTTGCGGGTTGGTTGGATCGCATCCGGCAGCTTCGGCGCGGTCGACGCGGAGCTGGATAGCCAGGTGTACCAGGCGGCGCAACAGCTCTTTGGCGAGGGCCTGCAAACGGTCGATGAACTGGCGCTGCTGTCGGCCGAAATGAAAGCGACCTTGCAGGTGCTGCAACGCGCCGAGGCTTTCAATGTCCACGCCGAGCGCATGCAGAACGCGCCGCAGCTGTTCGAGGATGAGGTGCGCGAGCGCCTCGAGTTGTCGGGTGAAGTCAGGGGCTGGCAATACATCCGCGCCCAGTCCGGCCAGGCACGGCTCAAGGCCGCGATCGCGCAGATATTCCAGCGCTATGACTTGCTGGTCTCGCCCAGCGTGCCGATCACGGCGACGCCAGTGGATGCCCGTGTGGTGCAGATTGGCGCGCAGGATATGGACGTGCGCGCCGCCTTGCTCAGTCATACCAGTGCCTGGAACCTCACCGGGTTACCCGCGATCAGCCTGCCGGTGGGGCTGGTGCGGGGGATGCCAGTGGGGCTGCAGGTCATTGGCGCGGCGGGAGAGGATGATCGACTGTTGACCCTGATGGGGCAGCGATTCCCACGCTAATGCCGTTGCTCCGGGCGTGCTGAGCGCTAATGCAGGATCTGCGCAAGAAAGCTCTGCGCCCTGGGGCTTTGCGGGTTATTGAAGAAGGCCTCTGGTGGGCTGTCTTCAATGATCCGGCCTGCGTCGAGAAACAGCACGCGCTCCGCGACTTGCCGGGCGAAGCCCATTTCATGGGTGACACAGAGCATGGTCATACCGGTGTCGGCAAGCTTGACCAACACATCCAGCACCTCGGCGACCATCTCCGGGTCGAGGGCCGAGGTCGGTTCATCAAACAGCATGATCCTGGGTTTCATGCACAACGCCCTGGCAATGGCTACGCGCTGCTGTTGTCCACCGGACAACTGGCTGGGGAATTTGTCGGCCTGGCTCTCGATGCCGACTTTGTTCAAGTAGAACCGCCCCAGCTCTTGCGCCTCCGTGCGCGACAGGCCACGCACCGACATCGGCGCCAGCATGCAGTTTTGCAGGACGCTCAGGTGCGGGAACAGGTTGAAGTGCTGGAACACCATGCCGATTTCGCTGCGCACCTGCGCCGCCTGGCGGGTATTCAGCGCCAGGTCGGTGTCATTGACCCGGATATGACCTTTCTCCGCGATTTCCAGGCGGTTGATACAGCGGATCAGTGTGGATTTCCCCGAGCCGGAGGGTCCGCACAGCACGATGCGCTCGCCTTCGCGCACCTTCAGCTCGATGTCATGCAAGACATGGTAGGCGCCGTAGAATTTGTTCAGCCCTTCAATACTGACCACTACACTGCGCGTGTCCGGCAACGCCACAGGGTCGGGCAGGTGAAGCAGGGGGGTTGTCGCAGGCATGACGGTTGCTCCGCAAGTCAGTGGAATCGCTGCGCGCTGTAAGGCGCCGGATCGGTAAAGGTAGGAGCGCCGGTAAGCATCTCGGCGAGCAGGCGCCCGCTGACCGGGCCGAGAGTCAGGCCGTGGTGGGCATGGCCGAAGTTGAACCACAGGCCGGGGTGATGCGCCGCCGGGCCGATCACCGGGCGCATGTCCGGCAGGCACGGACGACGACCCAGCCAGGGCTCGGGGTCCAGGCGCTCGCCGAGTGGATAGAGCTTGCGCGCGAGGGCTTCACAGCGACTGAGCTGAATGTCATTGGCCTGGTCGCTGCTCTCGGCAAACTCGATGCCCGTGGTCAAACGGATCCCCTGAGCCATCGGTGCCAGCACATAGCCGCCCTGGGCATCGCAAATTGAGTGCTGCAATTGCGCATCGTCCAGCGAGCTGTAGTGCATGTGGTAGCCGCGCTTGATTGCCAGCGGAATACGATAGCCCAGCTGCTTGAACAGCTCGGGCGCTTGTGGGCCGAGGGCGATCACCGCCTGTTCGGCGCTCACCGGGCCTTGTTCGGTCAGCACCTGCCAGCGGCCATCGAGGTGTTTCAGGGTCAGCGCATCGCCCTGGATGAACCGTCCGCCGCGCTTGATAAAGAGCGCGGCGTAGCCACGGGTCAAGGCCCCGGGATCGCTGACGGTTTTCGGATCAAGCCAGTGAATACCGCCCACCGCCTGGTCGCTCAGTGACGGTTCGCGCTCGCGTAATTGCTCGCCGTCGAGCACTTCATAACGCAAGCCATAGGGCTGCAAGGCACGGGCATCGGCCTGGGCCGTGCTAAAGGCCGGTTGATTGCGAAACACCTCGATCCAGCCATTGGCTTTGATCAGATGACCCATGCCGGCGGCCTCGATCAGCGCATCATGCTCATCCACGCAGCGTTGCACCAACGGCAGCATGGCGCGAGCGGCCTGGTTCAACCGGGTCGGTGACGAGTTCTGCCAGTAGGTGAACAGCCAGGGCGCGACTTTGGGCAGGTAGCGCCAGCTGTAACGCACATCGGATTGCTGGTTGAGGCTATAGCGCACCAGGCTCGACAGTTCTCGCGGGAACGCATAGGGAATCACACTGGAGCGCTCGATCAGCCCGGCATTGCCATGGCTGGTGCCGTTTCCGGGTGGCTGGCGGTCGATCAGGATGACCTCAACGCCACGCGCTTGCAGGTGCAGTGCAGTGCAGACGCCGACAATCCCGGCGCCCAGAACGATGGTTTGGCAATGCATGAAAAATTCCTTGTGACACGTCGTGCAGGATGGCGGGTAAACGACAGGCTCACGGCAGATGGCGGCCAAGTCGGGCTTCGACGCGCTTGAGGACGCGGCGGATAATTTCGACGATCAGCAGATAAAGAACGGCTGCCCACAGGTAAACCTGGAAATCGAGGCTGCGCGAGAAAGCCAGCTTGGTCACGCCCATCAGGTCGTAAATAGTCACCAGCGAAGCGATGGCGCTGGCCTTGACCATCAGAATCAGCTCGTTACCCAGCGGGCCGATGGCGACCAACAGCGATTGGGGCAGGATGACTTTGAAGAACGTGGTTGAACGTTTCAGGCTCAAGGCCTTGGCCGCCTCATGCTGCCCCTGGGAGACCGAGAGCAGGCTGCCGCGGAAAATCTCTGCCTGATAAGCCGCCGTATTCAAGGTGAAGGCCAGCAGCGTGCAAAACCACGCATCGCGGAAAAACCACCATAGCCCCACGTCTTGCCAGAATCCCTTGAACGACCCGAGGCCGTAATACAGCAGGAACAATTGCGCGAGTAATGGCGAGCCACGAAAACAGTAGACATACAGTGCGCTCGAGCGCTGCAACAGCAGGTTGTTGGACACCCGGGCCAAAGCAATCAGCAGGCCGAGCAGGGCGCCGAGCGTGAATGAAATCGCCACCAGCTTGCCCGTGACCAACAAGCCTTCGAGCATCCGCGGGCCATAGCGCTGTAACAGGTCGACGTCGATCAACCACTGCGCAAAATTTTCCAATGTCATGGTTGTGCGCTCCGCAGATGCCGACTGAAGTGCCGCTCGATCCATGCGAACGCGCGCCCCGACAGCGCCGAGAAAAACAGGTAGCCAAAACAGGCCACGGCGTAGAAGAACAACGGCTCCTTGGTCACGCTCACCGCCAGGTTGGTCTGGCGCATCAGATCGACCAGCGAAATGGTGGAGACCAGCGACGTGTCCTTGAGCAGCGACAACCAATTATTCGACAGCCCAGGCAAGGCGATACGTACCAGTTGCGGGAACACCACCTTGCGAAAGGTCGTGGCCTTGCTCAACCCGAGTGCCGCAGACGCCTCGTACTGACCCTTGTGGACGGTCTTGAACGCACCGAGCCAGATCTCGCTGGAGAACGCCGCAAAGACAAAACTGAAGGCGACCATGGCCGCCAGAAAGGTATTGATGGTGACCTGTGTTTCATAGCCCATCGCCGCGAGGATTTTCTGGGCGCCAATCTGGCAACCGTAATAAATGATCAGCAGCGTCAGCAACTCCGGCAGGCCCCGAAACACCGTGGAAAACAGCGTAGCGAACGAGCGCAGCCACGGTTTTTTCGAGCGTGCGGCCAAAGCCAGTCCAAGCCCCAGGGGCAAGCCCACCGGCAGGCAGGCCAGCGCCAGCGCCAGGGTCACCAACGCGCCGGCCAGCAGCGCTTGCCCCCAGCCACCGCTGGCAAACGACAACAGTGATAGATGTTCGATCATGCTCGAACCCTCGTGAAAGGACATCGTGGGACGGGCACTGGCGCACCCGCTTCTGGCCAGTCTGGGCTCAGGCAGCGGGTGGACCGTCAGTGCTCCACAGGCGACGAATCAGTGATAGATATCGAAAGCAAAATACTTGCTGGAGATCTTCTGATACGTGCCATCGGCCACAATTTCGTCGAGGGCTTTGTTGAAGCGTTCGCGCAGCGCGTTGTCTTCCTTGCGCACCGCAATCGAGGCATCGGCCTGGGTGCCATTGACATCGCCGAGCATCTTGCAGCAGCTTTTGCCGGCCTTGTCGATCCAGTCGGCGAGCGGGAATTTGTCGGCAATCACACCGTCGAGCCGACCAGACGCCAGGTCGCTGTTGGCCTCGTCCAGCGTCGGGTAGAGCTTCACATTGGCGCCGGCTTTGCCGTACACGTCTTCGGCATAAATAGACTGGGTGGAAGAGGATTGCGCGCCGACGGTTTTGCCTTTGAAGTTGGTCTGCGCGTCGCTGATGTCCGAGTCTTTGGGAACCGCAACGGACAGTGGGGTTTTGTAGTAGTGATGGGTGAAGCTGATTTTCTTGCGGCGCTCTTCGGTGTCGATCATCGACGCCACCACCGCGTCATATTTCTTGGCCATCAAGGCCGGAATGATACCGTCCCAGTCTTGCGCCACCAGGGTGCATTGGGCCTGCATGCGCTCGCACAGGGCGAGGGCAATATCGACGTCAAAGCCATGGAGCTGGTTATCCGAATCGACATAGTTGAACGGCGGGTAAGCGCCTTCGGTGGCGATTTTCAACACGTCGGCCTGGGCGAGACCGACACTGGCGGCGAATACCGCACACACACTTGCAAAGCGAATGACTCGTTTCATCGTTGCCTCTCAATCTGCTGGCCTATTGCTCTTGTTTGCTCGCGAGTGACGATGTGTAACCCACGAACTCGTTATGTAGCGCGGCAGTGGCTTCCAAGCGTTTCTCAACATCGGGCCCGAGTTTCTTGCAGACCTCGTTGACCATCAGGTGAACCAGCGACAGCATCGTCGACGTCGATTCCCAGAAAAGATTGAATTCAGTAGGCAGGCGAAAGACCTCGTCGGCGTGCAGCTCGGCCCAGTCGCAAAAGGTGTCGGTGATCAGCGTCACCGGAATGCCAGCAGCCCGGGCCTTGCGGCACAGGGTCAGGGCGTGGCGCGAATAGCGGCGCGCCTCGAACACCACCAGGGCGGTGTGTTCAGGGTTGCTCAGCAACACGTCGCCGAAATGCCCGGCAGAGCCGTCCACCACCTGCACGCCATCGCGCAGGTACTGCAACAGGTGCACCATCGAGAGGGCGATGCCGCGCTCGGTCTGAAAACCGGCAACGAAGATTTTTGGCGTTTTAGCCAAGCGTTTGGCGACGGTATCCCAGGCTGGCGTCTGGCTGTGTTCATAGACGCTTACCAGCGCGGCGACTTCCAGCTCCAGGCTGCGCGAAAGTCCCTGCGGGTTGTGGCTCTGTTGCTGACGAAACTCTTGCAAGCGGTCGCCCACCAGCCACGGGCCATCGCCGAGGTCATCCTTCAGGTCGTTTTTCAGATCCTTGAAATGGCTGTAACCGAGTGAACGGCAAAAGCGTCCGACGCTCGATTCGCTGACCCCGAGTTTCTGGGCGATATCGGCGGCGGTCTGAAAGGGCAGTTCATGCAGGTTGGCGAGCATGTACGTGGCAATCGTCCGACCAGAAGCGGCAGCTGTTGACAGACTGTTTTCAAGGCGTTGTTTGATCGGTTGGCTCACGGTACGACTCGCTGTCTTTTTTGCTTGCGATAGAAAATGAATGTTTTCTGTCATCAAGTCAACAATTGACAGTTTGCTGTCACCTCTGGATAGTCAAATGCCTGCAACGGCCATCGCGTTGACCGACCTCGACCTGGGAGTTTTCACATGCCTTCACCTGCACGCTCTGCCTTGGCGCACATTGCCTTCAGCGATCTGGTTGTGTTGCTGCGCGGCATTTTCGAGCGCCATGGCACTTCGGCCGAAGTGGCTGCGGTCCTCGCCACTAACTGCGCCAGCGCCCAGCGCGACGGCGCTCACAGCCACGGGGTGTTTCGGATGCCCGGCTACGTTTCTACCCTGGCCAGCGGATGGGTCGATGGGCGTGCGGTGCCGGTGGTCGAAGATGTGGCCTCGGGTTATGTCCGGGTCGATGCCCGCAACGGTTTCGCCCAACCGGCCCTGGCCGCTGCTCGCGGGTTGTTGCTGGAAAAAGCCCGCAGCGCCGGGATTGCCGTGTTGGCGATTCACAACTCCCACCATTTCGCCGCGCTCTGGCCAGATGTCGAACCCTTCGCCGAGGAAGGGCTGATCGCCTTGAGTGTGGTCAACAGCATGACCTGCGTGGTGCCCCATGGCGCTCGACGACCCCTGTTTGGCACCAACCCGATCGCCTTCGCTGCGCCTTGTGCCGCGAGCGCTCCGATCGTTTTCGACATGGCGACCAGTGCCATGGCCCATGGCGATGTGCAGATCGCGGCGCGTGCGGGTGAGACCTTGCCGCCGGGCATGGGGGTCGATAGCCAGGGGCTGGCGACACAGGACCCCAACGCCATCCTCAATGGCGGGGCACTGCTGCCGTTTGGCGGGCACAAGGGCTCGGCCCTGTCGATGATGGTGGAGTTGCTGGCGGCCGCCCTGACCGGCGGCAATTTCTCGTTTGAGTTCGACTGGGATCAACACCCAGGGGCGAAAACGCCGTGGACCGGGCAACTGATTATCGTGATCGATCCGCGCAAGTCCGGGGGTGAGAGTTTTGCCCGGCGTGCCCAGACCCTGGTGGCGCATATGCATGAAGTCGGCTTGTCGCGTATGCCGGGCGAACGTCGTTACCGCGAACGTGAGCATTCCGCGCTGCATGGCGTAGCAATCGCGGAGCAGGAGCTGGCGCAGCTGCGGGCTATGACCGGGGACTGAGACGGGAGGCAAAAGCATCCGCGCGGCACCGACGCCAGCCCCCGGAACCATCGGTGGGCTTGGCGGCGCGTGTAGCCCGTTACGTTCTCTCTGATGTTTGAGCGGTCTGTACGGCCCATTCGGCTTCACGTTTGGCGATGGCGGTTTCCAGTGCTGCGGAGCGCTTGGCCCACTGTTCGGGTGGGAGTGGTTTGGACCATTCGATGATGGCCGGATACGTCAGGTCGGGTGGCGGATACAGTTTTTTCCTTCCCACAGTAACGTCAGAATCCAGCCACGGGTTTTGGCCTTATCCCTCATGTAGTCAAGGTAGAAACGCAGACTCTCGCCTGCCTTAAGGGGCCGGCGAACACAGCTTCCGAGCCTGGTCGATAAGGGTATTTGAGTCCGTGTAGGCCTAGACAGTACCCGCGTTTTACACAGACTCATTGCACATTCTTGTAGGTAACGGATTCCAGCCGATCCAGTCCATCGCCAACGTGGAAGCTCAATGGTCGCGGTAAGGTACTGGCTTTATTTTCACATTCCCTGATCAACGCCGAAGCGCGATGCTGCAATGGGAATTTGCTGTACAGCCGGTGCTTCCCCAGCTCAGCGAAGCCCAACTGCACGATCAGCGGACTGGTCGTCATTAACCGCAGTTCACCGCTCTGCACCTGACTCTGCAACTGGGCATCTCTGAAGCGGTACCGCGCTGGGTACGACTGCTCCCCCACTTCCACACTGATCTGGTCTGCATCGTCCAGAAAGGACTTCCAAAGCGCCGTTACGCCTGCTGGAAAAGGTTCTACAGGACGCGCCTGCAATTGGCAGCTCACCTCAGAGTTGACCTCTTGCATTACGTCACCCATAACGTCGCCACCCTTAGGCATCAACGCCATGGTCAGCACCTTGGGTTCAAGCGCCAGATTGATGATCAGCGGCTGAGGTAGAGCATCAACCTGTTGGCGTTGCGCGGCGCTTAACTCCTTGAGCGCTTGTGCCGGGATGTCCAGGTTAACTTCAATGTCCAGTGTACTGGCGACGCGAGCTTGGACAATTTGGTCGAACACCCTGTGCAAGGCCATGCGTTGCGAATCGCTCAGCGGCTGCAACTCCTTCATATACACGAGGTGTTCGTCCTGCGGGTCTACCCGCCATCGCAAGCTCTGCGGGTTGATCTGGTTTGCAGTCAGAGCATTGTCGATCAGTTCCTGTTTTGTAGTATTCAGCCCGGTGCCCGACGAGCCTGCCGAATCCTGAAAATGCAGGACCATCGACTCGTCATTGCAGCCAGCCAGCAACATGCCGCCGAGCAGCGCCAGGGGTTTTAAATTCATCCGGTAACATCCTTGTGTGGTAAAGTTATTCAGCATCTGAAAATGTTCACACGAGCCTACGATGCCACTCAAGCTGGCCAGCCATGATCTACTCTTAACAACTTACCCAAGGCTCGTAGAGCCTCGGATTCGTCAATCATAACGTCACTATCAGCAGCGGCAGCCACAAACTCGAAAGCAGCTCCAGCGGTTTCTACTCGATCACGTAATGATCCAATACACGGTTCTTCGTCTGTGGGAATGGGCAGTGGTGCCAGATAATCATTGCGCGGAAACAACCGTTTTTGGGTGGTGCCTGCGGGGGGTGTGCTCATGGCCTGTCCTCTGATGCTTGAGTTGTCTGTACCGCCAATTCGGCTTCACGTTTGGCGATGGCGGTTTCCAGTTCTGCGGAGCGTTTGGCCCACTGTTCTGGTGGGAGTGGTTTGGACCATTCGATGATGTCGGGATAGGGCAGTTCAGGTGGGTGCGACAGCTTTAAATTCTGCAGCTTCTCCGCCAAATAAGTGCCCAGGATCGTGATGCAGAATATCCCCCATACAACCATTATCAGATCGCCTTTACGCAGGTCGGTGATGATCGAGCCGATTTGCGTTTCTTCATAGAGGGGTATTCCGACTTGGCTGTCAGGCACCGCCTGCGGCCCAATTTCCATATAACTGCGGATGCACTCCCACAACGCCATGGCCGTGGTACCGCCACCACAATTGAAGCCAAAGGAAAAATGCTTGTTGTCGTCTTTAGCCTGCGGGTCCGGGTTTTCAAAGCCGATGATCAGCAGTCCCATCGTGGCCCTGCCGGCCTGGCTGACTGAGGATTGTTGCGTGGCTGCTGCTGTCACGCTTTCCCAGGGAACAATCCAATATTCATCGTCTCCTCGGGGGACGCAGACCTCTCGGCGTTGGCGGTTGAAGCGCACGGGTAAAGGTACTGCGTGGAATAGGCCCTGGATTACAAACAAGATGGGGATGCCCACGATGATTAGCCCTCCGCCCCATATTAGAGGGTGAGGCGTGATGTAACTCATAAGCGCAAAGAACACCCCCATCGTCCATATCACCATTACCGCCGAACCGATGCTGTAATTGCCAATGTCGACAAACACATCGTTCTTACGCCAGATGGTGTTGAGCACGTCACACGGTTTTTCACCTGTGGGAATGGGCAGTGGCGCCAGATAATCATTGCGCGAAAACAACCGTTTTTGAGTGGTGCCTGCCGGCGGCGTGCTCATGGCTTGTCCTCTGACGCTTGAGCCGTCTGTACAGCCAATTCGGCTTCACGTTTGGCGATGGCGGTTTCCAATGCAGCGGAGCGCTTGGCCCACTGTTCGGGTGGCAGTGGTTTGGACCATTCGATGATGGCCGGATACGTCAGGTCGGGTGGCGGATACAGTTTTTTCCTTTGCAGGTATTGCGCCAAAGGTGCGTTAAAAATAAACACGCCGAAGACTCCATCCCACAGTAACGTCAGAATCCAGCCGCGGGTTTTGGCCTTATCCCTCATGTAGTCAATGTAGAAACGCAGACTCTCGCCTGCGTTAAGTGCAGCCGCTTTCGGCACCGCCTGCGGCCCAATTTCCATATAGCTGCGGATGCATTCCCACAACGCCATGGCCGTGGTACCGCCACCACAATTGAAGCCAAAGGAAAAATGCTTGTTGTCGTCTTTAGCCTGCGGGTCCGGGTTTTCAAAGCCGATGATTAGCAGCCCCATCGTGGCCCTGCCGGCCTGGCTGACTGAGGATTGTTGCGTGGCTGCTGCTGTCACGCTTTCCCAGGGAACGATCCAATATTCATCGTCTCCTCGTGGGACGCAGACCTCTCGGCGTTGGCGGTTGAAGCGCACGGGTAAGGGGACTTCGCGGAATAGGCCCTGGATTACAAACAAGATGGGGATGCCTGTAATACACGCCCCCACGATGAGTGCATCAGAGTCATTTAATGCATATGCCAGTCCCAAGAAAATAACCAATATTGGCCAAATCACCATCACCGCCGAACCGATGCTGTAATTGCCAATGTCGACAAACACATCGTTCTTACGCCAGATGGTGTTGAGCACATCACACGGTTTTTCACCTGTGGGAATGGGCAATGGCGCCAGATAATCATTGCGCGACAACAACCGTTTTTGAGTGGTGCCTGCCGGTGGCGTGCTCATGGCTTGTCCTCTGACGCTTGAGCCGTCTGTACAGCCAATTCGGCTTCACGTTTGGCGATGGCGGTTTCCAGTGCTGCGGAGCGTTTGGCCCACTGTTCGGGTGGCAACGGTTTGGACCATTCGATGATGGCCGGATAAGTGAGGTCGGGTGGTGGATACAGTTTCTTTCTTTGCAGGTACTGCGCCAAAGGTGCGTTGAAAACAAACACGCCGAGTATGCCGTCCCACAGCAGGGTCAGAATCCAGCCACGGGTTTTGGCCTTATCCCTCATGTAGTCAAGGTAGAAACGCAGATTCTCACCTGCATTAAGTGCTGCCGCTTTCGGCACCGCCTGCGGCCCAATTTCCATATAACTGCGGATGCACTCCCACAACGCCATGGCCGTGGTACCGCCACCACAATTGAAGCCAAAGGAAAAATGCTTGTTGTCGTCTTTAGCCTGCGGGTCCGGGTTCTCAAAGCCGATGATCAGCAGTCCCATTGTGGTCCTGCCGGCCTGGCTGACCGAGGAATGTTGCGTGGCTGCTGCTGTCACGCTTTCCCAGGGAACAATCCAATATTCATCGTCTCCTTGCGGGACGCAGACCTCTCGGCGTTGGCGGTTGAAGCGCACGGGTAAGGGGACTTCGCGGAATAGGCCCTGGATTAAAAACAAGGTAGGAATCCCAATGATGCAGGTGGTCATGATCGCAAATATGTGTGCGTCGTCCTGGTCATTCCTGAACAGATATCCCATGAATGCAAACAGCACCACCATCGACCAAAGCATCATCACCGCCGCTCCGATGCTGTAATTGCCAATGTCGACAAACACATCGTTCTTACGCCAGATGGTGTTGAGCACATCACACGGTTTTTCACCTGTGGGAATGGGCAGTGGCGCCAGATAATCATTGCGCGAAAACAACCTTTTTTGAGTGGTACCTGCCGGTGGCGTGCTCATGGCCTGTCCTCCGACGCTTGAGCCGTCTGTACCGCCAATTCGGCTTCACGTTTGGCGATGGCGGTTTCCAGTTCTGCGGAGCGCTTGGCCCACTGTTCGGGTGGCAACGGTTTGGACCATTCGAGGATGGCCGGATAAGTGAGGTCGGGTGGCGGATACAGTTTCTTTCTTTGTAGGTACTGCGCCAAAGGTGCGTTGAAAACAAATACGCCGAGTATGCCGTCCCACAGCAGGGTCAGAATCCAGCCATGGGTTTTGGCCTTATCCCTCATGTAGTCAAGGTAGAAACGCAGATTCTCACCTGCATTAAGTGCTGCCGCTTTCGGCACCGCCTGCGGCCCAATTTCCATATAGCTGCGGATGCACTCCCACAACGCCATAGCTGTGGTACCGCCGCCACAATTGAAGCCAAAAGAAAAATGCTTGTTGTCGTCTTTAGCCTGCGGGTCCGGGTTCTCAAAGCCGATGATCAGCAGTCCCATCGTGGCCCTGCCGGCCTGGCTGACCGAGGAATGTTGCGTGGCTGCTGCTGTCACGCTTTCCCAGGGAACAATCCAATATTCATTGTCTCCTCGGGGGACGCAGACCTCTCGGCGTTGGCGGTTGAAGCGCACGGGTAAGGGGACTTCGCGGAATAGGCCCTGGATTACAAACAAGATGGGGATGCCTGTAATACACGCCCCCACGATGAGTGCATCAGGGTCATTTAATGCATATGCCAGTCCCAAGAAAATAACCAATATTGGCCAAATCACCATCACCGCCGAACCGATGCTGTAATTGCCGATGTCAACAAACACATCGTTCTTACGCCAGATGGTGTTGAGCACATCACAAGGTTCTTCGCCTGTGGGAATGGGCAATGGCGCCAGATAATCATTGCGCGAAAACAACCGCTTTTGAGTGGTGCCTGCCGGTGGCGTGCTCATGGCCTGTCCTCTGACGCTTGAGTCGTCTGGACAGCCAATTCGGCTTCACGTTTGGCGATGGCGGTTTCCAGTTCTGCGGAGCGCTTGGCCCACTGTTCGGGTGGCAATGGTTTGGACCATTCGATGATGGCCGGATACGTCAGGTCGGGTGGCGGATACAGTTTTTTCCTTTGCAGGTATTGCGCCAAAGGTGCGTTAAAAATAAACATGCCGAAGACTCCATCCCACAGTAACGTCAGAATCCAGCCGCGGGTTTTGGCCTTATCCCTCATGTAGTCAATGTAGAAACGCAGACTCTCGCCTGCGTTAAGTGCAGCCGCTTTCGGCACCGCCTGCGGCCCAATTTCCATATAGCTGCGGATGCATTCCCACAACGCCATGGCCGTGGTACCGCCGCCACAATTGAAGCCAAATGAAAAATGCTTGTTGTCATCTTTAGCCTGCGGGTCCGGGTTCTCAAAGCCGATGATTAGCAGCCCCATCGTGGCCCTGCCGGCCTGGCTGACTGAGGATTGTTGCGTGGCTGCTGCTGTCACGCTTTCCCAGGGAACAATCCAATATTCATCCTCTCCTCGTGGGATGCAGACCTCTCGGCGTTGGCGATTGAAGCGCACGGGTAAGGGGACTTCGCGGAATAGGCCCTGGATTAAAAAAAAAACAGGAAGAGCCATGATAATTAAGCCCAACATCAAAATGTTCTGACTGAAGTCGGGGATGAAATTTCGGGTGAAGTAAGACATGGCTAAAAACACCATCACACCAGGCCAAATCGTCATCACCGCAGATGCGATGCTGTAATTACCAATGTCGACAAACACATCGTTTTTACGCCAGATGGTATTGAGCACATCAGAAGGTTCTTCGCCTGTGGGAATGGGCAATGGCGCCAGATAATCATTGCGCGACAACAACCGTTTTTGAGTGGTGCCTGCGGGTGGCGTGCTCATGGCCTGTCCTCCGACGCTTGAGCCGTCTGTACCGCCAATTCGGCTTCACGTTTGGCGATGGCGGTTTCCAGTGCTGCGGAGCGTTTGGCCCACTGTTCTGGTGGGAGTGGTTTGGACCATTCGATGATGTCGGGATAGGGCAGTTCAGGTGGGTGCGACAGCTTTAAATTCTGCAGCTTCTCCGCCAAATAAGTGCCCAGGATCGTGATGCAGAATATCCCCCAAACAACCATTATAAGATCGCCTTTGCGCAGGTCGGTGATGATCGAGCCGATTTGCGTTTCTTCGTAGCGTGGTATGCCGACTTGGCTGTCAGGCACCGCCTGCGGCCCAATTTCCATATAACTGCGGATGCATTCCCACAACGCCATGGCCGTGGTACCGCCGCCACAATTGAAGCCAAATGAAAAATGCTTGTTGTCATCTTTAGCCTGCGGGTCCGGGTTCTCAAAGCCGATGATTAGCAGCCCCATCGTGGCCCTGCCGGCCTGGCTGACTGAGGATTGTTGCGTGGCTGCTGCTGTCACGCTTTCCCAGGGAACAATCCAATATTCATCCTCTCCTCGTGGGATGCAGACCTCTCGGCGTTGGCGATTGAAGCGCACGGGTAAGGGGACTTCGCGGAATAGGCCCTGGATTAAAAAAAAAACAGGAAGAGCCATGATAATTAAGCCCAACATCAAAATGTTCTGACTGAAGTCGGGGATGAAATTTCGGGTGAAGTAAGACATGGCTAAAAACACCATCACACCAGGCCAAATCGTCATCACCGCAGATGCGATGCTGTAATTACCAATGTCGACAAACACATCGTTTTTACGCCAGATGGTATTGAGCACATCAGAAGGTTCTTCGCCTGTGGGAATGGGCAATGGCGCCAGATAATCATTGCGCGACAACAACCGTTTTTGAGTGGTGCCTGCGGGTGGCGTGCTCATGGCCTGTCCTCCGACGCTTGAGCCGTCTGTACCGCCAATTCGGCTTCACGTTTGGCGATGGCGGTTTCCAGTGCTGCGGAGCGTTTGGCCCACTGTTCTGGTGGGAGTGGTTTGGACCATTCGATGATGTCGGGATAGGGCAGTTCAGGTGGGTGCGACAGCTTTAAATTCTGCAGCTTCTCCGCCAAATAAGTGCCCAGGATCGTGATGCAGAATATCCCCCAAACAACCATTATAAGATCGCCTTTGCGCAGGTCGGTGATGATCGAGCCGATTTGCGTTTCTTCGTAGCGTGGTATGCCGACTTGGCTGTCAGGCACCGCCTGCGGCCCAATTTCCATATAACTGCGGATGCATTCCCACAACGCCATGGCCGTGGTACCGCCACCACAATTGAAGCCAAAGGAAAAATGCTTGTTGTCGTCTTTAGCCTGCGGGTCCGGGTTCTCAAAGCCGATGATTAGCAGCCCCATCGTGGCCCTGCCTGCCTGGCTGACCGAGGATTGTTGCGTGGCTGCCGCTGTCACGCTTTCCCAGGGAACAATCCAATATTCATCGTCTCCTCGCGGGACGCAGACCTCTCGGCGTTGGCGGTTGAAGCGCACGGGTAAGGGGACTTCGCGGAATAGGCCCTGGATTAAAAACAAGGTAGGAATCCCAATGACGCAGGTGGTCATGATCGCAAATATGTGTGCATCGTCCTGGTCATTCCTGAACAGATATCCCATGAATGCAAACAGCACCACCATCGACCAAAGCATCATCACCGCCGCTCCGATGCTGTAATTGCCGATGTCGACAAACACATCGTTCTTACGCCAGATGGTGTTGAGCACATCACACGGTTTTTCACCTGTGGGAATGGGCAGTGGCGCCAGATAATCATTGCGCGACAACAACCGTTTTTGAGTGGTGCCTGCCGATGGCGTGCTCATGGTTTTTCCTCCGGTTGCAGATAAATCGCGTTGGGATAGCCTTCGCCGAGCCGATAGAAGGGCGCGCGGTCGAGTTCAGGTGTGGGGTCGTCTCGCAGGATGATGACGCCCGCGTTATTGCTGAGGGTAAAGGCGACGCCCCGTTCTCCGCCGATAAAGCTGTTGGCGCCCAGCAATGCCGTCAAAGGCGTGCGGTAGCGCAATCGCAGTGAAATGGTGCGGGGCTTCGAGTCTAGGACACCTGGCTCCGTGTTGAACGGGCCACTCAGGCGTAAGCCTTGGCCTTCCTTGGCCGGTATCCACATACAGGTGCTGCTCGGCAGCCAGTGAGGCGCCATATCCCGCCATGGCGTGGGTGGGAGGAAGTTATTGGTCGGACTGTTTTTGAACAGGGCGCTGTACGCTTGGCTATCGACGGGGTCACCGATCAGGGCCAGTTCCAGGTAGGCGCTGCCAGGCTCTGCTCCCGGCAAGTCGATGGTCAGGGCCTCGATAGAACTCACGAAGGTTAGCCCAGAGTACCCATTGGATGGCATCGTCACCGAGCGGCTCTCTATGCTGACCCGCGGTGTGTAAAGGATGCTGTAGAGTTGATTGAGCTCGTCTTGTTGCGCCTGAGCTGCGATAGGCCTCAGATTGCCTGCCCGCGCTTTTGACCAGCAGCAGAAGTTGAGGAAGTTTTGCAAGGGCGTTTGCTGAAAGAACCAGGTGATCAGATACAGGACACCCAGTATGGCAATGATCCAGTTCAGCGGGCCCATGAATAACGTATAGCGCAGGATGGCGGCTTCGACCGTCACTAAACCTGCCAAGGCTCTGGCTGTTTGCACTATGCCCAACAGTGCTTGAGCCCCATAAGCCGCAACCTGGCCCGTAACCACATCCTTACGCATCTCCAGCCACGGATCGATATGCGTTCGCGCCTGCTCCAGTTGGCTCTGCAGAGATCTAGAGTCTTTTACAGCTGCATAGGCTGATAACCCACCAATTACTCCACCAAACAGAGTGAGCGTTGGGGCCCTAGAATTAAGGAAAAGGAAACTGTTTTTCTTCAGCCCTAACCGCACCTGACTATCAATCACCGCCACCAACGCCGCCCCCGCATACAACGACGCGGAAACCGTATCGTTCTTTCGCTGGCTGCCCATCCCCTCCAAGGTCCCGACCTGACCCAACTGAATACCCGCGTTGAGGGTATTCAGCAGCAAGGCCGCCAGGGGAACGAGTCCGCCGCTATTGGTCACAAAGGTGGAGTTGGTGATACCGGCTACATGTCCGGCGCCAATGGCTCTTCCCGTGGCGGTTGCCCAGCGGGTCAGCCCTTCGGCTTTTTGTCCCAGCAACGCCCAGAACGGTCGGCCATTTTTAATCAGCTCCTCGACACGCGTGTCGCTGCCCAAACGAGCCGTGACGAAAATGCCGAGCCAGGCGCTGCTGAACGTTTTATCAGTGTTGAGCAACAGCAACGCCGCCGCCAGCCGGTTGACCAGCACGCTCCATAGGCTGTTGGCGTCGCGGGCCATGGCCGCCAGGTCGTCCAGAACGGGCGCGGTCAGCGGCGCAAGGGCTTGATAGGTCGCGGTGATGTTTTCGGACGCCAGCGCTGTCATCAGTTCGCCCAGGCGCGTCGTGTGGTTGAGGCCTGCGTCGAGGGAGGGGGTCCAGGCACGGAACAGTTGGGTCAACGCACCGCCATCGGCCGCCCGCACGTAGTTGGCGTATTGCTCGGCGCCCTGGGCACGAATGCATTGGGCGCTCAGGCAACCGAGGGCCATTTCGGTCAACCAGTGTCGAGTGTCGATGTCGTGGTAATCGACAAACCAAGTGCCGGTGCTCGAGCGTTTGAGGTACACCTCTCGGTCGCTGAACAGGACTTGATGGCGTTGTTCGATCTGCTCGAAATGCAAGGGCGCGGTTGTATCGAGCCAGGTGTTCATCGCCTCCAGATCGATGTACTGACTCACCTTGGCGCTGAAGGTGTCGTTGTTGAGGTTGGCTTGTTTTTCGGCACGGTATTCGCGCACCACGTATTCAGCCTCGTTGTACAACTGCGCCGGAATAAAGGCGCGTACCGGCGCCACGATAGCGGCGATACGTGCATCACGCGCTGCGGCCGCGTTTCGGTCAGGGTGACCGCCGTATTGGCGGGCCAGGGTTTCAGCCTTGAGTTCGGCATCCAGCTGATGCTGTGCATCGAGCATCACCTGGCCCTGCTCCGGCGTGAGGGTAATGTCGTACTCCTTGTAACGGTAGCTGAGGATACCCGCCAATTCGGCCCCGTCTTCGCTGACCAGGCTGCGTACAAAACCACCGACGCTCAGCCGCAGGTTGTTATCACCCACCCATTGTTCATGACCCGCTTCGACCGACTCTTGCTCATGATTGATATCACGCAGCACGCCCAGGTCATCGTCGAGGGCGGCGAACACGGCATACAGCGCGGCCGCCTGGCGCTTGGCTGCATCGAGCCATGCCTGGGTGGCGTCGACTTCCCAAGGGCAGGCGCTCCAGACGCCGGGTTCGACCAGGGGCTCTCCCGGTGGTTGTGCGCCAGCCGCCTCTTCGCGTTCGCGCAGTGACTGGGACAGGGCAGAAAAGGCCTTGATGTTGTCTTGCGTTGGGTTGTCGTGGACCACGTTGCCTAGCGTTTTCAGGTCTTCACGGTAGGTCGCACCGTTGTGCTGATAGTCGTGTGCCAGGGCTTTATCGCGCACTGTCGGCATCAGTTCGGCTACCAGTGCTGAAGCCTGTTCGAGCGGTGGACAGTGCCGGGCCGAAAGGCGTTTGGCGACATCGACGAGGCCTACCTGGCGCATGCGTATACGTCGTTCGTCACTTTTTTTCAGGCGTTCGCAGGCATCGTTGCTTAACGGCATTTCGCTGTAGAGCATCCAGGCATCGGTGCTCTTGTTCAAAGCGATCCCGGCCTTTTCTCCTCTCACGATGGCTGCATGGGGTTGCGTCAGCGGTTGTTCCACCAGCAGGCCATCAACCGCTACGGCATAACGGGCCAGTGGTCCGTCGGCGTGCCACAGGTACAAGTAGCCGGCACGCAAGCGGCGCAGTCCCATCGGATGGCTTTGGGGTGGACTGGAAGGCTGGAAGTCCGCATGTTCGGCGGCCTGTTCGGCCATGGCGTAACGAGCGGGAACCACAAAGACTTCAGGCTGGCGGGCGGGGCAGGCGGCAACCGGGCTCGACAGGTCTTCGTGGCCGAACTGACACTGCGCGGCCTGATCGGCAGCGGCCAGGTTGCGGTTTTTATTGAGTGGTTGGACGGTCATGAAAAGGACTCTTTATCAGTCAGTAACCAATGGCGATGCAGTTCTTCCAGCAAGGCATCCAGGCGTTGTGTGGCATTGAGCGATGGTTGTTGGAGAAGGTCGCGATAAACCTGGTGTTCGGGCGCTTGCGCGAACGCTGTGCCGTGGGCTGCCACCAATGCCGCCCAGCGCGTGACTTCGCTGGGGCTCGAGTATCCATAACGGGCGGCCCCTTCGCGGCACGCTGCCGCCCACGCCAGTTGTTCGGCGGTCGAGCGTTGTGTCAGGCATTCGGGAAAGTAGGTGCGTACATGCCCCAGCAATTGCTGGTCGAAGGCTTCCAACTGGGCTTGGTTAAGGTGTTGGAGCTGTTGCTCGTCGAGGTACAGCCACGGACGCTCGCCATAGTGCTCGGCGTTTTGCCGGTGTGCGCGAACGATCCAGTGTTCCTCCTGATCTTCCGTTGCGGGCAGGCGTACACGGTTGATCGGGCCCATCTTGCAGTCCCTTTCATTGGCATCGAGAGCGGGCAGCCAATGACGCAGGACACGCGGGTCGTAAAAGCGAAACAGTAACGAAACATCACCGCTTACTCGCGCGTGAATCAGGCTGCGCAAATGTTCAGCCAGTGATTGCATGGGGGCGTCACTTTCGAGCATGAGCCCGGCATCGTGTTGCCAGTGCGCCGTGAACATCTGTTCCAGAGGGCTGTTGGCGCGCAGGACGACCAGAACAGGGCCAATATCGAATACCGCCTTGTAGGGCGTCGTCAGGTAGAGCCATTCGAACGTCGGGTTGCCTTCCAGTCTGTACAGGTGGCCCGACAGGTTTTCTATCTTTGCCCCGTCCAGAAGCAAATAACGTGAGGTGCTGTGCGTCATTTTTCCGCTCCCGGCTTCTGGCAGATCTCGCAGACCGGCTGAGCTGTTGTGGCTGCCCGTAGCAGGCTCTGACGCAAGGCGGGTACCAACAACTCTCCCGCCTTATCCGCATCCGCGGCCTTCAACAGTCCCGGCAACAACGGCGCCGCCGCCGTGCCGCTGCCAGGGCTGCCCCCGGAGTTCAGATTCGTCGCCGGGCCGCTGATCCACACGCCGCTGGGATCGATTTTGATAAAGCTCCCGCCGGCCTTGAGCGTCAGTTCTATACCCGCTTCCAGCACCGCCTTCAGCCCGCTGCTCAGGTGTATCTCCCGGCCCGCTTCGACGAACTGCCCCGCGCCGATCTTGACGTGCTGATCCATCGCCACCGTGAGGTGGTCGTCTGCCCGCGCCTGGACTTTGCGGTCGGCGTGGACGGTGTGGTGTTCCTCGGCCTTGAATTCGCTGTAGGCATTCTTCTCGACGGTGTCGTGGCGTTCGTTGCCGACGCGGATCTTTTGGTCGTGCTCGATGTTTTCGTCCCAATCGCGCTGGGCATGCAGGAAGATTTGTTCCGCGCCTTTTTTGTCTTCGATGCGCAGTTCGTTGAAGCCGCTGCCGCCCGGTGAGCTGAGGGTTTTGAATACGGTGCGGGTTTTGTTCGCCGGCAGTGGGTAGGGGGCGGGGTTTGTCTTGTGGTACAGGCAACCGCTGATCAGCGGTTGGTCGGGGTCGCCTTCAAGGAAGGTCACCAGCACTTCCATGCCGACGCGGGGGATGGCGATGCCGCCGTAGCGGGCGCCGGCCCAACTGCTGGAAACACGCAGCCAGCAGCTGCTTTTGTCGTCGCCCCGTCCTTCGCGGTCCCAGTGGAATTGCACTTTGACGCGGCCGTGTTCGTCGCAGTGGATTTCTTCGCCTTCGGGGCCGGTGACCACGGCGCTTTGGCTGCCGAGGATGCGTGGTTTGGGATGGTTCAGCGGTGGGCGGTAGAACGCGTCCCACGGCGTGGCGAGAAAACGGTTGCGGTAGCCCTGGTGGAAATCGTCCTTATTGTCGGTGGTGTAGCTGGTGATGGACTCTTCGAGGACTTGGGGCTGTTTGCCTTCGTGGAGGACTTCGGTGAGCAGCCACAGGTCGTTCCAGCGGGCTTTGGGGTGGTGGGTCAGGGGCAGGAAGTGGCCGCTGAGCAGCAACGGTTGATCGCTTTTGCCTTCGGCGAGCTGGTAGTCGCTGCGGTGGCGTTCGAGGGCGCGTTTGGCCAGGTGTCTACCGCGTTGGCTGTCGTGGAAACGGCCGGGGTAGTCGTAGTCTTCGAGGTCGGGCAGGGCGTCGCTACGCTCGTCACCTTCGAGGGTGACGCGCGGGATTTCAAAGTTGTAGTCGCGGCGGGTGGTCCGGCTGGTGCGGGTTTCCAGGCGCAGGTCGAAGCGCTTGACCACCGGCTCGCTGGCCACCAGGCCGGCGTCTTGCTGGTAGGCCACGGGGGCGAGTCTCGGGAACACCGTCTGGTCGTCGCCGAACACCACGGTGTGGACGGTGGCGCTGTGCTGGAAGTGGTAGTGAATACCTTCTTCTTCGCATAGGCGCTGGATGAAATGCAGGTCGGATTCGTCGTATTGAACGCAGTAATCCCGTGTGGGATACGTCGTGCCCAGGTGAAAGGTGTAGGCAGTGCTCTGGATGCCATGTTCTTCGAGAACCTGGGCAATGATGCTGGGCACATTGAGGTTCTGGAAGATGCGCTGGTTGAAGCGGTGCGCGAGGTACGCCAGTTGCGGGCGCAGGGTCACCGAATAGCGGCTCAGGCGCTTGCCGGCGTCGCCCTGGGCCACGCGATGAAGCTGGCCATGAACGCCGCGGCCGTCCGGTGCCAGCTGCAAAAACGCGGGCTTGTGCAACAGTGCCTCGAGGTCGAACGACGGGTGTTCGCTGACCAGTTCAATGTCGAACGCGAAGGGTTGGCTGATGGCTTCGCGCCCCGTGAGGGAAAGGACTTTAAGCTCGTATTTCAGCCCCTTGAGGATGAGGCGGAAGTGGGTCTGGTTGGCGGGTGCGAACATCCTTTTTTCCTTCTGTCATGCAGCGAAAAAACGACATCGGCCAGTGCGGCTGGCCGATGTCCCGCAGGGGTCAGCCAGGCTTAGGCAACGACCGGCGCGCGCCAGTCATCGGAGCCTGAAGTGCCGGACACTTCGTGGGTCCAGGTGATTTTGCGGTAGGTGAACGCGACGTCCTCCAGGTGGGTGAAGTGCGCGTTCGCCGGGTCCTGGCAGTTGTGCATGTGGTCTTTGATATCGACGATGATTGCGTCCTCGAGCTTGGTGGTGAAGTAGTGCTCCTGGGTGCCGGCCGCCGAGGTGCGGTACCACTGGATGGTGATTTCGCTCAGGCGTTCGCCGGAGGTCAGGGCCGCCAGCAGCAGCGGCGAGGATTTGTCGAAGACCTTGGTGATCTTGACGGGCTTGTGCACGCGCTGACCGGTGGGTTGGCCGGACTGCGGATCACGCGGGATGATCACTTCGTGACTGAAGCCCTGGACCATGACCTGGTCTTCGTGGCCTTCCTGATAGGTATTGCCCACTGAGTCGGCGGTGAAGGCCCCGGCGGTGATCAGGCCTTGTTTGGTGCCGGTGATGGACATGTAAGCGGGTGTTGCCATGGAGATGCTCCTTACTTGAAAAATGAGAAAACCCAACAGGCGAAATTGCCTGTTGGTTCGCCGGAAGTATCAAACATCGTGCCATGTAATTTATTTGCTAATTAAATCAGTGGTGTAGTTGTAGCTCAGTGGCATGCACTGTTGTTTTTCTAAGTTTTTGGCCTAAAAACTGGCAACTTCTTGCACGGTAGTGTGCAACTTCTTGCGCACTTGGCAGGGCGCCAGTAAATATAAGGTCTGTAGAGAAGTATCCACAGGTTTGTCCACAAATAGGTGTGCAAGAACTTGCCATGTATGGTGATTGTGGATTGATTGGTGAATCATGGGGGTTGGGGTGGCTGTAGGAAGTTTCACGCATCTTTTTAAGATGTTTCTTATTTACGGAACCTTGGGTTTCAAGTGTAGACTTCGGCCCGGTAGAGAAACCATCCTACCCATGCTCAGGTGAATAGCTTACATGAGGCTTACATGAGTGCGGGGTGTATATCCCACGGATAAAAGGCCTGGTTTTCTTGCTGCAATAGCTCTATCTAGGGTGTTTCAGGCGCATTGTGCGACTGCCTGATGACTATGTAGAGCCGGTTCAAATCGCTGTGTTTTTTTTGATCAGTTCTGGCTATCTGAATGTGTGATTTTTACGACCGCTTCAATACCGTTTGCAAAGGCTCATTATCCTGGGTAGGTGAAAAGGTGTGGGTTGAATGGTTTGAAACATCATATTTTCCATCTGTCGCTTGGCCGGCGCGTAATGCGCTGCCCAACGATTTATTAACTTGAAGGTCAGGGATGTCCTACTCCAGCAAACTATCCGCTCATTATCTTGAACTCGCAAAAGTCTCTGTTTCCCAAGAGAATTTTGCGGGCGAGGATGTTCGTTTTTCGAGCGAATACGAAGCGCTGGAAAGTGAACTGGCCAAAGCCCAATCCATGCATGAAAGTGGTCAGATCGATTGGCTCAAAGTTCGAGAGATCAGTGAGAGCCTGTTGCGCACTCAATCAAAGGATCTGCGAGTCGGTGCGTGGCTGACCTGGTCACTGTACCAGCGCGAATCGTTTCAGGGGCTGTTGGCCGGGCTCGGCTTTTTGCACTACCTGTGCGAGCACCATTGGACCGATATTCACCCCTATAAAGCCCGAACCCGCAGCGCCGCGATAAGCTGGCTCGTGCCGCGCCTCGAGCAGGTGCTGAACGAAAACATCGCGATCAAAGAACAACTGCCGCTGTTCCGTCGATTGGTTGAGCACCTTGAGGGGCTGGATGCCGCTTGCACCCAGCATCTGGGCGACGATGCCCCGCTGCTTTTGCCGATCTCGCGTCGGCTGAAAGGCATGGTCCAGCGTGCTGCCGATAATCAACCGGAGCCGGGCGTGGTCGGCACGGCAGTTGCGCAGGTAAAGCAAGCAGCCACCCAGCTGTTCGCCGTGGGAGCGCCGATCGACAATGAAAAGGACGCGCACAAGGCGCTGCGCGCTCAACAGGACAGCGCACGACCATTGTGTGCCTGGTGGCTCAAGCAGAAAGCTACCGATTGGCGGGCCTTGCGCCTCAATCGCACGCTGTTGTGGCTGCCCATCGACGCGGTGCCCGAGCGCAATGCCGAACACATCACTGCATTGCGCGGGCTACCGGCGGACAAGCTCAAGTCCTACCAGGATCGCTACAAAGAGGCGGCATACGCCGATCTTATCGTTGAAGTCGAGGCGAGCCTGGCCAAGACGCCATTCTGGTTCGATGGACAGCGCATGGTCTGGGAGTGCCTGCAAGGCTTGAACGCCGACCAGGCCATGCGTGAAGTGGAAATTCATTTCGCCCTGCTGATTCAACGTTTGCCCGGCATCATCGAACTACGTTTTCACGACGGGGCGCCTTTTGCCGACCCCGCCACGCGCGCCTGGATCAACGCCAACGTCATGCCACACCTGCAGACTGCCAGCGCGCCGCGCAAGGTGGAGGTCTCGCATGCGCAACCCGCCTGGGAGCTGGCGCTGGAAGAGGCCCTGCCGGTATTGCGCAAGGACGGCCTCAAGGTTGCCGTGCAGATACTCAAGCAGGGCCTGCAGAACGCCCAGGGCGGCCGTGCGCGATTTTTCTGGCAGTTCGCCCTGGCACGCCTCTGCTTTCTGGCCAAGAAATACGAACTGGCCAAGACCCAACTCGAAACGCTCGACCAAACATTACAGGACTCAGGTCTGCACGACTGGGAGCCGGACCTTGCGCTGGAAGTACTCCACCTGCTGCATAGCTGCTGCGAGTTGTTGCCGCAAAACCACGCAGTGCGCGAACGCAAGGAAGAGATTTATCGCAGGCTGTGCCATCTCGATCTCGAAGTGGTACTCGAATAGGCCACACGGCCACAACAGCAAGGAGAAAAGCCATGGCCAAAGAAGGCTCGGTAGCCCCCAAGGAACGCATCAACGTCACTTTCAAACCCGCCACTGGCGGCGCTCAGGAAGAGATTGAACTGCCATTGAAACTGCTGGCGGTAGGTGACTACACCCATCGCAAGGACGAGCGAAAAGTCGAAGATCGCAAACCGATCAGCATCGACAAGACCACCTTCGATGAGGTGCTGGCCAAGCAAGAGCTGCAACTGACGCTGAGCGTGCCGAACCGTCTTCAGGAGGAGGGTGATACCGACGCGTTGGCTGTGGAGTTGCGCGTCAATTCGATGAAGGACTTCAATCCGGCCAGCCTGGTCGAGCAAGTGCCGGAGCTCAAGAAACTGATGGAGCTGCGCGACGCGCTGGTGGCCCTCAAGGGGCCGCTGGGGAATGCGCCGGCGTTCCGCAAAGCCATCGAAGGCGTGCTCGCCGACGACGAATCCCGCGGTCGCGTGCTGAGTGAGCTGGGCCTTGACGCCGCAGCCCCAGACGCCTGAGCCCCCATCCGCCAAGGAAGCCAACACTATGAGCACTAGCGCAGCAAAGCAAAAAAACGTCGAAAGCGGCGAACTCAGTATTCTCGACAGCATCATCGCCGAAACCCGCCTGACCCCGGACGACGAAGCCTACGACATCGCCAGGCGCGGTGTGTCGGCCTTTATCGAAGAACTGCTCAAACCGCAGAACAACGGTGAGCCGGTCAAGAAGGCCATGGTCGACCGCATGATCGCCGAGATCGATGCCAAGCTCAGCCGGCAGATGGACGAGATCCTCCACCACGCTGACTTCCAGTCCCTGGAGTCGGCATGGCGTGGTCTGCAACTGCTGGTTGATCGCACCAATTTCCGCGAAAACATCAAGATCGAAATCCTCAACGTCTCCAAAGACGACTTGCTGGACGATTTCGACGACTCGCCGGAAGTCATGCAATCGGGTTTGTACAAGCACATCTACACCGCTGAATACGGCCAGTTCGGTGGCCAACCGGTGGGCGCGATCATCGCTAACTACTTCATGTCCCCGAGCTCGCCGGACGTAAAACTGATGCAGTACGTTTCCAGTGTTGCCTGCATGTCCCATGCGCCGTTCATTGCGGCGGCGGGCCCGCAATTCTTCGGCCTGGAAAGCTTCACTGGTCTGCCAGACCTGAAGGATCTGAAAGATCACTTCGAAGGCCCGCAGTTCGCCAAATGGCAGAGCTTCCGCCAGTCCGAAGATTCCCGCTACATCGGCCTGACCGTACCGCGTTTCCTGCTGCGTAACCCTTACGACCCGGAAGAAAACCCGGTGAAATCGTTCGTGTACAAGGAGACCGTCGCCAACAGTCACGAACATTACCTGTGGGGCAACACGGCCTACGCGTTCGGTACCAAGCTGACCGACAGCTTCGCCAAGTTCCGCTGGTGCCCGAACATCATCGGCCCGCAAAGCGGTGGCGCGGTGGAAGACCTGCCGTTGCACCATTTCGAAAGCATGGGTGAGATCGAAACCAAGATCCCGACGGAAGTGCTGGTATCCGACCGCCGTGAATACGAGTTGGCCGAGGAAGGCTTCATTTCCCTGACCATGCGCAAGGGTTCCGACAACGCGGCGTTTTTCTCCGCCAGTTCGGTGCAGAAGCCGAAGTTCTTCGGCATCAGCGCGGAAGGCAAGACCGCGGAGTTGAACTACAAACTCGGCACCCAACTGCCGTACATGATGATCGTCAACCGCCTGGCTCACTATTTGAAGGTGCTGCAGCGCGAGCAACTTGGTTCGTGGAAAGAACGTACCGACCTCGAACTGGAACTCAACAAGTGGATTCGCCAGTACGTCGCCGACCAGGAGAACCCAAGTGCCGAAGTACGTGGTCGTCGTCCACTGCGTGCCGCTCAGGTCATCGTCAGCGATGTCGAGGGCGAGCCGGGTTGGTACCGCGTAAGCCTCAATGTGCGCCCGCACTTCAAGTACATGGGCGCTGATTTCACCTTGTCGCTGGTCGGCAAGTTGGACAAAGAGTAAACGGGGCCAATCATGAGCGGATACGGCAGCCTTTTCGAACGCCTGGGCGGCGACGCGAACATGCGCGACGGCTGGGGCCGTGAGGTTTCCGCCATGGCGTCGGTGGCAGCCCATCTGGCCAAGATGCTCAGTACCCGGGCGGGCAGCGTGCAGACGCTGTCCGACTATGGGTTACCCGATCTCAATGATATGCGCCTGAGCCTGCATGACTCCCTGAGTCAAGCGCGCACGGCCATCGAAAACTTCATCGAAGCCTACGAGCCGCGCCTGAGCAATGTGCGTGTCATTTCCCTGCCGCGTGAGCACGATCAGCTTCGCCTGTCCTTCAGCATTGAAGGTCTGTTGGAAGTTGAAGGTTTCAAGCGCCAGGTCAGTTTCGCCGCATGCCTGGATGGCAGTGGCCAAGTCAAGGTCAATTAAGGTGGCCCCCATGTCCGGCAAACCCGCAGCCCGCGTCACCGACCCTACCGATTGCCCGCTCCCCGGCCACGGTAGCAACCCGATCGTCGAAGGTTCCGGCGACGTATTTTTCGACGGCCTGCCGGCTGCTCGCCAAGGTGATGCCACCGAGTGCGGCGGGGTGATGTCCAGCGGGTTGGCGGCGACTGTTTTTATTAACGGCAAACCGGCTGCGACGGTGGATTCCGTGGGGACGCATGGCAATAAGGTTACGGCGGGATCGGGGACGGTGATTATTGGGAGTTCGCATACACCGGCGCCGTTTGTTGCACCGTTGGCAATGCCAGGAGTCTTCAGCGATTTTTTTGTCCTGCGCGATGATGAAGGGGTTGGTCATCTCAGATGTTAAAAATTTCGCTGATTGCACCGGGAGGTGTGGCTAAGGAAAAGATTAAAAAAGATCACTTGGATATGCGTCCGATAGAGGAGTGGAACGATTTTTCTTAAGGCTGAATCCGAATGATAAACGTTGGAGGTCTATCTGTTTTGAATCGCTGCCAGAAACTCAAAATGAGTAGATTGTAAGATGACATATTTAAAATATTTTAAAGGCGCGGTGTGGGCTCCGGCGATTATATTGCCGGTTCTGCTGGTCGCTGATGCTTTGCTGCCGCCTGTGACCAGATTTGTAGCGGGAGAACAGTTTTTTCAGATGTATGTATTGGCGTTTGGAGTTGCTGGTTGTTTTGTTTTTGCACTTTGGGCGTCACGAATAATTAATAAAAAGACTGAGGCTGAAGTCGCACGGTTAGTGTGGTTTGCTCCTATCGTTTTCATACCTTTCTACGGCGTGCCGTGGATTTTGTATGGGGTGATTTATTTGGTTGCTGGCGATGTTTTCGGCTTGGGGTTAATGGTTTATTGGTTGGGTTTTATTCCTTATTTTTTAATTGTGGGGTACTTTTTTCGATTGCAACAGGAGTTGTTTATTTAGTCGTTAGAAGGTTTTTTCGATGAGTCTTAGCAGTGACGAAGAAGTCTCGGCGGCATCGTATTTGACACTGTAGGTTATTTTGGTGCGGATTGGGTGGCAGGCCATATATTCGAAAATTGAGAGGTTTTGTATGTTTTCAATTTTTAGAAAAATAGTTAGCACTCTCTCGTCGAAGGGAGAAAGTGTTGGCTGCGTGGAAAGTGAAATGCAAGGGTTTTCCAAGTATTTTCAAGCCTCACTTTCGTTAGCCGACTTGCGGGTGTCTTACGGATTCCCCGCTGTCACTGATATGACTAAATATGGCCTAGATGTCTGTCGGGCTATTTTTATGCCAGACGATCCGAGCACTGACAGGTTATATGCTCTGATTGGCAGGCACAGATTTGATCTTTGTTTGGGGCGTGTGTCTAGCTTCGATATTTTGCGAAATAGTGTTGGCGAGACTCTGTTTGTTGGTAGATATGCCGAGTCTAGAGGACGGGTGTTTGTATTGATTACTGACAGTGGAAATTTTCTCGAACATCTATGCGAGTCTCGAATGAGTCCGGTACCCCCCTGGATAGTATTTCCCGAAGTGGATCCTGGAGAGCTTGGGCGAATGGAAGGCGAAATGGGTTGTTGGTGGGAAAATCACTGGCTTCCATTTTGGACCACGCTGAACGATGAAGAACGACGCGGGTACCTCGAGCAAAAAGAAGCGCCTACAGGTTGGGTCGAGTTTTTTAAATCTTATGTTGAGTTAAATCATCTCAATTGTTGATTCGGTTATTCGTCCGCAAATTGATGGGGTGAGTAGTGGGTGTTTGATAATGAGGTTCTTAGGGGTCGGTTGTAAAATGACATATTTAAGTTATTTTAAAGGTGCGCTATGGGTGCCGGCGATTATATTACCGCCGCTGCTTGTTGCTGATGCCTTGCTGCCTCCGGCGATCACATTTGGGGAGTGGGAACAGTTTTTCCCGATGTGCGTATTAGTATTTGGAGTCGCTGCCTATTTTGTATTTGCACTTTGGGCATCGCGAACCGTCAACAGGAAGACTGAGACTGAAGTTGCAAGATTAGTAGGGTGGGCGCCTATTATTTTCATGATTTTCTATGGTGTATCGTGGATTTTATATGGGTTTATCTATTTGATAGGGGGGAAGGTTGCAGGTTTTGGATTAATGGTTTGCTGGCTGGCTTTTATTTCTTGCTTACTTCTGGTGGAGTGCTTTTTTTCGATTGTAATAATTGTTGTTTATCTGGCCGTCAGAAAGTTTTTCGATGAGCCTTGCAGAACTGTCCAGGCCTCAGCGATGCATCATGAAAAACGCACTGGCTTGAGCTTGCTAACGTTATTTATGCTGAGGGGCGGCCATGAGTTATGCACTAAAAGTTAAATTAATGATTGTTTTGGCTGTAGTGCTTGTGTTGCCATTTTTGGTGTTCGAGATATATGCGGTTTTTAAATTGGGCTTTGTAGAACCGTATAGCTACGCCCTGTCTGTCCCCATAGTTGTCTTTTCTTTTGTCATTTTACAGTTTGCGATTGGGTTTGGTGTTGTAAGAGGTTGGTCGGTTTGTGGTATGCGTGGAAATTGTATTTATTTGATGGTTTGGGTGCTGGCCGTGATCGTGCTTTTGGCTCTTCCTGAAATATTTACGGTTGGTGAAGTTTGAAGGCGTTTTTTGCACTGGGTCGAACGCCTAAATGTCTTGGGTTGGTGCGTTTATTTGTCGCGCATTGTTGTTTTGTTTTTTGTGAGGGGTTTTCAAGAAACCCATGTTCCTTAGTTGGCGCAAAGTGTTTAGTTCGGAACGCTCCGGAGTTTAGTAGCAACCGTTGCGACCCGCAGCATTGTTAAATCAAACGAATAAATAAGACAGGTAACCCATGTCCTTTAACCACTACTACCAAAGCGAACTCACCGCACTTCGACAGTTGGGTCGTCGATTCGCCGAGCGTAGCCCGGCGTTGGCGCCTTTTCTCGGCGAGGCCGGGCGGGATCCGGATGTGGAGCGGTTACTGGAAGGCTTTGCGTTCCTGACCGGTCGCCTGCGTCAGAAGCTCGACGATGAGTTGCCAGAGCTCAGTCATTCCCTGATGCAACTGCTGTGGCCCAACTACATGCGGCCGTTGCCGGCTTTCAGCATTCTACAGTTCGACCCGTTGAAACACGCCGGCCCGGCGATGAGGGTCGAGCGCGATACGCCGATTGAAAGTCAGCCGGTCAACGATGTGCGCTGCCGTTTCCGTACCTGCTATCCGACCGAGATACAGGCGCTGCGCCTGACCGCGTTGACGTATTCGGTCAAGGGCGACGGTTCGCTGTTGAGCTTGCGTCTGGAGGTGAGTGCAGACGGCCACCTCGGCGAGTTGAAATTGAATCGAGTGCGTCTGCATTTTGCCGGTGAGCGCTATATCAGCCAGATGCTCTACCTGAGCCTGTTGCGCAATCTGGCCGGGATCGAGATGGTGCCCCTGGACGGTTCCGGCAAACCGATCATTGGTGTGAACGGTCAACCGATGGCGTTCAAAGTGCCTGGCAACCGTGTGCAGCCGGTGGGCTTTGCCGAAGAGGAGGCGCTGATCCCCTATCCGCTGAATACCTTCCGCGGCTACCGCTATCTGCAGGAATATTTCGCCTTTCAGGACAAGTTCCTCTTCGTCGACGTCAACGGTCTCGACCAGCTCAACGCGTTGCCGGAAGACACCCTCAAGCAGCTACGCGGTGTGGAATTGCGCTTCGATATCCGCAAGAGCGGCTTGCTGCGCATGCGCCCGACCCTGGACAACGTGAAGTTGCACTGCACGCCTATCGTCAACCTGTTCAAACATGACGCGTTGCCGATTCGCCTCGACGGGAAGCAGGACGAATATCTACTGCTGCCCTCCCGGCACGGCCTGGAAGATTGCGGCGTGTTCTCCGTGGAGGCCGTCATCGGCTGGAAGGCTGGCGGTGTCGGTTATCGGGAATACGTGCCCTTCGAATCATTCGAGCACGACCCCAGCTTCGACGTGCCCAACAGCCGTCCGCATTACAGCCTCCGTCAACGTTCCTCGATGTTGCACGACGGCCTCGACAGCTACCTGAGCTTCGGCACCAGCGACACCGGAACTGATGAAACCTTGTCGATCGAGCTGATGTGCACCAATCAGAATCTGCCGCGCAAGCTCAAGCTGGGCGACATCAACCTGTCGTGCGACAAAACCCCTGAATTTCTAAGCTTTCGCAATATCACCCTGGCCACGTCGAGCTTTGCGCCGCCGCTGAACCGGGATTTTCTGTGGAAGCTGATCAGCAATATGTCGCTCAACTACCTGTCACTGGCCGACGTCAACGCCTTGAAGGTGATTCTCGAAACCTATGACTTGCCGCGTTACTACGATCAGCAGGCTGAAAAGGTCAGCAAGTGCCTGCTCGGCGGACTCAAGTCCATCAAGCACCACCATGTCGACCGCTTGCATCGCGGGCTACCGGTACGTGGCCTGCGCACCGAACTGACCATCGACCCACAAGGCTATATCGGTGAGGGCGACCTGTTCGTGTTCGCCTCTGTTCTCAACGAGTTCTTCGCGCTTTACGCCAGTCTCAATTCGTTTCACGAACTGCGGGTAAAAAGCACACAGGGAGAGGTGTACCAATGGACACCCCGCATGGGCCTCCAGCCGCTTCTTTAAGCGCGCTGAGCCGAGGCATACGCGAGTACTCACTGTTTCAGGCCGTGCTGCTGGTGATTGACCGGCTGCGCGAGGCGCACCCGTATCTGAGTCAGGATGAGCTCTATGACCAGTTGGAGTTCCAGGCCAACCCGAGTCTCGGCTTCCCCGGCAGTGACGTCGATCGTGTGGAGTTTTTCCATGAGCACGGGCAGATGCGCGCGCGCCTGCGCTTCAACCTGATTGGTCTGGTGGGCGCCGGCTCGCCGCTGCCGGCCTTCTATGGCGAGCAGGCACTGGGCGATAGCGAGGATGGCAACCCGACCCGCAACTTCCTGGACGTGTTTCACCATCGCCTGCAACGGCTGATGCTGCCGATCTGGAAGAAGTATCGCTACCGCGCCAGCTTCGAAAGCGGCGCGATCGATCCGTTTTCCGAGCAACTGTTTGCACTGATCGGCCTGGGCGGCCAAGAAATCCGCCTCGCCACAGAACTGAACTGGAAGCGCCTGTTGCCATACCTCGGTTTGTTGAGCTTGCGTGCGCACTCGGCGGCCTTGATCGAAGCGGTGCTGCGTTACTACTTCAAACACGCAGAGTTGACCATCGAGCAGTGCCTCGAACGCCGCGTCGAGATCCTCAACGAGCAGCGCAATTGCCTGGGGCTGGCCAACACCTTGCTCGGTGAAAGCGTGGTGTTGGGGGAACGCGTGCGTGATCGCAGCGGCAAATTCCGTATCCACATTCGCCAACTCGACTGGCAGCGTTTTCACGAGTTCCTGCCGATCGGTTTCGGTTATCAGCCGCTGTGCGCGCTGGTGCGATTCACCTTACGCGACCCGCTTGATTACGACATACGGCTGGTGCTGCGCCACGAAGAAATTCGTGAGTTGCGCATCGGCGAACAAAACGCCTGTCGGCTGGGATGGACCAGTTGGCTCGGCCACGAACGCGCAGACGGGGTCGTCACCCTGGGCAGCAAAACTCATTAAGGATGTGAGCGTATGAGCAACGTAGATCTGCAGCAACTGATACAGGCGCTGGACGCCGAAACCCGTCGGGACCTGGAGCGCTCGGCAGAGCGTTGTGTTGGCCGCGGCGGTAGCAAGGTCCTCGTGGAGGACTTGCTGCTCGGTTTGCTCGAGCGTCCGCAGGGCCTGCTTGCGCGCGCCTTGCAGGATGCCGACGTAGATGCCGGCGAATTGAGCGCCGCCCTGCAATCGCGGGTCGAGCACAGCGCCTCGCGCAACCCGGTGTTTGCCCCGGAATTGGTGCAGTGGCTGCAAGATGGTTTGTTGGTGGCCAACCTTGAGTTGGGCCAGACCCAGGTCGAACAGGCCGCGCTGATTCTCGCACTGTTGCGTAACCCGATGCGCTACGCCGGCAGTCGCTACCAGTCGCTGCTGTCCAAGTTGAATATCGACCGGTTGAAGGAATTCGCCCTGTCCCAGCAGGAAAAAAGCACTACCGCCAAAGCCGTCGCACCGGGGGAATCGCTGCTTGAACGCTTCACCCACAACCTGACCCAGCAGGCACGTGACGGCAAGCTTGACCCCGTATTGTGTCGCGATGACGCCATTCGGCAGATGGTCGATATCCTCGCCCGACGCCGTAAGAACAATCCCATTGTGGTCGGCGAAGCCGGTGTGGGTAAAACCGCAATCGTCGAAGGCCTGGCATTGCGCATCGTCGCTGGTGAAGTGACGCAGGTGTTGAAAGGGGTCGAGTTGTTGTCCCTGGACATGGGGTTGTTGCAGGCCGGGGCCAGTGTCAAAGGCGAGTTCGAGCGTCGTCTTAAAGGCGTGATCGATGAGGTCAAGGCGTCGCCCAAGCCCGTCATTCTGTTTATCGACGAGGCGCACACGCTGATCGGTGCAGGCGCCAACGCGGGCGGTTCCGATGCCGCCAACCTGCTCAAGCCCGCGCTGGCCCGTGGCGAGTTGCGCACCATCGCGGCCACCACCTGGGCGGAGTACAAGAAATACTTCGAGAAAGACCCGGCGCTGGCGCGGCGTTTCCAGCCGGTGCAACTGCATGAACCGACCGTCAGTGAAGCGGTGACTATCCTGCGTGGCCTGGCTCAGATCTATGAAAAAAGCCACGGCATCTACCTGCGTGATGACGCCGTGGTAGCGGCCGCCGAACTGTCGGCGCGCTACCTGGCAGGGCGCCAGTTGCCGGACAAGGCCGTTGATGTGCTCGACACCGCCTGTGCCCGCGTGCGCATCAGCCTGGCTGCGGTGCCGGAAAGCCTGGAGCGCCTGCGTGGCGAGCTGGCCGAAGGTGGCCGTCAGCGTCAGGCCTTGCGTCGTGATGCCGAGGCCGGCCTGTCGGTGGATCACGAAGCATTGGCGCTGCTGGAGGCACGCCTGGAAGAAGCCGAAGCGCAAAGCGCGGTGTTGGAATCCCTTTGGATTGAACAGAAGGAGTTGGCCGAACGTTTGCTGGCGTTGCGTCAGCAACTGGCTGACGCGCGCCAATCCACCGCCACGGCGGGAACCGAGAGTGCTGAAAGCCGCGAGATCGACACCGTCGAGTCCCTGGAATCCGCCCTGAACGACACTCACAGGGCGCTGACGGCATTGCAAGCACAGCAGCGGCTGGTGAGTTTTGAAGTCTGCCCACGCCTGGTGGCCGAGGTGGTCAGCGCCTGGACCGGCGTGCCGCTGGCGCAACTGGCCCGCGAGCACAATGCCAAGGTCGCCAGCTTCGCCACCGACCTGCGCCTGCGCATTCGCGGCCAGGAACAGGCGGTGCACGCGCTGGACCGTTCGATGCGTGCCACTGCCGCCGGCTTGAACAAGCCGGATGCACCGGTGGGTGTCTTCCTGCTGGTGGGCCCCAGCGGTGTCGGCAAGACCGAAACCGCCCTCGTGCTGGCCGATCTGCTGTATGGCGGTGAGCGTTTTATCACCACCATCAACATGTCGGAATTCCAGGAAAAGCACACCGTATCGCGCCTGATCGGCGCGCCGCCGGGTTATGTGGGATATGGCGAGGGCGGCATGCTCACCGAAGCGGTCCGGCAGAAGCCCTATTCCGTGGTGCTGCTGGATGAAGTCGAAAAAGCCGACCCGGACGTGCTCAATCTGTTTTACCAAATCTTTGACAAAGGCGTGGTCAACGACGGCGAAGGGCGCGAAATCGATTTTCGCAACACGCTGATCCTGATGACCTCCAACCTGGGCAGCGACCGTATCGGTGCCCTTTGGGCAAAAGGAGAGCGGCCAAGCGCCGAAGTCCTCGAAGAAACCATCCGTCCCGTGCTCAGTAAGCACTTCAAGCCGGCATTGCTGGCACGTATGCGCGTGGTGCCCTATTACCCGGTCGGCGGCCCGGTATTGCGCGAACTGATCGAGATCAAACTCGATCGTCTTGGCGAGCGCTTGAACCGTCGCCAATTGGCGTTCACCTACTGCCAGAACCTCGTCGATCACCTGGCGCAACGTTGCACCCAGAGCGACAGCGGGGCGCGACTTATCGATCACCTCCTCGATTTGCATGTGCTACCGCTGGTTGCCGACCGCTTGCTGGACGCAATGGCCACGGGCGAAAGCCTCAAGCGTGTTCACGCCACGCTGGACGACAACGCCTGTGTCACGTGCGAATTCACATGAGGTGGGCGTGATGTTTGCTTGCGTGCCGCAACCGTTGACGTATGCCGAAGCCCTGTTGGCCCAGTTCGCCAGCCTGTCCCGGGCCACGGACGGCGCGGCGCTGTTGGAGGCTTTCGTGCGTGGTCTGGCCGAGCTCAGCGCCTGCGAGCTGGCGCAGGTGTATCTGCTGGACGCCACCCATACCCGCCTGGGGATGAATGCCGAGTGCCTGAACGGCAACCTGCAACCCCGTAAAGTGGGAAGCCTGCCAGCGGACTACAACGCCGAGCAACTGCTGCAATTCGCGCTGTGCCAGAACCGCGTGATTGGCCTCTGTGGGTTGAGTGCCAGCCTTCATGAGACCAGTTTCCTGCCGAGTCAGGTGGAACCATGGGAATCGCTGCTGTGCGTGCCCTTGATCAATCAACGGGAAGCGGTAGAAGGCTTACTGCTTTGCGCGAGCCCCCGACAGCTCGATCTGCTGGGGTTTGCGAGCTCATTTGGCCTGCTCGGCTCGTTCGTCGTCGACCAGTTGCATTTGCTGCGGCGTTTGCGCCGGCTCAGCACGGATCAGCCGGCGTTGCCGGTCAGCCCACCGAGCGCCAGTGACTATGGCCTGATCGGTAGAAGCGCGGCCATGCGCCAAGTCTACTCGCTGATCAGCAAGGTCTTGCACAGCCCCTGTACCGTATTGCTGCGTGGGGAGACCGGCACCGGTAAGGAACTGGTGGCCCGGGCCATTCATGATTGTGGTCCGCGTCGTTCCAAGGGATTCATCGTGCAGAACTGCGCGGCACTGCCGGAAAACCTGCTGGAAAGCGAGTTGTTTGGCTATCGCAAAGGTGCGTTTACCGGCGCCGACCGCGACCGGGTCGGGCTGTTCGACGCGGCCGACGGTGGCACGCTGTTGCTGGATGAAGTGGGCGACATGCCGCTGTCGCTGCAAGCCAAGCTTTTGCGGGTGTTGCAGGAAGGTGAGATTCGCCCGCTGGGCTCCAACGACACCCACAAAGTCGACGTGCGCATCCTTGCCGCCACCCACAGGGATCTTTCGGCCCTGGTCCGCGCCGGGCAGTTTCGTGAAGACCTGTACTACCGCCTGGCGCAATTCCCCATCGAGTTGTCCCCCCTGCGTGAGCGCGAAGGAGACATCCTGCTCCTGGCGCGCCACTTCGCCGACAGGGCTTGCGCCTTTTTGCAGCGCGACGAAGTGAGTTGGGCCAGCGACGCCCTCGATCATCTGTCCAACTACACCTTTCCCGGCAACGTGCGCGAGCTTAAAGGCTTAGTCGAGCGGGCGCTGCTGCTGTGCGAGGGCAGCGAATTACAGGTTGAGCATTTCTCCTTGTGCGTGGGTGCCGTGCCGGGAGGCTGCAGCCTGAACCTGCGCGAACGGCTTGATCAAGTCGAGCGCAGCTTGATGCTGGATTGCCTGCGCAAGCATGCCGGTAACCGGACCAACGCCGCCCGTGAACTTGGCCTGCCGCGCCGCACCTTTCTCTACCGCCTGGGCCGCCTGAATATCAACGTGGAGGGGACCGATGGCCAGGCCTGAACCGTTCGCTTTCCATGCATTTTCCGTTAACCGTGCCACCCAAGAGGTCGGTGCCCTTCGCTGTTCCCTGGAGACCCCCTGATGTCTATTCGTCACTGGCAAGCCGTGCTGCTGACCCTCGCTGTTCTATGCGGCCTGGGTGGTTGCGGCGGTAACTATAAATTCAACGACGCGGCCTACCGCCCCCTGGGTGATCCGCAGGCGATCAATCGCGGCAAGTGAACGAAGGAGTATTCCCCATGGAGTTGGTTTTAGAAGTGCTTGGCACCCATCAATTCGTTCCCCTCGAACTGCGCGAGAAGACCTTCAAGCAGGCTGGCGGTGTGATTGGCCGGGGCAGTGATTGCGATTGGATCATTCCCGACCGTAAGCGTCATCTGTCCAGTCATCACGCACTGGTCAGTTATCGCGATGGCGCCTTTTACCTCACCGATACCAGCAGTAATGGTATTCGCGCCGGTGCCAACGGTGCGCGCCTGCGCAAGGGTGAGGCGGTACGCATCGAACACGGCAGCCGGTATGCCATGGGTGACTTTGAAATGCGTGCCCGGTTGATCCGTGATCCGGCTGTATTCGATGTGGACGTCGGACGTCCACAAGCCGCCGGCAGTCTTATTCCTGACGATGCGTTCCTGGACCCGCTCAAAGCCCTGGCTCAGCAAGAGTGCGTGCATTCGGAGCTTGATGAGCTGATCTCATCCCGCCCCCTCATTCAGGACGCTCCCCAGCGCGCCGACTATGCACGCATCGATATGGAAAGCTTGTTGGTGCCGGAACTGGTGGAGGCCCCGGTCGCCCCTGAACCCGTGGCACCGAAAGTCGTCGAGCGCCAGGCCGATGGTTTCTGGGAGCGGTTTGGTGCGGCCCTCGGCGTCGACCTCGAAAAACTGGACCACGATGCCAGAGAGGTGTTGGCCGTGCAGGCTGCGCGTTTGCTCAAGCAGAGCATCGGCGGCCTGCAGCAGAGCCTGCGCACTCGCAGCGAACTGAAAAACGAGCTGCGTTTGGCCCAGACCCTTGTACAAGGCCCGCAAAAGAACCCGCTGAAATTCGCCATCGATGCCGGCGAGGCCCTGGATATCTTGTTGCAGCCCAGCAAGCCGGGCCAGATGCCGGCCGAGCAGGCGGTCTCCCGTGCCTTCCGTGACCTGCAAGCCCATCAAGTGGCGTTGCTGACCGCCAGCCGTGCCGCGATTCGCGCCACCCTGGAGCATTTTTCACCGCAACAACTGACCTTGCGCTTCGAGCGCGATAACAAACCCTTGCTCGCCACCTCCGGCAGTCGCTGGAGAGCCTACGGGCGCTATCACCAGGCGCTGCGTCAGGACGATGACTGGAGCGAGCGCCTGCTGGCGCGGGATTTCGCCCAGGCCTACGAAGAACAGATCCGCCTGATTTCCACCCTCAACATTGACCTCCAAGGATGAAGCCCATGTCTTGCCGATCGACAGTTTTTTTCAAGACGCTGGTCGCGCTGGCCGCGCTGGTGCTGATGGCGGGGTGCGCGTCGCTGTCTCCGTATTCCCATGTCACCAAACTGAACCTGAAGCTGACTGCCAGCGACCGGTTGAACCCGGACCTCAACGGGCGACCGTCGCCGATTGTCGTGCGCCTGTTCGAACTCAAGCATCCGGTGTCGTTCGAGAACGCGGACTTTTTCAGCCTCTATGAACGTGCCAGGGAAGCGCTGGCACCGGACATGGTCGCCAGCGAAGAAATGGAGCTGCGTCCAGGGGAAACCGTGGAGCTCAAGCTCAGCGTGGAGGAGGGCAGTCGCTATGTGGGCGTGCTCGCGGCTTACCGGGATCTGTCGGACACCCGGTGGCGCTACACCCTGCAAGTGACCCCGCTCGGCACGACCGACGTTGATCTGACCCTGGACCAGAACGGCATCCGCAATACCCATTCAACCCTCGCCAAGGCGGATGACTGACCATGAACACCCACAAAGTCATTTGGCAGGAAGGCATGCTGCTACGCCCGCAGCACTTCCAGCATAACGATCGCTACTACGACCACCAGATGAAGAAGCGCACCCAATTGCTGGGCGGCTACAGCTGGGGCTTTCTCCGCCTGGAAATCGACTTGCAGTACCTCAAAATGGGCAAGCTGGTCATCAGTCAGGCTGCGGGGATCCTGCCCGACGGCAGCCTGTTCGAGTTGGGTGGCAACACCGAACCGCTGGCTCTGGATGTGCCGCCGAACACCGGCCATACGCCAATCTACCTGGCATTGCCGCTGGTCACGGGCAACCACATCGAGGCGCGGCGCATGGAGCAATCCGACGTATTGGCGCGCTACATCGCCTACGACGCCGAGGTGGCCGACTCCAACGCCGGTGATGATTGCTCCAGCCAAGTCAGTTGCGCCCGGCCTGATTTCAAGATGCTGCTGGGCGAGCAGCAGACCGACCAGGCCTATGTGAAGCTGAAGATCTGCGAGGTGCTCGACACCACCCCCGACGGGGCCATTAGCCTCGATCCCGACTACGTGCCGACCTACATTCAGACCCATGCCTCCAGCTACCTGCTGTCGTGCCTCAAAGAGGTGATCACCCTGTTGGGGAATCGCGGCGAGTCCATCGCCGAGCGGATTCGCTCCAACGGCAAGGTCGGTGGTGCGGAAGTGGGCGACTTCATGATGCTGCAACTGATCAACCGCACCGAACTTCTGCTGCGGCACTACCTGGACTTGGAACAGGTGCACCCCGAAGCCTTGTACCGTGAATTGCTGACCCTGCTCGGTGACCTGGCGACCTTTTCCAGCGACACCAAGCGCCCGCGCCTGGAGAGCCGATACCAACACAGCGACCAAGGCGCGAGCTTTCGCAAACTGATGGAGGCTATCCGGCAGGTGTTGTCGATGGTGCTGGAGCAGCATGCGATCGAGCTGATCCTGCAGGCGCGCCAGTACGGCATCATCGTGTCGCCGTTACACGACCACAAACTGCTGGGCTCGGCCTCGTTCGTGCTGGCCGTCAGCGCCAATTGCGATAGCGAGGAACTGCGCCAGCGCCTGCCGGCGCACTTGAAGGTCGCCCCGGTGGAGCGCATCCGCCAGTTGGTCAACCTGCATCTGCCGGGTTTCAAGATCAAACCTTTGCCGGTGGCGCCGCGCCAGATCGCGTTTCACGCCAACAAAACCTATTTCATTCTCGAACTCAGTTCTGACGACCTGGCACAACTGGAGCGTTCCGGCGGCTTCGCGTTCCACGTCTCCGGCGAATTCTCCGAGATCGAGCTGAATTTCTGGGCCATCAGGAACTGACCGACATGATCAAGGACATGGAACACCATCAGGACGATAAGACAGTCCTGCTCGACCACCAGGGCCAAGGTCCGGACTCGCGACCGCTCACCGACTTTGCGGCACCGCCGCGTTTGGAGCAGTTGGGGGCGCGCATGATTTACGCCGCGCAATCGCCACCGGCCGAAGCCTTCAACATCAGCCTCAATGCGCTGGTGGCCGCCGCCGGCAAATTGCTGTCGGAGGTGGTGCGGCTCAAGCGCGGCGAAACCCGTGAAGACTTGCATGCGCTCAAAGCACGGCTGACGACCGAGCTGAATAACTTCGGCGTGGTCGCCTCGGGCAATGGCGCTGAAAACGGCCAGATCTCGTCGGCGCGCTACGTGTTGTGCTCGGTGCTCGACGAAGCAGTGGTCACCACGACGTGGGGCGGTGAAAGCGAGTGGTCGCAGATGAGCCTGCTCAGCAGCTTCCACAACGAGACCTTTGGCGGCGAGAAGTTCTTCCGGATGCTGGATGTGCTGTTGAAAGATCCGGTCAAGTACTTGTCCCTGCTCGAGCTGATGTACCTGTGCCTGGCCCTGGGTTTTGAGGGCAAGTATCGCGTGCAACCACGCGGGATGCTGGAACTGGAAGGCATCCGCGACGCCTTGTATCGCCAGATCCGCCACGTGCGTGGGGATGTGCCACGGGAGCTGTCGCCGCATTGGGAAGGCTTGAATGAGCAGCGTCGCAACCTGGTGCGCATCGTGCCTGCGTGGATGGTGGCGCTGTTCACCGTGGTCTGCCTGGTGGTGATGTATTCCGGCTTTGCCTGGGTGCTGAACGAACAGCGCGACACCGTGTTGCAACCTTACCAGCCCATTGACCCCGCTGCGGTCGTGCCGCAGTCACAGCCGTAAACAGGGACGTGTGATGAAAGAGCTATTCAAGAAACTCGGCGCATTCCTGCGCAAGACCTGGGTCTGGACCTTGCTGCTGGTGCTGTCCGTCGCGCTGCTGGTGTGGTTTGCCGGGCCATTGCTGGCGGTGGATGACTACAAATTCTGGGAAGCCGCGACGGCGCGCTTGCTGACCATCAGCGTGCTGTTCCTGATCTGGGGCCTGACGATGGTGTTCGTCAATTGGCGCGCCGGCATACGGAAAAAAGCCGTCGAGGACAGCCAGGACGGTCAGGCGCGTCTGGTCCGTGAAGCGAAGATGGACGAGCAGCAAAGGGAATTGAAGGCGCGTTTCAAGGACGCCCTCCACACCCTGAAAACCTCGAGCCGCTACCGTGGCCGCAGCGAACGCTGGCGCGGCGATTTGCCCTGGTACCTGGTGATCGGCCCGGAGGACAGTGGCAAAACCAGCCTGTTGGATTTCTCCGGGTTGGAATTCCCGATCAACAAGATCGATCACAAAACCACTCGCGATACCCAGGGTACCCGGCATTGCGACTGGTATTTCGCGGATCACGCCGTGCTGGTCGATACCAGCGGCCGCTACTTCAGCCAGGCGGACATCGGTATTGACGGCGGCGCCTGGAACACCTTGCTGCAGCTGCTGCGCAAACGCCGGCGCAGCCGTCCACTCAACGGGGTGCTGGTGACCATCCCGGTGGAAGACTTCCTCGATAGCAGCGGAGAGCAAGTGAAACTACTTGCCCAACAGACCCGTGCGCGACTGTTGGAGGTGCACCAGAAACTGCATGTGGATGTGCCGGTTTACCTGGTGCTGAGCAAGGCCGATCGCCTGCTGGGCTTCGAAGAGTTCTTCGACCAACTGACCCGTGAAGAAAGCGATCAGGTCCTCGGCGCCAGCTTCGGCAAAGAGCAGAGCGGCACCGACGTGACTGCATTGCGCGCCGAGTTCGAAGCGTTGCTGCACCGCCTCAACAGCCAAGTGATCATGCGCATGCACCAGGAGCGCAACACGCAGCACCGTGGTCGTATCCTCGATTTCCCCCATCAGTTGGAACAGATTGGGCAGAACCTGTGCGTGTTCGTTGGAATAGCATTCAGCGCTGATCGCTACCAGCTTGTCACGCAACTGCGTGGTTTCTACCTGACCAGTGCGATGCACCTGGTCGAAAACAAGGAGCAACCCGCCGCGGGTTCAAAACCGGGCACGACCGACGGTGCGCCAGCGACCCTGCACCGTGGCCGTTCGCGCTTCATTCATCACCTGCTCAGTCGGGTGATTTTCCCCGAGGCCGATCTGGCAGGCCTGGACCAGCGCGAGCGCAGCCGTATCCATTGGGGCCAACGCGCCCTTTACATGGGGGCGCTGGCTGCCCTGGGACTGTTCGGCGTGCTCTGGGCCAGTGGTTTTTCCGCCAACTATGAGCGGCTGGAGAACCTGCGCAACCTGGCGCAGAACTGGACGCAGCAACGCTCGGCGCTGGCCGCGCGCGATGATGCGATGGCCGCGCTCAAGACCCTCGACAGCAGCTATGCCGCCACCCAGGTCTTCCCGAAAAAAGGCGATGTGGGCTATCAGGAACGCACGGGCCTGTACCTGGGCAAGACCGTCAACCCGGTGGTCGAACAGGCCTATGAGCGCGAGCTGCGCACGCAACTGTTGCCACGGGTGGCCACGCTGCTGGAAGGGCAGATCCGCGCCAGTATGAAGGACCGCGATCGCCTCCTTAACAGCCTGCGCGCCTACCTGATGCTGAACATGAAGGACCGTCGCGACGTGCCCTGGCTTAAGGAATGGGTCGCGGCCGAGTGGTCCCGACGCTATACCGGCAACACAGCGGTGCAGAATGACCTGAACGCGCACTTCGAGCGTTTGCTCGAGCTGCCGTTTCTCCATCCGATCGACGACTCTTTGGTGGCCCAGGCTCGCCAGGTGCTGCGCGGTGAGTCGTTGGCCACCGTGGTGTATCGCATGCTGCGTGAGCAGGCGCGCAATGTGCCTGAGTACCGTCTGAGCCAACACCTGGGGCCCCAGGGCGCGCTGTTTGTCGGCACCGATTATGTGATCCCGGGGTTCTATACCCAGCAAGGCTACCAGCAGTATTTCTCGGTGCGCGGCTCCCTGCTGGTCACCGACATCCTGCGGGACAACTGGGTGCTGGGCGAAGGCTCGGGCATCAGCGGCATGGACCTGCGTCGCCTGATGGTCGAGCTGGAGCAGCTGTACTTCCGTGATTACGCCAACCACTGGAGCGAGGCAGTGGGCCGCGTGGCGTTGCTGCCGATCAACGACTTCGGTGAAGCCGCCGAACAACTGGCGGGGTTGACGTCCGCCAACTCGCCGATTCTGCAGTTGTTGGTCGAGGTCCGTGAAAACACGCGTTTCCCGGTGCTGGCTGACGATGCCGACGCTGCTGCCGACGCTGCGGGCAAGCTGGTGGAGAAGGGCGGCAAGGCCGGTAAGCTCGCTGCGGCGGTGGCGGATAAAGCTGCCGGCGCACTGGCGAAAAACTTGCCGGACACGGCGAAAAAATCCCTGCAACGACGCTTCGAGCCATTGCACCGTTTACTCGATGGTGAAAACGGTCCGGCAGCCGACCTGACCCCGGCGTTGACTGCGCTCAATGACCTGCAATTGCAGATGGCCAGCCTGGCACGTGCCAGCGCACCGGAACAGGCCGCGTTTGAAATGGCCAAGACGCGCATGGGCGGCCAGCGTGATGCCCTGAGTAACCTGCGCAATACGGCCGGGCGTTTGCCGCGCCCCGTGAGTGCGTGGTTCAGTGTGCTGGCGGAAGATAGCTGGCGTCTGGTGCTGGGTGATGCCTATCAATACCTCAACCAGCGCTATCAGAGCGAGTTGTACGGCTTCTACCGCAAGGCAATCAGCCAGCGCTACCCGTTCAACGCCCACAGCGCCAGCGAGGTGGCGATCAGCGACTTCCGCGAGTTTTTCAAGGCGCAGGGCATTGCTGAGCGCTTCTTCGACACCTACCTGCGTCCATTCGTCAGTGGCGATCCCGGCAACTACCGCATGCGCAGCGTTGATGGCCGCAGCTTGCCGGTCTCGAAGGTGTACCTGGAGCAAATGGCCGCTGCCCAGGTCATCCGCCAGAGCTTCTTCGCCGATAACCCGGCGCAGCCGCAGGTGCAGTTCAAACTGGAGCCGTACACGCTGGACCCGGTGGTCAGCCGTTCCGAGTTCAAGTTTGGCGACAAGACCATCGAGTACCGCCACGGCCCGATCGTGCCAGTGTCATTCAAATGGCCGACCGATGCTGAAGACGGTCGTACTAGCCTGGTGCTCGACAAGACAGTCGGCCGCCCCATAGGGATCGAAAAAAACACCGGCCCCTGGTCGCTGTTCCGTCTGTTCGACCTGATGCAGACCGAATACCTGACGGGTCGTGATGTGTTGGTGCTCAAGGCCGATGTGGGCGGCCTGCGCGCCAACTATCTGCTGACCAGCCAGCGCACGCCTAACCCGTTCGACATGGGCGTGTTGCGCACCTTCCGCATGCCGGTGCAGCTCTGATGCGATCGGCCAGCCGTTGGCGCAGCGCGGCGCGTACGGACGCCGGCAAGGTGCGCTCACGTAACGAAGATGCCTTCCTCGACAGCCCCCGGCAGGGGCTTTGGGTGGTGGCGGATGGCATGGGCGGTCACCAGGGGGGCGATATCGCCAGCCAGTTGATCGTCGCCAGCCTCGCCGAGTTGCCGGTCCAGGCGGACTTCGATGCGCGTCTGACCGGTATTCGCCAGTGCCTGCACTGGCTCAATCGGCGCTTGGGCCAGGAGTTGACGGTCGTCGCCGGGCGCTCCGACAGCATCATGGGCAGTACCGTCGTGGCGCTGTTGGTAGAAGGCAAGCGCGCGGCGTGTGTCTGGGCCGGTGACAGCCGCTGCTACTTGTGGCGCGGGCAGCGTTTGTACCAGTTGTCCAAGGACCATTCGTTTCAACAGCAGTTGATGGACGAGCAGGACTACAGCGCCGAGCAGGCCAGGGCGCATCCGTCCGCCCATGCATTGACCCGTGCAGTGGGCGCGGCGGAGCAACTGACCCTGGATGTGCTGGAACTCGAGGTGCACGCCAGCGATGTGTTTTTGCTGTGTAGCGATGGTTTGTATCAAGGCCTGACCTGCGATGCGCTGGGCAGCGCCTTGAGTCAGTCTGCGCCGCACGTCGCGCTGGCGCGCCTATTCGATGTTGCGTTGCGCGGCTCGGCACGGGACAACCTGACGGCCGTGGTGATCCGACAATGACCAACGATGCGCCATCTGTCGATGACCTGCGGATGAACGAAGAGCAGGACGAGAAACTGACCTACTTTGCGTTCGTCCAGTCCCTCAACGCAAAACCGCGCACGGCCGTTGCCGCGTCGGCCCCGACCAAGGCTGGCTTGGAAGCATTGCCCGAGCTGCTCGCCGGTCGTTACCGCATCGAACGCCTGTTGGGTGCCGGTGGCATGGGCGTGGTTTACCGCGCACGGGACCTGTTGATCGAGCAGTTTGGCGCTCCCGACCCCTATATCGCGCTGAAATTCCTCAGCGAAGCATTTTCCGAAAGCCCTGACGCCAGCGCGCTGCTCTACAGCGAATTTGCCCTGACCCGGCATCTGCGCCATGACAACGTCGTGCGCCTGCACAGCTTTGAAGTGGACACCGAGTACCAGCGCGCCTTTATCACCATGGAACTCATGCGCGGGCTGACCCTGGACAGGCTGTTATGCGAACGCCCACTTGGCCTGCCCTGGAACGAGCTGCGCGGGATCGTGCTGCCGTTGCTCGATGCCTTGGCGTACGCCCATGCGCGCGGCGTCACCCATGGTGACATGAAGCCAAGCAACGTGATGGTCAGCGAGGAGGGCGTGCGCGTATTCGATTTCGGTCTTGGCCAGGCGCAGGAAGGCGTACTGCGTGGCCTGCCCCGACTGAGCCGTGATCGCTTCAACGCCTGGACCCCCGGCTACGCCGCCCCGGAAACGCTCGAAGGTCAGCCGCTGGCGACCAGTGCCGACCTCTACGGCGTGGCCTGCGTGATCTACGAGTTGGCGGGCGGCAAGCACCCCTTTCGCCGCCTGCCGTCGACCCAGGCCCGGGATGAGCGCCTGGAGCGCGACCTGCGAGCGCCCGCGCATTTACCCAAGCACTGCTGGCCGGCCTTGCGCTCAGCATTGGCTTTCGAGGCGGTGGAGCGAACCACTGCCACTCAATTGCGTGACGCACTGGGCGCCACGTCAACTTTGCGGCAACGCCTGCGATTCTGGACGTAGAGGGAGCACATCATGTTCAACTCATCCAACGAAACCCACTTCAGCCTCACCATCGAAAACTTCACCGGCGACCTGCAAGTGCTGTCGTTCACCGGCACCGAAGGCATCAGCCAACCCTATCGCTTCGACGTCGAACTGGTCAGCGAAAAAGCCGACATCGACCTGGAAAAACTCCTGCACAAGCGGGCATTCCTGGCCTTCGACCCACAAGGCCACGGCATACACGGCCAGGTCTACCGTGTCGCCCAAGGCGATGCCGGCAAGCGCCTGAGTCGCTACAGCCTCTCTCTGGTGCCACACCTGCAATACCTGCATCACCGCACCAACCAACGTATTTATCAGCAGATGTCGGCGCCGCAGATCATCGCCTTGATCCTCGAAGAGCACGGCATCCAAGGCGACGCCTACCGCTTCCACCTCGGCCAGCCGTGCCCGGATCGCGATTACTGCGTGCAATACGACGAAACAGACCTGCATTTCATCCAGCGCCTGTGTGAAGAAGAAGGCGTGCACTACCACTTCCAGCACAGCACCCGCGGCCACGTCTTGGTGTTCGGCGACGACCAGACCGTCTTTCCCAGACTCGGCCAACCCACCGCCTACATCCAAGGCAGCGGCCTGGTGGCCGACGAACCGGTGATCAAAGGCTTCAGCGTGCGCCTGGCCACCCGCACCGGTCGCGTGACCCGTCGCGACTACGACTTTGAAAAGCCCAAACTGCAACTCGAAGCCGACTACAAACCCCACGGCGATGACCCCGGCCCGGACCTTGAAGACTACGACTACCCCGGCCGCTTTCTCACACGCGACCGTGGCAACGTCCTCAGCCAACGCGCCGTCGAGCGCCACCGTGCCGACTATCAACAGGCAGAAGGCTGGGGCGACCAGACCACACTGACCAGTGGCCACTTCCTGCCACTCTCCGATCACCCACGTAAAGCCTGGAACGACCTGTGGCTGCTGACCCACGTCACCCACGAAGGCAAACAGCCCCAAGTCCTCGAAGAATCCATCACCAGCGACACCACCGACAATAAGGACGATTTCCACCAGGGCTACCGCAACCGTTTTCTCGCCACGCCGTGGGACGTGTTCTACCGCCCACCGCTGAACCATCCCAAACCGCGCATCCTCGGCAGCCAAAGCGCCGTGGTCACCGGCCCCGAAGGCGAAGAAATCCACTGCGACGAACACGGCCGCGTCAAAGTGCAATTCCACTGGGACCGCGAAGGACGGGGCGACGACAAAAGCAGTTGCTGGCTGCGTGTTTCCAGCAGTTGGGCCGGCGCCCGCTACGGCGGCATCGCCATCCCCCGCGTGGGCATGGAAGTGCTGGTGACCTTCCTCGAAGGCGACCCCGACCAACCGCTGATCAGCGGTTGCCTGTACCACAAGACAAACCCCGCCCCCTACCCACTGCCGGCGAACAAAACCCGCACCGTATTCAAAACCCTCAGCTCACCGGGCGGCAGCGGCTTCAACGAACTGCGCATCGAAGACAAAAAAGGCGCGGAACAAATCTTCCTGCACGCCCAGCGCGATTGGGACGAAAACATCGAGCACGACCAAAAGATCCGCGTCGGCAACGAACGCCACGACACCGTAGAGCAGAACACCTACACCGAACTCAAGGCCGAAGAACACCGCATCACCCACGCCGACCGCAAGGTGGAAGTGCGCATGGACGACCATCTGAGCATCGTAAAAAACCAACACGTGAAAGTGGGCATGGCGCAGTTGGTGAGCGCGGGAAACGAAATTCACCTGAAGGCCGGCGAGAAGATCGTCATCGACGCCGAGATGGAACTCACGGTGAAAGCCGGGGGCAGTTTTATCAAGGTGGATGTGGGTGGGATCGCAGTGATGGGGCCGGAGGTGAAGGTGAATGCGGGCGGTTCGCCGGGGAATGGGACGGGGATCGGGATCAAATCGCCGATGTTGCCGGGGGCGGCGGATAGGGATCAGGCGGGAAGTTTGATGGCGCGGGCGTTGGGGAATGCGGGGGGTGAGAAAACGAAAAGTAAGCCTAAACGCAAGGCCCACTTTTCTGGTTGACACACACCAACGGCACGCACTGCCACTAAGGATCAGACTTCAGGTAATGGGCAATGACTGAGACAACAACAAGCAAGGTAGAAAAGTGGGCATATCCGTTGAAAGTCGATGGCGCAGAGGTGACGGACCCGCAGCAATACTACGCGGCATTGGCAAAAGCCAAGAATGGGTACTACCCACTGGGGGCTAATGGGCTCTGGCACGGCGGCGTTCACTTCGATGAAGCCACGGGGCTGGTGGCGGATTTGACGGAAGTCCGATGCATCGCCGATGGTGAAGTAGTGGCGTATCGGATTGACGAGGTCTATCCAAAATCGGACTACGGTTCGACGCAAGCGGTCTACTCGACCGGGTTTGTATTGATCAAACACCGTCTTGAAGCGCCATCGCCTCCCGCCCCGGCGCCAGCGCCAGGTGCGCAACCTGCTGCTGCGGCACCTGGGCCTGGCCTGACGTTTTTTAGCCTGTACATGCATTTGCTCGATTGGGAGGGGTATCGCGCGAATCCGGAACTCGCCCGGCCGCCCTTTTGGAGCGGGGGTTCATGGCAGGTCAAAGCCACCGCCGATGACAAAATACTCGGCCTGAGGGTCCGGCAAGACCGGAGAGGAAAACCAGGCTACGCCACAATCTTGAGCGTGCTGCCCCGAGGTACCGTCGTGGAGACGGGGGAAGAGGAAAATGGATGGCTCAAGGTCGTCAGCATTACCCCTGCGGACCCTAATGTCCCTACCGGAACCGGTTGGATCTTCAAAAGGGAAATGACGGCCAGTGCAACACCTGACACCTACATCATTGGCAGCGAAGCCAAAGACGAAATGAACCCGCCTCGCACAGGCTTGGCGGTGCATGCAGCCGCAAACCAAAAAAGTACCACCACCGCCATCTTGCCGATTGGAACCGAAGTGAAAATTGGCAATGACGGACCACGGGGTAAATATCAGAAGCTGCTGGAAATCGTCAGTGGCAACCCCGTTCCGGAACTGACCCCCTCCGACGGCATCCTGGGCTATATCTGGGAAGGGTTGCTGGATGCGAAGAATGAGCCGGCGGCGAAAGATACCGTTCATTTATTGGATCGGCCTTATCCCATCAAAGCGGGTAGCGTGATTGGTCACGTGGGGAAGTATCAGAATCTCGATGATTCCACGCCTAAAAACTTGCTGCATTTGGAGGTGTTCAGTTGTGAGGACGTGAAAGCATTTGCGCAACTGAGCAAATCCAGCGCAACCAGACTGCCGGTAAGCGAAAAGACACTGGTAAAAATCCCTAAAGACACTCCTTTGATCACCCATGTGCAAGGCATGTGTGCCGAAAATCCTCCGAAGGTGAGCGACCCATCCAAAAAAGTTGGGTATGACTTCATGATTCCAGTGGGCGTTTTGGAAGCATTGCCGGCTGAGAAGAAAATCAAGGTGCCAGTGGTGATGGCCGGGGTTACTACCTATACATATTGGTGGCGTCTGGATGGTCTGTTAGGGGACTCGGACGGAAATGGGATTGACGGTTGGTTTGCAGAGCCGGATACAGTGTTATCGCGCCATTCGCCTTTTGAATGGGAAGGTTTCGACTTTATTGAAGAACGTGTGAGTAACGAAGAGAACCTGGCCGCTTATCTTCACGACCTCAATCAACTTGAAGACTCTGAAAAAGAGACATTTCTGCCCAAGGCTAACGCTTCTACCAGCGGGCCGCTGAAGGAGCGGTTGTATAGCATCGTTGATACCGATAAGAATGAAAAACTGACGCTGGCGGAGATTCGGGGGGCTTTGGCCAAACCTTGGTTTTCGCAGCCTATTTCGCAGCTAGTGATTAAGTGTGAAAGTGAATGGTTCTATAGCGCAGAAAAATGGAATGCACTGGATGAGTTGATGGGGCATACGCCAGAGCAGCCAAATGCGATTTGGTTATCTGAGAAAAAACGGATTGAACATCTTGCTTGGTGGAAAAGTATTGACGTTGGATCGGAGATAATCTGGAGTTTTAACCCTGTTATTTTTATTTGCGCAATGTCGACTATACCCAGATCGTTAATCTGCAAAGCATGCGGTAAAAATATCGCACTAACAGTAGAGGTGATGAAGAAAGTCGCGATCAGTGGCATTGCCGATACATTTCTTAGCGAATTTGTTTTAAGGGCTAATGAGCTTTTTCCTAAGTATGGTGTAGATACATGTTCACAGATAGTTCATTTGCTTGGTCAGGGGAAGCATGAAACGCAGAGATTCACTGCTTTCAGAGAAAGCCTGATCTATAGCCGGAGAAGTTACACAGCCGAAAGTTTATACCGAATGGCGCCTTCCGCAATTGATAACGGGTTTGCCCGGCTAGGTATGAATCTTACGCGGGCAGAAAAAATCTTATACATCGATAGAAATTTGATTGCTAACGATGTGGGTTATGGGAAGCATAGTTTCGGAAGCTCTCTACATCCGAACAATGATTACAGAGGACGCGGCTTGCTTCATTTGACTCACTACTCAAACTATCGGGCTTGCGCTCTTGACATTGGAGTCGATATTGACGCAAATCCAATGTTGGTTGAGAGCGATATCGGAGTGATGATTGAAACTGGTTTGTGGTATTGGAGAATCAACTCCATTGGATATATAGCTGATAGCGATAAAATGTCAATGGATGCAAAAGTAAGGGCAGTTACTGCAAAAATTAATACAGGCTTGAAGGCGCTTGAAGAGCGAGCAGCATTTACTAAGGATGTCTCGTCTATTTTTAAATCTGAATTGGGTGGCTGTTCGGAGTAGATATGAGAACTCTAAAGATTGTTTTTTTGACGATTTCAATTTTTATCACCTGCAATGTTTTTGCTTGTGATACCCCCCAGGTCGCGGCATTTAAAGCTATCCCACTTGATGGGGCGGCAATAGTATTTGACTTTGTCTCTATAGGAAAAGAATCGAGCAATACAAGTCATTCTCACGAAATTGGAATTGATGTGATTTTTTTCAGATGTTCCGATGGTACCAAGACATTAATTGGTCAACTGCCCTATTTGGCCGACACGGGGAAAATTGAGGATGCATTTCTTTATAGAACTGATAATGGGACAGTGGAGGGGCTTTTTGTCATTCATAGCGTTGAAATAAGATCTGATACTGGCGTCAACTACTCCGGTAGGTATTATACTATTAATGTTTACAAAAAAGATGGCGATGACTTTACGCGAAATGAGCAGCTATCGACTTATTTTGGCAAGGGTGGAGATATTTTTGATGAGGACTACAAGGAATTGCTATATATATTTCCGTATAAAAATAAAATATCAATTTTAAGATCACTAAAATCTGAAGCCTATAAAAAATGGCGTGCAGGCGCTCCGGTCAACCTAGTGATAAACAAAAAAACTGCGATACATAACTCACCAGTTTTAGCCGATGTTACTCGTATGTATCTCTTGGCAGGGGATGTGGTTTCACAAAGTGAAGTTGAAGCGGGCTGGTTGTCAGTCATATATAAAACCTCAAAAGGAAAAGAGGTTCGTGGTTGGATTCAATGCGAGAATGCGGATGGTTGTTGATGATGAGAAGGTTTTCATGATTGACCTGAGTTCAGCCTGGAAAGTGCACCGAATGAATGTCTTTTTAAGCTTTTTACGAGTGCTATTTTTTTTACCACTCCTTTGTGCAATGCATACTTATGCATGTGAAACAAATGAATGAAGGTGTACGCAAAGTGATTAATTGGGGGGGCAGAACGCACGTATGCGATCCATGAACCCCACCTACCGCAAGACGGGGCAACGGCTTACCGTGGCATCTCTGGCGAGCAGTTCCACGGCAGTAAGGCTTCGTAGTCTTCGACCGATGAGGCGTGCGGCAACCGCAGGCGTAGGTCAGTTCGTGCTCGGGCAGCTCATGAATGACCTCGATACGCGGCAGGTCTGCCGACAACGGCTTGCGCTTGCCACGGCGCGCAGTGGGCGCCACCACTTCTTCTTCCGCGTCCTGGACCGCCAACATCGGGTCGCTTTCCGGCTCGTTGAACAGGGCCAGTTGCGGGGTGTTGGGTTCGGCGGTTTGTTCGGATTTGCGCCCGAACAAACGGTCGCGCAGCAGCTTGATCTGCTCTTTCAGGTCGACGATATGGCCTTCATGCGCTTGCAACACTTCGGCTGTTTTTGCCTGACGAGCCAGCGCCTCAAGCAGCAACTTCTTGAGCAAAACAGGATCATCTGGGAGGTCATCGGGCCGGGAAATCATGGCCCGGATTATACCGGCTCAGGCCACGAAGCGAGGCGTTAAAACCTGATGCGGACGATTGCGCCAGAGGTCAAAGCCGTCGAGCAGCCAGTTCAGCTCCTGAACGCTCAACACAATGGCTTCGTCACTTTCATCGGGCGATGTTTTGAACCGTTCGGATTCGAGGCGTTTGAGCCAAAGGCAAAAGCCGTTGCGCTCCCAGTAGAGGATTTTCACGCGATTACGTGGGCGATTCAGGAAAACGAAAAGCACGGGATCGAACACCGCGACTTTAATACCCAACTCAACCAGAGCGGCCGAGCCGTCAATGGATTTTCGAAAGTCCACGGGCTTGGGGTAGAGATAGACTTTTTCGACTTTGGCGTCGGGTCGCATCATGAGGGGCTGGCTCCAGAAAGAGATCGGGAGCACAGCATCGAACATCAAATTGCGGCTTGGAATGTGGAGTTCATGGAGCGGTTACTTTTAAAAGAATATATGCTATAGAAATAGAAACTTGCGATTCAGGAAGATTTAGGAAGATGAAAAGATATTTTGGTAAAGCAGTTTTGCTATTTTTTCTTGTCGCAACTGTTGGCCGAGCCGATGCATCTGATTTTTTAGTGATGTATCAAGATGTCACGCGGGATGGGGAATTAGATGAAATTAAATTGCTTGATAATGGTGGCCCGTTCTACACGTTAAGAGTTGTTTCAAAGGGTGACGAGATTCTACATAATGAAAAACTAATCCCTAAAAAAATTTCCAATGAGGGCGGGCTAGATATTTTTCAAGGGGTATCAGTTGCCGATCACAATATTTCAATACGATATCGCTTTTGCGGTCCCTCAAGTAGTATTTGCTATGATAGAAATCTCGTCTGGGTATTTAAGGGCAAGAAATTTATTCTGCTGAAGGAAGAGGTTGTGGCCGCTGCGGATAAAATTTCCCTGAGCGACGCGTTTTATCAAAAAACCGAAATTCTGTTGAGTTCATTAACTTATGAGTCATTGATTGAGAATAATGAAAATGCCGAAATGCTGTTTGGCCGAATATATGGAAGCTGTGTGGCAGGGCTCGGTGGTGATGCTCTCATGAAAATCTCAGAAGCCCTTGAAAAATCCACGCCAGATGAGTGGGTTATGAAAGACGGGTGTGTTACAGCTGCTCTTGTTTTTAATTTAGAAGCTCAGAAGTATTTATCATATGAAGCTGCTTTGAGGTATTTGTCTGTATTTGAAAAAAGCAAGGCTAAATAGATTTCTACGTCTCGACGACGGATACTTGGCTGGCTTGTTTTTATACATGCAGTGGGGGCTATACATACAATACTTAGAGTGAGGGTAAAAGTTGGAAGTTGTCTAATGTAAAAGTTACGTGGCCATTTGTTCGTTTGCATGTTGTACTGGACCGACTATCCGACGGCGCCCCAACTGCGGTCTCCAACGGCTGGGCAGGCTATTGCTACGGCGGCATAAGGGGATTTGATGTTGAATGTTTAATTTTGATTTCTGCTCAAAAGATAAGGGCGGTTATTGGGTGCGCTATTTAAATGTATCGGTCTGGAGGGTAATTAATGATTGTGTACGTTAACGGTTACTTCCTGCTTTTGTGGGGTTTGTCTTTTGATAGTTTCGAATGCGGTATTATCCGCAGGTGAACGGTGCGATATTGATGTGTCTATATCTGGGTTAAGTGTTGAGTTGGTAGCTAATGTCGTTGGTGGTGGAGGAGGGTATTATAATAATTTGATTCGATTGCCCTGTGCTGAGCAAGTAGTTAGTTATTTAGATGCGGCCAAAAGTGCCAAATCTAAAATAATGGCGGAAGGTTTTGAATGTGAAAAATATTGTCTATGGGCGGCAGGACGGTGAGGCAGGTCCCGGGATTGCCTATAGCACCCTCTCTAAGAGACTGGGTGGCAGTTATGTGTTTGTCTTTCAATGTAATGCCTTTTGTGAGGTTAATATATCTAATTTAAAAAAATACTTCGGGTAATTGACAAGAATCTAAGAGTGCGGGATGAGTGATTGGTTGTTGAAGGATTATGCAGTCGTTATGATTCTGCCTTTCGTGAACAAGGTATTTTTAAGTCAAGTGGGTGAGGTGTTCCCCCCCCATCAACTATCCCCCCCCGCAAGAACCCTCGCCGCAACATACCCAAACGTCATCCCAGGCCCCAGTGTGATCCCCCCACTCGGGTAATACCCATTCATGATGCTATTCATGTCATTACCCACCGCAAATAACCCCGGTATCGCCACACCCTGTTTGTCCAATGCGCGGGCGCTGGCGTCGGTCTTGAGGCCGGCGAAGGTGCCGAGGCTGCCGGGGACTAGTTTTATTGCGTAGAACGGCGCGTCGCGCAGGCTGCCGAGGGAGGGGTTGGGGCCGTGCAGGGGTTCGCCTTGGGCCTTGTTGTATAGCGATTCACCGCGCTGGAAGACTGGGTCGTGTCCGCGTTCTGCATCGAGGTTGAAGGCGTTGACGGTGGCGTTCAGTTGTTGTGCGTCGATGCCGCATTGGTGTGCCAGGTCGGTCAGTGTCGGGGCTTTGAACAAGTAGCCTGAGCGTATGTAGTGCGCGGTCGGGAACGGGAAGGGTCTGGACCAGCCCAGGCCATAGCGACGTTGGGCGCGGTGATCGCAGATCAGCCAGGAGGTTGGGGTTTCTCCCGGGCCGGTGGCGTTGAACAGGGCGCACATGTAGTCGTGGTAGGAGTCGGCTTCGTTGACGAAGCGGCGGCCATCCTGGCGCACGGCGATGAAGCCGGGTTTGGCGCGTTCCATCAGGTGTGGGAAGCCGCTGAAGCCGCCGTCTTCGCGTGGGACCCGGGACACCGGTGCCCATGCGGCGGGGTGGGGCAGGTCGGATGCTACGCACGCGCCGACGCGTTCGCCCAGGCGCAGGCCATCGCCGGTATTGCCTTTGGGCGCTGCGCTCAGGTGTTCGGTGCCGTTGGGGGCATGGGTGAACAGGCGGGCGATGCGCTGTTGATCGTGGGGGAAGCCGCCACACGCGAGGACCACGCCGCGCCGGGCGTGGATCTCGGTCAGGCGACCGGCAGATTCGACGCGCGCGCCGACCACCCGCGCACCGTCGCGCAGCAATTCCCGCACGGGGGTTTCAGTCAACAGGCGCACGTTGCGATCCAGCGCGCTTTTGAGCAGGCGGCCAACCAGTGCGTTGCCGTTCACCAGGTGCATGCCACGGCCATGACGCAGCAGGTCGCGGGCATGGCGCAACAGGCGCTTGCCGGCGTAGAGCAGTGACGACGGTGACTGGCGCGCATTGAGAAAGTGATTGAGATCGGCACCGCCGGCGATGCCCATTCCGGCCGGGCTGATGAGGTCGAGCGGGCGCCGCAGTTTGTTGATCCAGGGGCCGAGGCGACGACCGTCGAAGGGTTGCGCACACACCGAACGGCCCCCTTTGGCGTAGCCTTCGCTGGCGTGAAAGTCAGGCATTTTGCTGCCGGAAAAAAACTGCACTTCGGTGTGGCGTTGAAAGAACTCGACCATCTTCGGCCCTTGTTCGAGAAAGGTTTCCACGTTGGGACCGAGCACGTCGGTGTGCAGTTCATGACGCAGGTACACCCGCGATTGTTCCGGGTCTTCTGCGATACCGTCGGCGATGGCCAGCGGATTGCGCGGAATCCACAGCCAACCCCCCGACCAGGCACTGGTGCCGCCGAGCAGGGGTTCTTTCTCTACGACGATCACGTCCAGGCCCAGTTGCGCAGCGGTTACCGCCGCAGCCAGACCGGAAGCGCCGGAGCCGACGACCAACACATCACAAAGCAGGGAATCGCTGATGCACATAGGAACTACCGCGAGAAGGTGTGAGATTGGCCGCTCTTGAGCAGAAACGGCGCAACCTGGCGACGGGGTTATTGGAGGGGCGAAAAGTCGGTCGGGCGCAGCAGGCGTGATTCCAGGCTCACGACGGCGTCGAGTGCCTTGTTCTGCTGGGCGAAGTCCTGCCAGCGCGGATCGGCCGCCATGGCGTTGCGACGGCTGATGCGGTCGTCGAGGCTGGCGTAGCCCCAGATGTGCACCACTTGATTGACCTCCCCGATTTCGGTGGTGAAAAAGCCGATCAGGTTGCCCAGGTGTTCTTGCTGCACGGCCAAGGCGGCGCTTTTGTACAGGGCCAGCCAGTCGCCGAGCTTGGTCGGTTTAATCGTGTAGGTGCGCAGTTCGTAGTACATGGTGTTCTCCAGTGGGGGCGGGTTGTGCCGTTTGGCGGTCGAGCCGCCGGGCAATGTCGTTGGCGGCGAGGTAGCCGAAGGTGATGCCAGGACCGAGGGTGATGCCGGGGCCGGGGTAGGTGCCGTCCATGATCGAATTCATTTCGTTGCCGGCCGCGTAGAGTCCGGGGACCGGTGCGTGGTGGCGATCGAGTACGTTGGCCTGGGCATTGGTCACCAGGCCACGGGCCGAACCCAGGTCGCCGGTGAACACCCGCACGGCATAGAAAGGCGCCTTGTGCAGCGGTTTCAGGCACGGGTTGGGCTGATGCAGCGGGTCGCCCATGTAGCGGTTGTAGGCGTTGCTGCCCTTGCCGAATTGGCGGTCGACACCTTGTTCGGCATCGGCGTTGTAGTGCGCCACGGTCTGCGCCAGTGTGGCCGCGTCGATGCGGGTGAGCTGCGCCAGTTCGGTGAGGCTGTCGGCACAAAACAGGTAGCCGGCCTTGATCAGCGCGCTGTTGTCGACCGGCCGCGGCCGCGCCAGGCCCATGCCGTAATGGTTCAGCGCTTCGCTGTCGCAGATCAGCCAGCAGGGCGCGTTGGCGCCGCCATTGGCGAACATGGCTTCGACGAAACAATGGTAGGAGTCGGATTCATTGACAAAACGCTGCCCGGCGCGATTGACCGCGATCACGCCGGGTTTGGCGCGGTCGGTCACCAAGTGCGGAAAGCGTTCCACACTGCCATCAGCCTTGTGCAGCACCGAGACAGGCGCCCAGAAAAAGTTCGCCGCCAGGTTGTCGCCGATGGCCGCGTCCACAGAAGCGGCCAGGCGTTGCCCGTCACCGACGTTGGCGGCAGGCGACATGCTCCAGTGCTCCGACGCCGTGGATGGCCGCTGTTCGGCCGCTTGCGCACCCGCCGCGAAACCGCCCATGGCCAGCACCACACCGCCCCGCGCCCTGACCGAATGGGTGACACCGTCGCGGGAAATCCGCACGCCCTTGACCGACCCCTGTTCCACGATCAACGCCTCGGGCGTGGCTCGCAGCCACAGGTCGACACCGTTGGCCAGGGCGGTGGTCGCCAGGCGCGCGATCAAGGCATTGCCCACGGTCAGGCGGGTTCCGCGTGGATGGTTGATTCGGTCGACGGCATACCGCCCCAAGAGTTTGACGCAGTGCCAGAGGGATTTCGGCGAGCGCTTGAAACTGAGGAAGTGCTGGATGTCGACACGATTGACCATCATGCCGCCGAACAGCAGCATGCCGTTCGGTGGCCGTTTCAGGTCCTTGAAATGCTCACCGAGGCGGCGTCCGTCGTATTCGTCGATTTCCAGCGCGCGGCCGGTTTGCGTACCGCCGGGCAGGTCCGGGTAATAGTCCGGCGACAGCGGTCGCAGGCTGTAACTCAGCTCGCTGTGGGCTTCCAGGTAGCGCAGGGCTTCACGTCCCTGTTCGATGAATGCGTCGATCAATGCCGGGTTGTAGCCAGCGCCGATGACGGCCTTGAGGTAACGGCGCATCTGTTCGGCGCTCAGGTGATGCCCGGCGGCCCGGGCCTGGTCGGTGTCGTGCAGCCAGACCGCACCACCGGAAATCGCCGACGTGCCGCCAAAGGCTTCGGTCTTTTCCACCAGCAGGACCTTGAGGCCGCGAGAGCTGGCCGTCACGGCGGCGGCAAAACCGGCCGCGCCACTGCCCAGGACGATCACGTCGTAGGTCAGCTCGGCAGCGGCGCGGTGCACGCAAGTGCTCGTTTTCATTGTTGGTTGCCTATTGAAGATGCGCGCGGGCATTCAGATTTCCAGCGGCGTCACGCCCATGAAGTGACCGAGGTTGCCCAACTGCGCCAGGGCCATTTCCGGGCCGGTCTGAATTCCACAGCCCAGACGCTGGGCGCAGGCGAGAAAGGGCGTCACCGCCGGCGAGGTCACGACGTCGGCGACCAGCGCGGTGGCGCTCAGGGTTTCCATCAGGGGCAGCGGGAGCGGCATCTGGCCGTCATCGGCCGTGGCGTTCATGCCGACCGGCGAGGCGTTCACCACCAGGTCAAAGTGCGCGAGCGAGGTCGGGTTGGCGCTGATCACGATCTCCGGGAACACACTGCACAACAACTCGCTCAGCACCTCGACACGCTCGTGGTTCAGGTCGCTGATCACCAGGTGGCTGACCCCACCTTCACACAACGAATAGGCAATCGCGCTGCCGACACCGCCCGTGCCGATCACCAGGGCCTGTTTGCCTTGAGGATTGAAACCGTGCTTGCGCGCGGCGTTGAGAAAGCCTTCGCCGTCGACGATATCGCCCACCAGCCGACCGTCGGCCTCGCGGCGGATCACATTGACCGAGCGCAGTGCCGCCGAGCGCTCGCTGACGCTGTCCAGGCGATTGGCCAAGAGTTGTTTGTAAGGCACCGTCACCACGCAACCGCGCAGGTTTTGCCAGCCGCGCAGGGTCTGGACGAAGTTCTGCAGGGCCGACGGCGCAAGGTCGATGGCCAGCATTGCGACGTTCTGCTGATGGCTGGCGAACCAGCGATTGAAGTTTTCCGGCGATTTCACCTGGGCAATCGGTGAGCCGACAATGGCGACCAGTTCAGTCGAACCCTGAATCATGCTGTGTACCCGTTTATTGGCTGTGTTGTGGGGCCGATACTGCAAGCCGGGGGCCCAGCGAACAATCGAGTGCACCGGCGAATGCGTTGATAATCGCAGTGACAGTGCGATAATCGCAGCCTTTGCCTGATTAAGAGCCTGAGTTCGATGAAACAACCCACCATTCATTCGCGGGATTTGATCGTCGGCCTGCAAAAGGGCCTGGCGCTGTTGCAGTTGTTTTCCCAGGAGCACCCGCGCCTGAGCGTGCCGCAAGTGGCGCGCATGGCCGACATGACCCAAAGCGCCGCCCGGCGTTTTCTGCTGACCCTGGTGCATGACGATTTCGCCCAGACCGACGGACGCCATTACTGGCTGACCGCCAAGACCTTGCGGATCGGCCAGGCTTATGTCGATTCGGCGGTGCTGCCGCGCATGCTGCGCCCGATTGTGGAGCAGGTGGCAAGGACCACCCAGGAGCATGTGTCGGTGGGTGTGCGCGACGGCGATGACATCGTGCATATCGTGCGCAGCCGCTACAGCCATATCACTTCGATGTCGATCCGCCCCGGCTCCAGGGTGCCGATGTATTGCACGGGCAGTGGCCGGCTCTGGTTGGCGAGCCTGACCGAAGAGGCGCTCGCGGGGTATTTCAGCCGTAACGAGCTGCGTGCGATTACCCCTTATACCGTGACGGACGAAGCGCGCATCCGCGCCGAGATTGCCTTGGCGCGCGAGCGTGGATACGTCCTGGTGGACCAGGAATATGAAGTGGGCATGCGTGTGCTGAGCGTGCCGCTGATCGATCGGGAAGGGCGCTTGCAGGCGACCTTGACCCTGACCACCCACGCCTCGCGCATGAGCGTCGAGGACATGCGCGAGCGTTATCTGTCGGCGTTGTACGAAGGGCAGGCGTTGCTGCGGCCGGTCATGACGCTCTGAGCGTCACTGGCGTTTGGCTTGGGCCTGGAGGCGAAACTCGCTGGGGCTGCACTGGGCGTGCTTGCGGAAAAAACGGCTGAAGTAACCGACATCGGCAAAGCCCATGCCGTGGGCAATCTGCTTGACGCTTTGGGTCGAATGGGCCAGTTCGCGTTTGGCTTCGAGGATCAGCCGGGCGTTGATCAGGGTCATGGGGGTCATGCCCAGTTGTTCATGGCACAGCCGGCTCAGGGTGACCACGGTGATCCCGAGGAAATTGGCGTAGTCATGCAGCGAAAGGTGTTCGCGAAAGTGCCGGTTCACCCGTTCGCGGAAGGCGATCATCTGCTGGCTGCGTCGATCGTGACGCTGCGCGTGCAGCTCGTGGGTGGGCTCGCTCAGGCGCAGCATCTGGATCACCAGCGCGAGCAGCAATGACATGCTGCTGGCGACATGCTCCCGGCCGCGACCGTGATACTCCTCGTACAGCGCTCGATACAGCGGCTCCAGCGGATTGTCGGCCGGCGCCCAGTGCGGCAGGGCGACCACCCAGGGTTTCTGGATCTGCGCCAACAGGCCCGGAGAGAGCACCTGGACGATGCTTTCCAGCGGGTGTTGCACGGCGGTGATCACATGCCCTTCGACCCGCCCGTGCCAGGCGAAGCCATGGACGATCTGCTCAGGGATGAACAGCAGGCACGGCGCCTTGACCTCGACCCGCTGGTTGTCCAGCAGCACCTCGCCTTCACCGCTTTGCAGGTACAGCATCTGCAACAACCCCTCGTGTCGATGGGCAGCGATCTCCCAGTTGTAGGCGCCGGAGCGCAGGGAGATCGACTCGACATGCAGGGAGTCGTGCCATATCGGCGCCGCCGCCTCGCCGTACAGGGCATAGCTGGGAATCTTGTTCATTATTTTTATGGTCTACGGGCACGTGTTTTCTACCTTAGCGAAGAAACCGCGCGTTGGGCAATTCGCTGCCGATTTGTCGTAAAAGTCTCGACGGTTGAAGGTTTTGTCCATTCTTGCGAGCCGTCCCACGCTTCTATCCTGAGCATCGCCTGCTGCATCCCGAGCAGTGGGGCAATTGTCTTGAAATGCGTGTTGGAGATAACAATGAATAATAACGACCTGCAGAAAAGCTGGCTGAATCTGGACTCCAAGGTCTGTGTGCTCACAGGCGCGGCCGGCGGCATCGGCAGCGCGATTGCCGGCGCGCTGGTGCGCCAGAATGCCCATGTGGTGCTGCTTGATCGCGATGAACAAAAATGCCGCGAGCTGGCCGCCGAATTGGCGCAAAACAGTGAAGCGGATGTTTCTGTACTGCACTGCGATATTGCCGACCCCGTCAGCGTGCAACACGCTGCCGAACAAGTGCAGGCGCTCCACGGGCGCTGCGATGTGCTGATCAACAACGCCAGCGTGTTGCAGGCCGGGGCGCTGGAAACGCTGAGCCTGGAACACTGGAACCAGGTGCTGTCGGTCAACCTCACGGGCTATCTGTTGTGTGCCCAGGCGTTCGGGCGGCTGATGCTGGCCCGGCAAAGCGGCAGCATCGTGCACATCGCCTCGATCGCCGCGCATTACCCGCAGACCTTCAGCGGCGCCTACAGTGCCGCCAAGGCCGGGGTCGCCATGCTTTCGCGGCAGATCGCTGCGGAGTGGGGCCCACGGGGCATTCGCAGCAATGCCATCTGCCCGGGACTGATCCGCACGCCGCTGTCGGCAGCGTTCTACGCCGATCCCAAGGTCGAGCAGCAACGCAAGGCGATGACCGCCAACCAGCGCATCGGCGAGCCCCAGGACATTGCCGACGCCGTCCTCTTCCTCGCGAGCCCGCGGGCCGGTTATGTCAACGCCGCCGAGCTGACCGTCGACGGTGGCCTGGAAAGCATGCTGATGGCGTTGATTCCGCGCCCCGGCTTTGAGTCCCCCATGGCCAGCCACCAGGCCTGACCTCTGTTCGGCCAATGCTGGCCGACTCCGAATACCCCAGCGAACCTGTCCTGTCGTGCTGTCGACGGCGGCAAGCGTTCGGCTGGCTTTTACCGAGTGAGACTGACTATGACGACGACAACTACCGAGGCGATCCGTCGGTGCGACGTACTGGTGATCGGCGCCGGCGCCGGTGGCCTGGCGACCGCCATCACTGCGCGCAAGCAGGGGCTGGAAGTCATTGTGATTGAAAAGGATGCGTACTTCGGCGGCACCACCGCGTTCTCGGGAGGCGTGCTGTGGATTCCCGGCAACGGGCTGTCCAAGGCCAAGGGCATCGCGGACAGCCGGGAGGCCGCGCTGACCTATATGAAAAACGAGACGGGCGATTTCTACGATGCCGAGGCGGTCGATGCGTTTCTCGATAACGCGCCGCAGATGATCGACTTTTTCCAGCGGGAGACCGAGGTCCAGTTCATCCCGACCCTCTACCCGGACTATCACCCAGACGTGGCCGGTGGCGTCGACATCGGCCGTTCGATCCTCGCCGCGCCGTTCGACATCCGCCGGCTGGGAGCCGACATGGCACGCCTGCGCCCGCCGCTCAAAACCATCACGTTCATTGGGATGATGTTCAATTCGTCGAATGCCGACCTCAAGCATTTCTTCAATGCCACCAAATCCCTGACCTCGTTCCTCTATGTGGCCAAGCGCCTGATGACCCACGCCAAGGAGCTGCTGCTGTACCGGCGTGGTATTCAAGTGACCAGCGGCAATGCCTTGGCTGCGCGGCTGGCGAAATCGGCGCTGGACCTGGGGATCCCGATTCTCACGCAAACCAGCGCCCGGCAATTATTGAAAGACGCGGATCGGGTCACCGGGGTGATCGCTCAGACCGAAGGCGGTGAAGTGCGGTTTGAAGCCCGCCAGGGTGTGGTATTGGCCAGTGGCGGGTTTTCCCATGACCTGCAACGGTTGCAGCAGGCTTATCCCCATGTGCGTCGCGGTGGCGAGCATTTCTCACCGGTGCCGCAGACCAACACCGGGGACGGCGCGCGCATGGCCGAGGCCTTGGGCGGCAGCGTCGAGATACGGCTCAAGGCGCCTGCGGCCTGGATGCCAGTCTCGAAAGTGCCGATGGGTAACGGCAGCTTCACGGCCTTCCCCCATCTGCTCGATCGCTACAAACCCGGCGTGATCGGTGTGACCCGCAATGGCCAACGCTTCACCAACGAGTCCAACTCCTACCACGACGTCGGCGCGGCGATGATCGAGGCCTGTGCCAATCAAACCGAAACCGCCATGTGGCTGATCTGCGACCGCCGGACCATGGCCAAGTACGGCCTGGGTTATGCCAAGCCGGCGCCGATGCCCCTCGCGCCATTGCTGCGCAACGGCTACCTGCACAGCGGCCGCACCCTGGCGCAATTGGCGCAGAACGCCGGGCTCGATGCGGCCGGGCTGGAACAGACCGTGCGTGACTACAATCGCACGGCGGGGCAGGGCGTGGACCGGCAGTTCGGCCGTGGCACCACCAGCTTCAACCGCTACCTCGCCGACCCGCAGAACCTGCCGAACCCATGCGTGGCGCCGATTGGCGACGGGCCTTACTACGCCCTCAAAGTGATCATGGGGGATCTGGGTACCTTTGACGGCATCCGGACCAGCGTGTGCGGGGAGGTGCTCGACCGCCAAGGCCAGGCGATCGCCGGGCTTTACGCGGTGGGCAACGACCGCGCGAGCATCATGGGCGGCAACTATCCCGCCGCCGGTATCACCCTCGGACCGATCATGACCTTCGGTTATCTCACCGGCCTGCACCTGGCGCGGGTGGCTGGCGCAAAAACACCGGGCAACCCCCGGCAGGAGGTGGCCTGATGCATCACAAGCCGGTCGTCGACCACCGCATCTACACCATCCGCCCACGGGGCATGCCCGAGTTCATCGAGATCTTCGATCGCCTGGCCATGCCGGTTCTGCTCGAGCATCTGGGCGCGCCGCTGGGGTTCTATACCAGCAGCATCGGCCCGCTGAACCAAGTCGTGCACCTATGGGGCTACGACAGCCTCGATGACTTCGAGCGACGCAGCCAGGCACGAGACAGCGATCCGCGCTTCCCGGCCTACCTGCAGGCTTCGGCGCATCTGATCATTGCCCAGGAAACCCGGATCATCCGTCCGGTGCGTTTCCACAGCCTCGGCGGTGCTTGAACCGCCGGTTACCGTCCTCGTTTCACCCCAATAAAAAAGCGGGCGCCGTGGTTGCGCGCCCCCACAACACAGAGGTGACTTTCATGCTGACAACCCAACCCATCGACATCCACGCGCTGATCAACAGTCGCCCCATCGGCGCCTTTCAGAAGTGGGTGGTGTTCCTCGGTTTCCTGATCATCGGCCTGGATGGCTTCGATGTGGCCATCATGGGCTTTATCGCACCGCAACTGAAAATGGACTGGGGCTTGAGCCATCAGCAACTGGGTCCGGTGCTGAGTGCGGCGCTGATCGGCCTGGCTGCCGGTGCACTGGTCGCCGGGCCGCTGGCCGACCGTTACGGGCGCAAGATCGTGCTGGTCAGCAGTGTGTCCATGTTTGGCCTGTGGACCCTGGCGACGGCGTTTTCCCCGGACATCAGCACCATGGTGATCCTGCGCTTCCTCACCGGGCTGGGGCTCGGCGCGGCCATGCCGAATGCCAGTACCCTGGTGTCGGAGTACGCGCCGCAGCGCAGCCGTTCGTTCCTGATCACGGTAGCGTTTTGCGGGTTCTCCCTGGGCGCTGCCGGCGGCGGGTTTCTGTCGGCCTGGATGATTCCGGCCTTCGGCTGGAAAAGCATGCTGATCCTCGGTGGCATCTTGCCCCTGCTGGTGGCGCCGCTGCTGTATTTCAAACTGCCCGAGTCGGTGACGTTCCTGGTCGCCAAGCGGGCGCCGAACCCGCGGATCCGCGCGATTGTGGAAAAACTCGCACCGGGCGTCAGTGATGCGCAATCGACCTTTTGCCTGCCGGCCCATCCGCTGATGCGCGCGTCGGCCATGCACATCGTATTGTCGCCGTCCTATCGCTTCGGCACGTTGATGCTGTGGAGCGGTTATGTGCTGGCGTTGTTTCTGGTCTACCTGTTCAGCGGCTGGTTACCGACCCTGGTGAAAGACGGCGGCGGTTATAGCGTGGCGGACGCGGCGATTGTGACCGCGATGTTCCAGATCGGCGGGCCTGCCGGCGCGCTGTGTGTCGGCTGGGTCATGGATCGCTGGAATAAATACCGGGTGTTGATGGCGGTGTTCGTGTTGAGCGGTGGGGTGATCTACGCGATTGGCCAGGCCACCGGGCATTTCCTGTTGCTGTGCCTGATCGCCTGGCTGGTCGGGTTCGGCCTCAATGGTGCCAGCGTCGGCATGAACGCGCTGGCGGCCACGTTCTACCCGACCCAGGCACGCGCCACCGGCGCCAGTTGGATGAGCGGCATCGGTCGCTTCGGCGCGATCCTCAGCGCCTTTGCCGGTGCGCAGATGCTGAGTTGGGGCTGGACCTTCGCGCAAGTGTTTGCCGCGCTGGTGGTACCTTCCGCTCTGGCGGCCCTGGCGATTTACGGGTTGGGGCGCAGCGCTGGCGCGGTGTCGAGCGATCGACAGGGGGTGTCTGCTCCACCGCGCCGGACGAATGCCTAGACCTTGAAACGCTCCACCAGGCGTTCCAACTCATGCCCCAGCCGCGCCAGTTCGTTACTCGACGCGGCGGTTTCTTCGCAGGTGTTGGCCGTCTGGTCGGAGATGTCGCGCACGTTGATCACCGCGCGATTGATCTCCTCGGTGACGGCGCTTTGTTGCTCCGCCGCTGTTGCGATCTGCTGGTTCATGGACTGGATGATCGAGACCTTGCCGGTGATGTTCTCCAGGGCGCTGACCGCGCGATGGGTGCATTCCACGCTGCTTTCGCTCAGTTGCAGGCTGCTGTCCATGCCCGAGGCCACGGCTTGGGTGCCGCTCTGGACCCCGGCGACCAGGCTCTCGATTTCTTCGGTGGAGCGCTGGGTGCGCAGGGCGAGGTTGCGTACCTCGTCGGCCGACTGGTTGAGTTCTGTGGCCAGGCGCTGGATCTGCGCGATGGCTTCCCCCACGATCTGTTCGCCTTCGCTGGCTTGCTGATCGGCGATGGACGCGGCGACGGAGGCCTCTTCGGCGTTGCGTGCAACGTTGTGTACGGTGGCCGTCATCTCGTTCATGGCGGTGGCGACGTGATCGGTTTCGGCTTTCTGGTTGTTGATGCCCGAATTGGTCTGCTCGGTCACCGCCGACAATTGTTCCGCGGCGCTGGCAACCTGGATGACGCCGGATCGAATGCCGTCGATCAGTTCGTGCAGGTTGAGCATCATCTGCTGAAGGCCGGATTGCAGCTGGCCCAGTTCATCGCGTCGGGTCACCGTCAGCTTCTCGGTCAAATCGCCCCTGGCGATGCGGTTCACTGCCTGGAGCGTGTGTTGCAGTGGGTTGACGATTTGTCGGGTGATGACCCATGCGGCCAGTGCGCCGAGTAACAGGGCCAGGGTCGCGACGAGGCTGAGCAGGGTTTTGGCGGACGCGGCATCGGTATCGCGTTTGGTATTTTGCGAGTCAATGAGTTTTTGCGTGGTGTCGAGCAACAGGTCGCCCAACTGCCCCATCCGTTTGAACAGGGACGCTTGGTCAACGTCAGGCGTGGCCAAGTCCTTCAGCAATTTCCCGTACTCATTGACGGCCTCTTGCTGTTGGCGGATCAGATCGTTATCCCGTGGGTCGATGAATTGAGCCCTGATACGGTCCAGATGGGTCGCGAGGCGATCCAGGGTTTGTTGCAGCGGTTGGAAGGCGTCCGCTTGGGTGCTCTTACCGATGCGCAAACGGATGATGCGCAGGTCTTTGGTGTAATCGCTGATCTGAGCAATTTCCTCAACCTTCAGCCCGCGATCGGTCAATTTCACCACGGCATACCAGCCGGTTGCGGCCAGTAATAACGTAAGCCCCAGCACCAGGCCGAATCCCCAACTTAATTTAGCGCTGACTCGGATATTACTGATCCAGCCGGACATATGGCCTCCAGAAAGTTACGTAGGTTAATTGACTCGTGATTCCCTGAGTGTCGACCCTCAGACCCAATGCTTTAGTGCTAACAGGGCGGTCACGCTGTTTCAGATGATTATTCGGGCCTTGGATGAAAAAAATGGCACTGCGAGGGGCATTGCTTGAAGCAATGGCTGAAAGGTTACAGCCCGCTATTTGTCAGGCGTTGGCGCAGAGATAGGCTTTTAGGCCAAGTATCTTTTTCGAGACTAAGCGTGGTGTCTTGTGCTTTGGTCGAATATTAAAAAGGCCTGGGTTCTGGTGCGTGGCAATCGAAAAGAGTGCAGGGCAGTTACGGGGGAATTAGAACGCGATTGATTTTTTCAGATAAGAAAACAGTTGGTCCTGGCAAGCCCTGTATTGGTTTTCAAGGTGCTCGACTTCCCACATGCGCGCCAGCCATACCTCATCACAAGCGGCTTCCAAATGATTGACGGTGGTCATCCAGGCGGTTTGGGCGTTGGCCGTCGCTTGAAGTAATTGCAACAACTCTTCACTTATCGCGAGGGTGTTCGATGCAGCGTGTATGGACGACATTAAAAGTACCGGGAATCAATTTAAACAGGCGGGATGTATGCGGCGCACTATAAGGCGCCGTTCGCGAAAGGCAGTATTCGACTAATGGCTAACGAGGCGCCTCTGTTTATATGGGTTTTTTCGGTGTGGATATTCAGCCTGTTTATAGCGTTGCCTTTATCGGTAGCGTGTTTGATTGCGTTGAGCGGGTGATTCGATTCAGTCGACCAGTTGACTCGGTATGTAATCGTTATCGAATAAAACGCTGTTGATCTCTTAGCTGCAAACGTGATCAACGTTTGCGTCGATTCTCCAGGGCCGTGAACAACAACATGCCACCCAACATGGCCAGCATGAACAGGATGGCTTGCCAGTGACCGGTCAGCAGGATAGCCACGGCCGGACCAGGACAAATCCCGGCAATGCCCCAACCGATGCCAAACAACAGGCTGCCGCCGATCAGGCGTCGGTCCAGTTCGCGTTTGGCGGGGAACTGCATGGGGCTGCCCAGGAGCGAACGGGACTGCCGGCGTGCCCAGGTCATCGGGCCAATGGCCACGGCAATGGCGCCGACCATGACCAGTCCCAGGGACGGGTCCCAGGCGCCGGCCACATCCAGGAACGCCAGCACTTTTCTCGGGTTGGCCATGCCCGCCAGCAAAAGGCCCAGGCCGAACAACAGGCCGGCGATGAATGCGCTGAATTTGATCATGTTCAACCCCCCAGTAGATGACGCAGCACAAACACCGTAACGAAGCCGCTGAACATGAAACACAGCGTGGCCGCCATCGAGCGTGGCGACAGGCGTGACAGGCCGCACACCCCATGGCCACTGGTGCAACCCGAGCCATAGCGTGTGCCGACTCCCACCAGGACCCCGGCGAGGATCAGCCCGAGCCAACCGCTCTGGAACTCGATCAGCGGCAATACGGCGAACAGGCCCCAGAGCAGCGGCGCGACGAGCAGGCCGAGCAGAAACAGGGCTTTCTCACTCACGCCTTCGCCGCCGCGTTGCAGCACACTGCCGATCAGGCCGCTGATGCCGGCGATACGGCCGTTGCCGACGGCGAACAGGCTGGCGGCCAGGCCAATCAAGGCGCCGCCTGCCAGGGATGACCAGGGCGTGAAGTTGATCCAGTCGACAATCATGGGGCTTCTCCAGTGCAAATCAGGGGGAACAGGCCGGGTACGGGCGCGCGCAAGTTCAGGATCCAATCGCTTTGACCAGTAGGGCCACCGCCACCAGCATCGACACGATGGCAAACCCGCGTTGCAAGTGCGGGCCTGCCAGCCGCGCCGCGATCAGGCGTCCGCAGGCCATGCCGAACAATGCGCCCAGGGAGAACGGCAGGGCAACTGCCCACTGCAAATGCCCGGCCGCCGAACTGGCGGCCACGCCGGACATCGACACCAGTGCGATCACCGCCAGGGACGTTGCCAGCACCGATTGCGCGGTCAAGTTGGTGTAGCGCTGCAACGCCGGCACCATCACGAATCCGCCGCCCACGCCGAGCAGGCCCGAAAGCCCGCCCGCGACCACGCCAGACACCGTGAGCGCCCAGGCGCAGGGCGCGGTCCAGTTCAGCTTTCCGCGCTGGGTGTCCAGCACGCACGGCGGCGGCTTGGTCGCGACCGGGGCCTTGGACGCCGGCAACGAACGTTTGAATACCCGGAACGCCACGTACATCAACACGCAGGCAAACATGATCGTCAACGGACGATTCGGCGTGCGCTGCGCCAGCCACAAGCCCAGGGGCGAGCAGATGATCCCCGCGGTGGCGATCAACAGCGCCGCCTTGTAGCGCACGGTGCCGTTCTTGAGGCCCATCACCGCGCCCAGGGTCGCGGCCAGGCCCACCGCCAGCAAGCCGATGGGGCCGGCCTCGGCCATGCTCAGGCCCGCCCCGAACACCAGCAACGGCACCGCGAGGATGCCGCCGCCGGCGCCGGTCAGGGCCAGGATCACACCCACCGTCAGCCCCAGCAGTAAGACGATGATCATCCCAGTCTCCTTGCCTTCAATGCGGTTTTCATTGGTCGGTCAACTCGGGTTTGGCCAACCATTCCCGGCCCTTGAGCATGCCCTTCCAATACAGCGGTGGAAGAATCCGCTCTTTGAGCAACCAGGCCAGCCGGGAAGGGCGGGTGCCGTCGATCAGCCAGGACGGGAAGCTGGGGGCGACCTTGCCACCATAGGTGAACTCCGCCAGGACGATCTTGCCGCGCTCCACCGTCAGCGGGCAGGAGCCGTAGCCGTCGTACTGCGCGCAGCCGTTCGCCTTGCCCATGGCCGCCAACACGTTATGGGCCACCACTGGCGCCTGCTTGCGGGCGGCGGCGGCGGTCTTGGCGTTGCTTGAGTTGGCCGCGTCACCCAGCGCATGAATGTTTGCCCAGGTTTTATGCCGCAGCGTTGCGGGGTCGACATCAATCCAGCCGGCCGCGTCGGCCAACGGGCTGACCCGAATGAAATCCGGCGCGATCTGCGGCGGCACCACGTGCAGCAAATCGAACTCGCGGGTTACCTCGTGGTTCGTGCCATCCGCATTCGCGCTGTTGAACGTGGCGGTGCGCGCCGGGCCATCGACGCGGATGAGGGTGTGGCCGAAATTCAGGTCGATCCTGTAAGCCTTGACGTATTCCATCAGCGCCGGCACATAGTCGGGCACCCCGAACAGCACCGCACCGGCGCTGTAGAACTCGATCTCGATGTCCTTCAGCACGCCGCTGCGTTTCCAGTGATCGGCCGACAAATACATGGCTTTTTGCGGCGCCCCGGCACATTTGATCGGCATGGGCGGCTGCGTAAAGATCGCCCGGCCACCGCGCAACTGTTGCACCTGTTCCCAGGTGTACGGCGCCAGGTGATACAGGTAGTTGGAAGTCACGCCGTTGCGGCCCAGGGTCTGCGACAAGCCCTCGATGGCATGCCAATTGAGCTTCAGGCCGGGGCACACGATCAGTTGTTCGTATTTGACCACCCGGCAGCCATCCAGAATGACCGCATTGCGCTCGGGTTCGAACGCCGCCACCGCCGCCTTGATCCAATGCACGCCACGGGGCAGGGTGGTGCCCATGGTGTGGGCGGTTTGGCGCGCATCGAATACGCCGCCGCCCACCAGTGTCCAGCCGGGCTGGTAGTAGTGCACGTCGGCCGGGTCGATGATCGCGATGTCGAGGCCCGGCGCGCGGGCGAGCAGGCTGGAGGCGGTGGCGATACCCGCCGCGCCGGCGCCGATGATGACCACGGTGTGCTGCGCTTCGGCCACTTCGATCGGGGTGCGGCCCTTGTTCGCGATCCGCCGGATCACGCCTTTCATGTCGAACCCGGCTTTCTTGGCGCTCTCGACGATGTGCGGCAGGTCGTGCTGACCGGCTTGCGACAGCGCCCACATCGTTGTCGAGCGCATCCCCGAGCGGCAATAGGCCAACACCGGCTTGGGCAGCGTTTCCAGGAGTTTGCCGAAGGCAACCCCTTGCTCGTCGGTGACCTTGCCCGATTCGGCGGGCAAGTAGTGCGCTTCGATACCGGCCGCATCGGCGGCGCGTTTTATCTCGGCAAACAGCGGTTGGTCACTGCCTTCGCCGTCGGGGCGGTTGCAGACGATGGCGCGAAAGCCGGCGGTTTTGAGTTCAGCCACTTGGCTGGGGAAAATCTGTTCCGATACCGATAGACCGGGTGCAAGGCGGCGCAAATCCATAAATGTCTCCGTGATGGGCATTTTTTTATGTTTTTTTGGGTTAGGGGGAATGTCAGGCGACGTTGAGGGGGATTTTCAGGTAGCTGATCCCGTTCGATTCAGGCTCGGGAAAATGCCCGGCGCGCATGTTGACCTGCACCGAGGGCAGGATCAGCGTCGGCATTTCCAGCGATGCATCGCGTTTGGTGCGCATCGCCACGAACTCTTCCTCGCTGATGCCATTGCGCACATGCACGTTGTGCGCGCGCTGTTCGGCAACGGTGCTGGCGAACTGCACTTCGCGACCGCCCGGCTGGTAGTCGTGGCACAGGTACAGCATCGTATCGGCCGGCAGGCTCAGTACCTTGTTGATGGACTGGAACAGCGTGCGCGCATTGCCGCCGGGGAAATCGCAGCGGGCGGTGCCGTAGTCGGGCATGAACAGCGTATCGCCGACGAAGGCCGCCGTTTCGCTGCCGTTGCTGATCAGGTAAGTCATGCAGGCCGGCGTATGGCCGGGGGTATGCAGCGTGGTGCAGTGCAGTGTGCCGATGCTGAACGACTCGTCGTTCACGAACAGGTGGTCGAACTGACTGCCATCGCGGGGCATATCGCTACCGGTGTTGAACAGTGTGCCGAACACTTCCTGCACCGTCGAAATCTGGCTGCCGATGCCGATTTTCCCGCCGAGTTTTTCCTTCAGGTAGGGCGCGGCGGTCAGGTGGTCGGCATGGACGTGGGTCTCGAGAATCCACTCGACCTTGGCATTCAGCTCGCTCACCCGGGCGATCAGGCGATCGGCGGACGTGGTGGTCGTGTGGCCGGACTTAGGGTCGTAATCCAATACGCTGTCGATGATCGCGCAGTGGAGGGTGGCCTCATCCAGCACCAGGTAGCTGACGGTGTGGGTAGCAGCATCGAAGAAACCTTCGACGTGAAGTTTGACGCGCATGCAACTGTCTCCTTATAGGGGGGCTTTTTTAGCGAGCCGCTCAGACTAAGGACTGACAGTGCAATAAGTTTGCCAGGCCGTGATTTTGCCCTGGTAGCCTAATATCCAATTGATTTTATTGGGCTTTGTGTTTGTGTATGGGGGTATTCAGGCCTGCATCGGGTGGACGTCTCTGCCATTGGCAGTGCCTGTTGACAGAGGTGGCAGTGCCACAACAGGATGGAACGATGGATTCCAGGAGCCATGATGAAGACTTTTCTGCCGACCCCAACCAACGCCGTCCCACGTCCGGATCAAGTGCAGTCGCTTGTTTCGTTTCTGGAGCACGAACCCAATCCAATGATCGTGCTCGATCCGAACTACAACATCCTCGCAGCCAACACCGCCTATCAGCGCCAGTTCGGCAGCGCTGACAAACCCTTTATCGGGCATAAGTGTTATCAGATCTCACATCATTACGACGTCCCTTGCGACCAGGCAGGTGAGAATTGTCCGATGAAAAAGGCCCAGGAAATGCGCGGGCCGGATCGTGTCCTGCACATTCACCACACGCCACGGGGGCCTGAACACGTCGATGTCGAGTTGCGGCCGATCCTCGACGAACACGGTGCGATCACCGCCTATGTGGAGCGCCTGACCCTGGTGCGCAGTGCCTCGGCGCGTCCGAGCGACGAAGGCCTGGTCGGCTCTTCGCCGGCCTTCAACCTCGCCCTGGCGGAGCTGCAGCGCGTGGCGCCGTCCCTGTTGCCGGTGCTGCTGCTGGGCGAGTCGGGCACGGGCAAGGAGCTGTTCGCGCGGGCCGTGCATGAAACCAGCGAGCGCGCCGATGGGCCGTTTGTCGTGGTGGATTGCTCGGGCTTGACCGAAACACTCTTTGAGAGCGAGCTGTTCGGCCATGAAAAAGGCGCCTTCACCGGTGCTGTCACGCGCAAGCCCGGCCTGGTCGAGACGGCCCAGGGCGGCACGTTGTTCCTGGATGAGATTGGCGATGTGCCGCTGGCCATGCAGGTCAAACTGTTGCGCCTGATCGAGTCGGGTACCTATCGTCGGGTCGGCAGCGTCGAGACTTTCCACGCCAATTTCAGGTTGATTGCCGCCACCCATAAACCGCTGGAAAAAATGATGGAAAAAGGCGAGTTCAGGCAAGACCTGTACTACCGCATCAGCGCATTCCCCATTCACTTGCCGCCCTTGCGCAACCGGGTCGAAGACATTGCCCTGCTGGTGAATTCCTTCCTGCAACGTCGCGGTGCCGGCAAGCGGCGGCTGACCATCGACGCCGAAGCCCTGGCCGCCCTTGAGCAATACTCGTGGCCCGGCAATGTCCGTGAGTTACGCAATGTCTTGGAAAGAGCGAGTCTGTTCGCTGACGATGGGGTCATCCGCGCCATCCATTTACCCCAGGTTTGTGTGACGCCGCCCCCTCAGGCTGCGGCTTCGATGCCCCTCGACGACAGCTCGCTGGCGCAGACGCTGGCGACGTTCAAAGGTACCCGCAGCGAGTTGGCCAAACACCTGGGAATCAGCGACCGGACCTTGTACCGACGCCTGAAAGAACAAGGCCTGGCCTAGCCCTCTACGACTGCCAGTGACTGCCACGCTGCCAGAGGTGGCAGCGTATTAACCAGCCAAAACTCCCCGCGTCCAATCCCCGATTTTCGTAACTGTATGTTTTATAACGATATGCATACAGGTCGAAGGGTTGGCATGCCCTGTGCTAACTACAAGGCATGACCATTTCCGACAAACGCCTACTACGCCAACTGATTACAGCGGTGCTGATCAAGCTCCTGCTGTTGAGTGTGCTGTGGTGGCTGTTCATCCGGGATTCGCACGTCAGTGTCGACCCGAACATCGTCGGCAACCGTTTCGGTGTACCCACCTCGACTCAAGGGGCAAGCAAGTGATATCAGAACAACTGGTGGATTTGTCACGGCTGCAGTTCGCAGCTACTGCGCTTTACCACTTTCTATTCGTACCGCTGACGGTTGGCATGGTCTGGCTGCTCGTCATCATGGAAAGCGTCTATGTGATGACCGGGAACGTCATCTGGAAAGACATGACGCGCTTCTGGGGCAAGTTATTCGGCATCAACTTCGCCTTGGGGGTGACAACCGGTATCACCATGGAATTCCAGTTCGGTACCAACTGGGCGTACTACTCCCACTATGTGGGCGACATCTTCGGTGCGCCACTGGCCATCGAGGGCTTGATGGCGTTCTTCCTCGAATCGACCATGATCGGTCTGTTCTTCTTTGGCTGGGATCGCCTGAAGAAAGAGCACCACTTGCTGGTCACGCTGCTGATGGCCATCGGTACCAACCTGTCGGCGCTGTGGATCCTGATCGCCAACGGCTGGATGCAGAACCCGGTGGGCTCGGAATTCAGCTACATCACCATGCGTATGGAGATGGTCGATTTCTGGGCGGTGGTGTTCAACCCGGTTGCCCAGGCCAAGTTTGTGCACACGGTGTCCGCCGGTTATGTCACCGGTTCGATGTTCGTGTTGTCGATTTCCAGCTGGTACCTGCTCAAGCGTCGTGATGTCGAGTTCGCCAAACGCAGCTTCCGGGTGGCGGCGGCGTTCGGCCTGGCGTCCGTGCTGAGCGTGATCGTACTGGGGGATGAATCGGGTTACACCGTGGGTGAGGCGCAGCAAACCAAGCTGGCGGCCATGGAAGCCATGTGGGAAACCAAGCCTGCGCCGGCGGGCCTGACCTTGCTGGCCAGCATCAACGAAGCCGAGTCCAAGAATAACTGGGAAGTCGATGTGCCCTGGGTGATGGGCTTGATCGGCACACGCTCGGTGAGCAAGCAGATTCCTGGTATTCACGACATCAAAGCGAAAAACCGCGCGCGCATCCTGCGCGGCATTACCGCCGTCAATGCGCTGGAAGCCCTGCGGGCCGATCGCAACGACAAGGCCGCGTTCGAGACTTTCGAAGCGTACAAGACAGACCTCGGTTTTGGCCTGCTGCTGAAAAAGTACGTTGAAGACGTCAACCAGGCCACGCCGGAGATCATCGACAAAGCGGTGAACGATACCGTACCCCACGTGACCCCGATGTTCTGGTCGTTCCGGGTCATGGTCGCGATGGGCTTCGCCATGCTCCTGCTGTTCGGCCTGGCTTTCTGGAGCACCTTGCAGTCGGCCTGCACACGCCGCCGCTGGCTGCTGCGTTGGGCCCTGTGCATGCTGCCCGCGCCTTGGCTGGCCTGTGAACTGGGTTGGTTCGTCGCTGAATATGGCCGTCAACCCTGGACCATCTACGGCGTGCTGCCCACTCACATGAGTGTTTCCACCCTTAGCGTCAATAACATCTATGGCTCGCTGGCAGGATTCGTCGCTTTCTACACCGTGCTGCTGGTGGTTGAAATGTTCCTGATGGTCAAGTTCGCCCGCCAAGGGCCGGGCAGCCTCGGAACCGGCCGTTATGCCCACGATGCCAACATGAAGGAACTCCACCATGTTTGATTACGTCACCCTGAAACTTATCTGGTGGGCACTGGTCGGCGTACTGCTGATCGGCTTCGCCATCATGGACGGCCACGACATGGGCGTTGGCACCTTGCTGCCCTTCGTCGGCCGCTCGGACGTGGAACGCCGCGTCGCGATCAACACCGTAGGGCCGCACTGGGACGGTAACCAGGTGTGGTTCATCACCGCGGGCGGGGCGTTGTTCGCCGCGTGGCCGGTGGTGTATGCCACTGCGTTCAGCGGGTTCTACTGGGCGATGATCCTGGTCCTGTGGGCGCTGTTCTTCCGCCCGGTGGGGTTTGACTATCGCAGCAAGATTCACAACGCCAAATGGCGCAGCACCTGGGACTGGGGCCTGTTCATCGGCGGCGCCGTGCCACCGCTGGTGTTCGGCATCGCGTTCGGCAACCTGCTGCAAGGCGTACCGTTTCACTTCAGTAACATGCTGGTATCGACATACACCGGGAGTTTCTGGCAACTGCTGAACCCCTTCGCGCTGCTGACCGGTGTGGTGAGCAGTGCAATGATCACCCTGCAAGGCGGTACCTACCTGGCGCACCGTACTGAAGGCGTGATCCAGGCCCGTGCCATCAAGGGCGGGGTCGGCGCGGCGCTGGTGCTGATGTGCACGTTTGTCATTGCCGGCGTGTGGTTGCAGTCGATCGACGGCTATCGCATTACCTCGGTGGTGGACATCGCCGGGCTGCCGGACATTCTCAACAAGACCGTGGTACGCGAAGCCGGGGCCTGGATGGCCAACTATGGCCATTATCCAGCGTTGTGGCTGCTGCCTGCGCTGGGCCTGGCGGGCGCCGCCGGTGCCGCATTGTTGATGCTGATGCGCCGCACACTCGCCGCGTTTGTCGCCTCGTCGCTGGCGGTGGTCGGGGTGATCAGCACCGCTGGTGTGTCGATGTTCCCGTTCGTCATGCCGTCGTCGACCGTACCGGCGGCAAGCCTGACCGTATGGGACAGCGTGGCCAGTCATCTGAGCCTGGCGATCATGTTCTGGGCCACGTTGATCTTCATGCCGCTGATCGTGATCTACACCTCGTGGGCCTATCGCGTCATGCGCGGCAAGGTCACCGTGGCGCACATCAAAGCCAACGAACACTCGGCCTACTAACGCCATTAGAGGAGCAAGGACTATGTGGTATTTCGCCTGGATGCTGGGAGTCGGTTTTGCGCTGCTGCTGGCGATATTGAATGCGATGTGGGGCGAGACCGAAGCCGGTCGCACCCAAAGCGATCGCGACGAGGCACAGCCGTGATGTCGCGTGTCGCTGACGACGCTCCGGCGTCCTCACGCCTTCACCCGCTGAGCCTGCTTATCGCGATTGCGATCATGCTCGTGTGTACGCTCTATCCGCCGCTGATGGCCTCCCCGGACGGGAAAGCCGATCACGGGCTGGCAACGGCGTTGTTCGTGGCGATGAGTGTGGCGTTTGTGCGCGGCGTGGGGTTCGTGCCGCGTGCGCGCATATGGCGCTGGCTGTTCTCGGGCTGGACCTGCTGTGCCGCGCTGGTACTGGCGGGCGTGTTGAAGTACCTGCTGTAAGTTCAGACGATTCCGGCGCCGCGCGGGCTTCTCTTCGGGGCGCCGGGATCGTCAAACCACATTGTTTTGGCTGGGGCTGCCGCGCGAAGCATCGCGCGATGCCTACCCTTGAATCAGCGCCTGTGCTTGCGCAAGCGTGACGCGCGGGATAACGCTCTCAGGAATTCTTGAACAGTCGGATAAGTTGTAGACCTTGAAGTCATCGCCGACGATTTTCTGCGACATCAGCTCTAACGACGGAAGTATGCGCGTGTAGTAGTGCTGATCGAGTCCGCAGGGGGAGTTGATTGACTCACGGTTCTCATAGAATCGTCCCGAGTTCTGGTTCAGGTCCACGCCCACCAGAAACACCTTGGAGAACCCGACGTGGTAGGCCAGCTGAATGGCCAGGTACGCCACTGTCCGGGCATCAAAAAAACCCTCGCGCATGTCTTTACTGAAACCAATGTTCGCTTTCCCGCACGCCAGCAAAGGGTTGGGGGTGACCAGCGACGTGTGGCGTCCCAATAGGGCGTCGAGCCAGGACGGTTTTTTCGCCTTGGACAGCCCATAGAGTTGCCCGCTGGGACAAAGATCCAAGTTACGCGCGTGGTCCTCCCACAGCGCGACGTTTTGACTGATCGTCATGGCCTGGTTGAATAAATGCGGCTGCTGTTCGGAAAAACTTCTATCCGAGCAGACATAAAAAAACGGTTTTACGTCGGTGTTCAAAAACATCGAAATAGCGCCGTTCATCGTGATCATCGGCACGTGCGCAAATTTTTCGATGGGAAACGATTTTGCCGACAGACCGGAAGCAAGAATAAAAACCGCGCCTGATGCGATATTCCGACAGCTACCGAAATCGTGCACGGTCAACTTGGGGTCATGCAGCGCCTGCTCAGCGTTCTCAACGTACTCGCCCTTGAAGGACATCTGTTTCATCTGACCTACTCGTGCAGCTAAATGAAAAGATATACACGGTAGCGGAGCCGAGGTCTTCATGGGAGTTTCTTTATAAAAAAGAATTCACAAACGGACGTCAGATAGTTACCGGTATGGTGTAGGAATCATTTCTGTTTGAGGGCGGCCCTCGGCGTCTTGACCGGCTGAAGCACTCAAAACGTCTGCCCCATGGAGAACTGGAATATCTGCTTTTCGGCATTCTCAGGCGTGCGAATCGGATAGGCCAGGTTGAAGCTCAACGGCCCCAGCGGGCTGTACCACGTCACCCCGACCCCCACCGAACTGGCCATCTGGCTCAGGTCCATACCGTCGCAGCCCTGGGTGGTGGTCAGGTAGCACTTGTCCGAATACACCGAGCCCATGTCCCAGAACACCGAGGTGCGTACGGATTTGTTGTCCTTGATGAACGGCACGGGGAACAGGTACTCCGCGCCGCCGGTAATCAGGATATTGCCGCCCAGTGCGTCGGTGCTCCGGTCCGAATAGTACGCCTGGCCTTCGCTGGCATATGCGCCGGTCGCCGGTGTGCTGCGTGGGCCGAGGGTGCCACTTTTAAACCCGCGCACCGTGCCTTCGCCGCCCGCCGTATAGCTTTCATAGAAGGGCAAGCCGTCCGTGGAGCCATAGCCATTGCCGTAACCGAGCTTGGTGTGCAGGCGCAGGGCCGTGTCGTTGCTGATCGGCAGGAAGGTTTGCCCGGTGTAGTCGATCTTGTAGAAGCTCAGGTCACTGCCGGGCACCGTCACCATCAGGTTGAGGTTTTGCGAATGCCCACGCGTTGCCAGTACACCTTTGTTCAGGGTCGATTCCGACCAGCCTGCGTTAGCCTTGAAGTTGGTGAACTCCTTGCCTTCGCGCTCGATGAAGTTGTAGATCTCGTCGGCGCTGTAGGTGCCCGGTTCGATGCTGTCGTGCTGCGCGGTGAGGCCGAAGGTCAGGCGCGAGGTCTCATTGATCGGGTAGCCGAAGGTGGTGCCCAGGCCAAAACTGTTGATGGCGTAATAGGACACGCCGTCATCGTAGTATTTGTTGTAGTCGGTCTTGCTGTAGAACGCGTTGTAACCCAGGCTCACGCCGTCGGTGGTGAAGTAGGGGTCGGTGAAACCGATGTTGTACTTGCTCTGGTAGGACGAACGGGTCAGCCCCAGGCTGGCGTAGTTACCGGTGCCGAGAAAGTTGTTCTGGGTAATCGAGCCGCCAAGGATCAGGCCTGAGCTCTGGGCGAAGCCGATGCTGGCGGTGATCGAGCCCGAGGCCTGCTCTTCCACGGCGTAGTTCACGTCCAGTTGGTCATCCAGCCCGGCCACCGCTGGGGTCTCGACGTTGACCTCCTTGAAGAACCCCAGGCGCTCCAGGCGCACCTTGGATTGGTCGATCAGGTAGGTCGACGCCCAGCCGCCCTCCATCTGGCGCATTTCACGACGCAGCACGTGGTCGGCGGTCTTGGTGTTGCCGCGGAAGTTGATGCGATTGACGTAAGCGCGCTTGCCGGGGTCGACGCTGAAGATGATCTCGACCGTGTGGTCGTCGTCATGCACCTGGGGCGTGCCGTTGACGTTGGCGAACGTATAGCCTTCGTTGCCCAGGCGACGGGTGATCAGCTCCGAGGTGGTGGTCATCAGTTTACGCGAAAACACCTGGCCCTTTTGCACCAGCAAGAGGGACTGCAGCTGGTCCTGGGGGACTTTCAGCTCGCCACTCAACTTGACGTCGCGCACCGTGTATTTCTGGCCTTCCTGGATGTTCACGGTGATGTAGACGTGTTTTTTGTCCGGGGTCATGGAGACCTGGGTCGAGGTGATATCCATGTTGATATAACCACGGTCCAGGTAATAGGAGCGCAGCCGTTCGAGGTCGCCGGAGAGTTTCTCCCGTGCGTATTTATCGTCGTTCTTGAAAAAAGACAGCCAGTTGCTGGTCTTGAGTGTGAATTGGTCGATCAAGGCGTCGTCGGGGAACACCGTATTGCCCACCACGTTGATGTGCTGGATCGACGCCACTTGGCCTTCATCGATCTTGATCTTCACACCCACCCGATTGCGCGGCTGGGCCACGACCTCGGTGTCGACCGACGCCGAGTAACGGCCTTGGGCAACGTACTGGCGCTGCAACTCGTTGCGCACGCCTTCAAGGGTTGCGCGCTGGAAAATCTCGCCTTCGGCCAGGCCCGATTGCTTCATGCCTTTCATCAAATCGTCGGTGGAGATCGCCTTGTTGCCCTCGAACTCGATGCTGGCAACCGAAGGCCGTTCGACAACATTGATAATCAGCACGTCGCCTTCGCGGCTCAACTGGATGTCCTGGAAGAACCCGGTCTTGAACAACGCGCGAGTGGAATCCACCAGGCGCCGGTCATCGGCTTCGTCGCCGACGTTCAGCGGCAATGCGCCGAACACACTGCCCGCCGAGACCCGTTGCAGGCCATTGATTCGAATATCCGAGATTTTGAAACCTTGGGCGAGTGCCAGTGAGGCATTGAGCAGCAGCGCAACCGAGCAGAGCAGGCGCGAAAAATTCATCAAGATCTTTTCCAGAACACATCGACAAGCAGCGCCGGCGCGCTTGGATCACTCGCCGACCGGTGAAGAGCCAGCATAAGAGCGCGCGGCGTTTGGTGCGGTTAACCGAATGTCAAGATAGGTAAAGGTTGGCGTGAAAACCGGCGACAAGCCTGATAATGCGCACCCCCTCACTGACGAGCCGACAATGATCTGCGTACTGTTGGTCGACGACGACCAGGAATTGACCGAAATGCTGAGCCAATACCTGGCGCGCGAAGGCTTCGAGGCCACGGCCGTGCACACGGGCGAGGAGGGCGAGGTCGAGGCGCTCTCGGGGCGCTACAGCATTGTGGTGCTGGACGTGATGCTGCCCCAGCGCTCGGGCATCGAGGTGTTGCGGCGCATCCGTGCGGTCAGCCAGGTGCCCGTGGTGCTGCTGACCGCCCGTGGCGACAACATCGACCGCATCACCGGCCTGGAACTGGGCGCCGACGATTACGTGCCCAAGCCCAGCTCTCCCGGCGAGTTGGTGGCCCGCCTGCGCGCGATCATGCGTCGGGTGCAGCCGGTGGGCCAGCCGACCGAGGTGATCAAGAGCGGCGCGCTGGTGTTGTGGCCCGGCAAGCGCCAGGCCCTGTGGAACGGTATCGAGTTGTGCGTGACCAGCACCGAATTCAGCCTGCTCGAAGCACTGGCCCGCAGCGCCGGCCAAGTGGTGAGCAAAAAGGATCTGTCCCTCAATGCCCTGGGCTGCCCACTCACCCGCTACGACCGGCGCATCGACGTGCACATCAGCAGCATCCGGCAAAAGCTGGGGCCGCGCCCGGACGCCAAGGCCTGGATCCAGAGCGTGCGCGGCCTCGGCTACCTGTTGATCGCCGAATGACCCGGCCCAGCCTGCTGTTCTGGAAACTGTTCCTGGCCTTCTGGCTGGCGACTACCTTGACGTTTCTCGTCGGGATCGGCGTGCTTGAGCTGAGCCGCTTTCGCCCCGGCGACCCCCATGTGGAAGCGATTCTGGCGGCGGAAACCGGGCTGCTGGAACAGTTCGGGGTCGACGCCGCAGGCCAGCTCCTCACGGTCTGGGAACGTCCGCCGGATGAAAACATCGGCATCTATGACAGCAACGGGCGCTTGATCGCGGGGGCGCCGGTTGCGCAGCCGGCCTATGAACGAGCGGTCACCAGCAAGGAGGGCCTGGCGCTTTCGATCAGGTCCACCCACGCCCCCGGCAACATCCCGGACAGGCCCTGGCACCAGATCCCGCTGCTGATCGGCACGCTGATGAGCGCTCTGTTCAGCGGCTACATGGCGTACTACCTGGCCTGGCCCCTGGCTCATCTGCGCCGGGCCATGAGCGATGTGGCCCAGGGGCGTTTCGAAACCCGGGTCAAGCCCGCCATGGGCAAGCGCCGCGATGAAATCGTCGACCTGGCCGAAGACTGCGACCGCATGGCCAATCAGCTCAAGGTACTGGTGCAGGCCCAGCAGCATCTGCTGCACGACATTTCCCATGAACTGCGCTCGCCGCTGACACGCATGCAAGCGGCTATCGGCCTGTTGCGCCAGGACGCCGCGCGCCTGGAAATGCTCGAACGCATCGAGCATGAATCCGAACGCATGGACACCCTGATTGAAGCGCTGCTGACCCTCGCCCGCCTGCAAGGCCGCCCCGAAAGCATCGAGCGCGAGCCCGTGGACATCAGCGAGTTGCTGGCGATGATTGTCGAAGACGCGCAGTTCGAGGCCGGGATCAAAGGCTGTCGCGTGCACTTGCAACCGTGTCCGCCATTTATCGCATGTGTCAGCGGCGAGTTGCTCTACCGCTGCTTCGAGAATGTGATTCGCAATGCCGTGCGCTACACCCGAGCGGACACCATGGTGTGGGTGTCGGCGCATATCAGCACGGATGGGAACCGCCTCACGGTGCGCATCACCGACCACGGGCCGGGCGTCGACGATGACCGTTTGCACAGCATTTTCGAGCCGTTCGAGCGGGGCGCGGGGGATGCCTGTGTCGGCTTCGGCCTGGGCCTGGCTATCGCCGCACGGGCCGTGCAGATGCACGGCGGCACCATCGCGGCCCGCAACGAAGCGGGCGGCGGGCTGACCGTGGAGATCAACCTGCACAGCGCACGATCTTTACACGACATTACATTGGCTTGACCGCCCTGTACGTCGCCGCTCATTAGACTCATCGCCATTGATTGAGTGGAGGTGGCGATGTTTCAGGTGCATAAAAAGGGCTTTGTGCCCGGCAGGAAAATGGTCGATGGCCTGGTGCCTTATGACTTCTTTTGTGAAGACAGCCCGGCGATCAATCTCTTTGTGTTCACCGGCGCCGCCACGCCGGACGCCACGGTCGAGGAGCAGACGCTGTGGGGCTTCACCCGGCTGGAGCGGTTCGAGGCGATGACCGGTGCACTGGTGAGTAACAAGCGGCACGCCGGCTGGTTTCAAAGCGTCAACGTGCTGACCGGGCCCAACCAGAACGGCACGCAAAGCGTGAAATTCCAGCGTGTGCTGAAAATCATCAAGCACGCCAGCGCCACGCGCAAAGCCGACTACGAGATCCTCACCGACGAAGGCGACATCTACTTCACCCGGCAGACCGTTGCGGCGGACAGTGCGCAAACGGTCATCTATTCGGCTGAGTCATCCCCTCGGAGCGTGTGATTGTTTCCAGAACCTGGCGGGCGCAAAGCTCGCCTGTTCATGCGCCATTGCGCGTTACTGCTGCCCACCTATGGGGCGGGTTGAGCCATTTGGTAGCACATTCCTCCGTCCTCCCTTCCGTCGCCTACCGACATGTCCTGACCGAATTCATCTGAATCAATCACTTGGCACTGCGCTCCAGGAGTTGGCACGCATCCTGCTTTTTTTGCATCCGTGGATAATTGGATACAAAAATTCAAAAGGTGCCGCCGATGCAATTTGCCCGCGCTTACGTTGACCGTCAGCCGCTGACCGCCGAGGAAGAGGCTTATAACTTCCTGTTGGAAGCCATTTGTCGTGGCCGCTACCGCAAGGGCGATCGGCTGATCGCCGAAGACATCGCCAGTGAGATCGGCATGAGCCGCATGCCGGTGCGCGAGGCATTCCGGCGCCTGGATGCCCAGGGCCTGGTGACCCTGCGGCCCAATCGCGGTGCGGTTGTCAGTGGCCTGGATATCGACGAACTGCACGAGGTGTTCGAGATGCGCAGCGCCCTCGAAGGCCTGGCGGTGCGTGTGGCGGTCGGTCGTACCGGTGAGCGCCAGCTCGCGGCGCTGGAACGCCTGCTGGATGAAATGGACGACTATCGCGACGAGGGCGCCGCATGGGTCGGCCGGCACCGTGCGTTCCATGAATACCTGTGCAGCCTCAGCGGTCGGCCGCGCTTGATGAAGCAGATTTCGGCGCTGTACTCGCTGGTCGAGGCGCCCATGCGCCTGTGGTTGCAGCACGGCGAAAAACCCCTCAGCGCACGCCAGGAACACGCGGTGATCCTCGACGCGATTCGCGCCGGTGATGCTGCGCGCGCCGAAGCCGTGGTGCGTGAACACATCGAAGGCACGGTGCCGGCGCTGATCCAATTCCTGCAAAACGAACAATAAAAAAGCTGTCGTGTTTTGACGTTGATTCCTGCCGCCGTTATTCAACGAATTGGAGTGTCTGGTCATGCATAAACGCCGCGCCTTGCTGATGGCTGTCTCCCTCGGCCTCTGTACTCAATGGGCATGTGCTGCGCCCCAGGTACCGGAGCGCTTGCAGAAAGTCGATAGGCTCACGTACTGCTCGGGGATGGATTCACCGCCCCTGGTGTCCTTCGACGAAGCCCAGAAACCGCGCGGGCTCACCGTCGACCTGGGCCTGGAAATCGCCAAGCGCCTGGGCGACAAACAGGTGCAATGGCGGGTGATTCCGTTCTCCGGTTTAGTGCCGGCATTGCTCGCCCAGCAATGCGACATGATCGTCGACCAGTTGTTCGACAAGCCCGAGCGGCGCCAGGTGATCGACATCGTCAACTACATGTATTCCAGCCAGTCGGTGGTGGTGCCCAAGGGCAACCCCAAGGGCATCAAGGCGCTGGATGACCTGTCCGGGCACAAGGTCGCGGTGCTCAACGGCTCCACCATCAAGACCCTGCTGGACGCGCAAAACGACAGCCTGACCAAAGCCGGCAAGCCACCGATGAAACTGGTGGTCTACAACACCGACACCGACGCCTTCCAGGCCCTGCGCATCAGCCAGGTCGACGCCTACGGCACCACCGTGGAAACCGCCGGTTACTACGCAGCGATGGCCCCCGAGCTATTCCAGGAAGGCGTGCCAGCATTCAGCCGCATCCTCACCGGCCTTGGCATGCGCAAGGACGACCCGCAACTCACCGCCGCCGTGCAGCAGATCATCAGCGACATGCGCAGTGACGGCAGCTACGTGCGGTTGCTGGACAAATGGCATGTCAGCAGCGACACACTCGACTGAGGCAAACCGGCGATGAATTTCAATTGGGATGTGTTCTGGCAGTACCTGCTGCAGCCCAGTGGGGTGTACCTCACCGGGTTGTGGTTGACCTGCGTGATCAGTGTGTTGGCGATGCTGCTCGGCTGTGTGCTGGGGCTGGCGGCGGCGCTGCTGCGCTTGTCGAAGAACCCACTGTTGCACCTGCCGGTACGTTTTTATGTGTGGCTGATGCGCGGCACGCCGCTGCTGGTGCAGATCGTGTTTTTGTACACCGCGCTGGCGGCGGGCGGGATTTTCCGCTTCGAGGATATCGAGCTGTTCGGCCTGATCGTGCCCGGCAATGTCCAGGCGGCGATCATTGCCCTGGGCCTCAATGAAGGCGCGTACATGGCCGAGATCATCCGCGCCGGCATCGGTGCGGTGGACAAGGGCCAATATGAAGCCGGGCGTTGTCTGGGCATGGGCTTTGCCAAATTGATGCGGCGCATCGTGCTGCCCCAGGCGTTCCGGGTGATCGTGCCGGCCCTGGGCAACGAGTTCAACGTGATGCTCAAGAACACCACCCTGGTCAGTGTGATTGGTGTGCAGGAGTTGCTGCTCAGTACCCAGATGATCACCTCGGCAACCTTCCGCGTCTTTGAGCTGTACCTGGTAGTGGCCCTGTACTTCCTGACGCTGACCACCCTGTGGGGCTTTTTCCAGCGCTGGCTGGAGAAGCGCTTCAGCCAATCCGACCGGCCTGACACACCACCACCGGCCGCCAGCCGCATGTTCGGGCGCAGCACCCTGAAACTGCTGAGGGGACGTTAACCATGGCGCACCAAAGTGAAGAACTGATCATCGAAGCGCTGGACATCCACAAGTCGTTCGGCCACCTGCAGATTCTCAAGGGCATTTCCCTGCAAGTGCGACGCGGCGAAGTGGTGGTGCTGATCGGCGCCTCCGGTTCCGGCAAGACCACGTTCATCCGCTGCATCAACCTGCTCGAAGACATCCAGGGTGGACGCATTCGCGTCAATGGCCGCGCCATGGGCTATCGCGAACGCCGCGACGGCAGCCTGGTGCGCGATTCGGAGCGCAACATCGCCCGGCAGCGCCGTGACATCGGCATGGTGTTCCAGCGCTTCAACCTGTTCCCCCATATGACGGCCCTGGAAAACATCATCGAAGCACCGATCCACGTGCTCGGCACCCCGCGTGCCGAGGCATTGGAGCAGGCCCGTGGTTTGCTCGCGCGGGTCGGCCTGGCGGACAAGGCCAGCCATTACCCGTCGATGCTCTCTGGCGGCCAGCAACAACGGGTGGCGATTGCCCGCGCCCTGGCGATGAAGCCCCAGGCCATGCTGTTCGACGAACCCACCAGCGCCCTCGACCCGGAAACCGTCGGCGAAGTGCTGCAGGTAATGAAGGAACTGGCCGAGGAGGGCATGACCATGGTGGTGGTCACCCATGAAATGGGCTTTGCCCGTGAAGTGGCCGACCGCGTGGTGGTGCTCGACCAGGGCGAACTCATCGAGCAAGGCCCGCCGGAACAGATATTCAGCCACCCCAGCCACCCGCGTACCCGGGCCTTTCTCAGCCGCGTGTTATGACCCTGGAATGGAACCGGATCGGATCCGGCCAATAAATCGAAGAGTCTTTGTCATGTTGAAATTTTCTGCTCACGAGTACCCCTATCCGTCGCAACGCCAGACTGTGTTTGCCCGGCGCGGCATGGTCGCCGCGTCCCAGCCCCTGGCCGCTCAAGCCGGTATCGAGATCATGCAAAAGGGCGGCAACGCGATCGACGCGGCCATTGCCACGGCGGCGGCCTTGACGGTAGTGGAGCCCACCGGCTGCGGCCTGGGCGGCGATGCGTTTGCCTTGGTCTGGTGCAAGGGCCGGTTGCACGGTCTCAACGGCAACGGTCACGCGCCGGCCGCCTTGAGCATCGAGGCGGTCAAGGCGGCGGGGCATGACCGGATGCCGCTGTACGGCTGGACCCCGGTCACCGTACCCGGCTGCCCTTCGGCCTGGGCCGAGCTGTCGCAACGCTTCGGCAAGCTGCCGTTTGCCGAACTGCTGCAACCGGCCATCAGCCTGGCGCGGGAAGGGTTCCCGGTGTCGCCGGTGGTCGCCCATCAATGGCAGATTGCACTGAACGAATTCAGCCCCCATCGCGACGCGGTCCTGGACGCCTGGTTCGAGACCTTCCTGATCGACGGATGCGCGCCCCAGGCGGGGCAGATTTTCCGCAACCCGGCCCAGGCCCGAACCCTGGAAGAGCTCGCCGCGACCCGCTGCGAAAGCCTGTATCGCGGGGCCCTGGCCGAACGCCTGGATGCGCATTCCCAGGCCGGCGGCGGCTACCTGCGCGCCAGCGACCTCAAGGATTACCGCGCACAGTGGGTGGAGCCGATCCACATCAACTATCGCGGCGTCGATGTCTGGGAAATTCCCCCCAGCGGCCAGGGCCTGGTGGCACTGATGGCGCTGAAGATCCTCGAAGGTTTCAGCTTCGATTACCGCGACAGCCAGCAAACCTGGCATCGCCAACTCGAAGCGATGAAGCTCGCCTACAGCGATGGCTTGCATTACATCACCGACCCCCAGCGCATGCGCGTGGCGGTGGCCGACCTGCTGAGCGACGACTACAGCACCCGCCGCCGCAACCAGATCGGCGAGCAGGCACAGGCGCCCAAGCCCGGCGACCCTCACGCCAGCGGCACGGTGTACCTGGCTACGGCGGACGCCGAAGGCAATATGGTCTCGTTCATCCAGAGCAATTACCACGGCTTCGGTTCCGGCGTGGTACTGCCCGACAGCGGCATCGCCCTGCAGAATCGCGGGCAGGAATTCAGCCTCGACCCGAGCCACGCCAACTGCCTCGCGCCGGGCAAGAAAACCTTCCACACCATCATCCCCGGCTTTCTGACACAAAACGGTGAAGCCCTCGGGCCGTTCGGCGTGATGGGCGGGTACATGCAGCCCCAGGGCCATGTGCAGATGGTGATGAACCTGGTGGACTTCGGCCTCAACCCCCAGGCCGCCCTGGATGCGCCGCGCTGGCAATGGCTGGGCGACATGAAGGTGGGGATTGAGCAGGGCGCCTCACGGGACCTGGCCAATGGGTTGGCGCGCCGTGGCCACAAGGTGCAGATCGACAGCGACCTTACCGACTACGGGCGCGGGCAGATCATCCTGCGCGACCCGGTCAGCGGCGTGCTGTGCGCGGGCACCGAGCCGCGGGCGGACTCGCATATCGCGGTGTGGTAAAGCCCGTGGCCTGCGCATCGGGAGGCGGTGGATAGCCGTTGCGGAAAATAGTTTGACGAAGCCTGTCCCTTTTTTTCACCTCGCCTGTCATTCCAGGCAAGTGAACAAAATCGAGAGCTTCTTCCCATGTCCGCAGTCCCCGCCTTGCGCTTGCGCCCGCTGCTCAAACTGAGCCTGTTGCTGAGCCTCAGTGCCAGCCCGCTGTTCGTGCCCGTCAGCTATGCCGAAGACACCGCCAGCCGCCGCAGCTACCAGGTGCCCGCCGGCAGCCTGAGTGCGGCGTTGACCCGTTTCGCCGGGTTGTCGGGGGTCAACCTGTCGGTGGACCCGGCGCTGGTCAGCGGTCGCACCAGCAGCGGGTTGTCCGGTGAGTATGGGGTCGAGGAGGGCTTTGCCCGCCTGCTGCAAGGCTCGGGCCTGCAACTGCAAGCCATGGGGGAGCAGGCGTACATGCTGGTGCCGGTGCCCGAGGGCAGCCACCTGGAATTGGCGCCGACGTCGATCCTCGGCACCACCGGCCTGTACGACGGCGATACCTACGCCGGTGGCCAGGTGGCGCGGCGTGGCTCCCAAGGCTTGCTGGGCACCCGGGACTTCATGGAAACGCCGTTCAGCATGACCACCTACACCCAGGACACGGTGAAAAACCAGCAGGCCCGCACCCTCGGCGACCTGATTGCCAACGACCCGTCTGTGCGCGCCACCAACCCGGCGGGCGGGCGCTTCGAGCAGTTCACCATTCGCGGTTTCAGCCTGTTCAACAGTGATGTGGCCTACAACGGCCTGTACGGTGTACTGCCGACTTACACCATCGACATGGAAATGGCCGACCGCGTCGACATCTTCAAAGGCCCCACCCAGTTGATCAACGGCATCTCGCCACGGGGCAGCGTGGGTGGCGGGATCAACGTGGTGCCCAAGCGTGCCACCGACAAGGACATCACCTCGTTCACCGGCTCCTGGGCCTCCGACAGCCAGGCCGGCGGCGCGGTGGATGTGGGCCGGCGCTTTGGCGAAGACAACCAGTTCGGCCTGCGCTTCAACGGCGTGAAGCAGTCCGGCGATACCGAATGGGATCACCAGAGCGTCGACCGTGAGATGGCCGTGCTGGGCCTGGATTTCCGTGGCGAGCGCCTGCGCCTGTCCACCGATATCGGCCACACCGAGCGCGACACCGATGCCCCCCAGGAGCGCGTGCAGGTGGCCGCCGCCGCGCCGGTGCCGAGCGCCAACGCTGTGCGCCGCAACTATGCGCAGTCCTGGAGCAAGGCCAGCACCAACGACACGTTCGGCACGGTGAATGCCGAATACGACCTGAGCGATGCGGTGATGCTCTACGGCGGCGTCGGCGCGCGTAAAAGCAACCATGACTTCCTGCGCCATGCCGTGTCCGTGGCCGATGCCGCGGGTAATTTCACCGTGCAGCCGCGGTATTTCACCCGCGACGAAAATGTGCGCACCGCCACGGGCGGGGTGCGCAACTGGTTCCACACCGGGCCTGTGAGCCATGAGGTCAACCTGGCGGCCAGCTACTTCTACATGGACTTCACCAACGGCGGCGCGCGGTATGCAACGGCGCAGAGCAACCTCTACAACCCAGTGCAAACGCCGACGCCGTCCACCGCCACGCGCCAGGATGCGAAGGTGTATACCGAAAACGCCTTCAGCGGCCTGGCGTTATCCGACACCCTGGGCTTCTTCGACGACCGCCTGCTGCTGACCCTCGGCGCGCGCTGGCAGCGTGTGAAAGTGGACGACTGGACCAACGACGTCAAAGGCAAGACCGGCTACGACGAAGAAAAGGTCTCACCCTCCGGCGGCCTGCTGTTCAAGGCCACCGACAAACTGTCGCTGTACGCCAACTACATGGAAGGCCTGAGCCAGGGCAAGATCGCGCCGTCGACTTCGCGCAACGAAAATCAGATCTTCCCGCCATTCATCAGCCGCCAGGTGGAAGTGGGCGCCAAATACGACGCCGGGGCTGTCGCGCTGACGGCGGCGGTGTTCCGCATCAGGCAACCGGCCTATGAAACCAATGCCACCACGCGGCTGTTCGGCCCCAACGGCAAGCGCCAGAACCAAGGGCTGGAGCTGAGCGTATTCGGCGAACCGCTCAAGGGCGTGCGTTTGCTCGGCGGGGTGATGTACACCGACAGCGAACTGACCGACACCACCAATGGCACCTACGACGGCAACCGCGCGCCGGCCACGCCCAAGTACAACGTCAACCTCGGCGCCGAATGGGACGTCCCGGGGTTGGAAGGCCTGACCTTGAGCAGCCGTGGCCTGTACTCCAGCTCGCAATACCTGGACGCCTCCAACGTCAAGCAGATCGACGCCTGGACCCGTCTCGACGTGGGCGCGCGCTATGGGTTCAAGGTGGACGACAAACGCATCACCCTGCGGGCCAATGTGGAGAACGTCGCCGATAGACGCTACTGGAGTTCGGCGGGCGCATCGGACGACAGTGAGCCGGGGCTGACCTTGTCGACACCGCGCACTTATCTGCTGTCGGCGACGATCGACTTCTGACACGGTTTCTTTGAGCAGGCTTGTTGTGGAGACGGGACTTGTTGTGGCGAGCAGCCATGCCCGATGAATGCAACAAGCCGGCTCCAAAGGGGGCGCGGTAAACGTTGCACAGGGGAGGTTGTTGCGAATTATTACGGCGGATGAGAAACTGGCGTAATTGTGAATAATTATCATCTTCCCCAGATCCCTTCTGCACCTGCGCGCATCCTGATCATCGAGGATGACGTCGAGCTGTGCACGCACCTGAGCAATCATCTGAGCCGGCGCGGCTTCGCGTTGAACAGTACCCATCGCGGCGATCAGGGCCTGGACCTGGCCCTGCATTCGCCGGTGGAGCTGATCCTGCTGGACATCATGCTGCCCCACCACAGTGGCCTGAATATCCTCGCGCGCCTGCGCCATGAGCGGGGGACGCCGGTGATCCTGATGTCGGCCCTGGGCGCCGAGCAGGACCGTATCACCGGTTTCAGCCAGGGCGCCGATGACTACTTGCCCAAGCCGTTCAGCCTGGCGGAACTCGATGTGCGCATCGACGCCTTGCTGCGCCGTGTAGCGATCGATTGCGGCACCCGCACGCCGCCGGCCGCTGGTCGCCGTTCGACGCTGGATTTCGACACAGATGCGCGGGACGTTAGCTTCAACGGCCGCGCCGCCGGGCTGACTTCTTCGGAATTGCGCCTGCTGTACACGCTCCACGAGCACCGGGGCGAGGCGCTGAGCAAGGCCTTCCTCTACCAGCATGTGCTGCATCGGCCCTACACCCGGCTGGATCGCGGCCTGGATGTGCATGTATGCAACCTGCGGCGCAAGCTGGCGGCCATCGAGGTGCAGGGTGTGCGCATCGACGCGGTGCGTCATCAGGGCTATGTGCTGATGTGTGAAAGCGCCTGATGCGGTGTCGTCATCCGCTGCTGTGGAAAATGGCCATGCTGCATGTGTGCGCCTGTCTGCTGCTGGTGTGGCTGGTGTGGAACTGGGGCTTGCGGGTGGAGCGCAACACCTACTTTCTGGACCCGTCCGACCGGGTCGCCCTGGCTGCCTATGCCGCCGAGGCCGAGCAGGTCGCGGCCCGTGGCGATGCGCAGGCGGTAGAGCGCTGGCGGCTGGCGTTGCAGCAGCGTGAACGCACCTGGGTCGCGGTGTTGGATGAGCGTCTGCAGAGCCTGGGCACGTCGCCGCTCAGCGCTTCGCAGATCAGCCATCTCACCTTCATGCGCAAGCTCAGTTGGCCGATGAGCAAACGCCTGGAGGATGAACTGCCGTATGTGAGCATCGCCTTTCCCCAACACCCGGAACGCGGGCGGCTGGTGATGCAATTGCCGGAACGCCTGTTGCCGCCGGGGCTTACACCGTGGACCCATGTGTTGACCCACGGCGTGGTGCCGGTGCTGCTGGCGCTGGGGCTGGGATTGGTGCTGTATCGCCATCTGGTGCAGCCGCTGAACGAACTGCGCGAGCGCGCCAACACCCTGAGCGCCGGCGACCTGGCGCCCCTGGCCAGCAGCCGCGTCACGCGCCGCCCGGATGAGCTGGGCGAGCTGGCCCGCGCCTACGAGCACATGGCCGAGCGCCTGCGCCAGAGCCTCGATCAGCAACGCCAGTTGCTGCGCACCTTGTCCCATGAAATCCGCACGCCCCTGGCGCGCTTGAAGATCGCCAGCGAAAGCGGCCTGCCACCCGATCAGTTGGAACAACGCCTGGCGCGCGAGGTGGAGGACATGCGCCAACTGGTGGACGACGCCCTCAACCTGGCCTGGCTCGACACCGAAAAACCACGCCTGCCGGCCGAAACGGTGGTGGTGGCCTCGGTGTGGGAAGCCCTGGTGCAAGATGCGTATTTCGAAACCGGTTGGCCGCTGGAGGCGCTGGTCTGCGAGCTGGACAGCACCTGCCAGTTGCGCGTGCACCTCAACAGCTTTGCCCAGGCCCTGGAAAACGTCCTGCGCAATGCCATCCGCCACTCGCCGGTACACGGCGTGGTGCGCTTGAGAGGCCGGCGCGACGGCGACAGTTGGTGCCTGGTCGTCGAAGACCAGGGGGCGGGCGTGGCCGAGGCCGATCTGGAGCGCATCTTCGAGCCTTACCTGCGGCTGGACGGCACCCAGGGCAGCGGTTTCGGCCTGGGCCTGAGCATCGCCCGGCGCGCCATCGAACTGCAGGGCGGCGAGTTATGGGCCAGCCGTGGCGCCCAGGGCCTGCGCATGAACCTGCGCCTGCCGGCGGCAAATGTTTAGAAAGTTAATGTTCTTTACTCGCAATTGCATCTGATTATCATCGGCGATCTTTGATGGCCTGCCGCTATCGGTCGGGCTGACGTTTGGAGATCCCCGCATGTTCCGCTTATCCCTGCTTGCCGTGAGTATTTGCAGCCTGCTGCCCGTCAGCAGTTTCGCCGCCGAGGTCGACGCGCCCGCGCCGCTGGAATTGCCGACCCAGACCGTGTTGGGCACCGCACAGGAAGAGATCAAGCAGATGCCCGGTGTGTCGATCATCACCGCCGACGACATCAAGAAGCGCCCGCCGGCCAACGACCTGTCGGAGATCATCCGCACCATGCCCGGCGTCAACCTCACCGGTAACTCCAGCAGCGGCCAGCGCGGCAACAATCGCCAGATCGACATCCGTGGCATGGGCCCGGAAAACACCTTGATCCTGGTCGACGGCAAACCCGTCAGCAGCCGCAACTCGGTGCGCTACGGCTGGCGCGGTGAACGTGACAGCCGTGGCGACAGCAACTGGGTGCCGGCCGATCAGGTCGAGCGCATCGAAGTCATCCGTGGCCCGGCGGCGGCGCGTTATGGCAACGGTGCGGCGGGCGGCGTGGTGAATATCATCACCAAGCAACCGGGCAGCGAAACCCACGGTTCGGCGACGATCTACCACAACTTCGCCCAGCACAAAGCCGAAGGCGAGACCGAACGCATGAACTTCGGCCTCAACGGCCCGCTCACCGACACCCTCAGTTACCGCGTGTACGGCAACATCGCCAAGACCAACGCCGACGACGCCGACATCAACAGCGGCCACGAATCCACCCGCACTGGCAACCAGGTCGGCACTTTGCCGGCCGGGCGCGAAGGCGTGCGCAACAAGGACGTCAACGGCTTGCTGAGCTGGAAGATGACCCCCGAGCAAACCCTCGACCTGGAGGCCGGCTTCAGCCGCCAGGGCAACATCTATACCGGCGACACCCAGAACACCAACAGCAACGCCAACGTCAAGAGCATGCTCGGCCATGAGACCAACATCCTCTACCGTGAAAACTTCGCGCTGACCCATCGCGGCGAATGGGATTTCGGCAGCAGCCTGGCCTACCTGCAATACGAAAAGACCCGCAACAGCCGCATCAACGAGGGGCTGGCGGGCGGCACCGAAGGCATCTTTTCCAGCACCGACTTCTACACCACCGTGCTGCGCGACCTCACCGCCCACGGCGAGGTCAGCCTGCCGCTGCATGCCGGTGTCGACCAAGTGCTGACCCTGGGCACCGAGTGGGTCGAATCCAAGCTCGATGACCCCAGCGCCAACACCCAGACCACCACCGCGGGCGGCAGCGTCGCCGGCCTGACGAGCACCAACCGCAGCAGCACGTCGTCGGCGCGGATCTTTTCGGTCTTTGCCGAAGACAACATCGAACTGTTCCCCGGCACGCGCCTGACCCCGGGCCTGCGTCTGGACCACCACGATATCGTCGGCGACAACTGGAGCCCGTCGCTCAACGTGTCCCAGGTGCTCACCGACACCCTGACCCTCAAGGCCGGCATCGCCCGCTCGTACAAGGCGCCGAACCTCTACCAGCTCAACCCCAACTACCTGCTGTACAGCAACGGTCAGGGTTGCTATGGCTCGACCAAAAGCTGTTACCTGCAAGGCAACGCCGACCTCGAGGCCGAAACCAGCGTCAACAAGGAACTGGGCATCGAGTACCGCCAGGACGGTGTGGTCGCCGGCCTGACGTACTTTCGCAACGACTACAAGAACAAGATCGAGTCCGGCCTGACCCCGGTCGGCACGGCATCCGGCGGCACCGGCACCACCGCCAATGCCAACGTGTTCCAGTGGGAAAACGTGCCCAAGGCGCTGGTCGAAGGGCTTGAAGGCAACCTCACGTTACCGTTGGCCGAGTCGCTGACCTGGACCAACAACTTCACCTACATGCTGCAATCGAAAAACAAACAGACCGGCGATGTGCTCTCGGTCACGCCCAAGTACACGCTCAATTCCATGCTCGACTGGCAAGCCACCCAGGACCTGTCCCTGCAGGCCAGCGTCGCCTGGTACGGCAAGCAGACACCGAAAAAATACGACTACCACGGCTACCGCGTGACCGGCACCAGCAACCAGCAGTTGTCGCCGTATGCCATCGCCGGCGTCAGCGGCACCTACGCGCTGACCAAGCACCTGAGCCTCACCGCCGGCGTGGATAACGTCTTCGACAAACGCCTGTGGCGCGAAGGCAATGCCCAGGGCGTGACCAACATCGAAGGCGCGGGCGCGGCCACCTACAACCAGTCCGGCCGCACCCTGTACACCAGCCTGACGGCGTCGTTCTGATGGGCCGCGCACTCTGGCTCGCGTTGTTGTTCACCTCATGGGTGCAGGCCCAGCCGGCCCCCGATCAAGTGATGGAGGCGTCGGTGCTGCGCGAGGCCAGCGACTACCAGTTCAGCACCCTGGAACTGGACTCCGTCGATGGCACCCGGCACTACCGCCTCTGGCTCGGTCGCCCGCTCAAGGTCACCGCCGCCAACCCGGTCGCTTATCTGCTCGATGGCAACGCGGCCATGGCGGCGCTGGATACCGCGCTGCTCAACCGCTTGTCCCACAGCGCTACCCCACCGGTGCTGGTGGCGGTGGGCTACGCCACGCCGCTGCGCATTGACCGCAAAGCGCGCACCTTCGACTACACGCCAAAGGTGGGCGAGGGCGCCCAGCGCGATCCGCTGACCGACCTGCCCAGCGGCGGCGCGGAGGCATTCCTGGATCTGCTCACGCAGCAGATCCGCCCACTGATCAACCAGCGCCTTGAGGTACAACCCAAGCGCCAGGTGTTGTGGGGGCATTCCTATGGCGGATTGCTGGTGCTGTACACACTGATGACCCGCCCGGATGCCTTCGACGAATACGCCGCCGCCAGCCCGTCGCTGTGGTGGAACAACGGCGTGATCCACCCCGAGGGCCTGGCGCAACGCCTGAACGGCCAGCGACCGACGTTGCTGTTGATGCGTGGAGACGAGGAGCCGGCAAGCCCGGCCCTGGGCCGTCACCCCAAAGGCGCTCAGGATGGCGCGCTGAAAAACCTGCTGGCGGCACTGCGCCAGGTGCCGGGTTTGACGGTGCAATACCAGGCGTTCGCGGGGTTGGGGCATGGGCCGATGTTGCCGGCGTCGTTGGGTTTTACGCTGGAGCACATCGGCCAATGACCATTGGCGCCTAGAGGTCAGCCGCGATGGCATAAGTCTCTATTTCAACTTTCTGCCAAGGTCGCAGCATCGAGTCCACCTGGATCAGGCTGCTGGCCGGACGGATGCCATCGAACACCTCGCTGTGGGCCTTGGCGACCAGCGGCGCATCGTTGATATCGCGCAGATACACCACCGTGCGCACCACATCCTGCGTACTCATGCCGGCATCGGCCAGTACCTTGTTGACAGTGACCAGAATTGCCTGGGCCTGCTCGAAGGCGTTGCTGTGTTCATAGTCGGGCGAGGCGCACGTGCCGGAGATGTGCAAGTGATTGCCGACGCGCACCGCACGGGAGTAACCGAACACCGATTCATACTGGCCGCCCGAGGAAAAGTTTTGTCGCGTTACGGTTTGGCTGGTCATGGTCATTCTCATGTTGGGAGGGGTTTACCGGTGGAGTCCTTGACGAACAGGATCGAAATCAGGCCCACCACAGCGCCGGCGATCAGGTACCAGGCCGGGATCATCGGGTTGCCGGTGGCGGAAATCAGCCAGGTATTGATCAGCGGCGCAGTACCGCCAAACAACGACACGGCCACGTTGTAACTCAGGGCCAGGGCGCTGTAGCGCACCCGTGCACGGAACAGCGAGGTCATGGTCGCCGGCATCGCACCTTCGAAGAACAACTGGGCCAGGGTCAGGATCAACAGCGCGGCGAGCAGGAATGCCACGTTCCCGGTGCGCAGCAGCATGAAGCAGGGGAACGCCATGACGATCAGCAAGAGGCAGCCGCTGATGATCATCCGGTTGCGCCCCAGCCGGTCGGCGAGCAAACCGGAGACCGGGATCAGCACCAGCATGAACAGCGTGGCGGTCATGCCCAGGCCCATGGCAAAGGCGTTGCTGTACCCCAGCACGTTTTCCAGGTAGCCGGGGATGTAACCCAGGATGATGTAGTAGGTGACGTTGAACACTGTCACCAGGCCCATGCACTGCAAAACCTGCGGCCATTCACTGACCAGCATTTTGAACAGGCCTTGCTTGGGGGCTGTGGTCTTTTGCTGTTTTTCCTGCTCCTGGATTTCCTTGAACACCGGGGTCTCTTCCAGGCCCAGGCGCAGGTACAGCGCGATCAGGCCGAGCAGGCCGCCTATCGCGAACGGCACCCGCCAGCCCCACTCCTGCATGGCCTGCTCGCCCAGGCCAAGGGTGAACAAGCTCACCACGGCACCGCCGAGCAAGAAACCGGAAATATTGCCGAACTCCAGCCAACTGGTAAAAAAGCTGCGGCGTTTATCTGGTGAGTGTTCGGCGATAAACGTGCAGGAACCACCGTACTCGCCACCGGTGGAGAGGCCTTGCAACAGGCGCATAAGGACCAGCAGCAGTGGTGCGAACACGCCAATGCTGGCGTAGCTGGGGATCAAGGCGATTGCGAAAGTCGCCACGGCCATCAGGGTAATGCTCAGGGAGAGCGCGGTGCGGCGACCGCATTTGTCACCGATGGGCCCGAAGACCAGGCTGCCCAGGGGGCGTATCAGGAAACCTGCGGCAAAGGTGGCGTAGATCGCCATCAGTTGTGCGGTGGGGTCGTCATCGTGGAAGAACGTTCGGCCGATAATGCCGGCCATCGATGAGTAGAGCGCAAAGTCGAACCACTCGACCATATTGCCCAGCGTCACGCCGACCACCGCCTTGCTCAAGCGTTTGGACGAGAGTTCCGCCGGCGCACGCGCGGTGGATGAATCAGGATGAATCGAGGAAGGGTAAACTTCGCCCATGATATTGCCCTCTGGAATAATTGTAGTGAGGCAGCAGTCAATAGGGAGCCAGGCCCACGTCTGGCGCGTGGGGCCCGAGGTATTCGCGGTCAGCGCATAAACACACCTCCTGCGATGCACAACGATTCGCCGGTCACATAGCCGGGCTTGGCACTCAACTGCCAGACCCAATCGGCGATTTCCTCCACGCGCGCGGCGCGCTTGAGGGGGATGGAAGCCACGGCGGCGTCGATACGGCCGCCGGCGCGGGTGCCTTCGGTGTCGACCCAGCCCGGCGCCAGGGCGTTGACCACGATGTGGTGGTCGGCCAACTCGATCGCCAGGCTGCGCGTCATCGACACCACGGCCGCTTTGGAGGCGCTGTAGAGCAACTGGTTTTTCGACACGGTGAACGCGTCCACCGAGGCGAAAAACACAATGGCACCGCCGCCCGCCGCTTTGAGATGACGCGTGCCGATCCGCGCGATATTCAGTGAGCCCAGCACGTTGATATCGAAGATCCTGCGATACAGCGCCTCGCTATAGGTCTCCAGGGACGACGTGGGGAAGATGCCCGCAGCGTTGATCACCGCGCGCAATGGCGGCTTGCCGTCGAGGGCGGCGTCGATGCGAGCGGTCAGCGCCGCCTCATCGGTGATGTCACCGACCACCGGAGAAAACACGCTGCTGGCCGCCTTTGGACTGGGCGTCAGGTCGACGGCAACGACGTGCCAGCCTTCTGTCTCAAAGCGTTGCGCGACGGCTTGGCCCATGCCGGAAGAGGTGCCGGTGATGAGGACGCTGGCGTGAGGTGCATGGCTCATAAGTAGGTGTCCGTTCAGGCGAGTTGAGGGCGTGGGGCGCTGGGTTGCAAGGTCAGTTCCAGGACATCCAGCTGACGTTGGGTGTCCTGGTAGTTGGCCAGCCATTCGCGCTTGACGATGTCGATGCGCGACTCGGCCGGCTGCAACTGGGCGAACTTGGCGGCCAGGCCCTTCATGCCGGCGGCGCGCAAGGCGAGGAAGCGCATCACCAGCTTGGTCTGTTCGCAATAAACCGGCCATTGCGGGCCGCGGGGCGCTCCCAGGCCGATGTAGAACAAGCCTTCCAGGTTGGTCGGCAAGGTCATCGCCGCAGTGCGCAGCGGTACGCCGTCACGCCATTGCAGCAGGCTTTCGTCGAGGAACGGCAGACGGGTATTGAACCCCGTGGCCCAGACAATGGTGTCGTAGTCGGCCTGGCTGCCATCGGTGAAGGTGACCGTCTTGCCCCGGATGCACTCGATCCCCGGCGCGATTTTGATCCGGCCATGCTGCACCCAATACAGCAGCAGGGTGTTGACCACCGGGGGTTGAGCATCCAGATCGTAGGTCTCGGGCGCGGGCAGGCCCGGATAGTGTTTGTGAGTACCGACGCTGGCCATGATCAGCAGATTCATGAGCATGTTCTGTTGTTCCGGCGGCAACTGCCCCAGCAGCGGCAATTCGCCGCGAGGCAGGCCGAAAAGTGTCTTGGGTTGGAACAGTTGGCCGCGACGAATTGCGATGGTGGTATCCAGGCGCGCCTGGGCGGCATCCACCGCCAGATCGCAGCCGGAGTTACCAAAGCCCACCACCAGCACCTTGCCGTGTAGCTGCTGCACGTTGCGGTATTCGCCGGAGTGCACCGACACGCCGGTAAAGCCCTGGCCGACTTCGGGGATCTTGCAATCCCACAGATGCCCGTTGGCCACCAGCACCCCGGCATAGCGCCGGCTGCGGCCATCGGCCAGGGTCACCTGCCAGCCGCCTTCGCCGTTGTCGTCCAGGGGGGTGAGGCTGCGTACCTCGGTGTCGAAGGTGATTTTTTCGCGCAGGCCGAAGGTATCGGTGTAGGCGTTCATGTACGCCTTGACCTGATCGCGACTCGGGTACACCGGGTAGTCGGCCGGCATGGGGAACCCGTCGAAAAACGAACTGCTTTTGGGGGTGATCAGGTGCAGGGCATCGTAGTCGGTGTTCCAGTGGCCGCCGATGCGGCCGGACTTCTCGAAGCAGTCCACCCGAAAGCCGGCGTCGGTGAGGGTCTTGAGGGCCGCAAGGCCTGCGGCGCCGGCGCCAATGATGCAGTAGTGGTCGGACATTCTGACTCTCCATTCTTCGCACGTTGGAAGCGCCTGTGACTGGCGTCCGTGGTTTGAGTATCCGGCCAGGCAAGCGGCGGATGAATGGGCTAAGTCATGTGCTTCCTATAGGGGATACCTATGGCTAAAGCGTCTCCAGGTGTGCATACAGCGTCTGGATACGGCTCAAGTGGCTGCGCATCAGGTTGATCAGCACCCGTGTCGGCGGTGAAATGGGCGTGTCATGCCGATGGATAAAGCCGAACACCTCGAAGATCGCCGGGGTGATGGGCACCCAGCCGAGGCGGTCGTTGAAGCCCAGCTGATGCAGGATCGGGCGTGTGGCAATCACGTCGCCGAGGCCGCGTGCCGCCAGTTCAAAGCCGGTGATCTGGTGCTCGACTTCAATGATCGGGTCCAGTACCTCGCCACCCTTGGCGGCCATCTGTGTCAGCAGCTTGCGAATCGGGTCGGCGGCCTGCCAGCGCGCTTCGGTGAGGATCAAGGGGGCGACGGCCAGGTCACGGATGCTCTTGGGGCTTTTAAGGCGCTCGGGGTCGGCGCTGATATAGCCCACCTGGGCCGACCATACCGGTTCGCTGACGGCCAGGTTCTGCTGCTTGATGGGCAACATCACCAGGCCCGCCTCGAGTTCGCCCTGGCTGACCCGTTCGGCGATTTCCGAAGAGTTGTAGCCGACGATCTTGATACGCATGTCCGGGTGCTGCGTACGGAACTGTTCGATCAGATCGGTGAGGAAGTAGTGGTGGGCTGTGCCGAAGGTGCCGAAGCTGGCGACCCCGCCGGACAGTTCGCGCACCGCCTGCACCGCCTCGAAACCCTGGCGCGCCGACGTCACCATGCCTTGCGCGAAGGGCAGCAGGCGTCGCCCGGCTTCGGTGAGCACCAGTCGGCGATTGGTGCGAATGAACACATGGGTGCCCAGGTGCTCCTCCAGCCGCAGGATCTGCTCGGACAGTGAGGGTTGGGAAAGATGCAGGCTCTCCGCCGCCTTCGAGAACGTGCCATGCTCGATGGCGGCGAGAAAGTAATTGAGCTGTTGCAGTGTCATGGCGCTGGACCGTCACCTGTTTCGGTCAACATGCCATAGAACGCCAGTATCGCGAAGCGCTGCCGCCTCAGTCGCGCCATACGGGCAGGTCGTTAGCGTCCAGTGTCCAATGGGCGCCGCCGGGCTGCAGGCACACTCCGCCGACCCAGCGTTCATGGCTGGCGTGATCGAGCCAATAGGTGTCGCCGCTCAGCACCCGGTGGCCCAACGGTGTGAGCGCCAGCACGCGCCGAGGCCAGTCCAGATGCGCCTCGGTTTGGGTGAGCAACGGCTGCTCGGCCTCGATCAACGGTCGCAACAGCGCATGAAACATCATGTCCCCCAGGAACGGCAGCGGCTCGCGCTTGGCCATCAGCTCCGCGAACACGCGTCCAAACGGCATCGGCCCGGCTTCGGCGAGGCAGGTCAGGGCCAGGCGCTCGGTGAGTGACAGGCCATCCTGGGTCCCCGGCAATTCCTGCAACTGGCGCAACAGCGCCGGCGCCAGCAAGGGCAGCGCGGGATGGCTGCCGTGGGCCAGTTGTGCCCAGGCCGTCGGTGTCGGGGCGCAATACGCCGACCAGGCCTGTTTGGCCAGTTGCAGCGCGTCGTCATCGATCAAGCGGCGCTGCGGCCATAACCAGGCGAGGACGTCGGGCGCCAGTTGGCCGATGCCGATAAACCGCTCGACGCCGGGAATGCGATCCACCTCGATCAGCTCCAGCCGGGGTGGCACATGATCGAGGCCCGCCAGGGCGCGGATCAGGAAGAGTTGGTCATAGGCATCCGCCTCGCACCACAGCACGCTGTGCTCGGCGTGGGCCAGTGCTTCGAGCTGGTGGTATTCGTCGTCGACGCGGCGCGCCACCTCCGTGCTGTCCATGGCAAAGGCGTGGCTGATAAAAGCGCTGCGCATGGCGCGGAATGCTTCGGCGGGCAGCTCGCGAACCGGGCCCATGCACAGCGGGTCGGTGAGCATCTGGAAGGGTCCCTTGAAGCCGGCCACCTGCAGGCTATGGGCGATGTCATTACCGCAGCGCCAGTGGGTGGTGCGGGCTTCGTCGCTGGCGTTGAAGTCGGGATGGCGGGCGGCGAAGTCTAGGGCGTCGACATGGGCCTTGAGCTTGGGCCAACTGCTGAAGCCCAACTGTTTGGCGATCTGCCATTGGGCCTGGGACAAGGTGGCGTCCGGGTCTTGGATTTTCAGCTGCGCCAACCATTCCTTGGCGCGCTTGCGCTGTTGCTCAAGGTTGAGACGGCCATCGGTGTTGGAAGAAACAGGGCGTTGCGACATACGAGCTCCTTGTACAAACCTTTTCCGCTTCAAGGTGGGGAGTCGTAGAAATGAGGTGTTGCTCGAATGTCCTGGGCGCAGCGCTTTCCGCGGAAGGAGGCGTAGAGAGCGCCCGGCGGGAAATATAGGCAGAGCGGGGCACGATTGCAAATGGCGTGTTCCTGTCCGTTGACTGCGAAGCGCCGAGCCATCGGGGTGGCGACAGGTTGAGTTTTTTCATGAAAACTGTGCGCGCCTGCGTCACCATGGCGCCTGACACATTCAACCAGGAACCCCGCGTCCATGAGCGCACTGATCGAAACCCGCGCCCTCACGCGCATGGACGAGCGCCGCCAGGTGCCCTTGCTCCAGCCCACGGATTTCACCTTGAACCGGGGCGACCGTGTGTCGATCACCGGTGCTTCCGGTTCCGGCAAAAGCGTGTTCCTGCGCATGCTGGCGCTGTTGGACGCGCCCAGTGCGGGGCAGATCCTGTGGAACGGCCAGGCGATCACCGACGCGCAGATTCCCCATTACCGCAGCCATATCAGCTACCTGTCCCAACGTCCGGCGCTGATCGAAGGCTCGGTCGAAGACAATCTGCGCTTTCCCTTCAGCCTCAAGACCCTGCGCAAGCGCCGTTTCGATATACATGCCGTCACCACACTGCTAGCGCATGCCGGCAAGGCCGCGGACTTCCTGGACAAGCGCGCCGCGGACTTGTCGGGCGGCGAGTCCCAGGTGGTGTCGCTGATCCGCACCTTGCAACTCGACCCCGAAGTGCTGCTGTTGGACGAGCCCACTGCGGCCCTCGACCCCACGTCCTCCCGCGAAGTGGAAGCGTTGATCAACGCCTGGTTCGCCGGCGACAAGGCCCGCGCGTGTATCTGGGTATCCCACGACTTGGAGCAGGCCCGGCGCATGAGCGACATCCATTTGCAGATGAGCGCAGGCGTGTTGAGCGAGGTGGTCCGGCCATGAACTATCAAAACCTGAGCGCCCTGGACATGGGCATCGCCGCGTCGCTGATCCTGATCAACGGCGCGCTGTCTTTGCTGCTGCGCCTGGGCCTGGGCCGCCAATTGCTGTGGGCGGCGGTGCGCACGGTGGTGCAACTGTTGGCCATCGGTTACCTGCTGGGCTGGGTGTTCGAATTCGCCTATTGGTACGTGGTGCTGCCGTTGATGTGCGCGATGACCCTGATTGCCGGCCTGTCCGCGGCGGGGCGCGGGCGGCGTACTTATCGGGGCCAGCGGGTCGACAGCATCCTGTCGGTGTGGGGCAGTTCGTGGCTGGTGACGGCGGTGGGGTTGTTTGCAGTGATCCGCATCCACCCCTGGTACGAGCCGCAGTACGCGATCCCGATCCTCGGCATGATCCTCGGCAATACCCTGACCGGCGTGTCCCTGGGCATAGAGCGCATGACCCAGGAACTGGCCACCGGGCGCAACACCATCGAGATGATCCTGGCCCTGGGCGGTACACGCTGGGAAGCGGCCCAGGAAGCGATCCGCCAGGCGGTGCGCGCCGGGATGATCCCGACGCTCAACCAGATGGCCGTGGTCGGCATCGTCAGCCTGCCGGGCATGATGACCGGCCAGGTGCTGGCGGGGGAGAGCCCGGTGGACGCAGTGCGTTATCAGATCGTGATCATGTTCCTGATCGCCGCATCGTCGGCGCTGGGCACAGTGGGGGCGGTGCTGCTCACGTATCGGCGGTTGTTTTCCAGCAGCCACAGGTTTCTGCGTGATCGGCTTGAGGAGCGCTGAGTGCCGTTAGCCCGGCCAATTAACGTGGGTAGCTAAAAAACGCTACCGTTCGTCGTATTAGTTATCGGATGCCTGAGTAAGCGCTCGGTTTTTATAAGCACTCTCCACAATTGAAGAACGTCTATGGATAGTTGTTAGGTGTTTGTAAATTCCTAATTTTTATGGATGTTTAGTTGAGGCTTGTGACGGCTTGCAATATATGCTTGATGCGCAACTGTTGATGTTCTGATTTTGGTGAATGAATTTTCCTATTTTAACTGATGAAGTTTCCTGCGTTGGAAAATTCAAGAAGTTGCATTTTTTGTTATGGGAACTAAATTTGGATTGCCGCCTTTATATGAGACTCACCAAAACATCACCGATGTGCAGATTGACGCCAAGGGACAAGAAAAAACTTCAAATGTCAGCTTCACACTGGCTGGGAATTTATCGGTATTGAAAGGCGAGAATATTTCAGGATATTTCTATTCGAAGGCTTCTAAAGTTAATGGCTTTGACTGTGTGCTCAGTAAATATATGTCGCCTGGAATAGCGAAAAGAATATAAATTCAATAAATAAGTGCTCTAAAGACTTTGAATGTCAGATGCTGTCAACCCGCTTGAAAAAAATGGTGCCGTTTCCGTGAGGTGAATGATGAGTTATTACTTTCTGGTTAAACCTCTTCTGTTGGCGAAAATTTTTATCAAGGAACAATTGAAAGAGCCAGTTGCACTGTTTTGGACTGTCCTGTCGCCGGTAGTTACATTTTATCTGATTAATTACGCTGGATTGCCGGCAAGCGATAGGTCAGGTAATTATCTTTCAAGTACCTCGTGGTTTTATGCGTTTGTATCGTCCAGTGTGGCTTTTTTTGGTTTGGCATTTTATATGGTTGGCCGGAGGGAAAGCGGGTTTTTACGGTCCTTCGTATACACGGCGCGTACAAAAATTATTTTCCTGGTCGGGCAGGTATTGGCCTATTCATTCATGTCGCTGGTCTATTGTGCAGTTTTTTATGTTTCTACTCGAGGTCACTATGGTGTTATGGGGGTGGCGGAGTTATTTATTATCGTCGGTAGGTTTTATATCTGTTTTCTAATGTTTTCCATAATGTCACTTTTGTTGACGCTGATTCCCTTGGGTTTTCAAAATGCAAACACTGTTTTTTCAATACTGTCTTTTGCGATGTTGGCGTTAGGAGTTTCTAGCGAGCGTTCTTCTCATCCCTTCTTTGAGCTGCTTGGTGTTTTCAATCCGATGGGGTGGGCGAATCACATTATGTTGATCGGCGTGGCTGAGCTGAAATATGCCGTCATGGCTATTGTTTTCTTATTTGGATGCTCGTTATGGATGACATTTAAATTCTTGCTTGTTAATCCAGTGTGGAGTCGTTATTGATGAAGCGGCTTATTGTAAATTCACTCGATGTCAGGTTTGCGCGCCACGTTTTGTTTAATAAGGCTTCGTTGAGAGTGGAGGCGGGTTCGATATCGGGTTTGTTAGGGCCTAACGGTTCGGGGAAAACCACCTTCTTTGATGTGGTGTGTGGTTTGAGAAAAGTAGATGGCGGTGACGTTTGCAGTTCTTTTTCAAAGCTGCTTTACCTGTCGCAAACCATTACGACACCCACTGTGTTTCGTATGTTTGATGTCTTTAGGATGATGATGCTGTTTTGTTCGGAGAACGAAATTACTCAACGGCACGCGCTGGAAAAAATTGAAAAATGGGCCCCGGGGGTAGCAGAGCGATATTGTGCAATCTGGAAGAAAAAATCCTCCCTTTGTAGTTACGGTGAAAAGCGTTGGTTTTTCACGTTATCCCTGCTTTCCGCCAACGCAGACTTCGTGATTTTGGATGAGCCTACGGCGGGTGTAGATCCAGAGTTTCGACATTACATCTGGAAATGCCTGGAGGGCGCAGCAGCAGAAGGCGTCGCGGTGCTGGTTTCGTCGCACAATGTCGATGAAATCGTTGCTCATTGCGATAACTTTTATATGTTGAGTCAGCAGCGTTTCAACCACTTCACTGATGCGAAAGGTTTTTTGAAGACATACGGTGCGTCCAGTTTGGATGAGGCCTTTATTCATGCGGCGAGTTTGCCGCCGTAACGCCACGCTCCCATCCTCACGCGTGCAAAACAACCGCTCGCCGTTATCCGGCTGCGTGGTGACCATCTGATGATCCGCACCCAGAACCCCCTCCAGCAGCCACCGGTTTCTACGCGATCGGCTTGAAGAACGCTGATCGTCGAGGTGATTGTTTCAGTGGGTGAAATGCTCGATTGTAAAACCTGGTGATTCCATCAGCCGGGGCAGCGGCGGAACATGCGTGGTGTCGAACCCCCACCTTCTGGAGCTTTTCATGTCTACGCATCCGATCAAACTCTATGGTTTCAAGCTGTCCGGCCACTCCCATCGGGTGGAGCTGATGCTGTCGCTGCTGGGGCTGCCCAGCGAATTCGTGCTGGTCGACCTCACGCAAGGCGCCCACAAGACTCCGGAGTTCCTCGCCACGTTCAACCGTTTCGGCCAGGTGCCGGTGATTGACGATAACGGCACCGTCCTTGCCGACTCCAACGCGATCCTGGTCTACCTCGCCACGCAATACGGCAACGGTCAATGGCTGCCCGCCGACCCTCTGGGGCAGGCCCGCGTACAGCGCTGGCTGTCGGTCGCTGCCGGGCAGTTGCACGTCGGCCCTGCCAGCGCGCGCCTGGCCCTGGTGTTTGGGGCGCCGGTCGATCTCGACGCCGCCATCAGCCGCTCCCACGCCTTGCTCGCAGTGCTCGAGCAGCAACTGAGCCAGACGCGCTTCCTGGTCGACGAGCAGCCGAGCATCGCCGATATCGCCCTTTACACCTACGTGGCCCACGCGCCGGAAGGCAATGTGTCGCTGGCCGACTACCCTCATGTACGCGCCTGGCTGGCGAGCATCGAAGCCTTGCCGGGGTTTGTCGGCATGCCGCGCACGGCGGTGGGGCTGCAATCACAGTAATTCTCACGAGGCGCGTCGATGGACCGATTCCATGAAATGCAGGTGTTCGTCACGGTGGCCGAGGAGGAGGGTTTTGCCGCCGCCGCGCGGCGCCTGAACACCTCGCCGCCCAGCGTGACCCGGGCCATCGCCGCCATGGAAGCACGCATCGGCACCCAACTGCTGGCGCGCACCACCCGCAGCCTGCACCTGACGGAAGCGGGCCAGCGTTACCTGGACGATTGCCGGCGCATTCTTGCCGAGCTGGAGGAGGCCGAGGACGCGGCGGCGGGCAGTTATTCGATCCCGTGCGGCCAACTCACGGTGACCGCGCCGGTGCTGTTCGGTGAGTTGTATGTGGCCCCGGTGCTGGGCGCGTATCTGGAGCAGTTTCCCCTGGTGAATATCAACGCGTTGCTGGTCGATCGAGTGGTCAACATGACCGATGAAGGCGTCGATGTGGCCGTGCGCATCGGTCATCTGCACGAGCCCGACCAACAGGCGATCAAGGTGGGAGAGGTGCGCCGGGTGGTCTGCGCATCGCCCGGCTATCTCGACCAACACGGGCGGCCCCAGCATCCCGCGCAGTTGCGTGACGCCAGGCTCGTCACCTCATCCGCCAGCCAGCGGGTAAGCGAATGGACCTTTGCCGAGGGCGGCCAGCCGCTGACGGTGGCCATCGAACCGCGCCTGGTGGTCACCGCGAACAATGCGGCGATCAACCTGGCGCGATTGGGCTGGGGCATGACGCGGGTACTGTCCTATCAGGTCGCGGCGGCGGTGGCGGCCGGGGAGCTGGAGATTGTCCTGGAGGACTTTGAGCCGGCAGCGCTGCCGATCCAGGTGGTGTTCCACCCCCGCGGGCGCGTGCCGGCCAAGGTCCATACCTTTGTCGACTTCCTCAGCCAGCAGCTCGGCCAGGACGTAGCCCTGAACCCGACCCGGCAGCGGCGCGGCTGATGGAGCGTTATCGCGATATGCAGTTGTTTGCCGCGCTGGCCGGGCAACCGAGCCTGGCCGCGGCGGCGCGCAGTGCCCAGGTGTCGGGCGCGACCCTGGTGCGCGCGGTGGCACGTCTGGAAGCGCGCCTGCGCGTGGCGTTGCTGTTGCGCAGTACCCAGGGCGTCAGCTTGACCGACGCGGGGCACGCTTACCTGGCCGACTGCGTGCGCCTGCTGGCCGCCGTCGATGCCGCCGAAGCCTCGGCCCTGGGCTTGCAGGTGCAGGCCCAGGGCCATGTGCGGGTGTTCTTGCCGGTGCTGTTCAGTCGCTACGTGATGGCGCCGATCCTGGCCGACTACATGGACCGCCACCCCGACGTGCGCCTCACTGTGCGCTATCACGACTACTACCCGAACCTGCACGAAGAGGGCCTGGACGTGGCGATCCTGGTGGGCGAACTGCCCAACTCATCGTTGATCGCGCGGCCGGTGGGGCAGGTGCGCTCTATCCTGTGCGCCAGTCCCCGCTACCTTGCGGCCCACGGCGAACCCCGGCACCCCGAAGCGCTGAAACAGCATCGCCTGATCGCCAGCGCCAATCGGGTCGACTGGGATTTCCAGGGCTATTCGCTCAAGGCCCGTGCGCGCTTGAGTTGCTCCACGGTGCAAGGCGCGATCAACGCGGCGGTGCAGGGCACGGGGTTGATTCGTTGCTTGAGTTACCCGGTTCATGACGCTGTGCACGCTGGGCAATTGCGCCGGGTCTTATCCGCGTATGAACCGCCGCCGCTGCCTGTGCAGGTGGTGTACCGGGAAGGCCGCCAGGCGCCGCTGCGCGTGCGCAGTTTTGTCGATCATTGCGTGGCGGCCCTGCGCGGGCATCCGGCATTTCAGTTGGCGTAATGCTGGATTGCCGGGGGTGGTTATTCCCTCGCTGGCGGGCTGGGCGCAGTCTTGGCACATCCCACACGGAGGCGATTGCCATGAACCCGAGCGAACAATCCCCCTGGCATGCCGGCGAACGGCAGGTGCAAGAAACCGTTGGCGTGGCCGAGCGCATGGCCATGATCGGCCCCAAGGTGATTCGTGACCACCTGCCCGAACAGCATCGGGATTTCTATCCCTTGTTGCCGTATCTGCTGCTTGGCGTGGTGGATGAGCAGGGCCTTCCCTGGGCGACGATGATTGAAGGCGCGCCGGGTTTTGCCCACTCGCCCGACCCGTACACCTTGCAGGTCGACAGCCTGCCATCCAGCAGCGACCCAGCACGGGCCGCCCTGCGCAATGGCGCCGCCGTGGGCCTGCTGGGCATCGACCTCAGCACCCGCCGCCGCAACCGCATGAACGGCCGCATCGGTTGGCTGGACCACGACGGTTTTTCGGTCGATGTGGTGCAGACCTTCGGCAACTGCCCCAAGTACATCCAACTGCGCCCGGTGGACGGGATCGCGCGTAAACCCGGCACACAGGTCGAACGCCTCAACGGCCTGGACGCTGCTGCACAAACGATGATCCGCAACGCCGACACGTTCTTCGTCGCCAGCTACGTGGACTTGGACGGCGAACGCTCGGTGGACGTGTCCCATCGCGGCGGCAACACCGGCTTCGTGCGCGTGGAGGGCAATGTGCTGACCATCCCCGACTTCGCCGGCAACCTGTTCTTCAACACCCTGGGCAACCTGGCGGCCAACCCGGTGGCGGGGTTGTTATTTATCGATTTCGATTCTGGCGCGGTGCTGCAAGTGGCCGGGCGCACGACGCTGATCCTCGACGGGCCGCAAGTGGCGGCGTTCGAAGGAGCGCAGCGGTTGTGGACGGTGACGGTGGAACACCTCGTGCGGCGTCCGGCGGCGTTGGCGTTGAAGTGGCAGGTTGGGCAGTTTTCGCCGTTCAGTCTGGCGATGGGGCATTGGTAGGTGGTCGGGTCGGCAAGCCCGCTCGCCGCGACAAACTCACTAGCCGCGACAAGCCCACTTGCCACAAAAGCCCGGTCGGCATCAGGCCACCGGACACTCCCGGTTCAATGCGTCATCTACCAATAACTGTGCGATCTCGATCATTTGCACCACTGCCAGCACTTGTTTGCGGTGTTGACCATCGAGGTGTTCCGCGCAGTCGTATGCACAGACCGTCGCCGATTCCAGCATCTCGCTGGCATTGCTCAAGGCTGCTTCGGTGCTCAGGCCAGCACGGACGGTAAAGATTATTTCAGGGGGCGGGTCGATGTTGGTCGAGGAGGACGGAGGGGGGTTGGGTGTGGCTTTTTTCATGGTGAAACTCCTATGAATGAGCACCTCCATTTCGCTACCACACGAAGTCAGGAGGCGACTGTACACGGGGTGGTAGACCGGTCATAGAAACCCGGCAGGCCGAAGCCTCCCATGCACAGCCGCCACAAAGCAGCCCGCACAAAAAAACGCCCTTGAGCGTTTTGGGGTCTATGAGAGAACTGGGCTACCACACCCATTCGCTGAATTTGCAGCGACCCGCGAAGGTTAGCGACGAGGTTCATCGGACGCAACCCGAAAGTTGCGTAAGAACGGTCCTGTGACCGGGGGGTAATCCGCTTATAGCCTAAAAGCATTTCGCTATTCGATTCAGCTATTGGATTGTTCCTGAGGTAATGCCTTTAATTCGGAACCTAACTCATTGTTGTACGGAATAAATCGGCGCTTTCGGGCGTTGTAATGAGTCATCGTTGCGCCATTGAGGTTAGCCATGAGCAACCCCGTTGCCCCCGAGCCCCTGGTTCGTCTGCTGGGCCTGTGCAAGACCTTTGGTGCGCAATGCGCGCTGGATCAGGTCAGTCTGGATATTTATCCGGGCGAGGGCGTGGCGTTGCTGGGGGCCAACGGTGCAGGCAAGTCGACGTTGGTGAGAATCCTCAGCGGCGCCCTAGCGGCGGATGCCGGGGAGCTCTGGGTCGATGGGCAGCGCCAACGCTTCACTTCGCCATTGTCGGCGCGGCGGGTCGGCATTGTGGCGGTGCATCAGAGCCTCGACGATGCCATCGCCCCGGGCCTGAGTGTGGCCGAGAACCTGTTGCTCGATGAGCTTGGCCAGCCCGACGCCGATTTTCTGCTCAACCGCAAAAGCCTGTTGCACCGCGCCGAAGCCATTGCCGCCGGGCTCGGCCTGGACTTGCCGTTGCAATACCCAGTCGAGCGCCTGGGCCGCGCCGACCGCCAATTGCTGGTGCTGGCCCGTGCGTTCGCGCTGCAACCCAGGCTGCTGATCCTCGACGAACCCACCGCCGCCTTGCCTGAAGCCGATGCCGAACGTCTGCTCGGCCTGATCGACAGTCAGCGCGCGCGCGGGGTGGCGATTCTGTACATTTCCCAGCGCCTGTCCGATCTGCAACGGGTCACCAACCGCGCCATCGTCCTGCAAGACGGTCGGCTCACCGGCGATCTCAATACCCGCCACTTGCCGAGCGCGGCCTACACCCTGTTCGGCGATATCGCCGAAAACCCGTCGGTCGCCCCGGACCAAGCCTTGCCGGTACCCTTCCTGGAGCGCTTTACTCGCGCCGGGTTCATTCGCAATCGTGCCGAGGGGCGGGCGGTGCAGGCGCAGGTGGCGGGGCTGGGCAGCAGCGTGGCGCCGGCCGACGTGCTGCCCTCTGGCAAAACCGAGCGCACCTGAGGCGCGATCAGCGCGGTGAGGCCGGGATGAACGCCACACTGCCTTCCTCACGCGGCTTGAACAGCCGCTCGCCGTTGTCCGGCTGGGTGCTGATCAACTGATGATCCGCCCCCAGGTAGGCCAATGGCGTCGGGTCGTCCTTGGAGAACGGCGCGACGATAATCGTGCGCTGCGGGTCGAAGTGTTGGCCGCTGGTGGTGTCCAGCCAGGCCATGAACGCGGCGCTGTCGCCCTGGCGCGGGAAGTCCTGGGTCTGGGCGACGTAGTAGAACGGCGGGCCGCCATTCTGCAGGTACATGGGCAGTTTGTTGTCGACTTCCACCAGCACCATCTGCCATTGGTTCCAGGGCGCGATTTTGACCGCTTGGGCCTGCACGTCCTGGGCGAAGCGGGTCACGCCGCCGTTGCCGTTGGACCAGGGATAGGCCACGCCGAGGATCAGCAGCAACAGCGCGGCGGTGAAGGCAAAACCTTTCTGCCAGCGCGGCCCGCTGGCGGTTTTGTTCGCCAGCCGTTCGCTCAGCCACCACGCGCCCAACAACTGCGCGAACGGCACCAGTGGCAACACGTAGTAGCTGCGCCGGCTGCCACTGGCGGTAAAGAACACAAACAACAGGCCCAGGCCCCATACCAGCCAGCGCACATTGGGCGGCGTCTGGCGCCAGTGCCGCACCGCCAGCCACAGGCCGAGCAGCCAGCACGGTACCCAGGGCAGGGTGTAGGCCGGCAAGTAGATGAGGTAGGTGTAGATCGGGCCCATGTGGTCGAACGGGTCGAAGAAGCGCACCACGTTTTCCCGGAACACCAGGGCCAGGCCGCTCTCGCCATAGGTCGGTGCGCCGTACACGTGGGACAGCACGAACGGCGTGGCATACACCGCCGCGGCGATCAGCAGCGCCAGCAGCAGGCGCAGGTTGAGGTGACGTTTGTAGCGTTGTTCGCTGAGTACATGCGGCAGCAGCACTAGGCCGGGCAGCACGAAGCCGATCAGGCCCTTGAGCAGGGACGTCAGCGCCAGTATCAGGAAAAACACCGTGTAGCGTCCCAACCGCGTGTCATCCGGCCCGCGCCAGTACCACCACACGGCTGCCAGCACGCCGCATACGGTGAGCACGTCGGCCGTGGCCACTCGCGCCCAGAACAGAAAGTAGAAGGTGGTGGCGAGCATCCAGCCGGCGATCAACCCCGTGCCCTTGGCGAACAGGCGTTCGCCGATCAGGTACACCAGCCACACGCTCAGCCAGGCGCCGATCACCGATGGCAGGCGCAACGACCAGGGACCGAGGCCGCCCATCAGGTGGGAAAAACCGGTGATCAGCCAGTAGGAGGGCAGGGGTTTGTCGTAGTACGGCACGCCCTTGAGGTACGGGTCGAAATAGTCGCCGCTTTGCAGCATCTGCAAGGCGATGTTCGCCCAGCGGGTTTCCGGGCCCCACAGGTCGCGGGCGCCGAGGCCAGTGAGCAGCAACAAGGCCGAGACGCCCAGCAAGAGCAGCAGGGCGCCGCGCTCGGTCCTGAAAAATCGAAGCATCAAGGCACCTGTGGGTAGAGGATGAGTTCCAGATGGCCCTTGGCATAGCGTTTGCCACCCAGCGGCAGTTGCCCGGCCTCGCGCATTTCACTGGTGCTGGCGACCTGCAGTAGCACGCCGACCGGACCGTGGCGGCGTGCTTCGTCGAGCCAGGCCTGGACCTGGTCCAATTCCACTTTGCGATGCACGGAACCGGCGTATTGCAGGCCGTATTGCAGTTCGCCCTCGGTGTTATACAGCGTCACGTCCGGGCGCTTCAGACGCCAGGCCAGGGCGCTGGCGTTATCCAGGGTATTGCTCAGCAGCGCTTGGGTTTGCTGCAGTTCATCCAGGTGCTCCAGCACAAACTGGTCGGGCATTTCGTTGTCCGTGACCTGCGCCGGCATGCTGGCCGGCAGCAGGATCACCAGCACGCCGATGCCCAGCGCCGGCATGGCCCACAGCGTCAGCGGGCGCACGGCTTGCAGCAGGTGGGCGAGCACCCACACCAGCAGCACGATAAAGGCCAGGGACAGGCTGAACATCTCGGCATGGCTGTGGCCGTACAGCGGTCTGGCGACTTGCAGGTAGATCAGGCCGACCATGGCGGCCAGGCCGATCACCGCATTGATCACGCCATTGAGGCACAGGGCGCGGGCTTTGCCGCGGTTGAGCAGGTCGACCAGGGTGTGCCCCATCAACAAGGCCAGGGGCAGCAGGCACGGCATGATGTAGGTCGGCAGTTTGCCGTTGCTCAGGCTGAAGAACCCCAGCGGCAGTAGCAGCCACAGGGTCAGGAAGCCGATCGACGGCTGGCGTTTTTGCTTCCAGGCCTGTTGCAGCGTATTGGGCAGCAGCGCGGCCCAGGGCAGGCAGGACACGACCAGAATCGGCAGGAAAAACCACCACGGCCGCACGTGTTGCGCGTTGTCGGCGCTGAAGCGGCGAATGTGTTCGTTCCAGAAGAAAAAGCGCCAGAAGTCCGGTTCCTGCAGATGGATCGCCATGACCCACGGCAGGCACACCAGCGCGGCCACCCCCACCGCCAGCGGGCCGTACAGCAGCAACTCCCCCAGGCGCCGTTGCCAGAGCATGTACGGCACGGCAATCAGCACCGGCAATGCCCAGGCCAGAAAGCCCTTGGTCATGAACCCCATGGCGCAGGCCAGGCCCAGCACGGCCCAGGCGATCAGACGGTGGCGCGTGGTGGTGGTGTCGAGGGCGAACCACAGGGCCACCAGGCTGAGGTTGACCCACAGGGTGAATTGCGGATCGAGGTTGGAATACCCGGCTTGCCCGGCCACCAGGCCAAAGCTCAGGTAGAGCAGGGCGCAGGCGAAACTTTTGCGTGGGTCGTTCCACATCCGACGGGCAATCAGGTAGGCCAGCAATACGCTCAAACCGGTGGTCAGGGCCGAAGCGATGCGCACGCCGAACAGGTTCTGGCCAAACACCGCCTGGCCCAGGGCGATCAGCCAATAGCCGCCGGCCGGTTTTTCGAAATAGCGGATGCCCATGAAGTGCGGCGTCACCCAGTTGCCGCTCAGCAGCATCTCTTGGCTGATCTGGGCGTAACGGGTCTCGTCCGGGGTCCATAAGCCGTGCAGGCCCAGGGGCAGCAGATAAAACGCGACAAAGGCGAGTAATAAAATCGGCAGGGGTTTTAATCGGGTCATGACAACGTCGCTCCTTGACGTTTAATTGCGCAATGTTGAAGTAGTGAAGTAATAGCGGAATATGTCACAGCGGTCACTAAATAACAGGAAGTATTCATGACGTCCTTAAATGAAAGGGCGCAACTAAACATGCCAGAACAGGCCTGTCTTTTTGCTGAACATTAATTGCGGAGGCTGGTGCTAGAGCCTTTAGCGTTGTTTTAACGCATTCGGCCAGTCTGCGCTTTTCACAATGCCCAGGGCCTTGAATTTACCGTTGGGCAAGACCTGCACGAACAGCGAACTGCCGTACTCGGAGAACTTCGCATGGGGGTAGCCCAGGACTTTTTCGAAGTCGCCGATGCAGCCGCTGTGGGTGATGAAGACCAAGTTGCGCCCAGGCTGCTTGTGGCTGAGCAATTCTTCGCCCATGGCCGCGCCGCAGACTGCATCTTCGCTGGCGGTCAGCTCGGTTTTGCCGAACATGAAACGCGCGGTCTGGGCCGTGCGAATGGCGGGGCTTGCGAGGGTGTCGGTGCCGTCCATGCCCAATGATTTAAAGGCTTTGCCGAGGTTTTCCGCATGTTGGCTGCCGTTGACCGTCACACCTTCCGCCGGGCCCAGGCACGGGTTGGTGGAGCGATCGCAGCGCTCTTCATGACGCACCAGCACGATCACGTCGCCGTCGCGCCATAGGGGCAGGACCTGGGACGTCATCAGGCGATTGCCCACACCCAGGTCACGGGGAGATCCCGGCCATAGCAGGCTGGCAGTGAGCAACAGACCGATCACGGCGATGCCCAGCCACAACGGTTTCACGCGCTTGGTCATGGCCCGCAGCGAACGCGGCTTGGTCAGGGTCAGGTCGATCACTTTCTTCACCATAGGCACTGTTGGCAGTGTTGTTTTCATTAGGCGCAACGTATTGGCGAATGCCCGTAGCCAAAAAGAAACTGTCACAGGGCTGCTGTCTTTTCGCTGAACAGGGTGCCGTTAAAAGTGGGTGGGCGTGGCAACTAACAAGTTGTCGATGGGTCACGCTTGGCCGGCAATTTAAAGTGGCGTGAGTCGGTGCGCGGTGAAATGCATGTGAAAAATTTGCATGGCCTTGATCCGCAGCCGTTATTCTCGATGGCCGGCCATCGAACGAGCGTTCCCATGCTGCAGGTGCAAGGTGTCTTCAAAAGCTACACGACCCCCCAGGGCCCATTGGCGGTGTTGGCCGGGGTCGACCTCCATCTGGCGGCGCGCAGTAGCTTGGCCTTGATGGGCGAGTCGGGCAGCGGCAAGAGCACGCTCATGCACCTGGTGGCGGGGCTCGACCGGGTGGATGACGGCAGCATCCAGGTCGGCGAGCGGCGTCTCGACCGCATGAGCGAAGCGCAACTGGCCCACTGGCGGCGTACCGAGATCGGCCTGGTGTTCCAGCAGTTCAATCTGATCGGCAGCTTGCGCGTCGACGACAACCTGGCCTTCCAGGCGCGGCTGGCGGGGCGCTTCGATGCCCGATGGCAGGCGCAACTGGTGGAACGCCTGGGTCTTGGGGACTTGCTCAAGCGTTACCCGGAACAACTTTCCGGCGGCCAGCAGCAACGGGTGGCGGTGGGGCGCGCGCTGGCCTCGCGCCCAGGCTTGCTGCTGGCCGACGAGCCCACCGGCAACCTCGACGAAGCCACCAGCGACGAGGTGCTGCAATTGATGCTGGACCTGTTGCGCGACACCCCCACAAGCCTGTTGATGGTTACCCACAGCCCACGCATCGCCGCGCGTCTGGACCGCCAGGTGGTGCTGCATCGCGGTCGCGTGCTGCCTGCGGACGCGCGCTGAGATGGCGGTGTTTATGTGGACACTGCGCGCGCTGCTCAGTCATTGGCGGCGGCACCCCGTGCAGTTTTTCAGCGTGCTCACTGGGCTGTGGCTCGCCACCGCGCTGTTGACCGGGGTGCAGGCGCTCAACAGCCAGGCGCGTGACAGCTATGCGCGCGCCAGCCAATTGATCGGCGGCGAACCCCAGGCCAGCCTCAGTGCGCCGGACGGTGCCGGTTTCCCCCAGGCGCTGTTCGCCCAGTTGCGCCGTGCCGGGTGGCCGGTGTCGCCGGTGGTCCAGGGGCGGCTGCAACTCCAGGGGCATGAGGATGTGCGCCTGCAATTGATGGGCATCGACCCGGTGTCGTTGCCCGGCAGCGGCGCGGTGGCCGGGCAACGCTTGAGCCAGGCGCAAATGCTCGCCTTCTTTGCGCCGCCGGGGCGTACCTGGATCGCCCCGCAGACCTTGCAGGCCCTGGGGCTGCACGCAGGCGAGCAACCGCTGACGCTGAGTGGGCAGCGCCTGCCGCCCTTGCAGGTGCAGGCCGACATGGCGCCCGGCCTGCTGCTCACCGACATCGGCTTCGCCCAGCCGCTGTTGGCGATGCCCGGCCAACTGTCGCGCCTGCTGGTGGACAAGGCCTTCGCCGCCAGCCATCCCACGCCGCCGGCCGCACTGCAACTCAAGCTGGGTGAGGACAACAACCTCGCACGCCTGACCGAGAGCTTTCACCTGAACCTCGACGCGCTGGGCTTTTTGTCCTTTGTGGTGGGCTTGTTCATCGTGCACGCCGCCATCGGCCTGGCCCTGGAGCAACGGCGCGGGCTGCTGCGTACCTTGCGTGCCTGCGGGGTCAGTGCGCGGATGTTGATCCTCGGCCTGGGTGTCGAACTGGGGGTGTTGTCGGTGCTGGGCGGCGTGCTGGGCGTCGCCAGCGGTTACCTGCTGGCCAGCCTGCTGCTGCCGGATGTGGCCGCCAGCCTGCGCGGCCTGTATGGCACCGAGGTGTCGGGGCAATTGAACCTGAGCCCGTGGTGGTGGCTGGCGGGGCTGGGCTTGAGCCTGCTCGGTGCGTTGCTGGCCGGCGCCGGCAGCCTGTGGCGGGCGGCACGTTTGCCGTTGCTGGCACTGGCCAACGCCCAGGCCTGGCAGGAGGCCCATGGACGCTGGTTGCGGCGCCAGGGCTGGGTCGCGGCCACGGCGTTGCTGATCGCACTACTGGCGCTGTGGCAGGGCGACAGTCTGGCCGCCGGCTTTGTGCTGATGGCCGCGTTGCTGCTCGGCGCCGCCCTCGGTTTGCCGGTGCTGCTCAACGGCCTGTTGACGATGGTGCTGGGGCGCAGTCGTTCGGTGCTGGGTCAATGGTTTCTCGCCGACTGCCGCCAGCAACTGCCGGCCCTGAGCCTGGCCCTGATGGCGCTGCTATTGGCCCTGGCCGCCAATATCGGCGCGGGCTCGATGACCTCGGGCTTTCGTCACACCTTCTCGAACTGGCTGGAACAGCGGCTGACCGCCGAGCTGTACCTCAACCCGCAAACCCCGGCCCAGGCGCAACAACTCAATACCTGGCTGATGCAACAACCGTTGGTGCAGACGGTGCTGCCCACCTGGCAGGTCGCCGTGCAGTTGCAGGGCTGGCCGGCGGATCTGTTTGGCGTGGTCGACGACCCGACCTATCGCCAGCACTGGCCGTTGCTCGACGCCGCCAGCACGCCGTGGGACCGCTTGCAGCAAGACGACACGCTGATGCTCAGTGAGCAACTGGCGCGGCGGCTGGCGGTGCAGCTCGGCGATACGGTGAGCATTCCCACGCCGCAAGGGCAGTGGACCCCCACGGTGGTGGGTATCTACGCCGATTACGGCAACCCCAAGGGCCACATCCTGGTCAACGCCGCGCACCTGCTGGCCCATTGGCCGACGCTGACGCCGGCGCGCTTCAACCTGCGGGTGTCGCCGGAGAAGGTCGCGCCGCTGGTGCATGAGGTGCAGCGCGCGTTTGCCCTGGACGACAGCCGTATCGTCGATCAGCAGCAGCTCAAAGGCTGGTCGAGCCAAGTGTTCGAACGCACCTTCGCCGCGACCGCCGCCCTCAACAGCCTGACCCTGGGAGTGGCCGGCGTGGCGCTGTTCATCAGCCTGCTGACCCAGAGCCAAAGCCGCCTGGGCCAACTCGCACCGCTGTGGGCATTGGGGGTGACGCGCCGCCAATTGATGCTGCTGAACCTGGGCCAGACCTGGTTGCTGGCGGTGCTCACCTTGATCCTGGCGTTGCCGCTGGGCCTGCTGTTGGCGTGGTGCCTGGACGCGGTGATCAATGTGCAGGCCTTTGGCTGGCGCCTGCCGTTGCAGATATTCCCCTGGCAGTTGGCGCAATTGCTCGGCCTGGCGCTGCTGGCCACGCTCCTGGCCTCGGCCTGGCCGTTGTGGCAGTTGTATCGCAGCCGTCCGGCCGACCTGTTGAGGACATTTGCCCATGAAGCGTAAGGCGCTGCTGTGCGCGGTTTTGGTGTTATTGAGCGCGTGCGATGCGCCCCCCGCGCCGCCGGAAAGCTTCGCTGGCCTTGGCAGTGACGCGGCGGATTTTGCCCAGGTGGTGCCCGGAAAAGTCTTCAGCTTCCCCGAGGACCACGGCCCCCACGCGGGCTTTCGCATCGAGTGGTGGTATGTCACCGCCAACCTCAAGGATGCCCAGGGCAATGCGTTCGGCGTGCAATGGACGCTGTTTCGCAACGCCCTCAAGGCCGGGCCGAGCCAGGCGGGCTGGCAAGACTCGACGATCTGGCTCGGCCACGCCGCCGTCACCTCCGCCACCCACCATTACGCCGCCGAACGTTACGCCCGTGGCGGCGTCGGCCAGGCCGGGGCCCAGGCGGCGCCCTTCGACGCCTGGATCGACGACTGGCGTTTCTCCACCCGCCCCGGCGCCGTGAGCCCCCTGGCGGATCTGCAACTCAAGGCCAGCGCCGCGCAATTCGCCTACGACCTGCACTTGACCTCCAGCCGCCCGCTGGTGCTGCAGGGCGAGAACGGCTACAGCCGTAAATCCGACCAGGGCCAGGCGTCGTACTACTACAGCCAGCCCTTTTTCAGCGCCGAAGGCAGCCTCAGCATCGACGGCAAAACCTACCAGGTCAGCGGCCCCGCCTGGCTCGACCGCGAATGGAGCAGCCAACCCTTGAGCGCCAGCCAGACCGGCTGGGACTGGTTCTCCCTGCACCTGGACCGTGGCGAGCAGTTGATGCTGTTCCGGGTACGGCAAACCGACGGCAGGTCCTACCTGACCGGCACCTGGATCGACCGCGAGGGCCATACCCAGACCCTGCACAACGCCGATATCCAACTGGCGCCCGTACGCACCACGGCCATCGATGGACGCAGCATTCCCACCCGCTGGTCGCTGAAAATTCCCGGCAAACAGCTGGATATCACCACCGAAGCGGTTAACCCGAACGCCTGGATGAACCTGAGCATTCCGTACTGGGAAGGGCCGGTGCGGTTCGAGGGCGGGGTGGGGTACCTGGAGATGACTGGTTATTAGGCGAGGAAATTTCCTACAAAAAATACTGGACATCCATACAGTTAATGACTAGATTCCATCTCAGGTGACCGGATGTCATCTGACCTTCAGTTTTTAACTATGGATGGATAAAAAATGAAATCGAAAAAAGCTTTTATGCTGGGCGCGGCCATGGCGGCCACCTGCTTCGTTTCGGCCTTTGCCCTGGCCGAGCAATACCCTTCGCAACCCCTCCCCAAACTCAGTGCCCAGGCGCTCAAGCAAGCGGTTGAGAAAGCGCTGAAGCCCGGGGGGACGCTTGAATCCAAGCCCATCTCCGCGCAATTGCAGCAAAAGCTCAAGGCAGCCATGGCGACGAAAGCCGCCGGCCAGTCCAAGGCGGTTGCCGGCAAGGCGGCGAAAGTCACCACGGTGGCCACCGTTGACAGCGAAGTGAAGAAACCCGATCAGGACACGCTCAAAACGGCGGTCGCCGAGTTTGTACCGCTGTTTCCGACGCTGGACGTCAACACCCTGTACACCATCAGCGACGTGCAAACCGGCCAGGCGTTTCCCTACCACTTCAATCTGCCGCAGAGCGCGCGGGTACTGGTGCAACTGATCGACCAGAGTGCCGGCGCCGATATGTCCCTGAGCCTGTTTCGCGATGATGGCCAGGGCAACCCGCAGTTGATCGACACCTCCGACAACCCCGGCAACGCCGACGAGTACCTCGGCGGTGTGCTGCCGGCGGGGGATTACTACTGGTACATGGTGGCCAACACGGCCGACAACGCGCAGTTCAGTTTTGGCGTGGCGGTGGACACCAACATCGATGCCTATGAACCCAATGACACGCCCCAGGCCTCGTTTGTACTGCCCGATGCCCTGAACCGAGTGACGGGCAATATCGACAACCCCAACGATGTCGACTACTTCGCGTTCCAGGCCACCCGTGGCCAGAACGTGGCGATGTCCTTGAGCGACGATAAAAAGGGTGTGCGCGACCAGTGGATCTTCGAGCGCCTGGAGGGCAATAACTGGGTCGTGGTGCCGGCCGGTACCAGCCTGACCACCTCGGGCGTGGCGCCGGGTTATGTCGCCCAGGTGCGGGTCCGGGCCAACCCGGCCGTGGTCCAGGACCCCACGGCGCAGTACCGGCTCACCCTGGGGTCGGCGCCGCGCTTGAATACCTTCGATGTGAAGGGCGACAACATCGTGCGCGTGCCGTATTCGGTGTTTTCCCTGGCGACCCAGACCGCGCGGACGTTGAACTGGTCGACCCAGTGGTCCGACTCCACGGGGGCACCACTGTTGGGCGTGACGCCGATCCTGCGTGTCGACAAGCGCTTTGACGGCGCCGAGTTCCACTGGACCGATTTCAAGGCCACCACCAACAGTGCGGGTGCGTCCCTGGCCAGCGCCGGCCTGGGTGAGTGCTTTGGCGAGTACCGCGTGGTGATCCCGGACAGCAGCACCGGCGTGGCGTACAACTGGGACACCACCTTCAACTTCGGCGGCTGGCGTATCGAGCTGGACGAGTTCCCCGGCGTCGGGGTAGGGGGCGATAACGTGCCGTATGTGAGCCTGGGGCATATCTGCACCCAGGACATCAAACACTGATAGACCGTTGTAAATGAAGGGGGGCAGCCTGAGGGGGCTGCCCTTTTTTCATTCCTCCGGCGCCAGTGCCAAGGCCAGCGGCAAGCGCGCCATGCTCGTGTTCTTCAACGAACCCAGGTACAACCAGTCGCCATATTCCCGGGCGGTGGTGATCGGCGAGTAATTGCCCGCGCTGCCGTCCTGCAGGTTGGCGATGACCTTGCCCTCGGTGTCGAGCCCCAGCACAAAGCCTTTGCGCTCGATGGGCTTGGGCACCACCATCAGCGCGCGCACCATCATCTTGCGCAGCAGCGGGTAGCCGGCAACGCTGTCGAGCAACGGGTTGCGCGGTGAGTACAGCGCCACCCAGAAGCGGTCCTGGCCGTTGAAGCTGAGGTTGTCCGGCAGGCCCGGCAGGTTGTCGATAAACAGGTCATGGCTGCCGGCGCGCTCGCCCTTGAGCCAATAGCGGCTGATGCGATAGGCGCCGGTTTCATTGACCAGCACGTAGCGTTCATCCGGGCCCAGGGCCACACCGTTGGCGAATTGCAGCTGGTCCAGCAACACCTCGGTGTTGCCGGTGCTGAAGTCATAGCGCAACAGCCGCCCATCGCCGCCATGTTCGATCACCGCCTCGCCATCCTGGCCGTAACCCCAACGGCTCGAGGCATCGCTGAAATACGCATAACGACCACTGGCGTCCACGGCCACGTCGTCGGTAAAGCCAAAGGGCACGCCATTGGCGCTGGTGCTCAAAGTGCTCAGCTGGCGATTGGCATCCAGCGCCAGCAGGCCCTTGATCCCATCGGCAATGATCAAGCGCCCATCCGGGTGCAGCGCCAGGCCCAGCGGCCGGCCACCGGTATTGGCCAGCACTTCCAGGCTGCGACTGTCGGGCGAGGTGCGGATGATGCGCCCGTCATGCAGCCCGCTGATCAGCAAGCCCTGGGCATCCAGCACCAAGGCCTCGGGCCCGGCGATGTCCTGGGCGCCGATTCTCTGCACGCCCTTGAGGCGCTGGTTTTGCGCGTAGGGGCCGTCTTTCATCGACGGCGCCTTGGGCGGCGTCCAGTTCACCGGTTGCACCGGGGTGGGCATCAGCAGCAGAAACGCGATCACCGCCAGCAGCAGGACAAACAACAGATGACGCAGTTTTTTCGGACGGGTACTCATGACGATTCCTGGTTGTCGGAGGGGCCCGGCTCTCGTTGCGGGGCCGGACATGACAGCGCGCCCCTGCATCCGCTGCATAGGGTGAGTCCAAGTCGGTGGCTCGGCGCTTTTTTGTTGGAGAGTGAGCTTAGTTGGTGCTTGAAATTGTGCGAGTTTTTGCGCCAACGCGATTCAAGGGGGGCTTGCTCGCGAGTGCGAGGGCGCCTCAAATCATCGGGTCCCAGCGTTGCGACCAGTCGCTCTCGGCTTCGACCACGCCGCGCAGCAACGCCAGCGCCTGTTGCAGCACCGCCGAATCCCGCGCCCGCGAGTACACCAGGAACGTCGGGAAGCTGAACTCCGGGGCTTTGGGCACGCGTTGCATCACGCCGCTGTCCAGATAGCTTTGCACCACCCGCGTGCGGAAATACCCGGCGCCGCCATTCTCGAGGATGTACTGCAACGCCAGCGGCCCGAGGTTGAAACTCAACGCGGCGCGCGCCCGCTCGGGCAGGGCGGCGTCATGCTGCTGGCGAAAGCCCGGGCCCCAGTCGATGTAGACGTACGGGGCCGGTTTGCTCGCCAACTGCACCAGGATCAGTTTTTCTTCCAGCACCTGTTCCACCTGCAACCCCGGCCAGTACTGCGGCTGGAACACCAGCGCGGCGTCGAGCACGCCCAGTTCCAGTTGGCGTAGCAGGTATTCGCCATCACGGATCTCGGTGCGCAGGGCATGGCCGGGGATGTGCTCGCGCAGGGCTTGGGCCCAGCCGAGCATCAGCGGGTTGCACAGGCTGACCTCGCCGCCGATATGCAGCACGTTGCGATAGCCGTCCGGCAATGGCAGGTCGCGGCGCGCGGCTTCCCAGGTCTGTAGCAACTGGTTGGCGTACACCACGAAGGCCTCGCCGTCGGCGGTCAGCCGCGCACCGGCACGGTTGCGCACGAACAACGTACTGCCCAACTGACTTTCGAGGTTCTTGACCCGCGCGGTGATGGCGGTCTGGGTGACGTGGAGTTTCTCGGCGGCGGCGGCCAGGCTGCCGCAGCGGGTGATTTCGAGGAAGGTGCGTGCCAGTTCGATGTCCATGAAGCCCCCCGGGAGATGAGTGAGGGGCATTGTAGAGGCCGGGGATTGGAATGCGCTGAAAAAATGTGGGAGAGGGTTGGTGGGAGGGGGCTTGCTCCCGATAGCGGTGTGTCAGTCGAGATAAAGGTTGAATGTGCTGGCCTTATCGGGAGCAAGCCCCCTCCCACATGGGGTTTGAGTGTTTTTATGAGTAGGCGGCAACAGGTCGTAAACAACGCTATTCCCAATCACCGGAATCCAGGCAGCGGGTGGACGGCGGTGGCGGCCGGCGATAGATCAGAAAGTCGCCCACCCACTGGTTCACGCAGCCGCCGGCGCCCGGTTTGGCCGGTTCCTTGAGGCGTAGTTGATCCACCAGCGGCGCGGTCGGTTCACCGGGGGGCGTGTTGACCAGTATCAGGCGCGCGACGCGTTCGGGATGCAGCGTGGCGTAGCGGTTGCCCACCCGTGTGGCGTCGGCGTTGCCCAGATAGTGCAGCTGGGTGTCGCCCAGTTGAGCGCGCACGAACTCGATATCCTTTGCCGCCTGTTCGATGGCGGGGGCTGACTGGAGGTCGCGGGGGCTGAGTTCGATGAGGTCGTAGCGGTCGAGCAGCGTGCGATACGCCGGTGTCGCGTAGGCGCCCCAGCGGCTGGCCAGGTGAATGACGAAGGTGCCGCTGTGGTGCGTTTTCGAGGTGTCGCCGGCCTGGGCGAAGACCACGCCCTGGCGGCTCAGCGGTTCGCGGGCGCCGACGCGGGTCAGGTGCAGGCGCAGGCTGCCTTGGCGCGGTGCGGCATGGTTGCGGGGCACGGTGACGATGCCGCACTGGGTGCGCTCCAGCACCTCGGGGTCCAGGCGTTCAACGCTGGGGAGGGGGCAGTCCAGCAGCCAGTCGATGGCGCCGGGCCTGATCAGCGGCTCGGCGTGGCCGAGGCTTGCGAACAGCCAGAGACAGGCACAGGCGAGGTGCTTTGAAGCAGTCATCAGGAGGTCCCGGGCAGCCGTGTGAGGGCGGCTTTTTTACCAAGGACCCAGGGGGGAAGAATGTAGGTGTAAAAGACGGCTCGTGTACGAAACCGGAGTTTTGTTTATCAGATGTCGGTTTTCCAGCCGCCGCCCAAGGCCTTGTACAAGGCGATGCTGGCTTGCAGGCGCGACAGCCGCAGTTGCACGTTCAAATCCTGGGCCGTGTACAGGGTGCGCTGGGTTTCCAGCACGGTGAGCAGGTCTTCGGCCCCGGCCTGGTAACGGCTTTGTGCGATCTGGAAGGCCGTTTGCGCCTGTTGCAGTTCCTCGTGTTGCCATTGGCGCTGCTGGTCGAGGCGGGTAATGCTGCTGAGGGCTTTTTCCACATCGGCAAAGCCGTTGACGATCGCGCCGCGATAGGTCTGTAGCAGTTCGTCCTGGCGGGCGCGGGCTTTGTCGCGCTCGGCGCTCAGGCGGCCGTTGTTGAAGATCGGCCCGACCAGCCCCGCGGTCAACGTGTAGTAAGGGCTGCGCAGGACTTCCACGGCCTTGTAGGCGTCCGAGCCCAGGGTTGCGCCCAGGGTGATCGTCGGCAGCATCGCGGCCCGCGCCACGCTGACGTCCGCTTGCGCCGCCGCCAGTTGCGCCTCGGCCTTGGCGATGTCGGGCCGGCGGCTGAGCAACTGGCTGGGCAGGCCGGCACCGATGCTCGGCCAGGTCAGCGCCTGGAATGGTTCGCTGCCCAGGTCCAGAGCCTGCACCGGTTGGCCGAGGAGGGCGGCGAGGGTGATCCGTGAGTCTTCGGCCAGTTGCTGGATCAGCGGCAGTTGGCGTTGCTGGCTGGCGACGAGGCTTTTCTGCTGGGCCAGTTCCAGGGCGGTGGCGGAACCGGCATCATAGCGGGTCTGCACCAACTCCAGCACGTTGCGCGCATTGGCCAGGTTCAGTTCGGCGATCTGCCCGCGCTCGCGGGCCGCCAGGGTTTGTGCGTAACGGTCGGCGACGTTGCCAAGCAAGGTCAGCTCCACCGTGGCCTGGTCGAAGGCGCTGGCGCGCAGGCTGTGCAGGGCGCTGTCGCGGGCGGCAGCGCGGCCGCCCCAGAAGTCCACTTCATAGCTGGCGGCCAGGTTGACGCCGTAGTTGTCGACCACCTTGTCGCTTTGCGACGCATCCAGGCTCGGCCCGCCCTTGCCGCGCAACAGTTGCTGGCGACTGGTGTCGAGGTTGAGCTTGACCTCGGGCAGCAGCGGTGCGCCGGCGATCACCGCGCTGGCCTGGGCCTGGTGCACCCGGGCCATGGCGGCGGCGACGTCGAAGCTGTCGCGCCGGGCCTGATCGATCAGGCGGTTGAGCTGCGGGCTGCCGAAGTGGGTCCACCAGCGCGCAGTGGTGGCCTGGGCCGCGTCACGCTCGGCGAATTGCCAGGCGGCGGGCGGCGCGATGCCGCTGTCGACGGGGGACGTGTAGCTGGCGCAGGCATTGAGCAACAGGCACAGGCTGAGCAGGCACGGGGATCGTTTATTCACGGGACAACGCCTTAACCGGATCGAGCCGGGCAGCTTTACGGGCCGGCATAAAGCCGAATACGACGCCGGTGACCAGTGCGCAGGCAAATGCGCCAAGCACCGCCACCAGGGAAAACTGCACGGCCACCTTGGCCAGCACCAGCACGCCGCCCACCAGCAGCGCCAGGGCGACGCCGCACAGGCCACCGACCACCGAAAGCATCACCGCCTCGGTGAGAAACTGGCGCAGGATGTCGCGCTGGCGTGCGCCGGTGGCCATGCGGATGCCGATTTCGCGCGTCCGCTCGCGCACGGTCATCAGCATGATATTCATCACACCGATACCGCCCACCAACAGGGAAATCGCGGCAATCGAGCCGAGCATCAGCGACAGGGTGTTCTGGGTGTGCGCCTCGGCCTGGATCATCGCGGCGTTATTGGTCAGCTCATAGTCGCGCTTGCCGTTGTGCAGTTTCTGCATGAGCTGGTCGATGGCCACCTCGGTCGCGCGGACCTTGCGCGCATCGGCGGCAGCGATCACCACGTACTCGGGGTTGTAGCTGCCGAACAGGCGCACGCTGGCGGCGGTGTAGGGAATGGCGATGCGGTTGTCGCTGTCCTTGTTGCCGGAGCTGGCGCCTTTTTCCGCGAGCACGCCGATCACCTGGAACGGCACGTTTTCGATGAGGATGTACTGGCCGATCGGATTGACCCGGCCCTGGAACAGTTTTTCCCGCACGCGATGGCCGATCACGGCGACGGTGGCTGCGGCGCGTTCGTCGGCGGCGGTGAAGTAGCTGCCCTCGACCACCGGCCAGTTGAAGATGTCCGGGAAATTGGTGTCATTGCCGCCCACATACGCCATGTAGTCGACGTTGCCGAAGCGCACCCCGGCTTCGCTGCCGTTGACCGGCATGATGCGTTTGACCTGGGGCAACGCCGCCAGCGCCGCGACGTCATCGAGGCTGACGATGCCCAGCGGCGTGCGCGGGTTGGGCGATGAACCGCTCAGGTACAGGATGTTGGAGCCGAACGCGCCCATCTGCGCCATGACCTGGCGCTTGCTGCCTTCGCCCACCGCCAGCATCACCACCACCGACGCTACGCCGATGATGATCCCCAGCAGGGTCAGCGCAGTGCGGAAGCGGTTGATCCACATCACCCGCCAGGCCGCCTGCACCGCGTCCAGCAGTTCGGCTTTCCACGCGCCGTTGTGTTCGGCGCCGTCGGCCAGGCGCTGGCGCAGGTCCACGGCCTGCAACGCGTTTTGGCCGGGCGGAGCGGGGACGTGGGTGTCGCTTTGGGCCGAGTCGCTGATGATCAGGCCATCGCGAATCTCGATGATGCGATTGGCCCGCGCTGCGACTTCGCGGTCGTGGGTAATCAGGATGACCACGTGGCCCTGGCTGGCCAGTTCGTCCAGCAGCGTCATCACTTCGGCGCCGCTGTGGCTGTCGAGGGCGCCGGTGGGTTCGTCGGCGAGGATGATATGGCCGCCGTTCATCAACGCACGGGCAATCGACACGCGCTGCTGCTGGCCGCCGGACAACTGGTGCGGGCGGTTGCCGGTGCGTTCGGCCAGGCCCAGGCGCGCGAGCAGGGCATGGGCACGGGCGTGGCGTTCGGCGGCGCTGATGCCGGCATAAATCGCCGGCATTTCGACGTTTTCCTGGGCCGACCCCGAGGCAATCAAGTGATAGCCCTGGAACACGAAGCCGAACGCTTCGCGCCGCAGCCAGGCCAGTTCGTCGCTGCCCAGGTGCGCGACGTTTTCCCCGGCGAACAGGTACTCGCCCTGCGTGGGGCGGTCGAGGCAGCCGAGGATATTCATCAACGTGGACTTGCCCGAGCCGGACGCGCCGACGATCGCCACGAATTCCCCGGCGTGGATCGCCAGGTCGATGCCGCGCAATACGTCGACCTGCGGGCTGTCGCCGCCGCCGTAGGACTTGCGGATGTTTTTGAGTTCGATCAGGGGCGTCGTCACCTCAACCCCCGTTGCCGTCGGCCGGACCGATCAACAGGTGATCGCCTTCGTGCAGGCCGTCGAGCACCTCGACCCGCAGGCGATCACTGAGGCCCAGGCGTACCTCGCGCGCTTCGATGCTGCCGTTCGCTGCGACCACGCGGGCGATCTGCCGGTCGCTGCCCGAGACGCCCTGCAATGCGGCGACCGGCACGGTCAGCACGTCCTTGGCCGCGCCGGCGACAAAGAACACTTGGGTGGTCATTTCGGCCATCAGCGCGTTGTCGCTGTTGTCCACGTCCAGCAGCACGGTGTAGAGCACCACGCGGCCGCTGCCGCTCTTGTTGGAACTGTTGGGGCTGCCGCTGCCCTGGGTTTCAATCAGGGGCTTGGGCGGGATCGGCAGGATTTGCCGCACGGTGCTGGTCCAGCGCCGGTTGCCGCCGCTCAGGGTGGTGAAGTAGGCGGTCATGCCCGGCTTGACGTGGCCGATGTCGGCCTCGGAGACTTCGGCCCACACGGTCATCGGCGACAACTTGGCGATGCGCAGGATCAGCGGGGTCTGCTGCTGGGCGTTGAGGGTCTGGCCGACGCGCGCATCCACCGCGACCACGGTGCCGCTCATCGGCGCATAGATGCGGGTGTAGCCCAGTTCGGCTTCGTCGCTGCGCAGGCTGGCCTGGGCCTGAAGGATTTGCGCCTGGAACATGTCCACCCGCGCCTGGGTCGCGCTCAGTTCGGCCTTGGCGGTCTGCACGTCTTCTTCGCGGGTGGCGTTGCCGGCCGCCAGGCGTTGCTGGCGCTGATATTTCTGGCGCGCCAGTTGGTGCTGGGCTTTTTGTTCCTGCAACTGGGCCTTGAGGTTTTCGATGGCGTAGCGGCTGGCGTCGAGCTTGGCCTTTTGCGTGGACGGGTCGATCTCCACCAGCAATTGGCCTTCCTGGACCGGGTCGCCGGCTTCGACGTGGATCTGGCGGATCTGCCCGGAGGCTTGGGCGCCCACATCCACATAGCGCCGTGGTTGCAGGGTGCCCAGGGCGGTGACGCTGCTTTCGATCGTGCCGCGACTGACGGTCACGGTGGTCAGGTTGTCGCGCCCTGTCGGCAGCACCTGCCAGGTGGCGACGGCGATGAGGGGGATCATGCAGGCGATAACGAGCAAGGCGCGTCGGGCGGGGCGAGGGCGTTTCATGCTTAGGTTCCAGCCAGGAAGTTCGGAGCGCAGTTGCGCGGAGCTGACAGGTAAACGAGGGAATTGCCCCGGAATTTAGACAGTTACACAGGCGGATACAGGCCCCATGAAGAAAAAAACGCCCGTTGATGCAAGTCTTGATTAAAACTAGATGAGAATTACTATAAATTGCGTCTACCCAAACTGCCATCACCCGTTGTAGGAGCGAGCTTGTTCGCGAGAATCGCCAACGATAACGCGGGCAGTCTGGGGGAACGCGGCGTCTGTGGGATCTTCGCGAGCAAGCTCGCTCCTGCAGAGGCTGTGTTTTTTTCGCACTCAGGGATTTAATACCGCGCCCCCGGCGGTTGGGAGTCATGTTGGAAAACTACTATCGCGAGCTGGTGTGTTTCCTCAACGCCAAGCTGAGCAACCGTCAGGTGGCCGAGGATGTGGTGCATGACGCTTATGTCCGGGTGCTGGAACGTTCCAGCGACACCCCCATCGAACAACCTCGCGCGTTCTTGTACCGCACCGCGCTGAACCTGGTGATCGACGGCCATCGGCGCAACGCCTTGCGCCAGGTCGAGCCCCTGGACGTGCTGGACAGCGAAGAACGCTTCGCCGCCAGCACGCCCCACACCTCCCACGACCACAGCCTGCGCCTGGAACTGCTCGAACGCGCCCTGGCCGAGCTGCCGGCGGTATGCCGCGACAGCTTCCTGCTGCGCAAGCTCGACGGCCTGACCCATGTGCAAATCGCCGAACGCCTGGGGATTTCCCGCTCCCTGGTGGAAAAACACATCGTCAATGCCATGAAGCACTGCCGGGTGCGGATGCGCGAGTGGGACGCGCACTGATCGCTGACCGGTTAAATTTTATTTCACTGTCCTCGTTTCCTATCAACACATGACCTGTTGTGCAGGTCTCGAAGGTATTCCCGCCCCATCGCCAAGGGGCTTATCCAGAGGACACTGGAATGACACAGGCAATTGCTTCGCCCGCGGTTCACGACCTGATCGGTATCGGTTTCGGCCCTTCGAACCTGGCGCTGGCCATCGCCCTGCAGGAGCGCGAAAAGACGCAGGGCAAACTGGACGTGCTGTTTCTCGACAAACAGGCCGATTACCGTTGGCACGGCAATACCCTGGTGACCATGAGCGAACTGCAGATTTCTTTCCTCAAGGACCTGGTGACCCTGCGCAACCCCACCAGCCCTTACTCCTTCGTCAACTACCTCAAGGCCCACGACCGCCTGGTGGATTTCATCAACCTGGGCACCTTCTACCCGTGCCGCATGGAGTTCAACGACTACCTGCGCTGGGTCGCAGGGCAGTTCCAGGCCCAGGCTCGCTACGGCGAGGAAGTGCTGGCCATCGAGCCGATCCTGCACCAGCAGCAGGTCGAGGCGCTGCGCGTGATCTCCCGCGATGCGCTGGGTGAGCAGCATGTGCGCACCACCCGTTCGGTGGTGGTCAGCGCCGGTGGCACGCCGAAGATTCCCGACGAGTTCAAGGCGCTCAAGGGCGACAGCCGGGTGTTCCACCATTCCCACTACCTCGAGCGCATGGCCACCCAGCCGTGCGTGGACGGCAAGGCGATGCGCATCGCGATCATCGGCGGTGGCCAGAGCGCGGCCGAGGCCTTTATCGACCTGAACGACAGTTTCCCTTCGGTGCAGGTCGATATGATCCTGCGCGGTTCGGCGCTCAAGCCTGCCGATGACAGCCCGTTCGTCAATGAAGTGTTCTCGCCGGCCTTTACCGACCTGGTGTTCCAGCAGGTCGGTGCCGAGCGCGAGCGCCTGGTGGCGGAGTACCAGAACACCAACTATTCGGTGGTGGACCTGGATTTGATCGAGCGTATCTACGGGATTTTCTACCGCCAGAAAGTCTCCGGCGTCGCCCGTCAGGCGTTCCGCACCATGACCGTGGTCGAAAAGGCCAGCGCCGGCCCGTTGGGTATCGAACTGGTCCTGCGTCACAACGCCAGCGGGGAAACCAGCGTCAATCATTACGACGCGGTGATCCTCGCCACCGGCTACGAGCGCCAGACGCACCGCGAGCTGCTGGCACCGTTGGACGCTTATATGGGCGACTTCGAGGTCAGCCGCGATTACCGCATCGTCACCGATGAACGCTGCAAGGCCGGCATCTACATCCAGGGCTTCAGCCAGGCCAGCCACGGGTTGAGCGACACCTTGCTGTCGGTGCTGCCGATTCGGGCGGATGAGATTGCGGCGTCGCTGTTCGAGCATGATCGCCACCGTGGCCAGGGCCGCTCCGTGCAAGACCTGCTCCTGGCCACCGCCAGCTGACCCCACCCCCTTGTAGGAGCGAGCTTGCTCGCGAAGATCGCCAACGATAACGCGGGCATTCGGGATGAACGCGGCGTTTGTGGGATCTTCGCGAGCAAGCTCGCTCCTACAGGGGGTGGGGGGTGGCGGTAATCGGGGGGACTGGTACTGTACAAAAAACCAGTATCGGTAGCCCCCCCATGCAGTTGATCGAAAAACTCAGCATCCTCGCCGATGCCGCCAAGTACGACGCCTCCTGCGCCAGCAGCGGCGCGCCCAAGCGCAGTTCGGAGGGCAAGGCGGGGCTGGGGTCCACCGATGGCATGGGCATCTGCCACAGCTACACACCCGATGGCCGCTGCGTCTCGCTGCTCAAGGTGCTGCTCACCAATTTCTGTCTCTACGACTGCCAATACTGCGTCAACCGCCGTTCCAGCGACGTGCCCCGTGCCCGCTTCAGCCCGGAGGAGGTGGTTACCCTGACCCTGGATTTCTACCGGCGCAATTGCGTCAGCGGGCTGTTTCTCAGCTCCGGCATCATTCGCTCGGCCGACTACACCATGGAACAACTGGTGCGCGTCGCCAAGCTGCTGCGCGAAGAGCATGACTTTCGCGGCTACATCCACCTCAAGACCATCCCCGATGCCGACCCTGCGCTGATTGCCGAGGCCGGGCGCTACGCCGACCGCCTCAGTGTGAACATCGAGCTGCCCACCGACGCCAGCCTGCAGACCCTGGCACCGGAGAAGCACATCGGCTCGATCAAGCAGGCCATGCAGACCATCTACACCGGCGAGCAGACGGTGCTCAACGAACCCCGCGCGCCGCGCTTCGCCCCGGCCGGTCAGAGCACGCAGATGATCGTCGGCGCCGACGACACCGACGACAGCACCATCCTCCACGGCGCCGAGGCGTTGTATGGCAACTTCAAGCTGCGCCGGGTCTATTACTCGGCGTTCAGCCCCATCCCCAACAGCCCGAAAAGCGTACCCCTGGCCGCGCCACCGCTGATGCGCGAGCACCGTTTGTACCAGGCCGACTTCCTGTTGCGCAGCTATGGCTTCAGGGCCAACGAACTGTTCGAAGGCCCTGGCCACCTGGCCCTGGACATCGACCCCAAGCTGGCGTGGGCGCTGGAGCATCGCGAGGTGTTCCCCCTGGACCTGAACCGCGCCGAACCGACCCTGATCGCACGCATCCCCGGCATCGGCCTGCGCACCACCCAGCGCCTGGTGGACCTGCGCCGCGAACGCAAGATCCGCTTCGAAGACCTGGCGCGCATGCGCTGTGTGCTGGCCAAGGCCAAGCCGTTCTTCATCACCAGCGACTACCACCCGCAACAGGCGGAAAGCACCAGCGTGCTGCTGCGCGAACAATTGCGCGACCGCCCGCAGCCGCAGCAGATGGGGTTGTGGGGATGATCAGCCTGGAATGCGACAACCTGTTCGGCACCTGGCGCGACCAGGCGCGCTGGTTGCTCAGCCATCAGATCGACCCCAGCCAGGTGAGCTGGGGCGACGCCGAGGTGGCGGACCTGTTTGCCACCGACGAACCCATCCCGCCGGGACTCGGCCCGTTCCAGGCGCGCATTCCCAAGGCATTGCTGGAGTTGCTGGAATCGGCCGCCTGTTACCACGGCGACCAGCGCTGGAGCCTGTTGTATGAAGTGTTGTGGCGGGTCAGCCATGGTGACCGCACGGCGATGCTGGCGGGGGACAAGCTGGGCAGCGAGCTGCAGCGGCGGATCAAGCAGGTCAACCGCGAGGCCCATCATCTGCATGCGTTTGTGCGCTTTATCGCCTTGCCGGCAGAGGCCGGGCCGGCGTTGCCGGAATACGTGGCCTGGCATGAGCCGGCCCACGACATTCTCAAGAGCGCCAGCCAGCACTTTATCGGGCGCATGGGGCGGCATCGCTGGATGATCGCTACGCCGCTGGATGGGGTGTATTACGACGGTGAACAGTTGATTCATCAACGCCAATGCCCCGAGGCGTGGCGACAGCTGGCGCAAACGGTCGAAGACCCCCACAGCGCCATGTGGCTGACCTACTACAGTCACATCTTCAACCCGGCGCGGTTGAACCCCAAGGTGATGGAGGGGCACTTGCCCAGCCGGTTCTGGAAGAATCTGCCGGAGGGCAAGTTGATCCCTGGGTTGATCAGCGAGGCACGCACGGGCAAGCAGCGGGATGGGCAGGCCAGGCTGATTGCTGCAAAACCGGGCAAGCGCATCAACACCCTTACGTAGGAACCGGTAAGCCGGCGCCTACGGTGGGTGTTTCAGGCCAGTTCGGTCGCGGTGTTCTTGACCACTGCGAGTTCGGGATGGGCCACCAACTTGTCGATGTGTAATTCGTCGTTGTTCAACCAGGTCTCCGTCAGCACCCGGTAGTGCTCCATGTCGCGGCAACGCATGCGCAGGCTGTAGTCGAACGGCCCGCTGATCAGCTGGCATTCGAACACCTGGGGGCAGGCCTTGACGCAGGCTTCGAAGGCCTTTTGCGCCGAGCGCCCGCTTTGGTTGGACAAGGCCACCAGCACCAGCAATGACAAGCCCGGCGAGACCATCTGCACATCGATGATCGCCCCATACCCCCGGATCACTCCGCGGCGCTCCAGCTTGCGCACCCGCTCCAGGCAGGGCCTGGGGGTGAGGTGCACCAGCGACGAGAGCTTTTCATAGGTGATACGTCCCTGGTGGCGCAGCACGTCGATGATCGCTTCGTCGATGCGGTCCAGCGCAGGGGCGGTATGGGGTCCGTTGGCCTTGGTATCCATGGGTTTCACTTCAAACGATTGGAAAGAAATTGCTGCAAGCGCTCGCTGCCGGGGTGATCGAGGATCTGCGCACTGCCTTGTTCCTCGACCCGGCCCTGGTGCAGGAACAGCACTTGGCTGGACACCTGGCGGGCAAAGCCCATCTCGTGGGTGACCATCAGCATGGTACGGCCTTCCTCGGCCAACGTCTGTATGACTTTGAGGACTTCTCCTACAAGCTCCGGGTCGAGCGCGGAGGTCGGTTCGTCGAACAGAATGATCTCTGGCTCCATCGCCAATGCCCGTGCAATGGCCACGCGCTGTTGTTGGCCGCCGGACAGAAACGCCGGGTACTGATCCGCTACGCGGCCCGGCAGGCCGACTTTGTCCAGGTACAGCCGCGCGCGTTTTTCCGCTTCGGCTGCGCTCACGCCCAGCACCCGGCGCGGCGCCATGGTGATGTTTTCCAGCACGGTCATGTGGCTCCAGAGGTTGAAGTGCTGGAACACCATGGCCAGGCGCGTGCGCAGGTTCTGCAATTGCTCCTGGTGGGGCGCGCGGGTGCCGGCGGGGCCCTGGCGCATTTCGATGCTGATGCCGTCGAGGGTGATGACCCCGGCGTCCGGTTGTTCGAGAAAATTGATGCACCGCAACAGGGTGCTTTTGCCCGAGCCGCTGGCGCCGATCAGGCTGATCACATCGCCGTTGCGTGCGTTGAGGGACACGCCCTTGAGCACTTCGTGTTCGCCGTAGCGTTTGTGGATGCCTTCGACTTGAAGCTTGACCGCCGTCGTTGCGGTTTGGGTAACGGGTTCATCCACAGGATAAGTGGCCAGGGCCTGCGCGGACTGATTCATGGGTTAGCCTCGGGTCGGAACAAGAAAACGCATCCAGCGACGTTCGGCCAGTCGAAACAGGCCCACCAGTGCAAAGGACAGCAGCATGTAGAGCAGCGCGGCGATGCCGAAAGCCTGGAACGTCAGGAACGTCTCGGCATTGGCATCGCGGGCCACTTTGAGGATGTCGGCGACGGTGGCGGTAAACGCCAGTGAGGTCGCGTGCAACATCAGGATCATTTCGTTGCTGTAGGCCGGCAACGCCCGGCGCAGCGCGGCGGGCACCACCACAAACAGGTTGAGCCGCCAGCCGTGCAGGCCATAGGCGCATGCCGCTTCGATTTCGCCATGGGGAATATTGCGGATCGCTCCGGCGAAGATTTCCACGGTGTAGGCGCAGGTGTTGAGCACGAAGGCCAGCAGCGTGCAGTTGAGGGCATTGCGGAAAAACTGGTTGAGCAGGGCGTTGTCCTGCACCACTTCCAGGCTGTAGAGCCCGGTGTAGCAAATCAGCAATTGGATATACAGCGGCGTGCCGCGAAACAGGTAGGTGTAGGCCTCCACCGGCCAGCGCAGCCAGACGTGTTCCGAGACGCGGGCGATCGCCAGGGGGATCGACAGGAAAAATCCGAACAGCACCGAGAGGATGAATAACCACAGGGTCATCGCCACGCCGGACAACCCCGCGCCGTCGCTGAACAGATAGGCCAGGCCGTATTGCTGGAACAGTTCGATCATCGCGCCATCCCCTTGATGCCGAGGTTGTAGCGCCGTTCGAGGCGCTTGAAGATGCGGTTGGACAGGGTGGTGATCAGCAGGTAAACCAGCCCCGCGAGGATCAGGAAATACAACGGCTCATTGGTGGTCTTGCCGGCGTTTTGCGCGGCCTTGACCAGGTCCGACAGGCCGATGATCGACACCAGCGCCGTGGACTTGAGCAACACCAGCCAGTTATTGCCCAGGCCCGGCAGGGCAAAGCGCATCAGTTGCGGGAACAGCACCAGGCGAAAACGCTGCCAGCGGCTCAGGCCATAGGCGGTGGCGGCTTCCAACTGGCCCGCCGGCACGCTGAGGATCGCGCCGCGGAAGTTCTCGGTGAAATACGCGCCGTAGATAAACCCCAGGGTGACGACCCCGGCGGTAAACGGGTCGATTTCAAAGTAATCCCAGCCGAACACTTCGCTCAGGTCGTTCAGCCACAGTTGCAGGCTGTAGAACATCAGCAGGATCAGCACCAGGTCCGGCACGCTGCGGATCAGTGTGGTGTAGAGCGTGGCCGGCACTCGCAGCCATTTGGCGCTGGAGAGTTTGGCGGCAGCGGCGATCAGGCCCAGGGAGAGGCTCAGGGCCAGGGCGAGGAGCGCCAGTTTGAGCGTCATCCAGGCGCCCTGGGCGAGCATCGGGCCGTAGCCCTGCAGGTTGAGGAATTCGTTCATGGGGGAGATCTCTAAAGGGCGCAGACATACCCCTGTGGGAGAGGGCTTGTGGAGGAGGTGGCTTCTCTCACAGGGTCGGTGTTGGCTTACTCGTGGTAGATGTCCTGATCGCCGAAGTATTTCTTCTGGATCTGCCCATAGGTGCCATCGGCCTGGACGGCGGCGATGCCCTTGTTGATCAGCGCGCGCAAGTCCTGGTCGTTCTTGCGCAGGCCCATGGCGATGTCCAGGGGCAGGGTCGGGTCCTTGAAGGCCGGGCCGGTCTTGAAGTCGGCGCCTTCGGGCTTGGACAGGAAGTTGAGCTGGGCTTCGAGCTTGTCGGTCAGGGTGGCGTCGAGGCGACCGTTTTGCAGGTCGGCGTAGTTCTGTTCCTGGGACTGGTACGCCTTGATCTGGGCGCCCAGCTTGGCCAGGTGCGCGCGGGCATAGGCTTCTTGCAGCGAACCTTGCAGCACGCCGACCTGTTTGCCTTTGAGCGATTCCGGGGTGTCGCCGAAGTCGGCGCTTTGGCGGGTGATCACCGACGTGGGGCTGAGGAACAGGCGGTCGCTGAAGTCGATGACTTTCTCGCGTGCCGGGGTCACGGCCATGGACGACATGATGGCGTCGAACTTGCGTGCGCGCAGGGCCGGGATCATGCCGTCGAACTCGTTGTGCACCCAGGTGCATTTGACTTCGAGCTTGGCGCAGATGGCGTTGCCCAATTCGATATCGAAGCCTTGCAGGCTGCCGTCGGCCGCCACGGACTCGAAGGGCGGGTATTCGGGGAATACGCCGAAACGGATTTCTTTCCAGTCTTGGGCGTGGGCGGCGCTGGCGCACAGTGGCAACAGCAGTGCAGCGAAAAGTGATCGCAATGGCGTCATGGTGTGGTCCCTATATTTTGTAATTGATGTCAGGGCAGTAAAAAGGGGTGCGGCTTGCATTCATTCGGTGACTCTTCGGTCGGGCTCAGAATGCTTCAAGGTGGTGCGTTTTTTGTGTCGTTTAGCCCGCGCTCAAAGCGCGAATTGCGCTGTAAAAAAGAGCAATGCAGCGGAATCGGCTGCCGCACCCGCTGAATCGGCTTTTCATCCGCCGGAATCCGGCCTGCCCCGGGCGCAAAGCGGCAGGCCAGAGCGGTCTCAGGCGCGCTTTTTCTGCTGCGCGCGCGGTGGTTGGGCCAGGCGGGCGAACAGGTCTTTAGGGTCGGCGAGGTCCGGTACCAGTTCCAGTTCGCTGCCCACGTCCAGGGCTTTGGCCACGTCCAGCACGTAGCGCAGGGCCGAGTAGTCTTCGATGGCAAAACCCACCGAGTCGAACAGGGTGACCTGGCGTGCGTTCTCGCGGCCGGGGCGCTGGCCGTTGATCACTTGCCACAGCTCGGTCACCGGCGAGTCTGGCGGCATGTGCTGGATTTCGCCTTCGATGCGGCTTTGCGGTTCGTACTCGACGATTACCCGCGCACGCTCGACGATGCGGCGGTCCAGCTCGGTCTTGCCTGGGCAGTCGCCGCCCACGGCGTTGAGGTGCATGCCGGGCTCGATCATGTCGTCGCTGAGGATGGTGGCGTAGGCTTTGTCGGCGGTGACGGTGGTGACGATGTCCGCGCCTTTGACCGCTTCGGCCACGCTGCCGGCGAGGATCACTTTGATTGCCGGAAACGCCTTGAGGTTGGCCGCCAGCTTGGCGGTGGCCTTGGCGTCGATGTCGAACAGGCGGATCTCATTGATGCCCAGCATGGCGTGGAAGGCCAGGGCCTGGAATTCACTCTGGGAACCGTTGCCGATCAACGCCATGCTGCGGCTGTTGTTGCGGGCCAGGTAGCGCGCGACCAGCGCTGAAGTGGCGGCGGTGCGGATCGCGGTGGTCAGGGTCATTTCCGCCAGCAGCACCGGTTTGCCGGTGTCCACATCGCCCAGGGCACCGAAGGCCATCACGGTGAGCATGCCGGCCAGGGTGTTTTTCGGGTGGCCGTTGACGTACTTGAACGCATACAGCGAAGCATCGGAAACCGGCATCAACTCGATCACGCCATCCGGCGAATGGTTGGCCAGGCGCGGGCATTTTTCAAAGTCCTGCCAGCGCAGGTAGTCGGCGCGGATGTACTCGGCCATTTCGGTGATGCAGGTTTGCAGGCCTTTCTGCGAGACCAGGTAGCTGAGGTCGTTGACGTCGATGTAGCGGGTCATGGCAAGACTCCTTATTGAAATGAGGCGCGGGCCGGCAGATGCACTTCGGCCAGCATGCAGCGGGCACTGCCGCCGCCGATGCGTTCGATGTTGTCGATGTTCACCACCACCGGCCGCGTGTGGCGTTCCACATGCCGGCGCTGGGCGGGGGGCAGGGCGGCCCAGGCGCTGGCGGACATCACCAGCAGCGGCTGGCCGTCGCGGTCGTGGACTTCGAGCATGTTGCCGGCGAAGGCTTCGAGCTGGTCGAAGTCGAGGGCGAGGATGTCCTTGCCGGTGTCGCGCAGGGAACGCTCCAGCGCGCGGCGCTCGTCGGCGTCCGGCAGGGCTTGCAGGCACACCACCGCGAGGTCGCGGCCGACGCTCATCATCACGTTGCTGTGGTAGATCGGCGCGTGCTGGCGGTCGACGGCGTGGAACACGCACAGCCGGTAGTCGAGGCGTTCGGCGAACTGGCGCAGGGCGTCCTGGTGGGTGCGCCCGGAATGGCAGGCGTAGCTGATGCGGTGCTGGCGGTCGAGCACCATGCTGCCGGTGCCTTCGAGGAAGATGTTCTGTTGTTCGAGATGGCTGAGGTCAATGGTGTCTTTGATTGCAAAACGCTGTTCGAGGACTTGCAGCACGCCCTTGTTGCGTTCCAATCGTCGGTTCTGGCCTTCCATCGGGTACAGCACCAGGCTGCCGTCGGCGTGGCTGCTCCACCAGTTATTGGGAAAGATCGAGTCCGGCGTGTGGGGCGCCGGGGTGTCCTGCACCACCAGCACTTCCACGCCATGCCGGCGCAGGGTGTCGACATAGCCGTCGAACTCTTCCAGCGCTTTGTGCTGTGCGCTGAGCGGGTCGAGGGGCGGGCGTTGGAAACGGTTGTTGATCGCGGTGTCCGGGTTGAAGGCAAAGCGCGCCGGGCGAATCATCAGGACGGTGTTGGTGGTTTGCATGGGGGCACGAATCCATGGGGTTGAGCAGTGGGGATATTGTGTGCGGGAGGGCGGGTGAATCCCGGCTGAAACGGGTGGGGGCATCAGCCGGGAAAGCTGAAAAGCGCGGTGTGGCAGCCGAATCGGCTGTTGGGGCGTCAGTCACATGACAGACCGCTATCGCTGGCGAGCCAGCTCCTCCATTAGTATGGGGCGCTCGTGAGGTACGTTTTAGCAGGGAGTCTTTATGTCTACCGCCGTTCGTCTCGCCGAGGCAGCCGATGCCGAGGCGATCAGCCAGCTGATCCTGGCCGCCTTGCACAGCAGCAATGCACGGGATTACCCGGCGGATGTGATTGCGCGGGTGGCGGGCAATTTCACCCCTGATGCGGTGCGGGAGCTGCTCAAGCGTCGCAGGGTGCTGGTGGCGGTGCAGGACGAGGCGATCGTCGCCACCGCCTCCCTGGATGGCAACGTGGTGCGTTCGGTGTTCGTCGACCCGGCGCTGCAAGGCCAGGGCATCGGTCGGTTGCTGATGATCGAAATCGAATTGCGCGCCCGTGAGGCCGGGGTGACGGTGTTGAGCGTGCCGTCCTCGCTGACCGCCGAGCCGTTCTATACCAAGCTGGGTTTTCACACCGTGCGCAATGTCTACCATGGCAACGAACGCACAGTGGTGATGGAGAAAGCGTTGTCGTCGCGCCACCCCATCGGGCCATACCGTGACCGCCTGCACCGGGCGCAGGTGGTGGCGTTATGGCAGGAAGCGTTTGGCTATGACAGCGCCCACAACCTGCCGAGCCTGGCGATCGATAAGAAACTGGCGGTCAATGACGGGCTGTTCTTCGTGGCGACGGATAAGAAAGTCGTGATCGGCACCCTGCTGGCGGGGTACGACGGGCATCGCGGTTGGTTGTATTCGGTGGCGGTGCGCGCTGACTATCGCCGGCAAGGGCTGGGGGCGTCGCTGGTGCGGCACGCGGAGCAGGCGTTGACTGCCTTGGGGTGCATGAAGATCAACCTGCAGATCACCGGCGGCAATGAGGCAGTGGTGGGGTTCTACGAGGCGTTGGGGTACGGGGTGGAGCCGAGGATCAGCATGGGCAAGAAGATTGCCGACAATATCCCCAATGGCGCTTGAAGACACGGGGGACCAAATGTGGGAGGGGGCTTGCTCCCGATAGCGCAGTGTCAGTCACCGGCAATATTGACTGAGCCACTGCTATCGGGAACAAGCCCCTCCCACAGGGTTTTGCGGTGTGGCGGGGTTAGACCTTGACGATCCAGCCTTCTGGCGCTTCGACGTCACCGGTCTGTACGCCGGTCAGCTCTTTGTAGAGCTTCTGGGTGATCGGGCCGACTTCGGTCTCGCTGTAGAACACATGCAGCTTGCCGTTGTACTGGATGCCGCCGATTGGCGAGATCACCGCAGCGGTGCCGCAGGCGCCGGCTTCCTTGAACTCGTCCAGTTTGTCGATGAACACTTCGCCCTCGACCACTTCCAGGCCCAGGCGGGTCTTGGCCAATTCGATCAGCGACAGGCGGGTGATGCCTGGCAGCACCGACGGCGAGCGCGGGGTGACGAATTTGTTGTCGTGGGTGATGCCAAAGAAGTTGGCCGAGCCGACTTCTTCGATTTTCGAGTGGGTCATCGGGTCCAGGTAGATCGCGTCGGCGAACCCGGATTTCTTCGCTTCGGAGCCTGGCATCAGGCTGGCAGCGTAGTTGCCGCCGACTTTCGCGGCACCGGTGCCCTGTGGCGCGGCGCGGTCGAAGGTGGAGATCTGGAAGTTGTGCGGCACCAGGCCGCCTTTGAAGTAGGCGCCGACCGGGATGCAGAACACCGAGAAGATGAATTCCGGCGCGGTGCGCACGCCGATGTTGTCACCGGTGCCGATCACGAACGGACGCAGGTACAGCGCGCCGCCACTGCCGTACGGCGGGATGAACCGCTCGTTGGCCTTGACCACTTGTCGGCAGGCGTCGATGAACACGTCGGTCGGTACATGGGGCATCAGCAGGCGGGCGCAGCTGCGTTGCATGCGGGCGGCGTTCTGGTCCGGGCGGAACAGGTTGATCGAACCGTCCTTGCAACGGTAGGCCTTGAGGCCTTCGAAGCATTGCTGGCCATAGTGCAGGGCGGTAGAGCCCTCGCTGATGTGCAGCAGGTTGTCTTCGGTCAGGGTGCCAGGTTGCCACTCGCCGTTTTTAAAGGTCTGGATATAGCGCTTGTCGGTCTTGATGTAGTCAAAACCCAGCTTGTCCCAATTGATGCTTTCGTTACCCATGACACCCTCTATCTCTGGTCAAGTCGGTTTTTTTCTGAATGGGCGCAACAATACTGCATTCGCAGGTCCGTTCGCATCCCCTTGTAGGAGCGAGCTTGCTCGCGAAAACCACAAGGGCGCCGCGTTTGTTCTGGTTTCGTGCGTTATCGTTGACGATTTTCGCGAGCAAGTTCGCTCCTACTAGAGGTGCAGGGCGTGGCCCAAGGCGCGCAGCGCGGCTTCCTGCACGGCTTCGCCCAGGGTCGGGTGGGCGTGGATGGTGCCGGCCACGTCTTCCAGGCGCGCGCCCATTTCCAGGCTCAGGCCAAACGCGGTGGACAGCTCGGACACGCCGACGCCCACGGCCTGCCAGCCGACGATCAGGTGATTGTCCTGCCGCGCCACCACCCGCACAAAGCCGCTTTTCGATTCCAGGGTCATGGCCCGACCGTTGGCCGCGAACGGGAAGCTCGCCACCAGGCAGTCCAGCCCTGCCGCCTTGGCCTCGTCGGGCGTCTTGCCGACCACCACCAGTTCCGGGTCAGTGAAGCACACCGCCGGGATCGCCGCCGGGCTGAATTCGCGGTGCCTACCGCTGATCAGTTCGGCGACCATTTCGCCCTGGGCCATGGCCCGGTGCGCGAGCATCGGTTCGCCGCTCAGGTCGCCGATGGCCCACACATTGCGCATGCTGGTCTGGCAACGGTCGTCGATCTTGATCGCCGCGCCGTTCATGTCCAGGTTCAGCGCCTCCAGGTTCCAGCCCTGGGTATTGGGGGTGCGCCCCACGGCCACCAGCACCTGGTCGGTCTGCAGCGACACAGTGTCGCCATGGGGGTCGCGTACTTGCAGGCGGTTGTCCGCAAACCCGGTGACGCTGTGCTTGAGGTACAGCTTCACCCCTAGTTGCTTGAGGGATTCGTTCACCGGCTGAGTCAGTTCGGCGTCATACGCCGGCAGAATCCGCTCCTGGGCCTCGACCACACTGACCTCGGCGCCGAGCTTGCGGTAGGCAATCCCCAGCTCCAGGCCGATATAGCCGCCACCGACCACCACCAGCCGCTTGGGCACACGGGTCGGCGCCAGGGCTTCGGTGGAGGAGATGATCGGCCCGCCCAGCGGCAGCATCGGCAGGTTGACGCTCTTCGAGCCAGTGGCCAGCAGCAGGTGTTCGCACTGGATGCGCTGGTCGCCGACGTCGACGGTCTTGCCATCCACCACTTTGGCCCAGCCGTGGATCACCTGCACCTTGTGCTTTTTAAGCAACGCAGCGACGCCGGTGGTCAGGCGGTCGACGATGCCGTCCTTCCATTCCACGCTCTTGCGGATGTCCAGGGTCGGCACGTCCACTTCGATCCCCAGGGGCGAACCCTGGCTGTGGTGCACGCTTTGCTGGAATTGCTCGGCCACATGGATCAGGGCCTTGGACGGGATGCAGCCGATATTCAGGCAGGTGCCGCCCAGCGCCTGGCCTTCCACCAGGATGGTGGGGATGCCCAGTTGGCCGGCGCGGATTGCCGCCACGTAACCGCCAGGCCCGCCGCCGATGATCAGCAGGGTGGTATGCAATGTCTGCGTCATGTGCTTACTCCAGGAACAGGCTGGCGGGTTGTTCGAGCAGGCCGCGAATGGCCTGGATGAATTGCGCCGCGTCCATGCCATCGACCACGCGGTGATCGAATGAGCTGGAGAGGTTCATCATCTTGCGGATCACGATCTGGCCCTTGATCACCACTGGCCGTTCGACGATGCGGTTGACGCCGACGATGGCCACTTCCGGCAGGTTCAGCACCGGCGTGCTGACGATGCCGCCCAGCGCCCCGAGGCTGGTCAGGGTGATGGTCGACCCCGACAGCTCCTCGCGGCTGGCCTTGCCCGTGCGCGCGGCCTTGGCCAAGCGCGCGATTTCCTCGGCTGTGCCCCACAGGCTGCGCGCTTCGGCGTGGCGCACTACCGGCACCATCAGGCCCGCGTCGCTCTGGGTGGCGACGCCCACATGCACCGCGCCGAGGCGGGTGATGACCTGGGCTTCATCGTCGTAACGCGCGTTGATCTGCGGGAACTCGCGTAGCGCCACGACCATGGCACGCACGATGAACGGCAGCAGGGTCAGCTTGCCGCGTGTCGCGCCGTGCTTCTCATTGAGGTGCACGCGCAGCTCGTCGAGGGCGCTGACGTCGATCTCTTCCACATAGCTGAAATGCGCGGCGCGCCGGGTGGCGTCCTGCATGCGCTGGGCGATCTTGCGGCGCATGCCGATCACCGGGATTTGTGCTTCGTCGTGGCGTTCGGCGTAGGGGTTGGCTGCGCTGGTTTGTTGCCCCGGACGCTGGAGCAAGTAAGCGTCCAAGTCTTCGTGCAAAATCCGCCCCGCCGGACCGGAGCCCTGCACCAGGCGCAGTTGTATACCTGCATCCAGCGCGTGCTTGCGCACGGCGGGGGAGGCCAGCGGGCGTTCGTCGGCATCCCGGGCCACGGGGGCCTGAGCGGCAACGACCGGTGCGGGCTTGCTCTCGACCGCTGCCGGTGTGGCCTCGACCACCGCAGCAGCCTTCACCGGCGCTACCTCCACGGGCGCGTCCTTGGCATTGCCCGCGCCTTCGACTTCGATGCTGATCAAAATACTGCCCACCGCCATGACCTCGCCCGGCTCGCCGCCGAGGGCAATCACCTTGCCGTGGACCGGCGAGGGAATGTCCACCATCGCCTTATCGGTCATCACGTCCGCCAGCACCTGGTCTTCGACGACCATGTCGCCGACCTTCACATGCCAGGCCGACAGTTCAACTTCCGCGATGCCTTCGCCAATGTCCGGCATCTTGATAACGTGCGTGCCCATTCAGACCTCCATGACCCGTTTCAACGCCGCGCCCACTCGGGACGGCCCTGGGAAATACGCCCATTCCTGCGCGTGCGGGTAGGGGGTGTCCCAACCGGTGACGCGTTCGATCGGCGCTTCCAGGTGGTGGAAGCAATGTTCCTGCACCAGCGCCACCAGCTCGGCGCCAAAGCCGCAGGTGCGGGTGGCTTCGTGCACCACCACGCAGCGGCCGGTCTTTTTCACCGATTTGACGATGGTCTCCAGGTCCAGCGGCCACAGGCTGCGCAGGTCGATGACCTCGGCGTCGATGCCGGTTTCTTCGGCGGCGACTTGCGACACATACACCGTGGTGCCATAGGTCAGCACGGTGACGGCCGAACCCGGACGCACAATGGCGGCCACATCCAGCGGCACGGTGTAGTAACCGTCCGGCACTTGCGCTTGCGGGTGTTTCGACCACGGCGTTACCGGGCGGTCGTGATGGCCGTCGAACGGGCCGTTATACAGGCGCTTGGGTTCGAGGAAGATCACCGGGTCGTCGTTTTCGATCGAGGCGATCAGCAGGCCCTTGGCGTCATACGGGTTGGACGGCATTACCGTGCGCAGGCCGCAGACCTGGGTGAACACCGCTTCGATGCTCTGGCTGTGGGTCTGGCCACCATAAATGCCACCGCCGCAGGGCATGCGCAGGGTCAGCGGCGCGGTGAACTGGCCGGCGGAGCGATAACGCAGGCGCGCGGCTTCGGAGATGATCTGGTCGGTGGCCGGGTAGACGTAGTCGGCGAACTGGATTTCCGCCACCGGGCGCAGGCCATAGGCGCCCATACCAACCGCCACACCGACGATGCCGCTTTCAGAGATCGGCGCGTCGAACACCCGCGAGGTGCCGTACTTGCTCTGCAAACCTTCGGTGCAACGGAACACGCCGCCGAAGTAACCGACGTCCTGGCCGAACACCACCACATCATCATCACGTTCGAGCATCACATCCATGGCCGAGCGCAGGGCCTGGATCATGGTCATGGTGGTGGTGGTCATGGCGGTTTCCAATTCGATGCTGTTGTTGTGATCGTTCATGTCAGATCCCCAACTCTTGACGCTGGCGCTTCAAGTGCTCCGGCATCTCTTTGTAGACGTCTTCGAACATGGTCGCGGCGCTTGGAATCTGGCCGCCGGCGAGGGTGCCGTACTGTTCGGCTTGTTTTTGCGCCGCGATGACCTCGGCTTCCAGCTCGGCACTGACGGCCGCGTGTTCCTCTTCGGACCACTGGCCGATCTTGATCAGGTGCTGCTTGAGGCGCGCAATCGGGTCGCCCAGGGGGAAGTGGCTCCAGTCGTCGGCCGGGCGGTATTTGGACGGATCGTCGGAGGTGGAGTGCGGACCGGCGCGGTAGGTGACCCACTCGATCAGCGTCGGGCCGAGGTTGCGCCGCGCGCGTTCGGCGGCCCAGGCGGAGGCGGCGTATACCGCGATGAAGTCGTTGCCGTCCACGCGCAGGGAGGCGATGCCGCAGCCGACGCCGCGTCCGGCGAAGGTGGTGGCTTCACCGCCAGCGATGGCCTGGAAGGTGGAGATGGCCCACTGGTTGTTGACCACGTTGAGAATCACCGGCGCGCGGTACACGTGGGCGAAGGTGAGGGCGGTGTGGAAGTCCGATTCGGCGGTGGCGCCGTCGCCGATCCAGGCCGAGGCGATCTTGGTATCGCCTTTGATCGCCGAGGCCATGCCCCAGCCCACACCCTGTACGAATTGGGTGGCGAGGTTGCCGGAAATGGTAAAGAAACCGGCGTCTTTCACCGAATACATGATCGGTAACTGGCGGCCCTTGAGCGGGTCGTGCTCGTTGGACAGCAGTTGGCAGATCAGGTCCACCAGCGGCACGTCGCGGGCCATCAGGATGCTTTGCTGGCGGTAGGTGGGAAAGCACATGTCGTCGATGTTCAAGGCCAGGGCCTGGGCGCTGCCAATGGCTTCTTCGCCAAGGCTTTGCATGTAGAACGACATTTTTTTCTGACGCTGGGCGACCACCATGCGGTTGTCGAAGATGCGCGTCTTGAGCATGGCGCGCATGCCGCGGCGCAGGATCTCGACGGGGACGCCTTCAGCCCAGGGGCCGAGGGCCTGGCCCTGGTCGTCGAGCACGCGGATCAGGCCCTTGGCCAGGTCGGCGGTGTCGGCGGGTTCGACGTCGATGCTGGGTTTGCGCACCAGGCCGGCGTCGGTCAGACGCAGGTAGGTAAAGTCGGTCTTGCAGCCTGGGCGGCCCGAGGGTTCGGGAACGTGCAGGCGCAATGGTGCATACGGCTGGTTCATGGCTTTCTACGCTCGATCTTGTGAATTTCTTGTAGTGGGCGCGCTAGCTGACCGTCATCCTCCGGGTAGGAGAAATCTTGTCCTACAAACATCATAGGCGTGGCGAAGAAGAATATTTATCTGTGTTTCATTGCGCCTGGGCTCATTTGCGGATAAAAAAACTGCATAAACACAATAAACAGGTGAATTTGTCTCATGCGCAAACTGGACCGTACCGATATCGGCATTCTCAACGCCCTGCAGGAGAATGCGCGGATCACCAACGCTGACCTCGCCCGCTCGGTCAACCTGTCGCCCACGCCGTGCTTCAACCGGGTCAAGGCCATGGAGGAACTGGGTCTGATCCGCGAGCAGGTCACGCTGCTCGACGCCGACCTGCTGGGGCTGCACGTCAATGTGTTTATCCATGTGAGCCTGGAAAAGCAGAATGAACTGGCGTTGCAGCAGTTCGAAGGGGCGATTTCCGACCGGCCCGAGGTGATGGAGTGCTACCTGATGGCCGGCGATCCGGACTACCTGATCCGCGTGCTGGTGCCGACGATCCAGGCGCTGGAACGTTTCATGATGGACTTTCTGACCAAGGTGCCGGGGGTGGCGAATATCCGCTCGAGTTTTGCGCTCAAGCAAGTGCGCTACAAGACCGCATTGCCACTGCCACCGGGTGGATTGATGGTCTGATATGGCATGTATTAGGACCGACCATTTTGATAGTGAGCTATATAACTAATTCGGCGGCTTTATTATTTCTAATCATCGATAAAAAATTACTCAATACTCACGTATTTTTCACATATGGTTTAACACAGTAACCCCATTGGGTCGTGGAGTTGCGGCCCAGGAACGGGGTTGGCCGCTATGTCCATTAGAGCTTTGAAGTTGAACTTACGTACCACGCTGTGTTTTGGCGTGGTTTGCCTGCTGCTATTGATACAAGGAGCGATGACGCTGATCAAAGTCGACAAAGTCTATTCTTCGACGGTCGATATAGAAACCAACTGGCTCCCCAGTATTCGCCTGGGCGGCGAGATAGATGCAGCTTTTTATAAACTGCGTCTTGATCTGCGTCGGTTTGTCATGGAAATACCCCGTCATGACCCTGCGTCCATCGAAAAGCTCAAGAGCGTGCGCGCAGACGCGCTCGAAATTGCCGAGCGCTATGCGCCGCTAGTGTCGAGCCCCGAGGAACAAGCTAAATACAACGAAGTATTGGGCGGCATAAAGAACTACAGCCAGAAGATGGATGAGTTTCTCGCACAAGCCTCCACCATGTCCGATGAACAGATGTCCACGTACTTGCGTGATGTCAACGGGCCGATTGCCCTTGAGGTACAGCGCGTCATCAGTGAGTTGATCGCATTGAATTCGCGAGGCTCCAGCGAGGCGGTGCAAGTGGCGTCCGACGAATATCATGCGGCACGCTTGTTCACGTGGATATTGATGATTGGCTCATTGCTGGTCGGCATTGTGATCACCCGCCTGTTTACCCGCAGCATCATTAAACCGGTCCATGAGTTGTTGGTATCGACCGGCAAGATTGCCGATGGCGATTTGCGCGTGGACATTGCCGTCAATGGCAATGATGAATTGACCGAATTGCAACGCTCTACCGCCGCCATGCAGATGAGCCTGAAAAGCACCCTGCAGAATATTTCCCATGCGTCCGGGCAATTGGCCTCGGCGGCCGAAGAGATGAGTGCTATCACCCGCGAGTCCAGCGCTGGCATCGAGCGCCAGAGCATGGAGACGGACCAGGCCGCCACGGCGGTCAACGAGATGACCGCGGCGGTGGAAGAGGTGGCCCGTAATGCGATCTCGGCCTCCCAGTCGACGCAAGACTCTCAGCGCTCGGCCAAGATCGGCCAGGAACGCGTGGCTCAAACCATTGCCTCCATCGAGAAGCTCAGCACCACGGTGCAGCAGACCGGTGTGGAAGTCGAAGGCCTGGCCAAGCAGGCCCAGGACATCGCACGGGTGGTGGAGGTGATCCGCTCCATTGCCGAACAGACCAACCTGCTGGCGTTGAACGCCGCCATCGAAGCAGCGCGGGCCGGCGAGCAAGGGCGCGGGTTTGCGGTTGTGGCCGACGAGGTCCGCGCGCTGGCCCATCGGACGCAAACCTCGACCCAGGAAATCGAGCACATGATTGCGAAAATCCAGAGCTGTTCCAGCGAGGCGGTGTCCTCCATGGAGCTCAATCGCAACGATGCGGTGGACTCGTTGAAAATCGCCCATGAGGCCGGTGCGGCCCTGGTCCAGATCACCGAAGCCATCGCGGATATCAACGACAGGAACCTGTTGATCGCCACGGCCTCCGAGGAGCAGGCCCACGTTGCGCGTTCGGTGGACCAGAACCTGATCAGCATTCGCGACTTGTCTGTCCAGAGTTCTTCGGCCGCCAACCAGACTTCGGTTGCCAGCCATGAGTTGTCAACGCTGGCGGTCGATCTCAAGCAGATCGTTGCGAAGTTCTCCGTCAACTGAGTCGCCCCACATCCTCTTGGCCCTGCGGCCTCGACAAAATGTTCAGGCCCGGTCTTACACCCTAAGTGGCGGGCCTGTAACCGGGCCCGTCTTACACCGAATTCGCCGGGCCCCCACTGCGCGCCCAAAGCACCCTCCAATCAGCGCCAAGGCAGCGTAGGCCGTGGCCTGGCCGCTTTCGATAATCGCCTCCGACATCACGTCCCCGCTGCGGAGCGCACTATGCATAACAATAAGAATCTCCCCCTGCGTCTGTTACCTGCTTTTGTCCTCGGTCTCGGTCTGAGCCCGTTCGCCAACGCCGAGATCATGCTGTACGACAAAGACGACACCACGTTTTCCACCGATGGCTACATCAACGCCTTCTACGTCAACAGCAATGTGGACCGTGCCGGCGACCAATACGACCGCCGCCAGGCGCGGGTGAAGATGGGCTTTTTGCCCAACTACCTGGGCTTCAACATGGGCAAGCAGGTCGACGACCTCAAGCTCGGCGCCCGTGCGTCGTTCTGGGTGACCATCAACGACAGCCAGACCAACGGCACCGATACTGCCATCGATGTGCGCCAGTTCTACGGCACCGTGGCCAACCCGGAATGGGGCGAAGTGCTGATCGGTAAGGACTTCGGCCTGTTCGCCCGCTCCAACATCCTGCTCGATGAACTGTTGGCCGGTTACGGCCAGGTCAGCGACAGCCTTGGCCTGGTGGATGGCGGCGGGGTGTCGTTCGGCAATATCGGCAGCGGTTATCCGTACCCGTTCCCGACCTCGCAGATCACCTACCGCACCCCGGTGATGGACGGCCTGCGCGTCGCCGTGGGCATCCTCGACCCGGTGGACACCAACAACAGCAGCCCCCAGGGCAAGGCCTATCAGAAGAACCCGCGCACCGAGAGCGAGATCACCTACCAGTTCGAACTGGGCGGGGCGAAGATCTACAGCTGGCTCAACGGCAGCTACCAGACTTCGGACAACACCGACTCCAACGTCGACAGCGTCACCTCCAAGGGCGTGGGCTACGGCGTGCAGGCGAAAATGGGCGGCTTGTCCCTGACCGGTTCGGGCTTCCAGGCCAAGGGCATCAACCCGTTCTTCACCAACAACGCCGGCGAAGCCACCCTGCGCAATGTCGACAGCAACGGCTACTTGCTGCAAGGCTCCTACAAGCTGGACAAGAACCGCCTGGCGTTGTCCTACGGCAAGACCAAGGACGACGGCAACGGCGTGGTGGGCAGCGGCGCGGATTACGACACCCGTGGGATTGCGCTGTTTCACGACGTCAACGCCAACCTGACGCTGGTGGCCGAGTACAACCAGTTCCGGATCAAGGGGCATGACACCAGCGCGCAAAACGAAGACACCAACACCTTCGCCGTCGGCGCCGTCCTCACCTGGTAGCACGTTGAAATGCAACCCCACTGTGGGAGGGGGCTTGCTCCCGATGAAGGCATGTCAGTCAATGCATCTGCAACTGACCTACCGCTATCGGGAGCCAGCCCCCTCCCACCGTTGTGCTGGGATCGCTTGAAACCTAATCCCATTGAAGCCCCCGACCCAGTACCCAAGTAGCATAGGTCCCGTCCCCCACCCTTCGTACACTCATGCTTCAGAGGGGGAACCAACGATGCACAACAGTGAAGGCGTAGTCAGTGCCATGTCCCAGGCCACCGATCCCGGGCAGGCCGCCGAGGAACTGGCCCGTCAACTGCTGCATCCGTACCTGGGCTTTGTGCTGTTCTTCTGCTCGGCGTCCTACGACCTGGAAGCGCTGGGCCACGCCCTGCAACAGTGCTTCGGCAAGGTACGCGTGGTGGGTTGCACCAGCGCCGGCGAGATCACCCCCCAGGGTTATGGGCGCAATTGCGTGACCGCGATGGGCTTTAACCATGCGCACTTTTCCATTGCCACCGAATTGATCGACCAGGTGGAACACTTCAGCCTGATCGACGCCCAGCAGATGGTCGAACGCCTGGTGGGCGGCTGTCGCAGCAATACCCTGGCGCCGATCAAGGGCAACACCTTCGCCCTGACCTTGCTCGACGGCCTGTCCAGCCGTGAAGAAATGGTGCTCGCTGCCCTCAGCGCGGCCCTGGGCGATATTCCGCATTTCGGCGGATCGGCCGGCGACGACAACTTCCTCACCCATACCCATGTGTACTTCAACGGCGCATTCCACAGCGGCGCGGCGGTGGTGGTGATGGTCAATACCTGGCTGGATTTCGAGGTGTTCACCACCCATCACATCCTGCCGCGCACGGAAAAACTGGTGGTGACCGGTGCCGACAGCCCCTCGCGCCGGGTCTTCGAGCTCAATGCGGAACCGGCCGCCGAGGAATACGCGCGGCATATCGGCGTGCCCGTGGCCGACCTCGACCACCGCATCTTCGCCGCCCACCCGCTGGCGGTGCGTATCCACGACCAGTATTACGTGCGGGCCATCCAGCAGGTGCACGACGACCTGAGCCTGAGTTTCTACTGCGCGGTGGAAAACGGCATCGTGCTCACCGTGATGAAACCGGGGCCGATCCTGCCGAACCTGCAAACCCTGTTCGATGGCCTGCAAACCCGCCTTGGCGACCTGCTGCTGACCATCGGCTGCGACTGCTTCCTGCGGCGCCTGGAACTGGAAGACAGCGATAACCTGGAACCGATCGGCCGTTACCTGCGTGACCAGCGGGTGCTGGGCTTCAATACCTACGGAGAACAGTTCAATGGCATGCACATCAACCAGACCTTTACCGGGGTCGCCATTGCCCGAGGCCGACGTTGACCTGCTGGCCCAGGTTGCCCAACTGCAACAGGACAACCACAAGCTGGCGCGCATCAATGCGGCGTTGATCGAGCGCATCGAATCCGGCATGAGCCAGGGCAACAACCCCTACACCACCTTCCAGCATTCGGTGGTGCTGGCCGAGCAAGTGCGCGAACGCACCGACGCGCTGAACCAGGCGATGGCTGAGCTCAAGGCCAGCAACCACCTGCTGATCAACGCCCAATTGCGCGCCGAAACCCTGCGCGGCGAGCAGGCGGCCGCGCAAAAGGCCCAGGAAAGCGAACGCTGGATCCGCCTGATCACCGACCATGTGCCGGCCCTGATCGGCTACCTGAATGCCGACCTGGTCTACGAGTTCACCAACAAAGTCTACGAAGAATGGTACTGCTGGCCGCGCGGCATGATGCTCGGGCTGAGCCTGCGCGAAGTCCACAGCGAGGAGCATTGCCAGCGCCTGGATGCCTATGTCTCCCGCGCCCTGGCCGGGGAGAGCGTGACCTTCGAGTTCGCCGAAACCAACATCAACAACCAGGAGCGCTACATGCTGCGCTCCTATGTGCCGAACATGTTGGCCAGCGGCGAAGTGGTGGGGATCTTTGTGCTGATCCGCGACATTACCGAACGGCGCCGCACCGCCGAAGCCTTGCACCAGGCCTATCAGCACCTGGAGCAGCGCGTGTCCCAGCGCACCTCGGAACTGACCGCGCTCAATGATCAATTGTTGAAAGAGATCGACGAGCGCCGGCGCATGGAAACCCGTCTGCGCGAAGCCAAGCTGGAGGCCGAGCAGGCCAACCTGTCGAAGACCAAATTCCTCGCGGCCGTCAGCCATGACCTGCTGCAACCGCTCAACGCCGCGCGCCTGTTCACCAGCGCCTTGCTGGAACGCCCCAGCGAAACTCTGGTGCGCAACGTGAGCAACTCCCTGGAAGACGTGGAAAACCTGCTGGGTACCCTGGTGGATATTTCCAAGCTCGATGCCGGCGTGATCAAGGCCGATATCGCGCCGTTCGCCCTCAGTGAACTGCTCGACAACCTGGCGGCGGAATACACCGAACTGGCCCGTAGCGAAGGCTTGGAGTTGCACTTCGTCGGCTGTTCGGCCCTGGTGCGCAGCGATATCCAACTGCTGGCGCGGATCCTGCGCAACCTGTTGAGCAATGCCTTGCGCTACACCTACAAGGGCCGTGTGGTGCTGGGCTGTCGGCGTCAGCATCAGCGTTTGTCGATCCAGGTGTGGGACAGCGGCATGGGCATCGCCGAGGAGCGCCTGGAGGAGATTTTCCAGGAGTTCAAGCGCGGCGATGTGCAGCGTCCCGACCAGGATCGCGGGCTCGGCCTGGGGCTGGCGATCGTGGAGAAAATCGCCGGGATTCTCGGGCACCGCATCAGTGTCAGGTCCTGGCCGGGCAAGGGTTCGATGTTTTCCGTGGAAGTGCCGTTGAGCGCCACCGCACCGACCCCTCTGCCGATACCGACCATGAGCGACGCGATGCTCGAACGCCTGCAAGGCGCGCGGGTGTGGGTGCTGGATAACGACGCGGCGATCTGCGCGGGCATGCGCACTTTGCTTGAAGGCTGGGGGTGCCGGGTGGTGACGGCGTTGTCGGAACAGGACCTGGCACGGCAGGTGGACAACTACCATGCCGAGGCGGATCTGCTGATCGCCGACTACCACCTCGACGACGACCAGAACGGCGTGGACGCCGTGGCCCGCATCAACGCCCGGCGCGGCCAGGCCATCCCGGCGCTGATGATCACCGCCAACTACAGCAATGAGCTCAAGCAGCAGATTCGCGAGTTGGGGCATACCCTGATGCACAAGCCGGTGCGGCCAATGAAACTCAAGACCGCCATGAGCCACCTGCTCGGCCGGCCCTGACGTGTGGGAACCACCTGAAGATCTTAGAGCACCGCCATTCCACTGTGGGAGGGGGCTTGCTCCCGATGGCGGGCTGTCAGTCGATATCGCACTGACTGATGCACCGCTATCGGGAGCAAGCCCCCTCCCACTTTGGGTTGTGTGTGGTGTCTGGGCGATCAGCGGCGCAGGTATGAGCCGAAGTCGATATCCCCGGCGCTGAGGATCGCTTGCACCCGGTTGTGCACATTCAATTTGCGCAGGATCGCCGACACATGGGCCTTCACCGTGGTTTCGGCGATCTCCAGGGTGTAGGCGATCTGTTTGTTCGACTCGCCCTTGGTCATCCGTTCCAGCACCAGCAACTGCTTGCGCGTCAGCGCCTGCAGCAGTTCGGGGGCGAAGCCGGGGTTTTCGTTCAGGCGTCGGTGGGTGCCGCTTTTCTGCGTGCGGATGATGTCCGGCGGCAGGTACACATTGCCGTTGAGAATCTGCTGGATCGCCTCGGTCATCTGCTGGCGCGGCGAGGACTTGGTGATGAACCCCACGGCGCCATAGGTGATGGCTTGCAGCACGATCTGCTTGTCCTGCTCGGCCGAGACGATCACCACTGGGATGGTCGGCGCTTCGTTGCGCAGGTTGATCAGGCCGTTGAGGCCGTGCATGCCGGGCATGTTCAGGTCGAGCAGGATCAGGTCGAGGTCGTCGTGGTCCTGGGTCAACGCCAGGGCACTGTCCAAGTCAGCGGTTTCCATCACTTCACTGCCGGGGAAACCATCGCTGATGACGTTGTGGATCGCTTCGCGAAACAGTGGGTGATCGTCGGCAATCAGGATTTTGTACATGGCCGTTCACCTTTCTTATTGTGGTTATTCAAATGGCTCGGGTTGGGCGACCGACACCGGCAGCTTTGCCGCTTCCCACGCATCCAGACCGTCGCGATACCAGTACACAGAGGTATAGCCCAGGCTGGCGGCACGTTTTACCGCGTTCCAACTCAACCAGCAATCGGCGCGGCAATAGAAGACCAACGGTCGGGCGAGGTTGCCGCCGCTGTAGGTGTACAGGTGGCGCACGAAATAGCTTTGCCATTCGGGCGTGAGGTCGCCGTCGCCGGTGTTGGCCAGCCAGTGGCTGCCGGGCAGGTTGGCGTGGGGCTGGTCTTCGATGAAGCGGCCTTGCAGCCACTGGCGGCGGTACACGTCGATCAGCACCGGGGCCGGGGTTTGGGTCAGCAAGGTTTGCAGGGCCGGGGTGTCGACGATGGTCGCGCCCTGCAGATGATCGGGCGTGGGGCTGCGGTACAGGCTGATGCGGTAGCCGTCGGCGGAAAATAACGGCGTATCGGCCTGGGTATTGAAGGCGAACAGACACAGCAGTGCCAGCAGGGGCAGTCGGGCGTGCAGCATGGCAGGTCGATCCTTATCGTTATGCCGCCATTACACGTGAGTCCCGAGCCCTTGGGAATGCGACGATAGACAGGAAAACCGGTACTAAAGTAGTAGTTTTATGCGCCCTCAGCCCTTTTTGCGCAACGCCGCATGTTGGGGGTTGAAGGTCAGCACCGCCAACAGCGCGAACAGCATTGTCAAGCCCAGGCACACCGCCAGGGCCAGGCCGGCGAAACGTTCATAGAGGGCAAAGCGCACCAGTTCGACGGCGTGGGTGAAGGGGTTGATTGCGCACAGCCAATACAGCCACTCGCTGGAGTCGCGCATTTTCCACAACGGGTACAGCGCCGACGACATGAAGAACAGCGGGAAGATCACGAAATTCATCACCCCGGCGAAGTTCTCCAGTTGGCGGATCGCATTCGACAGCAACAGGCCCAGGGCGCTGAGCATCAATGCCACCAGCAGCAAGGCGGGCAGGGCGATCAGCAGGCCCATGGCCGGCGGTTGCACGCCGTAGATCCAGGCAATCGCCAGGAAGCCGTACACCTGCAACAGCGAAATCAGCGCGGTGGCGAGCAACTTGCTGCACAGCAAAAACGTGCGCGGCAGCGGGCTGGTCAGCAGCACGCGCATGCTGCCCATCTCGCGGTCGTAGACCATTGACAGCGACCCCTGCATGCCGTTGAACAGCAGGATCATGCAGGCCAGCCCAGGGATGATGTAGACCTCGTAGGGGATGTAGGTGTCGTAGGGTTCGATCACCGAGATACCCAGCGCGGCGCGAAAGCCGGCGGCGAATACCAGCAGCCACAGCAGCGGGCGCACCAGGGCGCTGAGAAACCGCGTGCGCTGCAACACAAAGCGCAGCCATTCGCGCAGCACGATGCCGCGCAAGCATTGCCAGTAAGCGTTCATGCGGCGGCTCCCGTGGCGCTGGGGCGGGTCAGGCGCGCGAAGACGCTGCCCAGGTCGCCGCCTTGTTGTTCGATCAGGGCGTCGACTTGCCCGCTGGCCACCAAGTGGCCCTGATGCAGAATCATCAAGGCGTCGTCGGCCTGCACTTCATCGAGCAGGTGAGTGGTCCACAGCACGCTGATGCCTTGTTCGAGGCACAGGCTGCGCACGTGCTGGTTCAGCGCCAGGCGGCTGGCGGGGTCGAGGCCGACGCTGGCTTCATCGAGCAGCAGCAAGCGCGGTTCATGCAGCAACGCCCGGGCGATTTCCACGCGGCGCCGGTGCCCGCCGTTGAGCTCGCGGACTTTTTCGCGGCGCCGTTCGCTGAGGGCCTGGCGCGCCAGTTCGGCGTCCACCCGCAGGCTGGTCTGGCGCCGCGACAAGCCATGCAGCGCGGCGTGGTAGCGCAGGTTCTGTTCGACGCTCAAGTCCAGGTCCAGGGTGCTTTGCTGGAACACCACGCCCAGTTGGGTGAGGGCCGCGCGCGGTGCGTCGCGCAGGGAATGGCCGCCGACGCGGATGTCGCCGCTTTGCAGGTCATACAGCCGCGTGAGCAGGGCGATCAAGGTGGATTTGCCGGCGCCGTTGGGCCCCAGCAACGCGGCAAAGCGCCCCGGTGCCAGGCTGAAACTCACCTCATGCAAGGCCTGGCGGGCGCCATAGGCGAAGCTCAGGGCGTGCACATCGAGGGCATTCATGGCGTGACCACCACGCCCCATGGGTAGCGCCCGACTTTTACCGACTTGATCACCTTGAGGCTGTCCACATCGATCACCGACACATCGCCGCTGACGCCATTGGTGGCCAGCAACTGTTTCTCGTCCGGGCTGAATGCCAGCTGCCACACCCGGCGGCCCACCAGCAGGTAGTCGAGGATCTCGAAGGTCTTGGCGTCGATCACCGCCACATGGTTGGCCGGGCCGAGGGCGACGAAGCCGTACTTGCCGTCGGCGCTGAGCTTGATCCCCACCGGTTGCACCTTGTCCGGGTGCACGCCCTTGATCTTGAAGGTCAGGGTCTTGAGGATCGCGCGGCTGGCCACGTCGAGGATGGTCACGGTGCCGCCGATCTCCGCCGAGGCCCACAACTGTGAGCCATCGTGGTTGAACTCGACGAAACGCGGACGCTGGTCCACCAGGGTGCTGTCCACCAGGGTCTGGGTGCTGGTGTCGATCCAGTGCAGCATGTTCGTGGTTTCGCTGGTATTCACCGCCCACTTGCCGTCCGGGCTCACGGCCATGCCTTCGGGCTCGACGCCGACGTTGATCTGGCCGAGCACTTTAGAGGTCTCAGTGTCGATCACCGTGACCAGCGCATCGTCTTCGTTGGACACATACAGCCAGCGGTCATTGGGGTGCAGGGCGAACTGCTCGGGGTCTTTGCCGGAGGGCAGTTCCTTGATGATCTTGCGCGTGGCCACGTCCATCACTTGCACGCGGTCCGAGTCGCTGGCGCAGATGTACAGCAGCTTTTTGTCATGGGACAGCAGCAGTCCGCGTGGGCGCTGGCCGACCTTGAGGGTGTCGGTGACTTGCAGGGTCTGCATGTCGATCAGGCTCAAGGTGTTGTCTTTCTCGTTGGAGACCCAGGCGGTGCTGGCCACGGCGTGCCCGGCGGCAAGCAGCAGGGCGCATGAGAGCAGGGTGCGGCGCATGGCGGATTCCTTATTATTGTCGGTTGGCGATCAGGGAAAGCGGCAGGTCACCTCGGGCTTGTCGTAGCCCAGGCTGTCCATTTCGTTGAAAGGGTGCAGGAAACCGTCCTGGGGCGAGGTGGTGACCAGGGCGCGGGGTTGCACGATGGGGATCGGTTGGCGCAGTTGGCCGTTCCAGGGGCGGTAGCTGAGCTTGCGGCCCTTGAAACCGTCCAGGGGCAATTGCTCGCTGATTTCCAGTTGGCGGATGGTCATGGGGTCGACCTGGCGCAGTTTGCTCACCGCACTGGCGACGCTGCGCACGGCCATCCACGCGGCGAAGTCGCGGTCGTTCATCCAGCGCCCGGCCAGGGCCTCGAAGCGTTTTTGCAATTGGGCGGCGCCGTAGGTCTCGACGGTCTTGTGCCAGCCAGTGGGCGTCAGGCCCTGGGTGCCGGCGACGGGGCGCGGGTACCAGGTCTGGTAGGGCACGTATTCGCCGAAGTCACCGCGCTCGTCGGCCACCAGCACCACATCGTATTCGGCGGTCTGGGTGAACAGCGGCATGTCCGCCTGGGCGGTGCGGCGTTGGTCGTTGTCGAAGCGCCAGGCTTTCTCCGCCACCAGTTGCACGCCGAAGCGCTTGGCGGCGCGGCGCAGGGCAGCGGCGTAGGCTTGGTCGTCGTCGGTGGGGCCGACGATCAGCAGCGCCTTCTGCCATTTGCGCACTACCAGGAACTGCGCCAGTGCATCGGCGAGCATGGCGCGGCTCGGCAGGGTGTGCAGCACGTTGCCCAGGCAGTCGGTGCTGCGCAGGCTGTCATCGGGGCTGCCGGCGTTGAACAGCAGGCTGTCGGGCAGCGCCGCGCTGAGTTGGCGCAGGCTGGCGGCGGGGGCGTTGACCACGAACAGGCGCAGGCCCTGGGCGTGCTGGGCCTGGGCGGCGGCGAGGAGGGCGTCGGGGCTGTCCGCCGTGGCGGTGGTCAGGCTGTAGCGCTGGTTGAGAAACGCGCCGGTGCTGTTGCTGTCGATGATCGCCAGTTCGGCGCCGCGTTGCCCGGCGTCGGTCGGTTCGGGAATCACATTCGACAGCAACGGTCCCGGATCGGGCCGGTAGCCCAGGTAGCCGATCTGCACCGCCAGCGGTGCCTCGGCGGCCTGGGTGGCGGTGGCCAGCCCGGCGGCGCAAGCGATCGCCAGCAGGTAGATCACGGCGTAGGGGGCGAGCTGGCGCATAAGGCACTCCATGTCAGGTCGCCTCAGCATAGGAAGCCTTGGGGGCGCTGCAAATATGCAGAAAGTAGCGCTGGGGCAGTACCAAGGTAGTAGCCACGCGCTGGTGATGGGGTCTTAGCATGGGTTACCGCCCCTTCACGCTGACTCGGGAGATGATCGATCATGCAAATCCTCAAAGCATTGCTGTTGCCGTTCCTGCTGATCGTCAGCCTGATCGGTGTCGACAAGCTGCACGCGCCCCTGCAAGCGGTGAGCGCGCCCGCCCGCTTGGCGCACTAGGCATGTCGGCCCTGTGGCGCATCAACCTGTGGGTGTGCGGTTTCTTCGCCTTGGTCGCCAGTGCCTGCACCGCTCTGTTGCTGCACCAGGCCCTGGCGGATGTGGAGCGCGAGCTGCAATCGGCCGAGGCGGTGGTGCATTACCTGAGCGAAACCGCCGAGCGCGACCCCGCCAGCCTGCAACCGCGCCTCACCGCGAGCCTGCGCCATGTGCGCGTGCATTGGCTGGGTCCTGGCGAAACCCTCAACGCATCGCTGCCGGACGGCCTGGATGCCTGGCTCGGCCGCCTATTGTTTGCCGAGGCGCGACGCAGTGCCCAGGTGCTGGACCTGCCGGATGGCCGCCGCGTGTCCATCGCCGTCGACCCTCGGGATGAACTCGACGAAGTCTGGGACTCCCTGCAACAACTGTTGAGCCTGTGCGCCCTGGCCCTGGCCCTGAGCCTGCTGACCATTCGCTGGGCGGTGCGCCGTGGCATGGGCGTACTCGATGAACTGCTGCGCGCCTTGCAGCAAGTGTGCGCCGGCCAGCTCAATGTGCGCCTGCGCAGCGCCGGTTCGCCGGAGGCGCGGCAACTGGCGCTGCATTTCAACCGCATGACCGGCGCCCTGGAGCAGGCGCGCACCGACAACACCCAATTGACCCAGACCCTGATGGCGGTGCAGGAGCAGGAGCGCAACCACCTGGCCCAGACCCTGCACGACGACCTCGGCCAATACCTGGCCGGCATCCGCGCCCAGGCCTGCCTGTTGCGGCTGGTCACCGACCAGCCGCAGTTGCTGACGCGCACGGTGGCGCAACTGGAAGATCACTGCGACCACTTGCAGCAAGGCTTTCGCGCGCTGGTCCATGACCTGTACCCGGTGGCCCTGCAACACCTACCGATGGCCGAGGCGTTCGCGATGCTGGTGACCCAGTGGCAGGCCAGCCATGGCATCGATTGCCGCTTGCGGGTCAGCGCCGATCTGCCGACGCTGTCCGGGGCCAGCAAGACCCATCTGTATCGCCTGCTGCAAGAAGCCCTGACCAATATCGTGCGGCATGCCGATGCCAGCCAGGTGCACGTGCGCCTGCAACATTACGGTTCACGCCTGCGCCTGTGGGTGCGCGACAACGGACGCGGGGCGCCCGCGCCGCAGCGTCCCGGCGTGGGCCTGTATTCGATGTATGAACGCGCGCGCTGCCTGGGCGGCGAACTGAAAATCCTCAGCCACCCCGGCGCCGGTTGGGCGCTGGCGTTGAACATGCCATTGGAGGCCTGATGAATATCTTGTTGGTGGATGACCACGCGGTGGTGCGCCAGGGCTATGCCAGCCTCTTGCGGGCGTTGTTGCCGGCCATCGAAGTGCGCGAGGCGGCCAGCGGCGAAGAAGCCCTCAGCCGCGTGCAGGAAGCGGTGCCGAACCTGGTGATCATGGACTTCGGCCTGCCCGGCATCAGCGGCCTGGAAACCACCCGCCGCCTGCGCCAGCGCCTGCCCCAACTGCGCGTGCTGTTCTTCAGCATGCACGACGAGCTGCCGCTGGTGCGCCAGGCCCTGGATGCGGGCGCCTCGGGCTACCTGACCAAAAGCTCGGCGCCTGAAGTGTTGATCGAAGCGGTGCGACGTATCCTCGACGGCCACGCCTATATCGAACAGGCCCTGGCCACCGAACTGGCCTACACCCCCAGCGATCAACGCTTGCAAGGCATGACGCCACGGGAGCTGGAGATTTTCCTGATGCTGGCCAGGGGCACCCCGACCCGGGCGATTGCCGACCAGCTCAATATCAGCAGCAAGACCGTGTCCAACCACCTGACCTTGCTCAAGAGCAAATTGCAGGTCAGCTCCCATGCCGAACTGGTACACCTGGGGATCGACCTGGGCGTGGTGCGCGTGGCCGGCTGATCCGCCCTGTAGGGGCGAGCGTGCTTGCGAAAAACGTCAACGATAACGCGGAAAACCTGATTCCCCGCGGCGGTCTCGGGTTTTTCGCGAGCGAGCTCGCTCCTACATTTGAATGGCGGTGTTTTAACGGTTCCAGGTGGTGGGGCAGCCGTTGCAGCCTTCCATGTTGGCGTCCTGGAAGTTCGCATAGTGCTGGCGGCTGCCGCTGAGGCTGGCGTTTTCCAGGTTGCTTTCGCCGAACTTGGCTTCCTGCAGATTCGCATCGCTCAGGTCCGCCCCTTGCAGGTCGGCCTTGCTCAGCCAGGTCATTTCCAGGTCTGCGGCCCGCAGGTTGACCTTGTGCATTTTCGCCCCCGAGAGCCGGGCGAATTGCAGGTAGGCGCCGCCGAGGTTGGCGTTTTCGAATTGCGCGCCCTGGGCGAACAGCCCCCAGCCCTGGATCGCCATCAGCGTCGCACCGGTGAAATCGGCCAGGCGCAGGTTGCTTTGTTGCAGGCTGGCGCGGGTCAGGTTGGCGCCCTGCAACTGAGCTTTCTCCAGGTTGGCCAGGTCGAGGTTGGCGTGGCGCAAGTCCGCATCGCGCAGGTCGGCGCCGGCCAGGTTCATGTGGCTCAGGTCCTGGTTGCTCAGGTTGGCACCCTTGAGGTTGGCACCGGGACATTGGCTGTGGGGGGCGAGGGTGCAGCCGTGGATGATCAGGGGTTGGTCGTCGCCGTCGTCGGCGTGGGCCAGCGGCAAGGCCAGGAGTAGCAGGAAGGGTAGGTAGTTCATCACAACACCTCGAAGAGGGGAGAGTGGGCAAGGGGCCGCCGCGCGACCCCTTGCCCTGGGGTGGGTTATTTCTGCGCGGTCTTGTTATCCCAGCTCGGGATCTTGAACACCCAGAACGACCCGCCCTGTGCCACCGGCTTGGTCAGCTCGGCCATGTCGCCGCCCCACAACGGCACCGCGCCGCCGTAGCCGACGGTCACGCCGATGTACTGCTCGCCATCCTGTTCCCAGGTGATCGGCGGCGAGACGATGCCGCTGCCGGTCTGGAACTTCCACAGCTCCTTGCCGGTTTTCGCGTCGAAGGCCTTGAAGAAGCCGTCGCCGGTGCCGGTGAACACCAGGTTGCCCTTGGTCGCCAGCACGCCGGCCCACAGCGGCAGGTGTTCCTTGTGCTCCCACACCACCTTGCCGGTGGTCGGGTTCATCGCCCGCAGGGTGCCGACGTGGTCCTCGTACATGCGCTTGATGCGAAAGCCCATGCCCAAGTAAGCCGAGCCTTTCTTGTAGTTGACCTCTTCGGTCCAGTATTCCTCTTTCCACTGGTTGCCAGGGATGTAGAACAGGCCTGTGTCCTGGCTGTAGGCCATGGGGTTCCAGTTCTTGCCGCCGAGGAACGGCGGCGAGACTTCCACCGGCTTGCCCTTGGTTTCGCCCGGCAACGGCTTGGCCGGACGCTGACCTTCGTTTTCTACCGGGCGACCGGTCTTCAAGTCGATGTGGCTGGCCCAGGTGATGTTGTCGACGAACGGGAAGGCGTTCTGCAGCTTGCCGTTGTTGCGATCGACCACGTAGAAGAAGCCGTTGCGGTCGGCGTGGCCGGTGGCCTTGATTACTTTGCCGTCCTTGTCCTTGTAGTCGAACAGCACCAGTTCGTTGTTGCCGGAGAAGTCCCAGGCATCGTTCGGGGTGTGCTGGTAGAACCATTTCACTTCGCCGGTGCTCGGGTCGACGCCGACCTGGCCGGAGGTGTAGAGGCTGTCGAAGTCGTGGGGGTTGCCGTCCTTGGCGGTGCGCGCCCAGGTGTTCCACGGGCCGGGGTTGCCGGCGCCGACGATGATGGTGTTGGTCTCGGCATCGAAGCTCGCGCTCTGCCAAGGGGCGCCGCCGCCGTGGCTCCAGGCTTCGACCTTGCCGGTTTCGGTGGTCGGGTCATCCGGCCAGGACGGCGCTTTGACGTCGCCGGTCGGCGTGCTGTCCTTGCCGTTGAGGCGGCCCATGTGGCCTTCCACGAACGGGCGCATCCACACTTCTTCGCCGGTGTCCGGGTCCCGTGCGAACAACTGGCCGACCACGCCGAATTCATCGCCGGAGCTGCCGTGGATCAGCAGCACCTTGCCGGTCACTTTGTCTTTGATCAGCACCGGGGCGCCGGTCATGGTGTAGCCGGCGGCGTGGTCGCCGAATTTCTTGTTCCACACCACTTTGCCGGTGTTTTTGTCGAGGGCGATCAGGCGCGCGTCGAGGGTGCCGAAGTAGATCTTGTCGCCGAAGATCGCCGCCCCGCGGTTGACCACGTCGCAGCACGGGCGAATGTTGTCGGGCAGGCGGTGGTTGTAGGTCCACAGGCGCTTGCCGGTCTTGGCGTCGAGGGCGAATACCCGGGAGTAGGAACCGGTGACGTAGACCACGCCGTCGCTGACGATGGCCTGGGATTCCTGGCCGCGCTGTTTCTCGTCGCCGAACGAGTAGGACCAGGCCGGGGTGAGCTTGAATACGTTCTTGTCGTTGACCTGGGCCAGCGGGCTCCAGCGCTGGGCGTTGGTGCCCATGCCGTATTGCAGCACGTCCTTGGTGGTCAGGTGATCGTTGGCGATGTCTTCCCAGGTGACGTTGCGGGTTTGCTTGGCCACCGGTTCGGCGGCGGCTTGGCTCGCGGCGCTGAGGGACAGGCCGCCCACCAGCAGGCAGGCTTGCAGGGCAAGACTTAAAGGTGAGAGGGCGGGTAGCGATCTTATTGTCATGGTTGCAGTTCCCAGTGGAGGTTTTGGCCTGCACAGGGTGGAGCGCCGGGGCCTGGGACGGATACGGAAAAACTCCCGCTGTGGCCGGGAAGACTTCCCGAGGTGCCGCTGTTTTAGGCGTGCCCCACAAGCCCTACTACCAAGGGAGGATAAGGCGGCCACCAAAGCAGCATACGGCCCATGCCCCAGGGTTCCTAAGATGGTTGCCATAGCCTCTGCAATGAGGTTTTGCGTGCAATCCTGAGGGCAAAAATAATGACAACAAAACACAATGCCTTGCTCGTCGCCGGGCTGTTGGCCGGTTTGATCGGTGCAGGCTCGGCCTGGGCCCATGGCAACGTGGTTCCGCAACCGGTCGAAACCAAGGGCCTGACCTCCATCAAAGACGCCGGTGTGCCGGTCAACGAAGACGGCTGGGCGGCGGTGAACCCGTATCGCACCTCGCCGGAACATGACCGCGCCGTAGAGATCGGCTCGTCTGCCTATAACCAGAACTGCGCCGCCTGCCACGGCCTGGAAGCCAAGTCCGGCGGGATCGCCCCGGACCTGCGCATGCTGGATGTCGGCGAAGCCGGTGATGAGTGGTTCGTTGAACGTGTGCGCCACGGCGCCGTGCGCGACGGCCGCGTGTACATGCCGAAAATGGCCGACTACTTGAGCCAGGAAGCCCTGTGGGCAGTACGTACCTACCTGGACACCGTGCACGTCGAGGAGTAAGCCATGCGCCTGTTCGCTTATGTGCTCGGCCTGGCCCTGCTGTGTTGCCAGACGGCACAGGCGCAGGTGCGCAGCTATGACCAGATGATCGCCGCCGGCGAGATCAAAGTGGCGGTGTACAAGGACTTCGCGCCCTACAGCTTCCAGGACGGCGACACCCCACGGGGTGTGGACGTCGAGCTGGCCCAGGCGCTGGCCAAAGCGATGGGTGTGCAGCTGACCCTGATCTGGGCGCCGGCCGGGGAAAAACTCGACGACGACCTGCGCGACTACATCTGGCGCGGCAGCCAGTTGCATAACCAGCAACTGGCCGACCTGATGATGCGCGCGCCCTACGACCGCAATTACGCGCAAAAGCGTAACGACCAGGGCGAGCTGGAAAACGGCCACGTGGTGATGTTCGGGCCGTACCAGAACGAACAATGGCAAGTGGCCTACGACCGCCGGCGCCTGGACAAAGTCGCCAGTGTCGCGGTGTTCGAGCAGCACCCGATCGGCGTCGAAGTCGACAGCGTGCCCTCGTTCTACCTGACCTCGGTGTTCAACGGCATGCTCGCCGCCAAGACCCATCACTACCCCGATGTGCCCCAGGCCTTTGCGGCGATGAAAGCCGGCGAAGTCGATGCGGTCATGGCTATGCGTGGCGAGATCGACTGGCAGGTGCATGAAGCCCACGACCCGCAACTGGCCCTGGCCGAGAACGCCTACCCGAACATGGGCAAACAGCGCTGGGAGATCGGCATGGCGGTGCACGAAAGCAATCGCCAGCTGGCCTATGCAGTGGAGGAGGCGCTGGAAGGCCTGATCCGCGACGGCTCGGTGCAAGGCATCTATAGCCATTACGGCCTGCAATACGAAGTGCCCGAAATGTACCAATAGGAGCAGGCGATGATCTGGCGACTGAACGTGCGACTGAGCTGCGTGCTGGCCTGCCTGTTGCCGTGGGCGGCCCATGCCGCCGACGTCGACCCCGGCAAGGACCCGGTGCCCTCGGTGATGTGGGCCTTCTACCACAAGCAGTTGCTGGCCGACGCGCCGTTCGTGTTCGACGAGCGGGTCAAGCTGCTGGCGCCGCCGTTCGCCGAGGATGCGCGCCAGGTACCGTTGGAAATCGACGCCCGGGCGTTCAACGGCCATGTGGTGAAAATCCTCGCCTGGGCCGAGCTCAACCCCCTGCCGAAAATCGTCGACTTCCAACCCAAGGCCGGGGTGCTGCCGTGGCTATCGCTGCGCATTCGCATCGAACAGGCCACGCCGTTGCGCGCCGCGGTGCTCACCGATGACGGCCTGTGGCACGTCGGTTCGACCCTGATCGACGCAGCCGGCGGCGGCTGCACCGCGCCCAGCGTGGTGCGCACCCAGCCGGGTTGGGAGGAGCACATCGGCGAGGTGCTCGGCGGACGCTACCCGCGCGGCGAATTCAGCCGCGTGCGCGTGCAGGTGGCGCACCCGATGGACAACGGCATGGTCAGCGGCATCCCCGAGTTCTACATCAACCACGCGCAACTGCGTGGCAGCGACGACCGGGTGCTGGCCGAGCTGGCGCTGTTCCCGGCGGTCAGCGAAAACCCCAACCTGGCCTTCGACATCGAAGCGCCGGGGCCGACCCGCCTGGTGCTGCGCGACAACAGCGGCAATGAATTCGACGCAGCCATTCCCTGACCAGAAGGAGCGCGGCATGCGCTGGATTCTATTGCTGTGCCTGAGCCTGAGCCTGCCGGCCCTGGCCGACCTCGACTACGCCCTCAAGCCGCGCCTGATCGCTGAGGACACCTGGCTGCTCGAAGGCAGCACCGACAACTTCGCCAAGTCCAACGGCGGCAACATCGTCAATACCGCGTTCATCGTCACCGATGCCGGCGTGGTGGTGATCGACACCGGACCCTCGCGGCGCTACGGCGAGGCCATGCGCCAGGCCATCGCCCAGGTCACCGCCAAACCGGTGATCCAGGTGCTGCTGACCCACCATCATCCCGACCACGCGCTGGGCAACCAGGCCTTCAAGGACGTGCCCATCGGCGCCCTGGCCGACACCACGCGGCTGCTGCACGAGCAGGGCGACGGCATGGCGGAAAACCTCTACCGCATGGTCGGCGACTGGATGCGCGGCACCGAGGTGGTGCTGCCGACCCAGGTGCTGGAGCCCGGCGTCATGCATTTCGGTCGCCACGATTTACGTCTGCTCGCGCTCACCGGCCACACCGGCGCCGACCTGGCGATCCTCGATCAGAGCACCGGCGTGCTGTTTGCCGGCGATCTGGTGTTCTACCAGCGAGCCCTCACCACCCCCAACAGTCCGGGGCTGGCGGTGTGGCAGGCCGACCTCGACACCCTGCAAGCCTTGCCCTGGACCTTGATCGTGCCCGGCCACGGCCCGGTGGCCAGCGATGCGCAGCCCTTCGAGCAGATGCGCGACTACCTCGGCTGGCTCGACCAGCTGCTGCGCGACGGCGCCGCCCACGGCACCGATATGGCCGAGATGATCCGCAGCCCCATCCCAGAGCGCTTCGCGACCATCAACCTGAGCCGCTATGAGCTGATCCGCAGCGTCAGCCACCTGTACCCGCGCTACGAGCGCGAACAGATGCAGCGCGTGGATTCGACCCGCTGAGCGGTCGTACCCGCTACTAAGGAACTAGCAATCTCGATATTGCGGTCAATTGTGACAACTGCCCCTGCGCCCAAGAATCAGCACCAGACCGGGAAAATTTCCCGGGTATAACAAAAAACCGCAGAGGTAGCCGTCATGACCCAACCCGCACGCCGCCAACCCTTCGCCTTGAGTGTGTTGCTCGGTGCCATCCTGTTATCCGGCCAGGCCATGGCCGCGGTCACCGACCAGGACATCCTCCAGGACCCGAAAAACCCAGGGCAGATCGTCACCAACGGCCTGGGCGTGCAGGGCCAGCGCTACAGCCCCCTCGACACGCTGAACGTGGACAACGTCAAGGACCTGCGCCCGGTCTGGGCCTTCTCCTTCGGTGGCGAGAAACAGCGCGGCCAGCAGGCGCAGCCGATGATCAAGGACGGGGTGATGTACCTCACCGGGTCCTACTCGCGGGTGTTCGCGGTGGATGCGCGCACCGGCAAGAAACTCTGGCAGTACGATGCGCGCCTGCCCGATGACATCCGTCCGTGCTGCGACGTGATCAACCGTGGCGTGGCGCTGTATGGCGACCTGGTGTTCTTCGGCACCCTCGACGCCAAGCTGGTGGCCCTGAACAAAGACACCGGCAAAGTGGTGTGGAGCAAGCAAGTCGCCGACCACAAGGAAGGCTACTCGATCAGCGCCGCCCCCCTGGTGATCAACGGCAAGCTGATTACCGGCGTGGCCGGTGGTGAGTTCGGCGTGGTGGGCAAGATCCAGGCCTACGACCCGAAAAACGGCGAACTGCTGTGGATGCGTCCAACCGTAGAAGGCCATATGGGCTATGTCTACAAAGACGGCAAGGCCGTGGAAAACGGTATTTCCGGCGGCGAGGCGGGCAAGACCTGGCCCGGCGACCTGTGGAAGACCGGCGGCGCGGCGCCGTGGCTGGGCGGTTACTACGACCCGGAAACCAACCTGCTGCTGTTCGGCACCGGCAACCCGGCGCCGTGGAACTCGCACCTGCGCCCCGGCGACAACCTGTATTCGTCCTCGCGCCTGGCGCTGAACCCGGATGACGGCACCATCAAGTGGCACTTCCAGAGCACGCCTCACGACGGCTGGGACTATGACGGCGTCAACGAGCTGATCTCCTTCAACTACACCGAAGGCGGCAAGGAAATCAAAGCGGCGGCCACCGCCGACCGTAACGGCTTCTTCTACGTGCTCGACCGCACCAACGGCAAGTTCATCCGTGGCTTCCCATTCGTCGACAAGATCACCTGGGCCACCGGCCTGGATAAGAACGGCCGCCCGATCTACAACGAAGCCAGCCGCCCAGGCGCGCCGGGCAGCGACACCAAAGGCACCTCGGTATTCGTCGCCCCGGCGTTCCTCGGCGCGAAGAACTGGATGCCGATGGCCTACAACCGTGACACCGGGCTGTTCTATGTGCCGTCCAACGAATGGGGCATGGACATCTGGAACGAAGACATCGCCTACAAGAAAGGCGCGGCGTTCCTTGGTGCGGGCTTCACCATCAAGCCGCTCAACGAAGACTACATCGGCGTGCTGCGCGCCATCGATCCGAAGACTGGCAAGGAAGTCTGGCGCCACAAGAACTACGCGCCACTGTGGGGCGGGGTGCTGACCACCAAGGGCAACCTGGTGTTCACCGGTACGCCGGAAGGTTTCCTGCAGGCGTTCAACGCCAAGACCGGCGAGAAGGTCTGGGAATTCCAGACTGGTTCCGGCGTGCTCGGCTCGCCTGTGACCTGGGAAATGGACGGCGAACAATATGTGTCGGTGCTCTCCGGCTGGGGCGGCGCGGTGCCGTTGTGGGGCGGTGAAGTGGCCAAGCGCATCAAGGACTTCAACCAGGGCGGCATGCTCTGGACCTTCAAGTTGCCCAAAGAACTGGTCGCCAAACACTAAAACTACGACCAAATGACAAGACCCCCCCTGCCAACGGCGCATTCGCCCGGCAGCGGGGGCTCTTTACTATCGGGTCATCGCCTGTTGACCGACAGGCCCGGACCCAGACAGAGGCCTCAACATGATCTACGCACAACCTGGCACCCCTGGCGCCATCGTCAGCTTCAAGTCGCGCTACGGTAACTACATCGGCGGCGAGTTCGTCGCCCCGCTCAGCGGTCAATACTTCACCAACACCTCGCCGGTGACCGGTGAGCTGATCGCCGAATTCCCGCGCTCCAATGCCGCCGACATCGACGCCGCGCTCGACGCTGCCCATGCCGCCGCCGACGCCTGGGGCAAGACCTCGGCCCAGGACCGCTCCCTGGTGCTGCTGAAAATCGCTGACCGCATCGAGCAGAACCTCGAAGTGCTGGCCGTCGCCGAAACCTGGGACAACGGCAAAGCCGTGCGCGAAACCCTCAACGCCGACGTGCCCCTGGCCGCCGACCACTTCCGTTACTTCGCTGGCTGCATCCGCGCCCAGGAAGGCGGGGCCGCCGAAATCAACGAACTGACCGCGGCCTATCACTTCCACGAGCCGCTGGGCGTGGTCGGGCAGATCATTCCGTGGAACTTCCCACTGCTGATGGCCGCCTGGAAACTCGCCCCGGCCCTGGCCGCCGGTAACTGCATCGTGCTCAAGCCGGCCGAACAGACGCCGCTGTCGATCATGGTGTTCGCCGAGCTGATCAACGACCTGCTGCCACCGGGCGTGCTCAACATCGTCCAGGGCTTCGGTCGCGAAGCCGGTGAAGCGCTGGCCACCAGCAAGCGCATCGCCAAGATCGCGTTCACCGGTTCCACCCCAGTGGGCGCGCACATCATGCATGCGGCCGCCGAGAACATCATTCCGTCCACCGTGGAACTGGGCGGCAAGTCGCCGAACATCTTCTTCGAAGACATCATGAGCGCCGAGCCGCAGTTCATCGAAAAGGCCGCCGAAGGCCTGGTGCTGGCGTTCTTCAACCAGGGTGAAGTGTGCACCTGCCCGTCGCGGGCGCTGGTGCAGGAGTCGATCTACGACGACTTCATGAAAGTGGTGATGAAAAAGATCGTCAAGATCAAGCGCGGCAACCCGCTGGACACCGAAACCATGGTCGGCGCCCAGGCGTCCGAGCAGCAATACGACAAGATCCTCTCCTACCTCAAGATCGCCCAGGAAGAGGGCGCCGAGCTGCTCACCGGCGGCGCGGCCGAACGCCTGGAAGGCGACCTGTCCACCGGTTACTACATCCAGCCGACCCTGCTCAAGGGCCACAACAAAATGCGCGTGTTCCAGGAAGAAATCTTCGGCCCGGTGGTGGGTATCACCACCTTCAAGGACGAAGCCGAAGCCCTGGCCATTGCCAACGACAGCGAATTCGGCCTTGGCGCCGGCCTGTGGACCCGCGACATCAACCGTGCCTACCGCATGGGCCGCGCGATCAAGGCCGGTCGCGTGTGGACCAACTGCTACCACTTGTACCCGGCGCACGCAGCGTTCGGCGGCTATAAGAAGTCGGGTGTGGGCCGTGAGAACCACAAGATGATGCTGGACCACTACCAACAGACCAAGAACCTGCTGGTGAGCTACGACATCAACCCACTGGGCTTCTTCTAACCCTCAGGGGTGAAATACAAGCCAAGGTGGGAGGGGGCTTGATGTGGGAGGGGGCTTGCTCCCGATAGCGGTGTGTCAGATGGAACTGTTTTGACTGACGCATCGCTATCGGGAGCAAGCCCCCTCCCACAAGGTATAGGCCTCCCACAAGGTGTAGGTCTGCTACCAAGGCATGCTTCAGGCTCGTTCCAAAGTAGCATTCGCCCCTTTGATCCCCCCATGCATTAATGCCTTTACCGGAATCTTCCGGCACAACAAGAGGAACGCCCCATGTGGACTAAACCCGCGTTTACCGACCTGCGTATCGGCTTTGAAGTGACTATGTACTTCGCCAGCCGCTGATTCACCCCCCGGCCAGCCTCGCGCTGGCCGGGGTCGTTTTGGGAATGACTCTTTGGTCTGATTGCAATCGCGCGAAGATCGGCTAGTGTGGAGCGCATATCCCAAAAAATAATAACAACAGGCTTCCAATGAGCCCCAATCTGAGCCTCCTGCGTAAATTCGTCTCGCCTGAAATCATCTTTGGTGCCGGCTGTCGGCACAACGTCGGCAATTACGCCAAGACCTTCGGTGCGCGCAAGGTGCTGGTGGTCAGTGACCCCGGTGTGATCGCCGCCGGCTGGGTCGCCGACGTGGAAGCCAGCCTGCAGGCCATCGGCATCGACTACTGCCTGTACAGCGACGTCTCCCCCAACCCCCGTGTCGAAGAAGTCATGCTCGGCGCCGAGGTGTACCGCGACAACCATTGCGACGTGATCGTGGCCATCGGCGGCGGCAGCCCCATGGACTGCGGCAAGGCCATCGGCATTGTGGTCGCCCATGGGCGCAACATCCTCGACTTCGAAGGCGTGGACACCATTCGCGTGCCCAGCCCGCCGTTGATCCTGATTCCCACCACCGCCGGCACTTCGGCGGATGTTTCGCAGTTCGTGATCATTTCCAACCAGCAGGAGCGCATGAAGTTCTCCATCGTCAGCAAGGCGGTGGTGCCCGACGTGTCGCTGATCGACCCGGAAACCACGGCGAGCATGGACCCGTTCCTGTCCGCCTGCACCGGCATCGATGCGCTGGTGCATGCGATCGAGGCGTTCGTCTCCACCGGCCACGGCCCGCTGACCGACCCCCATGCGCTGGAAGCCATGCGCCTGATCAACGGCAATCTGGTGCAGATGATCGCCAACCCGGCGGACATCGCCCTGCGCGAGAAGATCATGCTCGGCAGCATGCAGGCGGGGCTGGCGTTCTCCAATGCGATCCTCGGCGCGGTGCATGCCATGTCCCACAGCCTCGGCGGCTTTCTCGACCTGCCCCATGGCCTGTGCAACGCGGTGCTGGTCGAACACGTGGTGGCGTTCAACTACAACTCGGCGCCGGAGCGCTTCAAGGTCATCGCCGAGACGTTCGGCATCGACTGCCGCGGCCTCAACCATCGGCAGATCCGTGGGCGCCTGGTGGAGCACCTGATCGCCCTCAAGCACGCGATCGGCTTTCACGAAACCCTCGGTTTGCACGGGGTGCGCGTCGCGGATATTCCATTCCTGTCCCAGCATGCGATGGACGATCCGTGCATCCTCACCAACCCCCGTGAGTCCAGCCAACGTGATGTCGAGGTCGTGTATGGCGAAGCACTCTGACGACCCGCAGCGCGCCCTCGCCGGGTTGCTGGGATTGGGCGACCAGTCGACGCGCAAGAGCCATTACCCGGAACTGGCCACGCGACTGGGCGAGCTGGAGGCCGAACGCAACCGCTACATCCGCCTGAACGATGAACTGGAACAGCGCGTCGCGGCGCGCACCGACGAACTGCTCGAAGCCAACCGCAACCTGCAACAGCAGATCGCCCAGCGCGAAAGGGTCGAGAAGGACCTGCGCGACGCCCGCGACGCCGCCCAAGCCGCCAACCGCAGCAAGGACAAGTACCTCGCCGCCGCCAGCCATGACCTGCTGCAACCGCTCAACGCGGCGCGCTTGCTGATCTCGACCCTGCGCGAGCGCAACTTGCCCAGTGTCGAGCAGGTGCTGGTGGAGCGCACCCACCAGGCCCTGGAAGGCGCCGAGGATTTGCTCACCGACCTGCTGGACATCTCGCGGCTGGACCAGGCGGCGGTCAAGCCGGATGTGGCGCTGTATCGCCTGGACGAGCTGTTTGCGCCGCTGATCTCCGAATTCCAATCGGTGGCCCTGGCCGCCGGGCTCAACCTGCGGGCCCACATCGGCCATTACGCGATCCGCACCGACCTGCGCCTGGTGACGCGCATCCTGCGCAACTTCCTCAGCAACGCCTGCCGCTACACCGACGACGGCTGCATCCTGCTCGGCGCCCGCCGTCGCGGCGATCGCCTGCGCCTGGAAGTGTGGGACACCGGGCGCGGCATCGCGGCCGACCGGCTCGAGGCGATCTTCCTCGAGTTCAACCAGCTGGATGTGGGCCGCGCTTCGGACCGCAAGGGCGTGGGCCTGGGCCTGGCGATTGTCGAGCGCATCGCCGAAATCCTCGGCTACCCGGTGTCGGTGCGTTCGTGGCCGGGGCGCGGCTCGATGTTCAGCATCGAAGTGCCCATCAGCGAAGAGATGCCGTTGGCCATCAGTCAGTTGCCGGCGCAAGCGACCACGGGCAACCCGCTGCCGGGGCGGCGCCTGCTGGTGATCGACAACGAGGTGAGCATCCTCGAAAGCATGCATGCGCTGCTCGAACAGTGGGGCTGCGAGGTGATCACCGCCACCGATCAGGCCGGGGCCATGCTGGCGTTGCAGGGCAGGGCGCCGGAATTGATCCTCGCCGACTATCACCTTGACCACGGGGTGGTGGGCTGTGCGGTGGTCAAGCACCTGCGCGAGCATTTCGAACAGCCGATCCCGGCGGTGATCATCACCGCCGACCGCACCGACCAATGCCGCCGCGCGCTACGGCGCCTGGAAGCGCCGATGTTGAACAAACCGGTCAAACCCGGGAAGTTGCGGGCGGTGTTGAGCCAGTTATTGGCCTAGAGGTTTGATACCTGTCAACACGGCCTGCGGCATTTTGCATCATGCTCCGGGCCTGATCTGAAGGCTGACGGAGAAACCCATGAGCGCGCCCGCAACAACCGCAACATCCTTCAAGTTGCCCTTGGGCCTGGTCGTCGCCGTGCTGGTGATGGCCGGCGTGCTGCTGTTGCCGCTGCCGGCCGACTTGCCGGTGGCCGGGCATCGCATGCTGGCGATCCTCGCGTTTGCGGTGGTGGTGTGGATCACCGAAGCGGTGTCCTATGAAGCCAGCGCGATCATGATCACCTCGCTCATGGCGTTCCTGCTCGGCACCGCGCCGTCGCTGCAAGACCCCACGCACCTGATCGGCTCCAGCCCGGCGATCAGCATGGCGTTGACCGGCTTCTCCAACCCGGCCCTGGCCCTGGTGGCGGGCGCGTTGTTCATCGCCGCCGCCATGACCCACACCGGCCTGGACCGGCGCATCGCCCTGGTCACCCTGACGCGGGTCGGCACCAGCACCCGCGGCATTCTGCTGGGGGCGATCGCGGTGACCATCCTGCTCAGCCTGGTGGTTCCCAGCGCGACGGCGCGCAGTGCTTGTGTGGTGCCGATCATGATGGGCGTGGTCGCCGCGTTTGGCGTCGACAAGCGCTCGAACATCGCCGCCGGCCTGATGATTGTCGTGGCCCAGGGCACCAGCATCTGGAACGTCGGCATCCAGACCGCCGCCGCGCAGAACCTTCTGACCGTAGGATTCATGGACAAGATGCTCGGCCAGCGCGTGTCGTGGATCGACTGGTTGATCGCCGGCGCGCCGTGGGCGCTGATCATGTCGGCGGTGCTGTTGTTCCTGGTAATCAAGCTGCTGCCGCCGGAAACCGACAGCATCCCCGGTGGCAAAGAAGCCGTGGCCCAATCCCTGGTGGACATCGGCCCGATGACCGGCCCGCAGAAACGCTTGCTGGCCGTGTCGTTGCTGTTGCTGCTGGCCTGGGCCACCGAAGGGCGCCTGCACAACTTCGACACCACCTCGACCACCTACGCCGGGCTGGTCGTCCTGCTGCTGCCGGGGATTGGCGTGATGACCTGGAAAGACGTGCAGTCGCGGATTCCGTGGGGCACGGTGATTGTGTTCGGCGTCGGCATCAGCCTGGGTACGGCCCTGCTCACCACCCAGGCCGGGCAATGGCTGGGCGCCCAGGTGGTGGCGCACACCGGGCTGGATCAAGTCGGGCCGCTGGGGGTGTTTGCGATCCTCGGCGCGTTTTTGATCGTGATCCACCTGGGCTTCGCCAGCGCCACGGCGTTGACCTCGGCATTGCTGCCGATCCTGATCGCGGTGTTGCAGACCTTGCCGGGCGAGTTCAACCGGTTGGGGGTGACGATGCTGTTGGGGTTTGTGGTCAGTTACGGGTTTATCCTGCCGATCAACGCGCCGCAGAACATGGTGTGCCTGGGGACCGGGACGTTTACGGCGCGGCAGTTTGCCAAGGTGGGGATCTTGGTGACGTTGATTGGCTATTTGTTGATGTTGGTGTTTGCCGCGACGTATTGGAGTTGGCTCGGCTGGATCTGACGGGCATGTGGTCTCCCAGACAAAGGGCGATCCCACAGGTGGCCAGGGATCAATTGTGACCTCGACATGGCAAGATGAACTCCACTCAGGTTTACTACTGCCTGAGTAACGGAGCCCCCGACCTTGCGTGTCGGTTCATCAAGGTCACTGAATGGACAAATACACCCCCCGCACCTGGCAGCCCCACGAGCGCCCGGCGCTGCCGGGTTCGCCGTCGACGCCGCTGCATCCCACCCACAAACGCTGGCTCTACGCCCTGGTCGGTGTGCTCGTCGCGATCACCGGCGGGCTGGGCAATTCGCTGGTGATCGCCAACCTGCAATACCTGCAAGGCGTCCTCGGCGCGACCACGGCGGAAATGGCCTGGCTGCCCGCCGCCTATGTGATGACCAACGTCTGCATGAACCTGCTGCTGGTCAAGTTCCGCCAACAGTTCGGCCTGCGGGCGTTTACCGAGGTGTTCCTGGTGCTGTATGCGCTGGTGACCTTCGGCCACTTGTTCGTCAACGACCTCAACTCGGCCATCGCCGTGCGGGCCGCCCATGGCATGGTCGGCGCGGCGCTCAGTTCCCTGGGTTTGTACTACATGATCCAGGCGTTCCCCGCCAAGTGGCGCTTGAAGGCGCTGGTGTTGGGCCTGGGCACCGCGCAGTTGGCCTTGCCGCTGGCGCGGCTGTTCTCCGAAGACCTGCTGCAAATCGCCGAATGGCGTGGCTTGTACCTGTTCGAATTGGGCTTGGCGCTGATCTGCCTGGGCTGCGTGTTCCTGCTCAAGCTGCCGCCGGGCGACCGTTTCAAGACCTTCGAAGCACTCGACTTCCTCACCTTCGCTATCCTCTCCAGCGGCGTGGCGCTGCTCTGCGCGGTGCTGTCGCTGGGGCGTATCGACTGGTGGCTGGAAGCGCCGTGGATCGGCGTGGCGTCGGCCTGTTCCCTGGTGCTGATCATGACCGGCCTGGCCATCGAGCATAACCGCGCCAACCCGATGCTGATGACCCGCTGGCTGGGCAGCGGCGCCATGATTCGCCTGGCGCTGGCGGTGATCCTGATTCGCATGGTGCTGTCGGAGCAGTCCACCGGTGCGGTGGGCTTCATGCAGATGCTGAACATGAGCTACGAGCAGATGCACACCCTGTATGTGGTGATGCTCGCGGGAGCGATTGCCGGGTTGGCGGTCAGCGCGTTGACGATCAACCCGGCGCACTTGCTGATGCCGTTGGTTATCTCCCTGGCGCTGATGGCCGTGGGCTCGGTGATGGACAGTTTCTCCAGCAACCTGACCCGCCCGCAGAACCTGTACATCAGCCAGTTCCTGCTGGGTTTTGGCGGCACCTTTTTCCTTGGGCCGACCATGGTGCTGGGCACCAAAAACGTGCTGACCAACCCGCGCAACCTGGTGAGTTTTTCGGTGATGTTCGGCATTTGCCAGAACCTCGGCGGCCTGATCGGCGCGGCGTTGCTCGGCACCTTCCAGGTGGTGCGCGAGAAGTTTCACTCGAGCATGATCGTCGAACACCTGACCCTGCTCGACCCACGTGTTGCCGCGCGGGTGCAGAGCGGCGGCTCGGCCTATGGCGGCATCGTCGCCGACCCCGAGTTGCGCAACCTCATAGGCATTCGCAGCCTCGCCACGGCGGCGACCCGCGAGGCGAATGTCATGGCCTATAACGATGTATTCATGCTGATCGCGATCATCGCGATACTGACCATGCTCTGGATCTTTACCCGCAGTCTGTGGCTGCTCAGCACCACCAAGCCGGCAGCCACTTCCGTTCAACCCAGCGGCACTTCTCAATGACCGAACCGACGACCACCTCGACCACCACCAACGCGATCGCCGCCACCCCGGAAGGCGCCTTGCCGCCGGGAGCGACGATCACCGAACCGCGCTCCCTGTGGGTGCGCATCCTTTCGTCCCTGGGCTTTGCCGCGATTGCCATCGTTGGCGTGTTGATCGTGCTGTATGCCTGGCAATTGCCGCCGTTCAGCAGCGCGGTGGAAACCACCGAGAACGCCCTGGTGCGCGGCCAGGTGACCATCATCGGCCCGCAGCTCAGCGGCTACGTGTTCGAGGTGCCGGTGCAGGACTTCCAGTACGTCAAGACCGGCGACCTGCTGGTGCGCCTGGATGATCGCATCTACAAGCAGCGTCTGGATCAGGCCCTGGCGCAACTGGCGGTGCAGAAGGCCGCGCTGGCCAATGTGCTGCAGCAACGCAACAGCGCCGAAGCGACGATCAAGCTGCGCCAGGCCGCCGTGGTGGACAGCCAGGCCCAGGCGCGTAAAAGCACCGCCGACCTGCGCCGCAACGAAGAACTGATCAGCGACGGTTCGGTGTCCCGGCGCGAGCTGGACGTGACCCGTGCCGCCAATGCCCAGACCCTAGCCGCCGTGGTCCAGGCCCAGGCGAGTCTGGACATCGCGCGCCAGGACTTGCAAACGGTGATCGTCAATCGCGGCTCCCTGGAAGCAGCGGTGGCCAGTGCCGAGGCCGCGGTGGAACTGGCGCGCATCGACCTGTCCAACACCCGCATCACCGCGCCGCGCGACGGCCAGTTGGGGCAGATCGGCGTGCGCCTGGGCGCCTACGTCAACTCCGGCGCGCAGTTGATGGCGCTGGTGCCGAAGCAACTGTGGGTGATCGCCAATATGAAAGAAACCCAGATGGACAATGTGCAAGTGGGGCAACCGGTGACGTTCACCGTGGACGCGCTCAACCACCGCAGGTTTCGCGGCACGGTCGAGCATATTTCCCCGGCGACCGGCTCGGAGTTCAGCCTGTTGCAGGCCGACAACGCCACCGGCAACTTCGTCAAGATCGCCCAGCGCGTGCCGGTGCGGATCACGGTGGACCCGGATCAGGTCGACAGCGAACGCTTGCGGCCGGGGTTGTCGGTGGTCGTCAGCATCGACACCGCCGGACGCCTGAAAAACTCGCCCCCCTGAGCCGGCCCCTGTAGGAGCGAGCTTGCTCGCGAAAAACCTCAGGGCAACGCGGGGCATCAGGCACGCCGCGTTATCGTTGACGATCTTCGCGAGCAAGCTCGCTCCTACAGAGGGGTGTATTTCAGGGTGAAGTCGAGGTGGGTGGACTGGTGTGGTTCCAGCAGTTTCAGGCCCGGCCTGCCCGGCAGGTGGTGGGCGTTTACGGGGTGGCTCACCGGCTCGATGCAAAAGAACCCCAGCCCCGGCGGGCAGTACAACAGGAAGTAATCGGCACCGCTGGCCTGGCATTCCAGGGCATAACCCAGCTCCGGCTGTTCGATCCGGCAATGCCCGTCCCATGGGCAGAAGCCGTTGTCCACCAGGCCCGTCGGTAGTGCCTTGAGCTGGCGAAAATCCCAGTCCTGCGGCACTGATGCCAACCCAGTCGGCAACTTGGCCCCATCGCTCAACCACACCTGCGAAGCCTTGGCCTGCAATCGCGTGCCCGCGCGGCGCGGGAAGTACGGGTGCAACCCCAGGCCATGCCACGCCGGGTATTCGCCCAGATGCGTTACGCGCAAGCCGATACTCAACGCACCGTCCCGCAACCGAAAGCGCTGCTCGGCGCGATAGGCGAACGGCGTGGCGCATTCCAGTGCAAGCAGCACTTCATCCGCCGACTGACTGACCACGTGCCACGCCTGTTGCCAGGCTGAGCCGTGAATCGGCAGCGGGTCGGTGAGGCTGTTGGGCGCGAGGGCCAGCCAGCCGGTGGGGGTGTCGAAGCCGCCTTGGGCAATCCGGTTGGACCAGGGCGCCAGTGGGTAGCACCCCAGCTTGCCGGGCAAACCGCTCTCGATCGCCTGCGCATCGCTGTGCCGCAGCAACGGTTGCCCGCTGGCGCGCACCGTCCAGTTGACGATACTGCCGCCCACGGCCGGGGCGAGGGTGAGGTGGGTCAGGTTATCTTCGAGTTCAATCAGCATCACAGCACCACGCCTGGCAGCCACAACGACAAGGCCGGAATGTAAGTCACCGCCATCAGTATCAGGAACAGCACCCCATAGAACGGCAGCAACGCCTTCACGGTTTTCTCGATGCTCACCTTGCCCACCGCTGCGCCCACGAACAGCACCGCGCCCACCGGCGGAGTGATCAAGCCGATGCCGAGGTTGACCAGCATGATCATGCCGAAGTGCACCGGGTCGACGCCGATACCCAGCACCACCGGCAGCAGGATCGGTGTGAGGATCAGAATCAGCGGCGCCATGTCCATCACCGTGCCGAGCAACAGCAGCATGGCGTTGATGCACATCAGGATCACGTAGCGATTGTCCGACAGGGTCAGGAACAGCGTGGTGATCTTCGCCGGGATCTGCATCAGCGTCATGATGTAGCCGAAGCTGGCGGCGAAGGCGATCAGGATCATCACGATGGAAATCGTGCGCACGGTGCGGTGCATCAGCTTGGGCAGCTCGCTCCATTTGTAGTCGCGGTAGATGAACATGGTGACGAAGAACGCCCACAGCACGGCAATCGCGGCGGATTCGGTGGCGGTGAAAATGCCCGAGAGGATGCCGCCGAGGATGATCACCATGGCCATCAGGCCCCACAGCGCGTCGGCGCAGATTTTCAGCGCTTGCTTGAGGGGGATGACTTCGCCCTTGGGGTAGTCGCGCTTCTTCGCGAAGATCAGGCACAGCACCATCAGGCACGCGCTCATCAGCAGGCCCGGGACCACGCCGGCCATGAACAGCGAGGCGATGGACACCGTGCCGCCAGCCGCCAGGGAATAGAGCACCGAGTTGTGGCTGGGCGGGGTCAGCAGGGCCTGCACCGAGCCGCTGATGGTCACCGCCGTGGCGAACTCGCGCGGGTAGCCGCGGCGTTCCATTTCCGGAATCAGCACCGAGCCCACCGACGCCGTGTCGGCCACCGACGAACCGGAGATCGCGCCGAAAAACGTCGAGGCCATGATGTTCACCAGCGACAAGCCGCCGCGCACAAAGCCCACCAGCACCCCGGCAAACGCCACCAGCCGCCGCGACATGCCGCCCTCGGCCATGATCGCGCCGGCCAGCACAAAGAACGGAATCGCCATCAGCGAAAACTTGTTCACCCCGCCGGCCACCTGAATCATCAGGGCCTGGAACGGAATGTCGATCCACCACGCGCCAATCAACGCCGACATCCCCAGGGCATAGGCCACCGGCATGCCGATCAGGATCAAGGCGATAAAGCTGCCCAACAAAATCAATGCGTCCATATCAGGCAGCCCCTTCGCTTTCTTCAACCAAATCGAAGCGCACCACGCGCCGGTGGCTCTGATCGCCCAGCAGGAGTTTTTCCATCACGAACACCAGGGTCAACAGCCCGCCTATGGGGATCGGCATATAGGTGATGCCCACGCGCAGGGAAGGAATGGCGCTCATGAACTGGTTCCAGGTGGACAGGCACAACTTGGTGCCCCAGATCGTCATGAACAGGCAGATGGTGCCCATCAGCAGTTGCGAAAGGATGCCGACGAGCTGGCGTTGGCGCGGCGGCAAGCGATCGGTGACCACGGCCACCGACATGTGCGCGCCGGCGCGATAACTGGCGGCGGCGCCGATAAAGGTGAACACCAGCATCAGCAGGATGGCGGTGGGCTCCGGCCAGCTTGCGCCGGTGCCGAGGATATAGCGGGCGAAGATGCCCCAGGGAATGATCAGCGCGACCCCGAGGACCGACAGCCCGGCGACCCAGATGCAGGTCATGTACAGGCGGTCGTTGATGCGCAGCAGTAGATTCTTCATGGCGTTCACCGTAACCGGGCGCGTCGATACGGACCGCGCCGGGCCTTGCTAGGAGAGGAGGGCGTTACTGAACGGCGTCGATGCGCGCGATGATGTCGGCGTAAGGCGCGCCGTACTTGGCGCGAACCGCTGCGGTGGCGTCATAGAAGGGTTTTTTATCGACAGTGATGAACTCCACGCCCGCGGCCTTGAGCTTGGTTTCGCTGCTGGCGGACTTGGCGTCCCACAATACGCGTTCATCGGCCTGGGCGGCTTTGGCGGCGTTTTTCACCATGACCTGTTGCGCGGGGGGGAGCTTGTTCCAGGTGATTTTCGACATCACGATGGGCTCGGGCAGGATCAGGTGTTCGGTGAGGGTGTAGTACTTGGCGTTCTGGAAGTGATTGTGTTCGAGCAAAGTCGGCGGGTTGTTTTCGGCGCCGTCGATGACCCCGGTCTGCAAGGCGCTGAAGATCTCGCCGGTATCCATGGCGATGCCGTTGGCGCCCATGGCGTTGAAGGCGTCGATGAACAGCGGGTTGCCCTGCACACGGATCTTCATGCCCTTGAGGTCGGCGAGGCTGCGCACCGGCTTCTTGGTGTAGAGGTTGCGCGTGCCGCCGTCCATCCACGCCAGGGCCACCAGGCCGAACTCGGAGTCGGTGATCTTGGCGAGGATCTCGTCGCCGATCTCACCGTCGATGACCTTGCGCATGTGCGCCTGGTCGCGGAACACGAACGGCAGGTTGAACACGTTCACGTCCGGCACCACGGGCCCGACGATGCCGAGGCTGACGCGGGTCATCTGTACCGCGCCGACCTGGGCCTGTTCGACCACTTCTTTCTCCGAGCCCAGCACACCGCCGGGGAAGTATTTGAAGGTCAGTTCGCCGTTGCTCGCTTTGGTCAGGGCCTTGCCCATGTTTTCTTCGGCGACGACGGTGGGGTAGCCGGCGGGGTGAACGTCGGCGAATTTGATTTCCAGCGCGTGGGCGGCGCTGCTGAGGGTGGCGACGAGGGGGAATGCAGCAACGGCGAGCAAGGTGCGTTTGAAGTCCATGGGGTGTGTCTCCTGTCTTGTTATTTTTGTATTCAAGGCACAGCGATGCAGCTAGAGGATGAAGCGGGGTTCGGGCAGTCCTTGGACGCCGGGGTCGAGGGCGAACACGCCGCCGGACAGTGATTGTTCGCTCTGATCGTCACGGATCGAGGTGACGAACAGGGTGTCCAGGCGACTGCCGCCAAAGGCGCACATGGTGGGTTTTTTCACCGGCACGCTCAGGGAGCGGTCCAGGCGACCTTCGGGGGTGAAGCGGTGCACCAGGCCAGCGTCATTGGCGCAGATCCAGTAGCAGCCGTCGACATCCACCGCCGCGCCATCGGGGCGACCGGGATATTGGTGCATGTCGACGAACACCCGGCGATTGGACGGCGTGCCGGTGTCGGTGTCGTAGTCGAAGGCCCAGATCTGTTGCACCAGCGGGTGCGAATCCGAGACGTACATCGTGCGACCGTCAGGGCTGAAGGCCAGGCCGTTGAGGGTAATGAAGCCGTCCAGCAGGGCCTGGGGCGCGTGGCCCGATGCATAGCGATAAAGCATGCCTGCGGCGGCGTTCGCGCCCATGTCCAGCACCATACTGCCCGCCCAGAAACGGCCCTGGCGATCGCAGCGTCCGTCGTTCAGGCGCATGTCCGGGCGCGGGTGCTCGACCCTGGCCAGGGGCGTGGCGTCGAGGCTGCCATCGTTGTGGGGGGTGAGTTGGAAAAAGCCGGTTTCCAGGCCGGCGACCCAGTTGCCCGCTGTGGTGCGGGCCATGCAGGCGAGCATCTGCGGGGCTTTCCAGGCGGCGATATGCCCGGTGGCGGCGTTCCAGCGTTGCAGGCCGCCGTTGGGGATATCCACCCAGTACAGGGCGTTTTCCTCCGCCACCCACACCGGGCATTCGCCCACGGCGTTGCGCGCATCGACAATCAAGTGTGCAGTCATGGCCACTCATTCCCTTGGGTTGGTCTGGCGTCAGTCACCGAACGGCCCCGCGACGCAGAACGCGCCACCCTGATAGACCTTGGCCGGATCGTCGGCGGCCACCGGCGGCTGGGCCTCGACCTGGGCGCGGAACACTTCGGAGCTGTCCTTGGGGACAAAGCCCAGATGCGCGGCGTAGCGGTTGTCCCACCAGGTATCGAGGTTGGCCGACATGCCGTAGACCACGGTGTGACCGACGTTCGGCGTGTACAGCGCGCGTTCGAGCAGTTGGGTGAGGTCGTCGAAGCTCAGCCAGGTGTGCATCATGCGGCGGTTCTGCGGTTCGGGGAACGATGAGCCGATGCGGATGCTCACGGTCTCGATGCCGTAGCGATCGAAGTAGAAATTGGCCATGTCTTCGCCGTAGGACTTGGACAGGCCGTAGTAGCTGTCCGGACGGCGCGGGGAGTGGGCGTCGAGTTGTTCGCCCTGCTTGTAGAAGCCGATGACGTGGTTGGAACTGGCGAAGATCACGCGCTTCACCCCGTGGCGGCGTGCGGCCTCATAGATATGGAAGGTGCCGCTGATATTGGCGTCGAGCACTTCTTCGAACGAGCGTTCCACCGACACACCGCCGAAATGCAGGATGGCATCGACGCCTTCCACCAGGTGGTGCACGGCTTGCTTGTCGGCCAGGTCGCAGGGGTGCACTTCTTCATGGGCGGCGGCGGGGGCCATGGCGGCGATATCCGACAGGCGCAGCACCTGGGCATAAGGGCGCAGGCGTTCGCGCAGGACTTTGCCCAGGCCGCCGGCGGCACCGGTGAGGAGGAGGCGGTTGAATGGAACAGGCGGGGTCGTGGTAGTGGTCATGAGGGTTCCATTGTTGTTGTAAGTTGTCGTATGACTGTGCCGAAGTATCGTTAGGGTGTCCCTGGATTGTCAACGCCTCGTCGACTCCGATTGATCGCTGGCACCCCGCAAAAAAACACATCCCCTGTAGGCGCGAGCTTGCTCGCGAAAAACCCAAGAACGCCACGGGCTATCAGCCTCTGCGCGTTATGGTTGACGACCTTCGCGAGCAAGCTCGCGCCTACAAGGGTGGGGCGTTGTTTGGGGGCCTACAGCAGTGAAATCGGATAGCTGATGAAGATGCGGTTTTCGTCGAATTCGTTATTGCTGAAATCCCGACGCAGGGTCGAGTTGCGCCATTTCACGTTGAGGTTCTTCAGCGCACCGCTCTGCACCGTGTAGGCCAGTTCCGATTCGCGGCCCCATTCCTTGCCATCGGTGATCGTACCGGTGTGCACATTACTGCCGCTGATATAGCGGTTCATCATCGTCAAGCCGGGAACCCCGAGCACCACGAAGTTGAAGTCATGACGCAGCTGCCAGGATTTTTCCCTGGCGTTGTCGTAGCTGGAGTTATAGCTGTCGTTGGCCAGGGTGCCGCCACTGGTGCCGTTGACCCGCATCCACACGCTGTCGCCGCTGAGTTTCTGTAGGCCCACGTAGAAGGTGTGGCCCTGGTATTTGGCCGAGAGCAGGGCGAACGCGGTTTTGTTGTCCAGGTCGCCGGCCAGGGCGCTGCCGTCTTCCTTGCCGTTGAAGAAACCGACGTTGGCGCCCAGGGTCCAGTCGCCCAGCGGCTGGCTGTGGGTCAGGTTGACGTACTGTTGCTGGTAGATATCGGTCAATTCGGCGTACCACAGGCCGACCTGGGTGCGTTTGTCGTTGAAGGTATATTCACCGCCGCCGAAGTTGAAGCGGTCCGAGGTGAACGCGGCTTTGCCGTTCATGAACATGTCTTCCATGCTCGCGTCGTTGCGCGGGCTGTTACCGCGAAACTGCCCGCCGTAGAGGGTCAGGCCGTCGATTTCGTTGGAGGTGACCTGGCCGCCGCGAAAGGTCTGGGGCAGGGAGCGGCCATCGTCGGAGCGCAGGATCGGCAGCACTGGCATCCATTCGCCCACCTTCAATTCGGTCTTTGACAGCTTGGTCTTCAATGCCACGCCCAGGCGGCCGAAGTTGTCGGCCGGGCGGCCGTCGTTGTGGATCGGCAACAGTTGGGTGCCACCGGTGCCTTTGCCGCCGTCGAGCTTTTGCGAGTACAGGCCCAGCACATCGATGCCGAAGCCCAGCGTGCCTTGGGTGTAGCCGGACTTGGCGTCGAGGATGAAGCTCTGCGTCCACTCTTCGGCCTTGCCCTGGGCATTGGTCGGGTTGGTGAAATTGCGATTGAAGTAGGCATTGCGCAGGTTGAGCGTGGCCTTGGCGTCGTCGACAAACCCTTCGGCCTGGGTGACCAGCGGCAGGGTGAACGCCAGGCTGCCAAGGCTGATAAGGCCCAGGCGTGTGGAGGCATTGCGGGCGGATTGACTCACAGTGAAGCTCCCATTTTTGTTGTTTTTATTATTTGTTATACGTTGTCGTACAACATTGAAGCGAATATTTGCGGGGTTTTTCCAGCTTGTCAATCGGAAGTTATACGATGACTGCGCGATGGGGATCTACAGCTGGAGCAGTCAATGTGGGAGGGTCGCGGATTCAGCCGGCCAGCCCCATGGGAGGCAAGGTGCCAAGGAGCGAAACGGCGGCTACTGCTGAAACACCTAGTAACCATTCCAGCATCACGCTGGCTTTCAAGCTGCCCGGTCGCTGTTCGCAACGGTCCAGGCGCAGGCGGTTCAGCAGCGCCAGGGCCAGCATGCCCAGCACCAGCATCACCTTGATCAACAGAATCAAGGCAAACCCATTGAACAAGGGCGTGGGCCACCACTGCCCGGTCAGCACGCGTACGTTGATCATCCCGGTCAGCAGCAAGCCGGCGACCAGGCCATAGCCCACGCCGCTGAATCGCCGGAGGATCGTTTCCAATGGGGGGCGATCCGGCTGACGCAGGATCAGCACCAGCAGCAACAAGCCGCCCAGCCATGCGCCCACGCACAGCAGGTGCATCACCTGGTTGAGGATCAGCAATTGTCCGCGCAGCCCAGCGAGCATGGCGCCATGGCCGACCGGCGCCAGGGTCGCCAGCAACACGGTGATCAATGGCAGGCGCGGGGCCTTCCAGCCTGTCATCAGGACAACCACCAGCAGCCCATTCAACAGCAGGTGCCAGGTCCACACCTGGCCGAAGAAGGTCTTGTCGAGCACCAGCTGCACGGTCGAAAGGTCCCACGCAGCGGACCATGAGCCGGCCATGCTGGCGGTGATCAACACTAACCAGGCCACGCCGGAGCCGAGCCCTGCCCAGGCCAGCGCGCGGGTGATGCGCAGCAACCGCCGGTCCAGCGCTGGTTGCGGTGCAGCGCCGAGCAGCCAGGGCCTGAACACACAGGCCCCGAACATCAGCAGCACGACGATGAAATGCACGAAGCGGCACAGCACCAGCAGGGTTGCCATGGGTTATTGACCCGTCGCCAGGGGTTTATTGATCGACATGCTGCAATAGCCATCCACGATTGGGGGCGGGCAGTGTACGAAGTTTCTTCTGTGCCTGTCGCCCCGATCTAGAGCGGTGGTAGTCTTTGGCCCATGTCTTTGTCAGGGAGCCCTTATGGGCAATCACAAGAGCGGAATTCGTCGAGTCAACGTCGAAAAGATCCTGCTGGCGGCGGAGAAAATCTTCGCCGAGAAGGGCTATGGCAGCACCGCCATGGCCGACATCGCCGAAGAAGTGCAACTGCCGCGCTCCAACCTGCATTACTACTTCACCACCAAGAGCGAGCTGTACAGCGCGGTGCTGTTCGACCTGCTGGAAGTGTGGAAGCAGGATGCCCTGAGCTTCGAGACCTTCGATGATCCTCGGGTGGTGCTCAGCAGTTACATCCGCGCCAAGATGCAGCGCTCACGCACGCGGCCCTATGGCTCGAAAGTCTGGGCCAACGAAATCATCCACGGCGCGCCGACGCTCGGTGAGGCGCTGGATGAAAGCCTGTACGACTGGGCCAAGATGAAGGAAGCGAAAATTCGCCAGTGGGTGGAGGACAAACGCATCCTGCCGGTGGAGCCGTCGAGCCTGCTGTACATGATCTGGGCCTCGACCCAGCACTACGCCGACTTCGATCATCAGGTGAAGATCCTGAACGATCACCAGCCGCTGTCGGACATGCAGTTCGAGAAGGCGATTCAGACGGTGACCGGGGTGATTTTGCGCGGGATCGGGTTGGAGCCTTGAAGGCTGTGGTGAGGTTGAGGGCGCTATCGGGAGCAAGCCCCCGATAGTGCCCTAAAGACCTACACCGCTTCCCGATACGGATTACGCGGATCTTGCGTCCAGTTCAAAAACGGCTTGCCAGTGTCCACCGTCACCATCTCGATGCAATCGGCCACCGGGCAGGTGATCTGGCACAGATTGCAGCCCACGCACTCATCATCGATCACCTCGTATTTATGCGTGCCATCCGCCTGTTTCAAACTGGCAATCGCCTGGTGCGAGGTGTCCTCACAGGCAATATGGCAACGCCCGCAACCAATACAGGCTTCTTGATCGATCTTGGCGATGACTTGGTAGTTGATGTCCAGGTACTTCCAGTCGGTGGTATTGCCCACTGCGCGACCGGAAAAATCCTGCAAGCTCGCGTAACCCTGGCTGTCCATCCATCGCGACAGTCCGTCCTTCATCTCTTCGACGATGCGAAACCCGTGCAGCATCGCCGCCGTGCACACCTGCACCGCACCGCAGCCGAGGGCGATGAATTCCGCCGCGTCGCGCCAGTTGCCGATGCCGCCGATGCCGCAGATCGGCAGGCCGTGGGTCTGCGGGTCGCGGGCGATTTCGGCGACCATGTTCAGCGCAATCGGCTTGACCGCCGAACCGCAATAACCGCCGTGGGTGCTTTGGGTGCCGACGGTCGGCAGGGCGACCATGCGCTCTAGGTCCACACTGGTAATGGAATTGATGGTGTTGATCAGCGACACCGCATCCGCGCCGCCGCGATACGCCGCCCGTGCCGCCACGCGAATGTCGGTGATATTCGGCGTGAGCTTGACGATCACCGGCAGCGAACAGTACGTCTTGCACCAGCGCGTCACCTGTTCCACATACTCCGGCATCTGGCCCACCGCCGCGCCCATGCCGCGTTCGGGCATGCCGTGGGGGCAGCCGAAGTTCAGCTCGATACCGTCGCAGCCGGTGGCTTCCACCAGGGGCAGGATGTTTTTCCAGGACTCTTCGACGCACGGCACCATCAGCGACACGATCAGCGCACGGTCGGGCCAGTCTTTTTTGACCTGGGTGATTTCCCGCAGGTTGATTTCCAGGGAGCGGTCGGTGATCAGCTCGATGTTGTTGATGCCCAGCACTTCACGGTTGGCGCCGTAGTGCGCCGAGTAGCGCGACGACACGTTGACCGCCGCCGGGTCTTCACCCAGGGTTTTCCACACCACGCCGCCCCAGCCGGCTTCGAAGGCGCGGACCACGTTGTAGGCCTTGTCGGTGGGCGGCGCGGAGGCCAGCCAGAACGGGTTGGGGGCTTTGATACCGGCGAAGACAATCGAGAGATCGGCCATTACGCAGCCTCCACGTTGAGCATGAGTTGGGCGTGCATGGCTTCAGCGGCCAGCTTGCCGTGTTGTACCGCCTGCACGGTGAGGTCCTGGCCGAGACTGACGCAATCGCCGCCGGCATACACGCCGGGGATGCTGGTGCGCAGCTGTTCGTCGACGAAAATCCGCTCGCCCACGCGTTGCAGTTGCTGGGCCAGCGGATCGTGCAGCGCGGCGTTGTCGAAGCCCTGGCCGATGGCTTTGAAGATCGCGTCGGCGGCCAGTTCGAAGGTTTCGCCGGTGGGGTGCAGACGGCCGTTGTGCATGTGCGTGCGCAGGAAACGCATGCCGCGCACATGGCCCTGGTCGTCGAGCAAGACTTCTTCGGGTTGGGCCCAGGTCAGCAGGCGTACCTGATTGGCCTTGGCGATGTCCTGTTCATGGCCGGTGGCGCCCATGTCGGCCAGCCCCCGGCGGTAGACGAGGTTCACATCGCGGGCGCCGAGGCGGGCCATTTGCACGGCCATGTCGATGGCGGTATTGCCGGCGCCGAGCACGATGCAGCGGTCGGCCAGGGGCAGTTGGCTAAGGTCGTCGGTCTGGCGCAGTTCGCGGATATAGTCGGTGGCGGCGAGCAGGCCGGGGGCGTCCTCGTGGGGCAGGCCCAGTTGTTTGCTGGCGGCCAGGCCGAGGCCGAGGAACACCGCATCGAAGTGTTGATGCAGTTCGCTCAGGCTGAGGTTGTCGCCCAGGCGCTGGCCGTGACGGATCTCGATGCCGCCGATCTGCAGGAGAAATTCCAGCTCCTTTTGCGCGAAATCATCCACCAGCTTGTACTTGGCGATCCCGTATTCGTTCAGGCCGCCGGCTTTTTCCCTGGCTTCGAAGATCACCACGTCGTGGCCGTGCAGGGCGGCGCGATGGGCACAGGCCAGGCCAGCCGGGCCGGCGCCGACCACCGCGATGCGTTTGCCGGTGGCAGCGGCGCGCTGGAACGGATGCTCGCTGAAGTGCGCGTTGTCGATGGCGTAGCGTTGCAACAGGCCGATCAGCACCGGGGCGCATTCGTCGGCGTTGTTACGCACACAGGCCTGCTGGCACAGGATCTCGGTGGGGCAGACGCGGGCGCAACTGCCGCCGAGGATATTGGCCGAGAGAATTTTTTGCGCGGCGCCTTGCACGTTGTCGGTGTGGATATTGCGGATGAACGACGGGATGTCGATTTCGCTGGGGCACGCATTCACACACGGCGCGTCGTAGCAATACAGGCAGCGCGAGGCTTCCAGTTGGGCCTGGCGGGCGTTGAGGGGCGGCGCCAGGTCGGTGAAATGGCTGGCGAGGGTCGCCCCATCTGCGTGGGGATGGGGGAGGTGGGTCAGGGTCTGGATCACGGTGTTAGCCTCACGATGTTTTTTCGGATTGCCTCTGGCGGGCATTTTTTGTTGCCTGTGCTGGCCTTATCGGGGGCAAGCCCCCTCCCACACTTGAATGGTGTGAACCCGATCAAAGGTGTGAGGGGGCTTGCTCCCGATAAGCGATGTCAGCGGTTGACGGCAACGGGCTTGGAACGCTCGGCGCGCTTGCTCAACTGCTCGAACACCGACGGATACGCCGGCCGTTCCACATAGCGCCCGGCCCCGCGTTCGGCGCGCAGGTCGCCGTCGGCCCAGACCAGCTTGCCCTGGCTGATGGTATGGCTCGGCACGCCGCGCACGGTCTTGCCCTCGAAGATGTTGAAGTCGACGTTCTGGTGGTGGGTCTTGGCGGAAATCGTGCGCGTGCCTTGCGGGTCCCACAGCACCAGGTCGGCATCGGCGCCGACGCGGATCGCGCCTTTGCGTGGGTAGAGGTTGAAAATCTTCGCGGTGTTGGTGGAGGTCAGCGCGACGAAGGCCTGCATCGACAGTCGGCCGGTATTCACCCCTTCGTCCCACAGCAGCGCCATGCGGTCTTCGATGCCGGCGGTGCCGTTGGGGATCTTGCTGAAGTCGTCACGGCCGGCGGCTTTCTGCTCGGCGCAGAAGCAGCAATGGTCGGTGGCGGTGGTGTGCAGGTTGCCGGACTGCAGGCCATGCCACAGTGCCTCCTGATGTCCGCGCGGGCGGAACGGCGGGCTCATCACATAGCCGGCGGCGGTCTGCCAGTCGGGGTGGCGGTAGACGCTGTCGTCCAGCAGCAGGTGGCCGGCGAGGACCTCGCCGTATACCGCCTGGCCCTTGCCACGGGCGTAGGTGATTTCATCCAGCGCCTCTTTGGTCGAGACGTGTACCAGGTACAGCGGCGTGCCGATGGTCTCGGCAATACGGATCGCGCGGCTGGCTGCTTCGCCCTCCACTTGGGAGGGCCGCGACAGCGGATGGGCTTCCGGCCCGGTGATGCCCTGGGCCATCAGCTTGCGTTGCAGGTGATGCACCAGCTCGCCGTTTTCCGCGTGCACGGTGGGCACCGCGCCCAGTTCCAGGCAGCGCTCGAAGCTGGCGACCAGGGTGTCGTCGGCCGCCATGATCGCGTTCTTGTAGGCCATGAAGTGCTTGAAGCTGTTGATGCCGTGGTGGCTGACCAGTTCGGCCATTTCCTCGCGCACCTGCTCGCTCCACCAGGTGATCGCCACATGAAAACCGTAGTCGGCCGCCGACTTTTGCGCCCAGCCGCGCCACTGGTGAAACGCTTCGAGCAAGGACTGCTGCGGATTGGGAATCACAAAGTCGATGATCGACGTGGTGCCACCGGCCAGCCCGGCCGCCGTGCCGCTGAAAAAGTCTTCACTGGCCACGGTGCCCATGAAGGGCAATTGCATATGGGTATGCGGGTCGATGCCGCCGGGCATCAGGTACTGGCCGCTGCCGTCGAGTATCTCGGTGCCGGCGGGAATATCCAGGTCCGTGCCAATGGCGCGAATCAGACCGCCGGCGCATAAAACATCGGCGCGGTAAGTTTCATCATGGGTTATTACAGTGGCGCCACGGATCAACAGTGACATGTCGAGTTCCTCACAGGGCTTGACCGGCTTGTGCTGGTTCTAAGTGTTTTAATTCCGTTCACTGAAGGTTTAAAAAAACCTGTCATCGGTGACAGGAATAGAAACTAGCCCGAGTCTTTAGATAGGGCAAGAATATTTTTTATAAGCTTATATCATTCTTAATTTATTGATTTATAAGGATAAAAAATCAAAATCACCAAAATGTGGCGAGTGCTCACCATTTTGACGCACTTGACAGGTTCGCAAATTGAGCAACATTTCTTATTGCAAATCAGACGCTTGAGACATGCCTCTTGACGTCGGCAGTGAATAAAAATAATTGTGTTGCACCAGATTGAGTCCTGACGGTTCGGACAACTTCCAGGTTATGTCGGCGGTGTCACGCGGCAAGTATCCAAGGTTCAATCGGAAAACTGATTAACATCAGCAAGTTATATAAGCGGTGCAGGTTCGGAGGCGGTTGTCGGCACGGTTATTGAGTGCAGTGGCGGCTGGCCGGACCCGTGATGTCATGTTGTTTACGAGGTACTCCGGCCACCTGCCTCGACCTGGCAGGTGAGCAACAACAATTCAAAAAAAACCGTGGAGCGGCCATGCAACAGAACAGATCGCAAGTCATTGAACGCAACGGGCTGTACGAACTCGACGCCGGCCCCGACGTCCTCGACAGCCCTCGCTACAACCACGACATGGCACCGACCAAGGTGCATGAACGCACCTGGAACAAGTGGCACATCACCGCGCTGTGGGTCGGCATGTCGATCTGCGTGCCCACCTACACGCTGGGCGGGGTGCTGACCGCGTACTTCGGGTTGTCGGTGGGCGAGGCGCTGATGGCGATCCTGCTGGCCAATATCGTGGTGCTGATCCCGCTGACCCTCAACGCCTTCCCCGGTACCAAGTACGGCATTCCGTTCCCGGTGTTGTTGCGCTCGTCGTTCGGCATCCTCGGTTCCAACGTGCCGTGCCTGATCCGTGCGCTGGTGGCCTGCGGCTGGTTCGGTATCCAGACGATGTTCGGCGGATTGGCGATCCACCTGTTTCTCGGCTCGATTTTCGAGGGCTGGAAATCCCTGGGCGGCACCGGTGAAGTGATCGGCTTCATGATCTTCTGGACCCTCAACCTGTGGGTGGTGCTGCGCGGCGCCGAGTCGATCAAGCGCCTGGAAACCCTGTCGGCACCGTTGCTGGTGGCGGTGGGCATTGGCCTGCTGGTGTGGGCGATGCCGAGCGTGTCCCTCAGCGAGTTGATGGCGATCCCGCCCAAACGCCCCGAAGGCGCGAGCCTGACCGGTTACTTCATGGCCGGCCTGACGGCGATGGTGGGCTTCTGGGCCACTCTGTCACTGAACATTCCCGACTTCAGCCGCTACGCCAACAGCCAGAAGGACCAGATCCTCGGGCAGATCTTCGGCCTGCCCCTGACCATGTTCCTGTTCGCCGCCCTCGGCGTGATCATGACCGCCGCGTCGGTGAAACTGGTGGGCGTCAGCGTGTCCGACCCGGTGACGCTGATCGGGCATATCCAGAGTCCGGTGTGGGTCGCGGTGGCCATGGCGTTGATCATCGTCGCCACCTTGTCCACCAACACGGCGGCAAACATCGTCTCGCCCACCAACGACTTCCAGAACATCGCCCCCAAGCTGATCAACCGCACCACGGCGGTGATTCTCACCGGGTTGGTGGGGCTGGCACTGATGGCCCACGAACTGCTGAAAAAACTTGGGCTGATCGTCTCCGATGTCAGCCTGGAGACCGTGTATTCCAACTGGTTGCTGGGTTATTCGAGCCTGCTCGGGCCCATCGCCGGGATCATGGTAGTGGACTACTTCATCACCCGCCGGCAGCAACTGGACCTGGCCGGCCTGTATCGCGACGACGTGTACCCGGCGTGGAACTGGAGCGGTTTCGTCGCGTTTGGCGTGCCGGTGGTGCTGACCTTGCTGGCGCTGGGCAGCGATGCGTTCAGCTGGTTCTACAGCTACGGCTGGTTTACCGGTTCGGCGTTGGGCGGCGTGTTGTATTACGGCCTCAATGCCAAGCGCAGACCCCAGGCACTGGCACTGAAAACCCCCTCATAACCGCGTTGCTCTCGCCGGCAATGCCCAAGACGTACCTAAGAAACAGCCTGAGGAGAACCCCATGAACGCTGTCCTCGACGTTCTGCAATCGACCCATCCGCACGTCAACCGCGACCGCCTGTGGCAGTCGCTGATGGAGCTGGCCACACTCGGTGCCACCGCCAAGGGTGGCGTGTGCCGCCTGGCCCTTACCGACCTCGACCGCAAGGCCCGCGACCTGTTCGTGCAGTGGTGCGAAGAGGCCGGCTGCACCGTGACCATCGACGGCATCGGCAACATCTTCGCCCGCCGTCCGGGACGCAATCCCAACCTGCCGCCGGTGATGACCGGCAGCCATATCGACACCCAGCCCACCGGCGGCAAGTTCGACGGCTGCTTCGGCGTGCTGGCGGGGGTGGAAGTGCTGCGTACCCTCAATGACCTCAAGGTGGAAACCGAGGCGCCGCTGGAAGTGGTGGTGTGGACCAACGAGGAAGGTTCGCGCTTCCCACCGTGCATGATGGGCTCGGGAGTATTTGCCAGGAAATTCACCCTGGCCGAAACCCTGGCCAAGGTCGATGCAGATGGTGTCTCGGTGGGCGATGCATTGAATGCGATCGGTTATGCCGGTACGCGTGCGGAGAGTGGGCACAAGGTCGGCGCCTATTTCGAGGCGCATATCGAACAAGGGCCGATTCTTGAGGACGAGAAGAAAACCATCGGCGTGGTGCTCGGCGCCCTCGGGCAAAAGTGGTTCGACCTGAAACTGCGTGGCGTCGAAGCCCACGCCGGGCCGACGCCCATGCATTTGCGCAAGGATGCCCTGGTGGGCGCGGCGGCGGTGGTGGCGGCGGTGAATGCGGCTGCGTTGGGGCATCAACCCCATGCCTGCGGCACCGTTGGTTGCCTGCAGGCTTATCCCGGCTCACGCAACGTGATTCCCGGTGAAGTGCGCATGACCCTGGACTTCCGTCACCTGGAACCGGCGCGCTTGGATTCGATGATTGCCCAGGTGCGCCAGGTGATCGACGAGACCTGCGCCAAGCATGGATTGAGTTATGAAATGGAACCCACCGCCGACTTCCCGCCGCTGTACTTCGACAAAGGCTGCGTGGACGCCGTCCGCGACGCCGCGAACGGCTTGGGCTTGTCGAACATGGACATCGTCAGCGGGGCCGGGCACGACGCGATCTTCCTCGCCGAACTCGGCCCGGCGGGGATGATCTTCGTCCCGTGTGAAGGCGGCATCAGCCACAACGAAATCGAGAACGCCGCACCGGATGATTTGGCAGCGGGGTGTGCGGTGCTGTTGCGGGCGATGCTAGCCGCATCGGCCGCCATCGCCAGCGGCCAACTCGCCGCCTGAGTCCCTGACCCAAAACCAATGTGTGGGGGCTCGCTCCCGATAGCCGTCTTTCAGTCGATGCATACATGACTGATCCACCGCCATCGGGAGTGAGCCCCCTCCCACAGTTGAACGGTGTCTATATCCAAATCGCATCCCACAACGGGTAATCGCCGATCCGGCTAACCAACCCCGCACGCAATGGATTAGCCACCACATACCTGGCCATTTTCACCAGGTCCTCCTCCTTGCGCAGCGCCCGGTCATGAAAACTGGTTTGCCAAAGCCGGCCTTTGCGTCCGCTCGCGCCGTTGACGGTCCGTGTACTTTTGGACTTCACCTGGCACATCAGGTCAGCCAGCGAGCCTTTTTGCAGTTCTAGCATTCAGTGAAAGTGGTCCGGCATGATCACCCACGCCAGGGAGTTCGCCAGCCCTTGGTACTGGGCTGCCCGCAACTGCCGGACAACCAGGCGACCGAGGTGGAAGTCGCTGAATATCGGTACGCGTTCGTGGGTGTTGGTGGTGATGAGATAGATGCGATTCGGCTCGCTGAATCGACCGATACGCAGGCGATGTGAAGCGGGTAAATCAGGCATTCCCTGGCCTCTCTCTGGGGGTGTCTTGAGAGGCTAGATGGGGATGCCACAGGTTGAGAGGCGGGCTTTTGGCAGGATGTGTCTGGACGGACGCTATCGGGAGCAAGCCCCCTCCCACATTGGATCTGTGGCATTCATACAACCCATGTCAGCCCCCAAACCCGTGAGGGAGGGGGCTTGCTCCCGATAGCGATCTTTCAGCCAATACCGATGTAACTGACCGCAACCCCTTCCCCTATTCTGTTGTCAGGTACCCGACTGCCAGCCGCCGCCCAGCGCCGTCACCAACCCCACACTCGCTTGCAATTGCCGCGTCTGCACCGCTTGCAAGGTCCTTTGCGCCTGCAACGCTGCCGTCTGCGCTGTCACTACGTCCAGGTAACTCACCGCGCCGGCTTGATAGCTGTTCATCGCCAACGACTGCGTGTGCAGCGCGGCATCCGCTGCCGCCTGTTCATCCTGTGCCTCCTGCTGCAAATCGCGCAGTTGCGCCAGGTTGTCTTCCACTTCGCGCACGGCCTTCAGCACTTGGCTGCGGTACTGCGCCGAGGCTTGTTCAAACTCGGCTTTGGCTTGGCGTTCGTTGGCACTCAAGCGACCGCCGTCGAAGATCGGCACGTTCATCAGCGGCCCCAGCGCCCAATACCGATTGCCCGCCGACAGTAAGTTCCCCACGCCTTGGGTCTGTCCGCCGATCAACCCGGTCAGACTGAAATCCGGGTACCACGCCGCCTTGGCCACGCCGATATTCGCGTTGGCCGCAAATACCCGGCGCTCTGCCGCTGCAATATCCGGGCGACGTTGCAGCAGGTGGCTTGGCAACTGCGATGGAATTGCCGGCAGGGCGATCAGCTGTTGGCTCGCCGGCAGAGTGAAGTCGCTGGCCGCCACGCCGACCAGTTCACCGATGGCATGCTCGGTCAGGTTGCGTTGCCCGCGCACTTCATCGAGCTGGGCCTTGGCTTCGGCCAACTGGTTTTGCGCGCGCGTGAGGTCAAGTTCAGACGCGATCTGGCCTTCATAACGGCTGCGGGTCAGTTGCAACGCCTGGCTGAAATCGTCCAGCGAGCTGTCGAGAATCCGACTCTGCGCATCCAGCCCATTGAGTTGCACATACAGGCTCGCCAACTGCCGTTGCAGGCTCAAGCGCGCCACCGCCAGGTCATCCGCGGACGCTTGCGCCTGGGCATCGCCGGCCGCCACCTGATTGCGGATCTTGCCCCACAGGTCCAAGTCATAACTCAACGAAAACCCGGCCGTGTTGCTGTTGTACACCGACGGCTGCGTCGCCCCGCGCAGCGGGCGTGAGTCGGATTGGCGCTGGCGCAACGGCTGCGCGCTGGCGTTGATCTGCGGGAACAAGCCGGCATGCAACTGGCTGGCATACGCCTGGGACGCATCGAAGTGCGCCAGCGCCGCCGCCAGGTCGGGGTTGGCCGTGAGCAGTTGCTGTTGCAGGGCGTTCAGGCGCGCATCGTGGTACAGCGTCCACCATTGCGGCGCCAGTTGATCGGACGGTTGCGCGCTGTGCCACGGGCCGTCGCTGGTCTGTTCGCGGTAGTTGGCCGGCAGGTCAAGCGCCGGCACTGTGTAGGTCGGCGCCAGCGAGCAACCTTGCAATGCCAGCAGCATCAGCGCCGCGAGGGGCTTAAGCCTTGGGCGCATGGGCACCTCCGGCGGCGTCGGCCAGTTGCACCGGGTCGCCTTCGCGCAGGGCATCGGGCGGGTTGTCGACGATGCGGTCGGCGGGGTTCAGGCCCTGGTCGATCACCAGGCGTTCGCCCAGGTCCAGGCCGATATGGATGGTTTGCAGGTGCACGTGGTTGTGTGTGTCCAGCACCGCCACTTGCGTGCCTTGGGCGCGGAAGATCAGCGCGCTGGCCGGAATGCTCACGCCATGGGTGTCCGCCGGGATCGGCAGGGTGGCTTCGGCGTAGTCGCCGGGGAGCAATTCGCCGTGGGGGTTGTCGGCGACGAACTGCGCGAGCAGGGTGCCGGAGCGTCGGTCGATGGCGGTGGAGTCGCCGATCAGGCGCGCCTTGAAGTGCTCGCCAGGGTGTTCGGGGACGGTCAGTTCGGCTTCCAGTCCTGGGTGGATCACCGCCGCGTAGTTCTGCGGCACCGGCACATAGAGTCGCAGCTGATGGGTGTCGGCAATGCTGAACAGCTCCGGGTCGCTGTCGGTGTCGGCCTTGATCAACTGGCCGATGTCAGTGTTGCGCGCGGTGATGGTGCCGGCGAAGGGCGCGCGCAGGGTCTTGTAGCTTTCCAGGGCCGACAGCCGTGCGTAATCGGCGGCGGCCGCCTCGGCGTTGGCTTTCGCCGCCGCAGCGTTGGAGGTTTTTTCATCGGCTTCCTGGCGCGATACCGAGTGGCTGGCCAGCAGGTTTTCCCAGCGGGTCGCAGTGGTGGCGGCCAAGCGTGCGTTGGCCTGCTGCTGGATCAGGCGCGCATGGGTCTGCGCCAACTGTTGATCGAGGTCGGGACTGTCGATTTCGGCAAGGACCTGCCCGGCCTTGACCTGGCTGCCGATGTCGACTTTCCAGTCCTTCAGGTAGCCGCTGACCCGCGCATGAATCGGCGCTTTGCTCCAGGCCTCAAGGTGGGCGGGCAGGCGCAGGCTGTCGCCGGTCACGTTTTGCTGCGGCTGGAACACCATCACCTGGGGGATGGCCGCAGTTTCGGTCCAGGCCGTGACGGATCGTTCGTGCATTGTGCGGGCGTACAGGCCGTTGGCGACCAGCAGGGCGGCCAGGGTCAGGCCGCCGACACCCATGAGCATCAGACGCTTGCGTGAGGGTTTGTGATCAGACGACATGGGACGTTTCTCCAGCAATTGCGCGAGTAGGGTGACGACCGTGGACCAGGCTGAAGACCACGGGAACAAACAACAAAGTGGCGGTGGTGGCGAGGATCAGGCCACCGATTACGGCGCGGCCCAATGGCGCGTTCTGTTCTTCGGAAAGGGCCAGGGGCAGCATGCCGATGATCATCGCCAGGGCGGTCATGCACACCGGGCGAAAGCGTGTGTAACCGGCTTCCAGCGCGGCCTTGAGCGCATCGCCATGCTCGGCCAGGCGTTCGCGGCAGAAGCTCACCACCAGGATCGAGTTGGAGGTGGCCACCCCCATGCACAGGATCGCGCCGGTCAACGCGGGCACCGACAGCGACGTGCCGCTGAGGAACAGCATCCACACGATGCCCGCCAGTGCCGCCGGCAGCGCGGTGATGATCACGAACGGGTCGACCCAGGACTGGAAGTTGACCACGATCAGCAGGTAGATCAGCACCACTGCGCCGAGCAGGCCGAAGCTCAAGCCACTGAAGGCTTCGTGCAGCGCGTCGATCTGCCCGTGCAGGCTGATCGTCGCGCCTTTGGGGCGCAGGTGCGCGGTGTCGTCCAGTACCTTTTGCACGTCGCGGGCCACGCCGCCGAGGTCGCGGCCTTGCACGTTGGCGTACAGGTCCAGGGTCGGTTCGATGTTGTAGTGGGTCACCACCGCCGGGCTTTGCACCCGGGAGATGCTCGCCACGCCGCCGAGGATCTGCGACTGGCCATCGGCACCGGTCACCGGCAGCGCTTCCAGCGCCGGCAGGCTGTCGAGGCGGTATTGCGGGGTGGCGGCGACGATGGAATAGGACACGCCGTTGGCCGGGTTGAGCCAGAAGGTCGGCGCGGTTTGCGAGCTGCCGGCCAGCGACGCGACCATGCTGTTGGTCACGTCGCGCTCGGTGATGCCCAGGCCGTTGGCGCGCAGGCGGTCGACGTTGACCTGTAGCGACGGGTAGCCGGTGGACTGCTGGATGCGCAGGTCGGCGATGCCCGGTACGTGTTGCAGACGGCGCTCGAGTTCCACGGCGTAGGCGCGGTTTTCGGCGTCGCTGCGCCCGGAGATTTTCACGTCCAGCGGCGCCGGCGTGCCGAAGTTGAGGATCTGGCTGCTGATGTCCGCCGGCAGGAACGCGAAGTGGCTGCCGGGGAAACTCTGCGGCAGCGCTTCACGCAGTTTCTTCACGTAATCGGCGGTGGGGGCGTGGTGTTTTTTCAGGCTGACCTGGATGTCGCCATCCTGCGGGCCAATGGTGCCGCTGCTGCTGTAGGCCATGTCGATGCCGCTCAGCGGAATGCCGATGTTGTCGACGATGGTGTCGAGTTCTTCGGCGGGGATCACCTCACGAATCCGCGCTTCGATGCGGTCGAAGGCAGCGGCGCTTTCTTCGATGCGCGTGCCCAAGGGCAGGCGCACATGCAACGCCAGCGCACCGGCATCGGTGGCCGGGAAGAAGTCCTGGCCCAGGCTCGGCAGCAGCAGGAACGAGGCCAGCACACAGGCTAAAAAGCCTGCGATAAAGCCCTTGCGATTGCCCAGGGCCAGCGTCAGCAGGCCATGGTAGGTGTCGCGGATGTTCGAGAAGTGCCGCTCGAAGCCCTGTTGGAAATTCAGCACCGATTGCAGCACGGCATTGCGTGGCTTGCGGTGCTGTTCACCCTCGTGGTGGTTGATGAACGCATCTTCCGGGTGGTGCCCCGTGCCGGGTTCCGGCGTGTGCGGCTTGAGCAGGTACATCGCCAGGGTCGGCACCAGGGTGCGCGAGAGGATGAACGAACTGGCCATGGCAAAGATCACTGCCAGGGCCATCGGCCGGAACAGGTAGCCGGCGATGCCTTGCAGCAGGAACATCGGCACGAACACGATGCAAATGCACAGCAGGGAGACGAACGCCGGGCCGACGATCTGCGCGGCGCCGTCGAGAATCGCGGTCTTCACCGCCTTGCCCTGTTCCAGGTGCCAGTTGATGTTTTCGATGGTTACCGTGGCGTCGTCCACCAGAATCCCCACCGCCAACGCCAGGCCGCCGAGGGTCATCACGTTGAGGGTCTGCCCGCTGACTGCCAACAGCGCGATGGCCGACAGCACCGCCAGGGGAATCGACGCGGCGATAATCAATGTGGAGCGCCAGCTGCCGAGGAACAGCAGGATCATCGCACTGGTCAGCAGCGCGGCGATGATGCCTTCCTGGGCCACGCTGCCCACCGATTGCTTGACGAACACCGAGGCATCGCCCAGCAGCGAGGTCTTCAGCGACGGCGGCAGGGTTTCGTTGATGCGCGGCAGCATCTGGCGGATGCCGTCGATGATCGACAGGGTGGAGATGCTGCCGTTTTTCAGCGCCGGCATCAGCACCGCGCGATGGCCGTCGACGCGCACGATGTTGGTCTGCGGTGGCGAACCGTCGCGCACGTGGGCCACCTGGCCGATGGTGATCAGCGCGCCATCGACGGTCTTGATCGGCAGGTCGTTGAGTTCATCGATCGCCTTGGGGCTGTTGTTGAGCAGGATCGTGTATTCGTCGGGGCCGAGCTTGGCGGTGCCCACCGGGATGATCTGGTTCTGCAACGCCAGGGCATTGCCCACGTCCTGGGCCGACAAGCCTTTGGCGGCCAGCGCCTGGGGGTCGAGGTCGAGGGTGATCTGCCGCTGTTTGCCGCCCATGGGCGTCGGCATGGCCAGGCCGGGTAGGGCGCTCAGGGGCAGGCGGATATTGTTCTGCACCAGGTCGCGGATCTTGGCTTCCGACAGTGTCGGGCTGGAGAACGCCATTTGCAGGATCGGCACCGTCGACGCGCTGTAGTTGAGAATCAGCGGCGGCGTGATGCCTGGTGGCATTTGCTTGAGCACGGTTTGTGACACCGCCGTCACTTGCGCGTTGGCGGTGCGGATATCGACGCCGGGCTGGAAGAAAATCTTGACGATGCCCATGCCGGGCAACGATTGCGATTCGATGTGTTCGATGTCGTTGACGGTGGTGCTCAGGGAGCGTTCGTAGGTGTAGATCACCCGGCCGGCCATGGCGTCCGGCGACAGGCCGTTGTACTGCCAGACCACGGCGACCACGGGGATGCCGATATCGGGAAATACATCGGTCGGGGTGCGCAGGGCCGCCATCGGTCCGATGATGCAGATGAATAGGGCCAACACGATAAACGTGTATGGCTTTTGCAGTGCGGTCTTTACCAGCCCGAGCATGCGTAAACCTCCAATGGAGCAGGATTGCAAACCCCGGCAGTCTTGACCGACCCACCTAACACGCACCTTTCAGCCAGGTGAAGGAAGATTTAGGTAAGGGCTGAAGATCGTTTCATATGTATTCATTTGTTCTACATGGGGGGGCTCCGCAAGCTTGTAGCCCAACGGACACGACGTCGTTTCGCCGCGTCTTTCTACGAATGTTCTTTGGAGCCCTGCCATGTCACTCAAACCTTTTTTGTTGATTCCCGCCCTGGGTGCGGTGTTGCTGCTGTCGGCCTGCGCCGGCCCGATTCCCAAGGCAGACCCGAGCGAAGCCTGGATCGGCCTGAAAGAAGAAGCGCCGAACGATCTGATGGCCGAGCGTGTGGATGGCAAGCGTGTGGATGACGGGCGCTTTTTCGAGGTGACCCCAGGCAACCATCGCTTGGACGTGACGTTATTCGAGGAGGAACCCGGCGACGACAACCAGCGGGACTGCCAGGGCAGTGTCGAATACAAGCATTTCAAGGCGGGTGAGCATTACACCCTGATGGAGTCGAGCCTGGGCACGACCGTGCGCGCATCCCTTGAGGATGGTCACGGCAAGGAAGTAGCGGCCACCCAGGACTTCAGTTGCATGCCGGGCTAGGCGTGGTGCCCCGCTGCCTTATGGCGCTTGGCGGGTGCAGCGGGTTTGACGTGGGGGTGATGGTGCCGGCGGGTAATGCGCAACACCCCCCACAACATGGCGCTGGCAACGGCCAGCCAACCGCAGATCAACAGGAAAATCGTTGTAGCAAGGCTCATTCTGGCCTCCTTTCGCCCCGCTCGGGGCACACACAGTCTGTTCAATGGACAGTCTAGCTACCCGCCGGTTGCCTGCTATTGACCAATGGTCGAGTCGCGTCAACTTCTTTGCTCTATCGCCGCGGGTTTATAGAGCGGACGGCGATTCTTTGATGACGCGGGTTATCGGGGAGAACGCGGCGTTCTCTGGTTTTTCGCGAGCAAGCTCGCTCCTACGGGGAACATCCGCCGCGATTGGGCTATGATCTGGCCCTTCACCGGCAGTTGATCAAGAGAGTAAAAAATTGCGGTTACGGTCGAACGTTAAAACATCCTTATTGTTGGCCTTTGCCCTGGGGCTTGCGGCCTGTTCCAGTGTGTCGAAACTGCCGGGCCTGCCGGAGCGCGTCGAACTCAACGGCGTGCCGAGCTTTCGCAGCGACGCTTATCAGAGCGCTCCTACGGCTCTGGCCAGCATGCTGTCGCAACAAGGCATTGTCATGACACCGGGCTTGCTGGAAAAGCCATTGCACTTGCCGGGCGGTGAGGCGGACCTCGAGCGCAACATGCAGGTGCTGGCGCGCGAGTACGGGCTGATGGTGTACCCGCTGGATGCCAAGCTCACGGCGGTGCTGGCGCAGGTGGCGGCGGGTTACCCGGTGATGGCGCGGGTGAGCGGCGGGTTGTTGTCCAGCACGCACTACGTGGTCGTGGTGGGTTTCAACCAGCAGAAAAGCACGCTGCTGCTGCGCTCAGGCAAGGATCGGCGGCTGTTGATGAGCTTCAGCGACTTTGAATCGAAGTGGAGCAGCGCCGGCCACTGGGCAATCCTCACCCAGCGTCCGAGCCAGTTGCCGGCCAATGTGGATGCGCAGCGTTGGCGCGCTGCGGCCAACGCCACGGCCCAGGCCGGCCAGGAGCGGGCCGCGGCCCAGGCGCTGAAGGTGCTGGCCGAGAGCAAGTAACCGCGCTCGCGTCAGCCCTACACCGTGGCGCCGAAGATCGCCCCCACGGCGGCCGTGATGCCCATGGCGAGTGCTCCCCACAGGGTCACTCGCCAAGCGCCGATGAAGATGTTCGCCCCGCCGGCCCTGGCCGCAACGGCGCCCAGGCTGGCCAGGAACAGCAGGGACATGCCGGATATCCACGGCACGACGCTGTGGGTCGGGGCGATGATGGTCACCGCCAGCGGCAACACCGCACCCACCACGAAACTCGCCGCCGAGGCGAGCGCCGCCTGCAGCGGTTTGGCCGTGAGCGTCGCGCTGATGCCCAACTCGTCCCGTGCGTGTGCGCCCAGTGCATCGTGCGCCATCAATTGATCGGCCACCTGATGGGCCAGTTCGGATGACACCCCTCGATTCATGTAGATGTGGGCAAGCTCGCTGTGCTCGGCCTTCGGGTTGTTCGCCAGTTCCGCCTGTTCGCGGGACAGGTCGGCGCGCTCGGTATCGGCCTGGGAATGCACGGAAACGTATTCGCCGGCCGCCATGGACATCGCGCCCGCCACCAGCCCGGCCAGGCCGGTGACGATCAGCGAGGCATGGGTGGCGTTGGCCGCGGCCACGCCGATCAACAGGCTGGCGGTGGAGACGATCCCGTCATTGGCTCCAAGGACGGCGGCGCGCAGCCAGCCGATACGGTCACTGCGGTGGGATTCGGTGTGCCGGTGCATGAATTTCATGGATGTGCGGGACTCACGTGCGTGGGCGGGGTTGGGTCGGACGGCTGTCAATCTGCGCCTGCAGAATGCCGCCGACAATGGATATTTCTCTGAGTCGGTCACCCTCGCGCAGCACGAACAGTGCGTCCATCCCGCGGGCCTGGGCCACGCGCGGGCCTTCGCTTTCGCCCAGCACCATCAGTGCCGTGGCCCAGGCGTCGGCGAGCATGCACGAGGCGGCCACCACCGTCACGGCTGCGACGCTATTGCACAGCGGCGCGCCGGTGGCCGGGTTCATGGTGTGAGCATAGTGGCGACCCTTTACGTCAATCCAGTGTCGGTAGTCGCCGGAGGTGGCGATGGCGGCATCGCAGAGTTCCATGACCCCCATCACTTCGCGCACGCCACGGCACGGTTTTTCAATCGCCACGACCCAGGGTTGCGCATCCGGTTTGCTGCCGCGGGCACGCATCTCGCCATCGATGCCGACCAGATAGTCGGTCAGCCCGAAGCCGTCCAGGCAGCGGGCCAGTTCGTCGACGCCAAAGCCTTTGGCGATCGCGTTGAGGTTGAGCTGCAGCGGCGCGCGTTTGCGCACTTGGTGGCGTTGGGTGTCCACCGTCAGCGCGGCATTTGCCGAGAGAGCGCTGCGCGGCGCCAGGGTGTCGAGGGGCTGCTCGGTCACCGACGATGCGCCGGGACCGAAGCCCCAGGCTTCTACCAGATCACCGACCGCGATGTCGAAGGCGCCGCCGGATTGCTGGCCGACCCGCAGCGCGGCGGCCAGAACCGTGACCAGCTCTTCAGGCACCGGCAGCCACACTTGCTCAGGGGCAGCATTGAGGCGATTGAGGTCGGAGTCGGCTTTCCAGGTAGACATCTGCTGGTCCACGCGGCCCACGGCCTGGGCCAGAGCGCGGTTGATCGCGTCGGTGTCGAGGCCGGCCTCGGCGTAGAACAGGGCGGTGTAGCGCGTGCCCATGGTCTCGCCGTTGAGGCTGTAGCGTTGTGTCTCAGTAGACGTCTTCACGGTAGCGTCCTTGTGTCTTGAGGGCCTGCACGCTCAAGTTGAGCGGCGCCAGCACTTCGTCCAGGGCGTGCATCACGCCTTTGGCCATTTCACGGCTGCCACACACCAGCACCTGGGCGCCTTTTTCAATCAGCCGGCGCAATGCCAGGGCATCGCTGAGCAGCCGGTCCTGCACATAGCTGCGGTCCTGGACCTGGGAAAACGCAGCGCGCAAGGCGGTCAAGCGGTGGTCCGCCAGGTAACGGTTGAGCTCCGGTTCATAGAGGAAATCCGAAGCCGGGTTACGCCCGCCCCAATACAAGTGCATCGGGTGCTTGGCGGTGTTGTGGCGAATAAAGCCCGCCAGGGGCCCGATACCAGTGCCGGCGCCGATCAGAATCACCGGGTGCGCGCCCGACGCCGGACGGAATTGCGGATTGGGCTGGATGAACGCTTCGACCGACCCACCGATCTCCAAGTCATGCAGGAACCCCGAGCATAGACCGCCTGGGTGTTTGCGCACGCAGATTTCCAGCACGCCGTCGTCGGCGCAGCTGGCCAGCGAGTAAAAGCGCGGCGCCGGGTTATCCGGCAGGAAAATGCCGACCAGATCACCGGCCTGGAAGCGCGGTAGCCCACCCTTGGCCTTGAAGCGCAGGACGTGGGTCGGTGCGTTCACGGCTTCGCCATAGACGATGCGCTCGCTCAGCTCCAGTTGACAGGTGCTTGGGCGCTGCGCCGTGTGGATCAGCGGCAGGTCGTGACCCAGCGGTACCGCCAGCGCGTCGCCCCAGCGCGCGAATTCCTGGGAGGATTGGCGGTTCACGGTTTCCAGCCCCAGCAAGGGCGTGCCGCCGACCTGCACCATCGCGTCCTGCACCTGATGGGCGTACTGACAGAACCTTGGAAACTGCCTATCGCCAAACCCGAGTACCGCAAAAGGCAGGCCGGGTTTGAGGCCCAGTCGCTTGAGGCGCGCCAGGAATTGCGTGGCTGATGCCGGTGCATCGCCGTCGCCGTGGGTGGCGGTGAGGATGAACAGGCGCTGGGCGGCACGGTATTCGCCTGTCCACTCATTCATCGCGGCACTGTGAACCCGGTGCCCGGCCTGGTGCAGCGCGGCGTGCAAGGTGTTGGCAAAGCCCCAGGTGCCGTTGTTTTCGCTGCCCACCAGAATCACGCTGTCGGCGGCGTGGGCCGGGCTGTTATGACGAATCTTCGGTGCGGCTTTGCGGCGCCGCCACCACAGCAGCATGCCGGTCACACTCATCAACGGTACGCTGAGGGCGCAAACCCCGAGGATCAAGCCCAGCCACCAGAGGCCTTCACCGGTGTGCAATTGATAGATCAATTGATACAGGTCGTGCATTGAATCGTGGGGCTGATACGCCAGCAGCTCGCCGCTGACCGGGTCCACGTAGCCATCACCCTGGGCGGTGCGCAGGGAAAACACGTCCTCGGGGTTGCCGGGGCTCGGGTAAACCAATTCGCGCAGGTCATTCAAATCGGTGGCCTGCAACGCTTGCAGGTTGGCCACCGGTTGCGTCGCGCCGACGCTGATATGCGCGGGGAAGGCCGGTTCAGCCTGACTGCCGTCGGCGATCAGGCCGAAGGTCGTGGCGCACATGTACAGCCCGCTCAAGGCCGACAGCAGCAGCCCAAGCAAGGCCAGGCGCCCGACTTCGGCATGCCAGCGCTGGCTGAACGAGCCGCGCAGCGGCCGCAACAGGTTGCGCAGGCCACCCAGGCGGCGCGCCAGCAACAGCGCCCCGGACACCGAGAGCAGCAACATGACAAACGCGCCGACGCCCGCGATCCCATGCCCCACCGTGCCCATGAACAGCGAGCGGTGCAGGTCTTTTACCCAGCGCGAAACGGCGGACGGCTCATAGGCCCCGAGCCCCTGGCCGGTGAGTGGGTCGACCGTTTGCGCACCGGCCTGGCCGTCCTGGTTGTAGTAGATGATTACCGTCCCGGACGCTGTGCGCTGGATCTGCTCCACCCCCGGGAAATGGTTGGCGATGCGTCCCGCCAATTGCCCGACATTGACCTGCCCGGCAGCGGTCGAGGTGCCGTGCAGGCGTTCCAAGGCCGGATTGACGGACAGCACTGCGCCGCTGATGGCCAACAACATGACCAGCAGGGCGGCGATCAGACCGGGCAGTGAATGGAACTGGCGAAGCATGTTCAGCCTCCAGAAGTCGCAGGTGTTACAGGTCGTAGGTGAAAGACTTGACATACGTGCTGCCGCTGACCGGCTTGTGCGAGCCGCTCGAGGTCAGGGGGACACTCACATCGGCGCGGGTGTCGCGTTTGTCTTCCACGGCGCTGTCGATACGGATCTGATACCCGGCATCGATCAAGGTGTCGGCCAGTTCGACACTGACGGTGAGGGTGTCGCCGCTGCCGACGCTGGCGCCGCTGAGCCCGTCGAATTCGTTCGGGTTCATGCCGCTGCCACGCGCCCAGTCGCTCAGGTGGCGGTAGTACTTGGACTTTTTGCCAGCGACCCACAGGGTTTTCTGGTACTTGCCGTTGGCGTCGGTGACGTAGATCGCCAGGTACGCGCCGTTGCCGCTGTAGTCCTTGAGCTGGGTGGTCAGGGTCACTTCGCGGGCCTGGGCCAGCCCCGGCAGGGCAATGGCACCGGCGAGGCAAGTTGCAGCAATGATTTTTTTCATGGGGATGTCCTGGTTGAATGATGTGGCGAGAGCCTGGACCTGCTGGCTGACAGCAACCTGAAAGCCATGGAAAAACGCAAAGTTCATTCAGATCCGGGGCGGTTGAGGTAATCCCGGGCGTCGCCGTTGTCGCCGAAATGGATTTCCAGTTTGCGCAATCGCAGCGAGGCTGGGGCATAGCTGGCTTCGATCGCATTGCCTTTGCGGTCGGTGGCCTTGAGTTCGTAGCAGCCGTCGTCGACCTTGATGCGCTGCACGCTCCAGCCGTATTGCTGTTCCACGTGTTGGCGCAGGGTCTCGCGGGGTTGCCAGTCGCTGACCGGCTCACTGCAGTCGTCATCGGCCAAGGCGTGTGTGCCGAGCAGGACGCCCAGCAGTGCGGTGCTGACAATAAAAGCTGATTTCATGATCTGTCTCCGGCCGGATGGGCATTTGCGGCTTACCCTAAAGGTCATTCCTGACAACCAGCTGAATCTTCAGATTCACGTCAGGTAAGGTGGGTAAGGTGCTGCACGACAACCATCACAGGAGGTGCCAGATGCGGGTTTTATTGGTCGAGGACGCGCCCGGACTGGGCGAGGCGGTACGCGAACAGATAGCCGATGACGGCCATGCCGTCGACTGGGTGCAGCGCCTGGACCATGCGAACGCCAGTGTGCGCACCACGCCCTACGACCTGATTCTGTTGGATCTGATGCTGCCCGATGGTCGCGGGCTGGACTTCCTGCGCCAGCAGCGCGCAGTCGGCAACGTGACCCCGGTGATCATCCTCACCGCCCAGGACCAGATATCCGACCGCATCGCCGGCCTCAATGCCGGGGCGGACGATTACCTGGTCAAGCCATTCGACCTGTTCGAACTCTCGGCCCGAGTGGCCGCCGTGGCCCGGCGTTACAGCGGCAACCCCAACCCGCAGATCAGGCTCGGCGACCTGCAAGTCGATATGAGCGCACGCACCGTGCAGCGCGCCGGCATCACCATCGATCTGACGGCCCGCGAGTGGGCACTGTTCGAGGCGTTTGTGCAGCGTCCCACGGCATTGCTGTCGAAGGCGCAGCTCGAAGAGCGTTTGTACGCCTTTGGCGCGGAAATCGAGAGCAACACCATCGAGGTCTATATCAGCCGCTTGCGTAAGAAACTGGGGCGCGACCTGGTGGAAACCGTGCGTGGCATGGGCTATCGGTTGATGGCCGCATGAAGTCGCCGATCAGTCTGCAAAAGCGTCTTGGCCTGGGCTTGACCCTGGGCATGACCTTGCTCTGGCTGGGCGCGACCGTCGGTGCCTGGCTGGTGGTGCAGCATGAATTGAACGAGGCGTTCGACAGCGCCCTGGAAGAGACTGCACAACGCATCCTGCCCCTGGCGGTGCTGGAAATCAGCAACCGCGAAGCGCCGCGTACCGCCCAGCACGTCGCCACCCTGAAAATGCACAAGGAATACCTGACGTACCTGGTGCGCGACGCTGAGGGGCAGATCCTGATGCAGTCCCATGACGCCAACCCGAAGATTTTCAACGAGCACCCGAGCGAAGGGTTTTCCACCACGCAAAAATACCGTTTGTATGGCGCCAGTGCGTTGCGCAACACCCTGTTCATTGAGATCGCCGAGCCGTTGGGACATCGCCGTGAGGCGGCGCGGGAAGCCTTGCTCGCGTTGTTGTTGCCGTTGCTGGCGCTGATCCCCATCAGCCTGTTGGGCACATGGCTGTTTGTGCGTCTCAGCTTGCGTAGCGTGTTGGCCTATCGCCGTGCCGTGGAAGCCCGTGGCGTGGGGGATTTGTCGCCGATCAGCGTGGCGCGCCTGCCGGCGGAAATCGACCCGTTGGCCGATGCGGTCAACCGTCTGCTGGAGCGCTTGCGCAAGGCGTTGGAGGCCGAGCGCAGTTTCACCGCCAACAGCGCCCATGAGTTGCGCACGCCGTTGGCCGCGACGTTGGCGCAGATCCAACGCTTGCGCCAGGAAGCGCCGCAAGGCCCGTTGCGCACGCGCGCGGCGAAGATCGAAGACTCACTGCGCGAGCTGGCAAGGCTGTCGGAGAAGCTGATGCAGTTGGCCAAGGCCGAGGGCGGCGGGCTGTTGTCCGAGGCACCCCAGGACCTGATTCCCTTGCTGGCCCATGGTGTCGATGAGTGGAATCGCAGCAGCGGGCAGCGCATTCGCTTGCAACTGCCAACCGAGGCCAGCGTTTATTGTGCGATCGACCCGGATGCGTTCGGCATCCTGCTGCGCAATTTGATCGAGAACGCATTGAAGTACGGCGCTGCGGATCAGCCGGTCGAAGTCAGCCTCACGGAGCAGGCGCTGCTGCGGGTCGTCAATGGCGGACCGGTGGTGCCGGCACCGGTGTTGCAACGCCTGACCGAACGCTTCGTGCGTGGCAGCAGCGAAGCCAGTGGCACAGGCTTGGGCCTGGCGATTGCCAAGACCATCGCTCAAGGGGTCAAGGCGCGTATGACCCTGGCATCGCCAGCGACCGGCAGGGCGGATGGGTTTGAGGTCACTGTCCAGTTTTTATGCGTGCCGAGCGCTTGAATGAGTCGCTCTGGGCGTCAATCGAGGCGCCTGCTTTGCGGCTATAGCGCAGACAAAAAAATGCCCCGATCCGATCGGGGCATTGGCTGGGCTGACGCCGTTTCGTGTGGCGGGGCTCAGCGACTGACTTCGGCAGCGTTCCCGCGATTCTTCAGGTTCTTGTCGGCCTTGTAGCGCAACGCTACATCCGGAACCGAACCGCCTTTGCCGGTCTCGACCCAGTTGCGAATGCGGTTGGCATCGGCGAAGTGGGTGAGTTTGCCGAAGGCGTCGAGGATCACCAGCGACACTGGGCGGTTACCCATGCTCGTCACGAGCACCAGGCAGTGGCCGGCCTGGTTGGTGAAGCCGGTCTTGGTCAGCTTGATATCCCAGTTGGCGCGGTTGATCAGGTGGTCGGTGTTGGAGAAGCCCAGGGTGTAGTTGGGCTTGCGGAACGCCACGGTCTTTTCCTTGGTGGTGCTCAATTGGCTCAGCATCGGGAATTTGCGCGCATAGGCCAGCAACTTGCTCAGGTCGCGGGCAGTGGACACGTTATGGATCGACAGGCCAGTGGGCTCGACGTAGTGAGTGCTGGTCATGCCCAGCGCCTTGGCTTTGGCGTTCATCGCCGCGATGAAGGCCGCATAGCCGCCCGGATAATGGTGGGCCAGGCTGGCGGCAGCGCGGTTTTCCGAGGACATCAGGGCAATCAGCAACATCTCTTTGCGCGGCATTTGGCTGCCGATCTTCACGCGGGAGAACACGCCTTTCATCTCCGGCGTGTCGCTGATGTTGATGTCGATGTATTCATCCATGTTCTGCTTGGCCTCAAGCACGATGAGGCCGGTCATCAACTTGCTGACCGACGCGATGGGCACCACCACGTCGGGATTGCTGGAATAGATGACCTTGTTGGTCTGCAGATCCACCAGCATGGCGCTGCCGGAAGCGATTTGCAGTTTGGATGTATCACGCGGGGCCAGGGTGGATTCGGCGGCGTGCGCAAAGGTGCCTGTGAAAGCGAACAATAGGCTGACGAGAGAGAGACGAATTTTCACGCGGATGAACTCGCTAAAAAAGTAAAGAAATCCCGTTCTGCAACGGGCCTTATGAAAAATCACGTTACATTTTAGGAGTATGGATCAGAAAACGATAGAGAGCCTTTAAATAAAGGCTGTAAGACGATGATTGGTCGAACTTGTACTTATCCGTGGACAAAAAATGGCCCGCTTATGGGCGGGCCAAATGGAGTTCTTCAAAGGAGTAGGGGTAAGTTGCGCCCGATTGCGTCGATGGCGGGTGAAAAGGATGTCGAAGAATCGAGAAACCAGAGCGATCATCAGCCTCGGCGGCGTTATTGAATGCGCGGTTCAGCGCTTCCCCGTTGGCGGACCCCTGCACGGTGAAAGCAGAGCATGAGGTTTACACCCAAAACAAAAAGCCCTGCGCGAAGGCAGGGCTTTTTCAGTGCGGCGGCCGATCAGCCGTGCAGGGTTTCTGCGGCATACAAGGTGTTTTCCAGCAGGCAGGCACGGGTCATCGGGCCGACGCCACCGGGTACCGGCGTGATCCAGCCGGCACGGGGCAGGGCGGTTTCGTACACCACATCGCCGACCAGCTTGCCATCAGCCTGGCGGTTGATACCGACGTCGATGACGATGGCACCTTCTTTGATCCACTCGCCTTTGACCAGGCCCGGCTTGCCGGCGGCAACCACCACCAGGTCCGCCCGGCCAACGTGGCCGGCCAGATCCTTGGTGAAGCGGTGGGTGACGGTCACGGTGCAGCCGGCCAGCAACAATTCCATGGCCATCGGGCGACCGACGATGTTCGACGCGCCGACGATGACGGCGTCGAGGCCGTACAGGTCGACACCGGTGCTTTCCAGCAGGGTCATGATGCCTTTGGGCGTGCACGGGCGCAGCAGCGGGATCCGCTGGGCGAGGCGGCCGACGTTGTACGGATGGAAGCCGTCGACGTCTTTGTCCGGGCGGATGCGTTCCAGCAGCTTGGAGGCGTCCAGGTGCGCGGGCAGCGGCAGTTGCACCAGGATGCCATCGATCGCCGGGTCGTCATTGAGGCCGTCGATCAGGTCGGTGAGCGCCTGTTGGGTGGTGTCGGCAGGCAGGTCGTAGGCCTTGGAGATAAAGCCGACCTCTTCACAGTCTTTACGCTTGTGCGAGACATAAACCTGAGAGGCAGGATCGCTGCCGACCAGGATCACCGCGAGGCCCGGCGTGCGCAAGCCTTGCTGGCGACGCTCGGTGACGCGCTTGGCGATCTGCTGGCGCAGGCTGGCGGCGATTGATTTGCCGTCGATAAGTTGTGCAGTCATTACGCGTGATTAACCATCGAGAGGGGGAAGAAAAGTGCGCGCATTCTCGCATGCCAAGACGTGAGGGCAAAGGCGCTTGGTCTGCAAATTGGCCTAACCCCTTAAATAAAATGAATTTTTTTTAAAAAAGATTTGACGGGTTTCGGGACCCTCTATACTATTCGTCGCACTTGTCGGGCACAGCCTAGCACTGGTTAAGAAGGTCGAGTGGGATTGTTGTTCTGCAAGGCTGGAAGCACTTAGTTTGTAATCCTCCAAGAGTACAGATTAATCAGGCGCCCGTAGCTCAGCTGGATAGAGCATCCGCCTTCTAAGCGGATGGTCGCAGGTTCGAGTCCTGCCGGGTGCGCCATTAGGCAGCTTTGGCACAAGTAGCGCTATATGGTGGGCGTAGCTCAGTTGGTAGAGCACGGGATTGTGACTCCCGTTGTCGAGGGTTCGATCCCCTTCGTCCACCCCATATTTAGAAAGGCGCCAGATTAATCATCTGGCGCCTTTGCTTTAAGAGCTTCAAGCGCGGATGTGGTGGAATTGGTAGACACACTGGATTTAGGTTCCAGCGCCGCGAGGCGTAAGAGTTCGAGTCTCTTCATCCGCACCAATTAAAGCTTTGTTCAGCCATGGGGCAGGGCAAGGCTCAACAAAGAAGTGGTTTGGTTTCTTTGTTAACGCAATATGGTGGGCGTAGCTCAGTTGGTAGAGCACGGGATTGTGACTCCCGTTGTCGAGGGTTCGATCCCCTTCGTCCACCCCATATTCGAAAGGCGCCAGATTTAACAGTCTGGCGCCTTTTTTTGTTTTAGCGTTTCGAGTATCGGCGGCTGCAGGCACTGGGTCGCAACGGCAGGGCGTTTCGTCGTATTTATGTTTCTCGATGATGCTGCGCTGCCTGCCGATCCCGTTCTCGGGGTTGGCCGTCAGGGAGATGATTGGCGACCTCTTCTATATATAGAAGGGTTGGCGCAGAGCCCTGGCGTGATTGGCTGTATTTGTCACCGGGGCGAGGTGCATTCGTGCATTCGTACCGATAAATTGCCTGCTGTTTTTTTACCCGTTTCCAGTAGGGTGACTTCTTGAGTTTGACCCACTAGAATGCATGCCCTTGATTCTGGGGTCGGAAACGGCCGGCTAACGTCTGTGCAACGAGGAATATCCATGCAAGTTTCTGTTGAAAATACTACTGCTCTCGAGCGCCGCCTGAGCATCACCGTGCCGGCAGAGCGTATCGAAACTGCGGTCAACAAGCGTCTGCAGCAGACTGCCCAAAAGGCCAAGATCGCTGGTTTCCGTCCAGGCAAAGTGCCAATGAGCGAAATCAAGCGCCGTTTTGGTGCCGATGCGCGTCAGGAAGCTGTCGGTGACGTGATCCAGGCTTCTTTCTACGAAGCGGTCGTTGAGCAAAAGCTGAACCCGGCTGGCTCGCCTTCGATCGAGCCCAAGTCCCTGGAAGCTGGCAAGGACCTGGAATACGTAGCCGTATTCGAAGTGTTCCCAGAGTTTGAAGTTGCCGGTTTCGACGGCATCGCTATCGAGCGCCTGAGCGCCGAAGTGGCTGATTCCGACCTGGACAACATGCTGGAAATCCTGCGCAAGCAGAACACTCGTTTTGAGGTGGCCGAGCGTGCCGCCCAGAACGAAGATCAGCTGAACATCGATTTCGTGGGCAAGGTCGACGGCGAAGCATTCGCTGGCGGCTCGGCCAAGGGTACTCAACTGGTGCTGGGTTCCAACCGCATGATCCCTGGTTTCGAAGACGGTCTGGTGGGGGCAAAAGCCGGCGAAGAGCGCGTGCTGAGCCTGACTTTCCCGGCTGATTACCAGAACCTGGACCTGGCTGGTAAAGCCGCCGAGTTCACCGTGACCGTCAACAGCGTTTCCGAGCCTAAGCTGCCAGAGCTGAATGAGGCGTTCTTCGCTCAATTCGGCATCAAGGAAACCGGGATCGAAGGCTTCCGTACCGAAGTTCGCAAGAACATGGAGCGTGAGCTGCGTCAGGCCATCAAGTCCAAGGTCAAGAACCAGGTCATGGACGGTCTGCTGGCTACCAACCCGATCGAAGTGCCTAAGGCTCTGCTGTCCAACGAAGTGGATCGCCTGCGCGTGCAAGCGGTTCAGCAGTTTGGTGGCAACATCAAGCCAGACCAACTGCCGGCCGAGCTGTTCGAAGAGCAAGCCAAGCGCCGCGTCGTGCTGGGCCTGATCGTGGCCGAAGTGGTCAAGCAGTTCGACCTCAAGCCTGACGAAGACCGCGTTCGCGAAATGATCCAGGAAATGGCTTCGGCCTACCAGGAGCCTGAGCAGGTTGTGGCTTGGTACTACAAGAACGACCAGCAGCTGAACGAAGTACGTTCGGTTGTGCTGGAAGAACAAGTTGTGGATACTGTTCTGCAGAAGGCTAAGGTGACCGATAAAGCGGTCTCTTACGAAGAAGCAGTCAAGCCGGCGGAAGCAGCACAAGCCGACTGATTGTCCAATTCGTTGGAAATTCAACCATAAGCCAGCCTCGCGCTGGCTTATGCGTTTTCAAGACATGACTATTTGGGAGTAACTGCAGAGCATGTTCCGTAATTCCTATATTCAGCAGAACTCTGATATCCAGGCCGCAGGCGGCCTGGTCCCGATGGTTGTCGAGCAGTCCGCTCGTGGCGAACGCGCCTACGACATCTACTCGCGCCTGCTCAAGGAGCGAGTGATCTTTCTGGTGGGCCCGGTAGAGGACTACATGGCCAACCTGATCTGTGCGCAACTGCTGTTCCTTGAAGCGGAAAACCCGGACAAGGACATCCATCTTTACATCAACTCTCCGGGCGGTTCGGTAACGGCGGGCATGTCGATCTACGACACCATGCAGTTCATCAAGCCGAACGTATCGACTACGTGCATCGGTCAGGCATGCAGCATGGGCGCGTTCCTGCTCACCGCGGGTGCTCATGGCAAGCGTTACTGCCTGCCGAACTCCCGTGTGATGATTCACCAGCCACTGGGCGGTTTCCAGGGCCAGGCGTCGGATATCGAAATCCACGCCAAGGAAATCCTGTTCATCCGCGAGCGTCTCAACACGCTGATGGCCAAGCACAGCGGGCGCACCCTGGAAGAAATCGAACGCGACACCAATCGCGACAACTTCATGAGCGCGGAAATGGCGCGTGAATATGGGTTGATCGACGAAGTGATCGAAAAGCGCCCCGCTTAATATAAGCCGCTCAAAATAAGGCTGTTCGGCACATCCGACACCTGTGGGCTTGAAAAAGCCCGCATAAGCCTTCATCTTGTGTTGCAAGCCTATCGGATTTGGATCGAACGAATGACTGACACCCGCAACGGCGAGGACAACGGCAAGCTGCTCTATTGCTCCTTCTGTGGCAAAAGCCAGCATGAAGTACGCAAATTGATTGCCGGCCCCTCGGTCTTTATCTGCGACGAGTGCGTCGACCTGTGCAATGACATCATCCGTGAGGAGGTGCAGGAAGCACAGGCCGAAAGCAGCGCGCATAAATTGCCTTCGCCTAAAGAAATCAGCGGCATCCTTGACCAATACGTCATTGGTCAAGAGCGTGCAAAGAAGGTTCTGGCCGTAGCGGTGTACAACCACTACAAGCGTCTGAACCAGCGTGACAAGAAAGGCGACGAAGTCGAACTCGGCAAAAGCAACATCTTGCTGATCGGCCCTACAGGCTCGGGTAAAACCCTGCTTGCGGAAACCCTCGCTCGCCTGCTGAACGTTCCGTTCACCATCGCCGACGCCACCACCCTCACCGAGGCTGGCTACGTGGGCGAAGATGTCGAGAACATCATTCAGAAACTGCTGCAGAAGTGCGACTACGACGTAGAGAAAGCCCAGATGGGTATTGTCTACATCGACGAAATCGACAAGATTTCGCGCAAGTCCGACAATCCGTCGATTACCCGGGACGTTTCCGGTGAAGGCGTACAGCAGGCTCTGTTGAAGCTGATCGAAGGCACGGTTGCTTCCGTACCGCCGCAAGGTGGCCGCAAGCATCCGCAGCAGGAATTCCTTCAGGTTGATACGCGTAACATCCTGTTCATCTGTGGCGGTGCGTTCTCCGGTCTGGAAAAGGTTATTCAAAACCGTTCCACCCGTGGCGGCATCGGGTTCAGTGCAGAAGTGCGCAGTAAGGAAGAAGGCAAGAAGGTGGGCGAGTCCCTGCGTGAAGTCGAGCCTGACGATCTGGTCAAGTTCGGTCTGATCCCTGAATTCGTTGGCCGTCTGCCGGTCCTGGCTACGTTGGACGAGCTGGATGAGGCTGCTCTGATTCAGATCCTCACCGAGCCGAAAAACGCCCTGACCAAGCAATACGCCAAGCTGTTCGAGATGGAAGGTGTAGACCTCGAGTTCCGTACCGACGCGCTCAAGTCCGTGGCCAAGCGGGCGCTGGAGCGTAAGACGGGTGCACGTGGCCTGCGTTCTATCCTCGAAGGCGTGTTGCTCGACACCATGTATGAAATCCCCTCGCAATCCGAGGTGAGTAAAGTGGTGATTGACGAAAGCGTTATAGAAGGTAAGTCCAAGCCACTGTATATCTATGAAAACAGTGAACCGGCTGCCAAGGCTGCGCCAGACGCGTAAGCGTTTCGCAGTTTCGGTACAAACAAGGGGCCTCTAGGGGCCCCTTTGTTTTTCATAAGAATTTTTACTGCGTGTAACAGCAGGCATTGAGCTTGTTTTTTTTACACGCAGCCCCCATCTTGGCTTCAAGCTTACTTTTCAACTGTCATAGAGGCGAAATCATGAAGACAACCATCGAATTGCCTCTCCTGCCGTTGCGTGATGTCGTCGTCTATCCGCACATGGTTATCCCGCTGTTCGTGGGGCGCGAGAAGTCTATCGAAGCCCTCGAGGCTGCGATGGCGGGCGATAAGCAGATCCTGCTGTTGGCCCAGAGAAATCCTGCTGACGATGATCCGGGCGAAGACGCCCTGTATCGCGTTGGTACCGTGGCAACCGTGCTGCAACTGCTCAAGCTGCCCGATGGCACCGTCAAGGTGTTGGTGGAAGGCGAACAGCGCGGCGCGGTCGAGCGGTTCATGGAGGTGGACGGCCACCTGCGTGCCGAAGTGGCACTGATCGACGAAGTCGAAGCTCCTGAGCGTGAGTCCGAAGTTTTTGTACGCAGCCTGCTCTCGCAGTTCGAGCAGTATGTGCAGCTGGGCAAAAAAGTCCCGGCTGAAGTGTTGTCGTCCCTCAACAGCATCGATGAGCCAAGCCGCCTGGTCGACACCATGGCGGCGCACATGGCGCTGAAAATCGAACAGAAGCAAGACATTCTGGAGATCATCGACCTGGCCGCCCGTGTTGAACACGTGCTGGCGCTGCTGGATGCCGAAATCGATCTGTTGCAGGTCGAGAAACGCATTCGTGGTCGCGTGAAGAAACAAATGGAGCGCAGCCAGCGCGAGTATTACCTGAATGAGCAGATGAAGGCCATTCAGAAAGAACTCGGCGACAGCGAGGAAGGCCACAACGAAATCGAAGAGTTGAAAAAACGCATCGATGCCGCCGGCTTGCCAAAAGACGCCCTGACCAAAGCCAATGCCGAGTTGAACAAACTCAAGCAAATGTCGCCGATGTCGGCCGAAGCCACTGTGGTTCGTTCCTACATCGACTGGCTGGTGCAGGTACCTTGGAAGGCCCAGACCAAAGTCCGCCTGGACCTGGCCCGCGCCGAGGACATCCTTGATGCGGATCATTACGGCCTCGAAGAAGTCAAAGAACGCATCCTCGAATACCTCGCCGTGCAAAAGCGCGTGAAGAAAATTCGTGGCCCGGTGTTGTGCCTGGTCGGTCCGCCGGGTGTGGGTAAAACCTCCCTAGCCGAGTCCATCGCCAATGCCACCAACCGTAAATTCGTGCGCATGGCCCTCGGCGGCGTGCGCGATGAAGCGGAAATTCGTGGTCATCGGCGTACCTACATCGGTTCGATGCCAGGAAGATTGATTCAAAAGATGACAAAGGTGGGTGTACGCAACCCGCTGTTCCTGCTCGACGAAATCGACAAAATGGGCAGCGACATGCGTGGCGATCCGGCATCGGCTTTGCTGGAAGTGCTCGACCCCGAGCAGAACCACAACTTCAATGACCACTACCTGGAGGTCGACTACGACCTCTCCGATGTCATGTTCTTGTGCACCTCCAACTCCATGAACATTCCGCCAGCGCTGCTGGACCGGATGGAGGTGATTCGTCTGCCGGGCTACACCGAAGACGAGAAGATCAATATCGCGGTCAAATACCTCGCGCCCAAGCAGATTTCAGCCAATGGCTTGAAAAAAGGCGAGATCGAATTCGAAGTCGAGTCGATCCGTGACATGGTGCGCTACTACACCCGCGAGGCCGGTGTACGGGGGCTTGAGCGCCAGATTGCGAAGATTTGCCGCAAGGCGGTCAAAGAACATGCGCTGGAAAAACGTTTTTCGGTGAAGGTCACCGCCGATGTGCTGGAGCACTATCTCGGCGTGCGTAAATTCAGTTATGGCCTGGCTGAACAGCAGGACCAGGTAGGGCAGGTGACTGGCCTGGCGTGGACCCAGGTGGGCGGTGAACTGCTGACTATCGAAGCTGCAGTGATCCCGGGCAAAGGTCAATTGATCAAGACCGGTTCCCTGGGTGATGTGATGGTCGAGTCCATTACTGCCGCGCAGACCGTGGTACGCAGCCGCGCGAGGAGCCTGGGGATCCCCCTGGACTTCCACGAGAAGCACGATGTCCATATCCATATGCCTGAGGGGGCGACCCCTAAAGACGGTCCTAGTGCAGGTGTAGGCATGTGCACGGCGCTGGTGTCGGCATTGACTGGCATTCCAGTGCGCGCCGATGTCGCAATGACCGGGGAAATTACCCTGCGTGGTCAGGTATTGGCGATCGGTGGTTTGAAAGAGAAACTGCTGGCTGCGCATCGAGGTGGCATCAAGACCGTGATCATTCCAGAAGAGAATGTTCGCGACTTGAAGGAAATCCCGGACAACATCAAGCAGGATCTTCAGATTAAACCGGTTAAATGGATTGACGAGGTCCTGCAAATTGCGCTGCAATACGCGCCGGAGCCCCTGCCGGATGTAGCTCCGGAGATAGTCGCGAAGGACGAAAAACGCGAGTCTGATTCCAAGGAAAGAATTAGCACGCATTAATCCGCTAAAGCCTGGGGGCTTCCTTGACAGCTTTTTAGAGCCCTTGTTATAAAGCGGCTCTTAAGTGTCTGTAGGCCATTCAGCACTGGTTTTTGCTTTCACCAAAAAACTTAGAATCATACTCAATAGATATATAAGGGGACTTAGAGTGAACAAGTCGGAACTGATTGATGCTATCGCCGCATCCGCTGATATCCCGAAAGCTGCTGCTGGCCGTGCGCTGGACGCAGTAATCGAATCCGTCACTGGCGCTCTGAAGGCCGGCGACTCTGTGGTGTTGGTAGGCTTCGGTACTTTCTCTGTGACTGACCGTCCAGCGCGTACTGGCCGTAACCCACAGACTGGCAAAGCACTGCAAATCGCTGCTGCCAAGAAACCAGGTTTCAAAGCCGGTAAAGCCCTGAAAGAAGCTGTTAACTAAGCGTCGATCAAGCCTTACCTACCCGGGTCGGACGCCGTCCGGCCTGGCAGCGGAGCGGCAGCTGACCCATGTATCCATCGGGTCACCAAGCCGGGGGTGTGGGTTAAACCCCCCGTCCGCTCCGCCAGTTACGAGAAGGCGCATCCTCGGATGCGCCTTTCTTCTATCCGGACTCTACCCACGCTCCACGGTTGCCAATTTTTGAAGTTCAACCGTTTCTGGGGGACGCATGCTGCAAAATATCAGGGACAATTCACAAGGCTGGATTGCCAAGACCATTATCGGGATCATCGTCGCATTGATGGCGTTCACCGGTATCGAGGCCATTTTCCAGGCTTCGACCAATACCAAGCAGGACGTGGCCAAGGTCAATGGTGAAAAAATCACCCAGACCGAGCTGAGCCAGGCCGTCGACATGCAACGTCGCCAACTGATGCAACAGCTGGGCAAGGATTTCGATGCTTCGCTGCTGGACGAAAAACTGCTGCGCGATGCGGCGCTCAAGGGGCTGATCGACCGCAAGCTGCTCCTGCAAGGCGCGGCTGATTCCAAATTTGGCTTCTCTGAAGCGGAGCTGGATCAGGTGATCCTGCAGACGCCGGAATTCCAGGTGGATGGCAAGTTCAGCGCCGAGCGCTTTGACCAGGTGATCCGTCAACTGGGTTACAGCCGTCTGCAGTTCCGTCAGATGATGACCCAGGAAATGCTGATCGGCCAGGTTCGTGCAGGCATCGCAGGCAGCGGTTTCGTGACCGATGCCGAAGTGCTGGCATTCGCCCGTCTGGAAAAACAGACCCGCGACTTCGCCACCGTCAACATCAAGGCCAACCCTGCAGCGGTGAAACTCACCGACGATGAGGTCAAGGCTTATTACGACCAGCATGCCAAGGAGTTCATGACCCCTGACCAGGTGGTCATCGATTATCTGGAGCTGAAAAAGTCGTCCTTTTTCGACCAGGTCAGCGTCAAGGACGATGAACTGCAGGCGGCCTATCAGAAAGAAACCGCCAACCTCGCTGAACAGCGTCGCGCGGCGCATATCCTGATTGAAGTCAACGACAAGGTCACCGACGCGCAAGCCAAGGCCAAGATCGAGGAAATCCAGGCGCGCCTGGCCAAAGGCGAGAAATTCGACGCCCTGGCCAAGGAGTTCTCCCAGGACCCCGGTTCGGCCAACAATGGCGGCGATCTCGGGTTTGCAGGGCCTGGCGTCTACGACCCGGATTTCGAAACTGCCTTGTACGCCTTGAACAAGGATCAGGTCTCGGCACCGGTGCGCAGTTCCTTCGGTTGGCACTTGATCAAGCTGTTGGGTGTCGAGGCTCCAGAAGTGCCGACGTTTGACAGCCTCAAAGGCAAGCTGACCCGTGAACTCAAGACCCAACAGGTCGAGCAGCGTTTTGTTGAAGCTACCAAGCAACTCGAAGATGCGGCATTCGAAGCTTCCGACCTGGCTCAGCCAGCGTCTGACCTGAAATTGACCGTGCACACCTCCGCGCCGTTTGGCCGTGAGGGTGGCGAAGGTGTTACGGCCAACCGTGCCGTGGTCACCGCTGCGTTCAGCCCGGAAGTATTGGATGAAGGTGCCAATAGCACTGCCATCGAACTGGACCCGGAAACCGTCATCGTGCTGCGTGCCAAAGAGCACCTCAAACCTGCGCAACTGCCGTTGGAAAGCGTTGCCACGGCTATTCGTGCACAGATGACCAAGGAGCGCGCCAGCGCGACGGCCAAGACTCACGCTGACGAGTTGATCGCTAGCCTGCGTGACGGCAAGACCCCGCTGAACCAGCCGGTTGATGGCCAGGCGTGGAAAGTCACCGCGGCGGCTACCCGTGGCCAGGAATCGATCGATCCGGCCGTGCTGCAAGCCGTGTTCCGTATGCCCAAGCCTGCGGCGAAGGACAAACCGACCTTCAGCAGCGTGACCCTGGCTGACGGTAGCCTGGTAATCGTGCGCTTGAACGGCGTCAATGAAGCCGTTGCTCCAACGGACGAAGAAAAGGCGCAATACCGCCGTTTCCTCGCTTCCCGTATTGGTCAGCAGGACTTCGCGGCGTATCGCAAGCAACTGGAAGCCAAGGCTGACATCAAGAAGTACTGATGTCGTTTTGAAAGAAAAAGCCCCCGGCCTGAAAAGACCGGGGGCTTTTTCATGGGCGTTTGCCCAGCGCCAGCAGCATCAACAGCGCCACAGCCCAGGGAAAAGCCACGACGCCCCAGCTCTGTAATAGCAAACCGCCCGCCAAACCGCCTCCCGCAATGCCCAGGTTCCACACGGTCACCAGCATCGACTGTGCGGCGTCAGCCGACTCGCCGGCTGACTTGGCCAGCGCGGTTTGCAGCAGTGCCGGCAAACCACCGAATGCCAGGCCCCAAACCGCCACAGCGCTGTAGATGACTGTTGGCGAGTCGATCCAGAACACCAGCGACAGGGCCAGCAGGCCAAACAGCGAGCAACTGATCAGCACCAGCGGTCGCAGCCATCGATCGATCAGCAGCCCGACCAGCCAGATACCCAACAACGCCGACAGGCCAAATACCAGCAGCACCCGGTCTATGTCGGCCTCGATTCCCGCTGGCGCCAGCAGAGGCGCGATGTAGGTGTAGAGAATGTTATGGGCCAGCACGTAGGTAAAGGTTACCCATAGCACCGGACGAATACCCGGCAAGCCCAGCACTTGGCGCAATCCCAAACGTTTATCCGCCCGTTCGCCGGCAAAATCCGGCAGTTGCAGGCGCGCCCATATCAGCAGCACCAGCGTCAACCCGGTCATGATCGCAAAGCTCAGGCGCCAGCCAACGGTGGTACCGAGGAAAGTCCCCGCGGGCATGCCCAGTGACAGCGCCAACGGTGCGCCCACCATCGCCACGGCAATGGCGCGACCTTGCAGGTGAGGGGCCACCATGCGGCTTGCATATCCGGCCAGCAACGCCCAGAGCAGCCCGGCGAACACACCGGCAAAAAAACGTGCCGTCAGGCTCAGGCCGTAGTGGCTCGAAAGCGCGGTCATGCTGTTGACCAGAGCAAAGCCGCCGATGGCGAGCAGCAGTAACGGGCGCCTGCGCCAGCCACGGGTCAGCAGGGTGAGGGGGATGGCCGCCAACAGCGATCCCAGGGCATAGACAGTGACCAATTGGCCTGCCAGCGCGGGCGACACACCGAGGCCTTCGCTCATTTGCGGCAGGAGTCCCGCAGGCATGGCTTCGGTGAGGATGGTAATGAAACCGGCGCATGCCAGGGCCAGCAAGCCACCCAGTGGCAGCGCATCAGGTTGGGCGGACACGGGGTTTTCGGTCAGAGAGGGGCTGTCGTTCATGAGGTCGTATCCATGCAGAAGGTCAAGGACGCAGGGTAGAGGGCTGTGATGCACGGAAAAACAGGCTAAGGTTCCTGACTTATCGGACGTTGATGTCCGCAATAGGCAGGGATGGGGTCATGGACAGCTTGGGCAGCCTTTCGGTATTTGTGCAGGTGGCGGAGACGCGCAGCTTCACCGGCGCAGGCCGCGTGTTGGGGGTGTCGTCGTCGGCAGTGGGCAAAAGCATTGCGCGCATGGAAGAACGCCTGGGCGTGCGCTTGTTTCATCGCAGCACTCGCAGCATTACCTTGACCAGTGAAGGCTCGCTGTTTCTTGAGCGGTCGCGGCGTATTCTGGCGGAGGTGGAAGCGGCAGAGCGGGAGCTGACGCTGGCCAGCACCACGCCCAGGGGCAAGTTGCGCATCAGCGTGCCGCAAGTGCGGGGCTTGCTGATGCCGGTACTCAGCGCTTTTATGCGTGCTTATCCGGACATCGAGTTGGATGTGGATTTTTCCGACCGTATGGTGGACGTAATCGAGGAGGGTTTCGATGCGGTGATTCGTACCGGTAAGCCAGAAGATTCGCGCTTGATGGCCCGTCATCTGGGGCATTACCACCTGGTGCTGGTGGGCACGCCGGGGTACTTCCAGCAACACGGCACACCGAGCCTGCCCCGACACTTGAACGAGCATGCCTGCCTGCGCCACAAGTTCTGCGCCACGGGCAAGCTGGAACCCTGGCCCTTGCGGCTGGAGGCTGGCGCTGTGGAGCCCATGTTGCGCACCCCGTTGGTCAGCACCACGATCGAGTCCCTCAATCATGTGGTGCACGAAGGCTTGGGCATCGCCTGCCTGCCGGACTACATGGTCAATCAGGCCGTGGCAGAGGGACGCCTGCAACGGGTGCTGGATGACTATCTCGAGCATCAGGGCAGTTTCTGGATGCTGTGGCCATCCAGTCGTCACGCTTCTGCCAAATTACGCGTGTTTATTGATCATATGTGCGCCGGGCTTTTTCCTGCAGGCCCCGCTGTGTAGGCCTGTGACGTTTTACCGACAGGAATGCGCGCGCCAAGGCCTCGTTCTGTTGCACAATACGGCCCTGACTGTTTTCCTCAGGATTTTCAATGTCGACATCATTTCACTTGCGTAGCCTCGGGTTGGCGCTGGTGCTGGCGGGCGCTGCGGGCTGCTCGTCACCCAAGACCGCTATTTATGAACATGAGAGTTTCGACGACTCCGGCACGTTCTCGCGGGATTATCCGGTCTCCGATGTCGCCGCATGCGAAGCCGCCCGGCGTGCGTTGCTGAGCCAGGGTTACATCATCACCAGCAGCGATCCGAAACTGGTCGTGGGCAACAAGAGTTTCCAGCAGACCGGCGAGACTCACCTGCAGATCAGCTTCAACGTGGTGTGTGCCGACGACGGCAAAGGCAAGAACCACTCGACGATGTTCGCCAACGCCTTGCAGGATCGCTATGCGCTGAAGAAGGTCAACAATTCCGCGAGCCTGGGTGTAGGCGTGCTGGGTTCGGTGTCGATGCCGATCGGTTCCACCGATGACTCGATGGTGAAGGTGGCGAGCGAGACCGTCTCGGCGCCGAAGTTCTATGAGCGTTACTTTTCGTTGGTGGATTTGTTCCTGCCCCAGGAAGTGAAGAAGGCCGAGCACATTCCCGAGAAGCCAAAAGCCGAACTGGGTGTGCCTGAGCCTAAAGCAGCGCCGGCGGTCGAAAAGGTCGAGGCGCCGAAGGAGCAGCCCGCCGCCCCAGCGCCTGCAGCTTCCGAGCCCACCGCGCCGCAGCATGAGCCGGCACCGAGTGCCCCGCAACAAGAGCCGGCCCCAGCACCAACGAACTCGGAGCTGCCGGCCCCGACCGAGGCGATTCCGCCGTTGCCGACCCCTGCGCAGTGAGAGGCCAGCCGGTGATGAGCCCCGGCTGATAAATTCTCCAGGCGCTACTACGTTTAATCCTGTAATGCAGGAACGTCACAGCGCTGACTTTTTTTCGTCATCGCGGCACTTTAGGCTGGTCTTGCAGGTCTTAATTGGCAGCTGCTTTGAACCCTAAGGAGCCTTATATGGACGATTACCAGGAAGAACTGCTCGAGTACCAGGCGTTTGAGTTGGACCCGCTGGAACCGGACGACGCAACAGAGCTGTAAGACCGACTTCAGGCGGAATGCCGCTGACTGCGGCGAAATTCCCCTGGGGTCTGGTTGTTCCATCGCCGGAACGCCCGTTGGAAGGCCTGGGCCGAGGCAAAACCGAGCAAGTAGGCGATCTCGCCGAACGCCAGTTCCGTGTCGCGAATGTAGGTCATGGCCAGGTCGCGACGGGTATCGTTGAGAATGGCGCGGAACTGAGTACCTTCTTCGGCCAGTTTGCGGCGCAGCGTCCAGGTCGGCAGCTTCAAGCGTGCCGCCACTTCTTCCAGGTCGGGTTCCCGACCGCCATTGAGCATCGGCCCGAGCAAGCGGGTAATGCGCTCGCGCAGGCTGCGGGTGCGCGTCAGTTGCTCCAATTCCCGTTCACACAGTTGCAGCATCAGTTGCCAGGTACTCGGACAGTGCTGCGGGTTGCGCAGGGCCAGGGTTTGCTGGCTCAGACGCAATTGATTGACCTCGGCGCCGAAGTGGACCGGGCTGTCACTCAGGATGCTGTACCGCTCGCTGTACTCGGGGGCGTCGAATTCGATGTCGATGCGCTGTGCCTGTACCGTCTGCTGGGCCAGGTTGGACAATTGGTGCAGCCAGCCGGCAATGATCGAATCCACCACGAAACGGTTGTAGGCGTTGTAGGGGCTGATGGAGTAGAACCGCAGCCAGGCGCCTTCGGCATCTTCATGCAAGCTCGATTGCCCGCGATAGTTGGAACCGTACAGGGCTTCGAAGCGGGTCAGCGTGCGTGCCGCCTCGCGTACGTTGGGCGCCTGGGCGGCGGTGACGCCGGCCAGCCCGGCCTGACTCAAACGGCTGAACTGGCCCATGCGCAGGCCGAGGCCGGGGTCGCCGGTAAGTTGGATGGCCCCATGGCCCAGGCGCATATAGCGCGGGATCGATAAGCGTGCTCCTGCCTCGGCAAGTCGCGCCGGGTCAAGGCCGTATTGCAGCAGCAGCGGTTGCGGGTCCAGGCCATGGCTGTGGACGGCATCGGCGAGGGTCTGCACGAAGCCTACCGACAGATCCCCCAGGCGCACCGGCTTCAAGGCGCTACAGCCAGATATTCAGCAAACGCGCGCCACGGGCGTCGCCGTCGGCGCTGATTTGGCCATGGCTGCTGAGGAAGCTGTGCCCGGCGGTACCCAGGTCCCAGAACTGCCCGCGCAGAAATACGCTCATACCGGCGACGGCGTGGCTGACCGGTTGCTGGCTGATCAGCGTAAGGCGCCGCCACGCTTCGCCCTCGCTGAGTTCTTCAGGCTTGAGGCTCACTTGCGGCGGCGTCGACACGCTTTTGAAGCCGCGCCAGGGTCGGTCCCACGTATCACGACCCAGCACAAAGGCCGGCACGGCGATCAGTTGCGCGCCGCGCTCGTTGAGTTTGCGGTAGTTGTCCGGGTACCAGCTGTCACTGCCCACCAGCACGCCCAAGCGGCCGGCCGGAGTGTCGAACACGTTGACGAGGTTTTCATCGCCGGACTCGATAAAGCCGCGTTCATCGTAAATCGGATAGAACTGGCGCTGCGGCTCGCCGATGGGCAAACCGTCCGCGGCAAACACCACGCTGGCGTTGTACAGCGCACCATGACCGACCTGCAATTGGCCCTGGCTGACACTCGGGTTCGGCAAGGCGATGGAGCCGGCCACCAGCGTGACGCCGAACTCCTTGGCCAGACCGCCGAACAGCACCTGGTAGTCCCGCGCCATGGCCGGGGCTTTCATGCGCAGGTAGGCGTCGTCGGTACGATTGTCGCCGGTGGCGCTGATCCAGGCGCGCAGGAACAGCACCGGGTTGCTGGCCGACAGCCAGTTCATCGCATCCTTGGCATGCAGTGCCTGGTACACCTCGTTCTTTTCACCGGCCAGCATTAGCCATGTGCCGATATGTTCGGGCAGCACCACGATGGTCTTGTCGTTGATCAGCCCCTGTTCCCGTGCCTTTTGCAGATAGGCCGCGAGTTTCAGGTGCAGGCGTTCCAGGCTCTGGTAGTCGGCGGGGAACAGCTCCGGCTGGACCCCCAGCAGATTGCCGCGATCGGCGGGCAGGCCTTCATTCAGGGCGAGGGTGATGCGCAGGTCCGACAGGTAATGCGCCACGGGGCGTTCCTGGGTCCAGACCAGATACGCGGCGACGGCGGCAACCAGGGCCATGGAGAGGGTGAAGCCAAGAAGTTTACGCATGGGGCAACAGACAACAGACCGTGTGCTGGGTTCGTCGACTAGGGTAGGGCCCATGTACCGGCTTGCCAAGGGGCGCTGTGCATTTGGATCAATAACTTGTCAGTTTCGGTCATTGAGCGGTAATCCATCGCCTCTTAGTCTGTGGGACATAAACCGATGGGGCGTCATTCGAACGCCTCACGTCCCGTGATGATCCGTTGTGGAGCTTGACCATGACCGCTGCTGCCTACCCGCACCTGCTGGCCCCGTTGGACCTGGGTTTTACCACCTTGCGCAACCGTACCCTGATGGGCTCGATGCACACTGGCCTTGAAGAGAAACCCGGTGGTTTCGAGCGCATGGCGGCCTACTTTGCCGAGCGCGCCCGTGGCGGCGTGGGCCTGATGGTCACCGGCGGCATTGGCCCGAATGATGAAGGCGGCGTGTATTCCGGCGCGGCCAAGCTGACCACGGACGAAGAAGCGCAGAAGCACAAGATCGTGACCAAGGCCGTGCACGAGGCGGGCGGCAAGATCTGCATGCAGATCCTTCACGCCGGCCGTTATGCCTATAGCCCCAAGCAGGTCGCACCCAGCGCGATCCAGGCGCCGATCAATCCGTTCAAGCCCAAAGAGCTGGACGAGGAGGGGATCGAGAAACAGATCCGCGATTTCGTCACCTGCTCGTTGCTGGCCCAGTCCGCCGAGTATGACGGTGTGGAAATCATGGGCTCGGAAGGCTATTTCATTAACCAGTTCCTCGCGGCGCACACCAACCATCGCACCGACCGTTGGGGCGGCAGCTACGAAAACCGCATGCGCCTGGCAGTAGAGATCGTGCGCCGGGTGCGTGAGGCGGTTGGCCCGAATTTCATCATCATCTTCCGCCTGTCGATGCTCGACTTGGTGGAAGGCGGCAGCAGTTGGGAAGAGATCGTGCAACTGGCCAAGGCCATCGAGCAGGCGGGCGCGACCCTTATCAACACCGGGATCGGCTGGCACGAAGCGCGCATCCCGACAATCGCCACCAAAGTGCCGCGCGGCGCGTTCAGCAAAGTCACCGCCAAGCTGCGCGGTTCGGTGCAGATTCCGCTGATCACCACCAACCGCATCAACACGCCGGAAATCGCCGAAAAAATCCTGGCCCAGGGCGATGCCGACATGGTGTCGATGGCGCGCCCGTTCCTTGCTGACCCGGAATTCGTCAACAAGGCCGCTGCGGGCCGAGCCGATGAAATCAACACCTGCATCGGCTGCAACCAGGCCTGCCTGGACCACACCTTCGGCGGCAAGCTGACCACGTGCCTGGTCAACCCACGCGCGTGTTACGAAACCGAGCTCAACTACTTGCCGGTCAAGCAGATCAAGAAAATCGCCGTGGTCGGCGCTGGTCCTGCGGGTCTGGCCGCTGCCACGGTGGCGGCCGAACGCGGTCATCAGGTGACGTTGTTCGATTCCGCCAGCGAGATCGGCGGTCAGTTCAACATCGCCAAGCGCGTGCCGGGCAAGGAAGAGTTTTTTGAAACCCTGCGTTATTTCAATCGTAAATTGCAGACCACCCACGTCGAGGTGTGCCTCAACACCCGTGTCGATGTTGCGCAACTGACGGCGGGCGGCTACGACGAGATCATCCTGGCCACCGGGATTGCGCCGCGCACGCCGGCGATTCCGGGGATCGACAATGCCAAGGTGCTGAGCTACCTGGACGTGATTCTCGAGCGCAAACCGGTGGGCAAGCGCGTGGCGGTGATCGGTGCCGGCGGTATCGGTTTCGACGTGTCGGAATTCCTCGTGCACCAGGGCGTGTCCACCAGCCTGGACCGTGACGCGTTCTGGAAAGAGTGGGGCATCGACACCCAATTGCAGGCCCGTGGCGGCGTGGCCGGCATCAAGCCTGAGCGCCATGCGCCGGCACGCGAGGTGTTCCTGCTGCAGCGCAAAACCTCCAAGGTCGGCGACGGCCTGGGCAAGACCACCGGCTGGATCCACCGTACCGGCTTGAAGAACAAGCAAGTGCAGATGCTCAACAGCGTCGAGTACCTGAAGATCGACGACGAGTGCCTGCATATCCGCATCGGCGCCGAGGGTGAGCCGCAGCTGTTGGCGGTGGACAATATCGTCATCTGCGCCGGCCAGGACCCGTTGCGCGAACTGCAGGACGGCCTGCTCGCAGCGGGCCAGAATGTGCACTTGATCGGCGGCGCCGATGTGGCGGCCGAACTCGACGCCAAGCGCGCCATCAACCAGGGCTCGCGCCTCGCCGCCGAGCTGTAAGACCAGGGAAGGGGCGGTGTTAGACTACCGCCCCTTTTTCATGCAGACGCCGCTCCGATGGGTCCTTTCGATTGGCTTCCCCGTGCCCCGCTTGAATCCGTGCAGCTGGATTGGCTCAACGGCGTCGAGTTGGCCGTGCTGCGCCTGGATCGCATCGACCCGCTGATCAGCGGCAACAAGTGGTTCAAGCTCACCGAGCACCTGGCCTTGGCGCAGCAGGCCGGCGCCAGCGGGATCATCAGCCTTGGCGGCGCTTACTCCAACCATCTGCATGCACTGGCGGCGGCGGGGAAACGCTTTGGTTTTCCCACCGTCGGCTTGTTGCGTGGTCATCCCCAAGACACCCCCACCGTGCTCGACCTGAAAGCCTTCGGCATGCAACTGCATTGGCTCGGCTACGGCGGCTATCGCGCGCGCCACGCGGCGGATTTCTGGACGCCGTGGCGCGAGCGATACCCGGGTTTCTATCCGGTGCCCGAAGGCGGTGGCGGGATGGCCGGGGCGTTGGGATGCGCTGTCTTGGTCGAACAGGCCCGCCAGCAATTGAGCGATGTGGGCTGGGCCGATTACGACGCCTGGTGGTTGGCGGCAGGCACCGGGACTACGCTGGCGGGTCTGGCGCTCGCGGAAGCGTGCGCGCGCCCGGTGTACGGTGCGCTGGCGGTGCCGGATGATCACGGCGTCGCACAGAACGTGCAGGCCCTCGTAACGGGTGGGTATGCGTTGCTGGACGCCAGCCGGGGAGGCTTTGCGAAGGTCGATCCGCTATTGCTCGAATTTATCGAAACCACCGAGCAGGCCTGCGGTGTACCTCTGGAGCCGCTCTACACCGGTAAAGCGTTGCTGGCGTTGAAGCAACAGATCGAGGCCGGGCGCTTCGCCCCCGGCACTCGCCTGATCTTCGTGCACACCGGCGGCCTGCAGGGCCGCCGAGGTTTGGCGGTCTAGCGTTTGGGGATCATGCGCCGCACAGTGTTATCGCGCATGAAGTAGTGATGGTACAGCCCGGCCAAGGCGTGCAGGCCAATCAACCAATAGCCGATCGCGCCGCCCAGCTCGTGCCATTCCTTGATCTGCTTGGACAGGTCCTTGTTTTCGCCAATCAACGGCGGCAGCTCAATCCCGTAGAACATCACCGAATGCCCTTGGGCGCTGACGATCAGCCAGCCGGCAATCGGCATGCCGATCATGAACAGGTACAGCGCCCAGTGCATCAGGGTCGCCAGCAACGCCTGCCATTGCGGTGGTGCCGGGATGATTTTCGGTGCGACCCCCAGGGAACGTGCAAACAGGCGCAGCCACACCAGGACAAATACGGTCAGGCCGAACATGAAGTGCAGCTCCACGATCAATGCCCGCCCGCCACTGCCTTTGGGAAAGATCCCGCGAAACTCAATGCAGGCGTAAACCACCGCCAACAGCACCAGCATCAACCAGTGCAACGCAATCGACATGGTGCTGTAGCGCGTATCGGAATTTTTCCACGGCATCGCTTTTTTCCTCACTCATCAGGGCATATCTCCGTTCTTCGGTGACGAAGTCCTTTTACTGTATGCCTGTTTTACGTGATTTGCCTCGCGCGAATGTCCTTGTGTTGACCTTGATCAGTGACTTTGTGGCATTTCTCCGCGGGCCAGGCGTGCGTTGATGTCCGCGATGACCGCCGGCAGTTCGATGAGGGTGTCGATCAGGTAATGCGGGCGCGAGCCTTTGAACATCGCTTCGATGCGTTGACGTTCACCGCTCAAGGTGGCGGCATCCAGGTCGCGGAATTGCGCGTAGGTCAGGCCCAGGGCATTACCGGAGCAGGTCAGGGCCACGGTCCACATGCCGGCACGGCGACCTTCGAGAATGCCTGGCACGGTGTCGTCGACCTTGACGCACGCCGCCACATCGTCGATGCCCAGTGCGATCACGTTGGCCAACGCCTGGGCCGGCCATGGGCGGCCGTTGGGCACTTCGTCGGTGGCCACCACATGGTCGGCGATGTAGCCGTTGGTGGCGGCCAGCGCGACGACCTTGTCCATCACTTGCTTGGGGTAGCCGGAGCAGGAGCCGATCTTGAGGCCCTGCGCGCGAAGGCGGGCGATGGTGTCGAGGGCGCCTGGGATAAGGGCCGAGTGCTCGGCGATCTTTTCGATCTGCAGCGGCATGAAGCGTTGGTAGATGGCGGTGACGTCGTCGTCGGTAGGCGTGCGACCGAACGCCTGGCGGTAGCGCTCGGCGACTTGCGGCTGGTCGCAGAGGGTGCGGATGTGGTCCCACTTGCCCATGCCCATCGGGCCACGGGCTTCTTCGATGGAGACGTGCACATCGAACTCGGCGAAGGCCTCGACAAAAATCTGCGTGGGCGCGAAGGAGCCGAAGTCGACCACAGTGCCGGCCCAATCGAGGATGACGGCCTGGAGGGTGTTGGGATTTTGGTAATTCATGATTCAGATCCTGTAGGTAAAGAGCCTGTAGAAGCGAGCTTGCTCGCGAAAAACCTGAGGGCGCCGTTGTGAACCAGGCGCCCCGCGTTATCGTTAAAGACTTTCGCGAGCCAGCTCGCGCCTACACATTTCTTGCAGCACTTGGCCGATCGCCTTGACCGCAGCGTGCATGCCTGCCGCGTCGACATGGCCGATGCAGCCCACGCGGAAGGTGTCCACCTGGGTCAATTTTCCGGGGTACAAGATGAAACCCTTGGCCTTGACCCGCTCGTAGAAGTCTTTGAACTGATAGCGCGGGTCTGTCGGTGCGTGGAAGGTCACGATGATCGGCGCCTGGATCACCGCCGACAGGAAGCTGCGCAGGCCCAGGTCGGCCATGCCCTCGAGCAGTGCCTGGCAGTTGTCGGCGTAGCGTTTGTGGCGGGCGGGCAGGCCGCCTTCTTCCTGGTATTGCAGGAGTGCTTCGTGCAGGGCCGCGACCACATGGGTCGGCGGGGTAAAGCGCCATTGACCGGTCCTGGCCATATAGCTGTGCTGGTCGAACAGGTCCAGCGCCAGGGAATGGCAGTTGCCCTGGGCGGCGGCCAGTGCCTGTTTGTTGGCGAGCACAAAACCCATGCCCGGCACGCCTTCCAGACATTTGCCCGAGGCAGCGATCAACGCGTCGAACGGCACTGCGCGGGCATCGATCGGCAACGCGCCGAAGGAACTCATGGCGTCGACGATCAAGCGCTTGCCGTGCTGTTTGACGACCTGGGCGATGTCCGCCAGTGGATTGAGAATGCCGGTGCTGGTTTCGCAGTGGATCAACCCGACATGGGTGATGGCCTTGTCGGCGTGCAGCAGGCGGTCGACGTCGGCGGCGGTGGTGGGTTCGTCCTCGGCGGTTTCAAAGGTGCTGAAGTCGCGGCCGAGCACTTCGCAAATCTTCGCCAGGCGTTTGCCATAGGCACCGTTGATCAGCACCAGCACCTTGCCGGCGCGGGGGACCAGGGTGCCGACGGCGGCTTCGACGGCAAAGGTGCCGCTGCCCTGCAAGGGCACGCAATGGTGACTGCCTTCGCCCTGCACAATCGCCAGCAGTTGCGCGCAGACGCTGGCGGTGAGGGCGTTGAAGCGATCGTCCCATGAGCCCCAGTCTTCCAGCATGGCCTGGCGGGTGCGGGCAGAAGTCGTCAGAGGGCCGGGGGTCAACAGGATGGGCGCGGCAGTGTTCATCTCGGGTTCTCGCAAGGCGTCGGGGTTGAAGCTACGGCGCCTAAATTGCAGTTTGGCTTGTTATCAATCAAATTATTTGTTGTTATGCGAGCTATCAGTGAGGCCGATAGCTATGAACCTGTTTCAGTTGCGTGCATTCGATGCCGTGGCCCGCGAGGGCAGTTTTACCCGTGCGGCGGCGCGGCTGTTCATCAGCCAGCCGGCGGTGACCGGGCATATCAAGGCGCTGGAAGAGCACTACCAGATCCCGTTGCTGCGCCGCACCGCGCGCCGGGTGGAGTTGACTGAGGAGGGCGCGCGGCTGGCGGCGATCACGCGGGCGATCTTCGGCCTGGTGGACGAAGCGCAGACGCTATTGGAGGCCAACCGGCAACTGCTCAGCGGACGCCTGGAAGTCGCGGCGGATGGCCCGCACCTGGTGATGCCGATGATTGCCAGCCTGCGCGCGCGCTACCCCGGAATTACCGTCAACCTGCGCCTGGGCAACGCTCAGGAAACCCTGGCCGCGCTGTTGTCCGAGCATGCGGATGTGGCGGTGCTCACCGAAGTGGAACCGCGCAATGGCCTGCACCTGCAAGCGTTGGCGCAGTCGCGGATCTGCGCACTGGTGCCGGCCGGCCACGCGTGGGCGACGCACATGGAGGGCATTCGCCTGGATCAACTCAACGACGTGATCATGGTGTTGCGCGAGCCCGGTTCCATCACCCGGCGCACCTTTGATGACGCCTGTGTGGCCGCGGATGTGCGGCCTAAAGTGCTGCTGGAATTGGACAGCCGCGAAGCGGTTACCGAAGCCGTCGCCGCGCAGTTGGGGGTGGGCGTGGTCTCGTCCATGGAGGTCAGCCCGGACCCACGGGTCCAGGCGGTGGCGATCCAGGGCGACGGGTTGCTCAACCGGCATATGCTCGGTTGCATGGAGCGGCGCCGCTCATTGCGTTTGATCCAGGCGTTTTTCGAGTTGGCGCCCTGATGGTTTTTGGTGGAACGATGGGTTCTTGCGCTATAAACTCTGCCCCCAAAGCGCCGGCCAGTAGACGTTTCGGCGCGATGGACAGAAGAGAGCGAGTCATGGGCGCACAGTGGAAAGTCAAACATAAAGAAGCGGCAGCCAATGCCAAGGGCAAGATTTTCGGCAAGCTGGTCAAAGAAATCACCATCGCCGCCCGAAACGGCGCCGACACCGCGACCAACGCCCACCTGCGTCTGGTGGTGGAGCAGGCCAAAAAGGCCTCGATGCCCAAGGAAACCCTGGACCGCGCCATCAAGAAGGGCGCCGGTCTGCTCGGCGAAACCGTGCAGTACCACCGCGTGACCTATGAAGGGTTCGCCCCGCACCAGGTGCCGCTGATCGTCGAGTGCGTGACCGATAACATCAACCGTACCGTGGCTGAAATCCGCGTGGCCTTCCGCAAGGGCCAATTGAGTGCGTCCGGCTCCGTGGCCTGGGACTTCAACCACGTCGGCCTGATCGAAGCCTCGCCGGACCGCCCTGACGCCGATGCCGAAATGGCCGCCATCGAAGCCGGCGCGCAGGATTTCGAAGACGGCGAAGAAGAAGGCACCACCCTGTTCATCACCGAGACCACCGACCTCGACGCCGTGCAGAAAGCACTGCCGGAGCAGGGCTTTACCGTGCTGTCGGCCAAGCTGGGCTACATCTCGAAGAACCCGGTCAGCGGCTTGACCGATGAGCAGATGGCTGAAGTCGAGGCTTTCCTGGAAGGCCTGGACAACCATGATGACGTACAGGACATGTTCGTCGGTCTGGCCGGCTGATCCATAACCGAATAAATACGGTCAAACATGTGGGAGCGGACTTGCTCCCACATTCAGTTCAGGGGTGTGGCACGGATTGCAGCAGCGCTTCGACGTCCTCGAAGCTTGGCCGCGCCAACACCTCGGGCTGACAGCAACGTGCCTGCAAGCCTTCCAACAGCTGACGCGTTGCGTCGTTCAAGCCTGTGTCGATCCGCTCCAGCAACTCCCCGAGCAACACCCCGAACGCACGCACTTCAATACGCTGCAAGGCCCGGGTCTGCAAGGTGTCTGCCGTGGCATGGAACGACGCCGCGCCAAAGTCCCCCAGCAGGCAATCCCCAACTTCATTCCACAGAATATTGTGGCCGTACAAATCGCCATGGGTGATGCCGTGCCGGTGCAAGTGCGCCGCCACCGACGCAATGCCCTGTGCCATGCGCAGCGCTACCTCGAGGCTGAAGCGGGTAGTCGGTTCATAGATATCCCGGGTGCACGAGGCCAGGCTCGGTAGGGCGGCGAGGTTGCGGTAGCTCGGGTCGATCAGGTCCATCACCAGCGCGGCCTGCGCCTCGGGGTGGCCGACCACGCGGCCCTCCACCTTGATCAAATTGGGATGCAACCCGGCGGCGATGCAGGCCTGCATTTCGTGCAGCGGCGAGCCGTCACTGGTGATGGTGCCTTTGTAGAGCTTGACTGCGACGGGTTGCGCCAAGGGTGTCCACAGCGCCTTGCGAATCACCCCGGAAGCGCCTTCGCCCAGCACCTCGGCCATTTCCAGTTCGGACCAGGGGATATTCGGCGTGGTGTCATCCGGTGCCACTTCCTCGGCCATCTCCACCGGGTTACCGGCGTAGGCCAGCCAGGTCAGGCTCGGTAACGCCAGCAGCCACGCGGGCAGATGCGTCAGGCGGTTGGAGGCGATGCGGATCAGTTCCAGGTTTGTGCACTGGGCCAGGCTTTCAGGCAGATGGGCCAGTTGGTTGCCGGCCAGCATCAGCTTTTGCAGCAGGGGCCGCTGGCCCAATTCGTCGGGCAATTGGCTGATACGGTTGTCGGTGAGGATCAGCCAGCGCAACTGCGGCGGTAGCGCGGCGGCGGGAACATGGCTGATCTGGTTGGCCTTGAAGCCGATCATGCTCAGCTTCGCGCACTGACCCAGACACACCGGCAGTTCGGTAAAGAGGTTGTCCGAACAGAACAGCACGCGCAGGTGCGGCAGGCGGTGCAGGTCGTCGGGCAGGCTGCTCAGGGCGTTACCGCTGAGGTTGAGGATTTCCAGGGAATCGGCCAGTTCGAAGATTTCCCGCGGGAATTCGGTCAGCCCACAGGACAGGTCCAGGCGCGTGATGCCGGCCAATTGGCCGGTCTTGAGTTGGGCGAGGGTATGCATGAACGGCGCGATCACTCGGCAAGAGGGCTTGAAGGGCGCTCATGATACCGACTCGGACAGGACTTGCGGGGCGCCCTGTTGCAATTGGTTCAGGCGACTGGCGGTGCGCGCCAGGTCGATAGCCTGTCCCGCCAGGCTCTCGGCCAGGGATCGTGCGCCGATCAGGATCAGGTGTTTGTCTTGGTCGTACAGCACGTCCACCAGGTTGATAAAGCGCTGCTGCACGGCAATCGGGCAATCCCCCAGCAGGGGCAGGCCGTCGATGATCCAGTGGTCGAAGTCCTGGCACAGCAGCAGGTAGTCCATCACCGCCGTCAGTTGTTCGCAGAGGTCGCCGAAGGTAAAGACGATGGTCCGTGCGTGATGGCGGCGGCCTGTCAGCTGGCGGTTACCGACCGTCAGGGACTGCGCCGGGCCCTCCGTGGCAGGCAGACCGAGGGCTGTACGCTGGGCCGCCGTGCCCGGCCACACGTATTGGCCGGTGGTAAAGCGCTGCGTGGCATGGGCCTGGGGCAGACGGCGAAAATCCTGGGGCGAACTGACTTCCAGCACCTCCATCCGCGCGGCGATCAGGTCGATGACCGGCTTGAAGCGCTCGTGATACAGCGGGTTGGGCAACAAGCCCGCGGGCGGGTAGTTGGAGGTGACCAGCACCAGCACACCGCGCTCGAACAGCGCCTTGAACAGTCGGGTGATGAGCATCGCATCCCCGATGTCGTGGACATGGAACTCGTCGAAACACAGCACCCGGCAGCCCGCCAGTTGTTCGTCGAGACTGGCGGCCAGGGCGTCGGCGTGCTCACGGTGCTTGAACAGGCTGCGGTGCAGATGGGCGAAAAAACCGTGGAAATGCACGCGTTTTTTCTCGGTGATCGGCAGCGCCTGAAAAAAACCGTCCAGCAGCCAGCTTTTGCCGCGCCCCACCGGGCCGTGCAGATACAGGCTGCGCGTGGGCTGGCCGGCGAGCAGGCGTTGGCATTCGCGCGACATCGCCGCAATCGCCAGGGCCTGGCCGGCGCTGAGGGTGTAGCCCTGTTGTCGGGCCTTGTTCTGAAAGAATGTCTGGATGGAAACGTCGTTGTAGCGGTCGGTTTTTTTACCGAGCAAACGACGGATCAGCGGTAGCACGGCCAATGGGAATCACTCTGTGGTGCGGTGGTCGCTCACTTTAGGCGGCGTACCGCCGTTTGACCAATAGGAAAGTGCGCCGCCAGCCATCTCGAAACGGCATGTCGCTGCCGAGTGTGGGCGTCTAGAACTTCAGCATCGGCGGGGCGGGCTGATCCGTCGGACTGACCACCGCATAGTTGTAGCCGGCGCCGGACCAATACTGGGCCTGCAGCCCATCGGCGCTGCGGCTGCCACGGGGCAGGAAACCGTTGTCCGGTCCCGGCGGACGGATGTAGAAACTGATGCGCCGACCTTGCGGGTCTTCATACAGCACCATGGCCGCAGCGCCTTGGTCGGTGGTGAGCAGGCGCCCGCTCACCGGGGTGAATCCTGCCGCGCTCAAGTCAGGCAGACGATGGGCGTGGCTGAAGTAACGATCGAGCCAGGCTTGCATCGTGTCGCCGCCCTGGGTGTTGTAGTCGGCGGGCATGATGCCGTCCTGGGCAAACAGGCGGAACGCTTGCATCGCATCGGCCATGGGCAGCAGGGGCGGCTCGGTGGCTTCGCGGGCATGCCAGCCGCCAAGGCCGCCAAGGCTGATGGCCACCAGCAGCAGCGCCGCCGTGGCGAAGTGGCGGCGCGACTGCTGCTTGATACGTTGACGAATCAGCGCTGGGTCCAGGTCCGGGTTGGCCGGCTGTTGCAGCGCACCGGCCAACGACGCGCGCAGCGCTTGCGCGTCCTGTTGCCAGGCGTGGACCTGGGCGGCGACATCGGGGTGGGCCGCCAAGTAGGTGTCAAGCACGTGCCGGTCGCTCTCCGGCAACTGGTGATCGACGTAGGCATGCAAATCGCGTTCGCTGGGGGCAGGCTGATCATTTGAGTATCCGCAGGGAAGGGCTGGCGATTTCGCCATCGCTGAGTTGACGCAGGGCCTGGCGTGCCCGAGACAGGCGCGACATGACGGTACCGATCGGCACGTCAAGGATCTCGGCGACCTCCTTGTAGCTCAAGCCCTCGACCGAGACCCACAGCAACAGGGCGCGTTGTTCGCTACCCAGTTGATCGAAGGCTTGCAGGGTCGACTGGGCGATCACTGTACGTTCCACCGACGGCTGCGCGTCATCACGGCCGGTGAAAAACTCCAACATGCGCCCATAGCGTCGGCTGCGGCGATGAGCGTCGAGAAACTGCCGGTACAGGATCGAGAACAGCCACGCGCGCAGATCGCCCTCGCTGCGTTTGTCGGCCCAGCGGCTGATCGCCCGTTCCAGGGTCGACTGCACCAGATCGTCGGCGCTGCTGACGTTACGGGTCAGGGACACGGCGAAGCGCCGCAGCCTGGGGATGAGTTCACGTAACGGTTCATCGAGTTCATGCATGGGAGTGGGAGTCTAGCCGGTTGTGATGAGGTAGACGCTGGCCGTTGTAGGTTATTCCACCTTCAGCAGAAAGAAATCTTACGCAGCACAAGTGGGAAAGCTCTGCATAGCTTGTGAGTCTGTAATCCCGGGTCCCGTCCTCTATCCACCCCCTTACCTGCCGGCACTGAGTTGGCAGTGAAACAATGAGGGTGTGTCCATGACGTTTTCACCAACCGATAAACCGTGTTTTTCCCGCCGTGCGCTCACTCACTTGCCGGATGCGCAACAGGTGCTTTTCGAACAGTGGGGATGTGGCCCGTCGGCCCGGCCGGGTTTCAGCAGCGTGCACCAGGCAGTCGAAATGCATGCGGCGCGGGCGCCCGAGGCGACGGCGGCGGTGGCTGCGGGTCAACGCATCAGCTATGGGCAACTCAACCGCCAGGCCAACCGCTTGGCCGCGCGGTTGATCGAGCAGGGGGTGGCACGCGGCGACACGGTGGCACTGTTCGTCGAGCGCTCGATCCCCATGCTGGTGGGGTTGCTCGCGGTGTTGAAGATTGGCGCGGCGTATGTGCCCCAGGACGCACGGATCGTGCCGCCGCTGCAACTGGCGATGGTCCTCGAAACCTTGACCGCCCCGGTGATATTGACCCTGTCGAACCTGCAAGCGTGTGTGCCCGAAGCGCAAGCGCAGCGGTGCCTGTGTCTCGATGCGTTTCTGGCCGAGGAGCCTTGGGTGGCCGAGGACAACGATCGGGTGTCGACCGCAGTCGACCCGGACGACCTGTGTTTTGTGTTGTTCACCTCGGGCACCACTGGGCGGCCCAATGGCGTGCGTGTCAGCCATCGCAACCTGTGCAACATTTTACTGACCGAGCCTGGGCGGATGGGCATGGCGCCGGGGCGCAACGTGGGGCAGATCCTCAATATCGGATTCGACATGGCCGCCTGGGAAATACTCGGCTGCCTGGCCCATGGCGCCACCCTGATAATTCGCGGCAAGGACATTGCACACACCGCCGCACAGTGTGACGTATTGATTGCCACGCCTTCGATCCTCGCCACCCTCGATCCGCAACGCTGCCCCGATCTCAAGGTGGTCGCGGTGGCCGGTGAGCCTTGTCCTCAAGGGCTGGCCGACCGCTGGGCCGCGCACTGTGACTTCTACAACGGTTGCGGTCCGACCGAAACCACCATCGTCAATACCTTGCACCGGCATGTGCCCGGCACGCCGTTGAGCATTGGCCGGCCGACACCCAATAACACCGTGTATGTGCTCGACGCGCAGGGCCGCGCCTGTGAGCTGGGCGAAACCGGTGAAATGTGGGCAGGCGGTGCCGGTGTGACCGCAGGCTACCTGGGCAACGCCGAACTGACTGCGCAGCGCTACCGGCCGGACCCTTTTCTGGGGGCCGGGGCCGTGATGTTTCGCACGCGGGACCTGGGGCGCTGGACCCGTGACGGGCAGCTCGAACCCCTGGGACGTGTCGATGATCAGGTCAAGATTCGGGGCTTTCGCGTGGAACTGGACGCCGTATCTGTCGCGCTGGAGGCCGGCGACGGATGCGCGCGCGCGGTGGCGCTGAAACTCGACGAGCGCACTCTGGTCGCGTTCGTAACCCCCGCCAGCGCCGATATCGATGCTTGTCGGCATCAGTGCGAGCAGCGCCTGGCCTATTACTGCATGCCTCGGGCGATCTACGCCCTGGATCAACTCCCCCTGACCGCCAGGGGCAAGGTGGATAAAGCGCAGTTACTGCACTGGGCACGGCAACGACAGGACGTGAAGGAGATCGGCGATGTTTGAGGCCTTGACCCGCACGCCGATCCCGCCGAAGTCGACCCTGTGGCGCAGGGTGTCGGCGCTGCCCCTGTTTTCCTATTACCACCGGCTTTTCGCCTTGGTCATGGCCTGCAATGCAGCGGTTCTGTGGCTGGGGCCGGGCATACAGGCCATGGGCCTGGAACGTCTCTCGAGCCTGGTGCTGATCAACCTGTCGCTGGCGACATTGATCCGCCAGCAATACCTGATCAATGCGCTGTTCTGGTTGGCTACCCGCGTGCCGGTGGGCTGGCCGCTGGCGATCCGGCGCCGGGTGGCGAAGGTCTATCACTTCGGCGGTTTGCACAGCGGCGCTGCCCTGGCGGCCACCGGCTGGTTCGTCGCCATGGTCTGGGTACAGGTGCTGATGCACGTGCGTGAGCCTGGCAGTGTTTCGTCCCTGCGGCTGTGGCTCAGTGGCGGCTTGATGGCCTTGCTGCTGTCGATGGTGATCATGGCGTTGCCGTGGGTACGAGGCCGTTTTCACAATGGTTTCGAACGCGTTCACCGGTTCGCCGGCTGGAGCGTATTGCTGGTGTTCTGGGGGATGACGTTGCTGGCGCCCGCCGAAGGTTCGGCGAACCCGTTGTACAGCGGCACGTTTTGGATGCTGGTGGTGCTGAGCCTGAGCGTCGCCTTGCCATGGCTGCGCCTGCGTAAAGTGCCGATCGCTACGGTGCGGCCGTCCGGGCATGCGGTCATCGTGCGATTCACCCACACCACGCCCTTTACCGGTTCTTCCACCGCCATCAGCCGGAGCCCGCTGCTGGAGTGGCATTCATTCGCCAATATTCCTGCGCCGGGCCAACCGGGGTTTCGCCTGATCATTTCCCGGGCCGGGGATTGGACGGGGCAGTTCATCGAGCAGTTGCCATCCCATGTGTGGGTCAAAGGGATCACCACGGCTGGGGTCGCGAATGTGGAAACGCTGTTCAAGTCGGTGCTGTACATCGCCACCGGCAGCGGTATCGGCCCGGTATTGCCGCACTTGCTGGCCGGCAACGTGCCGCTGCATCTGATCTGGTCGACCCGCAGTCCGCGACAAACCTACGGTGACGCGTTGGTGGAGGAGATCCTGCAGGCCCAGCCGCAGGCGCTGATCTGGGACACCGATGCGCGTGGCAAGCCTGATCTTGTGCAACTGGCCTGTGGCGCCGTCCAGGCATTCGGGGTGGAGGCGGTGATCTGCATTGCCAACCAGGGTTTGACCCGGCGTGTGGTGCAAGAGTTGGAAGCCCGGGGAATCCCTGCCTATGGCGCGATCTGGGATTCGTGAAACGGCGTTGTGGGTCAAACAAATCAATCTGTGGAGGTGTCTATGAATCTCGTTATCGAGCGTCACGATCGGGTGGTGCTGGTGCGGCTCAATCGGCCGCAAGTCAAGAATGCGCTGAGTTCGGCATTGATGCGGGAACTGCTTTCGTGCCTGGAGGCACTGGACCAGGATCCCCAGGTCGGCTGCTTTGTCGTCACCGGTACGGCCGATTATTTCGCCGCAGGGGCCGACATCAAGGAAATGAGCGGCAAGTCCTATCTGGACATGTTGAACGAAGACTATTTTGTCGGCTGGGAGGCCTTTACCCGTCTGCGCACCCCGACCATTGCCGCCGTCGCTGGGTATGCGTTCGGCGGAGGTTGTGAACTGGCGCTGATGTGCGACATGATTTTTGCGGCCGATACCGCCACGTTCGCTCAACCGGAAATCAAGCTGGGCGTGATGCCGGGCATGGGCGCGACCCAGCGTTTGACCGGGCTGATCGGCAAGGCCAAGGCCATGGACCTGGTGCTGACCGGTCGACCGATGACGGCTCGCGAGGCCGAGCAGGCAGGCTTGGTATCCCGTGTCTATCCAGCAGCGACATTGTTAGCCCAGGCGCTGGAGGTGGCGGCGCAGATCGCCGGGTTCTCCCGAACGGCGACGCGGGCAGCGCGGGAGGCCGTGGCGCAGTCCCTGGAGCTGGGCTTGCATGAGGGCGTACGCCTGGAACGTCGGCTGTTTCATGGCTTGTTTGCCACCCCGGACCAGCATGAAGGCATGCAGGCCTTTTTGAGCAAGCGGCACGCATCCTTCAACCAGTCGTAAGGCGACGGGAACCCCCGGCAATTCATCTGCCATGAAAAAACTACAGTGAATGGGGAATAAACCTACATGGGATTCGTCCCATAGCACTTTCCCTTGCGGCCACGTGCCCTGGAGCTATTCATGGTAGATCATTCATCGCCGCCCAAACCGCCCCTCAGCACCGCCAGCCGGGTCATCAGGCTGGCGTGTATTGCCGGGGTGGTGGCGGTCATGGCCGGGGCATTCGCCTACGTCAACGGCACCCTCGACCCACAGCGCCTGCGTCCGAAAACCCTGGTCAATGCCCTGGAAACCAACAACGGCGTGCACCCGGGGTTCCGGCGTAACCACGCCAAGGGCGTATGCGTCGCCGGGTATTTCGAGAGCAGCCCTGAGGCGCGGGCCTACTCCAGCGCCCAGGTGTTCAGCGAAGCCAGGACCCCGGTGGTCGGCCGTTTCGCTTTGCCCAGCGGCAACCCCTATGCGCCGGACAGCAGCGTGCCGATCCGTAGTTTCGCCGTGCAGTTCAACCAGGCCAACGGCCAGCAATGGCGCACCGGGATGAACAGCATGCCAGTGTTCCCGGTGGGCACGCCCGAGGCGTTCTACCAGATGCTCAAGGCCGGCGCACCGGACCCGGCCACCGGCAAGCCCAACCCCGGGAACATGCCGGCGTTTTTTGCTGCCCATCCCGAGACTGCGGCGTTTCTGGCGTGGGTCAAGACCGCCAAGCCTTCGGCCAGCTATGCCACCGAAACCTATAACGGCATCAATGCCTTTTACCTGGTGGGTGCCGATGGCAAGCGTCAGGCGGTGCGCTGGGGTGTCGTCCCGCAGAGCCAGGACGCGCCGGATGCTGTTGCGCCAGCCGGCAATGATTTTCTCGAAAAAGACCTGGTGCAGCGCCTGGCGTCAGGACCGTTGCGTTGGCAGTTGAACATGACCCTGGCCAACCCCGGCGACCCACTGGATGACGCGAGCAAGACTTGGACCGGCGAGCACAAGGTGCTGAACGCCGGCACCCTGGTCCTGCAAAGCAGCCAGCCCCAGGCGGATGGCGATTGCCGCGACATCAACTTCGACCCGCTGGTGTTACCGAGCGGTATCGAAGCCTCCAATGACCCGCTGCTGGCCGCGCGTTCGGCAGCTTACGCCAGTTCCTACCTGCGTCGTGCCGGTGAAGTCAGCCCGTTGCACAGCGCGCCCCAGGAGTCGAAGCAATGAATGCCCAACCCCGGTTTTTCGCGCCCCTGGCGCGCCTGTTGCACTGGCTGATGGCGCTGATGGTCATCGCCATGCTGTTTATCGGCGCGGGTCTCGCGGCGTCCGTTTCCGAGCGGCATGAATGGTTGATCCACCTGCACAAGCCGTTGGGGATTGCGATCCTGGCGCTGGTGATCGTGCGGCTGGCGGTGCGTTTCTCCACGCGCCAACCGCCGTTGCCCAGCGATCTGCCGCTGTGGCAGGTGTTGGCGGCCAAGGCGTCCCACCTGCTGCTGTATGCCTTGATGCTGGTGCTGCCGCTGTTGGGTTGGGCAATGATTTCGGCGGCGGGCGACCCGGTGATGCTCAGCAGTTCCCTGCGGTTGCCCGCGCTGGTGACGGCCAATGCGCCGCTGTTCGCCGTACTGCGCAAGGCCCATGGATTTTTGGCTTATGTGCTGTTCCTGACGGTACTGGTGCACTTGGCGGCAGCGTTGTTCCATGGGTTGATTCGGCGTGACGGCGTACTGCAAAGCATGACCGGCACCAAGGACTGACGCCTAGCGCAAGGACGTGACGATGTCCGCCACCGTACTCAACACATCCTTGCCCAACTGCATCGAGCGTTTACCTGACCAGCCGGTTTGTGGGTTGGGGGCGTCGTCGTTGTCCTTGAATGGCATTTCCAGGGTCAGGGACAGGCAGTCGTACTTTTCGCCCACGGCGTTGCAGGCCAGGGTCATGTTGGCTTCGCCCGGCAGGTCGCGGGTGTAGCCATGGACGGTCTGGAAGTCGCGGGTCAGTGCGCTCAGGTGGCTGCGAAAGCGTTTCTCCAGCCCTTCGATGCGCGGGGTGTAGCCGGGGTTGCCTTCGCAGCCGGCGGTGAAGACGTAGGGGATTTCCTCGTCGCCGTGGATATCGAGGAACAGGTCCACGCCGTATTTTTCCATTTGCTGCTGCACGAACAGCACTTCAGGGCTGTTCTCTTCGCTAGCGCTCTGCCAGGCACGGTTGAGGTCCTGGCCCTTGGCGTTGGTGCGCAGGTGGCCGTGGAAGGCACCATCCGGGTTCATGTTGGGCACCAGGTACAGGTCGGCGACCGCCAACAGTTTTTTCAGTTCGGCGTCGCCGTCCTGTTGCAGGCGTTCGATGACGCCTTCCATGAACCACTCGGCCATGTGTTCGCCGGGGTGCTGCTGGGCGATGATCCACACGTTGAGGCGATCTTCACCGCCTTTGCCGCGGCGCAGCAGTTGGATATCACGACCTTCGACACTCTTTCCGGTGGCCAGCAACTGGGTGTCGGTGCGGTTCAACGCTCGCTCGATCAGCCAGTCGTGGCGTTCGCGGCTGTAGGGTTCGAAATAGGCGAACCAGGCGTGCTTCTCGCGGGTTTCGAGGCTGATATGCAAAATCTCGCCGTCAAACCGCGTGGGGACGCGAAACCAATGGACATGGTCGTAGGATGCCACGGCGTTGTAGCCGCTCCATGCATGCTTATAGGAAGACTTGCCGGCGTTGCTCAGGCGAAAGGTGTGGGTGTGGCCCACATGCATGCCTTCGGCCTTGAAGTGGAACCATTGGAAATGGGGGCTGTGAGTGTCGGGGTTGATCGCCAGCAATAACTGGTAGGCATCGCTGGCGTCGAGTACCTGGATATTGCCACTGTCGAAGTCGGTGCTGATCCTGATGGAGGTCAAAGCCACTGTCATAGTCTGGGTGCCTGATTATGATTGTTGTGGCGGCTATATTACACAGGAGCCCGGTAAAGACTGGATGCAAAATTGTTGCAGGGAGGAGGGGGGCGTCGTCCATGACGCTGTCGCAGCTTAGGTTCTGTGAGATTGATTCTCAAGCGCTATTTTGCAATGAGTTGGGCTGGAGCGTTCGGCTGGCTTTCTTTGGGAGATGGTCTTTTGCTACCATTCGCGCCATCGAGCGACACACAGTCTTCATTAGCCTGAAGCCAAGCCAGGGAAACTGGCAAAAAAAAGACCCGGCCAAAGAGCCGGGTCAAAAACCGTGATTAGCCTGATGAGGAGATATTCCAAGAGTCCGACCTAAGGTCCCTTGGTCTATCGACTGATCTCGCGATCAGTTGCCTCCAATAGTAATCATTATCATTTGCAAGTCAAATGTTTTTATCCGTGGGATAGAAATATTTTTGCTTCGCTCCCGCTATACGTTTGCCTGGGCCTGCGGCGCTTGCAACGATCGCTCCACCATCGCCTTCGCCATATCGATCAGATACACCACTGAAAACGCCAGGTCCCGGTGGTTGCCCTGGTGGCTGCTCGCCGACTCATAGGCCGTGGCCGCCGCGCTGCGCAGCAGGTCCGAAGCGTGCACCAGGGCTTCCTCCTGGCTGATGCCCGGCTTGATGGTGAACAGGGCGCCGTCCGCAGCTGGCACCGACATATTTTCTTTCAAGTAAAAGTCCAGTGCGCGCTGTGCGGCACCGCTGCTGCGCAGGTCTTGCAGATCATCGGATTGTGGGGGTTCAGGCAGGAGGCGAGGGCTCGTGGTCATAAGGGGCGGTACTCTCAAGTGGGGGCTGAAAACCTTATGCCTGATAATAGTACGTATCGTATTTATGTCGTTTTATGGATTACTACAAACTGTTTATTGCCCTGGAAAATACCTGACGTATCGTCATGCCCCATGGATAAGTGGATAGCGTTGGTGAAGGCCAACATGGAAGACCGCAAGGTCACGCAGGGAGAGCTGGCTGAACGCTTGGGCATGTCCCAGGGCGGAGTCGGCCATTGGCTGAACAAGCGCCGTGTGCCGAGCCTGGCGGATATGACGCGGGTGCTCGAAGCCCTGGGGCTTGGGTACCTGGAAGTTGCGTTGGAGATTCGCGAAAAGACCGACGAGAACCTGACTGCACATGCCCGCTACAACCCCTCTTTCCGTTACCCGGTCAGCGACTGGAAAGGCCTGTGCGAAGTGCGTGAAGAACGCGCGACCTACGGCGCGGCCCGCTTCGAATCGACCGATTACCACGCCCACGGCGAGGCGTTCTGGCTCCCGGTAACGGGCGATGCGATGACCGCCCCCAGCGGCTTGAGTATCAGCGCCGGGATGATGATCCTGGTCGATCCGGCCATCACGGCCGAGCCTGGCAGACTGGTGGTCGCCCAATGGGCCGGTCACCCCCAGGCCACCTTCCGTCAGTTACTCGAAGAGAGCGGCCAGCACTACCTGGTGCCGCTCAACCCTACCTATCCGAAGCGGCTGTACACCGACGATTGCCGCATCCTGGGCGTCGTCGTGCAGGCCACGGTGAAGTTTTAACCCGCTGCTTCGAGCTCCACCAGCGCGCAACCTTCGGCAACCATTTCGCCTTCCTGGCAGAACAGCGCCTTGATCATCCCGGCCTGGGGCGCCCGGATGCTGTGTTCCATCTTCATCGCTTCGAGCACCACCAACTGCGTGCCAGCCTCGACGGCCTGGCCCACCTCCACCAGTATCCGCACGATGCTGCCGTTCATCGGCGCGCTGAGCCCACCCTGATGGGAGTGGTTGGCTTCGACCGCCGCAATCGGATCGAACAGGCTCACGCCGTGCATCTCGCCGTCCCAGCGCAGGAACACGGTGCCTTCGCTGCGTACCGCCAGAAGCGCGCGACGCACACCCTGGCGTTCGATCAGCAACTGCTCGCCCCGCAACTGCGCGGCATTGTCCGCCAGCGTCATCCGCCGATCCTGGCCGTTGCAGCTCAAATGCAGCGAGATTTCGGCCGGTAATCCAGCGCGAAAACCTCGTGTATCCGCCCAAGGCCCATCGCCCGCCGGCAAGCTCTGTATGAAGGCCGAACCCGCCGCCTGCCAGAACTCATCACTCAACGGCCCCGCCTGGGGCAACAGTTCGTCCTGATAGCGTGGAATAAACCCGGTATCCAGTTCAGCCGCCGCGAACGCCGGATGCCCGATAATGCGCCGCAGAAAGCCCAGGTTGGTCTTGAGCCCGCCGACGGCAAACTCATCGAGCATGCTCAACAACCGCAGGCGCGCCTGTTCGCGGTCCTCGCCCCAGGCAATCAGCTTGCCGAGCATCGGGTCGTAGAACGGCGAGACGCTGTCGCCTTGTTCGACCCCGCTGTCCACCCGGCGCCCAGGGCCCGGGGCCGATTCGCGGTACAGCGTCAGGTGCCCGGTCGCCGGGAGGAAATCGTTCGATGGGTCTTCGGCATACAAGCGCACTTCGATCGCATGCCCGATCAGCGGCACTTGCGCCTGAGTGATCGGCAGCGCCTCGCCCTGAGCCACGCGAATCTGCCAGGCCACCAGATCGAGGCCGGTAATCGCCTCGGTGACCGGATGTTCGACCTGCAGTCGCGTGTTCATCTCCATAAAGAAAAATTCGCCACGCGCATCCAGCAAAAACTCCACGGTGCCCGCACCCACGTAACCGATGGCCTGGGCCGCGCGCACTGCCGCTTCGCCCATCGCGCGGCGTTGCTCAACGCTCAACCCCGGTGCCGGTGCTTCTTCCACGACTTTCTGGTGACGACGCTGGATCGAGCAATCACGTTCGTTGAGGTACAGGCAATGCCCATGCTGATCGGCAAACACCTGGATCTCCACATGACGCGGTTTGAGCAGGTATTTCTCCACCAGCATCTGCCCATTGCCGAACGAGGACAGCGCCTCACGCTGGGCCGACGCCAGGGCTTCGGCCAATTGGCTGACGTCTTCGACCACCTTCATGCCCTTGCCGCCCCCGCCGGCCGTGGCCTTGAGCAGCACCGGATAGCCGATGCGCGCGCAGGCGTCGCGAAAGGTGTCCAGGTCCTGGGCTCTGCCGTGATAACCCGGCACCAGCGGTACGCCGGCGGTTTCCATCAGCGCCTTGGCTGCCGATTTGCTGCCCATGGCATCGATGGCGGAGGCGGGCGGGCCGAGGAAGATCAAGCCCGCGGCCTCGATTGCACGGGCAAATTCGGCGTTTTCCGACAGGAACCCGTAGCCCGGATGAATCGCCTGGGCGCCGCTGGCGTGGGCGGCGGCGATCAGTTTGTCGATTTGCAGGTAGCTGTCGGCGGCTTTGCTGCCGCCCAGGTCGACACGGATATCCGCCTCGCGGCAGTGGCGTGCATCACGGTCGATGGCGCTGTGGACCGCCACGGTGCTCAGGCCCATGGCCTTGGCGGTGCGCATCACCCGGCAGGCGATTTCGCCCCGGTTGGCCACCAGTACGCGGGTCAATGTGCTCATGGGCGCGGTTCCTGTGGCTGCCAGCTGGGTGGACGTTTTTGCAAAAAGGCGCGCAAGCCTTCCTGGCCTTCGGCGCTGACGCGGATGCGCGCGATGGCATTTTCGCAATAGCGACGCAGGGCCGGGGTGAGTGCGCCGTTGCCGACTTCACGCAGCAGGTCCTTGCTGGCGCGCATCGCCGCCGGGCTGTTGTGCAGCAGGTTGGCGATCCAGTGTTCGACCTGGCGGTCGAGTTCGTCAATCGGATAGCTTTCCGCGAGCAGGCCGATTTCCCGCGCGCGCTGGCCGTCAAAGCGTTCGGCGGTCAAGGCATAGCGCCGCGCCGCCCGTTCGCCGATGGCCTGTACCACAAAGGGGCTGATCACCGCCGGCGCCAGGCCGATGCGCACTTCCGAGAGGCAGAACTGCGCATCATCGGCACCGATGGCCATGTCGCAGCAACTGATCAGGCCCAGCGCGCCGCCATAGGCCGCGCCTTGCACCACCGCCAGCGTGGGGATTTTCAGCTTGGCCAGGTTGTACATCAGCTCCGCCAGTTCGCGGGCGTCGTCCAGGTTGGTGGAGTAATCCAGCTCGGCCGATTGCTGCATCCACGCCAGATCGGCACCGGCGCTGAAGTGCTTACCGCGCCCGCGCAGCACCAGGAAGCGCAGGGACGCATCCGCCTGGACCTGGTCGAGGGCGATGATCAGTTCGCGGATCATTTGCGCATTGAACGCGTTGTTCTTGGCTTCGCGACTGAGCCACAGCGTGGCGAAACCACGGCTGTCGGTGATCAGTTCGAGGGTGTTGAAATCGCTCATGGGGGACAGCTCCATTTACATGCGGAACACGCCGAAGCGGCTCGGCTCGATGGGCGCGTTCAGCGCGGCAGACAGTGCCAGGGCCAGTACGTCGCGGGTCTGCAACGGGTCGATGACGCCGTCATCCCACAGGCGCGCACTGGAATAGTAGGGATGGCCCTGGGTTTCATACTGGTCGAGGATCGGCTGCTTGATCGCGGCTTCTTCCTCGGCGCTGAAGGCGACCCCCGCGCGTTCGGCCTGTTCGCGCTTGACCTGCACCAACACACCGGCCGCCTGTTCGGCGCCCATCACGCCGATGCGTGCGTTGGGCCACATCCACAAGAAACGCGGGTCATAGGCGCGCCCGCACATGCCGTAGTTACCGGCGCCGAAGCTGCCGCCGATGATCACGGTGAATTTCGGCACCTTGGCGCAGGCCACGGCGGTGACCAGTTTGGCGCCATGCTTGGCGATGCCGCCGGCTTCGTATTTCTGGCCGACCATAAAGCCGGTGATGTTCTGCAGGAACAACAGCGGAATCCCGCGCTGGCAGGCCAGTTCGATAAAGTGCGCGCCTTTTTGCGCGGCTTCGGCGAACAGAATGCCGTTGTTGGCCAGGATCGCGATCGGGTAGCCGTGCAAGTGCGCAAAGCCGCACACCAGAGTCGTGCCGAACAGCGCCTTGAATTCATCGAACACCGAGCCATCCACCAGCCGCGCGATCACTTCGCGTACATCGAAGGGCTGTTTGGCATCGGCCGGGATCACACCGTAGAGTTCTTCGCCGCTGTACAGCGGCGCCACCGACGGGCGTTGCCGCAGCTCGCCCTGTTTGCGCCAGTTGAGGTTGGCCACACTGCGGCGGGCCAGGGCCAGGGCGTGTTCGTCGCTGTCGGCATAGTGGTCGGCTACCCCGGAAATCCTGCAGTGCACATCGGCGCCGCCGAGGTCTTCGGCGCTGACCACTTCACCGGTGGCGGCCTTTACCAGCGGCGGGCCGGCGAGAAAGATGGTGGCCTGCTGGCGCACCATGATCGCTTCGTCGGCCATGGCCGGCACATAGGCGCCGCCGGCGGTGCACGAGCCCATCACCACGGCGATCTGCGGGATGCCCTGGGCGCTCATGTTGGCCTGGTTGAAGAAGATCCGTCCGAAGTGCTCGCGGTCCGGGAACACTTCATCCTGACGCGGCAGGTTGGCGCCGCCGGAGTCCACCAGGTAGATGCATGGCAGGCGGTTCTGCTCGGCGATGGTCTGGGCGCGCAGGTGCTTTTTCACGGTGAGCGGGTAGTAGGAGCCGCCTTTCACCGTGGCGTCGTTGGCGACGATCATGCATTCGACGCCTTCCACGCGGCCGATCCCGGCGATCAACCCCGCCGCGGGTACCTCTTCGCCGTAGACCTGATGGGCGGCCAACTGGCTGAGTTCAAGGAACGGCGAGCCGGGATCGAGCAGGCGATTGATGCGCTCGCGCGGCAGCAGTTTGCCCCGCGAGGTGTGCCGCTCCTGAGCCTTGGCGCCGCCGCCTTGCTGCACTTGGGCAAGCAGGGTGTGCAGGGCATCGACCTGTTGGCGCATCGCCGCGCTGTTGGCGGCGAATTCCGCCGAACGCGGGTTGAGTTGGGTGTGCAGGGTGGCCATGGCGCGCTCCTTCAGCGGGTTTCGTTGAAGAGTTCGCGACCGATCAGCATCCGGCGGATCTCACTGGTGCCGGCGCCGATTTCATACAGCTTGGCGTCACGCAGCAGGCGTCCGGCGGGGAATTCGTTGATATAGCCATTGCCGCCCAGGATCTGGATCGCGTCGAGGGCCATTTGTGTGGCGCGTTCGGCGCTGTAGAGGATCACCCCGGCTGCGTCCTTGCGCGTGGTCTCGCCGCGCTCGCAGGCCTGGGCCACGGCGTAGAGGTAGGCGCGGCTGGCGTTGAGTTGGGTGTACATGTCGGCGACCTTGCCCTGGATCAGCTGGAATTCGCCGATGCTCTGGCCGAACTGCTTGCGGTCGTGGATGTACGGCACGATCAGGTCCATGCACGCCTGCATGATCCCGGTGGGGCCGCCGGACAGGACGACGCGTTCGTAGTCCAGGCCGCTCATCAACACCTTCACGCCGCCGTTGAGCACGCCGAGGATGTTGTCTTCGGGCACTTCCACGTCATCGAAAAACAGCTCGCAGGTGTTGGAGCCGCGCATGCCGAGCTTGTCGAATTTGTTGCTGCGGCTGAAGCCTTTCCAATCGCGCTCGACGATAAAGGCCGTGATGCCGTGGGCGCCTTTTTCCAGGTCGGTCTTGGCGTAGATCACGTAGGTGCTGGCGTCGGGACCGTTGGTGATCCAGGTCTTGCTGCCGTTGAGCACATAGCGGTCGCCGCGTTTGTCGGCGCGCAGTTTCATCGAGACCACGTCGGAGCCGGCATTCGGTTCGCTCATGGCCAGGGCGCCGATGTGTTCGCCGCTGATCAGTTTCGGCAGGTACTTGAGTTTCTGGGCGTGGGTGCCATTGCGGTTGATCTGGTTCACGCACAGGTTGGAGTGGGCGCCGTAGGACAACGCCACCGACGCCGAGCCGCGGCTGATCTCTTCCATGGCCACCACATGGGCCAGGTAGCCCAGGCCGGCGCCGCCGTATTCCTCGGCAACGGTAATGCCCAGCAGGCCCATGTCACCGAACTTTCGCCACAGGTCTTCGGGGAACAGATTGTCGCGGTCGATCTGTGCGGCGCGGGGGGCGATCTCCTTGGTCACGAAGGACTGCACCTGATCGCGCAACATGTCGATGGTCTCGCCGAGGGCGAAGTTCAGGGACGGGTAACTCATGGCAGGCACCTTAATGTGAGCATTGTTGTTGTGCGGATTGGGCGCCAGGGGAGGGCGCTCACCTTTACGTTAACGTAAGCTTGCGTTGCGGCGCTGTCAATCGTAGTTTACGTTTACGTCAACCTACAAAAAAGACAACAGGGGTCGTTATGGATCAACCGAATCCGAGCTACAGCCGTGGCTCCCAGGACAAGACCTTGCTGGCCATGACCATTGGCCAGGCCTTCGACCGCACCGTTGCGCAGTATCCAGACGGCGATGCCCTGGTGGTGCGCCATCAACGGCTGCGCTACACCTGGCGGCAATTGGCCGAGACCGTTGATCTGCACGCCCGCGCATTCCTGGCCCTGGGCATGCAAACCGGTGACCGCCTGGGTATCTGGGCTCCCAACTGTGCCGAGTGGCTGATCTGCCAGATGGCCAGCGCCAAGCTCGGGGTGATCCTGGTCAATATCAATCCGGCCTATCGCAGCAGTGAATTGGCCTACGTGCTCGAGCAATCGGGCTGCCAGTGGCTGGTGTGCGCCGGCGCGTTCAAGACCTCCGATTACCACGGGATGCTGCGAGCGCTGAACCCCGACTTGCGCGGCCTCATCAGCCTCGATCCCAGCCCGCCGCCGGGGTTCATGCCCTGGTCGCAGTTGGCGGCCCTTGGCGCCGGTATCCCGCCCGAGCAACTGCACAACCGCCAGGCCAGCCTGCACGTCGATCAAGCCGTGAATATCCAGTACACCTCCGGCACCACCGGCTTTCCCAAGGGCGCGACCCTCAGTCACCACAACATCCTCAATAACGGTTACATGGTCGGCGAAAGCCTGGGCCTGACCGCGCAGGATCGCCTGGTGGTCCCGGTGCCGCTGTACCACTGTTTCGGCATGGTGATGGGCAACCTGGGCTGCATCACCCATGGCACCACCCTGATCTACCCGAATGACGGCTTCGACCCATTGCTGACCCTCACCGCCGTCGCCGAAGAGCGCGCCACCGGCCTGTACGGCGTGCCCACCATGTTCATCGCCCTGCTCGATCACCCGCGCCGCAGTGAGTTCGACCTGAGCAGCCTGCGCACCGGGATCATGGCCGGCGCCACGTGCCCCATCGAAGTGATGCGCCGGGTCATCGGCGAGCTGCACATGGGCGAGGTGCAGATCGCCTATGGCATGACCGAAACCAGCCCCGTGTCCCTGCAAACCGGCGCGGATGATGATCTCGAACGTCGCGTGACCACGGTCGGGCGTACCCAGCCGCAACTGGAAAACAAGCTCATCGACATCGATGGCAACACCGTGGCGCGCGGTGAGGTCGGCGAACTGTGCACCCGCGGCTACAGCGTGATGCTCGGCTATTGGAACAACCCCGAGGGCACCCGCGACGCCGTCGATGAAGCCGGCTGGATGCACACCGGCGACCTGGCCACCATGGATGAGCACGGCTATGTGTGCATCGTCGGGCGCAACAAGGACATGATCATTCGCGGTGGCGAGAACCTGTACCCGCGGGAACTCGAAGAATTCTTCTTCACCCACCCGGCGGTGGCGGACGTGCAGATCATTGGCATTCCCGATCCGCGTTACGGCGAAGAGATCGTCGCCTGGATCAAGTTGCACCCCGGCCATGGGGCCACGGCACTGGAGCTGCAAAGCTGGTGCAAAGGCCGGATCGCGCACTTCAAGACTCCCCGGTATTTCAAGTTCGTCGATGAGTTCCCAATGACCGTGACCGGCAAGATCCAGAAATTTCGCATGCGCGAGATCAGTCTCCAGGAGCTGCGGCGCGATGGCTGAAGCGTCATGCATGTCTACCGCTTGACGCTGGAACCCATTGCCTAGAGTGGCGGGATATTCCGCCATTTAAAGGTCATGCACATGACAGACAAGGTCATCGATCCCACCGCGCTCACTGCTGAGGATGAGCAGAGTCTTCACGCCAGGGTCATCAGCGACAACACCCCCGAGTGGTACACCGGAGCCCTGGACGCGCGCAAAACCGAGCTGGCCGCGCTGGATCTGCGCATTCCGGATTGGTACAAGCAGGCTTCAGCGGCGGACAGGGAGCGGATGAAGGAGGTCCATCTGCGCAGCCGCCGTTCCTTGAACCATCTGGACCAATTGTTCAGCCCGCTGAAAAATCCAGCGGACTATGCCGAGCCGTTGCTGGTGGCCGAAATAGAGAAAACCTTCGGTCAGCGCCTGGACGTCAGAAAGGTGTTCTATGCGCGAAAGATGGAGCAAAAGGAGTGCAATCCCGGCCCTGAGGAGGTGCCCACCGACAGAGTCAGCGCCCTGGAGCCTCAGTTCTACTTCTATAAAGGCTTGAGCCTGCTCGAAGCGGCCTTGAACAATTTCACGGAGGATGAGGCCAAACGACCGGTCTGTAGCGATTGCCACCTGATCACCCGGTACGATTTCCACCGATATCCCGCCAGCAAGCTGCATGTTCCGGCGAATGTCCAGGCGCTCAAGCTGGACATCGAGGCCCATGAGTTCGCCGCCATGTGCCGCCGGTTGGACCTGGGGGGCACGTATTTCGAATATATGCGTTCCGGGATCAATGCCCATATCCTCCCGCAGCCATCGGGCGCCCGGCCTGGAAAACTCTACGCCACGCTGATGACCAGCCATCGGAACCAAGTGGAACTGGCCGCCGAAATCGCCTTGATGAAGGGCGATATCCAACCCTCCCATTACGCCTTGATCAAAGCCATTCTGATCAAGCAGGCCGGGAACAAATGGGGCAAGGACATCGTCTCGTTCTGTCGCTTCAAGCTGTACTCGTTCCAACTGGACAGCATCCTGGTCATCGGTCCGGTGGTGTGGGAGGACTTGCTGGTCAACTCCGAGCTCCGGCCGCGGCCATGCATGGTTTACATCCCTGGCGACCCGCTTCACCCGCTCAAGGCTTATGACAACATCGGCGCTTTTACCGAGCATCTGACCACACGCCTGTGCGCTGTCGAGTACCGCCAGTTCTTCAGTCAATTCGTGCCGTTGTCCGAGCAGGATGGGTTTTATTCAAAGCTCAAGACATTGCTCGACCCTGGCGGCAACTACACGCCCGACCAGGATTTCGATGCGGCGAAGAAAAGCAAAATCACCGAGCAAGGCCATTACGGCCACCACTGGAGCGACCTGTGGTACGAGAGTGCCGTAAAACGCGTGTGCTTTATCATGGACAACGTTAGCTCCAGTGCGGTATCGACCGCAGACATCACCAAACGTGCCTACAACGCCTGGCTCTGGTCCTGGGGCAGCAAGGCCCTGGATATCCTCAACCTGGCGGCGTTCGTGGTGCCTTTCCTTGGGGAAGCGATGCTGGTGGTCGGCGCGATACAGATGATTTACGAGGTATGCGAAGGCATTAGCGCGTGGTCCGACGGCGATACACGTGCCACCTGGGCGCATTTTTCGGCGATGGCTCTGAACCTGGCAGGGCTGGCGGTTCCCAAAGTCTTGCTGGTGGCAAAGGACACGGCGATCGTCAGGCGCCTGGTGCATGTCGAGTTCGGTGGACGCACCCGTTTGTATGATTTCAATCCCGCGAGCTATCGGCATCAGCTCGCGTTACCGAGCGGTCTCAAGCCCGACGCCAGGGGGCTTTATGCCCACGAGGGGCGAACGTACCTGCCGGTCGAGGACGGCCACTATCAGGTGCAGGCCGCACAAACCGGTGACGACTTCAGGCTCATTCACCCCGACGGCGAGTCGCGCTATGCACCGCGCATTCGCCATAACGGCGAGGGTGCCTGGGTGCATGAATTCGAACAACCCCAGACCTGGGACCGCAGCACCTTGCTGCGGCGTCTCGGGCCCCGTGTCGAGAAGCTGAGCGATAGCCAACTGGAACAGATCCGCCTGATCAGCGGGGTGACGGATGATGAATTGCGCCGTGTCTATGTGGACCAGCAACTGCCGCCACCGTTATTCAGGGAAACCCTGCGGCGCTTTGAGTGGGCGGGCAAGCATCAAGCATTTATCGAGCAGTTGAGCAGCGCCGATCCGCAGGTGTCCAGCCGGGCCGATTGGGCTTTGCAATTGAAGGTGTTGGTGGACACTGGCATGTGGCCAAAATCCAAGGTGCTGGTGGTGTTTGACGCGCAAGGCGACCTGGTATGGCGATCGGCAGACGTCAAGGCGCGCGGACAGGTTGTGAAGCTCGATGTCCAAGAGATCGAGAACGGCGGGCTGGTGCCGTTACTGCTCAACCAGCTGAGTGAGCCTGAAATACGCCATTTGCTCAACGAAGCCGGTCTCAAGCGCCTCATGCGTGGGCGTGTGGCCATGGCGGGCGGCCTGGAGCTGGACGACACCGCAATTCCCAGGCCGAAAAATTCGGAGGAACTCGATGCTCAAGTCGAGCGCTTGATGCAAGAGTGGCGTACACCTCAGGCGCGGGCGTTACGCTACCGCGACCAGTTGCTGGGCGCCGCGAAACGCACGCGAGGCAAACTGTTCAGGGATGAGGTCACTGCGGGCGAGCTCTCCAGTGACCGCCATGTACAGTTGATCCAGCGTCATTTCCCCGGCCTGCCCAAGCTCGTGGCCGAGGAACTGGTCGACCAGGCCAACAGCCGCGATCTGACCCGGATGGACAGCACCTCGCGCCTGCCGTTGCGTCTGGCCGAAGAAGCCCGCAACTACTTGCAGAAAGCCCGGCTCATGCGTGCCCATACCGACCAGCTGTTCGACAGCGAGATGACCATGGACAGCGTGCATCTGGCGCTGCACAAGCTGGCTGCATTGCCTGGTCGCCTCGAGGGGGTGGGCATCGAGCTGCGCGCGGGGGCGTATGACGGTGAGGTGCTGGGCCGGGTAGGGCGCGCGGATGCTCCCCGCCAGTTTCGCCTGGTGCGGATGAGCATGAAGGAGTGGGCGGTGTACAGCGGGCCAAAGACGGTGGAGTACTGGCGGTCGGACCCCGATGCGTTCTACAGCGCGCTATGGATTGCCAGCAACGGCCAGTTCAGCGACTTTCCAGGGCTCAGGGCCTCGACCCAGGCCTTGAAGGCAGAGATTGCCGCGCAGCCCCTGAGCGAACAGGCGAGCAGGCAAGCCCTGGGCATGCAAGCCATCAAGCCGGGTTTCAAGTCGCCGATGCGCTTGTCCGATGGGCGGTTTGGCTATCCGCTGAGCCCGGTAGGCGGCACTGGCGGAGGGATGACGCTCTGTGAAATGAACGCGCGTTCCTTGTACCCCTCCAAAACGTTCGAAGAAACCATCGAGATGCTCGGGCTTCAAGGGCGTGGCGAGGCGGTATGGTTGGCACGATTGAATCAGCTTCAACAGGAGTTCACGCAACTGGACAAGGACTTGGTCGCCTGGCAGCAGGAGGGGGAGTCGGGTTACCGCAGGGCCCGGCGTCGAGTCAGCGCGTCTATCAAGGACGCTTGGCAGCGTCTGTCACCCCAGGCGTTTGCGGCTGATCAAACCCCTATCGGACATGTCTTGGAGTTGACCGATGAGGCAATCGGCGAGCTGCCTGCGCTGACGGCGAACATGGACCATGTGGGCAGCCTGGTGTTGCATCGTCTGTACCTGTCCGACAGTTCGTTGCCCTTTCTCGAATCGTTCGGCGGCCTGCGCTGGCTGAATATGCGTGAGAACAACCTCACGCGGTTGCCGGAATTCGCCAACGGCGGCACGCGGCTGACCAAACTCAACTTGAGTCGAAACGATATCCAGCTGACCGAACAAAGCCGTGCACGCCTGGAAGCCATGCAGAACCTGAAGATCCTTAACCTCTCCGACAACCGTCGCCTGGGATGGACCGCCGACTTGCGCGGCATGCGCAATCTGAACCAGCTTTACCTGCACGATACCGGCACCACCACATTCCCTGCGGGGGCGGAACGATTGACCCATCTGGCGCGCATCGATCTGCACACCAACCGCATCACGACCCTGCCGGAATACGCTTACCAGCACCCGGAACGCATCAACGTGCACGACAATCCGCTGTCGGCAGCGACCCTTGCGCGGCTTCACGGGGAGATTGCGCAGCAATGGGATGATCACGTGACGGCGGCTGAGGCGCGGACCTTATGGCTGCGTGACGTGCCGCCAAGCGAGCGGGCGCAGCGTGGCGAGCTGTGGGACGACGTGCTGGCCGACCCGGAGTCGAACGCATTTTTCACCGTGTTGGCCGACACCACCCGCAGTGCCGAATACGCCTCGCAGGCCACCCGCTCCGGGTTGGCGGCACGTCTGTGGGACATGCTCGAAGCGACTCGGGAAAGCCAGGAGATCCGCGAGACGCTGTTCAGCACCGCTGATGACCGCGTCACCTGTGGCGATGGCAGTACGGTCGAGTTCATGAACCTCGAAAGGGCATTGATCGGGGCAAGGGCGCTGGCGCTGGCGGGAGAGGCCAATGCCGAGGGCGCGCTGGTCGGCACCGCCAGAAAGCTGTTTCGCCTACACCTGGTGGATGCCATTGCACAACGGGACGTCGAGGCGCGCGGGCCTGGTTTCACGGAACAGGTCGAAGTCATCATGGCCTACCGCATCAAGTTGGCGGACCGCCTGGAACTGCCGATCAAGACCCGGGAGATGTTGTTTCCCCATCAAGCGAATGTGAGCGAGGCCGCGATCGACGAGGCCTACGAGCACGTCATCCGTGATGAACAGGTGGCAGCTGACGAAACGACGTTTTTCGTCGCCCAGGGCTTCTGGCAAAAACACCTGCGCAGCCGCTACGCCCAGGAACTCGAGGCGTTGATGGCGCCGGCTCGTGCGCAGCTCACGGAAAAAGCCGAGGCGCTGGAAGAACTGTCGGAGTGGCAAACCCGGCAGGCGAGCAGTGCGGATCCGGCGCAATGGCAGGCACGCCACCATGAGCTGGTCGACACCCTGGGGCGGCTGTTGGGCAAGCGTCGGGATGAAATCCTGGTCGACGGTTCGATGCAAAGTGCTTTTTACGTTGAGCAGTACAATGCCCTCGGCGTTGAGCAACTGGCGCAGGAGACGCAGGCGATGGGCACCTTGACTCGCTCGGTACTCAATAATTTTGCGGCGGTGCAAGGGACTGACGTCTGAAACGTCACAAAACACAAAGGGGACCCGAAGGTCCCCTTTAACGTGTCGTTGCGTGCTCTTTTTTTATTATTGAGGGGCGGTCTATTGTTGTTTTTGGCAACCGTGGCCCTTTACCGCTGTTTTTGGCGACCCCCATGCGGGATCAAGAGCAAACGTATTTTTTTGAGCGCTGATCTGCTTCTTCGTTAACGATCCAACCAGTGGGTAGCTACCTGAGGTAGTTTTATTTTTCTCTAACCGGTTGCGGGTTTCGGCATGCCGTTCCCTGCGAAGCACATCTTCTCCAAAAAAATCTGTTAGCTGCGTCTCTGCCGTGTTGTTTTTGTTATGTCAGAGTCGTTACGTCTTATTTTTATTAGGTTTGGCGCTTTTTATTCTTGTTATGCCATAGAGATAGCAGAAGCCGTGCCAACTTTTTAAAAGCCTTTAAAATCAATGATTTGAGTTTTTCGTGGGAAATTTCTTGCGGCAGATACGACAAATTATGTTCCCGTGTTACTCGATGTGTAGGCGTGCGGTAACACATTGTCACGGCCGCGCTACTCAAACGGCGTTACATGCCTTGGCCACACGCGAGCCGCTCGGGCGGCCCACGACCTGGCTGATTTGCCGGCCCGCGCCGATCAACGCCTGCAGGTCGATACCGGTGTGGATACCCAGGCCGTCGAGCAGGTACACCACGTCTTCGGTGGCGACGTTACCGCTGGCGCCCTTGGCATAAGGGCAACCGCCGAGGCCCGCAATAGAGCTGTCGAATACGTTGATCCCTTCCAGCAGGCTGGCATAGATGTTGGCGATGGCCTGGCCATAGGTGTCATGGAAGTGGCCAGCCAGCTTGTCCCGTGGCACCTGCGCGCCGACCACTTCGAACAGACGTCGCGTGGCGCCTGCCGTGCCGGTGCCGATGGTGTCGCCCAGGGATACCTCGTAGCAGCCCATGGCATACAGCTCCCGCGCGACCGCCGCGACTTGTTCGGGCGCGATGTCGCCTTCGTATGGGCAACCCAGCACGCAGGACACATAGCCGCGCACACTGATCCCCTGCTGCCTGGCCGCTGCCATGATCGGCGCGAAGCGTTCCAGGCTTTCGCTGATGGAACAGTTGATATTGCGCTGGGAAAACGCCTCGGACGCCGCTGCGAACACCGCGACTTCCTTCACGCCCGCCGCCACCGCATCTTCAAACCCGCGCAGGTTCGGCGCCAGTGCCGCATAGGTCACCCCCGGCTTGCGCTGGATCTGCGCGAACACCTCGGCGGAACCGGCCATCTGCGGCACCCATTTGGGCGAGACGAAACTGCCCACTTCGATATAACTCAAGCCCGCCGCGCTGAGGGCGTCCACCAACCGGACCTTGTCGGCCACGCTGATGGGCTGGGCTTCATTTTGCAGGCCGTCGCGCGGACCGACTTCGACCAGGCGTACGTGTGAGGGGAGGGACATAGCAGTTACCTTCTGGTCAATGGCCGACCTGGGCCATGGTTTGGGCCAGGGCCTGGGTGCAACGCTCTTCGGCGGTGTCCAGTTCCAGCTTCATCTGTTCGATATCCAGCAGTTGCTGTTCCAACTGCTCGCGGCGCTCGGCGATCTTGGCCAGCATGCTGTTGAGTTGGACGTGGTTACCGCTGGTAGGGTCGTACAGTTCGATCAACTCGCGGCATTCGGCCAGGGAAAAACCGATGCGTTTGCCACGCAGGATCAGTTTGAGGCTGACCTTGTCCCGCGCCGAATAGATGCGTTCCTGGCCCCGGCGTTCCGGGGCCAGCAGGCCTTGTTCTTCATAGAAGCGAATGGCGCGGGTGGTGATGTCGAGCTCGCGGGCGAGGTCGGAGATGCTGTAAGTGGTGCTCATGGGGGCGCTCAAGAAGGTCTTGGCGTTAAGCTAATGGCAGGTTGACGTAAACGTCAAGCCTGCAGGCCATTCTCCTGTAGGAACGAGCTTGCTCGCGAAGAACCTGAGAGCGCCGCATTCATTCAGGATGCCCGCGTTATCGTTGACGTTCTTCGCGAGCAAGCTCGTTCCTACACGGAATGGGCTTGCAGTTTGTCCAGCTTCTTTTCATGGGCTGTGACCTGCTGGCACAACTCGATCATCTGCTCGCGCATCCAACGGTTCGCCGGGTCCTGATCGGTGCTTTCGTGCCAGTACAGGTGAGTTTCCACCGGTGGCACGTCATTGACCGGCAGGTTGAACCAGTGCAGTTCATGGCGGCGGGCGAAGCGCTCGGGCACGGTCATGACCATGTCGGTCTGTTGCAGCACTTGCGAGGCCATCAGGTAATGCTGGGAGCGCAGGGCGATCTTGCGCTGGATGCCCATCTTGCCCAGGGCCAGGTCGACATGGCCCAGGCCGTTGCGGCGGCTGGAGATATGGATATGGGTCAGCGATAGGTAATCATCCAGGGTGAACTTGTCCTTGCCCGCCATCGGATGGCCCTTGCGCATGGCGCACACGTAACGGTCTTCCATCAGCTTGACGTGACGCACCTGTGGGTCGGTGTTGAGCGGCGCGTCCACGGCAAAGTCCAGGCGCCCGGCGGCCAGTTCCTTGGTGGTTTCGCGGCGTTTGGACAGGAAACTCTCGATCACCACCGTCGGCGCCAGGCGGCGCAGGCGCTGGAACAGCGGCGGCAGGATCACCGCTTCGGTGAGGTCGGTCATGCTGATGCGGTAGGTCTTGGCCGCCTGCTGCGGGTTGAAAATCCGGCTTTCCTGCACCGATACGCGCAGCAGCGACAGGGCGTTGCGCACCGGGCCGATGATGTTCTGCGCCATCGGCGTGGGCACCATGCCTTGGGCGGTGCGCACGAACAGCGGGTCATTGAAGGTTTCGCGCAGGCGCGCCAGCGCATTGGACACCGCCGGCTGGGTGATGCCGACAATCTGCCCGGCGCGGGTCAGGTTGGCTTCGGTGTAGATCGCGTCAAAGACGATAAACAGGTTGAGGTCGACCTTGCTCAGATTCATTTCGTTGCGCTCTTATTGTTAGGTGTCCATGCCCCGATCATATATCGGTGATGAATGTTAATACACGCCGAGAATAGGCTAGGTAAATTATCAACGCTGTTCTAGCATCGATTGCATGACCTAAACAACCTCTCAAAGAAGGGAGCTGCTCATGGATTTCGCCTATTCGCCCAAGGTTCAGGAACTGCGTGAACGCGTCACTGCGTTCATGGACGCTTACGTTTACCCGGCCGAACCAGTGTTCGAGCGCCAGGTCAGCGAAGGCGACCGCTGGCAGCCCACCGCGATCATGGAAGAGCTCAAAGCCAAGGCGAAAGCCGAGGGCCTGTGGAACCTGTTCCTGCCCGAATCCGAACTGGGCGCCGGCCTGACCAACCTCGAATACGCGCCGCTGGCGGAGATCATGGGCCGCTCGCTGCTGGGCCCGGAGCCGTTCAACTGCTCCGCGCCGGACACCGGCAACATGGAAGTGCTGGTGCGCTACGCCAACGCCGAACAGAAACAGCGCTGGCTCGAACCGCTGCTGCGCGGCGAGATCCGCTCAGCCTTCGCCATGACCGAACCCGACGTGGCCTCCTCGGACGCCACCAACATGGCCGCCCGTGCCGAGCGCCAGGGCGACGAATGGGTCATCAATGGCAAGAAATGGTGGACCTCCGGCGCCTGCGACCCGCGCTGCAAGATCCTGATCTTCATGGGCCTGAGCAATCCCGACGCACCGCGCCACCAGCAGCACTCGATGATCCTGGTGCCGGTGGACGCCCCTGGCGTGAAAATCGTGCGCCCGCTGCCGGTGTTCGGTTATGACGATGCGCCCCACGGCCACGCCGAAGTGCTGTTCGACAACGTGCGCGTGCCGTACGAAAACGTCCTGCTGGGCGAAGGTCGTGGCTTTGAAATCGCCCAGGGTCGTCTTGGCCCGGGCCGTATTCACCACTGCATGCGTTCCATCGGCATGGCCGAGCGCGCGCTGGAACTGATGTGCAAACGCGCCGTCAGCCGTACCGCGTTCGGCAAGCCCTTGGCGCGCTTGGGCGGCAACATCGACAAGATTGCCGACTCGCGCATGGAAATCGACATGGCGCGCCTGCTGACTCTGAAAGCGGCGTACATGATGGACACCGTGGGCAACAAAGTGGCGAAGAGCGAAATCGCCCAGATCAAGGTGGTGGCGCCGAACGTGGCATTGAAGGTGATCGACCGCGCGATCCAGATCCATGGCGGTGCCGGCGTCTCCAACGACTTCCCGCTGGCCTACATGTACGCCATGCAACGCACCCTGCGCCTGGCCGACGGCCCGGACGAAGTGCACCGCGCGGCGATCGGCAAGTTCGAGATCGGCAAGTATGTGCCCAGGGAACTGATGCGCGGCGGGCAGTAACACCGCGCCGCCAGCCATCGGGAGCAAACCCCCTCCCACACCCCAGTAGGAATGCAGTCGAATGTGGGAGGGGGCTTGCCCCCGATGACGTCGGATCAGGCAATACAGATCCGACCGTCCTCAGTACACCCAAACCTCCACCCGCCGATTCTTGATCCGTCCCTCATCCGCCGTATTCGCCGCCACCGGCATCTGCGCGCCGAACCCGCGGATATCGCGCAGCACCACGCCGCTTTTCACCAGTTCCCGCCGCACCGCCATCGCCCGCAATTTAGACAACAGCGCCGCACGTTGCGGGTCGTCCTTGGCGTCGCCAAATCCTACCAGGGTCACTTGTTTATTCAGCTTGTCGTGGCTTTTCAGGTAGGCCACCACCCGCTGCAAATCCTGGTGCGCCTTGTTGTCGAGGCTGGCGCTGCCCTCTTCGAAGCGAAAATTCACCGTCAGGCGCTGAGCGTCACGGGCGATGGCCTGATAGTCCTCGGGCATCGACGCCCGTGGCTCCACGGCCATCGCCTGCACCTGCTGCGCGATGAACCCGTTGGCCGCGACAATCGCCTGGCCCTGGCTGCTCTGGGTAAAGTCCACCAGCGCCTTGGCCCACGGGGTCGGGTTGGAGGGCGGCAGGTAGAAGAACAACCGGCGCGACAGTGGGTAGTCTTCGGTGGCAATCAGGCTGTTCAACGGCAACATTGGTTGCGAATCGCCATCGACGATCGCCACGGCCTTGGCCTGGCGCACATAGGGCAGGCCGATGAAACCGATGCCTTGTGGGTCCTGGCTGACGGCGTCGGATAGCTGCTCGCTGGATTCGAAACGCTTGGCGGACGCGGCCAGGGGCTTGCCGCGCAGGCGTAGCACCAGTTCCTTGAAGGTGTCGTAGGTGCCGGATTGGTCATCCCGCGCGTACAGATGAATGGGGCCGCCGATACCGCCCAGGGCTTCCCACGTGCTGATCTCGCCGTTGAAGATCTGCGCCAGTTGCTCGGTGTTCAGCGTATTCAGCGGGTTGCGCGGGTTGAGAATGATCGCCAGGCCGTCGATGGCGATCACCTGTTCGGCTTCCGGGCTTTTCAGGTCGCCCAGGGGTTCAAGGTCGACCAGTTCGCTGTCCTTGATCGGGCGAGAAGAGGCAGCGAGGTCGGCGCTGGCTTTTTTCAACGCGGCAAACCCGGTGCTTGAGCCATGGGCCGCGACGTCTATGGTGACCGTCTTGCCCTGGCGCGTCTTGCCGACCACGCGCTGTTCATTGGCGCCGCCGCCAGGTTCGCGGTGCACCGACTGCAAGCCCCGGTGCTCCATCAATCCCTCGACCAAGGCTGGGCCCAGCGCCGCGCCAATGGTGTTGGAACCCTGGATGCGCAATGCAGGGCCCTGGTCGGGGATGGGGAGGGGGGCGGCAACGACGGCAAAGGAACACGCGCAACATAACAAGGACAAAACGCGCAGCAGCATGCTGGCACCATCTCAGGACAAAGGGAGTGCCGCGAGATTAAGTCAGTAAGGTTGCAGCAATGTGACTGATGTTCAGCAGGTCAACATGTGGGAGTGGGCTTGCTCCCACAGTTAACCGAGTGCAGCCGGAAAGTCAGCTCAACTCGAGCCAGATCGGCGCATGGTCGGACGGTTTCTCCAGGCCGCGCAGTTCGTAATCCACGCCGGCATCCTTGACGCGCGGCACCAGGCCGGTGGAGGCCAGAATCACGTCGATACGCAGCCCGCGCTTGGGCTCATCTTCAAAGCCGCGGCTGCGGTAGTCGAACCAGCTGAAACGGTCGGTCACATCCGGGTTCAGGTGGCGGAAGCTGTCCACCAGGCCCCAGTTTTTCAGGCGCGCCATCCACTCGCGTTCTTCGGGCAGGAAGCTGCACTTGCCGGTTTTCAGCCAGCGCTTGGCATTGTCGGCGCCGATGCCGATATCGCAGTCTTCCGGGGAAATATTCACGTCGCCCATCACCACCAGGGCCTGGTCATTGCTGAACTGGCTCTCCAGTAGGTGTTGCAAATCTTCGTAGAAACGCTGCTTGGCCGGGAACTTGGTGGGGTGGTCGCGGCTTTCGCCTTGTGGGAAATAGCCGTTCATGATCGTGATCGGATGGCCATTTTCATCGGCGAAAGTGCCCCAGATGAAGCGGCGCTGGGCGTCTTCGTCATCGCTGGCAAAACCTTTGTGCACGCTCAACGCTTCCTGGCGCGAGAGCAGGGCCACGCCGTAATGGCCTTTTTGACCGTGGTAGTAGACGTGATAGCCCAGGGCCTGCACTTCGGCGAGGGGGAACTGCTCGTCATGGACTTTGGTTTCTTGCAGGCCAATCACATCGGGTTGATGCTTTTCAATCAGCGCCGCCAACTGATGAGGGCGGGCGCGTAGACCGTTGATATTGAAGGAGACGATTTTCATGGTCGGCAGTCCGGTCCTGGCAAAAAGGCGATGCTAGCCGACAAGTCAGACGGGGGCCAGCGTGGCGGTAGGACAGATGCACTGCTAATGTCTGGGAACGACTGGCGCTGCGTAGGTTCGTACCCATAAGAACGCCATCCTTTGAGTGGCGCCCAGGGAGATTGACTATATGCCTGACACTTTGAACGCCATTGCCGAAATCCGTCTGCTCAACAGCGACTATTCACCCGAGGCTCGCTCGCTGTTGTACCAGGCCTATCGGCATGAGCCGACGTTCGCCTACATCTTCGAGGCGGAACGTCCAGGCTATGAACAGCGGGTGCGCGCTACGGTGCGCGAGCTGGTGAAGCAACATTTCTTTCAGAAACTTCCCGCCATTGGCCTGTTCATCAACGATCGTCTGATCGGCGTCGCGCTGATCGCGCCGCCGCAACGGCGCCTGGGGATTACCGAGAGCTGGGCCTGGCAACTGCGCATGTGGTTGAGCACCGGTGTACGCGGCACCCGGCGCTATCTGGACTACTACAATGCGGTGCTGGCGTGTTTGCCTAGCGAGTCGGTGCATGTGCTGCCGCTGCTGGGTATCCACCCGCAATTGCAAGGCAAGCACTACGGTGAACAGCTGCTTGAAGCGGTGCACAACTGGTGCGCGGAAGACCCGCATTCGTCCGGCGTGGTGCTGGATACGGGCAATTCACGCTATCTGGATTTCTACAAGCGCCAGGGCTATGAGGAAGTCGGCGAAGTTGCTGTAGGACCGATCCTGGAGCATGTGTTTTTCCATCCCAATCCCCAGGTGTCACATGCTGCAACGGCTTAGCGCTGAATTTTCAGAATCGTCTGAGTACTAAGTTTCTCCTCAGCTCGTGTAGCATCCCCGGCTATGAAGTTTCCAGGAAGAGTTACCAGCGGCTTGATTCTGCTGTTCACAAGCTGCGGCGCATTCGCGCAAAGCGAATTGGACGTACGGATCAAGCCCTCGAACGACGCGTTGAAAGCCAACATCGAAGGCTACATCGGCGGTGTGGGCGATCGTGATGAAGAGGCCTTGCTGCGGTTCAGCCGTGGCGCCGAAGAGCAGGCGCGCAAAGCGGCCCAGGCGCTGGGTTTCTATCAGCCACGGATCGAGAGTTCTGTCGTGGGCGGCAAGAACCCGCGCCTGACCCTCACCATCGAGCCCGGCGAACCGGTGCATCTGCGCAACGTGACCATTCGGGTCGACGGCCCGGCCGCGAACCTCAAGGGCTTTCGCGTACCCGCCAGCAACGAGCTCACATCCGGCGCCGTACTCAACCACGGGCATTACGAAGACGCCAAGCGCCTGATCCAGAACCAGGCTTCGCGCTACGGCTTTTTCAGTGGGCGTTTCACTCGCCAGACACTGGCGGTAGACCCCAGGGCCGGCGTCGCCGATATCGAACTTGTCTATGACAGCGGTCCGCGCTACACCTTGGGCAAGGTCAGTTTTGCCGGCGATACACCGTTCGACGAAGAGCTGCTGCAACGCATGGTGCCGTTTAAAAGCGGCGATCCCTACGATTCCGAGCTGATTGCCGAACTCAACCAGAACCTGCAGGGCAGCGGCTTTTTCGAAGGCGTGCGCGTGGACGCCGCCCCGGCCGCCTCGGTCAACGACATGATCCCGGTGGCCGTACGCCTGGAAACCCGCAAGCCGCGCACCATGGGCCTGGGCCTGGGGTTTTCCACCGACGTCGGCCCGCGCGGCAAAGCCAATTGGACCCGCCATTGGGTCAATCCCCAAGGCCACAGCTATGGTTGGGAGGCCGAGCTCTCGGCGCCGCGGCAGAACGTGGGCCTGTGGTACGACATTCCGCTGGACCCGCCGCTCACCGATAAACTGCGTTTTGCCGGCGGCTACCAGAATGAAGAAATTGCCAACACCGACACCCTGAGTAAATTGCTCACGCTGGGGCCCGAATGGCACAGCAAGCTGCCCAGCGGCTGGACCCGGGTGATCTCGTTGAAATACCAGCGCGAGGAATATCGCCTGGGCAATGACTCGGGCATGAGTAACCTGGTGATGCCGGGGATCAGTTATTCCTACCTGCGCAGCGATAACCGTATCGATCCCCACCATGGCTACCACGTGCAATTCGATTCCAAGGTGGCCAAGGAGGGCCTGGGTTCGGACACCAACCTGCTTTACGGCACGGCGATGATCAAGGGCCTGACCACCTTGTGGGACAACCATCGTTTCCTCGCCCGTGCACAGGTGGGCGGTAGCGCCACTAACGGCTACAAATCGGTGCCGCCGTCGCTGCGCTTCTTTGCCGGTGGCGACCAGAGCGTGCGCGGCTACGAATACCAGACCCTGTCGCCGGAAAACGACCAGGGCGACCGCATCGGTGGCCGCTACATGGTGGCGTTGAGCGCCGAGTATCAATATTCCATCGCCGAGAAATGGCGGATCGCGACCTTTATCGACCAGGGCAACTCCTTCAACACCCTGGAAATGCCTAGCCTGAAAACTGGCGTTGGCGTGGGTATCCGCTGGGTCTCGCCGGTTGGCCCGATCCGCCTGGACCTGGCCCACGCCTTGGAAGATCCGGGCGGCATTCGATTGCACTTTTCCATGGGGCCTGAGCTGTGATGCGTGGTTTGAAAATCGCGGGGCTGGCTGTCGCGGCCGTTCTCGCCCTGGTAGTGCTGGGACTGTGGACGCTGCTTGGTACCCCGGCTGGCAGCCGCTGGGTCTTGGGCCAGGTGCCGGGCTTGAGCGTAGAGAACTTCCAGGGGCGTCTGGGCGGTGGATGGAGCGCCGATCATCTGTTGTGGCAACAGGACAGCAGTCGCGTCGAACTCACTGCGCCGGCCGTCGATTGGTCGCCGGCGTGCCTGTTGCGCATGACCCTGTGCATCAACCGGTTGGACGTGGAGCAAGTCAGCCTGCAATTTCCACCTGGCACCGAAGACAGCGGCGGGCCGATCCAACTGCCGGACCTGAAACTGCCCCTGTCCATCCAGTTGGGCGACGTTCGCGTCGGTAGCCTGCTGTTCAACGGCAGCGAAGAACTCAAGGGCCTGCAACTGGCGGCGCATTGGACTGCCGCCGGTATGCAGATCGATTCGGTGCGCTTGGAGCGGGAAGCCCTGGTACTGGACCTGGCCGGGCTGCTACAACCCACTGGCGACTGGCCATTGACCGCCAGCGGCAACCTGAGCCTGCCCTATGCGCCGGGCGGTGCGCCGTGGACGGTCGCGCTCAAGGTTGACGGCGACCTGCTCAAGACCCTCAAACTCGATGCCGACAGCCGCGGTTACTTGCCCGCCAGGCTCAGCGGCGAGCTGCAACCCCTGGCGGACAACCTCCCGGCCGAGCTGCGCATCACCGCCGACAGTTTCAAACCCAGCGCCGATTTGCCCGACACGCTGCAACTCAATCAACTCGATCTCACCGCCAAGGGCGACCTGAAGAACGGTTATCAAGTGCTCGGCAAGGCTGTATTGCCGGCGCAAAAAGGCCCGGTGGACCTGCTGCTGCAAGGCAAGGTCGACGCCAGGGGCGCGCAGATCGCCGGCCTGGAGTTGACGGCCGGCGACCGCCAGAGCCTCAGGCTCAGCGCCGAGCTGGATTGGCAGCAAGGCTTCAGCGCCGAGGCGAAAATCGCTTGGCTGGATTTCCCCTGGCATCGCCTCTATCCGGTGATTGACGAACCTCAGGTGGTTTTGCGTACTTTCAACGGCGAGGTCTCCTACAAGGACGGCAACTACCTCGGCAATCTCAAGGCCGATCTCGATGGTCCCGCCGGCAAGTTCAATGTGGTCACGCCGTTCAGTGGCGACCTCAAGCAGATCTTCCTGCCCGAGCTGAAACTGAGCGCCGGCCAGGGCAAGGCTGAAGGCCACCTGAACCTGCAATTCGCCGACGGCATCGCCTGGGATACGGCGCTGGACTTGTCGGCGCTGAACCCTGCTTACTGGGTTGCTGAATTGCCGGGGACCCTGGCCGGACCGCTGCGCAGCAAAGGTGAGTTCAAGAACGAACAGCTCAAGCTGAGCGCCGACCTCGACCTCAAGGGCCGCCTGCGCGGGCAAACCGCCGTGCTGGCGGCCAAGGCCGAAGGCGCGGGCGCGCAATGGACCCTGGCCAACCTGGACATGCGCCTGGGTGACAACCGCATCAACGGCAGCGGTAGCCTGCAACAACGCCTGGCCGGGCAGATCGATATCAAGCTGGCGCGCCTGGCCCAGTTGTGGCCGCAGTTGCGTGGGCAGATCAACGGTCGGCTCGATGTGGCCGGCAGCCTGAAAGCGCCCCAGGGCAAACTCGACCTCAAAGGGCAGCAATTGGCGTTCGCCGACAATCGCCTGCAAAGCCTGACCCTCGCCGCCAACCTCAATAATGCCCAGCGCGCGCAGATCGACCTCAAAGGCAGCGGCATCCAAAGCGGCGACACCCAGGTCGGCACGCTCACCGCCAGCGCTCAGGGCGATATCAACAGTCAGAAAGTCCAGCTGGATCTGGCGGGCCCGTTGGTCCAGCTCGCCCTGGCCCTGGACGGCAACCTCGACAAAGGCAACTGGCGCGGTCGCTTGGCCAGTGGCGACATACAAGCCGGCGGCCAGGACTGGAAGCTGCAAGCCCCGGCAAAAATCGAGCGCCTGGCCGACGGCAGGCTGACCTTCGCGGCGCACTGCTGGGTCTCCGGCCCGGCCAGCCTGTGCGGGGAAGACCAGCGGTTGATGCCCGAGCCCAAGTTGCGCTACCACCTCAAGCAGTTTCCCATCGACAGTCTGGCCGCGTTCTTGCCCAAGGATTTTGCCTGGCAGGGCAAGCTCAATGCCGACATCCAGCTCGACCTGCCCGACAGCGGTCCCAAAGGCGTGGTGTCGGTGGATGCCAGTGGCGGCACCTTGCGGGTCAAGGATAAGCAGCAATGGCTGGATTTCCCCTATGACACCCTCACCCTGGAAACCACCCTCAACCCCAAGCGCATCGACACGCGGCTGAACTTCCATGGCGGCAAACTCGGTGAGTTGTTGCTGCAGGCGCAGATCAACCCGCTGCCGAAAAACAAGCCGATCAGCGGCAACTTCAACCTTACCGGCCTCGACCTGGCCGTGGCGCGGCCGTTTGTGCCGATGGTGGAAAAGCTCCACGGCAAGCTCAACGGCAGCGGGCGTATTTCCGGCGGGTTGCTGGCGCCGCAGGTCAGCGGCAACGTGAATCTGGTGGACGGCGAGATTTCCGGGCCGGAGCTGCCTGTCAGCCTCGAGGACTTGAATGTGCAAGCGCTGATCGCTGGCGAAAGCATGGAACTCAATGGCACCTGGCGCAGTGGCAAGGCCGGACAGGGCAGCCTCAAGGGCCAGGTCGAATGGGCCCCGGCGTTGGCAATGGACCTGCGCCTGCAAGGTTCGCAACTGCCGGTCACGGTCGAACCCTATGCCGTGCTGGACGTGGCGCCCGACCTGAAAATCAGCCTGAAGAATGACCACCTGGCGATTGCCGGCAAGGTGCGGATCCCACGCGGTGACATCACCGTGCGCGAACTGCCGCCCTCGACGGTAAAGGTCTCGGACGACGCGGTGATCATCGGCAGCCAAACCGAAGAGGGTAAGCCGCCGATGGCCATGGCCATGGATATCGACGTGGCGGTGGGCGAAGACCAGCTCAATTTCTCGGGCTTCGGCCTTACCGCCAAGGTCCAGGGGAATGTGCATATCGGCGACAACCTCGACACCCGTGGCGAGCTGTGGCTTAACGATGGCCGCTACCGTGCCTATGGTCAGAAACTCGATGTGCGCCGCGCAAGGTTGCTGTTCGCCGGGCCGCTCGATCAGCCCTATCTGGATATCGAAGCGATCCGCAAGACCGACGATGTGATCGCCGGTATCCGCCTGAGCGGCAGTGCCGAGCAGCCCACCACGCAAATCTTCTCGGAACCGGCCATGAGCCAGGAACAGGCGCTGTCCTACCTGGTGCTGGGGCGTCCGCTGAGCAGCACCGGCGAAGACAACAACCTGCTCGCCCAGGCCGCCCTTGGCCTGGGCCTGATGGGCAGCGCCGGGGTGACCTCGGACCTGGCCAGGGACTTGGGTATTAAGGATTTCGAGCTCGACACCCAGGGCAGCGGCACCACCACGGCGGTGGTCGCCAGCGGCAAGATCACCGAGAAACTCAGCCTGCGTTATGGCGTGGGGGTGTTCGAACCGGCCAGCACCATCGCCTTGCGCTATCTGTTGAGCAAGAAGGTGTACCTGGAAGTGGCCAGCGGCGTGGCCAGCTCGTTGGATATTTTCTACAAGCGGGACTTCTGACCCACACCTCTGTAGGGGCCGGCTTGCTGGCGAAAAACGCCCAGGCGCCACGTTCATCCTGACGACTCACGTCATCGTTAACGACCCTCGCTGGCAAGCCATCTCCGGTTTTGCATTTCCTCCGGTCGTCGGTCAATTAGCAAGCAAGCTAATTATTCATTTTGACATTCGCTGCCTAAGCAGTAATATCCCGTCACACATTCACTGCCTAGGCAGTAATAAGGTGACTTTGGATGAAGCACTTCACCCCCGAAAACTTCCACAACTGCCACCTCGGCCTGTTGCTGGGCCGCGCCGCGATTCTCAAGGACCGCATCATCGACACCCACATGGAACCCCACGGCATCACCGCCGCGCAGTTCAAGGTGCTGATCATCATGGCGCAGTTTGGCGTCGACACCCCGGCAGAGCTATGTCGCCACCTGTCCCTCGACAGCGGCTCGATGACCCGCATGCTCGACCGGCTGGAGCAAAAAGGTTTGCTCAGTCGTAAGCGTTCCGAGCTGGATCGCCGCCAGGTGCAGCTGGTTCTCACCGAGGACGGTCAGCAGCTGGCGGGCATGCTGCCGCATATCGGCGCCCAGGCGTTGAACCAGTTGGCCGGTGCATTGGAGCCCGGCGAGTTGCAGACCCTGGAAAAGATCCTCAAGAAAATTCTGATAGCTGCCGGTGATTCCATCACCCTGCAGCGGGTAGGTAAAGAATGAACACACGTGCCCTTTGCCTGGTCCTCGCGGCCATGAGCATGGCCGGTTGCGCCAACTTCAGTGGCCTCGATACCCAGGGCCAGCGCCTGGATGCCAACACCCTGCAAACCGGTAAATCCCTCAGCGGCGTGACGCTGTCGAGTGCCGCGTGGCCCCGCGCTGACTGGTGGAAAAGCCTCGGCGACCCGCAACTCGACAGCCTGATCTCCGAGGCCCTGCAAAACAGCCCGGATATGCAAGTGGCCAGCGCCCGTGCCCATCAGGCCGAAGCCGCCGCGTATGCCGCGAATGCCGCGCGTATGCCGACCCTGGATGCCAGCGCCGGCGTGAGCCGCTCGCGCCTGGCCAGGGACCAGGACCCGCTGGGGCAGGGCGACGCTTACTCGACCGTGCGTAACATCGGTGCCAGCTTCAATTACAACTTTGACCTCTGGGGCGGCCAGCGCGCCGCCTGGGAAGCGGCATTGGGCCAGGCCCGTGCCGCCGAAGTCGACCAACAGGCCGCGCGCCTGACCCTCGCCGCCGATGTGGCCAAGGCCTACAGCGACCTGGGTCAGGCCCATATCGTGCGTGACCTGGCCATCGATGACCTCAAGCGCACCCGGACAATGCTCGACCTGAGCCGGCGGCGCCTGAACTCGGGCATCGACAGCCAGTATCAGTACCAGCAGACCGAAAGCCTGGAAGCCAGCTCCCAGTCCCAACTGATCGATGCGGAAAAACAACTGCAGAGCGCCAAGATCGCCCTGGCGGTGTTGCTTGGCAAAGGCCCCGACCGTGGCAATGAGCTGGCCCGCCCGAGTGTGCTCAAGCCCAATGCCGTGGCTGTGCCCTCGGTATTGCCTGCCGAATTGCTCGGCCGCCGCCCGGACCTGATCGCCGCTCGCTGGCGTGTGGAGGCCGCAAGCAAGAACATCGCCGCCGGCAAGGCCAGCTTCTATCCCAACCTCAACCTCAGCGCGAGTGCCGGGGCCGAGTCGTTGCTGGGGGATGCGATGTTCGGTTCGGCCAGCCGCTTCTTCAACATCGCGCCGACGATCTCGCTGCCGATCTTCGATGGCGGCCGCCTGCGCGCCAATCTCGACGCGCGCGACGCCGACTATGACCTGGCCGTGGCGCAGTACAACAAAACCCTGGTGCAAGCCCTGGGCGATATCGGCACCACCCTTTCACAACTGCGCGACACCGGTCGGCAGATCAAGGCCCAGCAACACGCCGCGGACATTGCCCAGCAGTCCTACGACACCGGGATGCAGCGCTACAGCTCCGGGATCGGTAACTACCTGGATGTGCTCAGCATCGAGCAGCAATTGCTCCAGGCCCAGCGTCAGCTGGCGACCTTGAATGCGGCGCAGATCGATCTGTCGATTCAATTGATGCAGGCCCTGGGCGGCGGCTACGGCGCCGACAACGTGGCAGCGACCACCCCAGCCACACGCACGGAATAATTCGAGGTATTTGTCATGGCCACTGCCGAAAGCACCACCGCAACACAATCCAAAGACAACAACCCACGCAAGCGCAAAGTCATGCTGGTCGGCCTGGCGCTGATCGTCATCCTCAGCGTCGTTGGCGTGTGGGGCTGGCATGAACTCTACGGACGCTTCAACGAAAGCACCGACGATGCCTATGTGAACGGCAACGTGGTGGAAATCACCCCGCTGGTCACCGGCACCGTGGTCAGCATCGGCGCCGACGATGGCGACCTGGTCCACGAAGGCCAGGTGCTGGTCAACTTCGACCCCAACGACGCCGCGGTCGGCCTGCAAAGTGCCCAGGCCAACCTGGCTCGCACCGTGCGTCAGGTGCGCGGTTTGTACAGCAACGTCGACGGCATGAAAGCCCAGGTCAATGCGCAGAAAGCCGATGTGCAAACCGCCCTGGACAACTTCAACCGCCGTAAAACCCTGGCCCAGGGCGGGGCGATTTCCCAGGAAGAACTGTCCCACGCCCGCGACAGCCTGACCGCCGCCAAGAACGCCCTGACCAACCTTGAACAACAGCTCAAGACCAGCAACGCCCTGGTGGATGACACCGTGATCTCGTCCCATCCGGACGTGCAGGCCGCCGCCGCACAACTGCGTCAGGCCTACCTGGCCAATGCCCGCAGCACCTTGATCGCGCCGGTCACCGGCTACGTGGCCAAGCGCACCGTGCAATTGGGCCAGCGCGTGCAGCCGGGGACCGCGTTGATGGCGGTGATCCCGCTGAACCAACTGTGGATCGATGCCAACTTCAAGGAAACCCAGCTGCGCGATATGCGTATCGGCCAGCCGGTGGACATCGAGTCGGACATCTACGGCAGTGACGTGAAGTACAGCGGCACAGTGGACAGCCTGGGTGCCGGGACCGGCAGCGCGTTTGCCCTGCTGCCGGCGCAGAACGCCACCGGTAACTGGATCAAGATCGTGCAGCGTGTGCCGGTGCGTATCCATATCAACGCCGAGGAACTGGCCAAGCACCCATTACGGGTGGGCTTGAGCACGGTGGTCAATGTGGACCTGCACGACCAGAGCGGCCCGATGCTGGCGCAACAGCCGCCGCAAAAGGCCTCGTTCACCACCAACGTGTACGACCGCCAACTGGCCGAGGCAGACGCTATGATCACCCAGTTGATCCATGACAACAGCATCGCCGCGCCCAAGGCTGTGCAACGCTGATGAGCCATAACGCCTCCTTCACGCCGCCCAGCCTGCTGATGGCCACCATTGGCCTGTCGCTGGCGACCTTCATGCAGGTGCTCGACACCACCATTGCCAACGTGGCATTGCCGACGATCTCCGGCAACCTCGGCGTGAGTTCGGAGCAGGGCACCTGGGTGATCACCTCGTTCGCAGTGAGCAACGCCATCGCCTTGCCGCTGACCGGTTGGTTGAGCCGGCGCTTTGGCGAGGTGAAGCTGTTCCTGTGGGCGACGATGCTGTTTGTACTGGCGTCGTTCCTCTGTGGTATTTCCACCTCGATGCCCGAGCTGATCGGCTTTCGCGTGCTCCAGGGGTTGGTCGCCGGGCCGTTGTACCCGATGACCCAGACGTTGCTGATCGCGGTCTACCCGCCGGCGCGGCGCGGCATGGCCCTGGCGCTGCTGGCGATGGTCACGGTGGTGGCGCCGATTGCGGGGCCGATCCTCGGCGGCTGGATCACCGACAGCTACAGCTGGCCGTGGATCTTCTTTATCAACGTGCCCATCGGCGTGTTTGCGGTGATGGTGGTGCGTTCGCAGCTGAAGAAACGCCCGGTAGTCACCAGCCACCAGCCGATGGACTATGTGGGGCTGCTGAGCCTGATCGTCGGGGTTGGCGCCTTGCAGATCATCCTCGACAAGGGCAACGACCTGGACTGGTTCGAATCCAACTTCATCCTGATCGGTGCAGCGATTTCGGCGATTGCCCTGGCGGTGTTCATCATCTGGGAACTCACCGACAAGCATCCGGTGGTCAACCTGCGGCTGTTCGCCTACCGCAACTTCCGCATTGGCACCATTGTGCTGGTCCTGGGCTACGCGGGGTTCTTCGGCATCAACCTGATCCTGCCGCAGTGGCTGCAAACCCAGATGGGCTATACGGCTACCTGGGCCGGTCTGGCGGTGGCGCCGATCGGGATTCTGCCGGTGGTGATGTCGCCGTTCGTGGGCAAGTACGCACCCCGGTTCGACCTGCGCCTGCTGGCGGGCCTGGCGTTCCTGGCGATTGGCTTGAGCTGCTTCATGCGGGCCGGCTTTACCAATGAAGTGGACTTCCAGCACATCGCCCTGGTGCAACTGTTCATGGGCATCGGCGTGGCGCTGTTCTTCATGCCGACCTTGAGCATCCTGATGTCCGACCTGCCACCGCACCAGATCGCCGACGGCGCCGGGCTTGCGACCTTCCTGCGCACCCTGGGCGGTAGTTTTGCCGCGTCGTTGACCACCTGGATCTGGATTCGCCGCGCGGACCAGCACCATGCCTACATGAGCGAGAACATGACCACCTACGACGCGGCGACCCGCGATGCGTTACAGGCGCTCGGCGGGGCAGGGCACAAGGCGTATGCGCAACTGGACCAGATCCTCACCAGCCAGGCGTACATGATGTCCACCGTGGATTACTTCACGTTGCTGGGGTGGATGTTCATGGCATTGATGCTGCTGGTGTGGCTGGCCAAGCCGCCGTTCACTGCCAAAGCGGGACCTGCGGCGGCGGGGCATTGATGTTGCGATAACCTCTGGAGCGAGCTTGCTCGCGAAAAATGTGAAACCACCGCGGGGCATCAGGTGCCCCGCGTCAGCGTTGACGAATTTCGCGAGCAAGCTGGCTCCTACAGGGGAGGGGGTCAGTTGCCGGGCAGTGCTAGTTGTGGGTTGACGAAATCGAACGCTGCTAACTGAAACCCTTGCCCATCGACCTGCAGCGCCCAGCCTTGCTTGTCCCAATCCCCCAGCACAATGCGCTTGGCCGCCTGGTCGCCAATCTGCAACTTATGGATGGCCGGGCGGTGCGTGTGGCCGTGGACCAGGGTGCGGACGCCGAACTGCTGCATCACCCGCGGTACTTCCTCGGGGGTGACGTCGACAATATCGTTGGTCTTCATGCGTGTCTGCGTGCGGCTCTCGCTGCGCAGTTTGCGCGCCAGCCTGTGTCGGGTGCGCAGCGGCAGGTGACGCAGGATAAACAGCACGATCGGGTTGCGCAGGATGCGCCGCAGCTTCATATAGCCAAGGTCGCGGGTACAGAGGCTGTCGCCGTGCATCAGCAGCACGGGCTCGCCATACAACTGCACGACACTCGGGTCCTTGAGCAAGGTGGCGCCTGCCGCTTTGCAGAACGCCTTGCCGATCAGGAAATCGCGGTTGCCATGCATGATGAAAATCGGGGTGCCACTGTCGCTCAGTTCACGCAGGGCAGCGCAGATCGAGCGTTGGAAATCGCTCATCCCATCGTCGCCAATCCAGGCTTCGAAGAAGTCCCCCAGAATGTACAACGCCTGGGCGCCACGGGCGCGACCGTGGAGCAGATCCAGAAACGCCCGGGTAATGTCCGGGCGCTCCTCTTCCAGATGCAAATCTGAAATCAGCAATATCACTCAATGATCTCGGCTTTCTCGATGATCACGTCTTCGACCGGTACGTCCTGGTGACCGGCTTTACCGGTGGTCTGCACGCCCTTGATCTTGTCGACGATGTCAGTGCCTTCGGTGACTTTACCGAACACTGCGTAGCCCCAACCCTGCACGTTCTTGCCGCTGTGGTTCAGGAAGGCGTTGTCGGCGACGTTGATGAAGAACTGCGCGGAGGCCGAATGCGGCTCCATGGTACGGGCCATGGCGACGGTGTACTTGTCGTTGGAAAGGCCATTGTCCGCTTCGTTCTGGATGCTTGGGCGCTTGTCTTTCTTTTCTTTCATGCCCGGCTCGAAACCGCCGCCCTGGATCATGAAGTTGCCGATGACGCGGTGGAACACCGTGTTTTCGTAGTGGCCGGCTTTAACGTACTCGATGAAGTTGGCGACGGTGAGCGGCGCTTTCTCGGCGTTCAGTTCGATGACGATGTCGCCGTGGTTGGTGCTCAGTTTGACTTGAGTCATATCTACTACTCGTTCAGGAAATTCGTGGGGCGCGCGTGTCAGGCGCCAGACCGGCATGGCTAAACAGCGGCCAAGGCGCGCAGTTTAGCGTGCCCGCCAGGAATTTCGAGGTGGTTTTTTACCGCCCAGGCAATTAAAGCCGCAGTTTTCGGCCGCGCTCTGTCAGCGGGTTGACAGGTTCGGCTATGATAAGCGCTTTGTTTTATCGGCCTAACCTGGCCCAGTACTTCCGTCTGTTCAAGGATCCTATGAGCAAGCCCACTGTCGACACTACCTCGAATTCCAAGGCCGGACCTGCCGTCCCGGTCAACTTCCTGCGCCCGATCATCCAGGCGGACCTGGATTCGGGCAAGCACACGCAGATCGTCACCCGTTTCCCGCCAGAGCCCAACGGCTACCTGCACATCGGTCACGCCAAGTCGATCTGTGTGAACTTCGGCCTGGCCCAGGAGTTCGGTGGCGTCACGCACCTGCGTTTCGACGACACCAACCCGGCCAAGGAAGACCAGGAATACATCGACGCCATCGAAAGCGACGTGAAGTGGCTGGGCTTCGAATGGTCCGGTGAAGTGCGCTATGCCTCGCAATATTTCGACCAGTTGCACGACTGGGCCGTGGAGCTGATCAAGGCCGGCAAGGCCTACGTCGACGACCTGACTCCGGAGCAGGCCAAGGAATACCGTGGCAGCCTCACCGAGCCTGGCAAGAACAGCCCGTTCCGCGACCGTTCGGTGGAAGAGAACCTGGACTGGTTCGCCCGCATGCGCGCCGGTGAGTTCCCGGATGGTGCCCGCGTACTGCGCGCCAAGATCGACATGGCCTCGCCGAACATGAACCTGCGCGACCCGATCATGTACCGCATCCGCCATGCCCACCACCACCAGACCGGTGACAAGTGGTGCATCTACCCCAACTACGACTTCACCCACGGTCAGTCGGACGCCATCGAAGGCATCACTCACTCCATCTGCACCCTGGAGTTCGAGAGCCACCGTCCGCTGTACGAATGGTTCCTCGACAACCTGCCGGTACCGGCGCACCCGCGTCAGTACGAATTCAGCCGCCTGAACCTGAACTACACCATCACCAGCAAGCGCAAGCTCAAGCAACTGGTGGATGAAAAGCACGTCAACGGCTGGGACGACCCGCGCATGTCGACCCTGTCGGGCTTCCGCCGCCGCGGCTACACCCCGGCGTCGATCCGCAACTTCTGCGAGATGGTCGGCACCAACCGCTCCGATGGCGTGGTCGACTACGGCATGCTCGAGTTCAGCATCCGCCAGGACCTCGACGCGAACGCTCCGCGCGCCATGTGCGTGCTGCGTCCATTGAAAGTCGTGATCACCAACTACCCGGAAGACAAGGTCGATCATCTCGAACTGCCGCGTCATCCGCAGAAAGAAGAACTCGGCGTGCGCAAGTTGCCGTTCGCCCGTGAAATCTACATCGACCGCGATGACTTCATGGAAGAGCCACCCAAGGGCTACAAGCGCCTGGAGCCGAACGGCGAAGTGCGCCTGCGCGGCAGCTACGTGATCCGCGCCGACGAAGCCATCAAGGACGCCGATGGCAACATCGTCGAACTGCGTTGCTCGTACGACCCGGACACCCTGGGCAAGAACCCTGAAGGCCGCAAGGTCAAGGGCGTGGTCCACTGGGTACCGGCCGCGGCCAGCATCGAATGCGAAGTGCGCCTGTACGACCGCCTGTTCCGCTCGCCGAACCCTGAGAAGGCTGAAGACAGCGCGAGTTTCCTCGACAACATCAACCCTGACTCCCTGCAAGTACTCACTGGTTGTCGTGCCGAGCCATCCCTTGGCAACGCACAGCCGGAGGACCGTTTCCAGTTCGAGCGCGAAGGTTATTTCTGCGCGGATATCAAGGACTCGAAACCGGGCGCTCCGGTATTCAACCGTACCGTGACCTTGCGTGATTCGTGGGGCCAGTGATTAAGGAACCGTCGTGCTAACGATCTACAACACGCTCAGCAAGAGCAAAGAAGTCTTCAAGCCGCTGGATGGCAACAAGGTGCGCATGTATGTGTGCGGCATGACCGTATACGACTACTGCCACATCGGCCACGGCCGCAGCATGGTTGCCTTCGACCTGGTGACTCGCTGGTTGCGTTTCAGCGGCTATGACTTGACCTATGTGCGCAACATCACCGACATCGACGACAAGATCATCAACCGCGCCAACGAAAACGGTGAGTCGTTCGACGCCCTGACCGCGCGCATGATCGCCGCCATGCACGAGGACGAGGCACGCCTCAACATCCTCAAGCCGGACATGGAACCGCGTGCCACGGATCACATCCCTGGCATGCACGCGATGATCCAGACCCTGATCGACAAGGGCTACGCCTACGCCCCGGGCAACGGTGACGTGTACTACCGCGTCGCCAAGTTCATGGGCTACGGCAAACTGTCGCGCAAGAAAATCGAAGACCTGCGCATCGGTGCGCGCATCGAAGTCGACGAAGCCAAGCAAGACCCCCTCGACTTCGTGCTGTGGAAAGGCACCAAGCCGGGCGAGCCAAGCTGGGAATCGCCCTGGGGTCCAGGTCGTCCGGGCTGGCACATCGAATGCTCGGTGATGTCCACCTGCTGCCTGGGCGAGACCTTCGACATTCATGGCGGCGGTAGCGACCTCGAGTTCCCGCACCACGAGAACGAAATCGCCCAGAGCGAAGCCGCCACCGGCAAGACCTACGCCAACGCCTGGATGCACTGCGGCATGATCCGCATCAACGGCGAGAAGATGTCCAAGTCCTTGAACAACTTCTTCACCATCCGCGACGTGCTGGAAAAGTACCACCCGGAAGTGGTGCGTTACCTGCTGGTCTCCAGTCATTACCGCAGCGCGATCAACTACTCGGAAGACAACCTCAAGGACGCCAAGGGCGCCCTGGAGCGTTTCTACCACGCGCTCAAAGGCCTGCCCGCAGTGGCTCCGGCTGGCGGCGAAGCGTTCGTGGCACGCTTCACCGAAGTCATGAACGACGACTTCGGCACCCCGGAAGCCTGCGCGGTGCTGTTCGAGATGGTCCGCGAGATCAACCGCCTGCGTGAGAGCGATCTCGACGCAGCGGCTGGCCTGGCGGCGCGCCTGAAAGAACTGGCGAGCGTGCTGGGCGTGTTGCAGATGGAAGCCGATGACTTCCTGCAAGCCGGTGCCGAAGGGCGTGTCGATGCAACTGAAGTGGACGCGCTGATCCAGGCACGCTTGGCGGCTCGGGTCAACAAGGACTGGGCGGAGTCCGACCGTATCCGTGACCAACTGACCGCGATGGGTGTGGTGTTGGAAGACGGTAAGGGCGGGACGACGTGGCGGTTGGCTGATCAGGCTTGATCTGTAGGCGCTGAATGAAAAACGCCCCGACTGGTTCGGGGCGTTTTTTTGCGGACTCGCTTAGGGGCGTTGCCACCACCAGTTCAGGTCGCGTTTGACCGGAAGTGCCAGTGGGTGTAACAGGAAACATATGAATGCGAACCAACCTATTGATGGGTAGGTTTCAATGAGTTCCGGGCAACTACCAAAATATAAATATTTATCAAATTTGAAAGCCTCCAGAAGTGGCATCATGAAGAAAATATTTATTGCGAGCCCCAAGTAAAACTTTGTATATCCGAGATTTTTGCTGGAGAGGATGACTTTCATGCTGTAGGCAACTAGCAGGCCAAAAATTGAAAATGCAGGGAATGCCCAGATGATCATTTTTTTAACTCTTCGTGTATTTGCTTTAGTGTCACTGCATCTATGGTCGCCTCCGTCGTCAGTGAAATCGGATGCATGGTTTTATAGGCTCGCACATTGTCTGCGTCGAGGTATCTGAACAGGCGCCAGGCATCAGGCTTTAGCACGCGCCTAGCGAGACTAGTAACGGACAGCCCGATATCAACGGCACCATAGGCTATGTCGGCCTCTCCCTCGCCATAACCCATCGCGGATGATAGCGCCTTATATCCCAGGCGCAGAGGGCCAGTCGTATCTGATTGTCCTGTCATAAGATTACGTCCATTTTCATACATGTTGTTCGCACCATGTGCCATCAGTGGCACTCCTGCGATGACGCAAAGTGTTCCAACTGAGACGTAGCAGATCCCTACCCCCGTGGCGATTTGAAAGCCGCCAGCAACGATACCTAATCCCTTTAATGCGATTTCTCGTGACTGATTCGACAAGCTGCGATGTTCGGTTTCTATCTCGATCAGCCCTTGTGCAAAACTCTTCTCACCTTGCTCAACATCGCTAACAATACTGCGCGCGTAATAGGCCACTTCTCGATTGAACAAGGACCTTGTAATCCCATCGTGCAGATGCCGCGCACTTATCGTGCAAGCATGGTTGGTCAACTGTGCTGCGGCTTCACTGATCTTCCAGAACTCGTGGGAGGTTGATATCGACGTTTCACTTTTTTCTTTCATCGGCTGTCTTGATCCCGGTGTCCTTCCTGGCATTTGTTGCCGATGGACTCCTGGGTCGAACAACCGGCAGAAATCAGCCCTTGGGTTTCGCCGATGAGGGTCATGTAACCGTGATTAGCCATAAAGATCTCCTGACGTGTACGGCTTTCAGATTACGAAAAAAAACAAATAGGAAATATCGGATGTTTCGCTTTGAAGGGTGTGAGTTATATGTAGGATATTTTCCTGTTTCTGCGCAGCATGTTGTATTTGCGGCTTTTTTTCGGTCTGGAGGGCGATAGGATCGCGTCGCGGGGGGATTGCTGCCGTCGTTGGAATCGATCGGGGCTATGTCGATGGTTTGGCTGGTTGTACGTCCAATGACCCTGGACGGATGGCCAATTGCAGCTACTGGCCATGGGGCACCGCAGAAAACCTGTGTCGTCTTTCTTGACAAATATCTGGATACGATCCTGACTTAAGTCAGAGAACGTCCATGCGGTTCGCGGCGAAACAGTTTTATCTCTTAAAGAATTTTGATCTCCTCACCGGTACGAAGGATATTGAAATGAATAAGATATTTTCTGTATTGGCGCTGCTGTTATGGATGCCAATTTCCCATGCACAAAGTGTGTGGCTGCAACTGCAAAGTCGACACGATACTGTAGAAGTTGTTGAAGTGGCCATCGGTGATTACAGAGTCCCGCCGGCCATTTCAGCAGAACATGCCGCGGTCGAGCGAGGCTGGAAAGTGGTCGCGGTGGATGCCCAAGGTAATACGCTTTATAGCAGTACGCTCGATGACAGCCGTTATCTTCGAGGCGAAGTCTTTAATGAAATAACGGGTGAGATCCGAAGTGTCAGGGAAGCGCCTGCGGTCGAGGGCAGCGAAGAAGTATTGCTCCCCTACGACAGCCAGGTTTCCCGGATCAGGATCTATCGCATTGACCTTAAAACGGATGAAGCACTTAAAGGCAATGTACCGCGCAAACCACTGGTTGAACTTGATCGCCAGGCCATCGAGCGCCTGTCGAAGCGCGCTCCCTTGCGTGGCGTGCTCGGTGATATCGACAGCGATAAAGTTGTCATGCTCAATCCGGACGGCAGCACACAGCGAAAGCCGTTGGTGTTCGCGATTGTCGGGGACGGTTATGCCCAGGAAGATATGGGGACGTTTCGTGAAGATGCCCAGGCGGCCATCGATATCATTATGGGTGATACTGTTTTCGATGCGATTAAAGATAAAGTGGGTTTCTTGCGTTATGACCATGTTTCGCCGGTATCCGGCCAGCCCGATACTAAGAATATTGAAACGATCATGCGGCACAGTAATCAGTTGGGGCATGGCATTTACGATGTGTCCATTAAACTGTCCAGGTTTACGTACCACCAGATCGGCGTCGGTGGGCTGGCCAGTACCAATAAGATTTATATCTTTAAGCCGAGTGCCAATACGCCGCTGGCAATCACATCGATTCCCCATGAAATCGGGCATGCGTTGTTCGGACTGGCGGATGAATACCCCTCTTATGACTACGGCGGATATTGTTCCGGTAACGAGCCTGCGACGCCGAACATTACCCATCAGACCGATAGAGCAAGAATCAAGTGGGGTGACCTGATCGGTGCGCAGACAGCTGTTCCAACCGACGAAAATGCGGCGGAGGCAGGCGCGATAGGTTTGTACACCATCCATAAAGACTGTCTGTACAACGGCGTGCCCCAAGGCGTCATGGGCGGTGGGCGCTATGGCGTGAAGAGTCACGATGCCGGTTGGGGAGCCATCAACGAGCGGCAGATTCGCAGGGTCCTGCATGCCTACCTGGGGAACGATGTGCCGCTCATTTTTGCCCCGTCGGTTGTCATGAAAGTAAAGGTCGGCGAGAAACGCGAGCCCATAACCTCATCTTTCCGTGACAGCCGCGTTCCGTTGATCATGGAAGCAGGGTCGACCAGTGTGCCCAATGCTGGCGGAACGCCGTTTACGTATCGCTGGAAGATATCTGCTGAACTCAGTCCACAGGTCAACGGGCGTTACGCGCAAATCCTGGCCCCCGAAGCACCGCATTTCATGCAATACCCGGTTGAAGTCGAGGTCTCGGATGGCAAGGCTACGAACGCCCGGGCCGAGATGCTGAAAATCCTTCCCACTGTGCGAGTCAAGGGGCAAATCACCGGGGCCTCTTCTGCGGTCGGGGGGACATGGGTGGACCTCACGGCCGACACCTCCCATGAGGGTGGAGATAACCCGGAATTCCAATACAACTGGAGCGTGCCGGCCGGTTGGACCCAACCCATCGGTCTCACTCGTTCGACGTTGCGTGTCCTCGCCCCTACGCCCACTGCCAGCACGCCGTTCGCGCTCAGTGTCCGTGTCACGCCAGTGGTGAACGCGCCAGGTACCGAGAACGATCCCTACCCGCAAAAAATCAGCATTCCTGCCGATGCCGTGACATTGGATACCACCGTGGTCGTTCGGCGCCGGCAACCGGTCGACATTGACCCCTATGCCAAAATCCAGGGGCCTTTGTCGATAAAAAGCGCCCAAGCCTTTCGGCTCGATGGGTCCGGTTCCGAGATCCCCTATTCGTCAGCGAAGATGACGTATCGGTGGAATGCCGTCGATTTTGAGCCATCCAGTTCGACCGAAGTGGCGCCTGAGTTCAAGGCACCGGCGAAAGCGGGCAGTTATCCCGTGTCTCTGACGGTGACCAACAGCGAGAATCGCAGCAACACCGTCACGCGTACCCTTCAGGTCGAGTCCGATGAGGTCACACCTGGCCCCGACAGGTTGGAGGGACCGCAGATGCTGATGTCCGGCGAAGTCGTTACCTTCAACGCCGTCGTCAACAACCTGCAGGATGTTCGCGGCTATAGCTGGTCGTTCTCGCCAGGATTTGTCTTCCAGAACGTGAATGCCCCGAATATCGTGGCGAAGGGGCCTGTGGTCACGCAAAGCACGGCGGGCAGGGTGGTGGTCTTGGTTTATCGAAGCGGCCCCAACCCCACTTCGCTGTCCAAGGATGTCGTGATAGAGCCCAAGCCAGTGGACAGCCCAGCGCCGGTGGCGACGATCAGTGGTCCTGCCACGGTGGAAGCGGGCAAGACACTGACGCTGTCGGGCGTGGGGTCGAGCGGCGACAATCTGCGTTATGCATGGACGGCAAATGAGTTTTCGCCTGCGTCTTCCGCCGGGGTCGGTCCGATCTTTACCGCGCCTGCCACGGCTGGCCCACGCACCATCACCCTGACGGTGACCGCCGCCGACAACCGCAGCGCCAGTGCCGATCATACGGTGAACGTCACCGCTCGGCAGGCCAGTGACTGCGCGCCGGCCTGGGTGGCGAGCAAGGCCTACGCGACGCCCAACGAGAGGGTGTCCTATGACGGCTACAACTACGAGGTCGCGCACTGGACGCAGAATAATCGGCCGGACCTGAACTTTGTCTTGAGCGGTGCAGCCAAGCCGTGGCGACGCTTGAGTCCTTGCACGCCCTGAGGCGGGAGGCCCCACTCTCTCTCGCCACGATAAGCCTGGAGCGCTGCGTTATCGTTGACGACCTTCGCGAGCAAGCTCGCTCCTACAAGGGGGGCGGCGCGCCAGGCTTGCAGGCAACGCCAGCTACCGGCTGTTGTAGGAGCGAGCTTGCTCGCGAAAAACCCGAGAGCGCCGCATTTTTCCAGCATGACCGCGTTATCGTTGACGATCTTCGCGAGCAAGCTCGCTCCTACAATGGGGGCGGCGCGCCAGGCTTGCAGGCAACGCCAGCTACCGGCTGTCGTAGGAGCGAGCTTGCTCGCGAAAAACCCGAGAGCGCCGCATTTTTCCAGCATGACCGCGTTATCGTTGGCGATCTTCGCGAGCAAGCTCGCTCCTACAAGGGGGCCGGCGCGCCAGGTTTGCAGGCAACGCCAGGTACCGGCTGTTGTAGGAGCGAGCTTGCTCGCGAAAAACCCGAGAGCGCCGCATTTTTCCAGCATGACCGCGTTATCGTTGACGACCTTCGCGAGCAAGCTCGCTCCTACAAGTGCCTTGTGGCACCGCCCACCTGTAGGAGCGAGCTTGCTCGCGAAAAACTTCAAGGCACCGCCGGCATCCAGGCTGCCCGCGTTATCGGGATGCTGCGGCTATGGCGTTTTTTCAGTGCGACGGCTGCTGACCTCGGCGGGCACGTCATCGCCGGCCATGCGCTTGCGGAACAGCGCCGTCCTGGCCAGCAGCAAGGTGGTGACCGGCACCGTGATCGACAGCAAAACCGGGATCAGCCACCCATGCAGTACCGGGCCGGACTTGAGCATCGAAAAATAGAGGATCGATGCCAGCGCCACGCACCAGGCCCCCAACGTCGAGGCCAATGCCGGTGGGTGCATGCGCTGGAAAAAGTCCTTCATGCGCAGCAACCCGATTGCGCCAATCAACGCAAACATGCTGCTCAGCACCAGCAGCACGGCCACGCACACTTCAATCCATAGCGGCATCATTCGATCACCTCGCCACGCAGCAGGAATTTGGCCAGGGCAAACGAGCCCACGAAGCCAAACAGCGCAATCAGCAACGCCGCTTCAAAGTAGGTGTCACTGGCATAGCGAATGCCCAGCACCAGCATCATCAGCATCGCCAGGATATACAGGTAGTCCAGCGCCAGGACCCGGTCCTGGGCCGACGGGCCTTTGAACAGGCGCACCAGGGTCAGCACCATGGCCAGGGAGAACAGGAACAGGCTGAACAGGATCGCATTGGCGAGCAGGGGGCTCATTCGAAGATCTCCATCAGGGGTCGCTCGTAGGTGGTCTTGAAGTGCTCGATAAACCGCGCTTCATCGTCCAGATCGAACACGTGCAGCAGCAGGATGCTGCGGTCCAGGGCCAGTTCCGACCAAATGGTGCCGGGGACCACGGTGGTGATCATCGACAGCGCAGCCAGGCCGTTGGCGTCGCGCAGGTCCAGGGGGATCTTGATAAAGCGCGAACGTGGCGGACGCGAGCCGCACACCAGTACCCCCCAGGCCACTTGCAGGTTGGACACGATCACGTCGCGGCCCACCAGGAAGAACAGGCGGATGACCACACCGGGACGTCGGATGCGGATCGGCAGCGGACGCAGCGGCGCCATCAGCAGTGGCGCGAGAAAGCCCATCAACGCACCTAGCAGCAGGTTGCCGGGGCTGGCCGACAGGTTCAGCACCAACCACAACACCCACAGTGCCAGGGACAGCCACGGAGCAGGGAACAGCCGTTTCATGGTTGCACCTCCAGCGCGGCGGCCTTGGCTTCGGGGCTGAGCACCGGACGCGTCGCCATCACCGCCATCACGTAGCGTTCGGGGTTGTTCAGGCTGTCGGCGGCGGCCTGGGTGTAGCGCATCAGCGGTTCGGCCTTGAAGGTGAGGAGAATGCTCAGGCCGAGCAGCAAGAAGATCGGCACGCACTCATAGCGGCGCAGCAGTGGCGAGGGCCGTTCTTCCGGAGTCCAGAAACGCTGGATGCCCAGGCGTGCAAAGGCGATCAGCGAGGCCAGCCCGGAGAGGATCAGCAGTGCCACCAGGCCCCAGGCGGCGGGGCGGATCGGCGTGTCACCGCTTGCCCCCAGGCCAGACGGATTGACCAGTGCACTCAACAGGCCGAGCTTGCCGATAAACCCGGACAGCGGCGGCATGCCGATGATCAACAGTGCGCAGGCGATAAAGCTCAAGCCAAGGAACGCCATGGTCCAGGGGATGACCTGGCCGACCACGGCTTTCTGCTCGTCATCGAGGTTCACGCCGGGCCGCGGATGCAGGGATTCCATGGCCTTGGGCAGCGCATCGATCTCTTCGTCCAGCGGCAGGTCGTTGGCCGAGCGCGACCGTTCGATCAACTCGGCCAACAGGAACAACGCGCTCAATGCCAGCGTGGAACTGACCAGGTAAAACAACGCACCGGCCGTCAGGCTTGGCTGGGCAAAACCCACCGCCGACAGCAGGATCCCGGCGGACACCAGAATGCTCAGGCTCGCCATGCGTTCCAGGCGCTGCGCCGCCACCATCGCCAGTGCCGCGCAGACGATGGTGGCCATTCCGCCATACACCAGCCAGTCACCGCCAAACAATGCCGAGGCACCGGCCTGGCCGGAGAACAGCAGTGTCCACAGGCGCAGTACGGTGTACACGCCGACCTTGGTCATGATCGCGAACATCGCCGCCACCGGCGCGCTGGCCGAGGAATAGGCCGGCGCGAGCCAGAAGTTCAGTGGCCACATGCCGGCTTTGGCCAGGAAGGCGGTCGCGAGGATCGCCGCACCAGCATGCAACAGGCCACGATCGGCTTCCGGCACCAGCGGGATCTTCAGCGCCAGGTCGGCGAAGTTCAGCGTGCCGGTGACGCCATAGATCATCGCCGCACCGATCAGGAACAGCGTCGATGCCAGCAGGTTGATCGCAATGTAATGCAGCCCCGCCGATACCCGCGCACGACCCGAACCGTGCAACATCAGGCCATAGGACGCCGCCAGCAGCACCTCGAAGAACACGAACAGGTTGAACAGGTCGGCAGTCAGGAAGGCGCCGTACAGGCCCATCATCTGGATCTGGAACAGTGCATGGAAACTGGTGCCCGCCCGGTCCCAGCGAGCCATGGCGAACAGCAGCGCACTTACGCCGATGATCCCGGTGAGCACCATCATCAGCGCCGACAGTTGGTCCACCACCAGCACGATGCCGAATGGCACCTGCCAGTTGCCCGGCAAGTACACGCCAATCGAGCCGGGGCCGCCTTTTTGCGTCCAGTACAGCAGCAGGATCGCGATACCCAGGCCGAGCATGCTGGAGAACAGGTTGATCTTGGCTTTGAGCGGACGGCGTTTCTCGCCGAGCATCAGCATCAGCGCGGCGGTGAGCAGCGGCAGCAGGATCGGCGCGACGATCAGTTGATTCACCCAGTTCATTCCTTGGGCTCCCGGCCGTCCACATGGTCGGTGCCGGTCAGCCCACGGGATGCCAGCAGCACCACCAGGAACAACGCGGTCATGGCGAAGCTGATCACGATTGCGGTGAGTACCAGGGCCTGGGGCAGCGGATCGGTGTAGTTGAGCAGGTCTTGCGGCACGCCGTCCTTGATGATCGGCTCCTTGCCGATGAACAGGCTGCCCATGCTGAAAATGAACAGGTTGACCCCATACGACAGCAGGCACAGGCCCATCACCACTTGGAACGTCCGTGGCCGCAGGATCAACCAGACGCCGGAGGCCGCCAGGACCCCAATGGCAATTGCGATGACTTCTTCCATCAGGCGGCTCCTTCCGTTGTGGCAACCACTTTGGCCTGGTTGCTCGGTTTATGGGCCCGCACGGATTGGTGACCGAGGGCGGTGAGCATCAGCAGGGTCGAGCCGACAACCATGGCGTATACGCCAACGTCGAAGAACAGCGCGCTGGCGATATGAATATCGCCAAGCACCGGCAAGCTGAAATGCCAGGTATGGGTGGTGAGGAACGGGTAGCCGGCAAACAATGCGCCAAGCCCGGTTAGGGTGGCCGAGAACAGGCCGAAGCCCATCCAGCGCATCGGCCGCAGGCTCATCTGTGCCTCGACCCACTGGGTGCCGGCCACCATGTATTGCAGGATAAACGCCACCGACATCACCAGCCCCGCGACAAACCCGCCGCCCGGTTGGTTGTGGCCGCGCATGAACAGGTAGAACGACACCACCAGCGCAATCGGCAGCAGCAGGCGCACCAGCACCGCTGGCACCATCATGTAGCCCAGGGCGGTGTCACTGGCCTGGCGTGGGTTGATCAGGTCGGTGGCCACGTCCGGCGCGAGTTGGCGCTGTTGCGCGGGCAGTTGCATGCTTTCCTTGGAGGGGCGGAAGCGTCGCAGCAGGGCATACACGGTCAGCGCCACGGCGCCGAGCACAGTGATTTCGCCGAGGGTGTCGAAGCCACGGAAGTCCACCAGCATCACGTTCACCACATTGCTGCCGCCGCCTTCGGGGAGGGCGCGGCTCAAGTAGAACGAGGAAATGTCGTTAGGCGTCTGGCGGGTCAGCATCGCGTAGGACAGCAGCGCCATGCCGCTGCCCACCACGGTGGACAGCAGGAAGTCGCGCACCCGGCGAATCCGCGCCTTGCGCAAGGTGTTCGGCAGCGGCGACACCTCCTCGATCCGCCGTGGCAGCCAGCGCAGGCCCAGCAGGATCAGCACCGTGGTGACGACTTCCACCACCAGTTGCGTCAGCGCCAGGTCCGGTGCCGAGAACCACACAAAGGTGATGCAGGTCATCAGGCCGCACACGCTGACCATGGTCAGGGCCGCCAGCCGGTGATACTTGGCTTGCCAGGCGGCGCCCAGGGCACAGGCAATCGCCAGCAGCCACAGGGTCACGAACACAATGGAACCTGGGATTTTCGGGCGGTCGCCCCAGCTCAGGCCACTGTTGAGCATCGGGATCATGCCGCCGATCACCGCCACCAGCACCAGCAGGAACAGCTGGGTCTGCAGGCGCTTGGTACTGATGCGTTTTTCGATCCGGCGCACGCCGCGCATCATCACCACCAGGCAGCGCTCGAAGCCACGCTTGCCATTGAAGTAGCTGATGATCGGCGGGTACTTGAAGCGGCCACGCTTGAGTTGCTTGCGCAGCAGCAGGTACAGCACCACGCCGCCGGACATGGCCACCAGGCTCATGATCATCGGCGCGTTCCAGCCGTGCCAGATCGCCAGGCTGTATTGCGGCAGGACGCCGCCCACCACTGGCAGCGCGGCGGCGGCGAGGATCGAACCGACCACCTGGGCCGGGAAGATCCCCACCAGCAGGCAGGTGAACACCAGCAACTCCACCGGGGCGCGCATCCAGCGCGGCGGCTCGTGCGGAGTGTGGGGCAGGTCGGTGGCGGGCGGGCCGAAGAACACATCGACCGTAAACCGCAGGGCATAGGCCACGCTGAAGGTACCGGCGATGGTGGCGATTACCGGCAAGGCGATTTCCACCCATTTTGTCGCCGAGATAAACACGGTTTCGGCGAAGAACATCTCTTTGGACAGGAAACCGTTGAGCAGCGGTACCCCGGCCATGGACGCACTGGCCACCATCGCCAGGGTCGCGGTAAACGGGATCAAGCGCACCAGTCCACTGAGTTTGCGGATGTCTCGTGTGCCGCTTTCATGGTCGATGATGCCCGCGGCCATGAACAGCGAGGCCTTGAAGGTCGCGTGGTTGAGGATATGGAACACCGCCGCGACGGCGGCCAACGGGCTGTTGAGGCCCAGCAGCAGGGTGATCAGCCCGAGGTGGCTGATGGTGGAATAGGCCAGCAGGCCTTTGAGATCGTTTTGGAACATGGCGCAGTAAGCGCCGAGCAGGAGGGTGATCGCGCCGGCACCGCCGACGATCCAGAACCATTCTTCGCTGCCGGACAGCGACGGCCACAGGCGGGCCAGCAGGAACACGCCGGCCTTCACCATCGTCGCCGAATGCAGGTAGGCCGAAACCGGCGTTGGCGCCGCCATGGCGTGGGGCAGCCAGAAGTGGAAGGGGAACTGCGCGCTTTTGCTCAAGGCGCCGATCAGCACCAGCACCAGCATCAGGGGGTACAACGAATGCGCGCGGATCTGATCGCCCGCCGCCAGCACCTGGTCCAGGTCATAGCTGCCGACGATATGCCCCAGCAGCATCACGCCAGCCAGCAGGCACAAGCCGCCGGCGCCGGTGACCATCAACGCCATATAGGCACCGCGCCGGGCATCGGCGCGGTGGTGCCAGTAGCCGATCAGCAGGAACGAAAACAGGCTGGTCAGTTCCCAGAAAAATACGATCTGGATCAGGTTGCCGGAGATCACCAGGCCAAGCATGGCGCCCATGAAGGCGAGGAAAAACGCGAAGAAACGCGGCACCGGATCGTCCGGCGACATGTAGTAACGCGCATACAGCGAGACCAGCGCGCCGATGCCCAGCACCAGCATTGAAAACAGCCAGGCGAAGCCATCCATGCGCAGCACGAAGTTCAGCCCGAGGCTGGGCAACCACATGAATTCTTCGCGGATCACGCCACCATCGGCGATCTGGGGGTAGAGCAGGGCGACTTGAAGGGTGCCGACCAGGGCGACAAGGCCGGCGAGCAGGGATTCGGTGTTACGTGCGTTGTGCGGCAGCAAGGCCGCCAGACAGCTGCCAATGAATGGCAGAAGCAGTAGAACTATCAGGGACATAGGCTTCTAATCTGCGGGAGTTTGGGATGCATCATACGTGCCGCTTTGGTGATCACCAAACGGCAACATGTGGCAGGATCCTACAAGGTAGGCCCAAAATCCCGGCTTGGCATGCTTTCCGACCTTAGCCCTGTTGCTCTTGTTCCCGCTCGTTCTGCAGTTCGATAGCCTTTTGCCCGCGCGTCTTCAACTCGCTCACGATGACCGCCAATACAATCAACCCCGCCCCCACCATGGCAATCGGCGGGAAACGCTCCCCGGCAATCCGCCCGACTACCCCGGCCCATACCGGCTCACCGGCATAAATCAACGTTGCCCGGGTCGGCGAAACACTCTGCTGCGCCCAGTTCATCGCCACCTGGATCACCGCACTGGTCAGGCCCAGGCCCACCGCGCTGAACAGCAGCAACCACGAAAAGCCCGGCAACGCCTCGCCCATCGGTACCACCATCAGGAACGACAACAACGACGCAGTGGACAGTTGCACCACGGTGACCCGGCGCACATCCACCTGGCCGGCAAAGGCGCTGATCAGAATGATTTCCGCCGCAATCGCGATGGCACCGATCAAGGTCGCGATTTCACCGGGGCTGAAGTCCAGCGAAGCGCCGGCCGGGCCGGTCAACAACATCAGCCCGGCAAACGCGAGCATGATGCCAAGGCTCGGCATCAAGCCCGGACGACGGCCGAGCACCAGCCATTGCAGCAATGGCACGAACGGTACGTAGAGCGCGGTGATGAAGGCCGACTGGCTGCTCAGGATCGTCTGCAGGCCGATGGTTTGCAGCCCGTAGCCGAACATGATCGCCACGCCGATAAATACGCCGGCCTTCAACTCGAACAAGGTCAGGTCGCGCAAGGTGCGCAAGGAAAAGCAGCCGACCACGATGGCCGCTGCCGCAAAGCGCAGGCCGACGAAGAACATCGGCCCGCTGACGGTCATGGCGTGTTGCACCAGCAAAAAGGTGCCGCCCCAGATCATGGTGATGAACACCAGGATGCATTCGGCTTTGCTGAAGCGGTTGAAACGCGAAGGAGAGTTCGGGGGGGTCATGGCGGCTCGGTCTTGCAAGGGAAAGGCACGGACCGCACAATGCGCCGCACGCTGGGCAGTATACTGCGCACCCCCACCCATTGAGCAATATAGTGCACAAAGAAAATCCACAACGGGCTTCGGTCCTGCAGCACGTCAGCCAGAACGTCCGTCGCCTGCGCCGCGCCGCCGACATGAGCCAGACCGCGCTCTCGGAAAAATCCGGGGTCAGCCGGCGCATGCTGGTGGCTATCGAGGCCGGCGAGAAAAACGTCAGCCTGTCCACCCTCGATCGTGTGGCCGAAGCGCTGGATGTGGCCTTCAGCGACCTGATCCAGGCCCCGGATGCCCCCGACCACAGCCGTATCAACGAACTCGCCTGGGCCGGTGACATTCCCGGCAGCAAGGCGGTCTTGCTGGCCAGGGCCCACGCCCGGCGTGAAGTCGAACTGTGGGAAATGCGCTTGGAACCGGGAGACTGCTACAGCCCCGAGCCAGACCCGGAAGGCTGGAGCGTGCAGTTGTTCGTGTTCGAAGGCCACCTGACATTGGTGCTGGACGACCAGGAAAAACACGTCGCCGCCGGTGAGTTCTATATGTTCGCCAGCCGCCAGGCCCACGCCTATCGCAATGATGGCGACGTGGCCCTGCGCTTTGTGCGCAATGTGGTGATCTAACTGTTGACCCGGCAACAGTGGATGGACACTTTGCTGGATTGCGCATTGGCAATGTATCCGTGATGACCCGGCAACCTACTGATTTTATTGACGATTAATTTCAGGCACGACTCCTGCAATCACTCCAGTAATCCCTCGGACCCTGGAGTCGGCCCATGTCAGCCCACCCTCAACACCCTGCTCATATCATCCGCTCAGACGCGGAAGCCATCGAGGTCGCCAAACGCCTGGCCGAACGCTTCGCCGTCGACGCCAGCGTGCGCGACCGCGAGCGACGCCTGCCTGTGGCGGAACTCGACGAATTTTCCGCCAGCGGCCTATGGGGCATCACCATCCCCAAGGCCTACGGCGGTGCGCAAGTGTCCTATGTGACAGTGGCAGAGGTGATCAAGTTGATCGCCGCCGCCGATCCGTCTCTGGCGCAGATCCCGCAGAACCACCTGGGCGTGGTGGATATCCTCTTGCAAACCGGCAGCGAGGAGCAAAAGCGTTACTACTTTGAAAAGGTCCTGGCGGGTTACCGTTTCGGTAATGCCTTTTCCGAGGCCAAGAGCAAAAACGCCGGGACTTTCGATACCCAGATCCGTGTACACGGCGATCACGCCCGCATCGACGGCGAGAAGTTCTACTGCACCGGCGCGCTGTTCGCCCATATCGTGCCCGCCGTCGGCACCAACGAAGCGGGCAAGGCCTTTATCGCCTTCGTCGAGCGCAATGCGCCGGGTCTCACGGTCATCGACAGCTGGGACGGCTTCGGCCAGCGCACCACCGCCAGCGGCGGCGTGACCCTGGACGGCGTGACCGTGCCGTTGAGCGCGGTGATTCCGGCTCACCTGGCGTTCGACAACCCCACCGCCGACGGCCCGATCTCGCAAATCATCCAGGCGGCGGTCGACACCGGCATCGCCTTGGGCGCCCTCGAGCAAGCGAAGCTTTATGCGCGCCAGGCCCGTCCATGGATCGACAGCCAGCAGGATCACGGCTGGCAGGACCCATTCACCATCGCCGCCATCGGTGATCTGGAATGGCGTGTACATGGCACCGAAGCCATCCTCGCCAAGGCCGGTATCGCCGTCGACCAGGCCCTCGCCGAGCCGAACGAAGACACGGTCGCCAACGCTTCGCTGATCGTTGCCCAGGCCAAAGTCCTGTCGGCCGAAACCGCGTTGCTTGCCAGCAGCAAGTTGTTCGAACTGGGCGGCACCCGCTCGGTGACCGGCAAGCACAACCTCGACCGCTTCTGGCGCAACGCGCGCACCCACACCCTGCACGACCCGGCCCGCTGGAAATACCACCTGATCGGTAACTTCGTACTCAACGGCGTGAAACCCGCACGCCATGCCTGGAACTGAGGAGCCTGCCCCCATGAATGCACTGACCCAACCCACCGCGCTTGACCAGGCTCGCCAATTGCTGGAAAGCACCCGCCGTTTCGTCAAGCACAGTGATGACCCTTACGTGATCAGCCGCTTCGGCGACTGGCAGATTCGCGTGGACGTGGCGGCCGCCTTGCAGGAATACGCCGAGACCCATCCAACGCCTGTCGCCGCCACCGAAGCGCAGATCGCCGCCGCAGAGGCCTTGCTGTTCGCCAGCGCCGCCGAATTCGAACTGACCGGCCAGCGCACCGCGTTGCCGGCGACCCTCGAAGACCCGTTGCGCTGGAAGTACCAGCTTGTCGGCAACTACCACCTCAACGGTGTCGCCCCTGGGAGTGCGGTTTGATGGCTCGTGAAATCCGCTTGAACGCCTTCGACATGAACTGCGTCGGTCACCAATCCCCCGGTCTGTGGGCGCATCCCCGTGACCGTTCGTGGCAGTACAAGGACCTGGAATACTGGACCGACCTGGCGAAAATCCTCGAGCGCGGCAAGTTCGACGGCCTGTTTATCGCTGACGTGCTGGGCATCTACGACGTGTACAACGGCAATGGCGACGCGGCGATCCGCCAGGCGACCCAAGTGCCGGTCAACGATCCGCTGTCGCTGATCGCGCCGATGGCGCTGGTCACCGAACACCTGGGGTTCGGCCTGACCGCGTCGTTGTCTTTCGAGCACCCGTACCCGTTCGCCCGCCGGCTCTCGACCCTCGACCACCTGACCAAGGGCCGCATCGGCTGGAACATCGTCACTTCCTACCTGGAAAGCGGTGCGAAGAACCTCGGCCAGAAAGCCCAGACCGAACACGACGCGCGCTATGACTACGCCGAGGAATACCTGGAAGTTTGCTACAAACTCTGGGAAGGCAGTTGGGAGGACGGCGCCGTGCTGCGTGACCGCGAGCGCCGGATTTTCAGCGATCCGAGCAAAATCCACGAGATCCACCACGTCGGCAAACACTTCCAGGTGCCCGGCATTCACCTGTGCGAACCGTCGCCGCAGCGCACACCGTTGCTGTACCAGGCGGGCGCGTCCAGCCGAGGCAAGCAATTCGCCGCCGAACAGGCCGAGTGTGTGTTTGTCGCCGCACCGTCCAAGGCGCTGCTGAAAAATACCGTCGCCGACATTCGCCGCCGCGCCGCCGAGGCCGGGCGCGATCCAAGGAAAATCCTGATCTTCAACCTGCAGACGGTGATCGTCGGCGAGACCGATGCGAAGGCCAAGGCCAAGTTCGACGAATACAAATCCTACGTCAGCTATGAAGGTGCGATGGCGCTGATCTCCGGCTGGACTGGCATCGATTTCAGCCAGTTCAAACCGGATGAGCCGCTCAAGCACGTGCACACCAACGCGATTCAGTCGGCGGTGGAAGCCTTCTCCACCGCGGACCCGAGCAAGGTCTGGACGCCCAAGGAGCTGGCCGACTGGGTCGGTATTGGCGGCTTTGGCCCGCTGTTCGTCGGCAGCCCGGAGACGGTCGCGGACTTGTTGCAGGAGTGGGTGGAAGACACTGACGTGGACGGCTTCAACCTGGCCTATGCGCTGACCCACGAAACCTTTATCGACGCGGTGGAACTGCTGGTGCCGGAGTTGCAGAAGCGCGGGGTCTACAAGACCGAATATGCCCAGGGCACGTTGCGCGAAAAGTTGTTCGGCGAAGGCCCGAGGTTGCCGTCGAACCATCCCGGCGCCGGCTACCGCGACCTATCAGGCTCACATAAAACCAATGTGGGAGGGGGCTTGCCCCCGATAGCGGTGGGTCAATCAAAAGTGTTCTAACCGACACACCGCCATCGGGAGCAAACCCTCTCCCACCTTTGGATTTTCATTGCCTGATCAACATCAGCCAGCGGACCACCGCACGCTTGACCACCCAATAGGAGCATCACCCCTATGAGCGTGCACGCACTCAAACGTCCGCTGGTATTGGAATGGCCTGCCGAACGGCTCGACAACTTGCCCAATGCCCTGGAACAACTGCACCACTGGGCGCAGATCACGCCGCTGCGTACAGCACTGCGCCACAAGCGCCAGGGCCAGTGGTATGCCTGGCGCTGGATCGACACCTTGCGCGATGTGGAACGCCTGGCCGACGGCTTGCGCCAGCAGGGTTTCAACGAGCAGTCACGGCTGGCCCTCAGCGGCGCGTACGAGCCTAACCTGTTGCTGTTGGCCCTGGCCGCGCAGTCCGTGGGCGGCCAGGTCCTGACCCTCGCCGACGACCTGGACGCCGAGGCTTTGCAGCAACAGTTGTGGCGCATTCGTCCGACCCATTCTTATGTGCAGGGTCGCCAGCAGGTGCGGCATTGGCAGGCCGCCAACGTGTTGGACTTCAACCAATTGCTCGGTCCGGCAGACCCAGCGCAACACGTGCAGCGCTGGTGGCAGCCGCGCGACGAAACGCTGTTTTGGAGCGAGGAGGGGACTCACTGGCAAGGCGGCCTGGCGGTCGTGCTGGCGCAATGGCTGAGCAGTGGCCATGGTCTGGCCTTCCCGGAAAGCCAGGCCTCGTCCCGGCGCGATCGCACTGAGGTCGCACCGACCGGCCTACTGCTGTCATCCCCGCGCTTGCAGCACGTGGCCGACGACATCGAAAGCCGTCTGGCGCCCCACGGCACCTGGCGTCGTCGCCTCTGCGACTGGGCCATCGCCCACCCGCAAAGCGGCCTGCGCCGTCTGCTGAAAAACCGCGTACGCAAACTGCTCGGCTTTCAACGCCTGGCCTATATCTGGCAACCGCTCAAATCCACCGACGAGCCAACGTGGCTGGCTGAATTCAAACGGGACATCGCATGAGCCAAGCCATTCTCCAGGTGCGGGATATCTCGCTGTCGTTCAAAGGGGTCAAGGCGATCAACGCCTTGTCCTTCGATGTACAGCGCGGCGAGATCTGCGCGCTGATCGGCCCCAACGGCGCCGGTAAAAGTTCATTGCTCAACGTGCTCAACGGCGTGTACCGCTTCGACGCCGGCGAGATCGTGTTCGAGGACCAGCACTTCCAGCGCATCGACCCCTTGGGGGCGGCGCGCCGCGGCATTGGCCGTACCTTCCAGAACAACGCACTGTTCAAGAAGATGAGCGTACTCGACAACATCCTCACCGGCCTGTCGCGGCACATGCGCAGCACCTTTATCGAACAGGCCCTCGGTTTGCCCCGTGCACGGCGTGAAGCCGAGGCATTCCGCTTGCAGGCCCAGGGCATCCTCGAGTTTCTCGAACTACAGGCCTATCGCGATGTGCTGGTGGGCAACCTGTCCTACGGCCTGCAAAAACGTGTGGAACTGGGCCGTGCCTTGATCGCCGGGCCCAGCCTGTTGCTGCTCGACGAACCCATGGCCGGGATGAACGCCGAGGAAAAACAGGAAATGGCGCGCTTCGTCGCAGATGTAAACCGCGAACTAGGCACCACCGTGGTGTTGATCGAACACGACATCGGCGTGGTCATGGGCCTGTCCGACCACGTGGTGGTGCTCGACTACGGGCGCAAGGTCGGCGACGGCACCCCGGCCGAGGTGCAAGCCAACCCCGAGGTCATCGCGGCCTACCTGGGAGTCAAGCACTGATGACGTTCTTCCTCGAAACCCTGCTCGGCGGACTGCTCGCCGGCACCATGTATTCCCTGGTCGCCATCGGCTTCGTGCTGATCTACAAGGCCAGCGGCGTATTCAATTTCGCCCAGGGCTCAATGCTGCTGTTTGCGGCGCTGACGTTTGTCTGCCTGCATGACCAGGGCGTGCCGTTCGCGTTGGCGTTGCTGCTGACGGTGATCGTGATGATCGTCGGCGCCTTGTGCATCGAACGCCTGGTGCTGCGGCCACTGGTCAACCGTTCGCAGATCACGCTGTTCATGGCCACCCTGGGCCTGTCGTTTGTCATCGAAGGCCTGGCCCAAGGCCTGATGGGTTCGCAGGTGCGCGCCCTGGACTTGGGCATCGACGACGTGCCGCTGTTCCTCGGGCCGTTGATGCTCAGCCAGTTTGATCTGATCGCAGCGGCGGTCGCGGTGGTGCTGGTGACGGTGCTGGCGCTGCTGTTCAACAAGACCCGCATCGGCGTGTCGCTGCGTGCGGTGGCCGATGACACCACGGCGGCGCTGTCCATCGGCATCAACCTCAACCGCATCTGGCAGATCGTCTGGGCGGTCGCCGGGATTGTCGGGCTGGTGGCCGGGCTGTTGTGGGGCGCGCGCCAGGGCGTGCAATTCTCGCTGTCGCTGGTGGTGCTCAAGGCCCTGCCGGTGTTGATCATCGGCGGCTTCACCTCGATTGGCGGGGCGATTGTCGGCGGGCTGATCGTCGGCGCGGCGGAGAACCTTGCCGAGGTGTATATCGGCCCGCTGATCGGTGGCGGCATCACGCCGTGGTTCGCCTACGTATTGGCCCTGGCCTTCCTGTATATCCGTCCCGCCGGCCTGTTCGGCGAGCGCGCCATCGAGCGAGTCTGAAACCATGTCGCTACCTGTAGCTCAACAAACCGCGCCGCTGCTGCTGATCCAGCGCCGCGTGCCCTTTGGCCTGATCGGCCTGCTGGTACTGGCTTTTATCGTGGTACCGCTGTGGGGCAACGATTATTGGCTCAATGCGATCCTGATCCCGTTCCTGGTGCTGTCCCTGGCCGGTCTGGGACTGAACCTGTTGACCGGCTACACCGGGCAGACCTCGGTGGGCGCGGCCGGTTTCATGGCCGTCGGCGCCTTCGCCACCTACGGGTTCCTGCTGCGCCTGCCGGAGCTGGGCTTGCCGCTGGCGTTGCTCGGCGGCGGCCTGATCAGCGCCGTGGTCGGCCTGGTGTTCGGCCTGCCCAGTTCGCGGATCAAGGGCTTCTACCTGATGGTCACCACCCTGGCGGCGCAGTTTTTCCTGGAGTGGGTGTTTGTCAAATTCCCCTGGTTCTACAACTACGGCTCGTCCGGCACTATCTCCGCGCCCAGACTGGCGCTGTTCGGCCATGACCTGAACACGCCGTTGGGCCGTTACCTGCTGACCCTGGTGACGGTGCTGCTGCTGACCTGGACCGCGATCAACCTGGTGCGCAGCCAGGTGGGCCGCAACTGGATGGCGATCCGCGACATGGACACCGCCGCCGCCGTGGTCGGTATCCCGGTGGTGCGCTACAAGCGCCTGGCCTTCGCAGTCAGCTCGTTCTACCTGGGTATCGCCGGCGCGCTGTGGGCCTTCGCCTACCTGGGCACGGCCAGCGCCAGCAGCTTCGATATCAACCGTTCGTTCCAGATCCTGTTCATCATCATCATCGGTGGCATGGGCAGCATCGCCGGCAACTTCGTCGGTGCGGCGTTCATCAGTTTGCTGCCGATCTTCCTCAGCCACGCCGGGCAGCTGTTGTTCGGCGGTTCGGTGGATGCGGGGCAGTTGCAGAACCTGCAGAAAATCATCTTTGGCGTGTTGATCATCGTGTTCCTGATCAAGGAACCCGAGGGCTTGATTCGCCTGTTGCACAACCTTCGCGATCGGCTGCGTCAGTGGCCGCTACGTTTCTGACCTCTATGAGAACTCCCATGCGTGCATCCTTGAAACGTTCCCTGGCCGGCGCCGCGCTCTCGTTGGCCGTGCTGGCCGGTGCAGTCCCCCAGGCCATGGCTTCGGCCGACCAGCAATTCTTCCCCCTGGCCACCTACCGCGTCGGCGCCTATGCCTCCAGCGGCGTGCAGGTGTGGGCCGGGATGATCGACTACCTGCGCTACATCAACGAGGTCGAAGGCGGTATCAACGGCGTCAAATTGGTGTGGCAGGAATGCGAGACCGAATGGACGGCGGAGAAGGGCATCGAGTGCTACGAGCGCTTTAAAAATGGCCTGGATGGCGCGCCGGTCGCGGTGTATCAGCCCAACGGCGCACCGGCGGCCTATGCCCTGAGCGAACGGGCGGAAGTCGACAAGATCCCGCTGATCACCCTCGGCTACGGTCGCACCGAAGCCACCGACGGCACGGTGTTTCCCTACAACTTCCCGGTGATGCTGACCTTCTACAGCGAAGCCTCGTCCCTGGTGAACTACATCGCCCAGCGTGAAGGCGGCTTCGACAAACTCAAGGGCAAGAAGATCGCCACGGTCTACCACGACTCGGCCTACGGTCGCGAAACCCTAGGGCCACTGAAGTTGCTCGCCGAGAAATACGGCTTCGAGAATATCCAGATTCCGGTGGCCGACCCCGGCAACGAGCAGTCGGCGCAATGGCGCCAGGTACGCCAGGCCAACCCGGATTGGGTGTTCCTGCGCACCTGGGGCGTGTCCACCCCGGTGGCGGTGAAGACCGCTGCACGCTTCGGCTTCCCGGTGGACCATATCGTCGGCGATATCTGGGCCAGTTCCAGCGAAGACGTGTTGCCCGCCGGTGACGCCGCCAAAGGCTACCTGGCGCTCACGCCATACCCGGCCGGAGCGGATTTCGAAATCCACAAACGCCTCAAACAGTACGTACTCGATAAAGGCCACAGCGACCTCAAGGACCTGAAGAACTTCGGCAGCGTCTATTACAACTCGGGCCTTGTGAACGCCGCCGTGGCGGTCGAAGCGATCCGCACCGCCCAGGCCAGATTCGGCAAGCGCCCGCTCAATGGCGAAGAGGGCCGCTGGGGCCTGGAACATCTGAATATCGACGACGCGCGGCTCAAGGCCATGGGTTACCTGGGCCTGATGCAAAACCTCAAGCTGTCGTGCCGTGACCACGAAGGCGGTGGTTCGGCGCGCGTGCAGCAGTGGGACGGCACCCAGTGGACGCTGGTCAGCGACTGGATTGCCGCCGACCGCGCCTTGTTGCGCCCGCTGATCGACGCAAAATCCGCAGCGTTCGCCAAGGAAAAAGGCCTGACACCACGCACCTGCACCGGGGATGAATAAACCATGAGCCAGACTGCCGCTGTATCCGCCAGCCCGTCGCTGTTGAGCGTCAATGACATCGAAGTGATCTACGACGGCGCGATCCTCGCCGTCGCCGGGGTGTCGCTGAGTGTGCCCAAGGGCGCGATCGTGGCGCTGCTCGGCGCCAACGGTGCGGGCAAGAGCACCACGCTCAAGGCGATTTCCGGGCTGGTGCGGGCCGAGCGCGCCGAGGTCAGCCGTGGCGTGATCGAATACGCGGGCGTCGACCTGGCCGGTGTCGACCCCAGCCAGCGGGTGCGCCAGGGCATGGTGCATGTGCTCGAAGGCCGTCATGTGTTCGGCCAACTGACTGTTGAAGACAACCTGCGCAGCGGCGGTTTTGTACGGCGCCTGAGCCGCAAGGCCATGGAGGCGGACCTGGAGCGCATCTACGCCTGGTTCCCCCGGCTCAAGACCAAGCGCCATACCCGCGCCGGACTCACCTCCGGCGGCGAGCAGCAGATGGTCGCCATCGGTCGGGCGTTGATGACCCGTCCTACTTTGGTACTGCTCGACGAGCCGTCCATGGGGTTGGCGCCTATGATCGTGCAGGAAATCTTCGAGATCATCGCGCAGCTCAACCGCGAACAGCAGGTGAGCTTCCTGATTGCCGAGCAGAACATCAACGTCGCGCTCACCTATGCGTCCCAGGGCTACGTGCTGGATACTGGCCGCGTGGCCTTGAGTGGCAGCGCCGCCGAACTGTTGGCGCGGGGCGATTTGCACGACATTTATCTGGGTAAACAGTAAAGGCGAATTTGCATGACTGAAACCATCCGCAACGCTGATGTCCTGATCATCGGCGGCGGCCTGAGCGGTACCATGCTGGCCGTGCAACTGCTGCGCCTGCCTGGCCGGCGGCAGATCCTGGTGATCGAACCGCGCAGTGAACTCGGGCGTGGCGAGGCCTACAGTGCAGTCGAACTGGGCCACACCTTGAACGGCAACGCCGCGCGCATGAGCGTCGACCCGGACAATGCCGACGACCTGACCCAATGGCTCACCGACTACATCGGCGCCGGCGGCTGGCCGCAGGCGCACGAACAGCCTGTGCCCATCAGTGAATTGTTCCCGCCTCGCGGGATTTTCGGTTTGTACGCGCAGCAGCGGCTGGCCGAAGCCAAGGCGCAGTCAGCGTCCAGCGTCGAGCATATCCGCGCCGAAGTGGTCGACCTGCAAGTGGACGCCGATTCGGTCCTGTTGACCCTCGACAACGGCCAGCACCTGCGCGGTGCCCACGCCGTATTGGCCACCGGCATGTTCCCGGCGGCGCGTACGCCGCAAACCCAATCCAGCGGCTTGAACGCCGCCGCCGTGGACCCTTGGGACGTGGCGGCCATGCGCCAACTCGACCCACTGTCGACGGTGCTGATCATCGGTTCCGGGTTGACCATGGTGGATGCCGTGGTGTCCCTGGAGCAGGCCGGGCATCGTGGGCCGATCGAGGTGTTTTCACGCCATGGCCTGTTGCCGCACGTGCGCCGGCAGCCGCCGGGCTGGGAAGATTTTCTCGGTGCCGACCACAGCCTGCGCAGCCCTCGGCAATTGCTGCGCGAAGTGCGTCGCCAATGCCGGATCGCGCTGGCCCAGGGCATTGATTGGCAGGCGCCGCTGGACACGGTGCGCGCCCATATCGGCCGTTTGTGGAGCCAGGCCAGCGAGCGCGAGAAACGCCAGTTCGTGCGTCATGTGCGGCCCTGGTGGGAGAGCCATCACCACCGCTCGCCGCCGTTGAGCGCGCAGTTGGTGGCGCGGCTGCATGAAGAGGGGCGGCTGCGGATTCGTGCTGCGTCGTTCAAGGGGCTGGAGCCGGGTGGGGAGGGCGTGACGATTCGTCTGCGCCCGCGTGGCGAACAGGCGCTTACCCAGGTGTCCGGCGCCGCGCTGATCAACTCCAGCGGCATCGAATACGACTGGCGCCGGGTGGCAAGGCCGCTGCCGCAGCAGTTGCTCAAGCGTGGGTTGATTCAGCCTGGGCCATTGGCGTTGGGGATTGCGGCGGACACCTCCGGCGCGGTGCTGGATGCTCGGGGGCAGGTGAGCCCGCGGCTGTTCGCCATGGGCCCGCCTTTGCGCGGGATGTGGTGGGAGAGTACGGCGGTGACGGATGTGGCGTTGCAGGCGAAGGCGTTGGCGGCGCGATTGGGGCGGGGCTGACGGGGGCGCCCCTCACCCCCCCGCCCTCTCCCCGGAGGGGAGAGGGAGCCGACCGAGTTGCGCGGGTTGATACATTGACCTGAACCACCGAGTCGATTGTGGATTCAGAGGCAAAGCTTCAGGTCGATGCAGAGCTCCAATATTCCCCGATCGGCTCCCTCTCCCCCTGGGGAGAGGGCTGGGGTGAGGGGCCAATCTCAAGCCGAACCCCGCCTCAAGACCCCACCCGCACAAACCCCGCCTTCAACCCGAACACCTCAACCCCCTGGGGCGTCGACTGCCCGGTGGTCACCGTCACCCGCTCCACCGGCTGGTCCATCGCCGCGCGATACTCCACCGTCATGTCCGGCCGGATCGCCTGGCTCGGAATCACTATCGCCTGGGCATTGTTGTAGGTGACGATGGTCAGCCGCGCACTCATCCCCAGGCGCACACGCTGCACTTGCTGGGGCGTCAGCTGGGGGATCGACAGGGTCACCGGAAACTGCGCGCTGCCCTGGCTGTCGCTGGCAATCGCCAACCCGCTGACCACACTCACCGAGCCGGTCAGGCGCTCGCCATCAAAGCCATCGCCCAGCACTTCCACGGCCTGGCCCTGGTGCAGTTGGTTGATGTCCAGCTCGGAGACTTTGGCGACGATTTTCAAGCGTTCGATATTGGCCAGCCCGAACAGCACCTGGCCTTGACTGACCTTGCTGCCGGCCTGCACGGGCGTGTTGTTGTTGGCGCCGCCCTGGGGTGAGTTATTGCCGGGCGCGGGCACCACGATGCCGGAGAAGGGCGCCTTGACTTCCCGGCCGTCGAGCAGCTTGCGCAGGGCCTCGTATTTCACCGTGGCGTTGGTCAGTTCCATATCGGCGATCTGCCGGTATTCGCCCTTGCCTTGCTCCAGTGCCTGTTGCAATTCGCTGCGGGCCGACGTGAGGTCCAGCTGTTGTTGTTGGGCCTGTTGCTTGAGGTCGTCCAGTTCATTGCGCGGGATGATGCCGCGCTGGAACAGGTTTTCGCTTTCGGTCAGTTTGCGCTGGGTATTGCCGGCGGTCATTTCTGCGGTGCGCAGGCTGCGGCGCGCGCGGCTGACGGTGGGGCTGCTGTCCCAGTCCTGCATCTCTTGCACGGTGCGCCGGGCCTTGAGCTGGGCGGAAAGAGCGTCGCGCAATTGCACTTCCAGGGTGGACGGGTCCATGCGCAGCAGGACCTGCCCGGCCTCGACCCGCTGGCCTTGCTCCACCAGGTTGGCCTGCACATTGCCATCGAAGGGCGCAGTGAGGGTCAGGGTGGTGTCGGGCTCGATCTTGCCCACCAGGCCGATCTGGTGCACCAGCGGGTCGGGCTTGACCGCCAGCCACTGTTCGGCGGCGGTGGCCGGGTTTGAAGCCGGGCTGCGCAAGGCCAGTCCCGCGCCGGCTAGCAACACGATCACCGCAGCGCCGAGCAGGCGTTTCTGATTAGTAGTCATTGAGGGCGATTTCCCAACTTTCCAGCGTCATGCCCAGGGTCAAGTCGAGCTGGGTCTGGGCGTTCAAATAAGCGATCAGCGCATTGATTTGCGCGTTTTCGGCGTTGCGCAGGTCGGTCTCGAAGCTCAGCACCTGGAAGTTGGTGGAGCGTCCGGCGCTGAGTTTTTCCCGCTCGATCTCGATCTTGCGCCGCGACAACTCCACCGCACGCTGGGAGATTTCATATTGGCGCCACCGGGTGCCGAGGTCGCGCACCACATCGTTGACGCTGCGTTCCAGTTCCTGGCGGGCATCGGTGATGCGGATCTCCTGGTCCTCGACGTTCACCCGCGCGCGCACTTCGGCCTGGCGCGTACTGATATCGCCGATGGGGATCTGCACCTGCACCCCGGCGTAGCTGTCCCACGTGCGGTTGCTGCTGCGCCCGGCATCGTTGTCGTAGTTGTCGCGGATCTGGTTCGCGCCGGCCACCAGGTCCACTTGCCAGCGCGCGGAGTCCTTGGCGATCACCAGGTTGAGGTCGGCCTGCTGGCTGCCGAGCAGAGTGGCGAGGTATTCCGGTTGCTGGGTCTGCGCCAGGTTGAAGGCTTGGCGCTTGTCGATCTGCATGGGCTTGGCCTCCAGGGCTTCGGTGGCGCGAATCGGCGTGGACAGGTCCAGGGCCAGCAGGCGCAGGAGCGCCAGGCGGCTGGTGTCCAGTTGGTTCTGCGCCTCTTCCACGCCCAGTTGTTGGGTGGCGATGTCGGCCTCGGTCTGCACGATTTCAAACTCGGCCATGCGCCCGGCGCTGATCAACGCCTTGTTCACTTCCAGCAAGGTGCCGGAACGCTTGAGCGCATCCTGCACGATGCTCAGTTGCTCCTGGGCGCGCAGCAACTCGCGGTAGGTGGCGATGATCTGGCTGATGGTCTGCGCCACGGTGGCCTTGAGGTTCAAACGGTTGGCCTGTTCCGCCAGGCGCGACAGACGCAGCGGCGCGGTGGTGGCGTTCCAGCCGGCGCCGCGCATCAACGGTTGGATCAATGCCAGGTCCAGGCCGTCGCTGCGGTAGCGGCCGGCGCGGTCGGCGTTGTTCAGTTGCTGGGTCCAGGCCATGCTCAGGCGGGTGCCGTACTCACCGAGCAGGCTGGTGGCCGGCGCCACGTTGGCGTTGCGCGAATTGTCGCTGGAGCCGCGGGTACTGCGGTAATAGCTGTTGAGGGTGAGCTTGGGGTTGAACGTATCTTCGGCTACGCGCAGGTCGAATTTCTGCGCCACCCGTTGCAGGTACGCGCTGCGGATCGCCGGGTTGTTGCGCAGGCCCAGGTACACGGCGTCGCCCAGGGTCAAGCTGGTGGTCTGGGCATTCAGCGATACGCTGCGCTCGTAACCACTGCGGGTGGTACCCGGCGCCGACGGTTTGATGACTACCTCGGCGGCCACACCGGGCAGGCACACCAACGCAAGCAGCCACAGGCCTTTACTCATCGCGCAATGCCTCCACCGGCTGCAACCGCGAGGCCGAGACCGCCGGGTAGATACCGAAGAACAAGCCCACAAACAGCGTACTGCCGATCCCCAGGGGCAGGGCGGCGACGGCCAATGCGAACGCCCAGCCGGACAGCCACGCATACAGCCACGCGGCCGTCATGCCCAGTACCGCGCCGCACAGCGCGCCGACTGCGGTGAGCGTCACCGCTTCGAGCAGAAACAGGTTGCGGATATCCCGCTGGCGCGCGCCCAGGGCCATGCGAATGCCGATCTCGCGGCGGCGTTCCGAGACGTTCATCAGCATCACGTTCATCACGCCGACACCGCCACCGATCAGGGAGATCGCGCCCAGGGCCAGCAGCAGGTAAGCGAAGGTGCGGCTTTGGCGGGTCATGCCGTCGATCATTTGCTGGGGCACCGTGATGCCGACCTCGTGGTCGGTGAGTTGGGCATTCAAGGCGGCGGCGGCCTGCGTCGCGATATGCTCCATGTCCTGGTCGGGGGCGGCGCGGATGATCACGTTACCGATTTGCGGGGTGGCGTAGATCCGGCGCATGCCGTCGGCGGGGAGAAACAGCGACTCGTTGGCCTGGACCGGCATCAGCATCGCCCGTGGTTGAGGCTGCAGGAGACCCACCACCACAAACAGGTAGTCGTTGATGCGCACGCGCTCGCCCACTTTCAACGCATCGCCCGGTGTGCCCAGGCGCTGGGCCAATTGCTCGCCGATCACGGCGTAGGTTTCGTTGGCATCGAAGCTCGACAGGAAACGCCCGTCCTGCACCACCAGGCGCATGGCGTCTTTGATGTCCGGTGTGATGCCGACCACATTGGCATTGGCGCTGCGACCATGAAACACGACAGGCCCGCTGAACAGGGTGAGCGCGCCAATATGGGCAATACCGGGGACGGCCTGGCGCACGGCGTCGAGATCGAGGTGGGTGCGCATCGGCACATTGCTGTTGCCCTTCGGCGGGAATTGGACGACCAGGGTGTCAGTGCCCATGTCCTTGAAAATCATCGCGGCATCCACCGCCGCGTTGTGGCCGATATTGATCAATGCCACCACCGACGAACTGCCGATCACGATACCCAGCAAGGCCAGGATCGAGCGTTTGCCCAGGGTGCGCAGGCTGACGAGCGCCTCGTGCAGCAGTTGGCTCAGGCTCTGTTCGACCCGCGGGCTCATCGGCACCCGGCCTCTTGCACCACGCCGTTGCGCACCAGGATCTTGCGTTCCAGGCGCTCGGCGATGTGCGGGTCGTGGGTAACGATGATCAGCGTGACCTGTTGCTCGCGGTTCAGCGCCAGGAGCAGGTCCATGATCTCTTGGGCCGTGGTGCTGTCGAGGTTACCGGTGGGCTCGTCGGCGAGGATCACCGACGGCTTGCCCACCAGCGCGCGGGCAATCGCCACGCGTTGGCGCTGGCCGCCGGAGAGATCGGCGGGACGATGGTGGGCGCGTTCGGCCAGACCGACCTGTGCGAGCATGCGCAGGGCCTGTTCCACCGACTCATGGCGCGACATACCGCGATAGCTCAGGGGCAGGGCGACGTTGTCCAGGGCGCTCAGGCGTGGCAGCAGGTTGAAGCTCTGGAATACAAAACCGATCTGCTGGTTACGGATCGCGGCCAGTTGGTCGGGGCTGGCGTTGAAAATATCGTGGCCGGCAAAGTGGTACTGGCCGCAGTTGGGCAAGTCCAGCAGGCCGAGGATATTGAGCAGGGTGCTTTTGCCGGAGCCCGAGGCACCGAGGATGCCGCAGCTGTCCCCGCTGGCGATGGACAGGCATACATCATTGAGAATCGACAGGTGTTGCCCGGCCAGCTGATAGCTTTTGCCGATGCCTTGCAGAGAGATCAAGCCTGGGTGCGCGGGGGTGTTTGTCATCATGACTACGCCTTCAGTCTCGATGCTGCCGCCACGCCCCTGAAAAGCTTTGTAACAAGTTCGGGAGCCGCCTGGTACGCGTCACGGACTGGTTTTGTTTCTTGTTTTTAAAATATTCTTTGAATACTAACCGCGTTCCGTCGGCTTCGCCAGCCATGGAGATAGAGCGTTTTTACCCTTTGAAACGATTTGCTCAGCGGGCGTCCATACTCCCCAACGAGTCCTCGACCTGCCTTGAAAAGCCCATCAGTCAAGGCTTTTGACCCTATGGCGGAGTGTCATCACTTGCTTTAGGACGGCGGGCCCGGTATAAAAAAATCAAATTATTTTTTAAAACAATATTTCCCACGTGGAACTTTTATGGCCGCGAAGAAACTCAGCGCTCCAAACATTACCAAGACTCGATTGCTGGATGCGACAGAGGCTCTTTTTATCAAGTACGGTTATGACGCGGTGTTGCTGCGGCAAATTACCGAGCGTGCCCAGGTGAACCTGGCCGCCGTGAATTACCACTTCGGGGACAAGGATTCCCTGATGAAAACCCTGCTGATGCAGCGCCTGGAGCCGCTCAACGAGCAACGCCTGGAACTGCTGGCACGGTGCGAAGCCGAATCCGACGGCCCGCTGGACTGCGACACCCTGCTCGGCGTGCTGTTCGCCCCGGCCATGGGCCTGGAGCGCAGCGATCCGGCCAGTGGTGAAGGGCGTTCGTTCATTCGGTTCCTGGGGCGGGTCTACAGCGACACCTCGCCGTTCATCCAGGAATACCTCAAGGTGCATTACCAGCCGGTGTTCCAGCGTTTCTTCGAAGCCTTCGCCCTGGCCTTGCCGGATTTGCCCCGCAATGAGCTGGGCGTCCGCCTGCAATTTGCGCTCAAGGCGATTTCCGGGGTAATGGCGGGGACTGAACTGCGCTTGCTGATGAACTCCATGAGCCTTGGCCGCCCGGCGACGGATGCCGAAGTCATGGCCAAGTTGATCACGCTGGTTTCTGCGGCGATTCGCGTGCCACAGCAAAGTCCGGAAGCTGAAAATGCCTTGGCCAAGGTGCTGGATACCCAGCGCGCGATTCGCGAGCAAGCCTCTGCATCCACAAGCAAGGTCTCGCGTTAGGTCAAATTCCAGGCAAAAAAAGCCCGCTGGGGCGGCGGGCTTGATTTGCAACATTTGTAACGGATGAGGCTTCACCCTACGTCTGTGGATGTGAATAAAGCGTGAAAGAAATGTAAGAGAAAGTGTGAAAGTGAAGCGTCTATTTCAAAGCACGAGCGGTTTTGTACGTGACGCTACGGACTTCCGTTCGTCGCTACTGTCAAATTTCACAGCTAGACGCCTGTACTGAGCGGGTCTTTGATTTCCCTAGGCGCGTGTTCTGTAAACACGCTGTTCAACCTGGAGAATGAAAATGTCGACCAAGCCCTCCTCTTCAAGACCTGTTCCCAATGCCAAGAAACCAGCTGTCCGCAAGCCGGCGCCCTACGATCCAGCGGTTACAGTAATCGAAGATCTGGACTCTCCCTACACGTCTCCGCTACAGGTCACGCCTGTACAAGGCGCGTCGTACGGATTGGGCCTGCGTCATATCGAAGGAGGCGTCGACTTTATCTTCGAGCGGTGGTTCGAGCTTCGAGAAGGTGACACTTATCGCATATATTTCGGGAATGTCAGCAAGGCCGATAGCACCATCACGGCCGCTCAGGTAAGCGAGGATCGATTCTTCTTGAATGTCCCTCGAGAATCATTGGGCTTTCAACCCGGCATGAGTTTTTTATTCATTCCGGACGTTTATGGTGAGGTACTCAGGATAGGCTCCTCGACCCCCAGTACTTCCCCCCCTCAGATCGTATTTATCAAGCAAACCCGTCCTGGCGGCATTGATAAGGGCCCGTTTGAGCAGTGGCACTCGGAGCTGCATTTGACGCTTAGGGACAAGATCATCGGTGCTGGGCAAAGCACGACGGCAACGATCAAGGCCTGGGAGCACATGAGGGTCAATGACCTGGTGATGTTCTATTGGGGAGGAAATCGTTTCGAGATTCCTCGGATAACGCCCGAGCAAGTGGGGCAGGACCTGACGTTCGAGATTGACGAGGCGTTTATCGTCGCCGCCGGCAGCGGGGAGCATGCGGTGGCATTCTATTTGTATGACGAAGTGCTCAATATGTCGGGTGAATTGCAGCACTGGAGCAAGCCGGTACACATATCGGTGAACCTGCAACTGACGCTGCTTCCCGAACCGTTCATTCTGGAGGCTGACCTTGATCTGATGGCACTGGATGCTGACGCGCTGGGCAAAGAGCCTGCAAACGCGCTGGTGGAGATCCCGTTCCGCAATCCGCCGTTGTTCCGAATCGGTGACGAGATCGTGCTGACGGTTCATGGGATGACTTTTGATGGAACCTATATCAGTGAGTCGTTCAGACAGAGTGTCAAGAAAGTGCCTGATTACCTCTATTTCCCGATCCGTAATGAGGTGGTCAGGTCCTTTTTGCTCAGTACGATGGTTGTCGATTACGTGCGCATACGCGCGCTGACGGAGGATCTGCCTTCCAGAAGTGCGTCCGTTGCAGTGATCGGTCAGCGTTATGATTTGCCCAAGCCGAGTGTCAATGAGGCTCATGGCCCATTCATCGCGCCGGACCATGTTCGCATTACCGTCAATATGCCTGACTACCAGCCCTCAGGTTCCCCGGGTGATGCTCTGGAGGTCAGGCTCAATGGCTTGCACGTGGATAACACCCAGGAGCTTGTTACCTCGACCCGTCTTGCGGGCACCCCCCCACGTACCCGCGACTTTGAGAACGCTCTCTATATGCGTCTGGAAGGGTTGAGGGACACCAACGTTCACTACATCGTCCACGGCGCGACTGGGTCCCGTGAATCCGAGCGTCTGTGGGTGCAAATCGGACGGCCACCTCGGGATCAGCCGGCTCCGGTGATCTGGGAAGCGGTTAATGGCAACGTCGACCCCAAGACGGTGGGTAGCGTCGGCACCCTCGAGCTGCGGGCGAATTTCAAACAGGGCGACATCGTTACCGTCCACTACACCGGCTCGAACAGTGGTTTGCTGCAGGAGGAATACACGCTGTTCATGGACGCTAACCCGTTACTTATAGACATTTCAAAGAACTTGTTCCTCGATAACATCGACGGAACGCTCACGGTCAGCTACTGGATTGATCGTGGCGGTGTTTATCTGTATTCCGAAGAACTGGTGGTAAGCATCGGAACTGCCTTGGGTGAGTTGTTCTTGGCTGAGGTGCTGCAGGCGACGACTGAACCCGATGAACTTGACCCGATGCAGGTCTGGCCGAACGGCGCGACAGTGCGGTTGCGGTATGACTCGATCAAGCCTAAAGACAAGGTGGAGGTCAAATGGGTAGGACTGGCAGGTGCCGGCTCCTACTTTGAAATCAAGGAAAACCAGAGCGGGGACCACATCGACTTTACCGTCCCCTCCGACGTCATCGGGTTTAATATCCACCCCCTTGGACGCGATATCCTGGTGTCGTTCACCGTTATCCGCAACGGCTTCGCCACGGATTCACCCGTTCTGACGCTGCGCCTGCTGAGCCTGCATCATCCGTCGGGTCCGGTAATCGACAGCATTGGCGAGGATGCGGTACTGCACGTGCCGCTGCTTGCCGATTTTGATGAAACCCGCGTACCTGCCTGGCCTTACGCCAAGGTAGGGCAGCGCATGTGGCTCGCGTATGACGGTACGCGCAATACGGGTGCGGCTTATAAAAACGAGATTTTTCGTGCGCGTCCTGTCGACGTCAGTGAGGCGCTCTATGGCGTCAGCAGCGAAACGCCGGTGCTGGCGTTGCGTAATTTGCAGGAGTGGTCGGAGTTGACCATCCGCTTCTGGGTCGCGTTTGACCATAGCGATGAACTCGACAACGCGGTGTTGTTTGAGGTCCGGCACCATAGGATCGAGCTGGTGTCCGCTACCTTTCCTTTCCCGAAAATCAAGGATTCGGTGCCCCAGGATGAACAGGTGGTGTCCATCAATCCCCTGAGCGTCGAAAACAAATGTCAAGTGCTGGTGAGTTATCCGAACATGAACCAGGGCGGTACGGACAGGGTTACCTTGAACTGGATCTACGCGGACGGGAGCATCGCGTATATCGCGACCCAGGACGGGCTGGACGGTGGCACCGTAACGTTCAATATCAAAAACGACCTCATCGCTCGCAGCGTCAACAGCACGATTCACCTGCAGTATTCGGTTGAGCTGGGCCGGGGAGGGTCCGCCGTCTCCGAAGAGCAAACGGTCGTGGTGGGCACCATCCTGCCGGCCAGTCTTCCGCGTGCACTGATCAATAACGTGGCCCACGGTGGCAGCCTTAACCCGCCGGGCTTCACGGGCGATGGCTTGGCGGCCAGTCAAAAATGGCCCCTGAGCCTTGCAGGCCAACGGGTGTGGCTGACTCTCACCACTAGCAGTTCCGGCATCGCACCGCTGCCAGTGCTGGTAAATCACTCGTTGACCCCACAACAGCAGGCCAACGGATTGGCGAACATTGCGGTCAGTCGAGCCTGGTTACTGAGCCTGCCCAACAATGCACGTATCACGCTGCATCTGAAGGTCACGTTCAATGGCAGTCAGGACGAGTCTGATGCGGTACCGTTTCCGACTACCGAATACACCATCAGCCTGCTCAGCCCGTTGGTTGTGGACACAAGCACTGCTTTCCTTAGCACACGTACTTACCTGATACCGGGTAATCCCGGAGTGTTGCCAGCGTTTGGTTCCGGCAACTCGGTTCGCCGTGCTGCGACAGGCGGCACAGCGCCGTATAGCTACTCCTCCAACAATACGGCGGTGGCGGTCGTCGATTCGACGGGGTTGGTCACCGTGCGCGGCAACGGGACAGCGACGATCACCGTGCGAGACTCCTCCTTACCGGCGCAAACGCGCAGCTATGCGGTTTCTGTCAGTGGTGTGGTGCTGTGTTATGGCTTGGGGGGCGGTGGGTTTGCGCAAATCCGTAACAATGCCAGCAGCCAAGGGTTGCGCCTGGCAAGCATTGATGAGTTACGCGCATTGAGCAATGCATATGGTTCCCGCTGGCCGATGGGTAATTTTTCCTATTGGTCGAGTACTTACGGAGGCAGAAACTTACTCTTCGATTATTACTACGGTCGGAACATCAATACAGGCGCTGAGGCCAACTTTAAAGTCTGGGCGGGGAACAATCTGCTGGGCGTAGGCTTGAGGTAGTCGTCAGAAGGGACAGCCTTATCTGATGATGGGTAGGCTGTCCCTTTTTTCCAGGCTCAAATCTTCCACTGCCTGGATGTCTTCGCCAAACGCTGGCGCATTGCATCGATGTTTGCAGCCAATTGCAGGGTCAGTAACCGATATCCATCCATGGCACTGTGCAGTGGCACTTCAAGGGTTGGCTCCTGAGTCGAAGTCGAACTCGGTCTCTCCAACCGCTCCGTCACCCCCGATTTCAACGCCCGCGCCATCCCCACCAACTGCACCCGGATCTGCCGGTGCTCGGCCCGCAATATCAGTTGCATTCGCGCCATCGCTTGTTTGTCCTGTGGGTCGGGGCGGGTATTGCCGAGAATCTCCAGGGTGCTGATGCACAGACGCAGGTGCCGCTGGATCGTGTCCAGTTCGGTCATGGAAATCCGCACTTCCTTGGACACCGATGGCATCAGCGAACGCAGTTGCAGCATCGCCGCATTCAGGCGGTTGAGCAGTTTCAGGTGCTCATCGTCAGTGACCGACTGGCCATTGATGATCCGGCTGTAGATCTGCGCGCAATCACGCAAGGCACTGGCCAGGTTGTAGCGCCACGAGTACACGGCATACAGCGGCAGGGCGAAGGAGAACGCCAGGGCCAGGGCGATGCCGATCAGGATGTCGACGGTGCGCCACAGGCCGTCGGAAATCGGATTGTCCCCGTGGCCGGCGACGATGAACACCGTGATCGCCGACAGCAGCGCGATGTAACCGCCCTTGCCGATGGCGTGATAGGAAAAGAACCCGCACACCCCCGACATCAACAGATAAGTCAGCAGCGATTGGCCGAAATAGGCCTGCTGCAGCACGATCAACAGGCCGACGCTGGCGCCGATCAAGGTGCCATAGGCGCGTTCCACGGCTTTCTTGCCGATATTGCCGTGGTGCTGCAAGCCGCCGATCACGATCAGCATGGTCACCGACGCCCATTCACCGTGGGGCAGGTTGATGCCGGTGGTGAGCAGGATCGTGGCCAGCAAGCCGATGGACACGCGCACGGCGTGGATCAACTTGGCATGGCGATAGCGGCGGTACGGGTCGAGCAGCGGACGCAACAGGCGCCGGGCAAACGCAGGCAAAGGCAGGTTAATCAACAGCGCATCGTCCTCTAGAAAATGTAGTCGGTGGTCAGGAAGCTCGAATCACGGTTGTGCAGGATCTCGCCCAGCAGCGCCTTGTTGCTTTCCTGGAACTTGGTGGCCACCAGGGTGCGGATCGAAAATACGCGCAGCGCGTCATGTACCGACAGGGTGCCTTCGGCCGAGTTCTTGCGTCCATTGAAGGGAAAACTGTCCGGCCCGCGTTGGCATTGGGCGTTGATGTTGATGCGACCGACCTGATTGGCGAAGGTGTCGACCAAGCGGCCGATGTCCGCCGGGTTGGTGCCGAACAGGCTCAGTTGCTGGCCGAAATCCGAGTCCAGCACGTAGTCGATCACCGTCTCCAGGTCGCGATAGGGCACGATCGGCACCACCGGGCCGAATTGTTCCTCATGGTACACGCGCATCTGCGGGTTCACCGGGTACAGCACCGCCGGGTAGAAGAACGACCCGCGACTGATGCCGCCGTTGTCATTCACAACCCTGGCGCCGTGTTGCGCCGCATCGGCTACCAGCGCGTTGAGGTAATCCACCTTGCCCACCTCGGGCAATGGCGTCAGCGAAACGCCGTCTTCCCAGGGCATGCCGGGTTTAAGCGTGGCCAGCTTGCGGTTGAATTTCTCGATAAAACTGGCGACCACATCCTCGTGCACAAACAGGATTTTCAACGCGGTGCAGCGCTGCCCGTTGAACGACAGGGAGCCGGTGATCGCTTCGCTGACGGCGTTGTCCAGATCCACCTCGGGCAGCACGATGCCAGGGTTTTTCGCATCCAGGCCCAGCGCGGCGCGCAAGCGGTGCGGCCTGGGGTGCAGTTTTTTCAGGTCGCTGGCGGCCTTGTTGGTGCCGATAAAGGCAAAAATGTCGATCTTGCCACTGGCCATCAGCGCGCTGACGGTTTCACGGCCGCTGCCGTAGATCACGTTGATCACCCCGGCCGGGAAGCTGTCGCGGAATGCTTCCAGCAACGGGCGGATCAGCAGCACGCCGAGCTTGGCCGGCTTGAACACCACGGTATTGCCCATGATCAGCGCCGGGATCAGCGTGGTGAACGTCTCGTTGAGCGGATAGTTGTAGGGGCCCATGCACAGTGCCACGCCCATCGGTACGCGGCGGATCTGGCCGAGGGTGTCCTGTTCCAGCTCGAAGCGGCTGGAGCGGCGGTCGAGTTCCTTGAGGGCATTGATGGTGTCGGTGATGTAGTCGCAGGTGCGGTCGAATTCTTTCTGCGAGTCCTTGAGGTTCTTGCCGATCTCCCACATCAGCAGCTTGACCACCGCCTCGCGCTGTTCGCGCATGCGCCGCAAGAACGCTTCCACATGCTGGATCCGCTCGACCACGCGCATCGTCGGCCATGCACCCTGGCCACGGTCATAGGCACGCACGGCGGCGTCCAGCGCGGTGAGGGCGGTGTCGGCGTCCAGCAACGGGGTGCTGCCGATATGCACGCGTTCGTCCCCGAATTGCACCGGGCTGATGACCTGGGCCAGCGGGCCGTTCCACATCTGCAGTTGACCGTCGACCAGGTAGTCACGCTGTTCGATGGGCGCTGCCAGGCGGAATTGCTCGGGAATATCGGCGGCGCTGGCGGGAAACAGCTGGGCAAGCAGGTTGTTGGTGCTCATGGCGCTACCCCTGAAATGGTTTCAAAACATGACTAGAGAGTCACCCAACAACCGGCTTCATGGCAAGGCTTGTGCGCTTTGGAGTACGCACGGTGGCATGCGCCGGGTAAACTCTGTGGCTTTCTTGAAGGAGTTCACATGAGCCAGTACCAGCCAGGCATTCTTGCCGCACCGGTGCCTTTGCAGGCACGCCATTTGTTTTTTGCCGTGGATACCCTGGCCGCCGTGCCCGTTGCGCTGGACGCGTTGCTGCAGTTGGCCGATTCGGCGGCAGTGGTCGGGTTTGGCGAGCCGCTGGTGAAAGCGCTGGGTACCAGGATTGAAGGCTTGCGCGCTTTCCCTGACGTGAACGGGCCGGGCGCGCATAACCCATCCACCCAGCAGGCGCTGTGGGTGTGGCTGCATGGCGAGGATCGCGGCGAACTGTTGCTGCGCAGCCGTGCGTTCGAAAAGGCCCTGGCCCCGGCGTTCCGCCTGGTGCAGTCGATCGAAGGCTTCCGCTACAAGACCGGCTTCGACCTCACCGACTACGAAGACGGCACCGAAAACCCCCACGATGACGCCGCCGTTGAGGCCGCCCTCACCGACAGCGGTGCCAGCTTCGCCGCGATCCAGCAATGGCAGCACGACCTCGACGGCTTCGCCGCCTTGCCCGCCGAGGAGCGCGACCACATCATCGGCCGCCGCCATGGCGACAACGAAGAACTCGAAGACGCCCCCGAATCCGCCCACATCAAGCGCACCGCCCAGGAAAGCTTCACCCCGGAAGCCTTCGTGGTACGCCGCTCCATGCCCTGGGCCGAGAACGGCCAGGCGGGGTTGATGTTCCTTGCGTTCGGGCATTCCTTCGACGCGTTCGAAGCACAGCTGCGCCGCATGAGCGGCCTGGAAGACGGGATCGTCGATGGCCTGTATCGCATCAGCACGCCATTGACCGGTGGCTATTACTGGTGCCCGCCGGTCAAGGATGGGCGTTTGGACTTGAGTGCCCTGGCAGTCCAAGCCCACTGACGGCCTGGGCAGTGGTGGCACATAGGGAAGTGCCTGTCTTTAAAAGGCGAACCTTCTGACATTCGGCGCGGATAGCAACTCTTTACTCTCTGGGACTTCGCAGACCCAGGAACTTATGCGGTTCTCTGGGTTGCCCTTTTGCCGACCTTGAGTGAAGCGCGCCATGGAGAATCAGAGATTTGACCTTTCCAGCCCAAACCGAAGTGAGCCGATGTATGTTTCAGACCCTCCTTGCGCGCCGCCTCAACCGCCTGCACAAATAAGTGACGACACACTCGCGCCACTGAAGAACTGGTGCCATCCCTTCAAGGATAAGATCAACCCGTTGCTGCAATTGACCCAGATGGCCAATGCGGTGGCGGGGTATTACCCCTTGGGACGCAATGGCCTACCGCATCGACGAGCACTCGCCGACCACGACCTACGTCGTTGAACAGCTGTGCGTGCCAAAGCCCTTTTCACGCAATTTCGTGCTGGTACGCCATCGACTTGTCGCACCCGAAATCGAAGGAAGCCCGGACGAACCGCCAAGCCTGACTTTTTATAGCCTGTACATGCACCTGCGGGATTGGGCGGTTTACAGGCATGACCCTTCCATTCCCCGTCCGGCCTTCTGGCCCGAGGGACTAAGCGGCCATGTTAAAGCTACGGCGGGGGATACACTCCCAGGCCATCCCAGGGAACAGGGTCTGAAGGTTTACAACCAGGCGCAGCACGGCAAAGCGCTGGGATTGCTGTCACCGGGGACGCCAGTGACGGTCAGCGGCAAAGGTGAACTCCGAAAACTGGAAAACACCCATGGGCCTGATCGCTTGAAAAGCGCCGATGGTTCGCTGCTCGGTTACCTTCACATTGACTATCTGGCCCACATCGCCGGTGATGAGTATCGGATCAAGGCGAATCCCTCACTGCGCGTGCGCGCCGAAGCCAACATCAGCAGCACCATCCTGATGGAGCTGCCCCATGGCACGGAAGTTACCGCCAGCGGCGAAGGCGCATTCCGTAAGCTGGAGCGCGTCAATCAGTATGTTCACTTCGACTCCTTGGACGGTGTGCGCGAACCCATAGCGGACCGCATTGTGGTTCTCGATCAGCCCATCGCGATCAAAGCGGGCGACTTGATCGGTCATATGGGGACTTACCAAAACGGCGATGCGGAACACCCGGAAACAAAGTTGCATCTGGAAGCGTTCAGTGCTGACTGCGTGGAATCATTCATAGAGACGAGCCGTGCCTGGGCACAACGACTGCCCATCACAGGCAAGACTTGGCTGAAACTTGCCAAGGGCACTACCCTCGTAATGCATCAGGCGCATTTCAGCGCCACCTACCCACCCAGCCTGAACGAAGCCAACACACTCAGTGATGCCGATCTACTGGTGCCTGATAGCTTGCTCAATGGCCTCCCAGCCGAGAATAAAATCACTATCGCGGCAACGGCAGACCGAAAAACCTGCCACTGGTACCGCCTTGATGGATTACTCCACGACGCGAATGGCACGTTACTCAATGGCTGGCTGCGCGAAGAAGTGGGCATCACTCCGAGGGTCAACCCGTGGTCGTGGGAAGGCTACGACGTCATTTTCAACGACGACGCCCCTGGACAATCCCTGGCGTCCTTTTTTCGAGCGGTTGGCCAGTTCAGCGAGGGAGAACTCGAACGCCATGGGGACTTGGCCGACAAGTCGGATAAAGGGCCGCTAAAGAGCCGTCTGTACGACATCATCGACCGTGACCGAGATGGGAACATGACCGCTGCCGAGTTGCAGTCAGCCATTGGCCTACCCGCGCACGCTCAATCGCTGGCGCAACTGATCGTCCACTACGAAAGCGAATGGCGCCACACCCCCCATAAGTGGGACGCGCTGGATGAAGTGCTTGACCATAGTGCTTCGACCCCACTGCGGAACTGGCTGGCGGAAAAGGAGCGGATCAAGCAGATCAGTTGGTGGAATGAAGTGGCACTGAAAGTGGGGTTGCCGGTGCATGGGCGGGTGTATCACTTGCATCCGGTGGGGTTGGGAGCACGTTTCTTAGTCGTCAGTCCTCTAGAAATCACCTTCGCGCAGTTGAAAATGATATTTCCTACTGCTGATGATAGTGATATTGATGTAGTGCTTGGTGAGATAAACGGTCGCTTAAGCGAGTTTAAGTTAGATACTAGACTGCGGCAGCGCCACTTTTTCGCTCAGATTAAAGGGGAGGTGGGTTCCTCTATGAGAGGCGTCTCTGAGAGTTGGGAGTATTCACGGGAAGTCCTGAGATCATTTAGTGCTTACTATCGCGCGTATCCGATCGAAGCAGAAGAGGACGGATACTTGAAAGATAAGCAGGGGCGGATTGTTCGCAGGGCTAATCAGCGAAATGTTGGTCGCAAGCATTTTCAGCGATTAAATGGTAATCGGGAGTCATTTCCTGATGATGGATATAATTTTCGTGGCAGAGGTTTAATACAGATAACGGGGTATGAAAAATATAATGGATTCATGTAGGCGTATTCTAAGTATTGGCAGGGCGCCGTACCCAATACAGTGGAGGATCCGGATCTTATTAATGAAGGGCCATACGAAGCGCTTTGTGGTTCTGGCTGAATTATAGGATCTATGATGCAGAGTGTGGAAATGGTTTTTCGGATGTTGGCGGTGTGACAAGAAGAGTGAATGGAGGGGACGTTGGGCTTGAAGAGAGAAAGGCTGCATATGAACTTGCGGAGAGGGTTCTGACTTGAGCGTAATCAACGGTAGGATGGTGGTTTTTTTGACTTCTCTGGGCGTGAGTTTAGATTCGTACAGTGCTGGATTCAGTCTGTGTGCACCTGATGAGTTGATCATCGCTTCTTGTCAGTTGGAGGAAGCAAAGAGCAGGACGGTATCTTTTTGTGCTAGTGCTGATAGGGCGATGGTTAGTTATAGGTTTGGTTTGAGTACGAATGTGGAGATAAACTCTGTTTTTTTCAGTGATAGGACGTTAAGTCGGTGGGTGGATCTCGCCACCTATACTGTTTATCTGGGGTTTAGGCGAGGTGAATATAGTTATGTTTTTGGTGTTCCACAGGAGAGACCAGGTGCTAAATCTTTTCTGGACGTGTTCAAGGATAACAAGGCTATCATGAGTGCTAAATGCACCGATAATTCATTTGGGGAAAAGGACATAAGGAGCAGTGCGATAAAAGAGGTGGCAGACGAATTCGTTAGAGGTTATGGCTTTGTGTTTCCGCCTAATGATATTGCAGAGCACTAAAGTGGTTATTGCGCAGGTTGAGTGTCAATGAATTCGTTAAGGAAGGTTCAGCTGTTCCGTAGGGTGAAGTATCTTTTGGCATGGGTGTTTTCTTGGGGCTCGCGCATGAAAATTCTGACAGACAAGCAATCGCGCACTGAAAAAATCCCCGGCTGCCCGTAATCTAGACGCCTCTGTTACCTGCACGGACCGTTCATGTCTTCTGTTGCCGATGGGTTGCCCCTCAATAAACGCCTGCCGGCCGTCATTGCGATTTCCCTAGGAATCGGCATGGCGACCCTAGACACGGCCATCGTCAACACCGCGTTGCCCACGCTGGCGGAAGGGATCGGTACCGATTCCGCCTCGGTGATCTGGGTGGTCAACGCCTACCAACTGGCAATCATCGCCACGGTGCTGCCGTTTGCCTCCCTCAGTGATGTGCTTGGGCATCGACGGGTGTACCTCGGCGGGTTGCTGCTGTTTATCCTGTCGTCGTTGTTCTGCGGGCTGGCCGGTTCGCTGGTCACCCTGACAGTCGCGCGGGTGGTGCAGGGGCTGGGGGCGGCGGCGATCATGAGCGTCAATACCGCGTTGCTGCGGCATATCTACCCGTCAAAAATGCTGGGGCGGGGCCTGGGGTATAACTCGCTGGTGGTGGGCTTGGCCTTTACGCTGGGGCCGACGGCGGCGTCGGCGATTCTATCAGTGGCGACCTGGCATTGGCTGTACCTGATCAACGTGCCGCTGGGGTTGCTGGCCCTGGCGTTGGGCATGCGTTCATTGCCGACCCTGCCAATCGCCGGGCATGCCTTCGACCGCTTGGCTGCCGTGTTGTGCGCCGGGTTGTTTGCCTTGCTGGTGTTGGGGCTGGGCACCGCGGTGCATGGCGCTCAGGGCGCGCTGACCCTGGGTTTGATTGCGCTGGCGCTGGTGTGCGGCGCCTTGTTGTTGCGCCGCCAGGTCGGCCACCCTGCGCCGATGCTGGCCCTGGACCTGTTCAAGCGGCCGGTGTTTGCGTTGTCTTCCCTCACCGCGATCTGCGCATTCAGTGCCCAGGGCCTGGCCTTTGTGTCGCTGCCGTTTCTGTTGCAGGCGGTGCTGGGCCATAGCCAGGTGGAAACCGGTTTTCTGATGACGCCATGGCCTGCCGTCGTGGCGGTGATGGCGCTGGTGGCGGGGCGGTTGGCGGACCGTGTGTCCCTCGGCGTGTTGTGCGGGATCGGCCTGTTGATGCTGGGCGTGGGCATGGCCGCCTTGGCGAACCTGAGCACTGGCGCGTCGGCGTTCGATATCGGCTGGCGCATGGCACTGTGCGGCGCCGGTTTTGGCTTTTTCCAATCCCCCAACCTCAAGGCCTTGATGACCAGTGCACCGTTGGCCCGCAGCGGCGGGGCCAGCGGTATTGTGGCGATTTCGCGGTTGCTGGGGCAGACGCTGGGCGCTTCATTGGTGGCCCTGTGTTTCCATCTGTCCTCGGGAAGCGGCCCGCACTATGCGCTGTGGCTGGGTTGTGTGTTCGCACTGGTAGGCGCCGTGGCCAGCGGTCTGCGTTTATTGCCCTATGGGAAAAAGGCGTGATTGGGCGTTGTAAAGAATCGGTTGGGAAGGCTACCGTGGCGACCTGAATATTTCGGGATGTTTCAGATTTATGTCCAGCCTGGCCCACCGCACTGCTGATGTCACTTCCCGCCGCGCTGCGCTGACCCTTGCTTTATGCCTGCCCAGTGATGTGTTGCTCTACCTGCTGCTGCCCATGGAGTCCCAGGCCTTTGGGATCACGCTGGCCCAGGCCGGGATACTGCTGGCGGCCAACCGCCTGGTGCGGATTTTCGGCTACCGCCATGTTCTGAATTTTTATGCGCGCAACGGCGACCGCCTGACCTGCATGATCGCCGCCGGTGCCGCGATGTTGTGTGCCCTGGGCAACTCGATGTTGTCGGGCTTCGCGGCGCTGCTGGGGTTACGGCTGGTGTGGGGCCTGTGTTATGCCGCGTTGAACCTGTCGACCCAAGTGCTGGCCACCTCGGAACCGACAGGCGCCGCGCGCCGCGCAGGGCGTTCACGTGCGTTGATAGCCCTGGGGCCGATGCTGGCATTGCCACTGGGCGGATGGCTGACGTTATGGGCAGGTCCGCGTCCGATCTTTCTGATTCTCGCCGGCTGCTGCCTTGTGGGACTCCTGATGGCGCGCGGGCTGCCCGCCGCCGCGCATGATCTGCACAGCACACTGGGGCGCCGCTTCAAGTGGCCCGACAGCGTGGCGATGTGGTCGTTTATCGAAGGCGTAGCGCTGGATGGGCTGTTTATTTTTGGTCTGTCGATCCAGGCGCAGAAACTGCTGGGCGGCGATGCGGTGTTGATCGCCGGGGGCTTGATGGCGCTGCGTTATGTTTCGGAAATGCTCCTGAGCCCGTTGGGCGGCCACGCAGCCCAACGGTTTGGTGCCACCTCGATGTTGTTGCTGTTTTCGTTCCTCAGTGCGTTGGCGTTGACTGCGTTTGGCAGCTACTGGGTGATCGTCGGCGCGGCGGCGGTGCTGGTCCTGCGCGCGTTGCAATTGCCGTTGGTGACCACCCTGGTGGCCGAGCGCAATCCCGGCACCATGCGGGTATCGGCGCTGGCCTCGAATGCCGTATGGCGCGACATCGGCGCGGGCATGGGGCCTTTGCTGGCAGGCCTGTTGCTGCCGATTGCCTCGGCGCCGCTGGTGTTCGGCCTGGCGGGTACGGCGATTGCGGTGAGCGCGATATTCTGCTGGCGAGCAAAAATTTCCCACTGATGAGATGAGGTTGTCTGTGTGCTTTCAAGAGTCTTTCGTACAAACGCTGGATGATGCCTACCGACACTGGACCGGCCAGGGGCTGCCGGCCCCGGCGCACCTGGACTCGCAACAACGCCTGGCCTGGCTGCACAGTCACGCGCCCTACAGCCTGCTGGCCCATGATGGCGCGGCGGACCCGCGTTTTACCTACGTCAATGAATGCGCGCTGAAGTGCTTCAAATACCCGCGCGAGACCTTCATCGGCATGCCCTCGCGTTTCAGCGCCTCGGAGCTCGACCGCGCCGCACGCCAGGTGCTGCTGGAGCAGGTCACTGCCAACGGTATCGCCGAGGGCTACAGCGGCTGGCGGGTGGATGCCCATGGCCAGCCGTTCATGATCCACGCCGGCGTGGTGTGGACCTTGTTGGATGAAGCGGGTCGAGCCGTTGGCCAGGCGGCGTTGTTCTGGCCGGATGAACAGCGCGTCGGCGTGTTGGCTTAAGCGCTCTTCAGTTGTTCCAGCCAGACGGGGTCGAGGCGGGTTTGCTCGGTGTCGATTCCCAGCGCGTGCATCTTCGCCTGATGGGCTTCGATTTCCCCGACCAATTGCGCCTGGGCACTGGAATTGGCGTCCAGCGCATGCATCTGCGTCAGCCCCAGGTGATAGAAACGCAGCACTTTGATCGCCGTCGGGTCGTTGGCTTGCACCCGTTCGGTGACGGTGTGCATCACATTGGTCACGCGCATCAGGTTGCGCTTGAGCTGCCAGCCATACACCGCGGGCGCCAGCCATGGCTGGGTCCAGAACGGGCCACGCACCAGCGCGACGGTGATTAGCACCCCGGCGAAGACGCCTGCGACGTTGAAGCGAAAGTTATCGCCGCCGGCCTCGCCGAACAGCATCACCGCCAGGCTCGACAGCAGCATCGCCAAGGCAATGAACAACACGGCCACGATCAGCGTGCTGCGGCGGGTTTGTTGACGGTAGGTGACGGGGTCGCAGGGTTTGAGTTCGAACATCCGGGTTATATCTCCATAAAGGACTGGCATCTTCGCATGCTTTGGGCAATCAAGTTGAATGATGGTAAGGGCGCCTTTCTCCAAACCTGTGCAGGCCGCCCACCCCCGCGAGGTGAACCATCATGGCCGAATACAAACAGCCCCGACCCTGATCGCACGCCCGGCGAAAAAAAGCCGCCCTAGATCCGTTGGGCGGCTTGAAAAAGTAAACCGAGCCCCGCTATCGAGTGGGGCTTTTGTTTATCTGGGGGGTGTCCATTTGACGTCGGTAATGCCGTACTTCTCGGCCCATGGGCGTGTGGTCTTCTTCACTTGTTCGTGACCCACCCGGCCTATGCGACTCACGTGGGCAATGTCGGCATCAACGGCCGCCCAGTGCCAGGCCTCTGCGTTGTTCATCACTTCGGCACGCACCACAAAGGACTTTGGTTGGCCGTGCAAATGGTAGTGGATGGTGTAGATCTTTGCGGTACTCATGTTGCCTCCCTGTCTTGTTATAGATGGATAGGGGAGCGTTCAAAAAGGTTCATTCAAAATGACAATCTGCAAGGCCTAAGTGACTTAGGCAGGTCGCCACGCACCCGCAATTGCCATGGGCAGGGCCAGTGCATCAAAGCCATCGATCCGCTCGCCACGGTGACCACTGTTTGATTTGCGCGATTGTTCCCCCAGAACGCAAAAACGGCGCCCGAAGGCGCCGTTCTGTTTACCGCATCCCGCTAAGCGATCAAACGCCCAGCACCGCGTGCTGCACCAGGGTGAGCAACGGTTGTGGGTACACGCCGAGGAAGAAGGCGAGCACTGCGATGGCCAGCAGCATCACGCCGCCAGCTTTCTGTTCCCAGTGCAGCTCGGCATCCACGCGACGCAGGTTTGGCTCGATCAGGTACAGGGTGACCATCACGCGCAGGTAGTAGAACACGCCGATGGCGCTACCCAGGATCAGCGAGGCAACCAGCCACCATTGATGTGCTTCAACGCCGGTCGCGATGATGTAGAACTTGCCGATAAACCCAGCAGTGAGCGGGATACCGGCCAGGGACAGCATCATCAGGGTCAACACGGCGGTCAGGTACGGACGGCGCCAGAACAGGCCGCGATACTCGTACAGGGCGTCGGCGTCACGGCCTTTGTACGGCGAGGACATCAAGGTGATGACACCGAAGGCGCCGAGGCTGGTGATCACGTAGGTGACCAGGTACACGCCGATCGCTTCCAGGGCCAGGCCTTTGCTCGCCACCAGGGCGATCAGCAGGTAGCCGAAGTGGGCGATGGACGAGTAACCCAGTAGACGCTTGAGGTTGTTCTGGGTCAGCGCCAGCAGGTTACCGAACAGGATCGACGCAATGGCGATCACGCTCAGCACGTTGCTCAGCACGCCGGTGTTGGCCGCCGGGGAGATCTGGAACAAACGCACCACCACCGCAAACACCGCAACTTTCGTCGCCGTGGCCAGGAACGCGGCCACCGGCGCCGGAGCACCTTCGTACACGTCCGGGGTCCACAAGTGGAAGGGCACCAGCGACAGTTTGAAGGCCAGGCCGATCAGCATCATCGCCAGGCCCAGTTGGGCGATCGGCGCAGGCATGCTGGTGCTCGCCAGGGCGTGACCGATACCGGTGAAGCTCAGGCTGCCGGCTTCGGCGTAGAGCAGGGCCATACCGAACAACAGGAACGCGGAACCGGCGGCCGACAGCACCATGTACTTGATGCCGGCTTCCAGGGAGCGCTTGTTGAAGAAGGCATAGGCCACCAGGCCGTAGGTCGGGATCGACAACAGTTCCAGGCCGATGAACAAGCCGGCCAGGTGCTGCGCGCTGACCAGCACGATGCCACCGGCCGCAGCCAGAAGAATCAGCAGGTACAGCTCTTCGCGGTTGCCCGGATAACCGGTGCCGCCTTCGCCGAGGTAGGCGTGGGCGAGGGTGACGCAGGCCAGCGTGGCAACGAGGATCAACGCGATATACAGCAGCGCGAAGTCATCGATCATCATCAGCGGGGTCACCGCCAGCGGAGCGACCTTGAGTGCCGGGATGATCGACAACAAGGCCAGGTTCAAACCCGCACAGGACAGCAGGAAGGTTTGCGCATGATTGCGGCGGCAGGCGATCGCCAGCATCACCACCACAATGGTGAGGCTGGTGATCAGCAGCGGCGCAAGCGCGATAAAGTGTTGGATCGTGAATTCCATAGCGCTCTTACCGGGCCGAAGCGAGTTGAGAGAAGGCGGTGCCGAACCACTGCTGCACGCCATGCATCGTTGCGGCAGAAGTGTCCAGGAACGGTTGTGGGTACACGCCGATGTAGATCAGCAGGACCGCCATACCGAGCACCATGATCAGTTCGCGAGCATCCATACCGCGCAAGACGGTGTCCGACTTGGCCGGACCGAAATATGCACGGTGGATCATGATCAGCGAGTAGACCGAACCGAATACCAGGCCGGACGTGGCAATTGCACTGATCCACGGTGTCTGCACGAACGTGCCCATCAGGATCAGGAACTCGCCGATGAAGTTACCGGTGCCCGGCAAGCCCAGGGACGCGGCGGCAAAGAACAGGCTGATCGCCGGCAGGTAGGCGATGCGCGACCACACGCCACCCATCTCACGCATGTCACGGGTGTGCAGGCGCTCGTACAACTGGCCACTGAGGATAAACAGCGCAGCGGCCGAGACACCGTGGGCCAGCATCTGGATCACCGCGCCTTGCAACGCCACCTGGCTGCCGGAGTAGATGCCGATCAGTACGAAACCCATGTGGGAAACGGACGAGAACGCGACCAGACGCTTGATGTCGGTTTGGGCGAAGGCCAGGAACGCACCGTAGAAGATCCCGATCAGACCCAGGGTCATGGCGATCGGCGCGAACTCGGCCGAGGCATTCGGGAACAGCGGCAGGGCGAAACGCAGCAGGCCATACGCCGCCGTCTTCAGCAGGATACCGGCCAGGTCCACGGAACCGGCGGTCGGCGCCTGGGCGTGAGCATCCGGCAGCCAGGAGTGGAACGGCACCACCGGCAGCTTGACCGCGAAGGCGATGAAGAAGCCCAGCATCAGGATGTACTCGGTGGTCAGGGACATCTTGGTTTTCAGCAGGTCGGCGTAGTTGAACGTAATCACGCCAGTGCTGTTGAAGTTGACCAGTACCAGACCCAGGATCGCCACCAACATGATCAGGCCGGAAGCCTGGGTGAAGATGAAGAACTTGGTCGCCGCGTAGATCCGGGTTTTCTTGCCGTCCGAAGAACTGTGACCCCAGAGCGCGATGAGGAAGTACATCGGCACCAGCATCATTTCCCAGAAGAAGAAGAACATGAACAGGTCGAGGGCGAGGAACACGCCGACTACGCCGCCCAGGATCCACATCAGGTTCAGGTGGAAGAAGCCCACGTGACGCTGAATCTCTTTCCAGGAGCAGAGTACCGAGAGGACACCCAGCAGGCCGGTCAGCAGGATCATCAGCAACGACAGGCCGTCGAGGGCCAGGTGTACGTTGATGCCGAAGCGCTGGATCCAGACGTGCTTGAACTCAAGCGCCCAGGTCGGGTCGGCGCCAGGCGCCGGAGCAAATGAATAGTCACCATGGGCCCACAGCCAGAGGCCGAGCGCGAGTTCCAGGGACATGGTCAGCAACGCAATCCAGCGGGGGAGGGTGGCGCCGAAGCGTTCACCCATCCAGCAGAGCAGGCCGCCGATAAAGGGGATCAGGATTAGCCAGGGCAGAATCATGACGGGCTCGTTTCCTTTCGCAAGTTCGCAAAGTTCGCAATGTGCATAGTCAGACCGCTACCACAACGATGGCGCCGATCACCAGAACGGCACCAGCCGCCATGGAAGCTGCATACCAACGCAATTGGCCAGTCTCGCTGCGGCTCAGGGCGGTGTGACCACCCTTGGCGGCGCGCGGGATCAAACCGATGGTCTGGTCGAGCGGGTCTTTGCGCAGTACATGGCTGATGGCAAGGTAAGGCTTGACGAACAGTTTGTCGTAGATCCAGTCGAAGCCCCAGGCGGCGAACCACCAGGCCGAAAGGAAGCGGCCGATGCCACTGTTGGCGACGGCAGTCACGAAGCGACGCTTGCCGAGGAACAGCAGGGCCGCCAGCAGGATACCGGCGATGGCAATGGCGCCCGAGGCGATTTCCAGGCTGTGCTGGGCGTCGCCGCCGGCATGGCCGACGCTTTCAGGCAGTACGCCGGCCAGTGGCGGGGTGATCAAGGCGCCGATGAAGGTCGACAGGATGATCAGCACCGACAGTGGCAGCCAGTGGGAGATGCCGTGGCCTGCGTGCGCTTCAGTCTTGGCTTCACCGTGGAAGGTGATGAAGATCAGGCGGAAGGTGTACAGCGAGGTCATGAAGGCACCGACCAGACCTGCATACAGCAGACCGTGGTTACCGCTGGCAAAGGCTTCCCAGAGGATTTCGTCTTTCGAGTAGAAACCGGCGGTCACCAGCGGCAGGGCAGCGAGTGCGGCACCACCGACGATGAAGCTGGCGTAGGCCAGTGGCAGTTTCTTCCACAGGCCGCCCATCTTGAAGATGTTCTGCTCGTGGTGGCAGGCAACGATCACCGCACCGGACGCGAGGAACAACAGGGCCTTGAAGAAGGCGTGGGTCATCAGGTGGAAGATCGCCGCGTCCCAGGCACCGACGCCCAGGGCCAGGAACATGTAGCCGATCTGGCTCATGGTCGAGTAGGCGAGGATACGCTTGATGTCGGTCTGCACCAGCGCGGCGAAGCCGGCCAGTACCAGGGTCACGCCGCCGACCACGCCCACCAGGTGCAGGATGTCCGGCGCCAGGGTGAACAGGCCGTGGGTACGGGCGATCAGGTAGACACCGGCGGTCACCATGGTTGCGGCGTGGATCAGTGCCGAAACAGGCGTCGGGCCGGCCATCGCATCCGCCAGCCAGGTTTGCAGCGGCAGTTGCGCGGATTTACCCACGGCGCCACCCAGCAGCATCAGAGTCGCCAGGGTGATCCAGAAGTCGCCGACCTGGAATTTCTGCGGTGCCAGCACCAGCAGTTCCTGGATGTTCAGCGTGCCTACCTGTTGGAACAGGATGAACAGGCCGATGGCCATGAACACGTCGCCGATCCGGGTGACGATAAAGGCCTTGAGTGCTGCGTTACCGTTGTTGCGGTTGCTGTAGTAGAAACCGATCAACAGGTACGAGCACAGGCCCACGCCTTCCCAGCCGAAGTACAGGAACAACAGGTTATCGCCCAGCACCAGGAACAGCATGCTGGCGATAAACAGGTTGGTGTACGCGAAGAAGCGCGAGTAACCGGCTTCACCGCGCATGTACCAGGACGCGAACAGGTGGATCAGGAAGCCCACGCCCACCACCACGCCAAGCATGGTGATCGACAGGCCGTCGATGTAGAGGGCGAAGTTAGGCTTGAAGCCCTCCACCGACATCCACTGCCACAACACCAGGGTGTAGTGGCCGCCTTCCGGTGGCGCGACGTTGAATTGCCAGATGACGTAGGCGGCGACGATCGCCGACAGGCCAATGGAACCCACACCGACCAGGGCCGAGAGGTTTTCCGACCAGCGTCCGCGAGAGAACGACAGCAGCAGGAAACCGATCAGGGGAAATACGAAAGTCAGAAAGATCATGTTCATCCGCGCATCTCACTGGCAGCGTCGATATCAAGCGTGTGGAAGCGACGGTACAGCTGCAGCAGGATCGCCAGGCCGATACTGGCCTCGGCGGCTGCCAGGCTGATCACCAGGATGAACATCACTTGTCCATCCGGCTGGCCCCAACGTGCACCCGCCACGATGAACGCCAGTGCCGCGGCGTTCATCATGATTTCCAGGCTCATCAACACGAACAAAATATTACGGCGAACCATCAGGCCGACCAGGCCAAGGCAGAACAGGATGCCGGCGACCGCCAGACCATGCTCCAAGGGGATAGCAGGCATCGTCATTGCTCCTTGGCTTCGTTACGGCCCAAGTGGAAGGCGGTGATGGCTGCGGCGAGCAGCAGCATCGAAGCCAGTTCGACCACCAACAGGTACGGGCCGAACAGGCTGATGCCCACGGCCTTCGCGTCGACGGTGGTGTGGCCGATGGCCTGGCCGCTCTGGTGAGCGAACAGGACATACAGCAGTTCAGCCAGCAGCAGCGCTGCCAGGACGACCGGGCCGAGCCAGATGCCGGGCTTGAGCCAGACGCGTTCCTGGGCGACCGAGGCCGGCCCGAGGTTGAGCATCATCACCACAAACACGAACAGCACCATGATGGCGCCAGCGTAGGCGATCACTTCCAGCACACCGGCGAACGGTGCGCCGAGGCTGAAAAAGGTCATGGCCACGGAGATCAGCGAAATGATCAGGTAGAGCAGGGCGTGCACGGGGTTGGTGTTGGTGACCACGCGAAGCGTCGACACTACGGCGATACCCGATGCGAAATAGAAAGCGAATTCCATCTTTCTTCCTTAAGGCAGCAAGCTCTTCACGTTGATCGGCTCGGCTTCGTTTTGTGCGGCGCCTTTCGGCTTACCGGCAACGGCCATACCTGCAACACGATAGAAGTTGTAATCAGGGTTTTTACCGGGACCAGAGATCAGCAGATCTTCTTTCTCGTACACCAGGTCCTGACGTTTGAACTCGGCCATCTCGAAATCCGGTGTCAGCTGGATCGCGGTGGTCGGGCAAGCTTCCTCGCAGAGGCCGCAGAAAATGCAGCGCGAGAAGTTGATGCGGAAGAAGTCCGGGTACCAGCGACCGTCTTCGGTTTCAGCTTTCTGCAGGGAGATACAACCTACCGGGCACGCCACGGCGCACAGGTTGCAGGCTACGCAACGCTCTTCGCCATCGGGGTCGCGGGTCAGCACGATACGACCGCGATAGCGCGGCGGCAGGTACACCGCTTCTTCCGGGTATTGCAGGGTGTCGCGTTTGCGGAAGCCGTGACCGAACACCATCACCAGGCTTCGCAACTGGGTACCGGTACCCTTAACGATGTCGCCAATATATTTGAACATGGGTCAAATCCTCACTGAACCGCGCCCGCTGGCGTGTTCAACAACACAACGGCAGCAGTCACCAGCAAATTGATCAGGGTCAGCGGCAGGCAGAAACGCCAGCTGAAATCCATCACCTGGTCATACCGTGGACGCGGAATGGACGCGCGCAGCAGGATAAACAACATGATGAAGAACGCGGTCTTCAGTAAGAACCAGAAGATCGCCAGCTGCGGCAGGATGCCGAACGGACCGTGCCAGCCGCCGAAGAACAGCGTGACCAGCAGGGCCGAGATCAAGATGATGCCGATGTACTCACCGACGAAGAACATGCCCCATTTCATGCCGGCATATTCAATGTGGTAACCGTCGGCCAGTTCCTGTTCCGCTTCCGGCTGGTCGAACGGATGACGGTGAGTCACGGCCACGCCAGCGATGAAGAAGGTACAGAAGCCGAAGAACTGCGGAATGATGAACCACAGGTTCTGCGCCTGGTATTCGACGATATCGCGCATGTTGAACGAGCCGACCTGGATCACGATGCCCATCAGCGCCAGGCCCATGAACACTTCGTAGGACACGGTCTGGGCCGAAGCCCGCAAGCTGCCCAGGAGGGCGAACTTGTTGTTGCTCGACCAGCCGGCGAACAGCACCGCGTAGACCGACAGACCGGCCATGGCGAAGAAGAACAGCAAGCCGATGTTCAGGTCCGCGACGCCCCAGGTCGGGGTGACCGGGATGATCGCGAAGGCGATCAGCAAGGCGCTCATGGCCACGACCGGCGCCAGGGTGAAGATCACCTTGTCGGCGAACGGCGGGGTCCAGTCTTCCTTGAAGAACATTTTCAGCATGTCGGCAGCGATCTGGAACATACCGAATGGGCCGACGCGGTTCGGACCATAGCGGTCCTGCCACCAGCCCAGCAGGCGACGTTCGACGAAGCTGAGCAGCGCGCCCGCCACGACCACGGCCAACAGGATCACGATGGCCTTGACGACCGAGATGATCACGTCGATCACTTCAGGGGTGAACCAAGTCATTGCGCTGCCTCCTGCAGACCATCAACGGTTTTGCCAAAGATGGCCGGCGGGATACCGGCGATACCCTTGGGCAGTGCGACCAGGCCGGCGCCCAGCTCTTCGTTGATACGCAGTGGCAGACGCAGGGTCTGGCCAGCCACGTTCAGGCTGAGCAGGGCACCGTCGTTGACACCCAGGCGATCGGCTTCGGACTTGGCCAAGGACACGTAGGCTTCTGGAATGCGCTCTTGCACCGGCGCGGCCTTGGAAGAGGTCTCTTCGCTGCCGAACAGGTGGAAGAACGGCACAACCTGCCAGGTGCCCTGGGCCGGGTTGAACGGACGCGGTACGGCGGCGAACCAGTTCAGCGCATCGCCCTGGGGTTCGATCAGGCGGGTGCCCGGGTCGCCAGCGCGGATGTGACCACCGACTTCGTCCTGGAATTTGTTCCAGGCCTGCGGCGAGTTCCAGCCCGGCGACCAGGCGAACGGCACCTGCTGACGGGGCTCGACCGAACCCGAGTAACCTTCCATGGAGAAGGCGAACGCGGTGTCCTCGTCCTGCGGGGTACGCGGCTCGTGCACGCTGATATTCGCGCGCATGGCGGTACGACCGGAGTAGCGCAGCGGCTCACGGGCCAGTTTCAAGCCCTTGATGCGGAACGCGGCGGACGGCGCGGCGTCGACAATGCGCGCCAGTTGCGGTGCGCTCGCGGCGACAGCGGCGGTGACGTGGTCGAGCAGGGTCCAGTCGATCGGCTGGTTCAGCAGGGTCGAGCGCAGGGCATGCAGCCAGCGCCAGCCTTCGTGAACCTGGATGCTGGCGTCCATGTACTTCGGATCGAACACCTGGAAGAAGCGCTGGGCGCGGCCTTCCTGGCTGACCAGGGTACCGTCGCCTTCGGCGAAGGTGGCGGCCGGCAGCACCAGGTCGGCACGCTCGCTGGTAGCGGTCTTCTGGTGGTCGGCGACGATCAGCACTTTGGCGGCGTTCAGTGCCGCGTCAACCTTGGCGGCATCGGTGCGGGTGTACAGGTCGTTTTCCAGCACCACGATGGCGTCGGCTTTGCCGTCGATCACGGTTTGCAGGGCTGCGTCCAGGGATTCGCCACCGAGCATGGCCAGGCCAAGGCTGTTGGCTTCCGGTACGACCAGGCTGATGGAACCGTTCTTGTCGCGCAGCTTCAAGGCCTTGGCGATGTTGGCAGCGGCTTCGATCAGTGCCTTGGAACCCAGCGAGGTACCGGCAATGATCAGCGGACGCTTGGCCGCCAGCAGGGCGTCGGCGATGCGCTGGGCGAGCGCCACGGCTTCAGCGTCCAGGCCTTCGACGGCAGGCGCGCTGGCGTCGAGGGCGTGGGCCACGGCAAAACCGAGGCGGGCCAGGTCATCCGGCGCGGCGTGTACGCATTCTTCGGCGATGTCGTCGAGCTTGGTTTCGGCCAGGCTGGCGATAAACAGCGGGTTCAGCGCGTGCTGGCCGATGTTTTTCACTGCGGCGTTGAGCCAAGGCTGTACGCGCATGGATTCGGCCATGGCTTCGGCCTTGCCTTTGACCGACTGACGCAGCGACAGGGCGATACGCGCGGCGGTCTGGGTCAGGTCTTCACCGAGCACGAAGATCGCATCGTGGTCTTCGATGTCGCGCATGTTCGGTACCGGCAGCGGGCTGTCGTTCAGCACCTGCAGGACCAGGCGGATGCGCTCCAGCTCACCGGCTTCGATACCGCTGTAGAAGTGTTCGGCGCCGACCAGTTCGCGCAACGCGTAGTTGCTTTCGAGGCTGGCGCGTGGCGAACCGATACCGACGATGTTGCGACCGCGCAGCAGGTCGGCGGCTTTATCCAGGGCTTCGTCGGTGTTCAGCTTCGCACCGCCGGCCAGCAGTGGCTGGCGTGGGCGGTCTTTGCGGTTGACGTAGCCATAGCCGAAACGGCCACGGTCGCACAGGAAGTACTGGTTGACCGAACCGTTGAAGCGGTTTTCGATGCGACGCAATTCGCCGTAGCGTTCGCCGGGGGAGATGTTGCAACCGCTGGAGCAGCCATGGCAGATGCTTGGTGCGAACTGCATGTCCCACTTACGGTTGTAGCGCTCGGAGTGGGTCTTGTCGGTGAACACGCCGGTCGGGCAGACCTCGGTGAGGTTGCCGGAGAATTCGCTTTCCAGTACGCCGTCTTCAACGCGACCGAAGTACACGTTGTCGTGGGCGCCGAATACGCCGAGGTCGGTGCCGCCGGCGTAGTCTTTATAGAAACGCACGCAGCGGTAGCAGGCGATGCAGCGGTTCATTTCGTGAGCAATGAACGGGCCGAGTTCCTGGTTCTGGTGGGTGCGCTTGGTGAAGCGATAGCGGCGCTCGTTGTGGCCGGTCATCACCGTCATGTCTTGCAGGTGGCAGTGACCGCCTTCCTCACAGACTGGGCAGTCGTGGGGGTGGTTGGTCATCAGCCATTCGACGACACTGGCGCGGAACGCCTTGGATTCTTCATCGTCGATGGAGATCCAGGTGTTGTCGGTGGCTGGGGTCATGCAGGACATGACGATGCGACCACGGGTGTCGTTCTCGTCGGTGTACTGCTTGACCGCACACTGGCGACAGGCACCGACGCTACCAAGCGCGGGGTGCCAGCAGAAATACGGGATGTCGAGGCCTAGTGACAGACACGCCTGTAACAGGTTGTCCGCCCCATCGACTTCGAGCGCTTTGCCGTCTACGTGGATAGTGGCCATGGTTCAAAGATCTTCGTTGGCCCGTTGTCAGCGGGCGTGGCTAATGGAATCTTGTTATTCATGTGCATCAACACAGCCTTGACGGCGTCAGCACATGACGAGGCGAAGGGCACGGACCTTTCGCCTGTTTAAGCGTTACGCGCCGACTACGATCGGCTTCGCCAGAGGCGGGACGGCGGCGCGGGTAGGCGCGATGCCGGCTTCGAACTCCGAGCGGAAATATTTGATTGCGCTGCCCAATGGCTCCACGGCGCCCGGTGCGTGAGCACAGAAAGTCTTGCCTGGGCCGAGGAAACCGACCAGACCCAGCAGGGTCTCGATGTCACCCTCGCGGCCTTCGCCTTTTTCCAGGGCCATCAGCAGCTTGACGCTCCACGGCAGACCATCGCGGCATGGGGTGCAGAAGCCGCAGGATTCACGGGCAAAGAACTGCTCCATGTTGCGCAGCAGCGAGACCATGTTCACGGTGTTGTCCACCGCCATCGCCAGGCCGGTACCCATCCGGGTGCCCACCTTGCCGATGCCGCCGGCATACATCTGTGCGTCGAGGTGCTCGGGGAGCAGGAAGCCGGTACCGGCGCCGCCTGGCTGCCAGGCCTTGAGGGTGTAGCCGTCGCGCATGCCGCCGGCGTAGTCCTCGAACAACTCGCGCGCGGTTACGCCGAACGGCAGTTCCCACAAGCCAGGGTTCTTGACCTTGCCGGAGAAGCCCATGAGCTTGGTGCCCATGTCTTCACTGCCTTCGCGGGCCAACGATTTGTACCAGTCCACGCCGTCGGCAATGATCGCCGGCACGTTGCACAGGGTTTCGACGTTGTTCACGCAGGTCGGCTTGCCCCACACGCCGACGGCGGCAGGGAAGGGTGGCTTGGAGCGCGGGTTGGCGCGGCGGCCTTCGAGGGAGTTGATCAGTGCGGTTTCTTCACCGCAGATATAACGCCCGGCGCCGGTGTGCACGAACAGCTCGAAGTCGAAGCCCGAGCCGAGGATGTTCTTGCCCAGCAGGCCCGCTGCCTTGGCTTCTTGCACGGCACGGTTGAGGTGCTTGGCGGCGGTGGTGTATTCGCCACGCAGGAAGATGTAGCCACGGTAGGTTTTCAGCGCACGGGCGCTGATCAGCATGCCTTCGATCAGCAGATGGGGCAGTTGCTCCATCAGCATGCGGTCTTTCCAGGTGTTGGGCTCCATTTCATCCGCGTTGCACAACAGGTAGCGGATGTTGATGGATTCGTCTTTGGGCATCAGGCCCCACTTCACACCAGTGGGGAAGCCTGCGCCGCCGCGGCCTTTGAGGCCGGCGTCTTTGACGGTCTGGACGATGTCGTCCTGGGCCATGTCGGCGAAGGCTTTACGCGCAGCGGCGTAGCCGTTCTTGGCCTGGTACTCGTCGAGCCATACCGGCTCGGCATCGTCACGCAGGCGCCAGGTCAGCGGGTGAGTCTCGGGCGACCGCTTGATGCGGTTGGCCGGGCCGAAGGAAGTCAGGGTCATGGGTAGCCCTCGAGCAATTGGGTCACGCCAGCAGGCTGCACGTCACCGAATGTGTCGTCGTCGATCATCAGCGCCGGCGCCTTGTCGCAGTTGCCCAGGCAGCACACCGGCAGCAGCGTGAAGCGGCCGTCCGGGGTGGTCTGGCCGAGGCCGATGCCTAGCTTGGCCTGGATTTCGCTGACCACCGATTCGTGGCCACCGATGTAGCAGACCATGCTGTCGCACACGCGAATGATGTGGCGACCCACAGGCTGGCGGAAGATCTGGCTGTAGAACGTGGCCACGCCTTCAACGTCGCTGGCAGGGATGCCGAGGATCTCGCCGATGGCGTAGAGGGCGCCGTCCGGCACCCAGCCACGTTCCTTCTGGACGATCTTCAAGGCTTCGATCGACGCCGCGCGCGGGTCTTCGTAGTGATGCAGCTCGTGCTCGATGGCCGAGCGCTCGGTTTCACTCAGGGTGAAACGGTCTGTCTGGATAAGCGTGCTATTCATGCTTAGCGGTCCACGTCGGCCATAACGAAATCGATACTACCCAGGTACGCAATCAAGTCCGCGACCATCTCGCCTTTGATCACCGAAGGGATCTGCTGCAAGTGGGCGAAGCTTGGGGTACGGATCCGGGTGCGGTAGCTCATGGTGCCGCCATCGCTCGTCAGGTAATAACTGTTGATACCCTTGGTCGCTTCGATCATCTGGAAGGACTCGTTGGCCGGCATCACCGGGCCCCACGAGACTTGCAGGAAGTGCGTGATCAGGGTTTCGATGTGCTGCAGCGTGCGCTCTTTCGGCGGTGGCGTGGTCAGCGGGTGATCCGCCTTGTACGGGCCGGCCGGCATATTGCGCATGCACTGCTCGATGATCTTCAGGCTCTGGCGCATTTCTTCGACGCGCACGATGCAACGGTCGTAGGCATCGCCATTGGCCGCCAGCGGCACTTCGAACTCGAAGTTCTCATAGCCGGAGTACGGACGCGCCTTGCGCAGGTCGAAGTCGCAACCGGTGGAACGCAGGCCCGCACCAGTGACGCCCCATTCCAGGGCTTCCTTGGTGTTGTACTGGGCAACGCCGATGGTCCGGCCCCTGAGGATGCTGTTGTCGAGCGCGGCTTTCTGATACTCGTCCAGACGCTTGGGCATCCAGTCGATGAATTCCTTGACCAGTCGATCCCAGCCGTTGGGCAGGTCGTGCGCCACACCGCCAATGCGGTACCAGGCCGGGTGCAGGCGGAAACCGGTAATGGCTTCGATGACCTTGTAGGCGCGCTGACGGTCGGTGAAGGTGAAGAACACCGGGGTCATGGCGCCGACGTCCTGGATATAGGTACCCAGGAACAGCAGGTGGCTGGTGATCCGGAAGAACTCGGCCATCATGATGCGGATGGTGTCGACGCGGTCCGGCACCTTGATGCCGGCCAGTTTCTCGACCGAGAGCACATACGGCAGGTTGTTCATCACGCCGCCGAGGTAGTCGATACGGTCGGTGTACGGGATGAAGCTGTGCCAGGACTGACGCTCGGCCATCTTCTCGGCACCACGGTGGTGGTAACCGATGTCCGGCACGCAGTCGACGATTTCTTCGCCGTCCAGTTGCAGGATGATACGGAACGCACCGTGGGCCGAAGGGTGGTTCGGGCCCAGGTTGAGGAACATGTAGTCCTCGTTGGTGCCGGAGCGTTTCATGCCCCAGTCTTCCGGACGGAAGCGCGCAGCTTCTTCTTCCAGCTGCTGCTTGGCCAGGTTGAGGCTGAAAGGGTCGAATTCGGTGGCGCGGGCCGGGAAGTCCTTGCGCAGCGGGTGACCTTCCCAGGTTGGCGGCATCATGATGCGCGTCAAGTGCGGGTGGCCGGGGAAGTCGATACCGAACATGTCCCAGACTTCGCGTTCGTACCAGCTGGCGTTGGGCCAGATACCGGTCACGGTCGGCACGCTCAGGTCGCTTTCGGAAAGAGCGACCTTGATCATCACGTCGCTGTTACGTTCGATCGACAGCAGGTGATAGAACACGGTGAAGTCGGCACCGCTCGGCAGCCCCTGGCGCTTGGTGCGCAGGCGCTCGTCCACGCCATGCAGGTCATAAAGCATGACGTAGGGCTTGGGCAGGTTACGCAGGAAGGTCAGGACTTCGACGAGCTTGGCGCGCGCCACCCACAGCACCGGCATACCGGTGCGTGTGGCCTGGGCGGTGAAGGCGTCAGGGCCAAAACGGTTATTGAGTTCGACGACCACATCCTGGTCGTCTGCCTTGTAAGGCGGGATGTACAGAGCACTGCCTGTAGTCATGGTTTTTTATCGCTTTCGGTCAACGTAAAGAATGAAACCAGGTTTTCGTTCTATGAAAGAAACGGTGCTGGATCAGACTTCGTCGGGGCTGCGCAGGTTGGTGACCTGAATACGCTGTTCGCGGCGCTGTTCCTTTTGTGACGGCATCTCGGCGCGGTAGACGCCTTGATCTCCGACAACCCAGGAAAGTGGGCGACGCTCCTTGCCAATCGATTCCTGCAACAGCATCAAGCCTTGCAGAAATGCTTCGGGGCGGGGCGGGCAGCCAGGCACGTAGACGTCCACGGGCAGGAACTTGTCCACCCCCTGAACCACGGAGTAGATGTCGTACATGCCACCGGAGTTGGCGCACGAACCCATGGAGATAACCCACTTCGGCTCGAGCATTTGCTCGTAGAGACGCTGAATGATCGGCGCCATCTTGATGAAGCAGGTTCCGGCGATAACCATGAAATCCGCCTGGCGCGGTGATGCCCGGATCACCTCGGCGCCAAAGCGCGCGATGTCGTGGGGCGCCGTGAAGGCGGTGGTCATTTCCACGTAGCAGCAGGACAGACCGAAGTTGTACGGCCACAGGGAGTTTTTACGTCCCCAGTTGACCGCGCCACTCAGCACGTCTTCCAGCTTGCCCATGTAGATGTTTTTGTGGACTTGGTCTTCTAACGGATCGGAAACGGTTTCCCGTTCGCCGATGGGGTACTGCTCGTTAGGAGCATCCGGGTCGATCCTGGTGAGATTGTATTGCATCGCCAAAGCCTCATTGTTTCAGCTTCGCTTGCCGCTTGCGACGAGCTTCCGGAGCCCAATCAAGGGCGCCCACTCGAAATAGGTAGACAAGGCCTGCCAACAGAATTGCTATGAAAACGAGGGCTTCGACGAATCCGGTCCAGCCGCTTTCGCGGACGGACACAGACCAGGCAAAGAGAAAGAGGGCTTCGATATCGAAGATCACGAAGAGCATCGCGACCAGATAGAATTTGGCGGAGAGTCGCAGGCGGGCACCACCTGTAGGCAGCATGCCGGACTCGAACGGTTCGTTCTTGCTGCGGCCCCAGGCTTTTGAGCCTAGGAGGCTGGAGACGCCGAGCATGAAGGCACAGAGGCCGACAACACCGAGGAGGAAAATGGCAAAGCCCCAGTTGTGGGCCATGAGTCCTGTCGCTTCGGTCATGCTGGTAATCCTTAGCAGAGAGCAAAGGTCTCTGAGCTCGAGAAAGTAATAATGCAGTGACGATATGTCGCAGCGCAATCAATCGCGTTGATTTTATGGCTAAACACCGGGCAAGTAAAATTCCGATGGTGAAATTATTCGATGGAATAACGGCATAGTGTACCTTCCTGGGGCTGCAGCCCTTGTAATTCGGGCATTAGCGGGCATTTGATCAAATGTGTTTTGTTTAACCTGTAACAGCGTTTTCATGTGCCAAATGATAATGAATGTTGTTTGGGTGGGTTTTAAGTGGGTGGTTGTGGTGGGGCGGGGGAAGTTGCCGTTACTTGCTTGATTACCGCTTAGTTGCCGGAATGGATCTTTTAACCGATTTGATCGCGCTGAATGCCGCTCTGGATCAATATTTTGTACAAAAAACTTCAGGCTCATCACATTTGCCCCCTCCCATATTTTTGGTCCTGGTGGTCTCCAGAGCGCATTTTTCCGGGCAAAAAAACGCCCCGAACGAGTCGGGGCGTAATTGTCGCGCGGTACGGCGGTTAGCTCTTCAGCGGGACCGCAGTGGCCGTGTTCTCACTTCAATCAGTGGAACTGCTCTTCTTCGGTCGAACCGGTCAGCGCGGTCACGGACGAGGTGCCGCCCTGGATCACGGTGGTCATGTCGTCGAAGTAGCCGGTGCCGACTTCCTGCTGGTGAGCCACGAAGGTGTAACCTTTGGCGGCGTCAGCGAATTCCTGCTCCTGCAGTCGCACGTAGGCGGTCATGTCGTTGCGGGCGTAGTCGTGCGCCAGGTTGAACATGCTGTGCCACATGTTGTGAATGCCGGCCAGGGTAATGAACTGGTGCTTGTAGCCCATGGCGGACAGTTCGCGCTGGAACTTGGCGATGGTCGCGTCGTCCAGGTTTTTCTTCCAGTTGAAGGAAGGCGAGCAGTTGTAGGACAGCAGTTGGTCCGGGTATTCCTTTTTGATCGCTTCAGCGAAGCGACGGGCTTCTGCCAGGTCCGGCTTGGCGGTTTCGCACCAGATCAGGTCGGCGTACGGGGCATAGGCCAGGCCGCGAGCGATGGCCTGGTCGAGACCGGCGCGTACTTTGTAGAAGCCTTCCTGAGTACGCTCGCCAGTGACGAACGGTTGGTCGTAAGGGTCGCAGTCCGAAGTCAGCAGGTCGGCAGCGTTGGCGTCGGTACGGGCCAGGATGATGGTCGGTGTGCCGGCAACGTCAGCCGCCAGACGGGCAGCGGTCAGTTTCTGTACGGCTTCTTGGGTCGGTACCAGTACCTTGCCGCCCATGTGGCCGCATTTCTTCACCGAGGCCAGTTGGTCTTCGAAGTGAACGCCGGCGGCGCCTGCTTCGATCATGCTCTTCATCAGCTCGTAGGCGTTCAGTACGCCGCCGAAACCGGCTTCGGCGTCAGCCACGATTGGAGCGAAGTAATCGATGTAGCCTTCATCGCCCGGGCCTTTACCGGCTTTCCACTGGATCTGGTCGGCGCGACGGAACGAGTTGTTGATGCGCTTGACCACGGTTGGTACGGAGTCCACCGGGTACAGCGATTGGTCGGGGTACATGGATTCAGCGGAGTTGTTGTCCGCAGCCACTTGCCAGCCGGACAGGTAGATCGCCTGGATACCGGCTTTTACCTGTTGTACTGCCTGGCCACCGGTCAGGGCGCCCATGCAGTTGACGAAATCTTTGTCGGGACGGAAGGAAGGCTTGGCGCCCTGGGTGACCAGGTTCCACAGCTTCTCGGCGCCGAGTTTTGCAAAGGTGTGCTCAGGTTGAACCGAGCCACGCAGGCGGACGACGTCAGCAGCGGAATAAGCGCGGGTCACGCCTTTCCAGCGTGGGTTTTCAGCCCAATCTTTTTCAAGGGCTGCAATTTGCTGTTCGCGTGTCAGTGCCATGGGGAAAAACCTCGTCGCATAGGTCTGGGTGGAAAATTCCGTTTGCCAGCCACGTATTCAGTGCGTGGCAATGGCTGCTCGCTGATCAGAAGCTTAGGTGTTCAAGTCAAGTTCGGCGGAGAAGGCGACGGGATGAACGAAGAGGCTCAAGGGCGGAATTGAGCAGGTAAGGGCGAACTGCGAACGGTCTTCGGGCGTCGTGGGCCTTTGTACGATCCATCAGTGTGTAGCCGGGTTACCTGGTTAGCTTCCGTCCCTCGGGACAACTTCGTTCCAGTCGCAACCTCGTCAAACACACCTTGTGGGCGGTACAGACACGAATCGGCTCAGGTGGATAACTTGGAGCGACGATCCGAAGGCCCTTGCCAGGGCCTCTGATTAGCGGGAGCGAGGCCATCATGCCCATGCTTTTTTGGATCGTCAAATGTTTTGTAGTGGTTTTTTTCAAGCACTACATCTTTAGTCTTAGGCGACTCGCCAGTCAGGTTTTGATGCTTCAGTTCAGAGTGTCGACTTTAACCCGCAAAGTCAGGTCGTCGCGGCCCTGGGTAGCGTAATTACGGGTTGTAGTGGATTTGTCGGCTTGTGTCTCGCGATTGATGCCGGCCACGGTAATCCATTCGCCCAGGCGACCGCTGATGGTTGTGTCGGTGCTTTGCACATTCACTACATCGGGACGCTCCTGGCTCATGCGGTCGTGATTGGTGCTGATCGCCAGGTGCACGGTCTCACCTGTGACGCTGGCGGTGACGTAGAAACCCTGGGTGACATTGCGGTACTGGGTCTGGTTTTGCGGGCGACCGTAGCTGTCGGGCTGGGTGGTGGTCAGCGGAACGCTCTGGCCCACCTGGATCAGTGCGGGGACGCCTTCGCTGGCCTGGATCTGCTGGATGCCGCCATCCCGGCTGGTGGTGCCGTAGCTGATGATGCGGGTCTGGCTGTCGGCGCTGTTTTGCTGGTTGTTTTCGTTGGTGTCGACGGTGATCAGCAGGCGTTTGGCTGGCGTGTCCAGTTGAGCGAGCAGGGCGCGCAGGTCCTGAATTTTGCCAGGGTCGGCGTTCACGATCAGTTGATTGCCATAGGCGCTGACGGTGCCGTCTTTACCGATGAAGTTCTGCGCCACAGGCAATAGGTCGGTGCTGGTGCGGTTGCTCAGGTTGACGACTTCGGTGTCGGCCGCCGCCGTGAAGCTGGCGGTCAGGAGGAGGGCGGTGAGCAGGGTGCGTAGGGACATGTCCGTTATCTCTGCGAGTCAAAGGCTTGATAGTGCCAGTTTGTCGGCCTGGCAGGTCGCAAGTTTAGTGAGGAACGAGCTGGATGTGCCGGGCGGGCCTGCTGTGGTGAGCGGGCTCGCCCCGCGCTGGGCTGCGCAGCAGCCCCCATAAAAAACGCCGCGTTCTTTCAGAAAGAACGCGGCGTCTGGTTTTGAGGCTGCTACGCAGCCCAGCGCGGGGCGAGCCCGCACGCCACAGGGATCAGCCCTCGCGCACCATGTCGACGTGCGGAATCCCGACTTCGAGGAATTCCTCGCTGACGATCTTGAAGCCCAGTCGTTCATAGAACGGAGCAGCGTAGACCTGTGCGCTGAGGAACTGCTTGGTCTGGCCGCGTTTCTCTGCCTCGCCGATCACCGCTTCCATCAGCTTGTCGCCGACTTTAAGTCCGCGCCAATCCTTGAGGACCGATACGCGACCGATTTCGCCGCTAGGCAGCAGGCGTGCGGTACCAATCGGAAAGTCGCCTTCATACGCCAGGAAATGCACGGCGTCTGCGTCGTCCGCATCCCACTCAAGTTCAGGTGGGACTGATTGTTCAGCGATAAATACCGCTTCACGAATGCGCCGAATCTCGGCGATATCCTTTTGCCAGTCCGCGACACGTACGTGAATCTTATTCATCGGCAAACCCCAGGCTTCCTTGCTTGACCAGCTCGCATAGCAGGTCGCGGCCATCTTCGTCCGCCAGCCACTCGCCAAGGTTATCGCTGTGCAGCGCATCGGCCGAGCACACCAGTTTCAACAATTCACGCAGTTTGCCCGGCAGGTAGCGGCTCTGGCCGCTGGCGAACAGCAGCACGTCGTCGTCGACTTCGGACCAAGCCATGCGTGCGCTTGGGTTGCGCACCAGGATCGCACCGTCTTGCAGGCTGCTGATGAAGTCTTCTTCGATCAGCTCTTCGCCAGCGATCAGCTCCGGGTAGCGTGGCTCGGTCATGAACTGGCCGAACCAGGTCAGCAGCATGCGCTCGTCGCTCATGTGCTCGGCCAGCAGGCTTTTGAGGCGGTCCAGGGCGTCGCTCTGGATCTGGTGTGGGTCGCTGACCGGCTGGGCATCCGCATCGGTGTAGCGCTCTTCGTCGGTCAGGTACTGAGCGAGGAAGTCGGTGAAGTGGGTCAACACCTCGGCGGCGCTCGGGGCGCGGAAGCCGACCGAGTAGGTCATGCAATCGTCTTCGGCAATGCCGAAGTGGGCCAGGCGTGGCGGCAGGTAGAGCATGTCGCCCGGTTCCAGCACCCATTCGGCGCTTTCTTCGAATTCGGCAAGAATGCGCAGGTCGGCGTGTTGCAGCATCGGACTTTCAGAGCTGCACATCTGGCCGATCTTCCAGTTGCGCTTGCCATGGGCTTGCAGCAGGAACACGTCGTAGTTATCGAAGTGCGGACCCACGCTGCCGCCGGGTGCGGCGAAGCTGATCATCACGTCGTCGATGCGCCAGCTCGGCAGGAAGCGGAACTGCTCCAGCAACTCGGCGACTTCGGGCACGAATTGGTCGACCGCCTGCACCAGCAGGGTCCACTCGCGCTCGGGCAGGGTGCTGAAGGTGTCTTCGGTGAACGGGCCGCGACGCAGTTCCCACGGGCGCTCGCCGTGTTCGATCACCAGGCGCGACTCGACTTCTTCTTCCAGCGCCAGGCCTGCCAGTTCGTCGGCGTCGATCGGGCTTTCGAAATCAGGAATGGCCTGACGGATCAGCAGGGGTTTTTTCTGCCAGTAGTCGCGCAGGAATTCCCGTGCCGTGATGCCGCCCAGAAGTTGAAGAGGGATATCAGGATTCATGTGTAACCTATTGAAAAAAAGCACTTTTAAGACTGAAATAAAAACGCCCGGCGCGGCCGGGCGTCTCAAAGGAGCTTGCGGTAATCAGATACGTTTGGCTTGGGCCACGGCGTTGCCGATGTAGTTGGCCGGGGTGAGCAGTTTCAGCTCGGCCTTGGCAGCGGCGGGCATATCCAGGCCGTCGATGAAAGTTTGCAGCGCTTGCGGGCTGATGCCCTTGCCGCGTGTCAACTCTTTGAGTTTCTCGTAAGGGTTTTCGATGTTGTAGCGGCGCATCACGGTCTGGATCGGCTCGGCCAGGACTTCCCAGCACGCGTCCAGGTCAGCGGCGATTTTCTGCTCATTGAGTTCCAGCTTGCTGATGCCTTTGAGGCTGGCTTCGTAAGCGATCACGCTGTGGGCAAAGCCCACGCCGAGGTTGCGCAAAACGGTGGAGTCGGTCAGGTCGCGCTGCCAGCGGGAGATCGGCAGCTTGCTGGCCAGATGCTGGAACAGCGCGTTGGCGATGCCGAGGTTGCCTTCGGAGTTTTCGAAGTCGATCGGGTTGACCTTGTGCGGCATCGTCGACGAACCGATCTCGCCGGCAATGGTGCGCTGCTTGAAGTAGCCCAGGGAGATATAGCCCCAGATATCGCGATCGAAGTCGATCAGGATGGTGTTGAAGCGTGCAATGGCGTCGAACAGTTCGGCGATGTAGTCGTGCGGTTCGATCTGCGTGGTGTACGGGTTGAAGCCCAGGCCCAGTTCGTCTTCGATGAAGGCGCGGGCGTTGGCTTCCCAGTCGATCTCGGGGTAGGCCGACAGGTGGGCGTTGTAGTTGCCGACAGCGCCGTTGATCTTGCCCAGCAACGGTACCGCAGCGACTTGAGCGATCTGGCGCTCCAGGCGGTACACCACGTTGGCCAGTTCTTTGCCCAGGGTCGTCGGTGAGGCCGGCTGGCCGTGGGTGCGCGACAGCATTGGTACTTCGGCGAAGCGAATGGCCAGCTCACGGATGGCTTCGGCGGTCTGGCGCATAAGCGGCAGCATCACGTCATCACGGCCTTCGCGCAGCATCAGGGCGTGGGACAGGTTGTTGATGTCCTCGCTGGTGCAGGCAAAGTGGATGAACTCGCTGACCTGGGCCAGTTCCGGCAGCTTGGCCGCTTGCTCTTTGAGCAGGTATTCGATGGCTTTGACGTCGTGGTTGGTGGTGCGCTCGATCTCTTTGACACGCTCGGCGTGCTCCAGAGAGAAGTTTTCCGCCAGGGTGTTCAATACCGCATTGGCTTCGGCGGAGAACGCCGGCACTTCACTGATGGCAGGGTGAGCGGCCAGGCGCTGGAGCCAGCGCACTTCAACCAGTACACGGGCACGGATCAGGCCGTATTCGCTGAAAATAGGGCGCAGGGCCTGGGTCTTGCCGGCGTAGCGGCCGTCAACAGGGGAAACCGCAGTGAGCGAAGAAAGCTGCATGGGGTGTTCTCGGACAGTCGGGCAACGAAATGGGGCGCGTATCATACATGAAAAAATCCGCCGGTCCGTTGCCAACTGACCGGCGTATTACGCGTAACGGCTGAAAAGGGCCTGTCGCTGCGACTTATTCGTTGCGCATCAACGGGTAAAGCTCTTTAAGCAATTTGCGACGGCTGATGACCAGTTGCCAGCGATGACCGCCCAATTGGCGCCACAACCGCGCCGAGCGAATACCGGCCAAGAGCAGGGCGCGGATTTTCGAGGCGTTGTTCGGTTGTTGCAGGTTGCGCATGTCACCATGCACCTGGATGCGCTGGCGCAAGGTGCTCAAGGTGTCCTGGTACAGCGCGCCGCAGGCGGCGATAACGTTTTCGTGGGCCGGACCGAAGTGTTCGACCTGGGACTGGATCTGCGGCAGACGCTTGCCGATGGTTTCCAGCAGGTCGTCTCGCTTGGCCAGTTGACGCTCGAGGCCAAGCATCGACAGGGCGTAGCGCAGTGGTTCGCGCTGCAAGGTGCTCGGGTCGCGTTCCAGGGCGCCGACCAGTGCGCGGTAGCCTTCACGCAGCGCCAGATCGTCACCGCCATAGACTTCCAGCGTGTCCTTAGGGTCGCGGATCAGCAGGCTGCCGAGCATGCAGGTCAGGCCGGCTTCAGTGACCTGGCCGGTCTTGGCGATCTTGTCCACCAGTACTGCGGCGAGGAAGACGCCGCCCAGTGCTGTCAATTGCTCCTGGGTCGGGGTCATGCCGGGTTGCTCCAGGGTTCGGCGACTTCTATCACGCCGCCGCCCAGGCACACTTCGCCATCGTAGAACACCACGGACTGGCCGGGCGTGACCGCGCGTTGCGGGTCATCGAAGGTGGCGCGGTAACCGCTGGCGGTTTTTTCCAGGGTGCAGGGCTGGTCGCTCTGGCGATAGCGCACCTTGGCGGTCAGGCGGCGCGGGGCGCTCAGGTCCACCGGGTTGACCCAGTAGATGTCCGAAGCGAGCAGCGCGCGGGAGAACAACCAAGGGTGGTCATTGCCCTGGCCGACGATCAGTTCGTTGTGCTCCAGGTCCTTGACCAGTACGTACCATGGCTCGTCACCGGCGTCTTTCAAGCCACCGATGCCCAGGCCCTGGCGCTGGCCGATGGTGTGGTACATCAGGCCGTGATGACGACCGATGACCTCGCCTTCGGTGGTCTTGATCTCGCCCGGTTGCGCTGGCAGGTATTGCTTGAGGAAGTCGCTGAAGCGGCGTTCGCCGATAAAGCAGATCCCGGTGGAATCCTTTTTCTTCGCGGTGGCCAGGTCGTGCTTTTCGGCAATCCTGCGTACTTCGGGCTTTTCCAGTTCGCCCACTGGGAACAGGGTCTTGGCGATCTGTTCGCCGCCGACGGCGTGCAGGAAGTAGCTCTGGTCTTTGTTCGCATCCAGGCCTTTGAGCAGTTCGGTGCGTCCGTCGATATCGCGGCGGCGCACATAGTGGCCTGTGGCAATCAGGTCGGCACCGAGCATCATGGCGTAGTCGAGGAACGCCTTGAACTTGATCTCTCGGTTGCACAGGATATCCGGGTTCGGCGTGCGACCGGCCTTGTATTCGGCCAGGAAGTGCTCGAACACGTTGTCCCAGTACTCGGCGGCGAAATTGGCGGTGTGCAGCTTGATACCGATCTTGTCGCAGACAGCCTGGGCGTCCGCCAAGTCGTCCATGGCGGTGCAATATTCCGTTCCATCGTCTTCTTCCCAGTTCTTCATGAACAGGCCTTCCACCTCATAACCCTGCTCCATGAGCAGAACGGCGGAAACGGAAGAATCCACGCCGCCGGACATGCCGACGATGACGCGCTTCTTTTGTATGTCAGAAGGGGCTGGATCACGCATAGGGTTTCAACGGGTGTCTTGAAAAAGGACGCGATTCTATCAGGCTGCAGCCTCTAAGGCTAAAGAGAAGGTCGGATCAATTCGAGACTGTGGCGCTGGCCGTTCAAATAATCATCGATGCAATGGATGATCAGCTCGCTGCGCCAGGCATCGCGCAGGGTCATCAGCTCGTCACGGGTCAACCAGCGGGCACGCACGATGCCTTCGTCCAGTTGATAGTCTGGGTGATGTTTCAGGGCCTTGGCGGTGAAGCACACGCGCTGGTAGGTCACGCCGTTGCTCGGTGCGGTGTACAGATAGATGCCGACGATGCCGGTGGCTTCGACGTCCCAACCGGTTTCTTCGAGGGTCTCGCGCACGGCGGCTTCGATCAGGGTTTCGTGCGGGTCGAGGTGGCCGGCGGGCTGGTTGAGCACGGCGCGGCCGCCCTTGAGTTCTTCGACCATCAGGAAGCGGCCGTTGTCTTCGACGATGGTGGCGACGGTGATGTGGGGTTGCCAGGTCATGGGATGCCTTTCGATTCTGAGTGCTGTGTGGTCTTGGAGCAGGATTACCGTCAGTGTAGGAGGGAGCAAGCCCTTTCCCATATTTGGAATGCTGGAAACACAAACCCCGGCACAGGGCCGGGGTTTGTTTGCATCGTTACAACTTTACTTCAGCTTGGCAATCGCCGCATTGAGCGTGTTGCTTGGGCGCATGACCTTGCTGGTCAGCTCTGGGTTTGGCGCGTAGTAGCCGCCAATGTCCACAGGCTTGCCCTGTACAGCGTTGAGCTCGGCAACGATGGTTGCTTCGTTCGCGGTCAGGGTCTTGGCCAGTTCGCTGAATTGACCTTGCAGTGCAGTGTCTTCAGTCTGCGCGGCCAGGGCCTGGGCCCAGTACAGTGCCAGGTAGAAGTGGCTGCCGCGGTTGTCGATATTGCCGACTTTGCGCGATGGCGACTTGTTGTTGTCCAGGAACTGGCCGGTGGCCTGGTCCAGGGTCTTGGACAGAACCAGGGCTTTCGGGTTTTTGTAGGTTACACCCAAATGCTCAAGCGATGCCGCCAGGGCCAGGAACTCGCCCAGGGAATCCCAGCGCAGGAAGTTTTCTTCCAGCAGTTGCTGCACGTGTTTCGGTGCCGAGCCGCCGGCGCCGGTTTCGAACAGGCCGCCACCGTTCATCAGCGGCACGATCGACAGCATCTTGGCGCTGGTGCCCAGTTCCATGATCGGGAACAGGTCGGTCAGGTAGTCGCGCAGTACGTTACCGGTTACCGAGATGGTGTCCAGACCTTTGCGAGTACGCTCCAGGGTGAACTTCATCGCGTCGACCGGCGACATGATGCGGATGTCCAGGCCTTCGGTGTTGTGGTCTTTCAGGTAGGTCTGGACTTTCTCGATCACCGCACCATCGTGGGCGCGCTGTGGGTCCAGCCAGAAGATGGCCGGGGTGTTGCTGGCGCGGGCACGGTTGACGGCCAGTTTGACCCAGTCCTGGATCGGCGCGTCTTTGGCTTGGCACATGCGGAAGATGTCGCCGGCTTCGACGGGCTGCTCCATCAGCAGCTTGCCCTTGCTGTCGGTGACGCGGACGACGCCGTCAGCCTTGACCTGGAAGGTCTTGTCGTGAGAGCCGTACTCTTCGGCTTTCTGGGCCATCAGGCCAACGTTCGGCACGCTGCCCATAGTGGTCGGATCGAACGCGCCATGGGCCTTGCAGTCTTCGATGACGGCTTGGTAGATGGTGGCGTAGCAGCGATCCGGAATCACGGCCTTGGTGTCATGCAACTTGCCGTCGGTGCCCCACATTTTGCCGGAGTCACGGATCATGGCTGGCATCGAGGCGTCGACGATAACGTCGCTCGGTACGTGCAGGTTGGTGATGCCTTTGTCGGAGTTGACCATCGCCAGGGCAGGGCGCGCGGCGTAGACCGCCTGGATGTCCGCTTCGATCTGGGCTTGCTGTTCGGCTGGCAGGGCCTTGATGCGAGCGTACAGGTCGCCGATGCCGTTGTTCAGGTTGAAGCCGATCTGCTCCAGCACGGTGGCGTGCTTGGCCAGGGCGTCTTTATAGAATTCGGCAACGATCTGGCCGAACATGATCGGGTCGGAGACCTTCATCATGGTGGCTTTCAGGTGAACCGACAGCAGTACGCCTTGTTTCTTGGCGTCTTCGATTTCAGCGGCGATGAAGCTGCGCAGGGCGTTCTTGCTCAGTACGGCGCTGTCGATGATTTCGCCAGCTTGTACGGAAGTCTTTTCCTTCAGTACGGTTGCGGTACCGTCTTTGGCGATCAATTCGATTTTGACAGCATCGGCTGCTTCGATCTGTACGGCTTTTTCGCTGCCGTAGAAGTCGCCGTGGTTCATGTGAGCGACGTGGGATTTGGAGTCGGCAGCCCAGGCGCCCATTTTGTGCGGGTGCTTGCGAGCGTAGTTCTTGACCGACAGTGGTGCGCGGCGGTCGGAGTTGCCTTCGCGCAGAACCGGGTTCACGGCGCTGCCCTTGATTTTGTCGTAACGTGCACGGGTTTCTTTTTCCGCGTCGGTGGTTACGGTTTCCGGGTAGTCCGGCAGGGCATAGCCCTTGGCCTGCAGTTCCTTGATGGCCGCCTGCAACTGAGGGGTCGAGGCACTGATGTTAGGCAGTTTGATGATATTGGCTTCAGGCGTAACGGCCAGGGCGCCCAGTTCGGCGAGGTGGTCCGGGACGGCTTTGTTGCCCAGTTGCTCGGGGAAGCTTGCGAGGATGCGCCCGGCGAGGGAAATGTCGCGGGTTTCCACGGCAATATCAGCGGAAGCGGTGAAGGCCTCTACGATAGGCAGCAGTGAATAGGTGGCGAGGGCTGGTGCTTCGTCGGTGAAGGTGTAGATGATCTTCGAGCGGGTGGGCATATTCGGATTAACTCTCTTCTTTGCTGAAAGCGTGCGCAGAAACTCGAGATGCGCCGGGTAGAGCGCGTTCGTTCAAAGTCATCCATGAGCGAAAGGTCGAGGTTTCTTCGCGGTGATGTTGGGTTGCATCAGTCGAGCGTCAAGCGGGTGGGCTATTGTAATAGCCCTGCTTTCTGGCTGAGGGCTCGGTTCTAGAGCGGTCCGCCGTCGTGACTCTTAGGTCAGCGGCGGCATTATACATAGGTCGCTATGCTTACGCCGAGCCTTCATACAAAAGGTGTGTCGTCCATTGGTCTAAAGGTCGCAGGTACCGGGTTACGCCTAAAGTCGCACGATGTGCTCAAGATTGGCATTTTTCCCTTTGCTTTCAGGCTTGTAGGCGACAAATTATGCTGTTTTCGATGCAAATGAGCATGGCGTGAGGTTTCGGTCGCCATTTATCTGGAGTAGGCTCGAACGCAGCCAGATGTTTAATCCATAGATGGAGTTCAGCATGGGATACAAGAAGATTCAGGTTCCGGCAGTCGGCGACAAAATCACCGTCAATGCAGACCATTCTCTCAATGTTCCTGACCAACCGATCATTCCTTATATCGAAGGTGACGGTATTGGCGTCGACATCAGTCCGGTGATGATCAAGGTGGTCGACGCCGCTGTTGAAAAAGCTTACGGCGGCAAGCGCAAGATTTCGTGGATGGAAGTTTTCGCCGGTGAAAAGGCGACTCAAGTCTACGACCAGGACACCTGGCTGCCCCAGGAAACCCTGGATGCGGTCAGGGACTATGTCGTTTCCATCAAGGGCCCGCTGACGACGCCGGTCGGCGGTGGTATCCGTTCGTTGAACGTCGCCCTGCGCCAGCAACTCGACCTTTATGTGTGCCTGCGCCCTGTGCGCTGGTTCGAGGGCGTGCCGAGCCCGGTCAAGAAGCCGGGTGATGTGGACATGACCATCTTCCGCGAGAACTCCGAGGATATTTACGCCGGGATCGAGTGGAAGGCTGGCTCGCCCGAAGCGATCAAGGTGATCAAGTTCCTCAAGGAAGAAATGGGCGTTACCAAGATCCGTTTCGACCAGGACTGCGGTATTGGCATTAAGCCGGTTTCCAAAGAGGGTACCAAGCGCCTTGCGCGCAAGGCCCTGCAATATGTAGTGGATAACGACCGCGAGTCGCTGACCATTGTGCACAAAGGCAACATCATGAAGTTCACCGAAGGTGCCTTCAAGGAATGGGCCTATGAAGTGGCAGCCGAAGAGTTCGGCGCGACGCTGCTTGACGGTGGGCCGTGGATGCAGTTCAAGAACCCGAAAACCGGCAAGAATGTGGTGGTCAAAGACGCTATCGCCGACGCCATGCTCCAGCAGATCCTGCTGCGCCCGGCCGAGTACGACGTGATTGCCACCCTCAACCTCAATGGCGACTATCTGTCTGACGCCTTGGCGGCGGAAGTGGGCGGTATCGGTATTGCGCCGGGGGCCAACCTGTCCGACACCGTGGCCATGTTCGAAGCCACCCACGGTACTGCGCCCAAGTATGCGGGCAAGGATCAGGTCAACCCGGGGTCATTGATCTTGTCGGCGGAAATGATGTTGCGCCATATGGGGTGGACGGAAGCGGCCGATTTGATCATCAAGGGCACCAATGGCGCTATTTCGGCCAAGACCGTGACCTATGACTTCGAGCGCCTGATGGATGGTGCCAAGCTGGTGTCGTCGTCTGGCTTTGGGGATGCGCTGATCTCGCATATGTAAGTCGAAGGCTATAAAAAAACCGGCCATTCTGATGAATCAGGATGGCCGGTTTTTTTGCGGGCTATTTATTCAAACGTTGATCAGGCCGTTTGTTTGGTTTTCGATTGAGCGGATTGATCTGTTTGAGGTTTCGCTCCATGCGTTTCCTTGTGGGTTTTTCCGGGCATCCCTGCGCAGGCTGCACAAATATCTACGGCGTGCAGTCCCTTGGGTCCTTGAATGATTTCAAATTCCACGTGTTGGCCCGCTTTCAGCGTCTTGTATCCGTCCATTTTGATCGCTGAGTAATGCGCAAAAAGGTCTTCGGACTTGCCATTTTCAACAATGAAGCCGTATCCCTTGGCATTGTTGAACCACTTGACCTTGCCACTGATCTTGACGCCAGACATACCCATATCCCTCTGCACCAGACTCCATCACTGGAGTATCATCCAGTTTATCCGTCCTAACCCGAATAAATAAGGTTGACTGCGCGGACCTTTTTTACCCACTGTGGGTTCTATTGGTTGTAACACCGATTTGCCGATAGTCAAGGCGACCGGTTGGTCAGAGTTGAAAATCTGGCAGGTCGCCCCCACCACTGTATTTGAACCACTGACGAACCTTTCTTTCCATGCATGCAATCAGCCAGATTCGACTAACATTCAATCAGGATCGACCGGATCACGAACACGATGACGACGGTTCTGCAGGCATTGCTGTTCAGGAGGCCAAGCCTGCTCTACAGGCGCCGCCGATGTACAAGGTGGTTTTGTTCAATGATGACTACACACCGATGGATTTCGTGGTCGAAGTGCTCGAGGTGTTTTTTAACCTGAACCGCGAGTTGGCGACCAAGGTAATGCTGGCCGTTCACACAGAAGGACGGGCAGTATGTGGAGTGTTTACCCGCGACATCGCCGAGACAAAGGCTATGCAGGTCAACCAGTACGCCAGGGAAAGCCAGCATCCGCTACTCTGTGAAATCGAGAAGGACGGTTAACGCCGACCACTTGGGTATGAGGTGAAGCTATGTTAAACCGCGAGCTCGAAGTCACCCTCAATCTTGCCTTCAAGGAGGCTCGTTCGAAGCGTCATGAATTCATGACCGTAGAACACCTGCTGCTGGCACTTTTGGATAACGAAGCTGCCGCCACCGTTCTGCGTGCGTGCGGCGCCAACCTCGACAAGCTCAAGCATGACCTGCAGGAGTTTATCGACTCCACCACGCCACTGATTCCCGTGCACGACGAGGACCGTGAGACCCAGCCAACCCTGGGCTTCCAGCGGGTGTTGCAGCGCGCTGTTTTCCATGTGCAGAGCTCCGGTAAGCGCGAAGTCACGGGCGCCAATGTGCTCGTGGCGATCTTCAGCGAACAGGAAAGCCAGGCAGTGTTTCTGCTCAAACAGCAGAGCGTTGCCCGTATTGATGTCGTCAACTACATCGCCCACGGTATCTCCAAGGTGCCAGGGCACGGCGATCATTCCGAGGGTGAGCAGGATATGCAGGACGACGAGGGCGGTGAGTCTTCTTCTTCGGGCAATCCACTGGATGCCTATGCGAGCAACCTCAATGAGCTGGCGCGCCAGGGGCGGATCGATCCGCTGGTGGGGCGTGAGCTCGAGGTCGAGCGTGTGGCGCAGATCCTGGCGCGTCGTCGCAAGAACAATCCGTTGCTGGTGGGTGAGGCTGGCGTGGGTAAAACCGCGATTGCCGAAGGCCTGGCCAAGCGTATCGTCGATAACCAGGTGCCTGACCTGCTGGCCAACAGTGTCGTCTACTCCCTTGACCTGGGCGCTTTGCTCGCGGGGACCAAATACCGTGGCGATTTCGAGAAGCGCTTCAAGGCGTTGCTCGGCGAGCTGAAAAAACGCCCGCAGGCGATTCTGTTCATCGATGAAATCCACACCATCATTGGTGCCGGTGCGGCGTCCGGTGGGGTGATGGACGCCTCTAATTTGCTCAAGCCATTGCTGTCGTCGGGCGATATCCGTTGCATCGGATCGACCACGTTCCAGGAATTCCGCGGCATTTTCGAGAAAGATCGTGCCCTGGCGCGCCGCTTCCAGAAAGTCGATGTGTCCGAGCCTTCGGTTGAGGACACCATCGGCATCCTGCGTGGGCTCAAGGGGCGTTTCGAAGCGCACCATGGCATCGAGTACACCGATGAAGCCCTGCGTGCCGCTGCCGAGCTGGCGTCGCGCTACATCAACGATCGGCACATGCCGGACAAGGCCATCGACGTGATCGACGAGGCCGGTGCCTACCAGCGCCTGCAGCCGGTCGAGAAGCGTGTGAAGCGCATCGATGTGCCTCAGGTCGAGGATATCGTGGCGAAGATCGCGCGGATTCCGCCAAAACACGTCACCAGTTCCGACAAGGAGCTGCTGCGTAACCTCGAGCGCGACCTCAAGCTGACCGTATTCGGCCAGGATGCGGCCATCGATTCGTTGTCCACGGCGATCAAGCTGTCGCGTGCGGGCCTCAAGTCGCCGGACAAGCCTGTTGGTTCATTCCTGTTCGCCGGCCCGACCGGTGTCGGCAAGACTGAAGCAGCGCGGCAGTTGGCCAAGGCTATGGGGATCGAGCTGGTTCGTTTCGACATGTCCGAATACATGGAGCGTCATACCGTGTCGCGCCTGATCGGTGCGCCGCCAGGCTATGTCGGTTTCGACCAGGGCGGCCTGTTGACCGAGGCGATCACCAAGCAACCGCATTGCGTATTGCTGCTCGATGAAATCGAGAAGGCGCATCCGGAAGTCTTCAACCTGCTCTTGCAGGTGATGGATCACGGGACCCTGACCGACAACAACGGGCGCAAGGCGGACTTCCGCAACGTGATCGTGATCATGACGACCAACGCCGGTGCCGAAACGGCCGCCCGGGCTTCGATTGGCTTCAGCCATCAGGATCACTCTTCCGATGCCATGGAAGTGATCAAGAAGAGCTTTACGCCGGAGTTCCGTAACCGTCTGGACACCATTATCCAGTTTGGTCGCCTCAGTCATGAGGTTATCAAGAGCGTGGTGGACAAGTTCCTCACCGAGCTTCAAGCGCAGTTGGAAGACAAGCGTGTGCAGTTGGATGTTACGGATGCGGCGCGCAACTGGCTGGCAGAGGGTGGCTACGATGCGGCAATGGGCGCTCGCCCAATGGCGCGTCTGATCCAGGACAAAATCAAACGGCCGTTGGCTGAAGAGATCTTGTTTGGCGAGCTTTCCGATCATGGTGGCGTAGTGCATATCGACCTGAAGGACGGCGAGCTGACCTTCGAGTTCGAAACCACCGCTGAAATGGCCTGACCGCTATACCTGTAGGGGCGAGCTTGCTCGCGAAGAGCGTCGGCGATAACGCATTTTTCCTGATTCAGAGCGTTGTCCTTGGGTTTTTCGCGAGCAGGCTCGCTCCTGCAGGTGTTTTGCGGTCGCTATAAATCCCACGCACACAAAAACGCCCGGCATAACCGGGCGTTTTGTATTGACTTGTTTAACGAGCGCGGTAAGTGATGCGCCCTTTGCTCAAGTCATAGGGCGTCAGCTCGACGCGCACTTTGTCACCGGTAAGAATACGAATGTAGTTCTTGCGCATCTTGCCGGAGATATGCGCGGTTACGACGTGCCCATTTTCCAACTCCACACGAAACATGGTGTTGGGCAGGGTGTCGACGACAGTGCCTTCCATTTCGAAGCTGTCTTCTTTCGACATGCAGTAAAGCCCTCGGTATCCAGTGAATGGCCCGGTGCAACTGCGCCAGGCAAAAGCGGCGTGCATTGTGCCCGAAAAAGGGTGTTTAAGCCAAGGGGTTCTAGTTAAGCGTGACCCATCTTTGATTAATCAGCAGCTCAATGGGCCGATATTGGGTCTTGTAGTTCATCTTTTTGCAGTTTTTGATCCAATAACCGAGGTACACGGCCTCCAGTTCCTGGCGCAATGCTTCGCCAATTTGCCAGAGGATGGCAAAACGCCCCAGGCTGCGGCGCTCCTCGGCCGGCTCGTAGAAGGTATAGACCGCAGAGAGGCCATTGGGCAGCAAATCGGTCACGGCGACCGCCACCAGGCGACCGTCGAGGCGAAACTCATAGAATCGCGAGAAGGGCAGGTCGCGTACCAGAAAGGTGGAGAACTGGTCGCGGCTGGGTGGAAACATATCGCCGTCGGCGTGACGTTGCTCGATGTAGCGCTGGTAAAGATCGAAATACTCTTCGGTAAACCTTGGCTTGCTCGCGGTCACCGTCAGGTCTGCATTGCGTTTGAGGATGCGTTTCTGATTGTGGGCCGGCACAAATTGCGCAACGGGGATGCGTGCCGGAACACAGGCATTACAGTTCTGGCAATGGGGTCGGTACAGATGATCGCCGCTGCGCCGAAAGCCCATTTCCGAGAGATCGGCGTACACGTGCACATCCATCGGCTGGCTGGGGTCGAGGAACAGCGTGGTGGCCTGCTCGTCGGGCAGATAGCTGCAAGAGTGGGGTTGAGTGGCATAAAACTTCAAGCGCGCCAACTCGGTCATGATCAACCCTCGGATAAGCTTTGAAATAAGTGTAAGCCAGGTGCGCGCAAGTCGCCTAGGAAACCCATGGTCCAGTATTGGGTTGATCGAGAAAGTCACGCAGGAAACCCGCGAATTCGCTGCGTGAAATGGCACGCGCGCCCAGACTGTGCAGGTGATCGTTGGGCATCTGGCAGTCGATCAGCACAAAACCCCACGCCTGCAATTGGCGGGTCAATGTCACAAAGCCGAATTTGGACGCGTTGTCCGCGCGGCTGAACATGGATTCGCCAAAAAACAGCTTGCCCATCGCCAGGCCGTACAGGCCGCCCACCAGCTCGCCGTTGTCCCATACTTCCACCGAGTGGGCGTAGCCGCGCTTGTGCAGCTCCAGGTAGGCGTTCTGTATGCCTTCGGTGATCCAGGTGCCATCAGCATAGGCGCGCGGCGCGGCGCAGGCCTGGATGACCGCAGCGAAATCGTGGTCGAAGGTGACGGCATAGCGCTGCTGGCGCAATAGTTTGCCCAGGCTGCGGGAGACATGCAGTTCGTCCGGGAATATCACGGTGCGCGGGTCGGGCGACCACCAGAGAATCGGCTGGCCTTCCGAGAACCACGGAAAGCAGCCGTGGCGGTAGGCCTGGATCAATCGGTCGGCCGACAGGTCGCCACCGGCGGCGAGCAGGCCATTGGGTTCGCGCATGGCTTTGGCCAGCGGAGGGAAGGTCAGGGTGTCGCGTTGCAACCAGGTCAGCATGGCATCCAGGCTTATGGAAGGGGAGGGGGGTGGCAGGTAGGTCATCTGCCCCAAGGGGATGATTATTGTCGAGCCTGTGCTGTGGGGCCAGCCCGAATCTGTCATGGGTGAGCATTAGCGTTAACAGGTGTTTCTGCAACTCTCTGCATAAGGCGTGGTCGTAATCGGGTCTGGCCGATACAGGCCATTTGCCAAGCTTGCCTGGATTGGTAAAAGCCGCTCATAAGCCTTTGTCAGCAAAGACAATGCATGCTCAAATTGAACATGTTGCAGCACGCTAATGGCTATGCTGTTGGAAGACCGCCAAGCGGCGTGGCATCAAGGACACAAACCCGTACAATGCGGCCATTGTCGTGTTATCGCCATTTCATCCAGCAATCGCTCAGTGTAAAAAGTAGATTCAACGACGCTCGTTCATTTTTCAACTGCCCGGATTCGGCAGTATTTGCAGTCATTCAACAGATGGACGCGCTAAAGGCGCAGGAAAAGACCCGTTTTGAAGAAAACCACCGCGACACCCAAGACAGTCGTGCCGGCCTGGCGTCAGCACCTGCATTATCGACTCAAGGAAGGTGCGCTGATCGCGATCGGTGCGCTGTGCCTGTTCCTGATGATGGCCTTGCTCACCTATGGCAAGGACGATCCGGGCTGGAGCCATAACAGCAAGATCGAAGACGTACAGAACTTCGGTGGGCCTGCCGGTTCCTACAGCGCCGATATCCTGTTCATGGTGTTGGGTTACTTCGCCTATATCTTCCCGCTGCTGTTGGCGATCAAGACCTGGCAGATCTTTCGCCAGCGCCATGAGCCGTGGCTGTGGAGCGGCTGGTTGTTCTCGTGGCGCCTGATCGGTCTGGTGTTCCTGGTGCTGTCCGGCGCGGCGCTGGCGCATATCCATTTCCATGCGCCTACCGGCCTGCCGGCGGGCGCGGGCGGGGCGCTCGGCGAAAGTCTCGGCGACCTGGCGCGCAAGACCCTGAATATCCAGGGCAGCACCCTGATGTTCATCGCGCTGTTCCTGTTCGGCCTCACGGTGTTCACCGACCTGTCGTGGTTCAAGGTGATGGATGTGACCGGCAAGATCACCCTCGACCTGCTGGAGCTGTTCCAGGGCGCCGCCAACCGCTGGTGGGCGGCGCGGGTCGAGCGTAAGCGCATGGTGGCCCAGTTGCGCGAGGTGGATACCCGTGTCAATGAGGTGGTAGCCCCTAGCACCCCGGACCGCCGTGAGCAGGCCAAGGTCAAGGAGCGCTTGATCGAACGGGAGCAGGCCCTGAGCAAACACATGTCGGAACGCGAGAAGCAGGTGCCGCCGGTGATCGCTCCCGCGCCACCCAAGCCGGCCGAGCCCAGTCATCGCGTACAGAAAGAGAAGCAGGTACCGCTGTTTGTCGACAGCGCCGTCGAAGGCACCTTGCCGCCCATTTCGATCCTCGATCCGGCGGAAAAGAAACAACTCAACTATTCCCCTGAGTCCCTGGCGGCCGTCGGCCATCTGCTGGAAATCAAACTCAAGGAATTCGGCGTCGAAGTGTCGGTGGATTCGATCCACCCCGGCCCGGTGATCACCCGTTACGAAATCCAGCCTGCCGCTGGCGTCAAGGTCAGCCGGATCTCCAACCTGGCCAAAGACCTTGCCCGTTCCCTGGCCGTGACCAGCGTGCGCGTGGTGGAAGTGATTCCCGGCAAAACCACCGTGGGCATCGAGATTCCCAACGAGGACCGCCAGATCGTGCGCTTCTCCGAGGTGCTGTCGACCCCGGAATATGACAACTTCAAGTCGCCGGTCACTCTGGCCCTGGGTCATGACATCGGCGGCAAGCCGGTGATCACTGACCTGGCGAAAATGCCTCACCTGTTGGTCGCCGGTACCACTGGTTCCGGTAAGTCGGTGGGTGTGAACGCAATGATCCTGTCGATCCTGTTCAAGTCGGGCCCGGAAGACGCCAAGCTGATCATGATCGACCCGAAGATGCTGGAATTGTCGATCTACGAAGGTATTCCGCACCTGTTGTGCCCGGTGGTCACCGACATGAAGGACGCCGCCAACGCCCTGCGCTGGAGCGTCGCCGAGATGGAGCGGCGCTACAAACTGATGGCGAAGATGGGTGTGCGCAACCTGTCGGGTTTCAATGCCAAGGTCAAGGAAGCCCAGGACGCCGGCACGCCACTGACGGACCCGCTGTACAAGCGCGAAAGCATCCACGACGAAGCACCATTGCTGACCAAGTTGCCGACCATCGTGGTGGTGGTCGACGAATTTGCCGACATGATGATGATCGTCGGCAAGAAGGTCGAAGAGCTGATCGCACGTATCGCCCAGAAGGCCCGTGCCGCCGGTATCCACTTGATTCTCGCCACCCAGCGCCCTTCGGTGGATGTGATCACCGGTCTGATCAAGGCCAACATCCCGACGCGCATGGCGTTCCAGGTATCGAGCAAGATCGACTCGCGGACCATCATCGACCAGGGTGGCGCCGAACAACTGCTGGGCCACGGTGACATGCTCTACATGCCGCCGGGCACCAGCCTGCCGATTCGCGTACATGGCGCGTTCGTTTCCGACGATGAAGTGCACCGCGTGGTGGAAGCGTGGAAACTGCGCGGCGCGCCGGAATACAACGACGATATCCTCGCGGGTGTTGAAGAGGCCGGCAGCGGCTTCGACGGCGGCAGCAGCGGTGGCGACGATGATGCTGAAACCGACGCGCTGTATGACGAGGCCGTGGCCTTCGTGCTGGAAAGCCGTCGCGCCTCGATTTCCGCAGTGCAGCGCAAACTGAAAATCGGCTACAACCGCGCCGCCCGCATGATCGAGGCCATGGAAAATGCCGGCGTCGTCACCGCAATGAATACCAACGGTTCGCGCGAAGTCATCGCCCCCGGGCAGATGCGCGACTGATCCCGCGCCGCGTGGCAGCACGCGGCGCGTCCTAACGACTCAATGAGGACTCCCATGCGTCTTATCCGCATGCTGTTGTTGCCGGCACTGGCCCTGACTGCTGTTTCGGCCCACGCTGATCCAGCCTCCGTCGCGAGCCTGACCAACCTGCTGGACAAATCCAAGACCCTGACCGCACGCTTCTCCCAGCTGACCCTGGATGCCGGCGGTACCCGGTTGCAGGAAACCGCCGGTGAAATGGCCGTGCAGCGTCCAGGTCTGTTCTACTGGCACACCGAAGGCAAGGCCGAGCAGACCATCGTTTCCGACGGTCAGAAGGTCACGCTGTGGGACCCTGACCTGCAACAGGCGACCATCAAGAAGCTCGATCCACGCTTGAACCAGACCCCGGCGCTGCTGCTGTCGGGCGATGTGTCGAAGATCGACGACAGCTTCGACATCACCTCCAAGCAAACCAGCAACGTGATCGAGTTCACCCTCAAGCCGAAAACCAAGGACACGTTGTTCGACACCCTGAACCTGTCGTTCGGCAACGGGGTGATCAATAACATGCGCCTGATCGACAGTGTCGGTCAGCGCACCGATATTCTGTTCACCGGGGTAAAGGCCAACCAGCCGGTGCCGGCATCCAAGTTCAAGTTCGACATCCCCAAGGGTGCCGACGTGATCCAGGAATAATCTGCCTAGAGGTTTCAAGCGCTGCCCATGGACCTGTTTCGAAGTGACCCGATTGCCCAGCCTTTGGCCGCACGCTTGCGTTCGACCAATCTGGATGAGTACGTCGGCCAGGAACACCTGCTCGCTCGCGGCAAGCCCTTGCGTGAAGCGCTGGAGCAGGGTGCGCTGCACTCGATGATTTTCTGGGGCCCGCCGGGGGTGGGTAAGACCACTCTGGCGCGGCTTCTGGCGAAAGTCTCGGATGCCCACTTCGAAACGGTTTCGGCAGTGCTGGCCGGGGTCAAGGAGATCCGCCAGGCGGTGGAAGTGGCCAAGCAGCAGGCCGGGCAATACGGCAAGCGCACCATCCTGTTCGTCGACGAAGTGCATCGCTTCAACAAATCCCAGCAGGATGCGTTCTTGCCGTATGTCGAAGACGGCACGTTGATTTTTATCGGTGCAACCACCGAGAACCCATCCTTCGAATTGAACAACGCTTTGCTCTCGCGGGCGCGGGTGTATGTGCTCAAGAGCCTGGATGAAGCGGCGATGCAAAAGCTGCTGCACCGGGCGCTGAGCGAAGACAAGGGGCTGGGCAAGCGTCATCTGAGCCTCAGTGATGAAGGCTTCAAGATCCTGTTCAGCGCCGCCGATGGCGACGGCCGTCGCTTTCTCAACCTGTTGGAAAACGCCTCCGACCTGGCCGAAGATGGCAGCGAGATCGGTGTCGATCTGTTGCAGAGCCTGCTCGGCGACACGCGTCGGCGTTTCGATAAGGGTGGCGAAGCCTTCTACGATCAGATCTCGGCGCTGCACAAATCCGTGCGCGGTTCCAACCCCGATGGGGCGTTGTACTGGTTTGCGCGGATGATCGACGGTGGTTGCGACCCGTTGTACCTCGCCCGCCGCGTGGTGCGCATGGCCAGCGAAGATATCGGCAATGCCGACCCCCGGGCCTTGAGCCTGTGTCTGGCAGCGTGGGATGTGCAGGAACGCCTGGGCAGCCCGGAAGGCGAACTGGCGGTGGCCCAGGCCATCACTTACCTGGCCTGTGCGCCGAAAAGCAACGCGGTATACATGGGCTTCAAGTCCGCGTTGCGCGCGGCCGCCGAACACGGCTCCCTCGAAGTGCCGCTGCACCTGCGCAATGCGCCGACCAAACTGATGAAACAACTGGGTTACGGTGATGAATACCGCTATGCCCACGATGAGCCGGACGCCTATGCCGCTGGCGAAGATTATTTTCCCGATGAGCTTGAACCGCAGCGGTTCTACCAGCCGGTGCCCCGTGGCCTGGAGCTGAAGATCGGTGAAAAGCTCAATCACCTTGCCCAACTCGACCGGTTAAGCCCCAAACAGCGGAGAAAGTAGTGCTCAAGACGATTCTTGCCGTGTCCGCAGCCGGCATCGCTGGTACATTATTGCGTTTCGCCACCGGCACTTGGGTCAGCACCCACTGGCCAAGGCATTTTTATGCGGCGACCCTGGCGGTCAACCTGGTGGGCTGTCTGATCATCGGGTTGTTGTACGGCTGGTTTCTGCTGCGCCCGGAAGTGCCGATTGAAATTCGTGCCGGCTTGATTGTCGGCTTTGTAGGCGGTCTGACCACCTTTTCATCCTTTTCACTGGATACGCTACGCCTGCTGGAAAGCGGGCAGGCCCTGGTCGCCTTCGGGTACTTGGGCATCAGCGTGTTCGGCGGGCTGCTCGCCACCTGGGCTGGCCTGTCCTTGACCAAACTTTGATAAACGAGAGACCGACATGCTCGATTCCAAACTGTTACGTAGCAACCTTCAGGACGTAGCGGACCGCCTGGCATCCCGTGGCTTCACCTTGGATGTCGCGCGCATCGAAGCGCTGGAAGAACAGCGCAAGACCGTCCAGACCCGCACCGAAGCACTGCAGGCTGAGCGCAATGCACGTTCCAAATCCATCGGTCAGGCCAAGCAGCGTGGCGAAGACATCGCGCCGTTGATGGCGGATGTCGAGCGCATGGGCACCGAGTTGTCCGACGGCAAGGTCGAGCTGGACAGGATTCAATCCGAGCTGGATTCGATCCTGCTGGGCATCCCCAACCTGCCGCACGAGTCGGTGCCGGTGGGTGCGGACGAAGACGGCAACGTCGAAGTGCGTCGCTGGGGCACGCCAAAAACCTTTGATTTCGAGATCAAGGATCACGTCGCCCTGGGCGAATTGAGCGGTGGCCTGGATTTCGAAACCGCCGCCAAGTTGTCCGGCGCGCGTTTTGCCTTGCTGCGTGGCCCGATCGCACGCCTGCATCGCGCCCTGGCGCAGTTCATGATCAACCTGCACACCGGCGAGCATGGCTACGAAGAAGCCTACACCCCGTATCTGGTACAGGCTCCCGCACTGGTGGGTACCGGCCAGTTGCCCAAGTTCGAGGAAGACCTGTTCAAGATCGGCCGCGACGGTGAAGCGGACCTGTACCTGATCCCCACTGCCGAAGTGTCGCTGACCAACATCGTGTCCGGTGCGATCCTCGACGCCAAGCAACTGCCGATCAAGTTCGTCGCTCACACTCCGTGCTTCCGCAGTGAAGCCGGTGCGTCGGGTCGCGATACCCGCGGCATGATCCGCCAGCACCAGTTCGACAAGGTCGAGATGGTACAAGTGGTCGAGCCGTCGACCTCCATGGAAGCCCTGGAAGGCCTGACCGCCAACGCCGAGCGCGTGCTGCAACTGCTGGAGCTGCCGTACCGCGTACTGGCCTTGTGCACTGGCGACATGGGCTTCAGCGCCGTGAAGACCTATGACCTTGAGGTATGGGTGCCGAGCCAGGACAAATACCGCGAGATTTCGTCGTGCTCCAACTGCGGCGATTTCCAGGCCCGTCGCATGCAGGCGCGTTTCCGTAACCCGGAAACCGGCAAGCCGGAACTGGTGCACACCCTCAATGGTTCGGGCCTGGCCGTAGGCCGTACCCTGGTGGCCGTGTTGGAAAACTATCAGCAGGCCGACGGTTCGATCCGTGTGCCTGAGGTGCTCAAGCCGTACATGGCGGGCATCGAGGTCATCGGCTAAATGGAATTTCTGCCGCTGTTTCATAACCTGCGCGGCAGCCGTGTGTTGGTCGTCGGCGGTGGGGAGATTGCCTTGCGCAAATCCCGGCTGCTGGCCGATGCCGGTGCGGTGTTGCGGGTGGTTGCTCCCCAGATCGAAGGCCAACTGCGTGAGTTGGTACTGGGCAGTGGCGGGGAATTGATGCTGCGCGGTTACCAGGAGGCGGACCTTGACGGTTGCACCCTGATCATCGCCGCGACCGACGACGAGCCATTGAACGCGCAAGTGTCCAGTGATGCCAAGCGCCGTTGCGTGCCGGTCAATGTGGTGGACGCGCCGGCCTTGTGCAGCGTGATCTTCCCGGCAATCGTCGACCGCTCGCCGCTGGTGATTGCAGTGTCCAGCGGCGGCGATGCGCCGGTGCTGGCGCGCTTGATCCGGGCCAAGCTGGAAACCTGGATTCCGTCCACCTACGGTCAACTGGCCGGGCTGGCGGCGCGTTTTCGCGCCCAGGTCAAAAGCTTGTACCCGGATGTGCAGCAGCGCCGCGCGTTCTGGGAAGAAGTGTTCCAGGGCCCGATTGCCGATCGCCAATTGGCCGGGCAGGGCGATGAAGCCGAGCGTCTGTTGGTCGAAAAGGTCAACGGCGCGCCACCCCATGCGCCGGGTGAGGTGTATCTGGTGGGCGCTGGCCCGGGTGATCCGGACCTGCTGACCTTTCGGGCCTTGCGCCTGATGCAGCAAGCTGACGTGGTGTTGTATGACCGCCTGGTGGCGCCCGCGATTCTCGAGCTGTGCCGCCGTGATGCCGAGCGTGTTTACGTCGGCAAGCGTCGCGCCGACCACGCCGTGCCGCAAGACCAGATCAACCAGCAGTTGGTCGACTTGGCCAAGCAAGGCAAGCGTGTGCTGCGCCTCAAGGGTGGCGATCCGTTCATCTTTGGTCGTGGCGGTGAAGAAATCGAGGAACTGGCGGCCCATGGCATTCCGTTCCAGGTGGTGCCGGGAATTACCGCCGCCAGTGGCTGTGCGGCGTATGCCGGGATTCCGTTGACCCATCGCGACTATGCGCAGTCGGTACGCTTTATCACCGGACACTTGAAGGACGGGACCTCGGACCTGCCCTGGCATGATCTGGTGGGGCCGTCCCAGACCCTGGTGTTCTACATGGGCTTGATTGGCTTGCCGATCATCTGCGAACAGTTGATCAAGCACGGGCGTGCGGCGGATACCCCGGCGGCGTTGATCCAGCAGGGCACCACGTCCAACCAGCGCGTGTTTACCGGCACCCTGGCGGACCTGCCGCGCATGGTGGCGGAGCATGAAGTGCATGCTCCGACGCTGGTGATCGTGGGTGAGGTGGTGGTGTTGCGTGAGAAGCTGAAGTGGTTTGAAGGCGCTCAGGCTCAGGTTTGAGCCTTAAAGACATCGCAAGCAAGCCCCCCATTTGACTGTGTTCACAGATTCCAATGTGGGGGGGCTTGTTCCCGACGAGGCCTTCAGGCACAGCCCACCTTTCGGATCAATGCCAGACGCCGTTCCCGCTTAACCGCTTCCGATCATGCGGGGCATCAAACCGCTGCAATGGCCCCTTCGGCACAATCCCGGTGGGGTTGATGGTGCGATGGCTAGCGTAGTAATGGCCCTTGATGTGCTCGAAATCCACCGTCTCGGCTACACCCGGCCACTGATACATCTCCTTCAGCCAATTCGACAGGTTCGGATAATCGGCAATCCGCCGCAAATTACATTTGAAGTGGCCGTAATACACCGCATCAAAGCGAATCAGCGTGGTAAACAGCCGCACATCGGCCTCGGTCAAGTATTCGCCGGCCAGGTAGCGGTGGTCGCTCAGGTGCTGTTCCAGGTGATCCAATTCGGCAAACACATCATCGAACGCGCTTTCGTACGCCTGTTGCGAAGTGGCGAAGCCTGCGCGATACACGCCGTTGTTGACGGCCGGGTAGATCCGCTCGTTCAGCGCGTCGATGACCGGGCGTAGCGCATCGGGGTAGAAATCCAGGGTGTTGCCGGTCAAGCCGTTGAATGCGCTGTTGAACATGCGGATGATTTCCGCCGATTCATTGCTCACGATGCGATTGAGCTTTTTGTCCCACAGCACCGGTACGGTGACGCGCCCGGTGTAATCGGCGGTATCGGCGGTGTAACGCTGGTGCATGAAGACCAGGTCGTCGAGCCTGTCGCCAGTGGAGCCGTGGGCTTTGTCGAAGGTCCAGCCGTTTTCCAGCATCAGCCAACTGACCACCGAGACGTCGATCAGGTGTTCCAGTCCTTTGAGCTTGCGCAGGATCAGTGTGCGGTGGGCCCAGGGGCAGGCGAGGGACACATAGAGGTGGTAGCGACCGGCTTCTGCCTTGAATCCCCCTTCGCCCGTCGGGCCCGGCGCGCCGTCGGCGGTCACCCAATGGCGGCGTTGTGCCTGTTCGCGTTGGAAAGCGCCGTCTGCGCTACTTTCGTACCACTGGTCTTTCCAGTGTCCTTCGATCAGTAAACCCATGACTGGCTCCTCGACTAATAAACGTTGGAGCCCAGTCTAAAGGGATGAGTTCGAACTAAAAGCGCAAAGACCCGGAGTGAATTATCGATTAAATCGATTTATCCCGCGTATCCCAGTATTGCTGGGCCAATTCGAACGCCTGCTCCCTTGGGTGGCCAAGGCCACGCAACGCCAACGCCATAGTCGCGATCAGCGCCAGTTGCGGGTAGCTGTCCTCGATGTCGCCTCGCCATACCGCCTTTAGCTGTTCAGGCTCGAGCGTGGCCGGTTTGACGTGGCGCTGGGCGGAGAGGGCCGGCCATTCTTCATCCCAGCTCTGGCCTCCGGTGGTGCCGTAAAGATGGCTGAGTGTGTCGGGGTTGATTTCGATCTCGCCGCCATCGCCCTTCACCACAATCACATTGTCGCCCAGCAGGCCACTGGCATCGCGGTGCACGCCCTGGTAACCGGGATGAAAAATGCTTTGCAGGCCGCACCGGGCATTGAGCGGGTTGAGCAAGCGCGCCAGCGAGTGGATCGGCGAGCGCAGCCCCAGGGTGTTGCGCAGGTCGATCATGCGTTGCAGTTGCGGTGCCCAGTCGCCCAGGGGGATGAACGCCAGGTTGCCTTGCTCGAAGGCCGTCTCGACCTGTTGCCAGTTGCGGCACAGCGGGATCTGCAAGGTGTCGAGCAATTGTTCGGTGTACAGCCGGCCGGCGGTGTGCGCGCCGCCGCCGTGCATGAGGATGCGCACGCCGTTTTGCGCCAGGCACTTGGCCGCTAGCAGGTACCACGGCAGGTGGCGTTTCTTGCCGGCGTAGGTCGGCCAGTCGAGATCGACATTCAACGCCGGCGCGTGCAGGCGCTCGCGCACGGCCTCGGTGAAACCGGCGAGTTCTTCGGGGCTTTCTTCCTTGTGGCGCAGCAGCATCAGGAAGGCACCGAGCTGGGTATCCTCGACTTTTTCGTCGAGCAGCATGCCCATGGCTTCGCGGGCTTCTTCGCGGGTGAGGTTGCGCGCGCCGCGCTTGCCTTTGCCCAGGATGCGTACGAATTGCGCAAACGGGTGCTCTGCAGGGGTTTCGAGGGTCAGCGGGGCAAAGTCGGTCATAAGCAATTCGTCGGCCTGGGCAGGCCCGCCAGCTTGGCGGCGAGTTTGGCGGGAGTGCCGTTGAACAATTTGTTGAGGTGCAGGCTGTTGCCCTTTTCCGGGCCCAGCTTCAAGGCGGTGTATTTGATCAGCGGGCGTGTGGCGGGGGATAGCTGGAACTCGGCGTAGAAGCCGCGCAGCAACTCGAGGATTTCCCAGTGGTCCGCGGTCAGTTCCAGGGCTTCGACGGCGGCCAGGGCGTTGGCCACCTCCGGTGACCACTCGTTCAGGTCGACAAGGTAGCCGTCCTTGTCCAGTTCGAGGCTGCGTGAGCCTACGGTCAGGGTGTTCATAGCCAAGTGTTGACCTTGTCGTAGTCGATCGACAGTTGCACGAAACCCGGGTAGTCCACGCTGTCGGCCCAGTCCGGCAGGGGCATATTGCGCGCCTGCATGTCTTCAGCCAGCACAAAGACTTTCACGCCCTTGGTTTGCAGGATGGGGCTGTGCAGCCCGTAGGCACCGTCGCCGCAGAGCAGGATCGCGTCCTCGACGCCGCAGATGCGCAGGCAACTGTCGAGGCGGCTATCGGTAAACGGGGAGTGGGACACCACATGTAGAGTTGACATCAGAGGGTCATCACCTGGTCGTAACGGTCAATCAATTTGGAAATGGCTGCGCTGTCCAGCGGCTGGGCGCTGACAGGCTGGGTGAGCCCGCGCTCAGTCAAGCTGTGGCTGCAAGCGAACACATCGTCGATGCCGAACAGCCCTAGTGCCTGCAAGTTGGCACTGAGGTCTTTCTGTTGCACGGCCTTGGCGTCCTGGTGCGGCGCGAGCTGGAACACGCCGTCGTCCATGAACAGCAGGCCGATGGGCAGATCGAATGCACCGCCGGCCAGCACGATATCCAGCGCTTCCCGCGCACTCGGCCCGGACCAGGGTGCCTGGCGGCTGATCACCAACAAGGATTTGGACATGTTACGGCCCTCCAAAACAGATCAGGCGGTCGGCCGTCTGCGCAGCGTCGTGCAATTGCCCCAGGCCCGAGAGCGCCCACGGTGCTTCCAGATTGACCGCGCTGCGCTGATAGCGCGTGGCTTCCTCCTGGTCGAGCACGCCACGACGCAAGGCGGCGGCGATGCACACCACGCCGTCGAGTTGGTACACATTGACCAGTTCACGCCATTGGCGGGCGATGTCTTGCTCATCCTGGGGCGCAACGATGTTATTGGAGGCGCTGTACACGCCATCCTGATAGAAAAACAACCGCACAATCTCATGCCCGCCAGCCAACACCGCCTGGGCGAACAGCAGGGCGCGGCGCGAGGAGGGTGCGTGGGCGGCGGAAAACACGGCAATCGCAAACTTCATGGAACACTCTGCAAGCAAACGTGGGCCAATGATAAAGCCGCTTGCACGAAAAAGCCCGCCGTGATCAAAACGGTCACTGTCGCTGATCGTTCTGACGATTGCCCGTAGGCCCGCAGCTGCCTAGTCTGTGGGAATTCGAAACCCCAATGGAGTCTCCATGACAGGTCCCCTGGCGTCCCTCAAAGTATTGGATTTTTCCACCTTGTTGCCCGGCCCGTTTGCGTCCTTGATGCTCGCGGACATGGGCGCCGAAGTGCTGCGGATCGAATCGCCCACCCGCATGGATCTGCTGCGGGTATTGCCGCCCCATGATCAGGGCACCTCGGCCAGCCACGCCTACCTCAATCGCAACAAGCGCAGCCTGGCGCTAGACCTCAAGCAGGCTGCGGCGGTGGAGATCGTGCACGCGCTGGTCAAGGACTATGACATTGTCCTCGAGCAGTTCCGTCCTGGGGTGATGGAGCGCCTGGGTTTGGGTTATGAGGCGCTCAAGGCGATCAATCCTCGCTTGATTTATGTATCGATCACCGGCTACGGCCAGACCGGCCCTTATAAGGATCGCGCCGGACACGACATCAACTACCTGGCACTCGCCGGTGTAGCCAGTTACACCGGGCGCCGGGACAGCGGGCCGCTGCCCTTGGGGGTGCAATTGGCGGATGTGGGCGGTGGTTCGCTGCATGCGGTGGTGGGGTTGTTGGCGGCAGTCGTTGCTCGGCAAAGCAGCGGGGTGGGCCAATACCTGGATGTGAGCATGACTGATTGCACCTTCAGCCTGAACGCCATGGCCGGCGCCGGCTACCTGGCCTGCGGGGTGGAGCCGGAGTGGGAAAGCCACGTGCTCAATGGCGGCAGTTTCTACGACTACTACCGCTCCCGGGATGGGCGCTGGATGTCGGTCGGCAGCCTGGAGCCGGCCTTCATGCAGCAATTGTGCGCGGCATTGGGGTGCCCGGAACTGGCTGGGCAAGGTTTGTCACCCAGCCCCGAAGCGCAAAAAGTCCTCAAGCTAGCGCTGCAAGTTGAGTTCGAGAAGCGCAGCTTTGACGAGTTATGCGCGTTGTTTGCCGGGGTGGATGCGTGCGTGGAACCGGTACTGCGTTTGAGCGAGGCCGTGGAGCATCCGCAACTGAAGGCGCGAGCGCTGGTGAGTCAGGTTCCACGAGCGGATGGCTCGACCCAGGCGCAAATTGCCTGCCCGCTGAAGTTCTCCGCGGGATTGCCGGAACCTCGGCACATCGGCGCCGCAGTGGGCGCGCACAGTGATGAAGTGCTGGGGGAGCTGGGTTTTAGCCCGCGACAAATCAGTGAGCTGCGGCACGCCAGGGTGATTGCGTAATTCAGCGATCTGAATATGGGAGGGGGCCTGCTCCCGATGAGGGCCATACAGGCAGCGCCCATCTCACTCGACGCGGGTTTCACCGGTAAACACCAGGGTCTGCCGGCAGCGCCTGCACAAATAACGCCGCCCTTGAGCCACCATGCCATGGCGCTGTGGCGAAAACGGGAAGTCGCTGTCGGCACACGGGCACCGGTAGATGTAGCGGGTCACCTGGCGGCGCTTCACGGCATAGGTGTGGCAGCGGTCCGGCGGCAATTCATAGACCCCGCGCATGATCAGTTGCCATTCCTCGCCATGGGGCTGGATGCGCTCACCGAACAATTGGTGGGCAATCAGGTGCGCCACTTCATGGGCCACGGTCTGCTTGAGGAAATGTTGGCTGTTTTCACGGTACAGCTGTGGGTTGAAGCGCAGCAGGTTCTCGTGCAAATGCGCGACACCGGCCTTTTGGCCCCGCAGCTTGAGGCTGACCTGGGGGCGTTTGAAGCTTCGTTTGAAAAAGGATTCGGCTAGCAGGAAACACTCTTCGACGCGGGTATTGAGTTGCTCGGGCATGCTGTACATCTCTCCAGAGGCGTTCAGTATGCCGCAAAGCACAGTGTTTCCGAATCTGTCAGGCGCCGAATGGTCATGCATCACGCACAAAGCCACCTTGCGGTGGCCTTGCCTGCGGGGTTATCCGCTTAGTTGGTATAGATAGGCCCTACGCCGAGGCCCCAGACGACCACGGTAAACGCCATGATTGCCACCAGTACCACCAACCCTACGGCCAGTATTGAGCTGGAAAACAGGAAGCCTTCATCCGGATCGATGCTCATGAAGGTCGGCACGCCGACGTACAGTAGATACACCGTGTAGCAGATTGCCGCCGTGCCCACGATCATACCCAGCCACATATGCGGGTAGAGCGCTGCCAGCCCACCGATGAACAAGGGTGTCGCGGTGTAGGTGGCAAACGCCACGCAGCGCGCCATGCTGGGGCTGGCGTCGTAGGTACGGGCCATCCAGTGAATGAACGCACCCATCACCGCCACGCCACAAAGCATGGCGACGTACGACATGATGGTCATCCACAACGCGCTTTCCTGGGTCAGCATCACCGGCGAGCGGCTGCCGATGACCCAGCCGACCTGGGTGGTACCGATAAAGGCTGATATGGCGGGGATCGCCGCGAGAATCAGCGTGTGAGTGAGGTACATGTGGCCGATGCTTTCTTCTTTATCGCCACGAATGTCCCGCCATTCCTGGTCGGGATGGGTAAAAAGCCCCACGACGTGATGGATCATGCCAGTCACTCCTGTCGTTATTACCATCGCCCCCCATCGGAGCGCCTACGGGCCAGGTGGCCTCAAAGGTCTGGATATGTGTGCGACCTCTAGTCGCAGTATAGGAAGTGATAACCGGAAAAACCGTAGGGCTTTAGAGCAAATCGCGCTGTAAACATTGGGGTTAATCGCGGTGGGGTCTGTAGAGGGCACTGCCGTTGAGTGTGGCAGGGAGCCGGCCCCCTCCCAGATTGGAACTCGGCCCGCCTTACCGGTAAAATGCCCGGCTTTTCGTCACACACCTCTAGCGGATCCAAGCGCCATGGGCACTCTTACGGTCAACCAGAACAAACTGCAAAAACGCCTGCGTCGCCTGGCCGGTGAAGCGGTCGCCGATTTCAACATGATCGAGGACGGCGACAAGGTCATGGTCTGCCTCTCCGGCGGCAAAGACAGCTACACCATGCTCGATGTGCTGCTGCACCTGCAGAAGGTCGCACCGATCAAGTTCGAGATCGTCGCCGTCAACATGGACCAGAAACAACCGGGTTTCCCCGAGCATGTGCTGCCGGCCTACCTCAAGGAGCTGGGCATCGAGTACCACATCGTCGAAAAAGATACTTACTCGGTGGTCAAGGAACTGATCCCCGAAGGCAAGACCACCTGTTCACTGTGTTCGCGCCTGCGCCGTGGCACGCTCTACACCTTTGCCGATGAAATCGGTGCAACCAAGATGGCCCTGGGTCATCACCGCGACGACATCGTCGAGACCTTTTTCCTCAATATGTTCTTCAACGGCTCGCTCAAGGCCATGCCGCCCAAGTTGCGTGCCGATGACGGGCGCAACGTGGTGATCCGGCCGCTGGCATATTGCAACGAGAAGGACATCCAGGCCTACTCCGACTTCAAGCAATTCCCGATCATCCCGTGCAACCTGTGCGGCTCCCAGGAAAACCTGCAGCGCCAGGTAGTCAAGGAGATGCTGGTGGACTGGGAGCGCAAGACCCCGGGTCGCACCGAAAGCATCTTCCGCAGCCTGCAGAACGTGATCCCGTCGCAGTTGGCCGACCGCAACCTGTTCGATTTCACCAGCCTGAAAATTGACGAGAGCGCTGCTTCGCGCTTCGTCAATGTTGTGAACCTCTGAGTGTATTCAATGCTCTGAGACACGGCGCTTGCGGGCGCCGTTTTCAATTCAATTGCCAGAATTCAACAGCAGGAGAGGGCATGCGCGATTACAAGTGGCTGCACGAATATTGTCTGAACCGCTTCGGTTCAGCGGCCGAACTGGAAGCCCATCTGCCTGTCCCCAAGACTCCGGCGCAATTGCGCAAGATCACCGATGACCGCTACTTGTCGACCCTGGCGTTGCGCGTATTTCGCGCGGGCTTGAAGCACAGCGTGGTCGACGCCAAGTGGCCGGCGTTCGAGCAGGTGTTTTTCGGCTTCGACCCGGAAAAGGTCGTGCTGATGGGGGCTGAGCACCTGGAGCGTTTGATGCAGGACACGCGCATCATCCGTCACCTGGGCAAGCTCAAGAGCGTGCCGCGCAATGCACAGATGATTCTGGATATCGCGCAGGAAAAAGGCAGCTTCGGCGCATTTATCGCCGACTGGCCGGTGACCGATATCGTCGGGCTATGGAAGTACCTGAGCAAACACGGCCACCAGTTGGGTGGGCTGTCGGCGCCGCGCTTCCTGCGCATGGTTGGCAAGGACACGTTCGTGCCGAGCGATGACGTGGTTGCGGCCTTGAATGCGCAGAAGATCGTCGACAAGGCCCCAACCAGCCTGCGCGATCTGGCGATCGTGCAGGGTGCGTTCAACCAGTGGCATGCCGAGAGTGGGCGGCCGATGTGCCAGTTGTCGATGATGTTGGCTTATACGGTGAATCATTGAAACCGTAGAGATATCGACGGCGAGCCGGCTCCTAGACGGTTTGTAGATCTGCCGTCAGCCGGCGATTCAACTGATGCCGCCACCGCACATACAGCAGCGCGGTGCAAAACACCGCCAGGCTCGCCAGCATCTCCAGCACCCCGAACCACTGGCGGTTCGGGTCGTAAGCCGCGAGTGCGCCCTTGATGAAATACAGGTTCACCGCAAAGCACATCCACGAATGCCCGCGTGCGCTGCCCAGCAGCATCCCCGGCGCAAGTATCAATAGCGGCACCAGTTCGATCAGCAGGATCACCCACGGACGCGCGCCATGCAGGTCGGCGACGAACAGGTAATACACGCACAGCAAACCCACCAGGCCGAAAAACGCCAGCAGGCTCAATGCGCGTGCTGCCTTGACCCGTGGTGCCAGCCACGCCTGGGGCGGCAGGATCTTAGGTTTTCTGGCCACGGCCGGTCTCCAACAAGGTCGCGGTGGTGGCCAGGCGCAGGCCCAGGGCCCGACACAGGGTGATTTCATGTTGATCGAGCAGGCGTTTGCCATCGGGGCCGGCATGGTGGCTGGCACCGTACGGCGTGCCGCCGCCCTGGGTGTCGAGCAGTGCCTGTTCGCTATAGGGTAGGCCGGTGATCAGCATGCCGTGGTGCAACAGCGGCAACAGCATCGACATCAGCGTGGTTTCCTGGCCGCCATGCAGGCTGGCGGTGGAGGTGAACACCCCGGCAGGCTTGCCGACGAGCGCCCCGGTCAGCCACAGGTTGCTGGTGCCGTCGATAAAGTACTTCAACGGTGCAGCCATATTGCCGAAACGGGTCGGGCTGCCCAGGGCCAGGCCCGAGCAGTTCTTCAAGTCATCGAGGCTGGCATATAGCGCGCCTTCGTCCGGAATGCTCGGCGCTACGGCTTCGCACTCGGTGGAAATCGCCGGCACGGTGCGCAAGCGCGCTTCCATCCCGCCTTGCTCGATGCCCCGGGCAATTTGCCGGGCCATTTCGCTCACCGAGCCGTTGCGGCTGTAATACAGGACCAGCACGTAGGGCGTGGTCACGGCAGGATCTCCAGCACGTTCTCGGGCGGACGGCCAATGATCGCCTTGTCAGCGGTTTCCAGGATCGGGCGTTCCATCAGCTTCGGGTGTTCGGCGATGGCAGCGATCAACTGTGTTTCACTGAGTGTCGTATCCGCCAGGTTGAGGGATTTGTATTCTTCTTCGCCGGTGCGCAGCAGTTGGCGCGCGCTGATCCCCAGTTTGGCCAGCAGGGCCTTCAATTGCGCGGCGTTCAGCGGGGTTTCCAGGTAGCGCACTACGGTGGGGGTGAGGCCGCGGGCTTCCAGCAGTTCGAGCGCTCCGCGGGATTTCGAGCAGCGCGGGTTGTGATAAAGCGTCAGATCGGTCATGTGCGGGTCGCATCTTGCGTAAGGTGGCGGGTATTCTACCTGCGCTGCGCCCGGTCCTTAAACCGTAAGAGGCGATCCGTCGCAGCCAACGTTCATTTTTGCGAAGGATTACCCCATGACAAGGCGACTGATCGGTGTATTGGCGATCATCACAACCCTGCTGCTCAGCGGCTGCGGCAATGACTATGGCGTTGACCAGTACGGCCAGAAAGTCGCGGCCGAACGCCTGGACAAACAATGGCTGGTGCTCAACTACTGGGCGGAATGGTGTGGCCCGTGCCGCACGGAAATTCCGGAGCTCAACGCCCTGGCGGAGCAGTTGAAGGGGCAGGGCGTGGGGGTGTTCGGAGTCAACTTCGACAATGTGCAGGGCGCAGAACTGAAGGAAGCCAGCGAGAAACTGGGGATCAAGTTCACGGTGCTGGCACAGAATCCGGATGGCATCTTCGATATTCCGCGCAGCGAAGCCTTGCCGGTGACCTACATCATCGATGACAAGGGCAAGGTGCGTGAACAGTTGATGGGCGAGCAGACCGCAGAAGGGGTGTTGGCCAAACTCAAGGCCCTCAAAGGCTGACACCATTTACCGTAATTGAATGGACTCGCCCAAGCCGAGGCGTCTGTGCGCCACGGTGGCATTCTTATAGAAAGCCAACGACAGCGAGGGCGAGACCATGAAAAAGCATACGACGATCAACCAGTCTTTGTCAGCCGATGTATCTACCTGCATGAACGTTGCGGTAGATCTTGCCAAAAAGGTCTTTCAGGTGGCCGGTGAGGATGCGCTCGGACAGGTGATATTCGAGGATCGGATCAAGTCACGTGAAGCCTTCCAGGCCTTTCTTCAGAAGCTTCCAGCAAGCGTGACGGTGCTGGTGGAAACCGGGCCAGGCGCTCAAGCATGGGCGCGGTTGCTGCAAGCGCAGGGCAATCCCGTGTGCATCCTGCCCGCTCAGCATGTTGCCAATCATCGCAGCGGCCCGAAAAACGATCGCAATGATGCATTGGCGATCCTGCGTGCAGGCCGCGATTGCACGATATCAGCGGTACCGGTCAAGAGCGCAGCGGCGATGGCGATGCAAGCACTGCACCGGGCCCGGCAGGGGTACATTCGGCGACGTACGGCGGTCGGTAATCAGATGCGTGGCTTGTTGCTGGAGCAAGGGGTCTCTATGGCGCAGGGCGAAACAGCCATCAGCCAACGTGTCCCTCGAATACTGGAAGATGCTACTCAGCCATTACCCGATTTGCTGCGTGAACTGATCGCCGAGCTGCTAGGAGAATGGGATCAATTGGGCGAACGCGTGAACGTGTTGACTGGTCGGCTCGAAACAGCGGCCAAGCAGAACGAGACCGCCAAGCGGCTGATGACGGTACGCGGAGTGGGGCCGATCATTGCCACAGCGCTACTGGCCAAGCAAACCGAGCCTGAACGCTTCGCCAATGCTCGACAGTTCGCCGCCTACTTCGGGTTGGTACCCAGCCAACACAGTAGTGGCGAGAAGATCCGGTTGGGCAAGATGAGCAAACAGGGTGATGCTTACTTGCGCAGCTTGGCGATCCAAGGTGCCCACGCAGTTCTAAGACAGGTACGACCGGATTCAGAGCAGCCGGACGACCAGCGTCTACAGCGCTGGATATCCCGTCTGGGACGCAAGGAGGCGGCGGTGCGTTTGGCCAACCGCAACCTGCGCATCCTCTGGCGGCTCCTTCAAAATGACCAGACTTATCGTCGCCAACCAGGCAATAGCCAGGAGGCTACGATGAGTCACTGATCTACAGCGTTCTGCCACCGGGGCGTTAAGCCGCTCCAACCCATGCTAAAGAACATTGACCCCTGGTCAGACCGTCGCGAACTGATGCCTGCGCTCCTACCGGCCCTTGAGGCCTAACTGTAATGGGCATATCGCGAGCTGATCCAATGTTGGCCAGAAGCTGCTTGGGCTTCCTCGAATAGGCCTGATACATAGATGCAACCGGGTAACAATGTTTGAAAAGCGGGTTGAATGTGGGGGCGAGTCCATACATAGGAGCGAGCTTGCTCGCTCCTACGGTAAATGCGCGGGATCAGCCTTCTTCAAGCCACAGGCGAATGGGCTTGCCCTCGGCCGGCCAGAAACGGGTCTGCTCGATCGGTGAGATGTCCCAGCGCTCCACGCCTTGCAGGGCCTGGAAGAAACGGTGTTCCTGCTCCATCAAGGCCTCGGCGCAAAGTTTGCGGGTGCTGCCGATCTGGCCGAAGCTGAGCTTGTCGCCCTCGACGGTGTACGGTGCGAACCAGTGGTTGCAACCGCCATTGCCATAGGCGCGACCATCGGCGCCAAGGGTGACGGTCAGGTGCGCGTAATCCATCAGCGGCCGCTCACCAATCCATTCAACCACGTAGCTGTGATCCTGCTTGAGCTGGACCCCATCACCGGCGCAGCCAGCGACGGCCGCTCCGGCGACGGCGAGCAGCAGCAACCCCCTCATTGCGCAGCCTTCTGGCAGGTCGGGCAGCGATGCTTGTCGTTTTCGCTGGCCCAGCCCAATTCCTTGATGCGCGCGTTGGCTGCTGGTTGCAGTGGTTCTTTGCGCAGCTTGGTTTCCACCGAGAATTCAAACTCCAGCACCGCGTCGCAGCTGTCGCAGTTGACCTTCCAGGTGTGAATCTCCAACTCGCCGAATGTCGGCCCTTTGGCCATGGCGACCCATTGGCCCGCCGGGCGGATGGAGTAGCGTGCGTCGCCTTCGACGGTCAGGCGCATCGACAGGGTTTTACTGCCGCGCAGGGTGACGATCAGCACGTCGCCGTGCTTGATCGAGCCACCGTTGCCGGTGACCTGGTAACGGCCCGGCACCAGGGCGCGGCATTCGATCAGGGTGTGTTGCGGGCTCAGCAAGCTGAAGCGGAAATCGTGTTCGGCCATGGATCCTCCAAATAGGCGCGGCATCCTATCACGGGTGCCGGCCTATCATGAGCCCGGTATGTGACCGCTGATCATCCTTCGACAAGGTTCTGCGCGCGGCCATCGGCCCACGCCGCAATGTTGGCCAGGGTCGTGCTGGCGATCGCTGCCAGGGCCTCGCGAGTGAGAAACGCCTGGTGCGCGGTAATGATCACGTTGGGGAAGGTCAGCAGGCGCGCAAGCACATCGTCTTGCAGGGGCAGGTCGGAGCGATCCTCGAAAAACAGCTGGGCTTCCTCCTCGTACACATCCAGCCCCAGGTAGCCAAGCTGGCCGTCCTTGAGGGCTTCGATCAATGCCGGTGTATCGACCAGGCCACCGCGACCGGTATTGATCAGCATCGCGCCGGGCTGCATCCGTGCCAGGGAGGCGGCATTGATCATGTGCTTGCTGCCGTCGGTCAACGGACAGTGCAGGCTGATGATCTGCGCCTGGGCCAACAGCTCCGGCAGCTCCACGTAGCGTGCTCCAAGGGCCTGGACCTGCGGGTTGGGGAACGGGTCGCTGGCCAGCAGCGTGCAGCCGAAGCCGGTCATGATCCTGGCGAATGTGGCGCCGATCTGGCCGGTGCCGACCACGCCGACGGTCTTGCCCACCAGGTCGAAACCGGTGAGGCCGTGCAGGCTGAAGTCGCCATCGCGGGTGCGGTTGTAGGCGCGGTGCAAGCGGCGGTTAAGGGCGAGGATCAAGGCCACGGCATGTTCGGCGATGGCGTGGGGCGAATAGGCGGGGACGCGCACAATGGTCAGGCCCAGGCGCTTGGCGCTGGGCAGATCCACGTGGTTATAGCCGGCCGAGCGCAGCGCGATCAGGCGGGTGCCACCGTGGGCCAGTTGTTCCAGCACCGGGGCGCTGAGGTCATCGTTGATAAAGGCGCACACCACTTCGTGTTGCGCGGCCAGGGCCACCGTGTCGAGGTTGAGCCGGGCGGGCTGGAATTGCAGTTCCAATCCCGGTGGCAGCTGCTCACCTAGAAAGCTGTCGCGGTCGTAGGCTTGGCTGCTGAAAAGAATCACGCGCATTGAAAAGCTCCCTGCCATTTTTAATAAGTGCGTTCAGGCGCTGACCCGTGCTTCGCTGGCCAATCGGGCGATGGCCATGTCCAGCTCGTCCAGTGCGTGCAGCGCCTTGGCGTCATCCTGCTTGAGCAGGGTTTCGGCGCGTTGGCAGGCGGCGCGCAGCTGCGGGACGCCACAGTAGCGGGTGGCGCCATGCAGGCGGTGGACGCGTTCGATCAGGGCGTTGTTGTCATTGGCGTCGCGGGCGATGTTGATGGCCAGGCGGTCGGCCTCCAGCGATGCCAGCAGCATAGCCAGCATATCGGCGGCCAGGTCGGTCTTGCCGGCGGCCAGGCGCAGGCCCTCGTCGTGGTCCAGTACGGGCAACTGCTCGCGAGGGGCGAGGCCGTCGGCACTGCGCTCCGGGCCCTGGTTACGCAGGGCCAGGCCGGTCCATTTCAATACCACCTGAGCCAGTTGCCGCTCGCTGATGGGTTTGGTCAGGTAGTCGTCCATGCCACTTTGCAGCAAGGCGCGTTTCTCGTTGGCCATGGCGTGGGCAGTGAGGGCGACCACCGGCAATGGCGTGCCATGGCCTTCGCTTTCCCACTGGCGGATGGCCTCGGTACTCTGACGGCCATCCATGCCGGGCATTTGCACGTCCATCAGCACCAGGTCGAAGGTGTCCTGTTTCACTGCCTCGACCGCCGCATAACCGCTTTCCACGGCCCGCACTTTTGCCCCCATGTCTTCCAGCAGGGTCTGTACCAGCAGCAGGTTCGCCGGGTTGTCATCCACGCACAGCACGCGCGGCGCCCGGCTGGACAGCGGCTCGCCGGGCTCGCTGCGCGACGGCCGTGGGCTGACGAGATCGGCCAGCGCCCGGCGCAGTTTGCGTGTGCAGGCCGGCTTGGCTTGCAGCTGGCTGTTGGGGTTGGGTACCGACTGGTTGAACAGCATCTGTTCAGTGGTGGGGCACAGCACCAGCACTTTGCAGCCCAGGTGTTCGAGATCCCACAGGTGCTGGTTGAGGCGCTCGGGCGGAATGTCGTTGGCGGTGACGCCGAGTACCGCCAGGTCGATGGCCTGATCGGTCTGATGGGCACTGGTAATGCCGTTGGTCAGGCTTTCCAGGGTATTGAATGGTGTGACTTGCAGGCCGCAGTCTTCCAACTGATGTTGCAGGGCCTGGCGCGCCAGCTCATGGTTTTCCAGCACCGCGACGCGATGGCCGAGCAAAGGCGCGCAGGGCAAGTCTTCGACATCGTCGCGGGTCTTGGGCAGGTTGAGGCTGATCCAGAATTCCGAACCCTCGCCCGGAGTGCTGTCGACCCCGATTTCACCGCCCATCTGCTCGATCAGCCGCTTGGAAATCACCAGGCCCAGCCCCGTGCCGCCGGGTTGGCGTGACAGCGAATTATCCGCCTGGCTGAACGCCTGGAACAGCGCGCGCACATCCTGGTTGGACAGGCCGATGCCCGTGTCCTGCACGCTGATACGCAGTTGCACGCTGTCTTCCTGTTCGTCCTCGATCATCGCGCGCGCGACGATAGTGCCTTCGCGGGTGAACTTGATCGCATTGCTGATCAGGTTGGTGAGGATCTGCTTGAGGCGCAGCGGGTCACCCACCAGCGCCAGCGGCGTGTCGCGGTAGACCAGGCTCACCAGTTCGAGCTGCTTGGCATGGGCGGCAGGGGCGAGGATGGTCAAGGTGTCCTGCAGCAAGTCCCGCAGGTTGAAGGGGATGCTGTCGAGTACCAGCTTGCCGGCTTCGATCTTCGAGAAGTCGAGGATCTCGTTGATGATGCCCAGCAGGTTGTCGGCGGATTTCTCGATGGTGCCGAGGTAATCCAGCTGGCGTGGGGTCAGTTCGCTTTTTTGCAGCAGGTGGGTAAAGCCCAGTATGCCGTTGAGCGGCGTGCGGATTTCATGGCTCATGTTGGCCAGGAACTCCGACTTGATGCGGCTGGCTTCCAGGGCCTCTTTGCGCGCCAGGTCCAGCTCGATGTTCTGGATCTCGATGGTTTCCAGGTTCTGGCGCACGTCTTCGGTAGCCTGGTCAATGCTGTGTTGCAGTTCTTCTTGAGCGTTTTGCAGGGTTTCGGCCATGCGGTTGATGCCCGAGGCGAGCTGGTCCAGTTCCTGGCTGCCGAGTGACGGCAGGCGCGTTTCCAGGTGGCCGTCCTTGAGTTGGGCCACGGCTTGCTTGATCAGCCCGATGGGGGAATTGATCGTGCGGCTGATGCGCAGGGCCAGGGCGGCGGTGCAGATCAGGCCGATGGCAATCAGCAGCAGGCTGGCGAACAGGCTACGGTAGCCGCGCAGCAACATGCCGTTGTGAGACAGTTCCACCTCGACCCAGCCGAGCAGGCGGTCGGATTCATCGGGGATCAGGTCGCCGGCGAGGTTGCGATGGCGGCCGAATACGGGCAACAGATACCGAGTGGCGTCGTTGCCGGTGCGCTGCAGCAGATGGGAGCTGTTACCGACGGGCGGCGGGTTCAGCATGGTCGGGCCGGCATGGGCGAGGGGGCCACGGTCCGCGGCGAGGAACGACACAGCGCGCACGTCCGGTTGTTCAAGGGATTGGGTGGCGATCCGCTCCAGCAGTTCGGTGTTTCGCGCGCTCAAGGCCGGCGCTGCCAGCGGCGCCAATTGCTCGGCGATCATTTCGCCGCGTTGCAGCAATTGGGTCTGGAGTTCCGAGAGCTGCATCCAGGTGAAATAGCCCCCCAACAGCGAGGCCATCAGGCTGGTCGGTAATAAGGTCAGCAACAGTACGCGGCCCTTTATCCCCATTCTTCTAAGCACGCCACTCTCCTGCTACCACAGTGTTATCGATGATGGGAGTGGGCATCCGGCCCGCACCACCTGCGCAGTGTAGCCATTTGCGCGGCGTGGAATCTTGCAAATTGATGTCAGGTGGCAATCTTCGCGCCATTTCGCGGGGGGGGGGGGGATTGCCTGTGGCGGGGGAATCTTGAACAATCATCGATTGAGAATGACTTGCAGACGCTAATGAATCCCGTAGCTATTGACCTACCCCGTATCCTGACTATCGAAGATGACCCCGTGCTGGGTGCCTATGTCCACGAGCACCTGGGGCGGTGTGGGTTCCAGGTCACCTGGTGCCAGAATGGCCAGCAAGGCCTGCAGTTGGCGCGCGACCAGGCATTCGATGTGGTGTTGATGGACATCCTGCTGCCGGGGTTGGATGGCTTATCGATCCTGACCCATCTGCGCCGGAGTCATTCGATCCCGGTGATTCTGATGTCCGCTCTGGGGGCCGAAGCCGATCGTGTCAGTGGTTTTCGCCTGGGCGCCGATGATTACCTGCCCAAACCGTTCAGCATGATCGAGTTGCGGGTGCGCATCGAGGCCATCCTGCGCCGAGTGGCTCTGGACCGGCGCCCATTGCCCAGCCTGGCACCCGTGCGCGACGACGTGCATACCCTGCGCTTCGACGATGAACTGTGCGATGTCTTCCACCAGGAACACTGGGCCGGCCTGACCCGCAGCGAATACCGCTTGCTGGAAACCCTGCATCGCAACAGCGAAGAAGTGCTCAGCAAAGCCTTCCTTTATCAGCATGTGTTGCAACGCGGTTACGCCCCCCATGACCGCAGCCTTGATATGCACATCAGCCAGATCCGCCGCAAACTCAAAGCCATCGGCTACAGCGAATACCAAGTGCGCACCGTATGGGGCAAGGGCTACGTCCTGAGTGGTCACGATGCCGGGCTTTGATCATTCCTTGACGCGGCTGCCGGGCAAGCACTCGTTATTCTGGAAGCTGGCCTTTCTGCTGATCGCCTTCTGCTTGCTGATGATCTGGCTCAGTTGGTCCTGGGGCCGGTATATGGAGCAGAAGAACGCCTACTTGTCCGATGAAGCGCGGATAACCCTGAGTGGTTACGCGGCAGACGCCGAGCAGGCCTGGAACCGAGACGGTCGTGCAGGCATTGACGCGTGGTTGCAGGCGTTGGGCAAGCGGGAGAACACCTGGATAGGCGTGATTGGCAATGATCTGCAATCGTTGAGCAGCTACCCACTGACCGACAAGGAAAGCCAGCGCCTGACGTTCCTGCGGGGGCTGGACTGGCCGGTCAGCCGTCACGTCAGGGGGCTGCCCTGGTTGAAGATCCCGTTTCCGGTCGATCCCGGCGTCGGCTCGCTGGTGATCGAATTGCCGCAGCGTTTCATGCCGGGGCGCTACCAACTGTTCTGGCGGGTGGTGACCAACGGTCTGATCCCTGGCTTGTTTACCTTGTTGCTGTGCATTGGCTTGTATCGATTGCTGATCATCCCCCTCAACCAACTGCGCGAGCAGGCCAACGCCTGGCGTGCTGATCAATTGAATACGCGGATGCCCCACGATGCCACCAGTCGTCAGGATGAGTTGGGCGAACTGGGGCGGGCTTTCGACCATATGTCCGAGCGTTTGCAGGGGACCGTGGTGCTGCAACAGCAATTACTGCGAGACATGTCCCATGAGCTGCGCACGCCATTGAGCCGCTTACGTGTGGCCTGTGACAGTGAGCAAGACCTTGCGCAACTTCGGGAGCGGCTGAGCCGGGAGATCGACGGCATGCAGCGCCTGGTGGAAGACAGCCTGCAACTGGCCTGGCTGGATACCGAGAGGGCGCCATTGTCCCAGGAAGATATCCAGCTTCAGGCCTTATGGGACATGTTGCGGGAAAACGCGTGCTTTGAAAGTGATTGGCCCGCGTCGCGCCTGCCTTGCCTATTGGCCGCTGATTGTTGGGTCCGGGGTAACCTGAATGCCCTGGCCCAGGCCCTGGAAAATATCCTGCGCAATGCCATTCGGCACTCGCCACCGGACGGTACGGTGCGCCTGGGTGGGCGTCGGGATGGTGAGTACTGGCATCTATGGCTGGAGGATCAGGGCGGGGGTATTGATGAGCAGGATCTGGAGCGGATCTTCGCGCCCTTTACTCGCCTTGACGGCTCGCGGCCGGGTGACGGCGGTTTCGGCCTGGGCTTGAGCATCGCACGCAACGCCGTGCAGCGTCAGCATGGCAGCCTGTGGGCGGAAAATACGGGCGGCGGCCTGCGCGTACACCTGCGTCTGCGGGCCTGCTGACCTTCAGCCGCGACGCTGTTTGCGCTTCTTCCACTGGTGCGCCACCCACCAGCGCCAGTAGCCCATGGTCAGGCAATAAGCCAGTACGCCTGATACCAGCCCCAGCACCACCGAGCCCAGCAGAAACGGCTGCCATAACGTGCTCAACTGGCTGCTGATCCATTCCCAGGTCAGGTCATCGGGCAGGCCGCGGGGCGGTACGTTCATCAACCAGGCGCCGGTCATGTAGGTGCAGATAAATACCACCGGCATCGTGATCGGGTTGGTCAGCCACACCAGGCTGATCGCGATGGGCATGTTGCCACGCACCGTAATCGCCAGGATCGCCGCCAACAGCATCTGCAGCGGAATCGGGATAAATGCCGCGAACAAACCCACGGCCATGGCCCGCGCCACTGAGTGCCGGTTCAGGTGCCAGAGGTTCGGGTCATGCAGCAACGTGCCGAGAAACTGTAATGACTTGTGTTCCCTGATACTGGTGGGATCGGGCATGTACCGTTTGAATAAGCGCCGGGGCATAAGGGGTCCAGGTCGGTTCGAGGGGCAAGTATGCCCGCATTCTATAAACAGGAAATTCAGACTTTGTGACAAAACATCATAGGCCTTGCCGGGCGCTCGACTAAGACTGAGTGGATCACTTGAAAGGGATGATTCATGAGGACAGGGATGTTTGCGCTTGCGCTAGGGCTGCTGGCCTTGCGTTTTTTACCGGCACTGCCGTCTATCGGCTGGCTGATAGCGATGCCGGTGGTGGCGTTGATGCTGTTACCGTTTCGCACGTACCCGCTGGCGTTTTTCCTGCTGGGGCTGAGCTGGGCCTGCTTCAGTGCACAATCGGCACTCAACGATCGCCTGAAGCCGGCATTGGACGGCCAGACACGCTGGGTGGAGGGGCGGGTCACCGGGTTGCCGCAACGGACGGGCGATGGGGTGCGTTTTGAATTGACCGACAGCCGGTCGCGCAAGACACACTTGCCTGAACGCATTCGCGTGTTTTGGCGTGGCGGGCCAGAGGTGCGCAGCGGTGAGCGCTGGCGTCTGGCAATCGCTCTCAAACGTCCGTTCGGGCTGCTTAATTTCCATGGATTTGATCAGGAGGCCTGGCTGTTGGCCCAGCGCATCGGTGCCACGGGCTCGGTGAAGGATGGCGAGCGGCTGGCACCGGCGCGTAATGCCTGGCGCGACAGCGTCCGCCAGCGCCTGATGGCGGTGGATGCCCGAGGTCGGGAGGCCGGGGTCGCGGCCCTGGTGTTGGGAGATGGCTCGGGATTGGCCGCCGAAGATTGGCAAGTATTGCAGGACACCGGCACCGTGCATTTGCTGGTGATTTCCGGCCAGCATATCGGCTTGTTGGCGGGGCTGGTCTATGGCCTGGTGGCTGGCCTGGCGCGCTATGGATGCTGGCCTCGGGCCTGGCCGTGGCTGCCTTGGGCGTGTGGCCTGGCATTCGCCGCAGCGCTGGCCTACGGCCTGTTGGCCGGGTTCGGCGTGCCGGTGCAGCGCGCGTGCGTGATGGTGGGATTAGTGTTGCTGTGGCGGTTGCGTTTTCGCCATCTGGGAATCTGGTGGCCATTGTTGCTGGCGCTCAATGGGGTGCTGATGCTGGAACCATTGGCCAGTTTGCAGCCGGGCTTTTGGTTGTCCTTTGCGGCGGTGGCGGTGCTGGGTCTGGCGTTCGGTGGGCGGCTCGGGCCTTGGCGTTTGTGGCAAGCGTGGACCCGTCCGCAGTGGATGATCGCTATCGGCCTGTTTCCTGTGCTGCTGGTGCTCGGTCTACCCATCAGCCTGAGTGCGCCGCTGGCCAATCTGGTTGCCGTGCCGTGGATCAGTCTGGTGGTGTTGCCATTGGCGTTGCTGGGGACTGTACTGCTGCCGCTTCCTTTCGTGGGGGAGGGCTTGTTGTGGTTGGCGGGTGGTGCGCTGGATGGATTGTTCATAGGCCTGGCGTGGCTCGCCGGGCTGGTACCGGCGTGGGTGCCGACCGAAGTGGCGCCGGTTTACTGGTGCATCAGCCTGCTGGGCGCGGTGCTGTTGCTGTTACCCAAAGGGGTGCCGTTTCGCTTGCTGGGCTGGCCGATGCTGTTGCTGGCAGTGTTTCCCCCGCGAACGCTGGTACCCCATGGACAGGTGGAAGTCGTGCAATTGGATGTCGGGCAGGGACAAGCGTTGATCCTGCGCACGCGTCACCACACGCTTCTCTACGATGCCGGCCCGCGTTCAGGAGCGTTCGACTTGGGCGCGCGGGTGGTGCTGCCGTCGTTGCGAAAACTCGGGGTCGGGACCTTGGACATGATGCTGCTAAGCCATGCCGATGCGGATCATGCCGGCGGCGCGGTGGCGATTGCCAATGGCATGCCGATCACGCGTGTCGTTGGCGGGGAAACCGAGAGGTTGCCGACGGTTCTCGGCACCCAGCCGTGCGTCAGCGGTGAGCAATGGCGGTGGGACGGTGTGTCATTCGAACTCTGGCAGTGGGCTGACGCCGTTGCCGGCAATCCGAAATCCTGCGTGCTGCTGGTGCAGGCTAATGGTGAGCGCCTGCTGCTGACCGGCGATATCGACCGTGCGGCTGAACAGGCGTTGCTCAGCACGCCGCTTGCGGTGCCTACCGATTGGCTGCAAGCACCGCACCATGGCAGTCGCAGCTCCTCATCCTGGGCCTTTTTGCAACGGCTGACGCCCAAGTCGGTGCTGATTTCGCGTGGACGTGGCAATGCCTTCGGTCATCCCCATCAGCAGGTGCTAGAGCGCTATCGGGCGTTAGGCAGCCGGGTGTACGACAGCGCGGAGCAGGGCGCCGTGCGCCTGCGACTCGGGGCCTTTGCCCCGCCGGTTGTTGCGCGCAGTCAACGCAGGTTCTGGCGTGAACGGTTACCCTGATCGTACTGTCGGCAGTGCCATGGCCGACGAACCCCGCCGCCGAGCCTATATGGTAAAGTGGCGCACTTTTTCGAGGGGACATTCACTGTGTGGGAATTGGTCAAATCCGGCGGCTGGATGATGTTGCCGATCATCATGAGTTCTATCGCCGCACTCGGCATCATTGCCGAACGCCTGTGGACCCTGCGCGCCAGTCGCGTGACCCCCGAGCATCTGCTGGGGCAGGTCTGGGGCTGGATCAAGAACAAACAACTGGACAAGGACAAACTCAAGGCACTGCGCGCCAACTCGCCGCTGGGGGAAATCCTCGCAGCGGGCCTTGCCAACTCCAAGCATGGCCGCGAGATCATGAAAGAGTGCATTGAAGAGGCCGCCGCCCGGGTCATCCATGAACTGGAGCGCTATATCAACGCGCTCGGCACCATCGCAGCCATGGCGCCATTGCTCGGCTTGCTGGGCACGGTGCTGGGCATGATCGATATTTTCAGCTCGTTCATGGGGTCGGGCATGACCACCAACGCTGCCGTGTTGGCCGGTGGTATTTCCAAAGCCTTGATCACCACGGCGGCGGGCCTGATGGTCGGTATTCCCTCGGTGTTCTTCCACCGCTTCCTGCAACGGCGCATCGATGAGCTGGTGGTCGGTATGGAGCAGGAAGCCATCAAGCTGGTGGAAGTGGTGCAGGGTGACCGTGATGTGGATCTGGTTGAGGGCAAAGCGTGAAATTTCGCCGCAAGCAACGGGAAAATGTCGATATCAACCTCGCGTCGCTGATCGATGTGGTGTTTATCCTGCTGCTGTTTTTTGTGGTTACCACCACGTTTACCCGACAAACCGAACTACGGGTCGACCTGCCCGAAGCGGTGAGCGGTTCGCCGGCCGAAGACCAGAACGTCAAGCAACTGGATATCGCCATCAGCGCCGAAGGGGTGTTTTCGGTGAATAACCAAGTGCTGGAGAAAAACGACCTCAACAGCCTGATGGACGCGTTGCAGAAGGAATCCGGAGGCGATACCAAGCTGCCGCTGTCCATCAGCGCCGATGGCAAGACCCAGCACCAAGCCGTGATCACTGCCATGGATGCCGCTGGCAAGCTCGGCTTCAGCCATCTGCGCATGAGCACTGTCGAGGCGGCGAGCCAACCCTGATGGCCCTGTCCGATCGATTGCTCAAAGCCTGGTACGAGGGCCATCCGGCGCTGACGTTGCTGCGTCCGCTGGAGTCGCTGTATCGCCGGGTGGTAGAGCGCAAACGCGCGCGGTTCGTGGCGGGAGAGGGCGAGATTTATCAAGCGCCGGTGCCGGTGGTGGTGGTCGGCAATATTACCGTGGGTGGCACCGGCAAGACGCCGTTGATCCTGTGGTTGATCGAGCATTGCCAGCGCAGCGGTTTGCGCGTTGGAGTGGTCAGTCGTGGGTACGGCGCCAAGCCCCCGCAGTTGCCGTGGCGGGTCGAGGCCAATCAAAGCGCCGAGGTGGCCGGTGATGAACCGCTGTTGATCGTGCAGCGCTGCGGCGTGCCACTGATGATCGACCCCGACCGCAGTCGCGCGGTCAAGGCCCTGCTGGCAACTGGGCCTGTGGACCTGATCCTCTCCGACGATGGCCTGCAGCACTACCGCCTGGCCCGTGACTTGGAACTGGTCCTGATCGATGCTGCCCGCGGCCTTGGCAACCGCCGTTGCCTGCCTGCCGGCCCCTTGCGCGAGCCGGTGGAGCGTCTGCAGAGTGTCGATGCGGTGCTCTACAACGGCGCCGCTGCCGATCATGAGGATGGCTTTGCCTTTCGCCTGCGGCCTACCGCACTGGTCAATCTGCAGACGGGCGAACGCCGACCGGTGGATCACTTCCCGCCAGGCCAAGCGGTGCATGCGGTCGCCGGAATCGGCAACCCGCAACGTTTCTTCAAGACCCTTGAAACGCTACACTGGCAGCCAATACCCCATGCTTTTGCCGACCACGCGCCCTACAGCGCCGAGGTCTTGAATTTTACGCCGTCATTGCCGCTGGTCATGACCGAGAAAGACGCGGTGAAGTGCCGCGGATTCGCCCGGCCCGACTGGTGGTACCTTGCAGTGGATGCCGTGCCGTCGCCAGCGTTTGTCGCCTGGTTCGACACGCAGTTGATGCGCCTGCTGCCCGCCCGTCTTTTGCCTTAAATGCTGCTATCCAGGAAACACTCATGGACACCAAACTGCTCGACATCCTCGCTTGCCCGATCTGCAAAGGCCCGCTCAAGCTCAGCGCCGACAAAACCGAGCTGATCAGCAAAGGCGCTGGCCTGGCTTACCCGATCCGTGATGGCATCCCGGTGATGCTCGAAAGCGAAGCCCGCACCCTGACCACCGATGAGCGTCTGGATAAATGACTACAGCCTTTACCGTCGTCATTCCTTCGCGCTACGCCTCGACCCGCCTGCCGGGCAAGCCACTGCAACTGATCGGCAGCAAGCCGATGATCCAACTGGTGTGGGAACAGGCCTGCAAAAGCAGCGCCGAGCGCGTGGTGGTGGCCACCGATGACCCGCGCATCATCGAAGCCTGCAAAGGCTTTGGCGCCGAAGCCGTGCTGACCCGCGAAGACCACAACTCCGGCACCGACCGCCTGGCCGAAGTCGCTACACAGCTTGGTCTGGCGCCTGACGCCATCGTGGTCAACGTGCAAGGCGACGAACCGTTGATTCCACCGAGTGTGATCGATCAAGTGGCCGCCAATCTGGCTGCCCATGGCGAAGCGCGCATGGCGACCCTGGCCGAGCCCATCGAAGATATCGAAACCCTGCTCAACCCGAACGTGGTCAAGGTGGTCAGCGACATCAATGGCCTGGCGCTGACCTTCAGCCGTTCGACCTTGCCCTGGGCGCGCGATGCGTTCGCCAAGCATCCTGACATATTGCCGGAAGGCGTGCCGTACCGGCGCCATATCGGCATCTACGCCTACCGCGCCGGCTTCCTGCATGACTTCGTCAACTGGGGCCCGTGCTGGTTGGAAAATACCGAGTCCCTGGAGCAACTGCGTGCCCTGTGGCACGGTGTGCGTATCCATGTGGGCGATGCGCTGGAAGCACCGCCGGCAGGCGTTGACACCCAGGAAGACCTGGAGCGCGTCCGTCGCCTGTTGGGGGTTTGATGGAGGTTTTGTTTGTCTGCCTGGGCAATATCTGCCGCTCGCCAACCGCCGAAGGTGTATTGCGCCATAAATTGCGCGAAGCCGGCCTGGCGGGCCAGATCGAGGTGGCATCCGCCGGTACTGGTGAATGGCATGTCGGCAACCCGCCCGACCCACGCAGCCAACGTGCGGCGCTCGTGCGTGGTTATGATCTGTCGGCGCAGCGTGCCCAGCAGGTGTCCCGCGCCGACTTTGCGCGCTACGACCTGATCCTGGCCATGGACCACAGCAACCTGCGTAACCTGAAGGCCATGCAGCCGGAGCAGGGCAAGGCAGAGCTGGACCTGTTCCTGCGCCGCTTTGATGCTGAAGTGGACGAAGTGCCGGACCCTTATTACGAGGGTGACCAAGGGTTTGAACGGGTTCTGGACCTGATCGAGTGCGCCTGTGATTTATTGGTGATCGAATTGAAGGGGCGGTTATGACCTTGCACGTGCTTGCGCAGGTATCGCTCAAGCCATTCAACAGTTTTGGCATTGATGTGCGTGCCCGGCTGTTCGCCGAAGCCCACAGCGATGACGATGTGCGCGAGGCGCTGGCTTACGCCGCCGCAAACGCATTGCCCTTGCTGGTGATCGGTGGCGGCAGCAACCTGTTGCTGACCCAGGATATTGCAGCCCTGGTCCTGCGTATGGCTACTCAAGGCATCCGTGTCTTACGTGATGATGGCGTACAGGTGGTGGTCGAAGCCGAAGCGGGCGAGGCCTGGCACTCGTTCGTGCTGTGGAGCCTGGAGCAAGGGTTCTGCGGTCTGGAAAACCTCAGCCTGATCCCCGGCACCGTTGGTGCGGCCCCCATGCAGAACATCGGCGCCTATGGCGTAGAGATCAAGGATGTGTTCGCCGGGTTGACCGCCTTGGATCGTCAGACCGGCGAACTGCGGGATTTCAGCCTGGAGGAATGCAACTTTGCTTATCGTGACAGCCTGTTCAAGCATGAAACCGGACGCTGGCTGATCCTGCGCGTGCGCTTTGCCCTGAGCCGCGCAAGCCACCTAAAACTCGACTACGGCCCGGTGCAACAGCGCCTGGCCGGGCAGGGCATCACCGAAGCGACACCGAGTGATGTCAGCCGGGCGATCTGTAGTATTCGCCGCGAAAAGCTGCCGGACCCGGCCGAACTCGGCAATGCCGGCAGTTTCTTCAAGAACCCGCTGGTATCCCAGGCGTTGGCGGCAGAGTTGCAGGGGGCGTATCCGGACCTGGTGGCCTATCCCCAGGCGGACGGGCAGATGAAACTCGCTGCTGGCTGGCTGATCGACAAGGCAGGCTGGAAGGGCTTCCGTGAGGGCGATGCCGGCGTACACAAGCTGCAGGCGCTGGTGCTGGTCAACTATGGTGGTGCCACAGGGCACGATATCGCCAACCTGGCCCGGCGTATCCAGCGCGACATCGCCGAGCGTTTCAAGGTCGAGTTGGAAATGGAACCCAACCAGTACTGACGTCATGAAAACAAAAATGCCCCGTATCTTTCGATACGGGGCATTTTTTATACCGCTATGAATCAGTCATCGCGGCCCATGATGCCGAAGATCTGCAACAGGCTGATAAACAGGTTGTAGATCGACACATACAGGCTAACCGTCGCCATGATGTAGTTGCGCTCACCGCCGTGGATGATTGCACTGGTCTGGAACAGGATGCATACCGAGGAAAACAGCACAAAACCTGCGCTGATTGCCAGTTGCAGGCCGCTGATCTGGAAGAACATGCCTGCGACCACGGCGGCCAGGAGCACGAAGAAACCGGCGGTGATGAAGCCGCCCAGGAAGCTCATGTCCTTGCGGGTGATCAGTACGTAAGCCGACAGGCCACCAAACACCAGGGCTGTCATGGCAAACGCCGAGCTGACTACCTCCGCGCCGCCGGCCATGCCGAGGTAACGGTTGAGGATCGGACCGAGGATAAAGCCCATGAAGCCTGTCAGGGCAAACGCCGACAAGAGACCCCACGCCGAGTCGCGCAACTTGTTGGTCAGGAAGAACAGGCCATAGAAACCGATCAGCACGACAAAGATATTCGGGTAGCCAACACGCATCTGTTGCGCCACGAACGCCATCAAGCCGCTGAATGCGAGCGTAAGGGCGAGCAAGCCATAGGTGTTGCGCAACACGCGGCTGACTTCAAGCTGCTCAGCCTGCACGTTGCCATTCACTGCGTAATTCTGTTCGCGCATGGCGACACTCCTTCGGTTTTGAAACGTTCAGTCGCAAAGATCATAACAGACGCTCTGTAACAAGCGATGGCGAGAGTTTGACAGTGTGTTTCATTCGGGTATTATGGCGCCCGCTGAGACGGGATGGGCTATTATGATCCCGTGATGCAAAAGGGAAATTGGCAGAGTGGTTGAATGCACCGGTCTTGAAAACCGGCGAACGTTAATAGCGTTCCCAGGGTTCGAATCCCTGGTTTCCCGCCAAGATTCAAACGAAAGCCCCGCACTAGCGGGGCTTTTGTGTTTCTGGGTTCTGCAAAGTTAGACGGCTTATTTGCTGATCGTTTCCGCATCATTTCAGGCAGTTTCCGCAACTCCGCCAGATTTCGGAATCAACGGGTCGGTTTCACGATCTCATCGACGCGCCGATAAACCGTCTCTGTGATTCGCTTGTCGGTGTGCCCCAGCTAAGCGCCCGCCAAACACACCTTGCGCAATTGGCCGGGTGCCCATCTAACCGTCTCGATACCTTTATTATTCTCGCTTTACTTCAGTTGCTTCTCAAAACGAATGTCACCTTCCGGTAGGTTCTTCACGGGCTGCCAGCCAAGGTTTCTATAGAATCCACTCGCACGGCTTGCTTCAGCGGTTTCTAACCATATCTTCTGATGGCGTTGAAATAGAAAAGACTCTGCTTTGTGCATCAGATTGCGCCCCAACCCATACCCTTCGAATTCCGGCAAGACGAAGATCGCGAATACGCAACGATCTTCAATATCGACCATCGAAAACCGACTGGAACACCACTGACCTCCGCGACCCAAGCGCACGGAGTCTCTGAAATTGCCTGACTTATAGCTTCAGGCGTTATGCCTATCTCCGTTAACTGATCTTGAGATAAGTGATTTTCCCGAACACTGGTTCGAATCTTAAAAATCGCATCGATATCGGCAAGTTTGGTAAGTCGGATTACTGCGTCCATGGCATCTTCCTTTTTTCCATCCGTATGATGAAAGCATCCTTACATATCCGGGCTATCAAAGGTGGCTCCAATTGTGTGGTGACAACTCCCCAATCTCACTTGCCCGCTGTGTCGGCAGTCGTGTCAGCGGTTTAACCATCATTCGGAAGGCGACCACTGGCTCAGGCCGACCAATCAGCCGGTAGAACTCGGCAGTGGCGAGACGGGAGCGCTGATGCAGGCCTTCGACGATGTCGCGGCGCGATTGGGTGCTGTGGTGCATGGTCACCTCCAAAGTGGCGTGTTGTTCACCTGTATTCGTCAACACTCATCCGCTCCGCTGGTTGCCGTTTGGCGCAGAGGGGAGTGCATTCGGGTGGTGTTGGGAGCTAGATGAGTAACTGCGCAGACTCATTAGCGAGTACGACGCGCAGAAAAAAGCCCGCGAGAAAGGCGGGCTTCAGCGGGGAGGGCGGGCCTTCAGAGGCAATCGGACTTGTCTACATGAAACTCGACTATCGGTGAGCTGGTTGAGTCTTTGAAGATGCAGTTAACGGAAAGACCCGATTTCACGAATTCGCCTAGACCTTTTTCTGCAGGTGGGCGGTTATAGGCCGCGATTTCGTCCGCATCGGGGTGTGATTGGAGCACCAGGGCGCTACCCCTAGTTGTTTTCCGCCGAGTTTGTAGTATTGGCCGGCTCGCTCATACCGGCTCAGGACATTCACGGGTCTTTGCGATCCTAGCACTGCTGCTCACTTGGGCACGCTCCGATAACACCACGACGCGGCCTGGTGCTGGAGAGTACCAGGGCCTCGGGCAGTTAATGACAGGCTGTCGTGGTGCTGGTTGTTCAGTCGTAGAATTACTACGCGAGGAGGACGAGTAGTGGCTGCTCCGGTATCGGATATGACCCCCATTGTGCTTTAGCCAACAGATGGATGATTCACAAAACGCTGCACCCATAGAAACTCCGAGTAGCCCTCGTGGCCATCGGACGGTCCGATTCTTTTGCGTTGATTTACTGGCCTGAGTTTGCCAACCCGGCATCAAGACTTGGTGGATTTTGTCGATATGGTATGTGCTTGGCGCGACAATTAACCGAGTTGTCGGGCTATTCCTTCAGTGCCATAGACATTTTCCATTCTTACGCCTGGCGATCACATCGAGTTTTTTATTTGTGCTCCGGCGTACGATCTCGTATAGGCACTTTTTTTCCTATGGAGCGTGATGTGGAACGAGATCAGAAGCTGTTAGTAAAAATCCTGGAAGTGTGCATTATGGATTCTGAAGAGTGGAGATTGAATGTATCGGCAAAGGATATTCGTGACCACTTTTCCGTTGAACAGTGCGAACACTGGTCTCTTGTGGTCGTGAATGGCCATATCGAGTTGCTGGTCGATATGGGGTGCGTCAATGTTCAGGGGGAAGCACCGGATATATTTATCCAGCGTGTTACAAATGCGGGATACAACTATATCGACCGAAGCAAAAGATTAAACGGTCGGTACAATGAGTTGCTTATCCAGTAGATAACGATACATTGAGCCCTGCCTGGTGCAGGGCTTTTTTGTTTGCACGCCCAAGTGATGACGATGCATGCACAGCCAGCTCTGGTATCATTGCGCCGCTACTCTCCAATCGACCCTTCGCCCCTCTCCGTGGGGTGGCTGGGGGGAGGGCTATCCCGACTCAGTCGGTTTTTATTGCGCTCATATTGTTTGAGGCCAGTAAACAGGGCCTCGGACTGCATACAGGGAGAGCGTCATGGTGTTGCGTGGCATGGCACAGATGCATGTAGACGACTTGGCGGAGAGATTCAAGACGTTGGTGATAGCGGCTTGCGGTAAGGCGGACATTCAATTTGCATGGGTCGTCTTTTACCAGGGCCGAATGTTTGGCGCATACGCGACTGCTGAGCAGGCTCTCCAGAAAATAACGGATATCGAGCATTGCATCAGCGTCGATGAGGCGCCGGTCCCTCAAACCTCATCTGACTGATCCATCATTCACGCCTTGCCTTGCGCAGGGCGTTTTTGTTTGCGGGCAAGGCAATGAAAAACGAACCGCCTGGCAGAATGCCTACCTGGTGAGTGATCCCGATAGACGCGGTGCTGGTCAAGTTAACCTACAAGACCAGAGCCTGTGATGAATCCAACAGCATTTATATGCTTATGTAAAAGCACTGTCTTTTCATTATGCTCAATCTCAACCAGAACGTAATCTTCTGCAACTACCGCTATTCTTCCGGGAAATAACCGGCCGGCGAATTCAAAAAGTGCTTGGATGTCCTGATTGTGCATGTACTCAAGCTTGTCTGTGAAGGCTGACATGGTATGTCCCTCTGCCTGGGTCTGAAGCTTCGTGCTCGTTGTCGACTCACTGTCAGTATGGTCGTGTCCAGCTTCAACTGAAGCCTGGTACTTAGCAGACGATTAGGGATTTTTCTTGCTAATGCTATTAAAGGTTAAATTTTGTCCAAGTTTCGCTGCTTATCCTCTGCGATTCCAACGTGAAGGCAGCTGGCCAGATTACCCGTTAAGTCAGCGGTCTTCTGCAGCATAGCCTCTGGCCAAGTCGATGGCTGCGTTAATAGCGGCCCGGGCTTGGGGGCTATTTTTCCAGCATGTCGAACCCACTGCCGCTGAGGCTTGAGCGAGGATGTCATTGACATCCGATTGCCCTAATTCGGCCAATGAGTTGATTCCCATTTGTTCGAGTCTGGCAATGACGGTCGGTCCTACGCCCTTGAGCGCAAGCATCGCGGTTCTTTCTTTCAATGAGAAGGGCATGCGTAAAGTCCTTTTAGTTCACCGATTATGCTGAAGTGTCCTTGGAAGTTGTCACTTGAACAGTCATTACAAGGGGGAGCAGTGTAAGCCGCTTGATTGTCGGGCACTATACCGAGGCGAACGAAAGGCAATACCTTTCCTCGCCACAACCGCAGCTTAAATCAGAAAGCAGTCACGCACGGCTCAGCAAAAAAGCTGAGCCATTGATAGCAGGCAAATAATTTGCACGACCATTTGAGCTCTAATGGGATGTTTCATCGCGGATACTCTCCTGTATAGCCGCTGCTGAGAGTGCCGTGGAACAATCAGATCCACCTTGGATCGCCAGCAACACTCGTAACGGTTGATTGAGTATAGATACAGAAACGAACTCTTCACGATTGAGCAACCCACACCGCCCAGAGGCGCTGCTTACAATCATTTGCGCGGCCACTCCGCACTTTTTTGATGTCTTCGATCTATCTTTGCCTGAGCCTCATCGATCTCCGCGCGGGCACGAGAACCAGATCGGGTGCCGATACATCACACGTTACTTTCATTCAACATTCGACGAATGCGCCGACCGCTGTTGCTGGCTGCGGTGTCATCGCTTTGTGTGGGCGGTTGCACCCAGCAACAGAGTCGGGATGTCGGCGCATTCATCTGTGCCATCGGCAGCATGCTCGTGACCGCCCACGGCGGGCGCATCGGGCTCAATTACGCGCAGAGCCTGCTGCTGATGAATTTCCTGCCGGTGCAGTAAGGGGTTTCTCGGCTCAGCCATCGCCGATGTGGTCATTGGGTGCGCTATTTCCGCAACAAATGTAGGAAACGGCCTATCTTGCTTTCCGATGCTTGAAACGCCCCGCTGTGCGCAATAGCCTCGGATTTTTCCGAAAAAATGAGGCTCTCCCTTGGGTAAGCGAAAAACGGTTTGGCCGACCGACCGCGAAATACGCCTGCGCTTTATCCTATTCGCCGTGATTGATGCTGCGAGCGTTCAGGGCGTTACAGCCGAGTTGTTACTGCCTGCGCACAAGCTGCTGCGCGACTCGCCGACAGAGGCACAGTTGCTCGGTACCCTGGGTGAAATTCTCGCCACCGATGAAATGCACGGCTTCAGATTTCCCCTCGGGTCAGAAGCGGAAGAGTTGATGCGAACACTGGAAAAGACCGTTCGCTAGGTCTGTCCGTTACACCGTTTATTTCCTTCTGGTCGGTCAACATTCCCTGATCGAATAACCAGGACGTCCATTGGAGTTGTTAAGCGGATTCAAGCTCTGCAGTGCTTGCATGTGGTAATTCGATTTTGGACTTAGTAAATGATTCTGGTCCGATGCCGTTGTGGGAAGGTTCTGGTCCGTCGATAGGGCGTGACCTGAAGGGCGTCCCCGCCTTCCCATCACTGTTCGCGTGCCTGGCCCAGCCCTGCATGCCCCTGAATTCCAAGGACTTGCCTCATGCTGCTGCGCCACCCTCCGTTCCTGTTCGCCGCTCTGACCTTAAGCTCGCTGGTGCACGCCGAAGACCTGCAATTGGCCCCGGTCGAGGTCACCGGCAGTGAAGCCAGTGCTGGCGAAGTGGCTCAGGCGCAGCTCAAGAGCGTGCCCGGCGCCACCAATTACATCGACATGAACAGCGTACGGCAGGGGCGGGTGAGCACCAACGAGGATGTGTTCAAGTACCAGGCCGGGGTGTACGCCAAGGCGGCGAACAACGAAGGGGTGAAGCTGTCCATTCGCGGTTCGGGCCTGAACCGCAGCCCCGGCGCCCATGCCTCGGGCTTGTACGAAACACTCGACGGCTTGCCGCTGACCGGCCCCGGAGGCACGCCTTACGAACTCAAGGACCCGTTGTGGCAAAGTCGCGTCGAGGTGCTGCGCGGCGCCAACGGCTTTGATCGCGGCGCGTTGGCGTTGGGTGGTGCGGTCAACTATGTGACGCACACCGGCTACGATGCGCCCAAACTGCAAGTGCGCTATGAAGCCGGCAGCCGCGGCTACGCCCAGCGCGAGATCAGTTCGGGCCAGGTACTGGGAGACGCCGACTACTACGTCAGCCTCACCGACTCGGAGTCTGACGGCTACCAGCACCAGAGCGCAGCCAGCGGCAAAGGTGTCGCCGCCAACTTCGGCTACCGTTTCAGCCCCGAACTGGAAACCCGCTTCTATTTCCGCTACCGCGAAACCACCAACGACACTCCCGGCAAACTCACCCGTGAGCAGATCAGCCACGACCCACGAGCCGCCAACAGCCTCAACGCCGCCCGCGATTCCAAACGCCTGCAACCGGGGTCGACGTGGCTCGCCAACAAGACCACCCTGCAGTTGGACGACAGCTCGCGCCTCGAAGTCGGCCTGGCCTATCACGATTACCCGATGGACCTGCGTGAAGGCACCAACCGCCTTAAAGTCGCCTACACCGACGTCAGCGGTACCTTGAACTACATTCGCCAGGACACGCTGTTCGGCCACGACAGCACCACCACCATCGGTCTGCGCACCACCCAGGCGATGCCCAACAACGGCGCGTCGGAGTACGTGCGTACCCCGGCCGGCAACACGGCCACCTATGCCCCCGGCACCAAGACCCGCGACTACAGTTACCTGGGCTCCGACACCGTGCTGCATATCGGCAACGACCTGGAACTGGTCCCGGACCTGTGGCTGACCACCGGCCTGGCCGCGATCTACACGCGCCGCGAAACCCAGGTCACCTACCCCGAGGGCCAGGCGCCACTGAGCCAGCACGATTGGGACTACGCACCGCGCATCGGCCTGCGTTATGAGTTCAGCCCGCAACTGCAGGTGTACGGCAACCTGAGCCGTTCGGTCGAACCGCCGCATGCGTGGTCGATGATCTGGGGTTCCAACAAGTATTTCGCCAGCGGTGCGGCCAAGGGCCTGGCCCGCGAAGGCGTGAGCCTGAAAAACCAGACCGCCACCACCCTTGAAATCGGCGGCCGGGGCGAGGCCGTGTTCGGCCAGTGGGACTTGGCGCTGTACCGCTCCGAAGTGCGTCACGAACTGCTCACCGTGGAAACCCAGGCCCAGACCCAGACCAGCAATGCCATCGTCGCCGAGTCCAACGCCAGCCCCACTGTGCACCAAGGCGTGGAACTGAGCCTGCTCAGCCCGCTGTGGGACGGCGGTCGCAGCGGTAAGCTCGACCTGCGCCAGGCCTACACCTTCAGCGACTTCCATTACCGCGACGACGACCGCTTCGGCGACAACACCTTGCCGGGCATCCCCAAGCACTACTACCAGGCGCAAGTGCGCTACAGCCATCCGACGGGGTTCTATACCAGCCTCAACACCGAGCATTCCTCGCGGGTGGCGGTGGACTACGCCAATTCCTACTACGCCGCGGCCTACACCATCCTCGGCGCGACCTTCGGCTACGACGCGCCGAAGCAGGACTGGCAGGCCTGGGTTGACCTGCGCAACCTGACCAACCGACGCTACGCCAACACCGTCACGCCGGGCTACGACGACAAGGGCCTGGACGTCGCCCGCTCCACCCCGGCGGACGGCCGAGGGGTCTACACCGGCGTTTCATGGAGCTGGCGCTGACGGAACACAGTCTTTCAGACATGCAGTAGCAAAGGGGCAGCCAGGCGCTTCCCCTATTTTTCGGCACCTTCGCAGACGGTGGCGCCCCCTTGCCCCGCCCTCGTTTTACTGGCATTGTTCGCGCAATTGGTAACTCTTCCCATTTGAGATTATTTTGCGCATGCATGACATTCCGGCCGCGCTGGGCGATTCAGTGCGTCAGCAGACCCTAACGGCGATGTACAGCGAGCACCACGGCTGGTTGCACGGTTGGCTGCGCAAAAAACTCGGGTGTTCCCAGCAGGCTGCGGACCTGGCCCACGATGCGTTTATCCGCGTATTGCTGCTGGCCGAGCCGCAAAACATCAAAGAGCCGCGAGCGTTCCTGGCCACCACGGCGGGGCGGTTGTTGATCGATGGTGCTCGGCGTCGGCGTATTGAAAAAGCCTACATGCAAGCCCTGGTCATCCAGTGCGAAGACGCCGGAATGCCCGACCCGGCGGCGATCCATGTGGCGCTGCAAGCCTTGGAACGTATCGCCGAACTGCTCGCCGGCTTGCCCGCCAAGGCCCGTGAGGCGTTTCTGTTGAGTCGCCTCGACGGGCTGACCTACAGCGACATCGCCACGCGCCTGGAGGTGTCGCCCAGCACCGTCAAAAACTACATCGCCAGCGCCTTGGTGCACTGTTACCACAGCCTGCACGCGGCAGATCCGCTGGTATGAGCACCGAACACATCATTCAGCAAGCCGCGAATTGGCTGACACGCCTGCACGACGAAGACGTCAGCGAGAGCGAGCGCCAAGCCTTCAACGCCTGGTGCCAGGCCGACCCGCGCCACGCGGTGGCCATCGAGCGCATGCGTGCCCTGTGGGGCAGCTTCGACACTTTGCCCGCGCAACCGGCCCGTGTCGCCCTCAACCGCGCGTTTGCGCCACGACCCGCGCGCGGCGTGCAGGCGATGGCCGTACTGGGCCTGGTGCTGTGCGGCTGGCTGGGCCTGGAGCAACTGCCGGTGTGGATGGCCGACCAGCGCACCGGCGTCGGCGAACGCCTCCAGATCGCTCTTGCCGACGGCAGCCAGTTGCAGCTCAACAGCAACTCGGCGGTGGACGTGAGGTTCGACGGTCACCAGCGGGTGATCGAGCTGCTCCAAGGCGAACTGTGGGTGGACGTGGCCAAGGATGCCCGGCGGCCATTCGTGGTGCGCACCGACCAGGGCACCGCGACTGCCCTGGGCACCCGTTACCTGGTCAAGCGTGCGCCGGACGGGACGACCGTGGTGACGGTGATCGAGTCTACGGTGGCGGTCAAAGGTGATACGAACGAGGGGGTCAAGGTCATGGCCGGCCAGCGTTCGATCCTCGACCACGGCCGCGCCGAGCCGCCCCAGGCCATCGACGACACCGACCCGGACGCCTGGACTCGCGGCCTGCTCAAAGTCAACGACCAACCCCTGAGCGATGTGCTGCAAACCCTGGCCAGTTATCGCCATGGCCTGGTCCGCTTCGATCCCCAGACCCTTCGGGGCCTGCGCGTGTCCGGGGTGTTCAGGCTCGATGACACGGCGGCGGCGTTGGCCGCGCTGGCGGATAACCTGCCCATCCAGGTGGAGTACTTCACCGACCTGCTGGTGGTGGTCAAGCCGCGCTAGGCATCGTTTTGGCGCAAGCGCTTGTACAGGGTATTGCGGCTCACCCCCAGCTCCCGCGCCAGGTGGGAAATGTTCCCGCCTGCGGCCTTCAAGCGTCGGCCCAGGTCGACGCTGTCGTCCAGGTCCTCACCGACGGGCTGGGGCGGCGACAGGTTCAAATCCACGAAGAAATCATCCGGCAGATGCTCCGGGCGGATCGGTTGCTCCTCGGCCATCGCCAGCGCCACCTGAAGCACGCTGCTCACCTGGCGCAAATTGCCCGGCCACGGGTGCTGCTCGAACAGCCTCTGCACCTCGGCGCTGAGCCCGGCCCATTGGGTCGGCTCGCGGTGTTGCTGCCACAGTTGCTGGAACAGCGCGTGCTTGTCGCTGCGTTCGCGCAGGGGCGGCAGTTCCAGGGTCAGGCCGCCGATGCGGTAGTACAAATCCTCACGAAACCGCCCGGCCTGCACCTGCTCGCGCAGCGTGCGGTTGGTGGCCGAGATGATGCGCAAATCCACCGGGAATACCTCGCTGCTGCCCACCGGCTGCACGCAACGCTCCTGCAATACGCGCAACAGCCGCGCCTGGGTCGGCAGCGGCATATCGCCGATTTCATCGAGAAACAGCGTGCCCTTGTCCGCCTTGCGGATCAGCCCGATGCTGCCTTTCTGGTTGGCGCCGGTGAACGCGCCTTTTTCGTAGCCGAACAGTTCCGATTCCACCAACTCGGCAGGAATCGCCGCACAGTTCACCGCGATAAACGCCTGCTGGCTGCGGGAACTGGCCTGGTGCAGGGCTTTGACGAACACCTCTTTGCCCACACCGGTTTCGCCATGGATCAGCAGCGGGATGTCCTTCTCCAGCAGACGCTCGGCCTGGCGCACGGCTTTTTCCACGCGGGCATCGCCGAAATGCAGGCTCTTCAGGCTAATTGCGGCCGGCCTTGGCGACACGGGCGCGCTGAACACCCGCGCCTGCACCGGCATCTGCTTGGGCCGTTTGAGCAGGCACTGGAAGCGGTTGCGTCCCGCCGCCTGCAATGAAAAGGGCTGGCCCTCCGGTTGATTGAGCAGCTCCAGCAGCGACACCTTGAACAAACTGTCGATCATCACCCGCGACAAACTGATGCCCAGCAGGTTGTCGGCGCGGCGGTTGGCCGAGAGCACCTGGCCGCTTTCATCAAAGATCAGCAGGCCCGCCCATTGGCTGTCGAGGTTGCTCAGGCCGGTGTTGAAGGTCAGCTGAAAATGTTCGCCGCGAAACAGGTTGAGGATCAGCCGGTTCTCCACGGTCTGGCTCATCATCTTGACCATGCCCAGGGTGTGGGAGGGCGGCAGGTAACTGTCGCTGGACACATCCAGTACCGCGATGATTTCGCGCTGGGCATCGAAGATCGGCGCCGCCGAACCGGTCATGAAGCGGTTGGCCTTGAGAAAGTGTTCGTCGTGTTCGATGTGTACCGCCTGGGCACAGGCCAATGCGGTACCGATAGCATTGGTGCCGCTGGAACGCTCCCTCCAACTGGCGCCGGCGCTGAAACCACGGGCCAGCTTGGGCTCGATAAAGCGCTGGGTGCCCCAACTGGTCAACACCTGGCCCTGGTTGTCCGCCAGCATGATCAGGCAGTTGGAATTGCTCAGGATGTTTTCATAGTAGGGCAGCACTTCCTGATGGGTGGTCTGCACCAGGGAGTGCTGGCTTTCCAGCAGTTGGCTGATGCCCTCGGCGGGCAGTTGGTCGAAGCTGGGCGTGCTCTGGTGATCCAGACCGAAGGCGCGGCAGCGGCGCCAGGATTCCTGGATAAGGGTGTCGTGCGCCAAGGGTTCGGCCATGGGAATGAGCTTCCGGTTTTTATTGTTCTTATGGATGCACGTCCCCTTGTAGGAGCGAGCTTGCTCGCGAAAATCGTCAACGATAACGCTGCGCTTCTGGCGGACCGCGGCGTCTTTGAGGTTTTCGCGAGCAAGCTCGCTCCTACAGGGGGAGGGGTGAAGCCTATTCAGTGTTGTTCAGAACTGTTCATTGTCAACCGCCCAATTGTTCAGTTGTTCAGTCGGGACTGTTCATTTCTGTTCACTCCTGAACATGCCGCATGTCCCATTTCCTTGTGAATCAAGCACCTGCCGCTTTTGGCACGAAACTCGCTCTGACGACCGGGCAGATTCATTCCAATAATAAAAAGGGCGTGTCATGTCATTGACCCTGGAACATGTCTCCCTCGTCGCCTCCGGTCAGACTTGGATCGACGACGCCAACCTGCGCTTTGAAGCCGGTTCCTTCAACGTACTGCTCGGCCGTACGCTGTCCGGCAAGACCAGCCTGATGCGTCTGATGGCCGGCCTGGATAAGCCCGACAGCGGCCGCATCCTGATGAACGGTGTGGACGTCACGCAAAAGCCGGTGCGCTTGCGCAACGTGTCAATGGTGTATCAGCAGTTCATCAACTACCCCACCATGACCGTGTTCGAGAACATCGCCTCGCCGTTGCGCCAGGCCGGTGTGTCCAACGAACTGATCCACAGCAAGGTGCTGGAAACCGCAAAGATGCTGCGCATCGAAAAATTCCTCCAGCGCCACCCGCTGGAGTTGTCCGGTGGCCAGCAGCAACGCACGGCCATGGCCCGCGCCCTGGTGAAAGACGCCGAGCTGATCCTGTTCGATGAGCCGTTGGTGAACCTGGACTACAAACTGCGCGAAGAGCTGCGTCAGGAAATGCGCGAGCTGTTCGCCGCGCGGCACACCATTGCCATCTACGCCACCACCGAACCCAACGAAGCCCTGGCCCTGGGCGGCACCACCACCATCCTCCACGAAGGCCGGGTGATCCAGAGCGGCAAGGCGGCCGAGGTCTATCATCAGCCGCAGACCGTCTTGGCCGCCGAGTTGTTTTCCGAACCGCCGATCAACCTGATGCCGGGGCGCATCAGTGGCAACGAAGTGAGCTTCGCCAATTTCGTACATTTCCCACTCAATGTTGATCTGCGTCCTATCGGTGAAGGCGAGTTCCGTTTTGGTGTGCGTCCCAGCCATATCAGCCTGGTGCCGAGCAACGACGATGACCTGGAGCTGGCGGTGACCGTGGAAGTCGCCGAGATCAGCGGCTCGGAAACCTTCCTGCATGTGCGCAGCGAACACTTCCTGCTGGTGCTGCACCTGCCGGGGGTGCACGAGTACGACGTCGACGCGCCGATCCGCGTGTATATCCCCACCCATAAACTGTTTGTGTTCGATGGTCAGGACCGTTTGGTCCAGGCCCCCGGGCGCCGTGTCGCGAGGGTTGCCTGATGGCCGAGATCCATTTGCAGAACCTGGCGCACAGCTACAGCCCTACGCCCAATGGCCCCGAGGACTACGCCATTCGGGAAATGAACCACATATGGGAGCAGGGCGGCGCCTACGCCTTGCTCGGGCCTTCGGGCTGCGGCAAGTCGACCCTGCTCAATATCATTTCCGGCTTGCTCAGCCCGTCCGAAGGGCAAGTGCTGTTCGACCATAAAGTGGTCAACGAGCTGACCCCGGAAAAACGCAATATCGCCCAGGTGTTCCAGTTCCCGGTGGTGTACGACACCATGACGGTGTTCGACAACCTGGCGTTCCCGTTGCGCAACCAAGGCATGGTCGAGGCGAAAATTCACAGCAAAGTGCAGGAAATCGCCGAGGTTCTTGACCTGCAAAACCTGCTGAACAAAAAGGCGCGCAACCTCACCGCCGACGAAAAACAGAAAGTCTCCATGGGCCGTGGCCTGGTGCGTGACGACGTGTCGGCGATCCTGTTCGACGAGCCACTGACGGTGATCGACCCGCACCTCAAGTGGAAGCTGCGGCGCAAGCTCAAGCAGATCCATGAGCAGTTCAACATCACCATGGTCTACGTCACCCACGACCAGTTGGAAGCCTCGACCTTCGCCGACAAGATCGCGGTGATGTACGGCGGGCAGATCGTGCAGTTCGGTACGCCCCGCGACCTGTTCGAGCGGCCGAGCCATACCTTTGTCGGCTATTTCATCGGCAGCCCTGGGATGAATCTGATCCAGGTGCAGGCCGAGGCCGGCGGGGTACGCTTTGCCGGCACCCATCTGCCCTTGTCCGAAGCGCTGCAGCGACGCATTGCCCATAGCGACTACCAGACCCTGCAGGTGGGCATCCGCCCGGAATTTATCCACGTGTGGGACGAGTACAACCCTGACGCCCTGCAGGCCGACGTCACACATGTCGAAGACCTCGGCACCTACAAGATCCTGACCCTGAGGCTGGATGGCGTGCCGCTGAAAATACGCCTGGCCGAAGACAAACCGGTGCCCGACGGCAAGGCCTCCCTGAGCTTTCCCGCGCAATGGCTGATGGTGTATGCCGACGATTACCTGCTGGAGGTCCAGCCATGAACAAGGTGCAGAACAACAAGGCCTGGTGGCTGGTGTTGCCGGTGTTCCTGCTGGTGGCGTTCAGTGCGGTGATCCCGATGATGACCGTGGTCAACTACTCCGTGCAGGACATCTTCGACCAATCCAGCCGCTACTTTGTCGGCGCCGACTGGTACAAACAGGTGCTGCTCGACCCACGCCTGCACGATTCGCTGCTGCGCCAGTTCATCTATTCGGCCTGCGTGCTGCTGATCGAAATCCCCCTGGGCATTGCCATCGCCCTGACCATGCCGACCAAGGGTCGCTGGTCGTCGCTGGTGTTGATCGTTCTCGCCATTCCGCTGCTGATCCCGTGGAACGTGGTGGGCACCATCTGGCAGATCTTCGGCCGCGCCGATATCGGCTTGCTCGGCTACAGCCTCAATGCCATGGGCATCAGCTACAACTACGCGGCCAACACCCTGGACGCCTGGGTCACCGTGCTGGTGATGGACGTTTGGCACTGGACTTCGCTGGTGGCACTGCTGTGTTACTCGGGGCTGCGGGCCATCCCGGATGTGTACTACCAGGCGGCACGGATCGATCGGGCCTCGGCTTGGGCGGTATTCCGACATATCCAGTTGCCCAAGATGAAAAGCGTGCTGCTGATCGCGGTGATGCTGCGTTTCATGGACAGTTTCATGATCTACACCGAGCCCTTCGTACTGACTGGCGGTGGACCGGGTAACGCCACTACCTTCCTCAGTCAGACGCTGACCCAGATGGCGGTAGGCCAATTCGATCTTGGCCCGGCGGCGGCGTTTTCCCTGGTGTACTTCCTGATCATCCTGTTGGTGTCCTGGCTGTTCTACACCGCCATGACCCATTCCGACGCCAACCGCTAGGGCCGCCAACATGAGCAAGCGTAAAGTCATACCGCTGCTGATCTACATCCTGTTCCTGCTGGTGCCGATCTACTGGCTGCTGAACATGTCCTTCAAGAGCAACACCGAAATCCTCGGCGGGCTGACCCTGTTTCCGCAGGATTTCACCCTGGCCAACTACAAGGTGATCTTCACCGACCCGAGCTGGTACACCGGTTACCTCAACTCGCTGTACTACGTCAGCCTGAACACGGTGATCTCCCTGAGTGTGGCGCTGCCGGCGGCCTATGCGTTTTCGCGCTACCGCTTCCTTGGCGACAAGCACTTGTTCTTCTGGCTGCTGACCAACCGCATGGCGCCGCCGGCGGTATTTCTGCTGCCGTTCTTCCAGTTGTATTCGTCCATCGGCCTGTTCGATACGCATATCGCCGTGGCCCTGGCCCACTGCCTGTTCAACGTGCCGTTGGCGGTGTGGATTCTGGAAGGCTTCATGTCTGGCGTGCCCAAGGAGATTGACGAAACCGCCTACATCGACGGCTACTCGTTTCCCAAGTTCTTCGTGAAGATTTTCATCCCGCTGATCGGCTCCGGCATCGGCGTGACGGCGTTTTTCTGCTTCATGTTTTCCTGGGTCGAGCTGCTGCTGGCACGCACGCTGACCTCGGTCAACGCCAAGCCCATCGCGGCGGTGATGACGCGCACGGTGTCGGCGTCGGGTATCGATTGGGGCGTGCTGGCGGCGGCGGGGGTGTTGACCATCCTGCCGGGCATGCTGGTGATCTGGTTTGTGCGCAACCACGTGGCCAAGGGCTTTGCCCTCGGCCGGGTCTAGAGGAGTCGATGATGGAATGGATGGCCTGGACCACCCCCACCGCGCTGTTCTTTGGCGGCATTGCCCTGATTCTGGCGGGCATGACCACATGGGAACTGCGCGCGCCGAGCATCCCCCGGCGCGGGTTTCTGCCGATCAGCACCACCCGTGGTGATCGCTTGTTTATCGGTCTTCTCGGTAGCGCCTACCTGCACCTGCTGGTGATCGGCGTAACCGACTGGAGCATCTGGGTGGCGTCCGCGCTCTCCCTGGTATGGCTGTTGTGTGTGATGCGTTGGGGCTAGTGCCGATGCCTCTATTCCCTGTAGGAGCGAGCTTGCTCGCGAAATTCGTCAACGATAACGCGGCGTTTCTGGAAGGACGCGGTGTCTGGGCGTTTTTCGCGAGCAAGCTCGCTCCTACACGGGGGGCGTTTGTAGTCCCGTTTGAAATCAACCAGGAGGTCTCTATGTTCGATAAAAACAATAAGCTGCGACATAGCATTTCATTGGCCGCCGTATTGGCCCTCAGTGGTTTGAGCGCCACGGCCTGGGCCGATGCGTATGAAGAGGCGGCAAAAAAATGGATCGGCAGCGAGTTCAAACCGTCGACCCTCACGGCCGACCAGCAGCTCGAGGAACTCAAGTGGTTTATCAAGGCCGCCGAACCGTTTCGTGGGATGAAGATCAACGTGGTGTCGGAAACCCTCACCACCCACGAGTACGAATCCAAGGTGCTGGCCAAGGCCTTCAGTGAAATCACCGGGATCAAGCTGACCCACGACCTGTTGCAGGAAGGCGATGTGGTGGAAAAGCTGCAGACCCAGATGCAGTCCGACAAAAATATCTACGATGGCTGGGTCAACGATTCCGACTTGATCGGTACGCACTTTCGCTATGGCAAGACCGAATCCATCACCGACCTGATGGCCAACGAAGGCAAGGACTTCACCTCGCCGACCCTGGACATCAAGGACTTTATCGGTATCTCCTTCACCACCGCGCCGGACGGCAAGATCTACCAGTTGCCCGACCAGCAGTTCGCCAACCTCTACTGGTTCCGCGCCGACTGGTTCGAACGGCCGGAGCTCAAAGCCAAGTTCAAGGAAAAATACGGCTACGACCTCGGCGTGCCGGTGAACTGGTCGGCCTATGAGGACATCGCCAAGTTCTTCAGCGAAGACGTCAAGGAAATCGACGGCAAGCGCATCTATGGGCACATGGACTACGGCAAGAAAGACCCGTCCCTGGGCTGGCGTTTCACCGACGCCTGGTTTTCCATGGCCGGCGGCGGCGACAAAGGCCTGCCCAACGGTTTGCCGGTGGACGAGTGGGGCATTCGCGTCGAGGACTGCCACCCGGTGGGTTCCAGCGTGACCCGTGGCGGCGACACCAACGGCCCGGCCGCTGTGTTCGCCACGCAAAAATACGTGGACTGGATGAAAGCCTACGCACCGCCGGAAGCGGCGGGCATGACCTTCTCCGAATCCGGCCCGGTACCGTCCCAGGGCAATGTCGCCCAGCAGATCTTCTGGTACACCGCCTTCACGGCTGACATGACCAAGCCTGGGCTGCCGGTGGTGAACGCCGATGGCACGCCGAAATGGCGCATGGCGCCGTCGCCGGTCGGGCCTTACTGGGAAAAGGGCATGAAAAAGGGGTATCAGGACGTGGGTTCCTGGACCTTCCTCAAGTCGACGCCGGAGAAACAAAAACTCGCGGCCTGGCTGTACGCGCAGTTCGTGACCTCGAAAACCGTGTCGCTGAAGAAAACCATCGTCGGCCTGACGCCGATTCGCGAGTCCGACATCAACTCCCAGGCCATGACCGACCTGGCACCGAAACTCGGTGGCCTGGTGGAGTTCTACCGCAGCCCGGCGCGGGTGGAATGGACGCCGACCGGCACCAACGTGCCGGACTATCCACGGCTGGCGCAACTGTGGTGGAGCAACATCGCCGCCGCGGCCAGCGGCGAGAAAACCCCGCAACAAGCGCTGGACAACCTGGCCAAGGAACAGGACGCGATCATGACGCGCCTGGAGCGCTCCAAAGTGCAACCGGTATGCGGCCCGAAAATGAACCCCGAGCGTGACGCGCAATACTGGTTCGACCAGCCGGGCGCGCCGAAACCGAAACTGGCCAACGAGAAACCCAAAGGCGAAACCGTGGGCTACAACGATCTGCTCAAGCAGTGGGAGGCAGCACGTCAATAACCCCATCCGGGCATGAACGACAAAACGGCACCCAGCGTGCCGTTTTGCTTTCTCTCCCCACTGTAATTGAATGGACTCGCCCAAGCCGAGGCGTCTGTGCGCCACGGTGGCATTCTTATAGAAAGCCAACGACAGCGAGGGCGAGACCATGAAAAAGCATACGACGATCAACCAGTCTTTGTCAGCCGATGTATCTACCTGCATGAACGTTGCGGTAGATCTTGCCAAAAAGGTCTTTCAGGTGGCCGGTGAGGATGCGCTCGGACAGGTGATATTCGAGGATCGGATCAAGTCACGTGAAGCCTTCCAGGCCTTTCTTCAGAAGCTTCCAGCAAGCGTGACGGTGCTGGTGGAAACCGGGCCAGGCGCTCAAGCATGGGCGCGGTTGCTGCAAGCGCAGGGCAATCCCGTGTGCATCCTGCCCGCTCAGCATGTTGCCAATCATCGCAGCGGCCCGAAAAACGATCGCAATGATGCATTGGCGATCCTGCGTGCAGGCCGCGATTGCACGATATCAGCGGTACCGGTCAAGAGCGCAGCGGCGATGGCGATGCAAGCACTGCACCGGGCCCGGCAGGGGTACATTCGGCGACGTACGGCGGTCGGTAATCAGATGCGTGGCTTGTTGCTGGAGCAAGGGGTCTCTATGGCGCAGGGCGAAACAGCCATCAGCCAACGTGTCCCTCGAATACTGGAAGATGCTACTCAGCCATTACCCGATTTGCTGCGTGAACTGATCGCCGAGCTGCTAGGAGAATGGGATCAATTGGGCGAACGCGTGAACGTGTTGACTGGTCGGCTCGAAACAGCGGCCAAGCAGAACGAGACCGCCAAGCGGCTGATGACGGTACGCGGAGTGGGGCCGATCATTGCCACAGCGCTACTGGCCAAGCAAACCGAGCCTGAACGCTTCGCCAATGCTCGACAGTTCGCCGCCTACTTCGGGTTGGTACCCAGCCAACACAGTAGTGGCGAGAAGATCCGGTTGGGCAAGATGAGCAAACAGGGTGATGCTTACTTGCGCAGCTTGGCGATCCAAGGTGCCCACGCAGTTCTAAGACAGGTACGACCGGATTCAGAGCAGCCGGACGACCAGCGTCTACAGCGCTGGATATCCCGTCTGGGACGCAGGGAGGCGGCGGTGCGTTTGGCCAACCGCAACCTGCGCATCCTCTGGCGGCTCCTTCAAAACGACCAGACTTATCGTCGCCAACCAGGCAATAGCCAGGAGGCTACGATGAGTCACTGATCTACAGCGTTCTGCCACCGGGGCGTTAAGCCGCTCCAACCCATGCTAAAGAACATTGACCCCTGGTCAGACCGTCGCGAACTGATGCCTGCGCTCCTACCGGCCCTTGAGGCCTAACTGTAATGGGCATATCGCGAGCTGATCCAATGTTGGCCAGAAGCTGTTTGGGCTTCCTCGAATAGGCCTGATACATAGATGCAACCGGGTAACAATGTTTGAAAAGCGGGTTGAATGTGGGGGCGAGTCCATACATAGGAGCGAGCTTGCTCGCGAAAAACACCCAGGCAACGCGGACTCGCTGAAGCGCTGCATTATCGTTGACGATCTTCGCGGGCAAGCTCGCTCCTACCGGGGATTTTGCGGGGCTGGGACAAAGCGCCTGGCCAGGAAGCCATAGAGCAAATACCCGAACGCCAGCACCAGCATCGCGCCAAACACCGCCGCTTCACCACACGCATAAATCGCATACAGCGAATACCCCACCGCCACCAGCACCACCAGCGTATTGCGCGCCTGCACCGACGGGCTGGCATGGGCCTTGTCCATCATCACCAGCAAGCCGGAGAGGGCGGTCACGTAGGGCACCAGGTTGGTCACCACCGCCAGGTTCACCAGCTTGCTGAACTGTGCGCTGGCCGTGGGCGAGATGGTCGACAGGGCAATCAGACTCTGCAGCGTCGCACACGCCAGCAGCCCCAGTATCGGCGCGTTCGCCTGGCTGACCCGGCTGAAAAATCGCGGGAACAGACGCTGGTCCGCCGACATCTTGGCCGTCTGCGCCAAAGTGAATTGCCAGCCCAGCAGCGAGCCGATGCAGGCCACCACCGCCAGTGCCATGATCACCTTGCCGACCCCAGGGTTGAACAACTGCGTGTAGGCCAACGCAAACGGCGCCGAGGACGCGGCCAGTTCGGCGTTGGGGACGATGCCCTGAATCACCGCCGTCGATAGCACATACACCACGGCCACGCTCAGGGTGCCGAGCAGGCATGCCAGGGGCACGGTGCGTGTGGGGTTCTCGACGGCGTCATAGCCTTGGGCGGCCGTCTCCATGCCGAGAAACGCCCACAACGTCAGCGGAATACTCGCGCTGACGGCGTCCCACAGGTGCCGGTCGTGGGGGTTCCAGGCCGCGCTGAACACCTCGGGTTTGAACGAGAACCAGCCGATCACACACAGCCCCGCCACCGGAATGATCACGCCCCACACCGTCACCACGCCGATGCGCCCGGTGATGCGCGGGCCACCGAAGTTGGCCGCGGCGGTCAGCCAGATCAACGCCAGGCTGCCGACGAACAACGGCAGCGGCCCAGTGCCCAGCCACGGAATAAACGCCGACAGGTAACCCACCGCCGAAATGGCGATCGCCACATTGGCGATGATCAGCGAGAGGAAATACAGAAACGAGCACATGAAGAACCCGGACTTGCCGTGGGCCTCTTCGGTGTACGCCGACATGCCGCCGCTGCGCGTACAGAACAGCCCACATTGGGCAAAGCCATAGGCAATCGCCATCGAACCGATTGCCGTGACCACCCACGACAGCAACGAAATCGCGCCCAACTGCGCCATGCTGGCGGGCAACATGACGATCCCCGAGCCCATCATGTTGATCGCCACCAGGGTGGTGAGACCCAGCAGGCTCATTTTTTTGCTTGGCTCGGCCATTGGGGTTCCTTGGTGGTGGACGCGCGCAGAGCAGGCTAGCACGGCAATGCTGTATCGCCATGTCGCTGGATCAAATGGTCGCTTGTGGCTGGAGGTGCAGTTCACCCCCGACGTCCTTGACCAACCCACTGGCCAGAAACAGCGGCACCAGGCGCTTATGCAACTGCGGCTCGACAAACTCTTTCACCGTGTCCAACGCCAGCGCACCACTGGGCGGCAGCTCGGCCTTGGTGTACGACAACCAGGCCTTTTTCAACGCCATCAACACATCGCTGCCCGTAGTGGACGCGAAGCGGCGGTGGACGGGTTTCGCGTCGAAATGGAAGGTGTGCTGGAACTCGAAGCCGGTTTCGTTACCGCCACTGACAGTGCAACGGGTGCAGGTGCATGGGCCGTCGCCGAAGGCGCTGCGCAGGTAGGCGTTGAAGTCCACCACGGGTTTGAGTGACAGGCGCTTATCCACCTCGAACAGGTCCCCGGTCATTTTTTCGTCAGTGTTCAACGTCCATTTCCTCGCAATGTGTGGCTGTTTTACAAAGCGCGGCACAATACCAGCCACGCGGCGTTTTAGGGATTATTTGCATAACAATAGATCCCGATATTCTTTTCCAGTCTTAAAAATCGTAGCTAGGCTCCATCACCTTCTTAAAAACGCGGCAGATCCCCATGACTTTCAAGCGATCCTCCCTGACCCTGCTGGCGGCTGCGACAGCCATGATCAGCCTTGGCGCCCAGGCCGAAGGCAAGATCAGCATCGCCCAGCAATTCGGTATCGGCTACCTGATCCTCGACGTGGTGCGCGACCAGCACCTGATCGAAAAACACGGCAAGGAACAGGGCCTGGCTATCCAGGTGGAGTGGAACAGCATCTCAGGCGCGACCGCCATGAACGAATCGCTGCTGGCCGGCGCCCTGGACGTGGTCTCGGCCGGTGTGCCGCCGATGCTCACCCTGTGGGACCGTACCAAGGGCAAGCAGAACGTCAAGGCCATCGCTTCCCTGGGCTCGATGCCCAACTACCTGCTGACCAACAACCCCAACGTGAAGACCCTCAAGGACTTCACCGAAAAAGACCGCATCGCCGTGCCGGCTGCCGGCGTGGGCTTCCAGTCGCGCACCTTGCAGATCGAAACCGCCAAGCAGTTCGGCGACGCCAACTACAAGAAATTCGACGACATCTCCATCAGCCTGGCCCACCCCGACGCCACGGCGGCGTTGATTGCCGGCGGTTCGGAGATTAACTCGCATTTTTCCAGCCCGCCGTTCCAGTACCAGGAACTGTTGAATCCCAACGTGCACAAGGTGCTCAGTTCCTACGACATCCTTGGCGGGCAGGCCACCTTTAACGTGCTCTACACCACGCAGAAATTCCACGACGAAAACCCCAAGACCTACAAGGCGTTCTACGACGCGCTGGCCGAAGCCGAGCAGATCATCAAGGCCGACAAACCCGCCGCCGCCAAGGCGTACATCCGCGTCGAGCAGTCGAAGTTGCCGCTGGACCTGGTGGAGAAAATCGTCCAGGACCCGGAAATCGACTTCACCATCGTGCCCCAGCGTACCTATATCTATGCCGAGAAATTGCAGGCGTTGGGGGTGTTGAAAAACAAGGCGGCGAGTTGGAAGGATTACTTCTTCGAAGAGGCCCATGGGGGGGACGGTAGCTGATAACCCTCCGAAACCCATCTACGGGAGGGAGTGTCAGCGGAAAAACTCCCCTGGCGTGGCATCGAACTGCTGGCGAAACGCATTGATAAACGCCGAGGTGGATTCATATCCGCAACCCAGCGCCACATCCGTGACGCGCTCGCCTTGCTCCAGGGCGGGCAGGGCGCTCAGCAGGCGCAGGCGTTGGCGCCAGGCGCGGAAGGTCAGGCCGGTGTCGCTCAGGAACAGCCGGCTGAGGGTTTTCTCGCTGACCGCGAGTTTGCGGCTCCAATCCCCCAGCGTCGTCTGCTGCTCCGGGTGCAGATTCAAACTGCGATAGATCTGCCGCAAGCGCGCATCCAGCGGTAATGGCAGCATCAGGTCCACCTGGGGCGCGGCGGCCAATTGGTCCAGCAGCACCTGGGCCAGCCTGCCGTCCGGGCCGTCCTCGGTGTACTCCACCGGCACCTCGCTGAAGCTGCGGATCAACTCGCGCAGCAAGTTGCTCACCTCCAATACATGACAATGCTCGGCCGCCCATGTGGTCACGTTGCAGTCCAAGTACAGGCTGCGCATTTCCGTATGGGGCGAGCTGTACACCCGGTGCGGCATGCCGGCGGGAATCCACACCGCGCGCTGTGGCGGGGCGACGAAGCGCCCGGCGCTGGTCTGGATCTCCAGCACCCCGGAAATCGCGTAGGACAATTGCACCCACGGGTGGCTGTGCCGACGGGTCAGCGCACGGTTGGGCAGCGATTCAGTGCGCCCATAGACTGGCCGAGGCAGGCTGGACAGCCCGGGAATGCTGCGGCGCACGGTGTTGGCATGTCCTTTAGGCGGCATTTACTGGCTCATTGGCGTTAGTCGGTAACAAGTGGTTACGTTAGAGTCGCCAAGACGCTCTTGGCAACCCCCCGGATGATCTGCTTATGACTCGCCCCCGTTTTCTGCCCGACAACTTCACCCTGACGTTGCTCGCCACGGTGATCCTCGCTTCCCTGCTGCCCGCCAGCGGCCAGACCGCCGTGGCCTTCGGCTGGGTGACCAACCTGGCGATCGCGCTGCTGTTTTTCCTGCACGGTGCCAAGCTGTCGCGCCAGGCCATCGTCGCCGGCGCCGGCCACTGGCGTTTGCACCTGCTGGTGTTCAGCCTGACCTTTGTACTGTTCCCGCTGCTGGGGCTGGCGCTCAAGCCGGTGTTGTCGCCGCTGATCGGCAAAGACCTGTACATGGGCATGCTCTACCTCTGCGCGCTGCCGGCCACGGTGCAATCGGCGATTGCCTTCACCTCGTTGGCGCGCGGCAATATCCCTGCGGCGATCTGCAGCGCGGCGGCTTCCAGTCTGTTCGGGATTTTCCTCACGCCGTTGCTGGTGACGCTGTTGCTCAATGTGCACGGCGAGGGCGGTTCCACCGTGGACGCGATCCTGAAAATCAGCGTGCAACTGCTGCTGCCGTTTATCGCCGGGCAGATCGCTCGCCGTTGGATCGGCGAGTGGGTCGGCCGTAATAAAGCCTGGCTGAAGTTCGTCGACCAGGGTTCGATCCTGCTGGTGGTGTACGGCGCGTTCAGCGAAGCGGTCAATGAAGGCATCTGGCACCAGATCCCGCTGTGGGAACTGGGCGGGCTGGTCGTCGCCTGCTGCGTGTTGCTCGCCCTGGTGCTGGTGGCGTCCACGGTGCTGGGCAAGGCGTTCGGTTTCAACCAGGAAGACCGCATCACCATCCTGTTCTGCGGTTCGAAGAAAAGCCTGGCCACCGGTGTGCCGATGGCCCAGGTGCTGTTCGCCGGAGCGACCATGGGGGTGCTGATCCTGCCCTTGATGTTGTTTCACCAGATTCAGTTGATGGTGTGTGCGGCCTTGGCGCAGCGTTATGCCAACCGCCCGGAGTCGATCCCGGAACTGATGGGACAGGTCGATCCTTGAAGCGTCGTGTTACTATTTTTCCGCGCAACTCAAGGGTCGGCACTGGGTCGGCTTGATCTGCGCGGAAACTGAGTACGACAACCTGTCAATGACCCTTTCAACTGCAACTCCCCAAGCCAATTGGCAACCGGTCATCGCCCTGGCGCTGGCCGCGTTTGTGTTCAACACCACCGAATTCGTGCCCGTCGGGCTGCTCAGCGCCATCGGCGCCAGCTTTGACATGCCCATCGCCAGCGTTGGCCTGATGCTCACCATCTATGCGTGGATCGTGTCCCTGACCTCGCTGCCGGTGATGCTGCTGACCCGTAACGTCGAACGGCGCAAATTGCTGATCGTGCTGTTCGGCCTGTTTATCGCCAGCCATATCCTCTCCAGCGTCGCCACCAGTTTCGGCATCCTGATGCTCAGCCGGGTTGGCATCGCCTTGTCCCATGCGTTGTTCTGGTCGATCACTGCATCCCTGGCGGTGCGCCTGGCGCCGGCGGGCAAGCAGGTGCAAGCCCTCGGCCTGCTGGCCACCGGCACCTCGCTCGCGATGGTCTTGGGCATCCCCCTCGGGCGCCTGCTCGGCGAAGCCATGGGCTGGCGCACCACGTTCCTGGTGATCGGCGCGTTCGCCGCTGTCCTGGTGTTCTGGCTGGCGCGCACCTTGCCGCTGCTGCCGAGCCAGAACTCCGGCTCGCTGCGCAGCCTGCCACTGCTGTTCAAGCGCCCGGCGCTGGTAGCGCTGTACGTGCTCACCGCGATGACAGTGACCGCGCAATTCACTGCCTACAGCTACATCGAACCGTTCGTCGAAGGCGTGGCGGGTATGAGTGGCAGCACGGTCACTTTGATCCTTTTGGTGTTCGGCGGCGCGGGCGTCATCGGCTCGCTGCTGTTCAGCCTGGTGCACCGTTTCAACCCCCACTTATTCGTGGTCGGCACGGTGTTCCTGCTGGCAGCGTGCCTGGCGCTGCTGCTGCCATTGAGCGGTGCCGAATCCTACCTGGTGATCCTGAGCATCGTCTGGGGCATGGCGATCATGGGCTTCGGCCTGGCCATGCAATCCAAGGTGCTGGTACTGGCCCCGGACGCCACCGATGTGGCCATGGCGATGTTCTCCGGCATCTACAACATCGGCATTGGCGGCGGCGCGTTGATGGGCAGTTGGGTCGGCAGCCACTTCGGCTTCGCCTGGATCGGCGCGGCCGGCGGCTTGCTGGCGGCGGTCGCCTTGATCGGATACTGCCTGGCGATCCGGCGGTTTGGGACGGGTGTGATGCAACACTGATAGGTGGAAGGGGCTTGCTCCCGATGGCGGTGGGTCAGGCAATACTTTGGTGACTGACACCTTGCTATCGGGAGCAAGCCCCCTCCCACATTTGACCGGGTTCGGCGTCCGGTCTCAGGTCGGCTATGAAGCTGCTTTGGCCTTTGATCTGGGGCTGGGCCGGCTGATACACACAGATCCCATTGTGGAAGGGGGCTTGGCCGAGTCAGGGTTGCCAAGTGTCGACATCCTTGGCGTCCACCGCCTTGGGCAATAACCCCGCCTTGAAAAACGCATCGGCGATCTTCTGCTGTTCGCCCAATTGATCAATCGTCACTGGCTGCACCTGATAGCTGCGGTGCGCATTGGCCGCTTCCACGGTGGCCAGATCCAGGTTGCCCCACAACGGTCCGAGCACTTTCGCCGCTTCCTGCGGGTGGGTTTTCACCCATTGGCCGGTTTTTTCCAATTGCGCGTACACCACTTTCAACACCTCGGGATGGGCCTTGGCGTAGGGCGTGCCGGTCAGGTAGTAACGCTTGTAGCTGGCCAGTCCCGCGCCATCCGCCAGGGTGCGGGTGGGCAGTTGGCGCTGCACGCTGGTGAGGAAGGGTTCCCAGGTGACCCACGCATCCACCTTGTTGTTCTCGAAGGCCGCGCGGCCATCGGCCGGCGACAGATAGGCCGGCTCGATATCCGAGAACGCCAGCCCTGCCTTGGCCAACGCAGCGATCAGCAAATAGTGGGTGCCGGCGGCTTTGGTCAGCGCGATTTTCTTGCCTTTCAACTCCACCAGTTGCTGGATCGGCGAATCCTTGCGCACCACGATGGCCTGGGCCGAAGGCGAGGGCGCTTCCTGGGCAAAGTAGGTGAGTTTGGCCTGGGCCGCCTGCGCGAAGATCGGCACGGTGTCGGCCACGTCGGCGCTGATGTCCACGTTGCCCACGTTCAGCGCCTCCAGTAACGGCAGACCGCTGGGGAATTCATGCCAGGACACATCGATATGGTCGGCCTTCAGGGCTTTTTCCAGGGTGCCCTGGGTCTTGAGCAGGGTGATCAGGGTCGAGGATTTCTGGTAACCGATGCGCAGGGTTTCCTGGGCATCGGCACTCACGGCGATGGAAAAAGCCAGCAACCCTAATACCGCAGCGAGGGGACGACGAATGGACATGGCGCGCTCGATCTTCAACGAAATAGTGCTGAGCTTAATGATCTAAAAACGATTCTATAAATAATTTTTAGATCTTAGCTTAGGGCACTTTTCCCGCGATCCGATCAATCGGACATAACCATAGAATTATATGGTTCTTTCATAATCACTCGACCTTAATATAATCGAATTAACTTTTACGCCAGGTCTTATGTCGTCTTTTGGCATATGCAGCTGGCTCCCTCACTTTCACGCCAAGGCCTTTCATGACGCTGAAAAAACTGATCGCCGCTGCCAGCCTGCTGTTCGTCGCCGCAGCGGCCCATGCGCAACAAACCCTGGATATCAGCTACCAGCGCTCGTCCACCTTATGGATTCTGCTCAAGCAAAACGGCGAGCTGGAACAGCGCCTCAAGCCCCTGGGGTTCAGCGTCAATTGGCATGAATTCAGCACCGGCCTGCTCAGCTCGCTTAACGCCGGTAGCGTCGACTTACATGCCGACGTCGCCGACGCCTTCGCGCTGTTCACCCAGGCCGCCGATGCACCGCTGACTTACTACGCCCAGGAAAACGCTTCCCCCGGCGCCCAGGCGATCATCGTGCAGGACGCGTCGCCGATCCACAGCGTTGCCGACCTCAAGGGCAAGACCGTCGCCGTGTCCAAGGGCTCGGGCAGCAACTTCCTGCTGATCTCTGCCTTGAACAAAGCCGGCCTGACCCTGGCCGACATCACCCCGCGCTACCTCGAAGCCCCGGACGGCGGCGCGGCATTCGCCAATGGCAGCGTGGACGCCTGGGTGATCTGGGACCCGTTCTACGCCACCCAGCAACTCGATCACCACGTGCGCGTGATCGCCGACGGCAGCGACGGCCTGGCCCATTACAACCGTTTCTACCTGGCCACGACCGCCTTTGCCAAAGCCCATCCGGACGTGCTGCAAGTCACCTTCGACACCCTGCGCGAGACCGGCCAGTGGGTCAAAGCCCACCCCAAAGAGGCGGCTGAAATCCTCGGCCCGCTGTGGGGCAATATCGCCCCGGCCACGGTGGAGCGCGCCAATAGCCGGCGTAGCTACGACATCATCCCGGTCAAGGTGGCCAACCTCGCCGAGCAGCAACGCATCGCCGACACCTACTACGCCGCCAAGCTGATCCCCAAACCGCTGAACATCAACGACATCACCGTATGGACGCCTAAGCCATGAGCCGCCAACTTCATCTGTCTGCCTTCCTGTTGAGCGGGCCAGTGGTGCACAGCCACGCGGTGTGGCGTCACCCGCAAACCCTGGGCAACTACCTCGACCCCGAGTACTACGCGCGCGTCGCCAAGGTGGTGGAGGAGGGGTTGTTCGACTTCCTGTTCTTCGCCGACCGCCTGGCCGTGGGCGACCAGATGGGCGGCTCCCGCGAGCTCGCCTTGCGTTACGGCGCCCAGGACGCCACGCGCCTGGACCCGTTGCCGATCCTGTCCTATCTGGTCGGCCAGACCAGCAAGCTGGGCCTGGGCGCCACCCGTTCCACCACCTATTACGAACCGGCGCACATCGCCCGCGAATTCGCCACCCTCGACCACCTGTCCAAGGGCCGCGCGGCGTGGAATATCGTCACCTCGATGAACGACAGCGAAGGGCGCCTGTTCGGCAAGGACAAGCACCTGGAACACGACCTGCGCTACGACCGCGCCGATGAGTTCGTCGAGGTCGCGCTCAAGCTCTGGAACAGCTGGGGCAAGGGTGCGCTGAAGCTGGATCGCGAGAGCGGGGTGCTGGCCGACCCGACACTGATCCGTTCGGTGCAGCACCAGGGCGAATGGTTCAAGGTCGAAGGCCCGCTGAACATTCCGCGCACGCCCCAGGGGCGACCGGTGCTGATCCAGGCAGGTTCCTCCGGGCGCGGCCGGCGCTTCGGGGCACGCTGGGCCGAGGCGATTTTCACCATTCACCCGCACCTGGCGGCCATGCGTGCATTTCGCGATGACGTGCGTGCCCAAGTGGTACAGCAAGGTCGCGACGCGGACAGCTGCAAGGTGTTGACGGCGGTGATGCCGTTCATTGGCGGCAGCGAGGCCGAAGCCCGTGCCAAGCGCGACCGCCACAACGCCCTGGCGCGGCCCGAACTGGGCCTGGTGACCTTGGCCTCGCAGCTGAATGTTGACCTGTCGCCGTTCGCGCTGAGCGACACCCTGGCGCAAATCGCCCAGTCGCCACTGATTCACCCGGCCGCCGCGGAAAAACTCTTGATGCAAGGCCCGGACACCACCCTGGAACAACTGGGCCGCATCTTCGCCAGCAGCGTGCGCGTGCCGCAACTGGTGGGCACTGGTGCGCAGATCGCCGACCAACTGGCCGAACTGTTCGAGCAGGGCGGTTGCGACGGCTTTGTGATTTCACCGGCGTACCTGCCGGGTTCGTTCACCGAATTTGTCGAGAGTGTGATTCCGCATTTGCAGCGCAAGGGTTTGTTCCGCAAGGCCTATGAAGGGTCGACGTTGCGTGAGCATTTGGGGTTGGGGGCGTTGAGCGACTGACGTTGTGGCAAGCCCGCTCGCCACAAGCCGCACCCACCGCCTTCACCGCTACAACCAAGTACATCAATCAAAAGGGATATTGTTCATGGCAGCTTCCGATCACTTGACCCGTCGCCGCGTGCTTGGCCTGGCCGGTCTGACCCTGGCCGGCCTGACGCTGCCGCGCCTGGGGTTTTCCGCCGATGTGCACGCCGGCCATAACACCCCTCAGGAACCCGCCGGTACCGGGGATTTCATTCGCCTGGATACGCCGCGCAAGCTGAAATTGGCGGTCAACCTCAATGCCGTGTGCCTGGCCCCGGTGGTGATCGCCCACGGTCAGGGTTTCTTCACCCAGCACAACCTCGACGTGGAACTGGTCAACTTCGGCAACTCCACCGAAGTGCTGCTCGAAGCCATCGCCACCGGCAAGGCCGATGCGGGCGTGGGCATGGCGCTGCGCTGGCTCAAGGCGCTGGAGCAGGGGTTCGATGTGAAGCTCACCGCCGGCACCCATGGCGGTTGCCTGCGGTTGCTCAGTGCGGCGAACGATGGCGTAAGCCGCCTGGAAGACCTCAAGGGCAAGGTCATCGGCGTGACCGACATGGCCAGCCCGGACCGCAACTTCTTCTCGATCCTCCTGAAAAAACACGGCGTCGACCCGGTGCGCGATGTGGAGTGGCGCCTGTACCCGGCCGACCTGCTCGGCACCGCCCTGGAGCGTGGCGAAGTGCAGGCGGTCAGCGGCAGTGACCCGTTCATGTACCGCCTGATCAAGTCCGGCGTGGCGCGTGAGCTGTCCACCAACCTGGCGGAGGAATACGCCAACCTCAGTTGCTGCGTGGTCGGCGTCACCGGCAAGCTGGTCCGCGAAGACAAGCGCGTGGTCGCGGCGCTGACCCAGGCGATTCTTGAAGCCCATGATTATTCCGTGCAGCACCCCGAAGCCGTCGCCAAGGGCTTCCAGGCCTATGCGCTGAATACTTCCACCGAAGAAGTGCAGGCGATCCTCCACGATCACACTCACGGCCACCATGCGGTGGGCGCGGCGCTGACGCAGGAAATCCTCACCTACGTCACCGATCTGAAAACCGTCGAAGTGATCAGCAAGGGCACCGACCCGGTGGCATTCGCCAAGGAGATCACCGCCGATGTCTTCAGCTGACACGACAACCCTCAACCCGCCCATTGCCCTTGCGCGTGGCTGGCAAGGCGCCGCAGTGGTGGCGGCCTGGGTGGCCGTCGCGCTACTGATCAGCTATTGGCCCAACGCGACGCGCCACTGGCCGATGACCCAGGGCTTGGCCAATCTTTGTATGGGCGTGGGCGCGCTGTTCATCGGCCTGAGCCTGCTGGGGCGCCGGGTCACGCGACTCGCGCTGCGCCTGCGCACGGCCACGCCGTGGCTGATCGCCTTGCCGGTGCTGCTGGGCATCTGGGAGTTGCTCACCGCCAAGCTTGCGCTGTTGCCGGTGCCGTTCTTCGCGCCGCCCCAAGCCTTGCTCGCGGTGTACGTCGAAGACTACGCACGTTTGGCCGACAGCCTGCTGCACTCGGCACTGCTGCTGGGCTCGGGCGTGGCCCTGGGCGCGGCCACCGGGTTTGTCGCCGGCGTGGCCATCGGTTGGTCCACGCGCATCGGCTACTGGCTGCACCCGGTGCTGCGCATCCTCGGTCCGGTGCCATCGACGGCGTTGCTGCCGCTGTGTTTTTTCCTGTTTCCCAGCAGTTGGAGCGCCAGCGTATTTTTGATCGCCCTGGCCACCTGGTTTCCGGTCACGGTGCTGACCTGGTCCGGCGTCGCCAGTGTGGATAAAGCCTATTACGACGTGGCCCGCACCCTGGGCGCCAAGCAGCGCTTCCTGATTTTCAACGTGGCGATTCCCGCCGCGTTGCCCCATGTGTTCGTCGGCCTGTTCATGGGCCTGGGCGCGTCGTTTTCGACCCTGGTGGTAGCGGAAATGATGGGCGTGAAATCCGGCATCGGCTGGTACCTGCAATGGGCCCAGGGCTGGGCCGCCTACGCCAATATGTATGCCGCGCTGTTGATCATGGCGCTGGCCTGTTCGGGGTTGATCACTGGATTGTTCCTGGTGCGCGACCGGTTGCTGGCCTGGCAGAAAGGAGCGATGAAATGGTAGCCCTGGCACCTGCGGTATCGGCGTCAGCGGGGTTGGCGCTGCGCATCGAACACGTGAGCCACGGCTTTGCCCTGGATGGCTTGCATTTGCCGGTCTTGGAGCGCGTGTCGCTGGAGGTGGCGCCCGGTGAATTCGTGGCGTTGCTCGGGCCTTCCGGCTGCGGCAAGTCCACCTTGCTGCGCCTGGTGGCCGGCCTGGAACCGGCGGACTCCGGCCGGCTGCTGGCCGATGGCAAACCGATCCTCGGTCCCGACCCCAGCCGTGTAGTGGTGTTCCAGGACCCGACCCTGTACCCATGGCGACGCGTGTGGGACAACGTCGCCATCGGCCTGCACGCCCAGGGCCTGCTCAAGACCCACGCGGCCAAGGTCGATGAGGCCCTGGAAAAAGTCGGCCTCAGCCACTTCGCCCGCGCCTATCCCCGACAGCTGTCCGGCGGCATGGCCCAGCGCGTGGCACTGGCTCGCGCGCTGGTCAATCAACCGCGCCTGCTGATCCTCGACGAGCCCCTGGGCAAACTCGACTCGCTGACGCGTATCACCATGCAAAAGGAACTGATCGACCTGTGGCAACGCCAGGGCTACACAGCCCTGCTGGTCACTCACGATGTGGAAGAAGCGCTGCTGCTGGCCAACCGCGTGATTGTGTTCAGCGACCGCCCGGCGAAGATCCAGGCGCAATTGAGCATCGACCGGCCATATCCTCGCCACCGGGATGATCCTTACCTGGTGGACCTGCGGCGGCAGATACTCGGCCTGCTCGGATTGGGAGAAAACTGGTAGCCATGATGGCGTTGGTGAAATGGGCTCGGTGCCTGGAGCTGCCACGATTCGCGGTCAATCGAAGAGGGTGGCAGCTATACGCGGGTTGACCGACCGGTTATCAACGAAGCAAGCGCAAATAACAGGTGCCCCGCCGTCATGTGCAGCGTTGCCCAAAAGGCGATCAGAAACCCCAGGTACAGCGGGTATAAAAGTGTGACCAGGAAAACCAGGTAGCAGCCAGCGCTGTATATGAGTCCGAGCAGGCGCGCCGGTAGGTTGTTCGCGCTGTTTTGCAGGTTCATGGACGATTCCTTTCGCGCATGGTGAAGGGGTCAGCCAGTCGACGATTGAGGTTCGACTGGCCAAGGCTAGCGGTGTTTGGGGGCGCGGTAACCTGTGAGAGTTGACAGTCGCTTAGACTGTTTGGCGATTGATCTTCAACCGATGTTCAACCGATCCAACAAGCTGTACCACGCCACACCCGCCCCAATGTAAAACCGCTGCAACCCATGCAACGGCAAGCGCTGCAACGGCGTCACCGGATAAACGAACTCCGCGTGGCTGTCACACAAACGCCCGGCCAATTGTTGCCCCAGGCTGGTACACAATGCGATGCCGCGCCCATTGCACCCCAACGCCAGGGTCAGCCCCGGTGCCGGTTCGTGCACGTGGGGCATGAAGTCACGGGTGATCGCGATACGCCCGGCCCAGCGATATTCGAACGCCAACGGCCCCAACTGCGGAAACAGCAACGCCAGGGAACGTTCCAGGTGCGCGAAATCGGTGGGCGATGTGGGATCGTTGAACAAGCCGCGTCCGCCCATGAGCAAGCGCCCGTGGTTGTCCTTGCGAAAATACAGCAGCAGGCGTTGTGCGGTGGACACGGTTTCCTGCCCCGGCAAAATGCTGTCCGCCGCGCGCCCGCTCAGTGGCTTGGTGGCGACGATGAAACTGTTCGCCGCGAGGATGCTCTGGGCCATGCCCGGCCACAGGTTGCCGCTGTAGCCATTGGTCGCCAGCACCACTTGATCGGCGGTCACCTGCGCGCCGCCAGCCGTGTGCAATTGCCAGCCGGTACCCTGGCGCTGTAGCCCGGTCACCGCACTGTGGCCATGAATCTGTGCGCCTGCTGCCAATGCTGCGCTCACCAGCCCACGGGCGTACGCCAACGGTTGTATCGCCCCGGCGCGGCCGTCCAGCCAGCCGCCGGCAAACGCCTGGCTGCCCAGGCGCGAAGCCACCGCCGTGGCGTCCAGCCGCTGCACCGGTACACCGCGCCTGGCCCATTGATCGGCGCGCGCATGCAGACCGGCCACGCCTTTGTCGGTGTACGACAGTTGCATCCAGCCCTTGCGCACCGGCGTGCAGTCGATGCCATGGCGTTCGATCAGGTTGAACACCAGGTCTGCCGAATTCGACACCGTGGAGATCAACGGCTCGGCCCGTTCCGACCCATACATCCGCACCAGTTGCTCCGGGTCGTATTTGAGCGTCGGGTTGACCTGCCCACCGTTACGCCCGGACGCGCCCCAGCCCGGCTCGTTGGCCTCCAGCACGCACACGCTGACGCCGCGCTCGGCCAGGTGCAGGGCGGTCGACAGGCCGGTATAACCGGCGCCGACGATCGCCACATCCACCTTCACCGATTCACTCAATGCGGGCGTCGGTACCACCGACGGCGCAGTCGCTGACCATAGAGACTTCATGACAGGCTCCGTGCAGTACCGGTGGGGTGCAGCACCCGCCGCAGAAAATCCTGGGTGCGCGGGTGTTGCGGGTTGCCCAGTACCTGTTCGGCCGGGCCGCTCTCGACGATGTAGCCGCCGTGCAGGAAACACACGCGGTCGGCCACTTCCCGCGCAAAGCCCATCTCGTGGGTGACCACGATCATGGTCATGCCTTCGTCCGCCAGGGTGCGCATCACCGCGAGCACATCGCCGACCAGTTCCGGGTCGAGGGCGGAGGTGGGTTCGTCGAACAGCATGGCGTCGGGTTTCATCGCCAGGGCGCGGGCAATGGCCACGCGCTGTTGCTGACCGCCGGAGAGCTGTTCCGGGTAGGCGTCGGCCTTGGCGCTCAGGCCGACTTTTTCCAGCAGCACCAGGGCTTCTTCACGGGCCTGTACGAGCGGCTCGCCTTTGACGTACACCGGGCCTTCCATGACGTTTTCCAGCACGGTGCGGTGGGGGAACAGGTTGAAGCGCTGGAACACCATGCCCATGCGGCTGCGCAGGGCGTGCACGCTTTTGCTGGCGCGTTGCACGGTTTGGCCGAACACGTTGATGTGGCCGCCGTCGTAGGCTTCCAGTGCATTGATGCAGCGCAGCAGGGTGGATTTACCCGAGCCCGACGGACCGATCAGGCACACCACTTCGCCCTTGGCCACGTCGAGGTCGACGCCGTGCAGCACGTGGTGGCTGCCGTAGTGTTTTTGCAGTTGGCGAATCTCGATCATGCTTTTTTCCTCCGGCCCAGGTGCTGTTCCATGCGTCGCAGGCCATACACCAGCGGCAGGCTCATCAGCAGGTAGAGCAGGGCGACCAGGGTGTAGACGGTCATGTTCTGGAAGGTGGACGAGGCGATCAGTTGGCCCTGGCGGGTCATCTCGGCCACGGTAATCGTGGACACCAGGGACGAGTCCTTGAGCATCATCACCAGGGTGTTGCCGTAGGGCGGCAGGGCGATGCGAAACGCCTGCGGCAGGATCACCCGACGCATCATCAGCGCCGAGCGCATCCCCAAGGCTTCGGCGGCTTCGCGCTGGCCCTGTTCCACGGCGATGATGCCGGTGCGGAAGTTCTCGGCCTGGTACGCCGAGTAGGCGATGCCCATGCCGATGACCCCGGCATAGAAGGCGGTCAGGTGCACGCCCATGTCCGGCAGCACGAAGTAGATGTAGAACAGCTGCACGATGATCGGCAGGCCCCGGATCACATTGATGACGGTGCTCGCCGCCCACGACAACGCGCGGATCGGCGACAGCTTGAGCAACGCCAGTACCAGGCCGATGGCGCTGCTGAGCAGGAATGACAGCACGGTGATCTGAATGGTCACCCACGCGCCTTGCAGCAGGATCGGCAGGAAGTCCGTGGCGTTTTGCAGGAATTCAGACAGGTTCATGGCGTCACCTGGGCCTCGAGTCCCCACTTCTTGAGGATGCTGTTCAGCGTGCCGTCGGCCTTGATGCTGGCTATGGCGGTATTCAGGCGTTCAAGGGTTTGTGCATCGCCCTTGCGCACCACCAGGCACACGTCGCCGACGTGGGTGGGTACGTAGTCAGGTGCCAGCTTCACGCCTTTGAACAGCTTCTGGCTGATCTGGTAGGCGACCACCGGCTGGTCGCCGACGGCGGCCTTGATGCGACCCAGGGACAGGTCGCGGACCATCTCGCCGATGGAGTCGTAGGTGCGGATTTCCTTGAAGATGCCCAGCTTGTTCAGTTGGTCGTAAAAGATCGTGCCGGCCTGCACGCCGACTACCTGGCCTTTGAGCGGGGTGAGGTCGGGGTAGGCGGCGTTATCGTCGGCGCGGACGATCAGGCCTTCTCCGTAGGCATACACCGGAGCGCTGAAGTCGACGACCTTGGTGCGTTCTTCGGTCTTGAGCATGCCGGCGGCGATGAAGTCGAGCTTGCCGGAGGTGAGGGATGGGATCAGCGCGGCGAAGTTGGTCTGTTCGATCTGGCTGGTAAAGCCGCCGGCCTTGCCCACGGCCTGGGCCACGTCGACCATCACGCCCTGGATGCTGTTGCTTTTGATATCGAGGAAGGTGAACGGCGAACCGCTGGCCGTTGCACCGACTTTGTACGAAGGCGCACTTTCTGCGTGCACTGCGGTGACACACAGCGCGGCGCAGAAACCGAAGGCAAGGCGGCGAAACAAGGGCGAAAGACTGTTCATCGGGTTACTCCAGAAGGAAAACGGATCGTCAGTACCGCAAGCGGCTGGTGATGAAACCGCAAGCTCTGTGCCATTTCGATTGTGGTAAATCGAATACCGCTCTATAAAACCGACAAAATGAACCTTTCGTATCGGTATGCGATATTTAGTGGTCTATTTTTGTGATTTGGAGTAGAAATAGCGCCACGCCTGATCGACCTGACCGTGAGTCCGCCATGTCCGAAGAACGCAACAGCTTGCACAACCAATCCCTGGAAAAAGGCCTGTCGGTGCTCAAGGCATTCAGCGCCCAGCGCCGCAGCATGAGCCTTGCAGAGGTGGCCGAGGCGGCGGGCATGACCAAAAGCTCGGCCCAGCGCATGGTGTTTACCCTCGAAAGCCTGGGTTACCTTCGGAAACACTCCCGCACCCGACATTACCAACTCACCCCCCACGTGCTGGAGCTGGGCTTCAGTTACCTGGATGCCCATTCGCTGATCGAAGTGGCCAACCCGTTTTTGTCCGAGCTGACCCGGCTGACCGGCGAGACGTCGTGCCTGACCGAGCCGGCGGGTTACGACATGACCTATATCGCGCGGTTCGTCAGCTCGGGTTTTGTGCCGGTGCACATGCCGATCGGCTCGCGGGTACCGATGTACTGCACGGCGTCGGGGCGGGCGTATTTGAGTGCGTTGCCAGCCGATGAGGCATTGGTGCTGATCGAGAACAGCCAGAGGGTGGCGCACACCAGCCATACGCTGACCGATGTCGACATGATCGTGGCGTCGCTGCAACAGGTGCGCGAGCAGGGTTATGCGGTGAATACCCAGGAGCTGTTCCTGGGCGACATGACCATCGGCGCCCCGGTGCTCGGCGCCAATGGCCGCCCGGTGGCGGCGGTGCATGTGGTGGCGCCCACCAGTCGATGGAGCAGGGCGGACGCGGAGCGGCAGTTGGCGCCGGCGTTGTTGCAGTGTTCAAGGGCGCTGAGCAACTCGGCGCGCAACCTGGAATAACAGACACCCTGAAACCAACTGTGGGAGGGGGCTCGCCCCCGATTACAGTGTGTCAGTCAATACAGCTGTGACTGATCTACCGCTATCGGGGGCAAGCCCTCTCCCACATTTTGGTTCGGTCTGCTATCGCCTATCAGGCAATCGCATCCCAGGCCCGATCGCCGTGCTCGTCTTTGATCCGAGTCGGCAGGCCCATCACATCCAGGGCTTTCAGGAACGGCTCGGCTGGCAGTTCCTCGACGTTGGCCATGCGCTTCACATCCCACTCGCCACGGGCGACCAGCAGCGCGGCGGCGACCGGTGGTACGCCGGCGGTGTAGGAGATGCCCTGGCTATCAGTCTCGGCGTAGGCTTCTTCGTGATCGGCCACGTTGTAGATGAACACCTCGCGCGGCTGGCCATCCTTGGTGCCTTTGACCAGGTCGCCGATGCAGGTCTTGCCGGTGTAGCCGGGAGCGAGCGACGACGGGTCGGGCAGCACGGCCTTGACCACTTTCAGCGGCACCACTTGCAAGCCTTCGGCGGTAGTGACCGGTTTTTCGGAGAGCAGGCCGAGGCTGTTCAGCACAGTGAACACGTTGATGTAGTGCTCGCCGAAGCTCATCCAGAAACGCACGTTGGGCACGTCGAGGTTTTTCGACAGCGAGTGCACTTCATCGTGGCCGGTGAGGTAGAGGTTCTGCGAACCGACCACTGGCAGGTCGTCGGTGCGTTTGACTTCGAACATGGTGTTGCTGGTCCACTGGCTGTTCTGCCAGCTCCACACCTGTCCGGTGAATTCGCGGAAATTGATTTCCGGGTCGAAATTGGTAGCGAAGTATTTGCCATGGGAGCCGGCATTGACGTCGAGAATGTCGATCGAATCAATGCGGTCGAAATGCTGTTGCTGCGCCAGCGCGGCATACGCGTTGACGACACCCGGGTCGAAGCCCACGCCAAGGATGGCGGTGATGTTCTTCTGTTTGCACTCTTCCAGGTGGTTCCATTCGTAGTTGCCGTACCACGGCGGGGTCTCGCAGACTTTGCCCGGCTCTTCGTGGATGGCGGTGTCGAGGTAGGCAACGCCCGTGTCGATGCAGGCACGCAGTACCGACATGTTGAGGAACGAGGAGCCCACGTTGATGACGATCTGCGATTGTGTCTCGCGGATCAGGGCCTTGGTCGCTTCCACGTCCAGGGCGTTCAGCGCGAAGGCTTGGATGTCGGCGGGAACCTTGAGACTACCCTTGGTCTTGACGCTGTCGATGATGGCCTGGCATTTGGAGATGTTGCGCGACGCGATAGCAATACGACCGAGTTCGTCGTTGTGCTGCGCGCACTTGTGGGCCACCACCTTGGCGACACCTCCTGCACCAATGATAAGAACGTTCTTTTTCAATTGCTTTATCTCTCCTTTATCCGCCAGCTTACGAAAGGCTGGACAGGTAGTCGTCGTAACCAAATTCACGAACCACCTCGACGGTACCGTCGAGTTGTTTCACTACGATGGACGGCATTTTCAGGCCGTTGAACCAGTTTTTCTTGACCATGGTGTAGCCCGCGGTGTCGATGAACGACAGCCGATCGCCGATGGTCAGCGGACGATCGAATTGATACTCGCCGAAGATGTCCCCGGCCAGGCAGGATTTGCCGCACACCATGTAGGTGTGTTCACCCGCGCTCGGCGCCAGCTTGGCGTTGAGGCGATAGATGAGCAGGTCCAGCAGGTGGGCTTCGATGGAGCTGTCGACCACGGCCAGGTGCTTGCCGTTGTAGAGGGTGTCGAGCACGGTGACTTCCAGGGAGGCGCTGTTGGTGATCGCCGCTTCGCCCGGTTCCAGGTACACCTGCACGCCGTACTTCTCGGAGAACGCTTTCAACCGGGCGCAGAAGGCGTCCACGGCATAGTCTTCGCCGGTGAAATGGATGCCGCCGCCGAGGCTGACCCACTCGACCTTGTGCAGCAGCGCGCCGAAGCGTTCTTCGATGGTGCTGAGCATGTTGTCGAACAGGCTGAAGTCGTCGTTCTCGCAGTTGTTGTGGAACATGAAGCCGGAGATCTGCTCGATCACGCCTTCGATCTTCACCGGGTCCCATTCGCCCAGGCGGCTGAACGGACGCGCCGGGTCGGCCAGCAGGTAGTCTGAACTGCTCACCTGTGGGTTGACGCGCAGGCCGCGGGTCTTGCCTTCGCTGCGTGCGGCAAAGCGCTGCAGCTGGCTGATGGAGTTGAAGATGATCTTGTCGCAGTTTTCCAACATCTCTTCGATTTCGTCGTCGGCCCAGGCCACGCTGTAGGCGTGCGCCTCGCCTTCGAATTTCTGGCGACCGAGCTTCAATTCATACAGCGACGACGAGGTGGTGCCGTCCATGTATTGCTGCATCAGGTCGAACACCGACCAGGTGGCAAAGCACTTGAGCGCCAGCAGGGCCTTGGCGCCGGACTGCTCGCGCACGTAGGCGATCTTCTGCATGTTGACCAGAAGCTTCTGTTTATCGATGAGGTAGTACGGCGTTTTGATCATTTTTGAGAGCCTGCGGTGGTGCCTGCCAAAAAAGGACACGCATTGTGCCCTCACTTGGAGCAGATCGAAAGGTTAGTGGGCGGAATTTGCGCGCCGGGTTTTCAAGCATAGCCATGCAATATGACTATCCAACGGCATGCCCCCTCACACATGGGGACCTTTGTGGACCCGCTTCGCTGACATCAAACCGTCATCTGCTCACCACGTAGCTGCCACATTGCATCGCTACTGTCCTCGCCAATGAGATCGATCTCAAGCGAGTGATCATGACTGACCTGAAAGACGTTGCGCGGTTGGCCGGGGTGTCCCGTGCCACCGCCGCCCGCACCTTTGCCAGCCCCGAGCAAGTGCGCCCGGCCACCCGTGAGCAGGTGTTCGCCGCCGCCCGCGAGCTGGGGTTTCGCCCCAATTTGCTGGGCCGCCAACTGCGTTTGCAAACCACCCAGTTGATCGGCGTGGTGGTGCCCAATCTGCTTAACCCGGTGTTCGCCGAACAGTTCCAGGCCATGGAGCGGGCGGCGCGGTTGCGCGGCTACAGCCTGTTGCTGGCGACCACCGACTACAGCAGCGAGCGCGAGTGGGTGGTGGTGGAAGAACTGCTGCGCCAGCGCGTCGATGGCCTGGTGCTGACGGTGACCGATGCCGAAAGCAATAGCGTGCTCAGCAGCCTGAACAGCGAAAAAACTCCGTTCGTGCTGGCCTATCACCAACCCGGCAACCCCAACTACAGCGCGGTGTCGGTCGACAACCGCGCGGGCATGGCCTTGGCGACCCGCTATCTGCTGGACGCCGGGCATCGCCGCATCAGCATGGTCGCCGGCCCTGCCTTGCAGTCCGACCGCGCGCGGCTGCGCTATGCCGGTTACTGCGACGCCATGACTGAGTACGGCCTGCACAGCCGCCCGGTGATCGAAATGCCGGCCCACACCGAGGCCGAATTCGCCGCCATCGCGCCGTATCTACAGGGCCCCGAGGCACCCACCGCGCTGGTGTGCTCCAACGATTTCCTGGCGATCAGCCTGATCGCCGAACTGCGCCGCAACGCCTGGCATGTGCCGCAACAGCTATCGGTCGTGGGCTTTGACGGCATCTCCCTGGGTACCCAGATGCACCCGACCCTGTGCAGCGTGGTGCAGCCCATCGCGCTGCTGGCCAGCACCGTGATCGAGCAACTGCTGGCGCAAATCGCCGGCAACGCCCCGACGTCCCATTGCCTGCCTTGCCATATCCGGCCGGGCGAAAGCACCCAACCCCTTGAGGAGACCCCCGATGCGCGCATTCAGTAAAACCCTGGCCGCCGTGCTGCTGTGCGGCGTGGCCAGTCTGGCCCAGGCCGCCGAGACCGCGATTTGCTACAACTGCCCGCCGGACTGGGCCGACTGGGGCACCCAGCTCAAGGCCATTGCCGCCAGCACCGGCGTGCAAGTGCCGCTGGACAACAAGAACTCCGGCCAGTCCCTGGCGCAACTGGTGGCCGAACAGGCCGCGCCGGTCGCTGACGTGGTGTACTACGGCGTGACCTTCGGCCTGCAGGCGCAAAAGGCCGAAGTGGTCGACACTTACAAACCCCACGGCTGGGAGCAGATTCCCGCCGGTTTGAAAGACCCCGCCGGCCATTGGTTCGCGATCCACTCCGGCACCCTGGGCATCATGGTCAACGTCGATGCACTTGGCGGCTTGCCCGTGCCCCAGGGCTGGGCTGATCTGCTCAAGCCACAGTACAAAGGCATGGTCGGTTACCTGGACCCGTCCAGCGCCTTCGTCGGTTACGTATCGGCGGTGGCGATCAACCGTGCCATGGGCGGCGACCTGGACAACTTCGCCCCGGCCATCGACTACTTCCAGAAACTGGCGAAAAACGCGCCCATCGTGCCCAAGCAAACCGCGTATGCGCGAGTGTTGTCCGGTGAGTTGCCGATCCTGGTGGACTACGACTTCAACGCCTACCGCGCGCGCTACAAAGACCACGCCAACGTCGCCTTCGTGATTCCCCAGGAAGGCAGCATCAGCGTGCCCTATGTGATGAGCCTGGTGGCCAACGCCCCGCACCGCGCGAATGCCGAAAAGGTCCTCGACTTTGTGCTCTCCGATCAAGGCCAGGCGCTGTGGGCCAAGGCTTACCTGCGCCCGGTGCGCCCGATAGAGATGCCCGCCGAGGTCGCCGCGCAGTTCCTGCCCGATAGCGATTACGCCCGCGCCGGCGTGGTGGACTACCAGAAAATGGCCGCTGTGCAGGAAGCCTTCGCCGCCCGTTATCTGAACGAGGTCAAGTAAGTGTCCGCATCGGCAAAACACGCCGCCTGGGCCCTGGCTCCGGCGTTTGCGGTGCTGCTCGCGTTCTGGTTGCTGCCGCTTGCGCACCTGATGGTGTTGGGCGCCGAAAGTCGCGACAGCCTCGGCAGCGGCTATTGGCAGGTACTCAGCAGCGCACAGTATCTGGGCAGCCTGGCGCAAACCTGTGCGCTGGCGGTGTTCGTCACGCTGGTGGCGCTGCTGATCGGCGGCATCAGCGGGGTGTTCCTAGCCCGGCAGCGGTTTTTCGGGCGCTCGGCGCTGGTGGCGTTGCTGACCTTTCCGCTGGCGTTTCCCGGCGTGGTGGTGGGCTTTCTGGTGATCCTGCTGGCCGGGCGCCAGGGCCTGCTGGCGTCCCTGGGCCTGCAACTGGCCGGTGAGCGCTGGATCTTCGCCTACTCCCTGGCCGGGCTGTTTGTCGGCTACCTGTATTTCTCGATCCCGCGGGTGATCCTCACGGTGATGGCCGCGTGCGAAAGCCTCGACCGCAGCCTCGAAGAAGCCGCGCATTCCCTGGGCGCCGGGCACTGGCGCGTGGTGTGCGACGTGATCGTGCCGGGCCTGGCGCCGGCGTTGGCGTCTTGCGGCGCGATCTGCTTCGCCACCTCCATGGGCGCCTTCGGCACCGCCTTTACTTTGGGCACGCGCCTGAACGTCACTCCGGTGGCGATCTACAACGTGTTCACCAACTACGCCAATTTTGCCGTCGCCGCCGCGTTGTCGGTGGTGCTGGGCGCGCTGACCTGGGCCGTGCTGTTGCTCACCCGGCGCCTGGTGAACAATGCGGGGACTGTCCTGTGAAACGCTCATCGCTGTTCGTGCTGCAACTGCTGTTTAGCCTGTTGGTGTGCGCCTTCATGTTGGTGCCGGTGTTGATGTCGTTGCTGGCCGGGCTGACGCGCAACTTCTTCGTCGGCTTGTCCAGCGGCCTGACTTTCGATTGGTTGATCCAGGTGTGGCAGGCCTATTCGCCGACGGTGTGGCTGTCGCTGCAATTGGCCCTGGCCTGCGCGGTGTGCGTCTGCGTGATTGGCGTGCCGGCAGCCTATGCCCTGGTGCGCATGAACAACCGCTTCAGCCGCGCCTTCGAGGAATTGATGGTGCTGCCGGTGGCGATGCCGGGGCTGGCCAGTGCGCTGGCATTGCTGCTGACCTACGGCCAGTTCGGCACGTTTCGCAGCAGCTGGCTGTTCATCCTCGTCGGCCATGTGCTGTTCACCTTGCCGTTCCTGGTGCGCCCGGTGATGGCGGTGATGCAACGCCAGCACTTGCCGGTATTGGAGGAGGCGGCGGCCAGCCTCGGCGCCGGTCCCATTAAGCGCTTCTTCAGCGTGGTGGTGCCCAATTGCCGCGCCGGGATTCTCGCCGGGGTGCTGATGGTGGTGACCTTGTCCCTGGGTGAATTCAACCTGACCTGGATGCTCCATACGCCCATGACCAAGACCCTGCCGGTGGGCCTGGCCGATAGCTACGCCTCGGCGCGCCTGGAAATCGCCAGCGCCTACACCCTTATCTTTTTGCTGATGATCGTGCCGCTGCTGATTGCGCTGCAGGCCATCAGTGCCCGTCTGTCCCGTGGAGAGCGTCGATGACCGCTATCACTATCCGCCTGCAAGGCTGTCGCAAGGCATTCGCCGACGGCACCGTGGCCGTGCATGACTTGAACCTGAGCGTCGAAGGCGGCGAGACCCTGGCCATTCTCGGCCCATCCGGCTGCGGCAAAACCACGACCTTGCGCCTGATCGCCGGCCTGGAACGCCCGGATGTGGGCCAGGTGTTTTTCGGCGATCAGGACGTCACGCGCCTGCCCATCGAGCGTCGTGACGTGGGCATGGTGTTCCAGAACTACGCGCTGTTTCCCAACCTCGATGTGGCCGGGAATATCGTCTACGGCTTGAAGATTCGCGGTGTGCCGGTGCGCGAGCGCAACACCCGTTGCGACGAGCTGCTGGAGCTGGTCGGCTTGCAGGCTCACGGCCAGCGCAGCATCCACGAATTGTCCGGCGGCCAGCGCCAGCGTGTGGCCCTGGCCCGTGCATTGGCGCCGCGCCCCAAGGTGCTGTTGCTGGACGAACCGCTGGCGGCCCTGGATGCGCAATTGCGCGAGCGCCTGCGCAGTGAGTTGGATCAACTGCTGCGCGGCCTGGGGATCACCGCGGTGTTCGTCACCCACGACCAGGGCGAAGCCATGGCCCTGGGCGATCGCATCCTGGTGATGGAAAAGGGCCGTGTCGCGCAACTGGCCAGCCCCCGGGAAATCTACCAGCAGCCGGCCAATGCGTTTGTCGCTGGGTTCGTCGGCAACCTCAACGCCTTCCCGGTGATCGAACACTCGGTGCAGGGCTTGAAAGTCTGCGGCGGCGAACTGCCGTGGCATCAGGCCAACCGGCCGGACACCGTGTACTGCCGCCCCGAACACTTGCGGGTGATGGACGGCGAAGGGCACCTGCACGGCCATCTGCTGGCGCAGTTTTTCCAGGGCGCGCAAAGCCGTTTGCTGGTGGACGTGGGCGGCTCGCAACCGTTGCTGGTCGACAGCAGCGATAACCCGCTGTACGCCGTCGGCGCACCGATCGCCCTGGCCATCGCGCCGCACATGTTGTTTACCCTGAATGTGTGAGAGTTGCCTTGTGAACCGTCCGTTTCTTGTTGCGCAGATCAGCGATCTGCACCTTAAAGCCGGCCAGCGCCTGACCTACGGCGTGGTCGACACATTGGGCGCGCTGCGCCGTGCGGTGGAGCAGTTGAACGCCAGCCATCCACGCCCCGATATCGTGGTGATCAGCGGCGACCTGGTGGACTTCGGCCGCGCCGATGAATACGCCGTGCTGCGCCCCGAACTCGCGCGCCTGCACATGCCGGTCTACCTGGTGCCGGGCAATCACGACAGGCGTGGGCCGTTGCTCGACGCATTTGGCGATCACGCCTATTTGCCGGGGTCGGCCGACGCCCCGTTGGACTGGGTGGTGGACGAACATCCGCTGCGCTTGATCGGCCTCGACACGACCATCCCCGGCGACCACGGCGGCCAGTTGCTGGACAGCCAACTGCAATGGCTCGATGAGCAATTGGCACTACGCCCGGATGCACCGACCTTGCTGATCCTGCATCACCCGCCGTTCATCAGTGGCATCGGTCATATGGACCGCGAACCCTTCATCAACGCAGCGGCCCTGGAGCGTGTGGTCGCGCGCCACCCGCAAGTCGAGCGCCTGCTGTGCGGCCACCTGCACCGTCCGATGCAGCGGCGTTTCGGTGGCAGCATAAGTTGTGTATGCCCCGGCACCTCTCACCAGATCGTGCTGGACCTGCAAGACGCCGCGCCCGCGCATTTCAACCTGGAGCCGGCGGGTTATCTGTTGCATCGCTGGGATGCGCAACACGGTTTGATCAGCCACAACGGCGTATTCGGAAAATACCCGGGGCCTTACCCGTTCTATGACGCTCAAGGATTGATTGACTGAAGCTTCCCGGAGGTCCACTTCGTCCGACTGACCACCTGAATCACCGTTAACGCCCCGGCCAACATCCCTTGTGGCCGACGGCATCCTACTGCCCTTTTTTTGCGCCCGGAACTTGGATTCCGCGCTGGAGTTCGTCCTGATGAAAGCGACTTTGAATGTATTGAGCGTCGTGACCGGTGGCCTGGGAATCGCCCTGAGCCCCTTGGCGTCGGCCGATTTCTTGAGTGACAGCAAGGCCAACTTGGGCCTGCGTAACTTCTACTTCAACAACGACAACCGCGACGGCAGCGCCGCACCGTCGAAGACCGAAGAGTGGGGCCAGGCATTCATGCTCAACTATCAATCGGGCTTTACCGACAGCACCGTGGGCTTTGGCCTGGACGCGGTGGGCATGCTTGGCATCATCCTCGACAGCAGCGCCGCCCGCCATGTCGGCAGCTCGATGATCCCCACCGACGACGGCAAGGCCTTGGACAACTGGGCGCGCGGCGGCGCCACGGCCAAGGCGCGTTTCGCCAAGAGCGAGGCGCGTTACGGCTACCTGCGTCCGAACCTGCCGATCCTGGTGAGCAACGACGGTCGCCTGTTGCCGCAATCGTTCGAAGGCGGGCAAGTCACCAGCAAAGACATCGACAACCTGACACTCACCGGCGGCCAGCTCCAGCACACCACCGGCCGTGGTTCCAGCGACCGCAGTGGCCTGGCGGCGGCGGGCGGCACCCGGGAAAGCAATAAATTCAACTACGCCGGTGCCGACTACCAGGTGACCAAGGACCTGATGGTCCAGTACTACTACGCCAACCTCGAAGACTATTACCAACAACACTTCGCCGGCCTGATGCACGTATTGCCGCTGGGCGACTTCGGTTCGTTGAAAACCGACCTGCGTTATTTCAAGACCACCTCCGACGGCAAAAACAGCAGTGTCGCTGGCCGCGCCGAAGGCTACAAGATCGGCGGTTACACCAAGAACGGCAGCGGTGAAATCGACAACAACACCTGGAGTGCGGCGTTCATCTACTCCCTGGGGGGCCACGCGATTACCGCCGGATACCAGCAAGTCTCGGACGACAGCAACTTCGCGCAGTTGAACCAAGGTGGCCTGGCGAACAAAGGCGAGGGCGGTTCCAGCCTGTACCTCTACACCGACCGCACCGTACAGACCTTCATCCAGGCCGGCGAACGCACCGCGTTCGCACAGTACGCCTACGACTTCGCGGCGTTGGGTGTACCGGGCCTGAAGGCCTCGGTGATGTACCTCAAGGGCGAGCACATCCTCACCGCCAGCGGCAACGACGCCAGCGAGTGGGAACGGGATATCTCGCTGGACTACGTGGTGCAGAGCGGCACGTTCAAGAACGTCGGGTTTGGCTGGCGTAACGGCGTGTCCCGCAGTGAAGTCGCACGGGACCAGGACCAGAATCGCGTGTTCGTGAGCTACTCAATCCCATTGATGTAAGCCCCCCTTGTAGGAGCGAGCTTGCTCGCGAAGAACGCCAACGATAACGCGGACTGTCTGGAGGAACGCGGTGTTCTCGGGTTCTTCGCGAGCAAGCTCGCTCCTACAGGGGGCTGGTGTGCAGGGGTTTTAACATGAGTAAATCTTGTGATGATCTGGAATAAAATGAGTTTGTCTCACTATCGTCATCTGCCGACAATGGCCGCCATTGATACCTACAGTGGAGTTGTAAGTCATGGCAGTCGCTCATTCCCTTGGATTTCCGCGCATTGGACGCGATCGTGAACTGAAAAAAGCGCAGGAAGCGTTCTGGAAGGGTGAGCTCGACGAAGCCGGCCTGCGCGCTGTGGGCCGTGATCTGCGCAAGAGTCATTGGGACCTGCAGAAACAGGCAGGCATCGAGTTGCTGCCGGTGGGGGATTTCGCCTGGTACGACCAGGTGCTGAGCCACTCGCTGATGTTTGGCGTGATCCCCGAGCGTTTCCGCCCAGCCGATGGCCAGGCCACGCTGCACACGCTGTTTGGCATGGCACGGGGTGTCAGCGACAGTTGCTGCGGCGGCGCCCACGCCCAGGAAATGACCAAGTGGTTCGATACCAACTACCACTACCTGGTGCCTGAATTCAGCGCCGACCAGCACTTCCACCTCGGTTGGGACCAGCTCTTCGAAGAAGTGCAGGAAGCCCTCGACCTGGGGCACACCGTCAAGCCGGTGGTGATCGGCCCGCTGACCTACCTGTGGCTGGGCAAGGCCAAGGGCGGCGACTTCGACAAACTCGAGCTGCTCGAACGCCTGTTGCCGTTGTACGGCCAGATCTTCCAGCGCCTGGCCGATATGGGCGTGGAGTGGGTGCAGATCGACGAGCCGATCCTGGTACTCGACCTGCCCCAAGCCTGGAAAAACGCGTTCGAACGCGCCTACAACCTGATCCAGCGCGACCCACTGAAAAAACTCGTGGCGACCTACTTCGGTGGCCTGGAAGAAAACCTCGGCCTGGCCGCCAACCTGCCGGTGGACGGTCTGCACATCGACCTGGTGCGCGCGCCGGAGCAGTACCCGACCATTCTCGACCGCCTGCCGGCGTATAAAGTGCTGTCCCTGGGCGTGGTCAACGGTCGTAACGTCTGGCGTTGCGACTTGGAAAAAGCCCTGGCCACCTTGCAGCATGCCCATGAAAAGCTCGGCGATCGCCTGTGGGTGGCGCCGTCCTGCTCGCTGCTGCACAGTCCGGTGGACCTTGGGCGTGAAGACCAATTGGATGCCGAGCTGAAAAGCTGGCTGGCGTTCGCCGTGCAGAAGTGCGCCGAAGTCGCGGTGTTGACGCAAGCGGTCAACCAGCCCGACGCGCCACAGGTGCTGGCGGCCCTGGCGCAAAGCCGCGCCGTGCAAGCCGGTCGTGCCGCGTCGCCGCGTATCCACAAGCCGGCGGTGCAAGCGCGTGTCGCGGCCATTACTGCCAAGGACAGCCAGCGCCAATCGCCGTTCACCCAACGCATCGAGACGCAGCGTGCCGGCCTCAACCTGCCGCTGTTCCCGACCACCACCATCGGTTCGTTCCCGCAAACCGCCTCGATCCGCCTGGCGCGCCAGTCCTACAAGGCCGGCAAGTTGAGCGAAGCGGAGTACGTCGAAGCGATGCACAGTGAAATCAAACACGCCGTCGAAGTGCAGGAACACCTGGGCCTGGATGTGCTGGTCCACGGTGAGGCCGAGCGTAACGACATGGTCGAATACTTCGCCGAGCAACTGGACGGCTATGTGTTCACCCGCTTCGGCTGGGTGCAGAGCTATGGTTCGCGCTGCGTGAAACCGGCGGTGATCGTCGGCGACCTCAGCCGTCCGCAGGCGATGACGGTGGAGTGGATTCGCTATGCGCAAAGCCTGACCGGCAAAGTGATGAAGGGCATGCTGACGGGACCGGTAACCATGCTGATGTGGTCGTTCCCCCGCGAAGACGTGAGCCGCGAAGTGCAGGCCCGCCAACTGGCCCTGGCGATCCGTGACGAAGTGGTCGACCTGGAAGCCGCCGGCATCAAGATCGTGCAGATCGACGAAGCGGCGTTCCGTGAAGGCCTGCCGTTGCGCCAGGCGCAGTGGCAGCCCTACCTGGACTGGGCCACCGAAGTGTTCCGCCTGTGCGCCTCGGGCGTGCGCGATGAAACCCAGATCCACACCCACATGTGCTACAGCGAGTTCAACGATGTGATCGAGTCCATCGCGGCGATGGATGCCGACGTGATCACCATCGAGACGTCGCGTTCGGATATGGAATTGCTGGACGCGTTCGAAGCCTTTGCCTACCCCAACGACATCGGCCCTGGCGTCTACGACATCCACTCGCCACGGGTGCCCCAGGCCTCGGAGATGGCCAACCTGCTGCGCAAGGCGGCCAAGCGGATTCCGGCCGAGCGCTTGTGGGTGAACCCCGATTGCGGCTTGAAGACCCGTGGCTGGGCGGAGACGGAAGCGGCGTTGATTCACATGGTGACGGCCGCCCGCCAACTGCGCGCTGAACTGGCTTGATGGTATAAGCCACGCAGGGTGTCCATTGAGCGCAGTCGGGTCACGTCGCAATGGACTATTCCCCCCGGGAATGCCCCCATAAAAACCCTGCATTGTCTTTCTGGCTGAACATCTCGTAGCGTGGGGCTTCACACCCAAGGAGCTCCACCATGCACCAGCCCCCGTTGCGCCTCTATGTTGATTCGGTCTACACCAGCCCTTACGCGATGTCGGTGTTCGTCACCTTGCGGGAAAAGGGCCTGGCCTTCGATACCGTGACCCTGGACCTGGACGCCGGGCAAAACCAGGCGGCTGACTTTGCCCGGCTTTCCGTGACCCGGCGCGTGCCGACCCTGGTGGAAGGCGACTTTGCGCTGTCGGAGTCTTCGGCGATCACCGAATACCTGGAGCAGGTCTATCCCGCCACGCCGGTGTACCCGGCCGATCCCAAGCAGCGGGCGCGGGCGCGACAGGTCCAGGCGTGGCTGCGCAGCGACTTGCTGCCGATCCGTCAGGAGCGCTCGACGCTGGTGGTGTTCTGCGGGCAGAAGCGACCGCCGCTGTCGCCCGAGGCTGAGGCTGCGGCGAATAAGTTGATCAGTGCCGCCGAGGCGCTGCTGGTGGGCAATCCGGCGAACCTGTTCGGCGAGTGGTCGATTGCCGATGTGGACCTGGCGTTGATGCTCAATCGCCTGATCCTCAACGGCGACCGCGTGCCGGCTGCGTTGGTCGACTATGCCCAGCGCCAATGGCAGCGGCCATCGGTGCAGGCATGGGTCAATCTGCCAAGACCCGCGCTTTAGCCGGCCACTCTTGTTCCACGCGGCGGTCCAGTTCTTCCCAATCCGCCATGCCCAGCACTCGCACGGTGTTCAAACCGCGCAGGTAACCGCGTAACTGCTGGGCACTGGCGTAGACCTGTTCCGCGTCTGCCGTTTCGTCCAGCAACACGTTTTCATAGTCGGCCAGGTAATCGGCAACGCGGTCGCGAAACTCCGGTAGTACGGCTTCGCGGATGCGGTCGAAGGTCTTTTGGTGGGGTTTCATGGCGGGTCCTTATAAGTTTTATGTCGACACTGTGGGGTTCATGACTATCGGTTCAGATGATAGTGATCATCACGCAACGCAAGTTCTGTTTTTGCCGAAAAGGCGGAAAATCATCGCATCGAAACAGGGTTCAAGGAAATGCGCGATGAGGACATTGATTCTGCTGGGTTTAATGGTGCTGACACTCGGCACAGTGGCGTTGGACAACGCGGCGATTGCCGACGACTCGACTAATAGCCATTTGCTACCTATCGTCGGTAGCGTAGACTCCTTGCAGCGCGCGCAATCGGTAGGTGTATTACTCAGCGACAACACCCGCGATAACCTCAGCTACCTTGAACGCTACCACGACATGGCCTTGAATGGCGCCAAGGATGCACTCGACGAGCGTATCCGCCGGGCGTTCGTCAACAGTTCCGACCCGGAACTGGCCATTGATTGGTTGATGAGCTCGCTGCAAGGCGCCTTCCTGTCGGTCACTGTCTACGACAACCTGGACGCCCTGTTGCAGGCTCACCCCGATGTGGTGGTGATGCTCGACGCCCATAACCAACTGCTGACCCAGCGCAACGATCAGGTCGAGGCGCAGTTTGTCGCGCGGTTCTATGACGCGAACCTGCAATACATCGCCAAAGCCGAAGGCTCGGTGCACAAGCAGGTACCGTCGGTGTGGGTGCACGACCAGGCAGCACCGCAGATTGCCGCGCAGATCGAGCAGCAGCAGGACGTGCAACTCGATGCCTTGAAGCAGTTCGATGAGTCGCTCAAGGCGCTGATTCGTGCGGGTTGATATGACCCTTTATTTTTAAACTCAGGATTTTTTCATGCGTTCTTTTTTCGTACCGGCCATGGCTTTTGCTTCCTTGTTGCTGACCGGTTGTGCCACCGCGCCCAACGCGCCGACGTTGACCCTGCAAACCGGCAAGGACCCCGAGACCTATCTGAAATGCGTGCTGCCCAAGCTGGAGAAGCACGGAGTCACTTCGACCGTGACCCAGAACTCGCGTCACGCCAAAGTCGTCTTGAGCAGTAAAGTCGCCGCCGATGACGTGCTCGAAGCCTACAAATCCCAGGACGGCGCCAAGGTGTTTTTGTATGAGCGCAAGCCGCTGGCGTCGGCGATCACGCCGTCGCGATTGGAGCTGGCAGCGCAGGAATGCAAATAACCCGCGCTGGAGATGCTCTCAGGGTTTGGCTTCGTTGCTGAAGGCGTTGACGCTCTTGACCAGCCCTTGTGCCGCTAACGCCACCAATTCACCGCCTTTCTCCACCGTCGCCAACGCCGGGTCCGAGCCCATGCGGCCGTCCGGGAAGCGTGCGCGAAAGTCCAAGGCTTCGCGGATCGGCCCGGTGTTGGCGATCTGCGGTGCGTAGTCGGCTGACTTGATCGATTCCGGGTACGCCCACTGCGTCACCGCAATTTCCGACGGCGTGGCATGGCTGCCATGGCCTACCGGGAATTGCCGGTGCGCCAGCTCGGTGACGCCTTCCAGATCCCACCAGTTCACCAATTTCAGCGCGAACCCGGCCGGGCGACGGGCGAAGCTGGCCTCGGCGTACAGCTCGGAAAACGCCGCCTCGATCGTGGCGATATTGCCGCCATGGCCATTGAGGAACAGGATTTTCTCGAAACCGTGCCCGGCCAGGGAACGCACCCAGTCGCCAATCGCGGCAATGAAGGTGGACGGGCGCAGCGAGATGGTGCCGGGAAAGCCCAGGTGATGCTGGGCCATGCCGATATTGAAGGTCGGGCCGATCAGGATGTCGGCGTTTTTCTGTGCGTGGTGGGCGATGATTTCCGGGCACATCCAGTCGGTGCCGAGCAGCCCGGTGGGGCCATGCTGCTCATTGGAGCCGATGGGAATCACCACCGTGCGGCTGTGTTCCAGAAACTGGCCGATCTCGATCCAGGTGGACGTGTGTAGAAGCATGCGACGTTCTCTTTTATCTAGGGAGACAGGCTATCCGCCGCGGATTGTACGGCTACTCGCCACCTGTTGGGGTTTGCAATTGAGGTACGTCGAGGACTTCAGCCAGCGCTGGTCCGGGTACCACGAAAACATGAATTGGCCATCCTTGAGCTTGTCCACCACCTGGCGCGCCACCTGCGGGCGCACGGCCGGGCAACCCTGGCTGCGGCCGATGCGGCCTTCGCGCTTGCTCCACAACGGGTTGACGTAGTCGGCCGCGTGAATCACCAGGGCGCGGTCGCGGGCCTGGTCGTTGAAGCCCGGCTCCAGGCCGTCCATGCGCAGCGAGTAGCCGTGGGTGCCGAGGTAACTTTCCTGGGTACGGAACAGGCCCAGGCTGGATTGGTGGCTGCCTTCGCGGTTGGAGAACTGGGTGGCGAAGTTCTCCCCGGACTTGGCACCATGGGCCACCAGGTCGCGCAGCACCAGGGTCTTTTTGCGCAGATCGAAAATCCACAGCCGACGAGCGGTCGAAGGCTGGGTATAGTCAATCACCGCCAGGCGCTCGGAACGTTCCTCGCCATTATTGACCGCGCACTGCACCGCGTTCAGGGCGCTTTTGAGGACGGTGGGATTGAGTTCTGGAGCCTGGCGCGCCAGGCTGCTATACAAGGAAGGAGATTGGCCGTCGGCGGCGAGCGCAACAGGGCTCAGCGCAGCCAGGCTCACGGCGATCACGCCAAAGCGGCAGATAAAATTCAGCATCTACAGTACATCCCCCACTGTGGATTGGAGCAAAGTCATTGTTCAAAAAACACGCATGTTACTTGAGCATTTGCTTGCTCGTCGCACCACTGGTCGCCACAGCCGCTGCGCTGGCGGATGACGCGTTACCCGTAGCACCGCCCGCGCTGGTCGCCACGGCGCCGATACAGCAGGCCCTGGCGCAACTCTCCAGCGTTTGCCCCCGGCTCGCGCCGCAGATAGACCCCGCCGCCCAATCGCGCCTGCAAGCCTTTTACCAGCAGCAGGGCGATCTGCCGCTGTGGTCGGCCAATGAGCGTCGGCAAGCGTTGCACACGCAGTTGCTGATGCTCGCCGACGACGGCCTGGACCCCGGCCACTATAGCCTGCCGACGGCAGATACCTCGGCCAACGTGCTGTGCAGCGATATCGACACCAGCCGCCAGTACCTGCAAGCCCTGCAGGATCTGCATTACGGGCGCTTGCAGCAATCGCGCTTCGAACCGCTGTGGCACGCCCAGCCGCCGGCCCAAGACCCGAATTCAGAGGTGCTGGCCTTGGCCGCCGCCGGCCTGCAAGACATGGCCAGTGCCTTCGACCAGGCGCGCCCGAGCGCCGATCTCTATCGCAGCTTGCGCAACGCCTATTCCGCGGTGCGCCAGCAACCCTTGCCCCATTGGAACGCCGTCGCTGGCGGCCCGTTGCTGCGCCCCGGCATGGACGACCCGCGCGTACCGGAACTGGCGCGGCGCCTCTACCTCGGTGGCTACCTGGCCAGCGAACCCAAGGGCAGCGGCACGCAATACCGTGCGGAACTGGTGAGTGCGGTGAAGGCCTTCCAGCTCAGCCACTCCTTGCAGTCCGACGGGGTGATCGGTGCGGGGACAGTCGCCGAGCTCAATATCAGCCCGGCCATGCGCCGTGAACAATTGCGCATCAACCTTGAGCGTTTCCGCTGGCTGGCCCAGGACCTGGAGCCCGAAGGCGTGCTGGTCAACGTCGCTGCCGCGCAACTGAGCGTGTACCAGAGCGGTGTCCCGGTGTGGCAAACCCGCTTGCAAGTGGGGCGTGCCGAACGCCAGACGCCGTTGCTCAAGTCGCGCATTACCCGGCTGACCCTCAACCCCACCTGGACCATCCCGCCCACCATCATGCGCGAGGACAAACTCCCCGCCATCCGCCTCAACCCCGAATACCTGCGCCAGCAGAACCTGCAAGTGCTCGACGCCGAGGGGCGCGCGCTGACGCCCGAGCAGGTCGACTGGTCGCACCCCGGCAATATCCTGCTGCGCCAGGAAGCCGGCCCGCGCAACCCCCTGGGCAAGATCGTGCTGCGCTTTCCCAACCCGTATTCGGTGTACCTGCACGACACGCCGAGCCAGCCGCTGTTCACCAAGGGGCCACGGGCGTTCAGCTCGGGATGCGTGAGGGTCGAACAACCGTTGCGGCTGCGCGACCTGCTGGTCAGCCCGGCCGAACGTGCGCGTACCGACGAACTGCTGGCCACCGGCGTGACCCACGAATTCCGCCTGGCCAACCCGGTGCCGCTGTTGCTGGGATATTGGACGGTACAAGTCGATGGCCAGGGCGACCTGGTGTACGCCCCGGATATCTACGGACGCGATCCGATACTGATGAAAGCGATGGGCAGCGTTCTCTAACCGCCGCCCACCTCCCTTTAGGAGCGAGCTTGCTCGCGAAAAACGTCAACGATGACGCGGGCATCCTGAAGGCATGCGGCGCTCTCGGGTTTTTCGCGAGCAAGCTCGCTCCTACAGGTTCGACCACAGGACTGCCCATGCCCTTGCCGTTCGTAAAGATGCATGCCCATGGCGATGACTTCATCATCGTCGACCGCCGTGGCCTGGATGACCCTATTACCGCCGACATCGCCCGACGCCTGGGCAACCGGCATACCGGTATCGGCTTCAACCAGTTGGCCGTCGTGCTGGACTGCGAAGACGCCGCCGCACGGATCAAATTCTGGAACCCCAACGGCACACCGTTGGCCACCTGCGGCAGCGCCACCCGTGGCGTCGCTGATCGCCTGATGCATGAAACCGGCGCCGAGTCGATCGTGCTGCGCACCGATCGCGGTTTACTGACCTGCGTGCGCGAATCGGGGCAGCGGGTGTCGGTGAATATGGGCGAACCGTCCCTGGACTGGGCGGCAGTGCCGTTGGCCGAGGCCATGGATACGCGCACCTTGCCCCTCAACGGCAGCCCGGCGGCGTGCAGCATGGGCAACCCCCATTGCACTTTCTTCGTGGAAGACCTGGCAGTCATCGACGTCGCGGCGCTGGGCCCTGCGTTGGAGCGTCACCCGCTGTTCCCGGCCGGGACCAACGTGCATTTCGTGCAGGTGCTCGATCGCGGACACATCCGCCTGCGCATCTGGGAGCGCGGTGGCGGCGTGCCGCTGGGGTCCGGTTCGTGCTGCTGCGCGGCGGTGGTCAATGGCATCCGCCGCGGCTTGCTGGATGCCACGGTGCAGGTGCAATGCGACGGTGGCACGGTCGGCGTGCACTGGGCGGGCGAGGGCGGCGTGGTGTTGACCGGGAGCGTAGAGCCGGTGATGCAGGGCTGCGCTTACCTGTAGCCCAGCCAACCCCTGCTGCGGTGTCGCGTCACAACGGTTTGGTCAGAAACACACGGCTGCTGCCGGCTGGTGCGCAAGGAATTTCGCCAAACCGCACCCACCCGTGTTTTTGGTAAAACCCCGGCGCCTGGAAGCTGATGGTGTACAGCACCGCATTCAGGCAACCCCGGCGCCGGGCTTCGTCTTCGAAGGCTTGCAGCAACCGGCTGCCAAGGCCCGTGCCGCGCAGGGATTCGGGTAAGTGGAACAAATCGAGGAAGGCCATGCCGAAGGCCGTTCTACCGGTGATGCCGCCAAGGACTTGCTGAGTGTGCGGGTCTCTGACCAACACTGTCAGCGGGCATCGATCATGGTAGCCGGTGGCTTGGGCGTTAAACTCGGCCAGGCCGTTGCCGAGGATGCGCTCGGCTTCGGGGTTGGGTTGGTCGCTGATTTCAATAGGCATCACGGTCATCATCAAGTCCTTTTCGGCTCAGAGCGTCATCACCATCTCATGCCATGCCATGCCGCCATGTTCCGACGGCGAAGGCCGCACATAGGTGTAGCCTATGCGCGTGTACAGCGGCACATGCTGTTCCTTGCACATCAGGTGAAGGGTCTGCTTGCCCATCGCCTGCATGCGCTGCACGAACTCGCTCATCAGTCGCTTGGCATAGCCGTTGCCCTGATGCGCCGGGTCGACCACCACCGACATGATCACTACATTCGGCGCCTCGGGCGAATGGCCAACCAACTCCTTGAACGCCTCGTCCGACATCACCACTTCATGGGCGCAGCCACTGTTGATGAAGCCCACCACCTCGCCATCGGCTTCCAGGATCAGAAAACCTTGGGGGTACAACGCAATGCGCGTGGCGATCTTTTCCAGGGTGGCGGCTTCGTCGCCTTCGTAGGCGCTGATCTCGATCTCGTAGCAACGGGCGGCGTCGGCGGGGAGGGCGTTGCGCAAGGTGAGGGTGGGCATGGTGGGTCCTGGGCGTTGTGCGAAAGGCCACATGATAGAGAAAGATCAGCGTTGCTGACACCGAGCCCGCCTGTAGGAGCGAGCTTGCTCGCGAAAAACGCCAACGATGACGCGTGTCACCTGGATGAGCGCGGCGTTCTCGGGTTTTTCGCGAGCGAGCTCGCTCCTACAGGGGTGTGTGGCGCTTAGGCCTCGCCCATCAATGTTCCTTGCGCCATCCGGCGCTTGTACGCACTGTCCCGGCGCGCCAGCCAGAAATACAGCGGCGACGTCACCACCAGCCCCACCACCCAGGACAGGTCCGCACCGTTGATGTGTGCCGAAATCGGCCCCACGTACAGCGGCGTGTTCATGAACGGAATCTGCACCGCGATGCCCACCGCATAGGCCAGCAAGGCCTGTGGGTTGTAGCGCCCGTAGATACCGCCGTCCACGCGGAAGATCGAGGCAATGTCGTATTTGCCTTTGTGGATTGCATAGAAGTCGATCAGGTTGATCGCGGTCCACGGCACCAACACCACCAGCAGCACCAACACCATGTCGACGAAGTGGCCGATAAAGTCTTTCGAGGCGAATACCGCGGCCACCGAACAGGCTGCGAGCACGATGACCGAGATCACGGCGCGGCTTTTCGCGGTGGGAATCCAGCGGTAGGCGAAGGTCTGCACCAGGGTGATGATCGACAGCACCGCGCCATACAGATTGAGCGCGTTGTGGCTGATCACGCTGAGCAAAAACAGCACCAGCATCAACGGGCCGATGGCGCCGGTGGCGAGCTTGACCGCGTCCATGGTGTCCATGCCCACCGGAGTGGCGAGCACGGCGACGGCGCCGAAGATGAACGACAGGCTCGAACCCAGGGCCGAGCCCAGGTAGGTGGTCCAGAAGGTCGACGCGACGGGCACGTCGGCCGGCAGGTAGCGCGAGTAGTCGGAGACGTAGGGTGCGAACGCGATCTGCCACAGCGCCGCCAGGGACACGGTGGCCAGCCAGCCGGAGAGGTTGAAGCCGCCGCGGGTCAGAAAATCCGTGGTCTGCACGTGGGTGAAGATGTAGCCGAAGCCCAGCACGATCCCGGCGCCCAGCACCCAGGTGCCGATGCGGTTGAGCACATGGATGAAGCGGTAACCGATGATGCCGATGATCCCGGAGCCGATGGCACCGATCACGATGCCCACCGGCACGGGCACCGCATCGACCACGCCGTGCAGGGATTTACCGGCGAGCACGATGTTGGAGGCGAAGAAACCGACGTACATCACGCCGGCAATCACCACCACCAGCAGCGCGCCGAGGGAACCGAACTGCGCGCGGCTCTGGATCATTTGCGGGATGCCCATCTGCGGGCCCTGGGCCGAGTGCAACGCCATCAGCACGCCGCCGACCAGATGGCCGACAAGGATGGCGACGATGCCCCAGATCAGGTTGAGGTGGAACAGTTGCACCCCCAGCGCGCCGGTGACGATCGGCAACGGCGCGATATTGCCGCCGAACCACAGGGTGAACAGGTCTCTGACCTTTCCGTGGCGATCTTCCGGGGGCACGTATCCAATCGTGTGTTTTTCGATAAGCGGGGCGGAGGATGTTGCAGTGGTGACCATGACGAACTCCAAGGCAAGGTGAGTACGTGGACGTACTTCGCTGTGCGCCGCCGGGCGGCGCTTTGTTGTTGGAGCGATCATCGGCAATGGGGGCGGGGAGGTAAATTAGTAAGTTTGTTGCTATAGACCTTAAAAAATATCGCTCGCGCCGGGACGCGCTCCGGTATGTTGCCTACCTGTCTTTTGCGGGCGAAGTCCCACGTTTACGGAGGCCCGATGGCTGCCTACAACCTGCGTCAACTCAGGTATTTCGTCACCACCGCCGAATGCGGCAGCGTCGCCGAGGCGTCGCGCAAGCTGTATATCGCGCAGCCGTCGGTCTCCACCGCGATCAAGCAATTGGAAGACAGTTTTGGCGTGCAACTGTTTATCCGCCACCACGCCCAGGGCGTGTCGCTCACCCCCAGCGGCGCGCGGTTTTATCGCAAGGCGCTGGAGCTGTTGCGGGTGGCCCACGAGTTCGAGCAGAACGCCCTGGCCGACAACGATGTGGTGGCGGGGCAGATCGATATCGGTTGTTTCGAGACGGTGGCGCCGCTGTACCTGCCGCGATTGATCGCCGGCTTCAAGGCGCGCTGGCCGGGGGTGGAAATCCGCATTCGCGATGGCGAGCAACAGGAACTGGTGCAGGCGCTCACGGCGGGCAGTATCGACGTGGCGATGCTGTTCGAGCACGACCTGGGCGCCACCATCGAGACCACGCCGCTGATGCCGCCGCAACAGCCTTACGCGTTGCTGCCGGCGGATCACCGCTTTGCGCAGCAGGCCAAAGTGTCCCTGGCCGATCTGGTGCGGGAGCCGATGATCCTGCTGGATGTACTGCCGAGCCGTACGTACTTCGTGAGCATTTTTGAAGAGCGTGGGTTGACGCCGAATATCGTGTTCAGCTCGCCGTCGATCGAGATGGTGCGCGGGATGGTGGGCAGGGGGTTCGGGTTTTCGATTCTGGTGACCAAGCCGTTCACCGAGTACACCTATGACGGGCAGAAGGTCGTGTGCGTGCCGTTGGCGGAGACTGTCACCGGTTCAGGCTTGTCGGCGGTGTGGCTGCGGCGGGCGCCGTTGACCAAACCGGTGCAGTTGTTTGTCGACTATTGCCGCGAAGAACTCGCACGGTTACTCGCCTGAACCCAAATCGTGTGGAGCCGGCTTGCCGGCGAAAAACGCCCAGGCGCCGTGTTCAGTCTGGCGACGCGGGTCATCGTTAACGACCTTCGCTGGCAAGCCAGCTCCAGGGCTCGCTGTGCGGATTTGCGGCGTTATTTTGTCGGGCTCAGGTTGATGATGTTGGCTTGGCGCATTTTCGTTTCGATGTGCTCACCCGCACGGTTCACTCTTTCCAGCAGCGAGGGGCTGAATGTGTCGTTGGGCAGGTCCGGATAGAAACGCACGCTGACCGTCCATGCATAGCCCGGCGGGGTCGCATAGTCGGCGAAGTGACGATTGCCAAGCTTCACGCTGATGTCATCGATGCCTTGTTCCTCGGCCACCTTCTGGAAGAGTTCTGCCGTGGGAAACAGGTCTTTATCCGCCACGGTGGCGCGGATGGTTTCCCGGTCCGGGACGCCCGCCGCGCGGCGCATATGCGCTTCTTCCACATGCGCCCCGGAAGCCAGTGCGCTGTTCATGAGTGGGTAATGCTGAATGCCTGTCATGTCTGTTACTCATCGCTGATTGAAGTGTTGCGGTCTGTTGACCGCATCACTCAGTGGCCGGGCTGCCGGTGCAGTTCCGTAGGCCCGGTCGGCGATGGAGGCCGGAGATATCGCCAGGCCGGCCACCCAGGCTCAGCGACTGAGCGACAGGTACATCCGCCGCAGCATTTCATCGCAGCCGTCGAGTTGCTCCACGCTCACAAACTCATCCGGCTTGTGTCCCTGGTCCATGCTCCCCGGCCCGCACACCACGGTGGGGATGCCCGCCGCATCAAACAATCCACCTTCGGTGCCAAACGCCACCGTGCCGAATTCCTGCGAGCCGGAAAAGTCCGCGATCAGTTGCGCCGCCTGGCTGCACTCATCGGTGACCAAGCCGGGATACGCCGACAACTCGGTAAAGCGAATCGCACTCTGCGCGCTCACCGCCTGCATGCGCGGCAGCACCTGCTGTTCTGCATACGCCTTCAATTGATCCGCCACTTCGCCAGGGTCCTGGGACGGCAGGGCGCGGATCTCGAAGTCGAAGCGGCAATCGGCGGGGACGATATTCAGCGCCTTGCCGCCGCTCATCACCCCGGTCTGCACGGTACTGAACGGTGGATCGAAACGCGCATCCCGAGTGTCCCGCAAGCGCTGGCCGATGCGCCCCAACTCACCGATCAACTCGGCGGCGTGTTCGATTGCGTTCACCCCATACGGCGCATAGGCCGAATGGCAGGCCTCGCCATGTACATCGCAACGCATCGCCAGCTTGCCCTTGTGACCGAGCACCGGCTTGAGTCCGGTGGGTTCGCCGATGATGCACAGCATCGGTTTGAGCGGGCGCTGTTCCAGCACCTTGAGCAGCGAACGCACGCCCAGGCAGCCGACTTCTTCGTCATAGGACAGTGCAATATGCACCGGCCGGCGTAAGTCTGCCTTGACCAGTTCCGGCACCAGCGCCAGCACGCAGGCGATGTAGCCCTTCATGTCCGCCGTGCCCCGGCCGAACAACTTGCCATCGCGCTCGGTCAGTTCGAACGGCGGTACGCTCCAGGCTTGGCCGTCCACCGGCACCACATCGGTATGCCCGGACAGTACGATGCCCGCAAGCTCCAGCGGGCCGATGCTGGCAAACAGGTTGGCCTTGCTGCGTTCTTCGTTGTAGACCAACTCGCTGGTCACGCCGAACCCGGCCAGGTAATCGCGCACGAACTCGATCAGTTGCAGGTTGGATTCGCGGCTGGTGGTATCGAACCCCACCAGCGTCTGCAGCAATTGGCGACTGCGGCTCATCGGTCGTCTCCGGCCACGCCATAGCCGGGGGAACGGTCCGGGGCGAGGGCGCGGTCGATGTAGTCCTGCACTTGCGGGCGGTAGGCGTCCCAGAGTGTTTGCAGCGCATTGATGGGCGCTTCGTCGGCCCAATCCACCCGCAGGTCGATGATCGGCCAGGTCAGTTCGCCCACCACCACCAACGCGGCGGAATGCACCGGGCCGGCTTCGCCACCGGCAGCGATGGCGGCGTGCATGGCGGCCAGCAGACGATCCGCCAGTTGGCCTTCAGCCTGTTCGAAGGCGCTGACCATTGCCGCGATGACGGCGCGATCGGCGAGCATATTGCCGGCCGCCACGCATTGTTCGCCCGACACCGCGTGATGGGTGCCGAGGGTTTCACTGCCGCTGAAATGCATGCTGCGGCCCAGGTGATCGATGGCCGTGAGCTGCCGGTATTGGCTATAGCCGTTGCGCGTCAGGGCCCTGTCGACGGCGTCGGCCGGGGCGAGGCCTTGCTCCAGCAGATCGAGCACGTCTGGGCCGAGGGCCGGCAGGGTGATGTTCTGGGTCGACACCGCGCCCACGCCGGGGCGCAGCCACGGGCAACGGGCGCCCACGGCGATGCTCGATGAGCTGATGGCGATGCCCAGTTGGCCGGTGTCCGCGCAACGGGCGACGATGGAAAAGGTCATGGGCGGTTCCTTATTCGGGAATAACGGCGATCACGTCGATTTCCATCAACCATTGCGGCTGACCCAGGGCCGACACCACCAGCCCGGTGGAAATCGGGAACACGCCTTTGAGCCACTTGCCGACTTCCTGATACACCGGCTCGCGGTAGCGTGGGTCGATCAGGTAGGTGGTGGTCTTGACGATATGGGACAGGTCGGACCCTGCCTCCTCGAGCAGCTGTTTGACGTTGCGCATGGCCTGCTCGGCCTGGGCGCGTGGGTCGCCGAGGCCGACCAGGTTGCCGTCGAAATCGGTGCCCACCTGGCCGCGCACATACACGGTGTTGCCGGCGCGCACGGCCTGGCACAGGTCGTTGTCCAGGCTCTGGTTGGGGTAGGTTTCCTTGGTGTTGAACATGCGGATGCGAGTGTGGGTAGGCATCTGGAAAACTCCGGAAAAAGGGATCAGGCGTTGGCCGTTTTTTTGTGAGCGACCGGCGCGGCTTCGCGGTACTCAAGGTACTGGCGCTGGATAGCGATATGGTCGGCCACGTACTTGGCGTCGTGCCACACGCCCCAGATAAACGACGAGCCACGGCGCGACTGCCAGGGTAAACCGAGGAAGTAGATCCCGGCTTCGCTGGACACCCCGCGCTGGTGTTGTGGCTTGCCGGCGGCGTCGAACGCATCGACCTGCAGCCAGCTGTAGTCCACGGCAAACCCGGTGGCCCAGATGATCGAGGTGATGCCGGCTTCGGCCAGGTCCAGGGTCAGGATCGGCTGCGTGATGCAGTCTGCGTCGGGGAACACGCGACGGGCTTCGGGTTCCGGCGGCAGGTCCAGGCCGTTGCGTTCGACGTAGGCGTCGGCCGCGTCCAGCAGGGCCAGGTAGTTTTCATCGCCTCGGGCCAGGTTCTCCACCAGGTTGGGTTGGAACGTGGCGACGTGGCCATCGAAGGATTGAGTCAGGCCGACCAGGGTCATGCCTTGCTGGGCCAGCTCGCGGAAGTCGATGGTCTTGCCGCCATGGGCGCCACTGACCGCGATGGTCACATGCTCGCGACCGGGTTTCATCGCGGCCTGGTCCCACTCGCCCAGCACCCCCAGCCACCAGCAGAAATCGCGGTTGCGGTAGGCACGCGGCGGGCGGTCGTGGGCGCCGACCGAGAGGTACACCCGGCGACCGGCGCGCTGCAATTCATCGGCAATCTGCACGCCCGACGACCCGGCGCCTACCACCAGCACGGCGCCGGCCGGCAGTTGGGCCGGGTTGCGATAGTCGGCGGAGTGGATCTGATGCAGCGCGGTGTCCTCTGGCGCAATCGCCGGAATCACCGGGATCTGGAACGCCCCGGTCGCCGCCACCACGCGGTTGGCTTCGATCACGCCTTCGCTGGTGTGCACGGTGAAACCGGGGCGGCCCACATTGCGCACCACCGAGGTCACGTCGACGCCAGTGCGGATCGGTGCGTTGAACCGGCGTGCATAGGTCTCAAAGTAATCCGCCACCCGTTCCTTGGGCGCAAAGCCGTCCGGGTCGACGTCATCGAACGCCAGGCCCGGAAAGCGGTCGTGCCAGGCCGGCCCGTTGGCCACCAGCGAATCCCAACGCCCGGTGCGCCAGCGCTCGGCGATCCGGCTGCGCTCCAGCACCAGGTGCGGCACGCCTTGCAGGCTCAGGTGCTCGCTCATGGCCACGCCAGCTTGACCGGCGCCCACCACCAGGGTGTCTATTGTTGTTGTCGCTACAGTCATGTGTCTGTCCTTCTGTGATGCAGTTGGATTCAGGTCGGGCATGACGTGAAGGCTAGGGGGAGGGTGGTGATTAATAAAATATTATTAAGCTGGGAAGTGAGCATAAATATCGGATGCAGCGCGCGCCGGCCAATGTCCACCGAACGCCGCCGATCAAATGTGCGGGCTTGCTCGCGATTTCAATTGCCCAGGCGATAGCGTCATATCTGACTGGCGGTTATCGCGAACCAGCCCGCTCCCACAAGGTTTTGCACCATGCGCACAATCCGCACCATGACCCCCTGCGACTACGATGCCGTCCTCGCCCTGATGCAGGACACTCCCGGTATTTCCCTGCGCGATGCCGACTCCCGCGAGGCCACCGAACGCTATCTGGCGCGCAACCCCGGCCTGAGTTTTGTGGCTGAAGCCGAAGGCCGGTTGATCGGGTGTGTGATGTGCGGCCACGATGGGCGACGCGGTTATCTGCAACATCTGCTGGTGCTGCCGGAGTATCGCCGCCAGGGCATTGCGCGTGCGTTGACGCAACGCTGTCTCGTCGTGCTGGAGCAACTGGGCATCCACAAATGCCACCTCGATGTGTTCAAGACCAACAGCGGCGCCGCCCGCTATTGGCAGGGCCAGGGGTGGACGTTGCGCACGGATATCGACCGTTATTCATTCACCCGGCCGGGGCATGAAAACGCCTGATCAGGCCACTCCAAGGGTAGGAGCGAGCTTGCTCGCGAAAGTCGTCAACGATGACGCGTGTCTTCCGGATGATCGCGGCGTTATCGGGTTTTTCGCGAGCAAGCTCGCTCCTACAGCGGGGGCAACGCGGTTTTTTCGGGATTGAATCGCGAATTCCCGCAAAACAAAGGGGGGCTTTGTATCGAAGTGGCTACGTAATGGCTACACTCCGCGCCGGGGGCCACCCCCTGCTGGCGCTTAACGCAGCGTAAGTCGTTCAACTTTCACGCTGCCCAAGGCCCAATCCATGATCGACCGTTTCATGCTGTTGCTGGTGCCCGCCTCATTGGCGGTGTGCACCTCCTTCGCCGTGGCCGCTGACAGCGACCCGCTGTCGCCACGCTTTGATATCACCCGCTTTGAAGTACGCGGCAACACGCTGTTGCCCGCCAGTGCGCTGGCGCAGAGTGTGGCGCCGTTCGTGGGGCCCCAGCGCGATTTCAGCGATGTGGCCAAGGCCCAGGAGGCGCTCGAAGACGCCTTCCATCGGCACGGCTATCAATTGGTGCGCGTCGACCTGCCTGAGCAGGAACTGAATGGCGGCGTGGTGGTGCTGGACGTGGTGCAGGTACGGATTGGCCAGGTGGCGATCGTCGGCAACCAGCATTTCAGCGCGGCCAATGTGCGCCAGTCGTTGCCGGGCCTGCAAGAAGGCGCCTCGCCTGACCTGGCGGCAGTGTCCAAGAGCCTGAAGCTGGCCAACGAGAACCCGGCCAAGCAGACCGTGATGAAGCTCAAGAGCGGCACCGCCAGCGATACGGTGGACGCCGACCTGCAGGTGAGCGATGAGTCGCCGTGGAACGCCGCGCTCAACATCGATAACAGCGGGTCGAAGGAAACCGGACGGACCTACGTGGGCGCCGTGCTGCAAAACGCCAATATGTTCGGGCGCGACCAGGTGATGAGCCTGCAATACACCACCACCGTGGAAAAGCCCGAGCGGGTCAGCGTCTACGGCCTGGGCTATCACCTGCCGCTGTATGCCCTGGGAGACTCGCTGGACTTTTTCACCAGCTACTCGGACGTCGACAGCGGCACGGTGACGGCGGGTATCTTCGACGTGGCCGTCAGTGGGCGCGGCACGATCTTCGGCACGCGCTACAACCAGAACCTGGCGACGCTGGGCAACTACCAGTCCAAGCTGATCTATGGCGTCGACTACAAGGCCTACAAAAGCAGCCTGGAACTGTTCGATGTGCAACTGGGCAATGACATCACCGTGCACCCGGTCAGCCTGGGTTACCAGGGCACCTGGGTGCGGGTGGACGGCGATGCGAATATCGGCCTGTCGCTGTTGCACAACATTCCCGGCGGCGCCAAGGGTCAGCAGCGCGATTTCGACCTGGCGCGCACCCATGCCCGGGACGACTACACCGCGTTGCGGTTCGCCGCCAGCATCACCCAGAGCCTGCCGGCCGCCTGGCAGTTGCGCGCCGCCTTGAACGGCCAGTACACCAAGGATGCCCTGGTGCCGGGCGAGCAGTTCGGCGCTGGCGGTGCGGCGTCGGTGCGTGGCTTTCGTGAGCGCGAGGTGAGCAACGACTCAGGGGTGGTCGGCAACCTGGAAGCCTACACGCCGCCGCTGTGCCTGGGCGGCAGTTGGCAGTGCCGCGCCCTGGCGTTCTACGACGCCGGCTACCTGACCCGCAACGACGCGCTGCCCGGCGAGTTCGAGCACATCAGTTTGAGCAGCACCGGCCTGGGGGTGCGCCTGATCTACCGACGCAACCTCAACCTGCAAATGGACTACGGCCATGCCTTGCACGCCGAGGCCAGTGAAACCCAGCGCGGCGATGATCGCCTGCACGTCCGTCTCAGCCTGGCCTTTTGAGGGTGCCATGACAATCAAACCAACCTTGATGGCGCTGTCCCTGGCGATGGCCGCCAGTGCGACGGCGGCCCCGGTCAACCCGGTAATCGTCAACGGCCAGGTGACGTTCGCCAGGGATGGCAACGCCCTGACCGTCACCAACAGCCCCAATGCAATCATCAACTGGTCGAGCTTCTCCATCGCCCAGGGCGAGCTGGTGCGCTTTGTGCAACAGAGCGGCAACAGCAACGTGCTCAACCGCGTCACCGGCCAGGACCCCAGCGTGATTCTCGGCACGTTGCAGTCCAACGGCCGGGTGTTCCTGATCAACCCCAACGGCATCGTGTTCGGCGCCGGTTCCCAGATCAATGTCGGCGGCCTGGTGGCGTCGAGCCTGGCGATTTCCAACGCGGACTTTCTCTCGGGCAACCGGCGTTTCGCCGCTGACGGGCCGGCTGGACAGGTCAGCAACCAGGGGGCGATCACCACGCCGTCGGGGGGCCAGGTGTATCTGATCGCGCCGGATGTGAACAACACCGGCATCATCACCACGCCCCAGGGCGAAACGGTGCTGGCGGCGGGGCACTCGGTGCAGTTGGTGGACTCCAGCAACCCCGGCATGCACGTGGTGGTTTCGGCGCAAAAGGACCAGGCGCTGAACCTCGGTACCGTGATCGCCCAGGGCGGCAACATCGGTATCTACGGCGCGTTGGTCAACCAGCGCGGCACGCTGAACGCCAACAGTGCGGTGGTCGGTGCCAACGGCAAAGTGGTGCTCAAATCCAGCGCCACCACCTTGCTCGAAGCCGGCAGCGTCACCACTGCCACGGGCGTCGACTGTGGCGGCGATATCCAGGTGTTGGGCGAGCAGGTCGGCGTGATGGGCAATGCGCGCATCGATGCCAGCGGTCAGCGCGGCGGCGGTCGGGTGCTGGTGGGCGGTGATTACCAGGGCAAGAACCCGGCAGTGCTGAACGCCAGACAAAGCTATGTGAGCCAGGACGCGCGGATTGCCGCCGATGCCCTGGCCAGTGGCGACGGCGGCAAGATCGTCGTGTGGGGCAATGACACCACGCGGGTCTACGGCACGCTGTCGGCACGCGGCGGGGCGGCCTCGGGCAAGGGCGGCCTGGTCGAAACGTCCGGGCATTTCCTGGATGTGGCCGGCGCACGGGTCGACACGCGCGCGGCCAACGGCACGGCCGGTTTCTGGCAGTTGGACCCGGCGAATATCCTGGTCACCTCGTTCCTGTCCGGCCCTTCGGCCACCTTGGGGGATGTGTCGGCGTTCGCCAATGCACCGGGCACAGACAGTGAAATCGACGCCGACCTGCTGTCCAACGCGACCTCCAATGTGTTGCTGCAAGCGACCCACGACATCACGTTCTACACCGGCGTCAACAACACCCAAGCGGGTGTCGGCCTCACGGCCCAGGCGGGCAATGACATTCACGTCAACTCGCTGATCCAGTTCACTGGCGATATCACCCTGGCCGCCAACCATAACGGCGCGGGCACGGCCAGCGGCAGCGGACGGGTGTTTATCGAGGGCCAGCCCACCGCCGGCGGGCGCTTGACGATCACTGACATCGACCGGCCGCTCGTCGAACCCTTGACGCCGCCGGTGCGGATTGAACTGATCACATCAGTGCAAGTGGCATCGAATCAGATCTTTTCCGTGATAAATAACCGGCCCATCAGCCTCGTTCCGGACATCGCCTTCTTGCCAGGGGGCGTAAACGGCTATTTCAAAGACCTCACAAAAGTCGGTTCCAATACTTCAGTCGGTAAAGAAAATGCATCCGTTAAAAAAGCCTACTGCAACTAACGCGCTGCTGTTGATGACACTGTTGGGTGCGGCGACCTGGGTCCAGGCCGCGCCAGTGGCCGGTACCGTGATTCATCTGAGCGGGCCGTTGTTCGTCAAGAAGCTCGACGGCAGCATGCGCGTGCTGGGCGAGCAGTCGGGGGTGGAAGTCGGCGACACGTTATCGACCCAGGGCAAGGGCTATGCGCAAGTGCGCCTGCGCGACGACAGCCTGTTGACGTTGCAGCCGGGGACCGTGCTGAGCGTGGATACGTTTGCCTACGATGCGGCTTTGCCAGCTGCCGATGCGCTGGTGTTCACCCTGAAGCACGGCGGGTTGCGCTCCGACGGCGGGTTGCTGGGCAAGCGCAGCCAGGATCGCTCGACGTTGATCACGCCCAATGGCCGTATCGGCCTGCAATCGGCCAGCGTAGTGGTGTATTACCAGCCGGCGGCGGTCGTGGCGACGCGCGCGTCATCCCGGCTGAAAAGCCTGGCCGTGGGGTTGGCGTCATCGGCCGGACAGGCTGATGCCTCTTACACTGCATTCGTCGCCGCGGTTTCGGCGCGCTATGTCTATCGCCTGGGCAATGTCCTGGCCTCGGCGGAGTCATGGGCGGCGCAAGGCAGCGCTTCGCTTGTGCAGGTGGCGACGGAGTTTGCGTCGGTTTTGCCCGCTCCGCTCGCTCCGTCAAGTCCGCCGCCAGGTTTATTTGTGCAGGTTCTCGACGGTGTGATCAATTTGACTAACGGGGGCGGTACGCAGAGTTTCATGGCCGGCCAGTTCGGATTCACGCCAAGCAACATGACGCCTCCAGTGTTGGTACCGAAGAACCCCGGCATTTCGTTCACCCTGCCTACTACATTCTTGCTGCCTAGTGGGGCGCCGGACGCTACCAGACAGGTCAGCGTACCGGCCGCCGTCGATTGCCAGGTGCGCTGAGCCAGGCCCCGGCGGGCCTGTCAATGCATCTTGCCGTGGTCCATGCCATCCATTCCACGGGCAGGCGCCTTGACCTCGACGGTCTGCTTCTGGCCCTTGGCATTTTCCACGGTCAGGGTCAGCGGCACCTGGTCGCCTTCCTTGATCTGGCCGGTCAGGCCCATCAGCATCACGTGATAGCCGTTGGGGTCGAGCTTGACGGCCTGGCCTGCGGGCAGGGCCACCGAGTCCACCGGGCCCATGCGCATCACGTCGTCCTTCATGCTCATTTCATGGATCTGCACGTCCTTGGCCACAGGCGACACGACGCTGAGCAACTTGCTGTCGCTGTCGGCGGTCAGGGTCATGAATGCACCGCTGGACGGCTGGCCCGGCACGGTGGCGCGTACCCAGGGGTCGGTCACCAGCACCTGGGCGCTGGCGTGGGCGGCCAGGCCCAGCAGGGTGAGGCCGAAGGTGAGGCGTTTGAGGTGTTGAACGGCAGTCATTAGCAGACCTCCATGACGGTGAGCAGGTCTTCTGCGCACTCTTTAGCGGTAAGGGATGCCTGCAGGCCCAGGCGCAGGTTGCCGCGGGTGTCGAAGACGAAACTGGTGGCGGTGTGGGACAGGGTGTAGGTATCGCCGGCGGGGACCTTTTCATAAAAGATCCCGAACTCCTTGGCGGCCACGGCGATTTCTTCCGGGGTGCCATACAGCGCTTCGAAGCTGGGGTCGAAGGCTTTGACATACCTGTTGAGGATCTCCGGCGTGTCGCGTTCCGGGTCGAGGGTGATGAAGATCACCTGCATGATCTCGCCGTCGCGGCCCATCAGCTTCTTGGCTTGAGCGGCGCGGGCGAGGGTGGTCGGGCACACGGCCGGGCACTGGGTGAAGCCGAAGAACACCACCGGCATCAGGCCACGGTAGGAACTGAGGGTGACGGTGTCGCCCTCGGTGTTCTTGAGCTTGAAGGTACGGCCCATGATCTTGTCGCTCAGGTCCTTGCCGTACTTGAAGTTCAGCCTGGGGCTGTTGTCACAACCGGCCAGCAGGCCCAGACCCAGCAGGCCCATGCCCGTCAGGACCTTGCGGCGGGTGAATAACGTACTCATCGACTGTGCATCCTGTGAAGCGCCTGCCTTGCTCTGGATCTATACGTCAGGCTTTGAAAAGGAGTAAGTGCGGAGGGCGCCAAGTCTACCAACCCTGCCCAGTCGGCGTAATCTGTGACGTTCTGCCACAGGGGGCCTGCCGCATTTCATCGCGTGGCGCCGCTGACGCTGTGAAATCCAACCTTGCTGCCCGTTCGCCGCTCGCCCGCAGCCTGTGCCGCAGCTTGGCTCCCGTGGGGTGTGAGCCTCGGCCAGCGGCTCGATGGGTGGGCCGGCGCGGGCTGTCCGGTGGGCGACAAGCCGGCGCGATTTTCCGACAAAAGGATTGAATGGCCGCTGTTTTGGCAACATCTGGAACTACTTTGCTTGCCCGATGTGCAGCGCGTCGACCGTCGCCGGCGAGTTCCTGATCCAAGGTTCGACGCAGGGTGTCGATGCCCTGGAAACCCCGCGCTAGAGCTGGATTGTTACGTAAATTGAAAAGGTGATTGGCAATTTCGGTGGCTATATCTCGGCCGTCCAACGCTATACCGTGCGCGGTCCCGTCAAATACTGCAGCACCACCCCCGCGACAAATAAAAACTGAGCTGGGCTGTGACGGGATCGCCTCAATCACTTTTTGGAGCCTTCATGAATCACACCACTCGCCTGGCCCTGGCCGTTTCCCTGGGGGCTGCGCAGCAAGCTGTCGCCTCCGGTTTTATCGACGACAGCAAAGCCAGCCTCGACCTGCGAAATTTCTACTACAACCAGGACACCCGTAACGCCAAGGCACCCACCGACAAAGAGTGGGGCCAGGCGTTCATGTTCAACTACCAGTCCGGTTTCACCGAGGGCACGGTGGGCCTGGGCGTGGACGTGCAGCAATGGTACGGCCTGCGCCTGGATGCCTCGGGGCGCTCGGGCAAGAAAGGCGAAGACATTACTCCCGGCAGCGTCTTCCCGCTGGACGACGGCAAAGCCGCCCAGGACTTCAGCAAGACCGGCGTCACCGGCAAGATGCGCATCGCCCAGACCCAACTGAAAGTCGGCAGCATGATGCCCAAGCTGCCGGTGCTGACCACCGAAGACGGGCGCCTGCTGCCCCAGACCTTCCGCGGCTATCAAGTGGATTCCAAGGACTTCAAGGACTTCAACCTGGTCGCCGGCAAAATCGAACAGGTGCTGGATCGTAACTCCAGCAACGGCCAGGGCATGTCGATCGCCGGCGCCAATGACCCGATCAAGGGCAAGGACAGCAACCAGTTCTACTACGGCGGGGTGGATTACACCGTCAGCAAGCAACTGCAACTGCAGTACTACTACGCCAACCTGGAGAACTTCTACCAGCAGCACTTCCTGGGCCTGGTGCACAACTGGCAGTTGCCGGTGGGGCAGCTCAAAAGTGACCTGCGCTATTTCTACAGCACATCTGATGGCAAGAACGGCAGCGCTTCGGGGCGTCAAGAAGGCTATGTGAGCGCGGGCTACTATGCGCCGGGCGTCAACACCGGCAAGGTCGACAACCGCCTGTGGAGCGCCATGTTCACCTACAGCCTGAGCGGGCATTCGCTTGGTCTCGGCTACCAGAAGACCACCGGCGAAAGCGACTTTCCCCATATCAACCAGGGCCAGGGCCGTTCGCTGTACCTGATCACCAACTCCCAATCGCTGAAGTTCGTGAATGCCGGCGAACAGGCCACGGTCGGCACCTATGCCTATGACTTCGCCAGCCTGGGCATACCGGGCCTGCGCTCCAGCGTGACCTATATCCACGGCACCCATATCCAAACCGCAACCCGCGATAACAGCGAATGGGAACGCGACATCCGCCTGGACTACGTGATCCCCACCGGCACCTTAAAAGGCCTGGGCTTTACCTGGCGCGGTGCGGTGATGCGCGGTAACGACACGGCCGACAAGGATGAGACGCGCCTGATCGTCAGCTACAGCGTCCCGCTGATGTAAGTCGCGGGCGGGGCCGCAACGCTTGATCGGTATCAAGGCCACCTCCTGCGCCCACGCGCACACTGGGCGCCCCACGGCCGATCCCCCTGCGAGGCGATCATGCTCTACCTTCTGTTGCTCTTGACCCACCTGTTCGCCGCGCTGATTTTTATCGGCACGGTGTTTTTCGAGGTGCTGATCCTGGGCAGCCTGCACCGGCAATTGCCGGCGCGGGTGATGGTGCTGGTGGAGCAGGGGGTTGGCCTGCGGGCGCGAGCGTTGATGCCGTGGGTGTTGCTGGCGCTGTTCGGCGCCGGCCTCGGCATGGTCTGGCTGCGCTACCTGCCGGTGCTGGCGGCTCCCCTGGCGTCCTCGTTCGGCACATTGCTCAGCCTCAAGCTGGCCCTGGCCGCCAGTGTGCTCCTGCACTTTCTGGTGACCATGGCGCGGATGCGTTGGGGCAGCGTCAGCGCACGCTATATCCGTTGGGTTCACCTGAGCCTGTTCGCGCATATGGTCGCCATCGTGCTGCTGGCCAAGGGCATGTTTTATCTGAGCTGGTAGCAGTACGACCTCTGGGCCTTGATGCATATCAAGGTGAGTGGCCAGGTCGCACCGGACAATGGCGCACAGTCACCCGCTCCGGAGTCCGTCATGCGCAGCCCGATTCACCCCACCCGCTTTCGCCAGGACCAGGGCGTGTTGGACCTGGCCTGCCAGATGGACACCCGTCGCTTCCATGCCGGGGTCGGCAGCCTGGACCTGTTGCGTGCCTTGCGCGACAGTCGCCAGCGTCAACGCCCGCTGGCGTTGAACCTGCACTGGCCGGCGAGCGACCCCGAGGGCGACTACCTGCACAGCGTGACCCAGGAAATCCAACTGATCGGCTGCCAGCTCGGCGCCCGCCAGCCGGTCGATCACTTTCACCTGCGCGGCACGCCACCGGCATTGGCGCAGTTGCAGCCGTTGATGGCGCACCTGCGCGGGCGCTTCAATTTCCTCGACCGTGACCGGGGCGACTACTGCATCGACCTCGACCCTTGGCACATCGATTGGGCCACCATGGGTTCGCTGCGTGATCAGGGCTTCAACCACGCCAGCATCGGCGTTCCGGATACCGGCAGCGACGGTTCGTCGTCCCAGGCCCGCTATCAGGACCCGGCGCCCATCGAATCCCTGGTCGATGCCGCCCGCACTTTCGGGTTTCGCTCGGTGAGCATCGACCTCGGCTATGGCCATGCCTGGCAGACCCCGGCCAGCTTCGAACTGAAACTGGCCAGCCTGATCACCCTGGAACCCGACCGCCTGCACCTGTTCGATTACGCCCAGGCACCGGCCCGCTATCAAGGCCGGTCGTCCCAGGCCTTCAGCGGTGCAGCGGATAAAAACGCCATGCGCCGCTGCGGCTTCGAGTCCCTGACGGCGGCGGGTTACCACTACATCGGCCTCGGCCAGTTCGTGCGCGCCGACGATGACCTCAAACAGGCCCAGGAGCGTGGGCGCCTGAGCCGTAATTGCGAGGGTTTCACTCTGCATGGGCATTGCGACCACATCGGCCTGGGCCTGGGCGCCATCAGCCAGATCGACGCGCTGTGCACCCGCAACACCCAGGATGCGCGCCAGTACCGCGAACAGCTGGCCAGCGGTCAACTCGCCACCCATAGCGGCTGGTTTCGCCAGACCGCCGACCCGGTGCGCCTGCACGTGGCCGAGCGCCTGGCCTGCGATCTGGAGCTGGATATCCCGGCGGTGGAGCGTCGCTACGGCCTGGTGTTCAGGCGCTATTTCGCCAGCCTCTGGCCGCTGCTGGTCGCCTTGCACCGCGACGGTCTGATCGAGTTGTCGCCGAGCTTCATCTGGTTGCTGCCGGCCGGGCTACCGCACGTGGATGGCATCTGTGCGTTGTTCGAACGCGCGGTGCTCGCCACCCCGGTCAGTGCCAATGACGAGGTGATCGACCATGACGGCGTTTGAATTCGACCGCGCCCTGGTGCACAAATACGACCGCCCTGGGCCGCGCTATACCTCGTACCCCACGGCGCCGCAATTCCACAGCGAATTCGCCCTGGATGACTATCACCAGGCGGTCCGCGCCAGCCATCTGGAAACGGCGCCCAAGGCGTTGTCGGTGTACATCCATATCCCGTTTTGCCAGAGCCTTTGCTACTACTGCGGTTGCCACAAGATCATCACGCGCAAGACCCACCGCGCCGTGGAGTACATGGGCTACCTCAAGCGCGAGATCCAGATGCAGGGCGCATTGTTCGAGCGTTCCCGCTGCTTGACCCAGTTGCATCTGGGCGGCGGTACGCCGACCTACCTGGACGACGCGCAACTGGCCGAGCTGATGGCGTGCCTGGCACAGCACTTCACCCTCGACACCAGCGACAACCATGAGTTTTCCATCGAGGTGGACCCGCGCACTATCAGCGTCGAGCGGATCGAGACCCTGCGTCGCCTGGGCTTCAATCGCTTGAGCTTCGGCGTGCAGGACTTCGACCCCGACGTGCAGGCTGCGGTCAATCGCCTGCAAAGCGAAGCGCAGATCCTGCAACTGGTGGCGGCGGCCCGCGAGGCGCGGTTCAAGTCGATCAGTGTCGACCTGATCTACGGCCTGCCGCTGCAAACCGTGGCCAGTTTCGATGTGACCCTGGGCAAACTGATCGCCCTGCGCCCCGACCGGGTGGCAGCCTACAGCTATGCGCACCTGCCGAGCCAGATCCGCGCCCAGCGCATGATCCGTCCCGAAGACATGCCACCGCCGGCGCGCAAGCTGGAGCTGCTGGAACTGACCATCCGCCGTCTCACCGAGGCCGGTTATGTCTATATCGGCATGGACCATTTCGCCTTGCCCGACGATGAACTGGCCCTGGCCCGCGCCAATGGCAGCCTGCAACGTAACTTCCAGGGCTACTCCACCCATGCCGACTGCGACCTGATCGGCCTGGGCGTGTCGGCCATTGGCAAGGTGGGCGACAGCTACAGCCAGAGCGTCAAGGAACTGTCCCAGTACTACGCCCGACTTGACGCGGGGATGCTGCCGGTGCAGCGCGGTTATCGGCTCAATGCCGATGATGTGCTGCGTCGCGAGGTGATCAACGGCCTGATGTGCGAAGGACGGGTTGATTTCGCCCAGGTCGAGGCGGCCCATGGCATTCGCTTCAACGACTATTTCGCCGAGGCCTTGACGCAGTTGGATGAGCATGTGGCGGACGGGTTATTGCAGGTCCAGGACGATGGACTGCAACTGCTGCCCAAGGGGCAGTTGATGGTGCGCAGCGTGGCCATGGCCTTTGATGCCTACCTGGGTGGCGCGCAGAAAGGTCAGTTCTCGCGCACGGTGTGACCTGAGTGCTGTTGGGGTGAGCAGGGCTGCACCGCGTCGGACGGCGCAGCCTGGTGCTTATCTCTTCAAGGTCAGGACCCACTCGGCCAATACCTTGGCTTCGTCTTCTGTCACCTGGTTCGGCGGCATTGGTGTCGGCCCCCAGTTGCCCTGGGTGCCGTTCTTGATGTGGCTGGCCAAGGTGGTAGCGGCGTCTTTCACGCCGGCATTCTTCGCCGCGACGTCTTTCAGGGCCGGGCCCACCAGTTTGCTGTCGAGGGTGTGGCAACCGACGCAAGGCTTGCTGTTGAACAGCGCCGCGCCGTCTTGCGCCAGGGCCGGTTGCAGGGCGAGTGTGGCGCTGCAGGCCAACAGTGCGAGAAGCATATTTTTCATGGGGTACCTCTTAGGGATGGGGCTCGATAGCTGTCGTGCCACGGGTTCTCAGTGCCCGGCAAGCCTATGGTGTCGTGCGGCAATACGCGCTTGACGGCGATCAAGTTCACCGCAAAGCACGCTTGCCAGCCTGTCGCAGGGCGCCTTAGCGTGGGCGCCGAACCCGTTGTGAGGACGCATGATGAGCGAGCCCTTCTACCAACCGCTGGATAACGAACAGCCGCTGTTCGAACACGCCTGGCGCCACCGCATGCCGGTGCTGATCAAGGGCCCGACCGGCTGTGGCAAGACGCGCTTCGTGCAGCACATGGCGCACCGTTTGAACCTGCCGCTGTACACCGTGGCCTGCCACGACGATTTGAGCGCCGCAGACCTGCTTGGCCGGCACCTGATCGGCGCCGAAGGCACCTGGTGGCAGGACGGCCCGTTGACCCGCGCGGTGCGCGAAGGTGGAATCTGCTACCTCGACGAAGTGGTCGAAGCCCGCCAGGACACCGCCGTGGTGCTGCACCCGATTGCCGATGAACGCCGCGAGCTGTTTCTGGAGCGCACCGGCGAAGTGCTCAAGGCGCCGCCGTCGTTCATGCTGGTGGTGTCGTACAACCCCGGCTACCAGAACCTGCTCAAAGGCATGAAGCCCAGCACCCGCCAGCGCTTCGTGGCGATGCGTTTCGGTTACCCGCCGGTGGCCGACGAGGAGCGCATCGTGGCCCGCGAAGCCGGGGTCGACAGTGCCTTGGCCGCGCAGATCGTGCGCCTGGGTCACGCGCTGCGCCGGCTCGATCAGCACGATCTGGAGGAAGTCGCTTCCACGCGCCTGTTGATCTTTACCGCACGCCTGATCGGCGCCGGCATGAGCCCGCGCCAAGCCTGCCTGGCGTGCCTGGCCGAACCGCTGAGCGACGATCCGCACACCGTGTCCGCCTTGATGGACATCGTGGATGTGCACTTTGCCTGAAGCCCGGCGCCTGCCGGGCGACTTGGCGATGTGGTTTTTCATCCTCGCCGAACTGTCCGTGTTCGCCCTCCTGATCCTCGCATTTGCCGTGGCCCAGGTGCTCAAGCCTGAGGTGTTCGCCACGGGGCGCGCGCAACTGGATACCTCGACCGGGTTGGCGATGACCCTGAGCCTGTTGACAGCCGGCTGGCTGGCGGCGTGGGCCGTGCACCAGGTGCGCCAGGGGTTCTCGCGCCGGGGCGCGGTCTTGTTGTATGGCGCGTTGCTGGTGGCGCTGGTGTATGTGGCGATCAAACTCGGCGAGTACGCCCATCTGGCCGGTGCAGGACTTGGGTTGGAGCACGGCACCTTCTTCACCCTGTACTGGATTCTGACCGGGTTTCACTTTTTGCATGTGCTGCTGGGCATGCTGATCCTGGGGTGGGTGGCGGGGCGCTGCTGGCAGCGGGCTTACCGCGTGCCGCACTTGAGCGGGCTGGAATCCGGCGTGCTGTATTGGCACATGATCGACCTGGTGTGGGTGGTGCTGTTTCCGTTGGTCTATGTGATTGGCTGAGGTGGGTATGACGGTTTCCCGAGCGCTGCTGCTGTGTTGGGCGCTGCTGGTGGCGCTGAGCATCGGCACCGTCCTCACCGGCGCGGCCGGCCTTTGGCTGGTGGTGCTGTTGCTGGCGGTGGCCAAGGGCTGGGTGATTGCCGACGGGTTCATGGAACTGCGGCATGCGCCAAAGCTATGGCGTGCCGCGATGCTCGGCTGGACGGTCGTCATCGTCGGCTTGATCGCCATCCTGTAGGAGCTGGCTTGCCAGCGAAAAACCCCCAGGCGCCGCGTTCATCCTGATTTCCCACGTCATCGTTAACGACCTTCGCTGGCAAGCCAGTTCCTACAAATGAATGCGTAGGCCTGGGCGTCCTGTAGGCGGATGGAATACCCGACTAAAACCATCAACATTTCTTGATCGCCATCAAGCGGTTTTCACCCCCCACCTCCCTATCATCACCTGGTCAAGCCACGAGGAAGCGACCATGTCTGAGACCTTCACCAAGGGCATGGCCAGGAATATCTACTTCGGAGGAAGCGTGTTCTTCTTCCTGATTTTCCTGGCCCTGACCTATCACACCGAACAAACCTTTCCCGTCCGCAGCAACGCCGACCAACTCACTGAATCTGTCGTGCGCGGCAAAGGCGTCTGGGAGCGCAATAACTGTGTGGGCTGCCACACGTTGCTGGGCGAGGGGGCTTATTTTGCGCCGGAGCTGGGCAATGTGTTCAAACGCCGGGGCGGTGACGAAGGGTTCAAGCCGTTCCTGCATGCCTGGATGAAGATGCAACCGTTGGGCGTGCCCGGACGACGGGCCATGCCGCAATTCAACCTCAGCGACCAGGAGGTGGACGATATGGCCGAGTTTCTCAAATGGAGCTCGAAGATCGATACCAATAACTGGCCACCGAACAAGGAGGGCTGAGTCATGCGCAGTGCCAACCCCTATTTGAAATTCCAATCCCAGGCCGTGGCCAAACCCTACTTTGTGTTCGCCCTGATCCTGTTTCTCGGTCAGGTGCTGTTCGGGTTGATCATGGGCCTGCAATACGTGGTCGGTGACTTTCTGTTCCCGTTGATCCCCTTCAACGTGGCGCGGATGGTCCATACCAACCTGTTGATCGTCTGGCTGCTGTTCGGCTTTATGGGCGCCGCCTACTACCTGGTGCCCGAGGAGGCCGACCGCGAGCTGCACAGCCCCAAACTGGCGATTGTGCTGTTCTGGGTGTTCGCCGCCGCGGGGGTGTTGACCATCCTCGGCTACCTGCTGGTGCCGTATGCGGCGCTGGCCAGACTGACCCACAACGAATTGCTGCCGACCATGGGCCGCGAGTTCCTGGAGCAACCGACCATCACCAAAATGGGCATCGTCGTGGTGTGCCTGGGCTTTCTCTACAACATCGGCATGACCCTGCTCAAAGGCCGCAAGACCACGGTCAGCATGGTGATGATGACCGGGCTGATCGGTCTGGCGGTGTTCTTCCTGTTCTCCTTCTACAACCCCGGCAACCTCGCGCGCGACAAGTTCTACTGGTGGTGGGTGGTGCATCTTTGGGTGGAAGGCGTGTGGGAACTGATCATGGGGTCGATGCTGGCCTTCGTGCTGATCAAAGTCACCGGCGTCGACCGCGAAGTGGTGGAGAAATGGCTGTACGTGATCATCGCCATGGCATTGATCACCGGGATTATCGGCACCGGTCACCACTTCTTCTGGATCGGTGCGCCGCAGGTATGGCTGTGGGTCGGTTCGATCTTCTCGGCCCTGGAGCCGCTGCCGTTCCTGGCCATGGTGGTATTCGCCTTTACCATGGTCAAACAACGCCGCCGCCAGCACCCCAATCGGGCGGCCACGTTGTGGGCCAAGGGCACCACGGTCACGGCGTTTTTCGGCGCCGGGGTCTGGGGGTTCCTGCACACCCTGGCACCGGTCAACTTCTACACCCACGGCACCCAACTCACCGCGGCCCACGGCCACCTGGCCTTCTTCGGCGCCTACGCGATGATCGTGATGACCTTGATCAGCTACGCCATGCCCCGCTTGCGCGGTCTCGGTGAAGCGCCGGATGAGCGTTCGCAGACCCTGGAAATCTGGGGCTTCTGGATGATGGTGCTGTCCATGGTGATGATCACGCTGTTCCTCACCGCCGCAGGTGCCGTGCAGGTCTGGCTGCAACGCTGGCAGGTGGATGGCGTGGCGCTGCCGTTCATGGCCACGGTGGAGCATTTGCAGGGGCTGTTCTGGGCGCGCCTGGTCAGTGGCGTGGGTTTCCTGCTCGGGTTGCTCTGCTACCTGTACAGCTTCCGGCAACGGCGCGGCCGGGTCGGGGTCGGGGTGCCGATCGTTCACTAACGGTTGTGGGAGGGGTGTACCGGTCAAATACCGAATGTTTGGAGTCTGTCCATGGCCTTTACCCTGGAGCTGGAAGAGTGGGTCGGCAGTGCCTGGCACCGCTTTATCACCCGGCGTGCGAGCGCCGATTTCCCGGCTGCGCGGGTCGAGCTTGTCGACCGCCAGCGCAGCCTGGCCCTGTTGTTTCGCGCCCTGGGCGGGGCCAGCGGGATTTCGCTGGAAGCGGCCAGCGAGCGCGACCTGCTGCTGCGCCGCAACCTCTTGATGCGCATCGCCGGCACCTGCAAGCACGCGCCGCTGGCCTCCTGCGATGGCAACCGCCTGCGCCTGCCGTCGAGCCTGGCGGTGTACCCCACGGCCGCGCTGAACCTGGAGTTGTATCGGTGGCTGACCCTGCTGGCGGCCCACGCCGGCCCCATGACCCACTGGGCCCGCGACAACCAGCGCTGGACCTGGCTGCTGCTGCAACGCTACCCGGTGCTGCTGCCCAGCTACCGGCGCCTGGTGGACGCCCACCTGGCCTTGCGTCCCGACCCGGCCCGCCTCGAGCCCGGCGAAGCCGCCCTGGAAAAAGCCTTGTGCAAGGCCCTGCGCGAACCCGGTAGCGTGCGCCACTTGCCGCGCAGCGAAAGGGCCGCCTGGCCGTTGCCATTGTGGCTGTACCCGGCGCAGCACCTGGACGCGCCCCAGGCCCTGGACCTTGACGACGCGGAGGACGACGACCTGGCCACGCACCCTGGCGAGCAACACGGTGCGCCCAAACGCGCCAGCCGCGTGGACGACCCGACCCGCGACGGCGGCCTGTTGGTGGTGCGCCTGGAAAACCTGTTCAGTTGGACCGAACATGTCGACCTCGATCGCTGGACCGACGACAGCGAAGACCCGGACGCCGCCCGCGTTGCCGAAGACCTGGAGCAGTTGAGCCTGTCGCGCCAGCGCGTGCGCAAGAGCGGCGGCCTCAAGCTGCACCTGGACCTGCCGCCCGCCGACGTCGATGACATCCCCCTCGGCGCCGGTATCAAGTTGCCCGAATGGGATTACCGCCAGCAATGTCTGCAGGAAGGCTTCGTCAACCTGCAACTGATGCAGCCGCGCGCCGATGCGCCGCAACCCTTGCCGGACCGATTGCGCGGCCCGGCCCAGCGTCTGCGTCGGCAGTTCCAGCAGCTGCGCACCGACCGCCAATGGCAGCGCCAGCAACCCCAGGGCGCCGAACTCGACCTGCAAGCCTGGGTGGATTTCCAGGTCCAGCGCCAGGTCGGCGCCTGCACCGAACGCGGCTTGTATCAGGAGCAACGGCACACTCACCGCGACCTGGCGTGCCTGCTGCTGGCGGACGTGTCGATGTCCACCGACGCGCATTTGAACGACAACCAAAAGGTCATCGACGTGATCCGCGACAGCCTGTTGCTGTTCGCTGAAAGCCTGGCTGGGCTGGGGGATGGGTTTGCGTTGTACGGCTTCTCGTCCTTGCGCCGGCATGACGTACGCCTGCAACAGCTCAAGACCTTCGAGCAACCTTATGACGACCGTGCCCGTGGCTGCATCCAGGCGCTCAAACCGGGTTACTACACACGCATGGGCGCCGCGATTCGCCAGGCCACGCGCTTGCTGGGCGCGTGCAAACAGCGGCGCAAGTTGTTGTTGCTACTGACCGATGGCAAGCCCAATGACCTGGATTTGTATGAAGGCCGCTACGGCGTCGAGGACACCCGCCAGGCGGTGGTGGAGGCGCGGCGCCAGGGCCTGATCCCGTTCTGCATCACCATCGACAAACAGGCCGGGGACTACTTGCCGCACATGTTCGGTGCCCATGGCTACACCCTGATCCGCCAGCCGGAACACTTGCCGTTGCGCCTGCCGCAGTTGTATCGGCAGTTGACCGAACGTCAGTAGAAGTCGCGCGGCAACCAGAAGAACAGGGCGATGCAACCCAGCGCCAGGCTCAGGCAGAACCACTGGAAACGCTGCAAGCGCCGCGCTTGCACATTGACGTTGGAGGCGGGCAGGGCCATGCCACAGGCGGTGCACGCCTGGCGCGCATCGGCATGGCGCTGTTGGCAGTACAGGCAGGTCTTCACTCGAACTGCTCCAGGCGCAGGCGATCGAGAATGACAATCTGGCGACCGTCCTGGGTGATGATTTTTTCATCGATCAGGCGCCGGATAATCCGCGAGAACGTCTCCGGCTGGATCGACAAATGCCCGGCGATCAATTGCTTGGCCATGGGCAGCTCGAAACAACTGTCGGTGCTGGACAAGTGCATCAATTGGGTCAGCAGGTAGCGCACCACGCGGTGCGTGGCGTTTTTCAGCGACAGGGTTTCGATCTCGTTGACCCGCTGGTGCAGGCGCACGCACAACTTGCCGAGCAGGGCGAAGGTCAGGCGGCTGTTGCCGCGCAACAGGCGCATGTAGGTGGCGTTGGACACGCGGTACAACTGCGTGGGGCACACCGCTTCGGCGCAGGCCACATAGTTGGGGGTGTCCATCAGCATCATGGCTTCGGCGAAGGTCTGCCGCTCGCTGATCACCTCGAAGACCTTCTCCTGGCCATCGGGGGTCAGCCGGTAGATCTTCACCGCGCCAGCAATCACGAAGTAGAACGCATCGGCAGGTTCGCCCTGGCGGAACAGCGGCTCGCCCTTGTCGATGCTGAGCAACTGACTGCTGGCCATCAACTCGTCGAGTTCCTGCTCGTTCAGCGGCTCGAACAAGTGGTGGCCGCGCAGGATTTGATGGTGCACGCGATGCAAGACCTTGCCTGGTTCCCTGAGTATCAGCGGCGCGTTCACACCAGCACCAGGGACAGGCCGCTGGCGGCTGCCAGCATGGAGCCGAGGATCACAAACCAGGCGAGGGGGACACAGGCGTTTTTCATCATGGCTCCGGGGGACGGTGTGGATACAGGCGCGAGGGTAATCCTTTGGCTTGGATGGCGACTTGATTTAAGACAAGGGCAATCCACACGCATCGGCGCAAGATCGTCGCAGTCCTGAAGGGAGGCCGTGTTATGCAAGTGCTCGATCGACGCAAGGCGATGTCGATTCATCCGTTGTTCCGCCTGGCTTTCCGGCCATTCTTCCTCGGTGCCTGCCTGTTGGCGGCAGTGGCGATCCCCCTGTGGCTGCTGGCCCTTGGCGGTCACGTCGGCGCCTGGCAACCGGCTGGCGGCTGGCTGGCCTGGCACCGCCATGAACTGCTGTTCGGCTTTGGCCTGGCGATCATCGCCGGGTTCCTGCTCACGGCGGTGCAGACCTGGACCGGTCGTCCGGGCATCAGCGGCCACGCCTTGGCGCTGCTCGCCGGACTGTGGCTGGCGGCACGCCTGGGCTGGTTGTTCGACCTGCATTGGCCGCTGCTGGCGGTGCTGGAACTGGCTTTTCCCCTGGCCGTGGCCGGTGTGATGGGCTGGACCTTGTGGCAGGTGCGGCAGAAGCGCAACTACCCGATTGTGCTGGTGCTGGCGTTGCTGGCGGTGGCCGATGCGCTGTCGCTGTATGGCTTGCTGCGCAATGACCTGGGCTTGCAACGCCAGGCGGTGCTGACCGGCCTGTGGCTGGTGGCGGCGATGATGGGCCTGATCGGCGGCCGGGTGATTCCGTTTTTTACCCAGCGTGGTCTGGGCCGGGTCGAGGCGGTCAAGCCCTGGCCGTGGCTGGACCGCCTGTTGCTCGGCGCCTCGATGCTGGTCGCGCTGCTCTATGGGGCGGGGCCGGCGCTTTCGGCCAACCTGTGGATCGGCCTGCTGTTTGCCGGCCTGGGGCTCGGGCACCTGCTGCGCCTGGTGCGCTGGCATGACCTTGGCCTGTGGCGCGTGCCGCTGCTGTGGTCGTTGCACCTGGCGTATGCATGGCTGGCCGTGGCGTGCCTGGGCATGGCGCTGTGGCACTTCGGTGCGCCGCTCAACCCCAGCCTGGCCGTGCATGCGTTGACCATTGGCGCCATGGGCGGCTTGATCCTGGCGATGATCGCCCGCGTCAGCCTGGGTCATACCGGTCGTCCATTGCAGCCGCCGGCGGGGATGACCCTGGCGTTTGTCCTGCTCAACCTCGCGTGTATAAGCCGGGTCGCGCTGGTGCTGTGGTTGCCATTGGCCGCGCTGTGGCTGGCCGGATTGTGCTGGACGCTCGGGCTGGGTCTGTACCTGTGGCGTTATGGCCCGATGCTGTGGCAAGCGCGGGTCGATGGGCATCCGGGTTAGGAGAACGTCATGCTCTATTCATGGCTGTTGATCGTGCATCTGCTGGCGGCGATGGCCTTTATCGGCACGCTGTTTTTCGAAGTAGTGATCTGGCACAGCGCCCGTGAGGAACTGGCCTGGTCGGCGCAATTCACCTCTGACCACGCCATTGCCCGACGCTCGCGCCAAGTGCTGCATGGCGTCGTGGTGCTGCTGTACGGCGCCGGCATCGGCCTGGCCTGGCACTACCGCGCAGTGTTGAGCGTGCCGTGGGGCAGCCGTTTCGCGGCGCTGCTGAGCCTGAAAATCCTGTTGGCGCTGAGCATCATCGGCCACTACCTGTGGCTGGCCTACCTGCTGAGTCACCAGCGCCTGAGCCCCAGGCGAGCGACGTGGATTCGTCGCAGCATCCTGGGGCATATGGTGCTGATCGTGATCCTCGCCAAGTGGATGCTGCGCTGATCAGGCCGCCGGGTTGATCGCGCAGGCAAACAGCAGGTGGTTTTCCAGGTGGATGGGCTCGCGCAGGCCCTGGAGCATTGCACCGGCAACTGGGCTGGGGGTGGATTCGAGCAACCTGCACAAGCTGACGCGACGGTTGGGCCTCAAGTCATGGCGTGCGTCGCCATGCCGCGGGCGAATGTTGATCGTGGTCAAGGGCTAAACGCGTGGCGGTTCCCACACTGTGGCGAACTTTTTCGAGGATCGCGCCATGCCCCTGTCTCTTGCGCAATTGCGCCGTAACTACACCCTTTATGGTTTACGCGATGACGGGGTGCCGGCCGATCCCATGGAGTTATTCGACCAGTGGCTCAACCAGGCGCGCAAGACCGAAGTGCCGCCCGCCGAGGCCAACAGCATGGCCCTGGCCACGGTCGACCGTGACGGACACGCCCACTGCCGCATGCTGCTGCTCAAGGGGTTCAACGCCCAGGGGCTGTTCTTTTTTGGCCATTACCTGAGCGCCAAGGGCCAGGAATTGGCGAGCAATCCCCACGCCGCCATGACGTTTTTCTGGCCGGGCCTGGAGCGTCAGGTGCGCGTTGAAGGGCCGGTGGTGAAAGTCGATGAGCAACTGTCGGACGACTATTTCGACGTGCGCCCGGCCGCCAGCCAGTTGGGCACCTGGGCCTCGCCCCAGAGCCAGGCCCTGAGCCATCGCAGCGAGCTGGACACCCGCTTGCGCGAGGTCACCGAGCATTTCGCCGGCCGGCAACCGCCACGGCCCGAACACTGGGGCGGGTACTGCCTGCAACCGCGCCGCATCGAGTTCTGGCAAGGCCGCCCCAACCGCCTGCACGACCGCCTCGACTATCGCTTGCATGACGCGACCTGGCAGCGCACGCGCCTGGCTCCCTGAACGGGGTACCTCCTTCGAGGAATAGGCCCTGCGCCCGTTGCGGCGCAGGCTGACGATCACTTTCTTCACACCTGGAGCCTTGCTCATGGCCCATTTGAAACAACGCAATTTCGTGCCCCTGAACATCGCGGTCCTGACCATCAGCGACACCCGCACCCTCGACACCGACACCTCCGGCCAGACTCTGGTGGACCGCCTCCAGGGCGCCGGGCATGTGCTGGTCGACCGTGGCCTGGTGATCGACGATATCTACCAGATCCGCGCCCAGGTCTCCCTGTGGATCGCCGATCCCGACGTGCAAGTGGTGCTGATGACCGGCGGCACCGGCTTCACCGTCCGCGACAACACGCCCCAGGCGGTGCTGCCGTTGCTGGACAAACAAGTGGACGGTTTCGGGGAGCTGTTCCGCCAGGTGTCCCTGGCCGAAATCGGTACCTCGACCTTGCAGTCCCGCGCCTTGGCCGGCCTCAGCAATGGCGTGCTGGTGTGCTGCATGCCGGGTTCGCCGGGGGCGTGTCGAACCGCCTGGGATCAGATCCTCGTCGGGCAGTTGGACAGCCGCACCGGCCCGTGCAACTTCGTGCCGCACCTCAAGCCTCAGGTCGAGCAAATCCTGCAGGCCTGCGAGGCGCGGTCATGAGCACCTCGGTGTGTGACAGCGGGCACCTGATGCCGGTGGACGAGGCGATTGCCACGCTGCTGGCCCAGGCACCGCCGCCGCCCGCCACCCAGGTGATCGGGCTGGAGCAGGCGCTGGGGCGGGTCATCGCCGAAGAGCTGTTCTCGCCCCTGGACTTGCCCGGCTTCGACAACAGCGCCATGGACGGCTACGCCCTGCGCGCCGAGGACGTGCCGGCGGAGGGCGGCTACCTGATGCTCGCCGGGCGCATCGCCGCCGGGCAGCACAGCACCGCGAACGTGCAGGCCGGACAGGCGGTGCGCCTCTTCACCGGCGCACCATTGCCGCCCGGCGCGGACACGGTGGTGCCCCAGGAACGCTGTCGCAGCTATGGCCAGCGCATCTGGTGCCCGCCGGTACGTGCCGGCGAGCACGTGCGCAAGCAGGGTGAAGAATTGCGCCGCGGCCAGACCCTGATCGCCGTCGGCAAACGCCTGCGCGCCCAGGACATCGGCCTGCTTGCCTCGGCCGGCATCCCGCGCTTGAAAGTCTATCGCCCGCTGCGGGTGTGCCTGCTCAGCAGTGGCAACGAACTGCGCGAACCGGGCGAGGCGCTGGTGCCGGGGCAGATCTACAACAGCAACCGGCATGCCCTGGCCGCGTTGCTGCGCGGCTGGGGCGTGGAGGTCTATGACTACGGGGTGATGGCCGACGAACTTGCCGCCAGCCGCGATGCGTTGGCCCTGGCCGCGTCCGAATGCGACGTGCTGCTGACCTCCGCCGGTGTGTCGGTAGGGGAGGAGGACCATCTCAAACAAGCCATCGAAGAACTCGGCCGCGTCGACTTCTGGCGCCTGGCGATCCAGCCCGGCAAGCCCCTGGCGTTTGGCAACGTGGCCGGCAAACCGTGGCTGGGGTTGCCGGGCAACCCGTCGGCGGCGCTGATCACGGCGCTGGTGGTGGTGCGCCCGTTCCTGTTGCGTGCCCAGGGGATGGAACGGGTACTGCCGGTGCCAATCCCGGTGCCGGCCGGTTTTGAATGGCTCAAGCCCAACTGTCGTCGCCAGTACCTGCGTGCGCGCCTGGTGCCCGGCGAGGATGGGCAATTGCGCGCGATCCTGCACCCCCAGCAGAGTTCGGCCATGCTCACCGCGGCGTGCTGGGCCGACGGCCTGGTGATCGTCGAACGCGAGCAGTTGGTGGTCAGGGATGCGCCGGTGGCCTTTTTGTCTTTTGCCGACTTTCAGTGAGGAACCCCCATGCAACTGGTCTGCCCCGCAGGCAACCTGCCTGCGCTCAAAGCCGCGGTGCGCCAAGGCGCCGATGCGGTGTATGTCGGCTTTCGCGATGACACCAACGCCCGGCATTTCGCCGGGCTGAACATGGACGACAAACAGTTCGACGGTGCCGTCGCCTTTATTCGCCAGCACCAGCGCAAGCTGTACGTGGCGGTCAACACCTACCCGCAACCGAAGATCTGGGCACGTTGGCAGCGCGCTGTCGACCGCGCGGCGGACCACGGTGTGGACGCGCTGATCGCCGCCGACCCCGGCGTGCTCGACTACGCCGCCCGGCAGCATCCACACATGGCCTTGCACTTGTCGGTGCAGGGCTCGGCCACCCACGCGGCGGCGCTGAAGTTCTATGTCGAGCGCTACGGCATTCGGCGCGCGGTGTTGCCTCGCGTGCTGTCCCTGGCCCAGGTCAAGCAAGTGGCCGCCAGCAGCCCGGTGCCGATCGAAGTCTTCGGCTTCGGTAGCCTGTGCATCATGGCCGAGGGGCGTTGCCACTTGTCGTCCTACATCACTGGCGAGTCGCCCAACCTGTGCGGCGTGTGTTCGCCGGCCAAGGCAGTGCGCTGGAGCGAGGACGCCGCCGGGTTGAGCGCACGCTTGAGCGACGTGTTGATCGACCGCTACACCCCGGACGAGCCCGCCGGCTACCCGACCCTGTGCAAAGGCCGTTTCCTGGTCGGCGGCAAGCGCTTTCATGCGCTGGAGGAGCCCACCAGCCTCGACACCCTCGACCTGCTGCCGGAGCTCAGTGCCATCGGTGTCGCGGCGGTCAAGATCGAAGGTCGGCAACGCAGCCCGGCCTATGTGGAACAAGTCACCCGGGTCTGGCGCGCCGCGCTAGACGCCCACCGCAGCGCGCCGGCCGGTTTTGTAGTCAAGGACCAGTGGCGCCAGGTGCTGGCCGGGTTATCCGAAGGCAGCCAGACCACGCTCGGCGCCTACCATCGTGCGTGGCAGTGAGGAGACACAGATGAAACTCAGCCTGGGACCGGTGCTGTTTTATTGGGATAAGGAACACTTGGGGCGCTTCTATTCGGACATGGCCGGCTTGCCCCTGGACGTGATTTACCTGGGGGAAACCGTGTGCGCCAAACGCCGCGCGCTGTCCCTGGATCAATGGCTGGGGCTGGGCCGCGAATTGCAGGCGTGCAGCCAGGCGCAGATCGTGTTGTCGAGCCTGACCCTGATCGAAGCCGCCTCCGAACTGTCGAGCCTGCGCCGCCTGTGCGACAACGGCGAACTGTTGGTGGAAGCCAACGACATGGGCGCGGTGCAGATGCTGATCGAGCGCAAATTACCCTTCGTCGGCGGCCCGGCGCTCAACCTCTACAACGGCCATGCTCTGGTGCAATTGCTCGACGCGGGCATGGTGCGCTGGGTGCCGCCGGTGGAGTGTTCCCAGGGCTTGATCGCCGATGTCCTGGCGCAAGTGCGCGAACTTGGGCGGACGCTGCCCGAGGTGGAAATCTTCGCCTACGGCCATCTGCCCCTGGCGTATTCGGCGCGCTGCTTCACTGCCCGCGCCGAGAACCGGCCCAAGGACGATTGCCAGTTCTGCTGCCTCAATTACCCCGACGGCATGGCATTGACCAGCCAGGAAGGACAGGCGCTGTTCACCTTGAACGGCATCCAGACAATGTCGGCCGACGTCACCAACCTGCTGGCCGATTACCCTGGATTGGTCAACAGCGGCGCCGACCTGCTGCGCCTGAGCCCACGGGCCGAAGGCATGGTGGAAGTGGTCCAGGCGTTCGACCAGGTCCGCCAGGGCGCCGCGCCGCCGCTGTTCGTCGGCGGCTGCAACGGCTACTGGCATGGCCAGGCCGGCATGCTGCGGGTCGAGGAGGTGGGCCTGTGCTGAGTCGCAAACAATGGCTGCTCAAGGGCGCCGACCGCTTCCTCCCGTTGATCCGCCACGTGCCTTTCGGCGTACAGCGCCTGGCCTTGCAGCAGGCCCTCAACCGCAGCCTGGCGCAGCCGCTGCGCGACGGCGGCTTCGACCTGTTGCGCGGACGCTGGCTGTGCCTGCGCATCCCCGACCTGGGGTTGTGCTGGTACCTGACCCTGGCGCGGGAGGGGCTGCGGATCGCTGAAAAAGCCGAGGCCCAGGTGAGCATCAGCGGCAACTGGCGAGAGTTTTTGTTGCTGGCCAGCCGCCAGGAAGATCCGGATACGTTGTTCTTTCGGCGACGGTTAGTGATCGAGGGGGACACGGAGTTGGGATTGGGCTTGAAAAACCTGATCGACAGCCTCGACCCGGATGTATTGCCGCCCTGGTTGTGGCGCAACCTGGAACGCGCGGGGCGAGGGGTGGCGGTTTAGGTCACCGACGCCGACGGAAAATCCCCAGGCGCCGCGTTCATTCTGGCGACTCGCGTCATCGTGATGACAGGCCTATTGTCAGAAACTTCCTACAGGAGTACAAATGTACTCCATGACGACTCTGACCCCCCGCCGTACCGCCATCCTGACCTTTATCCGCGACCGTATCGCGCAGCAAGGCCAATCCCCCAGCCTCGCCGAGATCGCCGAGGCGTTTGGCTTTGCCTCGCGCAGTGTCGCGCGCAAACACGTGGTGGCGCTGACCGAAGCCGGTTTCATCGAGGTCAACCCCAACCAGGCCCGTGGCATTCGCCTGCTCAACCAGCCCGCGCGCGCCGAATGGCTGGATGTTCCCGTGCTCGGGCGCGTGGCCGCCGGCTTGCCCATCGGCGCCGATGCCGACGTGCACAGCCGCTTGCAACTCGATCCCGCCACCTTCACCAAAACCCCGGATTACCTGCTGCGAGTGCAGGGCGATTCGATGATCGAGGACGGTATTCTCGACGGCGACCTGGTGGGCGTGCGGCGCAGTGCCGAGGCCGTGAATGGGCAGATCGTGGTGGCGCGCCTGGACGGTGAAGTCACCATCAAGCGTTTCGAGCGTCACGGCGAGCAGGTGCGTCTGTTGCCGCGTAACCCTGCGTATCAACCCATCGTGGTCGGCCCCGACCAGGACCTGGCCATCGAAGGGGTGTTCTGCGGCCTGGTGAGGCAAGGCTGATGGGCGCCGTCGTTGCGTTGGATTCGCTGTTCAATGGCGGCCGCGTATGGAAGGGCCGGCCTGTCGCGCCGCCGGCCAGCGTGCACCCCACCGGGCTGGCGGCGTTGGATGCGGTGTTGCCCACGGGCGGTTGGCCGGAGTCGGCCTTGAGCGAAATCCTTGTGGCCAAGGACGGCGTGGGCGAACTGCAATTGGTGCTGCCGACCCTGGCGCGGTTGTCGGCGGCGGGGGAGCGCATTGTATTGGTGGCGCCGCCCTACACGCCGTATCCCCATGCCTGGCAGAACGCCGGGGTGGATTTGCGTCAGCTCTCGGTGGTCCGGGCCGAGGAGCGCGATGCGTTGTGGGCGGTGGAACAATGCCTGCGTTCCGGCAGTTGCGGCGCGGTGCTGTGCTGGCCGCGCAAGGCCGATGACCGCGCGCTGCGGCGTTTGCAGGTGGCGGCGGAAACCGGGCAGACCCTGGCGTTTGCCTGGCGCGCCTTGAGCGAAGCGATCAATGCCTCGCCCGCCGCCCTGCGCCTGGTCGTCGAGGCCAAACCGGCCCGTGTGCGGGTGCTCAAATGCCGGGGCGGCCTGGCCCATCCGACGCCGATTGCCCTGGCGGGGCACTGAGGTTGCCATGCGCTGGGTGTGTATTGTCTTTCCGCAATTGGCGCTGGACGGGGTGCAGCGCCTGCATCCCGACCCGGCCCAACCGCTCGCGCTGCTGGCCGGCACGCCGCAGCGGCGCGTGCTACAAACCGTCAATGACGCGGCCCGCGCCCTGGGCCTGCGTTCCGGCCAATCCCTGACGGCGGCCCATGCTCTGGTCAAAACCTTTACCTGCGCCGAATACGACCCGGTGGAGATCGAGCGCTGGCAGCAGTTTCTCGCCGCCTGGGCCTATCGCTTCAGCTCCCAGGTCAGCGTGTATTACCCGCGCGCGTTGCTGTTCGAGATCGAATCGAGCCTGGGGCTGTTCGGGCCCTGGCCGCAGTTCGAGGCGCGCTTGCGGCAGGAACTGACCGAGCTGGGGTTTCGTCACCGTATCGTCGCCGCGCCGAATCCGGCGGCGGCGCGGGTGTTGGCCAATCTCCACGATGGTCTGGCCGTCGGCGATGAGGCGTTGCCGCACGCCCTGGCGCCGCTGCCCATCGACCGCGCCGGCCTCGACCCGGCGGCCGCCACGGCCTTGTCGCGCATGGGCCTGCGCACCCTGGCCCAGGTGCAGGCGCTGCCCCGGCACACCCTGGCGCGGCGCTTTGATGCCAGCCTGCTCAAGCACCTGGATGCGCTGACCGGACAGCGGCCCTTGGCCCTGGCGTTCTATCAGCCGCCGGATCGCTTCGATGTGCGCATCGAGTTGAATTTCGACGTGCAATCCCATCAGGCTCTGCTGTTTCCCCTGCGTCGCTTGACCGCTGATCTGTCGGCGTTCCTCTGCGGCCGCGACAGTGGCGTGCAGCGTTTCGACCTGCACCTGGAACACGCCCAGGCGCCCGACAGTGTGATCAAGGTCGGCCTGCTCAGCGCCGAGCGCGAACCGGCGATGCTGTTCGAACTGGCCCGTGGGCGCCTGGAGCAAGTGCAAGTGAGCGCGCCGGTGCGCGGCTTTCGCCTGGTGGCCGAGGATTTGCCGGTGTTCGTGCCGCAGCGCCAGGACCTGTTCGACAACCGTCCGCAACAGACGCTGCCGTGGGAACAACTGCGCGAACGCCTGCGCGCCCGCCTGGGCGATGAGGCCGTGCAAGGCCTGCGTTTTCACGCCGACCACCGCCCCGAATGCGCCTGGCAAGCGGCGACCGATAAACACCCGTGCCCGACCTTGAACAAGGTGCAACGCCCTGGCTGGTTGCTCGATGAACCGACGTTGCTGGACGAGCAGGGCGTGCAGATCCTCATGGGCCCGGAACGCATCGAATCCGGCTGGTGGGACGGCGCGGATATCCGCCGCGATTACTACCTGATCCAGACCCGCGCCGGCCAGCAAGGCTGGGCCTTTCGCAGCGTGGGGCAAAGCGATGGACTGTGGCTGCAAGGCTGGTTCGCATGAACGCCCAAGCCCCCTGTAGGCGCGAGCTTGCTCGCGAAAAACCCCAGGGCACCGGGTTTATCCAGGTTTTGCCCGTCATCGTTGACGGTCTTCGCGAGCAAGCTCGCTCCTACGGGGGGGCGTGGTTGTGAGTTATGCCGAGTTGCATTGCTTGTCCAATTTCAGTTTCCAGCGCGGGGCCTCCAGTGCGCTGGAGTTGTTCGAGCGCGCCAAACGCCAAGGCTACAGCGCCCTGGCGATCACCGACGAATGCACCTTGGCCGGCATCGTGCGAGCCTGGCAGGCGGCGAAGGCGGTGGAGTTGCCGCTGATCATCGGCAGCGAGATGCGCATCGAAAACGGCCCGAAACTGGTGTTGCTGGTGCAGGACCTCAGCGGCTACCAGCACCTGTGCCGGCTGATCACCCTGGCTCGGCGCCGCGCCGAAAAAGGCAGTTATCGCCTGCTGCCAGAAGACTTCGAGCAACCGCTGCCCGGCCTGCTGGCGCTGTGGGTCGCCGCAGACAGCGACACCCAGGCCTCGATCGACTGGCTGCGCCGTACCTTCGCCGAGCGCCTGTGGCTGGCGGTGCACCTGCATTGCGGCCAGGACGATGGGCGTCATCTGGAGCAACGCCTGCAACTGGCCGCCAGCCTGCAAATCCCGGCGGTGGCCTGTGGCGATGTGCACATGCATGCGCGGGGTCGGCGTGCCCTGCAAGACACCATGACCGCCATCCGCCATCACGTGCCGGTGGCCGACGCCGGCACGCGCCTGCACCCCAATGGCGAGCGCCACCTGCGCAGCCTCGACGCCCTGGCCGCGCTGTACCCGCAGGCGCTGCGCGACGAAACCCTGGCCATCGCCCAGCGCTGCACCTTCGACCTCAGCCAGTTGCGCTATCACTACCCCCGCGAACTGGTGCCCGCCGGGCATGACGCCACTTCCTGGCTACGCAGCGTCACCGAAACCGGCATCGCCCAGCGCTGGCCCCACGGCGTCGATGCCAAGACCTTGCAGCAGATCCATCACGAACTGACGTTGATCGGCGAACTGGGCTACGAAAGCTATTTCCTCACCGTGCACGACATCGTGCGCTTCGCCCGCAGCCGCGGGATTCTGTGCCAGGGCCGGGGCTCGGCAGCCAACTCGGCGGTGTGTTTTGCCCTGGGGATCACCGAGATCGACCCGAGCCTGACCAACATGCTGTTCGAGCGCTTTTTGTCCAAGGAACGCAATGAGCCGCCGGACATCGACGTGGACTTTGAACATGACCGCCGCGAAGAAGTGCTGCAGTACGTGTTCCAGCGCTACGGCCGTCACCGTGCGGCGCTGACGGCGGTGGTCAGCAGTTATCACGCCTCTGGGGCGGTGCGCGACGTGGCCAAGGCCCTGGGCCTGCCGCCGGACCAGATCAACGCCCTGGCCGACTGTTGCGGGCGCTGGAGCGACGATGCGCCGCCGCTGGAGCGGCTGCGTGAAGCCGGCTTCGACCCGCACAGCCCGATCCTGCGCCGCGTGCTGAGCCTCACCCAGCAACTGATCGGTTTCCCCCGGCACCTGTCCCAGCACCCCGGCGGTTTCGTGATTTCCGAACACCCGCTCGACACCCTGGTGCCGGTGGAAAACGCCACCATGGCCGAGCGCACCATTATCCAGTGGGACAAGGACGACCTCGACGCCGTCGGCCTGCTCAAAGTGGACATCCTCGCCCTGGGCATGCTCAGCGCGATCCGCCGCTGTTTCGACCTGCTGCGCCGCCATCGTGGTCGCGACCTGGCCCTGGCGACGATCCCCAGGGAAGACCCGGCCACCTACGCGATGATCAGCAAGGCCGACACCATCGGCGTGTTCCAGATCGAGTCGCGGGCGCAGATGTCGATGTTGCCCCGGCTCAAGCCCAGGACCTTCTACGATCTGGTGATCGAGGTGGCCATCGTGCGCCCCGGGCCGATCCAGGGCGGCATGGTGCACCCGTACCTGCGCCGGCGGAACAAAGAGGAGCCCGCCACCTATCCGTCGCCGGAACTTGAAACGGTGCTCAAGCGCACCCTGGGTATTCCGTTGTTCCAGGAGCAAGTGATGCAGATCGCTATGGTCGCCGCCGACTACAGCCCCGGCGAGGCCGACCAGTTGCGCCGTTCCATGGCCGCCTGGAAACGCCACGGTGGCCTGGAGCCCCATCAGGCGCGCCTGCGCAACGGGATGTTGAAGAACGGCTACAGCGAGGCGTTTGCCGCGCAGATCTTCGAGCAGATCAAGGGCTTTGGCAGCTATGGCTTTCCCGAGTCCCACGCGGCCAGTTTCGCCTTGCTGACCTACGCCAGTTGCTGGCTCAAATGCCATGAACCGGCGGCCTTCGCCTGTGCGCTGATCAACAGCTGGCCCATGGGGTTCTACAGCCCGGACCAGATCCTGCAGGACGCGCGGCGCCATCGCTTGCAGGTGCGCCCGGTGGATGTGCTGGCCAGCGACTGGGATTGCAGCCTGGAACCCATCGACGGTGCGCAACCGGCGATTCGCCTGGGGTTGCGTATGATCGCGGGGTTTCGCGAAGAGGATGGGCGGCGTATCGAAGTGGCGCGCCAACGCCGTATGTTCAGCGACATCGCCGACCTGGACGCGCGCGCCGGGCTGGATGCCCGCGCCCAGGCGTTGCTGGCGGATTCGGGAGCCTTGCGGGCCCTGGCCGGTAACCGCCATCAGGCGCGCTGGGACGTGGCGGGGGTGCATAAGCAACTGGGCTTGTTTGCCGGTTTGCCCAGCCCCGACGAAGCGGCGGTGGAACTGCCCGCACCGACGGTGGGCGAGGACCTGCACGCCGATTACGCCACCGTCGGCACCACCCTCGGCCCCCATCCCTTGGCGCTGCTGCGGGCGGAACTGCGTAAACGCCGCTGCCGCAGCTCGAACGAACTGCTGGCGGTGGCGCATGGGCGGCCGGTCAGCGTCGCCGGGCTGGTCACTGGCCGGCAGCGTCCGGGCACGGCCAGCGGGGTGACGTTCGTGACCCTGGAAGACGAATTCGGCAACCTCAATGTGGTGGTCTGGCGCGATCTGGCAGAACGTCAGCGCGCCGTATTGGTGGGCTCGCGGCTGCTGAAAGTCGACGGGCGCTGGGAAGCGGTGGGCGAGGTGCGGCACCTGATCGCCGGACGGTTGACTGACCTGACGCCGTTGCTGGAGGGCATCAGCGTGCGCAGTCGGGATTTTCACTGAGGCCGGTGGCGTCTGCCGCGATTACCCCCTAACGTATGCCCCCTGAAACCCTCCATCCCCGCAGCCCTGGCGCAATGGGGGCGCAGCGTGCTTATCGCCACACAAGGCCGACCATGACTTCACAGCGCAACACTCCCCCGATCACTGCCCAGCGCCCAGGCTTTGTGCGTGTGCGCGGTGCCCGCGAACATAACTTGCGCAACGTCGATGTGGATATTCCGCGGGATGCCCTGGTGGTGTTCACCGGCGTATCGGGCTCGGGCAAATCGTCCCTGGCGTTTTCCACGGTGTATGCCGAGGCCCAGCGCCGTTATTTCGAGTCGGTGGCGCCCTATGCGCGGCGCTTGATCGACCAGGTCGGCGTGCCGGATGTGGATTCCATCGAAGGCCTGCCGCCGGCCGTGGCCCTGCAACAACAGCGCGGCACGCCGAGTGCGCGGTCGTCGGTGGGCAGTGTCACCACCTTGTCGAGTCTGATCCGCATGCTTTACTCCCGCGCCGGTAGCTATCCGCCGGGGCAGGCGATGCTGTATGCCGAGGATTTTTCGCCGAACCTGCCCCAGGGCGCGTGCCCGCAATGCCATGGCCTGGGCCGCGTGTATGAAGTGACCGAGGCGCTGATGGTGCCCGATCCGTCCCTGACCATCCGCCAGCGCGCGGTGGCGGCCTGGCCGTTGGCGTGGCAGGGGCAGAACCTGCGCGACATCCTCGTGACCCTGGGCTATGACGTCGATATCCCATGGCGCGAGTTGCCGAAAAAACAGCGCGACTGGATCCTGTTCACCGAAGAAACCCCCACCGTGCCGGTGTACGCAGGTTTCACCCCCGAGCAGACCCGCGAGGCGCTCAAGCGCAAGCTGGAGCCGAGTTACCAGGGCACCTTCAGCGGGGCGCGGCGCTACATCCTGCACACCTTCACCCACACCCAGAGCGCGCTGATGAAAAAGCGCGTGTCGCAGTTCATGCAGGGCAGCCCCTGCCCATTGTGCGAGGGTAAACGGTTGACCCGGGCGGCGTTGTCGGTGACGTTTGCCGGGCTGGATATTGGCGCGCTGTCGCAGCTGTCGCTGACCCAATTGGCCGAGGTGCTGCGCCCGGTGGCGGCGGGGCAGGACACGATGAAACTGTCGGTGGAAAAGCGCCTGGCGGCCCAACGCATCGCCGAGGATTTGCTCGAGCGGGTCAGTACCTTGACCGAACTGGGCCTGGGCTATCTGTCCCTGGAGCGCAGTACGCCGACCTTGTCGTCCGGCGAGTTGCAGCGTTTGCGGCTGGCCACGCAGTTGGGCTCGCAGCTGTTCGGCGTGATCTATGTGCTGGATGAACCTTCGGCGGGCCTGCACCCGGCCGATGGCGAAGCGCTGTTCGCCGCGCTCGAGCGTTTGAAGGCCGCGGGCAATTCGTTGTTTGTGGTGGAGCATGACCTGGAAACCATGCGCCGGGCCGACTGGCTGATCGACGTCGGCCCGGCGGCCGGTGAGCATGGCGGGCAAGTGCTGTACAGCGGGCCGCCGGCGGGGCTGGCCAAAATTGAGGCCTCGCAGACCCGCGAATACCTGTTTGCCGAACGGCGTGCGTCGAACCCGCCGCAACGCCAGCCCCAGGGCTGGTTGAAGCTTGAAGGCGTGACGCGCAACAACCTCAAGGGCCTGGACGTGGATTTCCCGCTGGGCTGCTTTACGGCGGTGACCGGGATTTCCGGTTCGGGTAAGTCCAGCCTGGTCAGCCAGGCGTTGCTGGAACTGGTGGGCAGCGGCCTCGGCAGTCGGCTGGACAGCGACGAAGAGCCGAGCCTGGAAGACGACGCTCCGCAGACCAGCGGCGGGTGCATCGGCGCCGGGCTGGAGCACATCCGCCGTCTGGTGCAGGTGGACCAGAAACCCATCGGCCGCACCCCGCGCTCCAATTTGGCGACCTACACCGGTTTGTTCGACAACGTGCGCAAACTGTTCGCCGCCACGGCGGCGGCGAAAAAACACGGTTACGACGCCGGGCAGTTCTCCTTCAACGTCGCCAAGGGCCGTTGCCCCCATTGCGAAGGCGAGGGCTTTGTCAGCGTCGAATTACTGTTCATGCCCAGCGTGTACGCGCCATGCCCGACCTGCCACGGCGCACGCTACAACCCCGAAACCCTGGCCATCGAGTGGCAAGGCCTGAGTATCGCCCAGGTGCTGGGGCTCACGGTGGAACAGGCGGTCGAGGTGTTTGCCGAGCAGCCTGGCGTGTTGCGTTCGTTGCAGGTGCTACGCGACATCGGCCTGGGCTATCTGCGCCTTGGCCAGCCCGCGACCGAACTCTCCGGCGGCGAAGCGCAACGCATCAAGCTCGCCACCGAGCTGCAACGCAATGCCCGTGGCGCCACCTTGTACGTGCTGGACGAACCCACCACCGGCTTGCATCCACGGGATGTCGACCGCTTGCTCAGCCAGCTCAATCACTTGGTGGACACGGGCCACACGGTGGTCGTGGTGGAACATGAAATGCGCGTGGTGGCCCAGAGCGATTGGGTGATCGACATCGGGCCGGGGGCAGGGGACCTCGGAGGCAAGGTGGTAGCCAGCGGCACGCCGCAGACGGTGGCCAAGAGCAAGAAAAGCCGCACCGCAGCGTTCCTGGCCCGAGAGCTGGCCTGACAACCGAAGAGGCTCAACAGTGTGGGAGGGGGATTGCTCCCGATAGCGGTATATCAGTCACAACATTCCTGACTGATCCATTGCAATCGGGAGCAAGCCCCTCCCACAGGTTTATTTGTGTTGGGGCAGTTGGATTTGTGCCTTGGCTTGTTTCACTAGATTCGCCACGGTAAAGCCGAACTTCTCCTGCAACTTGGCCAGCGGCGCCGATGCACCAAAGCTGTTCATCACCACTTTGGCGCCGGTCTGCCCGACATAACGGTCCCAGCCCAGGGGGCCGGCCTGTTCCACCACGACCCGGGCCTTTACCGTCGGTGGCAACACACTGTCGCGGTAGGCCTGGTCCTGCTCTTCGAACAGTTCCCAACTGGGCATCGACACGACCTGCGCGGCAATGCCTTCAGTCTCGAGCTGTTCATAGGCCGCCACCGCGAGGCTGACTTCGCTGCCCGTGGCGATCAGCAGCACTTCGGGCCTGTCCGCGCCCGCCAACACATAAGCGCCTTTGGCCGCGCCGGTAGCCGCCGCGTATCGGGTCCGGTCCAGCGTCGGCAGAGGCTGGCGTGACAACACCAGACAACTGGGGCGATGGGTCTGGGCCAGGGCGACGGTCCAGAGTTCCCGCGTTTCATTGGCATCGCCCGGGCGCAGGGTCAGCAACCCCGGTGTGGCGCGCAGTTGGGTCAAGTGCTCGATGGGCTGGTGGGTGGGGCCGTCCTCGCCGACGCCGATCGAGTCATGGGTAAACACGAAGACCACCGGCAATTCCATGATGGCCGCCAGGCGGATCGGCGGTTTCATGTAGTCGCTGAACACCAGGAACGTCGAGGTGTACGGACGCAGGTAAGACAGCGCCATGCCATTGGCGATCGCGCCCATGGCGTGTTCACGGATACCGAAGTGCAGGTTGCGTCCGCTGTAGTCGTCGGCACTGAAACGCCCGGCGCCGTCGAACGTAAGGTTGGTCTTGGTCGAGGGCGACAGGTCCGCCGAGCCGCCGAGCAACCACGGGATCTGCCGGGCGAAGGCATTCAGCACGTCGCCACCGGCCGCGCGGCTGGCCACGCCCTTGGCGTCGCTGGCGAAGCCGGGCAAGTCGGCCTGCCAATGCTCGGGCATTTCCCCCGCGCGCATGCGCCGCAGCTCGTCGGCCAGTTGTGGGGCGTCCTGCTCAAGCTGCGCCAGGCGCTGGTTCCATTGCTCATACAGCGGGCGGCTGCGCGCCAGCAAGGCATCGCGCAGCGCTGTGCGCGCCTGATCGGGCACCAGAAAGCTCGAGTCTTGCGGCCAGCCATACGCCGCTTTGGTCAGGCGGATTTCCTCAGCGCCCAAGGGCTCGCCATGGGCCGCGGCGGTGTTGTGTTTGTGCGGCGAGCCGTAGCCGATCACGCTGTCGACCACGATCAGGGTCGGCGCGCCGGTATTGCCCTGGAAGGTCGCCAGCGCATCGCTCAAGGCGCGCAGGTCGTTGGCATCGGTTACGTGCATGGTGTGCCAGCCATAGGCCTGGAAGCGCGCGATCACGTCCTCGCTGAAGGCCAGCTCGGTGTGGCCTTCGATGCTGATGGTGTTGTTGTCGTAGAGCCAGCACAGGTTATCCAGCTTCAAGTGCCCGGCCAGGGACGCGGCTTCGCTGCTGATGCCTTCCATCATGTCGCCGTCGCCGCACAGGGTGTAGACGTTGTAGTCGAACAGCACCTGGCCGTCGCGGTTGAAGCGCTCGCCCAGCCAGCGTCCGGCCTTGGCCATGCCGACGCTGTTGGCACAGCCTTGGCCGAGGGGGCCGGTGGTGGTTTCGACGCCAGTGGTCATGCGGTACTCGGGATGGCCCGGAGTCTTGGAGCCCATCTGCCGGAATTGCTTGATATCGTCCAGGCTGATCGCCGGTTGCCCCGAGCGTCTGCCCTGGGCATCGATCTCGACCACGCCGGCCAGGTGCAGCAGCGAATACAGCAGCATCGACGCATGCCCCACCGACAACACGAAGCGGTCACGGTTGGGCCAATCGGGATGTTCCGGGTGGTAGCGCAGGAAGCGGCTCCACAGCGTATAGCCCACCGGAGCCAGGCCCATGGGCGTGCCCGGATGGCCGGAATTGGCCTTCTGCACGGCGTCCATCGCCAGGGTGCGAAGGGTGTTGATGCATTGCGTGTCGACAGCGGTGGCGGCATGGGTCATGAAACCGGTCTCCCTCGAGTGGCGATCTACAGTGGAGGGCGGGACGCGGCAAAGGTTTGATTCGCGCGCTGGCGTTGCGACGAACGGAGATGTATTGACCTCGAGCATGACAAGGGCCCTTGGAATGGGCTAGCTTCAAGGGTGTACACATTGATCAACTTGCGGAGGTACGCCATGCCAGTGAAACACGACCTGTATCAGGATTTGGGATTGAGCAAGGAAGAGGTCGATGGCCACCGGGCGAAAAGCCCTCATCTGAACGCGTTGTTTGATAAATACGCAGAGGCTGACCGTTCGGTCGTGAGCGCTGAAGAGGCGAACGGCAGCGATGAGGAGGTGAAGAAATTGAAGGAAAAACGTTTGCTGGTCAAAGACCAGATCAAGGATCTGCTGCAGTAACAAGGGCGATCTATTCGATGGGGGAGCGAGTCAATCGCTCCCTTGCACATTTCTTCAGATTTGCCTGAAAGACACCCCACCCGTGGCTGTTTATGCTCCCCGCCGCCCCCCGGCCCTGGGGACTTCTGCGGCGTAAGGACTACGCTGGCGAGCCGGGCGGGCACCTCTCTATGCCAACAGCGCCTGAGTGCATTCATCGATCGAGCGCTGCTGCGTCTGCTCGTACAGCTTCAATTCGTCCAGGGTCTGGCGCCCCAGCGCCTGCTCGAATTCCGCCTGATTGGCATTGGCCACATAGTGACTCTGGGCGGCATCCCCAAGGTTCGACTGAAAAATCCCCGCCGCACTGACCGGCAGAAAATCTTCATACACCAATGGCTCCACATCCACATGGCCGGCTGCGATCAGCGCGTCCAGGGTGCGTGGTCGATCGGCTTGACCGCGTGCCGCCAGGCCTTTTTCCGTCGCGAAATAACGAAAATACGCCAGGCCTTGTTCACGCATCTGCGCGTGGTTGTCCGGGAAAGCCTGGAAGTGCTGCGTCATCAATGCCATGTAACGCGCGGCGTTGCCTTCGTTGGGAAACGCGCCCAGTTCATCGCGGGCGGCGTTGAGCAACTGGTCGTAGAGCGCACGGCCCTTGGGCGTTAGCGCTACGCCACGCTGTTCGATCTCGCCGAAGCGCGCGCTGTGGCTGCCCTGGGCGTCGGTGAAGGCGATGGATTCGTCGAGGGCCTTGAAGCTGGTCTGGCGCAACAGGATCGGGCAATTGCGGCGCGGTGGGCCTTCGATCACGGCTTTAGGGGTGATGCCTTTGCCGGGCATGGCTGCCTGGACCTGGTCGATGTCCAGGGTGCGCGGGGTCAGATGGTTGATGTGCGGGCCCTTGAAGGCCACCACGTCGGCGATCAGGCGGTGCTGGTCGCTGAGTTGCTGGTACTGGGCGGCGGTGACCGTGGCGGTGTGGTGCCAGCGGAAGGTTTCCAGGGCTTGGCGGATAAATTCGTCGGCATCCGCTGCACCGAGGCCGCCGTGTTTTTCCGCTTGTTCGATCAGCGCGAGGGCGCGCGGGGTGAAGATCGAGCGCTTGGCCAGGGCGGCTTCGGCGAAGGCGCGCAGGTCGGGGTTTTCGATCAGTTCCAGGCGCAGCAACGAGGTGAATACGCGAAACGGGCTGGTTTGCAGCGCGCTTTCGTGCACGGCGCGAAACGCGGTGGAGTGCACCGGCACGCCGGCGGGGGTCAGGTCGTAATAGCCCACCGGCTGCATGCCCATCACCGCGAACAGCCGGCCAATGGTGGCCAGTTCCGCGGCAGTCCCCAGGCGGATGGCGCCATGGCGTTCCATGTCCAGGCGCTGGAGCTCGCCGGTGCGTTGCAGGTGCTGCGCCAGGCGCGGGTCGGCATCGAGCACGCCACGGTTGATTTCGGCGACCAGCTCCATCAGCGCGCCGTACAGGGGCACTTCAGCGCGGTACATGTCGGACATGGCCTTGGAAAAGCCTTTGCGGATGTCGTCGGGGCTGATGAACGAAACGGTGGGCATAGAAAAATTCCTGGCTGCGGTAAGAGTAATGAATGCCGTTGTGCCGATTCTGTTGGGCGCCGTGGGGCTGCGCAAACGAAGATTCCTCTGGACTTCATTCTGCAAATGAATGACTGGGGTAGAGCCGTCTTCATGTGCGCAGGCGAGGGATGGGCTCTACACTGGCCTTCACGCGACGGCCGAGGGAGGCTTGGATGACTGCCACGATTCTGCAAACGACTGAAGGCCAGCGTCTGGCCGGCGAGGCGGCCGCCAGCTGGCGCGAGTGGGGGCCCTACCTGAGCGAACGCCAGTGGGGCACGGTGCGCGAGGATTACAGCGCCGATGGCGACGCCTGGGCCTACTTCCCCCACGAACATGCGCGCAGCCGTGCTTACCGTTGGGGTGAGGATGGCCTGGCCGGTTTCAGCGACAAGGCGCAACGCTGGTGCCTGGGCCTGGCCCTGTGGAACGAGCGCGACGCGATCCTCAAGGAGCGTCTGTTCGGCCTGAACAACGCGGAGGGCAACCACGGTGAGGACGTCAAGGAACTGTACTTTTTCGTCGACGGTGTACCGAGCCATGCCTACATGCGCATGCTTTACAAGTATCCCCATGGGGCGTTTCCCTACGCCGACCTGATCGCCGAAAACGCACGGCGCGGGCTTGAGGATGCCGAATATGAAATCCTCGACACCGGCGTGTTCGAGGACAACCGCTACTGCGACGTCAGCGTCGAATATGCCAAGCATCGGCCCGACGACCTCTTTATGCGCGTCACCGTGCATAACCGTTCCGGTCAACCGACCCGCCTGCAGGTGCTGCCGCAATTGTGGGCGCGCAATGACTGGAGCTGGACCTTCGACGCGCCCAAGCCGCAGTTGCGCCTGGACGGCGCCCAGGTACTGGCCCGCCATCATGCCCTCAGTGATCGTCATCTCAGCGCCTGGGGCCAGGACGGCGTGGAGTGGCTGTTCTGCGAAAACGAAAGCAACGCGCCCCGGCTGGACGGGCAACCGGCGCCGGGGCCGTTCAAGGATGGCATCAACGATTACGTGGTCGACGGCGTTCAATCGGCGATTCGCCACGACGCAGGCACCAAGGTCGCCGCGCGTTTCATCCTTGACCTGGCGGGGCTGGAGCATAAAACCCTCTACTTGCGTTTTGCGCCCACCGATGCGCCCACCGTCAACGCCCGCAAGCTCTTCGAGTTGCGCCGTCAGGAGGCCGATGACTTCTATGCCGCCTTGCAACACGGCATCGCCGACGCCGATGCGCGCAATGTGCAGCGCCAGGCATTGGCCGGGTTGCTGTGGTCCAAGCAGCTCTACTATTTCGACGTGAACCAGTGGCTCGACGGCGACCCGGCCCAGCCCGCACCGCCGCCCGAGCGCCTGCACATCCGCAATACCCATTGGCGGCACTTGTCCAACTTCGACATCCTGTCCATGCCCGACACCTGGGAATACCCGTGGTATGCCTCCTGGGACCAGGGTTTCCAGGCGGTGGCGTTGGCGCTGATTGACCCTGGGTTCGCCAAACAACAATTGTTGCTGCTGGTGAAGGACCGTTTCATGCACCCCAATGGTCAGTTGCCGGCCTATGAATGGCGCTTCGACGACGCCAACCCACCGGTGCATGCCTGGGCCAGCTGGCGGGTTTACCAGCAGGATAAGGCGCTGACCGGCGTAGGCGATCTGGATTTTCTGGAGCGGATCTTCCACAAGCTGCTGCTGAATTTTTCCTGGTGGGTCAACCGCAAGGATGCTGAGGGGCGCAACCTGTTCCAGGGCGGCTTCCTGGGCCTGGACAATATTGCCTTGTTCGACCGCTCGGCCGCGTTGCCGCCGGGTTACCTGCTCGACCAGGCCGATGGCACTGCGTGGGTCGCCGCCTATGCGCTGGACCTGATGCGCATGGGGCTGGAGCTGGCCAAGCGCAATGGCGTGTACGTCGACATTTCGGTGAAGTTTTTCGAGCACTTCTTGTATATCGCTGGTGCGATCAACCGTGTCGATGACAGCGTCGAAGGCCTGTGGGATGAGCAGGACCTGTTTTTCTACGACGTGCTGCACCGTCCCGATGGCCAGAACGAACCGGTGCGCCTGCGCTCCATCGTCGGTCTGATGCCGTTGTTCGCCGTGCTGGTGCTCGAACAGCGCGAGCATGAAGGGTTGGAGGGTTTGCGCGAGAGTCTGTTGGGGTTCATGAAGCATCGGCCGGACCTGGCCAAATTGGTCTCGCGCTGGAACGAGCCGGGGCAGGGCAATCGCCTGTTACTGGCGCTGTTGCGCGGCGAGCGTACCAAGGACTTGCTGCGGCGCATGCTCGATGAAAACGAGTTTCTGTCGGCGTTTGGCGTGCGCTCCTTGTCCAAGGCGTTTGCCGAACAACCCCTGGCCTTGAAGATGAATGGCAACACCCTGTGCGCCCGCTACCAGCCCGGCGAATCCGATTCACGCTTGTACGGCGGCAACTCCAACTGGCGCGGGCCGTTGTGGATGCCGGTGAACTATATGCTGATCGAGTCGCTGCGCGAGTTTCACCGTTACTACGCGGACGATTTCTCGGTGGAGTACCCGACGGGCAGCGGGTACCTGTCGTCCCTGGAGGAAGTGGCCGACAGCCTCAGCCAGCGGCTGACGCGCCTGGTGCTCAGGGATGAAAACGGTTCACGACCGTCGATGGTGGGGTATGCGCAACTGGAGGCGGACCCGGCCAGTCGCGACCTGGTGTTGTTTCATGAGTATTTTCATGGCGAGACCGGGCGTGGCCTGGGGGCTTCGCACCAGACTGGTTGGAGCGCGTTGGTGGCGTTGTTGCTGCATGTACCATGACAGGCTGAACGCGACCGGTGATCGCGGCCAATGGCGCAATGACGTTCAGTCAAGGCCGGACACTGCACCTGTGGCGAGGGAGCAAGCTCCCTCGCCACAGGTTTGGATTTGCCGTTTTGAAACAGGCTTTACAGCCAGGTTCTCAGGAAGGGAACAGCTCGCTCAGTTTCATCGACAACATCATGTCGCCTTCCACCTTCAGCTTGCCGCCCATGAACGCCTGCATGCCGTCGGTTTCGCCGCTGACGATGCCGGCCATTGTGTCGCTGTCGGTGACCAGGGTCACGTTGGCATCCGGGTTTTCACCCTCTTGCAGCGCGCAGGCACCGTCCTTGACGATCAGATTGAAGTGTTTGCTTTCGTCGATACGGAAACCAAAGATAACGTCCAGGCCGGCAGCGGCAGCTGGGTTGAACTTGGCTTTCATCGTTTCTACAACATTGGCTACATCAGTCATGGTTTCGATCCTTAAGGGTAGAGTCCAGTGACCTTGGGGTCACGGTTGGCCGCAGTTCACCGGAAGGTGATGAGCTGCGGCGCCTTCAACAGTTGCAAGTGGGTATGGCTGTTGAAGGAAGCCAGTGCCACCTCGCGCCCGCGGAATTTCAGCTGGTTGAGCGAGGTGTTAACAATTTGCCAGTTCAGTTCGAAGGCCTGGGCGGCCGGTATTCGGGTGATCAGGTGGAGCAGGGCGGTGATGGTGCCGCCGGAGGTGAACACGGCGATCTTCTGCGAGTTATCCGCCGCTTCGAGAATGCGCTGCAGGCCGCCCTGGACACGCTCCACGAACCCCAGCCAGCTTTCCAGCCCGGGCGGATCGTAGGTGCCGGTCAACCAGCGCTCGATGATCAGGGCGAAGATACGCTGGAATTCGCTGCGGTTCTGCGCGGCGTTGCGCAGGATGTCCAGGGCTTCGGGTTCGGTGGTCAGCAGGTCGGGAAGCAGGGCGCGAATGATCGCTTCGCCGTCGAATTCGTTGAAGGCACTGTCGATTTCCAGGGTCGGCACCGGCAGGCCGAGGGCGCCGTATTGCTCGAAAGCGGCCGTGGCCGTGTGCTGTTGGCGACGCAGGTCGCCGGACACGCAGCGGTCGAACGTGAGGCCGATGTCTGCCAGGTGGCGACCGAGCACTTGCGCTTGTTCCACACCGACGGGCGACAGCACGTCGTAGTCGTCTGCACCGAAGGAGGCCTGGCCATGTCGAATCAGATAAATGCTGCCCACGTCCGTTTTCCCGGTACGTTGAAGTCTGGCGAGGTTATGAGGATGCCGAAGTGCTGTCAATGAAAAAACATACGCTTGTTTTAAAAGCGCGTTGGAGCGCCGCGCTGGTGGCGGTTTGAGCACTGGCCCCATGGCGATCCCGTCGGTATGCTTGGGCCATTCGCGCCTGGCGCCGTGCATTGTTAAGGAGACACATGGATTTTTTGGCTGAATACGCGAGCTTTCTGGCGAAGACCGTCACCCTGGTGGTCGCTATTCTGGTGGTACTGATCAGCTTCGCGGCACTGCGCAGCAAAGGTCGTCGCAAAGCTGCCGGTCAACTGCACGTCAGCAAACTCAATGATTTCTATAAAGACCTGCGTGAGCGCCTTGAGTCGACCCTGCTCGACAAGGACCAGCTCAAGGCCCTGCGCAAGTCCGAAAGCAAAGCCGAAAAGAAAAAAGGCAAGCACAAGCCCGAGGCCAAGCCACGGGTGTTCGTGCTCGACTTCGACGGCGACATCAAGGCTTCGGCCACCGAGAGCCTGCGCCATGAAATCACCGCCCTGTTAAGCCTGGCCACGCCCAAGGACGAAGTGGTGCTGCGCCTGGAAAGCGGCGGCGGCATGGTGCACAGCTACGGTTTGGCCTCGTCGCAACTGGCGCGTATCCGCCAGGCGGGCGTGCCGTTGACCGTGTGCATCGACAAGGTCGCGGCCAGTGGCGGCTACATGATGGCGTGCATCGGCGAGAAGATCATCAGCGCCCCGTTCGCGATCCTTGGCTCCATCGGCGTGGTGGCGCAGTTGCCCAACGTCAACCGCCTGTTGAAGAAGCACGACATCGACTTTGAAGTGCTGACCGCCGGCGAGTACAAACGCACCCTTACGGTGTTTGGCGAAAACACCGAGAAGGGCCGGGAGAAGTTCCAGCAAGACCTGGACATCACCCATCAACTGTTCAAGAACTTCGTGTCGCGCTATCGCCCGCAGCTGGCAATCGACGAAGTGGCGACCGGAGAAGTGTGGCTGGGTGTTGCAGCCCTCGACAAATTATTGGTCGATGAACTGCAGACCAGCGACGAATACCTGGCCACCAAGGCCAAGACCGCCGAGGTGTTCCACTTGCACTATGCCGAGCGCAAAAGTCTGCAAGAGCGCGTGGGCCTGGCGGCCAGCGGTTCGGTGGACCGGGTGCTGCTGACCTGGTGGAGCCGGTTGACCCAGCAGCGGTTCTGGTAAGGGCGGGGCTTGTGGTGGTTGGGGAGGCTCGCTGTGGCAAGCCCGCCACCACAAGTCATAACAAACTGAGTCTATCGGGAGGCTTTTACAGATCTTGTAATAGTTTTGCGTTGTAGGAAATCTGCGCCTCGACTGTAGGGTTCAAGCCCTTTCGTTATTGCAGGACTTGCATGAACACCCTTTCGGAGCCCCCCTGTCGTCTTTCCCCAAGACCGCCGCTGTTCCCACTGAAGCACCCCTTATTCCCATTGCCAACCTGGTGTTTATCGCGATCCTGGCGGACACGTTGCCGCCGGAGCAGCGCGACCGTGCGCGGTTGATCGGTTTGTCCCTGGCCTTGCCGATGCGCCTGGGCTTCCATTGACACAACTGGCGTTGCGCCCTAGTGCGGGGCGTAGCGCTTGAAGAGGCCCTCGACGAACTGTGCCTGCTCAGGCTCGGGGCCGAACCCCCTGGCTTTCTCCGCCATCAGGCCGTTGAGATAGACCAGCAGGGTCGGAGTGCCTGTGACTTCCGGGTGCTTGGGCGTCTCTGCGCAATCCAGTACCAGGCTGACCGCCTCCGGGTGCTCCCCGGCAATGCGCTTGAACAGCGGCACCGCGTTGGAGCAGGCGGCGCAGTGGCTTGAGACGAACAACAGGAACACCGGGCGGGGTGTACTCAGCACCCGTTGATAGTCCTCGGCATTGGCAATAGTCGCGTTGGCATACCCCATGATGGCTTTCCTCCTGGACAGCACGGTTGTCTGCCAACGCTAAGCGCGCTGTCCGCCGTCGTCTACTGTCAACCTTCACAGGTCTGTGCCTGCGCCTGCCCCGCAATGGGGCGTGGTAACGCTGGAGTGGTGCGCTCCCATGAGCCTGTCACCGCCGTATGGGGCCTTGGGTAGCAGCGTGGTTGTAACTGCTGGCACAGCGCCTTGTCGCTCCTCAAGATTTATCCATCTGATTTAAAACGCGTTTATTTCCTGCATAGGTCTGTGTTGCTGCGTGTGGCACACTTTCTGCTGTCTATTCCGTTGTTACATACTAAGTTCCGGTATAGCGGAATACACAACTTCTGGAGTGCTTGTCATGCATCACCGACCTTCCGTGTTCAAAGCGTGTGTTTTTCTCTTCGCCGCATCGGCTTCCCTCGCAGGCATCGTGCAGGCGGCGGACAGCAAGCTCGATAACGTGCTCAAGCGTGGGCATTTGATCGTGGGTACAGGCAGTACCAATGCGCCGTGGCACTTCCAGGGAGCGGATGGCAAGTTGCAGGGGTTTGATATCGACATCGGCCGCATCGTGGCCAAGGGCTTGTTCAATGACCCGAGCAAGGTCGAGTTCGTGGTGCAGTCCTCCGACGCGCGGATTCCCAACCTGCTGACCGACAAGGTCGACATGAGCTGCCAGTTCATCACCGTCACCGCCAGCCGTGCCCAGCAGGTGGCGTTCACCCTGCCGTACTACCGCGAAGGCGTCGGCCTGCTGCTGCCGAACAACAGCAAATACAAAGAGATCGAAGACCTGCAAGCCGCCGGCGATGGCGTGACCGTGGCCGTGCTGCAAAACGTGTATGCCGAAGAGCTGGTGCACCAGGCGCTGCCCAAGGCCAAGGTCGACCAGTACGACAGCGTCGACCTGATGTACCAGGCCGTGAACTCCGGCCGCGCCGACGCCGCCGCCACCGACCAGTCCTCGGTCAAGTACCTGATGGTGCAGAACCCCGGCCGCTACCGCAGCCCGGCCTACGCCTGGAGCCCACAGACCTATGCGTGCGCGGTCAAGCGTGGCGACCAGGACTGGCTGAACTTCGTCAATACCGCGCTGCATGAAGCCATGACCGGTGTGGAGTTCCCCACCTACAAAGCCTCGTTCAAGCAGTGGTTCGGCGTCGATCTGCCCGAGCCGGCGATTGGTTTCCCCGTCGAGTTCAAGTGATTCGTGAAAACCGGGGCGCCGGCAATGGCGCCCCCATCAGGTACTGTCGACCATGAACTATCAGTTGAACTTTGCCGCCGTGTGGCGCGATTTCGACACCTTGCTGGCGGGGCTGTGGCTGGGCCTCGAACTGGCGCTGCTGTCGATCGCCATCGGCTGCGTGATCGGCCTGTTGATGGCGTTCGCCATGCTGTCCAGGCACCGGGCACTGCGCATCCTGGCCTCGGTGTATGTGACGGTGGTGCGCAATACGCCGATCCTGGTGCTGATCCTGTTGATCTACTTCGCCTTGCCCAGCCTGGGCATCCGCCTGGACAAGATCCCCTCGTTCATCATCACCCTGTCGTTGTACGCCGGGGCCTACCTGACCGAAGTGTTCCGCGCCGGGCTGTTGAATATTCCCAAGGGCTTGCGCGAAGCCGGGTTGGCTATCGGCCTCGGCGAGTGGCGCATCCGTGCGTACATCACCGTGCCGGTGATGCTGCGCAACGTGCTGCCGGCACTGTCGAACAACTTCATTTCGTTGTTCAAGGACACCTCCCTGGCCGCGGCGATCGCAGTGCCCGAGCTGACCTATTACGCCCGCAAGATCAACGTCGAAAGCTACCGGGTGATTGAAACCTGGCTGGTCACGACCGCGCTCTACGTGGCCGCCTGTTACCTGATCGCCATGCTGCTCCGCTACCTGGAACAGCGTCTGGCGATCCGTCGTTAGAAGAGGCTCCCATGTACCAATCCCCCAGCTGGCTGCATGAGTTGTGGATCGCCCGGGACACCCTGTGGGCCGGCTTCCAGACCAGTGTGTATGTGTCGGCGCTGGCGATTATCTTCGGCACCCTGATCGGCATCGTCGCCGGGCTGATCCTGACCTACGGCAGATTCTGGATGCGCGCGCCGTTCCGGCTGTATGTCGACCTGATCCGTGGTACGCCGGTGTTTGTGCTGGTGCTGGCGTGTTTCTACATGCTGCCGGCGCTCGGTTGGCAGATCAGCGCGTTCCAGGCCGGTGCCGTCGGGCTGACGCTGTTCTGCGGCTCCCATGTCTCGGAGATCGTGCGCGGCGCGCTGCAAGCCATTCCCCGTGGGCAACTGGAAGCGGGCAAGGCGATCGGCCTGACGTTCCCACAGTCCCTGGCCTACGTGCTGCTGCCCCAGGCGCTGCGGCAGATCCTGCCGACCTGGGTCAATTCCTCCACGGAAATCGTCAAGGCCTCGACCCTGCTGTCGGTGATCGGCGTCGCCGAGTTGCTGCTCAGTACCCAGCAGGTGATCGCGCGCACCTTCATGACCCTGGAGTTCTACCTGTTCGCAGGCTTTATGTTCTTTGTCATCAACTACGCCATCGAGTTATTCGGGCGCTACATTGAAAAGCGGGTGGCCTTGCCATGAACCAACCTCAAACGACCCAACCGCTGCTGGATATCCGCGGCCTGCGCAAACAATACGGCGCGGTGGAAGTGCTCAAGGGTGTCGACCTGTCCATGCAGCGCGGCAACGTGGTGACGTTGATCGGCTCCAGCGGCTCGGGCAAGACCACGCTGCTGCGCTGCGTCAACCTGCTCGAAGAGTTCCAGGGCGGGCAGATCACCCTGGACGGCGAGTCCATCGGCTACCGCGAAGTCGCCGGCAAACGCATTCGCCACCCCGAGCGTGTGATCGCCCAGCACCGTGCGCTGACCGGCATGGCGTTCCAGCAGTTCAACCTGTTCCCGCATTTGACCGCGTTGCAGAACGTCACCTTAGGCTTGTTGAAAGTTAAGAAGATGCCTAAGGACGAAGCCGTGGCCTTGGCGGAAAAATGGTTGGATCGTGTAGGACTCCTAGAACGTCGCAATCATTTCCCCGGTCAGTTGTCCGGCGGCCAGCAACAGCGCGTGGCGATTGCCCGTGCGATTGCGATGAACCCCAGCCTGATGCTGTTCGACGAAGTCACCTCGGCCCTCGACCCCGAACTGGTGGGCGAAGTGCTCAGCGTGATCAAGGGGTTGGCGGAGGAGGGCATGACCATGTTGCTGGTCACCCACGAAATGCGCTTTGCCTATGAAGTGTCGGACAAGATCGTCTTCATGAACCAGGGGCGCATCGAGGAACAGGGTTCGTCGAAGGACATCTTCGAACGGCCGCAGTCGCCGCGCCTGGCGGAATTTTTGAAGAATATTCGTTTTTAATCAGGAGCATATTTATGAGCATTACTCGTTACGGCACCGGCAGCACCGCCGGCGGCGGCCAGCCCCGTCCTTTCGCCCGCGCGGTGGAGGCGGACGGCTGGCTCTATGTCTCGGGCCAGGTGCCGGCGATGGACGGCGAAATCATCAATGGCGGGATCGTCGAGCAAACCCGGCAGACCATGCGCAACGTGGTGGCGATCCTCGAAGAGGCCGGTTACGAACTCAAGGACGTGGTGCGCGTCGGCGTGTGGCTGGAAGACCCGCGGGACTTCTGGAGTTTCAACAAGGTGTTCGGCGAATACTTCACCCCCGAACACGCCCCGGCGCGTGCCTGTGTGCAGGCGAACATGATGGTCGACTGCAAGGTGGAGATCGATTGCGTGGCCTACAAGAAAAAGGGCTAAATGCCCCAATCTCAAGACCACATCCGATCAAAGTGTGGGAGGGGGCTTGCCCTCTCCCACAAGGGATCACCGTGCAGCACATCTCTTTCAGCGGACCGAAACTTCCATGACCGAAGACACCATCAAACGCCGCGCCAAAGGCCTGGACCGTGCATTCGATATTCTCGATTTTCTCAAGGAGGTCGGCCAACCCCTGCGCCCGAATGATATTGCCAGTGGCATCGGCAGCCCCAAGTCCACGGTCTACGAGTTGGTCGCTTCCCTGCTGGAGCGCCGCATCCTGGAGACCGTGGGCAAGGACGGGCACGTCTACCTCGGCCGCCAGTTGTACTTTCTCGGCCAGGCGCACCTGCGCCACTTCGACCTCTCCCGCGAGGCCGATCATGCCCTGCAGGAAATCGTCAGCCAGACCCACGAAACCGCGCAGATGTGCCTGCTCAACGGGCGCAAATACACGGTGGCGCTGATGCGCGAAGGCGAGCGGCATTTCCGCATTTCCTCGGACATCGGCGAAAACGCACCGATTCCGTGGACCGCTTCCGGGCGCCTGTTGCTGGGGCATTTGAGCGACCAGCAGATCGTCGACCTGATCGACCCTGACGACTTCATCCTGCCGGATGGCGAGCGCCTGGCGCTGGACACCTTCCTCGCACAGATCCGCCAGGCCAGCCTCGATGGGTTCTTTTCCTTCGACAGCGTGGCCGACACCTTCACCCATTGCTTCGCCGCCCCGGTACGGGACGCGCAGGGCGTCAGCATTGCGACGTTGTGCATCGTCGCCCCACGGGCCGATGCGCTGAAAAACTACAACGACTATCGCCGGGTGTTGATCGAAAGCGCCAACAACCTGGCCCGTCGCATCAACGAATAGGAGCTATTGCATGTCTGCCATCAATGCCGTTGAAAAGGGCGCCGCTGCCGTCGGCGCCCACTTGGTCCGTGACGTCAGCCTGCCGGCCCTGGTGCTGCACCGCGACGCCCTGGAACACAACATTCGCTGGATGCAGGATTTTGTCCGCCGCAGCGGCGCGGAACTGGCGCCCCACGGCAAAACCAGCATGATGCCGGCGCTGTTCCAGCGCCAGATCGCCGCCGGCGCCTGGGGCATCACCCTGGCCAATGCCGTGCAGACCCGCGCCGCCTATGCCGGTGGCGTGCGCCGTGTGCTGATGGCCAACCAACTGGTGGGCGCGCCGAACATGGCGTTGATCGCCGAGTTGCTGGCCGACGCGGATTTCGACTTCCACTGCCTGGTCGACCACCCGGACAACGTCGCCGAGCTGGGCCTGTTCTTCGCCGCCCGTGGTTTGCGCCTGAACGTGATGATCGAATACGGCGTGGTCGGCGGTCGTTGCGGCTGCCGCAGCGAGCAGGACGTGCGCGAGCTGGCCAAGGCGATCAAGGCCCAGCCGGCCCTGGCCCTGACCGGTATCGAAGGCTACGAAGGCGTGATCCACGGCGAACACGCCATCAGCGGCATCCGCGACTTCGCCGCCAGCCTGGTGCGCCTGGCCGTCGACCTGCAAAACAACGGCTCGTTCGATCTGCCCAAGCCGATCATCACCGCGTCGGGTTCGGCCTGGTACGACCTGATCGCTGAATCCTTCGCCGCGCAAAACGCCGCCGGCCGTTTCCTCAGCGTATTGCGCCCCGGCAGCTACGTGGCCCATGACCATGGCATCTACAAGGACGCACAGTGCTGCGTGCTCGAGCGTCGCAACGATCTGCATGAGGGGTTGCGTCCGGCCCTGGAAGTCTGGGCCCATGTGCAATCGCTGCCGGAGCCGGGGTTTGCGGTGATCGCCCTGGGCAAGCGCGACGTCGCCTACGATGCCGGATTGCCGGTGCCGCTCAAGCGCTACCGGGCCGGGATTGTGCCGGCGCAAGGCGATGATGTCACCGCGTGCACCGTCACCGCCGTGATGGACCAGCACGCGTTCATGACCGTCGCGCCCGGCGTCGAGTTGCGCATCGGCGACATCATTGCCTTCGGCACATCGCACCCTTGCCTGACCTTCGACAAGTGGCGGATCGGTTGCCTGGTGGACGAGCAGTTGCAGGTGATCGAGTCGCTGCCTACCTGCTTCTAGATCGCGCCGGCTCTATCGCGAGCAAGCCCCCTGTGTGAACACATTCAAAGGTGGGAGCGGGCTTGCTCGCGATGGGGCCATCAGCCTCACCGGAGACAACAGGTATGAACACCAAACCCCGCATCGCCCTCATCGGCGAATGCATGATCGAACTGCAACACCGCGCCGACGGCAGCCTGCAACAAAGCTTCGGCGGCGACACCTTGAACGCGGCGGTGTACCTGCGCCGCGAATTGGGCGATGTCGGTACGGTCGACTATGTCACGGCCCTGGGCGATGACAGCTTCAGCGATGCCATGTGCCAACAGTGGCGCGCCGAGGGCCTGGGGCTGGGCATGGTCCAGCGCCTGCCCGGACGTTTGCCTGGCCTGTATTGCATCCAGACCGACGCCAACGGCGAACGCAAATTCCTCTACTGGCGCAACGAAGCCGCGGTGCGCGACTGCTTCACCACGCCGGCGGCGGTGCCGATCCTGGCGGCGCTGGCGGGTTACGACGTGGTGTATTTCAGCGGCATTACCCTGGCGGTGCTGGGGGAAATGGGCCGCGAGCGCTTACTGCACGCCCTGATCGAAACCCGTCGACGCGGCGGCACAGTGGTGTTCGACAACAACTACCGTCCGCGCCTGTGGGCCAGTCTGGATGTGGCGCGCGCGGCCTATCACCAGGTGTTGGCCGAGGTGGATATGGCCTTGCTGACCGAGGACGACGAGTGCGCGTTGTTTGGTTATACCGACAGCGAGCAGGTGTTCGCCGCGTACCCGGCGATTGCCGAGGTGGTGCTCAAGCGCGGCGCGGATGCCTGTCTGATCCGCTGCGACGGCGAACGCTTTGCCGTGCCGGCGCTGAAGGTCGAGACGGTGGTGGACACCACGGCGGCGGGGGATTCGTTCAGTGCGGCGTACCTGGCCGCTCGGCTCAAAGGCGCTTCGCCGCAGGAGGCTGCGAAGGCTGGGCATCGGTTGGCCAGTCGGGTGATTCAGGTGCCGGGGGCGTTGATTCCTCGAGGGTGAATGGCCGCCTGTGGCGGATCGGGAGCAAGCCCCCTCCCACAATGAACCGCATTTCACCTGGAGGAACGTGGTTCATTGTGGGGGCTTGCTCCCGATAACGGCCTCAAGCCAAACACTCAATCGCGATAAAACACCTGCACCAAGTGATACCCGAACTTGCTCTTGATCGGCCCGTGAACCACTTTCACCGGCTTCTTGAAGATCACCGCGTCGATCACCCCCACCATCTGCCCAGGCCGCACTTCACCCAGATCGCCCCCACGCTTGCCCGACGGGCAGGTGGAGTATTTCTTGGCGAGCACATCGAAGGCTTCGCCCTTGGCGATGCGCTGCTTGAGTTGTTCGGCTTCTTCGCTGGTTTTCACCAGGATATGGCGGGCTTGGGCTTTCATAACGTTCTACCAGGTGTGCGACGGCGCGCGATTATGCCTGAACTGATCCTTAAACGCTGATCATGCTGCGGATTTTGGTGGCCAGCAGGTCGATGGAAAACGGCTTGGCCACCATGTCCATGCCGTCCTCCAGGAAGCCCTGGCGCTCGGCGGCTTTCTGCGCATAACCGGTCATGAACAGCACCTTGAGGCCCGGGCGGTACTGGCGGGCGATTTCCGCCAGTTGCCGGCCGTTCATACCGGGCAGGCCGACGTCGGTGACCAGCAAGTCCACGCGCAGGTCCGATTCCAGCAGCGGCAGCGCCGTGCGAGCATCGGCGGCCTGGTGGGCGGTATAGCCGAGTTCGTCGAGGACATTGACCACCAGCATGCGCACCGCCGGGTCGTCCTCGACCACCACCACCGCCTCGCCGGCCATTGCCATGGGCGCTTCGCCCAGATGGGACGGGGCGTGGCTTTGCAGCGCGGTGCCGTGCAGGCGCGGCAGGTACAGGCGCACGCAGGTGCCCTGGCCCGGTTCGCTTTGAATGGTCACATGCCCGCCGGATTGCTGGGCAAACCCGTAGATCATCGACAACCCCAGGCCGGTGCCCTGGCCGATGGGTTTGGTGGTGAAGAACGGGTCGAAGGCCTTGGCCAGAATCTTCGGCGCCATGCCGCTGCCGTTGTCGCGCACGCCCAGCATCACGTAGTCGCCGGCCTTGACCGGTTCGAGGGTGGTGATGTCGGTGCCATCGAGGTAGCTGTTGGCGGTTTCGATCAGCAGTTGGCCGCCGTCGGGCATGGCGTCGCGGGCATTGATCACCAGGTTGAGCAGGGCGTTCTCCAGTTGGCTGGCGTCGGTGTTCACCGGCCAGATGTCGCGGCCCAGTTGGACCTTGAGCTCGATGTGCGCGCCTTTGGTGCGCCGGAACAGGTCCTCCAGGGACACCACCAGTTGATTGGGGTCCAGCGGGCGGCGGTCCAGCGACTGGCGCCGTGAGAACGCCAGCAGGCGATGGGTGAGGGCGGCCGCGCGATGGGCGGAGGACACAGCGGCGTCGGTAAAGCGGCCGATCTCCTCGCTGCGCCCGGCGGCGATGTAGCGCTGCATCAGGTCCAGGCTGCCGATGATGCCGGTGAGCATATTGTTGAAGTCATGGGCGATGCCGCCGGTCAACTGGCCCACCGCTTCCATCTTCTGTGCATGACGCAGGGCGTCCTCGGCGCGCTCGCGTTCGAACATCTCGTTTTGCAGGCGCAGGTTGGCCTCGGCCAGCGCCTGGGTGCGCTGGGCTACTCGCTCTTCGAGGTTCTCATTGAGGTGGCGCAGGGCCTGTTCGGTGTTCTTGCGTTCGGTCAGATCCAGCGCCGCGCCCAGGAAGCGCGTCGGGCGGCCGTGCTGATCGTTGTAGCAGCGGCCACGGGCGAAGACCCAGCGCACCTGGCCGTCGGCGTGCTGCAGGCGATATTCCTCGGCGTATTCGCTGCCGTGGGTGATGCAGTGCTTGATGCTGCGCGCCACCATGCCCCGGTCTTCGGGGTGCACGCCGTTCAGGTAGTCGCTGATGGGCAGGCGCCCGGCGTCACTGGGATCGACGCCGTGCAGGGCGGCGAAGTGGGCGTCGGCGATAAAGCGATCTTCGCCGATGTTCCAATCCCAGGTGCCCACCGCGTCGGTGGCGGCCAGGGCCAGTTGCAGGCGTTGTTCGGAATTGTGCTGGGCCTTGAGGCTGTCTTCGGAACGCTGTTGCAGTTCCTGGGTTTTGCTGCGGCGTTCGTTGGTTTCGATGGCGGTGACCAGAATGCCGGCCACCTGGCCGCCCTCGTCGCGGATCGGGCTGTAGGTGAGGTCGAGCCAGATCTCGGTGTCGCGGTTATTGCGCTGCAGCACGAAGGGCTGCTCGGTGAAGGTGCGCACCTGGCCGCCGAGGACGGCGTCATAGACCGGCGCGGTAAAGCTTTCCAGCTCCGGCCAGGTGGCATGCGCCGGCTGGCCCAGTGCGCCGGGGTGCTTGTTGCCTGCCAGTCGGGCGAAGCCGTCGTTGTAGAGTTGGATGAGTTCGCGGCCCCACAGCAACAGCATCGGCATCGGCGAGTTGACGACGATATCTACGGCTGTGCGCAAGCTTTGCGGCCAGTCATTGGCCTCACCGAGCGGGCTTTGTGCCCAGTCCAGCCGCGCAATCAATGCAGCGGCTTCGCTACCGGTGGATGTTCCATTCATGAAAAAAGCCCTGAGCGTGACGCTTTGAAAATGACAACAGCGGATTATCCCGGGACCCGGGAACGGCTGACTACCCCTCGAAAAATAGCACGCATTGGGGTTTTGTCTTCAAATGAGCGGCTCAAGGCTGAAACCTTTCACCTCTCGGCAAGCTCAGGTCGATCGCGAAATTGCGCCAGGGCCTGCGGGTTTGCCAGCGCGTCGGTGTTTTTCACCGGTTCGCCATGGACCACATTGCGCACGGCCAGTTCGACGATCTTGCCGCTGATGGTGCGCGGGATATCGCTCACGGCGAGGATCTTCGCCGGCACATGGCGTGGCGTGGTGTTGGCGCGGATCACCTGGCGGATCTGGTGTTCCAGGGCATCGTCCAGCGTGATGCCGTCCTCCAGCCGCACGAACAGCACCACGCGCACGTCGTCCTGCCAGCGCTGGCCGATGGCAAGGCTTTCCAGGACCTGGGGGACTTTCTCCACCTGGCGATAAATCTCGGCGGTGCCGATGCGCACACCGCCGGGGTTGAGTACCGCATCGGAGCGCCCGTGAATCAACAGGCTGCCGTTGGGCCGCTGTTCGGCGTAGTCGCCCTGGGCCCACACGCCGGGGAACTGGCTGAAATACGAGGCGCGCAGCTTGGCCTGGTCTGCGTCGTTCCACAAACCGATGGGCATGGCCGGGAAGTGCCGGGTGCACACCAGTTCGCCTTTTTCCCCGACCAACGGGTGACCCTGGTCGTCCCACACCTCGATGGCCATCGCCAGGCTCTTGCACTGCATTTCACCGCGACGCACCGGCAACACCGGGTTGCCGATCACAAAGCAGGAGACGATGTCAGTGCCGCCGGACATCGACGACAGGCACAGTTCGCCCTTGATCTCGCGGTACACGTAATCGTAGCTCTGGGGCGACAGCGGCGATCCCGTGGAAATCAGGCCCTTGAGGCTGCCCAGGTCATGGCTCAGGCGCGGTTGCAGCCCGGCCTTTTCCAGGGTGGCGAGGTACTTGGGGCTGGTGCCGAACACGTTGATCCGCTCCGCGTCGATCAGGTCGATCAAGCGCTCCGGCCCGGGATGAAACGGCGAACCGTCATACAGCACCGCTGTGGCGCCGAGAGCCAGCACCGACACCAGCCAGTTCCACATCATCCAGCCGCAGGTGGTGTAGTAGAACAGGCAGTCCTTGTCGGACAGATCGGCGTGCAGGCCGTGCTCCTTGAGGTGGGTGAGCAGCACGCCGCCAGTGCCGTGGACAATGCATTTGGGCACGCCGGTGGTGCCGCTGGAATAGAGGATGTACAGCGGATGGTCGAACGGCACAGCGACGAAGTCCGGTGCGCCGCCGGGGGTGTAAAAATCGTTCCACAACGCGACGCGGGCCTGGGTGCGGTAGTCGTCGATGCGCGCCTGGGGCCGGGTATACGGCACGATGATCAGCTGTTGCAGGGACGGCAGGCGTTCGAGGATTTCATTCAGTTTGGCGCTCTGGTCGATGTCCTTGCCGGCATAGCGATAGCCGGCGCAGGTGATTAGCACCTTGGGTTCGATCTGGCCGAAACGGTCGATCACGCCCTGGGTGCCGAAGTCCGGCGAGGAACATGACCAGATTGCGCCCAGGCTGGTGGTGGCCAGCATGCCCACCAGGGTCTGCCAAGTGTTGGGCATGCATGCGGCGACCCGGTCGCCCACCCCTACACCCGCGGCCCGCAGGCTGTTTTGCAGGCCGGCGACATGGGCGGCGAGTTCGGCATAGGTCAGTTGTTCGCGCTGGCCGTCTTCCGCGATGGCGACCACGGCGGGGTGGTCGTCGCGACGGCGCAACAGGTGTTCAGCGAAGTTCAGGGTCGCGCCGGGAAACCACTGGGCGCTGGGCATCTCGGCGCCTTCGATCAACGCGGTGGTGGGCGGGCTGCGAAACTGCACGTCGAAGAACGCCACAATCGCCTGCCAGAAGTCGCCACGCTGGTCGATGCTCCACTGGTGCAGGGCCGGGTAGTCGTTCAGTTGCACGCCGTGGCGATCATTGATAAAGCGCCGGAACCGGTCCATCCGTGTCGCGCGGATGCGTTCGGGGGAGGGTTGCCAGAGAATCTCGGACATCAGCAAAGTCTCTTGTTCTTATGACCTGTAGGAGCCCGGCTTGCCGGCTCCTACAGGTTTGGGTTTATTGGGCCAGCCAGCCGCCGTCGATGTTCCATGCCGCGCCGCGCACTTGGGCGCCGGCTTCGCTGCATAAAAACAGCACCAGCTCGCCCAGTTGCGGCGGTGTGACGAACTCCAGCGACGGTTGCTTTTCCGCCAGTAGATCATGTTGTGCCTGCTGCGGGTCGACGCCGTTGGCCGCGCGATCGTCGATCTGCTTCTGCACCAGCGGCGTCAGCACCCAGCCGGGGCAGATCGCGTTGCAGGTCACGTTGCTGGTGGCGGTCTCCAGGCCCACCACCTTAGTCAAGCCGATCACGCCATGCTTGGCCGCCACATACGCCGCCTTGCCCACCGAACCGACCAGGCCGTGCACCGAGGCGATATTGACGATGCGTCCCCAGCCCTTGGCCTTCATGCGCGGCAAGCTCAGGCGCGTGCTGTGGAACACCGAGGACAGGTTGATCGCGATGATCGCGTCCCAGCGCTCCACCGGGAACTCTTCCACCGCCGCCACATGCTGGATGCCGGCGTTGTTCACCAGAATGTCCACGCCGCCGAACTCGCGCTCGGCATAGGCGAACATGTCGGCGATCTGCGCCGGGTCGCTGACGTCCGCCGGGTGATGCCCGACCTTGCCGCCGAACGCCTGCACTTGGGCGATCACCGCGCTGGCGTCGCCAAAGCCGTTGAGGATCAGGTTGGCGCCGGCTTTTGCCAGGCTCAGCGCTATCCCCAGGCCGATGCCGCTGGTGGAGCCGGTGACCAGGGCGGTCTTGCCATTCAAGTTCGTCATGAAAACCTCACACAATGCCAGTGGCGTAGAAAGTACCGATCACCACGAACACCGCGAGGGTCTTGATGATCGTGATGCCGAAAATGTCCTTGTAGGCTTCGCGGTGGGTCAGCCCGGTGACCGCCAGCAGGGTGATCACCGCGCCGTTATGGGGCAGGGTGTCCATGCCGCCGCTGGCCATGGCCGCGACCCGGTGCAGCACTTCAAGGGGGATATTGGCCGCATGGGCCGCTGCAATGAAACTCTCGGACATCGCCGCCAGGGCGATGCTCATGCCGCCGGACGCCGAGCCGGTGATGCCCGCCAGCAGGGTCACGGTGATCGCTTCGTTGACCAGTGGGTTGGGGATGCCCTTGAGCCAGTCCGCTAGCACCAAAAAGCCTGGCAGCGAGGCGATCACCGCACCGAAGCCGTATTCCGATGCGGTGTTCATCGCCGCCAGCAGCGCACCGCTGACCGCACTTTTACTGCCTTCGGCGAGCTTGCTTTTGATCGCCGACCAGCCGAACACCAGCACCATGATGATGCCCACCAGCAACGCCGCCTGCACCGCCCAGATCGCGGTGAGCTTGGCGATGTCGGTGGTCACCGGCGCGCTCATGCCCGGCAGGCTGAGGCTGTGGGTCTTGCCGTACCACTGTGGAATCCAGTGGGTGAACAACAGGTTCATCACCCCCACCAGAATCAGCGGCGACAGCGCGATCCAGGGGTTGGGCAAGGTCAGGTTCTCGGCGGTTTCCGGCTCGTTGCGCAGCTCGGTGCCGTAGCCTTCACCGGCCCGTTGCGCCTTGTTGCGCTGGCGCGCCAGGTAAAGCATGCCGGTGCAGAACACGAAGAGCGTGCCTATCAGCCCCAGCCACGGCGCGGCCCAGGCGGTGGTGTTGAAGAACGTGCTGGGGATGATGTTCTGGATCTGCGGCGTGCCGGGCAGGGCGTCCATGGTGAACGAGAACGCACCGAGGGCGATGGTCGCCGGGATCAGGCGCTTGGGGATATCGCTCTGGCGGAACATCTCCGCCGCGAACGGGTACACCGCGAACACCACCACGAACAGCGATACGCCGCCGTAGGTGAGCAGGGCGCACACCAGCACAATCACCAGCATCGCCTGGCGCGTGCCGAGCAGGCGGATCGCCGCCGCCACGATCGAGCGCGAAAAGCCCGACAGCTCGATCAGCTTGCCGAACACTGCACCGAGCAAGAACACTGGGAAATACAGCTTGATGAAACCGACCATTTTCTCCATGAACACCCCGGTAAACGCAGGGGCGACCGCAGAAGGATCGGTGAGCAGCACAGCGCCGAGGGCGGCGATGGGGGCAAACAGGATAACGCTATAGCCACGGTAGGCAGCCAGCATCAGCAGCGCGAGGGCTGCCAGGGCAATGATCACACTCATGGTGTGTCTCCATCGGATTGTTATTTTTGTGGGGTGAAGCGGTGGGGAAGGGCCATAGCGAGATGCGTGCCATGTTTGCAATTTATTGATTTATATAGATATTTCTTAGTATTCGGAACAGGGTTGCCGGGTGTGTCTCGATATCGAGACAAGCCGGGAACCCATGTGGGAGGGGGCTTGCTTCCGATAGCGGTGTGTCAGTCGGCAAATGCGTTGACTGGAACACTGCTATCGGGAGCAAGCCCCCTCCCACAAGGAATGTCTCTGTCTGGAGAATGGTGTCTCTGTTTGGAGATCAGGCGATGCCCAAGGCGACCATCTTCTTGTACAAGGTCGACCGGCCAAGCCCCAACTGCCTGGCGGCGTGAACCACATTCCCACCGCCGGCCTCGAGCGCCGCCGCGATCACCTGCCGGTCGAAGCGCTCCCGCGCGGCGGCGAAGGTCTCGCCCTCGACGGTCTGCACGTCGCTGCGCGTCACCGGGCTGAACGTGCCGATGGCCGCGCGAATCTCGGCGGCGTTCAGCACCAGGTCATCGCTCAACAACGCCGCGCGTTCCAGCACGTTACGCAATTCACGGATATTCCCCGGCCACGCATGTTGGGCCAGCAACGCCAGGGCCTCGCGGTCCAGCTCGTGGTGGCTGTGCAGGTCCTCGAGGATCGCCTCGCTCAGCGCCGGAATATCCTCCAGTCGTTCACGCAACGGCGGCACCTGGATCGGCAGCACATTGAGCCGGTAATACAGGTCGGCGCGAAACTCGCCGCGCTTGATCGCCGCTTCCAGGTCCATGGACGTGGCGGCAATCACGCGCACATCGCTGTGCAGCATCTCGTTGGAACCCACCGGCTCGAATTCCTTCTCCTGCAACACCCGCAGCAGTTTGCTTTGCAGCGGCAGGGGCATGTCGCCGATTTCGTCGAGGAACAACGTACCGCCCTGGGCGATCTGGAATTTGCCCGGACGGCCCTTGCGGTCGGCGCCGGTGAACGCACCTGGCGCTGTGCCAAAGAACTCGGCTTCGAGCAGGTCATGGGGGATCGCGGCGCTGTTGATGCTGACGAATGCCTTGTTCGCGCGGGGCGATGCGCCGTGAATCGCCTGGGCCAGCAACTCCTTGCCGGTGCCGGTTTCCCCCAGCAGCAACACCGGCGACTCGGCACTCGCACTGCGCCGTGCGCGGCGTTTGACTTCCAGGCTGGCGGCGCTGGTGCCGATAAAGTGCGCGAAGTTGTACTTGCTCTGGCGCTTGCGCAGCAGCGAACGGGTGGACGCCAGTTCCTGCTGCATGCTCAGGTAACGCTCGATCAGCGGCGACAGGTTGCGCAGTTCATCGAACAGCGCAAAGCCGATGGCGCCGATCACCGCGCCCGCGTCGTTGTGGATCGGCAGGCGCATCACCACCAGCGGGCCTTTGGGCGTGTCCTGGATATCCAGCAGGATCGGCTGGTCGGTGCGCACCACCTGGCGCAACAGGCTGTTGGAAATCACCTGTTCGCAGGGCTGGCCGATGGCCTCATCGGCGCTTTTGAGACCGAAGCGTTTGGCGTAGCGCTCGTTCATCCAGACGATATTCGCGTCGCGGTCGACAATCACCGTGCCTTCGCTGGACTGCTCGATGATCTCGAACAGAGACCGGATCGCCAGGCCGCGAACCTGTTCGTAATCCTTGAGGCTATCGGTGATGTTCATGTTCTCGCTCCTACAACGGCATGCGTGCGGCGGCCAGCAGTTCCTTGGTGTACGGGTGTTGCGGCGCTTCGAACACGTCGTGGCTGGCGCCGCGCTCCACCACCTTGCCGTCCTTGATCACAATCATGTCGTGGGCCATGGCGCGCACCACGGCCAGGTCATGGCTGATGAACAGGTAGGTCAGGCCGTATTTTTCCTGCAGCTCGCGCAACAGCGCCACCACTTGTTTCTGCACCGTGCGGTCGAGGGCCGAGGTGGGTTCGTCCAGCAACATCAGCGCCGGCTTGAGCACCAGGGCGCGGGCGATGGCGATGCGCTGACGCTGGCCGCCGGAAAACTCGTGGGGGTAGCGATGCCGGCTGGCGGGGTCGAGGCCGACGTCCTTGAGCACCTGGATCACTTGCGCATCACACTCGGCCAGGCTGCACGGCGCATGCACTTCCAGGCCTTCGCTGATGATCTGCTGCACCGACATGCGCGGGCTGAGGCTGCCATAAGGGTCCTGGAACACTACCTGCATCTGCTTGCGCCACGGGCGCATCTGATGGTGGTTGAGCGACTCGAGCGCCACGCCCTGGAAGCGGATGCTGCCAGTGGAATCCAGCAGGCGCAGGATCGCCTGGCCCAGGGTCGACTTGCCCGAGCCGGACTCGCCGACGATCCCCAGCGTCTTGCCGCGCTGCACGCTCAGGCTGATGCCGTCCACCGCGCGCAGGTAGGTCTTGCGTTGGAACAGCCCGCCGCCGAGGGGGAATTGCACGGTCAGGTCATGCACCTCCAGCACCGTTTCGCGCGCTTCGCTGCACACCGGTTCACCCGACGGTTCCGCGTCCAGCAGCAGTTGGCTGTAGGGGTGTTGCGGCGCGGTGAACAAGGTCTCGCAGTCGGCTTGCTCGACGATCTCGCCGGCATGCATCACGCACACCCGCTGGGCCATGCTGCGCACCAGGTTGAGGTCGTGGCTGATCAGCAACAGCGACATGCCCAGGCGTTGCTGCAGGGATTTGAGCAGCAGCAGGATCTTGCGCTGCACGGTCACGTCCAGCGCCGTGGTGGGTTCGTCGGCGATCAGCAGTTGCGGCTCGCAGGCCAGGGCCATGGCGATCATTACCCGCTGGCGCTGGCCGCCGGAGAGTTGGTGCGGATAAGCCTTGAGGCGTTCCTCGGGTTTCTGGATGCCCACCAGCTCCAGCAGTTCGAGGATGCGCGCCTGCGCCGCCTTGCCGCCCAGGCCCTTGTGCAACAGCAGGGTTTCGCCGATCTGCTTTTCGATGCTGTGCAGCGGGTTGAGGGAGGTCATCGGCTCCTGGAAGATGATGGCGATGCGGTCGCCGCGCAGCTTTTGCAGGGTGCTCGCCGATGCGCCGATCAGCTCCTGGCCACGGTACTTCACCGAACCACGGGTTTCGGTACCGGCTTCGGGCAGCAGTTGCAGGATCGAAAGGGCCGTTACCGACTTGCCCGAGCCCGACTCGCCAACCAGCGCCAGGCACTCGCCAGGGCGCACGTCCAGGCTCAGGTTGCGTACCACGGACTGGCCGCCGAAGGCGACGCACAGGTCGCGGATCTCGATCAGGTTGTCGCTCATACGCACTCACTCATGAACGGGGGTCGAAGGCGTCACGCAACGCCTCGCCGATAAATACCAGCAGCGACAGGATCAGCGCCAAGGTGAAAAAGGCCGTCAGCCCCAGCCACGGCGCTTGCAGGTTTTGCTTGCCCTGGGCGATCAACTCGCCAAGGGACGCGCTGCCCGCCGGCATGCCGAAGCCGAGGAAATCCAGGGCGCTCAAGGTGGAAATCGCTCCGGTCAGGATGAACGGCAGGTAGCTCAGGGTGGCGGTCATGGCGTTGGGCAGGATGTGCCGGCGAATGATCTTGCCATCGCCCAGGCCCAGGGCCCGCGCGGCCTTGACGTATTCCAGGTTGCGCCCGCGCAGGAACTCGGCGCGCACCACGTCCACCAGGGCCAGCCAGGAAAACAGCGCCATGATCCCCAGCAGCCACCAGAAATTCGGCTCGACAAAGCCCGACAGGATGATCAGCAGGTACAGCACCGGCAGCCCCGACCACACCTCCAGCACGCGCTGGCCGATCAGGTCGACCCAGCCGCCGTAGTAACCCTGCAAGGCGCCGGCGGCAATGCCGATGGACGCGCTGATCGCGGTGAGCGCCAGGGCGAACAGGATCGACACCCGCGCCCCGAAGATCACCCGCGCCAGCACGTCCCGCGACTGGTCATCGGTACCCAGCCAGTTCACCGCCGACGGCGGGCTCGGGGCCGGGCGGGTCAGTTCGTAGTTGGGCGTGTCGTCGCTGAACGGGACCGGCGGGAACAGCATCCAGCCGCCGTCCTGCTTGATCAGCTTTTGCACATAGTCGCTGCGGTAATCGGCCTGGAACGGCAACTGGCCGCCGAATTGCTGCTCGGTGTAGCGCTTGAACACGGGGAAATACAGCTCGTTCTTGAAGCTCAGCACCAAGGGCTTGTCGTTGGCGATCAACTCGCCGCCCAGGGTCAGGATGAACAGGCCGATGAACAGCCACAGCGACCACCAGCCACGGCGGTTCTTCTTGAACCGCTCGAAACGTCGACGGGCCACGGGAGACAAATTGAGCATCAGGCGTTCCTCGCGGCGAAGTCGATACGCGGGTCCACCAGGGTGTAGCAGAGGTCGCCGATCAGTTTTATCAAGAGGCCGAACAGGGTGAAGATAAACAGCGAACCGAACACCACCGGGTAATCGCGGGACACGGCGGCCTCGTAGCTCATGCGCCCCAGGCCGTCGAGGGAGAAGATCACTTCGATCAGCAGGGAGCCGGCAAAGAACACGCTGATGAACGCCTGGGGAATCCCCGAGATCACCAGCAGCATGGCATTGCGGAACACATGGCCGTACAGCACCTGCCGTTCGCTCAAGCCTTTGGCGCGGGCGGTGACCACGTACTGACGCGTGATTTCGTTGAGGAACGAGTTTTTGGTGAGGATGGTCAGGGTGGCGAACCCACCGATCACCAGGGACGTGACCGGCAATACCAGGTGCCAGAAATAGTCGGCGATCTTGCCCACCGTGCTCAGCTCATCGAAGTTTTCCGAGACCAGGCCGCGCACCGGGAACCAGTTCAGCGAGGTGCCGCCGGCGAACACCACGATCAGGAACATCGCGAACAGAAACGCCGGCATTGCATAACCGATGACGATCGCGGTGCTGCTCCACACATCGAAGCTGCTGCCGTTGCGCACCGCCTTGCGTATCCCCAGGGGGATCGACACCAGGTAGGTGATCAGCGTGGCCCACAGGCCGAGGGAAATGGTGACCGGCATTTTTTCCAGGATCAGGTCGGTCACGGTCGAGCCGCGAAAGAAGCTATTGCCGAAATCCAGCCGCGCGTAGCTCTTGAGCATCAGCCACAGGCGTTCCGGTGCGGGCTTGTCGAAGCCGTATTGTTTTTCGATGTCTTTGATCAGTTTCGGGTCCAGGCCACGGCTGGCGCGGGAGCCGCTGCTGAGACCTTCGCTGGCGGAACCGCCGATGGCACCGCCGCCGATGCCTTGCAGGTGGGCGATGGCCTGTTCCACCGGGCCGCCCGGCGCGGCTTGGACGATCACGAAATTGACCAGCAGGATGATCACCAGCGTCGGGATGATCAGCAGCAGGCGCCGCACGATATAGGCAAACATCAGCGGGCTCCCGGGTGGTTTTTCAGCGCGGTTTTCATTTGTTCGTTCGTCAGTGGCGTGGGGCTGACTTCCCACCAGGTTTCCAGGGCTTCGTCATTCTTCGCCTCGATGGCCGGGCGACCGAAGCGGTTCCACCACGCCGCCGAGGTGCCGGGCGGGTAGTAATTGGGAATCCACAGGTAATTCCATTGCAGCACCCGGTCGAGGGCGTGGGCATAGGTGAGCATCTGCGCCTGGGTGTCGGCTTTGACCAGGCCCTTGATCAGGCTGTCGACCGCCGGGTCCTTGAGCACGATGTAGTTGTTGGCGCCGGGGTCGAACGCGGCGGCGGAGCCGAAGTAGTTATACAGCTCCATGCCCGGCGAGGTGGTGACCGGGAAACCGGTGACGATCATGTCGTAGTCCCGGGTCATCAGGCGGTTGACGTACTGCGAGGAGTCGATGCGGCGGATGTTCAGGGTTATTCCGATCTGCGCCAGGTTGCGCTTGTACGGCAGCAACAGGCGCTCCAGGCCGGCCTGGGCATTGAGGAAGGTGAACTCCAGCGGCTCGCCTTCGGCGTTGACCAGCTTGTCGCCGTCGGGTTTCCAGCCTGCTTCCTCGAGCAGCGCCAGGGCTTGCAGTTGCTTGTCGCGGATCATGCCGCTGCCATCGGTGACCGGCGCCTTGAACACCTGGGTGAACACCTCGTCGGGCACCTGGCCGCGCAGGGGTTCCAGGATCGCCAGTTCTTCCGGGCTGGGCAGTTGGGTGGCGGCCAGTGGACTGTTGGAGAAAAAGCTCTGCTGGCGGATGTACATGGAGCGCATCATCTGCCGGTTGGCCCATTCGAAATCCCACAGCATCGCCAGGGCCTGGCGTACGCGGCGGTCCTTGAACACCGGGTTTTGCACGTTGAACACATAGCCCTGGGCCGGTTGCGGCATCTCTTTGGCCAAGTGCGCGCGTTGCAAGCGTCCGTCGTCCAGGGCCGGGCCGTTGTAGCCGATGGAGTAGCCGGTGGCGGAGAACTCACGGTTGAAATCGTAGGCGCCACCGCGCAGCACCTGGCGCGCCACCTCGGTGTCGCCGAAGAACTCCAGGCTCAGGTGATCGAAGTTGTACAGGCCACGGCTGACGGGCAAGTCCTTGCCCCACCAGTTCGGGTCGCGGGTGAAGGTGATGGTGCTGCCGGCGTCGATTTTGCTGATCTTGTACGGGCCGCTGCCCAGCGGGGCTTCGTAGCCGCCGCCGTTGGCGAAGTCGCGGGTTTTCCACCAGTGTTCGGGGAATACCGGCAGGACGGCGATATCCAGGGGCAGGGTGCGGTTTTCGTTGCTGGAAAAATCGAAGCGCACCTGGCGCGGGCCTTCGACCTCGACGTGCTTGACGTCGGCGAACACCGTGCGAAAGCGCAGGCTGCCCTGGGTCATCAGCAGGTCGAAGCTGTAGCGCACGTCTTCGGCGGTGATCGGCGTGCCATCGGCGAAACGTGCCTTGGGGTTGAGGTAGAAGCGCAGCGACAGGCCGTCGTCGGCGCGGTCCATCTTCTCGGCCACCAGGCCGTAGACCGTGTAGGGCTCATCCAGGGAGCGCTGGGCCAGGGGCGAATACAGCCAGCCGTCGACCTGGGACACGCCGATGCCTTTGTCGATATAGGGCAGTACGTGGTCGAAACGCCCGATCTCGATGGCCGAACGCCGCAGGCTGCCGCCCTTGGGGGCGTTGGGGTTGGTGTAGTCGAAATGGCTGAAGCCGGCGGGGTATTTGGCCGGTTCGCCGTACACGGTCAGATAGGTTTGCGGGGCCGCGATCACAGCGGTGCTGGCCAGCAGCAGGGCCAGGGTGGAGCTAAATAGAGTCGAAAAAGCCAGTCGCATTATCAGCCTTGAGCGCCGGGAGGAGAAGAATAGGGCTTTGTACGCTAACGGCCAGAGCATCGCCAGTCATCCCATGCACAACGGCCCACCAAAAGGCGGGCCGTTGTATGAAGCCTCAGCGCGGACTGGATCAGTCCTGGCGGCTGGTGACTTCCAGCAGGTGATAACCGAACTGGGTTTTCACCGGGCCTTGCACGGTGTTGACCGGGGCGCTGAATACGACGGTGTCGAATTCTTTGACCATTTGGCCTGGACCGAACGAACCCAGGTCACCGCCTTGGCGGCTGGACGGGCAGCTGGAGTTGGCTTTGGCGACTTCTGCGAAATCGGCGCCGCCTTCGATCTGGGCTTTGAGTTCGTTGCACTTTTCTTCAGTGGAAACGAGGATGTGGCGGGCGGTGGCTTTGGCCATGGGGATTAACTCCTTGAGTGAAAAGGGTGAGCCTACCGGATTCAGGCGGTTATTTCCTGGCAAAGTTCCGCGAGGGGGGGGTGAGGGCGATGTGCGGAGCTTTTGTGGCGAGTGAGCTTGCTCCTGTGGCGGTCTGACAGGTTGCTGGGGACCGAGTACATATCCGTTATTGAGGTCACGGCGGCTTAGGGTTCCGCTCTTACAGCGGGTCACTTTGGAAAAGCCCCAAAGTAACCAAAGGGCTCTTGCCCCACCACTCGGCACCTCGCTAGTGCTCGGTGTGCCCGAACGCAGGCTTGAATCCGTGGGCCGCCGTCATGGGCCATCCATGGCCCAGGACGGCTAACCCGGCGTCCTGCCGGGTTACCCACGGATTCAAACCTGCGTTCGGCCAGCGTGGTTGATGGGGCGTCTGAGATCAAAGTCAAAAGCAGAGCAAAAGCAGAGCAAGAGCTGGAGCTGTAAGCGCGCGCCGGATTTGGCACCGCTTAGCGAGACACTTGGCATAGTGCATCTAAGGCAGTTTTGACGCGTTTTAGCGGAACAATTGGCACCGCGCCCCTGCCGCGGATTTGCACATAAGCTTCAGACAGAGTCATCAGGGGAGACGGGCCAGCTTATATCTACCGGGAATGCCTCTTGGCCTTCGATTCGATTCAGCTCAATCCGGTAAGCCTTCCATAGCGCCAGACGACTCACCTCTTCGTCAGTAGCCCCGCCGACCTCTACCGCGTCTTGCAAAGGCCCCATCCGGTTTGCAGCAACTGCCAGAAATTGGTCGCGCTTGACTTTAGCTTTAACTGCAAGCTCTTCCACGCTGGGCGGTGAAAGCACTAATGCTGGGGGTTCGACCTTAGAATAAACCTCATTAGAGAATAGGTCCGCAGGCCCACCAACCGAACGCCATCCGAACTCACCATCGTTACGCACTGCAAAACCACTCATACATCATCCTCCCAGCCGCCTAGCACCAAACCAGAAGCTCCTGCGTTTGACGCATAAAAGATATATCCCCGTTCGGGCACCATTTCTCCGCTGGCGGCAACATGCGTGGCGCCAGCAGAAGCCCCCTGACTAAGATGCAAAGGAGATGCACCAATAGGTGTATAAATCACGCCGTAATGTCCGGGATTTGGCGCCGCAATCAACGAAGAGTTCGAAAGGTAGCCATATAGCGTGAGCGAGATTTTTAAGGCTGTAGGCGGGACAAACGCTCCCAGCGCTACCGGCACAAAGGTCGGAGGATGAGATGGATTCCCCTGCACACCGCTTACCATACCTGGCAGCGTAACGACGTTGGTTGCAGCAGCAGGACGAATACGAACAAAACGATTCCACTGCGTGTATGACAAAGGAAACTTATTTGCACTGCTGTCAGTAAAAAACGAGCTAAACCGGCTTGCGATATAACCAGCGGGCAGCACCGGCTCGTATGCAAAACGCAGGTTGTCCGAAGCCGCCGTCGCTAATGCCGAATGGCTTGCAGTTATTTGGCTGGCCGAGTCAATCGACTTGATCGTCACACCCCAGGGGAACAACGCGCTGCTGAACTGCATGCCAACACGCATAGAGGCAGTACTGGGTAGGCCAGTGATAACCGGGGAACCTAGCGTGGTGGATCCCAATAGCACTGGCATCAATGCTGCCGTGGCTGCAACCGACTCTCCGTTTGTTGCAACCCATGCACCGTAACAGCTTGAAGGAGCCACGACCCCAACATCCAGCCCGCCCAACCCACTACTCTGCATATTGAGGCTTTGTTCAACTCGACCCACAGCCTGAACGGCACTCCCACTACCTATAACGAGCTTCTCAGCTTTCAAAGAGATAACTGAATTGGTTCCAGTAGCCCAAACTGATAGCTTTTGATGGCGGCTAAAGATAGGAATCGCTTTTAGTCTTCCAACCTCCAGGGCTAGCAGATCCTCAACCTCTGCCCTGGAATACGTAACCCCTTTAGAATAAGCATCAATGATGCCGTACCCTGCCAGGCTCGTCGCTTTTGCAGCCTTGCTAGCAAGTGCGTTAGTTACGGTAGTGGCGAAGTTAGGGTCATTGCCCAAGGCTTCAGCCAGTTCTTTCAAGGTGTCGAGTGCGGCAGGCGACGAGTCAACGAGGTCAGAAACCGCCTTTTGGATTGCAGTTGCTGTCTCTGTTTTGGTGAACGCATCGGTGATGCCAAAGCCGCTAACGGTAGTCGGCTTGCCCCCGAGCTTTGCCCAGGTAACTGCGGCGAGCTGGATAGCCTGAATCGCCTTAAGTACCTGAGAATCATCACCAGGCACGATGGTCAGACCACCACCTAACACAAGATTCACCAACTCCCGCTGAATGGCGTTCAGCCACTCGGCAGTGATGACCGTGGCATCTACACCAGTGCCTGGCTGCCCCTTTGTGAACTCCTTCGCACCATTCGCAGTGCTGGTGCTATCTCCGATTTTCTGCATCAGTTGTCTCCATAGCCAAATAGCAAAATGGACTCAGCCGGTTTCATCTGGCTAAGTCGGCACTCAAGTGATTTGTTGCCCCAGGCAGCTAGCGGATCACCAGCAGCGGACATTCCCGCAACGGCATAGCTGACGGTCACTGCGGGGGCATTGACCCGCCACGCGTAGTTCCAGTCGCCGCCATAGATGGCGTCGCCCGCTCGCGCAATGCCCGCACGGGCGGGCCGAAAGGTAGTGATGGTAATGTCGTAGCCGAGAGACTTAGCCAGGGCGATGAAAAAGGATTTGCTCTGACCGCCACGGGCTTGCAGCTTGCTGACAACAGCCTGGACGCGCTGGCGGACGGACTGCGCCACGCCGAAAAGGCACGGGTCCGGCAAAGCCAGCACACGCTCCCAGTCAGCCAGTCCCATGCCTGAGTCAGCAAAAATTGCGCTGTAAACCGCCTCGGCCTGCACGTCCGATTGGGTCAGAGCATTAGCCTCAGCCTCAATGGCGGCAGACAGCAGCGGCGCCGTGCCGTCGTAAGAGACGGGAGGCAACAGCAGCCGTAGCTGATCTGCTAGAGCAGTCATTCCAGCAGGCCCAGAGTGATGGTGCCTGGCCGAATCCAACCGACCAGAAGCGGATCGTCAGAAGCTTTGACGTTGCCCACGGGCTCTGTAACAGATCTGTCAATGACACCTGCCAGGTTGTTGATCATGGCTTCTATCTGCGAGCGCTTGAGTGTCTCGCGTGGCTTCATTGCACCCAGCAGCGCGTTGTAACCGGCCTGTGCAGCTACCTGCACATCTGCCAAGGTGTAGCCGTCGGCCACTTCAACCAGTGCAATGGAGTCGACGCTCCGTATGGTTGGGGCAAAGACCCATACGTCCGCAATGACTGAACACAGGCTCAGCACGTGTTCCTTACATAGAGCGATGACCTCGGCAGAAGGGTTGCCGGTGCTGGCGGTGATGACCAGGTCAACGGTGCCGCCGCCTCGACGGCCAGGCAGGACCAGGGCGTCAGCCACGCCATCGACCTCTTTAGCCCAGCGCTTGAAGTCGTAAACGGTGCCGCCCGCAGGTGGCGACTGAATGATGTCGAGCAGTCGGGCGAGCAGCGACTCGGGCTTCTCCTGATCCTCGCCACCGGTAGTTTCTCCGATGAAACTAGCGGTGGCGTCCATGCCCAACGGCGGGCTGGTGAGGACCAAGTCGCCGGTCAAACCGTTGAGTGAGGCACCCACGGTTTGAGCCCTAACTTGGACTGTCGCGGTGCCGTCAGTGCCAAGTATCGCGCTAACCAGACTATCGAACTGTTGCCCTGTCGTGCGATGGGTCAAGGTCGAGCCTTGTAGCAGCTCAACACCTTGAGTGCCCTTCAAATCCACGGTGCCAGTGGCCGCGACCGGTGCCTTGAGCGGAACACCACGAATGGCAGCGGCATGCACCAGCTCTTCCTCATCGGCAGTGTCCGGGAATATCTGGCGATAGGTCCAGGCCAGCTTCTGATATAGGCCTTCGATAGTAGCGGCAATGGCCGCAGACCGGATGTAGTGGTCGCTGTCGGTACCGATGTCGGCTTCATCGTTGAGCGCTTTAATGTCCCGCAGAATGCCTGCCAGGATGGTCTCAAGATTGGGAGCGGAAAAGGCCATGTCAAATCACCCTTACAGGTTGGCGAAACACCTGCGGATTGCCGGTGGCGTCGATGATGTCGATTTGCAGCGTGAGCCAGCCGTTATGGGGCTGCTCGGCAGTTATGGTGATCGCCTTTGCGCGGCCGTCGTCCAGCAGAGGCTTGAGCGCTTGCTCGGCGTATTGCTTGGCAAGGATGCCCACCCGAGGGAGGTCTTTTTCGCGGCGGAGTTCGTGCAGGCGGGAGCCCAGGTTGGGATCTTTCCACCAGGTTCCGAGGGGGGTCATAAGGCGTACGTAGACGGCGTTTGCCAGCGTTTTTATACGCTGGCCCGTCAAGTCGCCTGTAGTTGGGTTTATGCCTGCGTCCATAGGCTGGCATGTTGTCGCGCAGGCGCGATCAGCTGAGTATCAGCGGGGTTTAAGAATGTCAGGCGCGTTTAAGTGTTACTGGAGTGGTTTGGGTGGTGGACCCGATGGGTGCGCATGCTGGTTATACAGATCGCGATCTGCCTGCATAGTCCGTGTATGGTCGGCGATCTCGGCATCAGCCTTGATACTGCCCTCTACATGCTGATCGCCTGACATCTCCACCATGGGCGTCTCAAACCGCACCTTGTTCTTGACCTTAAACACCAGGTCATCAGTCACGACCTCAATCAGCCGACCACGCTTCATATGCACGTAGTCGCCCTCGTCGGTATAGAGCGATACCTCACCGTCCTTAAGCTGGAGCCGATACCGGCCGTCCTCACTGGCGACCACGACACAATGACTACTGTTACCTCCGATGGGGATCACCACGTACTCGGCACCAGGCAGTGGTGCAGAGCTGAAGCCATAGTGCTGGGCCAACTCTCCCGACACGGACTCATCCGCCAGGCCCTGCATTTCGACGCCAATCAGCGCCCCATGGGTGTTGCTGACTGCCGTAGCACGGAATGCCTGGCGAACCCTGCTCATCACCTTCCACACCTGGTCGCGCACCAGTTGCGCCATAACGCTCATCAGGCGCCCCTAATAATTTGAATTATGGCTGCATCCGGGTTGGTCTTGCCTTTGTGTTTTTTCACCTTGTTACCGTCCAGCACCCACATTTTGTCTTCACGCAAGCGCAACTCAGTGATAGCCCCTTCGCCACGGGCCAGGCGCAAGGTGCGAGACATCAGAAAGTAAATGTCATTCAGTCCATGGGGCTCACTGCGTACGATGACGCGCTGCCCTGGCGTCCACACCTGCCCGTTGTCAGCCCTATGGCCTTTGACTACGGCGCGGATCTCGAAGCCCTCCAAGCGACTATCAGACAAGAGCTTACGAGCGCGAGTTGTTGCCATGTCCTGGTTTTCGCTGGAGCTGTCTACCACCACCCTGGGGCGGAATATTCCACGACGGGCCAGCGTTTCGTCCTGGACCTGGGAGCGAAGGTGCGAACGCTTGGTGTCCAGCCCATCATTGGCGTATTGACCATGCTGGCCCAGGACGGTGATCTGGCTGTATCGGTTGGCAATGGACCGGCGCACGCTTAGGCGCTGCACGTTGTTGCCCACACCGTCTTCGCGCATCACAAGCGCACCCACGGGCGCAGTAGTGTAGTCCGGCCCGCCGATGATCAATCGGCCGTCCGGTTCCACCCAGGGCCACAGGCCATTGGCCTCGGCGACCTGGAGCAAAGCCTCCCAGGCGGTTTGTCCTGGTTCAATTTGGACACGGCGGCGGGTCTTGGCCTGTTCAGCGCGAATCTCGACCTGGTACGCCCCCAGAGGCTTCACCACTTGATCGAGAATCTGCGCCAGAGTCGCCTCACGCATGGACACGAAAGGCGACGAGCAGTCCACCAGCGGCGCCGCCCGATCACGGCCGTTGATACGCATCGAGATGCCCTGACGCGAAACGTCATGTTCAAACTCGTCAATCTGGCCGGTGAGCACCCGATCACCATCCAACGTCAGCGAGCAGGTAGCGCCTTCCTTAATCACATCTGGCAAGCGAGTGGCGTTCTTGGTGTGAAGCTCTAGTTCAAAAGCATCGGCCGGGGTCAGCAGGTCGGACTCGACTGACCAGCCGTCCCAGGTGTCGTGCGCCAGGCCTCCAATGGAGAGCCGGATGGACGGAACAGGATCATTCAGCGTAAGCACGCAGCACCCTCCCGGCAGGAATGTTGTGAGGCGTTTTAAGGTCGGGATTGAGTCGGATCAACTCGATAGCGCGCTCGTGATCACCATACCAACGGTGAGCCAACAGACGCAGGCTGGCCGGTGATTCGACCTCGCGCTCAGTCATCGGCGGACTCAACAGGATGACTTGGCGGGCACGGGCCTGGATCAGTGCGGCGGTATTGCGCAAGGCCTCAATCACCGGCAAGGACGTTTCCACGTCGAACAAACGGCGATGCAACAGGATGGCGCCCTGCACCAACGAGCGTACCAGGTTAACCAGGCCCTCCAGCTCAACCGGGCTCAACGTTGGTTTTTTGCTTTCGTCCTCGATCACGATGGCAACCGCCTGAGCATGGGCTGCGGCCAGTTCAGTGATGACCAGGACGACCAGGGAAAACCCGCTGGCTTCGACCGGATCGTCGGGCATGCGGTCAGGCATAAGGCTCGCGTCCGGTGCAACACCCTGCCTGGCACTGATCAAAAAGGCGTTGGCCGCCCGCGCCGGGTCAGTGGTCAAGCTATCGCCGCCCGGCATCGTTGCTGGAACTCCAGCACGGGACAGCAGCGCCGCCGAGGTACTGGGCGTGTTGTCCTGGATAGAGCTGCGGATCTGCATCGGCGTACGGAACAGGTCAACCAGGGGATCGAATGCGGCCGAAGGATTTCTCGCCATGGAGATGACGCCGGACACGACGCCCAGGATCTGGGAGCGCAGCTGCTGCACGCGCAGGAATATACCCGGCAAGCCCAGGGCCTTTTCGATCAGGCCCACCCAGCCGCCACCAATCCACGACTGAATCTCGCTGACCAGGGAGTCGATGCGACCAAACAGGTCAAAGACGCCATCCTGCCAGCGGTACGCATCTTCTTGATCCAAGACGCCGATGTCGACCAACTCAAACTGCCGAGCGAAAAATGGCAGGTCAGGCGTGTCCTCGACAAACATCAGGGTGACCTGGGCGGAGTCTGGATTGTCCGCGTCATGCTTCACATCGACGTTGTGCGAGACGACGCTCAGGCTTCCATAAATCGGGTGGATCAGTTCACCAGGGCCACGCTGACCAAGAGCAACCAAAAGATTCTGTAGCTCAATCTCGTAGTTAACGCCATAGACGATGATTTGCATGGGAAAGCGACGAGCGCCCCGGCCCAGGTCGACCACGCTGTCACCGTCCTTAAAGGGCGTGCCATGTTCCGACAGTGCTCGTTGCCATTGAAGGTTTTCCCCAACGACCTGGAGCGGCACCCCTCGAAAGGATGCGTCCAGTAAGGTTTCTGCCCAGCTCATCGGCCGCGCCTCATTTGGATATCGGTTCGTCGTTCGACCTCGGCCTGGATCATGTTTGAATCCATGCGCAGTTCGATGACCAAGGGTTGATCAAGCAAGCGTTGTAGGCGAGCTGCCGCCGCTGGGGTTTCTGCCCCTGCGTTGATGGCACGATTAGCGATACCTGACGCCCACTGATTGGCGCCGTCGATTGGGAGGCCTGCGGCTGTCATGCCGGTTTGCTGGTGCGCCAGGCGTTGGGCTTGAGACGACAACCAGTCCGAAGTCTGGTTTGGGTTCTGCCCGGCCAGGTCCATGCGGTTCTGGTAGAAGGCTGTCTGATAGGTGCGCTCGCCATCGTTCAATAGTTTGCTGCGCATGGCGGCATCTAAACGGCCTTCGTCTGTGCCTGTCGTACTCGCGCCCGCGATTTGAGTGGCGGTCGCCCCAACCGCGATAGGTCCCAGCCAAGGAGCAATGAAACCACCGGTCTTCCCTTTGCCTGCCGTTGTACTGTTGGGCAGATCAGGTAATCCACCACCGAGAGGCACGCCGCCCGGCCAGTTTGTGACGAACACCGATGTAACGCCCGTCGCTTCTTCCAGGACCTTGCCCACAGCGATGTTTTTCAATGTCTCAGGCCCACCCATGAACTTATTCAGCAATGCACCTGCGCCAGATTTGGCACCGCGAGCGGCATAGTAACCACCGACACCAAGAGCAGCGCCACCAGCCAGCATTTGCGCGCCAGACAAGTTCAGATCGTCCAGCAGGTAGGAGCCCATATCGGCAAGGCCCTTATTCAAAGGCGTTGCCATACGGTCCATGGCTTCGGCCAGTGTCGCCTTCATGCGTGCGGCAGCACCACTGCTACTTTCCGTGTTCTCTTTCAGGTCTTTGCTGTAAATAGGCTCAGCGTTACCCAGCGTTTTAGCACCTGACTTTAAGTCATCCAATCGGTCGCCAGTTAACATACTGCGCCAGCCACGCACAGTGTCCTGATCCATACCCTTGAAAACAACGCCCATGAACTTGGCGCGCTGCTCATCGTTTTTCATCGCTTCATACTTACGCTTTATTTCGCCGAAAACCTCTTCCGGATTACGTGAGCTTTTATCTTTGTTATAAAAATTAACGCCCGTTACTTTAGCAACTTGATCTCTATATTGCTTATTGCTGAATACGCGCAAAGTGGACTCGGCTAACGTTCCAAGCCTATCGGGTTGTAGTTCAACCTTGGAAAGCGATTCCGTGAATGCCAAAGCTTGCTCGATTGACATGCCAGCTGCCGCTGCGGCCCCACCGATTTTTGGAAACAAGTCAGACAAGTTTTCAAGCTCAGCATTACCAAGCCTTCCGGCGACTGTCATCTTTTGAAGCAGATCAAGCGCGGCACCGTCTTTATTCAGATTAATGTTGAATGCGCCAGATGCAGCAACAACTGCTTTACCTAAGATTGCTGGGTTTGCACCTGTAATAGCATTAGCCTGACCGATGGCATCGCCAGTTATCTTTGCCGCATCGTAGTTCACACCAGACGCAATAAGCGTATTGAATCCAGTATCTACATCTGAACGACTAGCGCCGTAAGTTTTAGCGATTCGCCATCCTTCCTTATGCCACTCATCTTTTTCTTCATTGGTCATGCCCGCTGTCTGCTTGGTACGGATTAACACGCGCTCCAGGTCGGAGTTGGCTTTCAATCCAGCAACTACGCCGACTCCCACACCGAGCCCGGCAAGTTTTCCTTGCATGCTGCCGCCCAGGCCCTTGATGCGGTCGAACTCTTGACGCACGCCCATCGCGATAGTTTTCAAGGTGCGCAGACTACGACCGCTGTTCTGCGCCATGCGCCGGAAAGACGCCTCTGTCTTGTCAACGCTCTGACGCAAAGGCTGCACGCCTTGCCGGTCGGTACTCTGCAACTCGGTTTTCGCATCGCGGGCGGCCTTGCGAGCAGCGTTGGCCATATCCTTTAGTTCGGCGGTGGTCTTGCTGACCTCGATGCGCGTACCAGATCCAGCCGTGGCTGTTTCGCGCATTGCTGCACGGATGACTTTATAACTGTTGGCCCCGACCTGGCCGACCTTACTGATGGCCGAGGAAGCCTTCCAGCTTTCATCGGCCAAGGACTTGGCGCCTTCCTTACCCGCTTTGCGTAGGTCGCGGTTGATCTGCTCGATCTCCCGTCGACTGTTGCCTGCATGGGCTTGGAAACGAAGCGCGACGCGCAGATCGGACATGAACAACTCCCAGTAACGGTCTTACAGGAACAGGAAAGGCCCGGTACCGAGCCTATCTTTTGGGTTTTGGCAGTGGCTTGCGCTGACGCTGACTGACATAGCGGGTGCCTTTGACCTTGCCTATGATCAGATCAATACGAGCATCGATCTCGGCCCTGGTCATCTGGCGCAGCTCTTCTAGCCGGTAGCCGTGGCGGACGAAGGCGTGTTCGATTCGTCGCCAGTCGGCGTTGCCGCGCTCGGCGGCGCGAGCTTTTTTTCCAGTTCGGCATCGGCGTCAGCAATGATGGCCAAGTCACTTTCGGTCAAGTCGCCCAAGAGCAACTCAGTAGTTATCGCTTCGGTGGGAATCTCGCCTAGGGACAACAACTGGCGGCGATAAACTTCCAGCATGATCATTTGAAACGGTGCGCCTGGGTGCAGCTCCTGCGCGGCGACCAAATCACCGGCAACAGGCACACGCAAGGTGAAGGTCTTGTGACGCAGGCCGGAGTAATACACGCCCATCTGGAGTTCGCCGGTGATGCTCAGGCCTTCCCAGCGCTTGCTTGAATGCTCAGTCATTGCATTACTCCGGGTAATAGTTCAGCGCGGCGATGGTCAGATCGCGGGTAGCTTCACCTTCGACCTGGTACTTGCTACCCATTTCCATCAGGGAGCAGCCGGTCCATGTCTGGCGCTTGCTGCCGCCGTCCTGCGGATAGATGGTCAGCTTGGCATCCATCAGAGCGCGCCAATCCGGCTCGCCGGTTTTCGGGATGGGTACCGAGATTTTCAGCTCGTGTTCCTCAATACCCTTTGCCGTGCCCGAAGGTCGGCCAGTGCGGTTCATGGTCTTGACCACCTTGCGCCCGGTTTTGAGGCTCGGCTCAATGCTGGTCACCTCATAGTCGGTGCCGTTGATCTCCAGAACGATCTGCCCTACATAGTTATCAGCCATCTAAAATCACCTCTTACAAGAGCAGGTCAATACGACCGGCGAATACGTGCAGGCCGTTAACAACATCGGCGGGAATGGAGCTGTTAAGGCGATTCGCGTCCTGGGTCGAACGCTCGACCACCAGCCCAGCCGCGTTGGCTTCAACCTCTTCGACGATCTCCAGCTCTTCCAACTTGAGCAGCACGTCCATCAGTTCGCCACGCACTGCTTCCGGGGTTTTCTTGGAGAGTTTGGAGCGTGGGAAGCGCAGGCGAATACGGTCGCGGCAGGCCATGCGCACGTAGTACAGAGTGCGGATGGTGGTCAGATCCAACAGCGACACGTCGGTGGCACCGGCCGCAGACTTGGTATAGGTGGTCACTGCACGGACAATCTGAATGACATCGCCAGCGGCGACCTCCAGTGGCGTGACGCCATTGGCCAGGGCGGTCTCTTGCTCCGTGCGGCCAAGGCGCTGAGTGACCGGCGGAACTTTGATGCCAGTCAGTACCAGGGTATTAAGCGGCCGCGCTGGATCTTCTTCAGAGGCGATCATCGCGGCATAAGCGGCGGCGACCTGGCGCGCAGTCGATGGAGTACCTGGTAGCACTGCCAAGCTGATCGCGCCGGAGTTGATCGACGTGGCCAACGTGGTCGCAGCCGACAAGGTTCCGGTTAGCGCCGCCACACCGATGATGCCTTGTTGCTCCATAGAGCTGGTGTAGGTCTGGATATGCGTGCGCAGTGCAGTGAGCGCGACCTGGCTGAACCAGGCAGGCACCAGAATGGTGAAACCGCCCATGGCCGTCGAGTCCAACGCGGTCTTGATGTCGGGCTCGGCGTCACCAACCACCACCACACCCACAGCCGAGACCGAGGCATACCGATAAGCTGTGATAAACGCATCAGCCATTTCCTCTGCGACGGTCCCGCCGAACAGGGCTTTGGCTTCTGCGGCGCTGTAGAACTGCGTCGGCAAGTTTGCCGCAACGGTAGCGCCTTCGCCCAAGGGCACGATCAAGCAGACGCTCTGCTTGTTGGTCGGCAGTGTCCGTACCGCCAGGCTGGTGTTGAACTCCATGTAAACGCCCGGCTTGCGGATCGAAGCCGGGATGGTGTCAAAGGAAATGCTCATTCGGCGGATTCCTGTGCGGGTTGTTTGGCACCGCCGCGTGTATTTTCAGCGGTCAGCAGTTCACCCGTCGCCACCCGGCGCCGGTAGTAAGAGGTATCCGGCACGTCGACCGTCTTGGCATCTTCGATGTACTTGTACGGATCTTCTTCCGTGGGCACCCGATGACCAGGTGCGGCTTTAACGCGCATTACACGTCCCTCAATTCGATTTTGTCGGTGGCCACCGGCTCGGGGTTATCCGATGGGGTGTGGTACTGCATGTCGATGCCAAGCAGATCTGGCAGATCAAGCGCAGGCTTTTTCCAGTCCAGCTCGATGGCGAATGACTGCCCCAGGACAGACATGTGGTCACTCTCAAACTTGCCGTTGACCAGGTTGGAAAGCTCGGTCGGACGGATAGCCGCACGATCTGTCCAGGGCTGCCATTCCACCAGTTGGTGCATGCAGGCCTCCCACAGGTCGTAGCTACCTATGTCCTTCGGGCCACTGCCGCGCCGGGTTTCCCGCTCGCCACGGGGATGCCGTGTGACGATTACCAGGCGGAAGGTAATCGGCACTGTGTAGCGATCATGACTACGCCGCTGAAAAGTTACTTTTGGCACCATGACCAGAACGGCCGGGCAGCGCTTGAGCAAGCCTGACAACAGGTCCGGGTCGCTCAGTTCACCGCCGTAGCTTTCCACGGCCAAGCGCGGGATCTTGGCGACCAGTTCTTTCAAGCGCGCCTCGATCAAGTCCTCCAGTTCGCCCAACATCAGAGCGACCTCAAGGTGGTGCGAGACATGAGGCGTGGCTGACTGGTGAGCTGCATGCCCGACCGGCCCGCCTCGGCGGCACCACGCTCCTTGTCTTCCTTGGCCAAGGTCTCAAGGCGCTTGAGTACGTCCTTGTAAAGCACGCGCACCGTCGACTCTTCCTTACCTGCGTCGTCATACAGGTGGTAACGGGCGATCTCGGCGAGATCATCGGCCACCCACTCCGGGGCTTCCTCGCCAACTGGCCGGAAGCGCAGGTAAAACGAAATCTCACTGCGCGCCCGAGCCACTGCATCGGCAATCCGTGCGAGGGTCACAACTGCAATAGCCACATCTTCCGCGTCCCAACTATCCAGCGGCTCGCCAGCAGCGGCAGCTACCAACAGTTCGGGCTCAATGGTCCGCTTGTCATCAGGAACAGCTACCTGAGTGATATCACGGGCGCCGAAGCGAATCAGAAGCTGGGTGGCGGACGGCAGTGAGAGGTTCACTTAGCTTCGCCCTCGATCTTGGTCGCCTTGGGTTTTCCGGGTTTAGCTGGCGGTTTCGATGCCTGCGCCTTGGCGTCTTCACGCGCCTGATCTTCCTGGAGCGCGTCGCCCCAGAGGGAGTCAAGTGCTGCGTCAGTCGCTGCTGGCTCAATGGCCACTGCACGCGCCCGGTCTTCCAGGAGGGCATCGTCCCAAAGGGAATCAAGGTTGCCCGCCACCGAGGCTACGGGCAAAACCACTCCATCACCCAGCGCTGTAGCGCTTGTTTCAAGCGTCTGCGACTGATGGTTTTGTGTGGTGCCGGGCGCTTTCGATACATCGACTTCCTGGAAGTTTTCATCGCGGCGGTCCTGTACCTGGTCGAATTCATCCTCCTCATAAGCGAGGATCAACTGAGGCTCTTTTGACAGAGCCCGCAACTGCGCTTCCGAAAAGAAGTCATCCGGGTAACGCGCTGCTGTGCTGGAGTGGGCGATGCCACAACGGCGGAAACCGTCATGTTTCGAGGTGATCACGATGGTCATGACGCCTCCTTATCCCAGCCAGGCCGGTGCGAGTACTTCGGCGGTGCCAGCCCATTCATTACCGTTGTCCGCATCCTTGACCAGGATTTTGCGAGCAGCGCCTTCCAGTTGTGATGGAACGACCAGCAGGCCGGGGTTAATGCCCAGAGGGCGACCGCCATCGGCCCGGAAGTTCTTCATGGCAGCACGAGCCAAGCCGTAGTTTTCAGCCGTCAGCGGGGCTTTAGAGCAGTAAGCAAACTGCCAGAAGCCGAAGCCGACGTTCACACGGGCATCTACGCCATAGCGGTATTCGTCGCGCATGAAGACACTTTCATCGTCCATGGCGGTCATGGCCTTCAGGTCGTAATTGCGACGGTTCTGAAAGATGATGGGCTTGAGTGCACGGCTGACATCGAGCAGATACCAGGCTGGACCCGTTCCGTCTTGGTAATTGCTGACGGACACGGCGGTGCCGCTCGCGTCGGTGGATGGGTAGACCGGGTGATCGGTATCGAAGAAGTACTGGCCGTCGTAACAGGTGGTGGTCAAGCCCGCTTTGAGCAGCGCAAATACCAGCTCGTCCGGGTGCGCACTTGAGGCACGGCCCATTTCGGCAAACAGCGGTTTGTAAACGCCGATCTCGTCGTCTTCGATGGCATCACGTGGGACACCTACCGAGGACTCAAACTTTTTGTTGGTGATCGAGTAGCCATGCGCCGCCATGTTCTTGAGAACGCGGTCGCCGATCCACTCACGGAACGTCGGGAACTGACCCAGCCAGCCATAGGTATTGCTGGCGGATGAGGACGGGACAGGCGTGGCGATACGCTTCCAGTCGGTCGGTGTCGCCGCCTGGGCGTTTTGGAACTCGGCCTTGTACGCAACAAACAGCGCGCTCAAGACACTGGCGTTAATGATCATGAATCTCTTCCTTTATATATAGGGGGAGTTACGCCTTGCCCTTGATGAATTCCGCTTCGCTCATACCCAGCAACGATGCGACCTTTTGCTCTTCGGCATTGAGGGCAGTGCCCGTATTCGCCGGGTTCTTGTTGCTCAGGTCAGAGGCCGCAGCAACGACAGGGGCCGCTGTCACAAATTCCTTGAAACGCGCCAGGCCCGCTTCGTCGTGGCACATGGCGCGGTGATATTCGACCGTGGACGGGGTGATCTTTCCGGCTTGGGTAGCCGAGGTGATAACCGCCTCGACTTCCTTGTCGTGTACGGCTTTCTTCTGGCTGGCAAGCGCCTGTTCGGCATTGGTGGCACGGCCGACCAGGGCGTCGTAGTCCGCACGCGGAACGAACTGCGCCAGATTAGGTTGTTCGGCGTTGGCAGCCTGAGCGGTAGTTTTGAGTTGGCTTGCGGCCGACATGGCCTGTTCTTCGGTGGCGGTGTCGGGCAGGCCGAGCAGTGCCAAAAACGCAGCTGAAAGTTTCACTGGTGTGATCTCCGGGGCTTCTTGATTGAGGGCGGTCATGATGAAGTTGGGGATGTTGGTGAGCGCCGCGCTGACCATGCGCACGATGCGTCTGTTGTCGAGGTCGTAGTCGAACACCGGGGACAGGAAGCGATATTCTCGGGCCTCGACCTGAGCAGCACCGCGAGGCGTCCATTCAACTCGGCCCCACAGGGCGCCATTGCGGACTTCAAATTGCTTGACCCAAGCACCGGCTGGGGCTTCCTGGCCAACGGATGCTCGCAGCTGTGTGGCGTGCTCCCGGTCGATCACCAGATCGATAGCTCGGCCGATGAAATTGGACTGCACCAGTTCGGTGGCCATGTCATCGAACAGCCAGGCACGGCCATCGCGGCCGGTGACGGTCGGACCTGCGGGGATAAGTTCAACCCAGTCGGGAGCCTTCCCATCGGAAAGCACGACGGAGCTGTAGATTTCTGAGTTAGCGGCGAGTTGAGTTTTCATGCCACCAGTCTGTGCGGCCAGGCGGAGTTGGTGAGTATCAGCGGGGTTTAAGAATTTGCGTCTTGGGGAGGGGCGTGAGGGGATGCAACGTCAACCCATTCTATACGTAGAGAATGGGGCAGCAGTCTCGCGCAGACGTAATAAATACCGCTAGAACGGAATCTAACGCAGGTCTAACGCTGCCCAACCACTCCATGAGCGGCGGATGTACCCGAAGGCGACAATCAGCGCGCCTGCGGGATTCTGCGCAGTTACTCTGTTAACGGCTCCAGAAGGTAGTCTTGGATGATCGCGAGGATTTCAATATCGTCGTCTGATGACAGGCCCAAGTAGGGTCTCGCCTTGATCTCGGAATCGTGCGCACCACGGGTAACCCACTGCGCAAAGTTGGACTTGCTCTTCTTCACAAAGCGGTTGCCCACCGATCCATCTTTACCCTGACGGAAGTAGACCTGCTGTGATCTGGCTGCATGCTGGACCTTGCCACCGAGCTGGTGGATGGCGCCGTACACGCGGTCTGTACCGAACGACAGTTCATTGCGGCTGACGTTATGACGCAATGTATCCTGGAGCGTGCCCTTGTCGCGCAGGATGCGGCCTCCCTTCTTACGCGCCAGTGTCGAGGGGGCAAGTGGCGCCCAGGGCGAACCGTCTGGAGCGACCTGCTGACGAAAGCGATCATCAGTCGATTGGTGCAGGTATTCCGCGATGTCATTGAGCGGCGTTGTCAGGTCGCCCAGTCGCTCGACCAGATCGTCCAGAGCCTTGCCTACTGGGCTTGTATCGACGGATACCTCAAGCATTGAACCAGCCATGTCTGCCCTCTATTCAGTACGTCGGTAAAGTAGGACACCTAGGCGCAGTGCCTCAAGGTACTGCTCACTGTCATCCACAAACCCTGTAACGCCGGTCCAGCCATCTGCGCCTTGGTCGAATACGGCAACAGCTGGATCAGCCTTCCCCTTGACCTGGACGTGCGCCAGGTAACGACGGCGCAACACCGCTTTGCCTTGGTCAGGCTGCCATTCCAAGCGTGCCCAGATCTCATCAGGTGCCTTAATGGCTTCAGCCAACAACGGCAACTCGCGAGCTTTGACTTGTTGGGCCAACGCTATTGCGCCGGTTTTGGCATCGCCGAACATCTCCCGCCCGATGACCAGGGCATCACCGGTCACGTCACGGAACACTGCCGGTACGGCGTCAGTGGCGCCGAACTCGCCCAGGAACTGGGTCACCGCTTGAGGGGCCGATACTTTGGCGGGGAGCAGACGTTTTGCCGGTACAGGTCGAGGCTGCGGCAAAGGTCCGCTTGGCTGCCGGTTGGGCAAGCCGGTTGTAGGTGCCGGAGCTGCTGAAGGTGCTGGAATCAGATCATGGGGGCGCAGCTGGGGCACGGAGTTGGCCAAGCGTGATTGACCAGGTGCATATTCAAAGCCTGGATCAATCCCCTTGGGCACTCGCACGGTGCGTGGACCACCAGGGCTGTTCTTGCCGATGACCCGATCTTCCCACTCAGTGGCCGGTGCGGGACTAATCGTCAGCCCTTGGCGCTCAACGTCCCTAGCCGAGAGCATGAACTTTTTGCACTTACAGCCCCAACCATTTTGCGGTGTATGAGTTGCCCACCAGGGGTCATCAAGCGGTAACGTGATGCCGTTCCAGGAAAGGTGCATTGGCCGTGGGTGCGCGCTGTCGCCATGACGATAGACCGCATAGGGACGGCGTTTGCGCAACTCCGGGTCGGCCATCTGGGCTTCGCGGCCAGCGTTGTACGACTGGCGCAGGTTGGTCTCCCAGATGACATTGGTGCGCCAACCGCGCTCGCCCTGGTACTGCCAGCCATGTTTGCCTACGACCTGGTCAAAGTCTTTGCGGAACTGCTCCAGGGTGGTGCCGCTGGCGATGGACTTCTCTACGGCACCCCGCAGGTCGGCCAGCAGATCCCGCTTCGCAGCTCCCGCAACGACGAAGGCATAGTCGTGTTCAGCGGCGTAAGCGTCAGTCCATGCGCGGGTCGGTAGATCGACCTTGCCACGGAAATAGTCGATCTGTTCGTTGAATGGCAGAGAGCCGTGTGAGACCGCCATGGTTACAGACCTCTCAGAATGTCATCGCGGCCAGCCAGGCTGGCAGCCGTCAGGCCATCGGCAATGGCATCCGCCAATTGGCTGGTGGTCATCGCTGGATAGGCTTCGATCAGACGATCTCGGAACTCCTCCAAGCTGCTGACAGTATCGAGCAGTTCCTTGATCTGCTCGACCATGTCATCCATATAAACCCCAACAGTCCGCTCCAGCGTCCGCACCTGGTTATCGACGATGTCTGGCATTACCACCGGTTTGGCTGGCAATTGCTCGCTGTTGATCGCCTGGGCAAGCACCGGAGTGGCAACGGGCGGCGGGATGCCCAGTAGCTCGGCACCCTCGGCCGGAGCGGGGATATTGAGCTTGTCGCGGATTACGGATTGCTCGACCTTCAACCCTAGCGGAACGAGTGCCTTGAGCGCATCGATCAGGATCTTGGTGTTTTCAGGCTTTGGTACATCAATGATCAGCCGCGGATACGGACGACCAGGTGCAAAATTCAGATCGCACCAGGGCCGCACAAAGTAGCGGTTTATCGTGTTGGACTCGGCCTTGGCATCGGCCTGCAGCAGGTCGATACGAACTTCGTTATGAATCGTTGCCTGGGCTTGGCTGGAGCCGTCATCAGTGGACATGGTCTGTCCGACCACGGCCTTACTGACTTGTTTATCCCACCATTCGGCCAGCCCTTTGAAGAAGTCACCAGCACCGGCCACGTTGGCGGCCTGGGTAAAATCAATGCGCATGCTGTCCGGGATCACCGCTGCTGCATCGCTGCCCAGGTTGGCTACCGCTGACATCAAGGTGCTGATGTCTTCCTTGCTCGCACCTGCGCCGTACCGGCCGACACGCATAGGCATACCGAAGATGTCAGCAAAACCCATCCAGTCTTTCCAAGTCCAGGCCTTGCACATGTAGCCAACAGCCGCAAGACGTGCCAGGCCACCCCGGATCGGCAGGCCAGAACGGATACGGGGCAGATGCACAATGAACTTGTACGGAGCCAGGGCGACGCCATTGATCGGGTCAGCCTCATCGAGCAGGCGCAGCTCCCGTCCAGTGTCACGGTCAAATTGGAAGAAACGCTGGTCGCGGGGTTCGAAACGCTCAGGGTTCCAGGTTTTACCGCTGCGGTCCCACATGATTTCCGAGACGGCATAGCCTTTGCCCATGGCGTCGGTCAGGTCCGCTTGCAGTTCTCCGAACTCGGGAGAGTCAACCAGCTCTTTGAGCTGATCGGCACGGCGTACGTCCTCGGGATCATCGCTGGCTGCCTCGACACGAACGGACAAGCCGGCCACTGCCAGCTTGCGTGTGCCTAACACCGAGGCGTAATGCAGGTCGCGCTCTTCCATTTCCTCGGCAAGGGTAAGGTAGTCGTTGGCCGATCCCTCGGCAGCGGCCCGCAAAATACTCGCCAAGCGCTGGGGCGTTAGGCCGTTGGCCACCGACTGGTGCCAGATCTGGCGAATGCCAGTGGTGCGGGCAGCGGCCAGCTCTTCCGTGAGTTTGTCGTACTGGATCGGGCGACCGTACTGGTCGACGATTTTGGATTCAGCCATTACCAAATGCCTTTCTGAGAGCGCCACCCAGCCCCGAGTTTGATCTCGCGATCATGCTGGGTGGCTGGCTGGACGCGGTGATATTCGAAGATCTCGACATCTTGACGGGACGCGTAGTCGGCCAATACGGCCGCGATACCGGCGTCACCGTGGCGCTTTGGCCCGGACTTTTCGCCTTTTTCGTTGGTGCGCTTTTCAGGGATGCGAGCCACGCCCTTGACCATCCGAAAGGCACGCACGTCGCTAACCACATCCTTGTCGGCCGGAATGTCGTAGAAGGTGTCATCTTCCAGGGCGGCCTTGAACGGCGGCATGTTGTCGCGATACCAGCCCTCGGTGAGCATGACTCGCTCAATGCGGTTGAAGCCGTACTCAATGGCGGTCTCTTCCGATAGCTGCGAGCCGTTACCCCTGGCGTCGTCTGCACCTTTGAGGAAATTAGGCAGGCGGTCGATGATGTAGAACTTGATCTGCCGTTGTTGCTTGAACGGGACGTTGCGCAACTCGACTACAAAGGGCGTGCGTTTGCGCAGGTTCTGCTCTTTGAGCAGCGGCCAGATGACCGAGAGGTCGCCGGAGCGGGCGAAGTCCATGCCGTAGTAGCTTTGGACGTCCAATGGAATAGCTGCCAGTAATGGCTTGAGGTGTTCCTCGCACCATTCAAGGGACTCGGCCAATCGCAGGGGTTCGGGTAGGGTCTCGTAACCCTGCGGGTAGGCCAGGCGTAACACGGGTACATCTCGGCTGCTGCGCTGTTCGACCAGGGCCATGCTGAGGAATGCACCGCCGCCCTGGGAGGGCACGCAGTCCAGCTCTTCGTCGGCTGCATCGCCGTAGAAACCGTAAACGCCATTCACCCAGGCGATTTCATCCTCAAGTCTGTACTCAATACCTTTACGAAGGCAGACACGCTTGTACAGACCATCGGCAACGGCTTCACCGAAAGTGCAGCGGAACACTTCGCCATTGCGCTTGCCAGCCCGGATTTCGTTGACCAGGTCGTTAAAGGCGTTCTCCGTGCCGTCGTGGGTGCTGATCACATGGACTTCACCGCCCCAGATCAACAGAGCCATGGCTGCTTTCAGCAGCTCGGCCAAGTCCGCATGGAACGCGGCTTCGTCGATCACGACAACGCCCTGACGGCCCCGCAGGTTGGACGGTCGGCTGGTCAGCGCGACGATGCGGTGGCCGCTGGGAAACACGATGGTGTAGGTCTTGATGTGTTTGTCGGGGTCGCTATCGGGCCAAATGCCTTCTTCTATTTGCTCGGCCGCGTAGTTGTAGGCCCGCGCCCACATGGCGCAGGCCTGGATATATTCCACGGTCATGTCCTGGTTGTAGCCCAGGTAATAGACAGTTTGACCGCCCGCCGATTTTTCGGACGCGGCTACCAGAACGTTGTCTGCCGCCTCGGCCCATGTGAGACCGATACGCCGGGATTTCTCGCCAACCTTGAGTGGGGCGCGTATACCGATCCACTCTTTCTGATAGTCGAGTAAGACTGCTGGGGCAAGCAACGTGGCGGTGCTGTCCAGGACGAGGGGCAGGCTCACGATGCCATCCCCAGGATCTCGCGCCGGATTTCATCGGAGGTCGCCTGTGTCAGGCCTCCTTTCTTGGCGATCTTATCAACGCGCGCCGCCGCCGTTTCGACCTTCTCCTTCCACTCCGCCTGCCATTTCTTCTGCACAACCGAGGCCTTACCCAACTCGGCCACAGCTTTGGCGACCTTCGGCAAGTCCATCTGGTCGCCATCGCTCATCAGCAGTTTGAACAGGTGTTCCTGGACAAGACGCATCAGCGCTTCGTTGACCGCGCCTTCTTCATCCGGCGCAGCAGCCACTACGGCACGGGCCTGCTCGCTGGCCATCTTCAAGGCCGAGAGTTTGGACTCAAAGTCCTGGCCATAGCGATGTAGCGCCGACTTGCTGATTGAAAAACCCTGGCTCGACAGTTCGTTGGCCAGGGCTTCGTAATCGCTGAAGTTGTTTTCGGCCAGGGCCTTGTCGAGCCAGGTCTTGACCGACTTGGGCAGACTGGCAACCTTGCTGCGTGGGGGCATGGGATCACCAGTACTTTTCTGGTCGGGCAACGCCTGGTTTACAGGCGATGGTGTATTCCGCAATGTCGACCCCGTAGTGGGTCAGGCCGCAAATCCACACGCCGTTGGGCTTTTTGTCCAGCGTCACCAGGCTACGGTCGGCCAGGTAGTCGAGTTCGCGGCGTAGCTCCATGGTGGTGGCGTCGGGATAGATGCCCTGTATGGTGGCCAACACGATAGCCTCATGAGGATCGACGGGGCGCGAGGTGTCCAGGGTCTTGATGATGTACCAGCGCAGGGATTCCCGGCGCGTTTTGGCGGCGTCGATGTTCATTACTTCAGTCCTTTTAATTGAACGGTTTCTAGCTTGAGGGCCAACGCATCAAGCTTGGCCTCGATCACGGTTTGGCCGCGCACGTAGTCTTCCCGGCGCACGTAGTGCACGGGCATGTCGCCCCGCAGCCGTTCAAAGGATATTTCCAGCGTGCGCAGGCGTTCGCTGTCCTTGTCTGTTATTGCAAAGCGCTGATCCAGTCGGCGTTCCATTTGCATGACCATGACCTTCACAAGCCCAGCGAAAGCGCCGAGGATGGTCACGGCAATACTCACCAGTTGCCACGCAGGCATTTCAATCGTCGTCATCGACGCCCCCTCTTTTCGCGATGCGTTTGGCACTGCGCGCAAAGCTGCACACCTGGTATGGCCACACGGCGTTGTTCCGGGATTGGCATATCGCAATCCTCTCCTGTGCAGAACTCGGCCGAAGGGCCGGTCAATACTTCACGTTGTGCCAAATGTGCCGCCAAGGAGGATTCGTTATGGATCGCCTCCAGGTGACTGGCAAAGTCAGTTACTTCCATTGAGTGTCCAGTCGATCAGGCGGTTGAGTGAAGCCCGGCAGGAACTGTGCAGCTCGCCGTTGCGAATCTGGTTGGCGAGGACAAGCGACTGGGTGACGCCTGAGTCGAGGCTGTCAGCGGCTCCGGCTCCGCCGGGCGACGTAGCAATTCCGCTGGCGGCTTGTCGGGCTTGTTGGGCGGGCACTGTTGTGCCGATGCCGTTGGCGTTGTTCCACACGCGGACAAAGCCAACAGTGAACACGCCAGCAGGCAAAGGCTCAGGCGCCGATTCGAGGGTGCGGCGATACAGGGTCGTGACACGGGCAATCTCTCCCTTGAGTTGGTCGGTATTCTTGCGAAAGGTTTCTTTTGCGTCGGCGAGCTGGGTGGCGAGCAGGTCGCCCCGATCCCGCTGAACGCGCAGATCTTTAACCGCCTGATTGGCGGCTGTGGCTGTTGCCTCGGCGGTATGTAGCTGTTCCTGGGAGTGCTCCAGGCGCAGCTTGGCGATAGCTGTTTCCCCTTCACCCACGCCCTTGGCGTAACCCTCGTCGAAGCCGTCCTGCCTGTTGAGGTGCAAGCCGAAGACCACTACAGCGATAACGCCGACGTACCAGGCGGCGGGCTTGAGTAGGCCGAACAAGCCATTCATTGGCACACCCCTTGGCCCCAGCCATCAGCAACGTACAGGGCTTCCCAGCGCAACAGGATCAGGCGCGGGTACTGACGGTTTTCCCTGAAGGCTGCGGCCGAGCGGCCGTTGTTAAACCGCTCGACTGAGTTGAACCAGGTCAGCGGATCGGCGCCCTTAGCCGATGCCAACTTGCGGTCTTTGATCACCCAGCCCAATCCGCCGTTGTAAGCAGAAAGGATCAGCGCCCCTTGTTCGCAGGGGCCACGCGCCTGGATGCGGCTCGCCAGCCAGCGGTCATAGCTGACGAGCGCCTGCATGGACCAAACCGGGTTGTACGGTTCAACCTTGCCAAGGGCCTTCGGGAACAGTTCGGCGAGCCAGGTGGCGGTCGAGGGCATCACCTGGCCCAAGCCTTGCGCACCGACGGGCGACTTCGCATCGAACTTCCAGCGGCTTTCCTGGTGGATCTGGGCGGCGAAGGTCGACACCGGGGCATCAAGGCCCCATTCGGCCTGGGCGATACGGGTCAGGTCACGGCGATAGCGCTCGGCCTGGTCCGGAATCTCGGCCTTGGCCGGAGGGCTTGCTACCGCCGCAACCAGGACGCCCATGCATGCCGCAGCTATATATAGAAGAGAACGAGAGCGGCGCATGTCAGAGCCCCAGCGTCAGGCCGAGGACGCAGCCCAGCACGACCAGGGCGCGGCGGATGCCTGCCATGGAGCGCTCGCAGTTCGGAACCATGTCCGGCCGAGCGTATGGAAACAACGCTCTATCCAGCCAGTAGCCCAGCACGCAGCCCAGCGTGACCAGGCCACATTTATAGAGGACGACGGGCAGCTTGGTCGGAGCGACGATGGCCAGGCAGAAAAGCAAGGCGATGGTGATCAACGCCCAGAAGGTCATACGGGGCGTGCGGGGACGCCGCTTCGGTGCGGTGGGAGTCATTGGGATACTCGCGGTGAGTGGATGGTGGCCCGCAATGCGGCCAGGTGCTGAGCGGCGACCACAGCGTTGCCGGGTACATGGACGGGTGGCCGGTACTCGGCAAAGGTCGGAGTGACTGTTCTTACAGCGGGACGCAATCTCTCCTGTTGGCGCACGTGCTGCTCGGTACGGCCGTCAGCCTGCGCGATATGCAGTTGCACCAATTCCCGCCAGTCGGCCGGAACCTTGGCCCATAGCACCGCCCGCGCAGCATCGTCACCAGCGGCGAGAATAAGCTGGGCAAACTGGCGTGGCCATCGAGGTCGGACGACTTTGGAGGGAGCGGGAGCGGAATGCATGGTGCGAACCTGCCGTTGGGGGAACGGTGCCAGCTTCGCGTATGGGGAGGATTGGTTGAGTATCAGCGGGGTTTAAGAAAAACCCCGCTCGGGGCGGGGCTGGAGACTTACAAGCTGCGAATATGTTTCATGAAAGCAATATCTTCATCGGATACTCCTTCCTTCTTTCGCTCCACCTCCCATTCTGCCTCTGTCTGCTCCTTAGCTGGCTCAGCTCGCGTCAGATCTGGGTTGGCAATCTCGGCATCGCAACTCAGTGAATCCTCTGCCCAGGTTTTTTTTGAGTAATCGATTTCATGCTTTGTTGGTGGGTTACTAAAGCAAGCGCCATTAATAAAAGACACATCAAGAAGCATCTGTCGGCAACTTGAATGAACAAAACGAGCACTGTACTTCAGGTTATTTGTTGGCTGCTCTTTAAGTCGGTCGTTGATCACTTGCATGATGGAAGACTGTTTTGGCCAGTCTTTTACCGAACAGGCCTGATGGGCTTGGACCAATAAGGCGTTCGCGAACTCACGATTTTCTAACGCTTCTGTAGTCGCTTGCTCAATTGATACGTCTCCCGGATCAGCGGCAAAGCAGCATCCGGTAAAACCAATCAGTAATGCCAAAGTGCTGATTGCTGCTAGTCCTTTCATCAATGCATCGTCCCTTCATCATAACCAAATAGATCGGGCTCATTCTTGCGGTGCAGCGCCCGTTGTCGGCGAATGATGTCATATACGGTTTGGTTGGCAAGCTTGTACTTACCTACCAGCTCATGGATTGGAACGTTGTTTACGCTCCAATCTTTGTAAATGACAGCATCGCGCAAGGCTCGCTTTAGTGCGTCCCCGCGAGGAAAGTAGATTAGACCGCCGCCCATCGTGCTGCAAATGGCAAAGACCACATGTCGTGCCAGCTCTGCAACGCTCGTATCAGGTTTCATTTCAGCGGCGAGCTTAGCCTCTACTATCTCAACCATATCCCTCAATGAGCCCTCCCAGCGCGCCTGAACTGCCGGATCTTGCATGTTCTCCAACACCTTTTGAGGGTCTAATTGATCGCTGTCATCCGGGAACAGTTCTTCGTTCATCGCTCTGGTCTCGCGTGTCGGCGGGCATCATAAGTCAGTGCCGCAACCATTTTCTGGAGCTGTTGAGGGTCCAGCCATTCCACCCGCTCGACCTTGAACATGCGCAGGGCCATACCGTCGGCATAGGCCCAGGAACGCTTGGCCTCGGCGAGAAAGGCCTCTATTTTTCCCACCAGTTTTACCCGGTCTGGCGCCGCCGTCGGGGCTTTGCGACCTTGCTTCTTAGCCGGTGTAGGCTCCCAGCCCAAGCGGGCGAACTCGGCGAGTACAGCGCCGATCTGGCGTGGCGTCAGGTCTTTGGCCGAACGCACACCCGCCACGCGGCCCAACAAGGCGCGGTAGGTTTCGTCATCCAGCCCAAGGTCCTTCTTGGCGATGTGGATCTTGCTCAATTGCAGGTTACGTGTAGTCACTGTCTTCCTCCTTTGATCAGTACCTGGAACGCTGCCGGGTCGGTTCGGGACAGTGCGGCGACACCATGAATGGTCATCGTGAGCGCATGCTCTGTTTCGTCGAATTTACCGGCGGTGCGGATCTGTTCCAGCTCGTTTTGGGTGCCCCTGTAGATTTCCATCTTGAGCTTGCTGGCACCCATGGCCAGGTGCTTGTCGCTGTCGCGCTTGCGCTGGGCACGTTTACGCTCGCGTGCCAGGCGGGTTTTGCGCTGTTTGGGTGTTTCGTCTGTCATGGGTGGCTGCTCATCAGTACCGGACAACCACGTCCGGCAGACCGCCCCAGCACGCCGGGGCGGTTTCGCTTAATGCAGGGCGAGTTGTTCCTGGCCATTCACACCGTGATTCAGGCGGACATCGCCTGCCGCGAGAACGCCGTGCATAGCGTCAGTCATGGCGCGCACGCCATGCCCCTTGCTGGCGTTGCGGTCGCGGCAATCAAGCTTTTCCGTCTCTGAATGGTGCTTGAGCATGTAAGCCGCTGTGGCCGGTGAGGGTTCATCGTTGCCAGCAAACGCCATGACTTGCTGGCGCACCGCCGACACCCAGGCACCACAGAACACGTCGGCACGCTTGGTCTTGGTCGCAGGCTTACAGCGCTTCAACTGCGTTCCAATGAAGTCACGGCGGGACTGGCGGACTTGGCGCAGTAACAAGGCCATGGTGTAGCTGGCCAGCTCGGCCAGTTCGCCGATAAAGCGCCATTCGCCGATGCCCGCCATGAACAGGACTTTGCAGGCGTAGGCCTGGGTGACTGCCCCCACCAGGTTGGCTTCCCATTGCGGCGGGGTCATCTTTGAACCGCTACGGGCGGCGCATTCGAATACCTCGGAGAGCTGAATATCCGACTCTTCCAGGCGGTACTTTTCCATCAGCGCGCGGGCCTGACGCATGGCTGCGGCGGCTTCGTGGGGGTTGTCACTGGCTGCCAGGCGCAGCAGCTTTTTGATTTTGTCTAAGGCTTTGTTGTGGTCCATTTCGTCAGATCCCGGAAACAGAGGCAGTTGGTACGGCTTCGCGAAAGCGCGAAGGGCTCCAGTCACAAGCCTCATCAGCGGGGATGTGGCCGAACATCAATGTGCAACGACGGCAATGCACGCAGTCGCCACAGATTTTTCCCTCAGGCAGGTTCATCTGGTCAGCGTTGTCCGCCGACCTTGGATATGGCGCTCGTTGCTCGCTCATGATTTTCTCCATTTATTCCTCGGCTGCTCATCAGTACCAGGCAACCACGCCTGGCAGACCGCCCCGGATGACCAGGGCGGTTTCGCTTAGTGAAGGGTCGTAGTGGTGGGTTGCCAACGGCAGGCAGGAATGGCGCCCAACATCTTTTCGCTAGCAACCAGGTCGAACAGCTTGTTGAAGATACGCACGGCTTCCGTCTGGCGAGGGGTGCCCAGGTTCGTAGTCGGTACGCCTGTCATGTCGACCGCTACCGACGGTTTGCCGTTACCTTCGCGGCGGTCTTCGAGAGTGATGGTGATCTTGGCCATGGGGCCTCCTATCGCTGAGAGTGGAAGGTGATGTGGTAGTCGCGGGCGACTTGACGCACGTATTTCTCGGTCATGTGGTGCTTGCGTGCGATCCACTTTGGCGAGTTGCCCATGGCCGCATCGGCCATGATCAGCGCTGCATGCTTGCCGACATCCGCATAAGGGCTGTCGACCTTGGCGGGCTCCAAAGCCTCCGGCGCTGCGGTTGAGGCCGCAGGCGCAAACAAATGGGAATAAACAGGCGACCGCTCCGGATTAATCGTGAACGTCGCAGGGGCGCTGCTCATCTGGTGACCGACTTGCTGGACCTTGCCACCGCGCGCCAGGAAGTCCGCAGTCAGGCGGTCTAGGTTGGCGCGCTCGATATCGTGTTGCGGCGAATGCATAGGCAGCGGATCGCTGCGGGTGTCGTGATAACGCTGCATGGTCAGGCCCCCAATGCTCGAAAGCCTGCCTGGTTGTCTTTCCCCAGCCGCTGGATGTAATGCGCCACAGCAGTGATGCCTTCGCGCTGGTTCCGCGCTTCTGGAACACCCGGAACAAAGAGCGTTACGTTGTCGAGTCGGGAAAGGCGAGCCGTGACCGTGATGATGTCGCGCACCAGTTTTTCTTCGCCCTGGGCGAGAGCAATCGCACCCTCTGGGAGGGTGTTGCCGAAGTCGATGTGACCCGATGCAAAGCAGTAGGCGGTGATGGTCTTTTTCATTTCACACACCCGCAATGTCGAGGCTGATGGGTTCGTATTGGTCGGTATCTCCAACACGTTGATAGACGCGGATGTAGGATTTGGAGCCGATCACCTGGCAGGCGTCGCCGATGGCTTGCATAGCGCGCTGCCAGCGTTCATCGGTAATTTCCATACGGCGCAACGCCAGGACGCGGGCTGTGCGGATGTCGCCTTTTTGGTCAGTCCGGAAGGCGTCATTAACCAGCGTGACCACTTCGGGGCGTGCCCCGGTGGTCCAGTCCCGCAGGCATTCGTCAATTAATGCCCGCGCAGCCTGGAGGCGTTCGTCGAAAGCGATGCTTTCCTGTACGGCACGCATGATCTTGAAACGCCCATCGAAGCTGATCAGGCTGACATTTCCCTTCTTCCCGCCGATCTGGGCGCCGTACTGCTCGGCGCTGAGTTCGACAAAGGCTTCAATATCACCGAAAGCCGAGGCCTTGAACTTCGCCAGCACGTCGCTGGCGGCGCGGGCTTTTTCCACCAGGCCAAGCACCAGGGCATCCCGCTCCAGGTCGATAGGCTTGATCATGCTTTCCGGGATCAGTCGCTTTTGCGCGTCGACGCGATAGCCTTCGGGAATAGTTTGTTGTTGTGTCATTGTAAGGTTCCTCAGTGGAGAGTCTGACGCGACCAGTCGGCAGGACGGGAGGCGCTGATGGGTTCGCGCCACTCCAGGGTCACGCCCTGGAACTGCACGTAGAAACGGGTGCTACCGGCCGAGCCCTGGCGTTGATAGCCCTCGGTATGACCTAGGTTGATCAGGCGCTGACCCGCTTCCGGAGCGATCACCAGGCGGTTATCAGCCGGATGAAAGCCCTGCACACGGATGCCGTGGGCCTGCAAGTTGCGGGCGGCGGCGTTGAACACCCGCAGACGGTCTGCCAGCGTTGGGGTCAGGACTTTCAATTGCGTGCGGTTAATGGAGGCGAGCATGGGCGTTCTCCTGGTTGCAGCAGTCGGGGTTGATTGGGCAGTGTTGGCAGGCGCGCCAGTGCTGCATCGCCTGCGGGTTGTGTGTTGGTGCCGGTTTTTCGCGGTAGCTTTGGCACTGGTCCGTGGTGATGGTCTCGTCCAGGGCAACACACTCAATGCGGCCCAGGGTTTCCATCACGCGCCGCTCGACACCAGACGTGCTGGGTGAGCTGTAGCGGTTGGCCAGGATCAGGCTGACGGCCGTGCGGCTCATGCCGATACGCTGGCTGGCCTTGGTCTTGTTGGTGGCGGCAACTTCGGCGGCGAGCAGGCGCACGAACAGCGGCGCGTCTTTGCCCCAAGCTGCAAGGTGGTTGACCTGGTTCATTTGGTCACCGCCTGGTCAGCCTTGCGCCACACCACCTGATCCAAATTCGGGTCGTAGACCTGGTCGAAGTCACGCTGGTAGATGGGATGTTTGGGGCCGGTATACCGCGACGGGACCAGGCAGAAGCGCGTTTTAAAACCGGCTGTACCGCCCCGACGGGTTACGTAACCGGCCTTCGCCAGGCCCGACAAATAGACATGGGCGCCAAACTCGCTGATGGACACGCCATTGACGCTGGCGGCGACTGCGGCCTCGGCAGCGCTGAATTCGCCAAGGATGCGCAACGCCCGCCAGATGTTTTCGGCTCCGCCTGCATACGTCGACACCTTGCCGCCCTTGGTGACCCGTGGGGCTTCAACGCCTTCGTCTTTAAGGAGGGACCATTCGGCATCGAAACGCCCGATGTTCCGCACCTTGCTGACGATCCCAGCCTTTTCCATATCCCGGAAGTAAGCGCGTACGGCTTCGTCATCTTGGTTCGATTTGCGTGCTACAGCGTATGTCGTCAACTCTTTAGGGCTGACGTTTACGGCGCGGATGGCTTCCCAAATATGCTGCCGTGGGGGCTTGCCGCCCACCATTACTAGATCAGCTCTTGCTCTAGGCATAGCTCAAGCCCTCCGCGACGGCGCTTCGCCGGTAAACCAGCCGCGTGAGCCCCAGCCTGCAAGGTCAATACTGTCGATGGCCTGGGCTTGGGTTTCGCTGTAGACCCTGTAAAGGTTGACGGCCACACGGCGCAGGCATCCGCCGACCTTGGTGCGCAGATCCTCTAGCAGGTCATCGGCAAAGCGCAGTGTTGGATAGCTGGCCAGGGTCAGGGCGCGCAAGTCGTCAAGAGTGGCCCGCTGTGCAGGTACCCACTCCAGTACGCGGTTGTGCAAGCGTTCCAACTTGGCCAGGCTGCCTGGAACACCTTCTTCCCCAATCAGCACGATGGTGCCTTGGCTGGCGTTGTAGATGTCGGTCAGCACGTTGGCGACAGCTTTTTCCAGCAGGTACTGCACATCGTCGATCAGCAGTGGACGGCCACTACGGGAAAGCTGCTCGGCAATCTGGTCAACCATCTGCGACAAGGTGCGCTCTGGCTGGATGCTCATTTCACGCAGGATCGCCAGCAGGAAAGCCTTCTTGCTCCAGGTGTCGCGGCACTCTACGTAATAGGCACGGTGGTGGTTGGCGGCAAAGGCCGCGCCCACGCTTTTGCCCAGCCCGCTTGCGCCGTACATCACCACCATGCCAGGCAGACCCGCTGGGCGGGCTTGAGTGCGGGCGATGGCGGCGGACAAGAGGCCGACATTGGTCAGGGGAACGATTTTGGTAACACTCATAATGCGACTCCTAAAGGTCTTGGGTTAAGCGCGGGCCTGGTCAGCGAACGCGAACATTTGCTGAATAGATTTGAAGTCCAGGTGTTGCGGGTAGCGGGCATGCCACTGTGTTTCTTCGGCCGTCAGCGATTCCCCGCTGGTGATGCGGGCGTCGATTTGGTGCCAGAGGCGGTAACGGGCGGTGGGATCTGTTGGTAATTCGAAGGCCGAGGCCTGCGGTGCAGCCAGTTGGGCAAAGCGCTGGGCCTCTGCAAGCTGATCTGGCGACAGGTCGTATTGGCTCGACTGCGGAGCAATGACGCGCATTTCCACGTCTTGGCCGGTGATGGTCTTGGCCTTTTTCACCAAGCGGGACAGTTGGCCGCGTTCACGTTTCTCGCTGGCTTTTTCCAGCATGGTTTTAGGCATGGCTGGACTGGCGTTGCCATCGAGCAGCGCTTCACCGATCAGATCACCCTCAAGGGAATGGACCCAAACTCGGCTGGAGTCCCGGAAGTCATAGGCCACGCGGACCTGTTCACCGTGGAAACCGTCCAGATCTTTAAGGAAGTAGGTGCCGCTGTTCCATTGCACCTGGCAACGATGTACGGTGCGCTCGACCTGGGGACGGGTCAGGCTTTCGACGATGTTTGCGTCAGCCAGCAGCGGCTCCCAGCCCTCGGCCTCGGCAGACTTCCAAGACTCCATCGGGCTTTGGTGGCGTTTGCGCAGGGTCGCAGGGTCGCGAAACTTAGGCAGGCCACGATGCGGACGACGGTTATAGTCGTCGAGCGCCTGTTGCAGCGCAGCAAAGAACACAGAGAATTCAGGTACGACAGTCGGCGCGATACCCAGCGCAAGCTGTTTACGGGACAACTTGTGCGTCTTGGTGGCGGCCTCTTTGTCCATGTCGGCGCCGATGTAGCTTTCAAAGGTTTTGGCGAGCCGAACCAAGATGGTTTTGTGGGGGCGCTCGATCACGCCACGGGCCTGGGAGTTGTAGGGCAGCGAGTGCGTGATGGTGCCGCCAAGGCGGTCGTTCACTTCGTAGACGACAGCGTTGTCAAAGCCGCTGCCGTTGTCGACATAGAACACTTTGTACATGCCGCACCGACTTACGCCGTCACGTAAGGTATCCAACGTGGCCAAGGTCGATTCAGCCAGATTGACCGAAAAACCGACGATGCGGCGGGTACCCCAATCAATGACCATGGTGATTTCTGGGCGGAAGATCTGCCCAGTCAGTGGGTTGATCACCTCAGCATCAAAGGTATGGCCGTCGGCCACCCATACGTCATTTGGCCAGAGCATGTCAGCCTGACGACGGTTATAGGCTTTTAGAGCATTCAGTTCGTGTGGTCCCATGCGGCCGCGCTCCCGCACCGACGGGCTGAGTTTTTTCAGCCAGCGGCGTACGGCATGAATGCTTGGGCAAACACTGGTTTGGATGTCCTGATGCAACTGCTTGAACTGCTCATAGGCAGCTTCAACGCTGGGTTTCTGCGGGCGCTGGTAGTGTTTGAGGAATTCTGCCGCCCAAGTCGGGACACTCATGTCTTTCTGACGGCGCGCTGGAGCCAGGCCTATTTCACCGTGGGCACGGTAGTCGGCCAGCCAGCGCTTGAGCGTACGCTCAGACAGTGTGCGGTCTTCTGTCTTACGGTCGTTGGCACGGATGACGCGGTCATTCAGGTAGGGACTTAAGTCGCCGGTTTTTGCCAGGGCGACTAAGGTCAGAATGGCGCGGTTTTGGCTAACCACCTTGCTCATGCGTTCGATTTCACGCACAAAGGCTAGACGCGCAGTCATGACAGACGACTGTGAATCGTTCAAGCGTGACGCTTTTTCGGAGTCACGCCCAGCAAGAATTACATGCGGTTCGACGGACTGTGGGAGGGCTTCGTTGGCGACGGTCGCGGTGATCAGTGCGGTTTGAGTTTCTTTGGGAAGAATGGCGAAGGCATATTCTCGACCACCACCTTGACCGAGACGCAGTTGGCACTCCCAGCTTTCACGTTTGGCGCGATAGCTGATTCCCTGCACAGTGCTGGGCATGCCAGGCAGGCCTGCAAGATCCTGCGCTGAGTACCAATTACGCATGATCGTCACCCAACAGTCTTTTCAGCTCGCGGGCTTTGCGGGTTGCATCGGCGGCAACCCGTGACAGGCGCCCCAGCTCTGCGTCTAATGCTTCGCGACCGTATGCAACCCGACCACCGCGCAAGTGAACCTGCCAATTAGTTAGCAGGTGGCTTGCACAAACCTCTTCTAGTAGTGCCGCTCTATATAGAGGGAGGTTGTGTTCCGTGCGGGCGGGGCTCGACCAGGCGTCAAGCATGTATTTGCTGACATCATCGCCAGACAGTCGAGACATGCGGGCCGCGATCTCGTAGCGATCCAGCTCTGACCCCTTGAGCAGTTCACTAACCATTTCACTAACCTGGGCGGCATAGTTGCCATTTCCTGGGACCGAGAGAATTGGCTGAGGAACTGAAAAGATGTCTAACGTCCTGTCATCTTTTACCCGGCGCATGTTTAACCCTCCGTCCCAGTTTTACGGTGCGGAACAGGACGGTAAACGCTATCCTTCGCGTAATCGGTATAGTGTTGGTATACCGATTGCTCGGCTCTGTTAGGCCGTAACCGTTTGGGGGTGCTGTCATCGTTCCAACGCTCAGGCCAAAGCTTGGCGGGTACGGTGTCGAGGGCCGCAGCAATGGCGCGCTCCACACGTGGGTAGGCGCGCTCTTTTGTAGCCCGAATCGCACGATCAGTGATGCCGAGCTGGCGAGCCAGTTTGGCGGCCGAGCTACCACGAATGCGTAGCTGGTACTTGATCCATTCCCAGCGGCTAGCTGGATCGAGAGGTATGTCTTTAGCGTTCATCGCAACAACCATCTAGGCGGGTGGTTTTTTTAGGCTGTCTAACGGCCTGTTGCGGACAAAGTTATCGCTATAGAACTTGAAAATCAAGCTCTATAGCGACTTTCAACTTTTATAAAGCGCTAAAAACACCTCTATAAAATTAAGTCTTTTATTATCAAGGGGTTAGAGAAAGGTGAAAGCTGAAAGCAACGATTCGACAGAGCTTTCAGGTGCAGGCATTGAACCTGAAAGCGACAAAGGATTTGTCGAAAGGCTTCGCCGTATAGCTTCTATAGCAGGCAGCGCGAGTGCTTTAGCGAAAGCTGCGGGTATCTCGCAGGGTGGAATGCAGCGGTACATGAAAGGCGGGGAGCCGACTAGGAAGGTACTGATAAGCCTCGCTGAGTGCACAGGGGTCAGCCTAGAGTGGCTCATGACCGGAAGCGGCCCGGAGGAGGTCAGCGGCGGCTCGCTACATATCTCTACTGATCAAACCTATGCGTATGTGCCGCTTTATGATGCGCGCTGTAGCGCTGGTCATGGGGCGTGGAACGAAAATGCAAAGGTCCTGACCATGCTTGCGTTTACTGCCTACTCTCTTCGTAAGCAAGGCCTTACCCCTTCCATGTTGTCAGCGATCCGCGTGGACGGCGACTCGATGGCTGGGCTGCTGGAAGACGGCGACACTGTGATGATTGATCATGGCCGCAACCAGTTGGAGGCAGAGGCTGTCTATGTGATCCGACTGGACGACCACCTCTATGCTAAAAGGCTCCAGCGCCTGTTCGATGGTTCTGTACGAATCATCAGTGAGAACAAGGCCTACGGCGATGTGGTGGTATCGAAGACCCAGTTAAATGACCTGGAGATCATCGGTCGTGTGGTCTGGGCAGGTGGCTGGGTCTAGAGGTTGACCAACTGATGCCAAAGAGTCCGCTAACCTCGGATCCTTTGTCTAAATCTGACTGTTTAATGGTTTGCAGCTCTTTGGCACCGATCCTGAGCAGCCCGGTAGTGGGCGCTCCCCGCAACACCCCGTCCTGCCTGGCTCGTCACGAATTGTCCTGCTTAATCCAGCTTCTTCCCACCAGATCCTCCCCGGTGCCAAAGCTGTCACTAACCCACAGGAGCGGCGGTAGCTGTGTGGAGGTGTTGCGGCCAGGCCCGGTCAAGGCAGGACGATGTAGTCGTTCTGCTGGACGATTGGACGGTGCGGGCCTTGTACCAGGTGCAGATACCGGCCATCCACCAGGTCGATGGGCAGGCAGTCGTCGATATCCAGTACGCCGTCGGTGTGGGCCTGGGACCAGTGGCGCAGCATCTGTTGCTTGCCCTGGCGAGTGGCTTCCTGTTTGTTGCGGGCGACGACCAGCAGGTAGTGATGCTCCTCGCCGAAGCGGTTGGCTTCATAGCCGCCGAGGTTGAGGAAGTACAGGTGGTGGGCGTCGGCGGCGGGGGCCAGGGGGCTGAGGTGGATTTTCCAGCCGTCCACGCCGTCCACCGCCATCCATGAGTCGATATGTACGCCCTTGGGGCTGCCGAACCAGGCGTCGCGCAATTGCGGGTAGGTAGCTTGCAGTGTATCCGCCACGGCGAATACCACATCGTGCACTTCAATTTTGGCCCTGGGGTGCTTGCCCCCGAGCATCACGACAAACAGCATTGCAGGTTCTTCCTGGCGACTTGGCAGAGGGCAACCATACGTCGATTGGACCCTTTTGTCCGCGGGTTTAACCCTTGGCGAAAGACCCTGCCTGAAAGTCCAGGGGCGATAAAAGTTACGGGATGAGTCTCGGTCGAATAACCGCTGAAAGTTGTACGTAAGTTCTGATTTAGTTGTCTGTGGGATTTATCCGGGCGGTTTAATGGATATCGGTTTATTCGATCTGCTGTGAAAAAGGCCTGCGCAAAATATTGCTCAGGCCTTGATTTTATTGGGGTGTAGGAGATTCCTTAAGTCTTGATCCCTTGCTTGTCGAACGTTCTTTGCATGACTAAGGTTTGCGCACTTCGCGGCCAATAGGGTGAAGTTCAACGGTTGTTAGGTGCGGCGGTTTATACGCGCTTAGTTGAACTTTTCTGTATTGATACGTTGTGTGCGGGTCCTGGCGGAACTGGGACTTGGCCGCCCGACCGCCTGACATTTTCCGTCAAAGGACACTGACCCGATGATCACCCAGCCAGGCGCGCTGCCCCCGCAAGCCATTGCTCAAGGCAACCTCCCCGACGACAGCGCGGAGAACACCCGTTCGCGGTTGGCGCGCGGCGCGTCGAGGTCCTGACGCATGTCCTTCAATCGTTATTACCAAAGCGAACTCAGCGCATTGCGCCAACTCGGGCGGCAGTTCTCCGAGCGCAATCCTGCGCTCGCGCCGTTTCTGGCCGGGGCCGGCCAGGACCCGGATGTGGAGCGGTTGCTCGAAGGCTTTGCCTTTCTCACGGGGCGCTTGCGGCAGAAGCTCGATGATGAACTGCCGGAGCTGACCCACTCCTTGATGCATTTGCTGTGGCCCAACTACATGCGGCCGATGCCTGCGTTCAGCATCTTGCAGTTCGACCCGCTGAAGCACGCCGGCCCTGGCATCACGGTGGCGCGGGATACACCGGTGGAAAGCGCCGCCGTCGACGGCCAGCGCTGCCGCTTTCGAACCTGCTACGACACTCAGGTGCTGGCGCTGCACCTGACGGCGCTGGATTTCAGCGCGCAGGGCGAGCGCACCACGTTGAGCCTGCGCCTGGAGATGGGCGGCGCAGGCCAGTTCAGCCGTTGCGCGTTCGAGCGGTTGCGCTTGCACCTGGCCGGTGATCGCTGCATCGGCCAAGGGTTGTACTTGAGCCTGCTGCGCCACCTCGAGGGTGTCGAGTTGCTGCCGTTCGACCGCGATGGCCAGCCGGTCCGCTCGCAGCAGGGGCAGGCCCTGTCGCTGCGACTGGATGCCGAGTCGGTGCAACCGGTGGGGTTCAGCGAGGAGCAGGGGTTGATTCCTTATCCGACGAACACCTTTCGCGGGTATCGACACCTGCAGGAATACTTCGTCTTTCCCGACAAATACCTGTTCGTCGATGTAGGCGGGCTGGATGTGCTGCAGCGATTGCCCGCTGAGCAGCTCAAGCAGGTATGCGGCGTGGTCATGCGCTTCGAACTGCGCCAACCGTGGCGCGAGCCTCAGCAGCCCAGCCTGGAAAACGTCAGACTGTACTGCACGCCCATCGTCAACCTGTTCAAGCATGACGCGGCACCGATTCGCCTGGACGGCAAGCAGGATGAATACCTGTTGCTGCCGGGTGAATATGCGCGGGAGCACGCCTGTGTGTTCTCGGTGGACCGCGTCACCGGTTGGCATCCCGGCGGCCTCGGTTATCAGGCGTATGTACCGTTCGAGTCCTTCGAGCATAACGGCGACAGCGACGACGCCACGGCGGCCCCCAGCTACAGCATCCGCCAACGTCCGCGTACCCACCACGCCGGGCTCGATACCTGGCTGGGGTTTGCCAACGGCGTCCAGCAAGACCTGCACACGCTGTCGGTCGAGCTGACCTGCACCAACCACAACCTGCCACGGCGGTTGCCGATCGGCGCGATCGACCGAGCGTGCGAGCAGACGCCCCAGGGCTTGTCGTTTCGCAATATCTGCGCGCCGACCGCAAGTTTCTCGCCACCGCTGGAGCAGGATTTTCTCTGGCGACTGATCAGCAATCTGTCGCTCAACTACCTGTCGTTGAGCGACATCCATGCGCTGCAGGTCATCCTCGAAACCTACGACCTGCCGCGCTACCACGACCGCCAGGCGCAGAAGATCAGCGAGCGCCGGCTGGGCGCATTGCGCGCGGTCAGCCATACGGCCGTCGACCGCTTGTACCGCGGCTTGCCGTTTCGGGGCTTGCGGATTGACCTGACGGTCGATCCACAAGGCTTCCTGGGCCAGGGCGAAGTGTTTGTGTTCGCGTCGGTGCTCAACGAGTTCTTCGCGCTCTACGCCAGCATTAATGCCTACCACGAACTGCGAGTCACCAGCACACAAGGAGACGTGTACCTATGGCCACCCCGGATGGGCCAACAACCCTTGCTTTGACGGCACTGTCCTGCGTCATCCGTGAATATTCGCTGTTCCAGGCGGTGATGCAGGTGATCCAGCGTTTGCGCGTCGAGTACCCGACACTGGATGACGACGCGTTGTACGACCGCCTGGAATTCCAGGCCAACCCAGGGCTTGGGTTTCCCGGCCACGACATTGATCGGCTGGAGTTTTTCGTCGAACACGGCCAAGTGCGCGCGCGTCTGCGTCTCAACGTGCTGGGCCTGTGCGGCGCGGGTTCGCCGTTGCCGGCGTTCTACGGTGAGCAGGCCCTGGACGATGGTTCGAGTGGCAAGGCGACCCGGGATTTTCTCGACCTGTTTCACCACCGCCTGCAACGGCTGATGCTGCCGATCTGGCGCAAGTACCGTTATCGCGCACGTTTCCAGAGTGGGGCGCGGGACGCTTTTTCCGAGCAGATGTTTGCGTTGATCGGCTTGCGCGGCCAACAGATACGCACCACCGCGCAAGTGGACTGCAAGCGTTTGTTGGCGTACCTGGGCTTGTTGGGCCTGCGGGCACATTCGGCCGCGCTGATCGAGACGGTGCTGCGTTACTACTTCAAGCACAACCATGTGTTCATCGAGCAATGGGTCGAGCGCACGGTGGAGATCGCTGAGTCGCAGCGCAATCGGCTCGGCGGCGCCAACAGCGTGCTCGGTCACGACCAGGTATTGGGCAGTCGGGTCGCCGATCGCAGCGGCAAGTTCAGGGTGCATGTGCAGGGCCTGGGCTGGGGGCGCTTCCATGGCTTTCTACCGACGGGGGCGGACTATCCGCTGTTGTGTTCCCTGGTGCGCCTGACCGCCCGCGATCCTTTGGAATACGACGTGCGCCTGGTGTTGGCCAAGGACGAGATCAGGCCGCTGCACCTTGGCGAACACAACGTCTGTCGCCTTGGTTGGACCAGTTGGCTGGGGCATGAGTGCGCCGATGGTGTGGTCATCGTCGCCAGCAACGCTCGATAGGGATGAATAGGATGAAGATGCAACATGTGCCCGACTCCCCGGCGCCCGTGGGCGCCTTGCCTCCGTGCGGCGCGCCGGACGGTCATGGGATGTTCGGGTTGATTGGCCACAGCGCGGCCATGGCTGAAACCTGCCGCTTGATCGGCAAGGTGCGAAACAGCGCCCGCACTGTGCTGCTGAGCGGTGAGACCGGTACCGGTAAAGAACTGGTGGCGCGGGCCATCCATAGCGTCGGGCCACGCCGTGATAATGCATTCGTGGTGCAGAACTGTGCGGCCTTTCCCGAAGGTTTGCTGGAAAGCGAACTGTTCGGCTATCGCAAAGGCGCGTTCACTGGGGCTGATCGCAACCATGCGGGGCTGTTTGACGTCGCCCACGGCGGCACGTTGCTGCTCGACGAAATCGGCGACCTGCCGCTGGCGCTGCAAGTCAAGTTGCTGCGGGTGTTGCAGGACGGCGAAATTCGTCCGCTGGGCACCAGTGCGGCGCACAAGGTCGATGTGCGCATCATTGCGGCGACCCACCGTGACCTCCCGGCGATGGTGGCCCAGGGCAGTTTTCGCGAGGACCTGTATTTCCGCCTGGCGCAATTTCCCATCGCGTTGCCGGCCCTGCGTGAGCGCGACGGCGATGTGCTGCTGTTGGCGCGGCATTTTGCGCAACAGGCCTGTGAGGCGGCGGGGCGCGCCATGGTGGGGTGGTCGAGTGCGGCACTGGATCGGCTGTCGAGCCATGATTTCCCCGGCAATGTCCGGGAACTCAAACACCTAGTGGAACGTGCGGTGCTGCTCTGCGACGAGGGCGTGATTTTACCGGCCCACTTGTCCCTGTCGCAGGCCGTTGCCGATGAAACCGGCGTTGCCACGCTGCGCCAACGCATGGAGCGGGTGGAGCGGGTGCTGCTGATCGACTGCCTGCGCAAGCACCGTGGCAACCGTACCCATGCCGCGCGGGAGTTGGGCATTGCGCGGCGCACGCTGCTCTATCGCCTGGCGCACTTGAAGATCCCCCTGGGCGATGTGCACACAGGCGCCATTCACCGCGACAGTAAGGAACATTGATATGCAGATGCATCACGTTATCTGGCAGGAAGGCATGCTGCTGCGGCCTCAACACCTGCAACACAGCGACCGCTACTTCCATCGCCAGCTCAACCGGACGCGGTTGTTGGCGTGCGATGCCTGGGGCTTCCTCAGCCTGGACCTCGATCTGCAATACCTCAACATGGGCAAGGTGGTGGTCAGCCAGGCCAGCGGTGTATTGCCGGATGGCAGCCTGTTCGAGCTGAGTGGCGCGATGGAACCCCTGGTGCTGCAGGTGCCGGCCAACGCCGACGGGCAAGCCGTGTACCTGGCATTGCCGCTGGCCACCGACCATCAGGTCGAAGTGCGCAAGCAGGAGCAACGCGAGGTGCTGGCGCGCTATGTCGCCTGGGAAACGGAGATCGGCGATTCCAACGCCGGCGTCGATACCCGGTGCCAGATCCACTGCGCACGTCCGGACTTGCGCCTGACGCTGGGGGAACAGCCGAGTGATCCGTTCTACGTGAAACTCCAGGTCGCCCGGGTACTGGACTCGAGCCACGACGGCGGCGTACGCCTGGACCCGGATTTCGTGCCGACGTTTATCTATCTCCAGGGCTCGGGGTACGTGTCGTCGTGCATCAAGGAAGTGCTCAGCCTGCTGGCGACCCGTGGCGATGCGATTGCCGCGCGCATCCAGGGGACCGACGCGTCGGCGGGAGGGGTGCAGGTCGGCGAGCTGCTGATGCTGCAACTGATCAACCGTGTGCAAGCACTGTTGCATCACTGCTTGAGCCAGCCCCAGGTACGTCCGCATGAGCTGTACCGCGAGCTGCTGTCGATGCTCGCCGAGTTGTCCACCTTCAACCCCGATAACCGGCGCGTGCAATTGGACGGGCATTACCGGCACGGCGACCAGGGCGCGAGCTTTCGCGCATTGATGCAGGGCATTCGCAGCGTGCTGTCGTGGGTCCTGGAACAGCACGCCATCGAACTGCCCCTGCAACCGCGCCAATACGGGGTGCTGGTCAGCCCGGTGAACGATCTCAACTTACTCGGCACGGCGACCTTTGTCCTGGCCGCCACCGCCCAGTGCGACGCGGAAGAACTGCGTCACCGACTGCCGGCCCATCTGAAGATCGGCCCCGTGGAACGCATCCGTGAGCTGGTCAACCTGCACCTGGCCGGGATCAAGGTCCAGCCCCTGCCGGTGGCGCCGCGCCAGATTCCGTTCCACGCCGGCAAGACCTATTTCATGCTCGACCTCAGTGCCCGTGACATCGCGCAGTTGGAGCAATCGGGCGGGTTTGCCTTCCACGCCAGCGGTGAGTTCACCGAGCTGGAACTCAACTTCTGGGCCATCAGGAACTGAACCCCATGACGATGGACAGTGATCACCCGCAGGCCGCAAAAACCGTGGTGCTTGACCGTGACGGAGTCGGACCGGCGCAGGGCGCGCTGACGGACTTCCCATCGCCGCCGCGCTTCGAGCAACTGCAGGAACGGATGATCCGCACCGCCCGCGTGCAAGGGCTGCAAGGCTTCGATAACGCGTCCAATCCTCTGGCGGCGGCGGCGTGGGAGCTGTTGTCGCAAGTGGCCCGGCTCAAGGCCGGTAGCGGCCGTGAAAGTCTGCATGCGCTCAACGAGCGCTTGTCGTCAGGCATTGCCGCGTTCGAAGCGCAGGCCCGGCATCAGGGGGGCGAAGCCGGTCAGGTGATATCGGCGCGCTATGTGCTGTGCAGCGTGATTGACGAGGCGGTGGTGACCACCGCGTGGGGCGCTCGTAGTGACTGGTCCAGGACCAGCCTGTTGGGGCGTTTTCACAACGAGACCTTCGGTGGCGAAAAATGCTTCCAACTGCTGGAGAACGTCTCCCGCGATCCGGTGAAACACATAGCCATGCTGGAACTGATGTACCTGTGCCTGGCGCTGGGCTTCGAAGGCAAATACCGCGTGATGGAGCGCGGAGGGGCCGAGCTTGAAGTGATACGCGATGCCTTGTACCGACAGATTCGGCATGTGCGCGGCGAGCGCCTCTCCCTGGCTGCGCCGCCAGTGCCGGACACGCCGCCGGCGCGGGTGCGCATGCTCAGCGTCGGCTGGATCGCCACAGGGGTGCTGGCCTGCCTGCTGGCGATGTACTCGGGGTTTGCCTGGGTGCTGGGCCAGGAGCGCACGGCCGCGCTGCAACCTTTTCAACCGGTGGCGACGGACTCGACTCGCACGCCCTTGTAACGCTGGGAGCAATCAATGAACGCATTCTTCAAGGGCGCGAGCGCTGTGCTGCGCAATACCTGGGTCTGGAGCCTGTTGCTGGTGCTGGCCGGCGCGCTGCTGGTGTGGTTCTTCGGGCCGTTGCTGGCGGTGGACGACCATCGATTCTGGCACGGCGCGACCGCGCGTTTGCTGACCATCAGCGGCCTGTTCCTGCTGTGGGGCCTGGCGATGGTCTGGGTGGGCGGGCGCCGCGCCACTCGGCTCGACCCGTCGGAACATCAGCAACGCCAACAACGCCAAGGGCAACTGAGCGCTGAACGAAACCAGGTACGGGGGCGGTTCAAGGAAGCCGTGCAGGCGCTGAAAACCGCGCAGCGTTACGCCGGGCGCAGCGAACGCTGGCGTCACGAAGTGCCCTGGTACCTGTTGATCGGGCAGTCGGGCAGCGGCAAAACCGCACTGGTGGCGGCCCAGGGACTACGCGCTCCACTTGATCGGGTCGAGACGAGCGCGCCGGGGGCAACCGCTTATTGCGACTGGTACTTCGCGGACGACGCCGTACTGGTGGAGACCGCCGGCCGTTACCTGGCCCAGCCCGACCCGACGTTGGACGGCGCGGGCTGGTCGACGTTGCTCGGCCTGCTGCGCTCGCGACGCAGGACGCGGCCCCTCAACGGCGTGGTGGTGACGTTGGCGGTGGAGACGCTGGCGGGCAGCCATCAGCACGACCTGGAGCAGCAGGCGCGACAGGTGCATGGGCGGTTGCAGGAGATCCAGCAGACCCTGCATGCGGACGTTCCGGTGTACCTGGTGTTGACCTACGCCGACAGGCTGCCGGGGTTTGACGAGTTTTTTGATGAACAGCAGGGCGATGACGCGCAAGACGTACTCGGCGCACAGCTGGTGGCCAGCGCGGCCGGCGCCGACATCGCCCAGGTGCGTGAAGCCTTCGAGGCGCTGTTGCAACGCTTGGCGGACGAGTTGATCCCGCGCCTGCATCGGGAGCGAAATGCCGAGCGCCGTGGGCGCATGCTCGACTTTCCACGTCAGGCTGCAAGCCTGGGCGAGCGTTTGAGCGTGTTTGTCGAGTCGGCGTTTTCCTCCCACCGCTATCAGCGTATCAACGGTCTGCGAGGCGTCTACCTCACCCGTGCGCAGACGCGCGAACGGCCCGCCCGGTTTGTCCAGGGCCTGTTCAATCGCGTGATTGTCGCCGAGGCCGGGCTGGCCGGCCTGGATACGCCGGAGCGCCAGCGTATCCGGCGCCGCCAGGCTGGGCTGGTGCTGGCTGCGGTGCTGGTCATCGGCAGTGCGGCGGCAGTGTGGGGGCACAGTTATGGGTTCAACCATCAGCGCCTGGCGAACCTGCACGCGCTGGGCGAACCGCCATCGCCCATCCCACCCGTTGTGGACCCGACCCTGGCGCTGCTGACGCAGCTGGACCGGCGCCTGGCCGCGACGCAGGTGTTCCCTGCGCAGGCGGAAGTGCGCTGGATGGAGCGGGCGGGGTTGTATCAGGGCGAGCTTAGCCAGCCGCTGTTGACCTCTGCCTATGAAGCAAGCTTGCGCGAGCAATTGCTGCCCGAGGTGGTCAGCCTGCTCGAAGCGCAGGTAAGTGCCAGCCTTGGCGAGCGTGAGCGCTTGCTCGACACCCTGCGTGCGTACCTGATGCTCAACCTGCGCGAGCGCCGCGACAGCGTGTGGCTGGCCGAGCATATGGCCGGTCACTGGTCCGCCCGTTATGCCGGGGATACGTCGACGCAGACGCGCTTGAATGCCCATTTTGGGCGGCTGTTGGCGCTGCCCTTCGATGCGGCCCTGAACGATGACCTGGTGGCCCGGGCGCGTCAGGTCCTGCGGGGCGAGTCGCTGGCGGAGGCGGTCTACCGGGCACTGCGAGAACAGGCCCGCGACCTGGCGCCCCAGCGCCTGACCGATGGTCGGGTGTTCACCCAACCTGAGCCCCCCATACCCGGCTTCTACAGCCAAAGGTATCTGCGTTATTTCGACAAGCAGGGCCCTCGGCTGGTCAATGCGATTGCCCAGGACAACTGGGTGCTGGGGCAAGGCACGGACCTGAGCGCCGGGGATCTGCGCCGGTTGATGCGGGAACTGGAGCAGCGCTATTTCAGTGAGTACGCCGATGCCTGGAGTCACGCCCTGGGCCAGGTGCGCCTGCGCGACAGCGAGAGCCTGAAGCACACCGCCGACCAGCTCGCGAACCTGACCTCGGCCCAATCGGCCTTGGTGCAGCTGTTACAGCAGGTGCGCGAAAACACCCGATTACTACCGACCCCCGACCGGCTCGACGCAGTGCGCGAGCAGGTCGGCGAACTCAACGCGGCGGTCTCCGACGCACTCGTCGTGCCGTTTCCTGGCAAAGCCCTGCCGGAGACGGCCCGGCGTGCCTTGCAACGGCGCTTCGAGCGGTTGCATCCCTTGCTCGACGAGCAGCAGAACCCCAGTGCCGAGTTGACCCAGGCCATGGGCCTGCTCGACGAATTACGCCTGCAATTGACCGCACTGAGTCGGGATAGCTCGCCGGAGCACGCGGCGTTCAAACTGGCCGGGCAGCGCATGGACGGGCGGCAGCCGGCATTGAGCGATCTGCGCGATGCCGCCGCGCGCCTGCCGTTGCCGCTGCGGGGCTGGTTCGAAGCCATTGCCGACGACACTTGGCGCCACCTGCTCGATGAGGCCTATGGGTACGTGAATCAGCGGTACCAGAGCGAGGTCTACGGTTTTTACGCCAAGGCGATCCAGCGCCGCTACCCGTTCAATGCCCATGCCGCGAGTGACGTTGCCCTGGGGGACTTCCAGGCGTTCTTCAAACCGTCGGGCGCCATGGCGCGCTTTTATGACGGCTACTTGCGTTCGTTCGTCAGCGTGGAAGGCAGCCGCTATCGTTTGCGTGGCCTGGATGGGCGCAGCCTGCCGGTGTCACGCGGCTTGCTGGAGCAACTGACCAAGGCCCAGACGATTCGCCAAGGGTTTTTCACCGAGGAACAGGGTGAGTGGGCCGTGCGCTTCACCCTGGCGCCCTACAGCCTGGACCAGGCGGTCAGCCGGGCGATCCTGCGCGTGGGCGATCGCCAGTTGGAATACCGGCATGGCCCGATCGTGCCCATGGCGTTTCACTGGCCGGGCGAGGCGGGCACCGGCCGCAGCAGCCTGGTGCTGGAACGTGGGGCGCAGCGCCCGCTGGGCATCGAAAAAAACAGCGGGGACTGGTCGTTGTTCCGCTTCTTCGAGCTGATGCAGAGTGAGCCGGCAAACGGCACGCAGGCGCACATACTCAAGGCTGACCTGGCCGGCCTGCGCGCCAATTACCTGCTCACTCACCAGCGCACGCCCAGCCCGTTCCAGATGGCGGCCTGGCGCACCTTCCGCCTGCCCGAGCAACTGTGAGTCAGGCCGGGCAGGCTTCGCGCCCGGCGCCCGCCTAATAGCCGCGCCGGGTGTGTTCGATGTCTTCGACCAGGCCGTCGATCGCCGCCAGGCGCTCACGGTTGTCGTGGTCCCAAGGGTGAAAACCGGGTTTGAAGTAATGCAGCCACGGCATCAGCATCCGTGGGAAAACTCCCTTGGGCCCATACAGAAACTTCAGCATGCGCCAGAACCCCTTCAGGAACCCCACGGATTTGCGGTCAGCGATCAGCAGGCGCACATGGAAATCCAGCACCGTCAGCCAGAAGAACAGCGTGGTGCTCAGCATGGCGCCGGTACGCAGCAAGTAGCGCTTGGGTCCGGGCTTGATCACCGCATTCCACACATCGAAGGCCACCGCCTTGTGTTCGGTTTCTTCCAGGGCATGCCAGTACCACATCTGCTGGTAGCCCTTGAGGGACGCGCCGAAGCGTGACGGGTCGCTCAGCAGAATCTCCGCGAGTATCGCCGTGTAGTGTTCGAGGGCAATGGTGATCGCCAGGTTGAAGGAGGGCGCGCAGTGTTTCTTCTGCAGGTCGAGGATGAATTTCAGGCGCCGATCCAGGGTGCGGGCGGGCAGGCCGGCGGCGTGCAGCAGGTTGTTATAGGCCACGTGTTCACGGCTGTGCATGGCCTCCTGGCCAATAAACCCCAGGACCTGTTTTTTCAGCGCGGGGTCTTCGATGCGCGAGCGGTAGTGGCGCACGCTGTCCATGAAAAACAACTCGCCCTGGGGAAACAGTAGCGACAGCGCATTGAAGAAATGCGTGATGAACGGGCCCTGTTCGTGCCAGTCGGTGATGCGTTCGGCGGGCAGGTCGAAATGAAGGTCACGGCGGATCGGCAGCATGGTACGCACTCCTGTTCAGCGTCGAGGCTCGTCGTTGGTTTCCAGCATTGGCGCGCGGGGTTTGGGCGCCCGCTGCCGGCTGGCGAACACCACCAGGGCCTGGTAGGCCGCCGGCAGGCAGCGGGCGAGCAGGTCGAGGACATACGCGTCGCGGCCGATCAGCACGCGGCGCTTGTTTTTGCGCACGCCCTGCAGGATCACTTTGGCGGCCTGGTCGGCGTCGGTGATGAAGAGTTTTTCGAAGTCGGCCCGAGCCTGTTGTTCGCTGTGGATCAGAAAGCCGGTCATGTTCGCGTCGATGCGGCTGCTGCGGCAGATATCGGTGCGGATGCCGCCGGGGTGCACGCAGGTGGCCGACACGCCGCAGCGTTGCAGGTCCAGTTCCTGGCGCAGGGCCTCGGTGAAGCCGCGCACGGCGAACTTGGTGGCGTTGTAGCCGCTCATGCCGGGTTGGGCGAACAGGCCGAACACGCTGGACGTGTTGATCACGTGGCCTTCGCCGCTGGCCTTGAGGTAGGGCAGGAAAGCCTTGGTGCCGTGGACCACGCCCCAGAAATTGATACCGACGATCCATTCCAGGTCGGCGTAGTCCACGCCTTCGACGGTGCTCGACAACGCCACCCCGGCATTGTTGAACACCAGGTTGACCTGGCCATGTTCAGCCATGCAGCGCGCCGCCCAGTTCTCCATGGCCGGGCGGTCGGCTACATCCACCACGTGGGTGGTGACCAGCACCGGCGACAGGGTCGCGGCCTTGATCAACGCGCGGGTCTGTTCGAGCCCCTGGCTGTTCTTGTCGGACAGTGCCAGGTGGCAACCTTCCCGCGCCAGGGCCAGGGCCAGGGCGCGTCCCATGCCGGACGCCGCTCCGGTGATCGCCGCCACGCGGCCGTTGAATGTTTTCATGACAGGCTGCCTTCTGCGGTGGAGGGAGGCGTGGCTGCCGGGCGGGCTGGCGCATTGATCGGTACCAGCTTGACCAGGTAGTCCTTGAGCGCAAATTGCCGGGTGACCTGCTTGAAGCGCCAGGTCGAGCCGGGCCACAGGGTGGTGTTCTTGCCGGTGCGCGGGTCCAGGTACCAGCTCTGGCAACCGCCGGTGTTCCAGATGGTGCGCTTGAGTTTGTCCTGCAACTGTTGGTTGTAGAGGCTCTCCACGGCGGGTTTGACGTCGACGCTGGCGATGCGATGCCGTTGCATGAGTTTGAGCGCATCGAGGATGTAGGCGACCTGGGCCTCGATCATCAGGATCATCGAGTTATGCCCCAGGCCGGTGTTGGGGCCGATGATCAGAAACAGGTTCGGGTAGCCCGGTACCGTGGTGCCCTTGTAGGCGTGGGCACCGTCGTGCCAGGTGTCCATCAGGTCCACTCCGCCACGGCCGATGATGCAGTCGCGGGGCAGGGGATCGGTGGCCTGGAAGCCGGTGCCGAAGATCAGGCAATCGGCCGGATGCTTGATGCCGTCGGCGGTGATCACCCCGTCGGCGTCGATACGCGCCACGGGCTGGGTGACCACCTCGACATTGCTGCGGGACAGCGCTGGGTAGTAGTCGTTGGAAATCAGAATGCGCTTGCAACCGATGGTGTAGTCCGGCGTCAGGATCTTGCGCAGGGCAGGGCGGCTCACTTGTTTATGCAGGTGACGCCGGGCCATTTTCTGCGCCAGGTTCATCAGCCGCGGGTGCAACGTAAAGCCCAGCACACGGCCTTCCAGCGTCCAGTACAGCGCGCCGCGCATCAACCGCTGAGTGACGGGCAGGTGCTTGAACAGCCAGCGTTCGAGCGGCGAAATCGCGCGGTCGGGCTTGGGCATGATCCATGGCGGGGTGCGCTGGAACAGATCCAGGTGCGCCACCTGCGGCGCGATCTGCGGGACGAATTGAATCGCGCTGGCCCCGGTGCCAATCACCGCCACGCGCTTGCCTTTGAGGGAATAGCCGTGGTCCCACTGCTGGGAATGGAAGCGTTTGCCCTTGAAACTGTCCAGCCCTGGAATAGCCGGCAGCGCCGGGCGCGACAGGCCGCCCATGCCTGACACCAGCACCCGCGCGCTGACCTGGCGGCCATCGCTGAAGCTCAACTGCCAGCGTTGCTGCGGCTCATCGAACACGGCCCGCGTGAGGCCCATGCCGAACCGCAGGTACGGCGTCAGCCCGAAGCGCGCGGCGCAGTGCTCCAGGTATGCGCGGATCTCCGCTTGCGGCGCGAACTGGCGTGTCCAGTCGGGGTTGGGCGCAAACGAAAACGAGTACACGTGGGACTGCACATCGCAGGCGCAACCGGGGTAGTGGTTGTCCCGCCAGGTGCCGCCGAGGGTCTGGGCCTGTTCGGCGATGAAGAAGTCGGTGAACCCGGCTTCCTTGAGCTTGATGGCCATGCACAGGCCGGCAAAACCTGAGCCGATGATGGCGACGTCGATTGAATCACTCTGGGCATTCATAAGCTGACCTGTATGGGCATCGGGCGTGCTCCTGTTTTTGTTGGGTCGTTTAGATAGAACACCATTGCAAAGGAAATTTGAATTACCTATTTTAAAAAATAATTTAAATAATCTACCTGAAAATATCGCCTAGGCTAGTCCCCGGTTTCTCATGTGCGACGTATCCGACGGACGAATACGTTCCCCATGAAGTTTAGGCCCCGGGTTGGACGATGGGCTGAGGCCTCGATCAATCCCGGTCGGGTCGCCAGCGACAGGGAAACAGAGGACCGAGCTATGGCTGTCGAATGGGGTATCGCTGCGGTTGTGTTTGTCGGCGTCAGCGCCGTGCTATGGGGATTGAGTCGCTGGATGACAGGGCGCATTGAAGCCGCTGTTCCGATCAACGGGCGCTTTGTCGAGGTCGACGGCGAGCGCTTTCATTACGTAGAGGAGGGCGAGGGCCCGCCGCTGGTGATGATTCACGGGCTCATGGGCAACAGTCGCAACCTCACCTATGCCTTGTCCGGCCAGTTGCGTGAGCATTTTCGTGTCATCTGCCTCGACCGTCCGGGGTCGGGCTATTCCACCCGTCATCCAGGTACCGCGGCGGACCTGCCAGCCCAGGCGCGGCAAGTCGCCGGGTTCATCCATGCGTTGGGCCTGGATAAACCGCTGGTGCTGGGCCATTCCCTGGGCGGTGCGATTTCTCTCGCGCTCGCCCTCGACCATCCCGATGCGGTGTCCGGCCTGGTACTGGTGGCGCCGCTGACCCATCCCCAACCCACCTTGCCCCTGGTATTCCTGTCGCTGGCGGTGCGGCCGGCGTGGTTGCGACGCTGGGTCTCCCACACCCTGACCGTGCCCATCGGCCTGTTGACGCGCCGCGCAGTGGTCAAGGGCGTGTTCGCACCGGACGCCGCGCCCGACGATTTCGCCACCCGTGGCGGTGGCCTGCTGGGCATGCGCCCCGATAACTTCTACGCCGCCTCCAGCGAGATAGCTCTGGTCAACGATGACCTGCCGGACATGGTCAAGCGCTACCCCCGATTGACCCTGCCCATCGCCTTGATCTATGGCGCGCGGGACAAGGTCCTGGACTTTCGCACACACGGCCAGGCCCTGGCGGACAAGGTGCCGGGGCTGAAGCTGCAGGTGGTGGAAGGGCGCGGTCACATGCTGCCGATTACCGCGACGGCACGGGTGACCGAGGCGGTCCTGCACTTGGCAAAACGCGTGCGGACACCCCAAGCCGCCGCGGTTTTGCACCCGTCCGCTGCCGTGGAGAGCAAATAGTCGTGGCGTTCATTGCCGGTCCGGAGCGGCGAAATGCCTGCCCTAGAGACCTGACCGAAAAGTGGGAAAACAGACTGCCGAGTCACGTTGAAAAGGCGCCGAAAAAGTAGTTGACGACCTAACGGTTCCGCGATATTTATTTAAAAAAATATTTCAATGTTTGTTTTGAAATGATTTTTGAAATGCCTAAGAGCGAATAAAAATGAAAAAAACGTCTTTTATCGCATGGTTGGATTCTCGGAGCGTACGGTGCTCCCTGAACCTGTTTTCCGCCTTCCTGCCCACCCGCCTCACTTGGAGGCTGGCATGAATCAGACCCTGGCAGCCCCCCGTGTCTGGACCGACGGTAAGCGCCACCTGTGGTGGCTGGGCATCCTGCCGTTGGCTACGCCCTTATTGTCTGGCGTCCTGGCCATCACCACCGGCATTCAGCAACTGTGGTGGGTCGGTGTGCTGGTGATCTTCGGCCTCATCCCGCTGATCGACGGCCTGCTCGGTGAAGACGTCAGCAACCCGCCCGAATCCGCCGTCAGCCACCTCGAATCGCAACGCTACTACCGCTGGATCATCTACACCGGCGTGCTGCTGGTGATCGCCTCGTTCGTGATGACCGGTTGGCTCGCCGCCGGCGGCATCGACTGGATCATCGGTGGCGGCCTGCTGCGGGCAGCGGCGAACCTGGAGCCTTCCAGCACGTTGTCCCACGTGGCCAGCTACATCACCGCACGCACCCAGTTGCATGGCGAGCCGGGCTGGTTCACCTACCTGGGCATGGCCATGTCGACGGGCGCCGCCACCGGTATTGCGATCAATACGGCCCATGAACTGGGACACAAGCCCAGTCCGCTGGAAGTGTTCCTGGCCAAAGTCACCCTGGCGCCGACTTTCTACGGGCACTTCTACACCGAACACAACCGTGGGCATCACGTGCGCGTCGCCACCCCGGAAGACCCGGCCAGCTCGCGGCTGGGGGAGAGCTTCTGGGCATTCCTGCCCCGCTCGGTGTGGTTCAGCGCCCGCTCGGCCTGGAACCTGGAGCGCGAACGCTTGCGCAAACTCGGCCTGCCGGCCTGGCACTGGAAGAACGGCGTGCTCAGTGCCTGGCTGTACAGCGTGGTGTTGTGGGGCGCGATGATTGCCTGGCTGGGGGCGGCAGTGATTCCGTTCCTGATCATCCAGGGCATTTACGGCTTCTCGTTGTTGGAAGTAGTGAACTATGTCGAACACTACGGCCTTAAACGCGAGAAGTTGCCCAACGGCCGTTATGAACGCTGTTCGCCCCGCCATTCGTGGAACAGTAACCGTATTGTCACCAATATCTTTCTGTTCCAGTTGCAACGGCACTCAGATCACCATGCCAACCCTACGCGCAGTTATCAGTCGTTGCGGCACTTTGATGAGTCGCCACAACTTCCCTATGGTTATGCGAGCATGATTGTCTGGGCATATGTGCCTTACTTATGGCGCCGCCGCATGGACCATCGTGTATTGAAACACTATGCCGGGAATATCACCCTGACCAATCTTCATCCTTCACAGCGGTTGAAGTATCTGGAGAAGTACAGCGGCACGACGCAGTCGTTCTGATATGAAATAAACGTTGTATGGCGTTCTCGGGATCTGTGTATCACGCAGGTTTTTATCGCCCCGAATTTGCCTGATTAGTTGCAAGTCAGTGGTTTGACCCGAACAAAAATAATTAAAGGGAAGGACGTACACCATGCAATCACCTGCCAAGTTCACCGCCCATATCGTGTTGGCCGCGCTGGGTCTGATCGTTTATCACCAGGCCCAGGCCGCGCGCATCGAGCCAGCGGGCAGTGCCTTTACCGCTCAGGGCCCTATCAGTTTCTCCAAGGGCGCACTGATCAGCGCCGACTGCACCATCAAAGTGGCCGGCAAAGTCGCGGCCGACGGTTCATCGGTGAACGTCGACAAAGTGGAATTCGACGGTGGCCTCAAGTGCAGCCGTGTCGAAGCCATCAACTTGCCTTGGGTCTTAGTTGCCAAGGACACCAAGAGTGGCTCCATGTCGAAGATCAGCGTGGATGTTCACGCCTTCGGCCTGGGCGGCAAGTGCGGGCCTTCTACGGTCGACGGTACTTGGGATAACGCCACCGGAAAGTTGGAAGCGGCGAATGTACCGATTGGCGAAGACTGCAAGATAAAAACCGTGTCGATCAAAATGCCGCCCCATATCAAAGTTGTTGAATAAGCGTCGGATGTTAGTGCGGTAATTGAATTGAGATTTGGCTGGAAAGGGAAGTTCCGCTTGTTTTACCGAGACCTCTCATTCATGGCCATTACCCCTGGCGAATGACTCGCCATTACATGTGAGGAAAAACAATGAAAAGCTTGAAAACTCTCGTGTCGTTATCTGCTTTGGCTGTTTGCATGGGTGCGGCTTCGATGGCTAACGCCTACAGCATCTCTCCGGTGAACACCAGTTTTACAGCGCCAGGTACCATCTCGGTGAAATCGCCGTCGTCCTTCCAGGCCACCGTTAACTGCGGTGCGACATTCACCGGGAATGTCGATGCGACTGGTGTGGCGAAGATCACCGGCGTGTCGGTTACCGGTGGCGGCCTGTGCTCCCTGCCCACTATCACCGGGTTGCCTTGGACGCTGACCGCCACTGGCGCAACGTCCGGTAGCGTCACTAACGTCGGTTACACCATCGCCGGTTCGCTCATTTTTCCTGCCTCCAATTGTGGTCCGTCCACCATTGCTGTGGCCTATAGCGGTGGATTGCTGACGGCCTCCAACCAGCCCCTCAGCGGCAGTTGCACCGTAGTAAGCCTGAGCGTCACCCCAAGCCCTACGTTGACCATCGTGCCTTGACGGCAGGGTGAGAGCGAAGGGTTGATCACCCGCTTGACGACTGGCGCCTGAACCAGGCGCCAGTTCATGAATGCCATGTGCAGTCGCCCATAGCAACGTCTTTGAGTGAGCGAATCAAGCAGCGAGACGAACCGGCAGGATTGGTTCAGAGAAATAACAATAAGGAGTGCCGCATGAATAATAAAAAACAACACGTGCAGGTTTTGCTGGGGCTGGCGCTGATGGGTGGCATGATGGTCACGGCCCCCGTAAAGGCCGGTGGCTTCTCCACACCGACCTACGGTGCACCAGGTTGGGGGAGGGCGTTTGCCGGTGGTTCGCTGTTCAAGAACGATCCAAGTTCAGCCTACAACAACCCGGCTGCCATGGCGTTCATCGACCATAACATTGCGCAGTTCACAATCGATTACGCGCGTATCAAGATGAAATTCAAGGGTAATGCCTATGACTATCAGGGCAACCCCGTCTCCGATATTCCCATTGGCGATGACGGTTTCCCCAATGTCGGCGCGGCAGCGGTGAACAATAATAACGGGGGGCAGGGTGGCTTTACTGCCTGGTTGCCGACCGGATTCATGGTGATGCCGATTGGTGATCGCTTCGCCTTCGGTTTGAGCCAGGTGGTGCCGCAGGGCATGCGTTCAACCTGGGACGAAGATTCCAAATTTCGTGATTTTGCGGTAGACACCAATATCGAAACCGTTGGTCTGACCGGTTCGCTTTCGTTCAAGGTCAATGATCAGTTTTCCATCGGGGGTGGGCTGATCGTCCAGCACAGCAGGGGGTTCGTGAGCCAGAACATTAACTTGTTCGCCTCGGCGTCTCAGTCCACGGCTCCGGAATTGAGTGGTGTTCAGCTACCCCCAGGCGTTGGGACATCACTGATACGGGTCAAGGTCGACAATATTTCGACCGGCTGGTTTACCGGTGTGACTTGGAAACCCACTGACCAGGACACCTTGGGGCTCAATTATCACGCCAAGATCAAGAATAAAATGACGGGCAAGTACAACATTTATGCTGACGCGTACAACACTGCGTTGTTGACTTCCCCAAGTCCGGTAGGGGGAAATGGCACCCTGGTTGAAGTCGCCTATCCCGGCCTGAAACTGTTCCCCAATGGCGCCCATGCCAGCACTCAACTGGATATTCCGGCCACGGCAGGCTTTGACTGGGTCCACCAGTTCAATGACCGATTCACCCTGGGTGCAAGCGTGGCCTGGACTCAATGGTCATCGTTCAAGGACCTGACGCTCAAGTCCAGCGGTACGACGATCGTCTCCATCCCCTACAACTACAAAGACTCCTGGATGTACTCCCTCGGCGGCGATTTCCGCGCCACCGATGAATTGACCCTGCGTGCCGGTGTGGCCATTGACCAGACGCCAACCCGAAATTCGACCCGTGACCCTCGGATTCCGGATGGCGACCGCACCTTCCTGTCATTGGGGGCTGGGTATGATGTGAAAGCGATCAAGGGCTTGAGTTTCGACGTTGCTTACTCTCATCAGTTCGTGCAGGAAGTGAAACTGAAAACCAAGAACGTCGATCGCCTCGGTGCTGCGACCCTCGATGGGAAAGCTGAGTCGTCGGGTGATGTAGTCAGTCTCTCGGCCACCTACGCGTTCTGACGTTCAGAGGATGATGGAGGAGTGCATCAAGCGCATCTTGCTGCCCTCGCCAGTCGTTCATCCTCGATTCAGTTGTGATGGTCTCCTTCGTATCACTTGAGCAGGCTGACTCATTCAGCCGCTTTTTTTACGCCTAGGAGTTAAATAAAAATTTCAAAACAAAATTTAAATATAGCTTTCCAAGTGTGTCGCGTGGCCCTACGCCGCAGTTCTCTAAAACCTGCCCGTGCTGTCGGCCACGCCCTGAATCGAGTAGAGGTATCCCCATGCTTATCTGGTTATTGGTGGGTTTCGCAGCCGCGATAACCCTGGCGTATCGACAAGCGGCCGCCACCTTGTGGTTGGGCGCTGGCCTGATCTGGTTGACAGTGGGTTACCTGTTGAATGGGGTCGCCGGGTTCGGCGCCACGGTCGCGGCGCTGTTGGTGGTGCTGCCGGCGCTGTTGATGACGATCAAACCGCTGCGCCGCACGCTGTTGACCAACAAGGCTCTGAGCCTGTTTCGCACGATCATGCCCGCGATGTCCGACACCGAGCGCGCGGCCATCGAGTCCGGCACCGTGTGGTGGGACGCCGAGTTGTTCAGCGGCAAGCCCGACTGGCAGCGCTTGCTGCAAGCCGCACCGGCGCGGCTGAGCGCCGAGGAGCAGGCGTTCCTCGACAATGAAGTGGAAACCCTGTGCGACATCGCCAACGACTGGGAAACCACCCAAATCTGGCAGGACATGTCGCCCGAGGGCTGGCAGTTCACCAAGGACACCGGGTTTCTCGGCATGATCATTCCCAAGCAATACGGCGGCAAAGGGTTCTCCCACTACGCCCATTCCCAGGTGGTGATGAAGCTGTCGACCCGCTGCTCGGCGGCGGCGATTTCGGTGATGGTCCCCAATTCCCTCGGCCCGGCGGAGTTGCTGCTGCATTACGGCACCGACGCCCAACGTGACTATTACCTGCCACGTCTGGCCCGAGGCGAGGACATTCCGTGCTTCGCCCTGACCAGCCCGTATGCCGGCTCCGATGCCGGCGCGATCCCGGACGTGGGCATCGTCTGCACAGGAATGCACGAAGGCGAGGAGGTGCTGGGCTTTCGCGTGACCTGGGACAAGCGCTATATCACCCTCGGCCCGATCGCCACGGTACTCGGCCTGGCATTTCGCGCCGAAGACCCGGACGGCTTGCTCGGCGCGCCCGGCACGCTGGGCATTACCTGCGCGCTGATTCCCACGTCCCATCCTGGTGTGAACAGCGGTCGGCGTCACTGGCCGCTCAATGCGGTGTTCCAGAACGGCCCGACCACCGGCAAGGATGTGTTCATCCCGCTGGAATGGGTGATTGGCGGCCGCGAACAAGTTGGCAATGGCTGGCGCATGTTGATGGAATGCCTGGCGGCGGGCCGCGCGATTTCCTTGCCGTCGGCCAACGTCGGCCTGGGCAAAGTCGCGGTGCGCGGCACCACCGCCTATGCGGCGATGCGTAAGCAGTTCGGCCTGCCGATCGGCAAGTTCGAAGGCGTGCAGGCCCCGCTGGCGCGCATGGCCGGGCATTTGTATGCCTGCGATGCGGTACGCAAGGTTTCGGTGGCCTCCCTGGATGCGGGGGAGAAACCTTCGGTGATCTCGGCCATCGCCAAATACCACGTCACCGAGCGGGCGCGGATCATCGTCAACGACGGCATGGACATCGTCGCCGGCAAGGGCATTTGCATGGGCCCGAACAACTTCCTCGCCCGCGCCTACCAGCAAAGCCCCATCGCCATCACGGTGGAAGGCGCGAACATCATGACGCGCTGCCTGATCATCTTTGGCCAGGGCCTGATCCGCTGCCATCCCTATGTGTTCCGTGAGATGGAAGCGGCGCGCAATCCGGATCGGCGCAAGGCCCTGGAAGACTTCGACACGGCGATGTTCGGGCATGTGAGCTTTGTATTGGCCAATACCGTGCGTGCCGCAGTGCATTCGCTGACAGGCGCAAGGCTGATTTCGGTACCGGCCAAGACCGAACCGGCGCTGGCGTCCTACTATCGCCAGGCCAATCGGCTGTCGGTGGTGCTCGCACTGATCTCGGACATTTCCATGGGCGTGCTGGGCGGTGCCCTCAAGCGCAAGGAAAGTATCACCGGGCGTTTGGGCGACATTCTCTCGCAGTTGTACATCCTCTCCTGCGTGCTCAAGCGCTTCGAGGACGACGGCCGGCCCCAGGCGGATCTGCCGTTGGTGCACTGGGCGGCCCAGGATGCGTTGCTGCGCGCCCATGAAGCCCTTGCCGAAGTGCTCGATAACTACCCATCGAAAGCGGCGGCGGCGGTGCTGCGGGCTTTGAGTTTTCCGTTCGGCATTGCGATGCACAAACCGTCCGATCGCTTGCTGGCGGAAGTGGCCGAGGCGGTGCAGACCCCCGGCGAAACCCGCGACCGCTTGCTGGCCGATTCCTATATTCCAAGCCCGGAAATCGACAAGTTGGCCTATGGCGAATTGGGCTTGCGCCTGTTGCCGCAGGTGGCGGTGATCGAGGCCCGGCTCAAGCCCGCCACCCAACAAGGCCTGCTCGAGCCGATGCCGATCTCTGCCAGTGCCTTTGGTGCCTGGCGCGTCAAGGCCCGGGCACTGGACTTGATCAGCGACGACGAAGTCGCCTTGCTGGCGCGCTACGTGGAATACGCCGACCACGCCATCCAGGTCGACGACTTCCCGCAGGACTTCGGTTTGCTGGAGGCGTTGCAGCAACGCCAGCAGGCGCTGGAGCGCACGGCCAAGCGCCGCAGCCCCCAAGGCGAAAACGTAACCTGAACCCCTCTCCCTGTAGGAGCGAGCTCGCGCGCGAAAAAACCGAGAGCGCTGCGTAAATCCAGGATGTCCGCGTCATCGTTGACGTTCTTCGCGAGCAAGCTCGCTCCTACAGGTGGTGTGCCATAGGAATAGCCATGAGTGATCGCTACCTTTCGTTCGTCAATTCCGCCTGGGGCCGTCGTCTGGCGCAGGCCATCGGTCTGCCGCAACCGTTGCCGTTGCAGCGCCATCGCAGCGGCCAAGCCGGCCTGGCCAACCCGGTGATCGTCGCCGGGGCAGGGCGCCTGGTCGCGCCGGTGCAGCGGCTCTTCAGCGCCACCGACACGGTCAGCGCCACCCCGGCGACCGTCAAGGCGCCGTCCACGCTCAAGGTGCAGGGCGCGGTGTTCGATGCCAGCGGCATGACCGATCTGCCACAGCTGGACGCGCTGTACGAATTCTTCCACGCCAATGCCAGACGCCTGGCCCAGCATGCCCGCGTGGTGGTACTGGGCACCGCACCGGAACACTGCGCCGGCTTGCCCCAGGCCATCGTCCAGCGCGCTCTCGAAGGCCTGGTGCGTTCCCTGGCCAAGGAGCTGCGCCGGGCGATCACCGTGCAGTTGATCTACGTGGCGCCCGGTGCCGAAGACGCGCTGGACAGCAGCCTGCGTTTCTTCCTGTCACGCCGTTCGGCCTATGTGTCTGGGCAAGTGGTGCGCCTGGAGCCCCCGGTGGACGGGGCCGTTGCGGTTAACTGGGACAAACCCTTCGCCGGCCGCCGCGCACTGGTCACCGGCGCCTCCCGTGGTATCGGCCTGGCCATCGCCCAAGTGCTGGCGCGGGACGGTGCCCATGTGGTGTGCGTGGACGTGCCCCAGGCCGAGGCATCGTTGCAGCAGGCGGCCGCCAGTGTCGGCGGTTCGGCGCTGCCGCTGGATATCACCGCCGTGGACGCCGCCGCACAGTTGCAGGCCCACGTCAGCCAACACGGCGCCTTCGACGTGGTGGTGCACAACGCCGGGATCACCCGCGACAAAACCATCGCCAAGATGAGCGAAACGGCCTGGCGCAGTGTGCTGGCGGTCAACCTCGAAGCGCCGTTGCACCTGAGCACGGCCTTGCTCGACAGCCACGGCTTGAACCCCGGCGGGCGCATCGTTTGTGTGTCGTCGATTTCCGGCATCGCCGGCAACCTCGGGCAAAGCAACTACGCCACCTCCAAGGCCGGGGTGATTGGTCTGGTGCAAGGCCTGGCAGCAAGGGCGGCGGCCCGGCAGGTCACGGTGAATGCGGTGGCGCCAGGGTTTATCGAGACCCAAATGACCGCACACATCCCGCTGATGATTCGCGAAGCGGGGCGGCGCATGAATTCGTTGTCCCAGGGTGGCCAGCCGATCGACGTGGCCGAGACCATCGCGTGGCTGGCGCACCCGGCGTCGGGCGCGGTCAACGGTCAAGTCGTACGGGTGTGCGGGCAAAGCCTGCTGGGAGCCTGAGCCATGGACTACGTGACGCAGATCATCGACCCACCGCCCTCGCGCACACGCCTGCTGCTGGACGGCCTGCGCGCCCTGCGCAAACCTGCGCTCGATGGCGCGCCGGTGTTGCCTCGCCAGCGTCTGGTGCGTTCCGCCGTGGAGCTGTCGACCGCCGGCATCGCCGCCTATGGTCGTGCCTGCGGGTTCCGGCGAGAGCAGGGCGTGCCGCTGTCCTATCCCCACGTGCTGGCGTTCCCGTTGCACCTGATGCTGCTGACCCACCCCAGTTTCCCGTACCCGGCCAGCGGCATGGTGCACCTGGCCAATCGCATCCGGCAGCACCAGCGCCTGCACGAAGGCCAGGCGTTGCGCCTGGAGGTGTATGCCGAGCGCTGGGTCGCCCATGCCAAGGGCCAGGCGCTCAGCATCGCCACCCGCGCTTACAGTGGCGGCGCCCTGGTGTGGGAAAGCGACAGCCTGTACCTGCGCCGTGACGTCCACGACCCGGTCGGCGAACCTTGGGACGATGCGCTGGCATTGCAGGACGAGGACCTGTTGCGCACCCAGCGCTGGGCGCTGCCCGCCGACCTGGGCCGGCGCTTTGCCAGGGTCTCGGGGGATTTCAACCCGATCCACACCTCGGTGCTCGGCGCCCGGCTCTTCGGTTTTCGCCGCGCCATCGCCCATGGCATGTGGACCCTGGGCCGCGCACTGGCCGCCCAACAACCCCCCGGCGGAGTGGACCAGGCCCAGGCCCATTGCGACTTCAAGCTGCCGATTTTACTGCCCGCTCAGGTCGCCCTGTGGAGCCACCCCGTGACCGGCCCGCGCCGCGAGTTCGAAGTGCGCAACCTGGCCGGCGACCAACCTCATATGCGCGGGCTATTTATCTGGAACGAGAGCTTTCAATGAGTGACTACAGTTTCAACCCGGCCCCGACCCGCCGCGTAGCGATCATCGGTGGCAACCGCATTGCGTTTGCCCGTTCCAACACGGCGTACGCCCATGACAGCAACCAGGATCTGCTGGTGGCCGCCCTGCAAGGCCTGATCGACCGCTACAACCTGCACGGCCAGCGCCTGGGGGAGTTTGCCGCGGGCGCGGTGATCAAGCATTCGCGGGATTTCAACCTGGCGCGCGAGTCGCTGCTGTCCACCACGCTGTCCGCGCAAACCCCGGCCTACGACCTGCAACAAGCCTGCGGTACCGGCCTGGAAGCAGCGTTGCTGGTGGCGAATAAAATCGCTCTCGGCCAGATCGAAGTGGGCATTGCCGGCGGTGCCGACACCACCTCCGACGCGCCCATCGGCCTCAACGAATCCCTACGCCACACCTTGCTCGCCGCCAACCGCGCCAAGTCCACGGGCGACAAGCTCAAGGCGCTGCTGAAGGTGCGCCCGTCGATGTTCTTCAAGCCACTGCTGCCGCGCAACGGCGAACCGCGCACCGGCTTGTCCATGGGCGAGCACTGCGAAGAAATGGCCAAGCGCTGGCAAATCAGCCGGCTGGCCCAGGATGAATTGACCCTCACCAGTCACCAGCGTCTGGATGCGGCCTACGCACGCGGTTTCTTCGATGACCTGGTCAGCCCTTATCGCGGCCTGGCCCGTGACAACAACCTGCGCGCTGACACAAGCCTGGTGAAACTCGCCGGTCTGGCGCCAGCCTATGACCGCCAGCACGGCACGCTCACGGCAGGCAACTCCACGCCACTGACCGACGGCGCCTCGGTGGTGCTGCTGGCCAGTGAGGCCTGGGCACAGGAACACGGCTGGCCGGTGCTGGCCTACCTGCGTACCGGCGAAACGGCGGCGGTGAATTTTGTCGACGGCACCGAAGGCTTGCTGATGGCCCCGGCCTACGCCGTGCCGCGCATGCTCAAACGCGAAGGGTTGAGCCTGGCCGACTTCGATTTCTTCGAGATCCACGAAGCCTTCGCCGCCCAGGTGCTGTGCACGCTCAAGGCCTGGGAAGACGCCGATTACTGCCGCGAGCGCCTGGGCCTGGACGCGCCGCTGGGGGCCATCGACCGTGCCAGGATGAACGTCAACGGCGGCTCCCTCGGCAGCGGTCATCCGTTCGCCGCCACCGGTGGCCGGCAATTGGCGACGCTGGCCAAGACCCTCCACGAGAACGGCGGCGGGCGCGGCCTGATCTCCATCTGCGCGGCGGGCGGGCTGGGCATTACCGCCATCGTCGAAAAATAGCGCTGTCAAAAACAACAACAAGGAAACTGCCATGAACGCTATCACCCAGGAACACGCCGAACGGATCTGGTTGGACGCTTACCTGCCCGGCGTCCCCGCGGACATCGATGCCGGTATCGAGGACTACCCCTCGTTGCGCGAGGTGTTCATGGAGCACCTGGAAAAATTCCGCGAGCGAGTCGCCTACGTCAGCATCGGCACCGAAATGAGCTACGCCGAGTGGCGCGCGCAAGGCATTGCCTTTGCCGCCTGGCTGCAGGGCCAGGGCGTGCAGAAAGGCGACCGCGTGGCGCTGATGATGCCCAACTGCTTGCAGTACCCGATCTGTCTGCTGGGCACGATTCTGGCCGGTGCGGTGGTGGTCAATGTCAACCCGCTGTACACCGCCCACGAACTCAAGCATTTGCTCAAGGACAGTGGCGCCGAGACCGTGGTGATCTTCGAGAACTTTGCCCATACCCTGGAAAAAGTCATCGCCGGCAGCCGCGTCAAGCGCGTAGTGGTGGCGGCCATCGGCGACCTGCTCGGGTCCTTCAAGGGCGCTGCAATGAACTTCATCCTGCGCCGTGTGCAAAAGCAGGTGCCCCGGTTCAACCTGCCAGGGGCGCTGCGCTTCAATCAGGTGGTGAAGCAAGGCCGCGCCCTGAATCCCTTGGCGGTGGACATGCACCTGGACGACCTGGCCTTCCTGTAATACACCGGCGGCACCACCGGCGATGCCAAGGGCGTGATGCTCAGCCACCGCAACATCATCGCCAACCTGCTGCAAGCCAAGGCCTGGGTTGGCGACCAGTTGGACCAGAACCAGCAGGAAACCAACGTCACCTTGCTGCCGCTGTACCACATCTTTTCCCTGACGGTGAACTGTCTGATGTTCATGTGCCTGGGCGGGCGCAATATCCTCATCGCCAACCCACGGGACGTGAAACGCGTGCAGATGATCCTGCGCAAGGAACGCTTCAACGGCATTGCCGGGGTCAATACGCTGTTCAACGGTTTGCTGGAGAACAAAGAGTTCTGTGCGCGGGACTTCTCCGACCTGCGCATGGTCATCGCCGGTGGCATGGCCACCCACACCGCGGTGGCCAAGCGCTGGAAGGACGTCACCGGGCTGCCGATCATCGAAGGCTATGGCCTGACCGAATGCTCGCCGGTGGTGAGCATCAGCCCGATCGATATTGCGCGCATGCGCGAGATGGAATTCACCGGCAGCATCGGCGTGCCGTTGCCGTCGACCTGGGTGCGCTTCATGCGCGAAGACGGCCAGTTGGCCGATATTGGCGAGCAGGGCGAACTGCAAGTGCGCGGTCCCCAAGTGATGCAGGGCTACTGGAAACGCCCGGTGGAGACCGCCGAAGTGCTGGATGCCCAGGGCTGGCTGTCGACTGGCGATATTGGCGTGATGGACGCGCGCGGCTATATCCGCCTGGTGGACCGCAAGAAGGACCTGATCCTGGTCTCGGGTTTCAACGTGTACCCCAATGAAATCGAAGACGTGGTGGCGTTGCACCCTGGCGTGGCGGAGGTGGCGGCCATTGGCGTGCCGGACGGTGTGACCGGCGAGAAGGTCAAGATTGTGGTGGTGCGCAAGGACCCGGACTTGACCCAGGAACAGCTCCTCGCCCACTGCCGCGAATACCTGACGGGGTACAAAGTGCCCAGGTACGTGGAGTTTCGCAGCACCGAACTGCCCAAGACCACAGTGGGCAAGGTCCTGCGCCGGGCACTGCGCTGACACTGTAGGAGCGAGCTCGCTCGCGAAAAACCCGAGAGCGCCGCGTTTATTCAGAAGGCCCGCGTTATTGTTGAGGCGCTTCGCGAGCAAGCTCGCTCCTATGTATGGACTCGCCCCCACATTCAACCCGCTTTTCAAACATTGTTACCCGGTTGCATCTATGTATCAGGCCTATTCGAGGAAGCCCAAGCAGCTTCTGGCCAACATTGGATCAGCTCGCGATATGCCCATTACAGTTAGGCCTCAAGGGCCGGTAGGAGCGCAGGCATCAGTTCGCGACGGTCTGACCAGGGGTCAATGTTCTTTAGCATGGGTTGGAGCGGCTTAACGCCCCGGTGGCAGAACGCTGTAGATCAGTGACTCATCGTAGCCTCCTGGCTATTGCCTGGTTGGCGACGATAAGTCTGGTCATTTTGAAGGAGCCGCCAGAGGATGCGCAGGTTGCGGTTGGCCAAACGCACCGCCGCCTCCTTGCGTCCCAGGCGGGATATCCAGCGCTGTAGACGCTGGTCGTCCGGCTGCTCTGAATCCGGTCGTACCTGTCTTAGAACTGCGTGGGCACCTTGGATCGCCAAGCTGCGCAAGTAAGCATCACCCTGTTTGCTCATCTTGCCCAACCGGATCTTCTCGCCACTACTGTGTTGGCTGGGTACCAACCCGAAGTAGGCGGCGAACTGTCGAGCATTGGCGAAGCGTTCAGGCTCGGTTTGCTTGGCCGGTAGCGCTGTGGCAATGATCGGCCCCACTCCGCGTACCGTCATCAGCCGCTTGGCGGTCTCGTTCTGCTTGGCCGCTGTTTCGAGCCGACCAGTCAACACGTTCACGCGTTCGCCCAATTGATCCCATTCTCCTAGCAGCTCGGCGATCAGTTCACGCAGCAAATCGGGTAATGGCTGAGTAGCATCTTCCAGTATTCGAGGGACACGTTGGCTGATGGCTGTTTCGCCCTGCGCCATAGAGACCCCTTGCTCCAGCAACAAGCCACGCATCTGATTACCGACCGCCGTACGTCGCCGAATGTACCCCTGCCGGGCCCGGTGCAGTGCTTGCATCGCCATCGCCGCTGCGCTCTTGACCGGTACCGCTGATATCGTGCAATCGCGGCCTGCACGCAGGATCGCCAATGCATCATTGCGATCGTTTTTCGGGCCGCTGCGATGATTGGCAACATGCTGAGCGGGCAGGATGCACACGGGATTGCCCTGCGCTTGCAGCAACCGCGCCCATGCTTGAGCGCCTGGCCCGGTTTCCACCAGCACCGTCACGCTTGCTGGAAGCTTCTGAAGAAAGGCCTGGAAGGCTTCACGTGACTTGATCCGATCCTCGAATATCACCTGTCCGAGCGCATCCTCACCGGCCACCTGAAAGACCTTTTTGGCAAGATCTACCGCAACGTTCATGCAGGTAGATACATCGGCTGACAAAGACTGGTTGATCGTCGTATGCTTTTTCATGGTCTCGCCCTCGCTGTCGTTGGCTTTCTATAAGAATGCCACCGTGGCGCACAGACGCCTCGGCTTGGGCGAGTCCATTCAATTACAAGGAGGGATTGGTGTCAGAGGTCTTGTGGCTTGACCCAGCGTTCTTCTCGGGCGGCTAGGCGGATCGCCGTCGCTAGCTGCTCCACTTCCCACGCCGCTTCAAAATCGCTGCCGTCCGCGCCCTGGCCGGCCACGGCCATGATCAACTCCTGCACTTCCAGCGTCTTCAATTCGTTGTAGCCCAACTGATGCCCCGCTGCCGGGCTGAACGCCGCGTAGCCGGGCAGGGCGGGGCCGGCCAACAGGCGTTGGAAACCGTCCTGGCCGGCGCGGCACAGGCGCAGTTCGTTCAAGCGTTCCTGATCGAACGCCAGGGTGCCCTGGGTGCCGCTGATCACGAAACTCAGGTGGTTCTTGTAGCCGTGCTTGAGCCAACTGCTGCTCACCGTGCCGCGCGCGCCGTTGGCGAACCGCAACAGGGCGTGCACCTGGTCGTCCACCGCGATGGCGGTGCGCTCGGCGCTGCCTTGGCTTACAGGGCGCTGGGCATGCACGGTCTGGGTATCGGCGCACACGCTGAGTACATCGCCCATCAGGTGACGGGCCATCGACAGCAAGTGGCTGCCCAGGTCCGCCAGGGCACCGCCGGCATGGTTCACCTCGCAGCGCCACGACCACGGCGACGCGGGGTCGGCCATGAAATCTTCGCTGAACTCGCCCTGGAAGCTGATCAGCTCGCCCAGTTCGCCCCCGGCGATCAATTGCCGCGCCAGGCCGATCATCGGGTTGTGCTGATAGTTGTAGCCGACCCGCGTGACCACGCCGGCCGCAGCGGCGGCGCGGCGCATGGTGTCGGCCTGTTCGAGGCTGACCGCCAGGGGTTTTTCGCAATACACCGCCTTGCCCGCCGCGATTGCGGCCATGGCCATGGGGTAGTGCAAATGGTTCGGAGTGGTAATGGCCACGACATCCACCGTGGGGTCGTTGATCAGCGCCTGCCAGTCGCCATGGGCCTGGGCGAACCCCCAGGCAGTCGCGCAACGCCTGGCGCGTTCGGTGTCGGCATCGGCCAGGGCGGCCAGCTTGAGGGTGAAGGGCAGTTCGAATACCGCGCGGGCGTTGTTAAACGCCAGTGCATGGGCGCGGCCCATGAAGCCTGTGCCGATCAAGCCGATTCCGAGTTCACGCATTGCCGTGGTCCTTTGGATTATTGTTTTCAGGACGTCCATTAATGGAATAAAAATTCCCATAACTCAATAGGTGGAATAAAAATTCATTAAGGCCTGCGCAATCAGCCTGGCGAATACAGCTATATTCAGCCCATGGTCAAAAGCCGCCAGTTAACAAAAGATAACGTAGCGCCGATTGTCAGACGATTCGAAAGCCCGATAGGATGGCCCCTGCTTCCTCCAGGCGCTCTAGATTGCAGGTTTCAGAGCCCAGGAAGGCAAGACGACCTAACAATAATAAATGGGGAGAAAGGTCTATGAGTGAGCCTGTCATGGGTTGGGTTGTTTGCCGCCCACGCGCCGCACGCAGGGTTGCGTTGCTGGCCGCAGCGCTCTCGCTGTTGGCAGGTGTCGCGTTGTCGACTCCCGTGCTGGCAGCCAGCGATACCGCCGCGCAGCCGGTGTTTGCAATTGAGTCCCCCAAGGCCGCCAAAGGCCTGATGATCGATGTGGTCCACGCCGGCGCTCGCCTGGTGGCGGTCGGTGATCGCGGGCATATCCTCTATTCCGATGACCAGGGCCGCACCTGGACCCAAGCCAAAGTCCCCACCCGCCAGTTGCTCACGGCGGTGTTCTTCGTCGATGACAAACACGGCTGGGCCGTGGGCCACGACGCGCAAATCCTCGCCAGCACCGATGGCGGCGCGACCTGGACCCAGCAATACCAGGACCTCAAGCGCGAAGCGCCGTTGCTCGATGTGTGGTTCAACGATGCCAATCACGGCCTGGCCGTCGGCGCCTATGGTGCGTTGATCGAAACCACCGACGGCGGCATCACCTGGGAAGACGTCAGCGACCGCCTCGACAACGAAGACCAGTTCCACCTCAACGCCATCGCCCACATCAAGGATGCCGGCCTGTTCATCGTCGGTGAGCAGGGCAGCATGTTCCGCTCCAGCGACGACGGCCAGACCTGGGAAAAACTCCAGGGCCCCTACGAGGGTTCGCTGTTCGGTGTCATCAGCACCGCCCAGCCGCAGACCCTGCTCGCCTATGGCCTGCGCGGCAATCTTTACCGCTCCACGGATTTCGGCACTACCTGGGAGCAGGTTGAACTGAAGGCCGCCCGTGGCGCCCTGGAGTTCGGCCTGTCGGGCGCGACCTTGCTCGATGACGGTTCGCTGGTGGTGGTCGGCAACGGCGGCAGCGTGGTGGTCAGCCACGACGACGGCCAGACCTTCAGCGTGTTCAATCGCCCGGACCGCATTTCACTCTCGGCGGTGACCGCGGCGGGCAACGGCAACTTGATTCTGGTCGGGCAGGGTGGTGTTCGTGTTGCCACGCCAACCGGCGCCGAACCGACAAAACAATAAGAAGGCGGGGAAAGAATGAGCAGTCATCACAACGATAAAGCGACCCTTCTTGAGCGCCTGATCTTCAACAACCGCCCGGCAGTGATCGTGATCTGCCTGCTGGTGAGTATTTTCCTGTTCTGGCAGGCGACGTTGATTCGCCCGTCCACCAGCTTCGAAAAGATGATCCCCCTCAAGCACCCCTTCATCGAAAAGATGCTGGAGCACCGCAACGACCTGGCCAACCTGGGCAACACCGTGCGCATCTCGGTGGAGGCCAAGGACGGTGACATCTTCACCAAGGAGTACATGGAGACCCTGCGCCAGATCAACGACGAGGTGTTCTACATTTCCGGCGTCGATCGCTCGGGCCTCAAGTCGCTGTGGAGCCCCAGCGTGCGCTGGACCGAAGTGACCGAAGAAGGCTTTGCCGGCGGTGAAGTGATCCCCCAGAGCTATAACGGTTCCCAGGAAAGTCTCGATCAGTTGCGCAACAACGTGCTCAAGTCTGGCCAGGTCGGGCGCCTGGTGGCCAACGACTTCAAGTCGAGCATCGTCGACATCCCGCTGCTGGAGTCCTACCCGGACCCGCAGGACCAGGGCAAGTTGCTGGCCCTGGACTACCGCAAGTTCTCCCATGAACTCGAAGACAAGATCCGCGACAAGTTCGAGGCGCAGAACCCCAACGTCAAGATCCACATCGTCGGTTTCGCCAAGAAGGTCGGCGACCTGATCGATGGCCTGGTGATGGTCGTGCTGTTCTTCGGCATTGCCTTCGTCATCACCCTGGTGCTGTTGCTGTGGTTCACCAACTGCCTGCGCAGCACCGTCGCGGTGTTGAGCACGACGCTGGTGGCGGTGGTCTGGCAACTGGGCCTGATGCACTTCTTCGGCTTCGGCCTCGACCCCTATTCGATGCTGGTGCCGTTCCTGATCTTCGCCATCGGGATCTCCCACGGCGTGCAGAAGATCAACGGTATCGCCCTGCAATCGAGCGACGCGGACAACGCATTGACCGCCGCCCGGCGTACCTTCCGGCAACTGTTCCTGCCGGGGATGATCGCGATCCTGGCGGATGCGGTGGGGTTCATCACGCTGCTGATCATCGACATCGGCGTGATCCGCGAACTGGCCATCGGCGCCTCCATCGGCGTGGCGGTGATCGTGTTCACCAACCTGATCCTGCTGCCGGTGGCGATTTCCTATGCCGGCATCAGCAAGCGCGCCATCGCCCGGAGCAAGAAGGACGCGCACCGCGAACACCCGTTCTGGCGCCTGCTGTCCAGATTCGCCAGCCCCAAAGTCGCGCCGGTGTCGGTCCTGCTCGCGCTGGTCGCCTTCGGTGGCGGCCTCTGGTACAGCCAGCACCTGAAGATCGGCGATCTCGATCAAGGCGCGCCGGAACTGCGTCCGGACTCGCGCTACAACAAGGACAACAACTTCATCATCAGCAACTACTCCACCAGCTCCGATGTGCTGGTGGTGATGGTCAAGACCAAGGCCGAAGGCTGTTCGCGCTACGAGGCCATGGCGCCCATCGACCAGTTGATGTGGAAAATGCAGAACACCGAGGGCGTGCAGTCGGCGATCTCGCTGGTGACCGTATCCAAGCAGATGATCAAGGGCATGAACGAGGGCAACCTGAAATGGGAAACCCTGTCGCGCAACCCCGATGTACTGAACAACTCCATCGCCCGCGCCGATGGCCTGTACAACAACAATTGCTCCCTCGCGCCGGTGCTGGTGTTCCTCAACGACCACAAGGCCGAAACCCTCGACCGCGCTGTGCATGCGGTGCAGGAGTTCGCCAAGGAAAACAACAAGGACGGCCTGGAGTTCATCCTTGCCGCCGGTAACGCCGGGATCGAGGCGGCCACCAACGAGGTGATCAAGGAATCGGAACTGACCATCCTGATCCTGGTGTACCTGTGCGTGGCCACCATGTGCATGATCACCTTCCGTTCCTGGGCGGCGACCCTGTGCATCGTGCTGCCGCTGGTGCTGACCTCGGTGCTGGGTAACGCGCTGATGGCGTTCATAGGCATCGGCGTCAAGGTCGCGACCCTGCCGGTGGTGGCGTTGGGCGTGGGGATCGGCGTGGACTACGGCATCTACATCTACAGCCGCCTGGAAAGTTTCCTGCGTGCGGGCCTGCCGTTGCAGGAAGCCTATTACCAGACGCTCAAGTCCACCGGCAAGGCCGTGCTGTTCACCGGTTTGTGCCTGGCCATCGGCGTGTGCACCTGGATCTTCTCGGCCATCAAGTTCCAGGCCGACATGGGCCTGATGCTGACCTTCATGCTGTTGTGGAACATGTTCGGTGCGCTATGGCTGCTGCCGGCACTGGCGCGCTTCCTGATCAAACCGGAGAAGCTGGCGGGGCAGAAGGGCAATTCGCTGTTCGCCCACTGACCGCCGCCAGCCCCCTGGCGCCGAGCTTGACCGCTACGGCGCCAGGGGCAGGAACAAGCGTTCGGCCAACGCCTTGCCGATCAGCCCGCGATGTACATTCACCACCGCCTGGGGTCCCTGGGCGCTGGCCAGCAACGTGTAGTAACTGACTTGGCGCTGCTCACGGGTCTTGAGGTGGGCGGCGCTGTAGTCGGCTTTCGGCGTGTTGACGGCCGGGTAGTGAAAATGCGCATACCACAGCGGCTGTCCTTTCGGATCGGTGATCGCATATTCCTGGATGAAATCCCGCCGCTCGCCGCTTAACTGCAAGCGTTCTCCCCAGCGCGCCACATAGGCCCGTTTCTGCGCCGCCAGGTAGTCGAGGTTGCCGTGGGTCGGCGGCAGTTCCAGGCACAACGCGATGCGCAACTCGGTCCCCAGTTCAATCAACTGCTGCGCCGCCGCCAGCATCTGCGTAACCAACGCCTGGTCGGCCGCCAGCCGCGCCGCCTGGGGCTGGGCCTGGATGGCCTGGTCGAGTTCGGTGGCCAGCTTGGTGTAGCGGGTCGCTTCGAAGTGCAGGATCTCCTCGACTTCCTGGGGGTGGCGCGAGACTTTTTTATAATCCTTGCCCCGCCGCAGGTGCGCTTCGAGCATGGCAAACAGTTTGCGCGCCTCGCCCTTGATCAGGCTGAGGGCCCGGCTCGGTCTGGGCGACTGGGGAGGGCGCTGCTCGCGGTACACGACCCACTCGTCGCCACTTTGCGAATACATGTCCAGCAATTGGTTGCCGACCTCGTCCCGGACCTCCACGACCTCGACATTGCCGACGGGTTTGAGCTCGCCGATCAGGGTGCCACGGCGTGCGGTCCGAATGATTTTCTTCGTGGGTTTGCCCGCCATGCTCGTCTTGCGCCGCGCCGGACGCTTGGCCGCCGGGACAACGGGCTTTAGCTCTCCGGCGAATTGGCGGGCGGCCTCTTGGTAAAGGCTTTCGACCAGCGTGAACAACTGGCTGAAGTAAGTGCTTTCAAGCTCGTCGCGATTGATGATGCCGATTCCCTGTAGAGCGTCCAGTGCGCTGCCGTAGCGTTCCACCAGGCTCTGCAGGATCGTCACCCGTTCTTGCGCGGACAGCTCCAGAGCGTTGAGTTCACTGTGGGTGCGCACCTGGGATTGCAACGGTGTGAGCACCTCGTCCAAGGTCTCGAACAAGGTGTGCTCGAGGTGCTTGATCACCACCAGTTTCAGGCTGCGAATCTGCAAGTCCTTGACCGCCAGTGCACTGATTTCGTCAGGGCGGTCCAGGACCAGTCGCGCGTACCCTTCGGCGCCGGGCAGGCCAAGGTTGAACAGCTCATCGCGGTAGCGATCACGCATTTCGAGCCAGCGGATCGAGCGTTCGTTGATGGCCAGCGACTGTTTGATGAACGCTTCATAACGTGCCGGCGCGTTGATCACCGACAGGTACAACTGCGGGCCCTGGACCAGGAACTGCGTGTGGGCACTGTAGAGCGCCATGCGCTCCTGTTCGGCGACCACTACGTGCTTGCGCGCGTTGTTGACCAGGTTTTCCATGAGTGCGGCGAGGGTCGAGGAGGGCAGCGGAATGCCCAGTTCCTGGCGCTCTTTGTGGGCGTCCAGGATATGCAGGTAGTCAGTGGTCTGTTCCTGCAGGACTTTGTCGAAGCGCTCGCGGGTGCTTTGCTGCTGAGCGGCGGTGAACCGTGGGTCCTCGCTGGCGCGCTCCATGACCGAATGGGCGATGTCCACCGTGCGTTGCTGGGCGACTTGCGCGCTGACGAATCGCTCATAGGCGGCGCGCAACTCGTCTATCCGTTGCGCCCTCTGCAAACGGGCGGCCTGGATGCGCTTGGGCGGCATGCCGCCACGCAGGCGCAAGCGGGTATCCACCGACCAGTTGCCCTGTTCGTCGACGCGCAAGGGCGGGCCCAGGCGCTGCGGGTTGTCGGGGTCGACCACGGTGACCCCCGTGTCCCCATCCAGGGTCACCCGGAACCATTCACCCGCCACCCGCGCGTACCAGTGCGGCTCGTCACGGTACAGCCCCTTGTGCGGCCCGTCCTCAATCGCGGTGGGCAAGGTGGCCGGGCGTTGCACCTTGAAGCTCGCCAGACGCGCCTGCTGTTCGGGCGTGAGGCGGTGACGTGCCTGGGCAAAGCTGAAATCCAGCACGGTCTTGTCGGGCTGGGGCAGCACGCCGGGCAGGTGCACCACCCCTTCGCGGATTCGCGTTCCCGCAGGCGCAGGCCACTGTTCGGCAACACGCGCAGGCAAGGGCAGGGCTGGGATGTCACGGCGGGCAGCCCCGAGTGCGCTGGTCGGTGGCGTGCCCTCCAGCAGGATCTGCCCGAGGTTGAGCAGCAGATCGACAGTGGCCAGCTCGCGGACTTTCGGATCGTCGGCCTCCAATGCCTCGATGTCCATCGAGAAACTGGCGATCAGGCTCAACAGCCAGCCGGTGAGCATGGCCGGCCCCCGAAGGAGCGGATACAACACGCTGCCGAACAGCAGGCCGCCGCCTTCGAGCAGCAGTTGCCAGCGGCTTTCGTGGTTGGACAAGGATTCACGGTCGGCCTGGCGGATCATCGCGTTGGCGTTTTCGGTGTACAGGTACTGCAACAGCCGGCCGCTGATCAGGTACTGATGCAACTCATCGTTGGTACCGTTGGCGCCCAGGTGGGCGGGCGCGGGTGTGCGTATCACCGCAAACTCATCGCCCAAGCCGAAACGCACATAGTGGGGTTCGCGAAACCCACCATGATCGTAGATCGGCCGGGCGGCGTCGCTCAGCCACAGCAGCACGCTCGATTGCAGCTCGCCCGGCGTGGCAATCGCCTCGAACAGCGCCGCGCGACTGGCAAACTCGTAAAGGGGCTCGGCATACAACGGCCGGTAAAGCAGATGCGGCCCGCTCATCGGGTCTTCTCCTTCGATGAGGTACATATTGGCCACCGCATCCGGCGTGGCATCGGTCGAACGCACCAGGGTCAGGTGCCGGATCACGATACGTTGGCCGTCCACCTGCTGGTCGGCCATCTCCGGCTGCATCAGCGCCTCGACCCGGCGGGCGCCGGCCAGGGTCAGCCCGTGGCGGTTTTGCAGGCTCAGTTCCAGGGCCAGCAGCGGCAATTGCAGGCTCTGCTGGTCGGCAAACAGGGTCTCGCGTGCGCGTGCCTGGGGTGTGTCGCCGAGCAATTCGGTTTGCAGCCTGCGTGGGTACTGCTGGCCGATATCGACTTGTTCGATCAGCCCGCCGCTACCGAGCACGGCCTGCGGAGTCAGCCAGGCGGGCAAGGCCAGGCCCTGGCGATGACGAATGCTCAGTTCGCCATGGGGCCGCCCGGCCAGGTTTCGGATGGCCAGATCGGTCAGGCTCATGTGCTCGTGTTTCACGATGCCGGCAGTGCCGGGGTAACCGGCGGCGACAGCAAAGATCAGTTCCAGGTCGTCCGGGTCGGGCGCGTCCCCGGCCGCGTCCTTTTGCAGCGCTTGGCGCAGGGCCTCGGTGGCGAAGGTGCGGATATCCGGAATATCACTGAGAAAGGTGCGGCCACCGCTGCGCAGTTTGGCGCTGGCCAAGCCCAGGCTCAGGCGTCGGTAACGGGCTTGCGCGGCTGTGCCGGCCTGTTGCAACCAGGCCGGCAACTTGGCGCGCAGCGGCTCGAGGGCCGCTGGTGCGAGCATCGCGGGGGACGACAGGTAATGCTCGGGGTCGCAGAGGGCCAGGTATTCGGTTTGCAGGGCGTCGAATCCGTTCGTGGCGGGCAGGCGCCAGGCGCCCAGGCGTTCCTGTTGGCGGTTGAGCAGCATCGTTGCTTGATGGTCGAACACATTGCCTTGGGGCTCGTAACGCCGGATCAGGATGTCGTCGCAGCTGTACTGCGCGGCCAGGCGTTGCCCCCAGGCTTGCAGCAAGTCGTCCATGGAGGCGAACACTTCGATGGCGCCTGCCGGTGTACACAGCAGCGCCGGGGCGACACCGTTGCCGGTCTGGGTGAGCACCAGTTCGGGGCCCAGCAGCGTGACTTGGCGGGCGTCATGGGTCAGGAGGGTTTCCAGGCAATAGGCATACACCGCCCGTTCGCCATGGCGCGCGACCCGCTGTTCACGGTCGGGGAGGGTGACCAGTTGGTCCACGGTGCTTCGGGCCTGTGCCGTCAGCCCGACCTGGCGGATGGCCGCGATCCGCAGCCTGTCCATCAACGCATCCGCCAGCCGGCGACAGCGCTCGGCATCGGCATTCCAATACTCGACCAACGCGTTTTGCAGGGCGGTGGGCAGTGTCTGGGGCAACTCCTTGATCAGCGTTTCAATGGCTTTGATGTCCAGGCGGCTGCGCGTGGCATCGGGATATTTGAGGCGTGTCGGCGGGCGCTCGGACAGGTAATAGTCCTGGGCCCCGACGTCGCTGAAGTCCAACGGTGCGACACCGCCCAAGTAATCCTGGACCACGGCCATCAGCGGTCGGAACTGCCACTGCCGGGTGCTTGGGATCGCCAGTTGCAGTGTGGACAGGTCGACGACCAGGGCGGGATAGCGCTCCGATAATGCACTGCCGAGCAATTGCTGGATTACCGTCTGCAACGTGGGGGGTTGGGTGAAAAGATCGGGAAGGGGGGATTGGCATAAACATCCTTTTTTGATTGAACCGTCGCATTGAGGATGCCAAGCCGTGGCCGGGAAGATGGGGTAACGGGCTACCGTAGGGCCACACAAGAGGAGAAAGCGCCGGTGGATTGGCCTATCATCAGCGTCTTTCCCTCTGATGAACGATCCCGATGACTGCTGCCAACCTGCCGACTGAACTTGCCTCCAGCGACATGCTCGAAATTGACGGCCTGTACGCCTTCGATTTCACCCTCGACGATCAAAAGCTACTGATCGTGTGCATGGATGGCCGCGCTGAAAAACGCTGGTCGTTCAGTGCCGCGCAACTACAGGCCGCGACCTTTGATGAAGCCTTGCAAAGCTGGACCCTCACCGGTGATTCGGGCGAACACCGCCTGGTGTGCATGACGGCGGTCACCGGCAACAATAACGACGAGGACGACGAGCATGATGATGCGTAAATTCTGGCCCCTGCTGATGGCCGGCAGCGTTGGCGCGATGTCGGTGCAGGCCGCACCGGTCGACACCTATGAACTGCTGGTGGGCAGCTACACCGCCGGCAGCAGCGAAGGGATCTACCGCCTGCAATTCGACAGCCGCACCGGCCGGTTCCAGGGCCAGCCGGTGCTGGCGGCGAAAGCGGCCAACCCGTCGTGGCTGACGGTCTCCAGGGACCAGAGCCATCTGTTCGTGGTCAATGAAAACGGCCCTGGCCAGAAAGACCCGGTCGGCCGCGTGAGCAGCTACCGCATCGACCCGAAGAATCATCAACTGACGCTCATCAATCAGGTGCAGAGCCTGGGCAGCGAGCCGACCCATTCCAGCGTCGCCGCCGATGGGCGCTACCTGTTCGTCGCCAACTATTCAGTGCTGGAAGATCCGGGCGGCAGCCTGGCGGTTCTGCCGGTGGACGCCGAAGGCAAGCTGTCGGCACCGGTGCAGCTGAGCGGGCACCCGGCCAGCCGGGTCAACCCCGAGCGCCAGGCCTCCAACCATGTGCACTCGGTGGTGTCGTCGCCGGATGGCAAGTACGTGTTCGTTCAGGACCTGGGCGCGGACAAGGTGTTTGCCTACCGCTACGATCCCAAGGCCAACCCTGAACAGCCACTGACTCCGGCCGATCCCGCTTCTGTGCAGTTGCCACCGGGCAGCGGCCCGCGTCACCTGCTGTTCAGCGCCGATGGCAAGCATGCCTGGCTGACCACCGAGATGAGCGCCCAGGTCGCGGTGTTCGATTACCAGGATGGCAAGCTCACCCAGACCCAATTGGTAGATTTCGCCGCCGGACAGCCGCTGGCCGACAAGGCCGGCGCCGCGTTGCACGCCTCCAGTGATGGCAAATTCCTGTATGTGAGCAACCGTGGCACGGCCAACCAGATCGTGGTGTTCGGCATCGACCCGGCGACCGCCCATCTCAAGGAAGTCCAGCGACGGTCCGTGGAAGGCGACCACCCGCGTGAATTCAGCCTCGACCCCAGCGGCAAGTTCCTGCTGATCGCCAATCAGAAAAGCAACCAAATCGTGGTGGTCGAACGTGACCCCAAGACCGGCCTGCTGGGTAAAACCGTGCAGACATTGGCGATGGATGCCCCCAGCGACCTCAAGTTCCTGGTGCGTCAATAAGCCACAGGCCCCGGACGGCGGGGCCTGACCCTTTGTATTAATCGCATTAATATCGGCTACTGTTTCAAAGCATTTCTAAGGTTCAACCCCCAGGCGTAAGTTCGGTTCCAAGGCCTTCCCCGGCCACCCCACCAAACGAACACAAGGGTTACCGACATGAATTTGAACCTCTTCTCCGTCATCGCCGCTTCCGCTGTTTCCGCCACCGTGGCCCTGCCGGCCGCCGCCAGCGTGGACGTGACCGGAAAAACGTCCAGCAGCCGTGCCTATACCCAGAAATACCTGCAACAAAGTGCCAACTTCTATGCCGCCCTGGATCACAAAAGCCTGTAACACGGGTTGATCGAGCCCCGCACCCAAACGCCAAACCACTGAAACGCAACCTTGCGCGTTCCAGTGGTTTGGCGTTTGTGCATCAATGGCAATAATAATTGTGTAATGTCACATTGCCATGTGCTTTAATTTGGCGCTCGAATATTGACGCCTTTCATCATGGAATTGACAGCATGGCACTTCGAATCGCCGCAGTAATCCTGTTCCTCTATTCCGCTCCGATCTTGTCGTCTGTGCAGGCGGACGACGGTGAACCAGAGGTGGCTCGCGAGCGGTTGTTGAGTTTGTTGGAAGGGTGAAGCGGCTGGGGGCTGGTGGGCAGGCAACCCCGCCAACCCAACCCCCCGTTTACTTGACCTCCAGCGTACTCAGCCCATTGCCCTGGCGCTTGACCTGGATCTGCACCGGGATACGTTCGTGCATTTCCTGCACGTGGGAGATCACTGCCACTTTGCGGCCCTGGGCCTGCAAGCCGTCCAGGGCGTCCATCGCCAATTGCAGCGACTCCGGGTCGAGGCTGCCGAAGCCTTCGTCGATAAACAACGATTCGATCTTCAAGGTGCTTGACGCCATTGACGCCAGGCCCAACGCCAGCGCCAGGGACACCAGGAACGTCTCGCCACCCGACAACGAGTGCACCGAGCGCAGTTCGTCGCCCATTTCCGTATCGAGCACCAGCAGACCGAGCATGCTGCCGCCGCGCTTGAGGCGGTAGCGGCGCACCAGTTGGCGCAGTTGCACGTTGGCGTGGTGCACCAGCAGGTCGAGGTTGTAGGCCTGGGCGATCTTGCGGAAGGTGTCGCCGCTGGCCGAGCCGATCAGTGCATTCAGGCGGCCCCAGCGTTGCCATTCCTCATAGGCTTTGGCGATCTGCACGTCCAGGGCGTGGTTGGCGTCCTGGCGGCGCTGGTCTTCGGCCTGGCGCGCGCGCAGTTCGGCGCAGTGTTTCTCACTGTCGGCCAATTGCTGGTTGAGCGCGGCCAAGGTGGCGTCCAACTGTTCAGCCTCCAGATTGCCGTTGTGCAGTGCCTGGTGTTCGGCCAGGTGCTGTTCGCGTTCTTGCAGCCGCACTTTGGCCTGTTCGACGGCTTTCTCGCTGTGTTGCAGCTGCTGGCGCAGCGCGCTGACCTGGGCATCGTCGAAGGCCAGCAACCGGTTGAGACCGGCATCGTCCAACTCTGGATGCAGGGCGCGCCAGTCGTTGAGACGGGCGTCAAGGCTTTGCTGTTCGGCTTGCAGGGCCTGCTGGCGTTCCTGCTGGGCCTTGAGGTCGGCGGCCAATTGCACCAAGGCGTCGCGCGTTTGCTGCAACTGCTGGTTGGCGTCGCTCTCGCTTTGGCGTGACTGTTCCACCGCCTGCTCCAACTGCTGTTGCCAGTGTTCGGCGTTGCCGTGTTCGCCCACCAAGGCGGCCAGCTTTTCCTGCGCGGCCTGTTGTTGCGTGGCCAGTTCGTTGTACTGCTGTTGCAGCACGTCCCGCTGTTGTTGGCGATGCTGTTGGCGGTCCTGTTCCTTGTCGATTGCCTGCTGCCGTTGCTGTTGCTCGAGCTGTTCTTCGCGCTGATGGTCCAACTGCTCCAAGCGTTGGCTGACGTGCTGGTCCAGTTGCAGGAAGGTGTTTGCCGGATCGTTGCGCAGGCCTTCGAGGGTCTCGCCAGGCACCAAACTGGTAAACCCGTTGAGCTCCTCGTCGAGGCGCTCGCGGTCGTTGGCCAGCTCCCGTTGCTGGTCGATCAACTGCTGGCGAGCCTGCTGACTGGCGTCCTGGGCGGCTTGCAATTGTTGCTGCAACTGGCCGGCATTCTTTTGCAGGTTGAGCAAGGCGCTTTGGCGTTGTTCGTCCTGGCCAATGCTCTGGTTGAGCTGGCTCAATTGCTGGGTCAGCCAGGCACTGCGCTTGTCGGCATCGTGGTTGAACAGCGTGGCGGACAGCGGCTGGGCTTCAAGCTCCGACGCCGAGCTGCGTTGTTTGGCCGCGAGCTGCTCCTGCTGGCTCAGGAACTCTTTGATCTGGGCATTGACGCCGCCCAGATCGCCGCGCAACTCACTGAGTTTGCGGTTGAGATCGTCGACGGCTTGCTGCGCTGTCGCTTCTTCGTGCGCATCATGGCGTCCCAAACTGTTCAGCAGGGCTTGCGGCTGATGGTAGGGATGCTCATGACTGCCGCAAACCGGGCAGGGCTGGTCGTCCTGAAGCTGGGCACGCAGTTCTTCAACGCTCTCGCTGCGCGCGTGGCGCTGGCGCTCGAGCAATTGCTTGGTCACCGCTAGGGTTTGCTCGGCGGTTGCCAGTTCAGTCTTGGATTTGAGCCCGACTTGAATCAGCTGTTCTCGCTGCTGTTGTGCCGCCACGAGCCTTTCGCCCAGCGATTGGCCCTGGGCGTCCAACTGCTGATGGCTGTCCCACAGCCGCGCCAGGTCTTCAAGGCCACGCTGCTGTTTGCGGTTGTCTTGCAGCAGGCCACCGAGCAATTGGATCTGCTCGGCGACGGCATGGGGCTCGGCGCCGGCTTCGTGGTAAAGCAGGTCAAGGGCGTTGCGTTGTTCTGTCCATTTTTCAGCGAGACGATTGGCGCGTTGTTCCAGTTGCGGCAGTTCTTCCTGGCCTTTTTTCAGGCGGTTGCCGATCACCATCAACTGTTGCAGACGCTCGCGCTGGAAGCTCCAACCCTCACTCAACGGCGCCAAAAACACCGTGCGCTCAAGTTCGGCGGCCAGGCGTTGCAGGCGTTCGTCGACATGTTTTTGCGTGTCGAGCAAGCCATTCAGGTGGGCTTGGCCTTCAGTACAGGCCGTTTCAGCCAGCTGCTTTTCCGCTTCGCGTTTGCCCAGGTTGTCGGTCAGGTGGGCGAGGGTGTTTTGCGCATCGAAGGCCTGGCGTAGCAGCGGTGCGGCGGCGGCCTGGCGTTGCTGCGCATCAATCAGCGCGGCCTGGGCCTCGGCCTGCTGTTGTTGCAGTTGCGCCTGGCGGGTTTGCAGCTCGGCCTGTTGCGCGATGTGCGCCTGGATCTGTGCGGCCAACGGCGTGAGCACGGTGTGCAGTTCGGCCTGGCGCGCAAAGGCATGGCGTTGCGGTGCCAGGTGTTCCAGGTGGCTCAGGTCCTGGCGTTGCGCGGCCTGGCTGTCCCACTCGGCTTGGGCGCGGTGCAGGTCTTCGGTTGCGCTGAGTTGGCGGTCCTGCCATTCGCGCAGTTCCTTGAGCCAGGTGTGTTGTAGCTCCAACTGTTTGAGCTGGGCTTGCTGGGCCTTGAGCTGCTGCTGGGCCGCGTCCAATTGCTGGTCCAGTTCGGCGCGGGCTTCAGCGGCCAGGGGCACCACGCCGGTGGCCTGGTCCTGCAGGAGTTTGTGCGCGTCCCTGGCCTCCTTGGCCTTGTCGAACGCACGACGCCCGAGCTGGGTATAGAGCGCGGTGTCGGTGAGTTTTTCCAGCAGTTCGCTGCGTTCGTTGTCGTTGGCCTTGAGAAACGCACTGAACTCGCTTTGCGCCAGCAACACGGCACGGGTGAACTGCTCGAAATTCAGGCCCAGGGCCAGTTCCAGCTGGGTTTTGTATTCGGTTTTCTGGCTGGCCAGCAGTTGGTCGCTGTCCAGGTCGATCAGGCTTTGCCGGCTGTTCTGCAACTTGCCGCTGGCCTTGTCGCGAGCGCGATTGGCTTCCCAGCGCGCGCGGTAGCGGCGGCCGCTGACCCCGACGAAATCCACCTCGGCATAGCCGCCGCCGGTGCCGCGACGGATCAGGGTGCGCGGGTCACCGATGGAAATATCGCTATCGGCGTCGGGCATCTTCGCCTGGCCGGTATCCCCCAGGCGTGGCACCGCGCCAAACAACGCCAGGCACAGCGCATCGAGCAAGGTACTTTTGCCGGCGCCGGTCGGCCCGGTAATCGCAAACAAGCCGGCGCTGGCCAGGGGTTCGGCGGTGAAGTCGATCTCGAACGGGCCGGCCAGGGACGCGAGGTTTTTCAAGCGGATGGCAAGGATCTTCATGGCTGTTCGCCCTCCTGTTGCACTTCCTGGAGCAGCACGGCGAAATCCTTCAAGGTCTGTTCATCCACTTCGCTGCCGTAGCTGTCCTGCCAGGCGCGGCTGAACAGCTCCTGGGGCGTGAGTTGGTCGAGTTCGATCAGACGCTCTTCGTCAGTCCCATCACTGTCGCGCTTGCCGGCGTACTCGGCGGCGATGCGCACCAGGCGCACGGCCTTGCCTTGCAGCGCGGATTCGATCTGCTGGCGCAGGTCGGGTTGCGGCTCGTCGAGGCGCACGCGCACTTCCAGCCAGGGGTGGCGCTGGGTTTCGGCGAGCAGGTCGATGTCGGGCAGGTCGGCCAGCTGTTTGAGGATGTCGGCCAGGGGCGCGGCCTCCAGGCGTTGCAGGTTGACCGAACGGGGGATCAGCAGCGGCTCGACGCCGACCAGTCGTTCGCCCTGGAAGGTCACGTCGAGAATCTGGTGCTTGTAGCCAATTTCGGAAAACGACAACGGAATCGGCGAGCCGCTGTAGCGAATACGCTCTTCGCCATTGACCTTTTGCGGCTTGTGCAAATGGCCGAGGGCAACATAGCCGACACTTTTGTCGAACAGTTTGGCCGGCAGCGCCTCGGCATTGCCGATGATCAGGCTGCGCTCAGAATCTTCCGACACCGACCCACCGGCCATGTGCGCATGGCTGATGGCGATCAGCGCCTGGCCTTTTTTACGTTTGGCGTTAGCCGCCGCGATCAGCCATTCATGCACCTGGCCGATACCGTGCAGGTAGTCGTCACCCAGCTGTGCGCCGGTGACTTCCGCCGGGCGCAGGAATGGCAATGCCAGGCACCACGCGGCGATCTTGCCCTTGGCATCCGGCAACGGGATCAGCAGACGTTCGGCATCCAGTTGGCCATCATCCAGCCACAGCACGCGCCCTAAGGCATGGGTGCGCAAACGGCGCATCAACGGCGCAGGCAACTCGATGCGCGAGCCGGAGTCGTGGTTGCCGGCGATCATCACAATGGTCAACTGCGGGTTTTGTTCGTGGGCGCTGATGATGAAGTCATACAGCCGCTCCTGGGCCTTGAGCGGCGGATTGACCGTATCGAAGATATCGCCGGCGATCAGCAGCGCATCCGGATGATGCACCCCGATCTGGCGCAATAGCCACTCAAGGAAACAGGCGTGTTCGAAGTCGCGTTCCTGGCCATGGAGGTTTTGGCCCAGGTGCCAGTCGGAGGTGTGGAACAGACGCAAGGCGAACTCCGTGGGGGTGAGGAAAAGGAGGGGAGTTTACCTGTAAACAGCGGGGAGGGGGCTGGTGCCTGATGGTGGTGGGTCAGTCAGCTCATCCATTACTGACCCACCGTCATCGGGAGCAAGCCCCCTCCCACAAGGTGCGAGCTGTCAATGCGCTTGCAGGCAATCCAGCGCGCGGTCGGCCAGGGTTTTGGCGTTGTCGATCAAGTGCTCGGTGGCGGCGGCCATGTGGCGCGGGTCGCCGGTCAGCCCTTGGGTGGTGGCTGCTGCGGTGGCGGCGGCGCAGCGCAACAGGTCGCAGATCTGCGCCAGGGCGTCTTCGAAGCTGAGGTCGTGGTGCACGCTGAAGGACGGCGGGGAGGCGGGTTGCAGGTAGTGGCTCAGGGCGCGGTCGAAGAGTTCGCGGTCGGGGGTGAAGCGGGGTGGGTCGGGGACGATTTTTTTGTTCATGAATGAAGCTCCTGAAAGGTTGGGAGCCATTCTTTTGCCGATCTCACTCGACGAAAGGTGGCAGCTATGTGCGGGGTGAGATTACCGGACAGGAGCACCCGGTCAGACTGAAGTCTGCCCGCACACAGCCGCCATAGAGCATGTTGCCCGCGGTTGTGACGCTTGGCTCCCAGTTCACAGGATCTCACCCCTGATCGCTGATATGCAGCGACGGAGCAGAGGCTAGCCAGTGAAGTGAGCAGGCGCAAGGCCGTGGGATTGTCTAGGAAACGTCCCGCAAATTAAAGGGATTTGGCTTGCTGGCGTTTGACACGCTCACTGTCTCAACGCCTATGGCGGCGCGAATAGTTGCCGCAGGGGGGAACCGGATGGCTGTCACGCGCCAATCATGAATCGCACGCCACCACGGGGTGGTGTCCGATATCAATTTTTGAGAGGTACTACAAGATGGCGCTGTCCCCACTCGATTCGGCCTATTTGCACGCGTCGACTGTCGTCAATTTCGTTCACGCCCACTCGCCTGACGCCGCCCATAGAGGCGAGAAGGATCTGCATTTTGTGCCTCAGGAGAATGTCAGGCGCCCGGACGGTGATCGGCGCAGTGCTGAGCAGATCATCGAGGCCAATCCGATTCTGAAAAACCTGGGTTATCAAAAAGACATCAACCGCGGGTTGGCTTATGAGCGCCTGGGGGATTGGACTGAGAACAACCCCGATCCGCAGGCGCGGGCCGATGCGGCCTACAACGCGGCCAGGGTGCTCAACTGGATCGATACGTCGCTTACCGCCAGGGGGGTGAGTCGCGATCATCAGGCGGGTAACGGCGATCTGGAGGGCATCACCCGCGATGGCGATGCCCGTCGCGGCACCCCGGCGGGGATGTGGAAGGACTTCACCGAGCAAGGCTACAAGGCCTTGCGCAGCGATCATCGCCTGGATCACAACACCGACTGGCACGTGAGTTCCAGGGGGAGCAATTACGACAATGTGACCGTGGTCCTAGGCGATACCGTGAACGACCGCTCGGCCAAGCACCTGTAACGCCAGGTGATGGGCGCGCCACGGGTTGGCGCCGATGGGCATCATTTCGGGTACAGCGGCGGCAGGCTGGTGGAGTCGGCCGTCGGGTCCTGTTCGCGTTCAGCCATCGGAATGGCTTTTATCGCGCGCCACAGGTCTTCGCCCAGCCAGTAGTGGCCGCTCTCGCTGTACAGCGCGCCGTTGAGGCCATCGAGGGCATCGGACAGCGGCACAAAGCGCGCCGCCATGTCCGCCAGGGTTTCGGGCTGCTGGCGGGCCCAGGCGTCGAGGGCCTGGCGGGTGGCCTGGGGGTCGTTGGCCTGGGCGGCGCGCTTGAGGTCATCGAGCAAGGTGCGCGGGCTCGGGCCGGTTTGGATGGCGCGCTGCACGGCCGGTTGGCGGCGGGCACGCCACCACAGGCCGAAGCCGAGCAGGGTGGTGCAGGCCAGGACCAAAGTGCTCAATTGCCACAACCATAGGCGGCTGTCGTCGGGGGCGGTGATGATGGTGGGTGTGGCGGGGGTGTCCACCACCAGGCTCGGGTTGACCGCCACCTGCAGGTTGCGGGCCGCGAGGCTGGTGCGTTCCAGATGGTCTTCGTAGGTGTTCCACCACACCACTTCTACCGCAGGCAGCTCAAGCGCGCCGACGCGGATGGGCACCAGGGCTTCGCGGTCTTCGCGGCTGCCGGTCAGGCCGCGGTCGTTGCTTTGGTTGCCGAGCACCGGTTGGTCCGGATAACGGCGCAGGCCGGCGATGTCGGGGCTGGCCAGGACCGGCAGTTGCGCGCTGGACAAGCCTTCGGCCTTGAGCGTGAGGCTGCGGGTCAGGGAGTCGCCGACCTGTACGTGCTCGGGTTCTGGGTTCCAGCTTTCCGAGAGGGTGAGGCTGCGCGCCGGCAACCACGGCGTGTCGGCGGGGTACTGCGCCGGCTTGGGCTTGACCGTCAACGCCAGTGGCGCCGAACTCACATGAATCAACTTGCCGGGCTTGGTGCCTTGCAAGGTGTTTTCCTGGGGCGGACGCGATTCCACCAGGGTCGCGCTAAAGGTCTGCGCCGGAATCTCCAGGGCTCCGCTGTGCTGCGGATAGATCGCGTAGCGGGTTTCGATCACGCCATGGCGAATGCTGTTGATCACCTTCTCGTAGGTGCGCGACTCGCCCAGCTGTTCCACGCGGGCATCGGGAATCTGCAACGGCGTGAGGCTGCTGTCGTCATACAGCGACACCGAGTGGTACACGCGCACGGTCAGCAGCGCCTGGGCCTGCACGTACACGCTGGTCTGGTCGAGGTTGGCTTCGATGAACACCGGGGCCAGTTCCGCGCTGGTGTCCTGGCTGGCGGTTTCCAGCACTTGCAGGCTGATCGGCTGGGTCTTGTACTCGCCCACTTGCAGGGGCGGGATGACCACGGTGCCGTTTTCCTTGGGCAGCAGGGTGATGATCCAGCGCGTGGTCGCGTGGTTGTCGCCGCCCAGGGTGGTGAGCTGGTTGAGCTGGCGTGTGCCGCTGACTTCGAACTGTGCATCCAGGGGCGACAGGTCGGGCTTGCCGAATTGGGTGACGTCGGTGGATTCCACCGTCAGTTCCACCGTTTCCCCGGAATTGAGGCGGTCGCGGTCGACACTGGCGACCAGGTTCGCCGCCTGGGCGTGGCCTGCCGATAACGCGAGCAGGAACAGTAGGGTGGTGCGGCGGCTCATCGAGTCTTGTCCTGATGTTGTTGCTGTTCGTACCAGAATTTGCGTCGCAGCAGCTCGCCGGGGTTGTCCGGGATCTCCTGCAGCCATTGTTCCAGGGCCTGGCGGCGTTCGCCGTCGAGGCTGGTGTCGCTGGGGCGCAGCGGTGGCGTGGTGGTTTGTTCGTCGCCCAGTTCGCTGCCCGGCACCTCATTGCCACCGGCTTGCCCGGTGCCGCCGGCCTGGGCGTCGCCGCTGGCGGCCTCGCCCGGTCCTTCGGCGGAAGGTTCGCCGCCAGTGGCACTTTGCCCGCTGGCGCCCGGTTGTGCAGTTTGGCCGGGTTGGCTGGTTTCGTCATCCCCGTTGTCGGCCGGCTGCTCGGGGGCGGCCTGGCTCTGTTCCTGCAACAGGGTTTCCACCAGGGCTTTGTTTTTCAGCGCCGGTTCCAGGTCGGGTTGGGCTTCCAGGGCTTGTTCGTAGGCGTCGATCGCAGCTTCCAGCTCGCCGGACTTGGCCAGGGCATTGCCGCGATTGTAGTGGGCATAGGCGTCGTTGCTTTGGGCGAAGCGCTTGATCGCTTCGGCATAGTTACCCGCTTCGTACAGCGCTACGCCTTGCCATTGCGGGTCTTCGAAGTGTTCGGCGGCCTCGGCGGGGCGTTTTTTCTTGAGCAGGTATTGGCCTTGCTGGTCGGGGCGCAGCCACAGGTCTTGCAGGCCGAATGCGTAGCTGGGTTGGGGCGCGGTCAGCAGCAGCAGGGGCAGGCAGAACAGCCAGCCGCGGCGTCCGGCGCAGGCGGCGAGCAGCAGCAAGGGCAGCAACAGCCAGTAACCCTGGTCGGCCCAGGTGTCGAGGTGCAGCAGTTGACCGTTGTCGCGCAGGGTTTGCGGGGCATCGAGCATGCCGAGTTGGCGCAGGTCTTTGTCATCCAGGCGGGCGGCGCGGTAGTGTCCGCCCATTTCGTTGGCGAACGCCTTGAGGGTGGGGCTGTCGAGGCGCGGCACGAGGATTGCGCCCTGTTCGTCCTTGAGGAATTCGCCGCTTTCCTGGGTCACCGGGGTGCCTTCGCGGCTGCCGATGCCGAGGATCGACAGGCTCGGTGCCTGGCCACTTTGCAGCAACAGGCGGATGCCCTGGCGTTCCTGTTTGGACAGCGACGAGCCGATCAGCAGCAGGCGGCCCTGGCCGAGCCCCCCTTGCTTGAGCAGGCCCAGGGCTTTGTCCACCGCCAGGTCGGCGCGGTGGCCGGACTCGGGCATCAGTGAAGGACGCAGGGCTTCGAGCAGGTTGCGGCTGGTGGCGAGGTCGTCCGACAGCGGCACCAGGGTGTGGGCGCTACCGGCGTACACGACGATGGCGGTTTGCGCGTCGCTGCGCGCCTGCAACAGGTCATACAGCTTGCGCCGCGCCTGTTCGAGACGGTTGGGCGGGCTGTCGGTGGCGAGCATTTCCGGGGTCAGTTCCAGTAACACCACCAATGGGTCGGAGGGTTTCTGGCTGGGCTGTTCGACCCGTTGCCAACTGGGGCCGAGCAACGCCAGCACGGCCAATAGCCAGGCGATGCCGAGCATGACCCACGGCGAGCGGCTTTCGCGACCGCTGCCACCGCTGAGCAGCACGGCGTGGAAGGCCGGCGGCAGGATCATCTGCCAGCGCCCGGCGCGTTTTTGCCGGTGCCACAGCTGCCACAGCAACCAGCCGAGCAGCGGTAGCAGTAACAGCCACCAGGGGCGGAACCAATGCGGCCACAGGTCGATCATCGACGCCTCCGCAAACGCAGGCGCTTGAGGCGCTGGCGCCATTCCGGGTGTGGTTGCAGGAAAATCCCCTTGCTGAACAGTTTGTCGACTCCCCGTTGCAGCGCGTTATTCGGCCAGCGTTCCTGAATCACCAGCAACATGCTCAGCAGCAGGGCCAGGGCCAGGGGCGCACTGTACAGCGCCTGGGACGGGCGGGCCTGGGTCGGTTGCTGTTCGACCGGTTCAAGCCGGTCGAGGGTGTCCTTGATCGCCTGTAACTCCTGGCCGTCGTGGGCACGGAAGTATTGCCCGCCGGTGGCCTCGGCAATGGCCTTGAGCGCCGGTTCATCGAGGTCCAGGCTCGGGTTGATGCCCAGGATTCCCAGGGAGCCGGTCTGTTCCGGGTCGGCGCCGATGCCGATGGGGTAGATCTTCACGCCTTCTTCAGCGGCCAGGCGCGCGGCGGTCAGCGGGTCGATCTGCCCGGCGTTGTTGGCGCCGTCGGTCACCAGGATCAGCACGCGGCTTTGCGCGGGGCGCTGGCGCAGGCGCTTCAGGGCCAGGCCGATGGCGTCGCCGATGGCGGTGTTCTTGCCGGCGATGCCGATGCGCGCTTCATCGAGCCAGGTGCGTACGGTGTGGCGGTCGAAGGTCAGCGGCGCTTGCAGGTAGGCCTGGCTGCCGAACAGGATCAGGCCCACGCGGTCGCCTTCGCGGCCTTCGAGAAAGTCACCGAGCAAATGTTGCACCAGGTTCAGGCGGCTGACGTCGTCGTCTTGCCAGTGCATATCGGGGAAATCCATGGAACCGGACACGTCCACCGCCACCAGCAAGTCGCGGCCACTCGCGGCGATCGGCAGCGGTTCGCCGAGCCATTCGGGGCGCGCGGCGGCGCTCAGCAGCAGCAACCAGAGCACCACGAACGGCGCTTGCTGGCGCCAGCCCGGCAGGTTGACGCGGGCACGGCGGCGGGCGAGGCCTTCGAGGTCGCTGAGGTAGCTGACCTTCAACGCGGGCTCGCCGCTGTCGGCTGCCGGCAGGATCAGCCGCATCACCCAGGGCAAGGGCAGCAGTACGAAGACCCACGGCCAGGCGAACTCAAACATGTTTGCGAATCCAGGTGTCGACGGCTTGGGTCAGACCGGCGATGGCTTTGTCGTCGAGTTTGCATTCGGGTTTGTAGGCGCCTTCGACCAGCACCATCCAGCGCGTAAGACCGGCGGCGGGGCAGCGGTTGTCCAGGAAGGCCAGCCATTTGCGGCCGTTGAGGGTGTGGCTCTGGCTGTAGGGGTAGTCGTTGCGGCACAGGCGCTTGAGCAGGCCGTTGAGTTGCTGCAGCCAGGCGCCGGCGGGCGCGCCGTCATAGGGCTTGGGCATCAGGGCCAGCTCGGCGAGGGCGGCGATGCGCAGCGGGTCCAGCGGCTGGTCGGCACGCGCCACGGGGCGCCGTGCCGGCAAGAAGCGCCGCAGCCACCACAGCCCCCAACCGAGCAGCGGGATGAGCAGCAGCAACAGCCACCAGCCCGGTGCGGGGGGCCAGAAGCCGATGCTGGGCGGGGCGATCAGCGGTTGCAGTTGGTCGAGGCTGCTCATTGCTTTTTAACCGGGCGTTGCGGGTTGAGGTAGTCGCGCAGTTGCTCGACCATTTCGCTCTGGGTACTCAAGGGCATCAGCAAGATGCGTAACTTCTGTGCGAGCAATTCCCAGCGGGCGCTGCGCGCTTCAGCCTGGGCCTTGTAGGCCTGGCGCAGATCGACGTTCAGCGTATCCAGTTCCAACTGTGCGCCCCTTTGCGCGAAACGCAGCAGCCCGGCGGCGGGCAGGGCGTGGTCCAGCGGGTCGGAGATCGGCAGCAGCAGGTCGCAATGGCGCGAGAGCAGGCTCAGCTGTTGTTCGGCGCCCTCGGTCAGCGCGCGTTCGTCGCAGATCACAATCACCAGGCTGCCGGGGCGTAGCACTTCGCGGCCACGGCGCAGGGCCATGCCCAGGGCGTCGGTTTCAGGGCGGCTTTCGGTGTTCAGGCTCTGGTTGACGCGCACCAGGCGGTTGAGCAGTTGCAGCAGGCTTTGTTTGCTGCGGCGCGGCTTGATTTCGTAGTGCTCGTTATCGCCGAACACCAGCCCGCCGACGCGGTCGTTATGGCCCAGCGCTGCCCAGCCGATCAGGCTCGCCGCCTGGGCCGCCAGCACCGACTTGAACATCAGCCCCGAGCCGAAAAACAGCCGGCAGCTTTGTTCGACCATGATGAAAATCGGCCGCTCGCGCTCTTCGTGGAACAGCTTGGTGTGCGGTTCCTGGGTGCGCGCGGTGACGCGCCAGTCGATGGTGCGCACGTCGTCGCCCGCCTGGTACACCCGCACCTGGTCGAAGTCGACCCCGCGCCCGCGCAGCTTGGAGTGGTGCAGGCCGATCAGCGGGCTACGCTGGCTCGGTGTGGAAAACAGCTGCACTTCGCGCACGCGGTGGCGCATCTCAATCAGTTCGCTGAGCGTGACGCGGATTCCATCGCTGGCGTTCATGGATTTCAAGCGACGGCAACGACGTCGAGAATGCGCTGCACCACGCGGTCCTGGTCAATGCCGGCGGCTTCGGCCTCGAACGACAGAATGATGCGATGGCGCAAGACGTCGAACAGCACCGCCTGGATGTCTTCCGGGCTGACAAAGTCGCGCCCGGCCAGCCAGGCATGGGCACGGGCGCAGCGGTCGAGGGCGATGGAGCCGCGCGGGCTGGCGCCATAGGCGATCCACTCGGCCATTTCCGGGTCGAACTTGGCCGGGGTGCGCGTGGCCATGACCAGTTGCACCAGGTATTCCTCCACCGCATCGGCCATGTACAGGCCGAGGATTTCCTTGCGCGCGGCGAAGATCGCTTGCTGGCTGACGCGACGCTCGGGCTTGGTTTCGCCGTTGAGCGCTTCGCCACGGGCCTGTTGCAGGATGCGGCGTTCGACGGCGGCATCCGGGAAGCCGATCTTGACGTGCATCAGGAAACGGTCGAGCTGGGCTTCGGGCAGCGGGTAGGTGCCTTCCTGCTCGATGGGGTTTTGCGTGGCCATCACCAGGAACAACGGCGACAGGTCGTAGGTGCTGCGCCCGACGCTGACCTGGCGCTCGGCCATGGCTTCCAGCAGGGCCGACTGCACTTTGGCCGGCGCGCGGTTGATCTCGTCCGCCAGCACCAGGTTGTGGAAGATCGGCCCTTGCTGGAACACGAAGCTGCCGGTTTCCGGGCGATAGATCTCGGTGCCGGTGATGTCGGCGGGCAACAGGTCGGGGGTGAACTGGATGCGATGGAACTGCGCTTCGATGCCTTCGGCCAGCTCTTTGATCGCTTTGGTCTTGGCCAGGCCCGGCGCGCCCTCGACCAGCATATGGCCGTCGGCGAGCAGGGCGATCAGGAGGCGATCGATGAGTTTTTCCTGGCCGAGAATCTGCGTAGCAAGAAAGGTTCGCAGCGCGAGCAGCGCTTCACGATGTTCCATCGATGACGGTTCCTGGAGAGATGAGCCCTGGGCACTGTGAAAAATGCCTGGCCTGGGGCGCCTACTTTAATGCATCGGGCGGGGTGGCGACTAACGGCGCGGGGGGTATTTTGCGGAAAATGTGGGAAATTTCTGAAGATACAAGCGATTGTGACGAGGGTGCATGTGTGAAAGCACCCTCGTTACCTGAGCGAATGAACGATGTTACGGGCAAGGCACCCCAAGCTGCCATTCCTTGCCGTAAGCGGCAGAGTTGAGGTCCGGTGGCTTGTTGATGCTGTAGAAGTTCTGTTTGTAGACCTTGCCGTTGTACGACACCGACTCTGCATAGGTCGAATAGACCTTGGTGGGCGACCAGGCCGGAATGTTGCCGCAATTACCTGAATCCGGCGCAGGTTTGACGGTGAACTGTTTGTCCAGCCGCGCCACGCCACCACGCCCGTCGCTCACCGCGACACTGATCGTCGCGCGGGTGTCGTTGCTGACAGGGCGGGCAGTCACGCTGATGCTGCGGGCGGTGCGCAGGTCGGCGGTGAGGACGTCCGGAAGCGTCCAGGCGTAGGTCATGGGGTCGCCATCCGGGTCGCTGGCGTTGGCGATGAAGTTCACGGTCTTGCCTGATTCGATGGTGTCGTTGCCCGTCACGTTGCCCGTAGGTGGCCGGTTCGCGGGAGTGCCGGCGGTCACATTCACGCTGTGGCTGGCGGTCGCGGTGCGGTTGCGTTCATCGGTCACGGTCAACGTGATACTGCGCGTTCCGGCTGTGTTCGGCGCCACGAAGCTGCTGGACGACTGCGTCGATGACGCCGGGTTGAAACCGTTCGCCGCCCAGGCAAAGCGCAAGCCTTGACCTGTGGAGGTGCTTGCCGAGACCAGCAAGGCTTTGCCGGCTTCCACGCTGGCTGGCCCGGTGATCCGGGCGACTGGAAGCTCACTGGCGCCGCCGCAGGTGCCCACGCGGCGCCAGGGTTTGGCGGAGCCGGTTTCAACGAAGTTCAAGTCAGGACGGGCGTTCTGGGTCCAGTGCGCCACTTGGTAGTTGTAACCGCTGTAGGACACGCGTTCGCCCGCAACGGCATACACCTTATTCGCCACCCAGGGCGTGGCGCAGTCGCCCAGCGGAGCGGCTTTGATGGTGATGTTTTCGGTCAGGTCGAGGGTGTGGGTGCCGTCTGAAACCGCCACGGAAATCGACGTCGGCGTGTCGACGGGCACTGACGGGGCGCTGAACGACATGCTCGGCGTGGTGCCTTCCTGCGGGATGAAACCGGTGGCCCTCCAGCGGTAACTCAGCGGTTTTTGGCTGGGCGACTCCGCGTAGACATGGCTGCTGAACGTCTCTCCCGACTTCGCCTCCTCGGGGACCGCCAGGCGCCCGGTGGGCGGTTGCCCGACGCCGTCGGCGAGCATTTGCTTGATGGCGGCGTCCAGGTCGGGCTGCACGCCAATCTGGGTGCGGTTGCCGTTGCTCTGCGGGTAGCCCGTGGCGACCAGAATTCGACGCAGTTCCTTGGGCGGCAGGTTGCCCAGCCCATGGGCCCGTGCGACGCCCTGGAGCGATGCCATCACTCCGGCAATGATCGGGTTGGCCGACGAGGTGCCGCTGTAGGTATGGGTGTAGCCGCTGGTTGGGTTGCTGGCACTCCAGGTGGTCGTGGTGACGGAACCGCCCCAACTGAACAAGTCCACACGGCTGCCATATTGGGAAAACCACGCTCTCAATCCGGTCTTGGGTTCGACGGCCCCGGCATAAATGCTCCCGGAGTCGAAGCGGTTGCGGTCGAACCAACCGCTGAAGTAGGGGTGATCCAGATCGATATTGCCGTTCGCGGCAGCGAGTACCACGTGCACGCCTTTTTCCTGGGTCAGGTAGGTAATGATGTCGCGCACCGTCCTGTTGTACTCCAGCGGCATATAGCAATCGGCGCTGCAGCCGGCCCCCGGCAGCGTGGCGTACTTATAGTGCACGCCCAGTTGCACGACATCGCCGGCACTCAGGTGCTCGGCGGTTTGCATCAGGCGGTCCGAGCCGAACTGGGTATAGCCCAGTTGTGCCGCAGGGGCGATGCCGGTGGTGCCGAAGGCATTTTCCCTGGAGGCGATAGTGCCGACGCTGGCTGTGTCGTGGTAGCCGGTGACAGCCCCGGCGTCGACTTCCAGGAAGGGTTTGGGCAAGTCGGCGTGGTCGTAGGACCAATGGTCGATTTCCGACGAGATCACCCGCATGTTTTCGCCCTTGCCTCCGGGGACTTTCCAGGCTTGCACCGCATTGACGCCGCCGATCTTGTAGGGCGCCACGGCTGACCGGCCAAACAGATAGTTCTGGCGTTCGGTGTAGTCCGGGATACCGCTGCGTGCGCTTTCTTCGACGGGATCGGCCTTGTCGTTGTGCATGCCATCGACCAGCGGTTCGAAGTCGACGTTCTCTATGGCCGGGTCTTGCTTGAGCTGCGCCGCCAGCGCTTGGGCCTGTGCGGGGGTGAGGAGGCGGGTATCGATGACGTAGTAGCGGTCCAGCCGGTGCCGATGCAGGGCTTGGGCATCCTCCAGCGTGCGCGCCTTGGCGGGGGGCACCAAGGGTTTGATATTGGGTACGTGGTGCTGGAAGGTGCTGGATGGGTCGACATTGTCCTGGAAATTTCGCAACCGGGAACCGTCGTCTTTGATCAGCACGATCAAATGTGAATAGTCGGTGTCGGCCGTCGCGGGTGCCGACAGCGCCGACGCAGCGGCGACCCAGAGACCCATGGCCAGAACTTTGCTGAAGCGTTTCATCGAGGCACCTGTGCAGTCACCTTCCCATGCTTCGATCAGCTAAGGCGCAAAAACCGCAGGCGGATACTGTTAGAAATAACAGTGCCGACAAACGGTCAAACGCCTCGGAGACGAGCGCGCGGGGGGCGTGCAGGGTGCGACTCAGGCGCGAACGTAGGTGCCGGTGCCCTTGAGGATGTTCTGCAGGGTTTCTTCGACTTCAGCCATATCTTCCGGTCGGGTGCCGTGGGTGATGTCCAGGTGGTCCTTGCCACCCAGGGCATCGGCGTCGCCGGCGGCCAGTTCCACCCGCAGGGTGGTGTCGCTCAGGGTGATCTTCAAGCCGTCCAGGGTCGACGGTTCATAGTCCCAGGTCAGTTCCACTTCGTCTTCGTCGGGGTAGCGGGTCAGCATGAACATCTCGCCCTTGTCACTATGGCAGCAGAGCATGGCCATGTTGTCTTCTTCGTCGTCGCAGGGGTTGACGATCAGGTGGGCGGTGGTCAATTGCATGGGAAATCCTGTTGAGGGGAGGGCGCGGTCGGGCAATTGTGCCACTGCGGCGAATTTTGTGCTGCTGGCTGTGTCAGACCCAGGGCATGACCTGCGGCGCCGAATCAGTCATTTCCGATACTCGCCCTGCGGAAAATCGCCGGTTTTGCCACCGCAAATTCTGCGTTGCCCGAGTCGCGAGCCCCGGCCTGCTTACCGATGACCGAATATGTCGCAGCGTTGCAAGCAGCGGTCTTCATACACTCGTTAAGCTGCGCAACGGATGTGCATGTGCCGGGCGCCTGACCTGCCCGTCATACCGTCACCTGGCAAGGTGCGTATCTTATGGAAGTTGCATGTGACCTCATTGTCTTGTCCAGCTTCACCCACCTGTCACCCTGATTCGTTTATGGTGCCTACAGCGTTACCTGCGAACAGAGCTGACGGTCTCCCCGCAAGGGGATAACACGCGACGCTTCCATCAATAACAAGCCCAAGCGGAGTACCACAGATGGCGTTCTTCACCGCAGCCAGCAAGGCCGATTTCCAGCATCAACTGCAAACGGCACTGGCGCAGCACATCAGTGAACAGGCACTGCCACAAGTGGCGCTGTTCGCTGAGCAATTCTTCGGCATCATTTCCCTGGACGAACTGACCCAGCGTCGCCTTTCCGACCTGGCCGGTTGCACCCTGTCGGCCTGGCGCCTGCTTGAGCGCTTCGATCACACCCAACCGCAAGTGCGGGTGTACAACCCCGATTACGAACGTCATGGCTGGCAGTCGACCCACACCGCCGTCGAAGTGCTGCACCACGACCTGCCCTTTTTGGTGGACTCGGTCCGCACCGAGCTGAACCGCCGTGGCTACAGCATCCACACCCTGCAGACCACCGTGCTCAGCGTGCGCCGTGGCAAGAAGGGCGAGCTGCTGGAAATCCTGCCAAAAGGCACCCAGGGCGAAGGCATCCAGCAAGAATCGCTGATGTACCTGGAGATCGACCGCTGCGCCAATGCCGCCGAACTGAACGTGCTGAGCAAGGAACTGGAGCAGGTACTGGGCGAAGTGCGCGTGGCCGTGGCCGATTTCGAGCCGATGAAGGCCAAGGTCCAGGAGCTGCTGAAAGGCATCGACGCCAGCCCGTTCGGCATCGACGGCGAAGAAAAAGCCGAGATCAAGAACTTCCTCGAATGGCTGGTGGGCAACCACTTCACCTTCCTGGGCTATGAAGAGTTCGTGGTCCGTGACGAGGCGGACGGCGGTCATATCGAATATGACGCCAACTCCTTCCTCGGTCTGACCAAGCTGCTGCGCGCCGGCCTCACCGCCGACGACCTGCGCATCGAAGACTACGCTGTGTCCTACCTGCGCGAGCCGACCGTGCTGTCGTTCGCCAAGGCTGCTCACCCGAGCCGCGTACACCGCCCGGCCTACCCGGACTACGTGTCGATCCGCCAGATCGACGCGGATGGCAAGGTGCTCAAGGAATGCCGCTTCATGGGCCTCTACACCTCCTCGGTGTACGGCGAAAGCGTGCGGGTCATCCCTTATATCCGCCGCAAGGTCGCGGAAATCGAACGCCGTTCGGGCTTCCAGCCCAAGGCGCACCTGGGCAAGGAACTGGCCCAGGTGGTCGAAGTGCTGCCGCGCGACGACCTGTTCCAGACCCCGGTCGATGAGTTGTTCAGCACGGTGATGTCGATCGTGCAGATCCAGGAACGCAACAAGATCCGCGTGTTCCTGCGCAAAGACCCATACGGTCGTTTCTGCTACTGCCTGGCCTACGTGCCGCGCGACGTCTATTCCACCGAAGTACGCCAGAAGATCCAGCAAGTGCTGATGGATCGCCTGAAGGCCTCGGACTGCGAGTTCTGGACCTTCTTCTCCGAATCCGTGCTGGCCCGCGTGCAACTGATTCTGCGGGTCGACCCGAAGAACCGCATCGACATCGACCCGCTGCAACTGGAAAAAGAAGTGGTGCAGGCCTGCCGCAGCTGGCAGGACGATTACTCCAGCCTGGTGGTGGAAAGCTTCGGCGAAGCCCACGGCACCAACGTGCTGGCGGACTTCCCGAAAGGCTTCCCGGCCGGCTACCGCGAGCGCTTTGCCGCGCATTCGGCGGTGGTCGACATGCAGCACCTGCTCAGCCTCACCGAAGCCAACCCGCTGGTGATGAGCTTCTACCAGCCGCTGGGCCAGGTCTCCGGCCAACGAGAGCTGCATTGCAAGCTCTACCATGCCGACACCCCGCTGGCGCTGTCCGACGTGCTGCCGATCCTGGAAAACCTCGGCCTGCGCGTGCTGGGTGAATTCCCGTATCGCCTGCGCCATGCCAACGGCCGCGAGTTCTGGATCCATGACTTCGCGTTCATCGCCGCCGAAGGCGTGAACCTGGATATCCAGCAGCTCAACGACACCCTGCAGGACGCCTTCGTGCACATCGTGCATGGCGACGCCGAGAACGATGCGTTCAACCGCCTGGTCCTCACCGCCGGCCTGCCTTGGCGCGACGTGGCGCTGCTGCGTGCCTACGCCCGTTACCTGAAACAGATCCGCCTGGGCTTCGACCTGGGTTACATCGCCAGCACCCTGAACAACCACACCGACATCGCCCGCGAGTTGACCCGGCTGTTCAAGACCCGCTTCTACCTGGCGCGCAAACTCACCGCCGACGACCTCGAAGATAAGCAGCAACGCCTGGAACAAGCGATCCTCAGCGCCCTGGACGACGTTCAGGTGCTCAACGAAGACCGCATCCTGCGTCGCTACCTGGACCTGATCAAGGCGACCCTGCGCACCAACTTCTACCAGACCGACGCCAACGGCCAGAACAAGTCGTACTTCAGCTTCAAGTTCGACCCACGGGCCATTCCCGAGCTGCCCAAGCCGGTGCCGAAGTTTGAAATCTTCGTCTACTCGCCGCGTGTCGAAGGCGTGCATCTGCGCTTTGGCAACGTGGCTCGCGGCGGCCTGCGCTGGTCCGACCGCGAAGAAGACTACCGCACCGAAGTGCTGGGCCTGGTAAAAGCCCAGCAAGTGAAGAACTCGGTGATCGTGCCGGTGGGTGCCAAGGGTGGCTTCCTGCCGCGTCGCCTGCCACTGGGCGGTAGCCGCGACGAGATCGCGGCCGAGGGCATCGCCTGCTACCGCATCTTCATTTCCGGGCTGCTGGACATCACCGACAACCTGAAAGACGGCGCCCTGGTGCCGCCGGTCAATGTCGTGCGCCATGACGGCGATGACCCGTACCTGGTGGTGGCGGCGGACAAGGGCACTGCGACCTTCTCCGACATCGCCAACGGTATCGCCATCGACTACGGCTTCTGGCTGGGCGATGCGTTCGCCTCCGGCGGTTCGGCCGGTTACGACCACAAGAAAATGGGTATCACCGCCAAGGGCGCGTGGGTCGGTGTGCAGCGTCACTTCCGTGAGCGCGGCATCAACGTGCAGGAAGACAGCATCACCGTGGTCGGCATCGGCGACATGGCCGGCGACGTGTTCGGTAACGGCCTGTTGATGTCCGACAAGCTGCAACTGGTCGCGGCCTTCAACCACTTGCATATCTTCATCGATCCGAACCCGAACCCGGCCACCAGCTTCGTCGAGCGCCAGCGCATGTTCGAGCTGCCGCGTTCGGCCTGGAGCGACTACGACACCAGCATCATGTCCGAAGGCGGCGGTATCTTCTCGCGCAGCGCGAAGAGCATTGCCATCTCGCCACAGATGAAAGAACGCTTCGACATCCAGGCCGACAAGCTGACCCCGACCGAACTGCTGAACGCGCTGCTCAAGGCGCCGGTGGACCTGTTGTGGAACGGCGGTATCGGCACTTACGTCAAGGCCAGCACCGAAAGCCATGCCGACGTGGGCGACAAGGCCAACGACGCGCTGCGCGTCAACGGCAACGAGCTGCGCTGCAAAGTGGTGGGTGAGGGCGGCAACCTGGGCATGACCCAGCTGGGCCGCGTGGAATTCGGCCTCAATGGCGGCGGTTCCAACACCGACTTCATCGACAACGCCGGCGGCGTGGACTGCTCCGACCACGAAGTGAACATCAAGATCCTGCTCAACGAAGTGGTGCAGGCCGGTGACATGACCGACAAGCAACGCAACCAGTTGCTGGCGAGCATGACCGACGAAGTCGGCAGCCTGGTGTTGGGCAACAACTACAAGCAGACCCAGGCCCTGTCCCTGGCCGCGCGCAAAGCCTACGAGCGCGCCGCCGAGTACAAGCGCCTGATGAGCGACCTGGAAAGTCGTGGCAAGCTGGATCGCGCCATCGAGTACCTGCCGACCGAGGAGCAGCTCACCGAGCGTGCGTCCACCGGCAAGGGCCTGACCCGTCCGGAGCTGTCGGTGTTGATCTCCTACAGCAAGATCGACCTCAAGGAAGCGCTGCTCAAGTCGCTGGTACCGGATGACGAGTACCTGACCCGCGACATGGAGACCGCGTTCCCTCCGAGCCTGGTGGCCAAGTTCGGCGAGGCGATGCGTCGCCACCGCCTCAAGCGTGAGATCGTCAGCACCCAGATCGCCAACGACCTGGTCAACCACATGGGCATCACCTTCGTGCAGCGGCTCAAAGAGTCGACCGGCATGAGCCCGGCGAACGTGGCCGGCGCCTACGTGATTGTGCGTGACATTTTCCATCTCCCGCACTGGTTCCGTCAGATCGAAGCCCTGGACCACCAGGTGTCCGCCGACGTGCAACTGGAGCTGATGGACGAGCTGATGCGCCTGGGCCGTCGCGCCACGCGCTGGTTCCTGCGCAGCCGTCGCAACGAGCAGGATGCCGGGCGTGACACCGCGCACTTCGGTCCGCACCTCGCTGCACTGGGCCTCAAGCTCGACGAACTGCTCGAAGGCCCGACCCGCGAAGGCTGGCAGACCCGCTACCAGGCCTACACCGAAGCCGGTGTACCGGAACTGTTGGCGCGCATGGTGGCAGGTACCACTCACCTGTACACCTTGCTGCCGATCATCGAAGCCGCCGACGTGACCGGGCATGACGCCGCCGAAGTGGCCAAGGCCTACTTCGCCGTCGGCAGCGCCCTGGACTTGCCATGGTACCTGCAGCAGATCAGCGATCTGCCGGTGGCCAACAACTGGCAGGCCGCGGCCCGCGAAGCCTTCCGCGATGACGTGGACTGGCAGCAACGGGCGATCACCATCTCGGTCCTGCAAATGGCCGATGCGCCACAAGACATGGAAGCCCGTGTGGCCCTGTGGCTCGAGCAGCATCAGGACATGGCCAATCGCTGGCGCTCGATGATGGTGGAAATTCGTGCGGCGGTTGGCACGGACTACGCCATGTATGCGGTGGCCAACCGTGAACTGCTGGACCTGGCGTTGAGCGGTCAGTCGGTGCTGCAATCGGCTTGATTTAGCGGGTAAACCACTGTGGGAGGGGGCGTGCTCCCGATAGCGCTGGGTCAGTCATGTAGACGTTGACTGATCCACTGCTATCGGGAGCAAGCCCCCTCCCACATTTTTTTGCCTGCCATCAGGCGCAGGGCACAGGAGATAAGGGATGGATAAACCAGGACTGATCAGCGATGACAGCGGGCAAACCCACTGCGCCTGGCGCACGGCTGCGCCGGAATACCCGCGTTACCACGACCACGAGTGGGGCGTGCCGGTGGCGGATGACGTCCAGTTGTACGAAAAGATCTGCCTGGAGGGCTTTCAGGCGGGCATGGCGTGGATCACCATCCTGCGCAAGCGCGAGCAGTTTCGGGCGGCGTTCGAGGGTTTCGATTTCCGTCGCGTGGCGCAGTATGGCGAGGCGGATATCCAGCGGTTGATGAGGGATGCGGGCATCGTACGTAATCGGGCGAAGATCGTTTCCGCCATCAACAATGCGCGCCGGGCCTGTGAGTTGGTGGATGAAACTGGTTCGCTGGCCCGCTGGTTATGGACATTCGAGCCCGGCGCCGAGGAACGCCCGACGGTGGTGGACATGGCCTACTGGACGGCCAATCCGACGTCACCAGCCTCGGTGCGACTGTCCAAGGCTTTGAAGAAACGCGGTTGGACCTACGTCGGCCCGACCACGATGTACGCGCTCATGCAGGCGACGGGCATGGTCAACGATCACCTGGAAGGCTGCGCCTGCCGGCCCCGCATCGAAGCGTTGCGCCGCCACTTCAAACGCCCCACCTGAAAGCGCTGCATTATCGTTGACGTTTTTCTCGGGCTAAAAGCCCACGACAACTGTAGGAGCGAGCTTCTTCGCGAAAAACCCGCAGGCGACACGGACCACCTGAAAGTGCTGCGTTATCGTTGAGGTTTTTCGCGGGCAAGCTCACTCTTACAGGGGGGTGTGTTGTTTGTGGGGTCAGGACAGGAAGCCGCCGTCCACATTCAGCGATACGCCGGTGGTATAGCTCGACGCATCGCTGGCCAGGTACAGCACCGCACCGGCCATTTCGCTCGGGTCGGCTACGCGTTTGAGCGGGATCTGGGCCAGGGCTGTTTTCAGGATCGCGTCGTTCTTGACCAGCGCCGAGGCGAACTTGGTGTCGGTCAGGCCGGGCAGCAGGGCGTTGCAGCGGATACCGAAGGCCGCGCACTCCTTGGCGAACACTTTGGTCATATTGATCACGGCGGCCTTGGTCACCGAGTAGATGCCCTGAAACACACCCGGCGAGATGCCGTTGATCGACGCGACGTTGATGATGCTGCCGCCGCCGTTTTCGCGCATCAGCTTGCCGGCTTCCACCGACATGAAGAAGTAGCCGCGAATGTTTACGTCGACGGTCTTCTGGAAGGCGCCGAGGTCGGTGTCCAGCACGTTGCAGAATTGCGGGTTGGTCGCGGCGTTGTTGACCAGAATATCCAGGCGCCCGAATTGTTCGCGGATGCCGGCGAACACTTGGGTGATCTGCTCCATTTCACCGATGTGGCAGGCAATCGCCGTGGCCTTGCCGCCGTCGGCGATGATCGCGTCGGCCACGTGCTGGCAGCCTTCGAGCTTGCGGCTGGAGACAATCACGTGGGCGCCTTGCTGGGCCAGCAACTTGGCGATGGCTTCGCCGATGCCACGGCTGGCGCCGGAAACAAAAGCAATCTTGCCGTCGAGGTCGAACAGGTGGGTCTTGGACATGGGGGATTCCTTGTTGTAGGCGATCAGAGCACGGATTTGCCGATGACGTTCAGGCTCATCTGCTCCAGCAGCTTGTTCATGTGGATGAACTGCGCAAAGCGTTTGTCCTGGGTCTGGCCATGGAAGAAGCGGTAGTAGATCTGCTGCACGATGCCGGCCAGGCGGAACAGGCCGTAGGTGTAGTAGAAGTCGAAATTGTCGATCTGGAGACCGGCGCGCTCGGCGTAGTAATCCACGAACTCGCGGCGCGTGAGCATGCCGGGGGCGTTGCTCGGCTGGCGGCGCATCAGTTGCACCGGCGCCGGGTCATTGGCTTCGATCCAGTAGGCGAGGGTGTTGCCCAGGTCCATCAGCGGATCGCCGAGGGTGGTCAGCTCCCAGTCCAGCACGCCGATGATCTGCATCGGGTTGTGCGGATCGAGGATCACGTTATCGAAGCGGTAGTCGTTGTGCACGATGCTCGACGTGGGGTGGTCGGCGGGCATTTTCTCGCTGAGCCAGGCGCGTACTGCCTCCCATTTGGGCGCATCGGGGGTCAGGGCTTTTTCGTAGCGGTCGCTCCAGCCGCGAATCTGCCGTTCGACATAGCCTTCGGGTTTGCCCAGGTCGGCCAGGCCGCAGGCGCTGTAGTCGACCTGGTGCAGTTCGACGAGCTTATCGATGAAGCTTTTGCACAGCGCTTCGGTCTTGGCCGCATCGAGGCCCAGTTCGGTCGGCAGGTCGGAACGCAGGATGATGCCCTTGACCCGTTCCATCACATAGAACTCGGTGCCGATCACCGAAGTGTCGGTGCAGTGCACATAGGCCTTGGGGCAATACGGAAAGCCGTCCTTGAGCTGGTTGAGGATGCGGAACTCGCGGCCCATGTCGTGGGCGGACTTGGCTTTGTGGCCATGGGGCGGGCGACGCAGGACGAATTCCTGGCCAGGGTATTCCAGCAGGTAGGTCAGGTTCGATGCGCCGCCGGGGAACTGGCTGATGGTGGGCGTGCCGCTCAGGCCCGGGATATGAGCCTTGAGGTAGGGATCGATCAGGCTGACATCAAGTTCTTCGCCTGGGTGAATCTGGGTCGATTGGTCGTTCAGCGCCATGCTTATCCCTTCTGCTTATTCTAAAGGCCTCGGACTATTTCCTAATCTAATGCGCGTAGCCGCCCAGCGACAAGGTCGGGGCGGCTTAATAGGTTAGCGTGTTGAAGGGTGATCAGCGTGCCTGATCGGTCATTTTTCGGGCGCTGGCAAGGCCACGGGCGTGAGTACCGGGCGGCCGGCGAAGTATTCCACCAGGTTGTCGGCCACCCGTTGCACGGTGTCGTGGGCCGCTTCCGGCGACAGGCCGGCGACATGGGAGGTGAGCACGGTATTGCTCAGGCGCTTGAGGGCGTCGGGCACCTGGGGCTCGTCGTCGAACACGTCCAGGGCCGCGCCGCCGATACGGCGTTGTTCAAGGGCGGTGACGAGGTCGGCGGTGACGATCACGCTGCCACGGCCGATGTTCACCAGGAAGCCGTTCGGGCCCAGGGCGTCCAGGGCATAACGATCGATCAGGTGGCGAGTCCCGGGGCCGCCGGGCGTGGCCAGGATCAGGAAGTCCGAGGTGCGCGCCAGTTCCACGGGCGATGCGCAATAGGTGTAGTCCACGTCATCGCGGGGCTGGCGGTTGTGGTAGCTCACTTGCATACCGAAGCCCAGGGCGGCCCGCGTGGCGATCTCCAGGCCGACCGCTCCCAGCCCGAGAATGCCCAGTTGTTTACCGCACAGGGAAGGGCGCATCACCTTGGGCCATTCGCCGCGCCTTACGGCCGCGTCTGTCTGGGGAATGCCGCGCACCAGCGACAGCAGCAGCGCCATGGCATGGTCTGCCACCGACGGCGCATTCACCCCGGCGCCGTTGGTGACCACAATCCCGCGGTTGCTCGCGGCCTGCAGGTCGACATGCTCGAAGCCAGCACCGATCACGCAGATGATTTCCAGCAATGGCAAGGCGGCGATTTCCTCGGCATACAAGCCCAGCGGGCCGCGGGTCAGGACCGCTTGAATCCGCCCGCCGTGGGCCTTGATCGCCTGACTGCGTTCGGCCGGGGTCGGCGCCAGGATGACGTGGAAGTCGTTGCTTTCGATGATCGACAGGTAGTCGTTGATGGTTTCAACCAGGACCAGCACGGTGACAGGCATGGGAAGGCTCTTCCAGAGGGGCTTTGATGGAAGAGAGTATGCACATTTTGCCAGATGTTTCGGCTATCCCCTGTTGAAAAAGCGTCGCGGCTGACGGCTCGCGACGCTGTTTGAAGAGGCTTAACCGATTCGCGCGTAGGGGATCAGGGTGGGCCTGGATTTGGGCGCCCGGTATTCGGTGCCATTGAAAGGGAAGCTGGGCGGCTCGGGTTGCTGTGGGGTCGGGGCGTTTTTCTGGTTGATTTGCGCCTCGATGTGTTGCGAAACGGTGTCCACCATCAGGCCGGTATTGAAGAAGGGGTTATGAAAGTTTGGCAGTATGAGACTCATTTCGGGTGCTCCTGGTACAAGGGATCGGTAGGGGGGCATCCCGTCATCCGGCTGGCAGCCGGTTTCGGTATGCGTCTTATGGGTGGCGCAGCCGTGGCAAGCGTTCCCACGCAAACAAGCCTTGCAATAAAAGCAGCGATGCCCAGTGGTCAGTGGCGACACCCTCCTGGCGCCGCATTCGTCAGCTAAGTCTTTGCTTATTCAAGAGAATCCCGGACAATCGCGCCCCTTCTAGGGTTGGGGCGCTGCCTGTCGGGTTTTTCTGACTCGCCCCGACCGTGCAAATGCGGAGATCCGACCGGATGAATGATCAGGCCAATAGCGTCGACGAACGCTATGCAACGACACCTGTAACCCTCACAAGCTGGAGCCGCCAGGACACCACTTGGATGCTCGGCCTGTTTGGCACCGCCATTGGCGCCGGGACCTTGTTCTTGCCGATCAACGCCGGCCTCGGAGGATTCTGGCCGTTGATGGTCCTGGCGGTGCTGGCGTTCCCGATGACGTTCTTTGCCCACCGTGGCCTGACCCGTTTTGTACTGTCCGGTCGGGAAGGTTCCGACATCACCGATGTGGTCGAAGAACATTTCGGCATCCGCGCCGGTGCACTGATCACCTTGCTGTACTTCTTCGCGATTTTCCCGATCCTGCTGATCTACAGCGTGGCGCTGACCAATACCGTCGGCAGCTTCATGGAGCACCAGTTGCACCTCCAGCCACCGCCACGGGCGATCCTGTCGTTCGTACTGATCCTTGGCCTGCTGGCCGTGGTGCGCTGCGGCGAGCAAGCCATCGTCAAGGCCATGAGCCTGATGGTGTATCCGTTTATCGTGGCGTTGCTGTTCCTGGCGGTGTACCTGGTGCCCCATTGGAATGGCGGGATTCTCAGCACCGCCAGCGAGGTGCCGGCACCTTCCGCGTTGCTCAATACGCTGTGGCTGGCGATTCCGGTGATGGTGTTCTCGTTCAACCATTCGCCGATCATCTCGGCCTTTGCGGTGGACCAGAAGCGCCAGTATGGGGTGAACGCCGATGAGCGCAGTTCGCAGATCCTGTCCCGCGCGCACCTGTTGATGGTGGTGATGGTGCTGTTCTTCGTATTCAGCTGTGTGTTGACGTTGTCGCCGGCGCAGTTGGCTGAAGCCAAGCAGCAGAACCTGTCGATCCTGTCGTACCTGGCCAACCACTTCAATAATCCGACCATCGCGTTTGCTGCGCCGTTGATCGCGTTCGTGGCGATCGCCAAGTCGTTCCTGGGCCACTACATCGGCGCCAGCGAAGGTCTCAAGGGCCTGGTGCTCAAAAGCGGGCGTCGCCCCACGCCAAAGGCGCTGGACCGCATGACTGCCGCCTTCATGCTGGTGGTGTGTTGGATCGTCGCCACGCTCAATCCCAGCATCCTGCGCATGATCGAGACCCTGGGCGGGCCGATCATTGCGTCGATCCTGTTCTTGATGCCGATGTACGCGATCCGCAAGGTGCCGGCCATGGCCAAGTACCGTGGGCAGGCGTCCAACGTGTTTGTCACGGCCGTGGGCCTGGTGGCGATTACCGCGCTGATTTATTCGTTGCTGTCCTGACAGCCGGATTCACACCCAAAGTCCGATTCGTGGATGCCGCGAGTCGGACTTTTTTGTGTCATGAAAACCTGATTGGGCTCAACCACAGCCAGGCAATGAGCGTTAAGCTGACGCACGTTATTTGTCAGGGTGAGTGGGGCCGATTGAACAGTCAAACCGATACGCCAGTTGTTGTGCCGCCTAATCGTTCCCAGGACTTGCTCGCCGGGTTATCCATTGCCGGGTTATTGCTGCCGGAGGCCGTGGCCTATTCCAGCATCGCCGCGCTGCCGCCCCAGGCTGGGGTCATTGCGTTGTTTGCCGGGCTGGTGTGTTACGGCCTGTTTGGCACCAGTCGTTTTGCCATTGTGTCGGCCACGTCGTCTTCGGCCGCCGTATTGGCTGCGGCCACGGCCAGCCTGGCCGGTGACGATCCGGCGTTGAGGCTGTCCCTGGCCTTCGGGCTGGTGCTGCTCATTGGTGTGTTCTTTCTGTTGGCCGGGCTGCTCAGGCTCGGTGGCGTGACCTCGTTTATCGCCAAACCGGTATTGCGCGGGTTTGCCTTCGGCCTGGCGCTGACCATCATCCTCAAGCAATTGGCCAGTGTGGTGGGCGTGCACCTGACCGATAACAACCTGATCCGCTTCCTGCCGCAGTTGCTGGAGCAACTGCCGCGCTGGAATTGGCCCGCTGCGGCGGTGGCGGCCGTGGCATTGATCGTCCTCTGGCTATGTGCCCGCGTTCCGCGCTTGCCCGGCGGGCTGGTGGTGATCGTGCTGGGCATTGCCGCTGGCCAGGGCCTGAACCTGCAAGCCCACGGCGTGGCGCTGATCGGCCTGATCGACTTGCGCCTGGAACTGGGGCATCTGCCGGTACTGCCGTTTGCCGACTGGCTGCGCCTGGGGGAATTGGCGTTTGCATTGGTCATGATTTTGTACGCAGAGTCTTACGGCTCCATCAGTTCCTTCGCCCTCAAGCATGGCGACCGCGTGTCATCCAACCGCGATTTGCTCGCGCTGGGGGCGGCCAACCTGGTGTCCGGGTTGTTCCACGGCATGCCGACGGGCGCCGGATACTCGGCGACTTCGGCCAACGAGGCAGCCGGTGCCTATTCGCGGTTGGCCGGGATCGTTGCGGCGTTGGTGATTCTGGTGATTGTGCTGACCGTGTTGCCGTATGTGGCGCTCACGCCGGAGCCAGTGCTGGCGGCGGTGGTCATCTATGCCCTGGCTCAAGGTCTGAGCTTGCAGCCCTTGGGGCGTTACTTCCTGTGGCGGCGCGACCGCTTGCTGGTGGTGTGTGCGGTCGCGGCCGTGCTGGTGCTCGGCGTGCTGGATGGTTTGCTGCTGTCGGTCGCGATGAGTGTGGTGTTGATGTTGCGCCAGATGTCGGCAGCGGATATCCAGGTGCTGGGGCGCCTAGGCGATAGTCATGACTTCGTGGACCGCCAGCACCATGGCGATGCGCAGCCCGTTCCGGGGACGTTGATCATCCGGCCGAGCGAAGCGCTGTTTTTCGCCAATGCCGAGCGCATCCTCGGCGCCGCCCTGCGCTTGATCCGTCACTCATCCGCACACACGGTGGTGTTGAGCATGGAAGAGTCCCCCGACCTTGACGGTACCAGCGTTGAAGCGCTGGCCGGATTCTTTGCCCAGGTGCGGGGAGAGGGCAAGCAACTGGTACTGGCGCGGGTGCGCCATGATGCCCATGAGGTGTTGCAGTCACTGCCCGAAGCTGCGGAGCCACAGGTGTTGCTCAGTGGTTTGAGTGTCGACGGTGCGGTGAAACTGGCGCTGCAGGGCAATTCCCAGGCATAAAAAAACGCCGCGTATCTTGCGATACGCGGCGTCCTTTACATCAACACACCCTTAGGCTTGCAGCACCGGGATGTTGGCGTTTGCAGCGCTTTCACGGAACTCGGCGATCTGATCGAAACTCAGGTAGCGATATACGTCGCTGGCCATGGTGTTGATCTTCGCGGCGTATTCCATGTACTCCTCGACGGTCGGCAGGCGACCCAGGATCGAAGCTACCGACGCCAGCTCGGCCGAAGCCAGGTAGACGTTGGCGCCATCGCCCAGACGGTTCGGGAAGTTACGGGTCGAAGTCGACACAACAGTCGAATTCGGTTCTACACGTGCCTGGTTACCCATGCACAGCGAGCAGCCCGGCATTTCCATGCGCGCGCCAGCCTTGCCGTAGATGCCGTAGTAGCCTTCTTCGGTCAGTTGGTGAGCGTCCATCTTGGTCGGCGGCGACAGCCACAGACGGGTTGGCAGCTGACCCTTGACCTGATCCAGCAGTTTACCGGCAGCGCGGAAGTGACCGATGTTGGTCATGCACGAACCGATGAACACTTCGTCGATCTTCTCGCCAGCAACGCTGGACAGCAGACGGGCGTCGTCCGGGTCGTTTGGCGCGCAGAGCACAGGCTCTTTGATGTCGGCCAGGTCGATCTCGATCACTTCGGCGTATTCCGCGTCGGCATCGGCCACCATCAGCTCCGGGTTGGCGACCCAGGCTTCCATCGCTTGGGCGCGACGTTCCAGGGTGCGTGCATCGCCGTAGCCTTCGCCGATCATCCAGCGCAGCAGGGTGATGTTGGAGTTCAGGTATTCGGTGATCGACTCTTTGGACAGCTTGATGGTGCAACCGGCAGCCGAACGTTCAGCCGAGGCGTCGGACAGCTCGAAGGCTTGTTCGATGCTCAGGTTGTCCAGGCCTTCGATTTCCAGGATGCGGCCGGAGAAGGCGTTCTTCTTGCCTTTCTTCTCTACGGTCAGCAGGCCAGCCTGGATCGCGTAGTAAGGAATGGCGTGAACCAGGTCACGCAGGGTGATGCCAGGTTGCATTTTGCCTTTGAAGCGCACCAGGATCGATTCCGGCATGTCCAGTGGCATGACGCCAGTGGCTGCGGCGAACGCTACCAGGCCCGAACCGGCCGGGAACGAGATGCCCATCGGGAAACGGGTGTGGGAGTCACCACCGGTACCGACGGTGTCCGGCAGCAGCATGCGGTTCAGCCAGCTGTGGATGATACCGTCGCCTGGACGCAGCGATACACCGCCACGGGTCATGATGAAGTCAGGCAGGGTGTGGTGGGTGGTCACGTCGATCGGCTTAGGATAGGCCGCGGTGTGGCAGAAGGACTGCATCACCAGGTCGGTCGAGAAGCCCAGGCATGCCAGGTCTTTCAGTTCGTCACGGGTCATTGGACCGGTGGTGTCCTGGGAACCCACGGTGGTCATCTTAGGCTCGCAGTAGGTGCCTGGACGAACGCCAGCCACGCCACAGGCCTTGCCGACCATCTTCTGCGCCAGGGTGAAACCCTTGGTGCTTGCGGCAGGTGCTTCAGGCTTCTTGAACAGGTCGGACGATGGCAGACCCAGCTCGGCACGTGCCTTCTCGGTCAGGCCGCGGCCGATGATCAGCGGGATACGGCCGCCGGCGCGGACTTCGTCCAACAGGACCGGGGTCTTCATTTCGAAGGTGGCCAGGACTTCGTCGGTACCGTGCTTGCAGACTTTGCCAGCATGCGGGTACAGGTCGATCACGTCGCCCATGTTCAGCTTGGAGACGTCAAACTCGATTGGCAGTGCGCCAGCATCTTCCATGGTGTTGTAGAAGATCGGAGCGATCTTGCTGCCGAAGCAGAAGCCGCCTGCACGCTTGTTCGGCACGTAAGGAACGTCGTCGCCGAAGAACCACAGTACGGAGTTGGTTGCCGACTTACGCGACGAACCGGTACCGACCACGTCGCCGACGTAGGCGATCGGGAAGCCTTGGCCGCGCATTTCTTCGATCTGCTTCATCGGGCCGGTCTTGCCTTGCTCGTCCGGCACGATGCCGTCGCGAGCCATTTTCAGCATGGCCAGGGCGTGCAGCGGGATGTCAGGGCGGGACCAGGCGTCCGGGGCAGGGGACAGGTCGTCGGTGTTGGTTTCGCCGGAAACCTTGAACACGCGCAGGCTGATCTTGTCGGCCAGGGTCGGACGGTTCTTGAACCACTCGCCGTCGGCCCAGGACTGGATCACGGCCTTGGCGTGCACGTTGCCGTTCTTGGCTTTTTCGGCCACGTCGTGGAACGCGTCGAACATCAGCAGGGTGTGCTTGAGTTGGGCGGCGGCGACAGGTGCCAGTTCGGCGTTGTCGAGCAGGTCGACCAACGTCACGATGTTGTAGCCGCCTTGCATGGTGCCGAGCAGTTCAACAGCGCGTTTCTTGTCGATCAGGGGGGAAGTGGCTTCGCCCTTGGCCAGGGCAGACAGGAAACCAGCTTTGACGTAGGCAGCTTCGTCAACACCTGGTGGAATGCGGTTGGTGATCAGGTCAACGAGAAATTCTTCTTCGCCAGCCGGGGGATTTTTCAGCAGCTCGACCAGGCCTGCGGTTTGTTCGGCATTAAGCGGCTGGGGAACGATTCCCAGTGCTGCACGCTCTTCGATATGTTTGCGATAGGCTTCAAGCACAGTTATTACCCTCATCAGTGGTCCCACGGGGGACGCTCATCCAGAAATGAACGGCACGCATGCGCTCGGGGGCTTTTTGGGCCGCAAAGCCAGCGCTGCCGGCATTCCCTACAGAAGCTGCTTTCAAAGTTTTACGCCTGCAGAACGGAGCTGATGAGGGTTGGCGCTGATGATCGACCTGGTGGGTCGTTCATTACCGCCAACACCGTTCTGAAGGAAAGACTGTGCTCGTGACGCTTTGAAAACAGCTTCCAGCGGATTATTGGCGCCTTACAAGGCCGGATGATTCTACGGCAAAAAAAATCTAAAGGTAAGTTGCCAAGCCAAGTTTGACGGGTGATGAAGGTTAGACAAAGGGCTAAGATGGTGCACTTTTTCGCTGATCTGCGTGCTGTTGCCCATGTCCAACCAAACCATCAAGACCCCCTGCGTCGGCCTGTGTTCCACGGTCTACGGCGATCTGGTGTGCCGCGGCTGCAAGCGTTTCCACCACGAGGTGATCCAGTGGAATGGCTATAACGAAGAAGAAAAGCGTGCGGTCTGGCTGCGGTTGGAGCAGTTATTGGTGCAAGTGATGGCCGGCAAGCTCGAAGTCTTCGACCCGAAAAAACTGCGCGGCCAACTGGAGCAGCGCAAGATTCGCTTCGTGCCGCACCAGTCCGAGTATTGCTGGGCCTATCAGTTGATTGCCCGTGGGGCGCGGGTGATCAGCAACCTGGAGGCCTACGGGATGGTGCTGCTGCCGGAGTTCCGTGACTGGGCCTTGCCGGACCTGCGCGATGCCATCGACCGCGAGTTTTTTATCTTGTCCGAGGCCCATTACCAGCGCTATATCGCGCCGGGGTTTCTCAAGGAAGCGTTTGGCGCCTGACGGTCAACGCTTGCCCGCCAGCTTTTCCAACTGAATCATCAACGATTCGGGCTTGAGCACCAGCACATCGCTTTCCACCCCATCCAGCACCACTTCGGCGGTATTGCCGATCAAGGCCCCGGAAATCCCGGTGCGCGCCACGGTGCCGATGATGGTCAGCGCCGCGTGCAGGGTGTCGGCGAAATGTCGAATCTGTACGTCCGCCGGGCCTTCCTCGATATGCAGGTGGGCATCGTCCACGTCGAACTCGGCCTGGAATTTCTCGCACTGCTCACGATAGCGCGCTTCGATGGTGCTCTTGAGCTGGAACGTCGGGTCTGCCGCCGAGAGCATCGGCGAGGGATGGGCGCTGATCACATGCAACTGCGCCTTGGCCATGCTGGCGATGTCGAAGCCATGGTCAATGATCGTGTAGTGCAGCTCGCGGTGTTCTTCGTCGGTATTGCCGACATCGACGGCGGCGAGGATCACGCCGCCCGTCCATGGTTTCGACGTTTTCACCAGCAGCAGGGGCGTGGGGCAGTAGCGCAGCAGCTTCCAGTCCGCCGGCGTCAGCAGCGCCTTTTTCAACGGGTTGTCGGGGAAGTGCTGCTTGATTACCAAGCCACAACCTTCGGCCTGCTGCACGTCGATGATGGTTTCATGCAGGCTTTCGTTCCACGCCTGCTCGGTGGTGACGCTGTAGCCGTCCGACTGCAAGCCGGACTTGAGCAGGCTCAGCAGCGCCGAGTGCTCGTGCTTCCTGTCGCACACCAGCAGGTGCAGGTGCGCGCCAGTAACCCCGGCGATCAGCTTGGCGCGCTTGAGGGCCAGGCTTTCCGGATGCTCGGGCTCGATCACCACCAGAATGCTGCGGATAGCTTGCATGGACGGATCTCCAAGAATAAAAAACGGGGTGTGGGACAACTATAGTTGCTGCTCGTCAGACGTCATGTTGATGCACATCAAGTCCAGTGGCTGGTGGTCTGCGGCGCTGTCGGTATAATCGGCGCCCTTTTGTGATTCTTGACCCGTGAGCCCGATGAACCTGCCCGAAATCCACGAATTCCTCGGTTGCCGCACCCCTGATGCCTGGGTCCAGGCTGCGCTGGCCGATCAGGAGACGCTGCTGATCGACCACAAGAACTGCGAATTCAAGGCCGCCAGCACCGCCCTGAGCCTGATCGCGAAATACCACAGTCATGTCGACCTGATCAACCTGATGTCGCGCCTGGCCCGGGAAGAGCTGGTGCACCACGAACAAGTCATGCGCCTGATGAAAAAGCGCAAAGTCGAGCTGCGCCAGTTGCACGCCGGGCGCTATGCCTCGGCGTTGCGCAAGGTGGTGCGCAGCCACGAGCCGGTCAAACTGGTGGATACGCTGGTGGTCGGTGCGTTTATCGAAGCGCGCAGCTGCGAGCGTTTCGAGGCGCTGGTGCCGCATTTGGACGAGGAACTTGGCAAGTTCTACTTCGGTTTGCTCAAAAGCGAGGCGCGGCACTACCAGGGGTACTTGAAGCTGGCCTATCAGTACGGCGACGCCAAGGACATTGCCCAGGTAATCGAGCGGGTGAGGGCGACCGAGCAGGAGCTGATCGAATCCCCCGACATCGAGTTCCGCTTTCACAGTGGTGTGCCAGCCTGAGGTGCTGGCTACGCCAACGGTTTAAGGGCTAACGGGTCAGCCCCTGTCGCTCATGCCGCTGTGCGATGCTGACGCCTGTCGGGCTCCGCCAGCCAGCGTAACCTCAGCCTGCGCTGAGCGTGTCCGGCATCAGTGGTCCATCGCGCTCAAGATCGCATGGGCCACTTTCACCCGTTCGGCGTTCGGGTAGTTTTTGTTCGCCAGGATCACTACACCCAACCCCTTGCCCGGCACATACGCCACGTAGGCGCCAAAGCCGTTGGTGGAGCCGGTTTTGTTCACCAGGGTATCGGCGCGCAGCGCCTGCGGGGGCGTGCGCCAGTTGACCTTGTGCGGCGCCATGGCCATCGGGGTGGCGTTGCCTTCAATCAACGCATCGAGCTCGATGGGGTAAGGGTACATTTCCCAGCCCAGGCCTTGGGTCATGCCGTCGACGCTGTAATAGCCGGTGTGAGTGAGGGCGATGGCCTGTCGGATGGGTTTTGCCTGGCGTGCCGGGTGCATATTCACCTCAACGTAGTGCAGCAGGTCGGCGGCGCTGGTCTTGATGCCGTAGGCCTCGCTGTCCAGGGCGCCGGGGCCGACGCGCACGGGCTTGCCGTCTTTGCCATAGCCTTGGGCGTATAGGTTCATCTGGCTTTTTGGCACGTTGAGGTAGGTGTGCTTGAGCCCGAGCTTGGGCAGCAGGGTGTGCTCCATCAACTGATCGAACGGCTGCTTCAGGCTCTGCGCCGCCAGGTAGCCGAACAGGCCCAGGCTGGGGTTGGAATACAGGCGTTGGGTGCCGGGGGCGAAGTCGGGTTTCCATTGCTGGAAGTAGCTGATCATGCGCGGGGTGTTGTCGAACGCCGCCGGGAACTGCAAGGGCAGGCCGCCAGCAGTGTAGGTACCGAGGTTGAGCACGCTGATGTGATCGAACTTGCCGCCGCGCAGTGCCGGCAGGTAGTGGCTGGCCGGGGCCGAGAGCTTGAGTTGGCCGCTGGCTACGGCGTATCCGGCCAGGGTCGCGGTGAAGGTTTTGCTCACCGAGCCGATTTCGAACAAGGTGTGTTCGCTCACGGGCTGCCGGGTGTCTGTGGCGGCGACACCGTAGTTGAAGTAGCGCGCCTTGCCATCCTGAACCACGCCGACCACGAGACCGGCAATCGCCTGCTGCTGCATCAACGGTTTGACGCTAGCGTCGACCACGGCTTGCAAGTCGGTGGCGGCCAGGCAGTTGCCGGCGGCGAGAAAGGCCGCGAGGGCGCAGGCACTGCGCACGCCAGACAGCAATGAGTGGGGCATGATAACGCTTCCCTGAAAATGATCGTTCGGCTGAAAAAAAACGGCGCGGGTGAAGTCAATCAGAGCGCCCACCGACGCCGGGCAACGGATGATAGCTCGCACCTGTCATTTGAGGGTTTATCGCTTATTTTGGAAACACAATGAAACATTTGCGCGTGGCCGGTGCTCTACCCCCACACCTGCACTGAGTTATTCCATGAAAACACCGCGCCCCTCCGCCCGTATGCCTCACCTGATCCAACTGCGAAACCTGAAGATGGCGCGCTCGGCCCACGCCTACGTGCGCGGCAGCACCGTGCAATTCTACGAGTGGTTGCACAGCCAGTCGGGCCGACGTTTGCCCCATGGCCCGGCGATCTGGATCTGCGGCGACTGCCACGCCGGCAACCTGGGCCCCACCGGGGACACCAAGGGCCGTATCGACATGCATATCCGCGACCTCGACCAAACGGTGATCGGCAATCCGGCCCACGACCTGGTGCGCCTGGCATTGTCCCTGGCCACTGCCGCCCGCGGCTCCGATCTGCCTGGCGTGACCACCGCGCGGATGCTCGAAGAAATGATGGTGGGCTACGAACAGGCATTCAAAGACAAGCCCGACGCAGCGCCACCGCGCCCCTCCCAGGTCAAGGCGGGGATGCGCAGTGCGGTGGAGCGCACCTGGAAGAATCTTGCCCGCGACCGCATCGAAAACGTGCGGCCGACGATTCCCTTGGGCAAGCATTTCTGGCCGCTGTCACGGGCCGAAAAAAACGCGCTGCACACCGTGTGCGCTTCCGATGAGATCCAGCAATTGGTCACCTCGCTCAAGGGACGGCCCAAGGACGCCAAGGTCGAACTGCTGGACTCGGCCTATTGGGTCAAAGGTTGCAGCTCCCTCGGTCTGTTGCGGTATGCGGCATTGCTGGGGGTGGGCGATAAGGACGACCAGGAATACTGCCTGATCGATATCAAGGAAGCTGTGGGCGCCGCCGCACCCCGCGTGGCACGGGCGAAGATGCCCAGGGATAACGGGCGCCGCGTGGTGGAGGGCGCACGCCAGCTGTCACCGGGGCTGGGTGAGCGCATGGTGGCGACACGTTTTCTGGACCACGGTTTTTTTATTCGCGAACTGCTGCCCCAGGACATGAAGCTGGAGCTGGATGAACTGAGCGAAACCGATGCGATGCACGCTGCCGGTTACCTGGCCCGGGTCGTCGGGGTGGCCCATGCGCGGCAGATGGATCGCGCGACGCGCAAGGACTGGATGGCAGTGTTGCAGGAAAACCGCTCCAAGCAACTGGATGCGCCCTCGTGGCTATGGACCAGCGTGGTGCAACTGGTGGGCAGCCACGAGCAGGGCTACCTCAACCATTGCCGCCGGTATGCGCTGGAACACTGACCGCGAATATGAGGGCCTGTGCGCCGGGCTCAGGCCAGGTATTTGCGCAACCATCCCAGGGTGCGCTCCCACGCCAGATTCGCCGCCGCCTCGTCATAGCGCGGCGTCGAGTCATTGTGGAAGCCGTGGTTGGTGCCCTTGTAGATATAGGCCTCATAGCGGGTGCCGGCGGCCTTCAAGGCCTTTTCGTATGCGGGCCAGCCTTCGTTGATCCGTGTATCCAGTTCCGCGTAATGCAGCATGATCGGCGCCTTGATTTTCGGCACGTCCTTGGCCTCGGGTTGACGCCCATAAAACGACACCGCCGCGCCCAGTTCCGGGTATGCCACCGCCGCTGCGTTGGTCACGCCGCCGCCATAACAAAAGCCGATGATGCCGACTTTGCCGGTGCTGCTGTCGTGGTGCATCAGCCATTCGATGGCGGCGAAGAAGTCGTTCATCAGCTTGGTCGGATCAACGGTCTGTTGCAGCGCGACGCCTTTTTCATCGTTGCCGGGATAGCCGCCGACCGAGGTCAGGCCATCTGGCGCCAAGGCGATGAACCCGGCTTTGGCCAGGCGCCGGGCGACGTCTTCGATGTAGGGGTTCAGGCCGCGGTTTTCATGCACCACCACCACCGCCGGCAATTTGCCGGTGGCGTTGGCCGGGCGCACCAGGTAGCCGCGTACCGTGCCGTTGCCTTTGGGCGAAGGGTAGGTGATGTAGTCGGCGACGATAGCCGGGTCGGTGAATTTCACCTGTTCGGCCAGGGCGTAGTTGGGGCTCAGCGCCGCCAGCAGGGCCGAGGCGGTGAGACCACCAAAGGTGAACAGTGCGGCGCGGTCGAGGAACTCGCGGCGGTTGAGCTTGCCGTGGGCGTAGCCGTCGTAGAGTTCCAGCAGTTCGGGGGCAAAGTCTTTCGCGGTGAGACGAGTCATCGGATCGATCCTCGATTAGCGGTGGCAATCACTGTAGACCACGATCAGCCTTCGCGACCGTGGGCGGCCGCTGCCAGTTGGCCGGTGTCCACGCGCACGAATACCGAGTCGCCGATGGCCGTGAGCACATCGCCGGCGTAGACCTCGCAGACCACCCGACTTTTGCGCCCGACCTCGCCCTCGACCCGTGCGCGCAAGGTCAGCGTCACGCCCATGGGCGTCGGCTTGATGAATTTGATCCCCAGGTTGCCGGTGACGCAGTCGATACGCGGCAGGCTCCCGGGTTCGCGCTGTTCGGCGCGGTAGTGATAGGCCATGGCGGCCCAGTTGGAGTGGCAGTCCACCAGCATGGCGATCAGCCCGCCGTAGACCAGGTCGGGCCAGCCGCTGTATTTGGCGTCTGGCAGATGCTCGGCGATCAGGTGCACGCCGTCGCTGTCCCAGCGGCTCTTGATGTGCAGGCCATGGGGGTTGCTGCCACCGCAGCCGTAGCAAATGCCTTCCGGCGCGGTGGTGTCTTGTAGAGAGGGGGTGTGCATGCAGCGTCCTTAGTGTTTTGCGGGCGACTGCTCTGTTTATCAGGACGTGGGCCGGATGGGAACCACTCGACTGAAACGCTTGGCGCCGGCCACGCAGCCGATGACGGCAAGCGTCACCAGCAACATGCCCAGGCTGACCTGTTCATGCAGCAACCCCGCCGCCAACGCCAGGCCGAAAAACGGTTGCAGCAACTGCAACTGGCCGACGGCGGCGATGCCACCCTGGGCCAGGCCGCGGTACCAGAACACAAAGCCGATCAGCATGCTGAACAGCGACACGTAGCCCAGGCTCAGCCAGGCCGGCAGGCTGATGCCGGTCAAGCTTGGCGGTGCGAGGATCAGGCTCAACGCCGCCGTCACTGGCAGCGCCACCATCAAGGCCCAGCAAATCACCTGCCAACCGCCCAGGCTGCGCGACAACGTGGCGCCCTCGGCATAGCCCAGGCCGCACACCAACACCGCCAACAGCATCAGCACATCACCGGCGGGCGCGGCGCTCAGGCCCTGGGCCACGGCATAGCCCATCACCAGCGCGCTACCCAGGATCGAAAACAGCCAGAACACCGGACGCGGTCGCTCGCCGCCGCGCAGGACGCCAAACACCGCCGTGGCCAGGGGCAGCAGGCCGATGAATACGATGGAGTGCGCCGACGTGACGTATTGCAGGGCCAGCGCAGTCAGCAGGGGAAAGCCGATCACCACGCCGAGGGACACGATCGCCAGGGCCGCCCATTGGCGGCCGGCGGGGCGTTTGACCTTGAAGCACCCCAGCAGGAGCAATCCCACCAGGGCGGCGAGGGTGGCACGCAGCATGGTGAGGAACACCGGGTCGAACTCCATCACCGCCAGGCGCGTCGCTGGCAAGGAACCGCTGAAGATCACCACGCCGATAAGGCCGTTGATCCAGCCTTGGGTGCTGGTGTTCGGGGGATTGAGCGCTGAGGTACGTTCCATGAGAGTAGGCCCGGATAAGGAGAGGTTGCGTGACGGGCATCCTAGGGACCAGGATGAAGACAATCAAAAAATTGTCATGGATACATCGCCGATGCCACGCGCCCGCTACAAATCCCTGGTCGATACCTTTGCCGACGACATCCGCAGCGGCAGACTGGCGCCCGGCACGCGCCTGCCCACCCATCGCCAGTTGGCCGCCGACCAGGGCCTGGCGCTGGTCACCGCCAGCCGGGTGTATGCCGAACTGGAGGCCATGGGCCTGGTCAGCGGGGAAACCGGTCGGGGGACGTTCGTGCGTGAGATCGCGTTGCCGCCGGGGCAGGGCAGCGGGCAGATGAACGTCGCGGCGGGCATGCTCGATCTGAATTTCAACTACCCGTCATTGCCGGGCCAGGCAGACCTGCTGCGCACGGCCTTGCGCCAGTTGGCGTTGTCCGGCGAACTGGAGGCGTTGCTGCGTTACCAGCCCCATGCCGGCCGCCTGCACGAACGTGCGGCTGTTGCGCGGCATTTGCTCTGTCGCGGGCTGACGGTGGAGGCCGGGCAGGTGCTGCTGGTCAGCGGCGCCCAGCACGGTTTGGCGGTGACCCTGATGGCGCTGCTCAAGCCAGGGGATGTGATTGCCGTCGATGCGCTGACGTATTCGGGGTTCAAGGTGCTGGCCGAGACCCTGCACCTGGAAATGCTGGCGATCCCGGTCACCGCCAGCGGCCCCGATCTCGATGCGCTGCACAGCCTGTGTCAAAAGCGTCCGGTGCGGGCGGTGTATTGCATGCCGACCCTGCATAACCCGTTGGGGTGGGTGCTGGAACTGGCGCAGCGCGAGCGACTGGTGGCGATCGCTCGCCAGCACCACCTGATGATCATCGAGGATGCCGCCTATGCATTTCTCGCCGACAACCCGCCGCCGCCATTGGCGACATTGGCGCCGGAATGCACGGTGTATGTCGGTGGGTTGTCCAAGAGTGTCGCCACCGGTTTGCGCGTGGGCTTTATCAGCGCGCCGCTCGCGTGGGTGAAAAGCTTGGAGCGCACCATCATGGCGACCACCTGGAACGTGCCGGGGGTGATGAGTGCCATTGCCGTGGCATGGATCGAGGACGGCACGGTGGCGCAGTTGGAGGCGCAAAAACGTGAGGACGCGCGGGCGCGGCAAGCCTTGGCGGCTCAGGTGTTCAAGGGGCTGGCGTACATCAGCCATCCGTCCTCGTATTTCCTGTGGTTGCCCCTGGGGGAAGATGCCCGCGCCGACCAGATCGCCATGGCGCTGCAACGCGAGCACATTTCGGTGTCCACCGCCGAGCCATTCGCCGTCTCGGCCCATGTGCCTCACGCGCTGCGCCTGGCCTTGGGGTCAGTGGAGATGGGCGCGTTGCGGGAGGCGTTGATGAGGGTGCGCAGGGCGGTGGCGTGGTGATGGGGCTGCTGCGCAGCCCAACGGGGGACAAGCGCCCTCGCCACGCCTATTCCAGCGCCGGGGTACGCGGTGGAATCAGGCGTTTGCTGCCGGTGGCTTCGTACGCCGAGGCCAGGCGCAGCAGCGTCGAGTCGTCATAGGCACGCCCGGCAAACGTCAGTCCCACCGGCATGCCGATATCCGCCATCACGCCCATGGGCACGGTGACGGTGGGCACGCCCAGGTGGCGAATGGCAAGGTTGCCGTTGGCCACCCACACGCCGTTGCTCCAGGCGATATCCGCGCTGGCTTCGTTCACGTCGGCATCCGCCGGGCCGACATCGGCCACGGTCGGGAACAACACCGCGTCGAGCCCCAGTGTGTCCATCCAGTCTTCCAGATCGATCCGACGGGTCTGTTCCAGGCCGCGCAGGCCGTCGGGCACGGTGCCGATCTCGTTCCATGGCTTGATGCCGCGCTGGGCCATGCGCACGTATTCGTCCATGCCGGCGGCCAGATCGTCTTCACGGTTGGGCAGGGTGCCGGGGTCGTGGGGGAAGATCTTGGGGCCGTCCACATCCGCCAGGCGGTTCAGGGCCGGGTCGTTGTTGGCGCGCAGGAAATCGTCAAAGGCCCAGGCCGACAGTTCCCACAACTCATCGTGGAGGAACTCCTTGGACACCAAGCCACGGGTAAACACGGTCGGCGCGCCGGGGCGGTCGCCTTCGCAGTTGGACACCAGCGGGAAATCCACCTCGATGACTTCGGCACCGGCGGCTTCAAGCGCCTGGCGTGCGGCTTGCCACAAGTCGATCACGCTGGCGCGGGTGTGGATCTTCTGCCCGGTCGGACCGCCGATGCCGGGCTTTTCGCTGGTGCCGGCGTCCGGGTCGGCGTTGATGTACATGCGCGGGACACCAAGGCGCTTGCCGGCGAGGGCGGCGGGCGTGGCGGCCAGTTCAAGGTAGGACGCCGGGCGCACCGAGGCGACGCTGGGAATCGGTACCCAGGGTTGCAGGCGCCACAGGTCGCCACGGGTGTCCGGGTCGTCGGCGACCACTACGTCGAGCACTTCCAGCAGGTCGGCCATGGTGCGCGCGTACGGCACTACCACGTCCATGGTCGGGGTCAACGGCCAGTTGCCACGTACCGAAATCACCCCACGGGACGGCGTATAGGCGCACAAGCCATTGTTGGACGCCGGGCCTCGGCCGCTGGACCAGGTTTCTTCCGCCAAGCCGAAGGCGGAGAAGCTCGCGGCGGTGGCGGTGCCGGCGCCATTGGACGAGCCGGAGGCGAACGGCGCGGTCAGGTAGTCGGCGTTATACGGGCTTTCCGCCCGGCCATACACGCCACGCTGCATGCCGCCATTGGCCATCGGCGGCATATTGGTCTTGCCCAGGCAGATCGCACCACCGGCCCGCAACCGTTCGATGGTGAAGGCATCGCGCTGGGCGACGAGGCTGGCAAATGCCGGGCTGCCCGATGCCGCTGTTAGCCCTTTGACCAGGTAACTGTCTTTGGCGGTATAGGGAATGCCATCCAGTGGCCCCAAGGTTTCGCCCCTGGCCCGGCGCGCATCGGACGCCTCGGCTTCCTTCAGGGCTTCGGGGTTGCGCACTACCACGGCATTCAGGGCCGTGGCGGTCTGCGGACCGTTGTAGGCATCGATACGGGCCAGGTAAGCCTGGACCAGTTCAACGGCCGTGGTCTGGCCGGATTCAAGCGCCGCGCGCAATTGGGCAATGCAGACTTCGGTAACTTGCATGACGTTTTCTTCGCCGCCTTCATATGGGTGTAAGGCCGCAGTCTACGGAGAGATATTTCACAAAACCAGCGGCGCATATTCCGCATACGCGGTTCGCATCGCTTGCCAGGGGGTGGCATCGGCGAGAATCAGAATCCCGGCGAGCGCTAGCCAGATGAGCCGCCCGTTCGATCCACCAACCGAATGCTGTCGCGCCCACCGCGCTTGGATTCATACAGCGTGGTATCGCCTTGCTCGATCAACACGGCCAGGCTGGACGGCGGTTGATCGAACAGGTTGGCGCCGATGCTCAGGGTGACCGATTGCGGCGTGGCGAAGGTCTGCGCGGCCAGTTGCTGGAACTGCTCGCGCAGGCTGCTGCCGAGTTCGACGATCTGCTGGGTCGAGGCCGGGTTGAGCAGGATTACGAATTCATCGCCGCCCAACCGCGCCGCTAGCGCGCCCTGGGGCACCACGGCGCGGATCATTTCGCTCAAGGCGATCAGCAGGCGGTCGCCGGCGGTGTGGCCGTGGAGGTCGTTGACCGACTTGAAGTGGTCGATGTCGATCAGCAGCAATGCGCCCGGTTGCGCCGGCGACACCTGGGCCAGCAGGCGTGGTGCACGCAGGTCGAGGGCGCGGCGGTTGTACAAGGCGGTGAGTGGGTCGCGGGCGGCGAGGCGGGCGATCTGTTGTTCGCGGCGGTAGCGTTCGGAGCCGGTCATCGACAAGGCAATCAACATAATCGCCATGGCACCTTCCACCAGGGATATCTGGATGATTTCACCCTTGAACGCGGCCAGGTCGATCAAGGTGCCCGGGATCAGCACTGACAGCGCCTTGGCCACATAGAACAGGCCGTGGATCAGCAGCACATAACGCAGTTGCACCGCGCCGACGCTCAACGATTTGCCATGGGGCCGCAGCAGCGAACTGGCGCGCAAGGTCGGCAATGCCACCAGCAACGACTGCACCGCGAGCATGGCCTTGGACCCGGGCAGGTCGGCCGGCAGCATCAGCATGCCGAGCCAGACCAGCAGCATCAGCAGCCACAGCGGCGACAGGCGCACCTGGGTAAACCGCGCCACGCCGAGCAAAAACAGGACGTGCGCAGTGACCAGCAAGCCATTGGCGAGCCAGATGCCGATCATCAGATAGCCGCTGCTGCGCAACAGTGCCAGGGTCGATCCGAGGGTGACGGTGGCAAAGCCGGCGCTCCAGAACAGCAGCGAGGGTTCGCGCACGCTGCGCCATTCAATGGTCAGGTACAGGGCTGCGGCAGCGGCCAGGGCCACGGAGAGGGCCAGGATCGTGGGAGGGTCGAGCGTCATGTCGTGCCGGGTTTGCCTGGGTGTGCGTGTGAACGCGATTGTAAGCGCACACCCAGGTTTTTCAGAACAGAAAGCTTGATGGCACACAGCCAGCCGATGTTCGGCCGATCAGACGCCTTTGGTGGACGGCAGCAGGATCGTCAGGATGCCCACCAGCGGCAGGAACGAGCACAGCGTATAGACGTACTCGATGCCGTGGCGATCGGCGAGCAGGCCGAGCAAGGCCGCGCCGATACCGCTGAAGCCGAACATCAGGCCGAAGAACACCCCGGCGATCATGCCCACGTTGCCCGGCACCAGTTCCTGGGCGTAGACCACGATGGCCGAGAACGCCGAGGCGAGGATAAAGCCGATCACCACACTCAGTACGGCGGTCCAGAACAGGTCGACGTAGGGCAGGGCGAGGGTGAATGGCGCGGCGCCGAGGATCGAGAACCAGATGACTTTCTTGCGCCCGATCCGGTCGCCGATCGGTCCGCCGAAAAAGGTGCCCGCGGCCACGGCGCCGAGGAACAGGAACAGATACAGCTGGGAACTGGCCACCGACAGGCTGAATTTTTCGATCAGGTAGAAGGTGAAGTAGCTGGTCAGGCTGGACATGTAGAAGTATTTGGAGAACACCAGGATCGCCAGCACCACCAGGGCAAAGGTCACGCGGCCCTTGGACAAACCGTGGGTGGCCTGGCTGCCTTGCTTGAGCTTGAACAGGTTGAGGTGGTTACGGTACCAGCGGCTCAACCCGTAGAGCACCAGGATCGCGAACACCGCAAACAGCCCGAACCAGGCGACGTGGCCCTGGCCGTAGGGAATGATGATCGCCGCCGCCAGCAATGGGCCCAAGGCGCTGCCGGTGTTGCCGCCGACCTGGAAGGTCGATTGCGCCAGGCCATAGCGCCCGCCGGACGCCAGGCGCGCGACGCGGGACGTCTCCGGGTGGAAGGTCGACGAGCCCACGCCCACCAGGCCCGATGCGAGCAGGATCGCCGGGAAGTTGCCGACAAATGCCAGCATCAGGATGCCCACCAGGGTACACACCATGCCTGCCGGCAACAGCCACGGCTTGGGGTGGCGGTCGGTGTGGTAGCCGATCCACGGTTGCAGCAGCGAGGCGGTCAATTGGAAGGTCAGGGTGATCAGACCAACTTGGGTGAAGGTCAGTCCGTAGTCGGCTTTGAGCATCGGGTAGATCGACGGCAGCACGGCCTGGATCAGGTCATTGACCAGGTGCGCCAGGGCGCAGGCGCCGAGGACGCGCATGACCAACGGGCTTGCGTGCGGCGGGCTGGAGGTTGAGGCGGGTGAGGCGGTCAGGGTCGTCATGGGTGCAGTCCATACAAGGCAGTGAGCAGAGGCAGCCAGTACGTGGGCCGGCTACCCGTTTCAGATTGTTTCGGCGTTTATGCTAGATTCGGCAAAAATGCCTGTCTCACGTAATTCGGGAGGCAACTCTCGCAAAAAGGGCGAAATGATCACGTCATTGGATAAATTTCTGCAGGAGATCGATGAGGGCGAGTGGGCCGTCATCAGTTCGGCCACCGACTACCCGGAAAACTGGGTGATCCCCGAGCACAGCCACGAGAAGCACCAACTGCTCTACGCCACCGAAGGCGTGATGGTGGTGCATTCGGCACAGAACCAGTGGACGGTGCCGCCCCATCGCGGTTTCTGGATGCCCAGCGGGCACGTGCATTCGTTGCGTTGTGTGGGGGCGCTGAAAATGCGCAGTGTGTTTGTACGCCCCGACAGCTTCCCCAACCTGCCGACCGAGACCAAGGCGGTGAGCATTTCGCCGCTGCTCAGCGAGCTGATCAAGGCCTCGGTCAGCCTGAAGCCGCCGTATGCCGAGGATTCGCGGGATGCACGGATCATGCACCTGATCCTCGACGAACTTGCCCTGTTGCCGGCCTTGCCGCTCTCACTGCCGCAGCCCGCCGACTCGCGCATCCGCCTGATCTGCCAGGCCTTGCAGGACGAGCCGGGCGATGCCTCCACCGTGGCCGACTGGAGCGAGCGCCTGGGCCTGGACCAGAAAACCATCCAGCGTCTGTTCCGCAAGGACACCGGCATGACCTTCGGCCAATGGCGGCAGCAGGCGCGGCTGTTGCTGGCGCTGGAGCGCATGGCGGTGGGCGAGAAAATCATCGATGTGGCGCTGGCGCTGGGCTATGACAGCCCGAGCGCTTTTACCAGCATGTTCAAGAAGCAGTTCGGCAAGACGCCGAGTCATTTCTTCTGGTAGCGCCGGGCTTGCCGGGGCCTAGCCCAGCAGGTCGTCGAAGGCATCGCTGTCCAGTGGCCGGCTGAGAAAGAAACCCTGGCCCTCGCCGCAGGCGACCGACTTGAGCATGGCCAGCTGTTCGGCGGTTTCGATGCCTTCGGCGGTCACCGTCAGCGCCAGGGCATGGCCCAGGCCGACAATGGCCTGGATGATGGTCTTGTCATCCTCGCTTTCTTCCAGGCGGCTCAGGAAGCTGCGGTCGATCTTCAACCCATCGAAGGGGAATGCGCGCAGATAGCTCAGGGAGGAATAACCGGTACCGAAATCATCCATGGCGATACGGATACCCAGGTCTTTGAGCGTGTGCATGATGTCGAGCGCGCTGGCGGTGTCTTCGAGCATCACGCTCTCGGTGATTTCCAGTTCCAGCCGCGCCGGGTCGATGCCCGAGGCCTGCAGCGCGTGTTGCACGCGGGCCAACAGGTCGCCGCGCTTGAACTCGCTGGGCGACAGGTTCACCGACACAAACAACGCGGCCGGCCAGCGGGCGGCGAAGGTGCAGGCGTTTGTGAGCACCCAGTCGCTCAGCGCCAGGATCAGCCCGGACTCCTCGGCAATCGGGATGAACGTGTCCGGTGAAATCAGGCCGCGCACCGGGTGTTGCCAGCGCACCAGCGCTTCGGCGCCGACCATCTGGCCATCGGCGATGCGGTAGCGCGGTTGGAAGTACAGGCGCAATTCCCCATGCTTGATCCCATACCGCAGGTCGCTTTCCAGACGGCGGCGCTCGATGATCCGCGTATTCATTTCGCCGGAATAAAAACGCCAGGTGTTGCGCCCGGCTGCCTTGGCTTCGTACAGCGCGATGTCGGCGTAGCGCAGCAGTTCGGCGGCCTCGCAGGCATCGTTGGGCGCCAGTGCAATGCCAATGCTGGCGCTGACAAACACTTCCTGGTCGTCGATTCTGATCGCGTGTTCGATGGAGTCGATCAGGCGTTTGCACAGCGCCTCGACGTCGTCCTGGGTACCGGCATCGTTGATGATCAGCACAAACTCATCGCCGCCGACACGGGCCACCAGATCACCGTGGCGCACGCAGTCGGCCAGGCGGTTCGACACTTCATTGAGGACCCGATCGCCCGCCGCGTGGCCGAGCAGATCGTTCACCGGCTTGAACCGGTCCAGGTCCAGGGTCAGCATCACCAAGGGGTGTTCCATCGTCGGCGATGCCTTGAGTTTGCCGTCCAGAAAGGCCTGCAAACGGGTGCGATTGGCCAGCCCGGTCAGGGCGTCGTGCTGGGACAAAAATTCGATGCGCCGACGGGCCTCGACTTCTTCGGTGACATCGGTGGCCGTGCCGCGAAATCCGCCACAGGGCATTTCCCGCGCGGAGAGACGCGTGGTGCGTTCCTGGCCCTGGGCGTCGATATAGCGACACTGGATGCTGGCATCCGGGCGCCGCCCCGGTGTGCTCAGCCACTGTGAAAGCAGGCCGGCGTCGGTGTCCAGCAGGTCGCTCATCGCGGCACCGAGCCAGGTCTGCCGGGCCAGGCCGGTGACGTTTTCGAAACGCTCGGACAAATAGATAAAGCGCCAACCGGCGTCGATTTCCCAGACCCAGTCCGAACTGGCTTCCACCACATCGCGAAAGCGCGCTTCGCTGGTGGCCAGGGCGTCCTGGCTGTTTTGCAACGAGGTATGGGTGGTGTCGAGCGCAAGGGCGTCGGCGCTGGTTCGACGCAGAATCAGCCCGGCCATCAGGTACACCAGTAACGCGGCCAGGCCCAGCAGGGGCAGGCCGACACCCATCAGCCGCAGGCCCGGCCGTTCGGGCAGCCAGCGCAGGCTACCGGCTGCACCGTTGTCGCCCAGCGTGAACAACCGGGTCGTGCGGATTTCGTCGGGCGTGGCGATATGCAGGTGACTCACGCCGAAGTCGTTACCGAGTTCGCTGAGCTTTTCGCTGTCAAGCATCTCAATGAAGAACAACACCGACGCCGGCCGGCCATCGTTCAAGACGCTCGGGTCGCTGCCGGGGGTTATCGCCGCCGCCGCCACCAGCGTGGGAACGCCGCCCACGTTGATAAAGGTGGTGACCGGCGTTTCGCTCTCGGCACCGGCGCGTGCCTGTGCCAGCAGCGAGTCGATGGGCTGACCGAGCCAGTCGGTGAGTTCGGTCGGCTGCAGCTTGCCGTCAATCACTGCATAGACCGTACGATCGAGGTCGTTGACCACGAACAGGCCCTGAAAGCCAAAATCCTTGACCAAGCTCGGCCCCAGGTTTTTACGCCCATAGGCCCAATCCGTATCGACCTTGATGTGCAGGTGTTTGTAGGCGTCGCTCCAGAACGCGTAATCCTTGAGGGTCTGGCGCAGGGATTTTTCCAGCGATTGCGTGGCTTTTTGGGTGTAAAACGCGTTTTCCAACTCTTCGTTGCGGTCCAGGTCGTGGGCCAGGTAAACCAGTGAGTAGGCGGCGGCGGCAAAGACGCAGGTGAGCAGGATCACGCACTGCAACAGCGACGTGCGCGCCAGCGACAGGCTGGAGCGATGGGGGGCAGGGCTGACGGTCGGAGCGAGAGTGTTTGGCATGGGTCCCCGCAGGGCATCGCTGCAAGTCGAGTAGATGCCATGCTATCGGCAGCGATCGGGAAAACTGAGCACCGGGCGAAGGGGTTGTTGTGGGTGACACCGGCGATCAATACCGAGACGTTGAAGGCACTGGCCAGCGCGCTTAGCTCAGTTGCTTGGCAAACATCGCCGGCAGTGTCGAGCCGAAATGCCATTATCGGGTTATGCGCGCATGTCATCCTACAACGTAGCCTGCCTGATGATTTTCCAAGCTGCATAAAACCCCAGAAAAACCGCAATATTTCAGATTGACAGTCGATAGGCAGCCCGATATAAAAGTCGCAGTTGTACGACGACATATGACGTTACATGTGTCCTACCTAACAAAAATAAAAAGTGATGCCATGAATCTGAACGAGCCCATCCGTGCCCATCGTGTTGGCCAGGCGGTCGGCAACTACCGCTGGACCATCTGCGCGATGCTGTTTTTCGCCACCACCGTCAACTACCTCGATCGCCAGGTGCTCAGCCTGCTGGCGCCGCAGTTGTCGACACAATTCGGCTGGAGCAACAGCGATTACGCCAACATCGCGGCGGTGTTCCAGTTTGTGTATGCGATTTCCATGCTGTTCGCCGGGCGCTTTGTCGACCGGATCGGCACCAAGGCCGCCTACGTGGTAGCGATCGCCATCTGGTCCACCGGCGCCATCATGCATGCGTTTGCGGTGCCGATGGGTGAGGGCATCGCGGCGGTCAGCGGGGCCATCGGGCTGGCGGTAATCCCCGTGTCCATCGCAGGCTTCATGCTGTCCCGCGCGGTGCTGGCGATTGGCGAGGCGGGTAACTTCCCGATTGCGATCAAGGCTACTGCGGAGTATTTCCCCAAGAAAGAACGCTCCCTGGCCACCGGCATCTTCAACTCCGGGGCCAACGTGGGGGCGATCCTGGCGCCGATCTGCGTACCGTTGATCGCCGGTCTGTGGGGCTGGGAGGCGGCCTTCATGGTGATCGGTATGCTCGGCTTCGTGTGGGTGGCGGTGTGGGCGGCGCTGTATGAAAAACCCGAGCAGCAGAAACGCCTGTCGGCCGACGAGCTGGCCTATATCCGCAGCGACCAGACGGTGCAGCCATTCGCGCCAGTGCCGGCGGGCGCGGTTGACAAGAAAGTCTCGTGGTTCAAGTTGCTCACCTACCGCCAGACCTGGGCGTTTGCCTTCGGCAAGTTCATGACCGATGGGGTGTGGTGGTTCTTCCTGTTCTGGCTGCCCACTTACCTGTCGGCGCAATACGGCATGAAAGGCGCCGATATCGTGATGCCGCTGGCGGTGCTGTACAGCATGACCATGGTCGGCAGCATCGGCGGCGGCTGGTTCCCCAGCTACTTCATGGCGCGCGGCGATGCTCCGTATGACGGGCGCATGAAAGCCATGCTGGTGATCGCCCTGTTCCCGCTGGTGGTGCTATTGGCGCAACCGCTGGGCTATATCGGTTTCTGGGTGCCGGTGCTGCTGATCGGCGTGGGCGCCTCGGCGCATCAGGCGTGGTCGTGCAATATCTTCACCACGGTGTCCGACATGTTCCCGCAGAAAACCGTGGCCTCGGTGGTCGGTATCGGTGGCATGGCCGGCGGCCTCGGTGGTGTGGTGATGACCAAGATCGGCGGTTGGGTGTTCGATTACTACAAGTCCGTCAACGACATCCACACCGGTTACATGATCATGTTCGCGATCTGTGCCCTGGCCTACCTGGTGGCCTGGAGCGTGATGAAGACGCTGGTGCCGCGCCACAAGGAAATCACTGATCTGTAAACGGCACGGGGCTTGGAGCGTCCAAGCCCTGTTTCCTACAGATCTCGGGCCCAGGTCTCGCTGACCAGTTCCTTGCCGAAACTGACGGTGGGCTCGGCTTCAATCAAGGCGAAACCGGCCTTCTGGTAGAGCTTGCGCGCATCGGTCAACGCGCTCATGGTCCACAGCATCATGCGTTTGTAGCCGGCATGGCGGGCAAAGCGCAGGCATTCGTCCACCAGGCGCTGACCGATCCCCAGGCCCCTGGCGCTGGCGTCGACATACAGCAAGCGCAGCTTGGCGGTGCGCTCGTCATGGCGCACGACAAACACTGAGCCCACCACTTCGCCATCCTTTTCGGCGATCCAGCAGCGTTCGCGCGTTGGGTCGAATTCACGCAGGTACTTGGCAACGATCTCCGCCACCAACGCCTCGAACTCCCAATTCCACTGGTATTCACGCGCATACAGCGCCGCTTGTTGCTGCACCACCAAGCCCATGTCCCCCGGTTGCGGATCACGCAGCAGGTAACTGGGCGCAGTGCCTTGCAGAAGGGCCTGGATGCGTTTCATCGCTTCGGTGAGCTGGCGCTGCTGGGGTTCGGGCAGGCTTTCGAGCAGGGCGATGACTTCATCCTGGGTTCGCTGCTCCAGCGGTGCGAGCACGGCGCGGCCATGGTCGCTGAGGTGCAACTGCACGGCCCGCGCATCGGTGGCGCTGCGGACTTTCTGGATCAGCGCGTTTTTTTCCAGTCCCGCGGTCAGTCGGCTCAGGTAGCCGGGGTCCAGGCTGAGCATCTGGCACAGGTCGGCGCTGGTCAGGTCGCCTCGCGAAGACAGCTCATACATCACGCGGATTTCGGTCAGGGAGTAGTCGCTTTGCAGCAGGTGTTCCTGCAGCACACCGATCTGGTGGGTGTAGAAACGGTTGAACCCGCGCACGATGCCAGCGCGTTCGACAAGCAGGGGGGTGGACATGGCGGATGCTCGAATGGTTGCCTGAGGCAACAATATTGTTGCCTCAGGCAACCAAGTCAACCGCTTTCCCCTGCATTCAGGGGGCAACCGCCGGACGGTATGGGCCGATTCATCGGTGCCAGGGGCGATTTTCGATTCGCTCGCAGCGACACGCACCTATGCTCGTATAATCGCGACGTCCGCCCACTACCAGGCCTTCCCATGACCCACCCTCGCATCGGCTTCGCCTGTCAGTACAAGCATCCCGAACGCCTGTTGTCCGCCAGCGCCCAGAAGCTGATCGAAGGCCCGCTCAACCCTCGCACCACCACCTTGCGCTGGATGGACAGCGTCGAGCCCAGCGTGGCGCGGGACAAGCTGGTGGAGGTGGTCACTCACAACCTGGCGGCGCAGTTGCGCCTGCTGGCGTATGTCGCCGGGCTGCCGCCGATGTTGCGCATGCTGCGCTTGAGCAGCGACCTGCTGCCGTTCTACAGCCATCCGAAGGTGGCCGCCGTCTATCGCGACCCGGCGATCGAACGCCAGTTGATCGAAGGTTTCGCCGCGATCGGCGACTTGGCGCGCGCGTCGGATATTCGCCTGTCGTTCCATCCCGGCCAGTATTGCGTGCTCGGCTCGGAAAACCCCGGCGTGGTGGAAAACAGCCTCGCCGAATTCGAGTACCACGCCGACATGATCCGCATGATGGGCTACGGCCAGCGCTTCCAGGACCTCAAGTGCAACGTGCACATCGCCGGTCGCCTGGGTGTGGAAGGCACCCGCGCGGTGTGGTCACGCCTGTCGGAAGTGGCGCGCAACTGCATCACTTTCGAGAACGATGAAAAGACCTATGGCCTCGACCACTGCCTGCAAGTCGCCGACCTGGCGCCGGTGGTGCTGGACATCCATCACTGCTGGATCAACGAAAACGACTACATCGACCCCGACTCCCCCAGGGTCGCCCGCGTGATCGAAAGCTGGCGCGGTGTGCGCCCGACAATGCATTACTCCCAGCCTCAGGAAAGCCTGCAGGAACTGGGCTTCGAGGCCGGACAGAAGCTGGAAATGGCGGCGTTGATGCAGGTGGTCACCAAACGCGACCTGTATGGCCACAGCGCACAAATGTGGAACCGCTGGACCAACGACTACGCCCTGCGGTTTCTCGACCGCTTCGACATCATGCTGGAAGCCAAGGACAAGAATGTGGCGACGTTGGCGTTTTATGAGCATTTCAAGCGTCGCCAGGCTTGAAGGCCGAAGTTCCTGCCGTATCCCATCAATACACATCGCGCAGATAACGCTTCTGCTCGCTCAACTGGCGCCAATATTCCATGGCGCCGTCCACGCCAAGCCCGCCATGGCTTTGCGCGACTTGCCGGAGTGCCTGGTCGACGTCCTTGGCCATATGGCTGGCATCGCCGCAGATGTATACCTTGGCGCCGTCCTGCAGCCAGCGCCACAGCTCGGCGCCCTGTTCGCGGATGCGGTCCTGCACATACACCTTCTGCGCCTGGTCGCGGGAAAACGCCAGGCTCAGGTGGGTGAGCAGGCCGTCGCGCTGCATGCCTTGCAGTTCGTCCTGGTAATAGAAGTCGCTGGCGGCGTGTTGCTCGCCAAAGAACAGCCAGTTGCGCCCTGCATGCCCCAGGGCCCGGCGCTCTTGCAGAAACGCGCGGAACGGCGCCACGCCGGTGCCGGGGCCGATCATGATCATCGGCAGCGTGCCGTCGGCGGGCGTGCGAAAGTGCTTGGATGGCTGCACGAACACCGGTACTTCGCCTTCGCCGGCGCGGTCGGCGAGGAAAGTCGACGACACGCCCTTGCGCTTGCCATAGCGCACGGCAGCCACGGTGAGGTGGACTTCGTGCGGGCAGGCCTTGGCGCTGGAAGCGATGGAGTACAGGCGCGGTTGCAGGCGCTTGAGGGTGCCGAGCAGGTCGTCCGCCGAACACTCGATGGGGTAGGCCTGAAGGATGTCGGCCAGTTGCCGGCCCCACAGCCAGTCCTGGAGTTCGGCTTTGCGTTCGGGCTCAAGCAACTGCTTGAGCCCCGGATTGGTGCTGCGCTCGGCGATAAACCCCAGGGTGTCGCTGCTGGGACGGGCGATTTCGAAATGCTGGGTCAATGCCTGTTGCAGTGGCATGTCGCCGAAGGTGTCGATGTTCACCGGGGTATTGGCACCCAAGCGCAGCAGGTCGAGCAATTCATCGACCAGTTCCGGGCAGTTGCGCGGTCGCACGCCGAGGGCATCGCCGGCCTCGTAGCTGAGCCCCGATTCGGCCAGGTCGAGGGCGAACTGGCGGGTTTCCTTGTGCTGGCTTTGCGGGTTCAGGTGCCGATTGAGCAGCAGGCGTGACCCATGCAGCTTGGTTTTGCCGGCAGGTGTGGCGGGCGACGCGGGTGTCATGGGTTTTGCCGGATTGAGGCTGTGCAGGAACTGCGTCAACCAGGCATCGGCGCGTGCTTCGAATTCGGTGTCGCAGTCGACGCGCTCCAGCAGGCGAGTGGCCCCCAGTTCCAGCAGGCGTTGGTCGAGTCGCTGGCCGTGCCGGCAGAACTGGGCGTAGTTTGGATCGCCCAGGGCCAGGACGGCAAAGCGCAGCGAGTCCAGGCGCATCTCGGCGCTGCTGAGGCTGTGCCAGAAACCCTCGCCGTTGTCCGGTGGGTCGCCGTCGCCGAAGGTGCTGCTGATTAACGCCAGGTTTTGCGTGTGGGCCAGTTGGCTGGCGGGGAAGTCCGCCATGGCGCTCAGTTGCACCGCCATGCCCGCTTCGCGCAGGCGCTGGGCAAAACGCTCGGCCAGGGCTTCGGCGTTGCCGGTTTGCGAGGCCCATAACAGGGTGACGGTCGGCGCGGGCGGGGCGCTGGTCGCCGGGCTGTTGAACAAGCCACCGAGCAGACCGTCCAGCCATAACCGTGCGTCCTGGGTCAGCGGCGCATTCGCCGGCATGGTCGGGACACCGATGGCCTGACGCGCGGCGTTCGCTTGCAGGCCATTGAGGAACCCGGCGAGGTAGGTGCGTTCGCTGTCGCTCAGGGGCGGCGGCGAGAGGTGGCGGATGCCGACGAGGTCGGCGAAGGCGTTGAGGCGCGACAAGCTGAGGTCCTCTGCTAAGGGGGCAGTGTCGTTGGCCGCAGGGGCGGGCACGTCGAGGAACTGATGGTCGATCAACTCGACGCGGGTCAGTTCCACGGCGCAGAACTTGAATTCGGGCTGCAGTGAAATCGGGTCGACCGCGTCATGGGTCACGGCGTTGATTGCCAGGTGTTGGCCAAACACATCGTTCCAGTGAAACGGCGCAAAGCAGTGGCCGGGCTGTACCCGGTCGGTGACCACGGCGGGCAGCACCGCATGGCCGCGCTGCGAGCGGATCTGCACCGCGTCTTTGTCCTTGATGCCCAGGCTGGCGGCGTCTGCGGGGTGCAGTTCGACGAACGGGCCGGGGTTGAGTTTGTTCAGGGTGGCGACCTTGCCGGTCTTGGTCAGGGTGTGCCACTGGTGCTGCACGCGGCCGGTATTCAATACGAAGGGAAACGCCGCGTCGGGCATCTCCGCCGGCGGCATATGGGGGCGGAGCAGGAATTGGCCTTTGCCGCTTTCGGTGGGGAAGGTGAGTGTGTCGCCCTGGCGGTAGCGGATCGGGTTGCGGTCCGCCGCGTCCGGGGAGGCGCAGGGCCATTGCAGCGGTTGTTCGCGCAGGCGCGGGTGGCTGGCGCCGCGCAGGTCGTAGCCGGTCTGGGGGTTCCAGGCGCGCTTGAGCTCCTCGAACACCTCGGCGGCGCTCGTATAACTGAAGGCCTCGGCATAGCCCATGGCGCAGGCGACCCTGGCGATGATCTGCCAGTCGGGCAAGCTCTCGCCGGGCGGTTCGACAGCTTTTTGCATCAGGGTCAGGTTGCGTTCGGAGTTGATCATCACGCCTTCGGCCTCGGCCCACAGCGCGCCGGGCAGCAGGATGTCGGCGTAGCGGTTGGTCTCGGTGTCGAGGAAGGCGTCCTGGGTGATCACCAGTTCGGCGGCTTGCAGGGCGTCGATGACCGTGCGGCGATTAGGCACGCTGGCCACCGGGTTGGTGCAGATGATCCAACAGGCTTTGATCTGCCCGGCGGCCATCTGCTCGAACATCGCCACGGTGCCGCCGCCGGCCTGGCGCGGCAGGCTGTCGCCGGGGATTTGCCAGAGGTCTTCGATAAACGCGCGGTCGCCCTCCACCAGCAGCGAACGTTGCCCCGGCAGGCCCGGGCCCATGTAGCCCATTTCGCGCCCGCCCATGGCGTTGGGCTGGCCGGTGAGGGAAAACGGCCCGCTGCCGGGCCGGCAGATGGCGCCGGTGGCCAGGTGCAGGTTGCACAGCGCGTTGGTATTCCAGGTGCCGTGGGTGCTCTGGTTGAGGCCCATGGTCCAGCAACTCATCCAGTCGGCGGCGTGGCCGATCCAGTCGGCGGCCTGGCGGATATCCGCTTCGGCCAGGCCCGTAAGCTCGGCGACGCGCTGGGGCGGGTAGTCCTCGAGAAAGCCCGGCATGGCGTCCCAGCCCTGGGTAAAGGCGGCAATGAACGCTGGGTCGGTATGGCTGTTGTTCACCAGCAGGTGCAGCAGGCCGTTGAGCAGGGCCAGGTCGGTGCCCGGCAAAATCTGCAGGAACAGGTCGGCCTTGTCGGCCGTAGCGCTGCGTCGGGGATCGACCACGATCAGCTTCGCCCCGGCCTTGACCCGATCCATCATGCGCAGGAACAGGATCGGGTGACAGTCGGCCATGTTCGCGCCGATCACGAAGAACAGGTCGGCGCGGTCGAAGTCCTCATAGGACCCCGGCGGCCCGTCGGCACCCAGGGACAGCTTGTAGCCGCTGCCGGCGCTGGCCATGCACAGGCGCGAGTTGGATTCGATGTGGGGCGTGCGCACAAAGCCCTTGGCCAGTTTGTTGACCAGGTACTGGGCCTCCAGCGACATCTGCCCGGAGACATAAAAGGCCACGGCATCGGGGCCGTCGCGGTCGAGGATATGGCGCAGGCGGCCGGCGGTCTCACCGATTGCCTGGTCCATGGCGATGCGCACCGGGTCGTGGTCGCGCTTCTCGCGCACATAGGCATTTTCCATGCGCCCGGACTCGGCGATGGCTTGCCCGCAGGTGCTGCCCTTGGTGCACAGCCTGCCGACGTTGGTGGGGTGGGCCTGGTCGCCGATCACCTTGACCACTTTGTTGTCCTCCACCTGCATGACGATGCCGCAGCCCACGCCACAATAGGGACACACACTGCGTACGCTTTGGTTTGCCATTCCTAACCCTCGAGACTTTTTTACCCGCCAACAAAAAAGCGCCCTGCAACCCTCCGTTGGAAACGGGGATTGCACGGCGCCTTTGTCGTGAATGGGCAATCAGCGTTGACTGCTCTTGCGGTGTTCCTAGCAAGTCACGCGCCAGCTTTTCCACGGCCGAGCTTGCTCGCGAAAATCGCCAACGATAATGCGGTCTTCCTGGGGCTATGGGGCGACTTTGGGGTTTTCGCGAACGAGCTCGCTCCTACAGGTGATATGCGCGTTTATGAGGCGGGGTGCACCAGTTGGAGGCGTGGTGGGCGCGGTTCTATCGGTCTGAAGCCGCTGCCGTGGGCCTGACGGCGGGTTGGCACAGAGCCTGCAAGCTCACCTGCAACCCACCTCGGTCAACGACGATCGACAGGCCATAAAGGTCATGGGCAATAGCGGTGGATCCGGCGAAGTCGCCCGATCCGACCCCGCATAAGAACAGGCAAAGACGCCTGGAACCGCAAGGTTTCAGGCGTTTTTTTTTGCTTTTTTCAACCGTGATGAGCTGTGTCGGGTGCTTGATATGAATTCCACTATCGCCAGTAGCAAACACAACAAAACCCTGATCGTCGTCGGCAATGGCATGGTCGGCCACCATTGCGTGGAGCAACTGATCGCGCGTGGCGCGCTGGATCACTACCAGTTGCATGTGTTCAGCGAGGAGCCGATGCGCGCCTATGACCGTGTGCATCTGTCCGAGTATTTCACCGGCCGCGATGCCGAATCGCTGGCGCTGTCCGATGCGGCGCTGTACCACACGCCGGGCGTCACCTTGCACCTGGGGGTGCCGGTGCTGGAGATCGACCGCGAGCGTCGCGAGGTGATCACCGCCCAAGGCTGCGTCGCGTATGACACGTTGGTGCTGGCCACCGGTTCGTACCCGTTCGTACCGCCCATCGACGGCGCCGAAGGCGATTCGCGGCTGGTCTACCGCACTTTGCAAGACCTCGACGCGATCCGCGCCGCAGCGGCCAATGCGCGGCGCGGTGTGGTGGTCGGCGGTGGCCTGCTGGGCCTGGAAGCTGCCAATGCCCTGAAAAGTCTGGGTCTGGAAGCCCACGTGGTGGAATTCGCGCCGCGCCTGATGCCGGTGCAACTGGATGACTTCGGCGGCATGGCGCTCAAGGCGCAGATCGAACGCCTCGGCGTCGGCGTCCACTTGTCCCGCGCCACGCAGTCGATCAGCGCGGGCGAGCAGTACCGCTACCGCATGAATTTCGCCAACGACGAATTCCTCGAAACCGACCTGATCGTGTTCTCCGCCGGGATCCGCGCCCAGGACACTCTGGCCCGCCAGGCCGGCCTGGAGATCGGCCCGCGCGGCGGCGTGGTGATCAACGACGAATGCCTGAGCGTCGATCCGCACATCTACGCGATCGGCGAGTGTGCGTCCTGGAACGGCAGCCTGTTCGGCCTGGTCGCACCGGGCTACCAGATGGCCCGCGGGGTCGCTGCGCTGTTGTGCGAGCAGGCCGCCGAACCCTTTATCGGCGCCGACATGTCCACCAAGCTCAAACTGCTGGGCGTGGACGTCGGTTCCATCGGCGATGCCCATGCCCACACGCCGGGCGCGCGCAGCTACCAGTTCATCGACGAGGCCACGGCCAGCTATCGCCGCCTGGTGGTGGACGCCAGCGGCAAGCATGTGATCGGCGCGGTGCTGGTGGGCGACAACAGCTACTACGACACCTTGCTGCAATACATGCAGAACCGCATCGCGCTGCCGCCGGAACCGGCCAGTTTGATCCTGCCGTCGTCCAGCGGCGCGCCGACCCTTGGCCCCGGCGCCTTGCCCGAATCGGCCACCGTCTGCTCGTGTCACAACGTGACCAAGGGCGCGATCTGCTCGGCCATCGACGGCGGTTGCAGCGACCTCGGCGGGCTCAAGACCCAGACCAAGGCCTGCACCGGTTGCGGCGGCTGCGCCGGCTTGCTCAAGCAGGTGTTCGAGCATGAGCTGGTGGCCCGTGGCGTCAGTGTCGACAAGAGCCTGTGCGAACACTTCGCCTACACCCGTCAGGAGCTGTACGCGCTGGTTCGTGTGGAAGGGCTCAGCACCTTCGAAGAACTGTTGGCCAAACATGGCCGTGGCCACATCGGTTGCGACGTGTGCAAGCCGGCGGTGGGCTCGATCCTGGCTTCGTGCTGGAACCAGCCGATCATGGACGCGTCCCTGGTGCCCTTGCAGGACACCAACGACACCTTCATGGCCAACATGCAGAAAAACGGCACCTACTCGGTGGTGCCGCGTATTCCCGGCGGCGAGATCACCGCGGACAAACTCATCGTGATCGGCGAGGTGGCGAAGAAATACGAGCTCTACACCAAGATCACCGGCGGCCAGCGCATCGACCTGTTTGGCGCGCAACTGCACGAGCTGCCGGACATCTGGGCCGAGCTGATCGCGGCCGGTTTCGAGACCGGGCATGCCTATGGCAAATCCACGCGCACGGTGAAGTCCTGCGTGGGCAGCACCTGGTGCCGCTACGGCGTGCAGGACAGCGTGAAAATGGCGCTGCTGATCGAAGACCGCTACAAAGGCCTGCGCTCGCCGCACAAGCTCAAGTTCGCGGTGTCCGGCTGCACCCGCGAGTGCGCCGAAGCCCAGAGCAAGGACGTCGGCGTGATCGCCACCGAGAAGGGCTGGAACCTCTACATCGCCGGCAACGGTGGCATGCGCCCGCGTCATGCGGAACTGTTCGCCACCGACCTGGATGACGCCACGCTGATCCGGTACATCGACCGCTTCCTGATGTTCTACATCCGCACCGCCGACAAGCTGCAACGCACCTCGGTGTGGCGCGAAAGCCTGGAAGGCGGCCTGGATTTCCTCAAGGCCGTGATCCTGCACGACAGCCTGGGCCTGGGCGCCGAGCTTGAAGCGCAGATGCAACTGATCGTCGATCGCTACGAATGCGAATGGGCCAACGCCCTCAAGGACCCGGAAAAACTCAAGCGCTTCCGCACCTTCGTCAACGACAAACGCCCCGACCCGGACATCCATTTTGTCCAGGAACGCGGCCAGCGCCGGCCGATCATGGCCGCCGAACTCAACCTGATTGCCGTCACCGAGGAGATTGCCTGATGCGCCAGTCCAACACTCAACGAAACCTTGCCCTCTGGAAACGCGTGTGCGACGAGCACGACCTGGTGCGCAACTCTGGCGTGGTGGTGTGGGCCGACGGCGCGCAAGTGGCGCTGTTCTACCTGCCCGGCGCAGAGGAGCAGACGCTGTACGCCATCGACAATCACGACCCGGAATCCGGCGCGAATGTGATCGGGCGTGGACTGGTCGCCAGCATCAAGGGCGAGTTGGTGGTGGCGGCGCCGATCTACAAGCAGCATTACCGCCTGCGGGATGGCCAATGCCTGGAAGCACCGCATCAACACTTGCGTGTGTGGCCGGTGCGGTTGAACGGCGGGGTGGTGGAGTTGGCAATGGACTGAATGTAGCGGGCTTGCCCGCGAAAATCGCCAACGATAACGCGCTCTTCCTGGGTAAATGCGCTGTGTTTGGGGGCTTCGCGAGCAAGCCCCCTACCACAAAGCCCATGAATGCGGGGAGGGGATTACTGTTCCTGGCTGCAATTGCGCGGGGTGATGCCTTTTTCCTTGGCGTATTGCGCGGCGGAAGCTTCGATGATCGGGCGCAGCAGGGCGCGGTCGGCTTGGACCCAATCGCTGATCAGGTTCCAGTGTTGGCCGTCCCATTGCTGGAAGCGTACGGCGCCGCCGCCTTCGTGGTCGGCGCAGGACAGTTTCAGCGGTTGCACCAGGCCCTTGGCGCCCAGTGCCTGCAAGCGCGCATCGTCCAGGTTCAAGTGTTCGAAGCCCCAGCGCACTTGCTCACCGGTCAAGGGCTTGTTGCCATATTTTTCCTGGGCCAGACGCACGGCTTCGACATTGAGAATGCCGTTCACCACCCCGAGGTTGTAGTACACCGTCCCGAAGCGCTTCGGATCGGCCAGGTTGCCTTTACCAGCGTCCACCACGCTTTGCTTGATGCCTTGCAGCACCGGGAAGTCGGTGCCGGACGGGTGCGTGGTAATCGAGATAAAGCCTTTGGCGGCGGCGCCGGCCGGTACCACGTCTTCTTCCGAGTTGCTCCAGATATTGCCGATGATGTGATCGGCCGGGTAACCGACTTTCTGCGCGGATTTAAGCGCCACCGGGTTCATCACACCCCAGCCGCGCAGGATCACCCAGTCTGGCTTGAGGCGGCGGATATTCAGCCACTGGGACTGTTGCTCGTTGCCCGGATGCGGCACTTCAAGCAGGGTCAGCTCGAAACCGGCGTTTTTCGCCAGGGTTTCCAGCACGCCGTTGGTTTCCTTGCCATAGGGCGAGCCGTGGTAGAGCACTGCGATTTTCTTGCCCTTGAGCTTGTCGGCGCCGCCTTCGCGTTGGCCGATGTAGTTGATGATCGCCGAGACTTCCGAATACGGGTTCAGTTGCAGCGGGAACACGTAGGGGAACACGCTGCCGTCGGTGGAGTCGGTGCGGCCGTGGTTGATGGTGATCAGCGGCAGCTTGTCGGCGGTGGAGCGATCCAGTGTGGCGTAGGCGATGCCCACCGACAGCGGGTTGGTGGCGGCGGCCGGCGCACCGTTGAGGCCACCTTTGAGGCGCTCATAGCACTCGACGCCTTTTTCCACCACGTACTCGGTTTCGCACTCGCTCCAGGTCAGCTTGACGCCGTTCACCCCGCCCTTTGCGTTGATGTATTGCAGGTAGTCGATAAAACCACCGAAGAACCCCGTGCCGCCGGCGGCGTAAGGGCCGACCCGGTAGCTCTGCAATGGGAAGTATTGTTCGTTGGCGGCCTGGACGCTCGCCGTGAGCCCGGCGGTGATCAAGGCCAGGCCCAGTGCCAGGCGGCGCAGCGATGTACGGTGTTTCATAGAGGCGTTTCCTCGGGAAAAGCTGGGGTTGGGTTGTTGTGGGGTGAGAAAAAAACCGAGTCAGTAGCGCAGCGGCCAGACCCTGGCCCGTTGGCGAAAGCGCTGCCACAGCCGCGCCAGGCCTTGGGGTTCTTTGATCAGGAAGGCGATGATCAGCGCACCGAACAGCATCTTCTGGATGTTTTCCAGCTGGCCGGCGTCCATCAAGCCTGCGGGCAGCAGGGCGAAGAGATGGGCCAGCAGGATCGGGAACAGCACGATGAATGCGGCCCCCAGAAAGTTGCCGAGCACGCTGCCCAGGCCGCCGATGATGATGATGAACAGCACCTGGAACGAGCGGCTCAAGTCAAAGCCGTGGGGTTCCACCGTGCCCAGGTAGGCGAACGCCCACAGCGAGCCGGCGACGCCCAGGTAGAAGCCGCTGATCGCAAAGGCCAGCAACTTGGTCTTCAACAGACGAATACCGATCACGGCGGCGGCGGTGTCCATGTCGCGCACGGCCATCCAGTTGCGCCCCAGTTCGCTGCGCACCAGGTTCTTGCCCAGCCAGAACAGCGCGGCCACCACGGCCAGGGTCAACACGTAACGGCCGCGCGGCGAGCTGAAATCCAGCCCGGCAATCAGCAACGGCGGCGAGGTGATCACGCCGGACGCGTTGTCGTTGGTAAACCAGCTGAAGCGCGTGAGCACCCACTCCACCACGAACTGCGCGGCCAGGGTCGAGACCAGCAGGTAAAAGCCCTTGATGCGCAGGCTCGGCAAGCCGAACAGCACCGCCACCAGGGCGGCGATCACCCCGCCCAGGGCGAAGCTCACCAGCAGCGGCAATCCGGGGACGCGCAATTGCAGGTTGTAGGCGGCAAACGCGCCCACCGCCATGAACGCCGCCGAACCCAATGACAATTGCCCGGCATAGCCGGTCAACAGGTTGAGCCCCAGCCCCGCCAGGGACAGCACCAGCAGCGGCACCAGAATCGCGCTGAACCAATAGTCATTGCCCAGCCATGGCACCGCGAAAAATGCGAAGCCCAGCAGCAACCACAACGCGACGCGGTCCTGGCGCAGACGGAAGGTGCGGCGCTCGGCCGCGTAGGAGGTACTGATTTGACCGACTTCTTGATACAGCATGCAGGCATTTCCTCAAGGACAATCAGACCCGTTCGATGGCGCGCTCGCCGAACAACCCGGCAGGCCGCACCAGCAGGAACAGCAAGGCCAGGACGTAGGGCACCCAGTTTTCTATGCCGCTGCCGATGAGCGGGCCGAGGTAGATCTCGGCGACTTTCTCACTGGCGCCGATGATCAACCCGCCGACAATCGCGCCGCCGATGGAAGAAAAGCCACCGATGATCAGCACCGGCAGGGCCTTGAGCACCACCAGCGACAGCGAGAACTGCACGCCCAGGCGCGCGCCCCAGAGCAACCCGGCCACCAGGCCGACAAACCCCGCCACGGCCCAGACCAGCGCCCAGATGCGCGGCAGGCGGATACCGATGGAAATGGAGGCCAGGGGATCGTCGGCCACGGCGCGCAACGACAGGCCCACACGTGTTTTGTTGAATAGCAACGACAGGGCGATCACCAGCACGGCGGCGGTGCCGGCGGCGAACACGTCGAATTGCGAGAGCAGCATGCCGCGGATTTCCAGCGGTTCGTCGGCGATGCCCAGGTCCAGCCCATGCACCTGCGCGCCCCAGAGAAACTGCGCGAACCCTTCGACCAAGTAAGACAGCCCCAGGGTGGCCATGAACAGGATGATCGGCGGGCGATTGACCAGGGGCCGCAGCACCACTTTTTCGATCAGCAACGCCAGCACCACCATGCTCGCCAGGGTGGCCAGGAACGCCCAGAAGAACGGCACATTGCGTTCCAGCAGGCTGACGAACGTCAGCGCGGCGAACAGCACCATGGCGCCCTGGGCAAAGTTGAACACCCCCGAGGCCTTGTAGATCAGCACAAAGCCGATCGCCACCAGGGAATACATCACGCCCGCCAGCAGCCCGCCGATCAGCACTTCAAAGAAAAATTCCATGCTCAGGTCCCCAGGTAGGCAGCGATGACATCGGGGTTGGCGCGCACCTGTTCCGGGGTGCCGTCGCCGATCTTGCGACCGTAGTCGAGCACCACCACGTGGTCGCACAGCCCCATGACCACGCCGATGTCGTGTTCGATCAACACCACCGTGGTGCCGAATTCGCGGTTGATGTCGCGGATGAATTGGCTCATCTGCGCTTTCTCCTGGGCGTTCATGCCGGCCATGGGTTCGTCGAGCAACAGCAGGGTGGGTTCGGCCGCCAGGGCGCGGGCCAGCTCGACCCGTTTTTGCAGGCCGTAGGGCAGGGTGCCGACCAGCACATGGCGCCAGGGATGGATCTGCAAAAAGGTGATCACCTTTTCCGCGTGCAGGCGGTGCGCGTCGTCTTCACGGGGCGCCCGGCCCACGCGCAGCATCTGTTCGAGCCAACTGCTGCGGCGCTTGAGGTTGCGGCCGGTGAGTACGTTGTCGAGCACGCTCATGCCCTTGAACAGCGCGATGTTTTGAAAGGTCCGTGCGATCCCGCCTTCGGCCGCTTGATGGGCGCGCATGCGCCGCCGGGTCTGGCCGGCGTAGCGGATGCTGCCGCTCTGGGGGTGGTAGACGCCGTTGATCACATTCAGCAGCGAGCTTTTGCCGGCGCCGTTGGGGCCGATCAGCCCGCAGATATCGCCAGCCTTGACGTCAAAGCTGATGGAGGTGATGGCCTTGATGCCCTTGAACGACAGGGAGATGTCATCGAGCCGCAGTAATACCGATTCAGTGGGTGCGTGCATGGAGGGCTCGTCGGGCGGATTGAGACAACAGATGGTCGCTGGTCGTGTGGTGCTGCGGTTCTTGCCAGGCGCGCGGACGAATGCCCAGCGCGCCGAAGAACGCCGCGCTTTCCGGGGTCAGCGGCGGTCCCACCAGCAACGGCACGCGCAGGCGGCTCATGCCCAGCACATCACGCAACGGGCGCCGCACCAGCCAGTGCCCGAGCCAGCGGCGCACGGCCCAGCGGCTCGGTTGCAGGGCCCAGTGGTACAGGCGATGGCTGAAGGTGCCCGGCATCGGCAGGCGTTCACGCACCCACAGTTCCAGGCGCCCATAGGATTCACGGGTGCCCAGTACCAGGGTAGGGCCGAGTTCCCGGCGGTCGGTATCGCGGGTGGCGAGGGCCTCGGGGAAATTCAGGCGAAAGCCGGCGTGCAGCCAGGGTGCGAGCAGGTAGCGTGCCTGTCCGCTGGCGGCGAACACCCGCGCGGCCAGGGCCTCCTCATCGGCGCTCAAGTGTTCGCGCTCGACCAGCGCACGGGCGCCGGCGAGCAACTGATCGTGGTTCAAGCGCAGGGGCGTGTCGGCATAAAAGACGAACGCGGTGCGGCCCCATTGCGTGGCGCAGGCCGGTGGCGGTGTGGTCGCGATCAAGTCGGCATAGGCGATCAAGCCGTCGTCCAGGTGCTGATTCAGGCCACGCCCGTCGAGGTACAGCACCACCTGGCGCTCATCGAGTTGTTGCAACGCATCCAGGTCTTGCGCCAACACAAAGCGCGGCCGCAGCTCGGCCAGCAACGCGCGGTTATCACGCTCGGGGTCCAGCAGCGTGACGCTGCCACCCAACCACTGCGCGGCCAGCGCCAGCAACAACGCTTCGTGGCGCGCCTGGCTGATGATCAGCACATTATCGTCAGGGCCAAAGTTGCGTTGGTGCAGGGCTGCGGCCAGCTGGGCGACCTCATCGGCCAGCTCGCTCCAGCTGCGCGTGTGCCAGATGCCCAGGCGTTTATAGCGCAAGGCAATCGCCGCGCCTCGGGTTCGGGCTTGAAGCAACAGTGCCTGGGGCAGTGTTTGCGGCATGGGGGCCTCCTTCGGGGTTGATGCGAAGGGGATTGCACACGCCGTGCCAGGGGGATAAGTGCTTTTAATTCAATGAGATAGTTGGATTTTTTTCGGGGTGGGTCTGTGTGGATTCAGCACAAGCTGTCCAACTACTGTTGTTGCAACAACAGCCGATAGAGGGTGTGCCTGACCTGTACGAGCGCGTCCGTCCCGATTGCCACTGACGGAGTCATTGCGCAGCCCTGTTGAGTGATGTCATTATGCGATCGCTTGCCTATTAAGTGGCTGTTCCTCAGCATCATCCGCGAGCTTATCTCCCTATTTTCACTTATTTTTTTCGCCGACGATCACCCGCTCGGGCGTTTGCCGGTGGGTACCTGTACTCGACGCTTTGACAAGAGATTGCCGTGTTATCGATCAGCGAATTCAAGCAATACCGGATTTTCTGGGTATGGCAGCAAGTCACTCCGGACGTGCGCCAGGCCCTGATCAGTTTTTGGCAGGACAACGCGGCGATCAAGGACGCGTTCGAGGCTTGGCGGCGCACCTTCGAGGTGGCCTGTGTGGCCTTGAACCCCAGCGGACAGATCATTGGCGTGAGTTCGGTGTACAGCGCCCTCGGGGCGGGGGCGCCTTACTGGTTCTATCGCACCTTTATCCGTAAGGACTGCCGCGACGTGGGCCTCGCGCAGCGCCTGTTCACCGGTACTCGGCAACAATTGGCCCTGGCCTATACCGATGAGCCCCAGGCCCCGGTCGGCATGATGGTGGTTCTCGAAAACCCGAAACTGGAACGCCCGTCGGGTACCCGTATCAACCAGCGCGGGGGCCTTTCATTCCTCGGCTGCAACGAGCATGGCCAGAGCGTCTGGCACCTGTTGTTCCAGTCATCGGCTCGCCAGGAGGCCCCATGATGGCCGAACGAACCCTGCACTTTATCTCCGGGTTGCCACGTTCCGGTTCGACGTTGCTGTCGGCCTTGTTGCGGCAGAACCCGCGTTTTCACGCGCACATGAGCAGCCCCTTGGCCGGACTGGTCACCAACCTGATCAATGGCATGGGCGGCAGCAATGAATATTCGTTGTTCATCTCCGACCCGCAGCGCCAGCGCATCCTGCGCGGCCTGTTCGAGCAGTTCTACGGCGAAGAGTTCGCCCAGCCGGTGGTCTTCGACAGCAACCGCGCCTGGTGCGCGCAGATGCCCCTGCTGCACAGTCTGTTTCCCCAGAGCAAGGTGATCGCCTGTGTGCGTGACGTGCCCTGGATCATCGACAGCGTTGAGCGGCTGGTGCAGAGCAACATGTTGTTGCCTTCGGCGCTGTTCAACTTCCAGGCCGGCGGCACGGTGTATAGCCGCGCCGATATGCTGGCGAATGCCGAAGGCATGCTCGGCTACCCCTACAACGCGCTCAAACAGGCTTTTTATGGCGCCCATGCCAGCCGTTTGTTGCTGGTGCGTTACGAAACCCTGGCCAGCGATCCGCAGGCGGTGCTGGACGGCATTTACGCGTTTATCGACGAGCCGGCCTTCAGCCACGACCTGCACAACATCCAGTTCGACGCCCAAGAATTCGACAAGCGCGCCGGCACCCCTGGCCTGCACGATGTCAGGCCCAGCGTGCAGGCGCTGCCTCGGCCGACGCTGTTGCCTCCAGATGTATTTGCCCGTTTTACCAACGATGCCTTCTGGCAACACCCACAAAACAATACGCAAGGGGTTCGAATTCTATGAACGGCCCGGATGCGACTCGAAGTACAGCACTGGAGCGGTCTAGATGAACAAAGACATTTATCGGTTGGTATGGAACACCAGCCTGGGGGCGTTGCAGGTGGTTTCCGAGGCCGCGAAGTCGAAAAGCTGCGGTGGTTCGGGAACGCGCAGTCTTGGCGGGCAGTGCAAGGCCATGGTCTGGCCCCTGGCATTGCTGTCGTTGAGCATGGCGAGTTCCGCGTGGGCAATTCCCCGGATTACCGTCACCACGGGCGCCGACGCCGGCGCCGGGTCGTTGCGCGAAGGCTTGAGTTCGTTTGGTACGGTGCTGATCGACCCCAGTGTCAGCAGCATTGTCCTGAGTTCGAATGTGGCGGCGGCCAACGGGCTGACCTCGTTGACCGCCGCCGCACCGTTGACCATTGCGGGCGCGAGCCTGGCTGGCAGCGGCGGCTCGCTGAGCTTGAACGGCTCTAACGCCGGCACGCTAACAACGGCAATTTCGGGCGTGTTTACCGGCACTGCTTCCAATACGGGGTCGGCGTCCAATGGTGTTACAGGCGCCGACGGTGCCTATTCCCGAACAGGTACCGCTGGCACAGGTAGCGTAGGGACTGACGGCAGTTATGTTGCCCACACGGTCAATGCTTCCAGCGCCGTCAGTGGGAGCTTCTTTGCCCTCACCAACAATGCCACGGTGACCGGCGGGGCGGGTATGTCCATAGTGGCGGCAGGAAGCGGCGGAAGAGGCGGAAGAGGCGGCAACAGCGACTATTTATATTCGGGGACGCACGGTGGCACCGGCGGCACCGGCGGCGCGGGTAGCAGCGGTGGCGTAAGCGCTGGCGGTGGCGCAGGTGTTTCGGGGAGTTTTTTTGCGCTGGTCAACAACTCCACTATTTCCGGCGGTCACGGTGCCAATGGTGTTGCCGGTGGCGCGGGCGGAGCGGGAGGCAACGGTGGCGATTGGGGAAAATATGGCGGCAACGGCGGTAACGGCGGCCTTGGCGGTAATGGCGGTACCGGCGGTGCAGGCGGTGCTGGCGTATCGGGTGCCGGTATGCAGGTGTTCAATACGGGGACGATTCAAGGCGGCAACGGCGGCTTGGCAGGCGCCGCAGGCCAGGGGGAACCGCAGGCTCGGCAGGGTATGGCTATCGCTACACAGGTTCGTCAGGCCTAGCGGGCAGCTCCGGCCTGGCAGGCACCGCCGGCGCGGGCGGAGTAGGGCTTGTGTCCACGGGCAATTCGACTATCCATAACGCCGGGACCATCGCCGGCGGCTTCGCCAATGGCGGAGCGGGTGTGCGGGCCAATGCCATCGAGCTGTCCGGGGGCGGCAACACCCTGGTCCTGGAAGCCAACTCGGTCATCCTCGGCAACGTCGTGAGCCACTCAGGCAGCGCCGATACATTGGCCTTTGGCGGCGATATCAACGCCGTAAGCAACCGCTTCGACCTCGGCCAACTGGGGACCGTGGGCAGTGCCGCGCAGTACCAAGGGTTTGACAGTTTTGAAAAAGACGGCACCAGCGCCTGGACGCTGACGGGCACCGACACCGTCAGCAGGATCTGGGCGGTGAAGGCCGGCACGCTGGTCCTGGACGACAGCGCACAGTTGGCGGGCGCGCTGGGTATCCAGAACAGCGGCACGCTCAACACGGGCACCGCGTCCATCGCCGGCGGCGTGATCAACGCCGGCAACCTGAGCATCGGCACCGTCGCGACGCCTTATGCCACGTTGTCGATTGGCGGCGATTACACCCAAGGCAGCCATGGCGCGTTGAATATCAACGCGTTCAGCACGTCGCAGTACAGCAAGCTTGCGATCACGGGCAATGCGTTCCTGGCAGGAGCTCTCAACGTCGATGTGAAGTCCGGCAACACCCTGGGCATCGGTAATCAACTGCAAAATGTGCTCACGACGACTGGCCATATCAACGGCACCTTCGACAGCGTGAGCGACAATAGCCTGCTGTTCAATTTCACCCCGACCTACACCACCAACAGCGTCAGCCTGAATGTGGTCGCCGATGGTACTGGTGGCGGCAACAGCGGCGGCGGGGGCAATACGGTGCTGGGCAGCGTCCAGGCCCTTGGCAACTCGCCGGCTCGCGGCGCCGCGCAGGTGCTGGACGGTATTGTCGCCAGCAACCCCGGTGGGCGCCTGGCCGGTTATTTCATCCCGTTGAGCACCGAGGCTGAAGTCTCCAATGCCGCGACGCAGACCTTGCCGATACTGGCGGGCGGCTCCACTGAATCGGCGCGTACCGCGTTGAGTGGCATCAACGGCGTGATCCAGGGACGCAGCGAGGCGGTTCGCGGGTTGTCGTCGGGCGATGCGGCGTTCACCGACCAGCATCTGTGGATCAAACCGTTCGGCAGCTGGGCCGACCAGGAAAGCCGTGGCGGTCTCGCCGGGTTCAACTCGACGGTGGGCGGTCTGGCGTTCGGCCTGGATGCCAGCCTCAACGACCGCTGGCTGCTCGGCACGGCGTTCATCTACGCCAATGTGGACACGCGCAGCAGTGGCGACACCGCGCGCCAACAGTTGAAGACCAATGTGTATCAGTTGGTCGGCTACGGCACGTACCACCTGGACGACACCACCGACCTGAACTTCCAGATCGACGGCGGCCAGAACCATAACGAAGGCTCACGGGATATCGACTTTGCCGGGTTGCAGGCCAAGTCCAACTACGATTCCTGGACGGCCCACGCTGGCGCATCCCTGGACCGAACCTTCCACTTGAGTACGGCCACGCGCTTCACGCCGTCGCTGCGTGCCGACTACACCTGGATCAAAGACGAGGCTTACCGCGAAAAAGGCGCGCAAGACTTGGACCTGAGCGCCAAGAGCCGCTCCACCGACCAGTTCATCCTGGGCGTCGACGGCAAGCTCAGCCATGACTTGACCCAACAGGTCAGTGTCAGTGGCAATCTGGGCGTGGGCTACGATTTCCTGGCCAGCCGCGACTCGATCAGCACCAGCTTCGCCGGGGCGCCGGGTGCCAGCTTCACCACCTATTCGGGCGATCCGCAACGGTGGTTGGTGCGCGGCGGTACGGGGCTGAACTATCAGGTCAACGGCCAGTTGCAATTGGGTGTGCGCTATGACGTGGAGAAACGCACTGACTACCTCAATCAGACCGCTTCAGCCGAAGCGCGCTGGGCGTTCTAGCCTGGTGTTGCGCGCACGCGGCCTGCTGACGGGGCTGTTCAGCCTGTTGCTGGCCGGGTGCGCGGCTGCGCCGAATCAGCTCGAACTCACCCGACAGGCGCAGACGGTTGCGCAGGCCGGCGGGCTGGTCATGGCGCAGGTGCCGACCGAGCGTTTTGTCCTCACCGGTTTTTACCGGATCACCCGCCCGGACCTGCCATTGACGGTGTATATCGAAGGCGACGGCTTTGCCTGGCGCACGCGCAGCCAGCCCTCGTCGAACCCTACCCCGATCAATGCGCAAGGGCTCAAACTCGCCGCAGCGGACCCGGCACCGAATGTGCTGTACCTCGCTCGGCCCTGCCAATTCACGCCCATGGCCGTCAACCCGCGCTGCGAGGTCAGTTATTGGACCGGCAAGCGTTTCGCCGAAGACGTCGTCGTGACGATGAACCAGGCTATCAATCAGTACACCGCCCGCGTACCTGGGCAGCCGATTCATCTGGTCGGCTACTCGGGCGGTGCCACTATCGCCGCGCTGCTCGCCGCCAGGCGCGGGGATGTCATCAGCCTGCGCACGGTGGCGGGTAATCTGGATGTGGACGAGGTCAATCGCCTGCACCGGGTAACGCCTATGCCGGGCTCACTCAACGCCATCGACATCGCCCCGCGATTGATCGACCTGCCGCAAATCCACTACACCGGCAGTGACGATTCGGTCGTGCCCCCGGTGATTGCCCAGCGCTTCGCCGCTGCGACCGGCGGGCACTGTACGCAGGTGCGCGTCGTGCCGACGATGCGGCATGACAGTGACTGGGCGCGGGCGTGGCCGGCGCTATCGAATGAACCGCCACGCTGTATGAAGAGAGCCGACGATGAACGATGAATCCATGCTGCCCGGCTCCCCGCGTTTTGGTCACGAGGGCGCCGTGATCTGGCTCACCGGGCTGTCGGCCTCGCTGCAACCGCAGTTACGGCTTGAAACCGCGAGGGAATCCCTGGAGGCGAGCGTGGCAACGCTGCTGGGCTATGTGCTGGAAAAAATACCGCGACCGCTCAAGGCCGATTAAGCGCAATCACGTCGGGTCGCCCGTTGAACGGGCGACCTTTCGCGGTGCGAATCAGCGATTGAAGCGTTCGACCAGCGCATATTGGGTGGCAGCGGTGTTGGTCAGCTCTTTGCTCAGGTCGTTGGATTGATGGGCCTGTAGCGAGGTCTGGTCGGCCAGTTCAGCGATGGTGGTGATGTTGCGGCTGATCTCCTCGGCAACCGCGCTTTGTTCTTCGGTGGCGGCGGCGATCTGGGTGGTCATTTCGGTGATGTGCGAAACGGCTTCGCTGATGCCCACCAGGGCCTGGTCGGCTTCCAGTACCCAGGCCACGCCTTCCTGGGCCTGGCGCTGGCCGTGTTCCATGCTTTGCACGGCATTGTTGGAGGACGCCTGCAACTGGGTGATCAGCCCATGGATCTGCATGGTGGACTGGGAGGTGCGCTGAGCCAGCTGGCGCACTTCATCGGCCACCACCGCAAAGCCCCGGCCCATATCCCCGGCGCGTGCGGCTTCAATCGCGGCGTTGAGCGCCAACAGGTTGGTTTGATCGGCGATGCCTTTGATCACATCGACCACGCTGCCGATCTCGTCGCTGTCCCTGGCCAATTGCGCCACGGTGGCGCCGGTCTCGCCGACCATGGCGGACAGGCGTTCGATGGCTTGACGGGTATCGCGCGCCACCTCACGGCCACGCCCGGTCAGCACATTGGCTTGCTGGGTGGCATCGGCGGTGCGTTGCACGTGACTGGCGACTTCCTGGGTGGTCGCGGCCATCTGGTTGACTGCGGCGGAGACCTGTTCGGTTTCCGTGCGCTGACGATCCAGGCCTTTGGAGCTGGCGTGGGCCAGTTGATCGGATTGCCCGGCCAGGGCGCTGAGTTGTTCGGCGCTGTCCTGCAGGCGCGTAAGGCAGGTCTTCAGGCGCGCGGTCTGGCTGAGGAACGCGGTTTCCAAACGTCCTTGGGGGCCGCTTGCGTCACTGTACATTTGTGCGATCAAGGCATCCGAGGTCGAAGGCTCGACCCCCGCCAGCAGGCGTAAAGTGCTGCCTTGACGCCAGCGCGAGCACAGCAAGCCCACCGGCACCGCGACCGCCACGGCGACCGCAATGGCCACCGGTGCGCTGAGGAACAGGCCAGCCACGCTGCCCGCCACGCCGGTCACCATGTAGGGCACGCAGCCCAGGGTTGCCGGTAGCCAGGCATTGCGGCGCGGCACGCCGGCCTTGCCCTGGCTGATGCGCTGGTACAACGCCTGGGCGCGGCGGATTTCATCGGCGGTGGGCTTGACCCGGACCGACTCGAAACCCACCACTTGGTTGCCGTCGAATATCGGCGTGACGTAGGCGTTGACCCAATAGTGATCACCGTTCTTGGAGCGGTTCTTGACGATGCCCATCCAGGGCTGGCCTTGTTTGAGTGCACTCCACATGTGCGCAAATATGGCGGGAGGTACATCGGGGTGACGCACAATGTTCTGGGGGGCGCCGATCAGATCGGCGCGGTTGAAACCGCTGATATCAACAAATGCGTCATTACAGTAAGTAATGACACCGCGTACATCGGTGGCGGAGATGAGTTTTTGCTGCGGCGCGAGGGATATCTCACGCTGTGTGACAGGCTGATTGTTGCGCATTCCGACTACTCCCTGGTTGCACTCATACCATCGGCGCCGACAGGCAAAAGGTTAATGCACATTTGGCATTTAGCCAGCCGCCGGTCAAAAGCCTGAAATTTCCCGATGAAACACCTCATAATGGCCGCCATTTTCGTTTAGCCCGTTATTCTGGTGTGCCCCCATGGAAATCAAGGTCAACTTTCTCGACAACCTCCGACTTGAAGCCAAGTTCGACGACTTCACGGTGATTGCCGACCAACCCATCCGCTATAAAGGCGATGGTTCGGCACCGGGGCCGTTCGATTACTTCCTGGCGTCGTCGGCCTTGTGCGCGGCGTACTTCGTGAAGTTGTACTGCGAAACACGCAACATCCCCACGGACAATATCCGCCTGTCGCAGAACAACATCGTCGACCCGGAAAACCGCTACAACCAGATCTTCAAGATCCAGGTGGAGTTGCCGGCGGACATCAGCGACAAAGACCGCCAGGGCATTTTGCGTTCCATCGAACGTTGCACCGTGAAAAAAGTGGTGCAGGCCGGGCCCCAGTTCGTCATCGAAGAAGTGGAAAACCTTGACGCCGATGCCCAGGCGTTGCTGATGCCCAACTCGACGTCGGAGGCGGGCACTTATATCGTCGGCAAGGACCTGCCGCTGGAGCAGACCATCGCCAATATGTCCGGCATCCTTGCCGGCCTTGGCATGAAGATCGAGATCGCCTCGTGGCGCAATATCGTGCCCAACGTCTGGTCGCTGCACATTCGCGACGCGCACTCGCCGATGTGCTTCACCAACGGCAAGGGCGCGACCAAGGAAGGCGCGTTGGCGTCGGCGCTGGGCGAGTTCATCGAGCGTCTCAACTGCAACTTCTTCTATAACGATCAATTCTGGGGTGAAACCCTGGCCAATGCGCCGTTCGTGCATTACCCGGACGAGCGCTGGTTCCAGCCCGGCGGCAACGACGAACTGCCGGCGGAAATCCTCGACGCCTACTGCCTGAAGATCTACAACCGCGACGGCGAGCTGCGTGGCTCGCATTTGTACGACACCAACTCCGGCAACGAAGCGCGCGGCATCGTGTCGTTGCCGTTCGTGCGTCAGTCGGACGGCGAGGTGGTGTACTTCCCGTCCAACCTGATCGAAAACCTCTACCTCAGCAACGGCATGAGCGCTGGCAACACCTTGGCCGAAGCCCAGGTGCAGTGCCTGTCGGAGATTTTCGAGCGGGCGGTGAAGCGCGAAATCATCGAAGGCGAATTCGCCCTGCCGGATGTGCCGGCAGAGGTGTTGGCCAAATACCCCAAGATCCTGGCCGGCATTCAAGGCCTGGAAGCCCAGGGCTTCCCGGTGCTGGTCAAGGACGCGTCCCTGGGCGGTGAGTTCCCGGTGATGTGCGTGACCCTGATGAACCCGCGTACCGGCGGCGTGTTCGCCTCGTTCGGCGCGCACCCGAGCCTGGAAGTGGCGCTGGAACGCAGCCTCACCGAACTGCTGCAAGGTCGTAGTTTCGAGGGCCTTAACGACTTGCCACCGCCGACCTTCGAGGGCCAAGCGGTCACCGAGCCGAACAACTTCGTCGAGCACTTCATCGATTCCAGCGGCGTGGTCTCGTGGCGCTTCTTCAGTGCCCAGTCGGACTATGAATTTGTCGAGTGGGACTTCTCCGGCCAGGGCGAAAACTCCAACGCCGAAGAGGCCGCGACGCTGTTCGGCATTCTGGAAAACATGGGCAAAGAGTCCTACATGGCGGTGTACGAGCACCTCGGCGCCACCGCTTGCCGCATCCTGGTGCCGGATTATTCGGAAATCTACCCGGTGGACGACCTGATCTGGGACAACACCAACAAGGCGCTGTTTTTCCGCGAGGACATTCTCAACCTGCACCGCCTGGACGATGAGGAGTTGCAGGCGTTGGTCGAGCGCCTGATCGAAAGCGAGCTGGACGACTACACCGATATCACCACCCTGATCGGCATCGAGTTCGACGACAACACCGCCTGGGGCCAACTGACCATCCTGGAGTTGAAGCTGCTGATCTTCCTCGCCTTGCGGCAGTTTGAAGAGGCCAAGGAGTGCGTGGAGATGTTCTTGCAGTACAACGACAACACCGCCGAGCGCGGCCTGTTTTACCAGGCGATGAACGCGGTGCTGGAAATGGAACTGGACGACGACTTGGAACTGGCGGATTACGAAGCCAACTTCCGCCGCATGTTTGGCAATGAACGCATGGATGCGGTGATCGGCTCAGTCAACGGCAGTGTGCGGTTCCACGGGTTGACGCCGACCAGCATGAAGCTGGAAGGGTTGGATCGGCATTTGCGCTTGATTGAGAGCTATAAGAAGCTGCATGGCGCGCGGGCTGCGGTCTCTATCCGTTAACGCTGGCACGCTGGGGTGAGCCTCCGTGCTCACCGCCTATCCCGCCTCAGATCACATGGGCCCGCTGCAACTCCGTCAGGGACAACGCCTTGAGCCGGGCCAGCAGCGGGTCGCGCCGGTCCCGTGGGTGGGGCAGGTCCACCGCCAATTCCTGGCGAATGCTGCTCGGTCGGTTGTCCATCACCAGCACCCGATCACTCAGGTACAGCGCTTCGTCCACATCATGGGTCACCAGCAACAGGGCGATGGCATGGTGTTCGGCCAGTTGCAGCAGCAGGTCCTGCAGTTTCATGCGGGTAAATGCATCCACCGCGCTGAACGGTTCATCCAGCAGCAACACCTGGGGGCGTGAATACAGGCCGCGGGCAATCGCGACCCGCTGGGCCATGCCACCGGATAGTGCCTTGGGCAAGGCCTGGGCAAACCCCTTGAGACCGACTTCCTCGATCAATTGCGTGACCCAGGCCTTGTCGTAGTGGTCGTCATCGCTCAAGCCGATGTTCTGCTCCACCGTGAGCCAGGGCATCAGGCGCGGTTCCTGGAACACAAACGCCACTTCGCCTTCGGGGCTGCGCAGTTCGCCCTGGAAGTCGGTTTCCAGGCCGGCGACGATGCGCAGCAACGTGCTCTTGCCGCAGCCGCTGGGCCCCAGCAGGCTCACGGCTTCGCGCGGTTGCAGCGCCAGGCTGACGTTTTTCAATACGGTGGTGCTGGCGAAGCTTTTACGCTGCACCCGGATTTCCAATAACGGCTGCGTGCTCATTGTTCCGCCCCTTGACCATTGAAGGTGTCGCGCCAGGCCAGGCAGCGTTTTTCCAGCGCGGCGAGCAGGCCATCGCTGACCTTGCCGAGTAACGCCAGCACGATGATTGCCGCCAGTACGATGTCCGGCCGTGAGGTTTCGCGCCCATCGCTGAGCAAGTAACCCAAGCCTTTGGTGGCTGCGATCAGCTCGGCCGCCACGAGGAACATCCACGCTAGGCTCAAGCCGCTGCGCAACCCGGTGAACAGGCCGGGCAGGGCGGCGGGCAACAGGATGCGGCGCACCAGGCGCCGCCGGCTGAAGCCATACATCTGCCCGACTTCCACCAGCTTGCGGTCGATGTCGCGAATCGCCGCCACACCGTTGACGTACACCGGGAAGAACGCGCCGATAGCGATCAGCACGATTTTCGAGGTTTCGTCGATGCCCAGCCACAGCAGCAACAACGGTACCCAAGCCAGGCTCGGGATTGAACGCAGCCCGGCGAAGGTCGGCTCCAGATAGGCTTCGGCGTCGCGGCTCAAACCGACCCAGGCGGCAAACACCAGGGCCAGGCTGGCGCCGATGGCAAAGCCCAGCAGCACCCGTGCGAGGCTGGCGCCGAGGTGTTTCCACAACGCGCCTTCAGCCAGATCGGTGAGCGTCACCGCGATCTCGCTCGGCGCCGGCATCTGGTAGGACGGCAGCCAGCCGATCCGCACTACCGCTTCGAGGATCAACAGGATCAGCACCGGCAGGGCCAGGCCTTTGAGCCGTCTGGGCCAGGCGCTGCGCCGGTTCACCACCGCTGCCGGAAGGGGCATTGCTTGGCTTTTGCTGGTCATCGCGAGCCCCTTACGGTTTCGGCAGGTTTTGGCCGAACGAGGTGTCGATCAATTGGTCGATCACCTGGTCCACATTGACCCCACGGCGCACCAACTCCTCGGACACCAGGATCGGTGCCGCCGCCTTGGACGACTGCACATCCTTGCTGCTCAGCAGCGGCGTGCTCAGGTCGGTACGCGACAGTTGCAACTTGGCCACGTCCAGCGGCAGGCCGGATTCGTCGGCGAGCAGCTTGGCGAATTCATCCGGGTGCTTCACCGCCCAGTCACGGGCTTTTTCGTAGGCGCCGAGGACCTTGGTGATGGTCTGTGGATGGGCGGCGGCGAACTTCTCGGTGACGCTGACCACGCCATAGCTGTTGAAGTCTTTGTTGCGGTACAGCAGGCGCGAACCGGCCTGGACTTGACTGGCGGCCATGTGTGGGTCGAGGCCGGCCCAGGCGTCCACGTCGCCTTTTTCCAGCGCGGTGCGGCCGTCCGGGTGTTGCAGGTGCACCAGTTCCACGTCGTCTTTTTTCAGCCCGGCTTTTTCCAGGCTGCGCAGGGTGAACAGGTACGGATCGGTGCCTTTGGTGGCCGCGATTTTCTTGCCTTTCAGGTCGGTGACGCTGTTGAGCGGCGAGTCCTTGCGAACCACAAGAGCGGTCCATTCGGCGCGGCTGTAGACATACACCGATTTGATCGGGCTGCCGTTGGCCCGGCTCAGCACGGCCGACAGGCTCGCCGAAGAGGCGAAATCCACGCCGCCGCTATTGAGGTATTCCAGGGAGCGGTTGCTGCCCTGGCTCAGTACCCAACCCACCTTGCTATGGGGCAGGGCCTGTTCGAGCCAGCCGAAGTGCTTGAGCACCAGGCTGACGGGCGAGTAGTAGGCGTAATCCAGATTGACTTCGGCCGGATCGGTTTCGGCCGCGAACGCTTGGGGTTGCAGGCACAGGGCGAGGGCGCAGGCGCCGAGTAAACGTTGGGTAAAAGGTTTCATGGAGCAGCTCCGGAGAAGGCGTTGAGAGACGGCTTTTCTTATATTCAGAAAATTGAGCTTTTTATGGCTCAATAATGCCTTATAGGAATATGCAGTCTCTGTGCCATCTGGCGCGGTGCCGGATTTGCTGGGGTTGGGGCCGCAAAGGCTGTTATGGAAGGCGACAAAGTGTTGAATCGCTGTTTGCAGCACAACACTTTTCATATATCTAAATGGAATAAATAAAGAGTTATATATTCCTTTTATTGTTTTCCCCAATAGCGCATTTTGAAGGCCTGCGCATTCGTGCGGATTGACCCAACAGCTAATAGGAAACCCGACATGACCATTAAAGCGATCAACGTGCGCAACCAGTTCAAAGGCGTAATCAAGGAAATCCTGCTGGGCGAGGTGGTGTCCGAAATCGATGTGCAAACCGCGTCGGGTATCGTGACGTCCGTGATCACGACCCGTTCGGTACGCGACCTGGAATTGAAAGTGGGCAGCGAAGTGATTGCCTTCGTGAAGTCCACCGAAGTGTCCATCGCCAAGCTGTGAACCCGGCAGAATGTGGGAGCGCCGCTCCCACCGCCGCTTGCAGTCGCGCGTCTAGCGCTGACGCAGCGCCCGTTCCATGCGCTGCACACCTTCTTCCAGCAACGCCCGTGGGCAGCCGAAGTTCAGGCGCACGAATTGCTGGCTGTCATCACCGAATTCGATCCCTGCGCTGAGCCCGACCTTGGCTTGCTCCAGGAAGAACCGGTGTGGGTCATCCAGGCCCAGGGCGCTGCAATCCAGCCAGGCCAGGAACGTACCTTGGGGCGCATGCATGACGATGCCGGGCAAGCGCGTGCGCACGGCGTCGAGCAGGTAGTCACGGTTGGCTTGCAGGTATTGCACCAATGCCTGCAGCCATTCGCCGCATTCAGCGTAGGCCGCACGGGTGGCTTCCAGGCCCAGGGGGCTGACGCTGTCGACCATGCCGCAGCGCGCGTTATTGAAACGCTCGCGGATTTCGGCGTTCTGCACCACGGCAAAACAGGTTTTCAAGCCGGCCACGTTGTAGGCCTTGCTCGCCGACATCAACGTGATGGTGCGCTGGGCAATCTCGGCGCTGAGGCTGGCGGTGGGGATGTGACGGCGGCCGTCGAAGCACAGCTCGGCGTGGATTTCATCGGAGATGATCAGTGCGCCGTGCTCCAGGCAGGCATTGGCCACGGCCAGCAATTCTTCGCGGGGGAAGACCTTGCCCAGGGGGTTGTGCGGGTTGCTCAACAGCAGCGCGCCGGCGCCGTTCAGCGCCTGGCGCAGGGCCGGCAGTGGCGTGATGTATTCAGCGCCGATCAGTTCGAACGGCACTTCGATACGCGGCAGGTTCCAGTGGCCGGGCGCCAGGCGGATCGGGCGATAGTTGGGGGTTTGCAGCACCACCGGCTGGCCGGGTTGCACGAAAGCGTGCAGCGCCATATTGAAGCCTGGTTCGACGCCGGGCAGAAACAGCAGCTCGTCAGGCTGCACGCGCCAGGCGTACTTGGCCCACAAATCGGCGACGATGGCCTCGCGCACGTCCGGGCCGGCCACGCTGTAGCCGAGGATCTGCTGGTCGAGGCGCGCGTGCAGGGCCTGCAACACGGCGGGCGGCGCGGCGATGTCCATGTCGGCGATCCACATCGGCAACACGTCGGGCGGGTAACGGTTCCATTTGGTGCTGCCGGTGCCGAGGCGGGGGTGGATCGTGTCGAAATCAAAGCTCATGGGGGGGCTCGTGTCGGAGAGTCAGGCGAAGAATGGCGCCGATTTTAGCGCCATTGGCCGTCCAGGCCAGCGCTGAATCGTTCCGTGACCGACAAACTCTGTCATAAAAACGCCATTGCGCTGGGTCTTGGGTTCGCTACGGGCTATTTTGGTGCATCTCAATAACCCGAGTAACCATGGATGAAATATCAACCCTTCAGCCGTACCTTGATTGCCACTGCCCTGGTGTTGACGGTCAGTGGTGTACACGCCGCGTCCCAGGCCCCGGTGGCCGGTGAAAACGGCATGGTGGTCACGGCCCAGCATTTAGCCACCCACGTTGGCGTGGATGTGCTCAAGGCCGGCGGTAACGCAGTGGATGCGGCAGTGGCCGTGGGCTACGCTCTGGCGGTGGTCTACCCGGCCGCGGGCAACCTCGGCGGCGGCGGATTCATGACCGTGCAACTGGCGGACGGGCGCAAGACCTTCCTCGACTTCCGCGAAAAAGCGCCCTTGGCGGCGACGGCCGACATGTATCTGGACAAGGCCGGCAACGTGGTCGAAGGCCTGAGCGCCAAGGGCCATCTGGCGGTTGGTGTGCCGGGTACGGTATCAGGCATGGAACTGGCCCTGAACAAATATGGCTCCCTCAAGCGCGCCCAGGTAATGGCGCCAGCGATCAAGCTGGCGGAAAACGGCTTCGCGCTGGAGCAGGGCGATATCGACCTGCTGCACACCGCCACCGGCGAGTTCGAGAAAGACAAGGACATGCGCGCAATCTTCCTGCACAACGGCCAACCGCTGCAGGTGGGCCAGAAGCTGGTGCAGAAAGACCTGGCCAAGACCCTGAAGGAAATCTCCGCCAAGGGCAGCGACGGTTTCTACAAAGGCTGGGTGGCCAAGGCGCTGGTGGATTCCAGCCAGGCCGGCAAAGGCATCATCACCCAGGCTGACCTCGACAAATACAAGACCCGTGAACTGGCGCCCATCGAGTGCGACTACCGTGGCTACCACGTGGTCTCGGCACCGCCGCCGAGCTCCGGTGGCGTGGTGATCTGCGAGATCATGAACATCCTCGAAGGCTATCCGATGGCCGACCTGGGCTACCACTCGGCCCAGGGCCTGCACTACCAGATCGAAGCCATGCGCCACGCTTATGTGGACCGCAACAGTTATTTGGGCGACCCGGACTTCGTCAAGAACCCGATCGAACACCTGCTGGACAAAAACTACGCCACGAAGCTGCGTGACGCCATCGAGCCGAACAAGGCTGGCGACTCCCAGGCAATCAAGCCGGGCGTGTCGCCCCACGAAGGCAACAACACTACCCACTATTCCATCGTCGACAAGTGGGGCAACGCGGTGTCGGTGACCTACACCCTCAACGACTGGTTCGGTGCTGGCGTAATGGCGAGCAAGACCGGGGTAATCCTCAATGACGAAATGGACGACTTCACCGTCAAGGTCGGCGTACCGAACATGTACGGGCTGGTCCAGGGTGAAGCCAACGCCATCGCACCGGGCAAGGCGCCGCTGTCATCGATGAGCCCGACCATCGTCACCAAGGATGGCAAGGCGGTGATGGTGGTGGGTACGCCGGGTGGCAGTCGCATTATTACCGCGACGTTGCTGACCATCCTCAATGTCATCGACTACAAAATGAACATCCAGGAGGCCGTGGACGCGCCGCGTTTCCACCAGCAGTGGATGCCGGACACCACCAACCTGGAGACCTTCGCGGTCAGCCCGGATACCCAGAAGATCCTCGAAAGCTGGGGCCACAAGTTTGCCGGGCCACAGGACGCCAATCACTTGGCGGCGATCCTGGTGGGCGCGCCGTCGTTGGGGGGTGAGCCGGTCGGTAACAACCGTTTCTACGGGGCCAACGACCCGCGCCGCAATACCGGCCTGTCCCTGGGCTACTGAGGCGCGAGGTGCTGATGCAGGTGGGCCAGGGACAGCGCCAGGCTGTCATGGGATAACTGGATGGCGGCGCCCTCGGCGCTGCCCTGGGCCGCCGGCAACACACGCTCGAACATATGGGTTTCATATGCCTGCACGGCTGCGGAGCCGTCAGGTGTCTGCAGCAGGTGCTGCGCCAGTTCGACAGCATCCAGCATCGCCGCATTCACCCCTTCGCCGCCAAACGGCGACATCAGATGCGCCGCGTCGCCAATCAACGTCAACCCGGGCCGGTGGGACCAGCGATGGCCCACTGGCAAGGCGTGGATGGGCCTGGCCACAACCTGTGGATTGGCCGCCTCAAACAGCGCCAGGATGTCCGGGTGCCAGCCTTTGAATTGGGCTTTCAACGATGACAGTTCGCGCGGAATGGCGGCCCAGTCTATCGGCACTCGGAAGATGGCATAGCCACGCAGATGGGCGTTGGCGTTGCGTTGCACGATGATCGCCCGGGCATCCCCTGCCACTTCCAGTTTGCCGCGGCCGACCAGGCGTGCGATTCGTGGGTGTCGACGGTCGACATCCTCGATGCTGAATTCGATAAAGGTCAGCCCGCTGTATTGCGGCTGGTACGGCGAGAGCAGCGGACGCACCTTTGACCAGGCGCCATCTGCACCGACCACCAGATCGAACGGGCCGTGTGTGCGGGCGTCCTGATGCAGCGTCCAGCGCGCGCCATCGGCGGGGCGGATGGCGTGGATGCCGACGCCCCAGTTCACACACCCTTCAGGCAGAGCGTCCAGCAGAATCTGGCGCAACGCCGTGCGGTCGACTTCCGGTCGATCAGCGGCTGCGGGGTTGGGGTCTTCAAACAGCAGGTGCCCGTGTTGGTCCATCAGCCGCGAGCCTTGGTCCTCGTAGCGCGCGATACGTTGGAAGGCGTGCTCCAGGCCGGCGTGTTGCAGGGCCAGTTGGCCGGATTCGGCGTGCAGATCGAGGGTACCGCCCTGGGGGCGCTCCAGTGGCCCGCGTTCGCGCTCGAACACGCGGACGGTGACGCCATGGCAAGCAAGGATTCGCGCCAGGGTCAATCCGCCGGGGCCGGCGCCGACTATGGCGATACGCAGTTGAGTGGGCATGGAAATTGTCCTTGGCAATGTGTATAGGAGCCTATACATTTGATGCATAGGCTCCTATGGAAAGTCAACGACACGATGAATGTTCAGACCCTTGCCCCAAACCCCATGCAACAGATCGGCCTTGCCCACCGTGGTTTTATTCGACTTTATGAGGGGCGCCTGCGAGCCCTCGGATTTGCGGTGGCGCAGATCCCGGTGCTGGCGGCGCTCAAGCACAGCGAAGGATTGCCGCAGGCCGAGTTGGTACGCATCGCCCGCGTCGAGCAGTCGAGCATGGCGCAATTGCTCGGACGCATGGAGCGCGACGGCATGATTCAGCGCGTGGTCGACCCAGCTGATAAACGCAGCCGACTGATCACCCTGACCGAGTCGGCGCGCGCACGCATGCCGGCGGCTAGGGCGATCATGGAGCAGGGCACCGCGCAGGCATTGGATGGCTTCAGTGCTGAGGATGAGGCGACATTGCTGGCGTTGTTGTTACGGGTGAATGCCAACCTGGAGCGTGCCGGCGAGTAGTTGCTCGACGGCGGCAAACGCGATGGCGCGGCGCGCGGCCCAGTCGCCGCGAATCAGCAGGACGGGCTGTCGATGGTGATTTATCCACGTCAGGCTGTCCTGGAAAAACGCCTGTCGGTCGGCCAATTCCGGCTGGCAGCGCTGGCCGTCTGCCGTCCATTCCACGTCCTCGGGGGACAGCAGCAGGTGCAGGTCGTAGTGGCGGGCCAGCAGTTCGTCGTCGAGCCAGGATGGGTAGTCGCCGAACAGGGTCTGGCTCCATAGCCTGTTGGTCAGCAGGTGCGTGTCGAGGATCAGCAGCCCAGGGCGCTCGGCGCGGGCGGCGTCTTCCCAGGCCAGTTGTCCACGGGCGATGGCCGGGATATCCGCCAACGTGGTGTCACGTTGATGGTGGTCGATGAAATGCCGCACATATTCGCCCACCATCAGCCCGCCAAAGTGCGCTTGCAACTGCGCGGCCAACCAGCTTTTGCCGCTGGATTCGGGCCCGGCCAGCACCACCACCTTCATGGGCGCAACGCCAGGTCGGCGCGCCATTCACGCCAGCCTTGCACGGCGATCACGGTGAACAACCCATAGAGCGCGGCGGTGAGGTAGAGGCCTTTGTAGAGGAACAGCCCGACGAAGATCACATCCACGGCAATCCACAGCGGCCAGCATTGCACGCGTTTCTGCGCCATCCACATCTGCGCCACCAGGCTGAAGCCAGTGAGGGTAGCGTCGAGCCAGGGTTGGGCCGCGTCGGTCCAGTGGGCCATGGCGGCGCCGAGCAGCAGGCTGCCGACCGTGCCGACCATCAGGCTGGCAATGATGGCCGGCCCTCCCAGGCTCGTGACCTGGCGTCCTTGCTGGATTTCACCGCTGCGGGTCCACTGCCACCAGCCATAGACTTGCAACGCGGCGTAGACCACCTGCAGCAACATGTCGGAATAGAGTTTCACGTCGTAGAACACCCAGGTGTAGAGCAGCACCATCGCCAGGCCGATGGGCCAGCACCACGGGTTCTGCTTGACCGTCAGCCACACGGAGACTACCCCCAAGGCGGCGGCGAACAGTTCAAGCTCGGACATGGTGGTTCCTTGGGGGGGCGTCGAAGAGGGCGGCGATTGTAACCAGAGGTGGGCCAATGTGGGAGGGGGCTTGCTCCCGATAGCGGAGTGTCAGCCGACATATGTCTGACTGATGTACCGTCATCGGGAGCAAGCCCCCTCTCACATAGGGCGTTTGACTAAACCTTGAACTGGCGCAACAACCCCTCAAGCTGCTCACTCAACCCGCGCAACTGCGCACTGGCCACGCTCGACTGCTCGGCCGCCAGCGCGGTGCTGTGGGACAAACCGGCCGCCTGGGTGACGTTCTGGTTGATGTCTTCCACCACATGGGCCTGTTGCAAGGTCGCGCTGGCAATCGAGGCGTTCAGGCCGTTGAGGTTGTGCAGGGCCTGGCCGATGGCGGTGAGGCTGGCCCCGGCCTGGCCGGCTTGTTCGATGGTCAGTTGCGAGGCGCTATGGCTGTCGCTGATGACCTTGACCGCCGCTTCGGAGTGACCTTGCAGGCGCTCGATCATCACTTGGATCTCGGCAGTGGATTTTTGCGTGCGCTGGGCCAGCAGGCGTACCTCGTCGGCTACCACGGCAAAGCCGCGGCCTTGTTCGCCGGCGCGTGCCGCTTCGATGGCCGCATTGAGTGCCAGCAGGTTGGTCTGGTCGGCGATGGAGCGGATCACCTCCAGCACGCCACCGATCTGGGTGCTTTCGCTGGACAGGGTGCGGATCACTTCCACAGCCTGGTTGATGGTGTTGGAGAGCTGATCGATCTGTTGCAGGCTGCCGTCGATGTTGACCTGGCCTTGCTGCGCCTGGGCCTGGGCGTCGCGCATTTCACTGGCGGCGTGTTCGGCGTTTTTCGCCACATCCTGCACGCCGTAGGTGACTTCATTGATGGCGGTGGCCACCAATTCCATCTGCTGGGACTGTTGCTGGCTGCGGTCATGGGCCTGGGAGGCGTTAGTGCCCAGTTCCTCGGACGACTTGCCCAATGCCGTGGCGCACACCTGCAATTGGCTGACCACCTGGCGCAGCTTGGCGGTAAAGCTATTGAAGTGTCGCGACAGTTGGGTGACTTCGTCCTGACCGTGGGTGTCGAGGCTGCGGGTCAGGTCGCTTTCGCCGCTGGCGATATTGGCCATGGCATTCACGGCGGCCTGCAGCGGGCGCACGATGCTGCGCACAATCAGCGAGACCAGCAGGGTCATGATGACAGCGATGACCAGGCCGATGCCCGAGGCTTTCCACACCTGCACGTTGAACTCGGCTTGCACGTCGTCCACATACACGCCGGAACCGATGATCCAGCCCCACGGTTCGAACAGCTGGATATACGAGGTTTTTTCCACCGGCGCATCGGCGCCCGGCTTCGGCCAGCGGTAATTGACGATGCCGGACCCCTTGGTTTTGGCCACGCTCGCGAACTCGTTGAAGATGGCAACGCCGTCCGGGTCGCGGATCGACGACAGGTTTTGACCTTCGAGCTTGGGGTTGATCGGATGCATGATCATCACGGGCGTGAAGTCGTTGATCCAGAAATAGTCGTCGTGGTCATAACGCATCACGCGCACCGCACTCAGGGCTTGTTTCTGCGCCGCTTCGCGGGTCATGACGCCGGAGGTTTCGAGGCTGTGATAAAACGTCAGGATTCCGCTGGCGGTCTGCACCACGTGCTGGGTCTGCAGGCGCTTGGCCTGGTACAGATCGCCATGAATCTGCTTGAGCATCAGTAAACCCAAGGCCAGCAGCATTAACACGGCGACTAGCAGGATCAGCCACAGACGCCGGCTGATCGACATATTGCGCAAACTGTTCATCGTCCTGTCACTCCGTGCTTTTTATAATTGCAGGCGTCGCATCGACTTTTACGCCTTGTCTGATAGGCTTTCGGCCTGAAATCGGAAAACCTGAGTACCGTCTGATTTTTCACGCAATTTTTGCAGGCCGGCGTTGATCATCAACACCGATGCCTTGCCGTCAGTGAACCACTAAAAAAGATCAATAAGGCATGCCGCCGAGCATGACCTTTGGGGGAAGTATGGATTTGTGGACCGCCTTTCAGGCGTTGATTTTGGGTGTGGTCGAGGGACTCACGGAGTTCCTGCCGATCTCTAGCACCGGGCACCAGATTATCGTCGCCGACCTGCTCGACTTTGGCGGTGAACGCGCCATGGCGTTCAATATCATCATTCAGCTCGGTGCCATCCTGGCGGTGGTCTGGGAGTTTCGGCGCAAGATCCTCGATGTGGTCACCGGCCTGCCGACCCAGCGCAATGCCCAGCGCTTCACGCTCAATCTGCTGATCGCCTTTCTGCCCGCCGTGGTGCTGGGGGTGATCTTCGCCGACCTGATCCATCATTACCTGTTCAACCCGATCACCGTGGCCACGGCCCTGGTGGTGGGCGGCGTCATCATGTTGTGGGCCGAGCGCCGCCAACACGAAGTGCACGCCGAGAGCGTCGATGAGATCACCTGGAAGGACGCGCTCAAGGTCGGCTTTGCCCAGTGCCTGGCGATGATTCCGGGGACCTCGCGCTCGGGCTCGACCATTATCGGCGGCCTGTTGTTCGGCCTGTCGCGCAAGACCGCCACCGAGTTCTCGTTCTTCCTGGCCATGCCGACCATGGTCGGTGCGGCGGTGTACTCGGGCTACAAGTACCGCGATCTGTTCCAACCGGCGGACTTGCCGGTGTTCGCCATCGGCTTTGTCACCTCGTTCATCTTCGCGATGATCGCGGTCAAGGGCCTGCTCAAGTTCATCGCCAGCCACAGCTACGCAGCGTTTGCCTGGTACCGCATTGCGTTCGGCCTGCTGATCCTGGCGACCTGGCAATTCGGCTGGATCGACTGGGCAGCGGCCAAGGCATGACGATCCAGCACCCACGCCTGAAAGCGGCGATCTTTGTGGTGTTGTGCGCCGCGCCGCTGTTGGGCTCGCTGCTGGTGTGGCTGCGCGGCGAAACGGTGCTGCCGCTGGTGGCCTATGGCGTGGTCAGCCTGCTCGCGTTCTTGCTGTACTGGAACGACAAACGCAAGGCCTGCACCGACAGCCGGCGCATCCCGGAAAATATCCTGCATGCCGTGGAGCTGGCGGGCGGTTGGCCGGGAGCGTTGATTGCCCAGCAGGTGTTTCGCCACAAGACGCGCAAGGTGTCTTACCAGGTGCTGTTCTGGGCCATTGTGCTGTTGCACGAGGTGTTTTGGCTCGATCAGATGTTCCTCGGCGGCACCTTGGGGTCAATCCTCTAGGCGCAATCCGATCTGCGTGCGCTTGGGCAGCTTGCTCACCACCAGTTGGTGGGAGCGGCGCAACAAGCCTCGCAGCTCCTCGGCGCCCAGCGGGTAGGGCGTATTCATGATGATCCACTGCGCGCGGGCCAGATACGGCGCCGGATGGATGCCGGGGCGGTCCACATGGCCCAGGAACAGATCCTTGTCGACCTTGAACGCCAGCGAGTCACCGCGCAGGCCTTGCAGGGCGAACATCTTGTTGCCGGCGATCGAGAACACCCGTACGCCGCCCCATTTATAGTCCTCCCGCGCGCCGGGCAGGCTCAGGCAGAAGTCGGCGACTTGTGCTTCGGTCATTTTCATAGCAAGCGGTCTCCGCAGCTTTTAAAGCCTTCTTCCAGGTAATCGATCCAGGCGCGAATCGCCGGCAGCACGCCACGCCGATGCGGGTACACGGCCTGCAGCCAGCCGCCGGGCAACGACCATTGGGGCAGCAGTTGCACCAGGCGACCGTTGGCCAGTTCTTCCTCGCAATACATCATCGGCAGCACGGTAAAGCCCAGGGCCATGATCGCGCTGGCCTTGCGCACGATGAAATCGTCGATGCCCAGGCGTGCCTCCATCACCAGGTCGTGAGGCTTGCCCTGGGGGTCGAGAATCCGATGATGCACCAGGCGGTCGGCTTCCAGTGCGCCGAGAATGGGCAGTTGCTTGAGGTCTTCAAGGGTGTTCACCTGGCGGCCGCGCATCAGTTCGGGGCTGGCGACCAGCACCGTCTGCGCCGGGCGCAGGCGCTTGGTCACCAGCAGCGGGTCTTCGTCCCCCAGTTCGCGTACGCGCAGGGCCACGTCGATACCTTCGGCCACCAGATCGACACGGCGGTTGACCAGGGTCATTTCCAGCTGCACCTGGGGATGGGCGGCGAGAAAGCCGGCCACCAGCTCCGGCAGGATGTGCTGGGCCAGCCCCACCGGGCAGGTGACTCGCAGCCGCCCACGGGGCTCGCTGGACATGCTGGCCACGGCTTCGTCGGCCATTTCCGCTTCCAGCAGCATCGCCTGGCAATGGCGCAGGTAGCGCTCGCCGACAGCGGTGAGGGTCAATTGGCGTGTAGTGCGTTGCAGCAGGCGTGCGCCCAGGCGTTCTTCCAGTTCGGCAATGCGCCGCGACAGCCGCGATTTGGGTATCCCCAACTGCCGCCCGGCAGCCGCGAAGCCGCCGGCTTCCACGACTTTGGCGAAATAGTAGAGGTCGTTGAGGTCTTGCATGTTCAGCCTATTGTCCTGTCAGTGGGACAAACTATCGCATTGCAGGCGACTTATCGTCTATTCGTTTCATGCGTAGCATCACCGCCATCTGATCGCCACTGACGATCCCACCTCGGAGATCCACCATGAAACTGTTGCATATCGATTCCAGCATCCTCGGCGACAACTCGGCGTCCCGTCAGCTCAGCGCTGCCGTGGTCAAGGCCTGGCAAGCGGCTGTGCCGGGTGTGGAAGTAACCTACCGCGACCTGGCCAGCGAAGGTATCAACCACTTCTCCGGCGCCACCCTGGGCGCACTGGGCACTGCTGCTGAATTGCGTGACGCCGCGCAAAAGCACGAGGCCGAACTGAGTGCATCGTCGCTGGCTGAATTCCTCGCCGCCGACGCGATCGTCGTCGGCGCGCCGATGTACAACTTCACCATTCCAACCCAGCTCAAAGCCTGGATCGACCGTATCGCGGTCGCCGGTCAGACCTTCCGCTACACCGAAGCCGGTCCCGAAGGCCTGTGCGGCAACAAGAAAGTCATCATCGTATCCACCGCCGGCGGGCTGCATGCAGGGCAAGCGTCTGGCGCCGCCCATGAAGGCTATCTGAAGCTGCTGTTCGGCTTCCTTGGCATCACCGATATCGAAATCGTGCGCGCCGAAGGCCTGGCCTACGGTGACGAAGTGCGCAGCAAAGCGATGAACGACGCCAGCGCGCTCATCAACCAACAGTTGTTCGCTGCCGCGTAAGGCTTGTGTAAAGTTCGCCTTTTCCCGGTTTCAATCTGAAGCCGGGCGCCTAAACTCTGTATTCTGGTCGCCTTGAAACGACCGGAGTGCGGAGTTTTTTCGTTTGCCTGCTGTCTTTACTTTGGCCCAGGTTATGCACACATGGGTTTATCACCCGGTGCGAGTACCTTGAACCATGGACTTTTCAACCCGACATACCGGTTTTCACGCAGCAAAGGTGGACATCCTCATGATGCGTCTTTGTGCTGTTATGGTTCTTTCCCTGCTTGGCGGCCTGATTTCAGTGCACGCCGCGCCTGCGCCGCACCCGCACTGGAGTGTGGGTTTCCATCGCATGACCTTTCTCGATCCGCTGGATCTGCAGCCGATGAAAGCGGTCGCCTTCTACCCCTCCACCGACCTCGAACACTCCACACAGTTGGGCCCCTATCGCGTGGCCGCCACCGAAGACGCCAAGATCGCCATCGGGCGTTTCCCGATGCTGATGCTGTCCCATGGCAACACCGGCACGCCGATGGCCCTGCATGACCTGGCCACGTCCCTGGCGCGCAAAGGCTTCGTGGTGGTCGCGGTGTTGCATCCGGGTGACAACTACAAGGATCACAGCCGCCTGGGCACGGTGAGCAACTTGTATGGCCGGCCGATCCAGATTTCCGAGGCGATCACCGCCACCTTGGGCGACCCGATGCTGTCGCCGTTCGTCAACGTCGATCAAGTGGGGGTGATCGGCTATTCGGCGGGGGGTGAAACCGCGTTGATCCTGGCAGGCGCCAAGCCGGATTTCGACCGTCTGCGCCGCTATTGCCAGGAGCGCCCGGAAGACCGTGACGCCTGCACCACCAAAGGCGAGCTGGTAGTCGACCGCGACGACTTGCAACCGCAAGCCGATCCGCGCATTCATGCGTTGATGCTGATGGCGCCGCTGAGCCTGATGTTCGGCCGTCACACCCTGGCCGATGTGCACGTGCCGGTGCTGCTCTACAGCGGCGACGGCGACAAGCTGGTGGCCGTGGACAAGAATGCCGCCGCCCTGGCGCGCAAGCTGCCGCAACCGCCGGACTTCAAGCTGCTGGCCGGGGCAGGGCACTTCGTGTTCATGGCGCCGTGCGACAGCGACCAGTTGGCGGCGATGCCGGCTCTCTGCACCGATGCCGATGGGGTTGACCGCGAGGGCATTCACCGCGACCTGATTTCCGAGGCCGGGCGGTTTTTCACCCACACCCTCGGTCAGTCCACTCGCGCTGGCTTGCAGACCGCCGATCAGTAAGCGCGACGCTTGAGCAGCAAGGTCAGGCCCAGGGCCGTGACCGACAGCAGCGCCGCGCAGAAGAAAATCCAGCCGTAGCCCAGGTTCAGCGCGATAAAGCCCATCAATGGCCCGGCAATCGCCAGGGCCAGGTCGAAAAACACCGCATAGGCACTGAGCCCGGCGCCGCGGCTGCTGTCGGGCACCTGCCGTATGGCTTCCACGCCCAGTGCCGGGTATACCAGTGACAAGCCAAAACCGGTCAGCCCGGCGCCGATCAAGGCCACGCCGGTAGAGGGCGCCAACCACAGCAGTATCAGGCCCAGGGTCTCGATGCTCATGCAGGCAATCGCCGCACGAAAGCCACCAAAACGGCTGATGGCCGAGATAAACAGCAGCCGCGAGAGGATGAAGCACACGCCAAATACCGTGAGGCAGTAGGCCGCGCCGCTCCAACCACGGCTGAGGTAGTAGAGGGTGATAAAGGTGGTGAGCGTGCCGTAGCCGATTGATGCGAGGCACAGGCCGGCCCCAAACGGTGCGATGCGCCCGAACACCGCCCAGAATGGCAGGCGCTCGCCGCGCACCACCGGCACCGAGGGCTTGTTGCGGATCAGCACCAGGCCCAGCGCAGCCAGTACCGTCAGGGCAAGGCCCAGGCTGTTGTAGCCATACTCCGCCACCATCACCACCCCCAGCGGCGCGCCAATGGCGATGGCCCCGTAGGACGCAATGCCATTCCATGAAATCGAGCGCGCAGTGTGTTCGGTGCCGACCTGGCCCATGCACCAACTGATGGTGCCCACGCCGATCAGGCCCTGGGCCACGCCCAGCAGCAGCCGCGCGACGATCAGAATCCCCAGGCTCAGCTCGGGCAGGCTCTGCACCAGGGTGGCGAAAAACGTCAGCACGCCACTGACCAGGATGCCCGCCAGGCCCAGCACAATCGCACGCTTGGTGCCCACGTTGTCGGACATGCGCCCCGCCATGGGGCGGCTGAGCAGGGTGGCCAGGTATTGCGAGCCGATTGTGATGCCCGCCACCACCGCGCTGAAACCCAGTTGCCCATGCACGTAGCCCGGGATCACCGCGATCGGCAGGCCGATGCAGATGAACGCGATAAAGGTGTAGAAGACGATGGAGACGATCTGCAGGGTGATCGACAGGGAGGAGGGGGCAGCGTCGGACATGGGCACTCGTTCGCGGGCGGGCGGTGCGCGCATCATGGCATAACCTGCGCCTATAAATAAAAAGCCCCGTCACGGTGGACGGGGCTTTGGGGGCAGCGGGCGGTGCTTAGAACACTACGCCTTGGCTGCGCAGGTAGTCGTCATAGGTGCCGCTGAAGTCAATCACGCCGTTGGCGCTCAACTCGATGATGCGGGTGGCCAGGGACGATACGAACTCACGGTCGTGGCTGACGAAGATCAGCGTGCCCGGGTAGTTTTCCAGCGCCAGGTTCAGCGCCTCGATGGATTCCATGTCCAAGTGGTTGGTCGGTTCGTCCATGATCAGCACGTTCGGCTTTTGCAGGATCAGCTTGCCGAACAGCATGCGACCTTGCTCACCACCGGAGATGACCTTGACCGACTTGAGGATCTCGTCGTTGGAGAACAGCATGCGGCCCAGGGTGCCGCGGATTACTTGTTCGCCCTGTGTCCACTGGCCCATCCAGTCGAACAGGCTCATGTCGTCTTCGAAGTCATGGGCGTGGTCCTGGGCGTAGTAGCCCAGCTCGGCGGCGTCGGTCCACTTGATGCTGCCGGCATCCGGCGTCAGTTCGTTGACCAGGGTGCGCAGCAGGGTGGTCTTGCCGATGCCGTTCGGGCCGATGATCGCCACGCGCTCGCCGGCTTCGACCTGGAAGCTGAAGTCCTTGAACAGCGGCTTGCCGTCGAAGCCTTTGGCCATGCGATCGACAATGACCGCTTGGCGGTGCAGCTTCTTGGTCTGTTCGAAACGGATGAACGGGCTCACACGGCTCGAAGGCTTGACCTCGGCCAGCTGGATCTTGTCGATCGCCTTGGCGCGGGAAGTGGCTTGCTTGGCTTTCGAGGCGTTGGCCGAGAAGCGGCTGACGAAGGATTGCAGTTCGGAGATCTGCGCCTTCTTCTTGGCGTTGTCCGACAGCAGCTGCTCGCGGGACTGGGTCGCCACGGTCATGTACTCGTCGTAGTTGCCCGGGAACAGGCGCAACTCGCCGTAGTCCAGGTCAGCCATGTGGGTGCACACGCTGTTCAGGAAGTGACGGTCGTGAGAGATGATGATCATCAGGCTGGAACGCTGGGTCAGGATGTTTTCCAGCCAGCGGATAGTGTTGATGTCCAAGTGGTTGGTCGGTTCGTCGAGCAACAGCACTTCAGGATCGGAGAACAGCGCCTGGGCCAGCAGCACCCGCAGTTTCCAGCCTGGGGACACTTCGCTCATCGGGCCGAAATGCTGTTCCAGGGGGATGCCCAGGCCCAGCAGCAGTTCGCCGGCGCGGGATTCGGCGGTGTAGCCGTCCATCTCGGCGAACTCGGTTTCCAGCTCGGCCACAGCCATGCCGTCGTCTTCGCTCATTTCCGGCAGCGAGTAGATACGGTCGCGTTCGGCCTTGACCTTCCACAGCTCTTCGTGACCCATGATCACGGTGTCGAGCACGGTGAATTCTTCGTAGGCGAACTGATCCTGGCGCAATTTACCCAGGCGTACATTCGGCTCGAGCATGACCTGGCCGCCGGACGGATCGAGGTCTCCACCGAGGATTTTCATGAAGGTCGACTTGCCGCAACCGTTGGCACCGATCAGACCATACCGGTTGCCGGGGCCGAACTTGACCGAGACGTTCTCGAAGAGCGGCTTGGCGCCGAACTGCATGGTGATGTTAGCTGTGGAGATCAATTACTTTACCTATCAATGGGTTGCGAGCGTGGCGGCAGGAGCCTTCAGGCATGCATCAACAGCGACATCAAGGCGCGAAACCCGGTCGCTGAGCAAAAAATGGGGGGTGTGTGTTGGAATTTGGCGCGCATTGTCGCATATGTCAGGCGACAGTTGTATGGCGCACGAAAGATGGTTTTGCCATCGTCTCCGGCATTGCCAGCCATAGCAGGGCCAGAGCCACGGCGGCGCTGATCCCCACCAGCTACGCCACGGGCACCATGACCAGTTGCGCAGCGACTTTGCGTTGAGTTTCGTACTCTGGCCGGGGTTTTCTTGCCTGTGCCGCCAGCCGATCTGCAACGAGCAAAAAAATGCCCGCCGATAAAGGCGGGCTAAGGGATTCACTGGAGTAGGTAGGCTTCACCCTATAGGCCGTGAAGTGAAGGCATTGTGAAAATGCCGTCGCAAGTTCGCACGCTCACCGATCAAGCGCGGCGTACGAAAGTGCGCATGGTCTGACCTGGACCTGTACTGAACACGGTCGGCCTGGGCAGACCTTCGTCGGCCGCGATGAACACGAATACATCCCCCTCGAGGCGGTAGCTGGCGGGCAAAAGCTTGCCGGCGTCTTCGCCTATGGCGTCCACCCAGGTCATGCGCTTGGGGACGGCGGTACTGTCGAGGAAAAAACGGCCAGCCAACAACACCTCACCACTGACGGTCTTTACCTCGAAGCGGTCGCCGCTGATGGTGGTAATGGCTCCCGGTGCGCTGTGGGCGTCGACGGGGTTAAGTACGCCGCTGTCCTCAAGTGAGGTTTGCTCCCACTTGCCTTGAAGGGCTTGAACATCCGGATCTGAAATAGATGACATACAAATTCCTTTTTGCTGAAGGGCTAATCGCTGATCGTTAGGCGCAATGGGCCAGTTTTAACGATTTGACGCGTAATCGCGTGTAGGAATGATCCTGTTTTTCTTACTTATTGGCTTTTTTCCTTTCGTGACAGGCAATTAGCGCTAATTTGCCTGGCCGCTGGGTAACGTCTCGTAACGGATCGTCTAAGCTCGGAGTGTCTGTCAGGGCTGACCCCCGTGTAACTGAAATGAAACCTCTCGCCGTTAAAAGGTTGGGGGTGTTCAGTCAATTGGGTGGTCCTGTTGCTGGCAGAGGGCCGCGTATGTCGTGCCCCCAGACGTTGCCCCCTGTTTATTCAGTCGTTATTCAGGTCTGTTTTCGGGCGCTGGATTTCAACTCACCAGGGTGTATGAATTTTGAACAGCACTCCCCAGCTTCATCAGCATTTACCGTCGGACGAAATTGACCTCTTTGAGCTGTTTCACGCGATCTGGAAGCAAAAAAGACTGGTCATTGGGTGCACGATTCTGGCGGGCCTTCTGGGAATAGGCTACGCAGTCTTGGCTCCGAGGGTCTATCAGGTCAGCAGCGTGCTACGGCCTGCGGCAATCAATGAACTGGATGCTCTCAATCGCTCCGAAGTCTATAAGTTGCCGCCGGCAGATGCCTTGGCCAAGGTGGGCGCACAACTGGAGTCCTACGAGGCCCGCCTGGGCTTTTTCAGGGCCAACCCCGCCTTGTTCGAAGCGTTCCAGCGCCCAGGCCAAAGCCTGGAGCAGAGCTTTGAAGCATTCAATCGCAACGCGATAAACCTGGTGTTGCCGGACCCGAAGAGGCCCGACGCGCTCAACAATTACGTCCGCCTGGAAATGCAATACCCCAAGGGCATTGACGGCGTGGCGATTCTCAACGGGTTTGTCGACTACACCATTGCGCTGCAGCGCGAACAGGTGGGAGCCGACCTCAAGGTCATCGTCAATAACCGTCTCAACGAGCTCAAAGGCAAGATTGACGCGGCGCGCTCCAACTACGAGACAAGCAAGGCAGCGAAAATCGCCCGCTTGCTGGAGGCCGACAAGGTCAAGCGCGCTCGATTGCGGGACGAACTGACGGCTTTGCGCTTGCAACTGAAAATGGAACGCAACGGCCAACTGGCCGAACTGGATGAGGCGATCTCGATTGCCAGGTCTGTGGGGATCAAGAACCCCACGGTGCCGGCAGCCATGGGGGAGGATGCCTACCGTGGTTCAAGCCAAGTGATGCGCACCGTCGTGACCAACCAGAAGTTGCCGTTGTATTTCATGGGCACCGCGTTGCTGGAGGCCGAGCGAAAGGCGCTGCAGCAACGTACCAACGATGATTTCACCAACACGCGTGTGGCCGAGATCGGCAAGGAATTGCGCATGCTCGACGTCAATCGTGAAGTGGAGGTGCTCAATAGCCGCCAGAACGAAGATGTGTTCCTGCAGGGCGTCGAGCCGCTATGGGCCGAAGAAGCGCGGTTACGTGGCCTGAACATCGATATGAGCGCGCTTAAGTTGGTGACCGTGGACCGTCAGGCCCAGGCACCGCTGAATCCGATAAAACCCAAGGGCGCGCTGATCGTCGCACTGAGTGTGGTCGGCGGGCTGATGCTGGGGCTGTTGCTCGCGTTGACTCGTCATTTCGTCCAATTGCGCCGCGAGAACGGACCTTTCTCCGGGCTCGACGATCGCCGTCTATCCCGCCGATAACGTGGGCTCCATGCCATGGGGGCCTGCTTCAAGGCGGGCCCACCCAGGCGTCATTTCGTCACATTCGATCGACTGCTTTTCGTAATTCTTGGTTAACTTTTAGTTACAAGTTGTGGCTAAATAACCGCCAATGGCCGATGGAGTGTTCAATCCGTCGTTCGTGCCTATTGTGTGAATTGTGATTTCAGGTGCTGCTACCCATCCTCGGCCGTCGTGGGCGTGCAGGAGCAGTCTGTTCTCTTCTGACGTGTGACGAAATCCTTTGAAACTCATCATTGTTGTTCTCTACATCACCTCCATTGTGTATGTCCATCTGCGTGGTCGGGTGCGGCATAAGCTGGGTCGCCAGCTCAGTGATCACTCGACCTTCCTGGCCCCGGTCAACTGCTTCCTTTATCTGTTTTCCAAGCTGCCCAATCGACCGTTTCTGTCGACCAGCGATTTCCCCGACTTGAGCCCGCTGCAAGAGCATTGGCAAGAGATTCGCGAAGAAGCCGAGAACCTGATGCGCGCTGGCGAGATCAAGCGTTCGGACCAGTACAACGATGTGGGTTTCAACTCGTTCTTCAAATCAGGCTGGAAACGTTTCTATTTGAAGTGGTACGGCGACAGTCATCCGTCGGCGATGAAACTGTGCCCGCGCACCACCGAGCTGGTGCAGAGCATCGGCTCGATCAAGGCGGCGATGTTCGCTGAACTGCCGCCGGGTTCGAAGCTGGTGCGCCACCGAGACCCATACGCCGGGTCCTATCGCTATCACTTGGGCCTGGACACGCCGAACGATCCGGCCTGCTACATCAATGTGGATGGCGAAAACTATTACTGGCGCGACGGTGAGCCGGTGATGTTTGACGAAACCTACATTCACTATGCCGAAAACAGTACGCAGCAGAACCGCATCATCCTGTTCTGCGATATTGAGCGGCCGATGAAATACCGCTGGGCCACCGCGTTCAACCGCTGGTTCAGTCGCACGGTGTTGGCTGCCGCAGGTTCGCCCAATGATGCTGGCGACAAAACCGGTGGGCTGAACCGCGCGTTCACCCGCCTGTACAAGATCCGTTTGCGCGGCAAGGAACTCAAAAAGCGCAATCGCACGCGTTACTACCTGGAAAAGTGGCTGATCTTTGCTGTTTTTGCCGCGATCTTTGTGCTGATCTGAAGCCTGGCCCGGGCGCCACTCATGCCGGTGGCGTGGCGCCCAGCCTGTCCCACATGGCCTTGCTGATTTTTTGTCGATGGGCATAGCCCACCCATGGATCGGCATTCAACCCGCGCAAGCGTTCCTGCAGATTGGCAATGGTCCATTGTTGGGCGCCACGCAGCTCCTTGAGTTCTTCACGACTGACCGGTACCGACACCGGCAGCCCCGGCCTTGCCCGCACCGAATACGCCGCCACGGTGCTGGCGCCCCGCGCATTGCGCAGGTAGTCAATAAAGATCTTGCCCACGCGGTTCTTCGGGCCTGAGGTAGCGGTGAAGCGTTCGGGCGACTGCCGGGTCATGAACTGGGCGATGGCCTTGGCGAACGCTTTGACGGTGTCCCAGTCATCGCGCCGTGCCAGCGGTACGACGAGGTGCAAGCCTTTACCGCCGCTGGTCTTGACGAAAGCCTCCAGTCCCAATTCATCCAGCAACGATAACGTCCGTTGCGCCGCCTCGAGAATGGCTGTCCACGGCAGTGCCGGGTCCGGGTCAAGGTCCAGCACAAACAGGTCCGGGGTGTCGATCTTGTCCGCGGTGGCGCCCCAGGGATGCAACTCGATAGCGCCCATTTGCACGGCACCGAGCAGGGCGCTGGTGCTGTCGATTTCCATCAGGCGCGGATGGCCGGGGTCCAGTGCCGGGTCCAGTTGCTTGATGTGGGGAATGGCCAGGCGCTCGGCGTGCTTTTGGAAGAACTGTTCGCCGTCGATGCCTTCCGGCGCGCGCAACAGCGACACCGGGCGATGGCGCAGGAAGGGCAGGATCCACTCGCTGATGCTGGCGTAGAACGCTGCCAATTGCTGCTTTTGCGTGCCGCTCTGCGGGTCGATCACCCGATCGGGGTGGGTGATGTGCACGTCGATGCCGTTGAGCACGCTGTCGGGCTCGGCCTGAACGATGTCGTAGTCGGTGGCGGGGCGCGCGTGGGCGTCTTTTTCCTTGATCAGCAGCCACTGTTCCTGAGTGCCGCTGCCCTTGAGGTGAGTGCGCACCAGCGCCCAGTCGCCCGAGAGTTTCTCGCCGACCAGGGTGAAGACGAGCTTTCCGGCGGCATAGGCTGCGTGCGGGTCGCCATGGGGCTGCCACACGCCCCGGTCCCAGACAATCACATCGCCGGCGCCATATTGGCCGGCCGGGATGCTGCCCTCGAAATGGCCATAGCTCAAGGGGTGATCTTCCACTTGGATGGCCAGGCGTTTCTGACTCGGGTCCAGGCTGGGTCCCTTGGGCACGGCCCAGCTGAGCAGCACGCCGTCGAGTTCCAGGCGAAAGTCATAATGCAGGTGGCTCGCGTTGTGTTTCTGGATCACGAAGCTCAATGGCTTTGCCATGTCGTTCTCCTGCATGGCCCGTGGGGAGGAGGTATTCGGGTGACTCCCAGGCGGCGCGAAAAGTTTCCCCGGCCAGCGTCAGCAACGGCTGTGCGGACAGATCGTGTTACACCTGATGAGAAACTATTTAGTTACCCACGCCGAACCCTGAGCGTAGCGTGTTATCGAAAGCACGTACCCCCAGAGAGGCTTTGTCATGAACAGCTGTGTACGTCACGTTGCCGCGCTGGTCTTGGGCCTGGCGCTGATCCCCTTGGCGCAAGCGCAAGACCTGCCGGGCAGTAACAGCGGCAACAACGGCCCGATTCACCGCGCCAATCCCAATAGCATGCAGGGCACCCAATCCAATGTGCCGGCGATCCACGGTATTCAGACCGGGCCGACCACGCGCCCGCCGACCCTGGAAAACGGCGGCATCGGCAATCGCTATCCTCAGCGCGATACTGCCCCAAGCCGTCCGGCCACCGACACCAAAGCCCCCGTCTATGACGCCAACGGCAATCGCCGCTAAGGACACTGCCTTATGTTGATACGCAAAACCCTGGCCGCCCTCTGCGTCACCGCGATGCTGCCCCTGGCCGCCGTGTACGCGGCCGATGACCAGCAGTTTCCCAGTGAACAGGGCAGCATCACCGCCACCCCGATCGCTAAAGGCCTGGACCATCCGTGGGCGGTGGCGTTTCTGCCGGACAAGCAAGGTTTTCTCGTGACCGAGCGCCCCGGCCGCCTGCGCGTCGTCAGCCCCGACGGCAAGCTTTCGGCGCCATTGACCGGCGTGCCGGAGGTATGGGCAAAGGGGCAGGGCGGTTTGCTCGATGTGCTGCTGTCGCCGGACTTCAAGCAAGACCGCATGGTCTACCTTAGCTACGCCGAAGGTGGCGGCCAGGACGGTAAAGCCGGCACCGCGGTTGGCCGCGGGCGTCTGGCGACGGACCTGAGTGGCCTGACCGATTTCAAAGTGATCCTGCGCCAGGAGCCCAAGCTCTCCACCGGCAATCACTTCGGCTCGCGCCTGGCCTTTGACCGTGATGGCTACCTCTTCGTGACCCTGGGGGAAAACAACGATCGCTCGACCGCCCAGGACCTGGACAAGTTGCAGGGCAAAGTCGTGCGGATCTACGCGGATGGCCGCGTGCCCGACGACAATCCGTTCGTCGGCCAGCAAGGCGTGCGCCCCGAGATCTGGTCCTACGGCCAGCGCAACCCCCAGGGGCTGGCGTTGAACCCGTGGAGTGGCACGATCTGGGAAAACGAGCACGGCCCGCGCGGCGGCGATGAAATCAACATCATCGAACGTGGCAAGAACTACGGTTGGCCGCTGGCCACCCACGGCATCAACTATTCGCTGACGCCGATTCCGGAGGCCAAGGGCAAAACCGCGCAGGGCACGGTCGCGCCCCACCACGTATGGGAAAAATCGCCAGCCATCAGCGGTATGGCGTTCTACGACGCCGACCGTTTCAAGGCCTGGCAGCACAATCTGTTCATCGGCGCGCTGGCCAGCCAGGAACTGATTCGGTTGCAGTTCGATGGCGACACCATCATCCACGAGGAACGTTTGCTGGGTGGCCTGAAGGCGCGGATTCGAGATGTGCGCCAGGGGCCGGATGGCTACCTGTATGTGCTGACGGATGAAGACGATGGCGTGTTGTACCGGGTCGGCCTGAACCCGGATTGAGGGGCTTCGCGAACCAGCGTCGCAGCTAAAGACCCAGATCGGACAGCCCTGGATGGTCATCCGGGCGCCGTCCCAGCGGCCAATGGAACTTGCGCTCTCTTTCCGTGATCGGCAGGTCGTTGACGCAGGCAAACCGATGGGCCATCAGGCCGTTCTCATCGAACTCCCAATTCTCGTTGCCATAAGAGCGAAACCAGTTGCCGGAGTCGTCGTGCCATTCATAGGCATACCGCACGGCGATACGGTTATCGGTGAACGCCCACAACTCCTTGATCAGCCGGTAATCCAACTCCTTGGCCCACTTACGGGTCAGGAAACCTTTGGCTTCTTCGCGGTTATGGGCGAACTCGGCGCGGTTACGCCACTGGGTGTCCAGGGTGTAGGCCAGGGACACCCGCTCAGGGTCGCGGGAGTTCCAGCCGTCTTCGGCCAGGCGCACTTTTTCAATGGCCGATTCGCGGGTGAAGGGCGGTAGCGGTGGGCGGGTTTCTACGGTAGCTGGCATTTTGTGACTCCTGCCATGACGGCATTGATTAAAGCCCCAATAACGTCCGCGCCATGTGCTGAGCGTTATCGGCGGCAGTTGAGTCGCCCATGACCAGGGCAACGGTAATGGCGCCATCGATCAGGATCAGCAGCTGCGCGGCCTGCCGTTCGGGGTCGGGGGTGCCATGTGCTTGACACAGTTCAAGGGCGTACTCGAACAGTTTCTGTTTATGTGCCTTGGCCAGCCGGCGTACCGGGTTCTGCGGATCGCCGGTTTCGCCGCTGGTGTTGATAAACGCGCAGCCGCGAAAATCCGCGCTGTCGAACCAGGTCTTGAGGGCAGTGAACAGCGCGAGCAAGCGTTCGCCGCTGCCCTCGACACGCTCCACTTCATCACGCAACCACTGCATCCAGCGCTCGTCGCGGCGTTGCAGTGCGGCGATCACCAAGTCGTCCTTATTGGTGAAGTAACGGTAAATACTTTTGCGCGAGACACCGGCGGTTTTCACCAGCAAATCCATGCCGGTGGCGGCGATGCCGTGGCGATAGATCAACTTTTCAGTGACGTCGAGGATGATGGAGCGGGTCATGTCGTTCATGGTTTGAACAGTAGAACGATCGTTCTTCTTGGTCAATTAATTTTTTTCCATCTGTAACAGCAAGACCTGAGCACCCCCATGGTGTAAGCTCGGTGCCTCTTCGGATTCGACCCATTGCGAGCCTTATGCCGTCGTTCTTCAAACGTTCTCTGCTGCCCAAACTGCGTGGTTTCCCCCTCACTCCAGATGCCATCGAGGTGCTACCCGGCGCCGACGCGTTCCGCCGTTGCCTGTTGGAGAAAATCCCCCAGGCCACACGGCGCATCTACATCGTGGCGCTGTACTTGCAGCAGGACGAAGCGGGGCAGGAGATCTACGACGCCCTGCACGCCGCCAAGGCCGCACGACCGGAGTTGGACATCGTCGTGGTGGTCGACTGGCTGCGCGCCCAGCGCGGCTTGATCGGCGCCGGCAAGCAGCCGGGCAACAGCGCCTGGTACCAGGCCATGACCCAGAGCCACAGCAGCGAAGTGCCGGTGTACGGCGTACCGGTGCAAACCCGCGAACTGTTCGGCGTGCTGCACCTCAAGGGGTTCGTGATCGACGACAGCGTGCTGTACAGCGGCGCCAGCTTGAACAACGTGTACCTGCACAAGTTCGACAAGTACCGTTTCGACCGTTACCACCTGATCCACAGCAAACCGCTGGCAGACTCCATGCAGCACCTGGTCGAGCACGGCCTGGTGGCCTCCAAGGCGGTCAATCGCCTGGATTTGCCCAACCCGCCCACCACCCGCAGTCTGCGCAATGACATCGGCGATCTGCGCAGCCGACTCAAACACGCGGCCTACGACACCACGGCGGGGCTGTTGCCCAATGGCCACCTGTCGGTCAGTCCATTGCTTGGCGTCGGCAAGAACAACCCCTTGAACCGGGTGATCCTCGAACTGATCGCCAGCGCCCAGCATCAACTGACCATCTGTACGCCGTATTTCAACCTGCCACTGCCGGTGACCCGTGAGCTCAACCGCGCCCTGGCGCGCGGGGTGAAGATCGACATCGTCGTCGGCGACAAGACCGCCAATGATTTCTACATTCCCCCCAGCGAGCCGTTCAAGGTCATCGCCGCATTGCCTTACCTGTATGAAATCAGCCTGCGCCGTTTCGCCAAACGCCATCAGCCGATGATCGACAGCGGCCAGTTGAACCTGCACCTGTGGCGCGACGGCGACAACACCTACCACCTCAAGGGGATGTGGGTCGACCAGCGTTACACCTTGCTCACCGGCAACAACCTCAACCCCCGTGCGTTTCGTCTGGACCTGGAAAACGCCTTGCTGATCGACGACCCGCAAGGTCAGTGGCTGGCGCCGCGGCGGACCGAACTGACGCAGATTTTCCAGCACACCACCCGCATCGACGGTTATGCGCAGTTGCAGACCCTGGTGGATTACCCGCCCGCCGTCGGCAAGTTTTTGCGCCGGGTGAGTCGTGTGCGGATCGAGCGACTGCTGTACCGAATCCTGTAGGCCGGCGCTTGAAATCATCGGCAACGCAAGGGTAAAAGGCGTCGGAAGGGGCTTACATTCAGGCGGCATCAACTGTTCTTAGATGACCTCTCACCGTTCATGGACGGTTCTATCCGAGAGAGGAATGACTATGTTGATGCTGCTGCCGAGCACGGGCTCGCCCATTTTCACCGCTGCGCTCCCGCCCACTGAAGTACCTGCTGCGTCGCAGCAGGCCCGGCCTCAAACGCCGGTTGTACGCCAACGGCGCGCCCTTGCCGATGAGCCCGTCGCCGACCATCCATGGACCCGCCTACCGACCCGGGACCCTGACCGCGCCGCTGCCGCCGACGCGCAGTTGAGCGAACGTGTGGCCGCCGCCGAAGACAGCGGCCACACGCTGATCGAGGTACCGCCCGACAGCCGCGTGGGCCCGGCGATGCGCCTGTACCAGCAGGTGTTCAACCAACCAGCGCTGCAACAGTGGATCGCCGATCAGGGCCTGGAACCCTCGACCCTTACCTTGCATCGCCATCGTGTCGAGGGGTACGTCAACCACAACGGCGTGCGCCGCGAGGTGCGCTTTACCCTCACCGATCACTCCGGCTGGAACGAGGTGTCGCGCACCTTGCGGCCCATTCGTGACGCGCTCGACCCCATGGACCAGGGCTTGCCGGCAGTCGGGCGTGACGACGCATTGTGGTTGCCCCGCGAGCGGGTCGCCCAGGCCAACGTCGGCAACCTTGAACAAACCTGGCGCGTGATCGGCGATCTGGAAGAACGCCATGCCCTGGCGGATCACCTTGAAGCCGGGCTCGAAGACCTGCCGGACGCGGTGCGCACTGATTGGTCCGCCCACGCCAGCGCACTTTCACCGGCATCGTCGTTGCCGGCGCGCAGCGGGGCGGCGATGGAGCGCTTGCAGCGGTTTGTGTCCCGTCCCGAGATGCTCAGCCTGTTGCAGCGTGAAGGTTTCGACTGGACCGACCGGCCGTTTCGCGTATCCGAAGGCCGACTCGAACGCCTGAGTCCGGTGGGCGGTTGGGTGGACCTGAGCCACTACGTGGAAGCCGACGATGCGCTGCGCGCGGAGCTCAAGGCATTGACGACGCTCAGCGTGCCGCTGGGCAATGCGATTTACTCGACTCCGCGTTATGACATGCGCCAGCTCCTCGACTTCAAGGGCCTGGGCTCGCCGCGCACCGTGGCCGAAACCCGCAACGTGATCCAATGGCTGCGCCTCTCCCTGCCACCGGCGCCCGCGCTGGGGGACTACAGCGGATTGGCGCGGCGGCAGGGGCTCGCCGCCACGTTGACCGAGGACGACAAGAACACCCTGGACCGAATCGCTGGCATCCGCCTGGACGACATCAAGCCTGGCGAAATCGCCGGCTATTCGATCTATCAGCCGGCGAACATGGGACGCAGCTTCGCCGAGGTGCGCGGCGATATCGAGCGTCACTTGCAGGAACAGAAAGGGCTGACGCCTTCCCTGGCGGTGGTGGCCGCCGAGGTCTGCCTGGCACAAGCAGCGCCGGAAATGTGCGTGCAGGACTTGCCGGACTCGATGCGCATCGGCACCCCGGCCTGGATGGAATTGCGCCTGGGCTGTGCCATGGCCGATCATCACGCGCCGGGCACATCGCAGATGATGAATGAACGGCAGGTCACCGCATTGGCCACTCTGGCGCCCACTAGTGAGGGGCACGCGCAATTGATGCAACTGCGCGCCCTGAAAATCATCGTTGACTGGGGGGTATTGAACGGCGTCATCAGGCTGCGCAGCGATGGCGAGTACTCCCAGCACAATATCCAGGACGCCACGCGGGCGTTTTTTCAACAGCGCGACGACGCCACCGAGGCCTTCACCCGTGCCAGCACGGAACTGCCGACGCGCAAGGCGCTGGCCATCAAGGAACTGCTGCGGGTTTTCCCCGGTACCACAGTGGACGAACTCGAGCGCATGACCCTACAACTGGCCAGCGCCGAGGATCGACGCAACTTGCCTGTCTCGGAACCGCGCAGCCGTTCGCTGGTGGAAACCTACATGACCGGCGACCTGACGCCGGGTAAGTGGGTGTTCAGCGACGACATGCCCAAATCGCCTTTGCCTGCGCCGACGCCCTACCAGGTCGGGCGCACGCCCCATGTGACGGCTGCGGCACGTGAGGAGCTGGATCGACGCATTCGCCATCTGCCCGACCTCGACGAGCGCCTGGAAACGGCCGTCGACCAGCACTACAAACAACTGCAGAGCGCCTATGCCACCAAGCTCAAGCTGATGTTTGCGCAATTGCCTCTGGCCGAGCGCCAGGCGCTCGAATTAGGCAAGGTCGAACTCTTCACCCTGCGCGCCGAGACCGGTTTCAGTCGCGCCGAGGAGACCGCTGCACGCAAAAACGCGCAGCGGGCACGACAGGGCACATTGATGCGCGTGGAGCACGGGCAGTCGGTGGTGTATTACGAGGTGTTCGCCAATGGCAAGCTCATCAAGCGCACGGACTTGCCCGAATCGATCGAACTCAACGGCGTGATCCGTCGGCGGCGCTTTAATGCGTCCCAGGGCGCGGTTTATTTGCAGGTGGTGTGCGGCACGCAGATGCCTTTCGATTTCGAGGCCTATGCCACGGGCGCCAAACTGCGACCCGGGGTGATGTCCCCGGCGGTGATCGTCGAACCCTTGGGCGCTGCGTTCTCGGCAGGTGAACGACCCGCCGGGCAAACCCTTGAGTCCTTCGTTCCTTCTACCTACGGTTCTCCAAAAGTCGCCGGCATTGCCGACAGGATCGCCCAGGACAATTTCTACGAGCCGGCCGAATCCATGTTGCAACGCGCGCGCCAGCCGTTGCCGCTGGAAAAGCGTCGCGAGGCCCGGGATCGCGACCATGAGTTCCTGTTGGGGTTCGTGCCGTTTGTGGGGGCGTACCAAGAGTTCAAGAAAGGCAATGTCGGCAGAGGCTTGGCCAATCTAGGGCTGGATGTGATTGGCGTGGCTATCGGTGCGGGTGGGCAGGCACGTGGGCTGATCCGCTCGGCCAAGGCCCTGTCGGCTGACCCGCTGCGGCGCCTGGTCATGCGGCTCAAGCCTTCTGCGGCAACGTTGGCGTCGGCAAAACCTGCGGCGGCTTTCAGTGACCGTGCGTTTGACTTTATCAAGCAGTCCGGTCTGTTTGTCAGTGCGGCGCTGAACCCGCTGGATGGCTACCCGCAATTGATCAATGCGGCGACCAAAGGCTTGGTAAAACTGCCTTTGCTGGTGGCCGGGGGAGGGATGAAATGGGGCAAGACGGCGCCGCATTTGATTACGGCGGAGGAGAAACTGCGTGCCTACATGCTGATCGCGGCAGGGCAGGCGGGCAACCCTGAGGCGCCCGTCCTTGATGCGGCCCCGGTGACCACCCGCACCGGGGCGCGGGAGGCCAGGTTGCCATTCGATCAGTTCAGGCCCAGTTTGCCGCGCAGGGTCGAGAGGTCTTCAGCCAGCGTGTTGACCGGACCGACCAATGCCTTGCGGTCGTTTTCCTTGACCTTGTCATAGGTTTCAAAGCCGCCGTCCTGGGTCTTGTACTTGGCCAGGATTTTGTCGACGGCGGCGAAGTTTTTGTCGACCTTGGCCAGGAACGCCTTGTCCTGCTTCTCGATCTGGCCACGGAACAGGTCGACGATTTTCTTCGCGCCGTCGATGTTGCCCTGGAAGTCGTACAGGTCGGTGTGGCTGTAGCGGTCTTCTTCGCCGGAGATCTTGGTGGCGGCGACTTCTTCAAGCAGGGCCGCGGCACCGCCGACGACTTTCTCCGGCGGGAAGGTCAGGCCGTCGACTCGGGTCTTGAGGTCGTTGACGTCGGTGTTGAGCTTGGCGGTCAGCGTCTCCAGGCCCTTGGTGGAGTTCTGTGCGAACAGGGCGTATTCGATGCGGTGGAAACCGGTGAAGTCTTCGGCGGTCACGCCTTTTTCATGGTCGTCGACACGCGAGTCAATCGACGCATCCAGGTCGCTGAACAGCTCGGCGATCGGTTCGATGGCCTCGTAATGCACGCGGGTCGGTGCGTAGAGCTTCTTGGCGGTGGCCAGGTCGCCTTTGTTGATCGCGTCGGTGAACGCTTGGGTCTGGGTGACCAGCTCGCCGATTTCTTCGGTGACGTAGATCTTGTAGTCCGATACCGGGCCTACCAGGTCCAGCGGCGCCGTGGCGGCGAAGGCGGCCAGTGGCGAGAGGGTCATTAATAACGACAACGCGAGAGTCGACTTCTTCATGGGACAGTTTCCGCTGTGGGGGTTGGGTTAGGCGTTAGCGAGGGTGGCGTGCGCGGCGGCCAGCAGCGTGCGCCCGATGAAATCCTTGGGGCCCGTGACCCCCGGCAAGGTGAAGAAATAGCCGCCGCCGACCGGCTTGAGGTATTCCTCCAGGGGCTCGCCGTTGAGCCGGGTTTGCACGCTGATAAAGCCTTTTTCCAGGTCGGCCTGGTAGCCGATGAACAACAGCCCCATGTCCAACTGCCCGTTTTTATTGACGCCGTTGGAGTAGTTGAACGGCCGGCGCAGGATCAGGTTGGCCTGGGTCTGCGGGGTGCGTGGGTTGGCCAGGCGGATGTGGGCATCGAGCTTGGTCACCTTGCCGTGCGGGTCCTTGCCGTAGTCGGGCACCTGGGTTTCCCGCTGGCCATCCATGGGCGCGCCGGTGGTCTTGACGCGGCCGATGATGCTTTCCTGTTCTTGCAGTGGCGTGCGGTCCCAGCGTTCGACGAAGTTGCGGATGATGCGCACCGCCTGGTAACTGCCATGGGCGGCCCAGGCCGGTTCGTCGCTGCCCGGTTGGACCCACACGATCTGGTCCATGGCCTTGTTGTCGTTGGAGTCGGGGTTGGCCGAGCCGTCCCGGAACCCGAGAAAATTACGCGCGCTCTGCGCCGGCTCGCCGGGTTTGGCCGGGGCCTGGGGCGGTACGCTGCCTTCCTGCTTCCAACGCACCAGCAGCAGGTCGGGCAGGTTTTTCACGATGTCGCGCAGGGCGTGGATATTGGTGTCTGTCGTGTTGGAGCAAAACTGCAGGCTCAAGTCGCCATGGCACTGCGCCGCTTCCAGCGCATCGTTGGGGAATCCCACCATGCGGCTCAGGCGCTTGGGCTTGACGGCGGCCAGTCCGAAGCGTTCGTCGAACAGCGATTCACCGACCGATACGGTGATGGTCAAGTTGTCGGGCGTGACCACCGGGCCGAGGATGCCGGAATCGGTGGGCGGCAATTTCGGGTCGACTTGCGGCACGCTGCCGCCCGTCATCAGGAAGCTGATGCGCGCGTTCAAGGTGCGGAACAGGCGCTCCAGGTCCTGGCGGTCGGCGGCGAGCACGTCGAACGCCACGACCATGCCGCACGCCGGGCGCGGGGTGACGATGCCGGTCTGATGGTTGCCGTAGAAATCATGGTGGTCCTGGGTCTTGTCACTGCGCGGCGCGGTGGTGACTTGCTCGGCGACGGCCGCCATGGCCGGGCAGCTCAGGCTGCTGCCGGCAATCGCGGCGCCGGTCGCGGCCATGCCCAGCAGGACACGGCGGCGCTGGAGGTCAAACTGTTTTGGATCGTTCATGTAGGCGCTCGTCTTTACTGCAGGCCGGAAAGGCCAAGGGCGGGGTCGATTCCATCGAGTGCGGCGGCCAGAGCCTTGGCCTTGTCGGCGATCTGCTTGCGCTGATCGGCGGTAACGCTGTCGTAGGTGGCGTAGCCTTTTTCCACCTTAAAGCTTTGGAGCTGGGCGTCGAAAGCGGCGAGGGCACTGTCGACGGTTGGTAGCAGGCTTGCGGCGGATTTGCTCAGCAGTGGACGCATCAGTTCGACCACTTTGTGCGCGGCCTGCAGATTGGCGGCAAAACCGTTGAGGTCGACGTGGCTGTAGCGCTCTTCTTCACCGCTGATGGCTCGCACGTCCGCCAGGCTGTTGAGGTTGCGCACCACGATGCCGACCAGTTGCTCCGGCGGCAGCGACTGGGCCAACAGTTGTTGCTTGAGGGTGGTGACGTCGGTCAGCAGACGCTGTGCAATCGGCGCCAGGCCAGCGAGGCTGCGTTGCTGGAACAGGCCGTATTCGAGGCGGTGGAAGCCACTGAAGGCGGAGTCCTGTTCGCGTTTTTCAAAGTAATCGGCGCGGGCATTGATAGCGTTGTCCAATTCCGCCAGGCGCTGGGAGGCCGGGGCCAGGCGCTGGTAAGCCTCGCGGGCGGGCACGTAAAGTGCCTGGGCCTGGGACAGATCGCCGGCGTCGATGGCGTGTTGCAAGTCGCTCACGGCCTTGACCAGCGCGCTGCCCTGGCTGCTCAAGTACACGCGGAACTCTGACAACGGGCCGATAAACGCCACCATCGCGGGCTTGGCCTTGGCCTGGGCGTCGGACTCCGCGGTTGGCGTCACATGCAGGGTGCCACGCGGGTTGCTCAACAGTCCGCAGGTGATCGCGTAGTCGCCGGGGAGCAGGTTGGCGTTGATCACCTGGCTGAGGCCGGGAGCGATATTTTCCCGTTCTTCGATCACCAGCACGCCGTCGAGGATTTCCCACTCCACCGCGCGGTCGGAGCGGTTGATGATGCGAAAGCTGGCGCGGCCGGCCGGTACGGTCAACGCGTTGGGCTCGCAGGCGTGGCCATGGATGGTCACGGCGATTTCATTGCTGTTGGCCTGGCGCTTGTTGGCCGCCAGTTGCGAGGCGTAATAAAACAGGCCGCCGGCGGCGATCATCACGACCACCGAGCCCGCCACGGCCCAGCGCAGGGCGCGGGGTGGCGAAGCCGGTTGAGGAGTTGGATTGGACAAGAGACGGTCCTTAATGGCTGGAGACGGAAGAAGAGGGGACGGCAGGCGTGGCCGGGGCCGCCGGCAGGAAAAACATCACCAGCGCCACCACCAGGTAGATCAGATAGGCACCCAGGGTGCTGATGGTCGGCGCTTCCTGGTAACCGAACATCCCCGCCAGGACCGAACCCAGCGGGCTGTCCATCGGCAACGTCGCGCTGAAATCGAACAGCACGGTTTGCAGGCGGTTCCATACGCCTGCTTCGTGCAAGGCCTGCACCGAGTTGGCAAGGATGCCGGCGGCCACCACCAGGATGAACAAACCGGTCCAGCGGAAGAACGCACCGAGGTTCAGGCGCATGCTGCCGGTGTAGATCAGGAAACCGACGATGATCGCCAGGACCAGGCCGAGCAGGGCGCCAATCGGTGCGCCCGGGCCTTCGCTCTGCTGGAACACGGCCAGCAGGAAGAACACGGTTTCCAAGCCTTCGCGGGCCACGGCGAAAAACACCATCAGGATCAGTGCTGTCACCTGGTGCCGGGAACCGGCCAGGGCGTGGTCGAGGGAGGCGTGCAGGGCATGTTTGATCGAGCGCGCCACCTTGCGCATCCAGAACACCATGGAACTGAGAATGCCCACGGCCACAAGGCCCACCACACCCTCGAACAACTCCTGCTGTTTTTGCGGGAATTCGGCACTGACCAGCTCCAGGCCACCGCCCACCAGCAGGGCCAGCGCTGCCGCGAGAAACACACCGATCCACACGGCGGGCATCCATTGGCCGCGACCGGTCTGTTGCAGGTAACTGGCGATGATGCCAACGATCAATGCGGCTTCAATGCCTTCGCGCAGCATGATGAGAAAAGGAACGAGCATTCGGCACCGCGTGGTCAGTAGAGAGGATGCTAATTTGTAACATAATGATACTCATTGCTAAACAAGAAATACTGGCGATTACTGAACAATGGCTGAACGGTGGTGACGAACAGTCAGCGCCCTTATGATGCGTGCCATCGTGTATACCGTCGGATCGGCTAACTTCTCATGTCGGAAAAAGACACCATCTCCCTCCACCTAGTGCGCGAAGCCTTGTTGCAGAGCTGCGCGCCGGGGGAGGCCACCGTTGAGGTACTGAGCAAGGTCGGTATCGATCCGGCGCTGCTGCAAACGCCGTCCGCCCGCGTTCCCGCCACGGCCTATGCGCGGCTCTGGCGTTTACTGGCGCGGCGCATGGACGATGAATTCTTTGGCATGGACCCGCGCAAACTCCGGTCCGGCAGCCTGGCATTTCTCTGCCGCGCCTCACTGGCGCAACCGACCCTGGCGGCCAGCCTCGACACCGCCCTGGCGTTTCTGTCGCTGATGCTCGAGCGAATGCCGGCCCAGTTGGTGCGTCAACAGAGCCTGGCGGAAATCGTCTTGCTTGAGCCTGAGCCCGAACCGAGGCGGGCGTTTACCTATTTCACCTATTGGATGATCGTCCATGGCGTGGCTTGTTGGCTGGTGGGGCGCCGCATTCCGATCCTGGCCATTGAACTGCGCGGTCCAAGGCCGGACTTCTGCGATGACTATCAGGTGATGTTTTCCGACAACCTGCGTTTCGATCGCCCACGCACCCGCATGATCTTTTCCGCCGACTGCCTCGACCTGCCGATCAAGCGCAGCCCGGAGGAACTCAAACGCTTTCTCGCCCATGCCCCGGCCAACATCCTGGTCAAATACCGCGATCCCGACAGCCTGGCTGCCCGTATCAAACACGACCTGCGGCAAATGCCCGCCGACACTTGGCCGGAAACCGAGGGTCTGGCCGCCAGCCTGTGCATCTCCGCCTCCACCCTGCGCCGCCGCCTGGCGCAAGAGGGGCAGACCTATCAGGGGCTCAAGGACAGTGTGCGCAAGGAGCTGGCGATCGTGTGGCTGGCCGAACCGCAGATCAGTTTTGCCCAGATTGCCGAGCGGTTGGGGTTTGCCGATACCAGTTCGTTCTATAAGGCGTTTCGCAAGTGGGCGGGATCGAATCCGGGGCATTATCGGAGTCTGATTTTGGACGAGATCAGCCCGTAGGCTCTGTGGCGGCGGGGGATCACTCGCACGTCATGGCGTTTGGCGACTACCTCCCCCCTGTAGGCGTTCCTCGATCTGACGTTGCGACCAGGCCGCCATGTTTAAGCGTTATTAATCCTCTTTATTTGCGCTGAAACGCGGGCGAAAGCGCCTGTTGGTTATCCCCTCACAAACGTTCGCCAAAGAAGCACTCTGAATTGCGGAAAGTTCATACGCATTTCCGAGGCCTTTCCTGCATCAATCCATTTTTTCCATTTGCTAGCGTGCTCGCTGATTTAAACGCGTTCAGGCCAGACACCGCCTGAGCCTCGCGTTTTGTTTACTCTTTCGTCTTAAGGATAAGCCTATGTTCGCGCCTGCCCACGCTGAGCACTTCACGCTGCAGCTTCCTTCCTTTGCCTGCCCAAAGGAATGACACCATGACAACTACCTGCCCCCGCCAATGGATGGACGACCAGCTAAGACTCGGCCAGACCCTGTGCCTGATCCTGGACTCGGAAGGCGAACTCGTCGCTCGCCAAGCCTTGTTGAGCCCCCATGACCTCGAGCGGTACAGCTGCATCTACAGCCAGACGCCGATCAGCGATTTAGCCAACGCGGGGCCGTTCATCTTCCTTATCGACAATCCTGGCGATGCACGCCTCAAACCTCTCCTCGACGAGCCCGAGCGCAATTGGGGTTGGCTGGCGAGCATCCGCCACGGCGACCTGCCAGCGCTGACCCGCCACTGGCGCGAACGCTTGATCATCGGCACGCGGCCCCACCGGGCGCTGTACCGCTTCCACGACAATCGCGTACTGGGCCGTGCCTTGGCGCATCTCCCCGAAGAGGCCCGCCCCGAGTATCTGGGGCCGGCGATCAGTGTGTGTTATTGGCAGGGTGGCCAGTGGAACGTCGCCCACAATCCCGCGCCCGGTGAATACCCGCTGCCTGCCGACCCGGGCTGGCTGAACGTGCCGGTGTCGGATGATCGGGCGATGGCAATACTTCATTCCAATAACTACCGCTATCTGTGGGCAAAACACCATGAAGAACTGAGGCGACTCAGTCAGCGTCAAGACCCAAGCACTTGGCTCACCGAACAACTTTCATACGCTCAGCAATGGGGATGGACCGACCCTGAGCAAGTGCGTTTTTTGGTCATCCGCAAACTCACTGAAGCCGAGGCATCCATCATCAACAACTGGGCGCCCCATGAAGGTGAAGCGCCGCAAGTTCACTACGAACGCTTGTTCAATGAAGCGAAGTTCTGGGCCGGAGAAGGATCCCTATGAAGCACATAAGACACCTCACACACTCCTATCTGCGGGCCGTCTATATAAGCGTAATGGCCTGGACAGTTTCAGGCTGCTCACTCCTGCAAACCGAGAGTTTCAACTTCCAGGCCGAGTTGCCGGAAAACTTCACGATAAGCGCCACCACCTATTACGACGCGGCCTCGGGCGAGTCGTGTCCGGGGCATAAAGTGATCAAAAGCGATCAACCCAAGGGCACACAACTGATTGAACTCAAGTTGCCACTTACAGAAAAGGTAAAGGGGTGTTCCAGGGTATTGAAAAGCGTTGTGCTGAATATCAAAGGGCGATGGGGTGAGCGTGAACTGGACATGAGTTTGCAAAAAGCCGCTTTATACATTCGTGATGAGCCCACTGAAACAACTCGCCCTTTCCCCGCGTCGGGACCACTGGTCTTTCAGGGCCAGTGCCAGTGGTTTTTTCGCACTGTGGGATCGAGACGGTTTATCAGGAAAATCCTCCAGTGCCGGGCGCTCGACGCTAATGGAATCGTCCAGAAAAGCCTGGCCGGTGGATCAATGCTGCGCGATGGGTTAGCGGGCAGGACCGTGAAGTTGGTACTGACGGAGGCAAAAGAGGAACAACCGTATTTTGGGCGGTCATGGCTGGAAACACCTAAAGGCTGGAAGCCCTGTATCGAAACGAAGGAAACGTTCCGCTGCCAAGATCCGCCGACTTTCACTGACTTCAAAATGCCCGATGGACGTAACTGCACCGTCTATCCCAACTGCACTGAATAAAGGGCATAAAACAATGAGTTCGTATAACTCCGTGCCGGGAGAACAATAAACATCATGCACATACAACACTTTACTCACCAATGTTTGCGAGCCGTATGTATAAGCGTAATGGCCTGGGCAGTTTCAGGCTGCTCACTCCTGCAAACCGAGAGTTTCAACTTCCAGGCCGAGTTGCCGGAAAACTTCACGATAAGTGCCACCACCTATTACGACGCGGCCTCGGGCGAATCGTGTCCGGGGCATAAAGTGATCAAAAGCGATCAGCCCAAGGGCACACAACTGATTGAACTCAAGTTGCCACTTACAGAAAAGGTAAAGGGGTGTTCCAGGGTATTGAAAAGCGTTGTGCTGAATATCAAAGGGCGATGGGGTGAGCGTGAACTGGACATGAGTTTGCAAAAGGCCGCTTTATACATTCGTGATGAGCCCACTGAAACAACTCGCCCTTTCCCCGCGTCGGGACCACTGGTCTTTCAGGGCCAGTGCCAGTGGTTTTTTCGCACTGTGGGATCGAGACGGTTTATCAGGAAAATCCTCCAGTGCCGGGCGCTCGACGCTAATGGAATCGTCCAGAAAAGCCTGGCCGGTGGATCAATGCTGCGCGATGGGTTAGCGGGCAGGACCGTGAAGCTGGTGCTGACGGAGGCAAAAGAGGAAGAGCCGGCATTTGGTGATAGTTGGGTTAAGTTTCCAGCTGGTTGGAAGCGTTGTATGGGTAAAGGACCCGACGATTTTTATGGGTTTTGCTATGGAAAAACTACGGATTTCGTACCTTTCAAAATGCCTGACGGACGTGACTGCACCGTCTATCCCAACTGCACTGAATAAAGGACATTAATCATGAATTTGTATGAACCTATGAAAGATGAGGATAAGCCGTTTTTTAGCAGCAAGATGCTGGCCTGCCCATTAAGGGGACACTTTATTAGTTTTCAGTTGGTCGATGAGTTCGGTGATGGTAAACCCTATGCGGGCCTTGCCTATACCCTTCAAGACAGTGCAGAGCAACGCTATACGGGCAGGTTGGATGCCGATGGGTTTGCCAAAATCGAAAACTGCTATCAAGGGCCTGTCGTATTAACGCTAAATACGGAATATGTAGGAGAAGAAAATCCATATAAAAGACTCATGGAGCGTCTTTCGTACAAACTCCCCATCACCGAACTCCAAGTCCGCGCTGAACAAACCCGCTTCTTCCACAAAGACGGTTCCCCTCGCGAGCACAACCCCGCACTAAAACCGGGGGATGAGTTCATCCAGGTCGAAGTCCGGGACCTGGTCAAACACAGCGCACATCTACCGCCGCCGATTATTGACCGTAAATACCCGCCGGAAGACATCCTGATAAGAGCGCTCAATGAACTGAGGTTCAGTCCAGCCCCCGTAGCGACGTTTGGTGTCGGGCTGTTATCGAACCGGCACACCCTGCTCCAGGTGCGTCCACTGCGGGCGTTCCGCCCCATGCTCTCGACCGACAATCAGTTCTGTGCCTTGAACCTGTACCAACTGGCGATCATGGCGAACTTGAGTTATTGCGATTTCGGCCAGCACCCCGCCAAAGACCCGGTGGACAGGGTCAGCTTTCCATTGGACCCCAGCGTCGGTCACTTCTTTGGCGAAGCCCTTTCGAACTACCGGGAAAGCTGGAAAGTGGACAATGCCCAGTCGCCGGATCATCGCTACTACCCCCTCTACGAAGAAGTGCCTTACTCGAAACGCTTCGAAATCCTGCCGTTCGACCCCACCCTGTATGAGCAAAACAAACCGGGCGAAAACCAGGAACATCCCGCCAAGCTGCACTTTTTCGATGACTCCAGTGATAGCTGGCTGAGTGCCAAGAGCACTCAAGCATTCATTACCCATCACGATGAGGTCATTCTGATTTCCATCCGTGGAACCCTGGAGTTGGCCGATTGGTGGCGTGACGTGGATGCGGCGCAAGTGCCTTTTGAAGAGGGACAAGGCAAAGTCCATCGCGGCTTTTACGAAGCCTATAAGGCTCTGAAAGACTTTGTTCAGGACTATTTGGACCAGTTTCACGCCGGACAAAAAATCATCATCAGCGGCCACAGCCTCGGCGGCGCAATCGCATTGTTGCTGGCGGAAGCCCTTCGCAACGCCACGGACAACAATTACGACGTCCTCCTCTACACCTACGGTGCTCCCCGCACGGGCGATGCCACCTTCGTCGCCGCCGCCGAGCCGCTGGCGCACCACCGCGCGGTGAATAACAACGACATGATCCCCAGCGTCCCCGCGCCGTGGATGAACGCACGACGAAGCATCTGGATCCCGGGGTTCAAGGCCATGTTCATTACCAACCCGGTGCTGGGCGCCTTGATCTTTGTCGCCGGCCTTGTGCGGGTGGGCGGCGCGCCTTATCAGCACCACGGCACGTTGCATCACTTCATGCTCGTGCCGTTCAACCAGAAGGAAATGTCGTCGATTCTGTGGCGGCCGGGCTGCGACTCCATCGAGCAGGCCGCCTGCACCCGCGCGCTGGCCAAAGATGGCGACCTGCCTTACCGCGACGGCTGGATCACCCAACTCATGAGCCTGGGCGACCACAGCATCCCGCGCGCTTATATCCCGTTGTCCTGGGCGACCTTGCGGCGTTGGCAGCAAACCCAGGAAACCCGCGGGACGCTGGTCACTGAGCGTGAATACGCCCTGGTGGACCAGGCATTGAAGACCATGCGCTTCAAGGTTGAGGAAAAGTCCCGGCACATGCGCTACAACCAGCGCGATCTCACCGACGCCGACTACCTGCAGGCCGACATTGAGCTGACCCGCGAGTCGGACAAGCTTGCGCACTCGCTGCAGCGCCTGGAAAGGCTGCGCATAAGCCACCTGAGCCTTGCCGACGTGTACGGCAGCGCCGCGCAATCGCCCGCCCTTGAAATCGCGCTGGCGCGCTGGAAGGACCAGCGCGAGAACACCCTGCAGGTGCAGATTGCAATGATTCCCGAGCCGGACCCGGCCGAAGAACTGTTTGCCAGCCTGGCCGACAAGCCTCGACCGCTGGACTTGGATTCGCTGATCTAGTGGTTGGGGTAAATCCCAGGCCAAAAAAAGCCCCATGACCGAATGGATCACGGGGCTAAAAATTGGCTGGATGCGACCAACCAAAGGAGCTCTTACATCACTTCGCGCTGGCGACGACCGTGTCCGGCTGCCAGCCACCGCCCAAGGCCTTGTAGATCGCGACGATGCCGCGATACAGGTCGACTTCGGCCTGGGCCTGGGAATCTTCGGCGGCCAGGCGTTCGCGCTGGGCGTCGAGCAGCACGAGGAAGTCCACCGTGCCTTCGCGGTAGCGGATCGCCGCGAGGTCGGCGGCGGCGCGGCTGGATTCGCTCTGGCGGATCAGCGAGACCAAGCGTTGCTGGCGCTTGCCGTAATCGCTGAAGGCGTTTTCGGACTCTTCCAATGCCAGCAAGACTTGTTGCTCATAGGTCGCCAGGGCGCCGTCGGCCTCGGCGTCCGCACCGCGCAGGCGGGCGCGGACGCTGCCCAGGTCGAACGCGGCCCAAGTGATGCTCGGGCCGAGTGCCCAGGCGTTGGCGGCCGAGGAGCCGATCTGCGAACCGCGTCCGGCGGTAAAGCCGAGGAACCCGCTGAGGCTGACCCTTGGGAACAGGTCGGCCTTGGCCACGCCGATGCGCGCCGTGGCGGCGGCCAGTTTGCGTTCGGCACTGAGGATGTCCGGGCGACGTTGCAGCAGTTGGCCCGGGTCGCCGATCGGCAGTGCCTTGGCAATCGCCGGCAGGTTTTTCGGGCTCAGGTCTACGCTCAGCTTGTCGGGGCGCTGGCCGAGGAGGGTGGCGATGCGGTTGCGCTCGCGCACCTGTTCGGCTTGCAGTTGCGGCACGCTGGCTTCCACCGCCGCGAGGCGTGCGTCGGCACGTTCCACGTCGAGCTGGTCGCCCACGCCGGCGTCGCGCAGGCTGACGGTGATGGTGCGCGATTCCTGCTGGTTCTTCAGGTTGTCCAGGGCGATGCGTTCGCGCAGTTGCGCGCCGCGCAGTTGACCGTAGGCATCCACCAGTTCGGCGATCATCGTGACCTGCAGTTGGTACAGGTCGGCTTCGGCCGCCTGCTGCTCGGCGTCGGTGGCTTCCAGGTTGCGCTGGATGCGCCCGAACAGGTCAAGTTCCCAGGCCATGTCCAGGCCCAGGTCATAACGCTCGCTGTTGACGCGCTTAGTGGTCTGGCCGGGGATCTGCCCCTTGGCCAGGTCACTGCTGGCGCGGCTGGTGATGGTTGGCATCGCGTCATTGCTGGCGTCATCACGGATCGCCCGAGCGGCTCGCAGGCGGGCAAACGCGACGCGCAGGTCGCGGTTGCCTTGCAGCGACTGAGTCACCAACTGGTTGAGGGTCGGATCGTCGAACTGCTGCCACCAGATGCCTTCGAACTTGGCGTGGTCATACTGTTTGGCATCGGCGGCGGCGCTGATGTTGGCCGCCTCCGGGGTCTGGGTTTTGTAGTCCGGGCCTACGGCACAGGCGCTCAACGCCAGGACCAGCAAGCTCGGCAGGAATACTTTCACACTCATTGCTGTGTCTCCAGCTTCAAGGCCTTGGCCGCTTTGCGCGTTTCGCTGCGTTCCACAGAGCGACGGATCAGTACGTAGAACACCGGCGTCAGCAACAGGCCGAAGAAGGTCACGCCGATCATCCCGGAGAACACTGCCACGCCCATGGCATGGCGCATCTCGGCACCGGCACCGCTGGACAGCACCAGGGGCACCACACCCATGATGAATGCGAACGAGGTCATCAGGATCGGCCGCAGACGCAGACGGCAGGCCTCCAGCACTGCGGCGAGCGGGTCGAGGCCTTCCTGCTGTTTATCCTTGGCGAATTCGACGATCAGGATCGCGTTCTTACAGGCCAGGCCCACCAGTACGATCAGGCCGATCTGGGTGAAGATGTTGTTGTCGCCGCCGGAGATGATCACCCCGGTGATGGCCGACAGCAGCGTCATCGGTACGATCAGGATCACCGCCAATGGCAGGCTCCAGCTTTCGTATTGGGCGGCCAGTACCAGGAACGCCAGCAGCACACAGAGCGGGAACACGAACAGCGCGGTGTTGCCCGAGAGGATTTGCTGATAGGTCAGGTCGGTCCACTCGTAGGTCATGCCGTTGGGCAATTCCTCTTTCAGCAGTTTTTCAATCGCGGCCTGGGCCTGGCCGGAACTGTAGCCCGGTGCGGCGTTGCCGTTGATTTCAGCGGTGATGAAGCCGTTGTAGTGCATCACGCGGTCGGGGCCCGAGGTGTCGCTGACCTTGATAAAGGTCGCCAGCGGGATCATCTCGCCCTTGTTGTTGCGCACTTTCAGTTGGCCGATCTGGTCGGAGTCCTGGCGGAACTGTTGCTCGGCCTGCACGTTGACCTGATAGGTACGCCCGAAGCGGTTGAAGTCGTTGGCATACAACGAACCCAGGTAGACCTGCAGGGTGTCGAAGATGTCGCTGATCGCTACGCCGTGGGTCTTGGCCTTTTCGCGGTCGATGGCGGCATCGACCTGGGGCACGTTGACCGTGTAGCTGGTGAACAGGCCGAACAACTCCGGTACGCCACGGCTCTTGGTGATCACGTTCTGCACTTCTTTGTACAGCTCGTCATAACCCAGGTTGCCACGGTCTTCGATCTGCAGGCGGAAGCCGCCGATGGTGCCCAGGCCCTGTACCGGCGGCGGCGGGAAGATCGCCATATAAGCTTCTTCGATGTTGCTGTACTGGCCGTTCAACGCGCCGGCAATCGCCCCGGCGGACATGCTCGGGTCTTTGCGTTCATCGAACGGCTTCAAGGTCACGAACACGATGCCGCTGTTCGGGCTGTTGGTGAAACCGTTGATCGACAGGCCGGGGAACGCAATCGCGCTTTCCACGCCGGGCTGTTTCAGGGCGATTTCCGACATGCGCTTCATCACGCTTTCGGTGCGGTCCAGGCTCGCGGCGTCGGGCAATTGCGCGAAGGCCACCAGGTATTGCTTGTCCTGGGCCGGTACGAAACCGGTCGGGGTATGGGCAAAGCCGAAGAAGGTCAGCACCATCAGGCCGGCGTACACGAACAACGCAATAGCACTGCCGCGAATCACCCGGCGCACGGTACCCACATAGCCATGGCTGGCCTTCTCGAAAAAGCGGTTGAAGGGCCGGAACAGCCAGCCGCCGAGGATCTTGTCGAGAAACTTCGAGAAGCGATCCTTCGGCGCGTCGTGGCCGCGCAGCAACACAGCGGCCAGGGCAGGGGACAGGGTCAGCGAGTTGAATGCCGAGATCACCGTCGAGATCGCAATGGTCAGGGCGAACTGTTTGTAGAACTGCCCGGTCAAGCCACTGATAAACGCCGCTGGAATGAACACCGCACACAGCACCAGCGCCGTGGCGATGATCGGGCCGGTCACCTCGCTCATGGCTTTTTCGGTGGCCGGGAACGGCGCCAGGCCCAGCTCGATATTGCGTTCGACGTTCTCCACCACCACGATGGCGTCGTCCACCACGATGCCGATGGCCAGCACCAATCCGAACAATGACAGCGCGTTGAGCGAGAACCCGAACAGGTGCATCACCGCAAACGTACCGATCAACGATACCGGGACCGCCACCAACGGAATGATCGACGCCCGCCAGGTCTGCAGGAACAGGATGACCACCAGCACCACGAGGATCAGGGCTTCGAACAGCGTGTGCACGACCGCTTCGATGGAGCCGCGGACAAAGATCGTCGGGTCATACGCGATGCGGTAATCCATGCCCGCCGGGAAGTTCTTTTTCAGCTCGGCCATCTTGCTGCGTACATCGTTGGAGATGTCGATGGCGTTGGAACCGGGGCGCTGGAAAATCGGAATCGCAACGGCGGGCTGGTTATCGATCAGCGAGCGCAGCGCATATTGGCTGGACCCCAGCTCGACCCGGGCGATGTCCTTGAGGCGTGTGATTTCACCGTTGTCGCCGGCGCGAATCACAATGTTCTCGAACTCTTCCTCGGTGACCAGGCGGCCCTGGGTATTCACCGACAACTGGAAGCTGGTGTCCGTCGGTGCCGGCTGGGCACCCAGGGCACCGGCGGCCACCTGACGGTTCTGCTCGCGGATCGCGTTGACCACATCGGTGGCGGTCAGGTTGCGCGAGGCAGTCTTGTTCGGATCGAGCCATACGCGCAGGGAATAGTCGCCCATGCCGAACAACTGCACGTCGCCCACGCCGTTCAGACGCGCCAGTTCATCCTTGATGTTGAGGATCGCGTAGTTGGACAGGTAGAGCATGTCGTAACGCTGATCCGGGGAGGTCAAGTGCACCACCATGGTCAGGTCGGGGGAGGCCTTGTCCACGGTGATACCGATGCGCGTCACTTCCTCGGGCAGCTTGGGTTGGGTGCGCGTCACACGGTTTTGCACCTGCACTTGCGCGTTGTCCAGGTCGGTGCCCAGGGCGAAGGTGATGGTCAGGGTCAGCTTGCCGTCGGCGGTCGACTGGGAGGACATGTACAGCATGTTCTCGACGCCGGTGATCGCCTGTTCCAGCGGTGCGGCCACGGTTTCACCGATGACCTTGGGGTTGGCGCCGGGGAAGTTGGCGCGTACTACCACGGTCGGCGGCACCACTTCCGGGTATTCGCTGATGGGCAGCTTGAACAGCGAGATGGCACCGGCGATCAGGATCAGCAGCGACAGCACTGCGGCGAAGATCGGCCGTGAAATAAAGAACTTGGAAAAATTCATTTTGAGTCGTATCCCTTAACCGCGAGGCGTCGCGACAGCTGCGAGCTTGGGCGCGGTTTTTTCTGGCGCCACTTGCTCCAAGTTGCTGGCTTCAAGCGCTTGTCGTTGTTGGGCCAAGGCGGCGAGGGTTTCCTTGCTGGCCATTGGAATGGTTTCTGGCGCCACCGGTGCACCTGGGCGCGCGCGTTGCAGGCCCTTGACGATAATCGTGTCGTCCTTGGTCAGGCCGCTGCGCACGATGCGCAAGCCTTCGAGCTTCGGCCCCAGTTCCACCGCGCGGTAGGCGGGTTTGTCGCCGTCCATCACCAGCACGAATTTCTTGCCAAGGTCGGTGCCCACGGCTTCGTCGTTGATCAACACCGCGGAGTAGGTACCGCTGCCAACCAGCTTCAAGCGCGCATACAGACCTGGGGTGTATTCGCCCTTGCTGTTGTCGAACACGGCGCGGCCACGGATGGTGCCGGTGGCGGGGTTGACCTGGTTGTCGACGAAGTTCATCTGGCCCAGGTGCGGGTTGCCGGTTTCGTTGGACAGGCCCAGGTATACCGGGGTGGTCGCACCACGACGGCCCTGGCGCGCCAGTTCGCTGTACTTGAGGAACACTCGCTCATCGGCGTCGAAATAGGCGTAGACCTTGTCGGTGGAGACCACGCTGGTCAGCGCGGTGACATCGGCGGTGACCAGGTTGCCGGCGGTGATTTCGGCACGGCTGACGCGGCCGCTGATGGGCGAGGTGACGCGGGTGAAACTCAGGTTCAGCCTGGCCAGGTCCAACTGCGCCTGGATGCCGGCGACGGCGGCGCGGGCTTCCTGGGCGGCGGTGGTGCGCGAGTCGGCCAGTTCGGCGGAGATCGCATTGCTCTGGCGCAGGCGATCGCCGCGTTGGGCTTCGTTATCGCTGCGGGTGGCGGCTGCTTTCGTTTGTTGCAACTGGGCTTCGAGGCGGCGCACCTCGGCCTGGAACGGACGTGGGTCGATCTGGAACAGCAGGTCGCCTTTCTTGACCAGCGAACCTTCGGTGAACGCCACTTGGTCGATCTGGCCGGACACGCGCGGACGAATCTGCACGGTCTCCGGCGCTTCCAGGCGACCGGTGAATTCATCCCACTCGTTGACCGGTTGTTCAAGCACCTTGGCCACGCTGACTTTGGCCGCAGGCATGGCGGCCGCTTGTTCCGGAGTCTTGCCGCACGCGCTCATCACCACCACGGCCAAAATCGCCAGGGGGAAGCGCAACTGTTTGAGTGAGTGTTCCATGAGGTGTATCCGCCAATGTATTTGAGATGGGCGGATCATGCGCGGCGAGGCGGTATGTCACGAATCGAATGAAGCGAAGGTAACTATCATTCGGAATGATATAAGCGCGAGATAACCCCTCTAGCCCGAGGGTTTCGTTAGCAACCTATCAATGCGGTTGATGGCAAGGCGGTATTTCAACGGCTGCAACGAGCGCCTCGATACTCAGGCCATGCGGTCAGTCGATAGCACGTCGGCAATGCGCTCTATCAACATCCGCACTCGTCTGGGCTGGACCCGGGTGGGCGGGTAGACAATGTTCAAGGCGGTCCCGCCCAGGTCGTAATCCTGAAACACCTCTACCAGTCGCCCTGCCTCGAGGTCGGCGCGCACGTCCCACACCGATTTCAGGCAAATCCCATGGCCGGCCAGGCACCATTGGCGGACCAGCGCGCCGTCGTTCGCGACCCGGCGGCCACGCACGGTGATCCGCTGCGTCTGCCCTTGTTTCTTGAACGTCCACTCCCGGGAAATATTGATACCGAAGCGCATCACCAGGCACTCGTGCTCGCTCAGGTCCTCAGGGTGTTGCGGGGTGCCGTGGCGTGCCAAGTAAAGCGGCGATGCACACACCACTCGGCGGTTTTCGCCAATCAATCGGGCATGCAGCGTGCTGTCGGCCAGCTCACCGAAGCGCACGGCAAAGTCGATCCCTTGGCTGATGGGGTCGACGTAACCGTCGCTGAGGTTCAGGTCGATGCTGACCTCGGGGTGCTCCTGCATGAATTGCGCAAGGATCGGTTCGATATATTGGCGGCCCAGGTCTTCGGGGGCGCTGAGGCGAATCGGCCCGCGCACCGTGTGCGTGCCAAGACGGATGCTGCTGTGCAGTTCATCGGCTTGCGCCAGCAGGCGTCGTGCGCCATCGACCAACAGGCGGCCTTCGTCCGTGAGATGGATCGCGCGGGTGGTGCGGTTGAGCAGGCTGGCACCGTAAAAGTTTTCCAGTTGGGCCAGCCGCTCGGAAACGGATGCAGGCGACAGTCCCAGCTCCCTGCCGGCGGCGGATAACCCGCCTTTTTCGACGATCAGCAAAAACAACGCGAGGTTTTTCAACAACATTGTTCGGTATTTCCGAAGGTGGTTTTTGATTTCAGCTTCATTATCAAAATAAACCTAAAGGCTTAGGGTTGCATCCGTGTTTATTCAACGGAGTGACCGTCATGTCATTGGTGAACTTGCAACGGCGTACCTTCTTGGCCCAGGCGGGCGCGGGCGCTGCGGTGTTAACCGCCGGTACGTTACTCGGCACGGCCAGCGCAGCCGCAACGCAGGCAGGGCCTGGGAATGTTGCGCCTGCGCCGGCTGGCCGCCCGGCCAAGGGGGGATTCTGGCCGGGCAATACGCGGCTGGTGGTGTCGATTTCCATGCAGTTCGAGGCGGGTGGACAGCCCCTCAAGGGCACCGACAGCCCGTTTCCCCGTGTGGATTTTCCCGACAGCGTGCCGACCGATCCGGCCACCAATACCTGGTTTGCCTACGGCTACCGCGAAGGCATTCCTAGGATGCTCGACCTGTGGGACCGGCATGGGGTCAAGGTCACCAGCCACATGATCGGCGACGCGGTAAAGCGTCATCCGGAACTGGCGCGGGAGATCGTCGCGCGCGGTCACGAGGCCTCGGGTCATGGCCCGCGCTGGAGTTCGCAATTTGCCATGAGCCGGGAGCAGGAGCGCACGTTCCTGCGTCAAGCCGCGAGCATGCTGCAAGACGTCACGGGGCAGCCGGTCAGGGGCTACAACTGCAACTGGTTGCGTCGCGGCCCCAACACCCTGTCGCTGCTGCAAGAGCTTGGCTACGTCTATCACATCGACGATGTGAGTCGCGACGAGCCCTTTATCGAACAGGTCAATGGCAAGGACTTTGTCGTTGTGCCGTACACCTTGCGCAACAACGACATCGTATTGATCGAAGGCCGCAACTACTCACCGTCGCAGTTTTTGCAGCAGGTCAAGCTGGACTTCGATCAGTTGTACGAAGAGGCGGGCAGCCGACGCCGCATGATGTCGATCAGTGCCCATGACCGTATCAGTGGCACGCCGCAGATGGTCAGGGTCTGGGATGAGTTTTTGCGCTATGCCAACAGCCACCCTGGCGTCGCCTTCATGCGCAAGGACGCGATCGCTCAGTACACCCTCGAAAGTCCGCTCAGCCTCAGGGAAAGCGAAACGCTTTGACTGTCCCTCCCACAAGGAAACTCACAATGAAACGCTCAGCTCTCTCCCGCGCGGGCCTCTGCGCCGCGCTCTTGCTGTCGACGCTGTCCGGCGCGGCCTTCGCCGCTGACGCCAACCTGGTCAAACCGGGTGTGCTGGTGGTCGACAAGAGTCTCACGCCTGCCCAACTCGCCAGCCTCGAGACCGCCGCGCGACGTTACGACACCTTCTGGAATACCGGCGACGAACGCCTGGCCCGTGAGGCGCTGGCCGACAATTTTGTCGACAAAACCCCACCGCCGGGCCGCCAGCAAGGCCCGCAGGGACCGTTGCTGGCGTCGCGGGCCTTTCGCAGCGCCGTGCCGGACCTGAGCTGCGAAGTCGAACAGATGATCGTTGCCGGTGACCGGGTGGTGGTGCATCTGCATTTTCGCGGGCACTTCACCGGCACTTTTGCGCAGATCAAGGGCGGCGGGCAGCCGGTGGACTTTATCGCTACCGATATCTATCAGATCGAGAACGGCAAGATCGCCGCCAATTGGCACATCGAAGACAACCTGGCCCTGATGAAACAACTGGGCGCGCTCTAACCGACGCGTCAAGTGTTGGTGGCGCAACACCGGTTCAATAAAGTGTCCGATCAGCGCCGCCCAGCGGGCTTCCAGGCTGGAGCAGGGCCTTCAATCCCAGGGTTTGCGGGCTTGGCATGAATTGTGTTTCCGGTCAGTTGACGCTGACCCGACAACGGGAGGAAAAACCCACCTTCGTTAAGAAAACACACCCATGCACAAAACCTTGCAACGCACACTTATCGCCAGCCTGGTCGCCCTCAGCACCCTGGGCGGCCTGCTGCCCGCAGCGGCCCAGGCCGCCAACGATCAACAGTTCATCCCACTGGCCACCTACCGGGTCGGCGCCTATGCCTCCAGCGGCATTCCGTGGTGGGCGGGGGAGATCGACTACTTCCGCTACATCAACGAAGTCGAAGGCGGTGTGAACGGCGTCAAGCTGGTCTGGCAGGAATGCGAGACCGAGTGGAAGACCGACCGCATCATCGAATGCTACGAGCGCTACAAAGCCGGCCAGGACGGCGCGCCCACCGGTTTCTTCTTCACCCACAGTACGCCGGCGTCCTATGCGCTGATGGACCGTGCCGCCGTTGACCATATCCCCTTGATCGACGGCGCTGGCGGGCGCACCGAATCCACTGATGGCCGCGTGTTCCCTTATGCGTTCCCGCTGCTGCTCAACTATTACGGCCAGGCCTCGGTGGGCATCAACTACATCGCCCAGCGCGAAGGCGGCCTGGACAAGCTCAAGGGCAAGAAGATCGTCACGGTCTATCACGATTCCGCCTACGGTCGCGAAACCCAGGCCGCCATGCAATTGCTGGCGCAAAAGTATGGTTTCGAGAACATCCAGATCCCGGTGGCAGACCCCGGCAACGAGCAATCGACCCAATGGCGCCAAGTGCGCCAGATCAATCCGGACTGGGTATTTCTGCGCACCTGGGGCGTGTCCACACCGGTCGGCATCAAGACCGCCGTGCGCTTTGGCATCCCGGCAGACCGCCTGATCGGCGATGTATGGGCCGGCTCCGAAGCCGACGTGATTCCCGCCGGCACCGCCGCCAAAGGCTATCAGGCGCTGGCGCCATTCCCCGGTGGCGATAACTTCGAGATCCACCGCAGGCTCAAGCAGTTCATCCTCGATCCGGGCAAGAGCAACCTCAAGGACACCAGTTACTTTGGCAAGGTCTACTACAACATCGGCCTGATCAACGCAGCCATTGCCGTCGAAGCCCTGCGTACCGGCCAGGCCAAGTTCGGCAACCGCGCGCTGAACGGCGAGGAAACCCGCTGGGCATTCGAGCACCTGGACATCGACGCCGCGCGCATCAAAGCACTGGGCCTTGAAGGTCTGCTGGCACCGTTGAAGCTGTCTTGCGCCGACCACGAAGGCGGCGGTTCGGCGCGGGTGCAACAGTGGGACGGGCAAAAGTGGGTGCTGGTAACCGATTGGGTCCAGGCCGACCGCGCTACCTTGCGTCCGCTGATCGAAGCCAAATCCGCCGCGTATGCCCAGGAAAAAGGCATCACGGCGCGCAACTGCTCGGCTGAGTGAGGCGCTGATCAGGCGGCAATCGCGGTAATCTGCCGGCCAGGGAGGGCGGTGATCAGCGTGTGGGTGCCGAAGTTGAACGCCAGACCGACTACCGATGGCCGGCCATTACTGCATCGTCACCGTACCAGTATTGAGCGGTCACACCGCCGTCCATGAGGAAGTCGCTGCCCGTAATGAACGTCCCTTCCGGCCCCATCAGCAGCGCCGCGAGCGCCGCCACTTCATCCGGCGTACCGCCGCGTTTGGCGGCGCAAGCGTCGATCATGCGGCGGTAGCCATCCCCGCGCGGGCCATTGAGTTCGTCCCGTGCCAACGGCGTGAAAATAATGCCTGGGCTTATCGCATTGACGCGCGCGCCGCGTTTTCCCCACCGCACGGCTTGCGCGGACACACGCAGAACGTTGCCACGCTTGGACAACTGATAGGCGTTGAGGGGATCGGTCACTCGCTCGGGCTGTAGCATCGGTAATGCAAGAAGCTCTTCAGCCGGGGTCAATGCCAGCGCGTTGTTCTGTTCGCCGGTGAGCGCCGGCAAGCGGTGGCCTGACTGCGAAGCGATGACGACTGCCGAACCCCCCTTTGCAATCACATCACCAAATAGTTCCAGCACCAGAGCGGTGCCATACAGGTCGACCAGGAGAATGCTGGCCGGCGCGGCCTGAGACGGGGAAACCCCGGCGGCGTGGATGACTCCGGTGATATCGCCAATGCGTGCAGCCAGTGCGACAAGGGCCTGGACGGATGGGCGGGACGACACATCAACGGTGGTCGTGGTGACCTCAAACCCCGCATCGGCGAAAACCTTCGCGGCGGCCTCGACGGTATCTTGCCGTAGGTCGGCGAGGACGACATGTTTGCCGGCGCTGACGCGCCGAGCGATGGCCTGGCCGATGGCGCCAGCGCCGATTACTACAGTCACATCTGTCATTGCCATTGTCCTGAAAGGGGTTCACACGCGTTTAGAGTCAGAGCTCACCGCCGCATGCCTTGGGCAACCGGTGTCGCTGTCTTCAGAGGCCGGTCATCTTCAAGGCCGCTTCCGGGAGGCGTTCACCCTGGATCTCGATCCCCGCGACTTCTCGGGCAATCACGTCGAGATCTTCCGGTGTAAGTCGAAGGTCGACGGCACCCAGGTTTTCTTCGAGACGGGACAGTTTGGTCGTGCCGGGGATCGGGACGATCCAGGGGCGCTGGGCGAGCAGCCAGGCCAGGGCAACCTGGGCCGGCGTTGCCCCTTTGCGATCTGCCACGCAGGTGATGACCGCCACCAAGGCCATGTTGGCCTGACGTGCTTGGGCGCTGAAGCGCGGGACCTGATTGCGAAAATCCGTCGGGGCGAACTGGGTGTCTGCGCTGATCTTGCCGGTGAGGAACCCGGCGCCCAAAGGGCTGAACGGTACGAAGCCGATGCCCAGTTCCTCAAGGACGGGCAGCAATTCCAGCTCCGGGCCGCGCCAGAACAATGAATACTCACTTTGTACTGCCGTCACGGGGTGCACGGCATGGGCGCGGCGAATGGTCTGCACACCCGCTTCAGACAGGCCGAAATGCTTGACCTTGCCTTCGGCGATGAGCTCCTTGACGGCGCCTGCCACGTCTTCAATCGGCACCGCAGGATCGACGCGGTGTTGGTAGAGCAGGTCGATGCGATCCGTGCGCAGGCGCTTGAGACTGGCTTCGACCACTGCCTTGATATGCTCGGGGCGGCTGTTGGTCCCGCCGCTGCGGGTGCCCGTCTGCGGGTCGATGTCGAAGCCGAACTTGGTGGCGATCACCACGCGGTCGCGGACCGGGGCCAGTGCTTCGCCGACGATGGCTTCGTTCACGTAAGGCCCGTAGACCTCTGCAGTATCAAAGAAGGTCACGCCACGATCGACGGCGGCGCGGATCAACGCGATCGCTTGTTGGGTCTCGATGGCCGGGCCATAGCCATGGCTCAGCCCCATGCAACCCAGCCCGAGTGCGGAAACTTCGAGCGTGCTCTTGCCTAGCGTGCGTTTGTTCATGGTCGGTTGTCCTGTAAAGGGAGGCGGTTTGCCGGGTTTCATACCATGGCCTTTCGATCTAACGGGACTATAGGCAGCGGCTGGACTAGCGACTAGACGGTAAAATCTGCTAACACTTGTGAGTCAAATTCATGAGTCCTCAACAGAGAGCCTTACGGTGCCAGACAATTACAGCGATCTGATGGTGTTCATCGCCATTGCGCGTGAACGCAGTTTTACCCGAGCCGCCGCGCAGCTGGGGATGTCGCAGTCGGCGCTCAGCCACACCATGCGCGTCCTGGAGGAGAGACTCGGGGTTCGATTGTTGACACGCACGACCCGCAGCGTATCGCCTACGGAGGCTGGGCAACGCCTGATGGATCGCATCGGGCCGCGCTTTGAGGAAATCGAGAGCGAACTGATGGCTGTCGGTGAGTTGCGCGATAAACCCGTTGGCACCGTGCGTATCAGTGCAACCGAAAATGCCGCCGAAACTATCCTGTGGCCACGGCTGGCCACGCTTCTGCCGGCGTATCCCGGGATTAAGGTTGAATTGATCGTCGAGCCGCGGTTCACCGATATCGTGGCACAGCGTTATAACCTGGGCGTGCGCCTTGGCAGCGACGTCACGCGTGATATGAGCGCGGTACGCATCGGCGCGGACATGCAGATGGCTGTCGTGGCCTCGCCGGCCTATCTGGCGAAACGACCCTTACCCACGACACCCCACGACCTCACCGACCACGACTGTATCAATCTGCAGTTGATGAGCCACGGTGACCTTTACGTCTGGGAGTTCAACAAAGATCGGCAAAAATTGAATGTGCGGGTCGAGGGGCAACTTGTGTTCAATGGCACCCGACAGATCCTCCAGGCCGCGTTGGCCGGTTTCGGGTTCGGTTATGTTCCACAGGCGATGGCGCGACCTTTTATCGCCAGCGGCCGGCTCGTTGAGGTCTTGCAGGATTGGAGCGCGACATTTCCTGGGTATCACCTCTACTACCCGGTGCGGCGTCAATCCTGCTCGCGGTCAATGGCCGTATTGATAGATGCGTTGCGCTATCGGCCCGAGACAACAGAAGGGGGCCACCATGTCGCGTAAGCATTTCAGCCAGATGCTCGCTTTCGTCAACGTTGCACGGGAGGGCAGCTTCACGCGCGCAGCAGCGGTGCTGGGTGTGAGTTCGTCGGCAGTGAGTCACGCCATCCGTGGTTTGGAGGCCGAAGTCGGTGTGCAGTTACTGACTCGCACCACGCGACGTGTCGCGACTACCGAGGCAGGGCAGCGGCTATTCTTGAGTGTGTCAACGCGGCTTGAGGCGATCGATGCGGAACTGGCCGCTGTCGCCGAACTGCGCGACAGCCCGGTCGGCACGGTGCGCATTACCGCGGCGGAACATGCGGCAAACAGTGTTCTGTGGCCAAAACTGCGCAACGTCGTCGATCAGTACCCTGGGCTTCATGTCGAGATTACGGTCGACTACACGCTTGGCGACATTGTGTCCCAGGGCTACGACGCGGGTGTTCGCCTGGGGAATCAGGTGGCCAAGGATATGATCGCCGTCCGTATCGGTCCGGATTTGCGCATTGCAGTGGTAGGCACGCCCGAGTACTTCGCGCACCGCGACATTCCGATAACGCCGCACGACCTGGCGCAGCACAACTGTATCAACCTCAGGCTCTCGACCCACGGCGGCCTGTTACCCTGGGATTTCGAAAAAGGCGGGCAGCAGATCAAGCTCCGCGTGACGGGGCAGTGGGTATTCAACAACAGCTCGTCGATTGTCCGTGCGGCGTTGTCCGGCCAGGGCCTGGCGTTCGTTCCAGAGGATAGGGTGCTCGGAGACATTGCCGAGGGCCGCTTGATCCGGGTCCTGGACGACTGGTGCGATTATTATCCGGGCTATCACCTCTACTACCCGAACCGCAAAGCGTTTTCTCGGGCTTTGGGCGTTGTTGTCGATGCGTTGCGACACCCGGTGTCGTAGCGCGGCGACTGATGTGGGCCGCAGCCTTCAGCTTCCCGCTACCCAGACCAGCCTATCGCTCCTGTGCCGCGCTGGCACGCAGGCAACCCTAGGGCTGATTGAGCATCGCCAGCATGCGTGGCGCAATAAAGCGATGGAACGGCGCCACCGGCAGCATATACAGGCGGCCCAGCCAGTTGTGCGGGTGGACCAGGGTGGATAGCACCACCCGCCGGGCTCCTTGCGGGTCGAGTGGCATACGGTTGATGGCCAGGTACACGTCCAGGTGGCGGTCCTGGTCTACCAGCAGCACTTCGTCGGGGGTTTGCGACACCAGGGTGAAAATCCCCACCCGGTCGCCGGGTCGATAGTCGGCGTCCGCGCGTTGCAGGTCGATGCGGGTCAGCCTGCCGAGGTCCTTGAGGCCAAACAGTTGCACCAGTCGATTGCGCAGCGCCATGAGGCGGTCGATCCAAGCCGGCGTGCGGGCCATCAGCCGTAATCCGTGGCGCAAGGCGCTGCGCTCGCGGTCATCGGCCACGATGCTCTGGCAATCGATGAAACTGGCGCCCTTGGCATGGCGGGCAATGCTCGAGTCGGGCGGGAGGGCGCAGCGGCTGACGCTGGATTTCATGAGGTCTGTCCTTAGGCCATTGAGCGTAGGTGGTGCATTGTTATTTGGGTTCGACGAGGTAGCGCGCCAGGCTGTAGTGCCGTGTGCACTTGGGCATTTCGCACGAAAGCTCGATCAAGTGCCCGAGAAAGTGCAGGACATCCTCAAGTTTTTCCTTGCTCAGCGCGGTGCTCCAACAGAAATTCCACCGCGACATGGTTCTGTGATCCGGCACTGCGTACCGTGGATCAACCACATCGTCAAAGCGAATATGGCCGTGCGTCCACTCTTTGCCGGCCACGCACACGCCAAGCACATCGCTACGGTAGGTATAGAAGTCGTCAGCCGGCAGTTCTCGCAGTCTTTGCTTCTGTTCTGGCGTGGCCGGCGGATGGGTTTTAATCAGTTGCTGAATCTCTTCGCGTTCGCGTGCTTTGCGATTGAGGGCGTCGAAGGAACTGAAAAGCCTGGCGCCTTCTTGGCCGATGTCGAAGGACTGCGTGCCGTTCAAGACGCTCTTGATTTCAGTTTTTTCCTTCAGGTCGCTGTCAAAGCCAAACACGTAGTAGGGGATGGGTGTGGTGCTGAGCTTGTTTTCGTTCGGCCTTTTTCCATCGATCAATAGGTCGGGCTCGGCCAGACCCCTGTAGATCTGATCGACGCTGTAGGCATTGAGGTGGGCGTCCTCCCAGACCTGGGCGGTCAAGCGGCTTTTCACTTCAATGACGGCAATCACACATTCCCAAGGGAAGACCCCCGCATCGCTGCCGTTGACGAGTGCTGGCGCTATCCGGTCGATGTTGTACAGCACGACATCCACTTGCCTGGAGCGCTGACCCAGGTGATTGATGATTTCGCCGGTGCCGATGCCGATTTGCGGCGGCAGGAATGGCCGCAGGAATTGCTTGACGAACAACTCCCTGGCAGAGCCGCGCAGGGTGTTGTGCCCGAAGGCTGCATTGATGCTTTTGGACTCGACGATCAGCGCCGCCATTCTGGCGGTGACGTAGGCGGTCCACGGATTGGTGCTGGTGGGGGGCTGGCTCATCGAGCGCTGTCCTGTAGGGGCGGGCGAAGGGATGTCGGATGTCATTCTGCCATCTCTGGCGGCGGTTGGTCGAACCGACCTGCAGTCGGTTTTTTCGCCAGCGCTCGGGACCGCGCCAACCGAACGCAAAAAAGGCGCCCGAAGGCGCCAAAGGTTCACCCTACATTGAGGGAGCCGGGTGAAGCCGTCCACAGCAGAGGTCACGGTGGTAAGGCGTGACGGGAACGGAAGCGGGGCGCGCCGAAGGGCGGCGCGCTGGGGTTAATTGCCGAGCTTGACCTTGGTCCAGCCGCGGGTCATCAGGCGTTGCACGCTGATGGGCTGGTCGGGGATCGCATACAGGGTGGCGAGCACTTCCAGGGGCGGGTAGGACGCCGGGTCGTTGCGGATGGCCTCGTCCACCAACGGCGTGGCCGCGGCGTTGGCGTTGCTGTAGCCGACGCTGTTGGTGACCTCGGCGATGATGTCCGGGCGCATCAGGAAGTTCATGAAGGTGTAGGCATTGTCGACGTTGCTGGCGTCCCGGGGGATGGCCACCATGTCATAGAAACTGCCGGCGCCTTCCTTGGGAATGCTGTAGTCGATCTTCACCCCGTTGTTGGCTTCTTCAGCCCGGGCGCGGGCTTGCAGCACGTCGCCGGAGTAACCCACGGCCACGCAGATATTGCCGTTGGCCAGGTCCGAGATGTACTTGGAGGAATGGAAGTACGCCACCGAAGGACGGATCTTCATGAACACGGCCTGGGCCTGGGCGAGTTGGTCTTTGTCCTGGGTGTTCACCGGGTAGCCCAGGTAGTGCAGGGCCGCCGGCAGCATTTCGGTCGGCGAGTCGAGGAAACTGATGCCGCAGGCTTTTAGCTTCTCGGCGTTCCTGGGGTTGAACAGCAGGTCCCAGGAGTTCAGTGGCGCGTCGGTGCCCAGTGCCTGGCGGACTTTTTCCGGGTTGTAGCCGATGCCGATCGAGCCCCACATATAGGGGAAGGCATGGGCATTGTCGGGGTCGCTGGCGGCGGCGTTTTTCAGTAGCACCGGGTTGAGGTTCTTCCAGTTGGGCAGCCTGGATTTATCCAGCGGCTGGTAGACCCCGGCCTTGATCTGCTTGGCCAGGAAACTGTTGGACGGGACCACGATGTCGTAGCCCGACTTGCCGGCCAGCAGCCGCGCTTCCAGGGTTTCATTGCTGTCGAAAACGTCGTAGGTGACGTGGATGCCCGTCTCGGCCTCGAACTTTTTCAGGGTGTCGGGGGCGATATAGTCCGACCAGTTATAGACGCGCAGCACCTTGTCGTCGGCCTGGGCGCCGCCAGCCATGGCGCCCAACAGGGACAGTGTGAGCAGAGTCCTGCCAAACCTTTTCATGCATCCAACTCCATTTCTTGTTGTGGGGTAAAACGCGACGGCCTAGGCCGTCGCTGGTGTCCGTTGTGGCTGCTGGGGTTGCGGCTGCCAGGTTTCGCTGGCGGTCTGGTCCATGGCTTCCTGGATCGCACGCTTGCGGTTGGCTTCGGCCTTGCGGCTGAAATACCAGACCATGAAGGTCACCAGGGACACCGCCAGCAGAATCAGGCTGGCCACGGCATTGATCTCCGGTTTGACCCCCAGGCGCACGGCGGAGAACACTTCCATCGGCAGGGTGGTGGAGCCGGGCCCGGAGACGAAGCTGGCGAGCACCAGGTCATCCAGGGACAAGGCGAACGACATCATGCCGCCCGCCGCCAACGACGGCGCGATCATCGGAATGGTGATCAGGAAAAACACCTTCAGCGGCCGTGCGCCAAGGTCCATGGCCGCTTCTTCGATGGACAGGTCCAGCTCGCGCAAGCGCGCCGATACCACCACTGCCACATACGCGGCGCAGAAGGTGGTGTGGGCGATCCAAATGGTGACGATGCCACGTTCCTGGGGCCAGCCGATCATCTGCGCCATCGCCACGAACAGCAGCAACAGCGACAGACCGGTGATCACTTCCGGCATCACCAGCGGCGCGGTCACCAGGCCGCCGAACAGGGTCCGGCCCTTGAAGCGCGTGACCCGGGTCAGCACGAAGGCGGCCAGGGTGCCCAAGGCCACGGCAGCCACGGCGGTGTAGCAGGCGATCTCCAGGGAGCGGGCCACCGAGCCCATCAACTGGGTGTTGTCCAGCAGGCCCAGGTACCACTTGAGCGACCAACCGCCCCACACCGTCACCAGCTTGGATTCGTTGAACGAGTAGATCACCAGAATCAGCATCGGCAAGTAGATGAACAACAAGCCGAGCACCAGCATCAAGGTCGAAAAATTGAAACGCTTCATGCCCGTGCCTCCATTTCTTTGGCCTGGCTGCGGTTGAACAGCAAGATAGGAATAATCAGGATCGCCAGCATCACCACCGCCAGGGCGGACGCCACCGGCCAGTCGCGGTTATTGAAGAACTCCTGCCACAGCACGCGTCCGATCATCAGCGTCTCCGGGCCGCCGAGCAGTTCCGGGATCACGAACTCGCCCACCACCGGGATGAACACCAGCATGCAACCGGCCACGATGCCGTTCTTGGCCAGGGGCACGGTGATTTTCCAGAAGTTGTTGAAGTTGCTCGAACCCAGGTCCGAGGCGGCTTCCAGCAAGCTCTGATCGTGCTTGACCAGGTTGGCGTACAGCGGCAGCACCATGAACGGCAGGTAGGCGTAGACTACGCCGATATAGACCGCTGTGTTGGTGTTAAGGATTTCAACCGGGCTCGAGGTCAGGCCGCTCCACATCAGGAAGGCATTGAGCAGGCCGTTGTTGCTGAGGATGCCCATCCAGGCATAGACGCGGATCAGGATCGCGGTCCAGGTCGGCATCATGATCAGCAACAGCAACACGTTCTGCGTTTCCTTGCGCGCCTTGGAAATCCCGTAGGCCATGGGGAAACCGAGCACCAGGCACATCAAGGTGCTGAGCAGGGCGATCTTCAGCGAACCCAGGTAGGCCGAGATGTACAAGTCGTCGGCGCCGAGCAGGCTGTAGTTACCCAGGTTGAGCAGTACCTGGAATTTCTGGTCGACGAAGCTGTAGATCTCCGAGTAGGGCGGGATCGCCAAGGCCGCTTCGGAGAAGCTGATCTTCATCACCAGGAAGAACGGCAGCATGAAAAACAGGAACAGCCAGAGGAAGGGAATGCCGATCACCAGCTTGCGACCGCTGGGCAGCACACGGGACAACGCCTTATGGACAGTGCTCATGGTCGACGTACTCATGCTCGCAGTACCACGCCGCTGTCGTCTTCCCACCATACGTAGACCTGATCGCCCCAGGTCGGCCGCTGGCCACGGCGCTCGGCGTTGGCCACGAACGATTGCACCAGCTTGCCGCTCGGCAACTCGACGTAGAACACCGAATGGCCGCCGAGGTAGGCAATGTCATGCACTTTGCCGCTGGACCAGTTGTGCTCGCAGGTTGGCATCTGGGTAGTGACCAGCAGTTTCTCCGGGCGGATGGCGTAGGTCACCGACTTGTCTTCCACCGCAGTGGCGATGCCGTAGCCCACGTAGATGTCGCGGTCCAGGTCCGGGCACTGGAGCACCGCGTGGCCTTCGGCGTCATCGATCACCTGGGTGTCGAAGATATTGACGTTGCCGATGAACTCGCACACCAGGCGGCTCACCGGGGCTTCGTAGATGTCCACTGGGCTGCCGAGCTGGGCGATCCAACCCAAGTGCATGATGGCGATGCGTTGGGCCATGGTCATGGCCTCTTCCTGGTCGTGGGTCACCATCACGCAGGTCACGCCCACCCGTTCGATGATTTCCACCAGCTCCAGTTGCATCTGCGAGCGCAGCTTCTTGTCCAGGGCGCCCATGGGTTCGTCGAGCAGCAGCAGTTTCGGACGCTTGGCCAGGGAACGGGCCAGGGCCACGCGTTGGCGCTGGCCGCCGGAGAGCTGGTGGGGCTTGCGCCGGGCGTACTGGGTCATGTGCACCAGCTTGAGCATTTCCTCGACCCGCGCCTCGATCTCGCTGGCCGGCAGGCGGTCCTGCTTGAGACCGAACGCGATGTTCTGGGCCACGGTCATGTGCGGGAACAGGGCGTAGGACTGGAACATCATGTTGATCGGCCGCTCATAGGGCGGCATATCGGTGATGTCCACGCCATCCAGCAGGATGCGGCCTTCGGTGGGGCGCTCGAAACCGGCGAGCATGCGCAGCAGGGTGGACTTGCCAGAGCCCGAACCGCCGAGCAGGGCGAAGATCTCGCCCTGGTGGATTTCCAGGGACACATCGTCCACGGCCACGGTTTCATCGAACTTCTTGGTCACGCGGTCGATCTTCATCAGTACCTTTTGCGGTTGCTGATGACCTTCCAGAGCCTTGCGATAAATGCTGGAGGCGTTTGCCATGTGAAACTCCCAACAGGTCGTCGGGCCAATGCGGCCTGACTTAATAAGGTTGATTGCAAACCTGCACGCTCAGTGCCGTGCAGGTTTATTCGGCGCCGCCATCCTGGCTGCCTGGCCTTGCTTGTTGTTGTTCAGGTGTTGCCGTTCACGCCGCACGGCGAGCGCACACGGGTGTGCGCGCGCCGCGTGGGCAGGGCGTGTCAATCGGTGAATCAGTGCTTGCAGCCCTGTGCGGGCCGCCTTGGGTTAAAGGGGCCGGCGCTGCGCGGCATGTCGCCGGCAGGCATCGCCAAAGGCCTGGAAAATACGCAGGTACGCCGGGTTCGACAGGACCTGCCATTCCGGGTGCCACTGCACGCCGAAGGCAAATGCCTGGCTGTGCTCCACGGAAACAGCTTCGATCAGGCCATCCGGAGCGATGGCCTCGACCCGCAGGCCATCGCCCAGACGGTCGATGCCCTGACTGTGGATCGAGTTGACCTGGATCTCGCCGGCCAGCCCCATGGCCTCGAACGCGCCGCCGGGCTGGATCGCCACCGGGTGCGCCGGGGCGTACTGGACTTCGATACGCGGGTCGTCGGCTTCACGGTGGTCCCGATAGCCCGGCAGTTCATGCACCTTCTGGTGCAGGCTGCCGCCAAAGGCCACGTTCATTTCCTGGAAGCCGCGGCAGATACCGAGGACCGGCACGCCGGCCGCCACTGCTGCGCGCAACAGGGGCAGGGTGGTGGCGTCGCGCTGCGGATCATGGGCGGTACCCGGCGCGCTGGGAGGGCCTTGATAGTGGAAAGGTTCGACATTGGACGGCGAGCCGGTAAACAGCAGGCCGTCGACGTAGTGCAGCAGATCCTTGATCTCGCAAAGGTCCGCCAGGGAAGGGATGATCACCGGCAGCCCGAGGGCCGCGACGCTGACAGCGCGCAAATACTTGTCGCCGCTGACATGGTAGGGGTGCAAGCCAATCTCTTTGACGCACGCTGTAACACCGATCAATGGCTTGAGTGCCATTTTTATCACCTCGAAATTCACGCTGGACGAGTTTTTCCAGAGCTTATCTCCGTTGATTTTAATTAACAACTTTCATGTAAAAAATTCTAAACGCCTCTAGGGGTGAAAGTGACGATTGGTTGGGTGTGCGCCCGGTGATGGTCTTGAGAGTGTCAATATAATTAACGTGTGGCGGCCATCGTTCGCTATTGACTTCACTTTGCCTTTCGGATTGACTGCTGCGACCCAATAGCTTTGAACATAATAATTAACACATAGGTGCATCATGTCGGTCCCACTGCGTACCGTTCAGCTCAACGAAGCCAACGCCTTTCTGAAAAAACACCCTGAAGTCCTCTACGTCGATCTGCTGATTGCAGACATGAACGGCGTGGTGCGCGGCAAGCGCATCGAGCGCACCGCGCTGCACAAGGTGTACGAAAAAGGCATCAACCTCCCCGCGTCGCTGTTCGCCCTGGACATCAACGGCTCCACCGTGGAAAGCACCGGCCTGGGCCTGGATATCGGTGACTCCGACCGCATCTGCTACCCAATCCCCGACACCCTGAGCATCGAGCCCTGGCAGAAACGCCCCACCGCGCAACTGTTGATGACCATGCATGAACTCGAAGGCCAGCCGTTCTTCGCCGACCCACGGGAAGTGCTGCGCCAGGTGGTGAGCAAGTTCGACGAAATGGGCCTGACCATCTGCGCCGCGTTCGAGCTGGAGTTCTACCTGATCGACCAGGACAACGTGAACGGCCGTCCGCAAGCACCACGTTCGCCGATCTCCGGCAAGCGCCCGCATTCGACCCAGGTCTACCTGATCGATGACCTCGACGAATACGTCGATTGCCTGCAAGACATCCTTGAAGGCGCGAAAGAGCAGGGCATCCCCGCCGACGCCATCGTCAAGGAAAGCGCGCCGGCGCAGTTCGAGGTCAACCTGCACCACGTCAGCGACCCGATCAAAGCCTGCGACTACGCGGTACTGCTCAAGCGCCTGGTGAAAAACATCGCCTACGACCACGAGATGGACACCACCTTTATGGCCAAGCCCTATCCGGGCCAGGCCGGTAACGGTTTGCACGTGCACATCTCGATCCTCGATAAAAAAGGCAACAACATCTTCGCCAGCGAAGACCCCGAGACCAACGACGCCCTGCGCCACGCCATCGGCGGTGTGCTGGAAACCCTGCCGGCGCAGATGGCGTTCCTGTGCCCGAACGTCAACTCCTACCGCCGTTTCGGCGCGCAGTTCTATGTGCCGAACTCGCCGAGCTGGGGCATCGACAACCGTACCGTGGCCGTGCGCGTGCCGACCGGTTCGGCGGATGCCGTGCGCATCGAGCACCGGGTCGCCGGCGCCGACGCCAACCCGTATCTGCTGATGGCCTCGGTACTGGCCGGTATCCACCACGGCCTGACCAACAAGATCGAACCGGGGGCGCCGGTCGAAGGCAACTCCTACGAGCAGAACGAACAGAGCCTGCCCAACAACCTGCGCGACGCCCTGCGTGAGCTGGACGACAGCGAAGTCATGGCGCGCTACATCGACCCGCTGTACATCGACGTGTTCGTGGCGTGCAAGGAAAGCGAGCTGGCCGAGTTCGAGAACTCGATCTCCGACCTTGAATACAACTGGTACCTGCACACGGTCTGACGGCCCTCCCTCTTTTTGCGTTGAGCACACCCTATGACCAAGCATCGCAATGACTGGGAGCAGTACTTCCAGTCCCTGACCCTTGAAGGCCGGGCCTTTATCGACGGCGCGTACCGTTGGGCCGCCAGCGGCGAGACCTTTGACAGCATCAGCCCGGTGGACGGGCGTTTTCTGGCCAAGGTCGCCAGCACCGATGAGGCCGACGCCGACGCGGCGGTGCTCGCCGCACGCCGGGCGTTCGAGTCGGGCACCTGGCGCCTGCTGGCCCCGGCGGCGCGCAAGCGCGTGCTGGTCCGGTTCGCCGATCTGATCCTCGAGCACCAGGAAGAACTGGCGCTCCTGGAAACCCTGGACATGGGTAAGCCGATCGGCGACTCCATGGCCATCGACGTGCCGGCCACCGCCAACGCGATCCGCTGGAGCGCCGAGGCCATCGACAAGCTCTACGACGAAGTGGCGCCCACGCCCCACGACCAGTTGGGTCTGATCACCCGCGAGCCCTGCGGCGTGGTGGCGGCCATCGTGCCGTGGAACTTCCCGATGATCATGGCCAGTTGGAAGTTCGCTCCGGCCCTGGCGGCGGGTAACTCGTTCATCCTCAAGCCTTCGGAAAAGTCGCCGCTGACCGCGATTCGCCTGGCCCAGCTGGCACTCGAGGCCGGTATTCCCCCAGGCGTGTTCAACGTGTTGCCGGGTTACGGCCACACGGTTGGCAAGGCGCTGGCCCTGCATAACGATGTGGACGTGCTGGCCTTTACTGGTTCCACCGGGGTGGCCAAGCAACTGCTGGTGTATTCCGGCCAGAGCAATATGAAGCGGGTATGGCTGGAGGCCGGCGGCAAGAGCCCCAACGTGGTGTTCGCCGATGCCCCCGACCTGCGCGCCGCGGCAGAAGCCGCAGCGGCCGGGATTGCCTTCAACCAGGGCGAAGTCTGCGTGGCCGGTTCGCGGCTGCTGGTACAGCGTTCGATCCGCGAGCCGTTCATCGCGTTGCTGGTGGAGGCGCTGCAGGCCTGGAAACCGGGGCATCCCCTGGACCCGGCGACCAAGGTCGGCGCAGTGGTCGATCAGCGACAACTGGACAACGTGTTGCGCTATATCGAGATCGGCAAGGAGCAGGGCGCTCAACTGCTGGTTGGCGGCCAGCGCACCCTGCAAGACACCGGCGGCCAGTATGTGGAGCCGACGCTTTTCGACGGCGTCACCAACGCCATGACCATCGCCCGCGAAGAAATCTTCGGCCCGGTGTTGTCGCTGATCAGCTTCGACACCGAGGAAGAAGCGCTGTCCATCGCCAACGACAGCATCTTCGGCCTGGCGGCTGCGGTGTGGACCGCCGACCTCAGTCGCGCCCACCGCTTTGCCCGGGGCCTGCGCGCCGGCAGCGTATGGGTCAACCAATACGACGGCGGCGACATGACTGCGCCATTCGGCGGCTTTAAACAGTCGGGCAATGGCCGCGACAAGTCGCTGCACGCCTTTGACAAGTACACCGAGCTCAAAGCCACCTGGATCAAGCTCTAAGCCCAAATAACAACGGCGATTGCCGGCCCGCGCCGGCCAATCGCCAGGGAGTCTCAACCATGCAAACCCATGTCAACAGCTACTATGCCGCGACCCGCAACTACACCGGCGACTTCCCTGTGCTCGAAGAGTCGGTGGACTGCGATGTCTGTGTGATTGGCGCCGGCTATACCGGCCTGTCTTCAGCGCTGTTCCTGGCGGAAGCCGGCTACAGCGTCACCGTGCTCGAAGCGGCCAAGGTCGGCTTTGGCGCCAGCGGGCGCAACGGCGGGCAACTGGTCAACTCCTACAGCCGCGATGTGGATGTCATCGAACAGCGCTACGGCGAAAAGAGCGCCGAAATCCTCGGCAGCATGATGTTCGAAGGCGCCGATATCATTCGCCAGCGTATCCAGCACTACGACATCCAGTGCGACTACCGCCAGGGCGGGATCTTCGCTGCGCTGAACAAAAAGCAATTCAAAGGCCTGGCCGAACAGAAAAGCAGCTGGGAGCGCTACGGCAACCGCAACCTGCAACTGCTCGACGCCAAGGACATGGCCCGTGAAGTGGGTTGTGAAAACTACGTCGGCGGTCTGCTGGACAAGCAGGGCGGCCACGTCCATCCGCTGAACCTGGCCCTGGGCGAAGCCAGCGCCATCATCGGTCTGGGCGGCAGGATCTTCGAACAGTCGGCGGCCGAGAACATCACCTACGGCGAACCCAACGTGGTGCGCACCGCCAAGGGCGTGGTTCGCGCCAAGTACCTGCTGATCGCCGGCAACGCCTACCTGCCGCAGAATCTCGACCCGCGGGTGACCCGCAAAAGCATGCCCTGCGGTTCGCAGATCGTGGTCACCGAGCCGCTCTCGGAGAAAGTCGCGCGCAGCCTGATTACCCACAACTACTGCGTCGAAGACTGCAACTATCTGCTCGACTATTACCGCCTGACCGCTGACAACCGTCTGCTCTACGGCGGCGGCGTGGTCTATGGCGCCCGCGAGCCCCACGACATCGAACAGCTGATCCGGCCGAAGATCCTCAAGACCTTCCCGCAACTGAAAAACGTCAAGATCGACTACCGCTGGACCGGCAACTTCCTGCTGACCATGTCGCGCATGCCGCAATTCGGCCGTATCGAAAAGAACGCCTACTATATGCAAGGTTATAGCGGCCACGGCGTCACCTGTTCGCACCTGGCGGGCAAGCTGATCAGCGAAGTGATCCGCGGTGATGCCGAGCGTTTCGACGCCTTTGCCTCCCTGCCACACATGCCGATGTTCGGCGGCCGCACCTTCCAGGCCCCGCTGACGGCCATGGGCGCTGCCTACTACGCCCTGCGCGACCGCTTCGGTATTTGACCTGTCCGTTGCCTGAGCGCCGCAAGCCCCGGCCCACGCCTTATTCGGCGGGGGCTGCGGGCTTTGTTTTGTTCCTGCACACAGGCTTGTCCGGCACCGCTACAGCTCTATCCATAAACGTGATTTAATAGCCCCCTTTCAGGTTTCCGGGCCAGACAATCGGCGAAATTCGCCACCTTGCCGGCCCGCACCCACCTCGGCTCTCGCAGAGCTATCGCCACCGATAAACGCCGCTACAGTCACCTCCTTACATAAGGCAGCTATGGACACGGGTACCCGACTCAAACTCGTTCGCGAAAGCTACAAACTCTCCCAGCGCGAGCTGGCCCGTCGTAGCGGCGTGACCAACGCCACCATTTCCCTGATCGAACAGAATCGCGTCAGCCCCTCCGTCAGCTCCTTGAAAAAGCTGCTGGAAAGCATCCCCATGTCCCTGGCGGACTTCTTCACCTTCGACCAGCCGCCACGGGAACACCAATACGTCTTCCGCGCCAACGAACAGCCCGACCTGGGCCGCGACGGCTTGCGCCTGTTGCTGGTGGGCGCACCGATCCCCAGCCGCCAGATGCGCTTTCTGCGCGAGCAATACGCCCCCGGCGCCAGCTCCGGCGAAGAGCCGATCGTGCATGTCGAAGGCGAGGAGTGCGGCCTCGTCACCCGTGGCACCGTCGAACTCACCGTTGACGGTCAGGTCAGCATCCTTAACCCAGGGGATGGCTATTACTTCCCCACCACCTTGCCCCACCGGTTTCGCAATATCGGACAGGACGAGGCGGAGATCATCAGCGCGAATACGCCGGCTAACTTCTAGGTCGGGGTTTGGAGAGGGGGAGGCGGCTGGCGACATTGCCCAGCCAGGCAGACCCCCCTCCCACAAGCGGGAGAGGGGAAGACGAGCCAGTGGCTCAGCGTGTCGCCACGCTGGCGACATCCGCCGCCTTCGCGGCAGGCTTGGAGAACTTCCATGCGTCGCCGGCCGGGGCCGTGCCCTTGTCATAGGGCTTGGCCAGCAGCATGTACAGGAAGCCCGAACCCACCACCACCACGGTAGTCAGGATCATCGAGTAGTTGATGTACCAGGCGGCATCCGGGCTGCGCGGCCAAACCATGTTGACGATGGCGGCGACGCCGTAGATCAGCGCCGCAAGGTTCACCAACAGGCCCCAGCCGCCCAGGCTGAACTGGCCGCTCGGTCGCCAGCCCTTGGCGCGGGCAATCAGCGCGGCGACGACGATCAGTTGGAAGGCGACGTAGATACCGATCGCGGCAAAGCCGACGATGGTGGCCACGGCGTCGGCCATGAACAGCCCCAGGCACACGATGGCGGCCGGCACCACACCGCTGACCACCAGGGCGAAAGACGGCACGTGGTTGGCGGAAAGGCGCTTGAGCAGGTGGCTGCCGACAATCATCTCGTCACGGGCGTAGGCGAACAGCAGGCGGCTGGCGGCGGCTTGCAGGCTGAGCACGCAAGAGATAAAGGACACCATCACCACCGCCATGACCAGTTTCGAGCCCACCGGACCGAAGGCATTGGCGAGGATAGTGGCAACCGGGTCGGTGTCCACGCCGGCGATGACCTTCTGGATGTCCGGTACCGCGAGGATCAGCGCCAGGCAGGCAAACATCGCTGCGGAGCCGCCGATGTAAATGGTCATGCGCATGGCCTTGGGGATGCGCTTGCCGGGGTTGGGGGTTTCTTCGGCCACGTCGCCGCAGGCCTCGAAGCCGTAGTACTGAAACAGCCCGGCCAGGGACGCGGCGAGGAACGCCGGCAGGTAGGAACCGTTGACGTTGATCCCGAAGGTGTCGAACAGCACGCTGAACGGCTGGTGGCGTTCGAACAGCAACAGGTAAACGCCCACCAGGATGGCGCCGACCAGTTCGCAGAGAAAACCGAACATGGCCACGCGCGCCAGCAGTTGGGTACCCACCAGGTTGAGGCCGGTGGAGAGCAGGATCAGCACCAGGGCGATGTAGATGTTGGCGTTGGCATGGGGCTCGAAGCCCAGCATGGCGGCAAGGTACGGACCGGCGCCGATGGCCACGCCGGCGATGGTGGCGCAGAGCGCCCAGGCGTAGACCCAGCCGACCATCCACGCCCAGCGTTTGCCCACCAGGCGCCGTGCCCAGGGGTAGGCGCCGCCGGAGATGGGGAATTGCGAAACCACTTCACCGAAGACCAGGCATACCAGCAATTGGCCGAGGCCGATCAGCAGGTAGGACCAGAACATCGGCGGGCCGCCGGCCGCGAGGCACAGGCCGAACAAGGTGTAGACGCCGACCACCGGCGACAGATAGGTGAAGCCGAGCGAGAAGTTTTCCCACAGGCTCATGCTGCGGTCGAAGTTAGAGCTGTAGCCGAGCGCACGCAGTTGCTCGGCGTCCTGGTCGATGGTGGCGGCTGCACGCGCCGCAGAAGACCCACTCATATTATTTTTCCTCATTTGAATGGCAGTCGTTTGCTTGGGCGGCGGGCTCAGGCCCGCCGGTGCTCATGGAAGAGCTTTTTTGTTGTTATCGGTAACGCTCGGTCAGACGGCCTTGACCACTTTCTCGTCGCTGCCGTCGTCGAACTGCGATAGCCACTCGACGGTGGCATCGCGGTAACGGGTGAAGCCTTTGTAGTCCACCAGGTCCTGGTTGAGGGACTTGAGCACGCGGTGCATGCGCTTGGCCCAGGCGGGGTTAGTGGCGATGTCTTCCAGGTTCAGCAGGTAGGTGCGGATCGGGAACACGATGGCGTTGCTGCGCGGCAGACGGTGCAGGGGCTGCAGCTCGATACGCAGGTAGACCCGCTTGCCGGCGTTCTCGGCAGTCACCAGGGTGCGGTCCGGCGCCCAGTCCGGCAGGCTCTCGGCGGAGACGTCCAGGCGCGGGTTGACGGTCAGCGACCAGTTCAAGCGTCGCACCGGGTGGCCGCAACGCAGACGCAGGAGGAATTTCAACGCGCGGTCGAGCATCCCGGTTTCCTTCACCAGCGGCACCGGCCCGTGGAACTCGTGCCAGGCCATGCCGAGGTTGAAACGCAGGGAGTAATCGGCGCGCTGGGTGGCGATGCCGGCGCCCCAGTAAAGCGTGCCGTCGCGCTCCTCTTGCAGGACCCAATCACCCTGGGCCTGGCGGGTGATGTACTCCATCGGCTCGTAGGGCAGGGTGGTCGGATCGCCGAAGGTGAAGGTGTCGTCGATGCCCAGCAGCTTGTTGGTCCAGTGCCAGCGGGTGCCGTCACGCTCGAGGGTGAAATATTCGGGATAGTCCTGGGCATAGGCCTCCATGATCAGCTCGAGCAGGTCCCACTGTGCCTCCATCATGTGCGGCGCCGAGACGTAGTGCATGCCCGGGTCTTTCTCCAGGGTGATGGCACGGTCGCGGCATTCGCTGATGTAGTGTTCGTCGATGTCGAAGATGGCCCTGAATGCACCGTCGCCCACCGAGACATGGGGCTCCAGGTTCATCGAGTACATGTACTCGTCGTCCGGGAACGGGAAGGGCGCGCGGGCGATGCACTCGGGGCTGTTCGCGTAGGTGTAGTCGTCGCGATAGGTTTCGTCGGGGCGGAATTGAATGGTCATGGTCGTTCTCCGTTCAGCAGTCGATGACCAGTCGCGAGCACTTGGCACGCGACACGCAGGGCATGATTTTCTTGTTGGTGGCCTTGTCTTCGTCGGACAGCCAGTCGTCGGTGTGGAGAATCTCGCCGTCCAGTTCGAGCACGGTGGTCTCGCACATGCCGCAGGCACCGCCACGGCACAGGTAGGGCAGCTCGTGGCCAGCGGCCTCGGCGGCTTCCAGCAGGCTCTGGTCGGGCGAGACCTCGATGGTCGCGCCGCTGCGCGCCAGGGTCACGCTGAACGCGGCGCCGGAGCTGCCTTGTTCGAGGAAACGCTCATAGTGGATGTGGCTGTCGGTCCAGCCATGGGCGTGGGCGCTGTCGATCGTCGCCTGGATCATGCCTTCCGGGCCACAGACATACACGTCGCTGCCCAGCGGGCGGTCGGCCAGTACGGCGTGGATGTCCAGGCGCTCGCCACGGTCGTTGTGATACAGGCGCACCGCATTGCCATAGTCGCGTCGCAACTCTTCACCCAGGCGTGCGTGTTCGGTGCCGCGCACCGCCAGGTGAACTTCGAAGGGCGTGCCGCGCAGGCGTAACTCGGCCAACTGCGAGCAGATCGGCGTAATGCCCACGCCGCCGGCGATGAACAGGTGCAGGCGCGCATGTTTGCTCAGTGGAAACAGGTTCACCGGGCGCAGGATTTCCAGCTCGTCGCCTTCCTTCACTGCGTTATGCATGCGCTGGGAACCGCCGCGACCGTCTTCCACGCGACGCACGGCGATCTGGTAGGCGCTGGCGTCGTAGGGCGAGCTCATCAGCGAATAGGCGTTGCGGTAGGTGCCGGTTTCGTGGGGGATCAGCACCACCACGTTGCTGCCGCCGGAGAACGGCGGAAGGTGCCCGCCATCGCGGGAGACCAGGGTGAAGCGCTTGATCTCCGGGGTGACCGCCTCGATGCGGGCGACGCGGACGTTGAGGGTTCCGGTGGACTGGCTCATGTGTCGAGTTCCTCGGTTTCCGGCAACTCGCCGGGGACTTCAGCGTCGGCCTTCACCGCCTGGAAGGCGGCGAGGCGGCGGGAGTAGTGATCGCGGACCACCAGGGTGCGCGCGCAGTGCGGGCATTCGAAGACGCGCTGGGTGACGTTCTCGGTGTAGCCGTCGCAGTGCACGCACCAGACGCGACGCACGAACGAGCCGCAGTGCTCGCGCAGCACTTCATCCGTGTTCAGGTTGATCGCGGTGGCGGCCTGCATGGCGGTGCCGATGAAGCTTTCCGAACCTGCCAGGTACAGGCGCGAGCCCATACGCGACTGTTCGAGCAACACGTGCAGGTCGTCGACCAGGGCGCGGTTGCTCGTGTAGACACGCAACTCCACGCCGTCGACAGCCTGGAGCGCTTCCAGGTGGTTGTGCCCGGAGAAGCTCTCTGTGGAATAGAGCACGCGGATCGGTGCGGTGCGCGGCATTTCGGCGAGCAGGCGGAGCAGGGTGCTGCCACCGCTGCCCTGGCCCGCGATGATGTGGTGGTTACCACCGCAAAGCGGGCGAAGGTCGTCATAGACCGGCCGGCTCTTGATACCTGTTATCAGCATTATTGTTGTGCCTCCAGAGCTGCCGGGCCTCACAGGGCCCGGTTTCGATGCAATGACCCACTCAGGTGGATGGGTTGCAGTTCACTGGAGCATGGACTGTGCCAATTATTTAAATCATTGAAAGTAAAGGGATTTGTTTTTGGGCGTGGGGTGGGGTGTAGGCAGAAATGAAATGCCCTGTTGGCATTCTCGCAGCGCTGTGGGGATACACGGGGAGGAAAAACGGCCGCGCCTGGCACATCCCTGTGCCCTTGGAATCAGTCGCGTTGCAGCTTGCGAATCAGGGTGCCGACGTCAATGCCGAGCTGCTGCGCGGCCTTGCGTTTGCTGCCCTGGCTCTGGACCGCCTGCAGGATCATCTGGCGTTCGAAGCGTTGCACCTGGGCCTTGAGCGGGTTGCCGGCTTCCTCACCGGTCGGCGCCTGGCCTTGGGTGTCGACCTGTTCCGTGGCGGGGCGGGCGAATACCGGGGTGGCGAGGCCGAGCAACTCCGGTGGCAGGTGGTGTTCCTGGGCCTCTTCGTCCGCCAGCACGGCCAGGCGCTCGAAAACATTCACCAACTCGCGGATATTGCCGGGATAGTCGTAGTTCATCAGGCGCTGGCGACAGCCGTTGGCGAGCCGCAAGATGGGCTGGCGGTCGCGGTTGATGCGCATCAGGAGGATATCCATGAGCACCGGCAAGTCTTCCAGGTGCTGGCGCAACGGCGGAATTTCGATCGGCAGCACCGCCAGGCGGTAGTAGAGGTCGGCGCGAAATTCGCCGGTTTCCACCAGGCGGCGCAGGTCCTTGTTGGTGGCGGCGATGACTTGCACCTGGACCGTCTTGGAGAGGGGCGAGCCCACCGATTGGATCGTGCCGTCTTCAAGAAACTTGAGCAGTTTGGCCTGCACATGCAGGGGGATTTCGCCGATCTCGTCGAGGAACAAGGTGCCGCCGGAAGCGCTCTCGATATAGCCGCGCTTGCCGCCCTGCAACGCGCCGGTGAAGGCGCCGCGCTCATAGCCGAACATCTCGGACTCGAACAGGCTGTCGGGGATGCTGCCGCAGTTCACGTGGATGAAAGGGCGGTCGCCCCAGCCGGCGGCACGGTGGATGTGCCGGGCAATGGCGGTTTTGCCGACGCCCGACTCGCCCAGCAGCAGCAGGCGGGCGCGGCGGCGGAAGGCGCGCACGCCGGTGTCGGCGATGCTGGAGAGCAGCGGCGAAAGGTGCAGGGCGTTGTCCTGCGGGTCGCCCAAGCCGTTGTCCGGCGTCGGGGTGAACGCCTGTTGCGAGGGGCGGCGCTGGTTCTCGCGCCCATCGAAGTCATGCTGGACCAACAGGGTGTAAGGCTTCTCGTAGGCACCGGTGGGCACCGCTTGACTGCTGGTGAGAAACATCCGGCCGTCGCGGGAGCGGGTCAGCGCACGGGTGGCGCCACGGCCCACGGCCTGTTGGAAGTCGTCGAAGCTCAAGGCGGAGCGCTGGAAAAATTCGACCATGGGCAGGCCGACGGCCTCCTGACGGGACAGGCGGTTGACCCGCTCGGCGGCAAGGTTGAGGAAGCGCAGCCGCGATTCGCCGTCACAGAGGATGATCGCCTCGCTGAAACTGTCGAGCAGCGCATGCAGGGCCGGGGTTTCCAGGAGTGCGCAGAGCACGTCGCTGCTGACGTTCACCGAGGAGCGCATGCCCATTTTCAAGGATGGCAGGAGGGTTTTCTCGATCATGGATGCAACTCACTGCTGTGTCGGGCCGCCCGCAGCACAGCGACCTTCCAGGCCACCCCTTCCTGCATGAGAATCCGCGAACAGTGGACGTTGTACAGCTGGGGCCGACCGCTCAGGTCCGGGAGCTGCACGCTGCGCCATGTGCGCTCGGGCAGTGACTGATCCAGCAAGGCACGGGCGATGCCGGCGCCCTGGGTGATGCCAAAGGTGTGCTCGAAGGCGGCGTTGCGCCATTGCGGCTGGAGGGCTTCGTCGATCACCACCACCGCGTCGGGCACTGCATCGAACACCCGGCGCAACGCATCGATGCGCTGCTCGGCGTCGTGCTGCACCCGCAACTCCTGGCTGACATCGCGGATGCTGCCCCACATGCGCGACAACTGGCCGTTGTGGATGCTGGCGCGCACGTCATTTTCCACATAGGCGGGGGAACCATCGTGGCGACGGTCCACCGAGAGCGCACCGTCGACGCAGAAGTCGGTTTCCACCAGGCGGCGCACGAACTCCTCGTTGGCCGGGCTGCGTGGCCAATAGAGGCGCACCGGCTGCTGGTTGAAGTCGACATCCGCCGGCATCTCATAGACGTCGGCCATGGCACGGTTGCACATACGCCAGTGGGAACGGTTTTCGAACACCTGGCGGACCACCTCGTCGGGGGCGCCGGTGATGTCCACGGGATCGAGCCATTCGATGCACCAATAGGCCACCTTGGCGCTATAGAGCATCTGGCTCATGACTTCGTTGGCGTTCTGCAGTTCGTTCAGGCGGTGATTCAACGGCCCCAGCGGCATGAGTGCGAGATGCACGGTCGGAACGCGCGCCTCACCCCACTCGAACAGGCCACTGGCAAGCACCGGGTACAGGCTATTGCCGTGACGGATCAAGGTCAGTTCCAGGTGATGCAGTTTTTCATCCGGCGGGGGGCTGGCAAAAAGGTTGTGCAGCAGGTGTACGGACTCGGCCGAGAAGATCCGTTCTATCCTGAAATTGCGCAGTTCGGCGGCCACATAGCCAAGCTGGTCGCTCAACGACACCGAGGCATCGAGGAGCTGCCCATTCTCGGCGACAGAACAGGTGTGAAGGACGCCTCGGTCAGCAAGCGTTTGAAGTATTTGCATGGTTGGCCCGGGTCGAGGAGATGAACAAATGAAGGGCGCCGCACAATATGTGCCAACTCCCAGCGCCTGCTATCTCTGGGGCGGCCGCGAGATCAAGCCTTTCAGGTGTTGCATTATTGCAGCACAGATTGTCGAAATTGCAGCGTTCCCCCATCGGTCGGCCGACAGGTGGGCGCGCAGGGCCCCGGAGGCAATTCAATCCATTCGGATGCACTGCGGCCGGCAGGCCAAAATAGACGAATTGCCACACAGTCAGTGCTGATATTCTGCGCTAGCTTTTCGAAGCCTGAGAGTGAGCTACAGTTCGACCAAAGCATCCGCATGCTGACGCTGAAGACCTGCTTAAAACCAGATAGACAACGGGTAGGCTGAATGGAAGTGCAGGGAAGTATGATTCGCCGCGCGCAGGCAACCGCTGATGATGATCGATTGCGCACCCTCGAGAGTGTGCTCGGGTGCCTGTCCGTTGCGGTTGTCGCACTGGATTGTGACGCGCGGGTGGTGGCGGTGAATTCCGCGTTCGCACATCTGCACATCCATAAGGGTGTTTGTCCGGCAGTGGGCAGTGCGTTTGTTTCCTTTCTGCGGCCTGAAGACCATCGGCTGTTCGACGCCGCGCTGGAAGCAGGCGCGGCGGGAAAACCACACGCTCGTTTTGCCGCGCTGAGTACGGGCTTGTGCCGGCTGGACATCTCGTTGACGGTGTGGCGCGACGATTATTTTATTGTCGAGGTCATTGCCGACCCGCAGCCGTCGCCCCCGCCATCCAGTGCCGAACGCTTCGCGGACATTCCGCTACGGTCCATTTTCGACTCCTCCGGTACTGGTCTGGCGCTGGTGTCGCTGGACGGTCGTTGGCTGCGGGCCAATGGGGTGATTTGCACGCTGCTGGGGTACAGCGAAGCACAACTGCAAGCCACCACGTTCATGGCCCTGACCCACCCCGACGACCTTGAGGTCGGCAAGCAGTTGATCGACGAACTCAAGCGCGGGGCAAGGCCTGGGGCTACGTTGCATAAACGCTATATCCATCGTGACGGGCGCGTGGTGTGGGTGCGCTTGACGGTGGGACTGGTCCGCGACGATCAAGGGCAGCCGACGTGTTTTGTCTCCCAACTGGAGGACATCACTGAGAACTGGCAGCTTCGCGAAACGCTGATGGGCAGCGAGCTCAAATTTCTCACCCTCGCGGAAAACTCACCCAACATCATTGTCCGTTACGATCGCAACCTGTTGCGCACTTACGTCAACCCGACATTTTTGCTCTTGACCGGCATGTCTTACGACGAGTCGATCGGCGTAAGCCCGGCAGAGGATGACAGGGGCTATTTCAACCGACTGCGCCATGTGGTCGCGACCGGCGAAACCGCGCAATTTCTGGACAGTTGGTCCCTCTCGGACAGCCGCGAGTCTGTCAGCTGTGCGGTCAGCCTGACGGCCGAGCGCAGCCAGAGCGGCGAGGTGATCGGCGTGTTGGCGCTGGCCCACGACATTACGGAGTTGCGCAAGCAACAAGTCCTTGAAGACGCACGCTTGGGTATTTTCGAAAAAATGGCCTCAGGGGCATCCCTGGAGGACACGCTGGCGTTACTGGTGGGCTATCTGCAATTGGCCTTGCCCAGTCGATCCTGCAGGGTCCAGCTCGCAGAGCCGCGCGGCCCTGAGTCGGCCACCCATGAGGGGGCTGCGGCGCTGGCCGCCAGCAGTCTCGCTGCCGGCTGGTCCGAGCCGATCATCGACAAACAAGGTCATGTCCTTGGCACTTTCGAGGTGTCCCAGACGCCTGGCTCCGCGCCGGATGAGAGCGACATCCAGCGCGTGCGCCAGACGTGTCATATCGCAGCGATCGCGATCGAGCGCTGGCGATCAGAGTCGTTGCTCCGGGAGCGCGAGCGTCGTTACCGGGACATTTTCGACCACACGCTGGACATGCTTTGCTTGTTGGAAATGTCCCCGGACGCTTGCCTGCGTTGTGTCGAGGTCAACCCCGCGTTGTTACGCGCCCTGGGCAAAGCGCATGGCGATGTGATCGGAGAGTCCCTGGCGTCGATCTTCGGTCGCTTGAGCGCGCAAACAATCCAGGCGCTGTGCGAGCGCTGCACTGCTGCCGGACGGGTGGTGGAGTCCGATGAGTGCATGGTGCTGCGCCACGATGTCCGTCAACTGCACTTGACCCTGGTGCCGGTGGTGGACTCGGCGCGTCTGGCTCCCCAGATCCTGGTGATCAGCCGTGACATCACCCAGTTGACCAGGGCCCGCCAGAAAGAACTCGAACGCCAGCACGACATCAACACACTGGTAGAAAACAGCCCGGACGCAGTCGCGCGGTTGAGCGCCCATGGCGACGTGCTCTACGTCAATGCACGGTTGCGCACATGGCTGGGCGGGGCGGGTCCGGAGCTGGTGGGAATGCCCATGGACGCCGTGGCGCCGGGGAATCATCAAGCCCAACTGTTTCGCGAATTGGTCGCCCAAGTGATTCATGAAAACAAAGCGACGGAACAAGAATTCCGCCTTTCGGGATTAACCACCGCGCCCAAAGTGGTGCTGATCCACTTCGTGCCGGAGCTCGACGGCCAGCGGGTCGTCAGCGTGCTGGCGGTGGGGCGGGATATTTCCAAGCTGCGCGCCGCCGAACGGCGCCTGGCCAAATCCAATGCACACCTGCGCGATCTGTCGACCCGCCGGGAAACGGCACGGGAAGAGGAGCGCAAACTGATCGCCAGGGAGATCCATGATGAACTTGGCCAGCACCTTACGGCGCTGCGCATGGGCATCTCCCTGTTGAGGTTTCAGTTCGGCGCCTCAACCCCCGAGCTGACCCCGCAGGTCGAGCGGCTGATGGCCCTGACCGACAAGACGATCCAGGTCGTACGTGACGTCTCCACCAGCCTGCGCCCGTCGGCGTTGAACCTGGGGCTGGTGTCCGGCCTTGAGTGGCTGACCAGCGAATTCGTCACCTTGACCCGGGTTCCCTGTGTGTTGCACCTGCCCTCGATTCCCCTGATGCTCCCCGATACCCACGTCACCGCCGCGTTTCGCATCGTGCAGGAGTCGCTGACCAACATTGCGCGGTATGCCGAAGCGACGCAGGTCAGCGTCACCCTGAGCCCGCAGGAAACCCACTGGCTGCTGGAGGTCGAGGACAACGGCAAGGGCTTCGACCCGGAAGCCGTCACCCGCCAGACCCTGGGGTTGGCCGGGATGCGCGAGCGGGGCGTGATGCTGGGCGGCAAAGTGATCATTTTCAGCCATCCCGGACACGGCACTACGGTGCAGGCGTTCATTCCGATGCACAAGGATACGTACTCATGATTCGCCTGTTGATCGCCGATGATCACACCATCATGCGCGAAGGACTCAAGCAACTGTTTACGCTGGTGCCCGACGTGCAAGTCGTGGCCGAAGCCGAAAGTGGAACGCAGTTGATCGAGCTGCTGCGCCAGGTGGAGATCGACCTGCTGCTGCTCGATATGAACATGCCCGGTATCAGCGGCGAGATTCTGATTGCCCGACTGCATACCCAGTACCCCGGGCTGCCGATCCTGGTGTTGAGCATGCATAACGAAATCCACATCGCACAACGCGCCCTGCGTGCCGGTGCGTTGGGCTATCTCACCAAGGACCGCGACCCCGAGACCCTGTTGGCCGCCATGCGCCGAGTGGTCAGCGGTCAGCGTTACCTGGACCCGGCCCTGGCGGAGCAGATTGCCCTGCAGAGCAGTGGACTCAAGCAGCAGACCTACGTCGAGAGCCTGTCCGATCGCGAGTTCCAGATTCTGCGCTTGCTGGCCCATGGCATGAGTGTCAACCAGATTGCCGAGCAACTGGTGATCAGCAACAAAACGGTCAGTACCCACAAGACTCGGCTCATGGAAAAGATGGGATTCAACTCGACAGCGGACATCGTTCGCTTCGCCATGACCTTGGGGATTTCGTGATCGGCACGCTCGGGTAGGGATTTTCCTACCCGGCCTCCCGGTATCCCTACTCTAGAATCGGGATGGTCTGATGGTAGGGGTGCCATTATTGGGCCAGCATTCCTTTCAAGCACTCGAACTGCCGATCAACCGGCGACGAGATGCTCTGACTGGGAGACCGACCTTGAGCGCACAGACCACCCCCCCCTCGGCTGCCTTGACACTGTTTCCCGTGGCCTTGGCCGGTCTGCTCGGCGGTTTTGCGATTGCCTACAGCAACGGTTTCAGCATGGCGGCGGCAGGGGCGGGGAGTCTGTTGCTGGCGCTGTGTCTCGGCCTGGGCCTCTGGGCGAATAGGCGTCACCAGGCGCATTGGAACAGCCTGCGCCTGCTGCTCGATCAACCGGCGGTGGCCTCGGCGACATTGGCCGTCGATAGCGGCCTGTCCGGTGTGTGTCTGAGCGTGCTGCCGATCTGGTCCCGGCAGATCGAAGCCGCCCGGCAGATCAGCGAAACGTCGATCCTCAAACTCAGCGAACGCTTTGGCGCGCTGTCGTCGAACATCAGCCACAGCGTGACCAGCAATAGCGGGCAAGACGCTTCCCAGCAATTGGTCGACTTGCTGGAGGTCGGCCAACACGACCTCAACTCCATCGTTCTGGCCCTGCGCGCCGCGCTCTCGAATAAAGAGAGCGAGCTCAAGGAAGTGCTGCAGCTCTCAGGCTTCACCGAGCAACTCCAGCAGATGGCCAAGTTTGTCGGCGACATCGCCAGTCAAACCAACTTGCTGGCCCTCAATGCCGCCATCGAAGCAGCGCGGGCCGGTGAAGCAGGGCGAGGGTTTGCGGTGGTGGCCGACGAGGTGCGCAAGTTGTCGAGCATGTCCGGCGAGACCGGGCGCAAGATCAGTGAAACCGTCAACACCGTCAACGCGGCCATTGCCCGGACGGTGCAAATGTCCCGCCACCACGCCGAACAAGACACCTTGACCCTCGCCGACTCGGAGCGCGTGGTCTCCCAGGTCATCGAACATTTTCGCGACACCGCCCAGACCCTCGTGCGCAACAGCCATGACCTGCAACAGCAGAGCGCCAACGTCGCCGATGAGATTGCCCAGGTGCTGGTCGCCTTGCAGTTTCAGGATCGCGTCAGCCAGATGTTGGCGCTGATCACCCGCGACCTGGACAAGTTGCAGCGGCAATTGGACGAGCGCCAGGCCGCGAGCCAGAGCGGGCATACCCTCGCGCCGATGGCCAGTGACCGTTGGCTGCAAGAGCTTTCAACGTCTTACACGATGCCCGAGCAACACGTCATTCATGACGGCAAAACCCACGTGAAGGCCGAGGCCAGCGACATCACCTTTTTCTAGAGGAGTTTTTCCGATGAGCAAAACCATTCTGATCGTCGACGATTCCGCCTCCATCCGTCAGGTGGTGAGCATCACGCTCAAAGGCGCGGGTTACGACGTGATCGAAGGCTGTGATGGCCGAGACGCGCTGAGCAAGCTGGACGGACGCAAGATCCATCTGATTGTCAGTGACGTGAACATGCCCAACATGGATGGCCTGAGTTTCGTCAAGGCCGCCAAGTTGCTGCCGGCCTACAAGTTCACCCCGGTGATCATGCTGACCACCGAAGCCAGTGATGCGATGAAGCAGCAAGGCCAGGCTTCCGGCGCCAAGGCGTGGATGGTCAAGCCCTTTCAGCCCGCGCAAATGCTCACCGCCGTCTCCAAGTTGATCCTGCCATAGCGAAGACCAGCGAGCGCTGGCCAGGAGGTTTCCATGAAAGGCACCATTCCGATGCTGCGTCGAATCCAGGTCATGGAAGGCCCCCTGACGATTTACACCGCCAGTGAACAAAAAGACCTGTTGTTGTCGTTGTTTCCCCTGGCCCATGAAGTCGAGTTGGACTTGTCCAATGTCGATGAACTGGACAGCGCCGGCTTGCAACTGTTGATCCTCATCAAGCGCGAGTCGCTGATGGAGGGCACCCAGCTGTTGCTGAGCAACCCCAGCCCCACCGTGATCGAAGCCATCCGGCTCAGCGGCCTTGACGACTACTTCGCCAATGCCTGTTTCCCCCTGTCTGCTGGAGCATGAATGTATGGCCCAGCCCATGAACATGGATGACGTGCTGCAGACGTTCATCGCTGAGAGCCGCGAGCTGCTGCTGCAGATGGAAGACGCGCTGCTGCAGATCGAACGATCGCCGCAGGACCTGGACACCATCAACGGCCTGTTCCGCGTGGCCCACACCATCAAAGGCTCGGCCGGTTTGTTCGGCTTGATGCCTATCGTTGAGTTCACCCATGTCGCCGAAAGCGTGCTGGATCGGGTACGCAGCCTGGAAGTGCGCGTCGACGAGGCGTTGAGTGCATTGTTTCTCGATGCCCGTGACCATATCGGCCAGTTGATCGACCTGGTGGCCGAGGATGGCCACCTCGATCGCTTGGAGGAATCGTTGCAGGTCCAGGGCCAGCGCCTGGGCGAACAGCTCGGGACGTATCTGGAGGGTTCGCTGCCGACGGCTTCGGCCACTGCTCAAGGTACGCCGTCGACGGACGACCAAGTGGGCGTTCCCGGCCACTGGCATTTGTCGCTGCGCTTTGGCCCGGACGTATTGCGCAACGGCATGGACCCCCTGGCGTTCCTGCGCTACCTGGGCACCCTGGGGCGCTTGCTCAGTACCGTCACGCTCTTCGAGTCGTTGCCGCCCATGGCGTCGATGGACCCGGAAACCAACTACCTGGGGTTTGAACTCGCCCTGGAAAGCGAGGCCTCGCGGGACGTCATCGACGGCGCTTTTGATTTTGTCCGCGATGACGCCCTCGTGCAGATCCTCGCCCCGCAAGCCACTGTCCAAGCCTGTCGCGCGCATATCGACGCGTTGCCCGAAGACAATGCCGCGCTGCTCGAGCTGCTGGTCCGTTGCGGCACATTGACCGAGTCCCAGGCCTCCCTCGTCGCCCACGACGGGGAGCCAGCACCGACCGAGCTGCGCGGCGAGCTTGATCCATTGCAGGATTCCATCGCGCCGTCGAGCAAGGCCGGCAAAGCGGCGGCGAGCAACGAAGGCAATCTGATCCGGGTCGATGCCGCCAAGCTGGATCAACTGATCAATCTGGTCGGTGAGCTGATCATCGCCGGGGCCGGCGCCAATCTGGTGGCGGTGCGCAGCGGGATTGGCGAGATGATCGAGGCCACCAGCCTGTTGTCGCGCTTGGTCGAAGAGGTACGCGACTCGGCGTTGACCCTGCGCATGGTGCAGATCGGTGCGACGTTCACGCGTTTCCAGCGGGTGGTGCGGGACGTCTCCAAAGAGCTGGGCAAAGACATCGTGCTGCGCATCGACGGTGGCGAGACCGAGCTGGACAAGACGGTCGTCGAACGTATCGGCGACCCGCTCACGCACCTGGTGCGCAATGCCATGGACCACGGCATCGAGGCCGCCGCCATTCGCGTGCAACGCGGCAAGCCTGCCCAGGGCACGGTGCGCCTGAATGCCTATCACGAATCCGGCAGTATCGTGATCGAAGTGTCGGACGACGGCGGCGGCCTGGGCAAAGACAAGATTCTGGCCAAGGCCCGCGAGCGCGGCCTGGTGGGAGACGGCCAGCAACCGGCAGACAAAGACATCCTGAATTTGATCTTCGAACCGGGCTTCTCCACCGCCGACCAGATCAGCAACTTGTCGGGCCGGGGCGTGGGCATGGACGTGGTGAAGCGCAACATCACGGCTTTGCGCGGCAGTGTGAGTCTGGAAAGCGAAGAAGGGCGGGGCACCACGGTGCGGATTCGCCTGCCGCTGACCCTGGCAATCATCGACGGTTTTCTGATCGGTGTGGGCAAGGCCTCTTATGTCATTCCGCTGAACATGGTGGAGGAGTGCATCGAACTGGCGCCGGAACAGGTGGCGGAAACCGGTTACCTGGACCTCAGGGGCGATGTGCTACCGATCTTGCGGCTGCGGGACATGTTTGATGTGCAAGAACCTGGAGGTAACCGCGAAAACGTGGTCGTCGTGCAGTACGCCGGCATGCGTGCCGGCCTGGTGGTCGATCGCTTGCAGGGGGAGTTTCAAACCGTGATCAAACCACTGGGCAAAGTGTTCGGTGAAGCCCATGGGCTGGGCGGGTTCACCATCCTCGGCAGTGGAGCCGTCGCCCTGATTCTGGATATACCCAACTTGTTAGGACACGTTGCCAAGGACGCCACCCACCGTTCGACCCCAAGTCTCTTATCGACTCAATGAAGCGTCATCAGGAGTTCCTCGCCATGACCGTTATCAGAAACATCATGTTGTTGGTTTTTACGGCAATGCTGGGTGTCGCCGTGTTGGGTGGCACCAGCCTTTACCTGGCCGATGAAATCAATACGAGCGCCAGCTATGCCAACGTCAATACCGTGCCCAGCTTGCTGGAAATCGACCGCGTCGCCGCGGCCTTCGCCGACCTTCACACCCTGGAATGGCAACGCCTGAACGCGAGCGACAAAAATCTCTTCCCGGGTTACCCGGACAGCGTTGCGCAGAATCTGGGCGCCATCGGCAAAGCCCTGGATCACTACCAGGCCGAGTTGACTTCCGACGACCATGACGCGTCACTGTTGAAGCAGTTGCAGGGCCACATCGGCGAGTTTGCTGCCATGCAGGCTCACTTCGACCGGTTGATCGACAGCGGTGACCAAGCCTCGGCCCGCACATTGATCGAGACCAGCCAACCCTTGCAGAGCACGACGATGAAGGCCATCGGCGACCTGCGCGAATACAACCTGGAACTGGGGCGCAAGGGCCAATTGCTCGCCACCGCCACGGAGAAGAATGCACGCTCCATCATCCTGTTGGTCAGCGGCCTGACGCTGTTGGCAACCGTGCTGATCGGCGCGTTGTTGGGGCGCAGCCTGATGCGTCAGCTGGGCGCCGAGCCGTCGGTGGTCCGAGCCTTCGCTGCACGTTTGTCCGCCGGCGAGCTGAATGCCAAGGTGACGCTCAAGCAGGGCGACACCAGCAGCCTGATGGCGAGCATGCAGCAGTTGGGCGCGTGCCTGCATGAATTGATCGTGGAGATGGACCGTATGTCCAGTGAGCACGACAAGGGCGACATCGACGTGCAGATCGATACTGGCCGCTTCCATGGCAGTTACCGCTCCATGGCCCAGGGCATCAACGACATGGTCAACGGCCACATTGCGGTCAAGAAAAAAGCCATGGCCTGTATCCGCGCGTTCGGCGAAGGCGACTTGTCGGCGCCGCTGGAAAAATTCCCCGGCAAAAAAGCCTTTATCAATGAAAACATCGAGCTGCTGCGCACCAACGTCCTGGCGCTGATCAATGAAATGCAGCACATGTCCAGCGAGCACGAAAGAGGCGACATTGACGTCATGATCGATGTCGAGCGCTTCCGCGGTTCGTACCGCGATATCGGTCAAGGCATCAATCAGATGGTCAGCGGCCATATCAGCGTGAAGAAAAAAGCCATGGCGTGCATCCGCGCGTTCGGCGAAGGCGATCTGTCGGCGCCCCTGGAGCAGTTCCCCGGCAAGAAAGCCTTTATCAATGAAAACATCGAGCAACTGCGGGCCAACATCCTGGCCCTGGTGGACGACACGCGTCAGATCAGCGACAGCGCGATGATTGGCAAGCTCGATACCCGGCCTGACGCCACGCGGCATCAGGGCGATTTCCGCCGCATCATCCTGGGGATCAACGGTTCGCTGGATGCGATCATCGTGCCGATTACCGAGGCCATGGACGTCTTGTCGGCGATCTCCAACGGCGACCTGACCCGTACCATCGGCGGCGATTACCAAGGCAAGTTCCTGGAGCTGAAGAACTCGGTCAATGGCACCGTGGAAAAACTCTCGGAAATCATCGGTGAAGTGCGCGGCTCGGCCGATTCGCTGTCCAGTGCGTCCGAAGAGATCTCCGCCACGGCCCAAAGCATGGCGCAGTCGGCGTCCGAGCAAGCCGCGTCGGTGGAACAGACATCGGCATCGATGGAGCAAATGTCGGCGTCGATTTCCCAGAACACCGAAAACGCCAAGGTGACCGACGGCATGGCCGGCAAAGCCAACAAGGAAGCGTCGGAAGGTGGTCGCGCGGTGAAAGACACCGTGGCGGCGATGAAGACCATTGCCGAAAAAATCGGCATCGTCGATTCCATCGCCTACCAGACCAACCTGTTGGCGCTCAATGCCGCCATTGAAGCGGCGCGTGCCGGCGAGCACGGCAAAGGGTTCGCGGTCGTGGCGGCAGAAGTGCGCAAATTGGCCGAACGCAGCCAGATTGCCGCGCAGGAAATCAGTGAAGTGGCCAAGAACAGCGTGGCCCTGGCCGAACGGGCGGGCAACCTGCTCGACGAGATTGTGCCTTCGATCGCCAAGACTTCGGATCTGGTCCAGGAAATCGCCGCCGCTTCGGAAGAACAGTCCATCGGGTCCGAGCAAATCAACAGCGCGATGTCGCAGATGAGCCAGTTGACTCAGCAAAACGCGTCGGCCTCCGAAGAGCTGGCGGCGACGGCTGAGGAAATGAGTGGCCAGGCCGAGCAGTTGCAGGAGCTCATGGGCTTTTTCACCGTACAAAGCAAGCGTGCCGGGCGAGCTGTGGCAATGCCCAGCCTCAGTCGTGCGGGGGCCCTGCTGGATTCCGAAAGCCGTTCGGCCGACGGCGGTTTCGTCCGCTTCGGGAGTTGACCCATGAGTGCCTCAGCCGTTATGCCGGGCACTTCGCAGTCATCCCTGCCGGTCGATGAACCCTTGCAGTACCTGACCTTCCTGGCTGATCAGGAGATGTACGCGGTCAACACCTTAAGTGTTCGCGAAATCATCGAATACAGCCAGGTGACCACCGTGCCGATGATGCCGGCGTTCCTGCGGGGGGTGATCAACCTTCGTGGATCAGTGGTGCCGGTCGTGGATCTCAAGGCCCGGTTCGGCAAGGGCGTGGCGCAACTGGGCAGCCGTACGTGCATCGTCATTCTGGAGGCGGCGAAGGAGGGCGAGTCCCAGGTGCTGGGGGTGGTGGTGGATTCGGTCAGCGAAGTGATCGAGATCCTCGACAGCGATATCAGGCCCGCCCCAGCCTTCGGCAATCATATTCGCACCGACTTCATCCGCGGGATGACCAAGGTGCGCGGGGAGTTCGTCACGCTGCTGCAAATCGAGCATGTCTTGTGTGTCGATGAGATGGCCGGCTTGATGAACGCGTGACGCGAACGGCCGCGCCTCCAGGCGCGACCGCAAGGCAATTGATCCGAGGTGAATCATGGCGCTATCTACCGAAAGTCCAGGCAAGGCCACGGCTGCCTGTCCGAGCCAATACCTCACCTTCGAGCTGGGGGATGAGATGTTCGCCGTGGGCACGCTCAATGTGCGAGAGATCATCGAATATGGGCCGATCACCAGCGTGCCGCTGTTGCCCCCAGCATCCGCGGCGTGATCAACCTGCGCGGTGCCGCGGTTCCCGTGCTGGATCTGGGGGTGCGCTTTCGCGGCGAGCGCACGGTGCAGACGTCGCGCACGTGTTTTGTGATCCTCGAGGTCCAGACCGATAACGTGCGCAAACCGGTGGGCATCATTGTGGATGCGGTCAGCGAGGTGCTTGAAATCGCCGACCAGGCTATCGAACCTTCATTGAATTTCGGCACCGATGTCAGGGCCGACTTTCTATTGGGCATCGGCAAATTGGACAGCGGTTTTGTGCTGTTGCTGGATATCGGTCGCGTGTTGTCCCTGGAACAGGTCGATGTGCTGGCAAACCTTGAGTCCCTGGTGCCTTCAGCCGCCTGATGCTTTTTTGGGAATGTATTTATGAACGTGATTCTCTCCGACGCCGAATTCCAGCAGTTTCGCAGCCTCATTCATCAGATCGCGGGCATCAGTCTCTCCGATGCCAAGAAACAGTTAGTGAGCGCCCGGCTCGCCAAGCGCCTGCAAGTGTTAAAACTCAATACCTACGGCGCTTACTACAAAGTGCTGATGAAGGACGCGGCGGAATTACAGGTGGCGGTCGATATGCTGACCACCAACGAAACCTATTTTTTCCGCGAACCCAAGCATTTCGACTTCCTGCGCGATGTCGCATTGCCCGAGCTGCGCGGCAGCGGGCCTTTGCGTGTCTGGAGCGGGGCCTGCTCGACCGGTGAAGAGCCCTACACCCTGGCAATGGTCCTGGCGGACAATCTCGCCGGCCGGCCCTGGGAGATCGTGGCCTCGGACATCAGCAGCCGGGTGCTGGACAAGGCCCGCCAAGGGCGCTACCCGCTGGAAGCGACACGCGGGATTCCCGAAGCACTGCTGAACAAATATTGCCTCAAGGGCGTCGGCGCCAACCACGGGTGCTTCATGGTCGAGCCGGCGCTGGCGTCGCGGATCGATTTCCAGGCTATCAACCTGAACAACCCGTTGCCGAAGCTGGGCATGTTCGACGTGATCTTCCTGCGCAACGTGATGATCTATTTCGATAGCGACACCAAAGTCCAAGTGGTCAAGCGCCTGATCAGCCACCTCAAGCCTGGCGGCTATTTCCTGGTCAGTCATTCGGAAAGCCTCAACGGCGTGACCGATCAGCTGCGAGTGGTCAAGCCTTCCATCTACCGGAGGCCACATGCCTGAGACTCAACGCGCCCGCGAGGTTTTCCTGAATCCCGGCGAATGGTTTTTCGGCTCGGGCGCGATCCGGCTACGCACGGTGCTGGGCTCGTGCGTTGCCCTGGTGTGCTGGCATCCGCAGCGTTTGCTGGGGGGCATGTGTCACTACCTGCTGCCCAAGCGCGCCGTGGCGAACTCGAAGGTTCTGGACGGCCGTTACGGCGATGAAGCGCTCCAGTTGTTGATCGCCCAAATGCGTGCGGTCAAGGCGCAGCCGACGGAGTTCAGGGTCAGCGTGTATGGCGGCGGGAACATGTTTCCCGGGCTGGTGCGCCCGGACAATCACTACGTCGGGCAACGCAATGTCGAGCAAGCCAGGCGGCTGCTCGACCTGCATCATTTGCCGTGTCACAACTTCCATGTGGAAGGCGTGGGTTATCGAACCGTGGTGTTCGATCTGGCCAATGGCAACATCGAACTCAATTACCTGGCCCTGCAGCAACCCCTCGGCAGCCCTCACGGAGAGTGTGCGACATGAGCCCTATCAAAGTTCTGATCATTGACGACTCCGCAGTGGTCCGCCAAGTGCTGACGGCGACCCTGGGACAAGACCCGGCCATTGAAGTGATCGGCGCGGCGGCGGACCCGGTGTTCGCCATGGACAAAATGAACAAGCAATGGCCGGATGTGATTGTGCTGGACGTCGAGATGCCGCGCATGGATGGCATCACGTTCCTCAAGAAACTGATGGCCGAACACCCCACGCCGGTGGTCATTTGCTCCACATTGACCGAGAAGGGCGCGGCCACCACCATGCAAGCCCTGGCGGCCGGGGCCGTCAGCATTGTGACCAAGCCACAGCTGAACCTGCGCCAGTTCCTCACCGACAGCTCCGAAGAACTGGCGGCTGCCGTCAAGGCTGCCGCCAAGGCCAACATGAAACGCATGGCGCCTGGCGCCGACCGTCCGCCTGCAAGGCTGAATGCCGATGTGATTCTGCCTGCCAGCACCCAGGCAATGGCGCGCACCACCGAGAGCATTGTCGCCATTGGCACCTCCACCGGCGGCACTCAAGCCCTGGAACTGGTGTTGACCGCCTTGCCGCGGGTATGTCCAGGCATAGTGATCGTGCAGCACATGCCCGAACATTTCACCGCGGCATTTGCCGAGCGCCTCAACCGGCTGTGCGAGATTGAAGTCCGAGAAGCCAAAAACGGCGACCGCGTGATGCCCGGTTGCGCCTTGATCGCCCCCGGGGGCCGGCACATGTTGCTCAAGCGCAGCGGCGCCCAATACCAGGTTGAAATCGTCGACGGCCCACCTGTCAGCCGCCACCGGCCTTCGGTTGACGTGCTGTTTCGCTCGGTCGCCCGCAGTGCCGGTGGCAACGCCTTGGGCATCATCATGACGGGCATGGGCGACGACGGCGCCCGTGGCCTGAAGGAAATGCACGACAACGGCGCCCGCACGCTGGGCCAGGATGAAGAGTCCTGCGTGGTGTATGGCATGCCCAAGGAGGCCTTCAAGCTGGGGGCGGTGGAGCGCGAGTTGCCGCTCGAGCATATTTCCGCGGCGATTCTGAACGCCATGCATCAGCGGCGTTGATGGTTCAGAGGGCGGAGTTGCCTAACTTGACATCAGTGCATCCGTTTCGCTGCAGGGCACGGCGTTGCAGCGATGGGCGCCTGCTTTACATCACAAGGTGTGTTGGGCAGGCGCTTACCATCGTCTTTGGCGCTGCTAGAAGCGCCAGTCCTCAGCCTGAACCAACTGGCAGAACGGCCCAGCAAGCGTTGCATTGTGATGAGCCACGATGTCCTGGGCTTTCATCACTGGCGTGTCTGAGCAGGTATGACCATCGGCGATGAGTACCGCATCGAAGCCAAGATCACGAGCAGCACGGCAGGTGCTGTCGACGCAGTATTGGGTTTTCATGCCGGTGATGACCACGCCGGTAACCTCGCGAGACCGTAAATTGTCCGCCAGGTCGGTCATTTCAAAAGCGTTGGGCCGCCGCTTTTCGAAGACCACCTCGTCACCCAGCAGCTTGAGTTCCTGCGCAACCTCCGTCAGCGGACTGCCTGGTTCGATTGGCGATCCAGCGGGCCCGATGTGACGCGCGAGAAAAATCGGAGCGCCAGCGCTGCGTGCCTTGTCCATCAGGGTATTCACTGTTTGCAACAACGCTTCGCAGCGCCATGGTTTTTCCGGGCCGTGAACAAGCCCGACTTGGATATCGAGTATCAACAGGGCGTACATGGGACATCTCCTTGCGTTTGAGCCAGCGACACAAGGACATAAAAAAGGCCCTGTCCATCGCTGGCGGGCCTTTGAAGTTCGTCTGCTATTGGCTCACGACACCTCGCACGCTCCGCTTTCAGCGGTCGTGGTGGTGGTGGTCGAGGTGCGGAAATAATTAGTCATATATCGACACTAGCAATATCGCTGCGGGTTGACAAGCCAGGCTCCTGGGAGCCCCAAGCGGGGCGCACTCGCCGACGTCGGTATGTCGTTCTATAAAGCGCGGGCTCATCGATGAGGCAGATAGCCCGGCCTGATCTGCAACGTTGTATTTTTTTCGGGCGCACAGCGCTTCCAGGGAGGGTACATCTCAAGCGGTTTTGAACAGCTCGACTGCGACAGCCTGCCGCAGTCGGTGGCTCGGGCCTGAATGCCACAGCGTTTGGCCGGCCGGTGCTTTTGGTTGTGGCAGGTTGTCGCAGCCTCGCCTGGAATCGGGCGCGTGCTAGATTCAACCATGACACGACAATTTCTCTTGGAGCGCTTTGATCGGATGACCTTCGGTTAAGCGTTTCATCCGATCTACAATGCCGTTGGATGGCAGCGATGAATCTCGCCCGAATCTACCAATCACCCATTGCCAGGATCCTCTCGTGCTTCAAGGCCTGAACGCGCAGTGATCGCCTGATGGGAAATCGCCGCTGGATTGGAGCATGGCTGAGTCTGTTCGCCATGCTGATGATCTTTATCGGTCCGCTGATCAGTCAGGGGATCAGTCTTGCCCATGGCAACAACCTGCCGATGAGCATGGCGGGCATGGCCTGCGGCGAGATGTCGGGCATGAGTCCGATATCCGCTCATGGGGCTGTCGAACAGCACCACGAATTGATCGTCTGGGAAAAGTGCGGCTACTGCTCACTGTTATTCCAGCATCCACCACTGGCCGAGTCGAACCTGTTTCCCCTGCGGCTGAATCATCCACCGTTACTGTTTTTCTCGATCCACTTTATCCCCGAGCAGGCAACGCCGCCTGTGTTCCCGGGCGCGCGAAGCCGAGCGCCCCCTGGCATACCGCTGAACGTCAATTCCCATTTCTGCTGAGCGATAGATGTCGACTGTGCCTAAACGCGTGCGTGCGATGAGGGCGGGTTTGTCTCTGTGTGCTCGATCCATACCTGACTTTCATCGGAAGCACTCATGCGCTCAATCAACTATCAGCCACAGTTTTATCTTGACCTGCGCCGCTGGCGTTGGCGCCAAGCGTTCTGCCTGTTTCTGGGGACGGCATTGCCTGTGGTGGTCCAGGCGGCCGAACCGCCGGAGTCGCCGCTCAACCCAACGACTCCGGCGTCCAGTGTCGATGACGGCGACCGCAAAAAAAGCTGGACCTTGGCACCGATCACCGTTTCCGGTAGCAGAGAAGGCTATACCGCCACCACTTCATCTTCGGCCACCAAGACCGATACCCCCTTGGCCGAAGTGCCACAGTCGGTGCAGGTGGTCACCCGGTCGATGATCAAGGAACAGGACATGCACACCCTGGGCGACGTATTGGTCAACGTCTCTGGCGTAAGGCCTACCCGACCCGAAGAAGCGCTGTTCACCCAGCCGATCGTGCGTGGCTTTCCAGCAGAGATCTACATGAACGGTCTGCCTGCATTCGGCGGTACGGCGGCCAGTATCGATCCAACCAGCCTGGTTGGCACCGAGCGTGTCGAGGTGCTCAAGGGGCCTACGTCGGCGCTTTACGGCGGTGGCATCGGCGCGCCGTTGGGTGGGCTGATCAACGTGGTGTCCAAGCGGCCCGAGGCTGAACCGAGCGCGACGGTGTCGCTGCGTACCGGAAGTTTCTCGACGGTTAACCCATCGCTGGACGTCAACACGCCGATTGGCGAGAACATCGCCGCACGGCTATCCGCCGATTACCAGGAGAACGACAGCTGGATCGACCACGTCAACGGCCATCACTGGTCCGTCCAGCCGAGCATTGCGTTCCAGCTCTCCCCGGACACCGAGCTGCTGTTGCGCGGCCACTATGAGGAACGCAGCCAGCTCGAATATTCCGGCTTGCCGGCCGCCCAGGCATTGAGTGGGCAAATCGACCGCAACGCTTTTCCTGGCGCAACGAACGGGCAGCCGCAGAGCACCATCAGTAATCGCACCACCACCGCCGAGCTCAAGCACGAGATCAATGACGATACCCGGTTGACCCTCACCGCCCAGTATTACGAGGGCAAGACTCGGGACTACGGCAGCTTCGTCTATCCGGAGTTGCTCGGCGCGAGCCCGGCAACACCGACGGTCTATCCGATCTTCAAGCTCTACCTGCCAAGTAACATCCGTGAAAACACGCTGGATGCCAACCTGGGGACCAATATTGATGCACTGGGCGGCCGCCACGAGTTGCTGGTGGGGGTCAATCACGACACGACTCACTTCTACTCGGCTGTGTCTGGCGCGGACCTTATTGGCGAGCTCGACCTGGCCAACCCCAGCTATGGGCTGTCCTACGGAGCAACCCCGGAACTTCTGGTAAGCCAGACCAACCGCTATCAGACCACCGCGCTCTACGTGCAGGACCAAGCCACCTATGGCCGCTTTCACCTGCTGGGGTCATTGCGCTTGAGCCAGCTCGAGCTGGAGCAGAAAGAGCAGGGCGTCGACGCCACCTACCACCGCGTGACGCCCCGGGTCGGCATCACCTACGACCTGACCGACAGCGTGGCAATCTACGCGGCGTATTCCACGGGATTTCGCGGCGCGTTCAACTTCAACGGGCGCGAGACGCCCAAACCTGAACTGTCTCGTAACTATGAGGCCGGCATGAAGCTGGCCTTCACCGATCTTGGTCTCTCCGGCACGCTCGCCGTGTTCGAACAGACCCGCCGTAACGTTGCCACTCCAGACCCAGACCCCAATTACTCGATTCTGGGCTATTCGGTGCAAAGCGGTGAACAGCGCGCGCGCGGGGTAGAGGCGGACATGGTCTGGGAGCCGATCCCCGCGCTCTCATTGCTGGCCAACTATGCCTACACCCAGGCAGAAGTGACCGAGGATAATTCGATTCCGGTCGGTGACGGGCTGCCACGTGTACCCCGTCACAGCGGTCGCTTTGCCGCCCGCTATCGAATCCTCGACGGTGTCGCCAAAGGCCTGGGCTTCGGTGCCGGTATCACCGCGCTCAGCTCGCGGGAGCTTACCTTGCCCAATACGGTTTCCGCTCCAGGGTACGCACTGCTTGATGCACAGGCGTCCTATGATTTTGACCGTTATACGGTCTCGGTCTCGGCGGTCAATCTAGCCGGACGCAAAGTCTTTGAAACCTACCAGTACCTGGGTTCGCCACTGGTGTTGCCGACTCAGCCACGTTCGGCCTACCTGACGCTGACCGCCCGTTTTTAAGGAGCCATGACCATGATTGATAACGACCGCCGTAACCTTGTGTTGTGCGCACTGCTGGCGCCACTTGCAGCCAGCACCTCGCTCAACCTCAACGCTGCCGAAGCGCCAATGCCCGAACACAAAATGCCCGAGAGGGACCGCGACATGGACAGCGTGCCCTGGATGGGCAGTGAGGAAATTGCAATGTTGGTCTACCCCGGCATGACCGTAATGGATCTGGTAGGGCCGCACTGCATGTTCGGTGCGCTCATGGGTGTGAAGATCCACATTGTCGCCAAGTCCCTTGAGCCGGTGACGAGTGATGCTGGACTGACAGTCGTACCGACGGTCACCTTCGATACGTGCCCTCAAGACTTGACCGTGCTGTTCACGCCGGGCGGCACGGATGGAACCCTGGCGGCCGCCTCGGATCCCGAGACCCTGGCCTTTATGGCGGACCGTGGTGCGCGGGCGAAATATGTCACCAGCGTCTGTTCTGGCTCGCTGATTCTTGGGGCGGCAGGGCTGCTCAAGGGTTATAAGGCAACGTCGCACTGGTCGTGCCGTGAAGCCCTCGCCGGTTTTGGTGCTATTCCCACCGAGGCGCGCGTGGTGCGCGACCGCAACCGCATCACGGGGGCGGGCGTAACTGCGGGGCTGGACTTCGGCCTGAGTATGGTCGCTGAGCTGCGAGACCAGACCTATGCCGAATGTACGCAGTTGATGAGCGAGTACGATCCCGATCCACCCTTCAACGCCGGTTCCATGAAGACCGCGCCGCCGAAGGTGAAGACCGCCATGATCCAGTTGGTCGCGGACTTTACCAAGAAGGCGGAGTTGCTCTCTGGTGTAGCGAAGGGCTGATTGAGCAACCGTGTGCCAGATGGTTGTCGCAGCGCCTTACTGACGGACTGTGGCAGTCTGTCGCATGCATGGTTGGCGGGGTTGGCTTGTTATCATGGTGCGTCGCCCCGGGCGGCAAGGCCATACTCCGTACCGATTTTGCCCTTTCGACCGAACATTACTTAGCGACGTTACTTTCGTGTCCATGTCCCGGGTTCCCCACTCATTGCGTCAACTGGCCATGCGCCTCGCCTTGATTGCGGCATTGCTGCCGAGCGCGATGCTGTGGCTGGCGGCTACGCATGGGCAGCCGATGGCGATGGGCGGACACTGCAACATGGCTGGGCATGTCCATGCCCAGACGACCCACAACCCTGCGGCACCGGACCAGTATCAGGAATGCAATTGCCCGTTGTGTGTCGTGCATGCGGTAGATATCGCACTGCCGCCCAGCGTCGTGCAATGGCAGCTTTCCGGCCACGCCGACATTGTGTTGGCGCAAGCCCCTTATCAATCCTATGTCCGCACGGTCTGGCAGGTCTCGGAGCCACGCGGCCCGCCTGCCGTTTCCTGATTTCTTTTGCGATGACTAATCCTCCTTCATGAGCTCGGGAGGGTTGTCCCTATGCGTTGCAACTTAATCAAGGAATGCCATCTCAATGGTCATGCCAACTTTTCGCCGTACCCGCCGTGCGGCTTTGCCATTCGCGGTGTTGTCGGTCGCCGCTTTATTTCCGCACCTTGCGTTGGCTTGTGCCAGCTGCGGCTGCACCCTCAGTTCTGATTGGGACAGCCTCGGCCTGAGCAGCTCGACCGGGCTGAAACTGGACCTGCGTTACGACTACCTGAACCAGAACCAACTGCGTAGCGGTACCAGCACCATTTCGCCGCGCGCCGCGAGTCAGGTTTCCAACAATGGCAATCCGCAGGAAGTAGAAAAATACACGCGCAACGATTACCTGACCCTCGGCCTGGATTACAGTTTCAACCCGAGCTGGGGCGTGGACCTGCAAGTGCCTTATATCTTTCGCAGCCACAGCACCTTGGGCACCGCATCGGATGGCAACACAGCGGGTGATGGTGGTGGGCAATATGCCTCCAAGACATCCAGTCTCGGGGATATCAAGGTGATCGGCCGATACCAAGGGTTTACACCGCAGCACAACCTGGGCGTCATGTTCGGCTTGAAACTGCCCACGGGCAGCCATGATGACACTGCGGCGTCCAGCGATCCCACGGCGCCAGGCCCTGTCGCCATTGATCGTGGCCTACAGCCAGGTTCGGGCACCACCGACGGGATCCTGGGTGTCTATTACATGGACACCCTCAATAAGAACTGGGATTACTTCGGTCAGGCAATGGTGCAGAAGGCGCTCGATTCCAGTGATCACTATCGCCCCGGCGATGGCATCAACCTGAATGTGGGCCTGCGCTATATGGGCAATGCCTATGTCATGCCGCAGCTTCAATTGAATGTGCGCCACGTTGAGCGCGATGAGGGCGCCAATGCCGACACCGTGAGTACCGGCGGAACGCTGGCCTACCTCAGTCCGGGCGTCACCGTGCCGCTGGGCAAAAAAGTGTCGATGTACAGCTTCGTGCAATTGCCGGTGTACCAAAACGTCAATGGTGTGCAACTTGCCCCGCGCTATACCGCGACGGTAGGGGCTCGCTACACGTTCTAGCGCACTGGCAGGGCGTCGATGATCCATCGGCGCCTTGCCGCGGCTGCTCCACGATTGGAAACCGACTCAGCCTGCTATGCCAGGCGAATAAACCCGAGGTCAACCTGATGTACGCAAAAACACCCCTACGCTGGTTTGTACTGTGCTGCTGCCTGTTCAGCCTGCCCTCGTGGGCAATTGATGTAGGCGAGCACGCACCGGGCCTGACGGCAAAAACCCTGAATGGCGAAACATTTGATTTACATCAGCAAGCCAATCAGGTGGTCATCGTGAATTTCTGGGCCTCTTGGTGCGAACCGTGCCGTGAAGAAATGCCGGCGATGCAAAGCTATTACCAACGGCATAAAAGCGAAGGCCTAAAGATTATCGCGATCAGCATGGATGAGCCCGAAGACGACGCCATGGTGCGCAAGGTCATGGCAAGTTACAGCTATCCCGCAGCATTCCAGCGTGATGCGGACTTCAGCGCGTTTGGCCGAATCTGGCGCATGCCAATGACTTACGTGATCGATAAGCAGGGCATCGTGCGCAAGGATGGCAGCGTCGGAGCCCCCAAAATCGATCTGCCGTTGTTGGAAAAACTCGTGACGCCATTGCTGACCGCTCACTAGAGTGACGGCGCCCGAACATTATTTGTCTCCGGTCAGATGGCGAGGTCGGTATCGGTTGATGTGTCGACCGCTTTCAAGGCCCGACCCAGGCGCTATCTGATCCAGGGATACCCCCCAAAAAAGGAAAACCCGCGTGCCTTTTTGGCACCGTGCTACCATCGTTGCCACGACCCGCAGCAACATAATGTTGCAATGAAATCCCATCATTTGGCCTTTCGCTGACTCATGACCTCCTCATTCGACTCGCAATCCGACTTGCCCATGATTCTGGTAGTGGACGATGAGCTACGTTCGCGTGAATCGTTGCGCCGGGTACTCGATCAGGAGTTCCAGGTACTGCTGGCCGAGTCCGCCGCGCAAGCCCGTGAACTCCTTGAACAGCACGGGGTGGCGGTGATCCTCTGCGACCAGCGCATGCCCCATGTCAGCGGTATCGAGTTTCTCAAGGAAGTGCGCGAACGCTGGCCGGATGTGGTGCGCATTGTGCTGTCGGGCTACACCGATTCGGAAGACATCATCGCGGGCGTCAATCAGGCCGGTATCTATCAGTACCTGCTCAAACCCTGGCTGCCTGAAAACCTGCTCAACACGGTGCGCAACGCGGTGGAGAGCCAATCGTTGCAAAACCATATGCAGCGACTGGACCTGGAACTGCGCGCCGGCACGCCCGCGCTGCGCCGCCGCAGCCGCGAAACCTTGGAACGGGTGCGCGACACTTTCGATTTCTCGCGCATCGTGCGCAGCGCCGGCGGTCCGTTGGATGCCGTGTGTGAGTTGGCCGCACGGGTCGCTCGCTATGACTTGTCGGTGCTGCTGTTGGGCGAGTCGGGCACCGGCAAAGAGTTGCTGGCCCGTGCCATCCATTACGCCAGCCCGCGCGCGGGCAATGCCTTCGTCATGGAGAACTGCGCGGCGCTGCCCGATACCTTGCTGGAGTCCGAACTGTTCGGGCACAAGCGCGGGGCCTTCACCGGCGCGCATCAGGATCACATCGGGTTGTTCCAGCGCGCCAATGGCGGCACCTTGCTGCTCGACGAAATCGGCGACACCTCGCCGGCCTTTCAGGTCAAGTTGCTGCGCGTCTTGCAAGAAGGCGAGTTGCGCCCCGTTGGTGCCTCGAGCACGGTACGGGTCGATGTGCGGGTGATCGCGGCGACCCATCGCGATCTGGAGCAGGATGTGGCCGCCGGACGTTTCCGCAGCGACCTGTATTACCGCCTGTCCACGGTCAGCCTGGGCCTGCCGCCGTTGCGCGAGCGCACCGCCGACCTGATGCCCATCGCCAAAAAGCTGCTGGACGATGCGCGCCTGGAGCTTGACCTGCCGGATCTGCACTTCGCCGACGACGCCCTGGCGAGCCTGATTGGTTATCCGTGGCCGGGCAATATTCGCGAGTTGCGCAACGAAATCTATCGCGCTGCCGCGTTGTCGGAGGGCGCGCAAATCGGGGCGCATTCGTTTTCCTGGCGCGTCATGCAAGGCCAGAGCCGCAACACCAACGACCTGCGGCTCTCGCCACCCACCGGCACTCTGCAAGAACAACTGGACGCTATCGAAGCGACCATACTCAAGGAATCGCTGCTGCGTCACCGTTGGAACAAAACCCATGCGGCCCGTGAACTGGGCTTGTCGCGCGTGGGCCTGCGCCAGAAATTGCGCCGTCTTGGCCTGGAGGAAGCCCGATGAACACCCCATTTCGCGTGTTGTGGTTGCAATCGGGCGGTTGCGGCGGTTGCAACATGTCCTTGCTGTGCGCCGATACCCAGGATTTTTCCGCGATGTGGCGCAATGCGGGCATCGAGTTGCTCTGGCATCCATCGCTGTCCCTTGAAAGCGGCGATCAGGTGCTGGATATCCTGGAGGACTGCCTGCAAGGTCGCACCCGGCTCGATGCCTTGTGCATCGAGGGCTCATTGCTGCGCGGCCCGCACGGCACCGGACGCTTTCACATGCTGGCGGGCACCGATGCGCCGATGATCGATTGGGTTCGCAAACTCGCGGCGGTGGCCCAATACACCTTGGGTATCGGCACCTGCGCGGCCTACGGAGGCATCACCGCCGCGGGCAGCAACCCGACCGACGCCTGCGGCCTGCAATTTGACGGTGAACATCGCGGTGGCCTGTTGGGCGCCGATTATCGATCGTTGCGCGGTTTGCCGGTGATCAATGTGGCCGGTTGCCCCACGCACCCTGGCTGGGTGACCGACACCTTGATGGCGCTGGCCGCCGGCCTGTTCGCCGAGGCCGATCTGGACGTCATCGGGCGTCCGCGTTTCTACGCGGATCAGTTGGTGCACCAGGGTTGCACGCGCAACGAGTTCTACGAATACAAGGCCAGTGCGGAAAAGCCCTCGGACCTGGGTTGCATGATGGAAAACCTCGGCTGCAAAGGCACCCAGGCCCACGGTGACTGCAATACCCGCCTGTGGAACGGCGAGGGCTCCTGTACCCGTGGCGGGTTTGCCTGCATCAACTGCACCGCGCCTGGCTTCGAAGAGCCGGGGCACGCCTTCCAGCGCACACCGAAACTGGCGGGCATTCCCATCGGCCTGCCCATCGACATGCCCAAGGCCTGGTTCGTCGCCCTGTCGGCGCTGTCCAAATCCGCCACCCCTAAGCGCGTCAAGCAGAATGCGACGTCCGATCACGCGTTGATCGCGCCGTCGGTACGCACCCCACGCCGTTAGGAGTTTGCATGTCACGTTTGGTGGTCGGCCCGTTCAATCGGGTTGAAGGCGATCTGGAAGTTCAACTGGAAGTGGAAGATGGCCGCGTGCGTTCGGCACGGGTCAACGCCACCATGTACCGTGGTTTCGAGCAAATCCTGCTGCAACACGCACCGCTCGATGCGCTGACCTACGCGCCACGTATTTGCGGAATCTGCTCGGTATCGCAATCGATCGCCGCTGCCCGCGCCCTGGCCGGGCTGGCCGGCGTACAGCCGCCGGACAACGGCCTGCTGGCAATCAACCTGATGGCCGCCACCGAAAACCTCGCCGATCACCTGAGCCATTTCTACCTGTTTTTCATGCCGGATTTCGTGCGTCCGGTGTACGCCGACCGACCCTGGTACCCAGAGGCGCTGGCGCGCTTTACCCCGCTTCAGGGCAGCCAGCAGCGCCTGGCCATTTCCGCGCGCAAGCGCTGGCTGGACCTGATCGGCACATTGGGCGGCAAGTGGCCGCACACCGGCTCGATCCAACCCGGCGGCTCGACCCGCGCCATCGATGCCGCCGAACGCCTGCGCCTGCTGACCCGCGTGCGCGAGTTCCGGCAGTTTCTGGAAACCGAACTGTTCGCCGCGCCGCTGGAGCGCATCAACGGGTTCAGCAGCGAAAGCGAGCTTTGGGCATGGCAAGCCGAAGCGCCGGGGCAGGGGGATTTGCGCCAGTTCCTGCAAATCGCCCTGGATGCCGGGCTTGAGCATCTGGGGCCGGGACCGGGGCTTTATCTGTCCTACGGCGCGTATCCGCGGGCCGATGGTTCGATGGTGTTCCCGCGCGGCCTGTGGAATGGCGTCACCCAGCGTGAGCAAGCGCTGGATCTGGGTGACATCCGTGAAGACAGCGCCCATGCCTGGCTCGATGACATCGGCGGCCCGCGCCATCCGGCCGATGGGCAAACCCAGCCGTTGCTGGAAAAACCCGACGCCTATACCTGGAACAAAGCCCCACGCCTGGCCGGCGCGGTGCTGGAAACCGGCGCCATTGCGCGTCAGTTGATGGCCGGCCAACCGCTGCTGCGCGATGCCGTGGCACGCTGTTCGGCCACGGTGTATACCCGCGTGCTCGCGCGTTTGCTGGAGCTGGCGCAGGTGGTGCCGTTGATGGAGAGCTGGTTGATCGCCCTGCGTCCCGGCGAGCCGTACTACCGCGCCGCCGCATTGCCCGACAGTGGCCGCGCGGTCGGCCTGACCGAAGCGGCCCGTGGCGCGCTGGGCCATTGGCTGGAAGTAGAGCAGGGGCGAATCTCGCGATACCAGATCATCGCCCCGACCACCTGGAACTTTTCGCCACGCGATGCCCAAGGCCGACCCGGCGCACTGGAACAAGCCTTGCAAGGTGCCCAGGTGTTACCCGGCGAAAAAAGCCCGGTCGCGGTGCAACATATCGTTCGCTCTTTTGACCCGTGCATGGTTTGCACGGTGCATTGAAAAGGAAACCCCATGGAACGCCTGACCATTTCCCTGGACCGTGGCCTCGCAGAGGAACTGGACGCGTTGATTCGCGACCAGGGTTACCACAACCGGTCCGAGGCCATGCGCGACATTTTGCGCCGGCATATCGAACAGGCGCGCCTGGAGCAAGGCCAGGCGCCGCATTGCGTGGCCAACCTGAGCTTCGTCTACGATCACCATTCGCGCACCCTTACCGAGCGGGTGATGGCGCTGCAACACGCCCATCATCACCTGACTATCGCCAGCCAGCATGCACACCTGGATCACGACAACTGCCTGGAAAGCCTGATGCTCAAGGGCCCGTCCGATGAAGTGCGCGAGTTCGCCAATCGCCTGTGCGCTGAACGCGGCGTGCGCCATGGCTGGCTGAACCTGATCCCGGTGGAGCAGGGCACGACCCATGAGCAAGTCCACAGCCACCTGCACTTGCACCCTAAAAGCTGACGACCATGGCACGTAAACCGCCACCCGGCGCCCTCGACGAGGACGCCTGGATCGAAGTCATCGCCAGGATGGACGAGGTCTATTCCAAGCTGGTGCAAGACGAAATCGCCCTGGAAGAAAAGAACGTCGAGCTGGAACAGTCGCAACAGTTCATTGCCGGGCTGTTGTCGTCGATGTCCGATGTGTTGCTGGCCTGCGACCCCGAAGGGCGCATTGAAGAGAGCAACAGCGCGCTGCGCACCCTGGTCGGCCGTGACGAAGGGGCATTGTCCGGCAGCCCGGCCTACGCGTTGTTGGCCGACCCACACAGTGAAACCCAATTGCGCCAGGCTCTTGCCAGCCTGCGCAATCCCAGCGCCAGCGCATCATTGGAGGTCAACTTCAAGGATGCCAGCGGCGCGCCGGTGCCCGTGGACGTGAGTTGCACCGTGCGCAGCGCCGGCAACGGACGCTTCATCGGGCATGTGTTGGTGGGGCGCCCGCTGGGCGAACTGCAGCACGCTTATCGCCAACTGCACGAGGCCCACGAAGCGCTCAAGCGCACTCAACAACAACTGTTGCACGCGGAAAAAATGGCCTCGCTGGGGCGCCTGGTGGCCGGTGTCGCCCACGAACTGAACAATCCCATCAGCTTCGTGCTGGCCAACGCCCACGTGCTCGACAGCTATGGCAAACGCTTGCAGCAGTATTTACAGGCGGTCCACGACGGCGAGTCGCAAACCCGCCTTCACGCCTTGCGCCAACAGCTGCGCATCGATCCGCTGCTGAGCGACTTACCGTCGTTGATCGAGGGCAGCATGGAAGGCGCGCAACGCACCGCCGACATCGTCAGCGCCCTGAAGCGCTTCTCGGCGGTGGACCGTGAAGCACTGGGCGAGGTCGACCTCAATGATGTCATCGAGCGCGCCATCCACTGGGTCTGTCGTGGCGTCGCGCCGGATCTGCAGGTGCATTGGCAGGCCGTTGACACGCCGCCGGTGCGCGGCAATGCCGGGCAACTGCTGCAAGTGCTGATGAACCTGATGCAGAACGCCTACGATGCCGCGCAAACCGCCAACCAGGCCGCGCCCACCGTGTGGATCGATGTGACCCAGGCACCGGGGTGGGTCACGCTGCGGCTACGCGACAATGGCGCAGGCATCGCCGAAAAACATCTGGGCCAGGTGTTCGACCCGTTTTTCAGCACCAAGCCCGTGGGCAAGGGCACGGGCCTGGGGCTATCAATCAGCTACGGCATCATCGAACGCTGTGGTGGTCGGATGACCGCCGCCAATCACCCCCAGGGCGGTGCGGAATTCACCGTGACATTGCCCGAAGCCGGGTTCGCCTGAGCCGATAATCCGCCATCCGGCTGGAAGCTCGCTGTCCACTTATTCGCGTGAATGGACAATCACTGTCCAGTCGCGATGTTCGGCGAGCGCCAGAGCGTCGCCCGGCCACGGCTGAATGACCCTCGGCAGGCAAACTGGCACAGGGTTTGTATGAGGTTTTTCAGATTCTTCATACATGAACCCATCTTTCTGGAGTTCGCATGCCCTTGCTTCCTGCTTCACCGACTGTTGCGCCGTTGACTTTCAAGCGTCGCGTCCTGGCCATTTTCGCTGGCCTGGTCGCCGCCAACCTGTTGGCCTGGGCTTGGGCGTTCAGCGCCTTCCATGACTATCCGCTGCTGCTCGGCACCGCCTTTCTGGCCTATAGCTTCGGCCTGCGCCATGCCGTGGATGCCGACCACATCGCCGCCATCGACAACGCCACCCGCAAGCTGATCCAGGAAGGCCGGCAAACCGCGAGTGTCGGGCTGTTCTTCTCGCTCGGGCACAGCACCGTGGTGATCCTGGCTTCGCTCGGTATCGCCCTGACGGCCACGGCGTTCAAAAGCGAAATCGAAGCCTTTCATGGCATCGGCGGGCTGATTGGCACCTCGGTGTCCGCTGCGTTCCTGTCGCTGGTGGCGCTGATCAACCTGCTGATCCTGCGCTCGGTGTACCAGGCGTTTGGACGCGTGCGGCGCGGTGAACGGATCGGCGAGCAGGAAATGAACGCGATCCTCACCGGTGGCGGTCCGATTGCTCGTCTGTTGCGCCCGCTGTTCCGGCTGATCAGCCGTCCCTGGCACTTGTATCCGCTGGGCCTGCTGTTCGGCCTGGGGTTCGACACCGCCACGGAGATCGGCCTGCTGGGGATTGCAGCGGTACAAGCGTCCCAGAGCCTGCCGATCTGGTCGATTCTGGTGTTCCCGGCGCTCTTCACCGCCGGTATGGCGCTGGTCGACACCGCCGACAGCGTGATGATGACCGGGGCTTACCACTGGGCACTGGTCAACCCGGCACGCAAGCTCTATTACAACCTGACCATCACCTCCATGTCGGTGTTGGTGGCATTGCTGGTGGGCGGGGTGGAAGTGCTCGGGCTGGTCGCGGCGCGTTGGGACCTGCACGGCGGCGTGTGGGATTACATCACTGCACTGACCGACAACTTCGGCATGATCGGCTACCTGATCGTCGGGATATTCATCCTGACCTGGGGCGTTTCCGTGGCGTTCTACCGCTTCAAGGGCTACGACCGCCTGGACGTGACGCCTGCCTGAACCTTTTCTTCCTTTCATCGCCTGGCAAGGGGCTCTCGCCAGTCATTTGCCAGGCTGGACACAATGTTTCCGGCCTGCATGAATAGTGGAAACATATCTTCCGTCTCGGGTTTGTTACACGGTGTCTCGATGTGCTCGGTGTTGGATAAAAAACCTTTAAAAACAAACAGATAAAATGCTTAGCAAGCAATTTATCCGCGCCGCGGCGAAATGGCACAGGTCTTGTACTTACCAGATAACTGAACGTTATGGGTTATCCGCACGTTTCCAGCCTCCGTCGCAATCATGGCCCAGGCTGCAGCCTCAACACCCCATAGAACTGATGGCCTTTGTAGCCGACGGCATGGCGCCTGACTTATCCGGTCAGGCACAGATTTCCAACACACCGAGTGCAGCCCCCGTTGAAGAACATTCTCGGGGAGGAGAAATAAAGTAATGGAAACGTTTTACGAGGTGATGCGCAGACAAGGCATCTCGCGCCGCAGCTTTCTTAAATTTTGTTCCTTGACCGCAACCTCGCTGGGCCTGGGCCCGGCCTTCATGCCCAAAATCGCCTGGGCCATGGAGAACAAGCCGCGCACGCCAGTCCTCTGGTTGCACGGCCTGGAATGCACCTGTTGCTCGGAGTCGTTCATCCGCTCCGCGCATCCGCTGGCCAAGGACGTGGTGCTGTCGATGATCTCCCTGGATTACGACGACACCTTGATGGCCGCCGCCGGGCATCAGGCCGAGGCGATCCTTGACGAGGTCATGACCAAGTACAAGGGCAACTACATCCTGGCCGTCGAAGGCAACCCGCCGCTGAACCAGGACGGTATGAGCTGCATCATTGGCGGCAAGCCGTTCGTCGAGCAGTTGAAGCGTGTTTCACGCGATGCCAAGGCGATCATTTCCTGGGGTTCGTGCGCCAGCTGGGGCTGCGTACAGGCCGCCAAGCCCAACCCGACCCAGGCCGTGCCGATTCACAAGGTCATCACCGACAAGCCGATCATCAAAGTGCCGGGCTGCCCGCCCATCGCTGAAGTCATGACTGGGGTGATCACCTACATGCTGACCTTCGACCGCATTCCCGAGTTGGACCGTCAGGGCCGGCCGAAAATGTTCTACAGCCAGCGCATCCACGACAAGTGCTACCGCCGTCCGAACTTCGACGCCGGCCAGTTCGTCGAGTCCTGGGACGACGACGCCGCGCGCAAGGGCTACTGCCTCTACAAAGTCGGCTGCAAAGGCCCGACCACCTACAACGCCTGCTCGACCGTGCGTTGGAATGGCGGCACCAGCTTCCCGATCCAGTCCGGCCATGGCTGCATCGGTTGCTCGGAGGAGGGTTTCTGGGACAAGGGCTCGTTCTATCAGCACCTGACCGATATCAACCAGTTTGGCGTTGAAGCGAATGCCGATGAAATCGGCCTGGCTGCCGGCGTCACCGTCGGTGCCGCGATCACTGCCCACGCCGCCGTCACCGCCCTCAAACGCGCCAGTAACGGCAAGGCGTCCACGCCGTCGCACGACGCCCCAGCGACAAGACAGGAATAAGCACCAATGAGCACCTATTCGACTCAGGGTTTCGATCTCAACAACACAGGCCGACGTATCGTTGTCGACCCTGTGACCCGTATCGAAGGCCACATGCGCGTCGAGGTCAACCTCGATGCCAACAACATCATCCGCAACGCAGTTTCCACCGGCACCATGTGGCGCGGCCTGGAAGTCATCCTCAAGGGCCGCGACCCGCGTGACGCCTGGGCATTCGTGGAGCGCATCTGCGGCGTCTGCACCGGTTGCCACGCACTGGCCTCGGTGCGTTCGGTAGAGGATGCACTGGGCATTCGTATCCCGCCGAACGCGCACTTGATTCGCGAGATGATGGCCAAGACCCTGCAGGTCCATGACCACGCCGTGCATTTCTACCACCTGCATGCCCTGGACTGGGTGGACGTGGTGTCTGCGCTCAAGGCCGACCCCAAGCGCACTTCGGAATTGCAGCAGACCGTATCGCCGGCGCACCCGTTGTCGTCGCCGGGTTATTTCCGCGACGTGCAAAACCGCCTGAAGAAGTTCGTCGAAAGCGGCCAGCTCGGGCCGTTCATGAATGGCTATTGGGGCAACCCGGCGTACCAACTGCCGCCTGAAGCCAACCTGATGGCCGTGACCCATTACCTCGAAGCCCTCGACTTGCAGAAAGAGTGGGTGAAGATCCACACCATCTTCGGCGGCAAGAACCCGCACCCTAACTACCTGGTCGGCGGCGTGCCTTGCGCGATCAATATCGACGGCGACCTGGCCGCCGGTGCGCCGTTGAATATGGAACGCCTGAACTTCGTGCGTGCGCGCATCGATGAAGCGCTGACCTTCTGCCGCAACGTGTATGTGCCGGACGTGCTGGCCATCGGCACCATCTACAAGCAAAAGGGCTGGTTGCATGGCGGCGGTTTGTCGGCGACCAACGTGATGGACTACGGCACCTACGCCAAGGTCAATTACGACGACAGCACCAACCAACTGCCGGGCGGTGCGATCCTCAACGGCAACTGGGACGAGATCCTGCCTGTCGACGCGCGCGATCCCGAGCAAGTGCAAGAGTTCGTGACCCACTCCTGGTACAACTACCCGGACAACGACAAGGGCCTGCACCCGTGGGATGGCATCACCGAGCCGAACTACGAGCTGGGCGCCAAGACCAAGGGCACCCGCACCAACATCGAAGAAGTGGACGAAAGCGCCAAATATTCGTGGGTCAAATCGCCGCGCTGGCGCGGGCATGCCATGGAAGTCGGGCCATTGGCGCGTTACATCCTCGGCTACGCCCACGCCCTCAAGGGCAACCCGCATTGCCAACGGGTCAAGGAGCAACTGGAAGGTTCGCTGCGGGCGGTCAACCACGACTTGCCGAAGGCCCTGGGCCTGGCGGAAACCAACCTCAGTGCCAAGCAACTCTTGCCAAGCACGATCGGCCGGACCCTGACCCGCGCCCTGGAAGCCGAATACTGCGCAGAAATGATGGTCGACGACTGGAACGAGTTGATGACCAACATCCGCAACGGCGACCGCGCCACTGCCAACGTCGAGAAGTGGGACCCGTCCACCTGGCCTGCCGAAGCCAAAGGGGTCGGCATCGTTGCCGCGCCACGCGGCGCGCTGGGGCACTGGATCCGGATCAAGAACGGCAAGATCGAAAACTACCAATGCGTCGTGCCCAGCACCTGGAACGGCAGCCCGCGTGATGCCAAAGGGCAGATCGGTGCTTTCGAAGCCGCGCTGATGAACACGCCGGTGGCCGTCCCCGATCAGCCCGTGGAAATCCTGCGCACGCTGCATTCCTTCGACCCTTGCATGGCCTGCGCGACCCACGTGATGAGCGAGGACGGCGCGGAGCTGAGCACAGTCAAGGTCAGTTGATCGATTGTTCAACGCTGCATTCGGCAGGCGCCACGGCGCCTGCCCATCCAAAGGTGACGCTATGACCCAACCTACTCAAAGCCCCCTCGACGCGTCGGAATACGTGTACGAGGCACCCGTGCGCCTGTGGCACTGGATCAATGCCGCCTGCATTGTGGTGCTGGCCATCACCGGCTACTTGATTGGCTCGCCGCTGGCGACCCAACCGGGCGAAGCCAGCGACCATTTCGTGATGGGCTACATCCGCTTTGCGCATTTCAGCGCGGCGTACATTTTCACCATCGCCATGATCGGGCGCGCCTATTGGGCGCTGGTGGGCAATCACCACGCCCGCGAACTGTTCTCGGTGCCGCTGGCCAGCAAGGTCTACTGGACTGACTTGGTCGCCTGGGTGCGCTACTACTTGTTCATCGGGCCGACGCCCAAGCCGATGTTCGGCCATAACCCGCTGTCGCGGTTCGCGATGTTTTTCATCTTCCTGCTGACCTCACTGTTCATGATCCTGACCGGCTTTGCGCTGTACGGCGAAGGCGCGCAAATGGGCTCGTGGCAGGAGCGCACCTTCGGTTGGGTGCTGCCGCTGCTGGGGCAATCCAACAACGTGCATGTCCTGCATCACTTGGGCATGTGGGTGATTGTGCTATTCGTCATGTTCCACATCTATGCCGCCGTGCGCGAAGAAATCAACGGGCGGCTGAGCTTGGTCGGGGCCATGATTTCCGGCTACAAGACCTTCAAAAAATGACCACATTGGTAGAAACCGCCATGAGTCCTCTCCAACCGACACTGCCGCAGATCACCGTGCTGGGCATCGGCAACCTGCTGTGGGCCGACGAAGGCTTCGGCGTACGTTGCGTCGAAGCCCTGCAACAGCGTTATGAGTTCGCCGACAACGTGGCGCTGATCGATGGCGGCACTCAAGGCCTGTACCTGATCCAGCATGTCCAGCAAGCCGATTACCTGCTGATTTTCGACGCGGTGGATTACAACCTCGCACCGGGCGAGCTGAAGTTCATCGCCGACGATGAGGTGCCTAAATTCCTCGGCATCAAAAAACTCAGCCTGCACCAGACCGGCTTTCAGGAAGTGCTGATGCTCGCGCAATTGACCGGCCATTACCCGACCCGGGTGTTGCTGATCGGTTGCCAGCCGGAAAACATGATGGACTACGGCGGCAGCCTGCGCCCCAGCGTCAGGGCCGCCATGGAAGGCGCGCTGGATGAGGCGCTGCGCGTGCTCGACAGCTGGGGCGCGGCGCCGCAGAAACGCGCTACGCCGTTGGCGGGTGAAGAGGCCGTGACGCTGCCGCACCTGGAGCTGCAACGCTACGAAAACGAACGTCCGTCCGAACAGCAAGCCTGCCGGATCGGCGACGAACGCATCCTCGCCAGGCGCGCCTGATATGTGCATCGGATTGCCCATGCAAGTGATCGAGGCCGGGTTGGGCTTCGCCCGATGCCGCGACCGCCACGGCGAAGAACGGCGCATCGACCTGTCACTGGTTGGCCCCTGTGGCGTCGGCGACTGGCTGTTGATCTTTCTCGACGCCGCCCGCGAACGCCTCGACGCCCAGCGCGCCAGCGAAATCGACTCGACCCTGCGCCTGCTCGAAGACGCCTTGTTCGGCACGGCCCCGCAGCCAGACAGCGCGCCGGGTTTCAGCTTGCCCTCAGCCATGAGCGCCGGGCACCTGGCCGCCTTGCTGGGTCAGGCGTCGCCAACCCTTGAGCCTGCCGCGCTCACCCCACCTCAACTGTCACTCAAGGACCCCACATGAGCGAATCCGCTGTTTTCATGGCGCCCATTCCTGCGACGCCCGCCATCCCGGCCTTGATCAGCCGCCTGGTGGAACAATTCGACGCGGCCTGGATCGACGCCGACAACCTTGATGCCTGGCTTGCCCAAGGCGGCGACTGCTTGTTGCTGCTGTGCGGCGATCCGGTACGCCATCCCGAATGCCTGGACGTGGCCGTCGTGCTGCCGGAACTGCGCGTGGAAATCGCGCGTCGCCATCAATTGACCCTGCGCCTGGGGGTGGTCAGCCGCGCCGATGAAGAAGCCATCGCCGAACGCTTTGCCGTGCGTCGCTGGCCGTCGCTGGTGTGGCTGCGCGATGGCGGCTACGTCACCACCTTCAGCGGCATGCTCGACTGGGACGAATACCTGCGCCTGGCGGACAGTGCCGTGAGTCAAAGCAACGCGCGCATTCCATTGCTCGCCGGTGCACCCGTCAGCGCCCCCGGAGGTTGCCAATGAACCACGATACCAATGACCGTGACGGGCAAAACCATGCCGTGGCGTTCGATCCGCTGAACTACATCCCCGTGGTGGACATCGGCCCCGGCTCGCAACCCGACGATGAGGACGTGCTCGAATACATCAGCATGCCCCAGGGCATGTACACCCATAGCATCCCGGTGCTGCCCGAGCCTGAAGAGCTGCAGGCGCTGCCCGGCGCCCGGCAGGCGTTGCAAACGCTGCTGCAATGCCTGCGCGACTGCACGAACGGCCTGGCCACGCAAAGCGTCGACCTCAGCGGCCTGGAAGTCGGCGACCGCAAGCTGCTCGACCAATTGCTGGGGGAGGGCGAGGTCAGCGCGATCATTGCCGCGCAGCCGTCGTTGCGTATCCAGGAGTCGATCTTCGCTGGCGTATGGCGCCTCTACGGCCAGGGCTACGATCACGTCGAAGTGGGCGCCGCCCCCGCGCAGTTGCGCAGCAAGGCTCGCGCTGCGGCGCGGCCAGCGGATTTCGACTTGTCGTCACCCTTGCCGCTGGGCGTCATGAACGCCCCGGCGATCCTGACCGAAGTCCAGGACCGCAGCCAACACTGGCAACCTGGCGATCAGGTGCATGTCATCAACCTGACCTTGCTGCCGTTGTCCGAACAAGACCTTGCCTTTCTCGACACCCACTTGCCCGCCGGCCCCGTGCGCGCCTTGGCCCGTGGCTATGGCAATTGCCTGATCAGCGCGACCCGGATCCAGAACTGCTGGCGCATCACGTACTTCAATTCCCAGGATGCGCAAATCCTCGACACCATCGAAATCACCGACCTGCCGGAAGTGATCTGCGCCGCCCCCGAAGACCTGGCCGACTCCCTGGAGCGCTTTGAAGACGTTATCCAGTGGTTCGAAGGGCAGTGAGGCCGCGATGAACGAAAAAACCAGCTTCGAAGGCAGCTACGGCGGCGACAACGCGCGGATCAGCGACGCCACTCGCCTGGAATGCAAAATCTGCTGGTGGGTATATGACCCGCGCGAAGGCGACCCGGTCTGGCAGATCGAGCCCGGCACGCCGTTCTCGGCATTGCCGGAGCATTGGCGTTGCCCGAACTGCGATGGCGATGCCGAGCAGTTCATGGTGATCGATGAACCTGTCTGAGTGGCAACACGGCCCGGCGCAACAGGCGCAGACCCTGTGCGCACACTTCCAGGACATCGCCGATACGCGCATGCGCGGGTTGCCGTTTCTCAATCAACAACTGGTGGTCGAGGCGGTGGGTTTCAGCGCGCAGATCGCCGGGGAGAATGCGGCCACTGGCGTGCTCGGTATTCTGATCACCCCCTGGTTCATGAACCTGGTCTGGCTGCCGGAGAACACCGGAGCACTCCTGGCCCCGGGGGCGTCAGGCGAACATCAATTCGGCGGCCAGCGCCTGACCTTCATTGGCGCGGACGGCGAAGGCCTTGGTGGCTACGAGAGCTGTTCGCTGTTTTCACCGATGTTTGAATTCGCCGATCAGGACGCGGCCCGGCAAACCGCCGAACAGGTGCTGGCGCTGTTGCGGGACGCGCCCGAACCTCCAGCCGAACGCCCGGCCATCAGCCGCCGTGGCTTGCTGTTCGGTCGCGTGTCCGGGGGCGCACAATGACCGCCACGGCAACCCTGACGCGGCTCGGCGGATCCTTGCGGGTGCGTCCAGGTCAGCAGCCCGCCCTTGTCGGCGGGCGTCCGGCGTTGGCTGCGACCTTGTTGCGCGGCCAGCCGCCACAGACCGCTGCGCATCACTTGCCGTTGCTCTACAGCCTGTGCGGGCAAGCGCATCGCTTGACCGCAGAGTTGGCCGTCCACACCGCATTGCACGGCGAAACGCCCATCGACCCGGAGGCCCGGCGCATGCTGGAGGCCGAAACCCGCCGCGAACATGTGCGACGTATGCTGCTCGAATGGCCGCGGCTGCTGGGTAACCCGTCGATGCGCCCCGATCTCAGCCAATTGCATGCCTGGGAGCACACCCCGCAACAGGCGATGCAGGCCTGGCTGGGTGAACCACTGGCGCACTGGCTTGAACAATGGCACGCCGACCCGTTCAGCGCGCTCGATGCCTGGAGCCAGCGCAGCGATCACTGGCTGGCGCACGCCCTGGCCGACTGCCGCGATGATGCTCACGCCCTGCAACTGCCGGTGCGAGCCTTGTCACTGGCCGGCAACACTCAGGCGCTGCGCGTAGTGGCCGAACAATTGCGAGATGCCAGCGATTTCGCGTTGCATCCGCTGGTCGAGGGACTACCCTGTGAGACGGGCAGCTGGACCCGCGAGCGCGAGGCCGACCCACAACGTTACGCCAGCGTCTGGCTGCGCCTGGGGGCGCGTCTGGCCGAGCTGGCGCGGCTGTCGCTGCCACAGCCCACTGGCCTGGCATTCGGTGCCTTGGCGCTGGGGCCCGATGAGGCGTTGGCCTGGAGCGAAACGTCGCGCGGCCTGTTGCTGCACCGGGTTTGTCTGGAGCGAATGAATGCCGGTGTGTTGATCAGCGATTATCAGGTCATCGCGCCGACCGAATGGAACCTTCATCCCCACGGCACGTTGGCCCAGGGCTTGGCGAAGATGTCAGCCGGCGATTCGCGCACCCGACGTCGCGCCGAACTGTTGATCGCGGCGTTCGACCCGTGCATCGGCTTCACCCTCGAACTTGAAGCAGCACCGAGCGAGGAGATTATTCATGCATGAAGTGAGTCTGGCGGGCGGCATTCTCAGTGCCGTCGAAGCGGCGGCCAAGCGTGATCCGTTCGTACGGGTCAGCCGCCTGCGCCTGGAAGCCGGCCAGTTGGCCGGCGTTGAAGTCGAGGCGCTGCGTTTCGCCCTCGAAGCACTGGCGCCAGGCACCTTGCTGGCCGGTGCGCACATCGATATTGAACAACCCCCGGGCCAGGCTTGGTGCCTGGATTGCGCCATCAGCGTGGCGCTGATCGAGCGCGGCGCCGGCTGCCCGCAGTGCGGCGGCTTCTGGCTGCAACCCACCGGCGGGACTGAATTGCGCATCCTCGACCTGCAGGTCGAGGATCATTAATCGTTTTATTTTGGAGGTACACCATGTGCGTCGTCTGCGGTTGCGGAACCGGGCATTCACACGACAAGACCGAAGCGCCAGCCACCGATAGCGATGTGCGGGTCGACGCTACCGGCGACCTGCACTACGGCACCGGCCAAGCGCGGGTTTCAGTGCCCGGCATGAGCCAGGCCCGCACCATCCGCCTGGAGCAAGACATCCTCGGCGAAAACGACCGGCACGCCGCACGCAACCGGGAAAACTTCACCGCCCACGGCATACTGGCCCTGAATCTGGTGTCCAGCCCCGGTTCCGGCAAGACCACCCTGTTGTGCAGCACCCTCATGGCCCTGCGTCAACGTCGCGCCGACTTGCCGCTGGCGGTGATCGAGGGCGATCAGCAAACCCGTCACGACGCCGAACGCATCCGCGAAACCGGCGTACCCGCGATCCAGATCAACACCGGCAAAGGCTGCCACCTCGATGCGCGGATGATCACCGAAGCGTACAGCCGCCTGCCGCTGCATGAAGCGTTGCATGCCGCCGGTCACGCCCATCAGCCCCATGTGCACAGCCCCGTCGAGCAGCAGCCTCACGCCCACGTTCACACTCAACAGCATCAACACAGCCACCCCGTCCATGACGCCAGCGAACCGGCCGGCATCCTGTTCATCGAGAACGTCGGCAATCTGGTCTGCCCCGCGCTATGGGATTTGGGCGAGGCGGGCAAAGTGGCGATCCTGTCGGTGACCGAGGGCGAAGACAAACCCCTCAAGTACCCGGACATGTTCGCCGCCGCGCGCCTGATGATCCTCAACAAGATCGACCTGTTGCCGCACTTGGATTTCGACGTGCAGCGCTGCCTGGACTACGCGCGACAGGTCAACCCGCAGATCCAGATCATCCAGCTCAGCGCCCGCGACGGCACCGGGCTGGATGCCTGGCTCGACTGGTTGCTGGCCGGCGCGCCCGAGGTTGATCGACGCGCCGCGCGCATCGCCGAACTGGAAGCCGAACTGGCCCGCCTCAAAGGTCAGGTGGAGGCCCCGCATGCGTAGCGAAAAACTGCCCGGCGCGGCGGTCTGGCCGCCGGTGCTGGCCTGTGGCGCATGGCTGAAGAACACCGCCTGCCTGTTGCAAGGCGATCAGGTGCTGTGGTCGCCGCTGCACGGTGACTTGGGCGACCCGCAAAGCTGCCTGGAGCTGGAAGCGTCGTTGGATGCGCTGTTGGCGTGTGCTGAAGTCACGCCCCAGGCCATCGCCCACGACCTGCACCCGGATTTCTACAGCTCGCAACTGGCGGTGACGCTGGCGGAAAAACTCAAGGTGCCCGCCGTGGCGGTGCAGCATCACCACGCGCACATTGCCGCGCTGATGGCCGAACATGGCCTCGACGGGCCGGTACTCGGCCTGGCGCTGGACGGTGTGGGCCTTGGCAGCGACGGCGCAGCCTGGGGCGGCGAGTTGCTGTGGGTGGCCAGCGATGCCTGGCGCCGACTCGGCCATTTGTTGCCGCTGCCGCTGACCGGCGGCGATGTGGCTGCCCGTGAACCCTGGCGCCTGGCCGCTGCGGCATTGCACCTGCTGGGGCGCGACGCTGAAATCCTCACCCGGCTCGGGCCGTTGGTCGGCGAACAAAGCGCCCAGACGGTCGCGCACATGCTCGCGCGCAATCTCAACTGCCCGCTGAGCAGCGGTGCCGGACGCTGGTTCGACGCCGCTGCCGGGATTCTCGGCATCAGTGTCCGTCAACAATTCGAGGCCGAAGCCGCCATTGCCCTGGAGCGTCTGGCCGCTGAATACCTGGCGGTCCATGCCGAGCCAGCCATCGACGGCCTGTGGCATATCCGCGCCGACGGTGTGCTCGATCTGCAACGGCTGCTGACCCGTTTGTTCGAACTCGCCGACAGCGGGCGCGGCGCGGAAGGTGCGGCCCTGTTTCACCTGACGCTGGCCGCCGCGCTCGCCGACTGGATCGAGCGCCAGTCCACCACGCTGCCGGTGCTGCTCGGGGGCGGTTGCTTCGCCAACCGCCTGCTCAGTGCCCGGCTCACGCAACGATTGACCGCCATGGGCCTGGCGGTTTTCAGCGCGCAGGCCGTGTCGTGCGGCGATGCCGGGCTGGCCCTCGGCCAAGCCTGGGTTGCCGCGCACTGGCGTGACCCGCAGCGCCAACCCGCTCTGCCATTGGAGGAACCTCAAGCATGTGCCTAGCCATTCCCGCCCGCGTGATCGAATTGCGCGACGGCGGTAACGCACTCGTCGACTTGGGCGGTATCCGCAAGGAAATCTCCCTAGCGCTGGTGCCGCACGCCCAGATCGACGACTACGTGATCGTCCATGTCGGTTATGCCCTTGGCCTGATCGACCCCGAAGAAGCCCAGCGCACCCTGGCAATGTTCGAAGAGCTGGACCGCCTGCAACCGGAAGCCCTATGAAGTACATCGATGAATACCGCGACGGCGAACTGGCACAACGTATTGCCGAACGCATCCGCGCTGAAGTCCAGCCTGAACGCCAATACCGTTTCATGGAGTTCTGTGGCGGCCATACCCACGCGATTTCGCGTTATGGCGTGAGCGATTTACTGCCCGCCAATGTGCGCATGATCCACGGTCCCGGCTGCCCGGTGTGTGTCTTGCCGATCGGGCGTATCGACCTGGCGGTGAAGCTGGCGCTGGAGCACGGGGCGATCCTGTGCAGCTACGGCGATACCCTGCGCGTGCCGGCATCCGGTGGCTTGTCGCTGCAGCGCGCCAAGGCCCAGGGCGCGGACATCCGCATGATCTACTCGCCCAGCGATGCGCTGAAAATCGCCGAAGCCAACCCCGAGCGTGAGGTGGTGTTCCTGGCCATCGGTTTCGAAACCACCACGCCGCCGACCGCGTTGGTGATCCGCGACGCGGCCGCCCGTGGCCTGAAAAACTTCAGCGTGCTGTGCTGCCATGTCCTGACCCCGGCGGCCATCGAGCATATCCTTGCCGCCCCCGAGCAAGATGCGGCGGCAGTGGAGCTGGACGGCTTTGTCGGCCCGGCCCATGTGAGCATCATCATTGGCTCCGAACCCTACGCCGAGTTCGCGCGCCAATACCGCAAGCCGGTGGTGATTGCCGGGTTTGAACCGCTGGACGTCATGCAGGCGATTCTGATGCTGGTGCGCCAGGTCAACGACGGGCGCGCCGAGGTCGAAAACGAGTTCGTCCGCGCCGTGGGCCGCAACGGCAACAGCGCCGCCCTGACATTGATGGACGAGATCTTCGAACTGCGTGAAAGCTTCGAATGGCGCGGGCTTGGCGAGGTGCCGTTGAGCGCGTTGCGCATCCGCCCGGCATTCGCCGCCTTCGATGCCGAAAAACGCTTCGACCTGCATTACCGCGCCGTGGCCGACAACAAAGCCTGCGAATGCGGACCGATCCTGCGCGGGCAGAAAAAGCCCACCGACTGCCGCCTGTTCGGCAGCGTCTGCACCCCGGAAAACCCCATGGGTTCGTGTATGGTCTCCAACGAAGGCGCCTGCGCCGCTCACTATGCCTATGGGCGCTATAAAGACATCGAGGTGGTTGCAGTATGAGCGGCGGTTCTCCCGTAAAACGCGGTTATGTCCGCCCCCTCAATTTTCGCGACGGCGTGGTCGATATGGGCCACGGTGCTGGCGGCCGTGCTTCGGCGCAATTGATTGAAGAGCTGTTCGTGGCGGCGTTCGACAACCCGTGGTTGCGTCAGGGCAACGATGGCGCCGCCTTCAGCCCGGAACTCAAACCTGGCGAACGCATGGTCATGGCCACCGACGCCCATGTGGTGTCGCCGCTGTTTTTTCCCGGTGGCGACATTGGCAGCTTGTCCGTGCATGGCACCCTCAACGACGTCGCCATGGGCGGCGCCCGCCCGCTTTATCTCTCCGCCAGTTTCATCATTGAGGAAGGCTTTGCCCTGGCCGATCTCAAGCGCATCGTCGAGTCGATGGGCCGCGCGTCCCGTGAAGCTGGCGTACCGATCATCACCGGCGACACCAAAGTGGTGGAGCGGGGCAGTGGCGACGGTGTGTTCATCAGCACCACCGGCATCGGCATTATCCCCAAGGGGGTCGACACCGGCGGGCATCGCGCACGCCCTGGCGATGCGATCCTGGTGTCCGGCAGCATCGGCGAACACGGCGTGGCGATCATGTCCAAGCGAGAAGGGTTGACGTTCGAGACCGAAATCCTCTCTGACAGTGCCGCCCTGCATGGCTTGGTGGCGCAGATGCTCGCGGTCGCTCCCGGCCTGCGCGTACTGCGCGACCCGACCCGAGGCGGCTTGGCGACCACCCTGAACGAAATTGCCGGCCAGTCCGGCGTCGGCATGCTGTTGGACGAAGCGGCGATTCTCGTGCAGCCCCAGGTCGAAGCCGCCTGCGAACTGTTGGGCCTGGACCCGCTTTACATCGCCAACGAGGGAAAACTGATCGCCATCTGCGCCGAAGACGACGCCCAGCCGCTGCTCGACTGCATGCGCCGCCACCCATTGGGCGAACAGGCGGTGCGTATCGGCACGGTCCTCGAGGACGCCCACGGTTTCGTGCAGATGCAGACCCGATTCGGCGGACGCAGGGTGGTTGACTGGTTGTCCGGCGAACAACTGCCGAGAATCTGCTGAGCGCTTGAAACCTTGAGTTTGGCGGTGAGACGCAACGTCTCACCGTCTCGTCGCAGCCTCATGCAGGCTGACATCCAGCGTCTCATCCGAACTCGGTCCCGGCGCCCCTCGGCTGGCCAGCGAGCGCTCTAGGAAAGGGCCGGGCGCGTGTTTCAGCGGACCTGGCATCGGCCTTGCTCTAGTTCTGGCAACCAGCCTGACTGGCAATCCAATAATAAAAAGTGGTGGCCGATGTCCTGCCCAAGCGGCTGGTTCTGGACCTCGTGCAACCGCACTGACGCCTCTCCCGACAGACGCTTGCGGGGCGCCAGGCCCAACCGGTTCAAGGAGATTCTGCTATGACCCTTTCGCTCACTCCGCAACGCAGCATGCGTGCCGCTGTCTGGCACGGCCGTAACGATATTCGTGTCGAAGATGTTCCGTTGCCGGTTTCGCCACCCGCTGGTTGGGTGCAGATCCGCGTGCAGTGGTGCGGCATCTGCGGCTCCGATTTGCATGAGTACGTGGCTGGGCCGGTATTCATCCCGGTTGATGCGCCGCATCCGCTGACCGGGATAAAGGGCCAATGCATTCTGGGTCATGAGTTTTGTGGCGAGATCGTCGAACTCGGCGCCGGCGTGCAGGGTTTCAGCGTCGGCGAACCGGTGGCGGCCGATGCATGCCAGCATTGCGGCACGTGCTACTACTGCACCCACGGGCTGTACAACATTTGCGAGAACCTGGCCTTCACCGGGCTGATGAACAACGGTGCCTTCGCCGAACTGGTCAACGTGCCCGCCAACCTGCTGTACAAGTTACCGGCGAACTTTCCGGCGGAGGCTGGGGCGCTGATCGAGCCGTTGGCGGTGGGCATGCACGCGGTGAAAAAAGCCGGCAGCCTGCTCGGGCAAAACGTGGTGGTGGTCGGCGCGGGCACCATTGGCCTGTGCACCATCATGTGCGCCAAGGCGGCGGGCGCGGCGCAGGTGATCGCGCTGGAAATGTCCGGCGCGCGCAAAGCCAAGGCCCATGAAGTGGGGGCGACCCATGTGCTCGATCCCAATCAATGCGATGTGCTGGCCGAGGTGCGCCGCCTGACGGGCGGGCTCGGCGCGGATGTCAGTTTCGAATGCATCGGTAACAAACACACGGCCAAGCTCGCGATCGACCTGATCCGCAAGGCCGGCAAGTGCGTACTGGTGGGCATTTTCGAGGAGCCCAGCGAGTTCAACTTCTTCGAGTTGGTGTCGACGGAAAAACAGGTACTCGGCGCGCTGGCCTACAACGGCGAATTCGCTGACGTGATCGCGTTTATCGCCGATGGACGGCTGGACATCACGCCGCTGGTGACGGGGCGCATTCAGTTGGAACAGATCGTGGGGCAGGGCTTCGAGGAACTGGTCAAAAACAAGGAGCACAACGTGAAAATTATCGTGTCACCCGCTCGAGTCTGAGGCCAGCGGTGACCGACTCGGTCGCTCCACGCCTTGCTGACGAGCAGGATAGAGGAGCGGCCGAGTGCCTGATGAGTTTGTCGATTCAGTGCTGGAACAAATTAATACACTTTATTGACGCCACTAAAGCGTCACTATACGATCACCCTCCATTGATGGCACAAGGCCATGTAGAGGGATCTAGACATGTGGCGTTCGGTACACCGGACCTGGCTCTGCCTGCTGTCCGCTTTTTTTTGCCTGGGATTCGCCGGCACGGCTCAAGGCGCGACGCCGCAGGACACGCCAGGCGTCACCGACCTGATCCGCGATCGCCAGGATCGCCTGCTCGAGGAGCAACAACGCCGCCTCGACGAACTCAAGGACCTGCCCGGCAAAGCCGCCGCTCCCGCCAAGCCGGCGGCGCCCGCTGACACCCGTTGCTTCGCCATCAAAACCATCGAACTCACCGGCGCCGACGCACTGTCCGAAGGCGAGCGCGCCAGTCTGCTCAAACCCTTCATCGGCCAATGCCTCGGCGTGCCGCAGCTCAATGAATTACTCAAGGTCATCACCGACTGCTACCTGGCCAAAGGCTTGGTCACCAGCCGCGCGTACCTGCCACAGCAAGATCTTTCCAGCGGCAATCTCAAAGTGCAGGTGGTGGAAGGGCGTCTGGAAGGCATGAAGGGCGCCGAAGGCAGCGGCATCACCGACCGCCAGCTGTTTATGAGCTTCCCAGGCAAACCAGGCGACCTACTCAACCTGCGCGAGATCGAGCAGATGGTCGACCAACTGAACCGCCTGCCATCGAACCAGGCGCAGATGGAATTGGCCCCCGGCAAAGAAGTGGGCGGCAGCGAAGTGCTGGTGAAAAACACCCCGCAGAAACCCTGGCGCGTCGGCCTGTCGCGCCACAACGGCGGCCAACGGGCCACTGGCGAGCAGCAGTGGGGCGCCAGCCTGGATTGGGATAACCCGCTGGGTCTGGCGGACCAATTGTCGCTACGTGGCGGCCACGATGCGGTCAGCGACCACCAGAAAACCTCACGCAATTCGACGCTCGATTACAGCGTGCCGTTCGGCTGGTGGACCCTCAATTACAGCTACAGCGAAACCGAATACCGCTCGCTCGCCCAGGCCAGTGGCTTCAATTTCAAGCAGTCGGGCGACAGCCAAAACCACCAATTGCGCTTGGAGCGCGTGATTCACCGCGACGCCCTGAGCAAAACCTCCCTCAGCACCGGCGTGGCTTACCTGCGCACCAACAACTTCATCGAAGACAGCAAGCTCGCCCTGAGCAGCAACCGCCTCAGCGAAGCCCAGTTTGGCATCAACCATGGCCGACGCATTGGCGGTTCGTTCCTCAACATCGACCTGGGCGTGCAGGACGGCATTGGCGCGTTCGACGCCCAGGCCAACCACAACCCGGGCCCCGGCCAGGCCGATGCGCGCTACCGCAAATACACCGCGACCGTGAGCTACCTGTACCCCTTCAAGCTGTGGGGCGAGTCGTTCAGTTTCAGCAGCCTGATGACCGGCCAGCGCAGCGAAGACGTGCTGTTCAGCCCGCAGCGCATGAGCCTGGGCGGGCAGTCATCGATTCGCGGTTACAAGGATCAAAGCCTGTCTGGCGACAGCGGCGGCTACTGGCGCAACGACCTGCGCTGGAGCCGCCCGGTGACCTGGGCCTGGATGCAGCCGGTATTCAGCGAATACGGCACCAGCCTCGGCTACGACCAGGGCGTGATTCGCCACGGCCGCTACAACGCCGAACAGCACGGGCGCATGACCAGCAACTCGGTGGAGTTGTTTGCCCACGGCCAGAACGTCGCCGCCACGGTGACCTTTGCACACTCTTTGGAACGCCCGGGGCCGATCACTGAACGTGAAGCGCCGATCTATTTCCGCCTGGATTTCTTTCTTTAAATTTTTACCGCCCCCTCGGGCATCGAGACCGACATGGACGTTCGCCAACTCGCCTTTCTTGCGCGCCAGCCTTCTGCGACCTTGAAAAACCGTTCCGTCTTCCTGGGCTTGCCCAAACGCGGGTTGGCGCTGGTACTGGCCAACGCAATGTTCTGGCAACCGTTGCTGGCCCAGGCGGACGGGATTGTGGTCAGCGCGCCGGGCACCACGCTCGGTCAGGCGGGCAACGGCGTGCCTATCGTCAACATCGCAGCGCCGAATGGCAGCGGGCTGTCCCATAACCAATTCAGTGATTACAACGTCGGCCAGCAGGGCGTGATCCTCAACAACGCCACCAGCCGCACCCAGTCCACGCAGTTGGGCGGAATCATCCTCGGCAACCAGAACCTCAACGGTACGGCGGCCAGCGTGATCCTCAACGAGGTCAACGGCGGCAGCCCCAGCCAGTTGCGCGGCTATACCGAGGTGGCGGGGCAGGCGGCCCATGTGATCGTGGCCAACCCTTATGGCATCACCTGCAACGGCTGCGGTTTCATCAACACCCCGCAGGCGACGTTGACCACCGGTAAAGCTGTGATTGAAAACGGCCAGCTCAACCGTTACCAAGTCGACGGAGGCAATGTCGCCATCGAAGGCGCCGGCCTTAACGCCAACAACATCGACCGCTTCGAAATCATCACCCGCTCAGCCAAGCTCAATGCGGAGATCCAGGCCAAGAACCTGACGCTCATTGCCGGTGCCAATGACGTCGACGCCAAGACACTCAAGGCTACCGCGCGTGCCGCCGACCCGGCCACTGCACCGCAACTGGCGATCGACTCGTCGGCATTGGGCGGGATGTACGCCGGGGCGATCAAGCTGGTGAGTAGCGAAGCCGGGGTCGGGGTAAAACTCGATGGGAAAATGGCTGCCAGCGGTGGCGATATTCAGATCGACGCCAACGGCAACCTGACCGTTGCGCAGCTCGCTGCCACTGGAGCAGTAACCGTCAAAGCTGCCAGTACCGATATGCAGGGAACGGTTTATGGCAGTAGCGTGAATTTGCAGGCCCGCGATGCACTGAGTATTCAGCAAAACATCGCGGCTCGTGACCAGATCGAACTTCGTACCCAGGGGCAGTTGACCAACAACGCGATCATCGAAGCGGGCGTCAACGACGACAACACCCGCAATACCACGGGCGATATCAAGATCCGCGCCCACGACATGCGTAACAACGGCAGTGTGGTTGCCAGCCATGACGTGCGTGTTTCGGTGGATCAAGTCCTGGATAACAGCGGCGGTATTGTCAGCGCACAACGTCTCGCGAAAATTACCGCAGGTACGCTGGATAACCGCAATGGCGGCAAGGTGCTCAGCGCTGATACGGCCCGCATCAACGCAGATAATCTCCTCAATGCCCAAGGCAAAATTTATAGCCAGGGCGACTTGCGCATTGTCAGCGCAGACCTGGATAACCGCGGGGGTGAAATCGCCAGCAAGGCAAGTATCCGGCTGACTGGCGGCACCCTCAACAACAGCGATAACGGCAGCTTGATCGGCGAGAAAACGCTCTCTATCAAAGCCGATCAGGTGCTTAACCAACTGGGCCTGATCTCTGGGTTGCAGGGCCTTGAAGTCAAAGGCGGCAAGCTCGACAACAGCAACCACGGCAAGCTCTCCAGCCTCAACGGCGAAATCAGCGTCAAACTCAGCGGCGACCTGGACAACAGCAACGCAGGCACGCTGGTTAGCCAAAAAGCGCTGACGGTCAGCGCGGACAACATCGATAACCGGCAGGGTAGCCTGTCCAGCGGGGCAGGGCAGACGCTCACCGTCAACGGTGTGTTGGATAACAGCGACAAGGGCCAGATCGACAGCGCAGAGTCGCTTGTTGTAGCCGCAATGACGCTGCGCAACGTCAGCGGCACCATCAGCTCCCAACTCGGCCTGACCGTCACCGGTACCGATCTGGACAACACCGACGGCAGCATCGCCACCAACGACGCAGCCACCCTCGACCTGCTGGGCACCCTGACCAATACCAGCGGCACATTCGCCAGCGTTGGGGACCTGCTGCTGAAGCGCGCCGATCAGGTGAATAATCAGGGCGGCCAATTGGCCAGCCAGCGCATGATGACCCTGCTCACCGGCGGCCTGGATAACCGCAAAGGCGGCACCGTTGCCGCCAACGGTCAGTTGCTGTTGACGGCCAGCGGCAAAGTGCAAAACGACGACGGCGGCCTGATCTACAGCAAGAACGCCAACCTCAACCTGCAGGCTGCGAGCGTAGAAAACACCAAAGGCACGCTGCAAAGTCAAACCGCGCTCGAACTCAAAACCAGCGGCGACATCGACAACCTCGACGGCAAGATCATCGCCCAGGACGGCGAGCTGAGTGTCACGGCCGATCACGTCGACAACCGTGGCGGTACCTTGTCCAGCCTGCAAAACGCGTTCACCGCGCGCATCACGGGCGTGCTCAAAAACGGTTATGACCTCGACAACAAAGGCGGCACGATTCAGGCCAGGGCCCTTGATATCCGTGCGCTGGCGGGCATCAACAACTACGGCGGCCGTATCGCTGCACAAGACGGCGACGCGCTGATCGACACCCGAACTGCTGACTTCGACAACCGCAAGGGCGGGCTCTATGCAAAGCAGGGCGTGATCGTCACAGGCAACAACTTCGACAACAGCGGCGATAAAGGTGGCCAAATCTCCGGCCAGAAAATCGACCTGACCCTCGACGGTGATTTGAACAACCGACTCGGCATTATCGAAAGCGACAGTACCCTAACGATCACAGCGGCCAGCATCGACAACCAGACCGGCAAACTGCGCGCACTCGGCAACACTGGCATCACCCGCTTCCAGATTGGTGGGCGGCTGAATAACCAGAGCGGCATGCTGGAGACGGCAAACAACGATATCAGCCTCACGAGCGGCAGTTTGCTGAACACTGGTGGCAGCATCGTGCATGCCGGCAAAGGCAACTTTGGTTTGGCCAGCAGCGATGTAATGAACGCCGGCGGCAACTTCACCACGGGCGGTGACCTGACCCTGGATGCTGACAGCTGGACCAACAGCGGCGTGATTCAGGCCGGCACGCTCAACGTCAACATTAAGGACTTCACACAAACCGCCACCGGGCAATTGCTGGCGTCGACGGCGTTTCTCGGCACAGGCGATACCTGGGTCAATGACGGCGTGGTCGGCAGCGATGGGACGCTGGGACTGAAGTTGACCGGTGCCTACTCGGGCAGCGGTCGGATGAGCAGCCTGGCCGAGCTTAAAATGAACGCCGCTCAGCTGGACCTTGGCGCTCCCGCCAGCATCACGGGCGGCGGTAAAACCGAGGTCAACGTCATCGGCCAATTGAACAACTACGGTCGATTGACCTCTGGCAGCGATATGACCGTGACCGCCGCCGGCCTCGCCAATTACGGTGCCTTGGCGGCATCGCAAGACCTGGTGATCAACGCTGAAACGATCCTCAACGATCAGGCCGAAGACGGCAGCCGCGGCTTCATATTCAGCGGTCGGAATATGAGCCTCCAGGCGGTTAACCTCAAAAATCGCTACGCCGACATCTACACCCTCGGCAATCTGATTGTGACGGGCACGACGCCAGGCAGCTCAGGCCAAAGCCTGGAGAACAGCTCCGGCAGCATCGAAGCCGGTGGCGATATCAATGTCGACGTCACAAGCTTCGTTAACCAACGTGACAAATTCAGCATGGAGCAGGTGGTCGTAGGCGGCTTCATGACCATGTCCTGCGTACAACACTGTGATGGCCCTGAAAGTCCACGTGTGCGTGGCCCGGTATTCATTTACAAAACAGTTGAAAGCACCGTGAGCGTTGACTCACCCATGGCCACATTTGTGTCTGGGCACAACCTCACGGTTAACAGCACAAGCGTCCTCAACCAATACAGCCTGCTGTCGGCGGCAAACGACCTATCCATCACCAGCACCAACATCACCAACCAGGCGGCTCTTTCCGCGTCGGGCACATCCGGTCACGAGGTGGGCGCCGGTAACTGGGTTTCGGGGAGTGACTTTTACCGGTTGATGAGTGATGTACGCACCTATAACAACCAGCATCCGAGTTCGGGTCCGTTTGATCCTGTGGCGTTTGGTCAACTGGTCGCGAAGTTTGATCCTTCCTTGTTTTATGGCATCAACGACCCTGTGACGGTACAGGCCGATGGCAAAGCGGCTGCACCGGCCATCATCCAGGCTGGCGGTGCCTCCAAAGTCTCAGCGAGTAACGACATCAGCAATCTGGTGGTTCAGAAAACCACGACTGCTGTTGACGAGCGGTCAGCGAACACCAGCGTTTTCAGCGTGACCCAACCGTCAACCGTCTTGCTTAACCGCCAGTTGCCGCCGGACCTGGCACAACTGCAAGTTGACCCAACTGCATTGCCGGGTTTCAGCCTGCCGACGGGTCAAAACGGTTTGTTCCGACTCAACGCCCAGGACACCTCGGGTGCGGCCGTCAGCCACATCGTGGGCGTGCAAGGCCTCCCCAGTAGCGTGATGGCGGTCAAGCCGCCGAAGTACCTGATCGAAACCAACCCCGCACTCACCGACCTCAAACAATTCATGAGCTCGGACTACTTGCTCACACGCCTTGGCTACGACCCCGATACCAGCGCCAAGCGCCTCGGTGACGGGCTCTATGAACAACGACTGGTACAGCAAGCTGTGGTCGCTCGTACCGGCCAAGCCTTCATCGATGGGCAGACCTCCAATGAGGATCAGTTCAAGTACCTGATGAACAACGCCATCGCGAGCAAGAATGAACTCAACCTCGCAGTTGGCGTGACCCTGACGTCGCAACAAGTCGCGGCGCTGACTCACGACATCGTTTGGCTTGAAGAACATGAAGTGAATGGTGAAAAGGTGCTGGTGCCGGTGTTGTATATGGCGCAGGTCAATAATCGGCTGGCACCTAATGGGGCGCTGATTCAAGGCACTGATTTGACGATGATCGCCGGCAAAAACCTGACCAATGCCGGTACGTTGAAAGCCACCAATAACCTGTCTGCCATCGCGGGCCAGGACATGGTCAGCAGTGGGTTGATGCAGGCGGGCGGGCGACTGGATCTGTTGGCCAGCAAGGACCTCACCAACAAGGCGGGCGGCGTTATCGCCGGTAAGGATGTGGCGTTAACGGCGCTCACAGGCGATGTAACAAACGAGCGCACGGTGACTTCGTCGCAGATTGCTTATGGGAAAGATCAGGTTCGCAACGACTACGTCGACAGCGCGGCTCGCGTCGAGTCGGCCAACGACCTGAATATTTCGGCGGGGCGAGATATCAATAACATCGGTGGCGCATTTCAGGGCGGTCGTGACGTAGTTCTAAACGCCGGTCGTGACGTCAACATAGTCTCCGCGCAGACCACCAATAGCTTGGATCGCGGCGTCAACCGAAATAGCAGCACTACCACTCAATACAGCGCAAGCATCAGCTCCGGGAGGGACATATCGGTAAAAGCTGGAGGTGATCTCAACGTCGTCGCCAGCCACATCGATGCCAAACGCGACATCAAGATGGATGCGGTCGAGAACGCCACCATCAGTTCTGCGGCGAATGAAGAGCACTTCTTATACAAGAGTAAGAAGCTCACGATTCAGGAAGATCATATTAGTCAGGTCAAGGCTGAAATTACCGCTGGTGGCAATGTTGATCTAAATGCGGGCAAAAATCTGACGATGATTGCCAGTCGCATCGCAGCGGGTGACGAAGCCTACTTGGCTGCCGGGGATAAGCTTCAGTTGCTGGCTGCACAGAACAGCGACTACTCGCTGTTTGATGAGAAAAAGAAGGGCAGTTGGGGCAGCAAGAAGACCCAGCGTGATGAAGTGACTGATGTGAAGAACATTGGGAGTGAGATCACGACCGGGGGCGATCTGTCGTTGGTCAGCGTTGGGGATCAGCGGTACCAGGTTGCCAAGCTCAACAGTGGCAAGGACTTGACCCTGGACAGTGGCGGCTCGATAACCTTTGAAGCAGTGAAGGACCTGCATCAAGAGACGCACGAGAAATCGAACAACAGCATGGCCTGGACCTCAATGTCGGGTAAGGGGCATACCGACGAGACCGTGCGTCAAACTCAGATGATTGCTCAAGGCGAGTTGGTCATCAAAGCTGTTGATGGCTTGAAAATCGATATCAAAAAGGTCAACCAGCAGACCGTCCACCAGGTTATCGAAACCATGGTCGCCGCCGACCCGCAATTGGCATGGCTGGCGGAGGCGGAGAAGCGTGGGGATGTGGATTGGCGCCGGGTCGAAGAAATCCATACCAGCTTCAAATATTCCCATTCCGGCCTTGGGCCTGCGGCTCAAGTTATCTTGGCGATTGCACTGGCGGTTGTTACAGGTGGCGCAGGCCTGGGCGCCGGGTTGGTAGGGGCATCAGCAGGCACGTTTACTGCTGGATTCGCAAACACCGTGTTGGCCGCCGTGATGAACAACGCTGCCAATAGCATGATCAGTAACAAAGGTAATCTTTCCAGCACGTTCAAAGACATCACCAGCAAAGACGCAATGAAAGGCTACGTCGTCTCCGGCCTTATGGGCGGGATCGCTGGCACCCTTGGATATGACCCGACAAAGTTGGGTCTCGATTGGAACAGCGCAGGCCAGGTCGTTCTCAAAACCGGGGCAGATACGTTGGTCCAGACTGCGATCAACGGCGGCAGTTTGGGCGATAATTTTGCCAACAATTTGTTGGGGGCTGTAATCAATATCGCCGGTGCCGTGGCCGCCAATCAGATCGGTGAAATTAATCGAGTCGACGGTAGCCCCACCAAAATTGCGGCCCATGCTTTGCTCGGTGGCCTGAAGTCGATGGCCATGGGCGGCGACTTCCAGACAGGCGCCTTGGCAGGCGGTGCCAACGAAGCAATGGTGCAATACCTCGCAGGCCTGGTACTGCCGGGTAACTACAACCCCAACCTACCGGGCAATCAGCAGGCTCAAGTCAACTTGATGGCGATGTCTCAGCTGTTGGGTGTTCTGGCTGCTGTAGTGACGGGAGGGGATCCGGAAATCGCGGCCAACATCGCTGCGAATGCCACGCAGTACAACTATTTGAGCCACTCGGATCTGGAGCGGGCTTCCAAGGAGCTTTTGGGGTGCGGTAACGACACAAAATGCGCGGAAGATGCTTATACGAAATATCACGATCTGAGCGCTGAGCAGACGGCCCAAGCCTATGTGGCCTGCGCAAATGACAAAAACGCTTGCGCACGTATCTCGACACTCGTCAACGAAGCTGAGGTGGCCTCGGCAAAATTCAAGGACATGGCCGCCACTGCACCTCCTGCGGTTGCCAACATGCTCAACATGCTGATTGCCGAAAATTATGGCTTTCAGAATGACTTAGCGGGCGTTACATCGGGTACAGTTGCTGAGCTTTTGGCCACGAAGCTTGGGCTTTCTCCTGAGCGTGCAGCAGAGCTTGTCGTTGCAGTTAGATTGGGCGTTGCGGCTTTTAATGCGGCAAAAAGCGGTGGTGGTGCAAAAGGCATCCAGAAGGTTCCAGGTTTGGGAGAGGTAGATGACTTCTTTGCATCACAATCGACTAACCTCAATAAAAAGCTGGGAGCAAAAATTGGTGAGGGGCGCTTACCCTATGAGGCAAGTAGGACTGGTGTAGACCAGGCTAAGGCAACGGTTAAAGAAACCCTAGAGAACGCTACATCTGTGAGTCCAGTAATTCCCAGCTCAACCGTTCGAGGTAATTACGATCTCGTTCATGTATACAGCTCTAAGACTAATAGCACCGTAAGCTTAAGGGTGCTGCCGGATGGAAAATATGAGTTTGATACATTAATTCCAGAGAAATCATCGAAGTTTTAATGTGGGGGGTGAGAGTCTATGCTGATAAATGAAGTTTTGTGCGATATCAGATTTCGTTCTTTTTTTATGAGTAGAGATTTGGTTTGTGAATTTTTGGTGCTGTTTTTTAGAATGTCTATTACAGGATGGGTATCGCTAACGATTAGCGAGGGCGTATCAAAATTTACAGTGCTAAATTCAGAGCCGGGACTGCTAGAGTTGTCAGAAATTAGTGATGATTTTGCCTACCCGATTAGATCGTTAAACGGTCTAGATAATTTTTTAGGGTTAGAAATTTTGGCCGTGTACGAGTACAGAATTAAGAATGTTGACGAAGGTTGCGTTGGGGTATATCTGGATTTTGGTGGTTATGGACTTAGTGTTATTGAGTCTGATGAATGCTTGTCGATTGTAGAGGGTACGATGCAATATTTGGATGGCGAGATTTCTCCATGTAAAATAGAAGTTTAGTTGGTGCAAAAGGGGCTGTAATTCCAAAAGGTTTTTCAAGTGCAGACGATTTTGTGCGCTTTGGCACAGATACGCGAGAGGGTTTGGCTCGCGCTGGCTATGAGAATGTAGAGCCAATTCTTCAAGGAAGTGCCGTAACAGGTAAAAGTTTTAAAACTGGGGAGGCATTTGACGTTGGAAAAGGGGACAGATTTATTTTTTGATTTTTTGCTAAGCTGAAAGCTTCCACGGAGGAGAAGTCAAATATGCCCAGGATGCGACGTATTGTTTTACCGAATTACCCACACCATATCGTACAACGCGGTCATAACCGTCAGGTGGTGTTTGCCGTTTCAGAGGATTATCAGCGCTACCTCGCAGATCTGCACGAGCTTAAGGATGCATTTGGCGTAAAAGTCTACGCCTACTGTCTGATGACCAATCATGTTCATCTGTTGCTGGCTCCGGGGGAGTCGGTCGCTGGGTTGGGGCAGTTGATGAAGGCTCTAGCTGCACGTGCGACGCGCTACCGCAATCGATTGGAGGGACGTTCAGGCACTTTTTGGGAAAGCCGTTACAAATCCAGTGTGGTGCAGTCGGACTCTTACTTGCTTGCCTGTTGTCGTTACATCGAATTGAATCCTGTACGAGCTCGTATGGTGTCGGATGCTGCGGATTATCCGTGGTCAAGCTATCGAATCCGGGTAGGTGATGTGCCAGACGGCCATTGGCTGGACGCTGATCCATGCTTTGTTGCTCTGGGTGATACAGCTACGGAGCGTTGTCATCGGTATGAGGAGTTCGTACGCCAAGCTGTTCCAGCGGATGAGATCAGGTTAATACGCGATGCTTTGCAGCGAGGTCAGTTGACGGGGACGAGCCGTTTCGTGGATGAGGTGGAGCGGATTGTTGGTGTACGGATAGAGCAACGAGGACAGGGCCGGCCGAGCGGGAATTTGGGAAAATAAATCTGTCCCCTTTTGGTCGCTTTGGGTCCTGATACAAATTTATTTTATAGACTTGCTGGAGCATAACGTGAACAAAACTCTTGGTGTCACTCTTTTGGCTTTCCTGATTCAAGGCTGCAGTTATCAGAAAACAAACGTCAATAACGAAATTGAAAAAGCCAAATATGATCCTCAGTTCAATTCTCGCGTCAGAGTATTCAGTTCGCCCGAGGTCACGGGTAGATATAAGTCGTTTGAAAACTGCGAGCAAACCCATCAAATAAAAAATGAAAATGATGCAGGCTTTAAGGGCTTTAGAGATCGTACGCCCACCAAAACATACATATTATGGCGGCGTGCTGATTTGTTGGGGATGATGGAGGAGGATTATAAGAATAGAGTCATTGGAGTGCCTCCGACAGTAACCACTGAATCAGTCAAGGCGGACCGGTTAGGCTATAACGAATATGTAGTGCCTGCCGGAAAGCCTACGGTATTTGTGATGAACTACTTGGCAGTATCTGATTCTGGTAGATTTTGGTGTCACCCTGATTCGGCCTATTTGACTCCCGTGGAAGGTAAGGATTATGAGGTAAAGCTAGAGCTTGAAAAAACTAATTTAATGTCAACCGTGTGCAAAGTTGTAGTGAGCGAAATAACAGGTGGTGAATCGATAAGGTCTGTTCAATCTGTAAGTTCGAACTCCTGTGCGAGTCGTTAATATGTGGGCGGATTAATATATGTAGTTGAGGTCTTCTATTGCAAAGAGGTAGTGTGTAAGTGAGTTCGTGGCTTTAATCTTTTGAAGTGGCGACGCAAAGATAGGAGGAGCACGATCGGTGCCAACTTATCGAGACTTCTACATTTGTTGCATTCCAGACTACTTCAATGTGCTTTCTCGGATGGCTTGGTGATTTGCCACGACTTCGTCTATGACAGTTCGGAAGACTTTCTGAATCAGTTCGATGCTAACCCCGTACTGTGCAGCTAGAACGGAATATCTTTGTGCTTGTATGGCCTCGCGAGAAGGGTCGACAGCTTCCAAGCTCTTTGCTGCTTTGATAATGCCAACCTTGCTTGTAGCGATAAATCTCAGCGCGAGAATCTTGATGAGCTCTTCATCCAAACTGTCAATTTCCGTCCTCAATTGCCCCAACTCATCACCGTTCATGCAGGTTACCTCCACTTTAAGCGCCAGAACTCGGATTTGACTGGGCCTAGAACAATATTTTCAGTTAGGAAAATTTCAAATAGGCCCCAATGTTGCCCCTCAGTTCGCTCGTGATACACGAGCGAACGAAAATGGCACCCACCTCAGGAGTGCTCTATCACCATCACCGCCGTAGTGTCCACCTCAAGTGCTTCGAACACGTGGGGCACATTCGCCAGATAGCTGATGTAATCGCCAGCATTCAGCAACACAGGTCCGCTCGCCGGGCCAATATGGGCGCTGCCGCTGCACAACACAACGTGCTCTACGGTTCCCGGTGGGTGAGGCTGAGACAGCCGAACTTCGCCGGGCTGCACCTTAAGGCGGTAGATGTCGCGCTGTACTCCCGCCGGGCAATCGGCAAGCAGTGTCGCTGCGTAATTGGCGGTCTCGGCGTAGGTGGTCATGCCCTCGTTGGCGCGAATCACCCGCAACGGCTGTTGGGGTTGCTCGAAGAACCGGGTGACTTGCAAACCCATTGCCATCGCCAGCGACCACAAGGTTTCGATGCTGGGGTTACCGATTCCTGACTCCAATTGAGACAAGGTCGACTTAGCCACCCCGGCGCGCTTCGCCAGCTCGGTCAAGGAAAGTCCGGCGGCCAAGCGTTCGCGTTTGATTGAAAGCGCTAGCAGATCGATTCGGCTCGGGTTATTTCTTGGTGGAGTGTTCGTTATGTCGGTCATCTGTTTTATAGATCGTCCGTAACTGGTTGACGCTCTTTGGTGCTGCGTTCATTATAGTAGTCATTAATTCATTATATCGTTCGTTTTGCCGAGGCAGCATCGGCGAACTTCGGCTTAGGTTACGGCAATGTCGACAGTAAGGAAGCAGTGAGTGATGAAGTCGCAATCCCGTGGGGCGTTCGAGATGATCTCAGCCATGGTTATCTCCGGCACGGTGGGCTGGTTCGTCATTATGTCGGGGCAGGCCCCGGAGGCTGTGGTGTTCTGGCGTTGTTTGTTCGGTGCCCTGGCGATGCTGGTCACGTGCCTGGTGCTTGGGGTGCTGCGTCGGTCCGTGATCAGCGCCCGACAGTTCATTCTGGTATGCCTGGGCGGGGTGGCGCTGATCCTCAACTGGGTGCTGCTGTTCAGTGCCTACAAACATTCCTCTATCGCCATTGCCACTGTGGTCTACCACGTTCAGCCGTTCATGCTGGTCGGTCTGGGTGTGTTGTTGTTCGCTGAGCGCCTCAACGCCGTAAAGGTTGGCTGGCTGCTCTTGGCCTTCGCCGGGCTGATGTTGATCGTGTCTGCAAAGGGCAGTGGACAGTCCACTGCCACCGACTACTGGCTCGGCATCTGCCTCGCGCTGGCTTCGGCTTTCTTCTACGCCGTGGCGGCGGCGATCGCCAAGCGCCTCAAGGACTTGCCCGCGCACTTGATCGTGCTGATCCAGATGGTGGTAGGCGTGCTGGTCCTGGCCCCGTTCGTGGATTTCGGCAGGGTCGATACGGTCGAGGGCGCCTGGACCTATCTGATCATCATCGGCGTGGTCCATACCGGGCTCATGTCGACCCTGTTGTACAGCGCCATCCAGAAAATCCCCACGGCGCTGGTTGGCGCACTGTCGTTCATCTATCCGATCGTCGCCATCCTGGTCGACTGGGTTGCCTTCGCCCATCCGCTCAGCGCCCTGCAAGTAATTGGCGCGAGTGCGATCCTGCTGGCCGCTGCGGGCATGAACTTCGGTTGGTCACTGGGACGCGCGGCAAGTCAGGAAGTGGCTTAGGGGCTGGCGCGATGTCACACCACTGAGATGGCTTGAATCAAAGACTATCAGGATCGCCAAAGAACATTTTGACAGGGCTCTAGGACAGTACTTTAATCTTGAAAAAATCGATTTATGCCCCCAGTCATGCCCCCAGTTGCACTGAGTGTGCAAGCGATCGCGAATGGCGATTTCTGACGCGGACCTCGGTGGCCATGGCTGGCATTCAGTGCACCCCCGTATACCGGATGACCAATCCGAATCCGGCAAATCCTTGGTGGTTCGATGAGTCGATATCCTTATTCGAAGTTGCCCGGGCTATCTTTCAGCACCTGTCCTGAAATAAGTTGGCTGGCAGAGTGGGGGGGCTAGAGGGAGCGTCTCACCTTCGTTGTTCCTGGCCAGTCATGTCTGTGTCTTGGATCGCTGATCAGTCATCAGGCAAGTGCAACTGCACGTCCATGGCGTCATGAAGGAGTCGGACGACCTCGATCACCTCGTCATTTGCTACACGATAAAATACGACGTGGCGTGGGCTTTTGACCGTTCCATGAGGATGTTTAGCTTGCTGGCGCGAATAGACGAGGTGATAGCTGCGCAGGCCTGGTGCAAGCTCATTGCGCTCGTGGCTGCCAATGCGATAAGGCGTGGAGGCAATCGCTTGCAGCGCCGCGAGGATCAGCGCTTGATACCGTTGCCTTGCTTGATCACCGAACTGCGTCTGGGAGCGCCTGAGAATGTCGATAATGTCGGTGCGTGCCGCATCGGAAATCCGATACTGCGACATGCTCAGTGTTTCTCTTTCGTCGGGATCTTTGCCTCCAGGCTCAAGCCCTCGAGGTAGTGCTCCAGATCCCCTTCGTTCACCTGAGTAAAGCGCCCGTGTTCAAGATCCATGATGCCAATCGAGGTCGCCTGACGCAGGGCTTCAATTTTGGCAGTGTCTTCGGCGACGCGCTGCTCCAATAGCCGCAAACCTTCCCGCATCACTTCGCTGGCATTCTGATAGCGGCCAGACTGAACAAGGTCATGGATAACCTGTTCCTGGTGAGGGGTGAGCACAACGTTTCGCGTCGCCATAATGAGCTCCAGCCTTCGGCAAACAAGTTCTATCGAGTATTGGCATTTTATGCCATTTTGCTGACGGACATATAGTTTGAGATTTGAATCTGACCAACTCTGTGGTATGGGGTATGAGCGAACGCGGGATCCACATCGGCTTCCGCGACGATGGATTTCATCTTGACTTTGGCATCGATAAAGCCGTAGTCAGCCAAGACGAGAGGGTGGTCGCGGCGGCTGACGACACTCAAGCATTGCTCCTGAATGGCTTCGGCATATCCGGCAAGCTGTTCCGCGTCCCTTGGATCTGCAGCTTCAACCCCAAAAATTAGTGCCGGCAGCGATCATCGCACCCATGAGGGTGACCCATTTCGTCCAGAAATCTACGTCTATGATACGCTCCAACGCTCGTCACTTCTTTGCAAGTGTTCGCTAAATCGTCGGCTGAATGTACCGCGCCCGTTCGATGCGTCCCAGGCGCTTACCGAGTCGCGCTGCCAGCTCCAAGTCGCCTGCGCCGTCACTACTATGACGATGTGATGTTTCATGTCCATTGCCACTGAACGTTTTTCGGTAAGCATGCCTACTCGCTCGGCAGTGAGAAATTGAGCATTCACGGAGGGGGGGCTTCAAAAAATACGAAGCAGCGTCAGGTGATGAGCGGTCAATCCAAAATCTAGCATCAGCAGAAACGCCTGCACGAAAGGGCATGGCATTGGATTGAAAAGGAGCTCGCATTAGTGATGATGCGAGCCCGACTTTTGACATGTCCAGCGTTACTGGGGAGCCATTCTGAGATTCAGAAGCTGATGATAAATAGTGATTCTGCTACCATTTATATATCGTGCCTCCTCGTAGTAGCGAGCTTGAGCTTTAGGTGTACTCATATGCTTCATATTCAGACTGGCGGGCGTGCCGATATCAAACCCCTTATATTGCAAGTTTTGTACGTATGAGACGTACTCGGTGCAGAGGCTTGAGAAGTCATCACTGGATGTATAAACAATAACAAACACTGGACTGACACCCGGTGAATTGTAGCTGGTTTCGCTGCGCTCGCTAAGCTTGCCTTGTGCTTTAACTAGTGCACGTAAACTTTCCCGTTCCAAACCGATGCTCTTGAGTTCTTCAAGGAGCTCTCGGAGGGCTGCGTTACTCGCTTTGAGCTCTACCTCAAGCGCCTCTCGATCAGCTCGCAACGTCAGGTAAGTACCAAAGCTGATTTGCTCATTCTCAGCGGGTAGTTTCCCAAATAGGAAGGACGGACGCTGATCAGGATAATGATGAAACATCCACCACTTGAGGTCTATGTGCCTGACCGTGAGTAGTCGGTAGTCGATGGATGTTCCTGGTGCAACCGTTACACCGAAAAAGCCAAACGGAAGCTCATGGTTGCGCACCGCGTCGAATATTTTTTCCGTGTTGATGTGGAGGCATGGCCATTGGGGGAAGGTCGTGGACAGCAGAGCGGGGCAATCCCAGGCGGACTCAAGAATCTGAGATTCATGAGCCATAAGATTGCACCAGCGTATGGCAGCATCGATGGGACGATAAAATACTTTTGTCACTGGATTGTAGCTTTGGGGTGTGTACATAGCAGCCTCCTCATGTCTGAGGGAACAGAACCGCTAGGTACGTTTTAAAGGCTCGTACTAGCCTGAGCATCCGTGCGGTGACTGTTCCTTGATTCGGTTTTGCGTGACGGCAAATTGATATCCTATTTATGAGATATTAAGATTCAGTTAGATGTAGCTGTTACTCTTGATCAGCAACATTTGCAATATGGTACTTGTCCCCGATAAGGTAATATGTGTCAGGCTGCTGCGAGCGCAATAAACTCTCAAAGACATCGGCATAGTTGGATGCCGCAGAAGCCTGAAGCCCTTTCCCTTGGCTGCAGGTTCTGCGGTCTTCTCGCCAGGATCTAGTTATCTTCTATAAGAAATCTAAATGGATGACGGAAGGTGATTTCCCTGGTCAAAGTGGATAAGTCAATTTCAGCCAGTAGGCACTCCCCTCCGGCCTGTTACGCACATCGCTTTCCTGCTGCCACTTGGCGGTTACAAACCAGCCCGAGGCGCTGTTGTATTTAATTGAAGGGCCAATGGCAAAGGCACGTCCCTTGTTGTCGGTAACGCGATCACCGTCTTGCCGGTCGTCTGTGACCTGGTGATAGATATACCCCCCAATGCCCACGACCCAGCCATTGCCCATGCCCCAGCCCAAGTCGTAATCAGCATGGGCTTCCTGGCCTGAACGGTAATGGGTGGCGGGGTTTTTCGCGTTGAAGTCATACATCAATTTGATATCCATGTTCGGACCAACGGGGTCGATGTAAGAGAACGCTGCCACGGGCTCTGCGGCCCAGTAATTGCGTCCGATATTGGCCTGGTTATCTTTATCGTACTGACCTGTGGGCGCGATTATGTCCAGTGCGTAGACGGCATGAAACTTGTCGCTGTAGTGATAGCCCAGCGCAGGGCCGAAGATGATGTCGCCTAGACCGGTGCGATGATCGCGGTTGCCGTTGACGGTTACGGTGAGGTCGACCAGCGGGGCGATAGCTTGGAACGCCAAGTCGCCTCCCAGTACTGTCTGTTGCGTTACCCATACCACTCGCGGTGCGATGACATTGGCACGCAAGCGAAAGTCAATGGCCTGAGAGTGCCCGCCATTGTTCTTCAGGTCGTTCGCGGCATAGTGCTCGCTATAGACCTGTGCGTACCAGCCCGGTGGCGGCAAGGCGCCGGACAAGTAGTTCTCGGCACCCATGGGGTAGGACGAGCCGCCCCGTTCAGAGGCCCATGCAGTGCCAAGCGTGCAACTCAACACGCCAATGAGGAAAAACCGTTTCTTGTTATTCATGTGGTTATCCAGGATTCGAGGCAATAGAGCGCCCAGCCGCTCGAGCGGTAAGGAGCAGCCGTGGTTAATGAAAGATGTTGAACGCGTTGAGATCAGGCTTTGCGCAATGGCCAGAAATCAAAGTACTGACTGGACACAACCAGCAGCGGGAAGGTCATGGCCAGTAACGCAGAGGCGAGCCAAAGTTCGTGGGTATAAGTGGGCGCGCCCTCGCTCATTGGCCCACTTAGGAGCGGCCCCAGGGCCCAGTAGAGGCGTGGCAAAACGGCACCTGCCAGGCAGGCGATACCCAGTTGCAACAAACCCCTGACGGGTTGAGTTCGGTGTTCAAACAACTGGTCTTCAAACATCAGTAACGGTACCAGTGCGCCAAACAGCAGGGCGATGGCGCCATGCACCATGAACTTCACCGGTTCGATTCCCAGCACGCGAGTGCCCAGCCAATAGAGCAGCGCAGTCACAGCCATCGTCTGAACGGTGATGGCAACCGCCAGCAACCGTGGTTTGCGTGCCAGTGTCGCAGTGTTCAGTGGCCAGAAGTCCAGCAGCACGCCGGAAAACACGACACTCACACTGGTGACTGCAAAGGCCAGTATTTCAAACGCTGCGAACAGACCGTGGGGGTCAAGACTTGCAAGGTAGAACGGCGCCTCGGCCATCGCGGAGAAATCGAACAGCACACAGAACAACAGATAGCCCAGGCCATAAGCTACCAGCAGTGTCCCGATGCCGAGGATCGCCGGATTCTCGGTAAATGACGAGAGTGGCCAGCAGCGCCAGACAATCACGAACCAGAACGTCAGCAGCACGCAGAAGATCACATACATCAGTGTGAAGGGCGTAGGTGGCCCGACTTGCTGGGCCTGGGTATAGAAGATCACCGCACTGACCGCACACGCCACGGCCAGCGTCAAAACCAGCATTACCAGCCCCTTGGCCGGCTGGGGTAATGCCGCGACCCAGCCAGGGTATTGGCTGCGCCAGAGCATGGACAGCACGATCTCCACGGGCACGCCGACGACAACCACAAAGGTCACCCAACTGGCGAAGAAATCACCTTTGAAGCCACCGATGATCAACAGTGACAGTGCCATGACCACCAGCAACATGAGGCTGCCAAGCACCGGTTGTCGCGCCAGCGGAGCTAGCGCAACCCGGCTCGGCTGGCGCAGTGGGGTGGGGTTGTCCTGAGTAACGCTATTGTTTTTATTATTCATGCTCAGTGCTCCTGGTAGGGTCAGCCTGCTTTTTTCAGCAGGTCGAGGGCGACATCGACAATCATGTCTTCCTGGCCGCCGACCATTTGCCGGCGGCCCAGTTCGACGAGAATGTCCAACGTCTTGAGTCCGTAATGCTCGGCAGCGACTTCGGCATGGCGCAAGAAGCTTGAGTACACACCGGCATAGCCTAGGGCCAGGGTTTCCCGATCGACCCGCACGGGACGGGTTTGCAACGGGCGCACGATGTCATCGGCGGCATCCATCAGCGTGTACAGATCGGTGCCATGGTTCCAGCCCAGACGCTCGGCCGCCGCGATAAATACTTCCAGTGGTGCATTGCCCGCACCGGCCCCCATGCCGGCCAGGCTGGCATCGATCCGGTCGCAACCTTCCTCCACGGCGACGATGGAGTTGGCCACCCCTAGACTCAGGTTGTGGTGCGCGTGAATACCGGTTTGCGTGGTCGGTTCGAGCACGTCCTTGAGGGCTCGGAAGCGCTCACGAATATCCTGCATGTTCATCGCTCCGCCAGAATCGACGACGTAGATACAAGTCGCGCCATACCGCTCCATCTTCTTCGCCTGCTGGGCGAACGCAGCCGGTTCGATCATATGACTCATCATCAGGAAGCCCACCGTGTCCATGCCCAGGCCGCGGGCATGTTCGATGTGTTGCTGAGAGATATCGGCCTCTGTGCAATGGGTCGCTACGCGAACGATGCTGGCCCCTGCCTTGTGTGCGTTGTCGAGATCGTGAGTAGTGCCAATGCCGGGTAACAGCAACGTTGCGATCTTGGCGTGGCTGATAACATCCGCCACTGCCTCGATCCATTCAATATCGCTATGGGCGCCAAAGCCGTAGTTGAAACTGGAGCCCTGCAGACCGTCGCCGTGAGCGACTTCAATGCTGTCGACTCGGGCCTTGTCCAGTTCGCGAGCGATGTCCTGCACATTCTTTATCGAGTACTGATGGCGCACGGCGTGGCTGCCATCGCGCAAGGTCACGTCGGAGATATAGAGTTTTTTGTTCATTGGGGGTCCCATTGAGCATCTGAATAAATGATCAGGTCATCACAGTCAGGAAGCGTTCGTTGAGTACGCGGCTGTGATAGAAAATCGCCTTGCCCAAGTGTTTTTCATCCCAGGTGATGGGCTTCTGATCCGGGTAGTGGAAGTCTCCGCCGGCAAATACTTCGTTTCGGTTGCCCGAGGGGTCGAAGAAGTAAATGGTCTGGCCATGAGTGATACCGTGGCGGGTTGGGCCAAAGTCCAGCGAGGTGTCGCTCATGGAGATCAAGTCTCCCGCGCGCAACAGGCCTTCCCAGGTGTCGATCAGGAACGAGGCATGGTGGAATCCGCCGATGTTCCCGTCCTCGATGAATGCGACGTCATGGGCCTTGGTCGACAGTGAGAGGAAGTTGGCCACGGCATGCCCCTCTTCGTTGACGACCTGTTCGGCAAGGTGAAAACCCAGGACGTCGATAAACAGTTCACGGGTCAGGTGCAGGTCGCCGCCGTGCAGTTGGCAATGGTCGAAGCGCATGGCGCGCATGCCTTTGAGCCCGCGAGGCCAGGCTTCCGGATTCTTCTCGGCAATACCCCAGCGGCCGGTGTATTCCTTCTCTGCATACAGCTCGAACCAGTGCCCGGAGGGGCCGAAGAAACGCACGCGGCGTCCGCAAAAATCCAGCTCGCCGGCAGGGATATGTTCGACCTGGCAGCCGTAGGCCAGCAGGTCTTGGGTCAACTGCACCAGCGACTGATCGTCGATGACCTTGTAACCCATGAAATCCATGCCCGGTTTATCCGCTTCAACCAGCACCACTGAAAAGCGTTCCACCTCTGTCCAGCCCTTGAGGTAAACCCTGCCTTGGCTGTCACGGTGGGTCAGAATCAACCCCACCAGTTCAACGTAATGTTTGACTGAGGCTTCCATGTCCAGCACACGGATTTGCACGTGGCCAGGACGCAATATGCCTTTTTTCATGATTTCACCTGTCTGTTGTATTTGTTTTTTCGGCTGCCCGAAGGGGCGCCTATATAGGTTCTTTCAATCGCTCGATTTCCAGATCGCTCTGGGGGATAACGCGGCACGCCAATACGAAGCCTTGCTCCTGTTCTCCGTCAGCAATATGTTGGCGGCTCATTCGCCCGCATTTGTAGTCCCCTGACAGGATTCGCACCTTGCAAACTCCGCAGCCGCCACCGCGACAGCCCACAGCAATGGCACGGCAACCTGCCAATTCCATGGCGCGCAACAGTGGGGCTCCGTCCAGCACCTGGAACACCTCGCCGCTTACGCGTTCGCGGATGCAGTGTGTTCGCGCGCCCATCAGTCCAGGTTGCCAGGCAATGCCGTGGTTGCCGCCAACCGTTCGGCACAGGCCAGTGCTGCCGAGGTCATGATGTCCAGATTGCCTGCATAGGCGGGCAGGTAATGCGCTGCACCTTCCACTTCGAGAAACACCGAGACCTTCAATCCGCGTGTCAGGCCCAGGCCAGGCACATTGACCGGCGTGTCGATCTGCTCGAACTGTACCGCCTGCTTGAGCCTATAACCCGGCACATATGCATGTACTCGGGCCACCATTGCTTCGACACTGGCGGTTATCGCTTCGCGGTCGGCGGGGTCACACAGTACAAACACGCTGTCGCGCATGATGGGTGGAGGCTCCGCCGGGTTGAGGATGATGATTGCCTTGCCACGTGTTGCACCGCCCAGCACTTCAATGGCTTTGGCTGTGGTTTCGGTGAACTCATCGATATTGGCCCGTGTGCCCGGGCCTGCCGAATGGCTGGAGATCGAAGCTACGATTTCGGCGTAATGCACCTGGGTCACCTGGGAGATGGCCTTGACTATCGGTATGGTCGCCTGGCCACCGCAGGTCACCATATTGATGTTGGTGGCCTCCAGTTCGTCATCCAGATTGATTGCCGGTATCACGTAAGGACCGATGGCCGCGGGTGTGAGGTCAATTACTCGAATGCCGTGTGCCTGCAATACGGTGTTGTGGTGCGCATGGGCCTGTGCGGACGTAGCATCGAACACGATGCCAATATCTTTGAATTCGGGTAGCTGTAGCAAACCCTCGACGCCGTCGGCGGTAATGGCGACGCCCATGCGTTTGGCGCGAGCCAGGCCATCCGAAGCGGGGTCGATACCGACCATTGCACCCATGGCGATGTGTTCGCCGTGGCGCAATACCTTGATCATCAGGTCGGTGCCGATGTTTCCCGAGCCGATGATTGCAACTTTGCAACGAGCTGTTGTCGTCTTCATGTGAACCCCAGACACTTATTGTTTTGGTCTTGCGTACAGCACTGGCTAGCGACCGCGTTGCTTGGCGGTCTGACCGGCAATACCGAAGTCGGTATTGGGCACTTCGTTGATGATCACGCGCACCGATTCGATCGGTGCGTCCAGGGCCTCAACTGCAGCGCGTGTCAGTGCTTCGATCAGGCGCGCTTTCTGTGCTTCGCTGCGACCCTGGATCAGGTGGACTTGCATGATGGGCATAGCATTACTCCAGACGAGTTAGACGAAACGCATTGAGACGGAGCCCAAATGCTGATAGCGCACAGTGATGTTGTCTCCGGCCTGGACTGCGATCGCTTCTGTGGCGCCGCCGGTCAAAATCAGGGTGCCTGCGGGGATTTCACGTCCTTGGGCGCCCAGCATGTTGGCGAGCATTGCGACGCTTTGCGCGGGGTTACCCAGCACGGCGGCGGCGGAGGCAAGGGCTACGATCTCGCCGTTTTTCTCCATCACCACGCCGAGGTTTTTCAGGTCCAGTCCCTGCACGTTGCGATGGCGGCCTCCCAGTACGTAGCGTGCAGACGAGGTGTTGTCGGCGATCACGCTTTTCAGATCGAAGCGGAAGTTCTCGTAGCGAGAGTCGATGACTTCGACGGCAGGCAGAATGAAATCGGTCGCTGCCAAGACGCTGCCGACGTTGCAACCTGGGCCACGCAGGGGCTTGCGAGTGACAAAGGCAATTTCGGCTTCGACCTTGGGGTGAATCAGCCCGGCAGTTTCGATAACACCGCCGTCGGCAACCGAGCCGTAGTCAGTGATAAAACCGTGGATCGGGTCGATAACGCCCATCTGGCGCATCTTGGCGTGTGAAGTCAGGCCCATTTTCAAGCCGGCAATCCGCACGCCCCGGCCGATTTTAAGGGCACGAATTGCGTCCTGAATCGCGTAGGCGTCTTCCCAATCCATTTCGGGATAGTCGTCCGTAATTTTATGGACGGCTCGGTTTTGCATTTCCGCTGCGTCCAGGTGCACCGCCAGTTGCTCGATAACGTCTTGTGTCAGGTTCATCAGGCATTTCCCTTCAAATAAAACGTACGCCGGCCGAGCCGATGCCGCCGATGCTCATACGCAGATTGTCACCGGCTTTCATGGCAACCATGGCGCCCAGCGAACCGGACAAAATCACTTCGCCGGGTTTAAGGGTCATATCCAGTTTGCCCAGCGTATTGGCCAGCCAAGCTACGGCATTCGCAGGGTGGCCCAGCGCCGCAGCACCAGCGCCCGTCGAAACGATCTCGCCGTTGAGCTCAAGGGTCATGCCCACCAATGAGAGGTCAAGTTCACGCGGGTCGACGGCGCAATCGCCAAGGATAAACAGGCTTGAAGAGGCGTTATCCGCCACGGTGTCTTGAATCTGGATCTTCCAGTCACGGATACGTGAGTCGACGATCTCGAAGCAAGGCATTACGTATTCAGTGGCCCGCAATACATCTGCAACGGTAACCCCCGGGCCGGCCAACTCGTGTTTGAGGATGAACGCAATTTCGCCCTCTGCCTTAGGTGCGATCAACTCATTGATCGCGATAGCCGCTCCGTCTTCGCGCAGCATTGCGCTGGTCAGGTGGCCGAAATCCGGCTGATCGACTTTTAGCAAGTCCATGACGACCTGGCTGGTCACGCCGATTTTTTTGCCAATGACGCGCTCGCCGTCGATTTCGACGCGATGCGCCAACACACGCATTTGAATGGCGTAAGCATCTTGCAAAGTCAGGCTAGGGACCCGTTCGGTGAGCGGGGCGATGGGTTGGCTATCCTTGAGCGCGCGATAAAGCTCATCACTTAACTGCTCGATAAACATGGGCTGCATAAGAAGGCCTTTTATTGGTTTAGTCCTGGTCCTGATGCGCAAGACCTTTAGGCAGCTCATGGTGTAAAAGTTAGACGATGCCGTCCAATGCCATATAATTACTAACCGATGCCGATCAGGCATCGTTGACGAGCCCTCAGGTACCCCCATGGAAATCAGGCAGCTGCGTTACTTCATTGCCGTTGCGGAAGAGTTGAACTTCAATCGCGCCGCTGAGCGATTGCATATCACTCAACCCGCGTTGAGTCGACAGATCCAACAGCTTGAAGAAGCTATCCCAGCAGTGCTGCTGGAAAGGAACTCTAAGCGGGTGACGCTCACCGACGCTGGCAAGTCGTTCTATGAGCACGGGATCAGGATTCTGGAGCAGTTGCAGCATGCGGCGGATGAGTCGCGCATGTTGTCAGTGGGCCAGAGGGGGAATCTGAGTGTGGGGATATTCGGTTCGGCGATCCTGGATTTGATCCCCCAAGTCCTGCACCGGTTTTCTACGATTTATCCCAATGTGAATGTCTCGCTGCACCCCATGGACAAAGATGCCCAGATCCAGGCATTGCGCGAACGCCGCCTCACCATCGGTTTCAATCGATTGGTCCCGGCAGAGCCGGATATCGAACAGGAACGGGTACGAACGGAACCCCTGATCATCGCGATTCCGGCCACGCATCCGCTGGCAAAACGAAAGGAGGTTGAATTAGGGGATGTGCTGGACGAGCCTTTGATCCTGTACCCGCGAGGTGTTCGGGGCAGCTTGATGGTTCAGGTACGCAAGTTGTATTCCGAGTATGGAGCGGTGCCCGTGGTTGCCCAGGAAGTCACAGACGTGACCACCAGTATCGCGTTGGTGGCCGCCGGGGGAGGGTTGAGCATTGTACCTAACGCGGCGAAAAACTTGCGTTTGCCTGGCGTGGTGTATAGGCCGCTGAAATGTCGGGGAGACTCCTCGATCGAATTGATTTGCTTGTATCGCAAAGGTGACAAATCACCCGTTCTGCAGGCTTTTCTGCAGACGATACGGGAGTTTATTGGTGAGACAGATAGCCAGGTCTGATCTACAATGAAGTTGTGCTGTTCAGAGATAACGTCTTTGAGCTACTGTCGCCGAAAGCCATGGATCGCCGCACCTGTCCCGATCCAAGGCTTTTATTCAATGGTATCAAGCGGTTCGTGAGACATTGTATTTGCAGGCCAACTTCAAAACGGCATTGTCAGTTTCAGCCAATATGCATCGCCTTCCGCACGATTTTTTACGTTGGACTCCTGTTGCCATTTCGCCGTTATAAACCAACCTTTGCGGTTGGTATATTTGATCGATGGACCAATGGCGAGCGCATGGCCCTTATTATTTTCGACACGCTCACCGTTCTGCCGATCATCCGTTGTTTGTTGATAGATATAGCCACCCACACCCACTACCCAACTATTGCCAAGCCCCCAACCTATAGAATAGTCGACGTGAAACTCCTGACCTGATGTGTAATCGGTAGCGTGATTTTTCAGATTGAAGTCATACATGATTTTCGCATCGGCATTCAAACCCTCGGGATCGATATACGATAATGCCAAGACGGGTTGGATATCCCAGTAGTTGCGACCGATATTGGCGATGTCGTGGCGATCGTATTCACCCGTCGGCGCCATAACATCGAGGGCTACGATGGCTTGTAGCTTATCGCTCATATGATAGCCAAGCGCCGTCCCGAACGTCATATCGCCCAACCCTTGCTTGCTTTGCGACTGGCCATTGACGTCTACCTTGAGGTCAACCAATGGCATGATGGTATGAAATGCCAGGGAACCACCCAGTATCTGCTGATCACTCACCCATATGAAACGCGGATCAATAGAGCTGGCCCGCACTCGAAAGTCGACCGGAAGTTTTGCCCCATCGTTACCGCGTAAAGAGTCCGCGTCGTAATGGCTAGCGTAAACAATGGCGTAGAATCCTGGCGGAGGCATGGCTCCACTCATGTAGTTTTCAACACCCATTGGATAGCTGGAGCCGCCACTCTCAGTGGCCTGCGCATTGCCAGAAAGTCCCGCGGCAAGCACGCCAAGACTTACACAGAGCAACCCTCCAAGAATGTTGATCCACGCTGTTGTTTTAGATGTTTTCATATTGTTTTTATTAGTGGGCATAGAAATTTCCGTTATGTCATAAAGAATCGCAGAGTAATGTTTTACGGGGTCTCTGTGGTGCAAGCAGATAAAGGAACGGTTTGCTATTGCTGACTTTGCGACTTCAATTTAGAGATGCCACCGACACCGTAATGCTGTTTGCACATATCGGTAATGATGATCCTCACTGAATCCCGAGGCGCATCAATAGCTCGGTGACAAGCCTCTGTGACTTCATGGATCAGCCGCTCTTTCTGCTCATCGGTGCGGCCTTCTAAAAGATTGATAGTGATAATGGGCATGGGATTTTCCTGTGTAAGTCCCGACGCGTTGATTGAGTGGCACCGATCCTTTGTGATAAATCAGCGCATCGCGGCAGTAGTGATTGTTTTTTGAGCTACGGACGAGCCCTGAAACCTTGCCCCGACTCAGGTAAGGTTTCTTTTCGCAGTCTCTGTAGGAACGAGACGATCAGGTGGTTTTGAGAACCGCTGCGGTACGCACCGGCGCTGTCTCCTTTATCGCAAGCGTGATCAAAAGCCCCGTAGCCATGGCACCGATTGCCAATATTAAGGTGTATTGGATGCCATGGTTATGCGCGACGTAGCCCGCTAGGCTGGGCGCAATGCCGCCTCCAAAAATCTCGCCAATGCCAACAACGAAACCAGAAGCGGTCGACATCAGCCTGGCGGGCACGGACTCGGTGGTGGAGGGGCCTACGGTCAGGCAAATGAGTCCGAAGTCGAAGAAGACTGTGAAAAACAGGGCCGCGAACAAGCGAGTGGTATCGGCACCGATGTTAATCAGTAGATAGAGCGAGGCAACGCCACCGATGACCGACAGAATCATGACCGGCTTGCGACCGATGCGATCGGAAAGACATGGCAGGAGGATGGTTCCCGCAGCGCCCCCGAACCCGATGGCGGAGAGGACAAAGCCCATTTGTTCAAGGCTCAGCCCCATGTAGTCCAACAAGTAGTTGGGAAGAAATGCGCCGAGCACCACGAGGACTGTCAGCCAGCACATCATGCCCAAAATATTAAGCGAAACATTGCGACTGGTGAAAATGTCGGTCCAGCGGTGGCTGGTTGCATCATGGGTCATTGTGTGTTCGGCGGCCTCGGTGGAGTCGGTGTTTCGTAACACCTTGTGCAGCAGGAGACCGACGATCAGCCCTGGAACCATCACCATGACAAAGACCCAATGCCACGCGACGACGTGCAACAACTGAGTCACCAGAATCGGCGCCAGCGCGAGGCCAAAGAGCGGCATTGCCGCCTGCTGGATACCCAGGTTCAAGCCATGACGGCTCGGTTTTGAAACATCCAACGTCGCCACAATACTTGCCGGGGTGAAGGCGCCTTCCGCAGCGCCGATCACGGCGCGAATCAACATCAGACTGAGCAAGCCATTGGCCAGTCCGCTGAAACCGGCCAGCAGGGAGAATAGGATGACAGCCGGCACGATGATCGCGCGATGGCCGAACCGATCAGACAACTTACCCGTAAAAAGTGACGAAATGCCCCACGTTACGGAGAGGACTCCTGTGATCAGGCCGAGGTCCTGATAATTCAGATTCAGGTCCTTCATGATGACCGGGAATAGCGGCATGATCATGAAACGATCAATGCTCACAAGCCCGAAACCGAGCGCCAACAGGGTGACTGCTTTCCACTCATAAGAAGCATCTGCACGATAGCTGCATGGGTTTTTCATAGTGTGTTCCGTTATTGTTCTTGTAATTAGGAGTGTGCCGGCGCAACGAGTCGCCGTACTCAACCGGCACGGAGGTTTCCAGGCGAAGAAAAACAGGTTCCGGCAGTCAGCCTGGCACCAGGACAAAGTCGAATTCGGCTTTCCACTGAGTGGCGCCACTTTTGTTGTGTTCAAACGTCTGGAGCAGTGAGGCTTTCACACCGAACACCGTGTCGGAGGTCAAGTACTCATCGCCGACGGCGAACGTGTGCGTCACGACGCGCTGGTAACCCAGGGCAGTTAGCATGAAATGCATATGCGCCGGCCTCCAGGGATGGCGTCCGAGCAGGGCCAGCATCTGACCCACCGGCCCATCGTCCGGAATAGGGTAGGACACCGGTTTGATGCCGCGGAAGCTGTAGCATCCATCGGCGCCGGTGACAAATCGACCACGATTGTTCCACTTGGGCTGCAGGTCCGGTTGCTGCACGTCGTAGTATCCATCAATGTTGTCCGACCAGACGTCCAGCATGGCCCCTTCTATGGCGTTGCCTTGCAAGTCCAGGACTCGCCCTTCATACAGGCAGCTTTCTCCCTTTTCATCCAAGGAGATGGTTTCCCCCATTTCACGAATCGGCGCTCCGTCAACGTGGAAAGGTCCGAAAACGGTATTTTCAGTGGCGCCTTGAGGTCGTCGGGCATTTATGGCGTCCACCAGCATGGAGACGCCCAGGGTGTCGCTGAGCAGGATGAATTCCTGGCGATGCTCAGAGCAGATTTGCCCCGTTCTGGTCAGGAAGTCGATCGCCGTTTCCCACTCGGGTTCTGTGAGTTCGACGTCCTTGATAAAACCATGGAGGTGCTCTATCAACGAAGCCATGATAGTGCGCAGGCGCGGGTTGACGGTGTCTCCCATGCGTGCGTTAACGGCCTTCGCCGAGCCTTCTTCGGTAAAGTATTCGATCATGTTGTCCACCTGGATTATGTTTGTGATCCTGATTGGCGGGTGCAGGGCGTCCGCTTACGATCGCCCGCTTCTGGTCATTCCGGTCGCAGGCCGGACCAGGCCCGTTGCAGGAGTGCGCGAATGGCGTCGCGTTCAACCGGTCGCGGATTCCAGTAGGGGTTCTTGACTGCCAAGTCTGCGGCATGGTCGAGGTCACGTTCATTCAGACCCAGGTCCTTCAACGCCAGCGGAGCGCCCAGCGCTGCAGCGAAGTCGTAGAGTCCGCTTCCCAACTGCCCACCGAACAGTTTTGTCACGGGACGCAAGGCATCAGCCGCGGCGACTTGGTTGTACGCGGCCGTATGCGGGAGCATGACGGCGTGGGTTTCTGCATGGGGCAAGTTAAAACTGCCACCCAGGGTGTGACATAGTTTGTGATGCAGGGCCATGCCGACAGTGCCCAGCACGGTACCGCATAGCCATGAGCCATAAAGGGCCGTACTGCGTGAGGCGATAGATTCTGGTTGCCTGACTACGCCCGGCAAGGCCTCCTTCAACGCCCGAATGCCTTCCACCGCCATCAGTGAGGTGATGGGATTGCTATTGCGGGCATAGAGCGCTTCGACTGCATGAGCCATGGCATTGAGGGCGCTGGTAACACTCATGGAGACGGGTAGCCCCAGCGTCAGCTCCGGGTCGTAGATCACCACTTCGGGCAAGATTGACGCAGCGCTCACGGTGGTTTTTTCGCCGTTTTCCGTCTGTCCGAGAATCGGTGTGACTTCAGAGCCCGCGTAGGTGGTCGGCACCACTACCTGCGGTGCGTCGTTGCGATAGGCAATCGCCTTGCCCAAGCCAATGGTGGAGCCGCCACCGATGGCGACGACGCAGTCCGCGCCGAGCTCAACATAGGTTCTCAACGCCTCTTCGGTGACCTCAATGGGTGTGTGCATCGTCGCGTGAGCAAATACGCCGGCGCCCAGCCCACCGAGAGCATCATTGAGTCGTTCTGCGTCCTTCTGCTGGGCAGGCGTCGAAAGCACCAAAGCGCGGCGGAGGCCCAGGGTTTTGAGTTCTTCAGCCACTCGTTGGGAGCTGCCTGCACCGAAAATGATCCGTGCCGGATTGTTGATGTAGATGAAATCGGTCATCAGAAAATACTCCTGGGTCTGTCGGTCAGGCGGATGTGGCAATGACTGCGCACGGAGTGGCCTGGTCGGCTGTCGTTAGATGAAGCTGCTCCAGCAGTTCATCCAACTGGCGTTGCAGGGCGTCGGCCGAGCGCGCGCTGGCCGCGACATAAAAGTCAGGGCGAATTACCAGGTAGCGTGCATTGATGTTTTCAAGCCAGGCCGCATAGGTGCCGTCAACGTCTTCCACGTCACAGGGGCTACCTACCGCGCCCAAGTTGATGAACTGCGCGCTCAACCGCTCCAGGGCGTCCAGTTGATGCGCTTTGAGCGCCTGACGGGGCGACTCCCCGAAACCGATGACCAGCCAGCCACGGCCGACGATGTCATCGAAGCGGCCACGCTGGTCACCTTTGCAGACGATGCCCTGGACCGACAGCTCACCGGCATGACCCGCGTCACGGCACCAGGCACCCGGCCCCAGGGTGGCCTTGTCGGTGGCGACCGGAACGCGACCGGAAGTTTGCAGCTCTGCCTGCATGCGCACGTCACGCGCTGCCGCTTCGGCGGGATCGGTGATACAGATGATGCGCCCCAGATCCATGGAGAACTCGATGTAGTGTTTGGCGTGTTCGCGACGCTCGGAGGTATAACTGTCGAGTACTTTATCGGTCATCTTGCCGGTGAGGATGGCATCCAGGCGCCAGTTCAGGGCCACGGCATCTCGCAAGCCTGCGCACATGCCTTCCCCGGCAAAGGGAGGCATCAAATGCGCAGCGTCACCCGCGATCAGCCCGCGACCATTACGCCAGGATTGGGCATAGCACGCCTGGAAGCGGTACACAGCACTGCGCTCGATAGTGGCCACCTGCGGTGTCATCCCCCAAGGGGCCATCAGTTTCCAGGCACTTTCAGGAGACGCCAATTCTTCGGCTGATTCGCCGGGAAGGGCCATGAATTCCCACCGTTTGCGACCGGGGCCGCCAGGCACGATGGTCGTAGGTCGCTTCGGATCGCATAGCTGCCAATGCACAGGATCGATTGCGAACTCCTGATGCGGGATCATGTCGAGGATCAACCAGTCATAGAAGAAGCCGCAATCGACAAAGGCGAGGTCCAGTTCTTTGCGCACAAAGCTGTTTGCGCCATCGGCGCCAACAACATACTTGGCACGAATTCGAGTGGGCACCCCAGAATCTTCGCTCTGGCCACCCAGGCAAATGCCGTCCCTATCCTGGCTGAGCGTGTTGGCTTCCCAGCCACGGATCAACTGAATACTCGGAATGGTGGCGGCTATATCCAGCAGGCGTTTTTCGAGGTCCGGTTGATAGAACCAGTAACGAACCCGCCAGCCCGATGCCGAGGTGCTTTTCCAGTCGACGATCTGCAGGTCTTCACCCTTGGCGTTGCGCCAATAGTAAAAATCGTCGTGGTAGTCGATGGCTGAGTCATTGTCGGAGTCAATGCCGAGGCTAGCGAGGATCCTGGCAATCTCATGGTCGAATGTCACGGCGCGGGGGCGTTCATAGCGCTCTTTCCAGCGCTCTAAGAGTGTGACTCGGTGTCCTTTCTGCCCTAGCAGGATTGCCAACAGGGTACCTACTGGACCGGCTCCGACGATGGCGACATCGACGTCGGAATGATCAGTTGTATTGTTGTGATCCACGGGCAGGCTTAGCACATTCATTGTTATCGCTCTCCTGACACCGGACGGCTACGTCCGGCACCACTATCTTATTGTTGGAAGTTCGCCTTGCAGGGGAGAGGTATCCTCCGATGCATGACGACTACGATAGGAAGAGCAAGCGGTGTGCCAAGTCAGATAAGAAGCTAATTATTTATATAAAACAATAAGTTGACGTTTTTTATTGGTGATAATTTTTGGATGTATTGCTAGGAATTAACATAATTGTTATAAGTTATGTAAATAACAACAAAAATGTTACGTCATAATGAGTGCCAAATGTTCCCAAAGGATTTGATTCGGCAGCTACGACTGGAGCCGGAAAAGGGCAAAATCTGGCTCGGCAACCAACGTGCCTTCCTGATGCAGTTGCCGGCTTTCGCCGCGTTTCGGCGTGAGCTAATCGCTGAAATAGGCATAGCCCACTCACGTCGACTCCTGGCGCGAATGGGTTACGCCGCTGGCTCAAACGATGCCGAGCTCGCGCGAAGCCTTCGGGGCGACGAAAGTGATCACGCTTTCATGGCCGGACCATTACTCCATGCGATGGAAGGGGTGACACGCGTAGAGACGTTGCGCATGGAAGTCGACGTTGAGTCTGGCCACCACTATGTCGAACAGATCTGGCACGACTCCATCGAGGCCAGCGCCCACTTGGCCCATCTGCCGATTTCCGCCGAGCCTGTCTGCTGGATGCAGATCGGCCACGCCTCCGGTTTTACTAGCGCGTTCTTTGGTCGAACGGTGCTGTTTCGCGAGGTCGAGTGCCGTGGAATGGGACATGCGCAATGCCGCATCATCGGTAAGCCTATCGAGGAGTGGGGCCCCGATGCCGACCAGTTGGAACTGTTCGGTTCCACCGATTACATCAATGCCTCACTGAACGACCCGATACTCGATGACGCCCTGGTAGTCTCAGATCTGATTGGGGCTGCCCCCAGTTTTCTCGCCACCTGCCGGCGGATCGAGAAGATCGCGGCACGGAACGTGACCGTACTTTTCCAGGGGGAGACCGGTGTTGGTAAGGAGCGCTTTGCCCGACTGCTGCATCAGCTCAGCCATAGGGCAGACAAACCCTTCGTGGCCGTCAATTGTGCTGCACTGCCGGAGACGCTGATCGAGTCGGAGCTGTTCGGGGTTGAAAAGGGCGCCTTCACTGGCGCTACGCGTACCAGGGCCGGACGTTTCGAGCAGGCCAATGGCGGAACACTGTTCCTCGACGAAATCGGCACCCTGACCTCCGTGGCGCAGGAAAAGCTTCTACGGGTGTTGCAGGAGCGTGAGGTGGATCGGTTGGGTGGCGATGCACCCTATCCGGTAGATATTCGGGTCATCGCCGCAACCAATGCGGATTTGGAAGAGGACGTCCGACAGGGCCGCTTCCGTAAGGATCTGTACTATCGCATCAACGTAGTGCCTATTCACATACCGGCACTGCGCGAACGACCTACAGACATTCCGTTGCTCATCCGTTATTTCGTCAAGCGTTTTTCCACCTTGCATCAACGCTCGATCAAGGGGCTTTCGCGGGCGGCTGTGCGGGCGCTGTTGGATTACAACTACCCGGGCAATGTGCGAGAGTTGGAGAACATCATCGAGCGTGGAGTTGTGCTGGCCGATGAAAATGAGCCCATCGGGCTGAGTGACCTGTTTCTCTCTTCGGTTCGGGAGCCGGAAGCGTCAAAAAACTTCATTATCCCTCAACAACGCCAGCAAATCATTGAACGTTGGCTGGATGAACATCCCCTAGAAGAGCTCATTAATACGTCAGTCAGTCGTGCAGTTGCTCGGGTCCACGGCAACATTTCGAAGGCTGCGCGGCTTCTTGGTATTACTCGCCGACAGCTGGAGCATCGTCTGAAAAAGGGGCCTGCACGGATTTCTGGGGATGAGCGAGTCGAGAGTTAGGCAAATGGGTAAATTGATAGTCGCGGATCGGCTCGCACAGGCGGACGACGTTGGCGCCGCTTTAGCAACTGTGCCTTCGAAAGACTTCATTGGAGGACGGGACAGCACATTGAAAATTTCGGTGGTGTCCAGCTAGATGCGAAGAGGCTAGGAGAGTTCTGCAGGGCTCGTTCTCGCCCGCGCTGCTGGTCTAGCAGTGAGCGTCTCCTTCTGGTGCGGCGGTGCCAGGAAACTTGAAGCTATTGAGTCGCTTCAGGAAGGTCATATGTCAATATTGGCAACAGGCTCTTGGGCGACGCAGCCAGCGAAATCGGCTGCAATGGTCTCGCTTCGGGTTGCTCACAGATCACTACATACCGAGCCCAAAGAACGCGCACCCGTATCCTGTGGATCGCTTCGCGTCACGCACCCAAGGCAGGAGCCGTATGCGGTAGTTCCGCACTTACGGATCTGTGCGGGGGGGGCAGGTAACTGCCTTCCCTGCCGCGACCGATTTATGGGGCTTGACAGGCCAACGATAATGAAAGCTGCACCGCGACCAACGCGATACGTCTATCACAATTCAAAGGTGCCCCATGCGCAATGAAAAACTCAAAATATTGTTCGATCAGCAAGCTGCCAACTACGACAAGCAATGGGCGGGAATGGCCCCCATTCGCGACGCCTTATATTTGCTGCTCGATTCTCACTTCACCTGTCTGCCGGAAAATGCCCGGATACTTTGCGTCGGCGTTGGCACGGGTGCGGAACTGGCCCACCTAGCGGAGCGCTTTCCCAACTGGCATTTCAGTGCCGTCGATCCATCGGGTGCTATGCTTGACGTCTGTCGCCAGAGGGCAGTTCAGAATGGCTTTCTCTCGCGATGCCATTTTCACGAAGGCTACCTCGACACGCTGGTCGCCGAGGCTAGCTACGACGCTGCCACTTGCTTCCTGGTATCCCAATTCTTGTTAGACGTGAACGCCCGCACTACGTTCTTTACCGAGATTGCCCGCCGCCTTAAACCATACGGAATATTGGCGAACGCCGACCTTGCCTCTGATATCGGATCACCTGCCTATGAGATGCTACTACGCGGTTGGATGACATTGATGTCCTCCGACGGTCTTCAGCCAGAAATACTGGAACGAGCCCGGGCGGCCTACGCCAAGGATGTTGCGATCCTTCCCGCGCAACAGGTCGCGGGCCTTATTAAGGCCGCCGGGTTTGAAGCTCCGGTGCAGTTCTTTCAGGCTGGTTTGATGCACGGGTGGTTTTGTACGCTGCAGATTGACCTAATTTGAGAAGTTGTGGGGGGCGGACGGTTACGTTGAACAGTACGACACTCGAGCCGGAGGGAGTATGAGGCAACCCCGCCCTACAACTGACCGCCCATCGGGTCTCTCGGACCAGAAATCCATTGAAAGCGCCCAGCTTTACGACAGGCAAGGCTCGGGTGTTGCCGCTGACCGAAAACTGACCCAATGCTTGAGCGCGGCGTCTTCCCTGGACTCGATCATGTTCACTCCTTGAACCGGCCATGGCGCAGCGTTCGGCGGACACGGGACCGCCGACGCGAAGGCGCCAGGCAATGCGGACTTTTAACGGGGTTGAATGGCGACCGGCAAACTTCCGGCCACGGTCCGGCGAAGGTTTACAGCGTGATACTGGTGGTGGGGTAGAACAAAATATTGAGTACGAAGAGGATCATCCAGAAACCGATTTCCAGTGTTTCGGTAATAGGCTGGATCTTTTTGATTGCGCCGTAGACATGCACGAAGAACATCAGCGTGAAGACCACGAAAAGAATATCGAAGGCATAACTGAAACTGGTGCCAGTGGTGGCCGAACGCAACATCGCTATTTCAACGACAAGAATGAATGCACCGAGGCAACGGCCGAAATAGATAGCCAGGTGTTGGTGTTCGGGGATGGTCCAGCGCATGAGCCGGGCCCATTGGAGCGGGGCGAGGAAGATGGGTAAGGCAAAGAACAGGGTGGTCACGATCATCAGGGTGGTGATGTATTCCTTGCTGTATTGCGCATAGTAACCAAACATTTAAGAACTCCTTGTCTCATCGGCGCATCTAGGCGCCCTGCAGTAATTATTATTGTTGTTGCTGGCTGGTTTACGGTGGTAAGTATTGCGAGGGCTGAACAGCAGTATCAATTGTACAAAAGCGCCTAGTACCAATGGCGCGGAGGGGGGGTAGTACCACTCACTCCCTAAGTTTCGATGCGGGCGTTTTATTTCAATACATCCATTGGTTACGGGCAGCATCCAAAAGCCTTACAAGTCCAGAATTAAGACTTTCCTTGGCTCGTCAAAAAAAGAAATCCCATGGATGTCAATGGGGAGGACGCCAGATGCGAGTCTCGTTTCCCGCTCCAATCTCCTGATTTGTATTCGCTGTATCGTCAATCTGCCATCGCTCGCGCCGCGTTTTGCCGCAGTTGGTCTAAGTAGTTCGCCCATTGCTGAGCCGCCTCCCGGCGCTGTACCAGCAGTTGAGCGCGCGCATACACAGCTCCAAGCGCACCTGGCATGCGGTGGGATAACGATAGTTCGAGCACAATTGGATCAATACCCAAGTGCTCGTGGGCAATGGTTCTGTAGGTCGCGCGAAAGCCGTGGGCTGTGATGTCATACTCTGGCCAGATGCGCTGAAAGGACTTGAGCATGGAGGTCGGATTTATGGGGCGTCCCGGATAGACTGGCGAGACGAACACCCAGCCTTTGCCTTCTTCATCCACCACGCGGGTTTTATGTAGCTCGCGTAACAGAACCAAGGCTTGCTCAGGCAACGGCACGATGTGTTTGTTCTTGTCCAGGTGCTTGGTCTTGCTCACCACATAACGCCAATCGGCGCCCGCCAAGTCGACATCTTCCCAGCGCATCTGCACCAGCTCGCCTGGGCGGACCGGCAACATAATCAGCAGGCGCATCGCGGAGGTAACACTGCCGTCGTTGCAGTCATCCAGACGCAGAAGAAACCTGCCTAGATCGGCTGGCCTTTCGACCGCCGGGTTGCTGGTGACGACATGGCGGATCTTCAATTCCTCAATGTTGCTGAGCGCCACATTACGTTCCACCCATCCGCGCCCCTCGGCAAAGCCCAGGACGGCACGGATGATGGTACGCACGCGCCGGGCCATAGCCATCGTGCGCTGGCGGCGCAACTCCGTAATGATTGTGGTGATGTGCTCCAGCTTGATCTCGCTGACCGGTTTTTTACCAATCGCGGGCAAGATGTGGTTGTTCAGCGCTCCGTTAAACCCCGAGATGGATTTGGTCACCAGTTCGGCAGACTTGAATGCCAACCATTGCTCGGCCACGTACGCGAAGGTGTGCTCTTCATTAAGCAACTGTGCCTCGATCTTGGCGGTCTTGGCCTTGAGCGGAGCGGTGTGGTTAGCTACGTCGCGGCGTGCGCCGCGGGCAATGTCGCGCGCCCCTTGAGACCAATTTCGGGGTAAGCGCCGATGGAGAAGCGGTTTTCCTTGCCATGCAGCCGATACTTCAATCGCCAAACCTTGGAAGGGGATTTGCCGACCTTGCTCGACGCCCTTACCTCCAAGTAGAGGCCAGGGACTTCGCCATCAGCGTGTTTGCCGGGTTCGGTCAGTGAGCGGATCAAGGCATCGCTGAGTTTTCGTTTGAAAACAACCGCATTATCTGGGGGCATCGGTGGGGGCATCTTTTTTAAGGAACCGAAATTTGCCCCCAATTATGCCCCCATGAGTCGTGGAATCCATTGGATTTAGACAGGCGGCAGTGGACTTAAATTACCAATAAGCACTTGTTATAAAACAGTTTTATGGAATTTACTGGAACTCCATTACAGGCTATCGGGGTCCCCGAAGAACATCTGAATCCGCGACCTCAACCACCGCTCCCCCGGGTCATTGTCCTGCGACCCACGCCACGCCATGTGCAACTCGAACGAGCGCACCGGCAGCGGCGGGTCTTCAGCCCGCAAGCCGCCCGCGGCCGTCAGGGCCTCGGCGGCATAGTCCGGCACGATGGCGACGATGTCGGTGCCGGCAAGCAGTGTGCCCAGCCCGTTGAATTGCGGCACGGCCAGCACGACATGGCGTTTGCGGTCGAGCTTTTCCAACTCCTCATCGATAAACCCGCTCAAATCGCCGGCGAACGATACCAGTGCGTGGGGGCGGGCGCAGAAGTCGTCCAGGCTCAGGGAGCCCGGTACGCTGTCGGCGCGCAGTAGTTTCGGCAGGCTGCGGCGCAGTACCTTGCGTTTGGCGTTGGCCGGCAGGTCGGCGGTGTAGCTGACGCCGATGGAGATTTCGCCGGAGGCCAGCAGGCCGGGCATCAGGATGTAGTTGACGCGACGCACCACCAGCACGATGCCGGGGGCTTCGGCGCGCAGGCGTTTGAGCAGTTGGGGCAGCAGGGCAAATTCGACGTCGTCGGACAGGCCGATACGGAACACTGCGGTGCTGGTCGCCGGGTCGAATTCGGCGGCGCGGCTGACGGCGGTGGAAATCGAATCCAGGGCCGGGGAGAGTAGGGCGAAGATTTCTACCGCACGCGCCGTTGGCTCCATGCTGCGTCCGGTGCGCACGAACAGCGGGTCATCGAACAGGCCGCGCAGGCGCGACAAGGCGGCGCTGATGGCTGGCTGGCCGAGGAACAGTTTTTCGGCGGCGCGGGTCACGCTGCGCTCATGCATCAAGGTTTCGAATACGATCAAGAGGTTCAGGTCGACACGACGCAGGTCGTTACGGTTCATCTTGTGTCCTGGAAGAGTCAGCTTGCTTGACGAGAGCGGCCTTTTAAGAGCCATTGGGCTCTAGTCAGACGCATGAACGGCATGAATCTTACGGGGAAAGACTGGTACTCTGCATTGGATTATTGAGTTTTCCTACGATACTTGAGGTGTATTCCTCAGATGCGGAATCAATGACAGGCATGTCGACTATTAACGGCGACCGGTGGTCTTACCCGGAAAGCCCAGATAAAGTTCATGGCATTAGAGGTTACTTTGACGAGGTTTGCGATGTCCCGCACGATTCGTTTTCACAAGTTTGGTCCGGCCGAGGTGCTCAAATGCGAAGAGCATGCAGCTGCACTGCCCGCACCGGGCGAAGTGCAGGTGCGTGTCGAAGCGATTGGCATCAGTTGGTATGACATTTTGTGGCGCCAGAACCTGGCGCCTTCCCATGCGCGTCTGCCGTCCGGCCTTGGTCATGAGATGGCCGGTGTCGTCACTGCTGTAGGTGATGGCGTGGATGACTTGGCCGTGGGCGATAAAGTCGCCAGTTTTCCCGCCGAGAGCCCCAACGATTATCCGGTGTATGGCGAGCAGATCGTCCTGCCCCGTTCGGCCCTGACCCGTTACCCGGATGTCTTGAGCCCTATCCAAGCCAGCGTGCACTACACGCCGCTGCTGATTGCCTACTTTGCATATGTCGACCTGGCACGGGTCAAACCTGGGCAATTCGCTCTGGTGACCGACGCCAGCCATTGCGCCGGCCCTTCGTTCGTGCAACTGGGCAAGGCCCTGGGTGTGCGGGTGATTGCGGCAACCAAGAACAGCGAGGAGCGTGAATACCTGCTGTCCCTGGGGGCGGAAAAGGTCATCGTCACCGAAGAGCAGGACCTGCTGATGCAAGTCAACAAGTTCACCGACAACCGTGGCGTCGACGTGGTGTTCGATGGCTTGGGCGGCCCGCAGATGTCGTTGCTCGGCGATGTGCTGGCGCCCCGTGGCAGCCTGGTGCTGTATGGCCTGCAGGGCGGCAACCAGACACCGTTCCCAGCGTGTGCGGCGTTCCAGAAAAACATTCAGTTTTTCGTGCACTGCATCGGCAACTTCACCGGCAAGCCAGAACTGGGCATTGCCCAGGACGCGGTGGCGATGCAACGTGCCCTGCGCGATATCAACCAGTTGACCGCCGACCGTGTGCTCGTGCCGCTGAAAACCACGGTGTTTCCGTTCAGCCAATTCGTGGAAGCGCACCGCTATATGGACGAATGCCCATGCCGCGAGCGAGTCGCGTTGCAGGTTGAAGCTGTTTAAGGTGTAGGAACATTCGCAAAACGAGCCTTCCCGGCAAGGGGCGCATGGGGCAAATGCGCCATTTGACAGGGCTGAATCTGCACCGCCACTGAAGCGCTTACTTGGCGTTTCAGCCCCTGAAATCTATCTCTACTCCCTGACGCCGCCCTGAATTCCAGCGCGGCGCGGTCGTATGCGCGCGATTCGCGTGTTGCGTGCTGCTCATCTGCACTGGTTTCCTTCCGGCTTCTGTATCTATTAATCATTATTCCAGCACTGATAATTGCACCTTCACTTTCATCTCAAGGACTGAGCAATGAATAAATGTCTAACACCGCTGTCACGGGTTCCTCGAACTAACGGTGCGGTCGCTGCGTGGTGCCAGGGGAATAGGGAATTCCATGAAAAGTCTAAAGTCGGCAAGTGGAGAAGTTGTCGGGCTCTATTTGTCGGACGCTTCTTTAAGTTGTTGGTTAATGATGTGTAGGAGCTTGTCGGAATGGTCCTAAGGCTATTGCCTTGATCCGTTCCTGCCCAGTAAAGCCTGGCGTTGATGCGTTTATTGGGCAATGGGGAGCCTTCAAGGGGACCCGTGTCGTTTTGTTGCGCGGTGCTAGTGTTTATTCGTCGGCGCACGGTGCGACACACGAACTTCTTACTCACGCAAGTCATTAAGTCGGGCAAGTCCTGTCGACACTTGCTTGAAACTGATATTTCAACTCAGGTAGTAGAACGATGAGCACTATTCACGAACAGGCTATGAATTATGTTTACCAGCAAGTTCTGCAGCGTTTGATCGGGCACTTGACTCGTGCGGAACGTACGGCGCTGCAGTTGTTGGTCCAGCGAATAGTTGTGGCGGCCGGTGGGATGGAGCAGGTCGGGGATTACAAGGTACTGGTGGCCCATGGCGGCGGCGAAGTCAGCAGCTACACCCTGGCATTGCTGCGCGCAGCGCAACTGAGTATTGCCATGCGAGCCCCCCGTACCTTTCATTTGCGGGTCGCGACGTTGCGCCACTCGGGCATGACCGAGGGCAGGCTCGACACCATCAATCGAGGCTACAGCCGTTTGTTTCTCCACGATGATCCACGGGTTGAGTTACTGATGGTGGAAAATCAGGACGTCCAGCCGTTCAATCACCAGCGCCCGGCCTCTGCCGTTGGCCGGGAAGTCAGCCAGCGCAATATGCTGATGGTGGGGCATGTGACATCTGGAGACTGTCGCGCGACGTTGTGCAATGACACCTACCTGTCCCTGGGGGATTTCTACCAGCGTGTCAGCACCTGGAACGGCGGCGTGCATGCGCTGGTCAGTGGTGACTCGCCGCGCAAGCAAAGCCACTTGCTGGCCTGGCTCAAGAAAACCGCCCAGGGCAGTGGCATCTCCGTCACTCGGGGTTGGCCGCGCTCGCTCAGTGGGTTGTTCGCGCGAATGGAAGAGTGGAGCGCCGGTTACTACCGTGATGTGTACGGCGAGCATTACGTGGCCAGCGATAATCCCAGCAAGCCGAGCCATCGTCACTTGGCTTACATCGGCGTTGCCGACTTGCTGTCGGACGTCGACCCGGCAACCTCGACGTTGCTGGGTGAATTCATGGCCTACGCCCCCGACCCGCTGGGCTTTCACTTCAGCTATCCGTCCTATTCCAATCCGTTGCTGATGGCCCACCTGCGCGGTTTGCAGGCGCAGAGCCTACGAGAGCTCGATTACGGGGCGGGGGTGGAAGGGTTTATCCTGCAGGCGGCTCCCTATATGCGGCGCCTGCACATGTCCGAGGAGCTGCTCGCCCAGGCAAGCACCCGCGAAGGTCGCATGCTGTCGAGCACCTATGCGAACCAATTCTTTGGCCTGGATGAAACTCAACTGACCTGCCTGCTGTTTTCGCCGTTCATCCATCATGGCGAACGGCTGGAAGGCTATCTGCGCCAATGCCACCCGGGCATGCTGGTGGCGCTGCCTGAACTGCACAAGGTGCTGCAGGGCAAGCCGTCCTCCGACATGCTGCAGCAGTGGGTCACCGACACCAGTGGCTTGTCCATGCCCTTGCTGCAGCACCTGTACCGCAAGCGGCCACTGGCCGGCGTCCAGTTGCGCGGCACCTACGCAACACCGCGCGGCCATGCGCGGGCCTGTCAATTGTCCGGGCGATGATCCTGCGCGGCGAACGGCAGGCGGACTTTGCGTATCAGGCGGTCTATCGCTACATGATCAACCTGATCAACGAAGTCAGTACCGATGGGCGGGTAAAGTTGCCCTCTCTGCGGCAATTGGCGATGCGCTTGAACGTGTCGATTTCGACGATCCAGTATGCCTACTCGTTGCTGGAGAAAGAGGGCAGGGTCTATTCAGTGGCCAAGTCGGGGTATTACGCCTGGCCCATCTCGACGAGCCCGCCGGTCGGAGGCGGCGACTTGCTCGATCGGCTCTACGCTGCGGCCCGTCGTCCCGGCATGGTGGTGCTCAGCGGCGATGAACCCGCGCTGCTGGCCTCCCTGGATGCAACCCTGTTGCGCCTGGAGCGGGAACTGGTGCGCCAGTACCCGCGCCATTTGCAACCCTGGTCCCAGCCGTGCGGCGTGTGGGAGCTGCGGGCGGCACTGGCGGCGCGCTATACCTCGTCGCCCACGCGCTGCTGGCATGCCGATGATGTCTATATCGGTGCCGATCTGCGCGGCGTGCTGGAGATTCTGGTGGAAGTGTTGGGCCTCAGGGGGACTACGGTGATCGTGGAATCGCCCTGCGACTGGCTGATCCTGCGGCTGTTCCAGGAGGCGGGGGTGCGCATCATCGAATTGCCCTGGACGCCGGAAGGGCGCCTCGACAGAGTTACGCTCGATCAGTTGTTGCACGATGAGCCGGTGCACCTGGTGATGCTGTCGTCGGCCGTCAGCCTGCCCTCGGGGGTGGTGATGCCGGCCAGCGACCGCCTCGGCGTGGCGCAACTGCTAGAACATCACGGCTGCTGGTTGCTGGAGAACGACACCTTTGGCGAGCTGAGCTTCAATGCCCCGCAAACCGCGCTGCGTGAGCTGGTCAACCCTGAGCGGCTGATCGTGTTTTCGGCGTTCGACAAAATCCTCGGTTCGGAAGCGCCCTATGGCTATTTGCTGTCCCGGCGCATGAGCAGTGAATTGCAGCGCCAGTTTCTGTTGCGTTCGTTCCGCTTGTCGTCGATCCGTCAACGCGCCGTTGCGCGGCTGTACCAGAGCGGGCGGATCGACCTGCACTTGCGCGTCCTGCGCCAGTTGCTGCGCGAGCAGGCGGCGGAAATGGGCCAGCGCCTGGACGAGCACCTCGGTGATCACGTGACCTATCGGCCGCCGTCTGCCGGCTCGACATTCTGGCTGGCATCCACGCGGGCCGTCGACATGCGCCAGGTGTTCCAGCGCCTGCTGGCCGAGCAGGTGGTCATGGCGCCCGGTGAGTTGTTCAGCGTCCGGGGCCTGCATCATCAGCACCTGCGCTTGAGCCACACCTTCCACGGCCAGCCCAACCTCAATAGTGCGCTGTCTGCATTGGGTGAGGCCCTGAGGCACGCACAGATGGGCTAGGTGCGTGAAATTTCTCTTGGCGTTGTAGGATTTATAACGTCGCTTAGCAGTCAAACTCTCAGTAAACTGCCGTTTTTTCCGACTCCTTCTTTCCGAGGTTTATGCATGACAATCAGTCCTTTTGCGGGCAAACCGGCGCCAGCCCAGTTGCTGGTGGATATCCCGCGACTGGTCACGGCCTATTACACCGGCCAGCCCGATGCAGCAATCTCCACCCAGCGCGTGGCCTTTGGTACCTCCGGGCATCGAGGCAGTTCGTTCGAGCTGAGCTTCAACGAATGGCATGTGCTTGCCATCAGCCAGGCCATTTGCCTGTATCGCCAGGCCCAGGGCATCGACGGCCCGCTGTTTGTCGGCCTGGATACCCACGCACTGTCGACCCCGGCCGGCGCCAGCGCCCTGGAAGTGCTGGCCGCCAACGGCGTGCACGTCATGCTGGCCGAAGGCGATGAATACACGCCGACCCCGGCGATTTCCCACGCCATCATCTGCTACAACCGTGGCCGTAGCAGCGGCCTGGCGGACGGAATCGTGATTACGCCGTCCCACAACCCACCGCAAAGCGGCGGCTATAAGTACAACCCGCCCAATGGCGGCCCGGCCGATACCCACGTCACCAAGTGGATCGAAGCCAAGGCCAACGAGCTGCTGGCCAATAAACTGGCCGGGGTCAAACGCATCACCCACGCCCAGGCGCTCAAGGCCGACACCACCCACCGCCATGATTACCTCAACAGCTATGTGGCCGACCTGATCAATGTGATCGACATGGACGCCATCCGCAGCGCTGGCCTGCGCCTGGGCGTGGACCCGCTGGGCGGAGCAGGGGTGCGCTACTGGTCGGCGATTGCCGAGCAGTACCGCCTGAACCTCGACGTGGTCAATACCGAAGTCGACCCGACGTTCCGCTTCATGAGCGTCGACTGGGATGGCCAGATCCGCATGGACCCGTCGTCCAGCTACGCCATGCAGGGCCTGATCGGCCTCAAGGAACGCTTCGACGTGGCCTTCGCCTGCGACCCGGACCACGACCGCCACGGCATCGTGACCCCGTCCGGCGGCCTGCTGGCACCGAACAACTACCTGGCGGTGTCTATCGACTACCTGTTCCAGAACCGTCCCGACTGGCGCGCCGACGCGGCCGTGGGCAAGACCGTGGTCAGCAGCGGCCTGATCGATCGCGTGGCCGCGCGCATTGGCCGTCGCCTGTATGAAGTGCCGGTGGGCTTCAAGTGGTTTGCCGATGGCTTGTTCGACGGTTCGTTGGGCTTTGGCGGCGAAGAAAGCGCCGGTGCCTCGTTCCTGCGCAAGGATGGCACGGTGTGGAGTACCGACAAGGACGGCCTGATTCCGGCCTTGCTCGCTGCCGAAATGACCTCGCGCAAAGGCCAGGACCCGAGCCAGATCTACCGTGGCCTGACCGACGCCCTGGGCGAGCCGTTCGCCATTCGGGTCGACGCCAAGGCCACCCCGGCGCAAAAAGCCCTGTTGGGCAAGTTGTCGCCGGAGCAGGTGACCTCCACGCAACTGGCCGGAGAAACCATCCAGCAGATCCTCAGTCACGCGCCGGGCAACAACCAGGCGATCGGCGGGCTGAAGGTCATGACCGAAAACGGCTGGTTCGCCGCGCGGCCATCGGGCACCGAGGACATCTACAAGATCTACGCCGAGAGCTTTATTGGCGAAGATCACCTCAAGCAGCTGGTGGAAGAGGCACAGGTATTGGTTGACGGTGCAATCAGCCAGTAACCCCCGACCCTGGCCCCTGTAGGACGAGCTTGCTCGCGAAGAAGTCCGCCACACCACGCCGCATCAGAAACGGCGCGTTATCGTTGACGATCTTCGCGAGCAAGCTCGCTCCTACAGGGTGACGGGGAATATCAGGCCAGGTCGACCAGTACGATCTCGCTGTCTTCTATCGCCGTCACCCGCAATACCTGCTCCTGCTCAATCGCCACACCGTCTCGAGCTTGCGCACGCAAGCCATTGACTTCAATCACCCCTGTGGCCGGTACCAGGTACGCACGGCGCCCGCTGTCGAGGCGGTATTCGGCACTTTCCCCGGCTTTGAGGTTGGCCGCCACCAGGCGGGCATCGGCGCGAATGCGCAGGCTTTCGCTGTCACCGGATTTGCCGCTGGCGAGGGTGACAAACCCTTGGCGATCCCCTTTGGGGAAAGGCTTGGCCCCCCACGAAGGCGGTAAGCCCGCTTCGTTCGGAATAATCCAGATTTGGAAGATCTTGGTCGGCGTGGCTTCCAGGTTGTATTCGCTGTGGGCGATCCCGGTGCCTGCACTCATCACCTGCACGTCGCCGGCCTCGGTGCGGCCTTTGTTGCCCAGGTTGTCGGCATGGCTGATGGCGCCTTCACGCACATAGGTGATGATTTCCATGTCGCGGTGCGGGTGCTGCGGGAAGCCGGTGCCGGGGGCGATGATGTCGTCGTTCCATACCCGCAGATTGCCCCAGTGCATACGCTTGGGGTCGTGGTATTCGGCAAATGAAAAATGGTGATGGGCGTCAAGCCAACCATGGTGGGCGCCGCCCAGGGCGTTGAAAGGTCGAAGTTCAAGCATGATCGTCTCCTGTGGATGGTGCCCATGATCCGGCAGTACATGATCGAAAAAAAGCGTAAAAAGTGCGTCACACCTATCGATGGATTGGATTGAATGCGGGCGTTTTGACTTTCACTTCATCGCCTAACTGCATGAGCGCAAAGCAATTGGCTGGAACTGAGCGTCGATTCCGGCGACCATGGCCGCCTTGTCGAAGCCAAGCTCATCGCAGGAGTCCGCGTGCCGCAACAAACCCCCGATTTGCCCCCTGAACTGCGCCCGTTGGCAGAAATGCCGCTGCTCAAACGCCTCGTCGCCCGCTTGTTTGGCCATGGCCTGACCCGCCTGCGCGCCCAGCACCGGTTCTCGTGGTTGCATGGGCAGGCTGACGGATTCCGCAGCGGCCATGAAGCCGGGGTGGAGTATGGTTATCGCGAGGGCAAGGCCGATGGTATCGAGGAAGGCCGACAAGTCCTGCTGATTCGCGACTTTCGTTCCGATGAGCACCGTGCGCCGGGCGTCGACGACAACCTGTTCGATGATTGGCGCCTGCCCCTGACCGCCGAGATCAAGAAGCGTATCAAGGCCGATGTGGCTCGCTTGCTGCCGGCCCATGCGCAACCGAGTACGGCGCAATGGAAGATGATCTTCAGCGATACGCCGTCAACCTCGGTCATCGCCGGTGCCGGGGCGGGTAAATCCACCTCGCTGGTGCTGCGCATCCTGCTGCTTACCCACTATTTGGGGTTTGAGCTGGACTCGATGACCGTGGTGACCTTTACCCGCGAGTCGCGCAAGGACTTCATCAACAAGCTCATGGAAATACTCGGTCTGTGGGGGCAACCCATTGATCTCAAACACGCCCAGAGCGTCGTGCGAACCTTTCACTCACGCATCCTGCCGATGGTGCGCAGCCTGCCGGGCTTCGAGCGCCTGCAGGCGTTCGAAAACCTCGGCGCCGGCGTCGAGGACGCTGACAGCAACCCGTTCGACCTGCGTATCAGCGATGCCCAGCGCCAACACCTGAATGCCTGTTACCACCGCCTGCAAGGGCGTCATGCGCGGTTCCGCGAGCTGATTGCGCCGCTGGCCCGTCATGGGCTGCAGCTCAAGGAGCTGGAACGCGATCATCCGGATGTACAAAAGCGCATGGCCGTGACCGAACTGGCGGCCAAGCGCGATGAAGAACTCTGCGATGTGATCGAAGACCTGTGGTTTCGCGCCGGCGCCTGGCCCATCAAGGGCATCGCGCCCAGCCGGCAGACCTTTGACATCAATGGCGCCCAATTCCATTGTCACGGTTACATTGCCGAACTGGATGCCTGGGTCGTGCTCGGCTTCGACGCGCGGGAAAACCCACAGCTCAGCCGCCCGAACGCGAAACTGTCGGTGCGTGCCGAGTGGGCGGTAAAGCGCACACTGTTTCAAGCTTTCTGTCGTAAGCCTTTGATATGGCTTGATAGTTATGAGTCTTCCAAGCGTCTGTTGAGCAGCTTGGCCGGTGACGCCAGCGCCGGGCCCGGCTTCGATTACAAGGTCAAGGGCGAGCTGGCTTCGACGCCGCTATTGGACTGTTTTGTCATGGCCGCCGGGTTTATCGAGAACCTCGGGCTGGATGTGCCAACCGCCGTCGGCCAGATGAGCTTTGCCAAGGACGATCCGGACCGGTTCTTCTTCGAAGCCCTGAGCATTTTCTGGAAGGCCCTGGAAGATCACCTGCTGGATCAATCGCCGCCGATCATGACCTACAACCGGATGTTCTCGCTGTTCGGTGAAAACACCCCGGAAAACCTCAAGCTGCTCAGCGATCCACTGTTACGGCCAATGTCCCACCTGATGATCGACGAATTTCAGGACGTTTCGCCTCAGATCGTCTCTTGGATTCGCGCCAGCCTGCGTGAAATCCGCAGCCGCGGCCCGGCCATGCACGTGGGGCGTGGCGCACAACGCTCGTCGTTGCTGTGCGTGGGGGATGACTGGCAATCGATCTACGGCTGGCGCGGCAGCTCGCCCAAGTACTTCATGGAGTTCAACCAGCAATTCCCCTCGCCGAGCACCACCCGCGTGTTGCTGAGCGAGAATTACCGCAGCCATCAGCACATCATCGACGCCGCCGAGCATATCGTTCGGGCCGCGCCGTCGATTCCCGGCAAGAAGGCCAAGGCCAGTGGCGCGCCCAAGGCATTGGTGCCGGTGGTGGTGCTGGAGCGCGACGATGCGGCGCTGGGGCGGCAATTGCTGGAGCACTATCAGAAGGGTGAAACGGTGTTAATGCTTTATCGAAAAAGTAGCGATAAGTTGCTGATTCAAGAGCATATTCAGGCCGTAGTTAATGTTGATTCTAGCTTGCCGCCCTTGTCGCGAAGATTGAAGCAGCTGACCTATCACAGCGCCAAGGGCCTACAGGCAGACGCGGTATTTTTGCTCGGGGATTGTCAGCATATGACTAGCTCGCCCTACAAGAATCAGGTCTATCGCCTGGCCGGCCTGGGCAATGAAGGTGATCGCGAGCCCTACGACACGGCACAAAAGGACGAGGTGCTGCGCCTGGCCTATGTCGGCATTACCCGCGCGGTGAGCCACTGCTATTGGTATGTGGAGAAGCCGGAAGGCCAGGCAGTGAATGTGCCGAGGGCCTCGGAGCGGGTCGATGGGAAGAAAGCGTTTTTCGACGATCAGCGCACTTGAGTGCGCTGATCGAAGGGCGCTCAGGCCCGCAATGACAGCGGCGGTACAAAGGACTCCAGCTCATCCTCCACCGCCTCGATGATGCGCTCGACATCGGCGGCATTCATCACGGTGGCACAGGGGATGCCGGCAATCGCAATCAAGGTCTCACCGCTGGCGCGGTCGAACAGACGGGCGATCATACTGCCGGGGGCGTCCATGCTTGCCTCGAAGCCCATCGGGTGAAAATGCCAGCGCATCAGCTGGCAAGCGTTGGGGAACGTCACTTTATTCATGTTGCCCACCTTGTTCATTGAGCGCTTCCTTTAGCTCGCGGCAGGGGGCCAGGACCGTCACTGGTCGTGGCGTCGAAGAACGTCAAAAGTAGCATTCGCCTGCCCATGCAAGGTGAATTTTTTTGCCCTGCTGGACGGTTGGTATCCATTCGTTTGATGCAGGTCACGTTATAGGGAACACCAGGCGAAAGGCCATCAGTCAGACATTTCAACGGGCCATTGAAGGGCTCGCCGAATTTCGGCAATCTCCACGGTTTACCCGCCGACGAGCGTTTCATGCCCGACATCGCCCACGCTGAGGATAGCCAGCAAACCCAAGCCACCGGTGACCTGGTGCTGCGCCACCATCTGTGCTGGCGTCATCGGGACCTTGACGGCGTGATGGCCTACTATCACCCGGCTATCCAGTACCACGACTTTTTTCAGAACCGGGTCATCGGTCACGCCGAGTTGCGCGAGTACCTGAAAGCCAGCATGCCCCGTGCCGCCGACGAGGCGATTGAACACATCGACCGTATCCGCGCCGATGGCGACACGGCGTTCATCCAATACCGCATCACCTTGCGTGGCAGTCAGGGCCTGGTGTCGTTTCGCACCAGCGAGGCGATCACGGTGCGCGACGGCTTGATCTGGCGGGTCAATGAATACGCGTCCCTGGTGCATGAGCAAGCCACCCAGTCGCTGCGCCCGACAGTCAGCCGATTGGGCCTGTCGCCCCAGCAATTGGGGCATATGGCCAACGACCTGCAGCAGTACTTCGAACTCAAGCAGCCCTACCTGGACCCGGAGCTGGACCTGCAGCGCGTCGCCAAGGAGTGTGGTTACAGCCGCAACCAGATTTCCTACTTGCTGAACCAGGTGCTGGGGCAGAGTTTCTACCGCTACGTCAACCAGGCGCGGCTCCAGCATTTGCTGGCGGCCCTGGACACCGCCGTGCCGCCGATCAAGGTCGACGAGCTGGCGTTCGCGGCGGGTTTCAATTCGCTGTCGGCGTTCTACAGCGCATTCCGCCAGCACACGGGCCAGTCGCCCAAGGCCTACGTCAAACAAATTTCTCTGCGTGCACGCGCGCAAGACAGCCCCTGACACCACGCTCTAGGATCGCCCCTATCGAAACGAGGTGGGGGAGCTTGGCATGCCGGCATGGCGCAATATCAGTTTATGGATGGACCAGTTGGACGACCCGCTGGTGGCGCGGCCGGCCCTCGAGCATGACCTGGACGTCAACGTGGCCATTATCGGCGCCGGTTTCACCGGGCTATGGACCGCCTACTACCTGAAGCGCCAGGCGCCCGAACTGAATATCGCGATTATCGAAGCGCAGACCGCCGGTTTTGGCGCGTCGGGTCGTAACGGTGGCTGGCTGATGGGCAATCTGCTGGGGGAAGACCGTCTATTGGCCGGCCTGGCACCTGAACAGCGCCGCGCCTCGTTTGACCTGTTGCACGCTATCCCCGACGAAGTGGCCCAGGTGCTGGCCCGCGAAGGCATCGACTGTGACTACCGCAAGGGCGGGGCCCTGTATTGCGCGGCGCGTTACCCCGAGCAGGAAAGCAGCCTGCGCCGCTACCTGGATGCGCTCTATGCCCAAGGCCTGACGGAAGCCGACTACCGCTGGCTCAGCCCGCAGCAACTGGCCGAGCAAATCCGCATCGCCCGGCCCTATGGTGGGATCCATGCACCCCATGTCGCCACGATCCACCCGGCCAAGCTGGTACGCGGTCTGGCGCGGGTCGTTGAGGGCATGGGCGTGACCCTCTATGAAAACAGTCCCGTCACCCATTGGCAGTCCGGCAGCCTGCGCACCGCCAAGGCCAATGTGCGCGCCGCATGGGTGGTGCCAGCCGTCGAGGGCTATGCCACTACCTTGCCGCCTTTGGGCCAATACCAACTGCCGGTGCAAAGCCTGATCGTCGCCACCGAGCCGTTGCCCGCCAGCACGTGGGACGAAATCGGCTTGAGCCAGGGGCAGGCCTTCGGCGAAAGCAGTCGCCAGGTCACCTACGGGCAGCGCTCGGCAGACAATCGCCTGGTGTTCGGTGCCCGTGGCGGTTACCAGTTTGCCGGCAGGTTACGTCATAACTTCGATTTGACCGACAGCGAGGTCGAGCTGCGTCGCTACCTGTTCGGCGAACTCTTCCCACAATTGAAGCAGGTGCGGATCACCCATTCCTGGGGCGGCAACCTGGGCATGTCGCGCAACTTCCGTCCCCACATGCTGTGCGATCACAGGACCGGTATCGCGCTGTCCGGCGGCTACGGCGGGGAGGGCGTCGGCGCGACCAACCTGGGCGGTCGCACCCTGGCCGACCTGATTCTTGGCCGTGACACCGCGCTGACCCACCAACCCTGGGTGATTCACGACCGTGGCCTGGAGGCGCTCAGAGCCTGGGAGCCCGAGCCCTGCCGCTGGCTGGGTTACAACGCGATCATTCGTAGTTTTGTCCATGAAGACAAGGTGCTGGCCAACCCCAACACCGCTCCCTGGCGGCGCAAGTTGGCGACCGGCGTGGCCGGGTTCATGGAAGGTTTCATGCACTGAGCCGTTTCACTCACACGGGAAAAACCATGAGCATCACGCAATTCAAAGACACGCTGAATACCCATCTGCCGGACTCCGCGCCGGTGGCCGTGCCCTTGGGCGAACCGGTGGCCGTAGCCTCGACCTTGAGTGTCGAGCGCAACGACGGTGTGGAAACCGGCATCTGGGAATGCACGCCGGGGCGCTGGCGCCGGCAGATCAAATCCCAGGAGTTTTGCCACTTTATCCAGGGGCGCTGCACTTTCACCCCTGACAACGGTGAAACCCTTCACATACAAGCCGGCGATGCACTGATGTTGCCAGCCAACAGCACCGGAATCTGGGATATCCAGGAAACCGTGCGCAAGACCTACGTATTGATTCTGTAACGCTTTGATCCTTGATCGCCTGCCATAAAAACAGCCCTAAAACCGCCAGGAAATCGAACCATGAAAGCCATTGCCCTGTTGCCCTTGATGTTGGTGGCCTCTCTCGGCCAGGCCGCCGAGACGGTGAAAATCTACAACTGGTCCAGCTACATCGCCCCGGACACCACGAAGAATTTCCAGAAGCAGACCGGGATCGGTTTCAGCTATGACGTGTATGACAGCAACGAGACCCTCGATGGCAAGCTGATGACCGGTAATTCGGGCTATGACGTGGTGTTTCCGTCCAACCACTTCATGGCCCGCCAGATCCAGGGCGGCGCCTTGAAGAAACTCGACAAGAGCCAGTTGCCCAATTGGAAAAACCTCAACCCGGTGCTACTCAAGGCCCTGGAAAACAACGATCCGGGCAATGCCCACGGCTTCCCGTACCTGTGGGGCAGTACCGGCATCGGCTACAACATCGACAAGGTCAAGGCCGTACTGGGCGATAACGCGCCGGTGGACTCCTGGGACCTGATCTTCAAGCCCGAGTACATGGAAAAACTCAGCAAATGCGGGGTGGCGATCCTGGACAACGGCCCGGAATTGCTGCCTATCGCGCTCAATTACCTGGGGCTGCCGCCCCACAGCAAGAAACCCGATGACTATAAAAAAGCCGAGGCGCTGCTGATGAAAGTACGGCCCTATGTGGCGTACTTTCATTCCTCGAAATACACCGGCGACCTGGCCAATGGCGACATCTGCGTGGCCGTCGGCTTCTCCGGCGACGTGCTGCAGGCCGAAAGCCGCGCCAAGGAAGCCAAGAATGGCGTGAAGATCGGCTACCAGATTCCCAAGGAAGGCGCGGCGATCTGGTTCGACATGGTGGCCATGCCCGCCGATGCGCCGGACGAGAAGGCCGGTTACGCATTCATGAACTACCTGCTGGAGCCGCAAGTGATGGCGGACATCACCAACTCGGTGCACTACGCCAACGGTAACAGCGCCGCCGACAGCCTGGTGGACCCTGAGATCAAGGCCGACACCAAGATCTACCCGAGCGAAGCGATGATGGGCAAGCTGTTCGCGCTGGAAGCCATGCCGCTGAATATCGACCGGGTGCGTACACGGGTGTGGAACACCATTCGCACGGGGCGGTGAGGGTTTTTGGGCTGTATTTGTGACCGTGGCGAGCCTGCTCGCCACAACAACAGGCTGGCTCACCAAAACCAAAGCCTCAGGGATTTTCCAGGTCATGCCCCAACGACTGGATAAACAACGAAAACAGCTCCGGCTGTGACGAGATATCCAGCTTGGCGTACAAATGCCGGCGGTGCACTTTCACCGTGTCCGGCGAGATGTTCAGGCGCTCGGCCATGGCCTTGGACGAGAACCCGCGCAGTACCAGGCGGGCGATTTCCAGTTCGCGGTCCGAGAGTACGCCGCAGCCGAATTGACTCAACGCATCGCGGATCTGGCTGTCCATCGCCGGTACGCGCCGGGTGCTTTGTTGCCAGTGCTGCTGCATCAACGGCAACACCCACGCCGCCAGGGTAGCCGTCAACCCGGTCTCATCCACGCTGAACCGCCGCTGCATGCCCAGTGACAGCGATAACGTTCCCGCGCCAGGCAACTGCAGGATGAACTGCACCTCGTCTTCCAGCACGTTGTCGTGGAAGTAGCTGAGGAAGTATTCGCTCTGGCGAAAATGGTCCGGTGCTACTTCCTCCAGGCGGTACACGCCGCTGGCATAACCTTCGCGGCAGGCCTGGAAAAACGGGTCGAGCAAATACAACCCATTGAGGTACGCCAGCATCGACGCCGGCTTGCTGCTGGGCTGGGCGTCGTATTCTTCCAGGGCCTGGGGCGCGCCATCGAGGGGGTAGAAGATCGCCAGTGCGTTATCGAACGGCAGGCATTGGTGCAGCAACAGCACCAGCTGTTTCCAGAACCGCTCGGTGCCGATGTGCGCGATGGTACGGCCCAGGCCTGCATGCATGCCGACTTCCCGAAACAGACTCATGGTTCAGGCTCCCACCCGCAAAAGATCGGCCAAGGGTTCGGCTTTTGCCGGGTATCGTCAAGGGGAGTACGCCAATAGGGGAATTGGCTGACATCAACCCAGCGCCTACCTTCCCATCTGTAGGAGCGAGCTTGCTCGCGAAAAACCCGAGAGCGCCGCGTATGTCGAAGGCGCCCGAGTCAACGTCAGTCCTTTTTGCGAGCCAGCTCGTTCGCACTCATTTCTGCCTCACACCAAGAAAAACGACAGAGGATAACGATATGAGCACTTCCCCTACGCCCGACGGCGTGCTGAAACCCACCCTGAGCGTCTTCGATGTAGTGACCATCACCGTGTCAGCGGTGACGCCCGCCAGCTCCGTGTTCGTGATCGCCCCGTTTGCCATCCAGCAAGCCGGCAGCGGCGTGTTCCTGGCCTTTGTGATCGCCGGGCTGCTCGCGCTGATGTTTGCCTTTTGCTACGCCGAACTGGGCCGCGCCCACAACAGTGCCGGCGGTGAGTACGTGTACGCCAAGCGGGTGTTCGGCGGCATGGCCGGCTATGCGACCTTCCTGACGGTGCTGGTGATGCTGTTGTTTATCCCGCCGGTCTTGGCCACGGGCGCGGCAACGTACCTGAATAACGCCCTGGGCACGAAGTTCGACTCGCAGACCGTCGCCCTGGTCATCGTGGTGTGCAGTTACGCCCTGGGCATCCTCAATATCAAGCTCAACGCCTGGATCACCGGCACCTGCCTACTGTTGGAAGTGGCGGCATTGCTGGTGATCGTGGTGATCGGCTTCGGTCATCCGGTGCAGCCGGCCAGCGTGCTGTTCCAACCGCAGATCGTCGAGAACGGCGTCATGCACCTGGCGCCATGGGCGCTGGTGATCGGCGCAGTGGGTATCGGTCTGTTTTCCTACAATGGCTACGGGCCAGCGGTGTTGCTGGCAGAAGACATGAAATGCGGCGGCAAGGGCGTGCACAAAGCGGTGCTGTGGTCCCTGGGCCTGGTGGTGGTGATCGAGCTGGTGCCGATCACCGCACTGTTGATCGGCGCGCCGTCCCTGAGTGCGATGATCAGCAGCCCGGACCCCATCGGCTACCTGCTGACCAGCCATGGCAACGAAACCCTGTCGCGCCTGGTCAGCGCCGGGATCTTCCTGTCGGTGTTCAACGCCATCGTCGCCATCGTCATCCAGATCGGCCGCGTGGTGTTCAGCAGCGGGCGCGATGCGTTGTGGACGCCGACCATCAATAAACTGTTCACGCGCATTCATCCGCGTTGGGATTCGCCCTGGTTGGCTACGCTGTTCCTGGCGATACCCTCGGCGCTGTTGAGCTTCAGTTCCAACCTGGCCGACCTCACCTCGTTCAGCGTGCTGCTGATCATCATGGTGTACCTGGTGGTGGCGTTGAGTGCATTGATGAGCCGGGTGCTGCTGCGCGACCGCGAGCATCCCTATCGCATGCCTCTTTGGCCTTTGCCGGCGCTGGCGGCCGTGCTGGGCGCTGGCTACCTGCTGGTGACCTCGCTCATGGTGGCCTCGGTGCGGGACATCATGATCATCATCGGCCTGCTGGCACTGTCGGTGATTCTGTATTGCATCAGTGGCCGGTTGAGTCCGGTCTTCCAGAAATTGTAAGGAGTGGTTATGCGCGCACGTCAATTGGGCATCACGTTGGGGCTGGGCACGCCCGGTGAGTTGAATGCCATCACCGATGTGCCGGGCGTGCGGGTCGGCCACTGCACGCTCAAGACCCGTATCGACGGCAAGCAGGTGCGCACCGGCGTCAGCCTGATCCAGCCGCGGGCCGGCGAGGCGCGGCAGCAGCCGTGCTTTGCCGGGTACCACGTGCTCAATGGCAACGGTGACGCCACTGGCTTGGAATGGATCAGCGAAGCCGGCCTGCTGACCACGCCGCTGGCCATCACCAACACCCACAGCATCGGCATCGTGCGCGACACCCTGATCGCCCTGGAGCGCGAGCGCCTGGCGGACCCGGCGGTGTACTGGTGCATGCCGGTGGTGATGGAGACCTATGACGGCCTGCTCAACGACATCTGGGGTCAGCACGTCAAGCCCGAGCATGTGCGTCAGGCGCTGGACAACGCCGCCAGCGGGCCGGTGCAGGAGGGCGCGGTGGGCGGCGGCACGGGGATGATCTGCCATGAATTCAAGGGCGGTATCGGCACGGCTTCGCGGCGCTTGACGGCGGAGCAGGGCGGTTGGACCGTCGGCGTGCTGGTGCAGGCCAACCATGGCAAGCGCCAGGAACTGCGCGTGGATGGCTACCCGGTGGGGCGTCGATTGATGGACATCCCGTCACCGTTTGCCGAGCGGGGCACGCCGGGCATGGGCTCGATCGTGGTGATCATCGCCACCGATGCGCCTTTATTGCCGCACCAGTGCCAACGCCTGGCGCAGCGCGCGTCCATCGGCATCGCACGCACCGGCGGTGGCACCGAGGACTCCAGCGGCGATCTGTTCCTGGCGTTCGCCACTGGCAACCGGGACTTGCCGGCGGCCGATTATGGGCGCAAGGATCTGCCCTTGAGCACGGCGTTGCAGATGGTCAATAACGACCATATCTCGCCGTTGTTCAGTGCGGCAGCGGAGGCGGTGGAAGAGGCGATCATCAATGCGATCCTGGCCGGTGAGGCCATGGTCACCGACGACGGCATCCAAGTACCCGACTTGGCGGGCGAAACATTATTGAGGGCACTGCACGACACCGGTTGGCGAGCGCCCAGCGAACGAACGCGCTAAAGGGATAATGCAGCGGCTCACTGATTGACCTCCCCTGCGTTGGTGCAGGGGCGTGCGTAGCGCTGGAAATCAGTCTTCCTTGCGTACCGTGGCGACGTCATCGGCCTTGACGCGGATGTGTTTGCCGGCGATGTCGGTGAATTCATAGAACCCGTCAGCGTTCTTGGTTTTTGGCGTGTCTTTGGTCAAATACTGTGTGCCGTTTTGCAGCGTCACGACGGTTTGCGTCGCGCAACCGGCCAATGCCAGAAAAGTGATTGCAACCAGGGGCAGACCCCACTTCTTCATGTTCATAATTCTTACCTTTAACCCCGAAAAATCCCACGCCAGAGGCGCAGGCGACAAATGTTACGCCATCGACTCCCCATCTGATCACTTTTAAACAAAAAGTTGCGCGCGCCATTTATCTATTACTGATTGCAACAAGGCTGCGGTGGCGTCACTCTGTATGCATAACCAGTATTCGATCAATGCGCACCATGGCCAATCCCCTCGAAGATCCGCTCTATTACCTGCATAACTTCCGTCAGGTCCTGCATTGGCTGGGGCAACGCTATGCCGATCTGCTCGATCCTGACGAACAGCATTTCATTCAGCAATTTGACAGCTTGCCGCAGGCCGCCCAGGCCTTGCTGGTGCGCATGGTGATGCGCAAGGGCGTGCATTTCCGGGCGAGCAAACTCAATTACCAAGAGATCGGTTGCCCCCACGCCGCGGCCGGGCCGCTGCTGGAGCTGGGTTGGCTCGACGCAGGATGCCCGCTGACGTTCGAGGCGCTGTTCGCGTTGTTGCAGAAGGGCGAAATCCTGGCGGCGTTCAAGCCCTGGATCGACCAGCCCAAGGGCAACAAAGCCGACTGGTTGGCGGGCTTGGCGGCGCAGTTCAGCGAATCGCGCAGTTTTGCCCAGTGGTGCCCCGACCTGGCCGACACGCTGTACAGCCTTACCGTGATGGACCTGTGCGATCGCCTGCGGCTGATGTTTTTCGGCAACCTGCATCAGGACTGGTCTGAGTTCGTACTGGCCGATCTGGGTATCTACACCTATGAAAAGGTCGAGTTTTGCGCCGAGTCCCGTGGTTTGCGCAGTCGTGCGGACTTGCACGGGTTCCTGTTCCTGCACCAGTGCCAGCAGGCGTTTGAAGCCGGTGAGGCGTTGGCGGACGTGTTGGCCCGTGTCGCGACGCTGAGCACCGACAACCCCTGGCTGGAAAAACGCCGGGCCAAACTGCTGTTCCAGGCGGGCCAGCATTGCGAGCGCAGCGCCGAATTGGCGCTGGCCGCGCAGATTTACCGCACCTGCGCCTACCCCGGCGCCAGGGCGCGGCTGATTCGGGTGCTGGAGCGCCAGGAGGATTACGCCCAGGCCCTGGCCCTGGCGAACGCCGCGCAACAGGCCCCGGAAAGCCCCGCCGAGCAGCAGCATCTGGTGCGTGTGCTGCCACGCCTGCGGCGCAAACTGGGCGAGCCGGCCGTGCCCAAGGCCAAGCCTCGGGCGGTCACGCGCCTGGACCTGGCTCTCACGCCGCCTGCGCCGCTGATGTCGGTGGAATACTGCGTGCAGGCCCACCTGAGCGAACCGGATGCGCCAGTGCACTACGTGGAAAACGGCCTGATTAATTCGTTGTTCGGGCTGTTGTGCTGGGAAGCGATTTTCGCGCCGCTGCCGGGCGCGTTTTTCCACCCGTTCCAGCGCGGGCCGGCGGACCTGCACAGCGAAGACTTCCATCAGCGCCGGGCGCCCTTGTTTGCCGCGTGTTTCGAGCAACTGCAGGATGAGCGCTACAAGGCCACTATTCGCCAGCGCTATAACGAAAAATGGGGCATCCAGTCGCCGTTCGTGTTCTGGAACCTGCTCAGCGAGGAACTGCTGGAGCAGGCCCTGGCCTGCCTGCCCGCCGAGCACCTGCGCTGCTGGTTCGAACGGTTGCTGCTGGATATCCGCGCCAACCGCGCCGGAATGCCGGACCTGATCCAGTTCTGGCCGGGGCAAAAGACCTATCGCATGATCGAGGTCAAGGGTCCCGGCGACCGCCTGCAAGACAACCAACTGCGTTGGCTGGAGTTCTGCGGCGAATACCAGATGCCCGTGACCGTCTGCTATGTGCGCTGGGCGGAGCAACCGGCTTGACCTACCAGGTCGCCGTGCGGGCGTTGTGTGAATTCACTGCCAAGGTCGGCGATCTGGACCTGCGCTTTACCCCGTCGCCCAGTGCCCAGGAAGGCATCGTCGGCCACCGCACCGTGGCTTCGCGGCGCAATACGCGCTACCAGAACGAAGTGGCCCTGGAAGGCGAGTACCGACAACTCAAGGTCAAGGGCAGGGCGGACGGCTATGACCCGGACGCCAATCGCCTGGAAGAAGTGAAGACCTATCGCGGCGACCTCGACGCCCAGCCGGCCAACCACCGCCGACTGCACTGGGCCCAGGTCAAGGTCTACGGCTGGTTGATGTGCCAAAAGCTCGGCTTGGGCGAGATCGACCTGGCGCTGGTGTACTTCGACATCGTCGGCGAAGGCGAAACCCTGCTCAGCCAGCGCTTCCAGGCCGCCGAGCTGGAGGCGTTCTTCAACCGCCAATGCGCGTTGTTCCTCGGCTGGGCCGAGCAGGAAATGCAGCACCGCGCCGCGCGCAACCATGCCGCGCAAACCCTGGCGTTCCCCCATGCCGACTTCCGCCCCGGCCAGCGTGTCCTCGCCGAATCGGTATACAAGGCCGTCAGCACCGGCCGCTGCCTGATGGCCCAGGCGCCCACCGGCATCGGCAAAACCATCGGCACGATCTTCCCGCTGCTCAAGGCCCTTGCGCCCCAGCAACTGGACAAGGTGTTCTTTCTCACCGCCAAGACCCCTGGGCGCACACTGGCCCTCGACGCCTCAGAGGTACTGTTCGCCAGCGGCCCCGACCTGCAACTGCGCGTACTGGAACTGGTGGCGCGGGACAAAGCCTGCGAACACCTGGACAAAGCCTGCCACGGCGAGTCCTGCCCCTTGGCCAAGGGCTTCTACGATCGCTTGCCCGCCGCCCGCATCGCCGCCGCCCAGGTGCGCCTGCTGAACCAGCGCAACCTGCGCGACGTGGCCCTGGCCCATGCTGTCTGCCCCTATTACTTGAGCCAGGAAATGGCGCGTTGGGCCGACCTGGTGGTGGCTGACTACAACTACTATTTCGACTTCGGCGCCATGCTCTTCGGCCTGGCGCAGCTCAACCAATGGCGTGTCGCGGTGCTGGTGGACGAGGCTCACAACCTGGTGGAGCGCGCCCGCTCGATGTACAGCGCCAGCCTCGACCAGTACAGCCTCAAGACCCTGCGCGACAGCGCCCCCGAGCCGCTGAAGAAACCCTTGCAGCGCCTCAACCGTGAATGGAATGCCTTGCACAAGGACCAGATTGCGCCGTATCAGGCCTATGCCGCCCGCCCGGAAAAACTCCTGCAAGCCCTGAGCCTGTGCGCCAGCGCCATGGGCGACTACTTCAATGACCATCCCGAGGCGCTGGCCGGGGAGCTGCAAGCCTTCTACTTTGAAGCGCTGCAATTTGCCAAGGTTGCGGAGCTGTTCAACGAGCACTTCATCTTCGATATCAGCAAGCGCACGTTCAGCGCCAAGCGCAGCAGCTCGACCCTGTGCCTGCGCAATGTAGTGCCCGCCGAATTCATCCGCCCGCGGCTGACAGCGGCGCGCAGCAGCGTGTTGTTTTCCGCCACCCTGAGCCCACGCCATTACTACGCCGACCTGTTGGGACTGCCGACGGACACGGCCTGGATCGATGTGGAATCGCCATTCGAGGCCGAGCAATTGCGTGTGCGTATCGTCGATGAAATCTCGACCCGCTTCGTGCATCGAGAGGCCTCACTGGACCCCATCGTCGAGTTGATCGCCTGCCAGTTCGCGCAACAGCCGGGTAACTACCTGGCGTTTTTCTCAAGCTTCGATTACCTGCAACAGGTGGCGCAACGCCTGGCCGAGCGGCACCCGCAGATCGCGCTGTGGCTGCAGTCGCGGGGCATGGCCGAAGCCGAGCGCCGGGCGTTTCTCGAGCAGTTCACCGAACACAGCCAGGGCATCGGCTTCGCCGTACTCGGCGGCGCGTTCGGGGAAGGCATCGACTTGCCCGGCGCGCGCTTGATCGGCGCGTTCATCGCCACCCTGGGGTTGCCGCAACTGAACCCGGTCAACGAACAGATGAAGCAGCGCATGGGCGCGATTTTCGGCGCCGGTTACGACTACACCTACTTGTACCCAGGAATCCAGAAAGTCGTGCAGGCGGCGGGTCGGGTGATCCGCAGCCAGCAGGACAAAGGCGTGGTGATGTTGATCGACGATCGCTTCGGCGAAGCGCGGGTGCGCCAGCTATTGCCACGCTGGTGGGCGATAGCCAGCGACTGACCGCGTTACGCCGCTTGACTCAAACCACCTCCAGATACGAGCGATGAATCGCCCGCGCCAACTCGCGCACGGTGTCGATGAATTCCGTCAGGCGGCTGTGCAAGCCATCTTCGAGGATTTCGTCGATCCCGGTGTAACGCAGCCGTGCTTCGAACTCTGCGGCCAAGCGCTGCGCGGTGCGGCCATAGCTGCCCGGCAGGTCCGCCAGAATATGGCTCAATTCCTCGATGCAGGCGTGCAATGAACGCGGTACATCGCTGCGCAGCAACAGCAATTCGGATACCGAGCGGGCATTCAACGCATTCGGGTACAGCTCCGTATAGGCCTCGAACGACGACAACGCGCGCAGCAGGGCGCTCCACTGGTAATAACCGCGGGCCGAGAGGTCGCTGACTTCCTCCGATTCCTCGCCAAACATCTCATAGCGCGCATCCAGCAGGCGCAGGGTGTTGTCGGCGCGCTCGACAAAGGTGCCCAGGCGAATGAACCGATAGGCGTCGTTGCGCATGATGGTGCCGGAGGTCGCACCGCGGAACAGGTGCGAACGCTGTTTGACCCAGTCGCAGAAGTGGCTGATGCCGTGCCGCGCCAGGCCGCCGGCAGCGATGCTGCGCATTTCCAGCCAGGTGGCGTTGAGGTTTTCCCACATGTCGGCGGTGATGCGCCCGCGCACCGCATGGGCATTGCCCCGTGCTGCGCGCAGGCAGTTGTAGATGCTGGCGGGGTTTTCTTCGTCGAGGGCGAAGAAATGCAGCATGCGCTCGGCATCCAGTTGCTGGTGGCGTTCCAGGTAACTGTCCAGGGTGCCGCTGCTGAGCAATGACATCGCCAGCTCATCCAGGCCATCGTTGCGCCCGGCCTGGGGCATCAATGACAGCGAATAACTGACTTCCAACATGCGCGCCAGGTTCTCGGCGCGCTCAAGGTAACGGGACATCCAGTACAGGTCTGCGGCGGTTCTACTCAACATACTCAGCCCTCCACCACCCAGGTGTCCTTGGTTCCGCCGCCTTGCGACGAGTTGACGATCAGCGAGCCTTCACGCAGGGCGACCCGTGTGAGGCCGCCGGGCACCAGGCGGGTTTCCTTGCCCGACAGCACAAAGGGCCGCAGGTCGATATGCCGGGGCGCGATGCCGTTTTCGACAAAGGTGGGGCAGGTGGACAGGCTCAGGGTCGGTTGGGCGATGTAGGCATGGGGACGTGCCTTGATGCGTTGGCGGAAGTCCTCGATCTCGGCGGCGGTGGACGCCGGGCCCACCAGCATGCCGTAGCCGCCGGAGCCCTGGGTTTCCTTGACCACCAGTTCCGGCAGGTGGGCCAGCACATGGGACAGTTCATCGGGCTTGCGGCACTGGAAGGTCGGCACGTTTTGCAGGATCGGTTCTTCGTCCAGGTAGAAACGGATCATTTCTGGCACGTAGGGGTAGATCGACTTGTCGTCGGCCACGCCGGTGCCGATGGCATTGGCCAGCACCACATTGCCGGCGCAATAGGCCGCGACCAGGCCGGGCACGCCAAGCATCGAGTCGGGGTTGAACGCCAGCGGGTCGAGGAACGCGTCGTCGATCCGGCGGTAGATCACGTCCACGGCCTTGGGCCCATCGGTGGTGCGCATGAAGACCTTGAGGTCGTGCACGAACAGGTCGGCACCTTCCACCAGTTCCACGCCCATTTCCCGTGCCAGGAACGCATGTTCGAAAAATGCGCTGTTAAAGCGTCCGGGCGTCAGCACCACCACGTTGGGGTTGTCCAGGCGGCTTGAGCTTTTGAGGGTCTTGAGCAGCAGGTTGGGGTAGTGGTCCACCGGCGCGATGCGCTGCTTGGCGAACACTTCGGGGAACAGGCGCATCATCATCTTGCGGTCTTCGAGCATGTAGCTCACGCCGCTGGGAGTGCGCAGGTTGTCTTCGAGCACGTAGTAGGTGCCGTCGCCATCGCGCACCAGGTCGACGCCGGAGATGTGCGAGTAGATGTCGCGGTGCAGGTCCAGGCCGACCATGGCCTGCTGGTAACCCTCGTTGCCCAGCACCTGGTCCGCCGGAATGATCCCGGCCTTGATGATGCGCTGGTCGTGGTAGATGTCGGCGAGGAACATGTTCAGCGCATTGACCCGCTGGATACAGCCGCGTTCGATCACGTTCCATTCGCTGGCGGGGATGCTGCGCGGGATGATGTCGAAGGGGATCAGGCGTTCGGTGTCTTGCTCGTCGCCATAGAGGGTGAAGGTGATCCCGGCGCGGTGGAACAGCAAATCGGCTTCGCGACGACGCTGGGCCAGCAGTTCCGGCGGCGTGTTGGCCAGCCAGCGGGAGAAATCCTGATAGTGCGCACGGCACACGCCATTTGCGTCATTCATTTCGTCAAAGAAAGATCGAGCCATTTCAGTACCTTGTCAGTGCCAAAGGAAGCCTTGGGGGGCACTGCCGCTTTAAACAACGCATTTTTTTATGAGCCCGTGGCTGAGGGTGCCAATGGGCCTGGTCCTTACTTTCTTTTGGGGTCGGCTCTGGGTCGGGGGGTAACGAATGTTCCTGTATTCGGGCAGATGAACGAATAAAGCAATGCCTGTGCCGAAACGCTATTCCGCCCCCACCTAACGCCCTGTAGGCGCGAGCTTGCGCGCGAAAAACCCCAGAACACCTCGCTTATCCGGAATGCCCGCGTCATCGTTGGCGACCTTCGCGAGCAAGCTCGCTCCTACAAGGAAGCTTTATGCCCTGACTTGGTGCGTGACATCCCGCCGACCCAGGTCCAGGAAAACGACTACAGTCCAGACTTCAAGCACCAGCCTTAAACCGATGCCGATATCGATCCCCAAGGCGGGTAAAGGAGACGGTCATGTCAGACGAACCGAAAGAAGAACCGGAAGAAGAACTCAACGATCCGGGCAATGAAGACCCCGGCTCCCTGATGGACGATGCGCAAGTGCCGCTCAGCGAGCCAGATGACGCTGCGGATGGGGGCCATACCGAAGAAAATCAGCATTGATAGGGCATTGGCGCTCCTAGCGCTCCAGTAGCAGCCGCTCCAAGGTCGCGACCGGCAGCGGCCGGCTGAACAGGTAGCCTTGAATCTGGTCGCAGCCGGCCTCTTTCAAGAAGGCCAGTTGTGCCTGGGTTTCCACGCCTTCGGCCACCACCCGCAGGTTCAGGCTATGGGCCAGTTCGATAATGGTGCGGGTGATGGCCGCATCCTGCGGGTTGCTGGTGACTTCGCGGATGAACGCGATGTCGATTTTCAGCGTGTCGATGGGAAACCGCCGCAGGTACGCCAGGCTCGAGTAGCCGGTGCCGAAGTCGTCGATGGAGATCTTCACGCCCATGGCGCGCAGGCGCTGCAAGCTGGCGATGGTGTGTTGGGTGTTTTCCATCAGCGAGCCTTCGGTCAGCTCGACCTCCAGGCAATGGGGCGCTACTCCGAACGTGGCGAGCGCCGAGGCGATATCGGCGATCAGGTCGCCTTCGATCAATTGATGGCCGGACACGTTCACCGACACTTCCACGGCGCCAATCGCCGTGCGTTGCCACGTCGCAATCTGCTGGCAAACGCTATCGATCACCCAGCGTCCCACCGTCACGATCAATCCCAGGCTTTCCAGGATGGGCACGAACACGGCCGGAGACACCGCGCCATAACCGGGCCGATCCCAGCGCAGCAACGCTTCCAGTGCACAAATCCGCCCGCTGGCCAGTTCGACCTTGGGTTGGTAATGCAGGGTGAGCGCCTGCCGTTCCACCGCTTGGCGCAGGGCGTTTTCCAGGTCCTGGCGGGTCAGGTCATGCACATGCATGTGCGCGGTCTCGTTGTTCTGGCCGCGCAGTTGCTGCTCAAGCATCAGGCTATGGTCTTTCAACTGGTCGCCATGGGTCTTGAGCCGCAGCAGATTGCGCACCCGCAACCATAATTCGATGCGCTCCACCGGCTTGCTGATGAATTCCTCGGCGCCGGTCTGCAGGCCATTGATGCGGGCGCTCGACTCGCTCAGGGCCGAGAGCATGATGATCGGAATGCTGGCCGTGGTCTCGTCGCCCTTGAGTTGGCTGGCGACTTCGTAACCGTCCATGCCCGGCATCATGATGTCCAGCAGGATCAGGTCGGGAAGACGTTGGGCAATCAGGTCCAGCGCTTCTTCGCCGCTGCCCGCGCTCATGGTCTGGTAGCCCTCGTGTTGCAGCAGGGTTTCCAGCAGCTTGCGAATCTGCGGTTCGTCATCGACGATCAGGAGCGTTGCGGGTTGGCTGGCCATGGAGAGGACTCATGTGAGAGGTGTGATGTTGTTTTGCAGCAGTGTGTCGATCACCTGGTACAGCTCTTTGTAGCGCAACGGCTTGATGATGTAGGCATCGCAACCGGCCAGCCGGGTCTTTTCGCGGTCTTCCTTCATGGCCATGGCGGTCAGGGCGATCACCGGGATATGGGCGGTGAGCGGGTCGTGCTTGAGCAGCGCGGTGGCGGCCAGGCCGTCCATGCCCGGCAACTGGATATCCATCAGGATCAGCGCCGGTTGCCGTTCACGAGCCAGGGTCAGGCCGATCTCGGCATCGGCGGCCCACAACACCGTGTGCCCGGCGTTGACCAGCAACAGCCGCGCCAGGCGCATATTGGCCTCGTTGTCTTCGACGATCAGGATGTCGGCCATGCAGCCTCCGAGGCGCGGTGCAACGGTAGCCACACCACGAAACGCGCGCCCAGGCCGACCTGGCTGGCGACCGCGACGCTGCCGCCGTGCAGTTCGGTCAGTTGCTTGACCATCGCCAGGCCCAGTCCCGTGCCTTCGAATTTGCGCGCCAGGCTGCTGTCGATCTGGCTGAAGGCCTTGAACAGCTGGCCCATGTCGTCCTCGGCAATGCCGATGCCGGTGTCGCTGACGCTCAATTCAAGAAATCGCTGCTGGGCACTGGGCTGCAAGGCAAAACCGTACACCGGCCATTCGCCGGGAATCCGGCCGACCTGTTCGCGGTCTACCTGACGCACCGCCAGGGTCACCGAACTGCCGTGTTCGCTGAATTTCACCGCATTAGCCAGCAAGTTGTAGACGATCTGCTTGGTCTTGCGCAGGTCCAGCAGCAACGTGCCGAAGTCTTCCTGGCAGTCGAGCTTCAATTGGATGCGCTGCAGGGCAGCCTTTTCGCGCACGATCAACAGGCTGTTGGCCAACAAGCCGGCGAGCGCCACGGCCTCCAATTCCAGGTCCATCATCCCGGCCTCGACTTTGGACAGGTCAAGGATGTCGTTGATCAGCGACAGCAAGTGCTGGCCGCTGGTGAAGATGTCGCCGATGTATTCGCGCTGCACCTCGCTCATCTCGCCCACCAGCCCATCCTTCAGGGCCTCGGAAAAACCAATGACCGCATTCAACGGCGTGCGCAGCTCGTGGGACATGGTGGCGAGGAATTCGGACTTCATGTGGCTGGCATGTTCCAGCTCCAGGTTCTTTTCTTCCAGCGCGCGTTCAAACCCCTTGCGCTCGATTTCTTCCTGCTTGCGCGCCGTGTTGTCGGTGCCGATCAACAGGTAGCCGATGATCGTGTCATGGCGGTTGCGCAGGGCGGTCACCGAAACCATGGCCGACAGGCGGCTGCCGTCCTTGCGGATATACGTGAGCTCGTAAATGTCTTCGATGCCACGGGAAGCCTTGAACACCAGGGCTTCGAAACCCGGGGTGATGGGGGTGTCGAGTTCGAGGCTGAGGGCGGCGGCGCGGGTGATCAATTCGGCGGGGTCGGAGATGTCGGCGGGGGTGATGCGGTTCAGCACGTCGGCGGCGGCGTAGCCGAGCATGCGTTCGGCGCCGACATTGAAGATCTGGATCACGCCTTTTTCGTCGGTGGCGATGCTGGAGAAGCGGGCGCTGTTAAAGATCGCGTCTTGCAGGGCGCCGGCCTTGAGCAGGGTTTTCTGGCGTTTGAACTCAACGATCTTTTCGGCCCTTGACTGGGCTTCGGGCGGGGTACCAAGGGCTGATTTGTCCACTGCGGTATTTTCCATGCAGATCAGGCGTGGCCGTGTCAGTGACAGGGCCGCAGAGCATGCTCACAGAAAATCGCGTGAACGCGATGAGGAGGAGATGAAGTGCTTGGACAATAGCAGATCGCGTGCGCAACACGTTACGCACACACTCAAACGGGTGTATGGAAAAAAAGGGCGGCTAAGCGCCCTTTGGTCGGGTGGCGAGGCTCAGAGCACGATGCTGCTGATCACTTGGGTGCTGTCGTCCGGGTCAGTGACGGTATGGAACCCCAGGGCGTGGGTCAGCTCGCGCAGCCCCGTGTTGGTCGCCGCATCCACGGTGTACATCAACTTGAAGCCGTTTTTGCGGGCGGTGGTCATCAGGTGCTGCATCAAAATGCGGCCCAGCCCCAGATGCTGCCAAGGGTCGGCCACGGTCACCGCACACTCGCATTCTTCCTCGCGGGCGGCGGCGTAACGGGCGACGCCGATTTCGATCAACTGGCCGTTGTCGTGCACCAGCGCGATAAATGCCATGCGTTGCTGATTGTCGACATCCATCAATTGATCGAGCAGGTTTTTGCCGGGCTCGTTGATTTCACCCAGAAAGCGCGCGTGCCGAGACTCGCGGGATAATCCCTTGATGAAGTTGTATTCCCGTTCACGGTCTTCGGCAGTCAGCGGGCGGACCAGCACATGGCGACCGTCGTCCAGTTGTTCGATCCAGTGTTCGTGGGGAATGGCCGCATAGGCGGCAGCGGCTTGCCTGTTGTGTTCTGCAATGGTTGGCATAGCGTGACCTCCAGGGATGGGATGGGTTCGGGGCAGCGCCCTTTCAGTTGGTTTGTACGCCTTTACCGGCAGGCAAAGCTGATATGGATCAGATCAGCGTTACTCCGGGCCATGGCGATGACAGCCGGCAATGAACGCCTTGAGTTGCGCCAGGTCGAGGATCTCGACGTTGCGCCCGCTGATATGCACCAGGCCCAGTTTGCGCAACTGCGCGATACTGCGGCACACCGTCTCCAGTCGCAGGCCCAGGTAGGAGCCGATTTCTTCCCGTCTCATGCGTAATACAAAAGAGCGCGCCGAATAACCGCGTCGACTCATGCGTGCCGAGAGGTTCAATACGAATGCAGACAGTCGCTCGTCGGCGTTCATATTGCCCATCTGCAATAACATGCTGTGATCGCGAACGATTTCGCGGCTCATGATTTTGTTTAAGTTATGTTGCAGCGACGGTATCTGACTGGCCAGTCGTTCAAGTTGACTGAAATGCACCGGGCACACTTCGCTGTCTTCCAGAGCGATGGCATGGCAGGCGTGTTTGTCGGCGCTGATGGCATCCAGGCCGAGCATTTCCCCGGCCATTTGAAAGCCGGTGACTTGTTCGCGGCCGTCCACGGACAGTATGCAGGTCTTGAAGAAACCGGTATGCACCGCATACAGCGAGCGCAGAGGGTCTGCGGTGCGATACAGCGAAGTGCCCTTTTTGACTTTGAGTCGTTGGGGTATCAACGTATCCAAACGATCCACTTCGGCTTCTGTCAGGCCGATGGGCAAGCACAACTCCAAAACACTGCAGTTAGCGCAGGCTGTTTTTAAATGTTGGGTTTGTACAAGGAAAGGTGTTGACTTCATGCCGAAAGCCTCTTGCACACAAAGATTATCTTTTCACTAAACATCCAAGTGCCAGGAAAAGATAGGTGCAAGTTGGACTTCCGCAAGTTCTTCGTTGCGTTCGAGGGAAGAGGACGGCAATGCAGCTATTCAAATGAGTGAATTAGCCGGTTTCCCTCGCTGCGAACGCTGCAGCGAGGGGGGGCTGGTCACCACGATTCAATCGATCATTTGCGGCTCAACCATCCATACGCTGCACGGCATCTTGTACAACAGCGACTCGGCAGTACTACCCAACAGCCGCGACAGGCCGCGATGACCGACGCGCCCCATGACGATCACATCGACGTTATAGGCATCGGCATAGCTGGCCAGCACTTTCGCCGGGTTGCCCAGGATCATATGGCGCCGCTCCTGCGAGATACCGTTGCGCTTGACCAGTGCATCGAAGGCCTGGCCCTGATCATCGAACAGGCGTTTGGCCGCTTCGGAGGAGAAAACCCGGGCGCCGCTGCCAAACCCATACTGCTGGGCGCCCAGGTCCGACAGGTCGTGGGCATAAATCACGTCCACTTCGGCATTGCAGGCCGTGGCCAGCTTGTCGGCTTCGTGGAGGATGCGGTCGTTAAGGCTGTTGTAGGCCTCCTCGTGATGAAACGGGTCGACGGCCGCCACAATCCTGCGTGGCAGTGCGTGCAGCGCGGCGCTGACGAAATGCAGCGGCACCGGGCATTCGCGGATCAAGTGCACGTCCAGCGGCGTGAACATCAGCCGCGACAGCAGAGACTGATGCTCCAACGCCTTGATCACCACGGCCATTGGCTCTTCCTTGAGGCGCACCAGAATCTCCTGCAGCGGGCGCTCCACCCACGCCACTTCGGTGGTGACGGTCAGGCCGAGTTTGCGCAGGGGCCTGGCCTGGTCTTCCAACCACTGGCGATGGCGCTCCACATAGCCGATGCGCATCTGTTCCAGCGCCTGCTCGTTGACCAGGCCGGCGGTGGCCAAGCCTTCCAGGTAGTCGAAGGCCAGGATATGCAGGGCCGCGCCTCCGGCTTTGGCCAGGGCGGCGGCCCTGTCGTACGCCGGGCTGTGTTCCATCAATGGCGAAACCAGCAGCAAGTAACGATCTTGAGCGGACATGGGCGATCTCCCTTGGGTAACCCGTGGATAGCATCGGCAGTGATGCCTGCTCCAAATGATGGCGTTGGGCGTTGCCGGCGGTTTGACTTGCATCAAGTCGACTTGCGCCAGAGGCAAGCTCAGCGACACCCGGTCGGGCCTGTCGATCAATCCGGGGATAGTTGATCGTGATCAACTTGTGTGGGGCCCGCACGGGGCAGTCTGGTCACCAATCGGATTTTCCCAGGCACAGGAGATCACCCCGTGGCAACCATGAGAGCAGCTGTTTTCGTTGAGAAAAACCGCATCGTACTTGACGACAAGCCCATCCCCGAAGTCGGCCCGCTGGACGCCTTGGTGCGAATCACCACCACGACCATTTGCGGCACCGACGTGCATATCCTGCGTGGCGAGTACCCGGTGGCCAAAGGCTTGACCGTGGGCCATGAACCGGTGGGCGTGATCGAACGGCTGGGCTCCCAGGTACGCGGTTTCGTCGAGGGCCAGCGCGTGATTGCCGGGGCCATCACCCCCAGCGGGCAAAGCTATGCGTGCCTGTGCGGCTGCAGCTCCCAGGACGGCCCCGACACGCGCCACGGCTTTCGCGCGGCCGGCGGGTGGAAATTCGGCAATACCCTCGATGGCTGCCAGGCCGAATACGTGCTGGTCCCCGATGCGCTGGCCAACCTGTGCCCGATCCCTGATGGCCTGAGCGACGAACAAGTGCTGATGTGCCCGGACATCATGTCCACCGGGTTTTCCGGCGCCGAGCGCGGCGAGGTGAACATCGGCGATACGGTGGCGGTGTTCGCCCTGGGCCCGATCGGCCTGTGTGCGGTGGCGGGGGCCCGCCTCAAAGGCGCGTCCATGATCATTGGCGTGGACGGGGTCGCTGAACGCATGAATGTCGCGCGCGGCCTGGGCGCTACCCATATCGTCGACTTCAAGAAAGGCAATGTGGTCGAGCAGATCATGGCGTTGACCGACGGTCGCGGGGTGGATGTCGCCATCGAGGCGCTGGGCACCCAGGGTACGTTCGAGTCGGCGTTGCGGGTGTTGCGTCCGGGTGGGCGAGTGTCCAGCCTCGGGGTGTACTCCAGCGACTTGCACATTCCCTATGACGCCTTCGGCGCAGGCCTGGCCGATTACAGCATCGTCTCGACCCTGTGCCCTGGCGGCAAAGAGCGCATGCGGCGCCTGATGGCCGTGGTGGCGAGCGGACGGGTGGACCTGTCGCCCCTGGTGACGCACCGCTTCAAGCTCGACGAGATCGAGGCGGCTTATGACCTGTTTGCCCACCAGCGCGACGGTGTGTTGAAAGTCGCGATTACTCCCTGAAGGCGTCCGTGGGGCGTCACTCGAGGCCAAGGATGCTGATTACTATCACGCAACAACAGGCGCCGCTTCGCTGGACCGTGCATATGGACGCCTGGTTCGTCCACTTCGATAGCCAGGCGCAGGCCGAGGCTTTCGTTCAACGCTTGCAGGCGCGTCTGGATGCGCCTCATCCGTGGCCGAGCACGGGCGTGCCCGGTTCGGCGAATAAACCCGTGGGGTATGCAACACCGAGATTGATCCGCAGCGGCAGGTATGGATGACAGGCACCCTGGGATTTGCCGGCGCCGCCGCCGCACTGGGCATCGGCATGCTGGTGGGGCTCGAGCGCGAGCGTCATAAGGGGCAGGGCGAGTACCGGGCCTTTGCCGGTTTTCGCACCTATTCGATCACCGCGTTGCTCGGCTACGTCACTCAGCAGGTCGGCGGCGCCGTATTGCTGGGACTGATCGCGGTATGCCTGGGCGTGCTTGCCAGCACCGCTTACTGGAAGACCGAGGACAAAGACCCCGGCATTACCAGTGAGGTCGCGCTGTTCACCGTGCTGGTGCTGGGCGCCTTGTGTGGGATCAACCCCGCATTGGCCACGGCCATCGGCGTGGTCATGGCCGGCCTGTTGGTGTACCGCCAGAAACTGCATGATTTCGCCCGCAGCCAATTGACCGACGCCGAGATGCGTGACGGCCTGTTGCTGCTGATCGTGGCGCTGGTGGTGTTGCCGCTGGCGCCTGACCGTTACTTCGGCCCCTATGGCGCGCTGAATCCACGGGCTATCTGCACCCTGACCGCATTGCTGATGGCAATCGGTGCGGTGGGGCATGTCGCGGTGCGTGCCCTGGGCCCGCGTTATGGCTACGCCGTCGGCGCCATTGCCTCGGGATTCGCCTCCAGCACCGTGACCATTGCCGCCATGGGCCAGGCCGTGGCCAAGGAGCCGAACCACCTGCGCACCCTCGCGGCGGCCGCGATCTTCTCGAATGTGGCGACGATGGCCCAGGCAGGCTTGATCCTCGGCACCGTGGCGCCGGCCTTGCTGGTGAAGATGGCCTGGCCGCTGCTCGCCGGGCTTGTCACTGCGGTGCTGTATGGGATGGGCTTGATGTTACGCACGGGGGCGGTGCCCGCCAGCCAGACCCTCGAGGTCGGCGGCGCGTTCGATCTGAAGCTGGCGCTGCTGATGGTGTTGATGCTGACCGGGATTACGTTTGTGTCATCGGTGATGCTGTATCACTTCGGCCAAGTGGGTGTGATGTTGACCGCTACCGTGAGCGGGTTCGCCGACGCTCACGCCTCTACCGCTTCGATTGCCGCCCTGGCCACCAGCGGCCAGCTCTCCCTGGACGCCGCAGCCATCCCCATATTGCTGGCAATCAGTTGCAACTCCGTGAGCAAGTGCCTGGTGGCCTGGGTCAGCGGCGGTCGTCGCTTCGCGGTCTATGTGATTGCCGGCCAGGTGTTGCTGACCGGCGCGATGTGGCTCGGCACGCTGGTCAGCTAGCCGCCGCTGAAAACCCCATCAAGCCGGAATTTCCAGGGTGGCGCGCAGGCCGCCGGTCGTCAGGTTCTCCAGGCGCACCAGACCGCCCAGGCGCTGGGCGATGGTTTGCACGATGGTCAGGCCCAGTCCCGCGCCCTGGGCGTTGCCACGGCTGTAGAACCGTTCGAAGAGCCGGTCGCGCTGGGTTTCGTCGATGCCGGGGCCCTGGTCGTCGACGGTCAGGACGAAACGCTGGGCGTTTTTGTGCAAGCCCACGGTAATCACCCCGTTTTCCGGGGAGAAGTTCGCGGCGTTGCTCACCAGGTTGGTCAGGGCGATATTGATCGCGGAGGCATCGGTGCTGACGTTGTAGGCGTCGTCGTCGACATCGAACACCAGTTCCAGGCCTTTGCTCAGCAGCCACGGCGTCAGTTGAATCAGGGTTTCGCGTACCGTGGCGGCCAAGTCGATGGCTTGTACCGGTGGCCGCCCGCCGCTCGGCTCCAGGCGCGCCATGGTCAGCAGTTGGTTGACCAGGCGGCTGGTGCGGTCGACGCCGGTGATCAGAAAGGCCAGGGACTCGCGCCGCTCGGCTTCGGTCCCGGCTTCCAGCAGGTTCTGCGCATGCACCCGCAATACCGCCAGGGGCGTGCGCATTTCGTGGGCGGCGTCGGCGATAAAGCGCCGTTCGCGGCCAATCATGTCCTGGATCTGCGCGAGCATGCGGTTCAACGCCGCCTGCATCGGCTCAAGCTCGGTGGGCAGCGGGGTGAGCAGCATCGGTTCCAGGGAGCCGGAGTGCCGCGCGCGCAGGATCGCCGCCATATCGGCCAAGGGTTTGAGGCCCCAGCCGATGGCCAGCCAGACCATCCCCGCCAGGATCAGGCTGCCCAGTACATTGGGCCATAACGTGTGACGCACAATGCGCCCGACCAGGTCCGAGCGCACATCGTCACGCTCGCCGACCCAGACCCGCAGGCCGTTGTCCTTGTCCTTGAGCAAAAAACCGCGCCACTTGCGGCCACTCACGTCGTTGACATTGCTGTAACCCGGCTCGGTGGGGGGCGTGCTAAACGACGGGGCACTGTGGGTGAACACCAGGCGTTCGCCCTGGGCATTCCAGACCTGGAAAGCGATTTTGCTTTCATACGGGTGCCCATCCACCTTGGGCACCGCATCGGCAAGGGCTTTGTTGAAGGCGCGGTACAGCTCGGTGCGGTCCTGGCTGGCCAACGGCATGCTCATCACGCCCTGGAGCAATCGGGCGTTCTGCGCCAGTTGGGCGTCGTAGACTTCGGCGATTTCGTGGTTGCTGTCGTGCAGGTTGAGCACGCTGATCAACAGCAGCCCGGCGAGCAGCAAGCCGATGATCAGCGTCAGGGTGCGGCGCCGGATGGAGGTCATCGGCGCTCCTCCACCAGATAGCCGATGCCGCGCACGGTGCGAATCAAGTCGCTGGAGAATTTCTTGCGCAGATGGTGGATATGCACCTCCAGGGTGTTGCTCTCGGCCTCTTCGTTCCAACCGTAGAGCAGCTGCATCAACTGGTCACGGGTCATGACGCGGCCTGGCGGCGAGAGCAATTCATGCAGCAACTGGTATTCCTTGGGGGTCAGCAGCACCGGTTCACCGTGGTAGCTGACCTGTTGCGTGCTGGGGTCCAGGCTGATGCCCGCATGCTCGATCAGCACCCGCGCGCGTCCGGCGCTGCGCCGCAGCAAGGCGCGCAGGCGCGCCTTGAGTTCGGCCAGGTCGAACGGTTTGACCAGGTAGTCATCGGCACCGGCGTCGAGCCCGGCGATACGGTCTTCGGTGGCATCCCGCGCGGTGAGGATCAGCACCGGCACACAGCCGCCGCTGTCGCGCAGGCGACGCAGCACCTCCAGCCCGTCCATGCGCGGCAGGCCGAGGTCGAGCACCACCACGTCAAAGGTTTCGCTGAGCAGCGCATGCAACGCGCTGCTGCCGTCTTGCAACCAATCGACGGTGTATCCCTCGCGAACCAGCGCCTGGTGAATACCTTCACCCAATGCCACATCATCCTCGATCAATAATAGGCGCACACAGACTCCTGTCAGTTGAGTTTTTTGTTGATGTCGGCCAGCACGCTTTCAATTTCTTTGCGCCGCCCGGCGTCTGCGGTTTCCCGGCCCGGCCGAGGTGCGGCCTGCAGGGCTTTTTGCAGGGCGTCACGGGCTTCGGGGTAGCGTTTCTGCCGGTACAGGTGGTCGCCCCAGAAGTACAGACTATCAATGCCCGTCGGGTTCAGTTGCAAGGCCTGCTTGAGCAGTTGGTCCGCCTTGTCCGCGTCGCCGAAACCGATCGGCCAGCCGGGCACGCGATCATACAGGGCTGCGAGGCTAGTGTAGGCCGAACCTTGCAGGGCCTTGGGGTCCAGGGCGAGGGCTTTTTCCAGATCGGCCTTGGCCGCCTTGACCTTGCTCAATGCACCCAGTCCGCCCTGGGCGCCGGCCCAGCTGCTGGTGACGATCCCGGACCAGATCCAGGCTTCGGCGGCCTGAGGACGCGCCTGGGTGAAGGCTTTGGCCTGGTCGGCGAGTTGTTCAAAGGCGTGTTGGCGCTGTTCCTCGGGCAGGTTGTATTGAATATGCGCCCAGCGCGTCTGGATGTCGGTCAGGCGTTGCTGGTCGGTGGCGTCCAGCGCCCAGGTGACGGGGCTCAAGGCCATCAGCAGCAGTGCGGCAAGCAGGCGTTTCATGGGGTTGGGTCCTTTTTCACGGGTTTGTCGCTCAAACGGCGAATCAGCGGCAGTTGTTTGCGCAGGCTGCGGTCCACCAGGTTCGGCAGCAGGCTGTTGAGGCGTACGAAGAAACGCTCCGGCCAGCCCAGATACAGGTCGCGGCGCTCGTTGGCAATCGCCTGGACCACCGCCGACGCCACGGTGTGCGGGTCGTCGACGTTGGACTTGAGCGCATCGTTCAAGGCCTGTGCCTGCGTGCTGTTCATGCTGGTGCGGGTGGCGCGCGGGGCTACATACAGCACGCCGACCCGCGTATCCGCCAATTCCCGGCGCAAGGCTTCGGAAAACCCGCGCAAGGCAAACTTGGTGGCGCAGTACGTGGCATAGCCGGGGTAGCCGATGGAGCCATAGGTGGAGCCGACATTGACCACCATCGCGCTCGGTGCTTGTTTGAGCAGCGGCAACAGCAGCTTGGTCAGGCAGATCGGCGCGGAGATGTTCAACGCCAGCATCTGGTTGATGTCGTTGTCGTCCAACTGTTCAAGCATGGTGAAGTGATTGACCCCGGCGGCGTTGATCAGCAGGTTGACGCCGCCGATGGCTTCGGCGGCGGCCAGTACCTTGCGCCGGTCGGTGAGGAACGTCAGGTCGGCACTCACCCAGCACAGATGCTCGGGGTACTTGGCCAACAAGGCTTCCAGCGGGGCGCGATGACGGGCCACGGCGAGGACGTAGGCGCCGCTGGCGCAGAGTGCGGAGGCAATCGCCAGGCCAATGCCGCCGCTGGCGCCGGTCAGCACCACTCGGGCGTCAGACAGGCGCATGGGAAGCCTCCCCGATACGCGGCAGGTTGCGGAACATGTCGGTATAGAGTGCGTACACCACCTTGGAGGCACGGATCACCGCGGCCTGGTCATCGGGATCGTCCAGAGTGTTCATCAGGCGGCGATAGGTTTCCATGTGCCCGATGTCCAGGGAACCGTGGGAGCTGAGGTAGCTGAACGCGGTCTCCGGCAGTTGCAGGCGGTCGCGGATGCTGCCGGCGGCATGGGTGGCCAGGGCGATGCTGGTGCCTTCCAGCACGTTGACCATGCCGAACAGGCCGACCGGATTGTCACGGGCGATCAAGTCATAGAGGTAGCTGACCATCAACTCGATGGGCAGGCCTGGGCGGCCGTCACGTATCGCGTCTGCGTCGCCACCGCAGGCGGCGATGTCGTTGAGCACCCATTGCTCGTGACCGTATTCGTCCTCGATGTACTCGCAGACGGCCTTGCGCAGCCATTCCAGGCGCGAGGGCAGGCGTGCGCCGCAGGCCATCATCAACGGCACGGTGTGGCGGACGTGGTAATAGGCCTGGGCGAGAAATTCGCGATAGCTTTCCAGGGCGACCTTGCCTTCCAGGGCATCACGGATGATCGGCAGGCTGAACAGTGTGTTGCGTTCCTGCTGGGTGGCTTCTTGCAGCGTGTCGAAAAAATTCACGATGAGGTTTCCTCGTTGAGTGCAGGGGCAAATCGGGCTTGATAACGCGCGACGATGGCGTCACGGCGTGGCCGGCCGTTAGCGGTGAGCAAGCCATTGGCGGCGGTAAAGGGTTCTTGCAGGCGTGTCCAGACATGCACCTGGGCATAGTCGGGCAGGCCGCTATTGGCCGCTGCCACGGCGGCGGCCAACTGGGCGTCGCTGCAATCGGGGCGATGGGGCCAGAGCAGGGCGTGGTTCTGCGGCAGGGCTTCGCCATACACGAAGGCCTGGGCGATGACGCCGTCCTGGGTCAGTTCGGCCTCGACCCAGTCGGGGTTGACGTTGCGCCCATAACTGGTGACGAACTGATGTTTCTTGCGGCCCTTGAGGTAGAGAAACCCGTCCTCGTCGAAGGCACCGAGGTCGCCGCTGGGCCACCATTGTTCCGGCGGTTCGGCCTGCCCCAGATAACCGAGCAGGGTCGAGCCCTTGATCAGCACTTCACCGTCTTCGGCCAGGCGGATTTCCACATGGGGCAAGGGTTTGCCGACGCTGCCCGGCCGCTGCGCGTCGGGCAGGTTGAGGCAGACCACCGAAGCGCATTCCGACAGCCCGTAGCCTTCGAACACCGGCACGCCCAGGCGCTGCGCACGTTGCAACAAGGCCTTGGACACCCGGGCACCGCCCACCGCCGCAAAGCGCAGGCCCTGGGGGCTGAAGGCCTTCTGCTCGGCGGCGATCACCAACATCAGCAACAACTGCGGCACCAGGATCAGGCTGTGGGGCTGGCGCATCGCCAGGCAACCGAGCAACTGCGCCGCGTCCACCGCGCTGGCGCCCTGGATGCCAAGGGTCTTCTGGCTCGGCACACTCAGGGTGGCGCCGGCATACAGGGCGGCGTAGCACCCCAGGTTTTCCAGCAGAATCGCGATCGGCAACAGCGCCAGGTGGTGACGCGGATCGGTCACATGGCTGGCCTGATGCAACTCGCGGGCGACCCGCAGCAGGCTGTCGGCACTCAGGCACACGCCCTTGGGCGCGCCGGTGGTGCCGGACGTGAAGGTGATTTTGGCGGTATCCAGCGGCAGCGCGGGGCGGCCGGTGAAACTGCGGCGCCAGAACTCGCCGGCTTGATGGTAACCGGCGTCGCGCAGTTCGCCCGCCAGTTCGGGCTCGGCAATCACCAGTTCGGCGTGGCTCTGCGCCAGGCAATGGGCGCGCTGGGCCGGGCTGAAGAACGGCGGCAGGGTCAGGCAGGTCAACCCTTCGAACAGCACGGCCAGGTCCCAGAGCATGGCATCCACGCCGTTGTCCAGGGCCAGGGCCACCACTTTCACGCCGGCATCGCTCAGGCGTTGCTGGCGATAGGCGACCTCGGCGAACAGCGCGGTGTAATCCATTTTCAGGCTGTCGCCCCACAGGGCGATGGTGCCGTCATTGCGTTCGGCATAACCGCGCAGGACGGCGTGGAAACGGCGGGTTTCAGGCGACATGGCTGGTGTCCTCTATCGTTGTCGGCAACCCCAGGCGTGAAAACAGGCCCATGTTGCGCAGATGGATGAACCCGGCGCGGATATTGCCGACGTGCACCCAAGGTTGGCTTTCGTAGTAACTGCCCCACTGATGACGCTCGTCCCCCAGGCGCTGCGGATCGGCCGCGCACAGGGTGACCGGCTTCAAACCGAGGCGATGGAAACTGTTGACCAGGCCGATATTGCCGGTGAACGCCACCCATTCCAGGCCGGCCATGGCCAGCAACCAGGTAATCGCGATGATGCTCAGGCGCGCACTGCCGGTATCGCTGGCGGCCAGGTTGCCCACTTCGGCGATGGCGTTGCGCGCCACAGGTTGTTCGGCGGCGGCGCTGATCAGCGGTTCGATGGGGTGATCCAGGTAACGCTCCAGGAACAACGCTCCGTCACTGGCCAGGCGCACGCCGGCCACGGCACACAGCTCGCCGTCGACGTGGTTGACACCAAACAGTTGGGGCATGAAGTGGCGGATATCGGCGCCATGGGCGAGGCGAAAACGCTGTTGGATAAAGGCTTCGAAAGTCGGGCGTTCGGCGTCTTGGGGCAGGGCGCGGGAGAGGCGCATTTTTGCGCCGTCGGCATGGCCGAAAAACAGGGGCAGGGGAATGTTCCAATCAATACCGGGCATTGGCGTTACGCCTCCCATATGAAGTTGGGAGAAGTATCGGAGGCATTTCTTAACGAAGTCTGAAGGTGGCAAAAATGATCGATTTGCCCATCTTCAGACTGTCTTAAGACTTCGCGGGCAGGGTGTTCGCGACTATCCATCCACGCACAAGGCACCGCTCCATGACCGAAACCCTGCTGCCCTCTCGCTATGCGAAGCTTTCGATGACCCTGCACTGGCTGATGTTGGCGCTGTTCGTCGGCGTTTATGCCTGCATCGAACTCAAAGGCCTGTTGCCACGGGGGCATGCCCTCAGAAGTGCGCTGTTGGGCGGCCATGCGCTGTTCGGTATCGGCATTTTCCTGTTGGTCTGGCTGCGTCTGCTCGGGCGCCTGATGCCGCGTCCGCCGATCCTGCCGCGCCCGCCCGCCTGGCAGACGGCCGCGTCGCACCTGATGCACCTGGCGTTGTACGGCCTGATGATCGTCACCCCCGTGTTGGCCTGGCTGATGCTCAACGCCGGCGGCAAGCCGGTGCCGTATTTCGAGTTTGCCCTGCCTGTGCTGGTGGCACCGGACCCGGACCTGGCCAGGCAGTTCAAGCACTGGCACGAGTGGCTGGGCAGCGCCGGTTATTGGTTGATCGGCCTGCACGCGGCGGCGGGGCTGTTCCATCACTATTGGGTGCAGGACAACACCTTGGTGCGCATGTTGCCAAAGCGTTTCAGCCGCTGATTCCTAACCCCTGCTCGAAAGGGCAGGGTTTGGGCAAGGCCTTCAAAGGCCCGGCCGCCGTTGGCACGGTTGGGTGAATATTCTTGAGCTAGTATTGATCCTGTTGTCAGTTGCGATTTAGTTGGGCCACGGGCATTTCGCCGGTGCAGTAGGGGCGCGAGTGGGTTCAGACGTGCAACTGGGTAATTTATTACTCAGGGAGATGCATGATGCGCTCAGTGAAAAACGCCTTTATCCGTGGCCGATCCTGCCTTGTATTGCTTGCCTGCTTGTCGGCGCTCGGTCTGCCTGGCACACCCAAGGCCGACGACGTTCCAAGCCTGATCACCCTTGACGCCAGCACCGCGAAAACGCGAGATGGCCGGCCCGTCAGCGAGGGCCGCGACAATGCAAAATTGCTCCTCGATAGCCAGACGTGGCTGGACATTCCGCTGGATCGGAGCCTGACGGTCAGGGTCAAGAAACTGCGGGTTTCCCAGCAGTCCGGCGCCACCGTCTGGGTGGGTGAAGTGCAACCCTCGGCAGCGGGGCGTCGCACGGTCGGCCCTGGCCGCGATCTTTCCCACGACTTTGCCGCAGACCCGAAGAACCTGGCGATTCTGGTGGCTCACGATGAGCATGTCACCGGTTCGGTGATCGTGGACGGGGACAGCTATGAAATCCTGCCTCTCAAGAACGGTCGGGTTGCCGTTTCGCGCGAGCAGGACATCGAAATTCCCGATGCTCCGCTTCTCGACACCGGCAAAGCCCGCGAGGGGCCGGCGATCGCCCGCAGCGCCGACGCGGCGCAACAGCCCATCCGCGTGCTGACGGTTTATAGCAACGATGCTCGCGATGGCTTGGCCGACCCGGTCGCACAAGGCATCAAGCATTTCGAGTATTTCAAGACGGTCGCCCAACTCAGCGGTGTCACCGGCGTATTTGAAAACGCCGGGGTGGTCAACATCGACTACAACCAGCCGTCCAAACAATGCCAGGCTGATTTGACCTGCATGAACCGCTTGCTGGCTCCGGTCGCGCAATTGAGCAGCGACCTTCGCGTTCGATTGAAGGCGCAAGTGGTCATCGCCATGTTGGACACGGATGGCGGCCTGGCATCCATCGCCGGGCCGACGTCCTTGAACAGAAGTCACGCCTATGCCGCGATGCACAACTCCATGACCTATGCCCATGAAGTCGGGCATTTGCTCGGCGCACACCATGAAGACGGCGGTACACCGTTCCCGTATTCCAACGGTTACTGCCAGCGCACCGTCCAACCGTATTGGCACACGCTGATGGGCTACTGCGGCGGTGCCAGCCCGGCGTCGGTACGAATCGGCGCCTATTCCAACCCGAGGCTGACGTACCAAGGGTTGCCGATGGGCGTGGAAGGCGTTAACGACAACGTGCGCGCGATCAATGACTGGCACCCGATCGTCGCCGGCTTTTTCCCGCCTCCCGACCCCGCCGGTGCTCCCATCGCCAGCGGATTCGTGGAATTGGGCCAGAAAGACCTGCCGTTTTCCGGCGAGCGCGCCAACCTCAATGGCGCGGCGTCGCGCAATCCTGGCGTGGACGCGCTGCAAATGGAGTGGTCACAGGTCGAAGGCGCTCCGGCGGCGATGATCGACAACAGCCAGGCGGCGATTGCCGTCGCGCATTTTCCTGAAGTACAGGTGCCCACCGACTACCGGTTCCGGCTGACCGTCAGGAATGCCACGGGCGCAGTGGATAGCACCGATGCCAGCGTGCGTGTGTACCCACGCAGCCAGGGCGTCGCCTGCGGGAATGTCGCGGCCTGGAATGCCGATCAGGTGTACTCCGTGCCCGGCCAGCAGGTGAGTTATCAGGGCGATGTGTACCGCCAGGTCGCGCCCGCGGCTGGAAGCATCGTGCGGCGTGCGCCGAGCGTCTGGAACGGCTTGGTGGCACCGATGAACTGGCGGCTGGTCAAGGCCTGTGATGAGCCCAAGACCTTGCAACAGCGCGTGGCGGCGGTGGATACCTGGGCACGGGCCAATCGCAGCACGCCGGTGACGGTTGGTTTGCAGCAGCAACTGGCCAATCTATTGCGGCAACAGCAACTGACCTGGCCGTCGCCTTCGGCGCAGGGGCGCCTGCGGCCTATCGAATTCGAATCCAAGCGTTGTGTGATCAAGGACCCGGCCAACCCGACCCGGCTGGTGCTGCGAGAAGCCTGTAACGAGCCCGCCGCGGCGCGTTGGTTGCTCGATGGCAGCGGGCGCTTGCACGCCATGGACACGCCTGATCTGTGCGTGCGCAATAACGGCGACAATCAGGCGGTGACCCTGCAACCGTGCAGCGATAGCAGTACGCCGTGGATACGTGTGAAGGAGGCGGCCGCCGATTATCAGGCGGTGTGGGGGCAGGCGCTGGTCAGTGACTTCAGCGTGAACCCATCGGTGGATTACGGCGGGTTCCTGACCGACGTGGGAGGCAATCTGGGCACCAGAATCAAGACGCCCACCCAGTCCGTCACCTACAGCAAATTCGGCAACATCCCCCAGGACGCCAGCCTGTTACTGGCCCACGCGGGGGCGGACACCCTGAAAGTGGTCGGGCAGGTGATGGACAGCGCAGGGGTACCCGGCACCGCGCCACCCATGCCGCCGATGGTGGTGATCAGCGGGCCGTCCGAGGTCAACAGCGGCGACAGCGTACAACTCGACGCCAGCGCTTCGAGTTCGATCAATCCGGGGGCCGATCCGTTGGCATTCACCTGGGAAGCGCCCGTAGAACTCGGCGCTCAGACCAGCGGCGCGTTGCTGCGTTTCAACGCACCCGCCGTAACAACGCCGACACCTTACACCTTGAGGTTGCGGGTCGATGATGGGCAAATCCAGGGGCAGGAACAGCACCTGGTGGTGGTGCGCAGCCCAGGGAATGGCGGGCTTGAAGGCGACCTGAATGGCCCGGTGGAGATCCTGGAAAAAACCGCCGCAGTCTTTACTGCCGCTGTTCGGTCCCCGGACAACTTGCCCTTGAAGTACGCATGGGTCATCCCGCCTGGGTTCACCGGGCAGGTCGGTGACGCCGCCAGCGTGACCCTGACCGCTCCTGCCGTCGACGCCGATACAAGTCTGCCGCTGAGGGTCAATGTGCGTGACAGCAACGGCACGGTGTTGAACCTGGAAAAAAACCTCAGCGTGAAAAAAGACACCCAGCTCAAAGGCGGAACCATCGTCGGTGCCACCGAGGTCGAGAGCGAGCAGACCTTTACCCAGCATGTCGAAATCGGTAATCCCCATCACCGCGATCTGACCTACGACTGGGTGGTGACCTCGCCACCCGGCGGCGCGTTTACGGTGATCGGTGCCAGCAATCAACGCGAGCTGACCCTCAAGGCACCGCGGCTGCTGACCAGGAAAGACGGATACATCAGGGTGGTTGTGCGCGACGGGGTCGGTCTTGCGTCGATTCCGAACAAAACCATCACGGTCAAAGCGTTTGAACTGCCGCCGATGATCGGGCGTCTGGTGGTGCCCAACCACGTCAATGTGGGAGATGTGTTCGAACCGCATGTGATCATCGATAACCCTGAAGGCAGGGAGCTGAGCTACAGATGGACGGTGAACACCGCGAACTTCGAAGTGCTGGATTCAGATCCCAAACGGCCCAGCGCCAGGGTGAAGGCGACCAAGTCGAGTAATAACGCTGGGTTGGTGGTCCAGGTCACGGTCAGCGACGGCAGCGGTCGGTCGGTGACTTACAACACCCCGCGTGTCGTTGTCGGCGAGCCCAGCGGTGCCAACGCGCCTCAAGGTGAAGTGAACGGCCCGCTGCAAGTCGTCAGCGGCCAAAGCGTCCGGTATCAAGCCGCGTTCACGTCGCCCGTCGGTAACCCGCTGTCCTACGCCTGGGTCAAAGGTGTGTTGATCGGGGCTACGCCCAATAGCCCCGACCAGACCTGGACGGCCCCGTCAGTGACCACCGACCAGGTGGTCACCGTGGCGGTGACGGTGTCCGACAGCGCCCGCAACAGCGTGAAAAAAGCCATCGCGGTGCTGGTCAAGGCCAGCGGCGATGTGCCGGAGCCCGAGCCACAGCCGCCAGTGGGCAAGATCGTCAGTGCCGACACCGTCGAAGCGGGCAGTTCGCTGCTGGTCAGCACCGATGCGACCTCAACCCCACCGGGCGACAAATTGAATTACGCATGGACGTTCTCGCCGCCACTGGAAGGCAGTGCGGTCAACGGCCCGTCGATGACACTGCGTGCCGCCCAAGTGAGCGAGATCACACCCGTCGCGCTGCAACTGGTGGTGACCGACAGCAAAAACGCCAGCCTGACCCTGCGCAAGAGCATCAGCGTCCTACCCTCGGCCAGACCCGTGGCGCAGATCAACGGCCCCGCGATGGTCGAGACCGGCAAGCCTCTGGCGTTATCGGCGGTCAGTTCAAGCGGTATCGCCTTGCGTTATGCCTGGCAGGCCGATGGCTTCAATCCGCCGGCTTCGGTGTTGGTCAGCCCGACATTCACCGCGCCGGCTGCAGCGGGCGCGCGCACCATCCGGTTGACCGTCACCGACGCGGCCAACCGCACCGCCAGCGCCAGCCAGGCGATCACAATCACTGCGCCGGCGCAGTCCGGGGATTGCGCCGAACCCTGGGTCGCCAGCAAGGCCTATTCGGTGAACAACGTGAAGGTCTCCTATGACGGCTACAACTATGAAGTAGCGCACTGGACGCAAAACCAGCGCCCGGATTTGAACTGGGTGATCAGCGGCAGCGCCAAACCCTGGCGACGCCTGGCGCCCTGCACCCCATAAAGGCGGGACTTCGGCCAGGCCTGTTGTGGTTGCAGTTGTGGCGAGCGGGCTTGTCCCTGGAAGCCCCGCTTTCCCCTGCAACCGTCTGCCGCTCAGTCATTGGTCAGTGGCGGTAAGCGTCGCTTTACCGGGGTTTTCTTGACGATGGCCGTATTGGTTTCGGCATAGGTGTTAAGCCGGTCGAGAAGGGTGTCGAGTTGATCCATGGTGCGCACGTGCAGGCGCGCGATAAAGCAGTCGTCGCCGGTGACCTTGTCGCATTCGGTGAATTCGGGGATCGCCTGGATCTGGCGTTCCACTTCCTGCAATTTGCCAGGCAGGGGGCGGATGCGCACGATGGCTTGCAGCAGGTAGCCAAAATGTTTCGGGTCGATGTCGACCGTGTAGTGGGTCAGCACGCCGCGCTCTTCCAGGCGACGCAGGCGCTCGCCGACGCTGGGCGATGACAACCCGGTAATGCCCGCCAGCGCCTTGAGGGACAGCCGCGAGTCGTCCATCAAAGCGGTGATCAGTTGTTGGTCGATGGTGTCTATCATGGTTTTTACCTAATAAGTAAAGGTAATCCTGGATGTTTGCCTTTTTTAGCCGCTGGAGCCGCCGCCGAGCAGATTGCCATAATTGAGCCTCACTTGAGGAGCATCAATCATGGAAACCTCCATCCGTCGCGGTTCGTGGGAAATGATCGGCGCCATGCTGATCTCGGGCACCATCGGCTGGTTTGTGCTGGTGTCGGGCGTCTCGGTCATCGAAGTGGTGTTCTGGCGCTGTGCGATCGGAGGCCTGACGTTACTGCTGGTCTGCGCGTTGCTGGGCTACCTGCGCCTGGACCTGCTCAATCGGGCCACATTGGGGCTGGCGGTGCTCAGTGGCGTGGCCATCGTCGGCAACTGGCTGCTGCTGTTCGAAGCCTATTCCCGCGCTTCGATTGCCATCAGCACGGCGGTGTATAACGTGCAGCCGTTCCTGTTGGTGCTGCTGGCGGCGCTGGTGCTGGGCGAAAAGCTCAGTGTGCAAAAGCTCGCGTGGTTGTGCGTGGCGTTCCTCGGCATGCTGGCGATCGTCACCGCCCATGGCGAGGCGCAAAGCGGCGGCGATTATCTTGGCGGTATCGCGTTAGCGCTGGGGGCGGCGTTTCTGTATGCAATCGCGGCCTTGATCATCAAGCGCTTGAAGCACGTGCCGCCGCATTTGCTCGCGCTGATTCAGGTCACCACCGGTGCCGTGCTGCTGGCGCCCCTGGTGCCGTGGCACAGCCTGCCGGTCGTGCCCGATGCTTGGGCGGCACTGGTCACGCTGGGGGTGGTGCACACCGGTTTCATGTATGTGTTGCTGTATGGCGCGATCCAGAAACTGCCGACGGCGATCACCGGCGCGCTGTCGTTCATCTACCCGATTGCGGCGATCTTCGTCGACTGGATTGCCTTCGGACACCGCCTGGGTTGGCTGCAATGGCTGGGCGTGGCGGCGATTCTGCTGGCGGCGGCGGGGTTGCAGCGGGGGTGGTCGGTGTTGCGGGGGATCGCGGTGGTCAGGGGCTTGCGGGGGTGAGCGGGCTCACCCCCTTGACCTATCAGTGCGGCGCGCGGGGGATGGTCTTGAGCAGGTCGTCCGGGCTGATGTAGCCGACCACGCTGCCCGGCTGCGGCAAGCCGAGGATGTGCCCCTTGATCTTGCCCACCACGTGCATTTCGCAGGGCTTGCAGTCGAATTTCAGGGTCAGCACTTCATCGCCGTGGATCAGTTGCATCGGCGCCACCTTGGTCTTCACGCCGGTCACACCCTTGGCCTGTTTCGGGCACAGGTTGAACGAGAAGCGCAGGCAGTGCTTGGTGATCATCACCGGTACTTCGCCGGTTTCTTCATGGGCTTCGAAGGCGGCGTCGATCAGTTTCACCCCGTGACGGTGATAGAAGTCGCGGGCTTTCTGGTTGTAGACGTTGGCCAGGAACGACAGGTGCGCTTCCGGGTACACCGGCGGCGGCGTGGTTTCGGCCTTGCGTCCGCCACGGGGATGGGCGGCGATACGCGCGGCGGTCAGCGCTTCGATCACTTCGCGGCGCAACGCCTTGAGCTGGGAGTTGGGGATGAAGAACGCCTGGGGCGCATCCAGCTCGATGGCGGTGGCGTGGTATTCGGTGGTGCCCAGTTGGCCGAGCAGGTCGCGCAGGGTGTCCAGCGCCTGTTCCGGCTTGTTGGCCACGCCAAACGGGCCGGGCAGGGTGACGCTGGCGCTGATGCCTTCTTCGCTGGTGGCGGTGACGTCCAACTGGGTTTCCCGCAGCCGCGCGACCCACGCCAAGCCGATACGGCGCTCGGCCGAGGTCTTGAGCAGCGCCTGCTGCCAGTTGTGATCGAGGTTGCGGTTCAGCGGGTGGTTGGGCCGCAGTTGATGCAGGCCCGCCGGCATTTCATTCGGTTCGACGCGGTAGCGGTAGCGCTTCTGGCCGTCTTCCTCGAACTCGCCCTTGGGCTCGGCGATATTGGCGCGGAAACCCACGACCTCGCGCTTGACCAGCACATTGAGGCCGTCACCGTTGGACAGCGGCTCATGGGTGATCACTTGCAGGTCGCGCTTGCCGGCTTTTTCCACCACGCCCACCGGCAGGCCGGTGAAAGTCGGGGTGTCGAAGGCGCCGATGTCGATCTTGCGGTCGCTGACAAAGTAGTCGGTGCTGCCACGGTGGAAGGTTTTTTCCGGATCGGGCAGGAAGAAATGCGCGGTACGGCCGCTGGAGGCGCGGGCCAGGTCCGGACGGTCCTCGAGGATCTCGTCCAGGCGCTGACGGTAATAGGCGGTGATGTTTTTCACATAGCCCATGTCCTTGTAGCGCCCTTCGATCTTGAACGAGCGCACACCGGCATCCACCAGGGCACGCAGGTTGGCGCTCTGGTTGTTGTCTTTCATTGACAGCAGGTGCTTTTCAAAGGCGACGACGCGGCCTTGATCGTCTTTCAAGGTGTACGGCAGGCGGCAGGCCTGGGAGCAATCGCCACGGTTGGCGCTGCGGCCGTTCTGCGCATGGGAGATATTGCACTGCCCGGAGAACGCCACGCACAGCGCACCATGGATAAAGAACTCGATGGCAGCGTCGGTCTCGTCGGCGATGGCGCGGATTTCTTGCAGGTTCAGCTCGCGGGCCAATACCAACTGCGAGAAACCGGCCTGGTCGAGAAACTTGGCGCGGGCCAGGGTACGGATATCGGTCTGGGTGCTGGCGTGCAGCTCGATGGGCGGAATATCCAGCTCCATCACCCCCAGGTCCTGCACGATCAATGCATCGACGCCAGCGTCGTAGAGCTGATGGATCAGCTTGCGCGCCGGTTCCAGCTCGTTGTCATGCAAGATGGTGTTGATCGTGGTGAACACGCGGGCGTGGTAACGACGGGCGAATTCCACCAATTGAGCGATATCGCTCACTTCATTGCACGCGTTATGGCGCGCGCCGAAGCTTGGGCCGCCGATATAGATGGCGTCGGCGCCATGCAGGATGGCCTCGCGGGCAATGGCGACATCGCGGGCAGGGCTTAGCAATTCCAGGTGATGCTTGGGCAAGGACATAGTTTTTTTAGTCAGGCTTGTCACGGTTGAGGCGCGCATTGTAGCCGTGAAACGCCTGACCGGCATCACTTCAGGCCTTGGCGGCCATCGCGGTGACTTCCACGCGCATGCCTTCGACCGCCAGGGCGGCAACGCCCACCGCCGCGCGCACGGGCCAGGGCTTGGCGAAGAAGCGTTTGTAGACCTCATTGAAGGCGGCGCGGTCGGCCATATCCGTCAGATAAATGGTCAGGTGCATGACCCGGTCCATGGCGCTGCCGGCTTTTTCCAGGGCCACTTTCAGGGCTTGCAGGGTGCATTCGCTTTGCAGGGTGATATCGCCCAGCTCAAGGCTGCCATCGGCGCGGGTGGGGATCTGGGTGGAGACCAGGATGCCGTTGAAGCCGACGACATCGGAGGAAATGGAATCGATATCGGGATCGGGGGTGTAGGACAAATCGTGGTTGGCCATGGGTGCCTCTCGATGGCTGTGGCAGAAAGGCGTCATGGTCGTTGAAAACGCCGGCCCGGGCAAACAGACCGGCTCGCCCGGCCACTTGTCTGATGCCGGAAAATAAACCTTTCAGCTGCGTAAAGTCGCGTATTTTGCGGCCGATAGTCGAATATGCGCTGGTTTTTTTCCACGTCCGAGGCTACGTCATGTTCAACACAACTCTTAAAAACGAACTAGTGGCCAGGACGGCCGAAATCAGCGAATACAAGGGATTGATCACCGCCCTGGAGCGCTCCATGGCAGTGGTCGAATTCGATCTGAATGGCAAGGTGCTACGCGCCAACGACAACTTCCTGAAAGTCCTGGGTTACAGCAGCGCCCAGTTGGCCGGTAAATCCCACCGGGATTTTTGCTTGCCGGCGCTGACCGCAAGCCCGGCCTACAGTCAATTCTGGGCCGATCTCAAGGCCGGCAAGTTTGTCTCGGGCACCTTCAAACGGGTGAACGGCAACGGCAAGACCATCTGGCTCGAGGCCAGCTACAACCCGGTGCTGGATGAGCGTGGCCAGGTGTTGAAAGTGGTCAAATACGCACTCGATGTCACCGCCAAAGTCGAGCAGGAAGCGGCGTCCCGCAGCAAACTGGCCGCGCTGGACCGGGCCATGGCCGTGATCGAGTTCGACCTCAACGGGCAGGTGCTGGACGCCAACGCAAACTTCTTGAACGTGATGGGTTACACGCTGGCGGAAATCAAAGGCAAACAGCACCGTTTGTTTTGCGAACCGGCGCTGGTCAACAGCAATGAATACGCGGATTTCTGGCGCCGCTTGAACAACGGCGAGTTCTTTACCGGGCAGTTCAAGCGCCTGGGCAAACAGGGCCGGGTGGTGTGGCTGGAGGCCAGTTACAACCCGGTCTACGACGGTGATGGGACGTTGATCAAGGTCGTCAAGTTCGCGAGCGACATCACCGAACGCGTGGAGAAGTTCGAGGAAGACTCCCGTGGTGCTTCGCGGGCCTATCATATTTCCTCCGAAACCGAGCGCTTCGCCGAACACGGCACCCAGGTCATTCAGGAAACCACCGCTGAAATGCGCCGCATCGCCGACAACATCGGCGCTTCCGCGCGCCTGGTGGGGCAACTGGGGCAGCGCTCCGAGCAGATCACCGCGATCGTCAACACCATTCGCGGTATTGCCGACCAGACCAACCTGTTGGCGCTCAACGCTGCCATCGAGGCGGCGCGGGCCGGCGATCAGGGCCGTGGTTTTGCCGTGGTGGCCGACGAAGTCAGGCAACTGGCGGGGCGTACCAGCCGTTCGACAGCGGAAATCGCCGAGATGATCGGCCTGATCCTGTCCGAGACACGCGACGCGGTCACCAGCATGAATGTCACCCAGGAAGGCGCGCAACGCGGCGTGAACCTGGCGGATCAGGCCGGTGCGGTGATCCTGCAGATCCGTACCAGCACCAGCGATGCCGTACAGGCCGTGAGTATGTTCGCGACGAAAATGGATGAATCGGAGGTCATTCCCAAAACCGCGGTCGGCTGGGTGGGCTGATGCCATAAGGCGTTGGTGAGGTGTCAGGCGCCCAAGGCTGGAGGAGGGGGGATGCCCCCTCGTTCAACGCGGGTATTACTCTTTGACATCCATGAACTTCTCGGCCCAGCCCACGTAGCTCTCCGGCAACGTATAGGTGTGCGTCAGTTCGGTGGCGCTGAGGTTCGAAGTGCTGTGGGTCAGTTGGCGCTGGGCACGCAGGCTGTCGTAGGTCGCCTTGATCGCGGCAAAGTAGGCGCCGTGGCCGGCCACCACCACGCGCACGCCAAGGCTGGCCAGGCGCTGGCTGTCATGGAGCTTCGGATTGCCGTAGGTCACCAGCATCAGCGGTACCGTGAGGTGCTGGGCGATGTCTTCCAGGTGCTCGAAGTCACTGACGCCCACCATGCAAATCCCGTCGGCCCCGGCTTTCTGGTAGGCCAGGGTGCGCTCGATCACCGCCTCGGTGGGCAGCACGCCCGCATTGGTCCGCGCGATGATCGACAGTTCGGGGTCGACACGCGCTTCCACCGCGGCCCTGACTTTGCCGATGCCTTCCTCGATGGAGATCAGGTCGGTGGACTTACGTCCGAATTGCGCCGGCAGCAACGTGTCTTCGATCGTCAGCGCGGCCACGCCGGCGCGTTCGAGTTCTTCGACGGTACGCATCACGTTGAGGGCATTGCCATAGCCATGGTCGGCATCGGCGATGAAGGGTAATTGGGCGACGCGCCCGATGCGGGTGGCCTGCTCGACGAACTCACTCAGTGTGATCAATGCAAAGTCGGGCGCGGCCAGGACCTGCAACGACGCCACGGAGCCGCCGAGGATACCGACCTCGAACCCCAGGTCGGCGGCGATACGCGCCGACATCGGGTCGAACACCGATGCGGTTTCCACGCAGGTGGGTGTGGCAAGCAGTTCACGGAAATTGCGACGAAGCGCCGAATGGGACTTTTTTGGCATGATCTTTCCTGGTTGGGGCATTTGCGACTGACGATCAATGCCTATTCATAGTCGCAGGAGGTTACCACGCCGCAAAACCCAGGATTATGACGTTTGAGAATGGGGTATGCGTTTGACACATACCATGGATCGCAGCTTTCGCGCGGCGGCCATGGCGTGAGGTGTCCTCGGTTCATTCGACGGGCTGGTTGATCAGACTCAAATGGCAGGTGCTGCCGCCGCGCCTTTTGGCTTGGTACATCGCATTGTCGGCCCGCGCCAGCAACTGCTCGACGCTCACACCGTCCGCCGGATAAAGGCTGATCCCTACGCTGATACCGACACTGATGTGCGTGTGCAAGCGATGGGCGTCGATCATGAAGGGCTGATCGACCGCCCCGATGAGTTTTTCGGCCAGCGCCTCAACCTGTGCCGCTTGCTCCATGCCGGTCACCAGAATCGCGAACTCATCGCCGCTCAAACGGCAGACAACGTCGGAGCGGCGCACCGATTGGCTGAGCCGTTCAGCCACGGCCACCAGCAACTTGTCGCCGCAGGCATGCCCGTGGGTGTCGTTCACCGCTTTGAAACGGTCAAGATCGATGAACATCAGCGCCAGCGGCTTGTGCTGCCGAGTCGCGTGGTTGATCGCCTGATTGAGCAGACTCAGGAACAGGCTGCGATTGGGCAGCCCCGTCAGCCCATCATGGAAGGCCAGTTGTTGCATGCGCTTGCGTTCCTCATCCATCACCTGGAAGTTGTGCAGGATGGCGATGAAATGCGTGACCACCCCATCGGGGTCGCACACCGGCGTAATGACCTGATTGATCGTGCAGTGGGAGCCGTCCTTGCGGCGCTCGATCATCTCGCCTTGCCACGTCAGGCCCGCGAGGATGGTCATCCATAATTCCCGGTAAAACGTGGTCGTTTGTCGTCCCGACGACAACAAATGCGGGGTCTTGCCCACCAGTTCCGGCTTGGAATAGCCACTGAGCTGGCTGAACGCCTTATTGATCCACACGATGCAACCGGTCCTCTCAGTGATCAGCACCGGGTTCGTTGCGGCGTCCAGTGCCCTCATCAACAGTTGCTGCTCATCTTCGATCATGTGCCCTCCGACAGCGTTGGTGAGGCGGAAAACCTTGATTCAGGCTAGGTCCATGGGCAAAAGCGGCTGTTGATGAATATCAACTTTTGCTGGCCCAAGCTGATAAAGATCAATGGCTCGCCGCCGCGCAGGGCTCAATCTGAAGGCCAATCCACTGACTCTGATGGCCACGTGCCGAGGTGCCCCATGTCGCAGACCCCGCGTTTACTCTTGATTGCCCCTCCCACCATGACCCGGACACCGGCGTTCGACCGTGCTGCCGCGTTGGCACGCGCGATGCAATTGCCGCTGCACATCGTCGCGTTCAATTACCTGCAAGCCCTGGCGATTGCCGGCCTGTTCGCGCCGGAACAGATCAACCGCGCACGGGAAGGCTATCTGGACACCCATCGGCACTGGCTCACCGAGCAGGCCGTCTCAATGAGCAAGCACGGGATCGAGGTCACCAGCGAGGTGGTGTGGGTGCATCACCCTTATGAGGAAATCCTGAATTTCGTCAATGAGATGCCGCTGGCCCTGATCGTCAAGGATGCCGAGGACGTACCGGCGTTGAAACGGGTGTTCTTTACGCCGCTGGATTGGCAACTGCTGCGCGACTGCCCGGTGCCGGTGCATCTGGTCACCGATGCGCGGCATCCGCTGCCACGCAAGGTGCTGGCGATCGTCGATGTGTTGCGCAGCGAGGAGCAGGACCAGGTGTTCAATGACCAGATCGTCGAGGCCGCCGCCAAGCTGGCCACCCAGTGCAATGCACAGCTTGAACTGCTGCATGTGTACGACTGGGCGGCGGTATACGCCAAAGACATGGGCTATGGCGCGGTGCCCCTGGCCGCCGGGCTCTATGAATCCCTCAACGAAGCGCAGCATGAGGCGTTCAGCGCGCTGGCCGAGCGCCAGGGCATCGCCCCCGAGCAACGGCACTTTATCGAAGGGGTGCCGTTGATGAATATCTGCAACTTCGCCCATGACCATCAGATCGACATCATCGTCATGGGCACCGTGCAGCATGGCGGCCTGAACAAGCTGCTGGGCACCACCGCCGAAAGCCTGCTGCACCATGCACCTTGCAGTATGTGGGCGATCAAACCGTCACGCGGCTGAACATTGACCACTGCCTGAAGAGGTGTGAAATGAGCCAATACCAAAATCTGCTGCTGATCGCCGACCGCACGCTGTATCACTCCCCGGCGCTGTTACGGGCGGTGGCGCTGGCCAAGGCGTGTGGCGCGACCCTGCATGTCAGAGCGTTTATCGAGCCCACACCGATCATTCATTTGTGGGAGGAGCACGTCGACGAGTCGGTCTTTCAGGACTACCTGCGGCGCTACCGCTATTGGTTGACGGAAGAGCTTCAACGGCATGGCGGGAATGGGCTGAAGGTCACGGTTGAACTGGTGTTCACCACCCATCCCATGCTGGACATCCTGCGCACCATCGCCGACCTGAACCCCGACCTGGTGATCAAGGACATCAAGGCCGAGCCCATGCTCAAGCGCGTGTTCATCACACCGCTCGACTGCCAACTGCTGCGCGAGTGCACGACGCCGTTGCATCTGGTGAGCCAGGCCCGTTACGGCTTGCCCCATCGCGTGGTGGCTGCTGTCGACCCGTTCGATCCCGACACGCAGATCAGCGGCCTCAACGACGCCATCATCCAGAACGCCCTGGCCCTGGCCCTGCAATGCGATGCGCCGTTGCACTTGCTGCATGCCTACGACCTGTCCCCGGCGTTCAACGGTGAGGCGCCGCTGGTCATGGGCGGCTGGAACCTGGACTTCGCTGAAGAGTTGCGCCAGTCGCTGCACCAGGCGTTCGTCACCCTGGCTGACCGTTATGGGGTACCGCCGGAGCGGCGGCACTTTGTCATGGGGCAGCCGGTGCCGGTGATTCAGGCGTTTGTCGACGAGTTCCAGGCCGATGTGGTGGTCATGGGCACGGCGCACCGGGTCGGGCTCGAACGGCTGATCGGCAGCAACACCGAACGTGCACTGTATTCGGTGCCGGGCAGTATTTTAGCGATCCGGCAACCACCGCCAGCCTCAACGGTTAAAGAGGCTTGACCGCGCATTTGTTGATAAAAATCAGGCCGGCAGGGAGCCAGCCTCCGATACTGAATACGCACTTTTCCATTGCTTACGGCCATGAGCCGAGGAGAACACCATGAACAAATACCTGTCCGTTTCACTGCTGGCGCTCGCGCTGGCCACGTCAGCAGGGTGCAGCCATCAAGCCGCCAAGGATTTCGATGCGCGCCTGAATGCCGCGGAAAACACCGCCGCCACCGCGCGCCTGCGCGCCGATGAAGCCTATCTCAAGGCCGACCAGGCGGCGGCGCTGGCCGCCCAGGCGCAGCGCACGGCTGACGAGGCCAACGAGCGGGCGATCCGCATGCTGACCAAAGCGACCAGAAAATAAACGGCGCTGTCTCTGGGCCGTGCTTGCGGCCGGTCACGGTGTCAGCACAATCGCACCGTTGAATTGACCGGCTCGCAAGTGCGCCAGCGCCGCGTTGGCATCGCTCAGGGCAAAGCGGGTGATATCGCAGTGCACCGGGGTGTGCTGCAAGGTATCGAAAAACGCCGTTCCGTCTTGGCGGGTCAGGTTGGCCACTGAACGCACACTGCGTTCGCCCCACAGCAAGCGATAGGGGAAGCTCGGGATGTCACTCATGTGTATGCCGGCACAAATCACACAACCCCCCTTGACGGTAGCCTCCAGCGCCAACGGTACCAGCGCGCCGACAGGCGCGAAGATCAGGCTCGCATCCAGCAGGTGCGGTGGCGGCTGGTCCGAGGCGCCGGCCCACACTGCGCCGAGTGAGCGGGCATACGCCTGGCCTTCGCGGTCGTCCGGTCGGGTGAAGGCGTACACCTGTTGACCCCGGCCCAGCGCTACCTGAATCGCCAGATGCGCCGCCGCGCCGAAGCCGTAAAGCCCCAGGTGGCGGGCCTGGGGCGCCATTTGCAGGGCGCGGAAGCCGATCAGGCCGGCACACAGCAACGGCGCGGCCTGCATGTCCGAGAGCCCGTCGGGAATCGGCAGGCAAAAGCGTGCGTCCGCCACGGTGTATTCGGCGTAGCCGCCGTCCAGCTGACAGCCGGTGAATTGTGCCTGGTCGCAGAGGTTTTCCCGACCCGAGGTGCAGAACTGACACTCGCCGCAGGTCCAGCCGAGCCATGGCACCCCCACGCGGCGACCGATCCAGCGCGGCTCGACAGCGGCGCCCACGGCCGTCACTTCACCGACGATCTCATGGCCGGGCACCCGTGGCAGCCGCGCTTGCGGCAACTCACCGTCCACCAGATGCAGGTCAGTGCGGCACACGCCACAGGCCAGCACCTTGATCAGCAATTGCTGGGCGCCGGGTGTCGGGATGGGCCGCTCCTCAAGTTGCAGCGGCTGCCCGGCGGTGTGCAGAACCATGGCACGCATGAAGACTCTCCAGATGATCGACGTAAATGCTAGACAGGACGATCACACCCGGCGACCAGGCGCTTGAGCCCGTCCAGGTCGTAGATCGTGACGTTGCGCCCGTCGATGTGCGCCAGGCCCTTGTCACGCAGGTGGGCAATGCCACGACAGATGGTTTCCAGGCGCAAGCCCAGGTAGGAACCGATTTCCTCGCGACGCATTTTCAGCACAAAGTGCCTGGCCGAATAGCCACGGCTTGCGAAGCGCTGCGACAGGTTCAGCAGGAACGCCACCAAGCGCTCATCCGAATTCATGTTGCCCATCAGCATCAGCAAGGTGTGGTCGCGCACGATTTCACGGCTCAGCAAGCGGTTGAAATTGTGCTGCAGCGACGGCAGGTTGCGGGCGAGGTTCTCCAGGTGGGCGAAGTGGATGGGGCACACCTCACTGTCCTCCAGCGCAATCGCCGTACAGGCATGCGCGTCGGCACTGATGGCATCCAGGCCGAGCATGTCCCCAGAGATTTGAAAACCGGTGACCTGTTCACGCCCATCGACCGACACCAGGCAGGTCTTGAAGGACCCGGTCCTCACCGCGTAGAGCGAGCGCAACGGATCTGCGGTGCGGTACAACGCCGCGCCTTTTTTGACCTTGAGCCGTTGTGTAATCAGTTTGTCGACATGCACCACCTCGTGATCGTCGAGGCCGAGGGTGAGACACATTGCCGACACGCTGCAGGTAGAACAACTCGCCTTCAGGGGGCGAGTTTCGGGCAAGTGCTGCAGTGCCGCTGAGTGATCGATCAGATACCGATGATGGGCCGTCATGTATACGCTCCATTCAGGCTTGCGCCCGAGTAATGAACGAGCGGGAAACTACGTCGCCTACACCTCTCCTGGACATCCCCGATTCCTGTTTCTATTGAGCTTGAGCGCTCGCGAGAAGACTTGACGTATATCAAGTCTCCGGTAGTTCAGTCTCCCAGAATCGACGAATGACATTCCACGGGTCTGGCCTTGACGGAGGGGTTTATGGGTGATTTTTTGACGACGGAAGAACTCGAAGGGCTGGATGCGTATTGGCGGGCGTCCAACTACCTGGCTGTCGGGCAGATTTACCTCAAACGCAACCCGTTGCTGGAGACGCCGCTGAGCCTGGCGGACATCAAGCCACGCCTGCTGGGGCATTGGGGCACCACGCCGGGGCTCAACCTGATCTATACGCACCTCAATCGATTGATCAACCAGTACGACCTGAACATGCTTTTCGTCGCCGGGCCCGGTCATGGCGGACCGGCGGTGGTGGCGCAGACCTATCTGGAGGGCACCTACACCGAGTGCTACCCGTCGGTGGAACGCAACAGCAACGGGCTGCTGCGGCTGTTCCGGCAGTTTTCCTGGCCGTATGGGATTTCCAGCCACGTCTCGGCGCAGATCCCGGGGTCGATCCATGAGGGCGGCGAACTGGGCTACTGCCTGGCCCATGCGTATGGCGCGGCCTTCGATAACCCGGACCTGATCGTCGCCTGCGTGATCGGCGACGGCGAAGCCGAAACCGGTCCGCTGGCCGCCAGCTGGCACTCGAACAAATTCCTCAACCCGGCCCGTGACGGCGCGGTACTGCCGATCCTGCACCTCAACGGGTACAAAATCGCCAACCCCACGGTGTTGTCCAGAATCAGCGAGGATGAGCTGTCGGCCCTGCTGTATGGGTATGGCTACGATGCGTATTTCGTCGAGGGCGACGAGCCGGAGCAGGTCCATCAAGCCCTGGCCCGGACCCTGCACACCATGGTCCTGAAAATTCGCGAGATTCAACACGCCGCGCGCCAGCCCTCGCGCAACGAGGCGCCCCAGCGCCAGCTGTGGCCGGTGCTGGTACTGCGCACGCCCAAAGGCTGGACCGGGCCGAAGTTCGTCGATGGCTGTCGGGTCGAAGGTACGTGGCGCGCCCATCAGGTGCCCTTGGCCAATTTCCAGGCGCCGGGGCATGTGCAGCAACTGGAAGAGTGGCTCAAGAGCTATCGTCCCCAGGAGCTGTTCGATGCCGATGGCGCCTTGCTGCCCGACATCGCCGCCCTGGCCCCCACCGGCCACCGACGCATGAGCGCCAACCCCCACGCCAACGGCGGGCTGTTACTGCGCGCCCTGGACCTGCCGCGCTACGCCGACTACGCCGTCGACCTGCCGACACCCGGCAGCCGGCGCGCCGAGGCGACCCGGGTCCTGGGGGCTTTCTTGCGCGACGTGATGAAAAACGCCCGCGGCACCGCCAACTTCCGCCTGTTCGGCCCCGACGAAACCGCCTCCAACCGACTGGACGCCGTCTACGAGGTCACCGCCAAGGCCTGGATGGACCCGCTGGAAGCCGACGACCTGAACCTGGCGATGGACGGTCGGGTCATGGAGGTTCTCAGCGAGCACATGTGCGAGGGCTGGCTTGAAGGCTATCTGCTTACCGGTCGCCACGGCCTGCTGTCGTGTTACGAGGCGTTCATCCATATCGTCGATTCGATGGTCAACCAGCATGCCAAGTGGTTGAAAACCGCTGCCGGCATTCCCTGGCGCAAGCCGGTGGCGTCACTCAACCTGTTGCTGACCTCCCATGTCTGGCGCCAGGACCACAACGGTTTCTCGCACCAGGACCCTGGGTTCATCGACCTGGTGGCGAACAAGACCGCCGATGTCGCGCGCATCTACCTGCCGCCGGATGCCAATTGCCTGCTGTCGGTGGCCGACCATTGCCTGCGCAGCCGCAATTACGTGAATGTCATCGTGGTGGGCAAACAACCGGAGTGGCAATGGCTGGACAGGGACGCGGCCATACGCCATTGCATGGCCGGGATCGGTCGTTGGGACTGGGCGTGCCACGACGATCAGGAACCGGACGTGGTGATGGCCTGCGCCGGCGACGTGCCGACCCTGGAAACCCTCGCCGCCGTGACTTTGCTGCGTGAGTACGTGCCGGATCTGCGGGTGCGGGTGATCAATGTGGTGGACCTGATGGTGCTGCAATCGTCTTCCCAGCATCCCCATGGCCTTGCGGATGCCACGTTCGATGAACTGTTCACCACCGACAAACCGGTGATCTTCGCCTTCCACGGCTACCCGGCGCTGGTGCATCGGCTGCTGTACAAACGCACCAACCATGACAACTTCCATGTGCGTGGCTTCAGGGAGGAGGGTGCTACGACCACCCCGTTCGACATGGCGGTGATCAACCACCTGGATCGCTACCAATTGGCATTGGATGTCGTCGAGCGTGTACCGCGCCTGCAGGACCAGCGCCACGCCGCGCAAGCGCGGTACTGGTCAATGATGGAGAAACACAAGCTGTACCTGATCGAACACGGCGAAGACTTGCCCGAAGTGCTCAACTGGCAATGGACGCCTGCGCCCTAGGGGCGACAGGCGCTCACGCTAGGCGGGCGGGTGCTGTGGCTTGAGGGGCAGCAACGGCGCGAACTCTTCGGGGGTCAGGCTTTCTTTTTCCATCAAGAGGCGAGCGCCGGCCTCCAGGTCGGCGCGAAGCGAATCGAGCAGGGTCTTGGCCCGCCCATAGGCCTCATCGAGCAGGGCGCGGATACACAGGTCGATTTCCCTGGCCGTCTGCTCCGAATAATCTTTGTTGCCGCTGTTCTGCATCTGCTCACCCAGGTAGGTGGTGTTTTGCCGCTCCAGCACCGCTTGCCCCAATTCGGCGCTCATGCCGAAGCGGGTGATCAGTTGCCGCGCGATGTCCGTGGCGCGGGCCAGGTCATCGGCGGCGCCGGTGGAGGTCTGCCCATACATCAGGAATTCGGCGGCGCGCCCGGCCATCAACACGACGATGCGGTCCTTGAGCATCTGGTGGCTGATCAGAAAGTGGTCTTCGGTCGGCCGCTGCAAGGTGTAGCCCAGGGCGCCAATGGCGCGCGGCACGATTGACACCTTGTGCACCGGGTCCATGGCCGGCAGATGGCTCGCGGCCAGGGCATGGCCCATCTCGTGGTACGCCACCACCTGGCGCTCCTCGGGGCGCAGTATGCTGCTCTTGCGCTCGACGCCCGCCACCAGGCGTTCCACGGCGGCGGTGAAATCGTCCAGGTCGACCGTATCGGCGCCACGGCGGGTGGCGACAATCGCCGCTTCGTTGACCAGGTTCGCCAGGTCGGCGCCGGTAAAGCCGGTGGTGATGTCGGCAATCCGCTCGCTGTCCAGCGTCGGCGACACGGTGATTTTCTGTAGGTGGACCTTGAGGATCGCCTGCCGGCCCTTGCGATCCGGGCGATCGATCAGCACCTGGCGGTCGATCCGACCGGCGCGCAGCAAGGCCGGATCGAGAATTTCCGGGCGGTTGGTCGCCGCCAGCAGCACCACGCCTTCGCGCGGATCGAAACCGTCCAGTTCCGCCAGCAGTTGGTTGAGGGTCTGTTCCTTTTCGTCGTTGCCACCCAATACGCCGACGCCGCGCATTTTGCCGAGGGCGTCCAGCTCATCGATGAAAATGATGCACGGCGCGGCCTGGCGCGCCTGCTCGAACAGATCGTGCACCCGCGCCGCGCCAACTCCGACAAACATCTCGACGAACTCTGAACCCGAGATCGAAAAAAACGGCACGCCGGCTTCACCCGCGATGGCTTTGGCCACCAGGGTCTTACCGGTGCCCGGCGGGCCGACCAGCAGCGTGCCTTTGGGAATGTGCGCGCCCAGCCGCGCGTACTTGGCCTTGTCCTTGAGGAACGAGACGATTTCCACCAGTTCGGCCTTGGCTTCGTCGATCCCCGCGACATCCGCGAAGGTGATGCCGGTATCGCGCTGGACGAACACCTTCGCCCGCGACTTGCCGATATTCATCAGCCCGCCCAGGCCTTGTTTTTCCGCCATGCCACGAAACAGGAAATGCCAGACCACCATGATCAGCATGAACGGCAGCAACCAGCCCAGCAGGCCACTCAAAAAGGTATTGTCATTCACCCCGCTGAAGCTGGTCCCCGACTGCGCGAGGTTCGCGGCCAGCGCCGGATCGACCCGTACCGTGGTGAAGAGGCTGTGGCCGTCGATGGGTGTTTGCAGTTTGCCGCTGATCTGATCTTTTTCGACCGTCAGGTCGCTGACCTTCTGCTCGTTGAGCAGTTGCAGAAACTGACTGTACGGAATGCTTTGCACCACGCTGTGTTGCGCCCAGAAAAACTGCACCAGGGAGAACACGACAAAGGCCACAAGAAAGTAAGACAGGTTCCATTGATGGTTTTTTTTCATAACGTCGACTCGGACAGTTCCATGGCGCGCACGCAAATTCGTTGAATGCCCCGCGCCCCCCGCAACCCCTGCGGAGCATTCGTTGCCTCAGGCAAGCAGCAAGTGATCTTCAACCTTCATGACACCGGGCACCGACCAGGCCGCCCGCTCGACGACGTTGCGTTCGCGCCACAGGTGAACCTTGCCGTCGAGCCTGACCACATTACCGTCGACCCGCACGTGAACATCCTTGGCGTCCACTTCGGCACTGCGTTTGAGCGCATCCTCGATACGCTTGCGGATATCGACGATGTCCACCCGAGGGCTGAGGGTCAGGCGGTTGTCCACGCCGATCACGCCGGACAGCTTGCGCACTGCACGCTCGACGGCTTCTTTCTGGTACTGCCAGTCCACTTCGCCCTCAAGGGTGACCCAGCCTTTCTGCACGATGACCTTGACCGCGTTGTCGGGGACGTCGGCGCTCCAATCGATGATGTGCAGGGCGCGGCTGGCGATGGTGTCGTCCGCCGTTCCGGCGCCTTTTTGCAGGCGTACCTGAATTTCCTCGGCCACCGCGCGCACGCCTTTGACGCTTTTTACCGCGCGCTCGGCGCTGATTTTCTGATCGTAGCTGTCGACGTGTCCGGTGAGCGTGACAACGCCGTTTTCCACGGCCACACCGATGTTGGCCGCGTTGATATGAGGTTGGAATTCAAGCTCTTCCAGAATGGCGTCACGCAAACTCAAATTGCTCATGATGGTGTCCTCTGTAGAAACATTACGGATGACGGGCCATGAATGGCCGGTCAGTGGTTTCTACGCCCGCACCGCGAAAAATCATTGAGCTACATCAACAAGGGCCGAGTGAATCCGAGGTTGATTCATTCCTGCGAGAAAGCCTGTCTTATGTTGATAAAGATCAGAGCGCGTCTCCAGTGGCGTCGGGTACTGTAACGGTTATGTATCAGTCGCCATGCGGGGAGGCATAGTGCTCGATAAACAGTTGGGCAGCAGTCAGGCGTTAATGCTAGCCCAGGCCGAGGTATGTGATGCTCCAACTCAAACGAATCTTATTGATTGCGCCGTCCGAAATGACCCGTACCCCGGCCTTTGGCCGGGCTCAGTCGCTGGCCCTTGCAACGGGAGCGTTGCTGCATATCGTCGCGTTCGATGAAGTTACGCCTCTGGAGCAGGCAGGCCTGTTCGACCAAGACGCGTTGGCTCAGGCCCGCGCGGGTTACTTGCAGATCCACCGCCACTGGCTTGAGCAGCAAGCGCGTTTTCAACGGCGCGCGGGGCTGCAGGTCACCTGCGAAGTGGTGTGGGCCAAACAGAGCCCGGCACAGGTGCTGGCTTATGTGAACGATTTCCAGCCCGACCTGGTGGTCAAGGACGTGCAGCATATTTCGCTGCTTGATCGCACCTTCCATCGCCCGTTGGATTGGCTGCTGTTGCGCGACTGTCCGGCCTGCCTGCACCTGGTGACCGACGCTCGGCATCCCAAGCCATTGAAGGTACTGGCGGCCATCGATCTGTCCCATCTCGAAGAACTGACCTATGGGCTCAATGAGCAAATCCTCGAACTGGCGTCGACCCTGGCGCGGACCTGCGACGCACAACTGCACCTGCTGAACGTGAGCAACTGGTCGGTGATGGGGGATACCGTGATGAGTGTGCCGACCCAGAGCCTGGACAGCAGCCTGGGCGAAGCGGTCAACGACGCTCAGGTGGAGGCCTTCGACGCGCTCGCCGAACGCTATGACGTCGAGAAAAACCACCAGCATGTGCTGACCGGCGTTCCACACAAGGTGATCAGACAGTTTGCCGGGCGCAATGGCTTTGACATGGTGGTGCTGGGTACCGCCCATCGCCACGGGCTCGACCGGATGATCGGCAGCACCGCCGAGAGCGTACTCAATCACACCTCGTGCAGCTTGATGATCGTCAAGCCGTTACCCAGGCCTTTGATTGAAGCCGGCCAACAGGCCGTTCGTTGACAAAAATCAACAGCCACGCCGTCCAAAGCCTGCATGTATGGCATTCCCCCCTGAAGGTTCAAGGAAGCTGCCATGCGTATGACATTCCTGGGCGCCGCAGGCACGGTCACCGGCAGTAAATACCTGCTGGAGCATCGAGACCTGCATGTCCTGATCGATTGCGGCCTGTTCCAGGGCTATAAGCAACTGCGTCTGCACAACTGGGACCCGTTCCAACTGCCGGTTCAAGACCTGCACGCCATCGTGCTCACCCATGCCCATCTGGACCACTGCGGCTATCTGCCGGTCCTGGTGCGTAACGGCTATCGCGGGCCCGTGTACGCCACGCAGGCAACGTGTGAGCTGGCCAAGATATTGCTGCGCGACAGCGCTCGTTTGCAGGAAGAAGAAGCCGAATTCGCCAACCGGCACGGGTTCTCCAAACATGCTCCGGCACTGCCGCTCTATACCGAACAGGACGCCGAGCGGGCATTGACGCTGCTGCGGCCGCTGGAGCTGCAGCACCGGGTCATGATTGCACCGGGGTTGAGCGTCCTGATGCGCGGGGCCGGGCATATTCTCGGGGCAGCCACCCTTGAGATCGTCGGCGATGGCGTCACGCTGGTGTGTTCCGGAGACCTGGGCCGGCCGAACGATCCCTTGATGTACGCCCCGCAGACCATCGAGCACGCCGATTACCTGCTGGTGGAATCCACCTACGGTGATCGTCGGCACCCCGTGGAACCTCCCGAGGTGCAATTGGCGGAGGTCATCAACCGTACCGCGCTGCGCCATGGCATCACCCTGGTGCCATCGTTCGCGGTCGGGCGCGCGCAACTGCTGATGTATCACTTGTATCGACTCAAACAGCAGCACGCGATCCCGGACCTGCCGATCTACCTCAATAGCCCGATGGCAACCGATGTGACCCGCCTGTACCAGCGCTTTCGCTCCGAACACCGGTTGTCGCTGGAAGACTGCCAGGGCATGTGCGACGGCACGCATTTTGTGCGTTCCGTGCAAGAGTCCATCGCCCTGGACCTGCTGCGCACGCCAGCGATCATCATTGCGGCCAGTGGCATGGCCACCGGAGGACGCGTGCTGCACCACCTCAAGGCGCTGGCACCCAACCCGCTCAATACGTTGTTGGTGCCAGGTTTCCAGGCGGGCGGCACGCGCGGTGCGCACATCGTCGCCGGCGCGCCGTCGGTGCGCATCCATGGCCAGGACGTGCCGATCCGCGCAGAAGTAGTGCCAATGGAAACCCTGTCGGCCCATGCCGATGCCGACGAAATCATGCAATGGTTGCGCGGCTTCAAGCGTGCGCCGAAACACACTTACGTGGTACACGGCGAGCCCAATGCCTCGGACGTGCTGCGGCAACGCATCAGCCAGGAACTGGGCTGGTCGGTGTCGGTGCCGGAGTATCGAGACTGCGTTGAACTGCCGCCTGTGGACGCCAGCGCGCCGGGATTGGCTCAAGCCGATCAAGACGTTTTGCAATGAGGACGTGACCCCATGAATACGCTTGAAGCAGGCTGGCGCCAGAACGCCTTGTTGACCGTGCGCGAAATGGCGCAGGCCGACCGGTTGTCGGTGCTGGCCGGTGTGTCATCGTTCGAGTTGATGGGCAACGCCGGCGCGGCGGTGGCCCGGGAGATCGAGCGCCGCTGGACGCCCCGGCCGTTGGTGGTGCTGTGCGGGCCGGGCAACAACGGCGGCGATGGGTTCGTCACCGCCCATCGGTTGGCCGAGGCGGGCTGGCCGGTGAGGGTGGCCATGTGGGGCGATCCCAACGCCCTCAAAGGTGAAGCGGGGCGCCACGCGCAGCGTTGGCAGGGCAAGGTTCAAGCCCTGAGCCCCGCGGTGCTGGATGGGGCGCAATTGATCGTCGATGCGCTGTTCGGCGCCGGTCTCAGCCGTGCGCTGGAGGGGGCGGTGCTCGACACCCTGGCCGCCGCCGGGCGCGGCCAGGCGCCGATTATCGCGATCGACACCCCCAGCGGCGTAATGGGCGATACCGGCGAAGCCCTGGGGGCCGTGGCGGCGGTAGTGACGGTGACATTTTTCCGCAAGAAACCGGGGCATTTGCTGTCCCCAGGGCGGGGGCTGTGCGGCGAGGTCATCGTGGCCGACATCGGCACCCCCGACACGGTGTTCGACACCATCGAACCCTTGGCCTTCGAGAATCATCCTGCGTTGTGGCGGGCCGATTTGCCGCGCGCCGAGGCGCAGGAGCGTGCATTGCAGGGCCCTGGCGTGCTGATCGTTCACGAGGCGCCAGTGGCGTATACGGGCGACACGCTGAGCCGCACGCGAGCCGCTGCCCGCGACCGCTCGACAGTGATGGTGGTTCAAGGCCGCGATACGCTCATTGCCGCGCCCGATGGCCGAGCGATCCTCCACCCTCCAGGGCCGTCGACCACCGACGCCGATGATGTGTTGAATGCGATTATCCAGCGCTTGCTGGCCCAGGGCATGCCGGCGTTTTCGGCGGCGGCGGCGGGTGTGTGGTTGCACGACGCCGCCGTTGCCGAGTCTGGCCCAGGGTTGCAACCAAAGGATGTGCCGCGACTGCTGCCGCGGCTGTATGCCTGATTTGCACGGTGGATCGGCGTGGGTTTGATTTTTATCAAGTGCCGGCCGCCGGAAAAAGGCAGTTTAGCCACGAGAGGCTTCAGGTCAGTGTCTTGTACTCGGCGAAGGCCGCCGGGTTTTTCGGTTTTAACGTGACAGGTATGCATGCTCGATCAAACGACCTGATGAAAGATCCAAAAAGAAGATGAAGCCACTGCGCAAGTACCTTGCATCCCGAGAAGGTTACACACGAAGGTATTCAATTAATGGCTTCTCCTTTTGGCGTTTCAGGTTCCGAGCTGCAATACAGAAAGTTCAACTTTTCCGGTTTTGAGCTGGCGGGCGATTTGCGCTTGCCACAGGGGACCGACTGCCTGGTCATTCTGGTTCACGGCAGTGGCGGTGGTCATTCGAACCCGCGCAATCACTATATCGCCGAGTACTTGGCGCGCCATGGCATGGGCACCCTGGTGGTGGACCTGCTGACCCGCACGGAGCAGCGCTGGGACAACCTGACCGGCGTGTTGCGTTTCGATATTCCCTTGCTCGCCGATCGACTGAGCCAGGTCATCGACGCCACCGCCCGCGACACGCAGTTACGCAAGCTTGGCGTGGGCCTGTTCGGCGCCAGTACCGGCGCTGCCGCCGTGCTGGTTGCCGCGGCCCGCTCGCCCAGTGTGCAGGCGGTCGTCAGTCGAGGAGGGCGCACCGACCTGGCGGCCGAGGCGTTGCCCCTGGTCAGCGCGCCGACCTTGCAAGTGGTGGGCGGCGAGGACCCGATGATCCTGCGCCTGAATGTGCAGACCTGTCAGACCCTGCACTGCGAACAGCGCCTGGAAGTGATCGAGGGCGCGACGCATCTGTTCAAAGAACCCGGCGCCCTTGCAGACGTTGCACGGCTTACGGGGAACTGGTTCGAGCAGTACTTGCACAAGGAACACACATGCACTTCCTAGCCTTGGCAGTGGACTTCGACGGCACCATTGCCGAACACGGCAATGTTCCGGGCGAGGTCTGTGAAGCGCTGCTCACCCTGAAAAACAGCGGGCGCAAGTTGCTGCTGATCACCGGCCGCGAGTTGCAGGCGCTCAAGCACCAGTTTTCGCGGTTGGACCTGTTTGATCTGGTCGTCGCGGAAAACGGCGCGCTGTTGTACGACCCGGCCACGGACACCGAGGAACTCATCGCCGACCCCGCGTCGACCGAGCTGGTGGGGCGCCTGCGCGACAAGGGCGTGTCGCCGTTATCGGTCGGCAGGTCTGTCGTCGCCACTTGGCACCCATTCGAGGACGCGGTGATCAGCAGCATCCGCGAGCTGGGCCTGGAGCTGCATATCACCTTCAACAAAGACGCGATCATGGTCTTGCCGCCCTCGGTGAACAAGGCCTCGGGCCTGAGTGCCGCGTTGTTGAAGCTGGGGATCTGCGAGTTGAACGTGGTCGGCGTGGGCGATGCCGAAAACGATCACGCGTTCCTGGCCAGTTGTGGCTGCTCGGCTGCGGTAAGCAATGCCATCGCGTCGATCAAGGCCCGCGCGGACATCTGTCTCACCCAGGACCACGGCCGTGGTGTCTGCGAACTGATCGACCTGCTGCTGCAAAAGGACGCCGCGCTGGTGCCCGTCGAGCGCATCGGCCTGCAACTGGGCCAGACCGACGACGCCCGGCCGATATGGCTGCCGGCCGAATCGGTGCTGCTGGTGCTTGGCAACTCCGGTTCCGGCAAATCCAACTACGTGACCTGGCTGACCGAACGCATGATCCACGCCCGCCAGGGCTTCTGCGTCATCGACCCCGAAGGCGATTATCTGTCCCTGGCGGGGGCGGTCACGGTCGGCGGCCTGACAGTGCCGCCGACCACGGAAGATTCCCTGCATCATTTGTTGCAAGCGCGGCTTAACGTGGTGGTGAGTACCCTGGCCCTGGACCCGGCGCAACGGGTGCAACTGTTCGGCGAACTACTGCCGTTCATTCAACGCCTGCGCGGCACCAGCGGGCGACCGGCCTGGCTGATCGTCGATGAGGCCCACTACATGCTGCCGCACTGCTCGGTGTGGCCGCAGGGCTTTCTCGCCGACATGGGGGCCGTCATCGTCGCCCTGGATTTCGACCAGGTCTGCCCGGCGTTGCTGGAGGGCGTCGACGTACTGGTGACACTGGGCAGCACGGCCAGGGAGCTGGTCCACCGGTTTGCCACGCGCACACAACGAAAGGTGCCGATCTTCCCGGCCAGCTCCCCAGGGCTGGACCAGGTGTGTGTCTGGGACCTGCACGACGCTGAACGGGTGGTCCTGCTGGAACAACAACAGCCCGATCAGACCCATCATCGCCATAGCGGCAAATATGCCGTGGGGGATGTGGGCGCCTGGCACGCGTTCTACTTTCCCGCGCTGGGCCAAAGTGCCTCGAACCTGAGCGAATTCTTGTCCGCCCTGGCCCGCCTGGACGACCGTGGGTTTCGCGAACATTGCGCCGCCAGGGATTTTTCCAACTGGTTCCGCGAGGTGATTCGCGACGACGTGCTGGCCAACAAGACCCGGCTGATCGAATCAGACGAATCGGTGTCGCGCCAGGTGGCATTGGCGCACATCACCGATCTGGTGCAAGCGCGCTACCACCTGGACGACCTGTGATACACCGCGTGCCTTCGTTCAGAGTTCCAGTTCATGCACCAGGCGGTCGAAATCGCGCCCCAGGTACACCGAGGTGAAGCCCTGTTGCTTGTACAGCCCATGGATCGGGTAATCGGTCGACAGGTTGGTCGAGCACAGGGTACGCAAGCCCTCGCGCCGGGCCGCATCGATCAGATGCCCCAGCAATAAACGGCCCAGGCCCTTGCGCTGCCACGCTTCGGCGACGGCCACCGCGCACTCGCCGCGTTTTTCTTCGACGCGCTTGTAGCGGCTGATGCCGATGACCTGCAATTGGCCCTCGCTGTGGATCAGCGCCAGGTAGCCTCGGCTGAGATCCTCGGAGACGCTCAGCAGCGAATCGATGATGCCCTCGTCGACATGACTGACCGCGCCCAAAAAGCGGAACCGCAACGACAGCGGCGATAAATGCTGGAAAAACGCCAGCAGGCGCAGGCGGTCTTGCGCCGACAGCGGGCGAATCAGCACATGGGTGCCGTCGTTCAGTGTGTCCAGCCAATGCTCCGAAGGCGCGGTTTTATCCATCTCGGCGATCAGGGCGGCGGTGTGGGGATTCGCGAACATGGGTCTCTCCAGCGCAGGGCAGATGTTCAGATCAGAGGGGCTAACGACCTACTCGATCACACTGCGGGCTGGGCGGGTCGGGCTTGTTGATTAAAGTCAAACAGCCCACAGACCGAGCGGGGCAGAATCGAGCTTCGCTCAATCGCTCAGGGACACGGCATGTCTGTTGAACCGCCCATTCCAGCTGTCCTCAACCCGCCTGTGCTTGAAGAAGCGCAACACTACAATCGCCCGGCGCTGTGGCTGACCTGGCTGCTGGGCGCGGCGATGTTTGCCACGGTGGTCGGCGTGGCGCTGCAGTTCACCGACGTCGAATCCTTCACCCGTTTACTCACCGAGGCCGAGCCCCTGTGGCTGGTGGGCGCCCTGGCCCTGCAAGCCTTGACCTATATGGCCCAGGGCCAGGTGTTTCGCGTGGTGCTCAAGGCCGGGGCGCAACCGCTGTCACTCTGGGAGGCGGGCAAGCTCAGCGTGATGAAGCTGTTTGTCGATCAGGCCCTGCCATCCTCCGGGATCAGCGGAGCCTTTGCGGTGGTGGCCTCGTTCGTGCGCCTGGGGTTCGCAAAGCCACTGGTGCTGGCAAGCCTGGTGCTGGATTTGTCCGGGTACTTCCTGGCGTATGCGCTGTCGGTGGGCGTGGCGTTGACGGTGGTGATCGTCCAGGGGCATGCGACGCCCGTGGTGATGACCGCGTGCCTGGTGTTCGTGGCGGCCAGCCTGATCATGGCCGTCGTCACGCCAAGGCTGGCCGGCAATCCGCACCTGGCGGTGCATATACCGGGGCAGCGCTTTGCGATTGTCGCCAGATCCGTTTCATTGCTGACGGGCGCGGACAGTCGGCTGGTGCGCAGCCACGGCCTGCTGTGGCGCATTACCTTGCTGGAGCTGGCGATCATCCTGCTGGACAGCGCCACGTTATGGGTACTGGTGCGCGCGCTGGGCGTTTCGGCGCCGCCGTTGGGGCTGTTTGCCGGTTTTATGCTGGCCAGCGTGCTGCGCAGCATCGGCATCGTGCCGGGCGGCCTGGGTGCCTTCGAAGCGGCGGCGGTGGTGACTCTGCATTGGGTGGGGGTGAACATTGCCGTGGCGCTGTCCGCCACCTTGTTGTTTCGCGGCCTGACATTCTGGATACCGATGCTGCCCGGCCTGTGGCTGGCCCATCGGGAATGGCAATCCAGCGCCAGGCACCCGGCGCGGCTGGTCAACGCCGATTACTGGAGCCCGCCAGTGAGCCAGGTGTTCAGCAGTGTGCACAGCTCGCCGCAAGGCTTGAGCCAGGCCCAGGCCGGCGTGCGGATGCGCGCCGCGCCGGTCCCGGCCAAGGCCCGGCCCCAGGGCGTGTTCAGGCTGGTGTTGGAGCAAATGCGCACGCCCCTGGTGCTGATTCTGATCGTCGGCGCGCTGGTCGCCGTGGCCGTGGGGGACTGGCTGGATGCGGCGATTGTCGGCTGCATCGTGCTGATCAGCGCGGTACTCAGCGCCTGGTATGAAAACCGCGCCAGCCATGCCGTGGAGCAACTACGGCGCAAGATCGCCTTGCGCGCCACCGTGCGTCGCGACGGCAAGGCGGTGGAGGTTGCCGCCAGCGACGTGGTGCCGGGGGATATTCTGCTGCTCAGCGCCGGCAGCCTGATCGCTGCGGATGGCCGCGTCCTGCAGGCGCTCGATTGCTTTATCGGCGAAAGCCTGCTCACGGGCGAAACCTTCCCGGTGGAAAAAACACCGGGCCAATGCGCCGCCGATGCCACCCTGGGGCAACGCCACAATTGCGTGTTCATGGGCACCTCGGTGCGCAGCGGCACCGCCGAGGTGTTGGTCACGCGCTATGCCCAGGAGAGCGAAATCGGGCGGATCGCCAAGACCCTGGCGCTGCGTCCGCCCGAAACCGAGTTCGAACGTGGCCTCAGGCGTTTCGGCGGCTTGCTGTTGCGGGTGATGCTGGTGATCACCATCGTGGTGTTCGGCATCAATATCTTGCTGCACCGCCCGGCGCTCGACACCCTGTTGTTTGCCATCGCATTGTCCATCGGCCTGTCGCCGGAGCTGTTGCCGGCGATCCTGAGCATCACCCTGTCCAAAGGCGCGCAACGCATGGCGGCCAAAGGGGTGATCGTGCGGCACCTCAATGCCATCGAAAACCTGGGGGCGATGGACATCCTGTGCACCGACAAGACCGGCACGTTGACCCGTGGCGTGGTGATTCTGGACGGTGCCATGGACACCGACGGCAAGGTCGATCCGGCTATTTTGCAGTTGGCGGTGTTCAACGCGAGTTTGCAGACCGGCATGCGCAATGCGATGGACGATGCCATCACCGTGGCCGGCAAAGACCTGGCGCCATGCCCCGGCGTGACCAAGTTCGATGAAGTGCCCTATGACTTCGTGCGCAAGCGCCTGAGCGTGGTACTGGCCAATGCGCCCGAGGCCAGCCGGTTGATGGTGACCAAGGGCGCGCTGGATAACGTGCTGGAGGTTTGCACTCAGGTGCGTCGAGGCGAACAGGCGTTGGCGCTGGGCCCGCAGGAACTGGCGGCGATCAGGCAGCGTTTCGCTGACTGGAGCGAGCAGGGCTTTCGCGTGCTCGGCCTGGCCACGCGGGTATTGCCGGACCAGCCCCACTATGGCCGCGAGGAAGAGCAGGGCATGACCTTTCGCGGCTTCCTGTTGTTCTTCGACCCGCCCGAGCCTGGGGTCAAGGACACCCTGGCCAGCCTCGCGCGGCTGGGCGTACAGGTGAAGATCATCAGCGGCGACAGCCACCTGGTCGCCCGCCACGTCGGCGAGGCCGTGGGCCTGCCCGTCGAGCGCATCATCACCGGCGCCGAACTGGCCACAATGAAAGACGGCGCCTTGATGCACCTGGCGCCGCTGACCACGCTGTTCGCCGAGGTCGACCCCAACCAGAAAGAACGCATCATCCGCGCCCTGCAAAAGACCGGGCATGTCGTCGGGTACATGGGCGACGGCATCAACGATGCGCCGGCGCTGCAAGTGGCCGATATCGGCATCTCGGTGGATAACGCCGCCGACGTGGCCAAGCAGGCCGCCGACTTCGTGCTGCTGGAACACGACCTGAACGTGCTGCGCGAAGGGATCGAGGAGGGCCGGCATACCTTCGCCAATACCTTGAAGTACATCTCGATCGTCTCCAGTGCTAATTTCGGCAACATGATCAGCATGGCCCTGGCGTCCCTGGTGTTGCCGTTCCTGCCGATGCTGGCCAAGCAAATCCTGCTCAACAACTTCCTGTCCGATATCCCGTCCATGGGGATTTCCAGTGACAACGTCGACCGCGAATGGGAAAACACCCCGCACCGCTGGAACATCACCGAGATCCGCAACTTCATGGTGGTGTTCGGGCTGGTCAGTTCGCTGTTCGATATCCTCACCTTCGCCGCCCTGTACCTGATGGCGGAAAAGGGCCCCGAGGTGTTCCGCAGCGGTTGGTTCGTGGAGTCGCTGCTGACCCAATTGCTGACCATCTTCATCGTGCGTACTTACCGACCGTTCTACAAAAGCCGCCCGGCGACGCTGCTGCTGCTCAGCGCTTCGACGATCGGCCTGCTGGCCGTCGCGTTGCCTTACAGTCCGCTGGCGGCTTGGTTCGGCCTGGTGCCATTGCCCTTGCCGATCCTGCTGACGGTACTGGCGATCAGCCTGGTCTACATGGCGGCGGCAGAAGGGGTTAAACGGGTCTTTTACCGGCGCCAGCGCTCGAGCCGCGCGAGTCCTGCGCCCGGTGCAGCGTGATGAACCGGGCGCCGGGGGTTATTGCTCGCGTGCCCAACGGATGGTCACGCTGCATTGGTTATCGTCATAGTGGTAGTGCGCCTGGCCTTTGTAGGCCGCCTCGAGCGCGTGCCCCAGGCAATTGGCAAGATGCACCCCGGTGGTGGTCACCGTCAGTTCATCCGCCGTGTCCGTCAGGTGGATGATGCGCTCCAACGCGTGCTCGGCCTTTTCCCTTTTTTCGATGTGCTCGAACAGGTGCACGATTTCACCGCGATGTTGGGGCCAGAAGCTGCCCGATACGGTCAACGTGCCGGCCGCGGCGTTGTCGGCAATGCGCCGGCAGGCGGGGCAGGTCACGCTCTGGGCGTTGGGGACCAGCGTGTTTTCGGGGTGGTTCCACGTCCAGTTGCCGGCCTGATACACCGCATCGCACTGCGGGCAGATGGCCGAACCCTCCACCTTGGGCAAGCAATAGGGATCATGGGCGGCATGCTTGAACAGTTTGTTTTTCTGGCTGTGCTGATATTTGTCCATGGTTGTTCTCCTGGCCGTCGAGGGCTGCGTGAATTGCACGCCTTGATTGGGCGCCGTTTTCGACTCGGCGCGTTGATTTTTGTCAACTCCCGTACGCCAGGCGACAGTCGGTGACGCCATCGCAGCGGCGCCCGTCAGGCCTGGGACTTTGTTGATAAAAGTCAAGGCTGGCGCTGCCACATCGGAGAAGCTGCACCTCTGATGCATGGCAGATCTGACAGGAGGGCTCCCCAATGGCTCACAGTAAAATCGTGTTTCGTGCGGCGGCTCGCGAAAAAATCCTCAGTGGCGCGACCCAATTGGCGGATGCCGTGCGCGTCACGCTGGGGCCCAAATCCAAGTCGGTGCTGATTCAGAACAGCTGGGGCAACCCGACGGTCTGCAACGACGGCGTGACCATTGCCAAACGCATTAATCTGCTGGACCCGGAGGAGAACCTCGGCGCGCAAATGTTGCGCCAGGCCGCCGAGCGCACCGGCGAGGCGGTCGGCGACGGCACCAGTACCTCGACGGTGCTGGCCCACGCGATCCTGGCCGATGGCATTCGCAATGTGGTGGCGGGGGCCAGCGCGATCGATCTCAAGCGTGGCCTGGACCGTGGCCTGGCCTTGGTGATCGCGGCGCTGGCGGCGCAGTCGCGGCCCGTCAGCACACCACGGGAAAAGGCCCAGGTCGCGACGCTGTCGGCACACAACGACAGCGTCATCGGCCAACTGGTGGCAGACGCCTTGGAAAAGGTCGGGGTTGAAGGCGTGGTCAGCGTCGAAGAGTCCAAGACCACCGAAACGGTGGTCGAGGTCATGGAAGGGATGCGCTTTGACCGCGGCTATGTCTCGCCGTATTTCGTTACCGACGCCGAGAAGATGCAGGTCGAGTTCGAGGATGCCTGGCTGCTGCTGTGTGACCATAAGATCGGCATCCTCAAAGACCTGCTGCCGTTGTTGGAACAGGTCGCCAAAAGCGGGCAGCCCCTGGTGCTGATCGCCGATGACATCGAAGGCGAGGCCTTGAGCACCCTGGTCGTCAACCACATACGGGGCGTGCTCAAAGCGGTGGCGATCAAGGCCCCCGGCTTCGGTGATCGACGCAAGGACATGCTTCAGGACATGGCCGTGTTGACGGGCGCCACCGTGGTCTCCACTGAACTGGGGATCGACCTCGAACAGGTGGAACTCAAGCAGTTGGGGCGGGCGCATCGGGTCGTGGTGCAAAAGGACAGCACCGCACTGATAGGCGGCGCCGGTACCCGCGAAGCCATCGATGCGCGCCTGCAACAGATTCGCGCGCAGATGGCGACCACCACCAGCGATTACGACCGCGAAAAACTCCAGGAACGCCTGGCCAGGCTGGCCGGTGGCGTGGCGGTGATCCGCGTGGGCGCGCCGTCCGAAGCCGAAATGAAGGCGCGCAAGGATGCCCTGGATGACGCCATCTCCGCGACCCGTGCGGCGATTACCGAAGGAATCGTGCCCGGCGGTGGGTTGGCGCTGCTCAAGGCGGTGCCGGCGATTGTCGCCGAGGAAGCCCGGCAGGAGGGCGATGTGCGCACCGGCCTGCAAATCCTGCGGCGCGCCCTGGAGGCGCCGACCCGGCTCATCGCGGAAAACTCGGCGGTGGACGCCGGCGTCGTCGTTGCACGCATGCTCGCCGAGCCCGGAAACACAGGCTTCGATGCGTCCACCAATACCTATGTCGACCTGTACGAAGCCGGCATCATCGACCCCACCAAAGTCGTGCGGATCGCCCTTGAGAATGCCGTTTCCGTTGCCAGCATCCTGCTCCTCACCGAAGCCAGCATCACCGATATCCCAGAACCGCCGGCGCCGGCCCCATCGCCGTATCCCGAGGGCTGAGCACGTGAAGAATCCTCTCCATCAAGGCATGCAACCATGAACCTGAACAAAGCCATTTCCGGTCGGCGCTCCACACGTGACTACACGGCTGCGCCCGTCGATGAAAAAGTCATTTTGCGTTTGATCGACGCCGCCACGCAGGCGCCGAGCGCCATGAACCAGCAACCGTGGACGTTCACCGTGATCCGCGACCAGGCACTGCTGGAGCGGATCTCCCGCGAGGCCAAGGCCTGCATGCTCGCCACCACGCCCGTGGGCTCGCACTCCAGCCACTTCCAGTCGTTGCTCAGCGACGACAGTTTTCAGATCTTCTACCACGCGCCGGTGCTGGTGCTGATCTCGGGCAATGCGTCCAGTCAGTGGATGGTCGAGGACTGCGCCCTGGCGGCCCAGAACCTGATGCTCGCGGCGTATGCCGAGGGCTTGGGCACCTGCTGGATCGGCTTCGCCCAAGGCTTTCTGAATACGCCGCAAGGCAAGCATATGCTCGGCCTGCCCGCCGAATGGATGCCCGTGGCGCCGATTATTGTCGGACATCCACTGTCGACGCCGGTGCCCGTCGCGCACAAGGCCCCGGAAATCCATTGGATAGGCTGACCGTCCACCGGCATGCACTGCTGGCATAAGACGCTTGCGTGCGGGTTTTTTGATGTGGATCAGAGACCCCGCCGCAGTGACTCCTATGCTCGACCTGACTCCCACCTGCGTTGAGATGAGTGCACATGAACAGACACCGCTTGATTGGCCGATGCTTGTTGGTCGCCGCCAGCGTTTTGCTGCTACCGGCCAGTGGCGCATTCGCCGGCACCATGATGTCGACGCCAGGTGGCATGTTCCATCACGCGGCGGATTTCGACTGGATCAAACACACCCAGCAGACCCTGGATGACCTCAAGGGCAAGCTCAATCTCAAGCCGGAGCAAATGCCTGCATGGGAGACGTGGTCCTCGGGGGTTCTCGCCGATGCCCACCAGCAAGAAAAGAGCAACGCCGCCGACACTGAAAGCGCGCCGGCCGAAAAAGTCCTGAAGGATGAAACGACGCCTGAACGAATGGCCAAAGGCATCGAGCGCCTGCGTACCCAGACTAACTGGATGCAGGCGCAACTGGTGCGCCTGGACGCGGCCCAGGCGCGCACGCAAACCTTCTACGACGCCCTGGACACCCAGCAGAAAACCATCTTCGACCTGTTCTGGACCGTGATGCATCACCGCTTCGCCGGCCAGGAAGGCTGGCAAATGCCGATGCACATGTCCGCGCCAAGTCAGCCGTAAACCGTCTTTTCGGTTCCAAGGGGTAAGCATCATGAACATCCATTCGGTCAAGCGTTGTGTGCTGACTGTGCTCATCCTGATGGCCACGGGGGTTGCATTGCCGGCCCATGCCGCGCCTCACGGCGGCGGGCATGGCGGTGGGCCGGGATGGTGGGGGATCGGGCTCGGCCTGGGTTTGGGTTGGGAGGCGGCGCGTATCGCCAACCCGTATTACTACCCGGCGTATCCGGTCTATTACTACCCCGCGCCGGTTTACAACTATTACCCGGCCAACCCGCCGGCGGTGGTGATCGAACCTGCGCCCGCTGCTGCAACGCCGCCGGCCCCATCGGTGCCCAATTGGTATTACTGCGATTCCGCCCGAGGCTATTACCCGACGGTACGTCAGTGTCCCGAAGCCTGGCGCCTCGTTCCCGCCACACCGCCTGGTCCCGTCCGCTGAGGGCGGGGGCTGTTTTTAATCTTTCCGGAGTCCAATCATGAGCCAATACACCTGTTTGTTACTGATCATCGACCCCGCCTTGCGCGATTCCCCGGCGATCACCCATGCGGCCGCCCTGGCCAGAGCCAGCGGCGCGACCTTGCATATCGTTGCGCTGGCAACGCGGTTGAAGATCTTTCCGTTGGTGCAGAAGGACGTGTGGGAAAAAGCCCAGGCCGCCTCCCTTCAGGGGCATCGCGACTGGTTGACGCAACAGGACAATAATCTTCAGGCGCTCGGGCTCAAAGTCACGACGCAGGTGGAGTGGGCCGACGACCTCAAGCAAAACATCCTGGATTACGTCGCGGAGATGAAGCCCGATCTGTTGATCAAACAAGTGCAGCAGGAGTCCGCACTGAAGCGCGCGTTCTTCACGCCGCTGGACTGGAAGTTGCTGCGCGAGAGTACGGTGCCGGTCTACCTGATCGGCGCGGCTGGCCATGCCTTGCCGCACATCATCGTGGCGGCGGTCGATGCGTCGGATACCCAGGCGACCAACGGCGACCTGAACGATCGCATCGTCGAACAGGCCAACGCCATGGCCCTGCAATGCGGCGCCGAGCTGCACTTACTGTATGCCTGCGATATCTCCGCGCTCTACATGACCGACATGGGGGGGCTGGCGGTAACCGATCTGATGGAGGACCTGCAGAGTACCGAGAAAGACCGGTTCTTCGAACTGGCCCAGCGCTATGGCGTGCCCCCGGATCGCCACCACTTCGTCCTGGGCAGTCCCGTCTCGGCATTGAGTCATTTCGCGATTCAGGAGGGAGTGGATGTGATCGTGATGGGCCGGGTTCGCTATCGCGGTCTGGAGAAGCTGCTGGGCAGCACCACCGAACACATCCTGTACCAGGTGCCGTGCAGCATTCTGGCGGTCTGATCCCGTGTCGTAGAACTGAGGTGAGCCATGACGCAAAGTCCTTCCTTGCAAACCCTCTGGCAGGACCGGTCGGTGGCCGGTCGAAGCCTGGTGGAACCGTTGCTCAAATATGCACGTCGACCCGAGGTCATCGTCCTGGCCTTGCCCCGTGGCGGCGTGCCGGTGGCTTATGAGGTGGCCACTGCGCTGCAGGTGCGCCTGGACTTGCTGGTGGTGCGCAAGCTCGGCGTGCCGTCCCAGCCGGAATTCGCCATGGGCGCGATTGCCAGTGGCGGTATCCAGATTCGCAACGAAGAGGTGCTGCGGGCGCATTCGATCGACGCCCACAGCTACGACGCGGTGGTCGCACGGGAAACCCAGGAGCTGGCGCGTCGCGAGCAGGTTTACCGGGGCGGTCGCGCGCCGCTGCACTTGAAGGACCAGGTGGTCATCCTGATCGATGATGGCCTGGCCACTGGCGCTTCGATGACCGCCGCGATCCACGCGGTGCAGTTGCAGGCGCCGGCGCGTGTCGTCGTGGCAGTGCCGGTTGCGCCGTTGGAGACGGTGGAAACCCTGCGCTGCATCGCCAATGAAGTGGTGTGCACGCTGATCCCCGAGTGGATGATGTCCATCGGCTACTGGTACGAGCATTTCCCCCAGACCACGGACGCCGAGGTCATCGACTTGCTGCACCAAGCCTGGCGGCGCGAATCCGCCGAGGCCGGCACGAGCGGCAGCTGATTGCGCTATACGCCGAACGGAAAGGTCTCGTCTTCCGGCTCCAGCGCCTGACTTTTCGGCAGCGGCAGGGCTGTCACCGGTTGCGTCTGCTCGATCCAGACCATGGCATCGAACTGGTCGGCCATGACTGCTTCGAAATAGTGGCTCTGGCGTTCGGTGTCGGGGCGGTAAATCACACCAATGGCGCGCTCCAGCAAGGTGCTGGACAGCGCGCTGCGCAGCTCGGTGCGCTGCGGGTCGCGCCAGTCGGTCAATGACGCCGGCACGCCGGCCTTGAGGAACTGCTGTTCCCAACTGGCCGGGAGGGAAGGGCGGATGTCCTTGATGAGCATCGCACCGTCCCAGTCATCGGCCGCCGCCACTTGGCCGCGATCGGTGCTCATGCCGATCAGCACCGCGTCGCGCCCGTAGGCACTGCGACACAGCTGGCCGATATTGAACTGACCCTTCCAGCCCATCTCCGTGGCGGCGGCATTGCCGATATGGGAGTTGTGCGCCCAGACCACGGCCTTTGCTTGTGGGCCGCGATGCTCCAGCAGCGCGCGCAGGGTGTCGAACATGTGCCGGTCGCGCAGGTTCCAGGACGCCGTCGAGCCGCGATAAATGGCGCGGTAATACTGTTCCGCCGCCTGCACCACCCGGGCGTTTTGCGTGGCATTGAAAAACCCTTCGTCATCCGCGATGAGCCCGGTCAATTGCTCGGCGAGCATGACGTGCAGTTGCTCGACCACCTGATGCTCGCAGGGCATCACGCCGTTGCGTTCGACGAAGTGACCATACAGGGCCGGATCGTCCTGCCAGGGCGTCAGGCAGCTGTAGCGCCGGCGTGCTTCCTTGGCCAGATGGGGGTCGACACCGTCCAGATACTGCAACACCTCATGAATCGAGTTGCGCAGGCTGTAGACGTCCAGGCCACGGAATTCGACGCGCGCTTCAGATGCGCGTTGATGATTGAAGCGGTGCAGCCAATCGGCAAAGGCCTTGACCTCGGCATTGCGCCACATCCACGTGGGGAAGCGGCTGAAGATATGGCGCTTCCAGGCCGACGGCGCCAACCCGCGCACATAGCGGTCGACATGCCCGGCATCTGGCCAGTCGGCTTCGACCGCCACCACGTTGAAGCCGTGCTGCTCGATCAAGCGCTGGGTAATGGCGGCGCGGGTTCGATAAAAATCATGGGTGCCATGGCTGGCCTCGCCGATCAGGACCACCCGCGCATCCCCATAGCGATCGAACAACTCACCAAAGGCCGGCGACTCCAGCGCCGGCAACGGCTCGGCATACTGGCGCAGGATCGGGGCGATGGCCGCTGTGCCCAGGCGCCGGGCGGCGCCATAACGTTTATCCAGCCAATCCTGCGAAGGTGTGTTCATGTGCATGGTCCCCATGGGTTTGGTTCATTCCTACACCCTGATCCAGGCGAATCATTGAGGTTTATCAATAAAGCCTGCACCGCCTTGGGCGAAGGTGTCAGAACCCGATAGGCGCCGGCCCGCGCCGCGGATCAGCGAGGCATGAGACATGAGAGGCGCTATCAACCGCTCCCAGTTAACGCTTGCCCTGTGCGTGGTGGCCCTGATGGGCTGCTCCCACACCAGCGACCGGGCATCGCAGAAGATCTCGACCATGCCCGCGCTTGCCCTGGTCGATAACGTGTGCGCGCTGTGCCACGGGCTGACGGGGGAGTCGGTTTCGCCGACGTTTCCGAAGTTGGCCGGTCAGCAAAAAGACTATCTGAAGGCGCAGTTGACGGAGTTCAAAAACCATTCGCGCATGAGCAAAGCCGCCACCGAATACATGTGGGGCTTTACCCATTTGACTGACACGCAGATCGCTGAGTTGGCGGACTATTTTGCCGCGCAACCGCCCATGCAAGCACTGGCCGAAGCCCCCGATGTGCGGGGTGAACTGATCTTTCGCCGTGGCGTGCCCGACGCCGGCATCGCCCAGTGCAGCGCCTGCCACGGCGCGCAAGGGCAGGGCCAGGGCCTGACACCGCGCGTGGCGGGTCAGCACGCGGCCTATATGGTCAGCCAGCTCAAGGTTTTTCAACAGGCCGACCTGCGTCTGCGCGGCGACCTGACCAGCGAGATCGCGCACACCCTGTCCGATGCCGATGCCGAATCGGTTGCGCAGTACATGGCGACCCTGGGGCGCGCGCCTTGAAACCCATGAGCGGCGGCTGAGTGGTGGATGTTTGACAAAGATCAGAGCCTGCCACCCCCGGCGCCGGATACTTGAACGGCAGCAGGCTCTTTCCTGTTGTGACTCTCAAGGAGAATACCCATGAATAAGCGCTTATCCGTTGTCCTGCTCAGTGTCCTTCTGGCGTTGTCGGCCGGTTGCAGCAGCAAACACACCAAGGAAGTCGATGCCCGCCTGGACTCCGCCCAAAGCAATGCCTTGTCGGCAAAGGCCAGGGCTGACGAAGCGTATGCGAAAGCGGAACAGGCGGCGGCAGCAGCCAGTCAGGCACAAAGCACAGCCGACCAGGCCAACGATCGCGCGAGCCGGATGCTCGAAAAGGCTACACGCAAGTAGTGAGCGGTTGCAGCACCCGGCACATTGTCGGGTTTGCTGCATGACGTGGCCCATGGGCCCTGCGTGAGGGCACGTGCTTGCGATCCTCGGCGTCGTGGGCGCTATGTGCCCAGGCTTACTAGGCTGAGCACAACAACCTTGACCTCCATTTCGGCGTTGTACTGGAAGACCGTCTCGATATTTTTAGCTGTGCTCGGAAGATGATATGTATCCCAGCCCCCAGTCATCCCGAGTACTGGCATTTTGAAGGGCGCTTTTGACGCTAACGGTTCGCCGTAATGAGATCGTACCCAAGCTTGATTCATTCGACGTTGAAGCCGGTACGGCAAGCTTCCTGCGTAGGCTGAGCCAGTGTCGGATACTTTATGCAAATAGATATAGAGAGACTCAAGGTGCTGACTGGCTGAAAACCCCAGGTCTATACCGGGTGCGGGCGATATAGACGATTGTTCATCTCCCTCAAACATACCTTTGGGTGGCCCGCCTGGAAGATACATCCCAGACGCTATTAGCTCGGGGTAAGTGCGACCAAGGCTTTTAACCAGGTCATCAATCATTGCTGCGTTCATATCAATACCAGCCCTGTTCCTGATGAAGGTTATGTAGATTGGTGCGTGCGGTTTCAATCTGCTCGTCGGTAAAGCCTTCCTCGAGTAGGTAAGGCCTTATCGCATCGAGGTTGGAATCCACGGCGGCACGTAGGTCATTGGCTACCCTCGTTGGCATCGCCAAAGTCCTGGTCGGCGGCTTGACCGGCGTACCGACGCTTTATACAACCCACCGGCGCGCCATCGAATACATTCCGACCCAACTACGCCGCCATTATCACCTTCTGGAACCTGGGGCTGGCGTTCGGCATGGTGCTGTTGATCGCCGGGTTCTCCAGTTACCTGGGCATCCGTAAAGTGTTGAAGATCGAGCCCTTCGATATTTTCCGGGGATGATCGCCGGGGCCGCCGCCAGGCAAAAAAAATCCCCTTGCCGGTTTCCCGGCAAGGGGCAGTGCAGCCTGGGATTTACTCGCCTTTGATGGGCACGACTTTATCCGCTTTCATGGCTTCGGGCTTCTTCGGCAACGAGATGTTCAGCACGCCCTTGCTGAAGCTCGCGTCGATCTTGTCGGCGTCGATCCCTTTGGGCAGGTTGAACACTCGCTCGAAGGAGCCGTAGTGACGCTCGCTGAGGTGGTAGCCCTTGTGTTTTTCTTCTTTGTCTTCGTGTTTTTCGCCCTTGATGATCAGGCTGCCGTTGGACAGTTTGATCTCGATGTTTTTCTGATCCATGCCGGGGACTTCGGCGGTGATTTCGTAGCTTTTGTCGTTCTCGACGATGTCCACGGCCGGCATGCCATGGCCCAACAGCTCGCGGCGCCAGAACGGCTCGACATCGAACAGCCCACGGCCGAACGGCGACAGGCTGGAACCGCGATTGAAGTCGTCAAACAGGTGGTCGACCTGTTGGCGCAGTTTTTCCAGGGGGCGCCACAGGTCTGTGGTCACGGGATGCTGGTCGGATTTGTGTTCGGTAGTGACCGGCATTTTTTTTGCGGAATTGCTCATCTCTCGGTACTCCTCTTCAGGTTGAAGGCAGCCTGCGCACTTCCTCAGCGCGGGCTGCCAGGACAGTTCGAATGGGTTACAGGGTCAGTGTCCCGCGCCACAGCATCCAGGCGGCATAGGCGGCAGCGGCCCAGATGATGATCAACAGCCCCGTTTCAGGCCCGCTGAGCGCCTGGCCTTGGCGGGCTTTCATGGTGCCCAGGTAGATCAACGAACCCGGGGCGTAGAGGAGGGCGCTGAGCAGCATGTATTTAGGCCCGGCGGCGTAGAGCAACCAGACGCAATACACGGTGGCGACAGCGGCGATGGCCATGTCGCGCAGTTGCAGGGCGCGGTGGCCGGCGTAGGTTTCACCCTTCCAGGTCATTTTCAATGCGTACAGGCCGCTGAACAGATACGGCAGCAGGATCATCGAGGTGGCCAGGGAAATCAGCGCCAGGTAGGTGGCGCTCGAATACAGGGTCAGCAGCAGGAACACTTGAATGCAGCCGTTGGTCAGCCACAGTGCATTGGCGGGCACGCCTTGGGTGTTTTCCACCGCCAGCGAACCCGGCATGACCTTTTCCTTGGCCGGGGTGAACACCGACTCAGCCGCCAGCAGCGTCCAGGCGAGCAGGGCGCCGCCCACCGAAATGATCAGGCCGATGCTGATCAACACCGCGCCCCACGGCCCGGCGGCGACCTGAAGTACACCGGCCATCGAGGGGTTTTTCAGCGCCGCCAGTTCCGGTTGTTTGAGCACGCCCAAGGACAACAGCGACACCGCAATCAACAGCAACAGGGTGATCACAAAGCCGATCACCGTGGCGCGCCCGACGTTGGCGCGCTCCGCCGCACGGGCGGAAAACACGTTGGCGCCTTCGATGCCGATGAACACCCAGACGGTGACCAGCATGGTGCTTTTGACTTGGTCCAGGGTGCTGCCCAATGCCGGCGCGCCCCAGAAGTCGACGCTGAAGGTTTCACGCTGGAACGCCGCGATCACCAGGCCGATAAACAGCAGCAGCGGTACGATCTTCGCCACCGTCGTCAACGCATTGGCCCGCGCCGCCGTGCGCATGCCCCGCAGGATCATCCAGTGCAACGACCACAGCACCACGGACGCCCCGGCGATGGCGGCTTTGTTGTTGCCTTCGCCGAACAGCGGGAAGAAGTAGCTCAGGGCCGCGAACAGGATCACCAGGTAACTGACGTTGCCGATCCAGGCACTGATCCAGTAACCCCACGCGGAGTTGAAACTCAGGTATTCACCCCCCAGCGCCCGGGCGTAGGCAAACACGCCGTTATCCAATGCGGGCTGGCGGTTGGACAAGGTTTGATAAACCAAGGCCAGGGACAGCATGCCGACGCCGGTGATCAACCAACCGATCAGGATCGCGCCGGCACCAGCACTCGCGGCCATGTTTTGCGGCAGGCTGAAAATACCGCTGCCGATCATCGAACCGACCACCAGGGCAATCAGCAGGCTCAGTGACAAGCGCTTGGGTTCGACCTTGCGCACACTGCCTACGAGCGGATGGGCAGAAGACGGCGGGATGACTGGTTGGGTGCCTTGCAAATGCGTTGCCATGACGAGCCTCCACGAAATGATTGGGCCTGCACCCCTCGGATGTGAGGGGGCGACTGCTGCCATTAATTTCTGCGTGAAGGCCGGGGCCTTGATTGATTTAGATCAGAAAGCCGCCAAACAGTGGCGCGAGGATCGCCGCCAACAGGTCAGGCGTGGGTTTGTTGAGAAAGGTCAACTCGTCATCCGGGGCGCGGTGCAGACTCCTCACAGCGCGGGACCATCGCCACGCCGCATCGACCACTGCACAGGGGAGCAGGACCACGCCATGACGACGACCTCTTGCCCGGTACTGCTGGTGCTGAATGCGGGTTCCTCGACACTCAAGTTTTCCCTTTACCCCGCGTCCGCGGCGAGCGCGCCGTGCCTGGGCAACGGCGGCATCGAGGTGCGCGACGGCCAGGCCACCCTGGTGTATCAGGGCGTCGGGGCCGAGGCAGAACACCGGGAGCAATGGTCGAGCGCCGGCTGCCTGGATGAAGCCTCGTTGAACCGGCTGTTGCACTGGATCGACCGCCAGCCCGAGATGCACATCGCCGGGGCGGCGCATCGCGTGGTGCATGGCGGCGGTCGCCGAGAGGTGGCCGCACGGGTCGATGCAGCGTTGATCGCTGAACTGCAGGCGCTGGTCCCCATCGCGCCCTTGCACCAGCCGCTGTGCCTGGCGCCGATCCTGCATTTGGCCCAGGAACATCCCGACCTGCCCCAGGTGGCGTGTTTCGACACGGCGTTCCACCACACCCTCGATCCGCTGGAAACCCTATATGGCCTGCCGCGTGCGCTAAGCGAAAAAGGGCTACGCCGCTACGGTTTCCATGGCCTGTCGTATGAATACATCGCCAGTGTGCTGGCCGAATACGACCCCCGCGCGGCAAGCGGACGAACGATTGTCGCCCACTTGGGCAACGGTGCCAGTTTGTGTGCGATGCAGGACCGGATCAGCCGCGGCACGACCATGGGATTCTCCACCCTCGATGGGCTGTTGATGGGCACCCGTCCGGGCAACCTGGACCCCGGCGTGGTGCTCTACCTGCTGCGCGAGGGCGGCATGAGTGTGCAGGCGGTCGAGCACTTGCTGTATCACGAATGCGGATTGCTCGGCGTATCGGGCGGGCTGGCCAGTGACATGCGCACGCTGCTGGCCAGCCCCGCGCCGTTGGCCAAACAGGCGGTCGCGCTGTTCGTGCGCCGTGTCGTCAAGGAAATCGGCGCGCTGGCGGCCTTGCTCGGCGGTGTCGACAGCCTGGTGCTGACCGGAGGCATTGGCGAGCATGCGCACGAGGTCCGCGATGGCATTCTCGCGGGGTGCGCCTGGTTGGGCGTGGTCCGCGACGCAGCCCGTGGCCCCGGCCCGTCGGCCTGCCTGACGCTGCCGCACAGCAGCGTCTCGGCCTGGATGATCGCCACCGATGAGAACGCCGTCATCGCGCGGCACAGCCTGGCCTTGCTGGGCCGGTCGGTGCCGCGCGTGACACTTTAGCCGCCGGCGGCCGCTGCCGCCGGTAGACCTGGGGATGACCGTGAGGTGTTGTCGTGTACGCATTCTTGCCACGTAAGCTGCCCAAACAGTTGCACGATTTGACCGAACTGGCGCTTAACCTGCGCTGGACCTGGAATCACGCGCTCGACGAGTTGTGGAAAGCCATCGATCCGCTGCTTTGGGCGCGCACCCACAACCCTTGGCTGATCCTGCAGAACACCGCGCCCCAGCGGCTCAAAGCGCTCTGCCAGGACGCCGCGTTTTCACAAACCCTCGCCCGCGCCATCGACGAGCACCGGCGCTACCTGGACGAGCCCGGCTGGTATGCGGGGCAACGACCGCTCAACGATGGGGCACAGGTCGCGTACTTCAGCATGGAGTTCGGCCTGAGCGAGGCGCTGGCCCTCTATGCCGGTGGCCTCGGGGTGCTGGCGGGCGACTACCTCAAGACCGCGAGCGACATGGGCGTGCCGATCCTGGGCGTCGGTCTGCTCTATCAGGAAGGTTATTTTCGACAGTCCATCGACGCCGCCGGTCGCCAGCAAGAAGCCTATCCCCATAACGATCCCACCAGTCTGCCGATCCAGCCGGCATTCGGGCGTGACGGCGCCTGGCTGAAAGTCGCGTTGCCGTTGCCCGGTCGCACCCTGCATTTGCGCGTGTGGCAGGTCATCGTCGGACGTACGCGCCTGTACTTGCTCGACAGCAATGACCTGCTCAACGGCGCCGCCGATCGTGGGATCACCTCGAAGCTGTATGCCGGCGGTTCGGAAATGCGCTTGTTGCAGGAAGTGGTGTTGGGCATTGGCGGCTGGGCCACCCTCGATGCCTTGGGAATCCGCGTCGACGTGTGCCACCTCAACGAAGGGCATGCCGCGCTGCTGGTGCTAGAACGGGCACGGCGCTTCATGCATAAGACGGGGGTATCGTTCCAGCAGGCCTGGTGGGCCACGCGCGCCGGCAACGTTTTCACCACGCATACGCCGGTGGCGGCGGGCTTCGATGTATTTCCCGCGGCACTGGTGCTCAAGTATGCGCGGGGCTATCTCGACGATTGCCAGCTCTCGTCGCAGGAGCTGCTGGCGTTGGGCCGGCGCGACCCGACGGACGATGACGAGCCCTTCAACATGGCGTTTCTGGCATTGCGCGGGTGCGCCCAATCCAATGCCGTGAGCCGTTTGCATGGCGAGGTCAGCCGCCGACTGTTCAGTGACCTGTACCCGCGCTGGCCCTATGAGGAAGTACCGGTGGGGTATGTCACCAATGGCGTGCACGTACCGTCGTGGGACTCGGCATGGTCCGATCACTTATGGACCCGTTCCTGCGGCAAGGAACGCTGGCTCGGCACGGTGGAAACGCTGGCCGATACGGTCGCCGACACCGATGACAAGGCCTTGTGGGCGATGGCGGCCGAACAACGCCACGACCTGGTCAACTATGCCCGCCAGCGTCTGGCCGGGCAGTTGAGCCAGCGCGACGAGTCGCCGCAGCAGGTGGAGGAGGCGGCACGGGTGCTCGATCCCAACTGCCTGACCCTCGGGTTCGCGCGGCGTTTCACCGACTACAAGCGTCCGAACCTGCTGCTGCATGATGTGGAACGTCTGAAGCGCCTGCTCACCCATGAACAGCACCCGGTGCAACTGATCATCGCCGGCAAGGCCCATCCCGCCGACGAGCAGGGCAAGCAACTGATCCAGGCATGGATGGACTTCGTGCATCTTCCGGGGCTGCGCAGGCATGTGGTGTTTCTGGAGGATTACGACATCGAGATGGCCCAGTATCTGGTGCAGGGTGTCGATGTCTGGATCAACACCCCGCGCAGGCCCTGGGAGGCGTGCGGCACCAGTGGCATGAAGGTGCTCGTCAATGGCGGCTTGAACCTGTCGGAACTGGACGGCTGGTGGGCCCAGGCATACCAGCCGGCGTACGGCTGGGCCATCGGCAGCGACGCCCCCAGCGACGATGAGGTCGACGCCGAACGCTTGTACTCGGTGCTCGAAAACGAAGTGGTGCCGCTGTTCTACTCCCGCGACAACCAGGGCATTCCACGGGAATGGGTACAACACATGCGCGCCAGCATGGCGCAGCTGGGGCCGCAATTCAGCAGCAATCGCATGTTGCACGACTATCTGGAGCAGTATTACCAGCCCGCCATCCAGGCGTTCCGTCGCCGTGGCAAGGACCAGGCCGCGCTCGCGTGCACACTCCATGCCTGGCACAAGGCGCTGGCGACAGGATGGGACTCGATCCATTTCGGTCAGGTGGAATCGCGGCGTGACGGCGATTGGCTGCATATCAGCGTGCCGATCTATCTGGGTGAGATCGCGGCGCAATGGGTCAAGGTGGAACTCTATGCCCACGCGTGCGATGGGTTCCCCGACGCGTGCCTGCCGATGAACGCCGTCGACAAAATGCCCGGCGCCACCCAGGGCTATATCTTTTACGCCACGGTGGCGGCCGAGCGCCCGGCGGATCACTACACCCCACGGGTGCGCGCGTGGCACCCGGAGGCTTTCCTGCCGGCGGAAAACCCGTTGATTGCGTGGCAGCGCTAAGGCTTGACCAAGGCGGTGTAACGTCCTTGTTCGATCCAGTCTTCCAGTGCGGCGGGGCTCATCGGTCTGGCGATCAGGTAACCCTGGGCTTGCGAACAGCCCCACTGGATCAACAGGTCCAGGGTTTCCTGGTTTTCCACGCCTTCGGCAACGACGCAATAGCCAAGGCCCTTGGCCAGGCCTATCAGGGTTCTGACCAAGTGCTTGTCGTTTTGATTGGTGCTCAGCCCGCTGATCAGTGACTGGTCAAGCTTGACGGTATTGGCCGGTAGTTCCTTCAAATACGCCCAGTTGCTGTAGCCAGTGCCGAAGTCATCGACGGCCACCTCGATGCCGCGCTGCCGGACCCGCTGCAATTGGCGGATGACCTCCTCGGGCTTGGTGATCAGCATGCTTTCGGTGAATTCCAGTTCAAAGTCTTCGGGGTCGAGGTCATGGATGCGGATTTCATGCAGCATGGCGTCCACGAACCCGGCGTTTTCCAGGTCGCTGACGGTAATGTTCATGGCGATACGCAGGCACACCCCTCGCGCTTTCCAGGCAATGGCTTGCTGGACAATGGCATTGAGCACCCATAACCCGATCGCCGGCATCAGCGCGGTCTTCTCCGCCAGCGGTATGAACTCAGCGGGGCTGATGCTGCCGAGCAGGGGGTGATGCCAACGGAGCAACGCTTCCACACAATCGCTGCACCCTGACGAGAGATTTATCTTGGGTTGGTACACCAGGCTGAACTGGGTGTCAGCGTCGATCGCTTCGGGCAGCGAACTCAATAGCATCAAGGCCCGTCGTTGCGCGGCGTCGAATTGCGGCTCGTAGAGCGACCAGCCCAACTGACGGTCGCGGGCTTCGTCCGCAGCGCTGATGACCAGGCGCAACCAGTCGCGCCCAGGCTCTTCCGATTCCAGTAGCGGCAGTACGCCTATCCCCACTTGCATGGGGATGGGAATGCCTTGGCATTGGACCGGGTGTTTGAAGTGGTACAGGATGCGCGCGCAAATCTGCGCGGCGGGCTGACCGTCATTCAGAATGAAGCCGAACCGGGTGGGGCTGATTTTATAAAGGAGGCAATCTTGGGGTAACAGCGTTTGCAGGCGGGACTTTATGGCCTGGATAAGTTCGGCGGCGAAACTGTAGCCCAGCGCCTTGACGATATCGTTGAGGAATGCCGGCGAGATGACGTCCACCGCATAAATCTGGCACGCGCCGTTCAACTGCAGGGCTTGACGGATATCTTCCTCGAACCGTTGGCGGTTGAATAACCCTGTGGGTTGGTCCACGAAGTTTCGGGACCTTACCCCGCCGATGTGCATCATCACCAGTTCGGCAAAATTCTTCAGCATTGCCGCGTCGCGTTCACTCATGGGCGCACGGGGAACCCTATCGATGATGCAGAGGGTACCCAGGGTGAAACCGTCCGCTGTTATCAATGGCGCGCCGGCGTAATAACAAATATGCGGGGCTCCCGTGACCAGGGCGTTGTCCTTGAAGCGTGGGTCGAGGGTGGCGTCCAACACCTCCAGCATTAAATTGTCCAGCGTGGTGTAGGCGCAAAAAGACACCTCTCTTGGCGTCTGGGTTGCCTCCAGGCCCACCCGCGCACGGAACCATTGGCGATGTTCTTCGACAATCGAGATCAGCGTGATGGGCACGTTGAAGTAGGCCGAGGTCATCGCAACGATTTTGTCGAAGACCTCATCCTGTTCGCTGTCAACGGTACAAAATCTCGCGACCTCTGCCAGTCGTTGAGTTTCGTTCGAGGGAAGGGGAGCGCCGTTACCCATAATGATCCTCTGAGTGGATGGGTATTGTTCGTACCGTATCAGGCAGTGCCATCATTATGATGGCATTGTTGGCTCGTCAGCCAGTAGCACGGTCTGCCTGCCGACGGGCTGTCAACGCGCCAGTCCGGGGTAAAGCCTGGCGGCCAGCAGTAAAAGCATAGCGAAGACCGACAACATCACCGTAAAGCTGGTACTCAGGGCATACACACTGTGCCCGCCGACGATCATGCTCGAGCGCAATGCGTCGACCAGATAAGTCAGCGGGTTACACACGGCGATCACCTTCAGCCAGTCGGGCATCAACTCCAGCGGGTAAATCGCATTCGAGGCGAAGAACAGCGGCATGGTCAGCACTTGACCGATCCCCATGAAGCGCTCGCGGGTCTTGACGATGCAGGCAATGACCAGGGAAAAGGTCGAGAAAATGCACGAACCCACGAAGACTCCGGCGGCCACCGTCAGCATCGGCATCACCTCCCAGCGGATTTCAACATGCAAGGCAATCGCCACCAGATACACCACGGCAGCTTGCACCAGCCCGCGCAGGCCCGCCGCAAAGGCCTTGCCCATGATCAGCGCGCTACGGTGTGCCGGGGTCACCAGGAGTTTATGCACGATTCCCAGGTCGCGCTCCCAGATAATGGCGATGCCATAGAAGATCGCGCTGAACAGGATGCTCTGCGCCAGGATGCCCGGGGCCATGAAGTCCAGGTAACGCAAGTTACCCGTGGGGATGCCCCGGACCTGGCTGAACACCTGGCCGAAGACGGCCAGCCACAATACCGGTTGGATGGCTCTGGACAGCAGTTCGGTAGGGTCGCGAACGAGCTTGCGCACCTCGGCGTCGCAGACCGCGAATGTCTCGTCGAGGTAATCGTACACGCGGCTCATCCCAACCTCTGGATAGCGTCACGGCTATCGCGGGTGCCACGGTAGTTGCCGTCTTGCTCAAGGCCCACGCCACTGAAATGTACGAACACGTCATCCAGGCTGGCCTGTTCGCCCACTTGTGCCTTGAGCGCATCGGGCTTGCCGACGACCGCGAGCCGCCCCTGGTGGAGAATGGCCAGTTCGTCGCACAGCGTGTCGGCTTCTTCCATGTCGTGAGTGGTGATCAGGATCGTCGTGCCTTTGTCGCGCAACTGTTCCAGCCGCTCCCACACGGTGCGGCGTGCAATGGGATCGAGGCCAATGGTCGGCTCGTCCAGGAACAGGACCTGAGGGTTGTGCAAGGTGGCCTGGGCGATTTCCAGGCGCCGGATCATGCCGCCGGAATAGGTGCGGACCAGTTTCGAGGCCGACGCCTCAAGGCCGGCGAACGCGATGGCGTCCTTGACCCGAGCCCGGCGCTGGGCACCGTGCAACCCGTGCAAACGTGCCGAGAGGTTGAGGTTTTCGATGGCCGTCAGGGCGCCGTCCGCGGACAGCATCTGGGGCACGTAGCCGATATGGCGGCGGACCTCGACGGGTTGGCGGGCGATATCGAAACCCGCCACTGTCGCTGAGCCGGAAGTGGGGTCCAGCAAGGTGGTGAGCATCTTGATGGCCGTACTCTTGCCGGCCCCATTGGGCCCCAGCAGGCCGAATATGCAACCGTGAGCCACTTGCAGGTCCAGGCCTTCGAGTGCCGCGACGTGATCGAAGCATTTGCGCAATTGGCTGATGGAGATGGCAAAGGGCTCAGTGGCATCGGTCATCGTGGATTCCGCAGACTGAGGCAGGGCTGCACGCCCCCCGACCTATCCTTTTTACGCCAAGGCCACGCAAAAGCATTGAGCTAAATCAACAATATCCGGCTCAGGCGCGGCCGGATGTCGCGGCGGCCGTGGCGGGCATGCGCCATGCGCATTTGTTGATAAAAATCAGCAGCCCCGGGGAGCAACTCCAGATACTCACCAGACTCACTCAAGCAGCTCCCTGCTCTCTGGATTCAACAGGAAGGAAAAAATGATGGGCGTAGCCGCTATTTCCCCGCGAGGAGAGCGTTTCGAGCTGGCTGTCAGCGAACGGGTCACGTTGACTGCCGATCCGTTGTCGCAACCGCCGGTTTCACACACCGACATCGGTGCGGCAATCAGAGGAAAGATCCTGTTCGTGACCTCCGAATTGGCCGGCCTGGTGAAAACCGGCGGCTTAGGCGATGTATCGGCTGCATTGCCACGGGCCTTGCACGCCCTTCACGATGTGCGCGTGCTGATGCCCGGTTACCCGCAAGTCCTCAACAGTGGAAACCCGGTGCATGTCATCGGCGAGCTGGGTGGCCATGCGGCGCTGCCACCGTGCAAGATCGGGCGCATGGACATGAAGGACGGCCTGGTCATTTACGTGGTGATCTGCCCTGAACTGTACGAGCGTGAGGGCACGCCCTACGTCGATGACAACGGTCGCGACTGGCCCGACAACCACATCCGTTTCGCCCGTCTCGGCCTGGCCGCCGCGGACTTCGCCGCAGGAGCGCTCACCCCCCTGTGGCATCCGGAGCTGGTGCATGCCCACGATTGGCCGGCAGGCCTGGCACCCGCGTACATGCGCTGGCGCGGGCAGGCCACACCGAGCGTGTTCACCATCCACAACCTGGCTTATCAAGGCATGGTCAGCCGTGCTTCCCGCCGCGAGCTGGGGATTCCCGAGCACGCACTGGGCCTGGACGGCATGGAGTTCCACGGCAAGCTCTCCTTGCTCAAGGCCGGCATGGCCTATGCCAACCACATCACCACCGTCAGTGCCACCTATGCCCGGGAAATCACCACGCCGGGCTTTGGCTGTGGCCTCGACGGCTTTTTGCACAGCAAAGCCGAACAAGGCCTGCTCAGCGGCATTGCCAATGGCATCGACGCCAGTTGGGATCCAGAGACCGATGACCACTTGATCTGCCGGTTCGGCGCCAACGATTGGGCCGGCAAGGCCATGAACGCTGAATACGTGCGGCGGTTGTTCGATCTGCGGCCATCGACGGGGCCGTTATTCGCCGTGGTCTCGCGCCTGGTGTTCCAGAAGGGCCTGGACCTGACCATCGGCGTTGCCGCGCATATTGTCAGTCAGGGCGGGCAGATCGTCGTCATCGGCCGCGGCGAACCTGAGGAAGAACAGGCCGTTCGGGAGCTGGCCCTGGGTTTTCCGGGCCAGGTCGGTGTGCGCATCGGCTTCAACGAAACGGATGCGCGGCGCATGTTTGCCGGCAGTGATTTCCTGCTGATGCCGTCGCGCTATGAGCCGTGCGGCCTGAGCCAGATGTATGCGCAGCGTTTCGGCTCCTTACCGGTCGCGCGCAAAACCGGTGGGCTGGCCGACACGATCGAAGATGGCGTGAGCGGTTTTCTGTTCGACGAGCCGACCCTGGAAAGCTACACGGCGGCACTGACCCGGGCGATCAATGTGTTCGCCAACCCTGAATTGCTCAACGCGATGCGCTGCCGCGCCATGCGCGCGCCGTTCAATTGGCACCAAGCCATAAAGCCTTACAGCCGCCTGTATCTGCGACTGCTGAAAACCAGCAGGAGCATGGCCCCCACACTTGATGGAGAAACATCGTGAGCCGCTTACAGCCTCATATCCTCTGGTTCAAGACCTTGGGTCTCAACGATGTCGCGCAGGTCGGGGGCAAGAACGCCTCGCTGGGGGAGATGTACCAGAAGCTGACCGGCGAGGGCATCCGGGTACCCAACGGGTTTGCCGTTACCTCGGACGCCTACCGTTACGTCCTCGAGCACAATAATGCCTGGGCGCCCTTGCATGCGGCGCTTGACGGCCTCGACCCCGACGACATCAAGGATTTGCAAGCCCGCGGCAAACGGGCGAGGGCGGTGGTCTATGGCTGCACCCTGCCGGATGACCTGAAGGCGGCGATACTGCAAGGCTACGCCGAACTCCAACACGAATACGGCAACAGCCTGTCGCTGGCCGTGCGCTCCTCGGCGACCGCGGAGGATTCGCCCCAGGCCTCGTTTGCCGGGCAGAACGAGACCTATCTGAACATCGCCGGTGAAGAGGCGCTGCTCGATGCCTACAAACGCTGTCTGGCGTCCAACTTCACCGATCGCTCGATCCATTACAAATTCGACAACGGCTTTGATTGCTTCAAAGTCGACCTGGCCGTCGTCGTCATGAAAATGGTGCGCAGCGATCTCGGCGCCAGTGGCGTGATGTTTTCCCTGGACACCGAAACCGGCTTCAAGGATGTGGTGTTCATCAACGCCACGTGGGGGCTGGGGGAGAATGTGGTGCAGGGCACCGTCGCCCCGGACAGTTTCTACGTGCACAAACCCAGCTTCGTCGCAGGGTATCGCGCGGTGCTGAAGCGCAGCCTGGGCAGCAAGGAAAAGAAGATGGTGTTTACCGACACCCTCAATACCGGAAACATCGCCCAGGAATACACGGCGAATATCGACACGCCCAGCGAGGAACAGACGCGCTTTTGCCTCTCTGACGCCGACGTCATGGTGCTGGCCGACTACGCCATCAAGGTTGAAAACCACTACTCCAGCAACGCCGGTGCCTACAAACCCATGGATATGGAGTGGGCGAAGGACGGCATCGATGGCCAGCTCTACATGGTCCAGGCGCGCCCCGAAACGGTGGCTTCGCAGAAAAAAGGCAACGTGCTGCAGATCTATCACCTCAAGCAACGTTCGCCAGTCCTGCTCAGGGGCAAGGCGGTCGGTACCCGCATCGGCGCGGGCATCGCCCGGGTCGTCAACGATGTGAAGCAGCTCAGCGCGTTTCAACCGGGCGAAGTGCTGGTCTCCGAGGCCACCACACCGGATTGGGAACCGGTGATGAAAACCGCCGCCGCGATCGTGACCAACCGGGGCGGGCGAACCTGCCACGCCGCCATCGTGGCGCGGGAGCTGGGTATTCCTGCGATCGTTGGGGCCGCCGATGCGGCAGCGCTGATCAAGACCGGCACGTCGTTGACCGTCAGTTGCGCCGAGGGCGAAAACGGAACGGTCTACGAGGGCATCCTGGAGTTCGAGGTCGAGGACACCGATCTCAGCCAACTGGGGCATCCCGACACCCACATCATGATGAACCTCGCCAACCCCGACCGGGCCTTCAGCCTTGCCTCGCTGCCGGTAGACGGCATCGGCCTGGCGCGCATGGAGTTCATCATCAATGAATGCATCAAGATCCATCCGATGGCCCTCGTCCACCCGGAAAAGCTCGATGACGCCACCCGTCAACAGATCGCCGTACTGAGTACCGCGTATAAAGACCCGACGGACTTTTTCATCAAGACCCTGGCCGAAGGCGTCGCCACCATTGCCGCAGCGGTGTATCCAAAACCCTGCGTGGTGCGCATGAGCGATTTCAAAAGCAATGAATACGCGACCCTGCTGGGGGGACAGTATTTCGAGCCGGCAGAACACAACCCGATGATCGGTTTTCGCGGCGCCTCCCGCTACAGCCATCCGGCCTATGCCGAAGGGTTCGCGCTGGAATGCGCGGCGATGAAATGGGCGCGTGAACACATCGGCCTCACCAACATCAAGTTGATGATCCCGTTTTGTCGCACTGTGGCGGAGGGCGAACGGGTATTGGCGACCATGGCCAGCCATGGTCTGCAGCGCGGCGAAAACGGGCTTGAGGTCTACATCATGTGCGAAATTCCCAACAACGTGATCCAGATCGACGCCTTCGCCAAACTGTTCGACGGGTTCTCGATCGGCTCCAACGACCTGACCCAATTGACGCTCGGCGTGGACCGCGACTCTGACATCGTCGCCTTCGATTTCGATGAGCGCGACCCTGGCGTCAAACAGATGATTCGCCTCGCGGTAGAAGGCGCCAAGCGTAACGGTCGCCACTCGGGAATCTGTGGGCAGGCGCCGTCGGATTATCCCGAGATGGCCGAATACCTGGTGTCGATTGGCATCGACTCAATGAGCCTCAGCCCGGATGCGGTGCTGGCGACGATCCGGCATGTGCTGGCGGTGCAGAAGTCGCTGTTGTCGAGTGATGGGCGCTCGTAACGCCAAAAGGGGTTTGAAGATATCCGTTACACCGGATTCTTCAAACCATTCACCATTTCCTTCAAGCGTGAAACTTGCCCTCATTGTTACCGTTTATCCGTGTCTTGACCTTTGCCTGGCGGCAAGAAAATCAAGGCAACTATAAACATAACAATATGAGGCTTAAAAATGAGTGCTCAATCTAAGCTCGCCGCTGGGTCTTGCGCATACGGTAACGTTACGTTCTTGGATGCAATGGTGATCGGTGCCGGGGTGGCGGGTCTCTATCAGTTGTATCGACTTCGCGAGATGGGCTTGACGGTCCGCGCCTACGATACGGCGTCCGGCGTTGGCGGAACATGGTATTGGAACCGTTACCCTGGGGCTCGTTTTGACTCTCAAGCTGAAATTTATCAGTACTGGTTCTCGGAAGAACTCTATAAATCGTGGCAGCCAACCGAGCGCTTTCCCGCGCAGCCCGAAACCGAGGAGTGGCTGAACTTCGTCGCCAATCGGCTGAACCTCAAGAAAGATATCCAGTTCAATACCCGTATCGCCAGCGCTCACTTCTGCGAGGACAGTGGTCGCTGGGTGGTGACCACCGCAGCGGGGGAAACGATCAACACGCAATACTTGATCTCCTGTTGCGGCATGTTGTCCGCTCCACTGTCCGATCGGTTCCCTGGCCAAGCCGACTTCCAGGGCCAGATCTATCACACCGGCCTGTGGCCAAAAGACCCAGTGGACTTCAATGGTAAGCGCGTGGCCGTGGTGGGTACCGGCGCCACCGGCATTCAGGTGATTCAGACCATCGCCCCAACGGTGGGATCAATGACGGTGTTCGTGCGCACCCCGCAGTATGTGATTCCGATGAGGAACCCTAAATACAGCAAAGCAGACTGGGAAAAGTGGGGCACTCAATTCCACCAACTCAAAAAGCGCGTGCGAGAAACCTTCGCAGGGTTCGACTATGACTTCGACGCCGGCCCCTGGGCCGAGAAAACCCCGGACGAGCGACAAGCCGTGCTTGAACAGCTCTGGAAAGATGGCTCTTTAGCCATGTGGCTGGCGTCTTTCCCCGAGATGTTCTTTGACGAGCAGGTCAACGAAGTCGTGTCGCAATTCGTGCGGATCAAAATGCGCGAGCGTCTGCGGTCGAGGCCCGATCTTTGCGACCTGCTGATCCCGACCGACTATGGCTTCGGCACCCATCGCGTACCGCTGGAAAACAACTACCTTGAGGTCTATTTGCAATCCAACGTCAAGGCGGTCGACTGCAAGCAGTCACCGATCGAGCGCATTGTGCCGCAGGGCATCCAGACCGCGGATGGAAAGATTCACGAGGTCGATATCATCGTGCTGGCCGTGGGGTTTGATGCCGGCTCCGGCGCCCTCAGCCGGATCGACATTCGAGGTCGCGACAGCCGGTCGCTGAAGGAGCAATGGCAACAAGAAATCCGCACAGCCATGGGACTGCAGATCCATGGCTACCCCAACCTGTTCACGACAGGTGCACCGCTGGCACCGTCGGCGGCACTGTGCAACATGACCACCTGCCTGCAGCAGCAGGTGGACTGGATCACCGGATGCATTGAGTTTGCTGCCGAGCATGGCAAGCACGTCGTCGAAGCCTCAAAAGCGCTCGAGGACAATTGGGTTCAGCATCACGATGAGACGGCGGCCAAGACCCTGGTAGTCAAAACCGACTCTTGGTACATGGGCTCCAACGTGGACGGAAAACCGCGTCGGCTTTTATCGTATATCGGCGGCGCCGGTGATTATCATCGCCGATGCGCGGAAATAGCCGCACAGGGTTACCCAGGCTTTGAAATGGCTTGAGGTCGAATGACTGCTCATTAGTTGAGGCTGTCACGACGACGTTGCATGCCGGCGTGACAGCTCGATAAACGAGGTAACCTGAAATGAACAGCTATTACACCGAAGAAAATCACGGTCCTTTTGAGCTTATTAATATCGGGCCGCTCCCGCTTGAAGAAGGTTCATGCATGCCTGAATGCCTTCTGGCAGTCGCCGTGCATGGCGCCCTGAACGCCGACAAAAGCAACGCCATACTTGTTCCGACCTGGTATTCGGGCACGAGCAAGGCGATGGAGCAGATATACATTGGCGAAGGCCGCGCGCTGGACCCTTCGAAATACTGCATCATCGTGGTCAACCAGATCGGTAATGGCCTTTCCAGCTCCGCCAGTAACACGGGCGGTTCACTGGCAGGCCCCGGCTTTGCGAATGTCAGGATCGGCGATGACGTCAGTGCCCAGCACACGTTGCTGACCGAGTATTTTGGAATAGAGAGCCTGGCGTTAGTGGTAGGGGGGTCGATGGGGGCTCAACAAACCTACGAGTGGGCCGTGCGCTATCCAGACTTCGTCAAGCGCGCCGCTGCGATTGCGGGTACGGCGCGCAATAGCGAGCACGACTTCCTGTTCACTGAAATTCTCATTGAAGCGATCACTACCGATCCGGCCTTCCAGGCGGGCTTATACCGCTCATCATCGGCAGTGGCGGCCGGACTTGAGCGGCACGCGAAACTTTGGACGCTGATGGGCTGGAGTCCCGAATTCTTCCGCACCGGACGGCATAAGGCGCTGGGTTTCGAGTCGATGCAGATGTTCGTCGACGGTTTCATGAAGCGCTACTTTGCACCAATGGACCCTAACAACCTGCTGACCATGGCCTGGAAATGGCAGCGCGGGGATGTCAGTCGACATACGGGCGGTGATCTTGCGAAGGCCCTTGGGCGGATCAAAGCGAAGACCTATGTGATGCCCATCTCGCATGACCAGTTCTTTACCGTGGACGATTGTCTGTCGGAACAAAAAATGATTCCGAACAGCGAGTTCAGGCCCTTGAGATCAATCGATGGTCATCTCGGACTGTTTGGTACCGATGCTCAAATGCTCGATCAACTGGATGCCCATCTGGCAGAGTTGCTGTCATCTCCCGCGTATTGAAAATAGCTCGCCAGCCAATAACCCAGTCTCGCAGCCCCGTTACGGTCGCCCATAAGCGGCCGTCTTTTTCCAGGGCTGGAAAGCCTCTGCTAGTATCCTGATGATTGAATGTCCTAATAAAAACAATATTGCCAGGTCATCTCTTGAACGCTTTCAACTCTGCGCCGGCCCGCAAGAAGAGCAAGGATGACGGCCCTCAACGGAGACGTTAAGCATGCCGACTGTCATTACGCCAAAAGAACTTCTCGAGTGGGTACCCGGCGTCGTTCTCAGCGCCAGTGACGAACTCGGCTGGAAAGATATACAACAACGCTCATATCGCTATAAAGGTCAGGACGTCCTTATTCCACCCCTCGATCATTTCATGATCGTTTACTACTTTTTTGGCTGTACGCCGATGGACAGGTGCGTGGATGAGGGATGGACGCGTACCGCCTGCGCTCCGGGCGATATTTCCTTGTTGACGATGTCACAGGACTCCCATTGGAACTGGACCGAAGACATTGATGTTTCTCACCTCTATCTTTCCAATGCACTGATGTCGCGAGTCGCCATGGATGTCATGGAGCGGCCTATCGAAGAAGTGCGCCTGCATGATCTGCTGCGCACACAAGACTCGATCCTGGCCTCGATAGTCGGCGCAATTACCAATGAAGTGGGTAATCGCGCAATGGGGGGCGCGTTATATGTCGAAGCCTTGAGTTTGCAACTGGCCATTCACCTGCTACGACACTACGCCAGTGTCACCTTCAAAGAATCCAGTGCGCCTGGTCGCCTGTCCCAACAGCAAAAGAAATACGTACTGGAATTTATCGATTCGCACTTGGAAGACTCCATACGGCTCGACGAAATGGCCGACGCCGTCGGTTTGGGCGTGTGGACATTCGCCAGGAAATTCAGCGAATCATTCGACTGTTCGCCCCATACATTTGTGACCGAGCGGCGCATTGAGCGAGCCAAGCGAATGTTATACAGCGGCACACTTTCAATTAAAGAAATTGCCTACCATTGCGGGTTTTCGGATCAGGCGCATTTGACGCGTGTGCTGCGTACCAAACTCGGTGTAACGCCAACACAACTAAGGCGAATTAAAACCAGCGGATAGTGCGCCTGTTTGGCTATCCGAGGGGGCGCATCGTGCGCAAGCGGGATGGGCCCCTCGGGTTGCAGATACGGGCGGGGGGCCTGACAACGACGTTGTAATACTATTCAAGATTGCTTGTAGGTCGTTTCCGGGACTACTCTATCGCCCGTCAGACCGCTAACTTGGGATTCTGCAGTCATGGAGCAGAGCGGACGTTCAGGCACTGCGTGGCCGTTAATCCATCGGCCAGCAGCTATGCCGTTGGTTATTCCTGTCGATTGCCCTGTGTCCCTGAACAGGCCCGGCCATCCGCCGCTCCGGCACATGCTCATTGACTGAGCAAGGTTGCACACAGGCTCGCCACGACAACCGAACAGGAAGATGCGAGATGACGCAACGACAGATAGTGCCCGAGAACGCTGCCGCGAACATCGGTGTAGTGGTTGCTGTGCGCGGCAGTGTTGTGGACATGCGTTTCGATACGGTGTTGCCGCCCATCCATACCCTGCTGCGCGCGGGTGACGCCGGCCAGGTGACTATCGAGGTTTTGGCCCAGCGCGACGAACACCATGTGCGTGGCATCGCACTGACGCCCACCCAAGGGCTGGCGCGAGGGATGGGGGTGCAAGACACCGGCGGTCCGTTAAAAGCACCGGTGGGCAATCAGATCCTTTCGCGCATGTTCGATGTCTTTGGCAACACCATCGATCGCCAGCCGCCACTGGACGCCGTCCAGTGGCGCTCCGTGCACCAGGCACCACCGCCGTTGGTGCGCCGTTCTACCCAATCCGAGGTGTTCGAGACCGGTATCAAAGCCATTGATGTGCTCGCCCCGCTGGAGCGCGGCGGCAAAGCCGGCCTGTTCGGTGGCGCGGGTGTCGGCAAGACGGTGCTGTTGACCGAGATGATCCATAACATGATCGGCCACCAGGAAGGCGTGAGTATCTTTTGCGGCATCGGCGAGCGTTCGCGAGAAGGCGAAGAGCTGTACCGCGATATGAAGGCCGCCGGCGTGCTGCCCAACATGGTGATGATTTTTGCCCAGATGAATGAGCCGCCTGGGGCGCGCTTCCGCATCGGGCACGCGGCATTGACCATGGCGGAGTACTTTCGTGACGATCAACATCGCGATGTGCTGCTGCTCGTCGACAATATCTTTCGTTTTATCCAGGCCGGTTCCGAGGTTTCCGGCTTGATGGGGCAAATGCCGTCTCGCTTGGGCTATCAGCCGACGATGGGCACTGAACTCTCGGCGCTGGAAGAACGTATCGCCAATACTGACAGCGGCGCTATCACCTCTATTCAAGCGGTTTACGTGCCCGCCGACGACTTCACCGACCCGGCGGCGGTGCATACCTTTTCGCACCTCTCGGCATCGATCGTGTTGTCGCGCAAACGCGCGAGCGAAGGCCTGTTTCCCGCCATTGATCCACTGCAGTCCAGCTCGAAGATGCTCACACCGGGCATTGTCGGCGAGCGTCACTACCGGCTCGCGCAGGCCATACGCCGCACGCTTGCCCAGTACGCAGAACTCAAGGACATCATTGCCATGCTCGGGCTTGAGCAGTTGTCGCCGGATGACCGCAAGGTGGTCGCTCGCGCACGGCGCCTGGAGCGTTTCCTGACCCAGCCGTTTTTCACCACCGAACAATTCACCAGCATGCCCGGCAAGCTCGTCAGCCTGCAGGATGCACTGGACGGTTGTGAGCGCATCCTGGCTGACGAGTTCAAGGACTTCCCGGAAAGCGCGCTCTACATGATCGGCGCCGTCGGTGAAGCCAAGGCGAAGGCCACGCCTGCCTCCGAGGAGCATAGTCATGCCGCTGATGACACTTAAGGTATTGCTACCGTTCGAAATTTTCGCCGTTGAAGAGAACGTGTCGCGAATCGTCGTCGAGACGCCCGAAGGCTCGTTCGGCCTGTTGCCCAGGCGTCTGGACTGCGTGGCGGCGCTGGTGCCGGGCATTCTCAGTTTTCAGAGCGAAACCCAAGGTGAAGTGTTCCTGGCGCTGGACGCGGGGGTGTTGGTCAAGACTGGACAGACGGTGGTGATCTCGGCGCGACGGGCGATCCGCGGTGATGATCTGTCCCGATTGCACGAGGCCGTCGAGCAGCAGTTTCTGACACTGGACACGCAAGAAATCGCCATGCGCGCGACCATGGCTCGCTTGGAGAGCGGGTTCATGCGCCGGTTCGCATCGTTACACGATCGCCGCTCATGAAGCCTGACCCGAAGCGCCCACCGCCCGGGCCCGGCAGCCCGACCCTGGCCGAACAGGTCGGCGCCAAGGCCGCCCGAAAACTCAAGGCGCGCCGCAGTGCTACACCCGGCGTGTGGTTTGGCCTGGGCATGATGGGGTTGATCGGCTGGTCCGTGGTCGTTCCCACATTACTGGGCGCAGGCCTTGGGCTGTGGCTCGACCATCACTACCCCGGCGGCCGCTCTTGGACCCTGGCGCTGTTGGTGGCGGGGCTGACACTCGGCTGTTTTAACGCGTGGCACTGGGTGTCCAAGGAAGACCAGGCAATGCACGAAGAACTCGATGAGAAGGAGCAGGGTGATGATTGACTATGGCAACTGGGGAATGGCGGCGGGCGCGCTGTTGGCCGGCGGCATACTGGGCGGGATTTTCTTCGGCGGGCTCTGGTGGACCGTACGCCGCGGCGCCTCGTCGCGGACGCCGGCTCGCTGGTTCCTTGGCAGCCTCGTACTGCGAACCGCGATCGTATTGCTTGGCTTCTATGTCGTCGGTGCCGCTCAACCGTTGCGGTTTGGGCTGTGCATGCTGGGTTTCCTGCTGGCCCGTACCGTCATCATGCGCGTCACACAACCAACCGCCGCCACCAAGGCCCCCCATTCGCCGGGAGTACCGCCATGCGCCTGACGCCTGATGCGTGGATCTTCTGGCAGGCTGGCTTCTTGAAGCTCAATGCCACGATTGTATTCACGTGGGCACTGATGGCAGTGCTGGTGTTGGGGGCGGCGCTGATCACCCGCCGCCTGAGCACTGGCCACGAACGCTCGCGCTGGCAAAACCTGCTGGAGATGGTGGTGACGGCAATTGTCGGCCAGATCAAGGATGTCGGCCTGAAGCATCCGCGGCGTTACTTGAGCTTTCTCGGCACGCTGTTCCTGTTTGTCGCTGCTTCGGCGCTGGGTACCGTCGTCCCTGGCTTTGAGCCGCCCACCGCGTCGCTGTCGACCACCGTGGCACTGGCGTTGTGCGTGTTGGTGGCGGTACCGATATTTGGTATCTACAGCCAGGGATTTGCGTCCTACATGAAGTCGTACATGGAGCCGACGCCGATCATGCTGCCTTTCAACCTCATCAGCGAAGCCTCGCGCACCCTGGCCCTGGCGGTACGCCTGTTCGGTAACATGATGAGCGGCGCCATGATCCTCGCCATTCTGTTATCGATCACACCCTTTGTTTTCCCCATTGTGATGACGGTGCTGGGCTTACTCACCGGCATGGTGCAAGCCTACATCTTTACTATTCTGGCAGCGGTTTACATCGCTGCGGCCACCCGTAGCGGCTCAGCGTCCACGCAGCCTGAACCGGCATCGCGGACCTGAGCCAATGCGACACTTCTTTCAACCCACATAAAGGCCCCCTATGGACTCTCTCACCTGGATCGCTGTTGCTTCGATTGTCATGGCAGGCTTGACCACCGGCTTCGGTACCATGGGCCCCGCACTGGCCGAGGGCCGGGCGGTCTCCGTGGCGCTCACGTCACTGGCTCAACAGCCCGATGCGTCAGCCACGATCACGCGCACGTTGTTCGTCGGCCTGGCGATGATCGAGTCAATGGCCATTTACTGCTTTGTCGTGTCGATGATCCTGATCTTCGCCAACCCATTCTGGAATGCCGCTATCGCGTCGGTTGCCCAGGCGGCAGGTAAATAGACCGTGCTCATCGACTGGTTCACCGTCGCAGCCCAAGTGCTGAACTTTCTCATCCTGGTCTGGTTGATGAAGCGTTTTCTTTACCAGCCGGTGCTCAACGCTATCGCAGCGCGAGAAGCGAAGATTGCCGCCGAGCTCAAGGACGCTGCCGACACCAAGGCCAAGGCCCACCAGCAGCAGGACGAGTTCGAGAAAAAGAACCAGTCTTTTGACGAACAGCGAGCGGCCCTGTTGAGCAAGGCCACCGCTGAAGCAAACGCTGAACGTGTGCGGCTGTTGGCCGAGGCGCGCAGTACCGCGGACGCCGCACGTGAAGCGAGTGCAAAAGCACTGGCGGCGCAAGCGCAGGATCTGCACGCCAGTTTAGTCCGCCAGACGCAACGACAGGTTTACGACATCTCGCGCCAGGTGCTCGGCGACTTGGCGTCGGTCAGCCTGGAGCAGCGCGCTTGTGAGGTGTTTATCCAGCGCCTGCAAGCCTTTGACGGGCCCGCGTGCGACGAGTTGGCTGCCGCACTGAAGGCCACGTCCAACGACGAGCCGGCACGATTGCGCAGCGCATTCGATTTACCGGCCGCGCAGCAGGGCTTGATCCAGTCTGCATTGGACAAGTGGGTCGGGCAGGCAACTGTGCTCAAGTTCGAGACCGCGCCTGAGCTGGTCAGTGGTATTGAAGTCAACGTGCAGGGACTGACGCTGGCCTGGAGCATTGCTGACTACCTTCAGGCGCTGTTCTCGGATGTGTCAGAGCAACCATCCTCAACGGGACGCACATGCCCATGACCGAGCCTGTCGACGCGACGCGGCAAAACGCCCAGGAAGATGCGTTCACCCTTATCGGCCAGCGGCTCCAGGCCTTCAAGCCGCATCTGGCCCTGCATGAAGTGGGCACAGTGGTCAGCGTGTCCACCGGCATTGCCCGTGTCCACGGCTTGCCGCACGTGGGGTTCGAGGAACTGCTGACATTTCCCGGCGGTTTGTCGGGCATCGCGTTCAATCTGGACGAGGAGGGCGTCGATGTGGTGCTGCTGGGCGATTCGGCTCACCTGCGCGCCGGCCAGGAAGTACGACGTACCGGGCGAGTGATGGACGTGGCGGTGGGCGATGGGTTGCTCGGGCGGGTGATCGATCCGCTCGGCCGCGCACTGGATGGCGGGGCGCAGCCCGTGACCCGATCGCGCCTCCCCATCGAACGGCCAGCGGCACCGATCATGGACCGCGCGCCCGTGACCGAGCCGCTGCAAACCGGCCTGAAAGTCATCGATGCGCTGATCCCCATCGGCCGGGGCCAGCGTGAACTGATCCTGGGCGACCGCCAGACCGGCAAGACGGCAATTGCCATCGACGCCATTTTCAATCAGCGCGACAAAAACGTGTTGTGTGTGTATTGCGCCATTGGCCAGCGTGCGTCAGCAGTGGCCAAGGCGGTGGCCAACCTGCGTGAAAGGGGGGCGCTGGCGTACACCGTCGTGGTGGTCGCCGAAGGCAACGAAGCACCGGGGCTGTCCTATATCGCGCCATATGCTGCCACCAGCATCGCCGAGCACTTTATGGAGGCCGGCCGCGACGTGTTGGTGGTCTATGACGACCTGACTCACCACGCGCGGGCCTACCGCGAACTGTCGCTGTTGCTGCGTCGGCCGCCGGGCCGCGAGGCCTTTCCGGGGGATATTTTCTACATCCATTCGCGCATGCTGGAGCGCGCGACCCACCTGAGCCAGGAGCGCGGTGGGGGATCGATGACTGCGCTGCCCATCATCGAGACCGAAGCCCAGAACATCTCGGCCTACATCCCGACCAATCTGATCTCGATTACCGACGGGCAGATCGTGCTGTCGCCGTCATTGTTTGAACTCGGCGTGCTGCCGGCCATTGACGTCGGCCGCTCAGTTTCGCGGGTCGGCGGCAAGGCTCAACGCCCGGCTTACCGAGCGGTGGCGGGCGATCTCAAGCTGGCCTATGCGCAATTCGAGGAGTTGGAGACCTTTGCGCGCTTCGGTGCTCGACTGGACGAGGACACGCGCCTATCCATCGTTCACGGCCAGCGCATACGCGCCTGCCTGGGCCAGTCCGAGCTCTCGCCGGTGACGCTGCCTGCTCAAATCGCGATTTTGCTGGCCTTGAATGCAGCACTGTTCGACCCGGTGCCCCTCGAGCAGATGACCGCGGCGCAGCAGGCTGTGGAGGCCGCCGCCAATGGCCTGCCGGCTGCTCTGGGCCAGCGCCTGGCCGATGCCGGCTCGCTCACCGACGCGGATCGCGAGCAAGTCACCGCCTTGGCGCGCCAGGCACTCGCGGCGTTTCTGCCCGCGTCGGAGCAGGCCTGATGGCAGCCACCATCACGGCATTGCGCCGCCAGATCAGCAGCGCCTCGGACCTCAAGTCCGTCGTTCGGGTCATGAAAGCCTCGGCCGCCTCGGCCATCGGGCAGTACGAGCGATCAGTGGCGGCGCTCGCCGACTACGCGCGCACCGTCGAACTGGGGCTGAGCGTTTGTCTGCGTGCGGTCGATCCTGCGGGAATACATGCGCGCGCGCCCCATGCAGGGGATAAGGCGCGTACCGTGCATGCGGTGATATTCGGCTCCGACCAGGGGCTGGTCGGGCGGTTCAACGACGAGGTGGTCGACTATGCGATCGCGCAATTCGCGTCCTTGCCGGTGAAGGTATGGGCGGTCGGTGAACGCGTGCATGAACGACTGCTCGATGCCGGTAGAACGCCTGAAGGCGTGTTTGCCGTGCCGGGTTCCGTGGAGCAAATCACCCAGCTGGTGGGACAAGTCCTGCAAAGCGTGCCGATGGCGGACAGCGCGGATGCGGGGCGATCACAAAACGCCACGCTGATACTGTTCTATAACCGGCCCAGCGCTAACAGCTATAACCCGGTGAGTCAGCGACTGCTGCCTCTGGATGAGCAATGGCAACAGACACTGGCTTTGCAACCCTGGCCGTCACCTCAATTGCCCGAAGTCCTGAGCGCGAACACACAGACGTTGCGTGCCTTCATCCATGAGCACCTGTTTGTCTCTCTGTTTCGCGCCAGTGCCGAGTCATTGGCCAGTGAAAACGCCAGCCGTCTTGCCGCAATGCAACGTGCGGACCGCAATATCGGCGAACTGTTGCAAGACCTCGACGCCACCTATCACCGTTTGCGCCAGGCCGGCATCGACGAGGAACTCTTTGACGTGATTTCAGGGTTTGACGCCCTGGCGCCGAACAGCGAAGCCGGCCCCCAGGGCTGATAGACGGGGCAGTCCTATCCTGAATCAGATTGCCGGGCTGACTGTACGTGGAGTGGGCAACGGGATTTCGACGTGCAGGAGGTCAACCTCGGGGCCTCAACGCCATCAACATCTTTTGTGTGGCCGAAGGTCCACTCGGCGCGCTCCGTAAACGGGTACATACAAGCCTGGCATTGTTCCGTAGGATGCACGCGCCAGGACGGCGCTACACACCCAATGGTCAGTCTATCGATGCCCATAAAGGGCCTTTTGGGTGTACATGTTCGCTATCCAGCGCGCTCCGATTGACTCGACAGGACCTGCGCTTAAATGTCGAACCTTGAATCTGGCGTTTGTCCGGTGACCTTCAGGCAACCCAAGAAGGTGATACTGGCCACCGTCATTGGCAATGGCCTGGTGATCTACGACTTCACGGTGTACAGCTTTTCTGCCGTGATCATCGGCAAACTGTTTTTCCCATCGGACAGTGCCTTCGCCTCGTTGCTGATGGCGTTGCTGACGTTTGGCATCGGTTTCGCCATGCGCCCGCTGGGGGCAATCCTGATCGGCAACCTGGCTGACCGTAAAGGGCGAAAAGCCGGTTTGAATGTCAGCAATTTATTGATGGCCACCGGTACCGCCTTGATCGCGTTCATGCCCACGCATGCCTCTATCGGCTTCACTGCAACGTTGTTACTGGTGCTCTCGCGGTTACTGCAAGGCTTCGCAACCGGAGGCGAGATAGGGGTGTCATCCGTGGTGCTGATGGAGCTGGCGCCCCGGGATCAACGCTGCTACCTGGTCAGTTGGCGCTCCGCCAGCCAGGCGGCCGCGGTGTTGGTGGGGGCTGTCGTCGGTGCCGCCACGACCGCGTTGCTGACGCCCGAGCAGTTGCTGGCCTGGGGCTGGCGCATTCCTTTCGTGCTTGGGCTGTTGATTGCGCCGTTTGGCTGGTTCATTCGTCGCAACATGGTGGAGACCCCACGGCGCGGCCCCCATTCACCGTCGCTGCGTGTCTTGCTCAACGGCCACCGCCCCCAGTTACTGCTGGGGATTCTGATGATGGCGGCCCCCACCGCAAGCATCTACCTGATGGTGCTCTATATGCCGACCTATCTGGTCCGCACGCTGGGCCTGTCGCCAAGTATCAGCTTGCTCTCGGCGTGCATTTCCAGTGCGATGCTGTTCATCGCCGCGCCCTTGTTCGCCCGGCTCGCCGATCGGCTGCCGCGCCGCAAACCGACCCAATACGTGACGATGATCCTCAGCATCCTGTTGGTCTATCCGGTGTTTCTCGCCTTGACCCAGGGGGTGGGCGAGCTGACTTCGTTGCTGATCATCGGCGTCTATTCGGCTGTCGCGATGGGCAACAACGGCGTCAGCACCGTGATGATCATGGAGGCTTTTCCGGCGCATCATCGGGCCACGGGGATGTCGGTGGTCTACAGTTTCGGCGTGACCATCTTCGGCGCGTTCTGCCCGTTTTTGGTGACGTGGTTGATCGGCGTTACCCAGAACCCAATGGCGCCTTCCTGGTATCTGCTGGGTGCGCTAGCGGTCAGTCTGTTCGCACTCGTCAGGTTTCCCGTCGGCCGACCGACTCACTGATCGATTCGGCCGGCGACGCTGCGATTACCCTGCGCGGCTCGGCCTATCCGCTGTGCCGCCATCAGGCGATGGTCCTGCGGAGCCAGGTCATAGCGGCGACGAAACGCGCGGGTAAAGGCCGATGCGCTGTTAAACCCCAGGCTGTAGGCAATCTCAATCACTTGCCGGTCGGGATAGCGCACCAGTTCATCCGCGGCTTCGCGCAGTCGACAGTTGAGGATATAGCGACCCAAGCCCCCCTCATGCTGGAACAGCCGGTAGAGCGTGGCGCGCGGCAGTTGCATGGCCATGAGCACGTACTCGGGCGTCAACCACGGCTGGTACAGGTTGCTTTGCACATAACGCCGGGCTTTATCGAACATCGCGCTGCGCGCTGCCGCCCGCACGTGGCCGCCGAGCTTGGCCTGTTTCGAGAATGCCGCAAGCATGAGTTGAACGGCGGTATCGAATGATGCCGCCGCCTCGGCGCTCGACAGGCTCGGCAGTTGTCTGGAAAACGCCGCGACATGCTCGATCATCAACTGGGTCACAGGCGTCGTATTTTCGAACACACGCCCGTGGATCGACTCGGCATGGGGCAGCGCCGCCTCCACCACCGGGCGCGACACGAAGAAGGTCAATACGCGGCAACGCCCCCGGTTCATTCTGATCGGCTGGTTCATATCCATGGCGACAATGCTCGCCATGGCGGATGTGCCGCTGTCCAGCGAGCCGCCCCGAATGGATTCCATGGCGCCTTGGGTGAACACCTGAAACACATAGTCCCGGACGTTATCGGTAGAAATGCGTGGGATCGAACGGTCCAGCAACAACGCATCGCTTGAGCAATCGGTAAAGATGCGATCACCCAGCTTGTAGCGGTCAATGCTCGCGTTGAAGTGCGTGGTCGTGGCGTGGGATGTCGGCAGGACGTCGATGACGTGTCCGACCCGGTCACGCCATGCCAGCAATTGGTTGGCTGGCGGTTCGGCGCTGACCTCAAAGTGATCATGGGCGTGCCGGGAGCCGCAGTGTTCAGGGGCGTATATGACTGAAGCTGGTTTACTCATGGATTCACTACAGCCCGCAAAGTCTATGTTATCGACCCGTCCACAGGCACGGTTTGTACCCGATATACGTCCATGCTCCTTGCCGGCAGCCAGTCACAATTCTTTATCGATCTTCTTATAGCCGCTTTCCCCGTAAAAGTAATGGCAATCCTTCTTGGTATCCAACCTGTGGACGTCCCTTCGCCGTCAAGCACGGGGCAGGGCGCCTGAAAATAATTGAAAAGTTGCAACGCAGGGTCAAGCCGTGTGCAAGGCGCTTGATAGATTGGCGCGAACTCGAGTTCCAGCGCGTCAATGTGTTTCCACGCGTTGAGCGTGCGCGTTTGTTTCTTGAATAAATCCCGTCGGTATTGGCCTTGCCATGTTCGCAGCGCTGATCTGAAAGGGCGGCAAGTACTTCAGGTGTTCACCTGATGGTCCCGATGTCTCGGCTGGCACATGCTTATCCGGCAGTTGAGTGAGCGACACCTTTGAACCTATTGAAGTATCAGGAGTAACGGATGAGTTGCCTCGACCGGGAAGTAGGTTCGTTTGCGATCAGTTTGACTCATCCTGCTGGCACCAACCCTCGAGAAGGCGCGGCTTTTTCCCTCGCGCAAATCGAAGTGGACAAATTGAACAACATCCACGCCGAGTCTGGAGTGGATTGGCAGAAAGTCGCCGATGCCTGCGTAAAAGTGCTGCGAGAAGAGGGCAAGGACTTCAATGCCGCAGTGTGGTTGTTGTGTGCCTGGACCACCCTGCAAGGCGTATCCGGCCTGGCGAACGGCGTGCACATCGTGCGCGAAATGCTTGAGCTGTACTGGGAGACCCTGACGCCGCCGCCAGCGCGATTGCGTGCCCGGCGCAACCAGGCCGAGTGGATGCTCGAGTGGCTTACAGCGAAGCTTGAAGGCAACTTCGACGCGGTGCCTGGCGAACAACTGGCGGGCTTGCTCGAAGACTGGGACGCCATTGACAGCCAATGGCGGGATCGGGATGCCGACGGCCCGAGCTTTTTTGCGTTGCGTCGTCGCCTATCGCAGTTACCCGTGCAAGCCAGTGTCGAGCCTATAGCGGCTGCGACGCAGGAGGTTGCGCCGGCAGTCGATGCGGCTACGGTGCCCGCGACGCCGGTTGCCCACGCACCCTCGGCGCCGCTGCCGCCTGCGGTCCTTGCGCCGATCCAGCCACTGGGCGGTCTTGACAGCGATGAAGCCATCGAGAGCGCGGTCAACAGCGTGTTTGCCTCGCTGACGCCGCTGCTGGGGTTTTGTCTGGAGTCCCGGACAACCTTGCCGTTGCTGTTTCGCCTCAATCGCCAATCGGCGTGGATGACCCTGGAGCAGGCACCGCCGGCGCAGGGTTGCACGACCCGCCTGCCACCGCCCTCGGAGGCGGAGCACGAGGCGTTCAGTCGCTTGCAGAGCGTGGGCGAGCCGCTGGACATCCTGCGTTTTTGCGAAGGTCGGCTGACGAGCTATCCCTTTTGGCTGGACCTCAATCGGGCCAGTCATGCCGCGCTCTCACGACTGGGATCGGAAGCGATGACCGGTGCCGCCAGCCTGGCCCTGGAAACCCGTCACTTCCTGGCGCGCCTGCCGTCACTGGTCGAGCTGACATTCGCCGACGGCCAACCGTTCGCCGATGGCGCGACCCGCAGTTGGCTCGAAGGATTGGCCCCGACGGCCAGCGGTGGCGCGACGGATGCTCTGCAGACGCTGATCGATGAGGTTGGGCGTGATGCCGCTGAAGGCCGTTTGAACCAAGCGTTGGCGCGTTTACAGAGCGCCGTGCGTGAGGCCGGCAGCGGCCGCGAGCGGTTCCGCTTGCGTGCGGCCCAATGCCAGTTGCTACAGCGTTTCGACCCGCGCGCTCAGTTGGGTGTTGCCTTGGACGTATTGCTCCAGGAAGCGACGGGGCTGGGCCTTGATCGTTGGGAGCCGGAGCTGGTCAGGCCGTTGTTGGAATTGGCACTGGCCCAGGACGACGGCGGTTCGCGAGCGATGTGGGCGCAACAGTTGGCAGCAATGGATTTGCCGGCGTTCTGGCGGTTGGCCAGCCCGCCGGCAAGTTGAATGAGCAACAGGCAACACCTGGCAGGCGTGTGCATATCCATGCCATGAGTTTTCTAACGGCTGCGTTGAGCGAGTCCGGTAAACAGGAGTGAGATTTAATGGCTAGTGAAGGTTCGGTCGCGCCTAAAGAGCGCGTCAATATTGTTTACAGCTCTGACACCGGCGGCGCGCAGGAGCAGGTCGAGCTGCCGCTCAAGCAACTGGTGATCGGCGATTTCACCTTGCGTGAAGACGATACGCCGGTTGAAGACCTCAAACCGATTCGCGTCGACAAAGACAACTTCACCGATGTGCTCAAGGGCCAGAACCTGAGCCTGCAGTTGGCGGTGCCCAATCGTCTGGCGGAAAACGCGCCGGAGGATGAGCAGATCCCGGTCTCGCTGACCTTCGAGTCCATTCGCGATTTCGAGCCGGATGCCATCGTGGCCCAGGTTCCCGAGTTGCAGCAACTGATCGCCCTGCGCGATTCGCTCAAGGCCTTGAAAGGGCCGATGGGCAATTTGCCGGAATTTCGCAAACAGCTTCAGGCCCTGATGAACGATGACGGCGCCCGCGAGCGCTTGCTCTCGGAACTCGGCGTAAAGGACAAGGAATAACCCATGAGCGAAGAAAAAAGTCAGGCCGCGAGCGCGACCGGCCAAGCGGTCGAGTCGGTGTCCCTGTTGGATCAGTTGGTCGAAGCGACGCGCGTCAAGCCGGGCGACGAGGCTTATGCCGTCACCCGTCAGGGCCTCGAAGCGTTTGTCACCGAACTGCTCGAGCCGGCCCGGCAGACCGAGAAGGTCAGCGCCGGGTTGATCGACGACATGATCGCCACGCTGGATGCCAAGCTGTGCCGCCAGGTCGACGCGATCATTCACCACCAGCAGTTCCAGAAGCTGGAGTCATCCTGGCGCTCGCTGAAGTTTCTGGTCGATCGCACGGATTTTCGCGAGAACAACAAGCTGGAAATCCTCAGCGTTTCCAAAGAGAAGCTGCTCGAAGACTTCGAGGACGCGCCGGAAATCACCCGTTCGGGTCTGTACAAGGCGGTGTACACCGCCGAGTTCGGCCAGTTCGGCGGCCAGCCGTTCGGTTCGATCATCGGTAACTACGAGTTCAACCCGGGCCCGCAGGACATGAAGTTGCTGCAATCGGTCGCGGCCATTTCGGCCATGTCCCACACGCCCTTCATTGCCGCGGCCGGCCCGCAGTTCTTTGGTATCGACAGCTTTGCCGACCTGCCCAACCTCAAGGATCTGCAAGCCGTCTTCGAGGGGCCGCAGTTCACCAAGTGGAATGCCTTTCGCGAAAGCGACGACGCGCGTTTCGTTGGCCTGACATTGCCGCACTTCCTGCTGCGCACGCCTTATGGCGAAGACACGGTCCCCGCCAAGACGTTCCGCTACAACGAAAACGTCGGCGGTGGTAACCAGGACTTCCTGTGGGGCAACGCCGCGTTTGCCTTCGCCAGTCGCCTGTCCGACAGCTTTGCCCAGTACCGCTGGTGCGCCAACGTCATTGGCCCACAGGGCGGCGGCACCGTCGGTGATTTGCCGATCTACAACTACGAGGCCATGGGCGAAACCCAGACCAAGATCCCGACCGAAGTGCTGATTTCCGAGCGCCGCGAGTTCGAGCTGGCCGAGCAGGGGTTTATCGCGCTGACCATGCGCAAGAACACCGATAACGCGGCGTTCTTCTCCGCCAACTCGTGCCAGAAACCCAAGTTCTTCGGCAATGACAAAGAAGGCAAGGAAGCCGAGCTGAACTACAAGCTGGGCACCCAACTGCCGTACATCTTTGTGGTGAGTCGCCTGGCCCATTACATCAAGGTCATCCAGCGCGAAAACATCGGCACCTGGAAAGAGCGCGGTGACCTGGAGTCGGAACTCAACACCTGGATTCGCCAGTACGTGGCCGACATGGATAACCCCGCCGCCGGTGTGCGCAGCCGTCGTCCATTGCGTCAGGCAGACATTACCGTCAGCGACGTCGACGGCGATCCAGGCTGGTACCGCGTCGGTTTGAAAGTCCGTCCGCACTTCAAGTACATGGGCGCGTCTTTCACGCTGTCGCTGGTAGGCAAGCTCGACAAGAGCTGATCCCAAGCGTGAATGGGCAGCCTGGCCGGTGCCCATTCAGGTGTTCACCCGAGGGTCATTGCCTCGACGTTTCCATAAGATGGATTCAACGCAGCGAGACAGGGCCACAGGCGCTGATCGATGCCTGAAACCTCACTGATTAACCCCGGAGTACACGTTATGCCAATGCCATGCTACTTGAGTATCGAAGGCCAGAACCAAGGCAAGATCCAAGGTTCCAGCACCGTAACCGGTCATGAAGGGATGATCCTTGTCCAGGCCGTCGAACACCTGATCGATATTCCCAAGAACCCGCAGACCGGCCTGCCGGCCGGCAAGCGTGTTCATCAGGGCATGACCCTGACCAAGGAAATCGACAAGTCCTCTCCAAAGCTGCTGCAAGCGCTGACGTCAGGTGAGCAGCTCAAGTCCGTTGTACTGGAGTTCTATCGGATCTCGCCTAAAGGCACCGAAGAAAAGTACTACACCATCACCCTGAGCAATGCCGTGCTCGTCTCGGCCCGCACCTGGGTGCCGAACGTGTTGAGCCCTGAGTTCAAGCAAATGGGCCATATGGAAGACATCGGCATCACCTACGAAAAAATCGTCTGGACCTGGGTGCCGGATGGTATCGAAGCCGAAGACTCGTGGTTGGCGCCAAAAGCGTAAGCCAGCCTCGACTGTTCAATGCCGCCCTGGTCCAGGGCGGTGTTCTTGACATTGCAGAAGGGACACCGCGTTGAGAGAAAAGCGATTGCTGGAGCGCATCACAAGCCTACAGGTCGAAACCGATCGCACGCACCTGACCCAGGCGCAAGTGTTGACGCAGTCGATCGTCCAGCATCTGCAACGCATCTTGAATACCCGGCGCGGTAGCGTGCCGATTGACGCCGAGTTTGGCGTACCCGACTTCACCAATCTGGCCGGTTCGTTTGCGACCGGCGAGACCACGCAAATAATCGAGAACATGACTCGCATGATCGCCCGCTACGAGCCTCGCTTGAAATCGCCGCGCATCCTGGTCGCCGAAGGCGCCCAGGAAGTGTTGTCGCTGAGTTTCAGTCTTGAAGGCGTGGTGTCGATCGATGACCGGGACATTCCCATTCACCTGGCAACGCGTGTGTCTTCGGACGGCCGCGTGTCCCTGGCGATGCACTAAGTCATGCTCAACAGCCATTATCAAAATGAACTCAACCAACTGCGCCGTCTGGCCGATGAGTTTGCCCGCCGCAACCCGGCCCTGGCGCCGCTGCTGGGGGTGGATTCGGCCAATGATCCGGACGTCGAGCGCTTGCTCGAAGGCGTGGCGTTTCTCACCGGGATGGTTCGCCAGCGGTTGGACGACGAGTTTCCCGAGTTCATTCAAGAGCTGGCGCAACTGCTCTATCCCCATTACCTGCAACCCGTGCCCTGCCTGACGCTGCTGCAATTCCAGCCGCGTGCGGCATTGCAGGAGGTCTCGCGTATCGAGGCCGGATGCGAAATTGCCTCGGTGCCGGTGGATGGCCAGCGCGTGCGCTTTCGCAGCACCGTGGCGGTCGATCTGGAGCCGTTGCAACTGGTCGGCAGCCGCTGGGACGGCGCTGCCGGTGAAGAGCGCAGCCTGGTCCTGGACTTCGCTTTCACCACCGCCGATCCGAAGAGTTGGGCGGCGGACAGCCTGCGTTTCTACCTGGGCGATGGCTTGGCCGATGGCTCCAAGTTGTTGCGTCTGCTGCAACTCAACCTGCGCGAGATTCGCATCACCGCCCAAGAGCAGCCCATGACCGTATTGCCGGCCAGCCATTTGCGCGGCCTGGGATTCGATGCCAGCAACACCTTGCTGCCGTTTCCCGATACCGCGCACCCGGCGTACCGTTGCCTGCAGGAATACTTCGCGTTGCCTGAGAAGTTTCTCTTCGTCGAGCTTCGCGGCTTCACACAGTGGCGAGCAAGAGGCGCGGAGGGGCGCTTCAGCGTGCGCCTGATGTTCGAAAACCTGCCGGACTGGACACCGAATCTGTCGGCCAACAGCTTCCTGCTGGGCGTGACACCGGCGATCAATCTGTTCGCCCAGGACGCGCACCCGCTGCGCATCGACCACAAGCAAGTCGACTATCGCATCCAGCCCGCCGACCATGGCCAGCGCATGAGCATGCGGATTCATTCGGTGCTCAAGGTCAGTGCGTATTCCGTCGGAGGCGGGGAGCGGCTGCTGGAACCGTTCAATACCTTCTCGCAGCGCGACACCTATAACCTGCGCATCCGCGCCTCGAGCATCGATGCCCAAGGCTACGACCACTATCTGAGCCTGCCCTACAGCGAAGGCAAAGTGCCGGGCGAAATGACCTTGTCCATCGGTTTGCTCTGCACCAATGGCAAGCTCCCGGAAAGCCTGCGCCTGGGGGATTTGAACCAGCCCACCGACAACACGCCGCCCAGGGTCGAATTCAAGAGCATCCGTGGCATCACACCGTGCCAGCCGCCCAAGTTCGACGATAAGTTGTTGTGGCGCATGCTCTCGCAGCTCAATGCCAACCACTTCCGCCTGGCCGATCGCGACTACCTGCGCGGCCTGCTCGCGTTGTATCTGCCCAGCGTCGGCGAAGGTGCCCAAGACGCTAATCAACGGCGCATCGATGCCATCGAAAAAGTCACCGTCAGCCACGAGCGGCGGTTTATTCGTGGGCTGCCGATCGAAGGCAGTGTGGTCCGGGTCGAGTGCCGGGGCGACTATTTCCTCAGCCCCGGCAATTTCTACCTGTTCGGTTGCGTGCTCGATGAGTTTTTCGCCGGCTGTACGGCCATCAACAGCTTTACCGCTTTCACGCTGTTCGACAGCGTCAACCACGAGACCTTGAAATGGCCAGCGAAGATCGGGCACCAACGCCTGTTGTGATCGATCCGCTGCTCGATGACGGCGGCGAGTTCGGGTTTTTCCAGGCCTTGCGCCTGTTGCGCCTGCGGTTCCCGAGCGAAAAAGACTTCGTCGACAACGTGCGGGTCCGGCCGCGGCTGGGGCTCGGGTTTCCGCTGCGGGACATCGAGGGGATCGAGCAGGACGAAGACGGTCGCTATCGGATCGAGGCGAACTTTTTCGGCCTGTATGGCGTGACCTCGCCGTTGCCGACGTTCTACACCGAAGACCTGATCGACGAGCAACTGCAAGGCCACTCTGCGGGACGTGACTTTCTCGACATCCTGCATGCCTCGCTCTATCCGCTGCTGTTTCGCGCCTGGGAAAAGCATCGGATCTGGATCGACATTACCGAGCGGCGCGACGTCAAGAGCCTGCGTCAGTTGCAGGCATTGATCGGCATCGCGGATGCGCGTCCCGAGCAGCGCGATCAATCCAACGATCTGCTGCGTTATGCCGGGTTGTTCAACCAGTACCCACGCTCGGCCCTGGGGTTGCAGCAGTTGGTCAAGGCGGTACTCGGCGATGTGGCCGTGGAAGTGGTGCCGTGTGTCGAGACGCGTCTGCGGATCGACCGCACGGCACGCACGTACCTGGGCATGCAGTGCGGGGTGTTGGGCGAAGACAGCCTGCTCGGTCGTGAAGTCACGGACCGCAGCGGCACGCTGGATATCCGCCTGACGTCCCTGAGTACCACGCGTTTTCACGGGTTACTGCCGGGACAGGCGCTGTATCAACAGCTCGAACGCTTGGTGGCGTTGTACCTACAGACGCCATTACGCAGCCGCCTGGTCATGCGCCTTGCGGCCAATAAACAACAGTGCGCTTCGCTGGGCGGCGGCTGGCAGCGACTGGGCCTGGATACCTGGCTCGGTGACGGAGATACACAGGACGACGTTGTATTCATGCTGACGGCCGAACACGGACCAATGCTCGAAGAGAGGGCTCGCTAGATGATTCAGGTAGAACTCAAACCGCTGTTCGCACGGCTCAATGTGTACAGCACCAAGGCCCTGGAGAACGCGGCGGGCCAGACCCTGGCGCGGGCTCACTACGAGATTTCCCTGGAGCACCTGCTGCGCCAGTTGCTGGAAGATCCGGATGCCGACACGACGCGCATCCTCACGCGCTTCGAAATCGATCCGATGCGCCTGCGTGCGCTGCTGGATGAGGGCCTGGCGCAACTGAAAAACGGCAACCCCGGACGTCCAGTGTTCGCCGGCCTGCTCACCGAGTGGATTCAGGACGCCTGGCTGATTGCCTCGCTGGTGGTCGGCAGCGGGCGCATCCGTGGCGGTTCGCTGCTGCTGGCGCTGGTATCGCGCCTGGGTTACTACACCGCCGGTACACGCTACGGCGAACTGCTCAAGCCGATTTCCACCGATGCCCTGACGGCGGAGTTTGCTCAGCTGTTGGGCGGCTCCAGTGAAGGTCCGCTGGACAGCCTGCAGACCGGTTCGGCCTCCGCTTCGTTGGCCGGCGCCGGCGGCAATGCGCCCGCCGCCGAAGACAATATCGCGCGCTTTTGCGAAGACCTGACCGCCAAGGCAGCGGCGGGGCGTATCGACCCGATTTTCGGGCGCGATGATGAGATTCGCCAGATGATCGACATTCTCGCCCGGCGGCGTAAAAACAACCCCATCGCCGTGGGCGAGCCGGGTGTGGGCAAGTCCGCCGCGGTCGAGGGGCTGGCGTTGTTGATCAGCCAGAACGAAGTCCCCGACTTCCTCAAAAACACGCGTTTGCTCAGCCTGGATCTCGGTGCATTGGAAGCGGGCGCCAGCGTCAAGGGCGAGTTCGAAAACCGTCTGCGTGGCGTCATCGAAGAGATCAAGGCCTCCACCACGCCGGTGATCCTGTTCATCGACGAAGCGCACATGCTGATCGGTGCCGGCGGCGCGGCGGGTGGCTCGGATGCGGCCAACCTGCTCAAACCCGCATTGGCCCGTGGCGAGCTGCGCACCATCGCCGCCACGACCTGGTCGGAGTACAAGAAGTATTTCGAGAAAGACCCGGCCCTGGCGCGCCGTTTCCAACTGGTCAAGCTGGACGAACCGAGCGTTAAAACCGCCGTGTTGATCTTGCGCGGGCTCAAGGGGCACTACGAAAAAGTCCACGGGGTCAGCGTGCGTGATGACGCTATCGTCGCCGCCGCCGAATTGTCCGATCGCTACATCACCGGGCGCTTGCTGCCGGACAAGGCCGTGGACCTGCTCGACACCGCCAGCGCCCGCGTGCGGATTGGCCTGGGTATCAAACCTGCGGAGCTGGAGCGCATGGAGCGGCAGTTGTCCGGGTTGGCGCGTGAACTCAGCGCCCTGGAGCGCGACCGTGGCAATGGTTTCCCCGTGGAAGACCAGCGCCTGACGGATATCGCCGACGAACAGGCTGAGATTGACGAGCGTCGGGTTGCGCTGGAAGTCCGCTGGCTGGCCGAGCGCGACGCGGCGCTGCGTGTGCTTGAAGCGCGCAAGCAACTGACCCTGCAAGCACAGGACCTGCCGGTTCCGGCCGAAGGCGAGGTTGACCAGGTACTGGCCTCCCTGGAGGAACGCCAGGCCGAGCTGGATCAGGCCCGCGAAGCCTTGGCCGCGCTGCAAGGCGATGCGCCGTTGCTGTTCACCGAAGTCAGCCCGGATGCGATTGCCCAGGTGGTTTCCGACTGGACCGGTGTGCCGCTGGGCAAAGTGCTGCGCGACGCGGCGGGCGGCGTATTGGCCCTGGCCGACAACCTCAAGCTGCGCATTCGCGGTCAGGACACCGCCGTCGAACAGATCGCGGAAATCCTCAAGGCCGCGCAATCCGGCCTGCGCGATCCGCAACAGCCGTTGGGCGTGTTCCTGCTGGTCGGGCCATCGGGGGTCGGCAAGACCGAAACCGCCCTGGCCGTGGCCGAACATTTGTTCGGCGGCGAGCAGGCGATGATCTCGGTGAACATGAGCGAGTACCAGGAGAAGCACACCGTCAGCCGTCTGGTGGGCTCGCCCGCCGGTTATGTCGGCTTCGGCGAGGGCGGCATGTTGACCGAGGCGGTGCGCAAGCGTCCGTATTCGGTGGTGCTGCTCGATGAAGTGGAGAAAGCCCACCTGGACGTGGTGAACATTTTCTATCAGGTCTTCGACAAGGGCAGCCTGTCCGATGGCGAAGGGCGGCAGATCGATTTTTCCAACACTGTGGTGTTGCTGACCAGCAACCTGGCCACCGAAGAGATCCAGAACCTGTGCGTCGACGGGCGTCCCGATCCGGACACCCTGGCGGAAAAGATCCGTCCGACCCTGTCCCGGCATTTCAAACCGGCGCTGCTGGCGCGCATGACCATCGTGCCGTTCTTCACCCTGGGTGGCGAGCAACTGGTGGGCATCGTGCGCCTCAAGCTGGGCCGCCTCAGCGAGCGCCTGCTGGCCTCGTCGAAAGTCCGCCTGACGTTTGCAGACGAGGTCGCCGCCGCCATCGCCGCGCGCTGCACGGAAGTGGAGAGCGGGGCACGCAATATCGACTTCATTTTGCGTAAAAGCCTGACACCGCGTTTGTCTGACGTGTTGCTGGGGGCGATTGCCGATCAGCGTCCGCTGGCCGGTTTGCATGTGGCAGTGGATGCGCGCGGCGAGTGGGTCATTACCGCGCAAGAAGTCGATGGGATCAGGTCTTTACCCGAGCGTGAAGCGCTGCTTGAACCCCTAGAGTGACCGCTCGTTTACCGATTGAAGAACAAGGATTGATTGATGGCTCTCAATGATCACGCGCTCTGCACTTTCGCCAGCCTGGCCCCCTCGCTGCTGCTCGAAACATTATGGGTGCAGCAGTGGCAGGGCGAGGAAAAGCTCTCTGAGCCCTATCGCTTCGAGGTTCGGCTGGCCACGATCAATCCGTTGTTCGACGACGAAGCGCTGCTGGGTAACCGCGCGGTATTGACCTTGAGCGATGCGTTGGGGCAACCCCATCCCTATCAGGGCGTGGTCACGGAGGTGGATTATCTCGACGCCGATTCCCTGTATTTCTACTACCGCGTGGTGCTGGAACCGCGTTTCGTACAGTTGCGGCATTTCCGCTTTTCCGAAATCTGGCTGGACAAAAGTCTGCCGGAGCTGATTCGCGACGTGCTCAAGTTGGCCGACCTGACTGTCGAAGGGCCGGGCATGAGCGGGTTGCCGGGGGCGGCGTATGACTTCGATATTCGCCTGCCGCTGGCTGATGATCCGCTGACTCAGGCGACGTTCACCTGCCAGTTCGAAGAAACCAGCTTCGCCTTTATTTCGCGTCTTCTTGAATATTTCGGCGTGTATTACTTCTTTGAACAGGGGCCTGACGGCGAGGCGCTGGTGTTCTGTGGCGACCGACTGTACCAGCCGCAACTCCCCAGTCTGCTGACCTATCGTCGTCAAGATTCGGAACTGGATGCAGGCCGGGTCCTGGCGGTGGCGCGGACCTTCGAGCGCAAACTCGTCCGGCAAGCGGCGGGGGTCACACTCCAGGACTTTTCCGCGAGCAACGCGCAGTTGAAGTTAGAGGTCAACGCTTCAGTGGCAACTGCCAGCCTTGGCGCAGATGCCTCGACCGAGCAACGAGAGGCCGTCTCAGGTTCGTCTGTCTTTGTCGGCGGCCAGGGGTTGTATGGCGAGCACTTCGGTTCGCTCGAACAGGGGCAATGGCTGGCCAATCGTCGTGCCCAGGCCATCGGTTGCCGTCAACGGGAGTTTCATGGCAGCGGTCGAGCCACGGGGTTGCGCGCCGGTTATCCGATGCTGTTAGTCGGCCACCCGCGCCCGCTGTTCAATGCCGGTTATCAGGTGATTGAAGTTCACCATGACGGTTATCAGCCGTTGCCAGGGCTGGGCGCGGAGGGGGAAGGGCCGGAGCAGGGGATCAACACGCGGTTTATCGCCTTGCCCGGCGACGTGCAGTTCCGCGCCCCCTGTGTGACCCCTCGGCCTTATGTGCAGGGCGTGCTCAGTGCGGTGGTGGATGGTGATGAAGATACCGGTCGGCCACTGCTCAACGAGCATGGTTGCTACAGAGTGAGTTTCCCGTTCATTCGCGGCGAGAAGAATGCAACGCGCGGTTCGGCCTGGTTGCGTATGGCCACGCTGTCCAGCGGTTCGAGCCACGGCATGAATTTCCCGCTGCTCAAAGGCACGGAAGTGCTGGTTTCGTTCTTGGGCGGCGACCCTGATCGCCCGGTGATCACCGGCAGCGTGCCCAACTCCGAGAATCCCAATGTGGTCACTGGCGATAACGCGACCCAAAGCGGCTTGAGCACTCCCGGTGGGCATTTGTTTGCGATGGAAGACAGCCCGTCCGGGCCGATGATGAAGATGGGGGCGTCTACCGGTTGCAGTTTTACCTTGGGCGAGGGCGATGTCAGTGGGGCGCATTTGCGCACGGACAAGCATATGCAACTGGCGTCCAGTTCTTATAAACATGAGATACCGGGTGTCTATACGCTATCTATTGGTGGAGGGAGTGCGCCGAAACCACTTGTTTCCCATGGCTCTAAAGAAAAACTGCTGAGCAGCAACTTCATCGCTGACCAGGAATTGGTTCCCAACGCAAAGGCGGCTACAGATATTTATGACTGGCTAAGTCATCGGACCAAAAAAACGATTACAGCACTTGATTTGTCAGCAAACTTAACAGGGGTTAAGGCCGGTATTGCAGCGACTGGTTTGAACGTCAGTGTTGCACTCAATGGCGTGGATGTGAGTGTCAAAGTAGGGATTGTCTCAGTTGCATACCAGTGGTTCCCTATAAAAATCAATAACGGCGACATTATCATTCATAAGGCGAAGGCCAAAAAAGACAAGCTGACTTATAGCGATAGATCCGTTGTCGTCGGCTCCGACCTAAGCAAGATAAAACTGGAGAAGTCTGCCTATTTCATGCATTTATCCAGCAATTCCCATGAAATTACGGTAGGCCCCAATACTATCGTATTGACCAATGATGGCGTGGTTATCAAATCTAACGGGATTGTTCATATCGACGGCGATCTACATGTTTCCGGAGACGTCTTAATGGGCAAGGCACTCTCTGTTGTTGACAGTATTTATGTAGGGGGTGGGGCTAAGATAGGGGAGCGGATGGTAGATAGTTCAATTAACAAGCCTGACCCGTTTATTCCGAGTGTGGCGATCCAAGGGTTAAGAAATATCGCCTCGGTACAACTGAAAAAAATAATTATCGAAGCCGCACTCAATAAGGTCGATGTCGAAGCTCAGGTTGCTGTGGGCGCTGCCAGTGTAGTTGCGGCCGAGGCCGTCGGTGACGTCGCTGCTGGCGGCGCTGCCGACGCTCCTGCGGTTTGACCGGCGACAGGTGCTCTAAACATGTGCGGAGAGTCTGATGCAACTCAAATGTGAACACGCCAGCGTTGTGTTGCTTGCCACTTCCAAACGGCGGGATACCCATGCCCTGGTGGTTACTTTCGGCCTGTTAGTGGATGCCGAAGGCAAGATCATGCCCGCCGAGCAAACCTGGAGTTGGATCGCCGAGCGCATGGGCAAACAGACGCTGGACCGTGGTTTGAAAAAAAGCCGTGGCACCTTCGCAGTGCAGGGGCAAGCCTACGCCTTGACCGATGCACAGCGTGCTGGAATGGCAGTGCGGGTAAGTCTGGGGAAACTTGAGAAAACACTGCATGTGTTTCCACCCCGTCAATGGAACAAAGGCCTCTTGGGTTGGATGCCGGTTACGAGCGGACAGGTCGATTGCCTGCCGTTGACCCTGGAAAACGCCTACGGCGGTGCCCAGTGGGCGGATAACCCAGTGGGCAAAGGTTATTGTGCTGATACAGACACCGCAGGCGGAACTGCACTCGCACAACTGGAAGTCGCGAACCTGAGTGTTTGCGATCCCAAGGATCGCCCGGCAATTGCCAGCTTCATGCCATTACCGCCGCAAAGCGCTGCTCGCAGTGCCTTTATGGGCACCCTTGACGAGGACTGGACGGCCTATCGTGCACCGTTCTTGCCGATCGACACCGATGCCCGCTGGTTCGATGAGGTAGCGCAGGACCAGTGCAATACCGAATTTTGGCGGGGAGATGAAGCCTGGTCGGTGACGGGGATGCACCCGGCCCAGGCACAAGTGTCCGGGCGCCTGCCTGGCCTGCGGCCACGACTCTTTGTCGAGCGCACTGATAAGCGCCTTGCCATCACTGAGGCGCCAATGGACCTCGATACGGTATGGCTGTTCCCCGAAGCGCAGAGTGTGCTTTTGCTGTACCGGGCAGAAGTATCTGTACTCGATATCGATGCGCAGGATATCGCCACACTGGCGATGGCCCTTGAGCGTGTCGCGGATGCCGAGCTGGATAAGCAGACATGGATTGATCGGCTTTGGCCGCGTCCTCCGGTGGAACCGGTCGAGATACCGCCCACCGAGCCGCCGGTGTTCGACTCCGGGCCCATGATTGCCAGTGTGCAGGCTGCGGCGGACGCAATACACGCTGAATTATCCGTGGCACATGAGCAGAGCCTTCAGATCGCCCAGGACATGGCGACAGGCATGGACATGCCTTTCAACCGTGCAGATCACCCGCCGCTGGTCAAACTGAATTTCGCGGCGTTCATGGGCGAGCCGCAGGCGCCGGCCAAGCCCTTCGATCCAGAGGCGCTACGAGCCGAAATCGAGACGGAATTGGCTCAGGCCAAGGCCGATAGCATGCGCCATGCCCGGAGTGCGATCACGCGATTGAGTCTGGATGTCGAGGAGACTTTGGCACTGGCGAATCAACCCGTCCCCGAGGTTGACCTCATGGGGGTGCTGGCCCGACTGGACCTGCCTCAAGCACAGCAGGCGGATATGGTTGAAAAAGTGACAGCGGGACTTTCCCGTTCGCAAGCGATGGAGGCCTCCATCGATCAGCAACTCGCTGTTGTGGAAAAGGCATTGGCGGCTGATCGAATCAAATTCGGCCCCGCACCCACGCCCGCCGAATACTGCAATCTGACCCGTGAATCGCTGCAAGCCTTACACCTGGCGGGTAAATCGTTGCAGAACCTCAGCCTCAATGGCCTTGACCTTTCAGGGCTGGATCTGGGTCAAGCAGACCTGAAAAGAACGTTGTTTGAAAACTGTCAGCTCAAAGGTGCTTGCTTGGCAAATACGGACCTGAGCCAGAGTCAATTTATCGGTTGTGATTTGACTGCTGCGCGTCTGGACAAGGCGTGCCTGCAAGAAACGCTCTTTCAACGGGTTTTATGCCAAGGCGCGTCATTCAAGGGCGCTAACCTTTTGGCTATTCGAGCCAGCCAAAGTGATTTCTCCACTGCTGATTTCACCGAGGCCAACCTGCAACAAGCCCAACTCAACGAATGCAGCCTCGACAAGGCTCAACTGAGCAACGCCAATCTAAGCCAACTGCATCTCAATAAATGCGACCTGAGCGGCGCACTGTTCACCGACGGCAACCTGCACAAAGCCAAGCTCTACGACTGCACACTGGACGCGACGGACATGCGCCGCGCCAACCTCAGCAAAGCCGATTTCGCCAAGGTGGTGGGCCGCGACCTGGACTTGCGCGAGTGCAATCTGCAAAACCTGCGCCTGGCCGCTCACTGCGTTTTGCCGGGTGTGCGTCTGGACGATGCCGACCTGACCGCTGCCAGTTTTCAAGACGTCGATCTGAATCACGCCAGCCTGCGCGGCGCACGGCTTAACGACGCGCTGCTGACCGGCTGCGACCTGCGTGATTCCGACGGTGTCGGGCTGATCGCCCAAGGTGTCTACCTGTCGGGATGTGACTGAGTCGCGCTGATTGGTCTGGCGCCAACCTGCTTAACGGCCGCTTGCGCAAGGTCTGCCTGGAGCAGACCAACCTCAGTGGCAGCAACTTGCATGGCTTGGCCAGTGACGCGGTGCACGGCAGCGGCGTGCGCCTGGAGCAGGCATTGATGACCCGTTGCCGACTCAAGGAGAGCCTGACTCATGCTTGAAGTATTAAGTGCCGAGGGTCTAAGGGCATTGCTGGCTGATTGGCAGCCCTTGCGCGGGTTGAATCTGGCCGGTGGCGACTATCGCGGGGTTGATTTGAGCAACGCGCGGCTGGAAGACGTGGATGCGCGTGGCGCGCAATTCAATGGCGCCATGCTGACCCAAAGCTACTGGAAAGACTGCCGCCTGGACGGTGCCAATTTTTCCGACAGCACTGCGGACTCGTTGTACATGAACGCCTGTTCATTGCAGGGCGCATCGTTCATGAATGTGCGTTGGAACAAAACCAGCTGGGCGCAATGCCACGGCGAGGATCTGGATCTGTCGGGCGCGCAGCTACAGGCATTTACGCTCTCGGAGTGTCGCGTACCGCGTATCAGGCTCGCGGCCGCCCAGTTGAGCAAATCCCAATGGAGCCGCTGCGATCTGACGGGCCTTGATGGCCAGTCGGCGCATTTTGCGAAGGCACGGTTGATCGATTGCCAACTCGATCAGGCGCGCTTCGGCCTGGCGTCGTTGCAGCAGTGTGCCTTCGATGAATCGTCGTTGAGTGGCGCCGATTTTCACGCCGTGCAGGCCGAGGGCGCGTCGTTCTACCGCTGCAAGGGAGCCGCGCCGATGTTTGTCGGTGCCCATCTCAAGGGCGCTCTGTTCAATGCCAGTCATTTTGACTCGGTCGATTTCAGTGAGGCCGTTCTGGAGATGGCCATCCTGATAGACGCCCAGATGCCAGGCGCGCGCTTTGACCGCGCTCTGTTGCGTTATGCCGATTGCACCGCGTTGCTTGCGCCACGCGCCTCGTTCGTCGCCGCCGATGTGACCGGCATGAATGCCCATGCCGCTGATTTCACCCAGGCTGACTGGCAGCAGAGCAACCCCCAGGCCATCCAGCCCGTTGATACCGAACGCCTCGCCGCCGAGCAATGGCGGCCCGCCTCTTTAGGAAAATCGAGATGAATGAAGCCCCGCAGTATTGCGCTGCCGCTGCTCAATTGCGTCATGCACAGGTCAACGCACTGGATGGCGAGCGTTTCGGCGTGATCAGCAGCGATGGCCGCCGCTATTGGCTAAAACCCGCATTCGGGTGCCTGGTGCGTCCGGCAGTGGGGGACAAGGTGTTGGTCAGCCTGGACGCGCAAGGCGGTTACATCCTTAGCGTGCTGGAACGCGCCATCGCTCAACCGGCGCGTCTGCATCTGGAGGGTGACCTGCATTTGAGCCTGCCCGCTGGCGCGTTGAGCATTCAGGCTCGCGACGGCGTAAGCCTTGACGCCGGTAGCGCATTACGGGTGTGCGCCGAGCAGGGCAGTGTGCAGATGCAGCGTGCCCATCTGACGGTTGGGACCCTGGCCATGAGTGGCGAGCATCTTGAGAACCATTGGGTCGAGCGCCACGACAACAGCGTGTATCACCGCGAAAAGGCCGCGCGCCACGAGGCGGATTTTGCTGATAGCCGCCGTCGCGTCGAAGGCCATGAAGAGCTTCATTCCGGCTCCTTGCGCCAGCGCGTGCGCGATGACTGGAGCGTGCAGGCCGACACGCTGGACCTGAATGCACAACGTAGCGTTGCCATTGATGGCGACAGCATCAAGCTGGGGTGAGATCGATTATGTATATGCTCAATAACGGCGGTGCGATGGCGATGTCCACCGTGCCCGACATCTGCAAGACGCCCGTTCCGCCAGCCGGACCTGTGCCATTGCCTTATCCCAACACTGCCGATACCAGCGCCGCGGACCCGGGTGGATTGGTGATGGACGTGCTGGTGGACGGCATGCCAGCGATGAATATGTCCAGCAAGGTGTTGATGACCAGTGGCGATGAGGCGGGTGTGGCCGGTGGCGTCACCAGCAGCAAGGTCAAGGGTGAAATGATCTTCATCGACGGCAGCGCCAAAGTGATGGTCGCAGGTAAGCCCGCTGTGCGTGTCACCTGCCAGACCATGCACAACGCCAATAACACCATGGGTACGGTTTCGCAGCCGAGCCAGACCGCTGTTCTGGTGATGGAGTGAGCATGCCCTCCATCACGTTTTCCATGGGCGGACTCGTCCTGTGCATCCTGCTCGCCGCCTGCAGCAGCCAGGAACTGACCCCCGAGCAAAAGGCCCTCACCGAGCTCAAGTGGGACTACACCGAAAACGCCATCGAGCTGAGCTTCACCGCCGATAACGACCTCAATCAGTACGACGGCCAGGCGCATAACCTGTTGGTGGTGGTCACGCAGTTCGATCAGATCAGTGCGTTTTCCGCCTACACCGGCAGCTCCCAGCAACTGAGCAGCTTGTTGCTGATGAACAGCGCGCCAACCGGAATGATCGGGCTGACGCGGCTGTTTATCGAGCCGGGCCAGACCCGCACGTTAAGCCTGCCGCGACTCGAGGGCGCGAAGATGGTCGGCGTCGCCGTCGGCTATGCGCACCTGGACCCGACGCGCAGCGTCAAGCTCTATCAGATCGGCGTCGACGTGACGTCGACGGGGTTCTTCAGCAAGACCTGGACCGCCACGCCACGCCCCATCGCCATTGACCTGCTCGTCGGGCCCGATGCGCTGTTGCGTGGCAAGGAAAGTCGTCTGGCGTTGCCCAAGCCGGTGCAGCCCCGAGAGGGCGAGGTGCGCCTGCCGGGCGCACAGGGCTGACCTGCTTGTGGTGAGCGTTGCAGCGACCACGTTTTCTAAAATTTTTGCCTGAAACCGAGCCCTATGAATATCGATCAGTTGTTGTATTGGCACCAGGGCTTGTTCCTCCAGCCTCAGCATTTTCAACAGAACGATGCGCGTATCGAGCATCGTCTGACCCGTACCACGGAATTGAACCATCCGTACCCGTGGGGCCTGATCTCGCTGAAGATCAACGAGCCCGCGCTGGTTGCCAAGCAATGCCTGCTGGAGCAATTGTCGGTGCGCTTCGCCGAAGGCACGCTGGCCGAGTATCCGGGCAATGCGATGCTGGAATCGCGCACCCTTGACCTGGGCGAGTTCAGTGGCGGTCGCACGCTGTTTGTGGGGCTGCGCCGCTTGTTGCCGGGCGATGCCAACGCGCAGGTGTTCGAGACGTTGTCGGCGGGTTCCCGGGCTGAAGCGCGCTTTATCGTGGCGGCCGACCCGGAAGTGATCGGTGATCGTCTCGGCGATTCCCCGGAAGCGCGGGTGCGCCCGATGTCCTATGTATTGCGGCTGTTCTGGGACGATGAGCTGGAGCATTTGAGCGCCTACGAGTTGCTGCCGATTGCGCGTTTTGAGCTGGACGGTGATCGCCTCCGGCCGGCCCAGCGCTACGTGCCGCCGTCGGTCAATCTGGCGGCATCGCCGATGCTCCTGCAAACCTTGCGTGAAGTCCGTGACGAACTGGTCGGGCGGGCGCGGCAATTGTCGGTGTACAAGCAGCCGGGCGAGTCGCGGCGCGGCGATCTCGATGCGGCCCAGGTCAATCATCTGATGGCCCTGGCGGTACTGAATCGTTATGGCCCGTTGCTCACCCATTTGCTGGAAACACCGCAGGTTTCGCCGTGGCAGCTTTACGGCACCCTGCGCCAACTGGTCGGTGAGTTGAGTCTGTTTTCCGATGTCTGCGACATGCTCGGCGAGACCCCGGATGGCCGTCAGTTGGTACCGCCCTACAAACATGAAGACGCAGGGGCAGCGACGATTGCACTGGTGGCCTTGATCGGCCAGCAACTGAATGAAATCAGCATCGGCTCGGAGTTGCTGGTTCACCTGCAACCACAGGAAGGTTTTTATCAGGCCCCCTTGCCGGACGCGTTTTTCGGCCCGCGGCATCGTTACTACCTGGTGGCGCGCAGTCTGGGCGATCCGGTGTGGCTGGCCGAGAGCCTGCCGTTGGATGGCAAGCTGGGAGCCCTCAGTGTCATGCAAGGCCTGGTCAACCGCGCCTTGCCCGGCGTCGAGTTGATCTACTTGCAAGTGCCGCCCCAGGGACTGCCGCGGGTGGCCGGCGCGTTGTACTTCCGTGTGGAAACCCTGAGCGATGGTTGGGAAACGCTGGAGCAGGAGCGTCAGGCCGCGTTTTTCCTGCCGCAGCCGCCGGCTGACCTGAGCATCGACCTGGTGGTGGTGCGCACATGATCAATCCCCGCCTGGCCGACTGCTGGATGTCGAGTTTCGAGGCTGCCAAGCGCGGCTTCGTTGATCCGGCGCAGTCCTATGAAACGCTTGCGCCGGCACTCATCGTGCTGCTCGATGGCGCCGCCAATCGGGCTCGCGAACTGCGTTTTGCCGAGGCCGAAGTCCGTGAGGCGTTGTTCGCGGTGGTTGCCTGGATCGATGAGGCGGCCATGTCCGGCGAATGGCCGGGGGCGGCAGAATGGCGGCGGGCACCGTTGCAGCGTCACTACTTTTCCACCAGCCGTGCCGGTGTCGAGTTCTTCCAGCGCCTGGAGGCGTTGCCCGAAGCGGCGGTCGGTGCCCGCGAGGTCTTCGGCCTGGCGTTGCTCGGTGGCTTCCAGGGGCGCTACGCGACCCGTCCGGGGGGTGAGCTGACGCAATACCGTCGGCTCTGCCTGGAGCGGATCATTCTCGATCGGCAGATGGTGCCGCTGGATGCCGACAGCCATCTCTTCGAACAACCCGAGGACCACTTGCCGACACGTCTGCGTGCGGTGCGCCGGGGCTTGCCCGGTCTTTCGTTGCTGCTGCTGATTGGGGTGCCCTTGATTGTGTTGACCGTGCTTTACATCAGTCTCGATCTCTCCCTGGGTCGACAAGTCAGCCAACTGCTGGAGATGCGCTGATGTTGAAAAAAACAGGGGTGTTGTTGCTCGGGTTGCTGCTGTTGGTCTGCATTGTGCTGCTGCTCTGGGGCCTGGCGCTCTACGAAAGCTGGCCATTGTGGTACGTGCCGGTGATTTGCGTCGTTACGCTGTTGGTGGTTTTGTGCCTGCGTTGGATCGGCCGACGCTGGTATGCCTGGCGCTTGCGTCGGCGGATGAACAGCGAGTTGCCCCAGCGTCGCCGCGATGAAGCGCCGGCGCTCGATCAGGACTGGAACAGCGGCGTGCAGATGTTGCGCCAATCGCGCCTAAGTCGATTGGGTTCACCGCTGTATGTGCTGCCCTGGTTCCTGATGCTGGGCGAAAGTGGCAGCGGCACCCGCACGTTGCTGGGCAACAGCGGGTTGACCTCGGCCTTGCGTTCGACCCGCGGTGGAAAGCCGGCGGCCTCGACCGGGGCCCTGGATTGGTGGTTCCTTGAACGTGGAGTGATCATCGAACCCGCCGCGCGCATGGCCGAGGGCAACAGCGACGCGGGCCCCGAATGGCGGCGGTTGCTGTACTGGTTGCTGCGTTCGCGACGCCGCGAACCCCTCAACGGTGTACTGCTGGTGATTGACTGCCAGCGCCTGTTGAACGACTCCGATGCGAGCCTGGCCGAGCAAGGACACAATCTACGCCGCCGTCTTGACGACCTGGTGAAAGTCTTTGGTGCCCGTTTGCCGGTGTATTTCATCATTACCGGTGCCGAAGCCTTGCCGGGTTTCAGCCAGTGGGCTTCGGCCCTCACGCCGCCGCAACGCGAGCAACCGTTTGGCCTGCTCAGCCGACAGCGCACGGGGGCGGCGCAGGCGTTTCTCGAGGAAATGTTCAGCGGGCTTGGCCAGCGCCTGTTCGACTTGCGCATCGAGTTGGGCGTGCGCGGCCTGCCTGATCAAGATGCCTTCAGTCTGCCGGAGCGCATCGTCGACTTACGTTCACGTCTGGAACATCTGCTGTTGCCGGCGTTTGACGCCAACCCCTACAGCGAGTTGCCGCTGCTCTGCGGGCTGTTCGTGACGGCGCAAGGGCAAGAGGCCGACGGCACCAGCGAAGGCTGGTTCAGTCATGAGTTGCTGGGCCAGCTGTTGCCCGCGCAACGCCATGCCTATCAACCCATCGATAGTTGGCATCGCTGGCGCAGGCTGTTGGCCCATGCCGCCGTGATTGGCTGGTTGGGACTGTGTGTCGGCTTTGGCGCCTTGCTGGTGTATGCCGACCACCACACTCAGGCCGTGCTCAGCGAAGCGCTCGACGAACCGCCGGCGGCGGAGGATTTCGACGGTGGGTTGGAGACCGATCTGGATGCATTGCGGCGCTTTCGCCAAGCGTTGATCAGCCTGTCTGCCCAGCAGCAGGGCGGATGGCATGGCTTGCTGCCGTTCTCGCGCCATATCGACCAAGTCCAGGCGCACTATCGCTCCGACTACGTCAGGCTGTTCGACAGCGAAATACGCACGCCGGTCTTCGACGGTTTCATTTCGCAAAACCTGCGCGGCGCGCTGAACAGCGGCGATCCACGGTTGATTGCCGCGTATGCCGAATTCCTCGTGCGGCGGATCAACCTGCTCGATGCCCGCCTGAATAATCAGTCGATGGATGACTTGCCGTTGCCCGGTTTCGAAGTGGGTTTCCTGAACTTGACCTACGGCTCCAAGCAAGCGATCAGCGCCGGGCAACTGGTCACCCTGGGGAGCAGCTATCGCTCCTATCTGGAGTGGCAAACCGATCTGGCGCAGATGCAGGGCCAGCGCGCTGCCTTGCTGGGCCAGTTGGAAAGCATGGGGCTTGAAGGCCGCCCTCTGACGTGGCTGAAAGCCTGGGCCGAACTGCAGGGCAATCTGCAGCCGATCCGGCTGTCGGAATACTGGAACGATAGCGGTAACCCTGACCTGAGTCTTTCCGGTGCCTACACGTCGCAAGGGCACAGTGCAATTTTTGCGTTCATGGATGAACTCGGCCTCGCCAGCCGTGACAGTGCGTTATGGAAGACGCAGCGGGTGAAGTTCCTCGATCAGTATCAAAGCGATACCCAGGATGCCTGGTATCGGTTTATCCAGGGCAGCCTGCTCAGTGCGCAGACACGCTTGAAGACGCGCAGTGACTGGCAATTGGCCCTGAGTGTGGTCGGTACGCCCAACGATCCGTTCCTGAAGCTGCTGCATCGCAGTGCCGAACGGTTCGCTTTGATCCCAATCGAGCAACGGGCGCCTTGGGCGAATCGTGCGGTGTCCCTCGACCGTTTGCTTGAACTGGCCAGCAACAATGATCTGCATGGCGAAGCCGGCGCGCTGGGCAGTCTGAAAATCACCAATGCCTTGGGAGGAGATGTGCTCAAGGGTATGGCCAATGGCGGCTCGATCGAGAGTGGCGTCAACGGCTTGCGTGACGAGTTGGCCCAGGCCCGTGCATTGGGCAGGTTTCAACAGTTGATGAAAGGTGTGGTGGCCGATCTGCAAAAAAGCGATGCGCAAGCGTTCCAGGTGGCCATGGATACTTGGGGCTTCGGCGCCGATCCTTCGGTGAAGTCCGCGCCGCTGTGGGAAGCCGATAGCGTGCGCAGTGCATTGATCCAGGCGCTGAAGGGGCCTGATCCGCGTGAGGATGTGGTCTGGTCGCTGGCGACCGGCCAGCTGGACTTTTCCTCGCACTATGTCTCTGAAGTGGCGGCCTGCCGCCTGCAAAGTGATTGGAGCGGGCAGTTGCTCAGTTCGATCCAGGGCGTGCAGGACCCGGTCATGCTCAACGAGCTGCTGTACGGCGAGCGCGGTCAACTGCCGGCCTTTATGAGTGGGGCGGTGAAAACCTTCGTGCAGCGCGATGTGCAGCGCTACAGCGGACGGGAGGCGCTGGGTGTGCAAATTCCGCTGACCGGTGCGTTTTATGCGTATGTCAGTCGTATGCAGCATGCGCGCAACGATCTGCTCGGTGCCGAGCGCCAGAGCCAGGCCCAGCAGGCCACGGAGCATCAAAGCCGACAGGCACTGGAAGCCGAGCAGAAAGGCCTGGTGGCGCAACGGGCTGAGCTCAAGCAGAGCATTGCCATCCTGCAGGCCACTGCGGCAGTGGTGGAGTTGTCCGCCGCGCCGTCACAGGTCAACCTCGGCGCCCGTTCGCTGCCTCAGCAAACGCGCCTGACACTGCAATGCAGTGGCCGCTCGACGGTGCTGGATAACTTCAACTTTCCCACCAGCGCCAGCTTCGTCTGGGCACCGGGGGCCTGTGCCGATGTCACCCTGGAGATCAGCTTCGCCAACTTCAAGTTGACCCGGCACTGGACCGGGGACCGCGCGTTCGTGGACTTCCTGCGGTTGTTCAATGGCGGGCAACACACCTTTGGCGTCGATGATTTTCCGAGCCAGCGCAACTTGATGGGCAGCGAGAATCTTATCGGCATTCAACTGACCTACCGCCAGGAGGGCGAACAGGTCTTGATGGACAAGTACAGCCAGGCCGACCAATTGCAGCGTCAGGCCGTTGTCATCGATGCACAGTTGAACGGCATCGCCGAACAGTTGACGGCCATGGATGCCCAGGCGGCCGCGACCAGTGTCCGTCTGGCCGCCCTCGGTTCGCCCACCGAGCAGGGGGTCGCGAGTATTCAACCGCCGACCCAGATTGCCTGGTGCTGGACGCCCCGGCCCGTGGCGACGGGGCTGTCGGCCGGTGAAGGGCTACGGTTGGATCTTGGCACCTATGACAACGAGACGCGCTTGAAGAACCTTGAAGCGCAACTGCGCATCTTGGGCTTGACCAGCCGACGCGAAGCCACGCAGTCGATAACCGGTGACAAGGCGACGCGGTTGCTGGTGGTGGCGTTGCGTGACGACGCGGCCGCGCAACGGGCGATTCGTGACATCGTGGGCAAAATGGGCGTGGCCGCCACACTCGACAGCGCAGCTGCCGGCAAGGTCGACCTGTGACGAAGGGCTGGCGCGCGTCACTGGCGCTACGCATTACAGGTGTCCTGGCGCTGGTGCTGGCGTTGAGTTGGTGCGTGGCCGCCGGGCTCAGCGCCTGGCGTACGTATGAACAACTGCAAGGCAAGGCGCTGGAGGATCTCAGCCAGCGCCTGGCTTTGCTCTCCAGTGTGGACAACGACGATTTTCGCGACGCCGAGGAGGGCGCCAGACGACTGATGACGCGCTGGAACAGCGGCGCGGCAAACGAGTTTGGTGGCAATATTTTCCAACGCAGCACCATGGATTGGGTGCTCAACCCGTCCGTACAAGACGCCTCGGCCACGGAACGGTTGTCCCGCGCCGCCTCCGCCGCCGAAGCCTTCGGTACGGCCGGCCAGGCGATGACAGTCGATACGTTTTTCTATTTCCCCGACGCTGGGGCGGCGTTCTCCACGCAAGTCGATATTCCTTCGGGCTTCGCCCAGGCCCGAGCGACTCATTTGCGCGCGCTGTTCGACGGATTGTCGGCAGATGGACGCCAGGTTGTCTGGGACGGGCCCTATTACGAGCCGTCGCTGGGCCGCCAGTTGATCAGCGTTGCGGTGGTCGCCCGGGATGCTTCGGGCAAACCTTTGTTCATGACCGGCTATGAATTGAAGCTGGATGAGCGTTTGGCCCGTATCGGGCAGTTGCTCAAGGGCTATCCCACCCTGTTGCTGGATGCACAAGGCCAGCGCATTGCCGATCTTTCCGGCAATACACTGGAGGCGGTTTCCCGCGACAGGCTCAAGCAACTGATCGGGGATTTGCCTGCTGCGGCCGGCTTCCCGCAGATCGGGCGCTTCGACACCGACACACCGATGGTCGTCGCTCACCTGGGGCAACCGGATTGGTATCTGTTGACGCTGTATCCGCAAGCACAGCTACGCGCAGGCGCGTTGGGGCTGATTCTCGCCGAGGTCCCTTTTGCGATTGTCGGCTTTATCCTGTTGGCCCTTGGTCTACTTTGGGTCTTGCATCGCGAGTTGGCGCGGCCGCTGGCACGCTTTGCGCGGGAAATCGAAGAGACCGCCCGTGGCGACGACCTGTCCCGGCGCTTGCCAGAGGCGCGCACGGATGAGCTGGGCCGCTTCGCCAGGGCTTACAACCGCTTGCTCGATGCCTTGCAAGCCCAACAGGCCGGGCTGGAGCACCTGGTGGCGGTGCGCACTCAGGAACTGCAGGGCGCCCGGGATATCGCCAACCAGGCCAACCAACTCAAGGGGCAGTTCCTGGCCAATATGAGCCATGAAATCCGTACCCCGATGAACGCCGTCATCGGCATGAATCATTTGCTGGCGGATACGCTGCTCACGCCTCAACAACAGCATTTTGTCACGGCCATCCGCGAGAACTCCGAAGCCTTGCTGGCGTTGATCAGCGACATCCTGGACTTCTCCAAAATCGAATCGGGCAACGTGAATATCGAACAGGTGGAGTTCGATCTGACAGAAGTGCTGGAAGATGTCACCGAACTGTTGGCGCCGCGCGCGGCGGAGAAGGGCGTGCGCATGATCTGCCACATTGCCACCGATGTACCGGGGTACGTGAGCGGCGACCCGTGGCGACTGCGGCAGATTTTGCTCAATCTCTTGAGTAACGCTGTCAAGTTCACGGCCAGTGGCTCGATTCGCTTGCTGGTATGGCGGGCGGATGGCGACCGGCTCGGGTTTCAGGTCATCGATACCGGCATCGGCATCGCACCGTCGGCGCAGTGTTCGGTGTTCGAGGCATTTTTACAGGCCGATGCCTCCACCACCCGAAACTACGGCGGTACCGGGTTGGGCTTGTCCATCAGCCAACGCCTGGCCAGGTTGATGGGCGGGGGTATCGAGTTGCAAAGCCAAGCGGGCGTGGGGTCTACCTTCACGCTGACCTTGCCCTTGCCGCAATGCCCGGCGCGCGCGGCCGATGCTCCACGGTTGTGGGGGCTGCGAACCCTGGTGGTCGATGAGCACGCCGATGAACGTGGGGCGTTGATGGAGATGCTCGGCCAGTGGCAGATGCTGTGCCAGGGCGCGGCGTCAGCCGAAGAAGCCTTGAACCTGATGCGCGAACAGGCGCAACTGGGGATCATGTTCGACTTGGTATTGGTCAATTGGCGCCTGCCGATGGTCGATGGCATCGAGTTCGCCGACCTGTGCCGTGCCGCCCCGACACTGGCGACCACGCGCATCGTGCTGATGGCTTCGCAGGTGGAATCATTGCCATCTGCCGATGAGCTGCGTGCCCATGGCCTGGCCGCGTGCGTTGTCAGGCCCCTGCGTCGACAGCCTTTCTATCGGACCTTGTGCGAGGTGCAGAGCGGCGCAACGCCGACGCTCAGCGAGACGCCATCGCCGTTGCGCAGTCTGGAGCGGCATGACTTCAGCCTGGACGTCCTGGTGGTCGATGACATCGCTACCAATCGGGAGATTACACAGTTGTTCCTGGAGCGTTTCGGCCATCGCGTCATCCATGCCCGCGACGGCGTCGAAGCACTGGAAATCCTCGGTCGGAAGGTTTTCGATGCGGTATTGATGGACGGACAAATGCCGCGAATGGATGGCATGGAGGCTGTTCGTCAGTTGCGTTCAGGGCAGTGCTCAGTTCTGGATGAGGAGGTTTACGTCATCGCTTTGACCGCCAATGCCATGAGCGGTGACCGTGAACGGTTCATCGAAGCCGGCGCCAATGACTATCTCGCCAAACCGGTCTTACCGATGCAGTTGTTCGACGCGATCACGCGAGTGATCGTGCGGCAGCAGGCGCGGGGGATGGAGTTGCGCAGCCCAGGGCCTTCGCTACCGTGCCCGGCGGCGCCCATGCCTATCCTGATGCCGCTCGATGAACAGGACCCACTGCGTGCACCGCGTCTGCAGCGTTTGTTCCTGGCGGACTGCCAGGCCTTGCTGCTTCGGCTCAGGGAGTCGGTGGCGCAGGTCGATCATGCGGAGTCCGCGCGTATCGCCCATAGCCTCAAGGGCAGCGCCGGGCAATTCGGTGAAGCGGCTTTGGAAGCGTCGGCTGCGTTGATGGAACGGGCTGCGGTTGACTCGGACGTCGCCACGATAGTCGCTGCGCTGCTGCAACTGGAAATGCATGGTTCAATCCTGGCTGCGCGTCAGCCAGGCCCCTCTGGACAACCTGGAAAACCCGACGATGCCTGAGTGCCGTTTGTTGCTGGTGGATGATCACGCAATGATTCGCGAGGGCTTGTGTGCTTTGCTCGCCGATGTACCGGAACTGACCGTAGCTGGCGAGGCCGAAGACGGTCAGCAGGCCATTGCCCTGTGCCGCGCCTTGCAGCCCGATCTGGTGTTGATGGACCTGAACATGCCGTTGCTCGATGGCGTCTCGGCCCTGAGCTTGATCGCCAGGCGCTGGCCCGCGATCCTCATCATCGCCCTGACTTCCACGGTCTCTGAACATAACGCCGCGCTGGCATTAGAGGCCGGCGCGGTCGGTTATGTGCTCAAACGAAGCCGGCGGGAGGATCTGCTCCAGGCTATCGCCCAAGTGCGCTTGGGGAAAATCTATATCGATTCCGGTCTCGATGCCGCGCAAGTCATGGCACTGCGTGGAGGAGGGCAGGCGGCCGGTATCAGCCTGACGGGGCGAGAGCGCCAAGTCTTGAAGCTGGTGGCCGAAGGCGCGCGTAATCGAGACGTTGCCGAGATATTGTGTATCGGCCTCAAAACCGTAGAGACCCATCGACTCAATCTGATGAGGAAACTGGACGCACATAACGCCGCCGATATGACCCAGTGGGCGTATCGGCTCGGTCTGCTTGAAGGGGATCAATAACAGGGCGCTGGTCACAAGGTTTGACGTAATCGGGTTTATGTTATGGTGATTCTTAGCTTCTTTGAACGTTGTGTTGATCCGAGAACGAGTGCCCTATGAAAATCAATTCGGCAGATTTTAGAGTACGAGAAGGCGACAAGGTCAATCTCCACAAGTGGCCGACCAAGGTGGAACCTTTCTACAAGTCAAAACGGCAATATCGCAAACTTCTGAAAGCACATGTCGCGCAATTGAGCGCACAACAACAGCTTCTTTATGCATCCAATCGCTATGCCATTCTGCTGATTTTCCAGGCGATGGATGCGGCAGGAAAAGATGGCGCCATCAAGCATGTGATGTCCGGTGTGAATCCGCAGGGTTGCCAGGTATTCAGCTTCAAGCATCCCAGCACGGCTGAGTTGGAACACGACTTTCTATGGCGAAGCACGCGCAATCTACCGGAGCGCGGGCGGATTGGCATATTCAATCGGTCGTACTATGAGGAGGTGCTGATAACTCGCGTCCATCCGGAGATTCTCCGCAGCGAAGGGCTCCCGGATACGGTTGAACACAATAGTAATGTCTGGAACGACCGATACCGCTCGATCTCCAATTTGGAGCAACACCTTTCAAGCAACGGCACACGCGTCATCAAATTCTTTCTCCATCTCTCGAAAGACGAGCAACGAAAGCGCTTCATCGATCGCATCGACACACCGGAAAAAAACTGGAAATTCAGCGCTGCGGATATCGAGGAACGTAAGTATTGGAAAGACTATATGCAGGCCTACGAAAAATGCCTTAGTGCAACAAGTACGAAGGAGACACCTTGGTATGTGGTGCCTGCCGATGACAAGAAAAACGCCCGGTTGATCGTATCTCAGATATTTTCAGATGTGCTGGATGAACTGAAAATGTCATATCCGAAGACCAGTGAGGAGCGCCATCAAGAACTGCTGAATATCCGCAAGCAGCTACTGGAATAATAATTGACCTGCTCGAACGGGCTCTTCGCAGGCGTAAGCAAGTACTGGGAAGCCGCTGGGGCAGGGCGTGGACATTATCAATGAGCGGGATGAGGGTGATTTCATGCCGGAGAATGAGGGCATCGTTATGTGGGGATGCATACACATTACCCTGTGATTGTGCATTCTCAACAGTTGGCGAGCACTGAGAGTGGCCCGCAATTTATTACTCCTCAAACGCGACGAGGCTCGCCCTCGGCAATTTCGCGCATCAGACTCAGGTAACGACGCACTCCCAGCCCCAGAGGTCGGTTCTTTACCCAGATGATATCGACCCATAACCTCATCTGGCTCGGCATGTTGTCAAACACTACCTCCGTCAATGCGCCCGAAGTGATTAGAGGTTGTACTAGGGGTTGTGGAAGATAAGCCCAGCCCAATCCTTGCTGCACCAGATCCAGAGTCGCTAGATAATTGTCGCTGTGCCAAATCCGCCGTGAAAGCACAACTCGTGGTTCAGAGTCTGTAGGTCCTCCAGTAGCAACGATGATCTGCCGAACGTTGACCAGTTGCTCTTCACCCAAGGGGCTATTCTTGCCGGCGGCCGTAGGATGATCTGGGGAGGCAACTGCGACTAACAATTGGCTCCCCGCTTCAAGAAACATCTCCCGTTCGTCAAGCCCTGGTCGTTCAAATCCAAGTGCCAATTGCACACGCCCTTCATGGAGCATGCGCATCGCCTCCGCATGGAACGCGGAGCGAATCTCGATTTCAAGCGTGGGAAACTCCCTGGCGATAATGGACAGCGGACGATTCCATACGCTTGTCTGCAACTCCGATGCCATCGCAAGTCCAGCTCTGCTTCTAGCTGCGAGACCGCCATGTTGATGGAAGAGGGGACCCGGCCTAATTTTCGAGCGGCCGCAGAAAAGGACCCGCTGTCGACGACCGAGAGGAAAACTTTAAGTGACTCACTGGTAAACGCCATGATGGTTGTCAAACTTTCTGATGATGATCGTCTTTATTTATCAGGGTTATTGGCCTAATTTCTACTCTCTTTCAAATTAAATACGTGGGGCACACCATGTTGGGTTCGGAATTGAGGGGGCATGTGGCACTTGTCAGTGGTGCCGGGAGTGAATCTGGGATCGGTATGGCTATTGCTCGCAGGCTAGGTGCAGCCGGGGCGAAGTTGATTATCACTGCCAGCAGCAACCGCATCGCGGATCGGATTGAAGAGCTACGCCTTGAAGGATTCGAAGTTGAAGGTCGGCCAACTGACCTCACCGATGAAAGCCAGGTACGTGAATTCAGCCTATGGGCAGAGTCAGTCTGGGGTAGGGTGGATATTCTGGTGAATAATGCTGGTATGGCCATGCAAGGAAGCCCTGAGATTTTCTCGGAACTGGCGACGATGGAACTGCATGAGTGGAATCTTTCACTGGCCAGAAACTTAACAACCGCTTTTCTTCTGACTCGGGCCGTTTTGCCCGGTATGAGGGCGCGAAGTTACGGGCGTATTGTCAATATCAGTTCCACCACGGGCACCAGGGGAAGCAATCCGGGCGAAGCCGCTTATAGCGCCGCCAAGGCCGCGATGGTTGGTATGAACATGGGGCTCTCACTTGAAGTCGCCAAGCAGGGGATTACCGTAAACAGCGTGGCTCCCGGATGGATCACCACCGGCTCAACTACGCCCGTTGAAGCAGAGGCGGGGCGCTTTACCCCGATTGGGCGGTCAGGCAGCCCCCGCGAAGTGGCGGCGGCGGTTGCATTTCTGGCGTCGCCTGACGCCAGTTACATCACAGGGGAAGTCCTCGTGGTGGATGGCGGGAACTGCCTGATTGAGAACAAAGCCCCTCTGGCCTGAGGTCAAGACACGGGCGGTTTATTCTTTTTTGGGCGAAAGTAATAACAGAGCGTTTTAACTACTCATTGCATCGTCCAGCATGCTTATTGGTTTCCGGTCGCTCGACGAGTTCCTGACTCCACGCTGGTCTATGACTGCATGGATTATCATGAAGGCTTCGGCAATGTCACACGGGAAATGCTGGATCTCGAAATTGCCTTTCTGCATTTCAGGCACGTCAGTTGTTTGCGCAGGGTAAGACCTGGCAACATCGCGCCCTCAGCTCTTGAGCAAAGCGTGTCTGGACAGACTAGTGATGCAGAGCAACTATGCCAACCTTGAGATAATCGTCGTCGATAACCAGTCCAGCGACGATACGCCCACGTTCCTGAAGATGTGGGCCGAAGGGCACCCGAGTCGTCGCGTGCAGCAAAGCGGCAAGCGCGCTGCGTGTGCCGAAGATGTCTTCGTTCACCACCATTTGTCTGCTTCGTTCAATAAATTAGGCCTAGAAAAAAAGCAGGCACTTTTCGAAAAAAACAAAGCGATTTATGAGGCAAAGTGGTGGACCTGGAGCCCCCATACCTATCGGGACGTCTGGGCGTCAGATATGCATCGGAAGAGAAAATAAATGACCAAAAAGGTCCTCTGCATCATTGGTACGCGCCCTGAAGCCATCAAGATGGCTCCAGTCATCAAAGCTCTGCTGGCCGAGGAAGATATCCAGTGTCGGGTACTGGCTACAGCCCAACACAGAGACATGCTAGATCAGGTGCTGGGGCTTTTCGGCATTACGCCCGATCTGGATTTGGACATCATGCGTCCCGATCAGTCGCTGACAGCACTGACTGCGCGCCTGCTGTCGGGGCTGGACAGCGTATTGCAGTCCGAGAAACCGGACGTAGTATTGGCGCAAGGTGATACGACGACGGTCATGAGCGCGGCCTTGGCTTGTTTCTATCTGCGGATTCCGTTCGGTCATATAGAAGCGGGGCTGCGCACTGGAGACCTGTACAATCCTTTTCCAGAAGAAGCAAACCGTGTGATCGTCAGCAAACTGGCTCGTTGGCATTTTGCGCCGACCCAGGGGGCCGTGGACAACCTGTTTCGCGAAGGCGTGCCCGCAGCGGATATCAGTATGACCGGCAATACGGTTATCGATGCATTGCTCATGACGGCTGCGCAAACTCTGCCGCTCGACATTGACTTGGATTCAAGCAAGCGTCTGGTGCTGGTAACTTCCCATCGTCGAGAAAATTTCGGTGAGCCGTTCCAAGGCATTTGCCAGGCGTTAAAAACCTTGGCCCAGCGGAATCCGGATATCCAGATTCTGTATCCGGTACACCCTAATCCGAATATCAAAGATGTTGCCTATGCATTCCTGGGGCAGACACCCAACATCATTCTATGCGGCCCTCTGGACTATGCATCGTTCATTGCCGCCATGAAGCGCGCCTATCTGATCATCAGTGATTCCGGCGGGGTGCAGGAAGAAGCGCCGGCACTGGGTAAACCAGTGCTGGTGTTGCGAGAAGAAACCGAACGGCCGGAAGCCGTGGATATGGGAGTGATGAAGCTGGTGGGTGTCAATCGCGACACCATCATCGAACAGGCGCAGCGTCTTCTCGAAGACACTGATGCGTATCGGACCATGGCTCGCGGGGTTTCGCCTTTTGGCGATGGCAAGGCAGCAGAGCGCATCGTGGGCGTTTTAAGGCAGTACTTCCAGCAATGCGGATGATCTATCTCTCACCGGTACCGTGGGCCAGCTTCAAGGTGCCGTGACTTTGAAGCTGTTGGAGTTTCGCAGACTGACAATCTGTTCGGTCAAGATGAAGATTTGTCGCTGTCTCGCGTTGAGTTCTATGTTCAGATAGTCGGGCGTTCACTTACAGGTTTCGAACTGACCTCCATTGGAGGTGGTTGATGGTCTTGGAGAAAGGATTCAGATCGCGATTGGAATTCTAGCTTTCAAGTCTGGAGAATCGGTGCTCAGAGCCAGCGGGAATCTCGAAAGGCAAGGAGATAGGGTGCGGATAGCGAGATTCTGGTAATTCGAGGCAAAGTCCGGTTTTTGGGTGCAGGCGACATTATGAACGTATCTGACATAGCATATTATTTAACATAATATACATTATGCGCAACATAACGTTACATAATTCTGTGTGATACCAGCCAAATCTCAGCTGCTTGACCAATCCTCGCAAGCGAGTTTTCACGTAGCCGAACTGGCGTTTGATTACCCGGAATGGGTGCTCCACTTTCGCACGCACCTGCGTCTTGGCTTTTTCGATTTTGCGCTTGGCTTTGTAGAGCACGCTGCATTTGCTCAAGTGCTTGTAGATGCTGCTGACTCGTGGTTGTTGGTGCGGATGCAAGTAACAAGCTGGCTTGTTTAGCCGCCAAGTCTACTATCAGAATATTCATCTGGTTTCATTTGTTGATCGTCTGGGCTATCCGCCTTAATGCTCCAACACGACATCGTGCACTGGAGCAAAAATAATGAAAAAACACCAATCGGCACTTCAACTAAATACCTTGGCCATGGCGCTGGCATTTGCCTTGCCGGCCATGAGCTATGCCAGCGATCAGTCCGATTCCAAGGGGTTTGTCGCGGACAGCAGTTTAAATATTCTGAATCGCAACATGTTCTGGAACCAGAACGGCAGCGGCACCCACACCCGTGACTGGAGTCAGGCGCTGATGGCGACCTTCAGCTCGGGCTTCACCCAAGGCACCATCGGCGTTGGCATTGATGCGTTTGCCGACCTGGCGCTGCGCATCGACGGGAGCACCGACCGTGCCGGAGGCCCGAACATTCCTTCCGATGCCAATGGCAATCCGGATCACGGCCTCGCGAAGGCCGGCGGTGACGTCAAGTTCCGTGTTTCCAATACCACGCTCAAGGTCGGCGACTTGCAGCCCACGTCGCCTGTATTTGCCACCGCTGATAACTACCTGATGCCCCAGACCGCATCAGGCTTTCAGATCAACAGTAATGAAATCATGGGACTGAACCTGGAGGCTGGTCATTACACCGCTGGCACCGGTAACACCACCACGTCGCGCAGCGGCGACATTCTCGCTAGCTATGCCGGTGTGGAAGCAGCGTCGGCCAGCTTCGCGGGTGGCAAGTACCAGTTCAGTAAGGAGTTCACCGCATCTCTGTACGGAGCGCACCTGGAAGACGTTTGGAACCAGTACTACATCAACTTAAACCTTGTTCATCCATTGGCCGGTGACCAATCCGTCGCACTGGACTTCAACCTGTATCGCACACTGGATGACGGCAGCGCCAAGGCCGGTAGCATCGACACCACTGCTGCCTCGCTGGCGGCTGCCTACACCCTGGGCGCGCACACCTTCACCCTGGCCGGACAAAAGATCCATGGTGACGAGCCGTTCGACTATGTCGGCTTTGGGGAGACCAACGCCGGTGTCGGTGCCGGCCGCTACGGTAACTCGATCAACCTCGCTGATTCGGTGCAGTACTCCGACTTCAACGGCCCGGGCGAGAGATCCTGGCAGATGCGCTATGACTTGGACATGAGTGCCTTTGGCGTCCCAGGCCTGAGTTTCATGGCTCGTCATATTCGCGGTTCCGGCATCGACGGTACGCATACTGCCAGTAACTCGGCCTACGCCGGGGCCTATGGTGCCAACGACCAGGAACACGAAACCGACGCCGAAGTGAAATACGTCGTACAGAGTGGCCCGGCCAAGAAACTGACTGTTCACCTGCGGGAGGCTTGGCACGATGGCGATGCTTCTACCGGTGGGCATTTGGTGCAGACGCGCCTGATTACTGAGTACCCGTTGAATATCTTCTAAAAAGGTGCCTAGGGAATCCAGAGCGATTCACCCAGATAGCCAACTCAACTAAATAACCATTTAGTTGAGTTAAATCAATAACTTACGACAACAAGCAGATCGCCGCGCCCAACGATGCACGCTACTGTGCGCCGCCAAAACATTAATAAACCCAAATGTCAGCCTACAAACATATGGATTTTTCCAAATGTTTGCCTCTCTTAAGCTCTCCCCCACTCCTCCCCGTGATGGAGCACGCATCGTCGGTACGCCCTGACCACAAGGGCGATCCTAAAAATAATGTGTCTGCCGACCCAAGGAATACCTATGTCCTCTCATTTGTCTGAACGGCAAAACGCCGATGAGCACCTGTTGCACAGCCACGGCTACGCTCAACAACTGCACCGGGGCCTTTCGCTCTGGTCATCGTTTTCAGTCGGTTTCGCCACGGTCTCACCGGTGGTGGGTATCTATTCGGTAATGTCCCTCGGCGCCATGAATGCCGGCCCTTCCTGGGTCTGGATCGTGCCCTTGTGCCTCGCCCTGCAATTGCTGGTGGCGCTGGTGTATGCCGAACTCGCCTCGCAATACCCATTGGCCGGTGGTTGTTATCAGTGGGTCAAGCGCTTGGCGGGCGATCGCTGGGCCTGGTTTACCGGGTTCATGTACCTGGCGTCGGCCCTGGCTTCGTTGACCACGGTCGCTTACCTCGGCGGGTTCTGGTTGTGGCTGCTGGCGACGGGTGAACCGCCGTCGGCGAATGCCCAGGTGTTGAGCGGTGCCGCGTTGTTGGTGCTGGGGTTGGCGGTGAACCTGTTGGGAATCAACCCACTCAAGTACTTCGTCAATGCGGGAATCGTTGCCGAAGCGATTGCCTCGATTGGTATCGGCGTGCTGTTGCTGTTGTTCTTCCGCAATCATTCGTTTGCCTTGTTGTTGGAAGGACTGAGTTCAACCTCCACTGGCGACGGCCGCTATTTTTCCGGTTTCCTTACCGCCATGGCCGTCGGTGGCTGGGCCTTTCTCGGCTTTGACGCGTGCTCGCAAGTGTCCGAGGAAACCGCCGACGCCCGTACCTCGACTCCCCGCGCAATCCTGCGCTCGATGATCCTGGTGGGGCTGACCGTGATGCTCACCGCATTTGCCGTGACGCTGTCCTATACCGACACTGCCGCTCTGGTCTCCGGTCAAGTCATCGACCCGGTGACCCCGGCCGTCGTCGATGCCTTCGGCGCCTGGGCCGAACGTCCCTTCGTGGCCGTGGTGCTGGTGGCCTTCATTGCCTGCGTGGTTTCGGTACAAACCTATATCGGTCGCGCGGTATTTGGCATGGCCCGCGACAACATCCTGCCGGCCTCCGCGCTGCTGCGCCGGGTGGATAAACGCAAAGTGCCGTTCGCGGCGATGGTGTTCAGCACCTTGTTTGCAAGCCTCGGCCTGGCCTTGGGGTTGAATGCAACCGCCGTAGGCACGTTGATCGCGTTCGGCAGCGGTGGCTTCTTCTTTGTGTTCCTGATTGTGGTGACCTGCGCCCTGCTCGCCCGCCTCAACGGTACCTGGAAGGTCGAGCACGGCACGTTCAGCCTCGGGCGCTGGGGCATCACGGTCAACGTTGCAGCATTTGTCTGGCTGGTATTCGAAAGCATCAACGTGGCCTGGCCACGGGAAGCCCTGGCCCCGCCCGATGCCCCGTGGTTTCAGGTATGGGCGGTGATTCTGGTGTTCTCGTCCCTGGCCTTGCTGGGCCTGATCTACCTGTTCTGGGCCAAGCCTTACCAGCGCACTGGCACCCCGCAAGTACCCACTCTTTAAACTGGACACGGAGTTTCAGATGCCCGCTTTACATTATTGGAATTACCCCACGGAAATCTTTTGCGGCCCCGGCGCACTGGAAATCCTGGCGCAACGCTGCACCCTGCTGGAGATGCGCAAGCCCCTGTTGGTGACCGACCCTGGCATGCTCGCCCTCGAACCCCTGGCCTTGCTCAAAGCCCATCTGACCCAGGCAGATATCCCATTCGCAGTATTCAGTGACATCCACAGCAACCCCACGCTGGACGACGTAGCGCGAGGTGTCACGGTGTTCCAGGCGGGCGGACATGATTCGCTGATTGCCCTGGGCGGCGGCAGTGCCATGGACGCGGCCAAAGGTGTTGCCCTGGCGACCGTTGACCGCCAGGGACTTGCACGATTCGAGTGGTCCCAGGTCATCGAGCGTTACCCGAGCCTGGCGGACTTCCCCCGCCTGGACCTGCCCAAGCTGATCGCCTTGCCCACCACCGCCGGCACCGGCTCGGAGCTGGGGCGCGAAGCCGTGCTGACGGTGAGCGAGCAAGGCATCAAGCAGGTCATCAGCCACCCGGAGCTGTTACCCGCCACCGTCATCCTCGACCCTATCCTGACCCGCGGCCTGCCGGCGGCACTTACCGCCGCAACGGGCATGGATGCCCTCACCCACCATATAGAAGCGTTTTGCTCACCGCTGTATCACCCTATGTCGGCAGGCGTCGCCGTGGAAGGCATACGCCTGATCCGACAACACCTGGCAACTGCCTGCGCGGATGGCCAGGATATGGTCGCCCGTGAAGGCATGCTGGTGGCGTCCGCCATGGCCGCCGTGGCGTTCCAGAAAGGCCTGGGCGGCGTCCACGCACTGGCTCACCCCCTGGGCGCGCGTTTCCACAAGCACCACGGGTTGTTGAACGCGATCCTGCTGCCCTATGTGCTGATCGCCAATCAACCGGTCATCAATGCCGACATTGCCCGCCTGGCGCGCTACCTGGAACTACCCCAACCTGATTTCGACGGGTTCGTGCGCTGGGTGCTGCAACTGCGCAAGCAACTAGGCATTCCCCACTCATTAAGCGAGATTGGCCTGGATGCGGACGCCGCAGCCTGGGTCGGCGAACAGGCGCTGGCCGACATCTCGTCTTCAGACACCAATGCCCGCCCCTTGGATGCCGGCGACTACAGCCAGATCTTCCGCAACGCGGTACATGGCCAGCTACCGGCCGTGTTCCATTCGTAGGTCGTCGATAAAGGCCCGCACTGCCTCGCTTTGCGGATGGCCGATATGGGTGATCATGCTGTGCTGCACCGCGTAATGCAGGGTTTCGGGGTGCAGCGCACGCATATGGCCATTGGCGATCCACGGCGTGGCGTAGTGCGCCGGCAGATACCCCAAGTGCGTCCCCGCCAAAACACCGTGGGCCACCGCTTCCATATGGTAGGCGGTGGCCGATGCGCGCCTGGGCACGACCGGCAGTACCTGGTCGGCGGGTAGAAAGCCGTGCTTGATCCAGTCACAAGCTTCCAACTGCGCCAGGCTGGGGGCTTCAACGTTGAAAAGCGGGTGGTGGCGGCCGCAGAAAATACCGATCGCCTCGCTGTATAAGGGCTGATAGTCCAGGGTCGGCAACGTGCGGCTGAAATACGAGATGGCCATGTCCAGTTGCCCATCGATCACTGCGCGCTCCAGTTCCGTCGGTGAATTGATGAAAATATGCAGGTGCATATCGTGCTCACGCTGATAGAACCGCGCGATCGCCCCATCGATGCGTGCCGTAGGCAACGTGGCGATATTGTCCGCCAGGCCCAGGTACAGATCCCCTACCAGGCGTCCCGCCAGGTTTTGCGCCTCATCGCGAAAGGCATCCACCGCACCGAACAGCGCCGACGAGGCCTTGAGAATGCGCTGGCCCTTTTCCGTCAGGCGAAAGCCACCTTTGCCGCGCTCGCAAATGCGGTATCCCAAGCGTTTTTCCAGGGTGGAAATATGCGTGCTGATATTCGATTGGCTCATGTTCAGCTCGGCCTGGGCCGCTGTGAACCCTCCGCACCTGACCACAACGGAAAAGATGCGCAAGAGGCGTAAATCCATATCCGTGACATTTCTAAGCACAGCGATTCTCTGACGACAGCCCCATGGAGGGCCTCATTCAACGCCAGGGTACGGGCAGCGTCAATCGGGCTTGTGTGCCCATGGCACGAAACTTAAGCTGGCGCTCTTTGATCACTCTCCCCCCGGATCGTCCATGCCTCGAAGTATCGCCCGCCTCGCCCTCCTGCTGGGGTTGATCACCGCCGTTGGCCCCTTCGCCATCGACATCTACCTGCCTGCCCTGCCGACCCTGGGCACCAGCCTGGGGGCCTCGCCGGCGGCGGTGCAAATGAGCCTGACCGTGTTTTTCATGATCGTCGGTGTGTGCCAGCTGTTTTATGGGCCGATCAGTGATGTGTTCGGGCGCAAACCGCCGATCTATGCGGGGCTGGTGATCTTTGCCGTGGGCAGTGTGGGGTGCGCGCTGGCCCCCTCCATCGAGGTGTTGATCGGCTTTCGCGCCCTGCAGGCATTTGGCGCCTGTGCCGGCATGGTGATTCCCCGGGCGATCGTGCGCGACCTCTACACCGGGCATGAGGCAGCACGGTTGATGGCCTTGTTGATGCTGGTGATGAGTGTCTCGCCAATCCTCGCGCCATTGGCCGGCAGCCTGGTGATCTCACTGTGGAGTTGGCGCGAAGTGTTTGCTGTCCTGGCGGTGGTCGCCGTCGCCTGCCTGGTGATGACCATCCTGCAACTGCCCGAAACCCACCCGGCCGAGCGACGCATGAACAAGACCCTGGGCACTGCGTTCGGCAGCTACGGTGCATTGTTGCGCGACCCGGTGTTCACCGGTCTGTCGGTGGTCAGCGGGTTTGGCCTGGCCACGTTTTTCGTGTTTATCGGTAGCGCACCGTTCGTGTACATCGAGCATTACGGCCTGACGCCCACGCAATTCAGCCTGGGTTTTGCCCTCAATGCCGCATCGTTTTTTGCCATGAGCCAACTCACTGCGCGCCTCAGTGCGCGCTTCGGCCTGGCGCCGTTGATTCGTTGGTCGGTGGTGGCCGTCGCCGCCATCATGGCCCTGCTAGCAGCGACCACACTGTGGGTCGATAGCTTGCCGGTGATGATGACGCTGCTGTTTATCGGCTTCGGCTTCCTCGGCCTGCTGTTGCCGGCGGCCGGTGTGCTATCCCTGGAGGACCATGGTGCCGTCGCAGGTTCTGCGTCGGCCCTGCTCGGTGCGATCCAGATGATCACCGCTGCCGCGTCCATGACCCTGGTCGGCGTGTTCGCCGACCACACACCGGCCCCGATGTTGATCGGCATCGCGCTGTGTGCGATCGCCGCGATGCTGACCGTCATGTGGACCTTGCGTCACCTGCCGGCGCACCTGGCGAGCGCTTCGCGTCCGTCCTGATTCAAGGCCTGGCTTTCTACTTAGCTGAAGCGGCGCGCAAATCGCAGCGTCATAAATCAAACCGATCCACCGCCCGCCGTCGCTCATTGTCGTCGCGCATGTCATAGCTGGCGGTGGTCTGGATATTGGTGTGATGGGCCAGTTTCTGCGCGATCGACAGGTCATGCTCTTCGATCACCCGAGTAATGAACGAACGCCGGAAGTCATGGGGCATGATCTTCACCCCTACCTGCTCGCCGCGCTGGCGGGCGATGTAGTAAATCGCATGTTTGGTGATGCGTTCCCGCGTGATATGGCTGCCACGGCGGATGCGATTGAACAGGAAGCTATCGTCCTGCTCGCCGTCCTTGAGCTGTTCGCGCCGAAATACCAACCATGCCTGCAACTTGGCGAAGGCCCAGTCTGGCGCGTACTTGATCAGTTCCTTATTGCCCTTGCCGATCACGCGCAAGCTACGTTCCTGGAAGTTGATCTGCGCCAGGTCGAGGTTGACCGATTCCGACTTGCGCATGCCCGAGCCATACAGAATGCCAATCACCGCCGCATCCCGAAGGCCCTGGGGGCGTGGATCGGCGGCGCAGACCTCCATCATTTCGCGGATCAGCGTGCGCCGCAGGTTGCGTCCCTGGCCCAGGCGCGTGCCGGGCGTGGCCTTGACCGTGCGCATGCGCAGCAAGTGGTCCTGGCTGATGAGACTCAACCGCCAGGCCTCGTTCATCACCCCACGCACCGCATTCACATATAACGACGAGGTATTCGGCGCATAACCGTCTTCACGCAAGGCCGCGACCAGGGCGATGACGTGTTCGGGCTGCAGCAGGTGCCAGTCGATCTCTTCGAGGTTGATGTCCTCGAAGCCCAAGCGATCGGCGGCGTCTTGCAGCACATAGCGCATGGTCAATTGGCTGGAGGGGGCCAGGCGGGTGAGGTAAAGGGTCAGCGGGTTGCGGATAGACTCAGTCAAGGTAGATCAGCCTTTGGATCAAATACCTCAAGCAAGCCATTGTTTAATCGAGATATTTAGTGAATTGGCGAGGGCCGAGTCTAACGCAGGACCCGCCCTGGCACAAAGTCACGGGGCGGTATCGTCATCCTCGGTGGGCGCTGGCGGTTGGGTCTGGGTCTGGCTCCACTCGGTATCCTGCTTCTGCATCAGCGCGAACCAGTGCTGGCGCATGAACGTCAGGTAGGCCTCCGGCGCCTTGGCAAAGTCCTTCTCATCGCCGTAGCAGCCCGGCAATGGCAACTCGGTGCCTTGTTCCTTGTATTGGCTGACCAATGCCTGCTGGCCGGCCACGCTGCAATCCTTGGGCAACGGCATGCCGCGCAGGGCTCCAGCCTCTTCGTCCCACCAACTGGCACCGACGCGGTCGACGCCGCGCAAGCGGAACTTCTGCGACTTGCCGGCATGCATGATCAGCTTGAATTCGTTGGGGCTGACGTCGCTGGTGCAGGTGCGCGAATAGCCCACGGTGGCTTGGGTGATGCCGTCGCCTGCGAGGTCGGTGACCTTGGTCGCGGCCCTGTCGAAGCGCAACGACGCATCGAATTCACAATGCTGGACATCGTCGTAGAGCATCCACACACGTTTGGGGCGGTTGCCGTCGATCAGGTACTGGGCCGCATACACGAACGCCGATTGGGTTCCATCATCGTCACGCTCACCGACCTGCTCGGCGAGCACCAGCAGGTTCTTGCCCTGGCGATCGTCCCAGGTATACGCAGCGATCTGCTTGCCACGCACCTCAACGCCATCCGGCACCTGGTCGATGTCGGTCAGTGCCACGCCTTCATCGGCCCGCACCGTGGTGACGCACGCCACGGTCATCAACAACCCCATCAACACCGGCCGCAACTGGCCGCGTAAAAGCTGCACGCTATTCATCCGAGTACCCTGGCAAGAGAGCGCTTACTTTACCGGCACTTGGGGGGTATTGCAGAGAAGATTCTTCAATGACATTCAACTAGCCAAGGGGGTTCTCCAAGTTGAACCCTGCCATTATGAAAACAGTTCTTATTTCACCCATGCACTTAACCCATTGATGCGCTGGTTGTTTTGCTGAACCCTAGCTGTCTACCTGTCAAATAAACGAGTTTTTCATGTGCCTTTCATATCGGTTCAACATTTTTGCGCTTAATCTTTAGCGCAGAACTTCAGAGCAAAACCCGCTAAGCCGTCTAACCTGTTGATTACGCGAACACTTCAGCGTCGTTTTTTTCATCTGCGTTCCAGGCTTTCACCCAATGATTGCTGCTGTTTTCACGCTCAAAGTTGCTCTAAACCTGAGGTCATGAATCTTTGAAACCCTACCCTATTCATTGCGTGTCGATCGTTATCCCGGTCTACAACGAACAAGAGAGCCTGCCTGAATTGCTGCGCCGTACGCGTGCAGCCTGCCAGCAACTGGCCTACGAATACGAAATCATCCTGGTGGATGACGGTAGTCGCGACAAATCCGCCCAGTTACTCGAAGACGCGGCTGCCGAAGACGGCAGCAACGTGGTCGCGGTGATCCTCAATCGCAACTATGGCCAGCATGCGGCGATCATGGCTGGTTTCGAGCAGTGCCGCGGCGACGTGGTAATCACCCTGGACGCCGACCTGCAGAACCCGCCGGAAGAAATCCCGCGCCTGGTGGAGCAAGCCGCCCTGGGCTATGACGTGGTCGCCACCGTGCGCAACAATCGCCAGGACTCAGCCTTTCGCCGCTGGCCGTCGCGCCTGATCAATCTGGCCGTGCAACGTTCCACCGGCGTGGCCATGACGGACTACGGCTGCATGCTGCGCGCCTACCGCCGCACCATCGTCGACGCCATGCTCGCCTGCCGCGAACGCAGCACCTTTATCCCGATCCTGGCCAACGGTTTCGCTCGGCACACCACGGAAATCCTGGTGCATCACGCCGAGCGCGAACACGGCGAATCCAAATACAGCGCCATGCGCCTGATAAGCCTGATGTTCGACCTGCTGACCTGCATGACCACCACCCCACTGCGCCTGCTCTCTATCGTCGGCTTTGCCCTGGCAGGCCTGGGCGTGCTGTTCGCGTTTGCGCTGATCGTCCTGCGCCTGGCGTTTGGCGCCCAATGGGCCGGGGATGGCACATTCGTGCTGTTCGCGGTGCTGTTCGTGTTCACCGGCGGCCAATTCATCGGCATGGGCCTCTTGGGTGAATACCTGGGTCGCATGTACAGTGATGTGCGCGCCCGCCCTCGGTTCTTTATTGAAAAAGTGCTGCGCAACCAACCGGCAGCACCGGCACCCGTGGTCGTCGTTGACGGGCTGCCATCCTCCCATACCTCCACTTCTGCCGATCAGGTCCACTCATGAGTTCAAAAGCTGTTGTATTCGCGTATCACGATATTGGTTGTGCCGGGATTGAAGCGCTGCTCAAAGCGGGTTACGAAATCGCTGCAGTGTTCACCCATGCCGATGATCCCAAGGAAAACAACTTCTACGGCTCCGTTGCCCAACTGTGCGCCCGCAATGGCATTCCAGTCCACGCGCCCGAAGACGCCAACCACCCGCTGTGGATCGAGCGTATCGCCAAGCTCAACCCGGACTTCATCTTCTCGTTCTACTACCGCAACCTGCTGAGCGAAGCCCTGCTGGCCACCACCAGCAAAGGCGCGTTCAACCTGCACGGCTCGCTGCTGCCTAAATACCGTGGCCGCGCACCAGCCAACTGGGTACTGGTCAAAGGCGAAACCGAAACCGGCGTGACCCTGCACCGCATGGTCAAGCGCGCCGATGCCGGCGCGATCCTGGCCCAACAGAAAGTCGTCATCGAGCGTTCCGACACCGGCCTGACCCTGCACACCAAACTGCGTGATGCCGCCGCCAGCCTGCTGCGCGACGCTTTGCCACAACTGGCCGCGGGCAAACTGACTGAAACCGCCCAGGACGAAAGCCAGGCCACCTACTTTGGCCGCCGCACCGCTGCCGACGGCAAGCTGGAGTGGAAAAAACCGGCTGAAGAGCTGTTCAACCTGGTGCGTGCAGTGACTCAACCGTACCCAGGCGCCTTCTGCGCCGTGGGCGAGCACAAGCTGATCGTGTGGCAAGCCGAAGTGGTCAAGGGCAACGAAGGCCTGGCGCCGGGCCGTGTGATCAGCGTCAACCCGCTGCGCATTGCCTGCGGCGAAGACTCCCTGGTGGTCAAGTTCGGTCAGCGCAACGACAACGGCCTGTACCTGGCCGGCCCGTCCCTGGCCAATGAACTGGGCCTGGTCGACGGTTCCGTGCTGCGCGGCGCCGAGTCCGGCCGCAAGCCACGTCGCACCCGCGTACTGATCCTGGGTGTGAACGGCTTTATCGGTAACCACCTGTCCGAGCGCCTGCTGCGTGACGATCGTTACGAAGTCTTCGGCCTGGACATCGGCTCCGACGCCATCGAGCGCCTGCGCAGCCACCCGAACTTCCATTACGTGGAAGGCGATATCAGCATCCACACCGAGTGGATCGAGTACCACATCAAGAAGTGCGACGTGGTCCTGCCGCTGGTGGCCATCGCCACCCCGATCGAATACACCCGCAACCCGCTGCGCGTGTTCGAACTGGACTTCGAAGAAAACCTCAAGCTGGTGCGCTACTGCGTCAAGTACAACAAACGCGTGATCTTCCCGTCGACCTCCGAAGTCTATGGCATGTGCCAGGACCAGTACTTCGACGAAGACACTTCCAACCTGGTGGTCGGCCCGGTCAACAAGCAACGCTGGATCTACTCGGTCTCCAAGCAACTGCTTGACCGCGTGATCTGGGCCTACGGCGCCAAGGGCCTGAACTTCACCCTGTTCCGTCCGTTCAACTGGATGGGCCCGCGCCTCGACCGCCTGGACTCGGCGCGTATCGGTAGTTCCCGTGCGATCACCCAGCTGATCCTGAACCTGGTGGAAGGCACGCCGATCCGCCTGTTCGACGGTGGCGAGCAGAAACGCTGCTTCACCGACATCGCTGATGGCATCGAAGCCCTGGCCCGCATCATTGATAACGACAATGATGTCTGCAACGGCCAGATCATCAACATCGGCAACCCGGAAAACGAAGCCAGCATCCGTCAGTTGGGCGAAGAGCTGCTGCGTCAGTTCGAAGCTCACCCGCTGCGCAGCAACTTCCCACCGTTCGCCGGTTTCCGCGACGTGGAAAGCAAGGCGTTCTACGGCACCGGCTACCAGGACGTGGCACACCGCAAACCGAGCATCGAAAACGCCAAGCGCCTGCTGAACTGGGAGCCAACCGTTGAGATGAGCGAGACCATCGGCAATACGCTGGATTTCTTCCTGCGTGAAGCCATGCTTGAAATCGCGGACAAACGTTAATGCAGGCAGGTCTTCGCATCGACGTCGACACCTACCGTGGTACCCGTGAAGGCGTGCCACGGTTGCTCGAATCCCTGGATGAAGCCGGGGTAAAAGCGACGTTCTTCTTCAGTGTCGGACCGGACAATATGGGGCGCCACTTGTGGCGCCTGATCCGCCCGCAGTTCCTGTGGAAGATGCTGCGTTCCAACGCCGCCGGCCTGTATGGCTGGGACATCTTGCTCGCCGGCACCGCCTGGCCGGGCAAGCCGATCGGCCGCGACCTGGGGCACTTGATGCGCCAGGCCAAGGCCGCCGGGCATGAAGTCGGCCTGCACGCCTGGGATCACCATGGCTGGCAGGCCAACGCCGGGCGCTGGAGCGATGCGCAACTGATCGAGCAGATTCGACGCGGTGTGGACACCCTGAGCGACATCCTGGGCGAACGTATCGACTGTTCAGCGGCCGCCGGTTGGCGCGCCGATGAACGTGTGGTGCAAGCCAAGCAAGGTTTCAACTTTCGCTACAACAGCGATTGCCGGGGCACCAGCCTGTTTCGTCCGACCTTGGCCGATGGCAGCGCGGGCACCCCACAAATTCCGGTGGACCTGCCGACCTTCGACGAAGTCGTCGGGCCGGTGGTGGCCGCCAAAGATTTCAACAGCTTCATTCTTGACCGATTCACCGAATCGAAGCTGAACGTCTACACGATCCACGCAGAAGTAGAAGGGATTCTGATGGCCAACGATTTTCGCCAGTTGCTAGCCCAGGCAGGGCAGCGCGGCATCGACTTCAAACCACTGGGCGACTTGCTGCCAGCGGACCTGTCCACCCTGCCCCAGCAACAGTTGGTGCGCGGCGCCCTGAGCGGCCGTGAGGGTTGGCTCGGAGTGCAGCAGGCATGATCCGCCGTTGGGCGCTACCCCTGCTGCTTTTGGCGTTTGCGCTGTTTTATCTGCTGCCGCTGACCACCCATGGCTTGTGGATTCCAGATGAAACCCGCTATGCGCAGATCAGCCAGGAAATGCTGCTGACCGGCAAGTGGGCGTCGCCGCACTTCATGGGGATTCGCTATTTCGAAAAACCGGCGGCGGGTTACTGGATGATCGCGCTGGGCCAGGCGATCTTCGGGCAGAACCTGTTCGGTGTGCGCTTCGCTTCGGCCTTGAGCACCGGCCTGAGCATCCTGCTGGTGTACCTGGTGTCGCGCCGGTTGTGGAATGACCCGCAAAAAAGCCTGATCAGCACCGTGCTGTACATGAGTTTTGTCAGCGTGGCGGCCCTGGGCGGTTATGCCAACCTCGATCCGCAGTTCACTTTCTGGGTCAACCTGACCGGCGTAGCCTTGTGGTTTTGCTTCGACAGCACCACCCGCAACGGTCGCCTGGGGTCGTGGGCCCTGCTCGGATTTGCCTGTGGCATGGGCTTCATGACCAAGGGCTTCCTGGCGTGGCTGTTGCCTGTATTGATCGCCCTGCCCTACGCCCTATGGCAGAAACGCTTTCGCGAACTCGTCGGTTATGGCCTGGTGGCGGTCATCGTGGCCATCGTCGTCAGCGTGCCGTGGGCCCTGGCCGTGCACCTGCAAGAGCCCGACTACTGGAGTTTCTTCTTCTGGCACGAGCATATCCAGCGTTTTGCCGGTAACGACGCGCAGCATGCCGAACCGTTCTGGTACTACTTGCCGCTGCTGATCGCCTTCAGCCTGCCTTGGGTGGCGTTGCTGCCATCCACCCTCAAGCAGGCGTGGCTGGAAAAACGCAGCGCGAAAATCGCTTTTATCTTGCTGTGGCTGCTGATGCCCCTGGCGTTCTTCAGCCTGGCCAAAGGTAAGTTGCCTTCCTACATCATGCCCTGCCTGTTGCCGCTGGCCTTGCTTATGGGCCACACCCTGGCCGACAAACTGGCCCAGGGCCGTGACCGCGCCTTGCGCATCAATGGCTGGCTGAACCTGGTCATCGGCGTCGTGGCCTTGCTTGCGCTGAGTTGGCTCCAGCTGAAGAAACCGGTCTATGAACACGGCCAGGAAACCCTCAGCCTGGTGCTGGTGTTTGCATTCCTGTTCGGCTGGATTCTCGTCAACGTGCTACAGGCTGCGCGCCCTTCCAAGCTGTGGGCGGCGCCAATCATCGGCAGTTGGCTGATGGTCGCCCTGTTGCCGGCCGCATTGCCCCACTCGGTGGTCTATAACAAGACCCCGGATCAGTTCATCATCGACCACCTGCCCGAACTGCGTCCGGCCACGGCGCTGCTGAGCAACGACCTGGGCGCCGCATCGGCGCTGGCGTGGCGCCTGCAACGCCCGGACGTGACGCTCTACAACACCGTCGGCGAGGTGAAATACGGCCTTGCCTACCCGGATGCCAGCCATCACAAGGTCGACACCACCCAAATCCAGGCGTGGATGAGCCAAGCGCGCAAAACAGGCCCGGTTGGCGTGGTAATGCGGGTTAAAGGTGACGATGAAAAGGCTGAAGTTGCTTTGCTGCCCAATGACGGCCAGCGCTACGAGCAAGGCAATATCGTGATTCTGATTTTTCCGCAGGTGACACCTTGATCACCCTGCTGCTGTTATTGGCCGCCTGCCTGCTGACTTGCATGGGCCAGGTCTCGCAAAAGTTTGCCGTGGAAAGCTGGCGTGACCTGCCTGATGGCTGGGCGTTGAAACTGCGCTCGCCGTGGCTGTGGTCGGCGCTGGTGTGCCTGGGCCTGGGCCTGTTGGTGTGGCTGCTGGTGTTGCAGCGCCTGGAAGTCGGCATTGCCTACCCCATGCTCAGCCTGAACTTCGTGCTGGTCACGCTGGTGGCACGGTTTGTCTTCCATGAATCCATTGACCGCCGCCACTGGCTCGGCGTGGCGCTGGTGATTGGCGGTGTCGTGCTGCTGGGGCGCCACGTATGAGCCGGGTCCAAGGCTTTGCCCTGGCTCTGGGCAGCGTCGGCCTGGTCAGCGCCGCCCAGCTGGGTATGCGCTGGAGCATGACACGCTTGCCGCAGCCCAACGAATGGCTCAGCGCCCACATCGACCTGGGCGCCCTTGGCGTGGTGATCCTGGCGATCATCGCCTATGCCCTGTCGATGCTCTGCTGGCTCGGTGCGCTCAAGCACCTGCCCTTGGGCCGCGCCTATTCGCTGCTGAGCATCAGCTACGCGCTGGTGTACCTGCTCGCCGCCAGCCTGCCGGTGTTCAACGAACATTTTTCCATTTCAAAAACCCTGGGGGTGGCGTTGGTCATCCTCGGTGTACTGGTTATCAACTCTCGTCGTGCTAGCGCTACAAGTCCCAGGAAAGCCCCATGAAAATCAGTGTATTCGGTAGTGGTTACGTCGGTCTGGTGCAGGCCACTGTGTTGGCCGAAGTCGGCCACGATGTCATCTGCATGGATGTCGATCAAAACAAGGTCAAACTGCTGCAGCAAGGCCACGTAAGTATCTTCGAGCCTGGGCTGGCTGCGATGGTCAAGGAAAACCTGGAGAGCGGGCGACTGCACTTCACGTTTGATGAAAAACTCGCCGTCGAGCACGGTGAAGTGCTGTTCATCGCCGTGGGCACCCCGTCGGATGAGGACGGCTCGGCCGACCTCAAATACGTGCTGTCGGTAGGCGATGCCGTGGCCCGTCATCGCATCGATCCGGTGATCCTGGTGGAGAAGTCAACCGTACCGGTCGGTACTGGCGACACCCTGCGCGCCCATATCGAAAAAGCCCTCAGCCTGGTTGGCCGGCATCTGGAGTTCGATATCGTCTCCAACCCGGAATTCCTCAAGGAAGGCTCCGCTGTCTCGGACTGCCGCCGTCCGGACCGCATCATCATCGGTTGCGAGCGAGAAGAGGTACGCGAGGTAATGCGCGACCTGTATGCACCGTTCAACCGCAACCATGACCGCATTATCTTCATGGACCTGCGTAGCGCAGAGCTGACCAAATACGCCGCCAACTGCATGCTGGCGACCAAGATCAGCTTCATCAACCAGATCGCCGAACTGGCCGAACACCTGGGGGCGGACATCGAAGCTGTGCGCCTGGGGATCGGCGCCGACACGCGTATCGGCTATCACTTTATCTACCCCGGCTGCGGCTACGGCGGTTCGTGCTTCCCCAAAGACATGCGTGCGCTGATCCACAGCGCCAAAGAAGCCAACTGCTCCAGCGACCTGTTGGAAGCTGTGGAAGCCATCAACCAGCGCCAGAAGAGCAAATTGTTCGATCGGATCAATGCGTTCTTCAAGGGCAACCTCAGCGGCAAGACGTTCGCCTTGTGGGGCCTGGCCTTCAAACCCAACACCGACGACATGCGCGATGCACCCAGCCGTGTGTTGATGGAAGCCTTGTGGGCCGCCGGCGCCAGCGTTCGCGCCTTCGACCCCGAAGCCATGCAGGAAACCCAACGCATCTACGGCGACGAGCCACGACTGATGCTGATGGGCACTCCGGAATCCACCTTGGTTGGCGCCGACGCGCTGATTGTCTGCACCGAATGGCAGCAATTCAAGGCACCGGATTTCGACCTCATCCTCCAGCGCCTGAAAACCCCGGCGATCTTCGACGGCCGCAACCTGTACGACGGCGAACGCCTGGCGCGCAAAGGCTTCCAGTATTTCCCGATGGGCCGTGGCGATTCCTGCAAGTTGCCGATTCCCCAGCAACAGTGGGTGCCACAGGTCGTGGAAGCCTGACGTGAACAAAGTTCAACCGCCGCTGTTGAATGCAACGATACGCCGGCAATCCCTCGGTTTGGGGTTGCTGGCGCTGTTGTTGTTTATCGTCGGCGACTGGCACCAGGCGATTATCGGCTTCGACTCGCGCTTCGTGCTGTTCGCCAAGGAGATGCTTCGCCATGGGCCGAGCTTTTTCCCCACCACCTATGGGCAGCCTTATGCCGATTACCTGGCCACCTCGACGCTGATGACCTGGCTGCTGTCGTGGCCTCTTGGGCAGGTCACCAGCCTTACGGCCTGGCTGCCCACGGCGATTGCATCCGCGCTGATCGTCACCCTGATGTACCGCCTGACAGCGCCCTACTCCCGGCGCTGGGGACTGCTGAGCGTTGCGATCCTGTTGCTCAGCAGTACCTTTATCAGCGAAACCCGCGCGGTGTCCCTAGACCAGATGCTCGCGGCCATCGCCCTGACGGTGTTTTACCTGGGCTATGCCCATGACCATTTTGGTGCGGGCAAACGCCTGCACTGGCTGTACCTGCTGCTGATCGTCGGCTTTGCGATTCGCGGGCCGATTGGTTTGGTTATCCCCACGGGCGTGCTGTGCAGTTACTACCTGATCAACCGGCAATGGCGCCAATTGTTCAGTTTCGGCTTGCTGGCCCTGGCGCTACTGGTGGCCTGTGTCGGCCTGCTGTTGCTGATGGCTAAGCTCAGCGGCGGTGAGAGTTTCATGCAGGACGTGATTCGCATGCAGTTCCTCGGACGCATGGACGGCAGCGAAGGCTCCAGCGGTCCGCTGTATTACTTCACCAGTTCGCTGGGCAATTACGCCATGGCTTATCCCGTGGCGCTCCTGGTATTGCTGGCGGTGGCCCTGGGTGGACGGCAGGCGCCGCAACCGGCCCTGCAGTTGGTGTTGTATTGCGCGGCCGCCGGTTTGCTGGTGATGCTGGGGCTGTCGATTCCCCAGGCGAAAAAAGCCCGTTATGTGCTGCCCATGTTACCCATGGCGGCGATCATCGCGGCCTACCCGTTCCAGGTCACGCAGGGCCGAGTGTTCGCGTGGTTGCGCGGGCTGATGCTGGGCCTATGGACCCTGCTTCCGGCGCTGTTGATCGGTGCGCTGCTGTTCGCACGAGGGCGCTACCCGCAACACTTGAGCCACCTGGGGCTGATGATCGGCGTGCTAGGGGCTCTGCAGGTGATAGCGCTGCTGACACTCTTCAAGCCGCGCCTGAGAGCGGTAGGGCCGGCGTTTGCCGCCGTGCTGGCAGTGTGGACCACCTATATTGGCGTGGTGGAGCCGGTGGAGCGCAGTATCTACGACACCCGCACCTTTACGCTGCAGGTTCATGAGCAGGTCAAGCAGGAGCGCGCACCAGTGGTATTGCACGGCCTGGGCAAAGACGCCAAGGCCATCAAATATATGGTCAACCTCGACTGCGACCAGGTGCCGTTGTTTACCCAGCAACCCTCCGATCTGGCCACTCTGCAAGGCCCGGCCTGGCTGGTGATGAGCGCGGAAGATTACGAGAGTTTGAAAGACCCGCGTTTTCGCTCCATTACCCCGACCCTGACCGGTGAATTCGACCACAACCCCTACGTGTTGCTGCACCTGGCGCAGACGCCAAAGCCTTGATCCTCCTGCGCCTGCATTCGCGGCGCAGAAAACTCCTACACATCTATGCGTAATGACTGGTGTCATTTCACTTTCCCGTGCCTGAAACCCAAATGTAAACTCATCTGCCAAATGCGGTAACGATTTACCGCCACGGGTCATGGATAACAACAAGGACGCTATAGGCCGCGGTGACCACCGCGGCCTATTTCATAAGAGGAACAAAGCCGTGCCAGATGAGGTTTCACGTGATAGCCGCGCCTGCATACCCCGCGATGAAATACATGTGGGCTATATCCCCGTCCCACGCCTGGACGGGCTGATGGAACTGCGCGATGCCTTGGTGGCACTGAAAGGGCCGTTGGCGGGCGATCCAGGGCTGCAAGCGAACCTGCTCAACCGGATGTTCAACGAAGAGACACACAATCGCGTGCTGGGGGAGTTGAACATACCGGTCACCTCCGTAATCAGCTCGATTCCTTTTGGTTGAAACCCATTGAATCCATTAATTTTGCATTAAACCCTCATTAATATGCATTGGCGCCGCACGGGCTCGCGCGGCACACTGCACACGTTCCTCCCCCAAATGCTGGAACGTTCAAAGGGCTTTTCCGGGCAACCAGACAAGCCTTTTTTTTGCCCGCCGTTTATGGATTCCTCTTCAATGTTCGCTCGTTGGTTCCCTGCTGCTATCAATACCCGCCCCACCGAATGGAGCCGTGCCGCCATTGGCATGGCGTTGGGCACGTTATTCAGTGTCTGGTTATGTGCCCAGGTATTTGGCATGGAAGTGGCCCTGCACCTGCTGGGCCCGCTGGGGGCCTCGGCAGTGTTGCTGTTTGCCGTGTCGTCCGGCGCACTGGCTCAACCCTGGTCGATCATTGGCAGTTATGTGTGCGCCGGTGTCGTGGCGTTGCTGGTCGCTCGCGTGCTCGGGCGCACCCTCGGCAGCGCCTGCCTGGCGGCCGGCATGGCGGTGATTCTGATGTGCTGGCTGCGCTGCCTGCACCCACCCGCCGGGGGCCTGGCCATGACCCTGGTGTTGGCCGACCCGGCCTCCGTCGCCCTCGGCTGGCAGGAGATGGGCGCGGTACTGCTCGGCGCCGGCACCCTGCTGGTATTTGCGCTGGCCTATAACAATGCCACGCGTACACGCTATCCCAAGGGCGTCGCTGAGGCTTCAGTGACGATCTTGAACAGCCCCAATGCCGGCCCGGACCCGGCGGTGACGGCAGCCGACCTGAAGCTGGCACTGGCCGAGATGGAACAGTTCTACGACATAGCGCCCACAGAACTGGAGCAATTGATTCACGCTGCAGAAACCCACGCGCGGCGTCGCAGCATCGGCGAAGTATTGGCAGGTCGTATGCCCTGAGGCCGCCTAGACTCTCTGCATAAATGCAAAAACGACCTGCATGATTCCGGGTTGTACTGGGCAAATTTGCACTGGTAGGATCGCGAGACGATTCGCCCGCGTACATTTTGATAAAGAACAATAAAAGCAGGGAGTTACAGATGACTGCTCAGGTTTCAACCCAAGCACGCCACGCCGATACACATCAAGAAGAGGTTGTGGCCCAGGTCCGCAACCATATCGGTCACCTCACCCTCAACCGTCCCGCCGGCTTGAATGCCATTAACCTGAACATGGTCCGCAGCCTGAGGCGGCATCTGCAGGCCTGGTCCGAAGATCCCGACGTCTACGCCGTGGTCTTGCGCGGCGCCGGTGAAAAGGCCTTTTGTGCCGGCGGCGACATTCGCTCCCTCTACGACAGCTTTAAAAGCGGCGACACCCTGCACGAGGACTTCTTCGTCGAGGAATACGCCTTGGACCTGTCCATCCATCACTATCGCAAGCCCATCCTGGCCTTGATGGATGGGTTTGTCCTGGGCGGCGGCATGGGCCTGGTGCAAGGCGCGGATCTGCGTGTCGTCACCGAACGCAGCCGCCTGGCAATGCCGGAAGTGGCCATCGGTTATTTCCCCGATGTGGGCGGCAGTTATTTCCTGCCGCGTATCCCCGGCGAGCTCGGGATTTACCTGGGCGTGACTGGCGTGCAGATTCGCGCGGCAGACGCGCTGTACTGCGGCCTGGCCGATTGGTATCTGGACAGTGCCAGGCTCGTCGACCTGGACCAGAAGCTCGACAGCCTGCAATGGCAAGACTCTGCGCTCAAGGACCTGCAAGGGGTGCTGGCCAGACTGGCCGTGCAGCAATTGCCCGATGCGCCGCTGGCGGCGTTACGCCCGGCCATCGACCACTTCTTCGCCCTGCCGGACATTGAAAGCATCGTCGAACAACTTCAACAAGTCACCGTCGCCGACAGCCACGAGTGGGCGTTGACCACCGTCAACCTCATGCAAACCCGCTCGCCCCTGGCCATGGCCGTGACCCTGGAGATGTTGCGCCGAGGCCGTCGCCTGCCCCTGGAGCGCTGCTTTGCCCTCGAGTTGCACCTGGACCGCCAGTGGTTCGAGCGCGGCGACCTGATGGAAGGCGTGCGCGCCCTGATCATCGACAAGGACAAGAACCCGCACTGGAACCCGCCAACGCTCCATGGGCTGGACAAAACCCATGTCGAAAGCTTCTTCCATCACTTCGAGCAGGTTGGTAACTAACCCATGCAAGACATTGAATACACAGAAGAACAAGTGATGATTCGCGACATGGCCCGCGACTTCGCCCGCGGTGAAATCGCCCCCCATGCCCAAGCCTGGGAAAAAGCCGGCTGGATCGACGACGCCCTGGTGGCAAAAATGGGTGAACTGGGCCTGCTGGGCATGGTGGTGCCCGAAGAATGGGGCGGCACCTACGTCGATTACGTCGCCTATGCCCTCGCCGTGGAAGAAATCTCCGCTGGCGATGGCGCGACCGGCGCACTGATGAGTATCCATAATTCAGTGGGTTGCGGGCCGATCCTCAACTACGGCACACAAGCCCAGAAACAAACCTGGTTGGCGGACCTCGCCAGCGGCCAGGCCATCGGCTGCTTCTGCCTGACCGAACCCCAGGCCGGTTCCGAGGCCCACAACCTGCGCACCCGCGCCGAGTTGCGCGATGGCCAATGGGTGATCAATGGCGCCAAGCAGTTTGTCAGCAACGGCAAGCGCGCCAAGCTGGCGATCGTATTTGCCGTGACCGATCCTGAGTTGGGCAAGAAAGGTATTTCCGCGTTCCTGGTACCCACCGACACCCCTGGGTTCGTGGTCGACCGCACCGAGCACAAGATGGGCATTCGCGCCTCGGATACCTGTGCCGTGACCCTCAACCAATGCAGCGTGCCCGAAGCCAACCTGCTGGGCGAACGCGGCAAGGGCCTGGCGATTGCGCTGTCGAACCTGGAAGGCGGCCGCATCGGTATCGCTGCCCAGGCCCTGGGTATCGCCCGGGCAGCCTTTGAAGCGGCGCTGGCCTATGCCCGTGACCGGGTGCAATTCGACAAGGCAATCATCGAGCACCAGAGCGTGGCCAACCTGCTGGCGGACATGCAAACCCGCCTGAATGCCGCCCGCCTATTGATCCTGCATGCCGCGCGGCTGCGCAGTGCCGGCAAACCGTGCCTGTCGGAAGCTTCCCAGGCCAAGTTGTTCGCCTCGGAAATGGCCGAAAAGGTCTGTTCCTCAGCCATGCAGATTCATGGTGGTTACGGCTATCTGGAGGATTACCCGGTGGAGCGTTATTACCGGGATGCGCGGATCACGCAAATCTATGAAGGGACCAGCGAGATTCAGCGGATGGTGATTGCGCGGGAACTGAAGAATTATCAGCTATAACCCGCAGAGCAAAAAAACGTGTGGGAGGGAACCAGCCTCCTCCCACACTCGGATCGCCAGTGAGCAGGAGATCGCTTACTTATCCTTGAACTCTGGCGCGCGCTTGGCCACGAACGCGGCCATGCCTTCCTTCTGATCCTGCGTCGCGAAAGCCGCATGGAATACCCGGCGCTCGAAGCGCACGCCTTCGGACAGGTTCACTTCAAAGGCGCGGTTCACGCTTTCCTTGACCATCATGCTGATCGGCACCGATTTGCCGGCAATCAGCGTGGCGACTTTCAAGGCTTCATCCAACAGCTCATCGGCCGGTACGACGCGCGCCACAAGCCCGCAACGCTCAGCTTCGACCGCATCGATAAAGCGCCCGCTCAGGCACATTTCCATGGCCTTGGCCTTGCCGACCGCACGGGTCAGGCGCTGGGTGCCGCCCATGCCCGGCAGCACTCCGAGGTTGATTTCCGGCTGGCCGAACTTGGCGTTGTCGCCGGCAAGGATAAAGTCGCACATCAGCGCCAGCTCACAGCCGCCGCCCAGGGCGAAGCCGTTGACGGCCGCGATGATCGGCTTGCGACGGTTGGCCACGCGATCGGCGTCGCTGAACAGGTCGTCGATATAGATCTGCGGGTAGGTCAGCTCGGCCATTTCCTTGATATCGGCGCCGGCGGCGAAGGCTTTTTTCGAGCCGGTCAGCACGATGCAACCGATGTGCGGGTTCGACTCGAGGCTGTCCAACGCCTGGTTCAACTCGCTGATCAGTTGCGCATTCAGGGCGTTCAGGGCTTGGGGGCGATTGAGGGTAATCAGACCGACACGGTCCTGGACTTCAAGCAAAATGGTTTCGTAACTCATGTAACAGCTCCTTAGAGATTGCGTGAGATGACCATGCGTTGGATATCGCTGGTGCCTTCGTAAATCTGGCAGACCCGCACATCGCGGTAGATCCGCTCCAGGGGAAAGTCGCTCAGGTAACCGTAACCGCCCAGGGTTTGCAAGGCGGCCGAACAGACTTTCTCGGCCATTTCCGAGGCGAACAGCTTGGCCATGGACGCTTCGACCAACGCCGGCTTGCCGCTGTCACGCAGGGCGGCGGCGTAATGCACCATTTGCCGTGCCACTGCGATTTGCGTGGCCATGTCGGCCAGGCGGAAGGCCACGGCCTGGTGTTCGATCAAAGCCTTGCCAAAACTTTCGCGCTCGCGGGCGTAATCGCGCGCCGCTTCAAAGGCGGCGCGCGCCATGCCCACCGATTGGGAGGCGATGCCGACACGCCCGCCTTCGAGGTTGGCCAGGGCGATGCGGTAGCCTTCGCCCTCCTCCCCCAGACGGTTGGCGACCGGCACCTTGACGTCTTCGAACAGGATCTGGCAAGTGTCCGACGCATGCTGGCCCAGCTTGTCCTCGACCCGCGCCACCGTGTAGCCCGGCGAATCCGTCGGCACGATAAACGCGCTGATCCCGCGCTTGCCCGCCGCCGGGTCGGTCACCGCAAACACAATCACGACCCCGGCATTCTGCCCGGAGGTGATGAACTGTTTGCAGCCGTTCAATACGTAGTGATCGCCCTCACGGCGGGCGCGGGTTTTCAGGCTGCTGGCATCGGAGCCGGCCTGGGGTTCGGTCAAGGCAAACGCGCCAAGCATGGCGCCGCTGGCCAGGGGGGTGAGAAATTGCGCTTTCTGCTGATCGTTGCCGAACGTGAGGATCGGCACACAGCCCACCGAGTTGTGCACGCTCATGATGGTCGAGCAGGCCCCATCGCCGGCGGCGATTTCTTCCAGGGCCATGGCGTAGGCCAGGTAGCCGGTGTCACTGCCGCCCCACTGCTCCGGCACCAGCATGCCGAAAAAGCCCAGTTCGGCCATTTCTGCGATGGCTTCCTTGGGAAAGCGATGCTCGCGGTCCCAGTCCGCCGCAAAGGGTTTGAGGCGTTCCTGGGCGAATTGCCGGGCGGCTTCGCTGATTTGCATCTGTTCGTCATTGGGCAGCATGGGGCAGCGTCCTTAATACAGGCATTCGACAGCCATGGCCGTGGCTTCACCGCCGCCAATGCAGATGGCGGCAACCCCGCGTTTGAGACCGTTCTGGCGCAGGGCCGAGAGCAATGTCACCAGAATCCGCGCACCGGAGGCGCCGATCGGGTGGCCCAGGGCGCAGGCGCCACCGTGCACATTGACCTTGGCATGGGGGATGTCCAGCTTGTTCATGGTCACCAGGCTGACCACGGCGAACGCTTCATTGATTTCGAACAGATCGACCTCATCGAGGCTCCAACCGGTCTTGCTCATCAACCGACGAATCGCACCCACTGGCGCCTCCGGGAACAGTCCGGGCTCATCGGCGAAGGCCGCATGTCCACGGATCACCGCCAGCGGCTTGAGCCCACGCTTGTGCGCCTCGGACTCGCGCATCAACACCAAGGCTGCCGCACCGTCGGAGATCGAACTGGAGTTGGCCGCTGTCACCGTGCCGCCTTCGCGGAAGGCCGGTTTCAGGCTGGGGATCTTGTCCGGCCTGGCCTTGGGCGGTTGTTCGTCGTGCAGGATGGTGCGCTGTTCCTTGCCCACGGTGACCTGCAGGGGAACGATCTCGGCGGCGAAATTGCCCTGGGTGATCGCCTGCTGGGCACGGGTCAGGGAGGCAACGGCGAAGGCATCCTGGGCTTCACGGGTAAAGCCATTGCGCTGGGCGCAGTCTTCGGCAAAGGTGCCCATCAGGCGGCCTTTGTCATACGCGTCCTCCAGGCCGTCGAAGAACATATGGTCGAGCACGCGGCCGTGGCCCATGCGGTAGCCGCTGCGGGCACGGTCCAGCAGGTAGGGGGCGTTGGACATGCTTTCCATGCCCCCGGCGATGACCACCTCGACGCTGCCGGCGAGCAGGGAATCATGGGCCAGGATCGTCGCTTCCATGCCCGAGCCGCACATCTTGTTGAGGGTGGTGCAACGCGTCGACTTATCCAACCCGGCACCCAGGGCGGCTTGACGCGCCGGTGCCTGGCCCAGGCCTGCGGCCAGCACACAGCCGAACAGCACTTCATCCACGGCGTCGCTGGCGATGCCGGCCCGCTCGACGGCCGCGCGGATCGCAGCCGAACCGAGCTGTGGCGCGGTCAAGCCCTTGAGGTCGCCCTGGAAGGCGCCCATGGGCGTGCGCGCGGCGCTGACAATCACAATTGGGTCGTTCATGGGAGTGCTCCTCACTTGGCTGCCATGCGCAAGGCACCGTCGAGACGGATCACCTCGCCATTGAGCATGCTGTTTTCAATGATATGCCGCACCAGCGCGGCGTATTCGGCGGGTTTGCCCAGGCGTGGCGGGAATGGCACGCCGGCGGCAAGGGAATCGCGCACCTCAGGGGTCATGCCTGCCATCATCGGCGTCTCGAAAATCCCCGGCGCGATGGTCATCACGCGGATACCGAAGCGTGCCAGTTCACGCGCCGCGGGCAACGTCAGGCTGGCGATCGCGCCTTTGGACGCCGCATACGCCGCCTGGCCGATCTGCCCGTCAAAGGCGGCCACGGAAGCGGTGTTGATGATCACGCCGCGCTCGCCATCGGCATTGGCCTCGGTGTCAGCAATCGCCGCCGCCGCCAGGCGCAGCAGGTTGAAGCTGCCGATCAGGTTGACGTTGATCACCTGGGCAAAGCTGGCCAGCCCATGGGGGCCGTTCTTGCCGAGGATTTTCTCGCCGCGTACCACCCCGGCGCAGTTCACCAGCCCATGCAGGCCGCCAAAAGCCGCGACCGTGGCTTGCACCGCTGCTTCAGCGGCGGCTTCCTGGCTGATATCCGCCACGGCACTGCGCGCGTTATCGCCCAGCTGTTTGGCCTTCGCCGCCACGGCGTCGGCGTTCAGATCCACCAGCATCACCTTGGCACCGGCGGCTACCAGCATTTCAGCGGTGGCCGCGCCGAGGCCGGAAGCCCCACCACTGACCAGAAAAACCTTGTTCTCAATCTGCATTATTGTTGTTTCCTTCGAGCACGCATTGAGTCAGTCCACAATGGCGGAATAGTCGCTCCCCGGCGCGGCAGCAGCAATGGTCAAAGCTTTCAACCTGACTGACTGGTTTGGCCAATCATCGACCCGGCTGATCGGTTGGTCGGCCCAAGCGATTGGACGTGGTCCGTGCAAGCTTCTAACCTGATGGCCTGCGCCACCGAAGAAGTTCCCGTCCCGATGATCGTGCGTCCCAAGCCCAACCTCCTGGGCATCCTGTTTTCCCTCAAGGGCTCGATTGCCAAGCGCATCGCCCTGCGCAGCCTGCTGGTCACGTTGCTGGCGTCGGTGATCGTGCTGGTGGAGACCCTGCACCCGGCGTATTTCTCCAAGGTCAACGCCACGCCGTTCACGTTGCTCGGTCTGTCGCTGTCGATCTTCATGAGCTTTCGCAATAACGCCTGTTATGACCGCTGGTGGGAGGGCCGCAAGCAGTTGGGGCAGATGGTTATCGAGGTGCGTTCGCTGATCCGTGAGACCCAGTTGATCAAGGACCCGGTGGAGCGCGCGGGCCTGCTACGCGGTGTGTGCGGGTTTGCCCACGGGTTGATCGCCCGCTTGCGCCATGAGGATGAAATCCAGGCCATAACGCCCTGGACCGCGGTGCAGCCAAGCCACCCCAACCTCCCCGATCGCGTACTGCAAAACGTCGGCGCGCGGTTGTCCGAGCTGACCGGGCAAGGCGTGCTCAGCGAGTGGCGTTATACCCAACTGGAAACGCGCCTGGTCAGCCTCAGCCAGGTCCAGGCCGCCTGCGAGCGCATCAAAGGCACCCCGCTGCCCTTCCCCTACACCTTGCTGCTGCATCGCACCATTTACCTGTTCTGCATTCTCTTGCCATTCGCCATGGCCGAACCCTTGGGCTGGCTCACGCCGGTTTTCACCGCCATCGTCAGCTATACCTTTTTTGGCCTGGATGAAATCGGCGATGACCTCGAAGACCCCTTCGGCTTCGACGAAAACGATCTGCCCTGCAATGCCCTTCTGCGTAACATCGAGCGCGAAGTACTGGCCGCACTCGGCGAGACCGACTTGCCGCCAGCGCTGGAGCCGGTGGAATACGTACTCAGCTGATAGGGGTTTGACACTCGCCGTGGTCTGGCCGAAGCTGATGACTTTGCTTGCCAAGCTTTCGGACGCCTGAATGCCCAAGTCACGCCGCTACGCCATCGTCGGCCTGTGCGCCCTGTTGTTTATTGTGCTGATCACCTGGTATTTCTCCCGTTCCACGCCTCTGGCCGTGCCGCCGGTCATTGCCCATGGCTATGCCAAAGCCTTGAAAAAGGCGCATAACGGTGAGCCGGGAGCGGCGCGCGTGTTGTACCAGCAATTGGGCCGGCCGGACCTGTCCCCCGAGCGCCGGGCCGCGTTGCATGTCGAGTTGCCCAACTACCCCAGCCCCCAAGCCTTGAAGCTCGCGGATAACGACCTGAGCAACCAATCACCGCTGGTCCGCGAGGCCGCCATTCACAGTATTGTCGGGCTGGTTCCCACCGGCCAGCGCACGCTGTTGCTCGGCCCGGTGCTGGATGATCCCGAGCAGAGTGTACGGTTTGCCGCCGCCAACGCCTTGCTCGGTCTGTCCCCCGACACCTTGGGCCTGTACTTCGGACCGTTGCAGCAGGTGCTCGACGAGTTCGTGAAAAAACTCAAGGCCCAGCCCGAAACGGCCGAAGGCTGGATTCAACTGGCGCGCCTGTACATTCACAGCGCGCTGTTGCCGGATGCACAACACGCCTTGGAACAGGCGATACGCTTGCAACCGGACAACCTGCAAGCCGTGGTGGCGCAGATCGAATTGCTGGACAAACAAGGCAAGACCGACGAGTCCCGCCAATTGCTGGCGCGGCAATTGGCGGCGCACCCCGAATCGGCCTACCTGCAACACGCCCTGGGCATGTGGCTGCTGCACCACGCAGAGGCGCCGTACGCATTGCTTGGCCTGTCCAAAGCCGTGGAGCTCGAGCCGGACAACCAGGATTATCGCTACGACCTGGCCACCACGCTGCATGCCCAGCAGGAATTGGAAGCGGCCCAGCGTCAATTGGAAGAAATCGTCCAGCGCCACCCGGCCAACCGCAAGGCGCGGGTGCTGCTCGTCAACTACTGGAAAGAAAGCGGCCAGTTGCAAAATGTGCAGGTGCTGCTCGCACAACTGGAGCAACAGAACCCCGACGATCCGGCGCTGCAACAAGGCCTGTAGGTCGTTCATACAACTTTTTGCAAAAAAGTGCCGCCGGCCCATTAATCCCGCAACAGGTTGAACCGCCGTAAAGCGCAAAGGTCAAGAGAACATGGCGCGTCTTTATCAACGCCGCGCATCCTCTCTTCGTTCGTGACCTGAGGGCACTTCTTGTCTACATCCAACGCGCAGTTAACCGAAAAAGCGGCCACCGGCATCGAAGGTCTTGATGACATTCTTGCCGGGGGGCTATCGCGCAGCCACCTGTTCCTGTTGGAAGGCGAACCCGGCACCGGGAAAACCACGGTTGCCTTGCACTTCCTACAAGCCGGGGCAAAAAGCGGTGAGCGATCGTTGTACATCACGCTATCCGAAACCGAGCGCGAATTGCGTCAGGGCGCCGAGTCCCACGGTTGGCACCTGGATGACAATATCCACATCTTCGAACTGACACCGCCGGAAAGCCTGCTCAACGCCGAGCACCAGCAGAGCCTGCTGTACTCCTCCGACCTGGAGCTGGGCGAGGCCACCCGGCAGATTTTCGAAGTGGTGGAACGGGTCAAGCCGACCCGCGTGGTGATCGACAGCCTCTCGGAAATCCGCCTGCTGGCCCAAAGCTCGCTGCGCTATCGCCGGCAGATCCTGGCGATCAAGCACTACTTCGTGCGCTACGACGCCACGGTGCTGCTGCTGGATGACCTGACCACCGAATCCCTCGACAAAACCGTGCACAGCGTGGCCCATGGGGTGATTCGCCTGGAAGAACTGACCCCCAACTACGGCGCCGAACGTCGCCGGGTGCGCGTGGTGAAGTACCGCGGCCAGAAGTACCGCGGCGGTTTCCATGACTTCACCATCATGCAGGACGGCATTCATGTGTTCCCACGCCTGGTGGCAGCCGAGCATCGCGGTGGCTACGTGCGCGACACCCTCAGCAGCGGCATTCGTGAACTGGACGCCTTGATGGGCGGCGGTGTCGAGACCGGCTCCAGCAGCCTGATCCTCGGCCCGGCCGGTACCGGCAAATCGCTGATCTCGATGATCTTTGCCGCCGCCGCCGTGGCGCGGGGTGAAAAGGCCGCGCTGTTTATCTTTGATGAAGAATTGGGCCTGCTATTCGAACGCATGAAAAACATGGGCATCGACCTGGATGCCCTGCAAGCCACCGGCAACCTGCTGATCGAGCAAGTGGATGCGGCGGAGTTGTCGCCGGGGGAATTCTCGCACCGTGTACGCCGCTGCGTGGACGAACGCGGGATCAAGACGGTGGTCATCGACAGCATCAACGGCTACCAGGCCGCCATGCCGGAAGAGAATGCGCTGATCCTGCACATGCACGAGTTGCTGCTGTACCTCAACCGCCGGGGCGCGGCGACGTTCATGACGGTCGCGCAACACGGGCTGGTGGGGGATATGCAGGCGCCCGTCGACATTACTTACCTGGCGGACACCGTGATTCTGCTGCGCTACTTCGAGGCCTTGGGCAAGGTGCGCCGCGCCATCTCGATCATCAAGAAACGCACCGGCACCCATGAAGCCACCATTCGTGAGTACCGGATCGGCAGTAACGGCATGACGGTCGGCGAACCGCTCGACAATTTCCAGGGCGTACTGCGCGGTATTCCCACCTACATGGGCGCCGGTTCGCCATTGCTCAAGGATGAGGGCGTGTGACCGCCCTGTCACCGCTCTCCGAGCGCGCCATTATCCTTGCGCCGATGGGGCGCGACGGCTCGCTGGCCTTGATGATGCTCAACGAAGCCGGCTACAGCGGCGTCGTTGCCGGCAGCCTGGCGATCCTGTGTGAAGAACTGGGCAACGGTGCCGGCCTGCTCCTGATGGCCGCCGAAGCCTTGCACGGCGAGGATTTGCAGCCGCTGCTGGCGTATTTGCATCAACAGCCCGCCTGGTCCGACCTACCCATCGTGCTGATGACCCACCACGGCGGCAGCGAACAAAACGGTTCCTCGCACCTGAGCGGCTTGCTGGGCAACGTGACTTTCCTGGAGCGGCCTTTCCATCCCGTGACCCTGATCAGCCTGGTCAGCGCCGCGTTGCGCGGTCGGCGTCGGCAATATGAAGCGCGAGATCGACTGGTCGACCTGAGCGAGAGCGAGGCACGCTTGCAACGCACCCTCGAAACCCTTGAGCAGCAAGTCGAAGAACGTACCGCCCAATTGCGCAGTAATGAAGAGGCTTTGCGCCAGTCCCAGAAGATGGAAGCCGTCGGCCAATTGACGGGGGGCATCGCTCACGACTTCAACAACATGCTCACCGGAATTATCGGCAGCCTGGAGCTGCTGCGCAGGCGCATCGCTCGCGGTAAGCTCGACGACCTCGACGGTTTGATCGACCTGGGCGTGACCTCGGCCAACCGGGCTGCGGGCCTTACCCACCGCCTGCTGGCGTTTTCCCGGCGCCAGTCGCTGGACTCGAAACCGGTGCAGATCAACCGCTTGGTCAGCTCCATGGGCGAATTGTTGCAACGCAGCATCAACGAAAGCATCACCCTGCAGATGTGCCTCACCGATCAACTGTGGACCGCCGAAGCCGACCCCAACCAACTGGAAAGCGCCCTGCTCAACCTGGTGATCAACGCGCGCGATGCCATGCCCAACGGCGGCAAGCTCACCGTCGAGACCACCAACCGCCATCTGGACAGCGTATTCACCGCGGCCTACGGCACCCTCAGCCCCGGCGATTACGTGGAACTGAGCGTCAGCGACACCGGCTGCGGCATTCCGCAAAGCGTGATGGGCCGCGTGTTCGACCCCTTCTTCACCACCAAGCCCATCGGCCAGGGCACCGGTCTGGGCCTGTCGATGATCTACGGCTTCGCCCGCCAGTCCCGTGGGCATGTCACGATTCACAGCGAAGTGGGCAAGGGCACCACTGTGAGCCTGTTCCTGCAGCGCTTTGTCGGCGAGGTCGTCACCGATGCCGCAGTAAACCCGGCGCTGCTGCCGTTCGCCAATGCGGGCGAAACCGTGCTGATCGTCGAGGACGACCCGGCCGTGCGCGTGCTGGTCAGTGCAGTGCTCAAGGAACTCGGCTATGCCTTTGTCGAGGCCGGCGATGCCGATGCGGCCGTGCCGATCATCGAATCCGAGCAACGTATCGACCTGATGATCAGCGACGTCGGCCTGCCAGGCATGAACGGGCGGCAACTGGCGGAAATCGGCCGGCAGATTCGGCCGGACCTGAAGGTTTTATTCATTACCGGCTACGCCGAGCATGCCGCCGTGCGTGGCGGTTTTCTCGATCCTGGCATGCAGTTGATCACCAAGCCGTTCACCTTTGAACTGTTGACGGCGAAGGTCAGGGAGATGATTCAGGCGTGACCCGAGCCCCCAGGGCTGATCCAGACACGATTGGACACGGGGCGAAATGGAATCACTGAATGCTTTTCGGACATTAAGGTTATGCATCGGGATGCGACGTTTATCCCGAGCGACTCCTTAAATGACCTGACGAGCCGTAGGATGATTAACTCCGCCACCGTTTCAAACATTCCCCGCCCTGCACCCCCGACCTCGATCGCCGCCCGGCAGCCCTCTGAGACACGCCACCCGCGCAACGCCGATCTCCCTGCCGTAGCGGCTGACACGAGCCGTGCCGCCGGCGATCGCGAATTGGCATCGCTGTACGCCAAGGCCCTGCGGCGCACGACAGGCGTGCCCCATCGGGACCGCGAGATCATGGTCGACAACATTCCCCCCCACTCGACGTTTGGCCAGTGGTGGGCCCAGTTGGGGCGCGCCATGCAGTCCCAGGATGTGAATGATTGGCTCCTGTCCGCCGGGGTGAATAAATCCTCGTTGCTCATCGCTCCCGAACGCGGCGAAATGAGCGACAACGTCCAGCGTTTCCGGGCATCAGGGCCCCTCTTGCGCGCCAATGACACAGCCTGGTCACAATTGAGCGGACCGATCATCGACGCAGGCAAGGTCGTCAACGGACGCGGCGGTACCTCCTTCTTCAAGCCAGCGCTTTCAGCAGACAGCACCAGCGCGCCTCTGGAGGTAGTCAGGAATTTTTACTTCCAGCCCACCTTTCAAGCCCCTGAGGATAATCACGAGCACGCCGATGAGCTGGAGCGCGCCAACGCATTCTTGCCGCTTCCAACCGCGCAAAGGGCCAACCTGCAAGCCATGCGCAGCGAAGAGGAACTCTCAAGGCAAAAGGGCGCTGTCGGCGATAAAAACACCCGGCTCACGGCTGCGCGGGAATTCCAGCACATGGCGGCCCTGCTGGAGACTGGCGACCTGGACGAGCAAAACATTCACGAGCATTTGCAACGCCACAACCTGCAAGTAGATCCCCATGGCACGTTTCCAACCGACAGCCTTAACCAGTGGGGCGAGGCCAGCCTCAAGCAGTACCTACAGGAAAATGGCCTGGATATCCCCAAGACGCGCGCAGAGGTGACGAACCTGGCCGCTGCCTTGCTCAACCCGCCGCCGAAAAGCGCGCGGTACGGCAACTTTGGCGGTGCACTGGACTGGCCTATACCGCTGGACAACACCAGCCAGCGGCAACTGCTGGCCAATATTCGTTTCGGCAAGCTCGGCGGCATTGAGTTGAGCCCTTACCAGAGCGTGCTGGATTACCTGATGCAAGGCCGAACGCTCGAACCCAGCGACTTACAGAACCCACAGCGTGTCATCGACGAAATGATCCAGTCGGAACGTGGTCAGGCACTGGGCAAGGCGATCCAGGCCAGTTTCGACGCCAAGTCGATCAAAGGCAGCGCCAACGACTGGCTGCTGGCGGCGCTGACCGTGGACTGGAACTCGTCATCGCCGGATGGAAAAAGTCACGTTGGCCACTATCCATGGAACGGGAGCGAAAGCTACGGCAAGAGCGCCTCCGCCATCGTAAAAAACGTGGCCAATTATTTGTTTTATAACGACAGCGCATCGTCGCCGGAAAAAGCCAGGCTGCTGGCCCATCTGCGCCTGGCCAGCCGCGCGCCGGAGCTGTTGGTCAAGGACATCCCCGACAAGGTGACCTTCGGCTCCCACAGCTGGGTGGCGTTTGCCACGGCCGTACGCAGGCTGGAAGCAAAAGCGCCGGGCTCGACCGCCAGCATGAATTACGCCCAAGTGATGCTGCAGGCCTCCATTGCACCGATCTCCGCCAACGAGCGCGCGATTGAACACGCGGCACAGCAGGAAGCACTCAAGGATTGGGCAACGGCGAACGGTATGCCCGCCCCTCGCACCGACGCGCAATGGGCTCAAGTGCGCAACGCATACAACACGCGTATCGACACACTGAAAACGGCCTCCGAAGCGTTCGACACACCGATGCCGATGGCCAAAGAGATAGCCTTGGCGCAATTGAGAACAGCCTTCCCGGACATGGACCCGGCGCTGTTCGAGCAACACTGCATCACCCTGGAACCCGCCGTGGCGGATTTTCCGGGGCCTTACTCAATGCTTGACCTGTACCTGGATGGCCGCAGCGCCAGTGGCGCCCCGACCCCGCATTACGACGCCTTCTATACGGCACTGTTTCGCGCAACATCGGATCGGCCTTCCGCCAGTCGCTTTATCTCCTCGTCCAGCGATGTCGACATCGACGCGGTGCTCACCAAGCTCAAGCAGCTCCCGGACATATCCGCCGCATTCAAAAAAAGTTTCCTGGCGTACGCAGATTCGATTGAGAACGGCATTCGCGTTCAACTCAGGAACCTGATCACGCAACAACCGATCGAGGTCCGTCGGAATCTTGAATACGGCAAGATCACACTCGTGCGAGAGGACAAGCTTGATTACGCCCCGTTTTCCATGCAGCCCACGGTCAGACCGACCGAGCACAATAATCTGCTGATTAAAACCGAGCGTAACGGACAGGTTCACACTTACGAGGTCGATCTGAAACAAGGGCGAATCGTCGAGCGTACTGACCTGGGGGATTTTCAGCCCGGGAGATTTCCGCTCAATCACTCCCATCCCGGCAGAAATTTTGTCGAGGTGGCGGGCGAAGGCAACTACCCACCGGGTGTGAAAGACGAACGATATGGCGGCAACGCCACCCCCGACAGCTTCAATAGCGAGAGGACTTCGTACTTAGCGGATGCGTTCGTCAAGCACGCGAATATTCGTGAGCTTCGACAGGAGGCCATGGGCCAGACCACCTTCGATACCGAGACGCCGTTTTACAAAAAACTCACCGAGTTCATGCTTAACCTGATTCCATTACGCTCGGCGATCGTCAACTTCCGCGATGGAAATATCGCCGAGGGCATTATGGATCTGTCGCTGGATGCGTTGGGCTTTGTCGTCGGGGTCGGTGCAGCCGCCAAGGGCGCCAAGGCCCTGTCGGCCGGAGCTTCGGCGCTCAGCAAAGTCGTTCGAGGCGCCAAGATTGTCGGGCGTGCCGCAATCGGCAGCCTCAACCCCGTGGATGGCATCGGTGACCTGGCCAAAGGCGCGGTGAAACTCGGAAAAAACGGGATCAAGGCCACCTCCCAGGGCATCAAGAAGCTGACCCATTCCGCCGGTAGCTACGATCTATTGCACGCCAGCAAACGCTTCGATGCCTCCACAGTGGGGACATTCAAGGCTAACAACCGGTTTCTGGAGGGGCCGGCGGTCCTGCAAAACGGGCAGTGGCATCACTACAACCCGACGACCGGACAAGCCTACGGCCCGGCGCTGAAAGACTTTGTGCCTTCGGCGCAGCTCAATCCTGAGGATTTGGGTAAATGGGCCACCGCCAATGGCAGGGCCTCGACAATCCCGGATGGCGTTGTCAGCAACTGGAAAAAAACCGTCAGCACCCATCGAAACGGCCCTGAAAAGGAAGCCTTCGAACGCGGCTATCACTCTGGAAACCCTCAGACGATCAAGGGGTTCTCGAAGAATATGAAAGCCGCAGAGGTGATGAAATTGGCCGACAACAAACACCTCACCGCCGAACAGGTCGGGATACTGGTAAAGAAATACGACGATATCGCCTACGAATTCGGGCGCAATGGCACCGCCCGGTTTATCGACGCGATAGAACCGCGCTTCGGCGACGTCATCCCCATCCCGCAAGTCGTCTACCTCTCTCAAACAGCGCAATTGTCTGACGGTCAATGTGCCGCGCTGTCGCGGGCCATGGCGACTGCGATGGCGCAAGGGAAAGAGCAGGTGCTGATCAAAAACATGTTTACCGCTGCGGCCTTTCCAGCCGACCCGGCCTCCAGAGCGTTCATTGCCCGGTTGAGCAAGATCCAAAACCAAGTGGGCAGTCAAACCGCGTTCCACGCGGGGCAATCCACGCGCCAGGTGTCGTTGAAGGGCATGGTCAAGGAGCTGGCCGATTCGGACGTGTCGAAGTCGATCATGATCGACTCCCCCGCTCATGCCATGGCGGCCGGCGTCAAAGTCGATGGCGCCCACAAGACCTTTTACTTTTATGACCCCAATCATGGCCTCGCCCAGTTCCCAAGCGCGGAAGCGATGGAAAAGGGCCTGGAAAAACTGACCCGCGATAAAAAATTGATGCCCCAATATAAAACCCACAGCACCGATCCCAATAAGTTGGAATTCAAGGTGTTTGATCACGACGATGGGTGGCAGCTAAAAAACAGTGTCTACGGCCCGGACGTCAAGATGCTCTATGACGCACCCATTACTCCGTCTGGCCTTGCGCAGCTGTCCAATGCGGAGTTGCAGAAGAACTGGGAAGTGATGCACCGGGCGCCCGGCAATCAAGGCATGATCTGTTACGAGGCCTCCATGCGCGTCGGTCAGGCGGAAAAAGCCCTCGCGCCGGAGGTATTCGACGCGGTCGTCGCCACCACCAACCGTCGAGGTTCGGGAACGAATTATTCACAGCGCTATTTGGAGATGATGGGCGTAGACCCCGACAACCTGAAAACCCGCTTCGATACGGCCGACATCAGCGAATCCGGGCTGCTCAATTTCAAACATGCCCATGAGGGCGGTGAGTTTGCCCACACCGTCTATATCCAGAAAACCAAACACAACGAGTTATACCTGTTCAACACCAATAACCCGGACCTGGACGTGGCGATGATCAGAAATGGCAACCCACCCGAGGTGAGCGGCGGGCTGACCGTCTATCACTTGGGCAATGGCAAAGACAAAGGCCTGCAGGATTTCATCGATGGATTCGATGGCAAAGGGGGTTGGCAATTCGCCTACACACCTTCCAGCGCCCTCAATACCAACGTGGCGCGACTCAGGTCCTGATCATCTGATGGCGGCGGCGTCCTGGCTGTATCGGCGCCGCCACCTCAGGCGAGCAACCGCTGGATATGCGCCTGCAACGTATCCAGGTCGAACGGTTTGGCCAGGATCGGCGCATTACGCGTGATCGAGCTGTGGCAATCGAGGATTTCCTGCGGGTAACCGCTGATAAAAATCACCTTGAGTTCCGGTCGCAGCTTGATCGCGGGCTCGGCGATCTGTACGCCGGAAATCCCGCCCGGCAGGCGGTAATCAGTGACCATCAGGTCCAGGTGCGGCTTGGTCGCCAGGATTTCAAAGGCCTGCTCCCCGTTGATTGCCTTCAACACCCGGTAACCCAGGCCTGACAGGTACTCACCCAACACAAACATAATGGATTCGTCATCCTCGACGATCAGTACGACATCTTGTGCATCTTCACTCATGGGAAGCCTTTGTCCGGTCAATTGCTGCAAGTACGACCATAGGGTCACACAGAGGTTGCGTCGGGACGACGATTGATTTCACGCCGACGGCTCAAGGGGCAGGCACACCCGAAACAAGGCGCCCTCGCCTATCCGGCTCTCGACCTCGATGGTGCCCCCATGGGCCGCAACGATCTGCTCTGAAATAAACAGCCCAAGGCCCAGGCCCGCCGCGACCTGACTGGCGGATACGCGCTCGAACTGCTGGAAAATACGCTTCTGGTTCTCTTCGCTGATGCCGATCCCACGGTCACGCACTTCCACCCGCGCTTGATCCTGCTCACGGTACACGCGCACGAGCACCGGGCTCTTGGCTCCGTAGCGCAAGGCGTTGGTCAACAGGTTGGTCACCACTTGTTCGATACGGAACTCATCCCAGTTGCCTTCCACCGGACCTTCGGCGACCAGTTGCATGGATGACTGTGCCGCCGCCACTTGCGGCGCGAAGTTCTCCACCAAGTTATGCACCAGTTGTGCCAGATCGAAACGTCCGGGACGAATCGACAGTTTGCCGGTGCGGATACGCGACACGTCGAGCATGTCTTCGATCAGCCGGATCAGGCTCTGGATCTGGCGCTCGTCGCGGTCGACCATGGCGTGCATCTTGTCCAGGGTAAACGCCGCGGCATTGTCCCGGGCCAAGTGCATCTTGCGCAGTTGGGTTTCCAGGATCAGCCCGTTGAGGGGTGTGCGCACTTCGTGGGCAACGATCGACATGAAGTCGTCACGCATGCGCACCGCTTGCTCCAGCTCGGCCTGGGTGGCCTGCAGGCGTGTCAGCAGCAGCTCCTGCTCGCGACGGCTGCGCTCAAGGGCTTCGACCTGCAGCTTCATCGCCTTGCTCTGGCGGTACAGGTCGACGAACACGTTGACTTTGCTCTTCACCGCGTGGATGTCCAACGGTTTGTGCAGGAAGTCCACGGCGCCACTTTCATAGCCCTTGAACGCATAGTTGAGCTCGCGGCCAGCGGCACTGACGAACACGATCGGGATGTTCTTGGTCTTCTCGGTACCGCGCATCAGCTCGGCCAGCTCGAAACCGTTCATGCCGGGCATCTGCACATCGAGGATCGCCAGGGCGAACTCGTGCTCCAGCAGCAGGGACAAGGCCTCGTCGGCGCTCAATGCCTTGAAGACCTGACGGTCCTCACGCTTGATCAGCGCTTCGAGGGCCAGCAGGTTTTCCGGCAGATCATCGACGATCAGCAGTTTGGCCTGGACAGTACTTAACATGGGGAATATTCCAGGGAAGCCAACAGTGAGCCAATGCGGCCCAGCGTAAGAATGTGGTCGGGTGTATGCAACGCCAGGGCGGCCCGTGGCATGACGGCGACGCGGGCCTCCGCAGGATCTTGCACCACGGTGGTGCCGCCCTGCGCCTTGACTTGGGCCAGGCCTTGGGCGCCGTCTTGATTGGCGCCGGTCAACAGGACGGCCAGCAGGCCCTTGCCGTAGGCGTCGGCGGCGGAGGCGAACAGGTAGTCGATAGCCGGCCGCGAGTGATGCACACGCTCTTCCTGGCTCAGGGACAGGCTGCGATCCTGCTCCACCGACAAGTGATAGCGAGGGCCGGCAAAGTACAGAGTGCCGGGCATGATCACTTCCTTGTCGCGCGCTTCCACCACCGGCATGCTCAGGCGCCGGCCAAAGACCTCCGCCAGTTGGCTGCGACGTTCGTCCGGCAGGTGCAGGACCGCGAGGATCGGCAACCCGAAACCGTCAGGCAGCGCGGCGAATATCGTCAGCAACGCCTCAACGCCGCCAGCGGATGCCCCGATGACGATCGCTTCAATGCCCGGAATCGATGCCGGGTTGCCCGCCGCTTGATTCATAGTTTTCGGTAGATCCGTTCCTGTTTGACCAAGGGTTCGAACTGGTTGTTGTAGGCGGAAAACTCCAGGGTTTCCTTGCTGCCCAACACCAGAAAACCCCGGTGGCAGAGCGACTCATGAAACAAGCCGAACGCCCGATCTTGCAACTTTTTATTGAAATAAATCAATACGTTACGACATGAAATTAATTGAGTTTCTGAGAATACGCTATCGGTCGCCAGGCTGTGGTCGGCAAAAGTCACATTCTCACGCAGGGTCTTGTCGAAGATCGCGTAATCGTAAGCGGCGGTGTAGTAGTCGGCGAACGACGCCTGCCCCCCGGCCTGCTGATAATTGGCGGTATAGGCTCGCACGCTGTCCAGGGGAAAGATGCCCTGCTTGGCTTTGTCCAGGGATGCCGGGTTGATGTCGGTGGCGTAAATGATCGTACGCTCCAGCAAGCCTTCTTCGCGCAGCATGATGGCCATGGAGTACACCTCCTCCCCCGTGCTGCAACCGGCGATCCAGATCTTGATCGACGGGTAGGTCTTGAGCAGCGGCACCACTTCCTGGCGGATCGCCAGGAAGTGCGACGGGTCGCGAAACATCTCGCTCACCGGAATCGTCAGGAACTGCAGCAATTGCATGAACGCCGCCGGGTCGTGCAGTACCCGCTCCTGCAGCGCCGAGATCGTCGCGCAATCGAATTGGCGCAAGGCATGGGCCACACGTCGTTTGACCGACGCGCCGGAGTAATCGCGAAAGTCATAGCTGTACTTGAGGTAAATCGCCTCGATCAACAGGCGCAGCTCAATATCGCTGCTTTTCTCCAAAAAACTTCGCTCCACTTAAATGCGTTCCATCTTCGGTAGCCACACGCGAATCAGTGAGAACAGACGATCCAGATCGATCGGCTTGGCCAGGTAATCGTTGGAGCCCGCGGCGAGGCAGCGCTCCTGATCGTCCTTCATGGCCTTGGCCGTGACGGCGATGATGGGCAGCTTTTTCCAGCGCGGGTCCTGACGGATCAAGGCAGTCGCCTCGTAACCGTCCATCTCCGGCATCATCACGTCCATCAGCACCAGATCGATATCCTCGACTTCATTGAGTCTGTCGATGGCTTCGTAGCCGTTACGGCCAATGACCACCACGGCGCCTTTGTGTTCCAGGGCACTGGTCAGGGCGAAGATATTGCGCACATCGTCGTCCACCAGCAGGATCTTGCGCCCCTCGAAGACCTTGTCGCGGCTGCGGGCGGTCTTGAGCATCTTCTGGCGGTCATGGGACAGCTGGGATTCGACTTTGTGCAAAAAGAGTGTGACTTCGTCGAGCAGGCGCTCCGGCGAGCGGGCCCCCTTGATGATGATCGAGCGCGAATACTTGCGCAGTTCGGCTTCTTCATCGCGGGTCAGGTTGCGCCCGGTGTAGACGATCACCGGCGGGAATGAGCAGATGTCTTCGGTGGCCATGCGCTTGAGCAACTCGTTGCCGAGCATGTCCGGCAACTTGAGGTCGATGATCATGCAGTCATAGACGTTGGTGCGCAGCAGCTCAAGGGCAGCCTGGGCGTAGCCGACATCGGTGATCTCGATGTCATCGTCGCCGATCAGGCGGGCAATGCTGTCGCGTTGCAGATCATCGTCTTCCACCAGCAATACGCGCTTGACCTTCTGGGTCAGCTTGGCCTCCAGGCGCGCGAACACGTGTTTGAGCTCTTCGCGGGTGGTGGGCTTGACCGCATAGCCGATGGCGCCCATGTGCATGGCGGCTTCGACACGGTCCTCCACGGAAATCACATGCACCGGGATGTGCCGGGTGTTGGCGTGCTCCTTCAGGCGTTGCAGTACCGTGAGGCCGGAATGGTCCGGCAGGCGCATGTCCAGCAGGATCGCATCGGGGATGTATTCTTCGGCCAGGCTGTAGCCTTCGTCCGCACCGTGGGCCACCAGGCATTGGTAACCCAGCTCGTGGGCGAGGTCGAACAGAATGCGTGCGAAGTTAGGCTCGTCCTCTACCACCAGGATGCAACGGGTGGTGAACGGGGCCTTGTCACGGTCGTCGGCAAAACGCGGGATATGCTCGGCATCGGCCACTGGCAGCGGCGAGATCGCGATGGGTTTGGGCGCCGGCGCGGGCGCCACGACGGCCTGGCGCGGCTGCTCGATCGGTGCGGCATCGTGTTCGCGCTCGACGTAATGCTCAGGAATCACCAGGGTGAAAATGCTGCCCTGGCCGGGTTCGCTGGTCACGCTGATGTAGCCGCCGAGCAAGGTCGCCAGGTCGCGGGAAATCGACAGGCCCAGGCCAGTGCCGCCATAGCGACGGTTGGTGGTGCCATCGGCCTGACGGAAGGCTTCGAAGATGCTTTCCTGCTGCTCCGGCGCAATACCGATCCCCGAATCGCGCACGGTGAAGGCAATCCCCTCTCCCGGTGCGCGGGATACCGACAGGCTTACCTGGCCCTGCTCAGTGAACTTGATGGCGTTGGACAACAGGTTCTTGAGGATCTGCTCCAGGCGCTGGCGGTCGGTGTAGAGCATGGTCGGCGCACCGTCCTGCACTTGCACCTGGAAGCCTAGCTTGCGGTCGGCGGCCAACGGCTCGAACATCCCGCGCAGGCCATCCACCAGGCGCGTCACGCTGGAGTTTTCCGGACGCATCTCCAGCTTGCCGGCTTCCACCTTGGAAATATCCAGAATGTCGTTGATCAGGTTGAGCAGGTCATTGCCCGCGGAATAGATCGACTCGGCAAACTTGACCTGTTCAGCGCTGAGGTTTTCCTGGGGGTTTTCCGCCAGCAGCTTGGCCAGAATCAACGAGCTGTTCAGCGGCGTGCGCAGTTCGTGGGACATATTGGCGAGGAATTCGGATTTGTACTTGCTCGAACGCTGCAACTCTTCTGCGCGGTCCTCCAGCTCCAACTGGGCCTGGTTGAGCTCGCCGTTCTTGCGGTCCATGGCGTCGCGCTGATCGGCGAGGATCTGGGCCTGTTCGGCCAGTTGCTCGTTGGTCTGCTCCAACTCGGCTTGCTGGGTTTCCAGGTGGGTCTGGGATTCCTTGAGGATGCGCGACTGTTCTTCGAGCTCCTCGTTGGCGGTCTTGAGTTCTTCCTGCTGCACTTGCAGTTCTTCATTGAGCTGCTGGGTTTCGGCGAGCACTTCCTGCAAGCGCTGGCGATACCGCGCGGCTTCGATGGAGGTGCCGATATTTCCGGCGATCAGTTCCAGTAACTCGACGTCACGTTCTTCCAGCGGACGCAGGAAACCCAGCTCGATCACGCCATTGACCCGGTCGTCATCGCTGGTCGGCATCACCATCACGCTGCGGGGCGAACCTTCTCCCAGCCCGGAGCTGACCTTGAAGTAATCCACCGGCACGTCGTCCAGACGAATCAAACGATCCATCTGCGCGGCCTGGCCGACGATGCCCTCGTCGCTGAAGATCGCCTGTTCGCGCTGCTCCTGCTCACGGGAGAACCCATAACTGGCCACGCGCTTGAGGCCGCCGTGCTCTTCGCGCACATATAGCGCCGCCACCGCCGAGCCCATGTACTGGGCAAAGAACTGCAGGATATTGCGACCGAGCATATTCAGGGTCAGTTGGCCAAGCACCTGTTCAGCCAGTTCGGTCTGGCCGTTGCGCAGCCAGGCTTGCCGTTCCAGGCGGCGCGCGATCTTCTCTTGTGACGCGAGGTTTGAGCTGTAACTGTCTGACAAGGCAAGTAGATTTTTACGGCCGATATACGCGAGAAAGCCACTGAGGCCCAGCACGAACGCCAGGTACAGGGTCACGCTGATGATGGTGGTACGGGTCACGTCTTCGTTGCGCGCGATACGGAACTGCTGCTCCATCGCCACCGCATCGTCGTATTCCTTGCGAATTTCGTCCGTCAGGCGCTTGCCGCGCCCGGCTTTGACCGCGTTGCGGTAGTCGCCGTTTTCGCGCTGCATATCGATCATCGACTGCGCGTACTTATTCCATTCGACCTGCATGGCCTCCAGGCGCTTGAGGCGATCCACCTGCTCCGGGTTGTCCTTCACCAACTCCTGCAAGTTGCGCAGGTCGGCAATGATCCGCGGCTTGGCCACTTCGTATGGGTCGAGGAAATGCTCATCGCCGGTAATCAGAAAACCGCGCATGCCGGTTTCCAGGTCCACGGTCAGTTTGGATGTTTCGTTGAGGTTATTGATGACCCGATCGGTGTGCTCCACCCATTGGATCACCGACAACAGATATGTAATCAGACACACGAAAAACACCGCACTGATTACGCCCACACCGAGGGGCAATGCGACGTTTCGGCTCAGCAGTGTACGAAAGCTCTTTTCATCGACGGACGACGGGGGAGTCATGGGCATGCCTTGGCCAAATGTGTAAAGCCGGAAGTTTGCCCGAAAGTTGCCGTTGAACGCTATTTTTCTGCCACTTCCGTACACCATTGCCTACACAAGGTCGGGAAAAGCCTGTGCGCTGGCAGCGGATTACATGGCGTCATTGTTTTAGTTACTCATACTCTGCCCCCAGCACTGTAGGAACCAGGAAAGTGAGTATTCCCACAGAAAGTAGCGTCTTGGGCAAAGGGAGGTCCCACAAAAGAGGCGCTCACTTTCCTTCTGAACATAGGGCTTTATATGACTGTTTCATTACACACCCTGCCCCGCGCTCCATTTACATCCCTCTCCGCTGCTACGGCAGACCCGTTGCCCCGATTGTCTCTCGTCGATAAAACCTCCAGCGACAAGCCCCCTGCCCCGGCAATGCAGCGGCAAGCCCCGGCAACCGCCACTGAAGTCCCCAGTTTCTCAGAGGCGTTGGGCAGCAGGCAAAATTTCAAAGCACTCGGGCTCAGGCTCGCCGAAGTTGCCAACCGGCTAGGTCGTGACGCCACTCAACAAACAGTCCTCGCGGCGCTGAAAACAACGCCTATGGACATTCATCCGGACTCGCCTTTTTTTGCGCTGGGCGGTGCGAGCGCCACGCTCGAGTCTTTTATCCGTGCCTACGGATTTCATGTCCCTACCAACCATTTCGCCCTGACAAGTCTGTCGGATGCAGTCATAGACAAGTCGCTGGAACACCCGTTGGGTAACCTGGGAGGCGCACTTGCCTGGCCGCTGCCGTTGAACACTGCCGAACAGAGCCGGTTGCGCGCCATGGCCATGAGTTATGCCAGTCCCTATGGCGAGCAGCCTCTGGTGATGCAAACCAAAGGACTTATGCTGGAGTTCCTGCGTCATCGAACCCCTCTTTCCCCAGACGCACTGAAAGACCCTGTTTCCACCTTGAATGCGCTCATCAACTCTCCGGAAGGGCAAGAGATGGGCAAGGCACTTCAGAAACAGATGGGGGGGATTGCGTCCAACAGCAGCACCACGGACTACCTCCTCGCCGCCATGGCATTGCAGCTGGATCCCGAGTCGATCACCAACCCTCGACGAAATACCGTCGCCGGCTTCGATCTGGACAGCGAAAAACATTGGGGCAGGCCTGCCTCTGAGGTGGTTGACGCTCTGAGCAACCACTTGGTGGCCAAAGGCAAAACCAGCCCTGAACTGGCGCGCGCAGGCGCTTATCTGTTACTGGCATCGCGCGCGCCGGTATTTCTGATCAAAGACATCCCGCGCAACGTGACCTATGGCAGCCCCGCCTGGGTCAACCTCGCGGTTGCCGCTGCGACCATAGAAGCCCAGACGCCCGGTAAAGTCCCCAACATGACCTTTGCGCAGGTCATGCTTGGGGCCAGGCACGCCGCCCTGGCCGACCCAGGCGTTACCACAAACGCTCAAAGCGAGGCCTTGATAGATTGGGGCGTTGCGAACGGGATGCTTGCAAAGAAACTCGACCACCGCTACACCGCCGACGAGTTGAACGGCCTGGCGGCGAGTTTCAATGCACGCACGGCGTCGATGACAACAGCGGCCCAGGCCATCGACGATAACATTCCATCCCGTAAAGAGCTGGCGCTGGCCGAACTCAAGAAACGCTTTCCCGGACAGGAAGCGCTGTTCGAAGAAAAACTGATCCATGTGAACCGCCGGCAAGGTGCCAATTATCGCACCGTTGAAGTGGGGCCCCACTCGATGCTGGATATCGCCATGATGGACCTGCCCGGTCCCAATCTGGTTTATAGCTCTGCAGACAGCCGTATCCCGCTCGCGGAATTGAACGCCAACCCCCGATTCGGAGTTGCCGACGCCTTCGAAACCCAGTTCAAGGACGTTATCGACGCAAAGAAACGCGGTATCAACACGTACATCAAGCACCTGATCTCCCAACTGCCCATAGAAGATCGGAAAAACTTCGAATTCGGCAAAGTCAGTTTCTACCAAATCCACTCCCATACCCTGGGACTGGGCTTTACCGACAAAAAAGTTCATCCCAAAAACCAGGAATTGCTGGCCAGGATTGAACGTAATGGAGTGACTACCGCGTATGAGATCAACTTCAACGAAGGGCTCATCCGCACGGTCCCCCAATCGATGGCCACACGTCGCTCCGACAGAACGGCCAACCTCGTTACAGAAACCAAGGCGTTCAAGCCCAGCTCGGGCACCGGCCATCTCGGCACTGAACAGAAACCGTCGAATAACGCAGGCCATGACAGCTTTGCCTCGGAGCGGACTCAAATCATCGCCGATGCCTTCGTGGAGCATATCAATCTAGATGACGACGCGATCAAGCAGCATGCGCGCGGGCTTACCACGGCCGATAGAAACCGCAACCGAGCCGAGGTGGTCAGTGAGTTCTTGCTCAACTTGATTCCGCTTCGGTCCGCGATCAATAACTTTCGCAAGGGCAACGTGGGTGAAGGCGTCGTCGATCTAGGCCTGGACCTATTCGGGTTCCTGACGGCCGGTGTGGCAACTGCAGGCAAAGTGATCAAGATCGGCAGCACCTCCCTATCCACTGCGAACAAGGTGGCACGGGCTGGCAAAGCGATAGGCATGGCGACCTTCAGCACACTCAACCCTTTGGGTGGATTAGGTGATCTGGCTGTCAGCAGCGTTCGACTCACCGGCAATGGCCTCCAGCGTCTCGCTGCCAAAGGCGTGCAAGGCGTCAATGCGCTACGGGGCGCCAGCGGTAGTTACGACCTGTTGAAAGCCGCAAGCAAAACCTATGATTTCGCCGCAACAGGCACCTATAAGGTCGCCGGGCAAACCGTTGAAGGCGGCGCGGTATTCCGAGGGGGTAAATGGTATAGCTATGACCCCACCCACCAACGCCCCTATGGTTCCGCACTCACGGACTTCAAGCCGAAGATCACCGCACATGAGGGCGAGATCAAGTTTCTCTTCGATACCTGGATAGGGAAGAAAATAAGCTCCATCGTGGCACCTGCTGCGCCCAACCCGAACTTTCGCCAGGACTATCTGTCGGCAATCGCCAGGGCCAATGCAGAGGACCGCTCCGCGTACATCCGGGGCCAGAACACCGGAAACCCGGCAGAAATCTTTGGCTACTCCAGTGCGTTGGATATTGATGACCTAAAACGTCTGGCGGTAGCCGAGCGTCGTACGCCGGCAGAACTCGGCAGCCTGGTGAAACGAATAGATGAACTGACCCTGCTGCCTGATCGGCTGGTCACGGTACGCCAAACGGCACAGATCGCTGACCCTGACGCGTACAAACGAGGGTACGAGGCGGGTAAACCTGAAGGGATCAGTGGGTTCTCGGAGACGTTGACCAGCAGTCAGCTTGCAGAGATTGCTGTCGAACGCGGACGCACGCCCGAAGAGCTCGGCCACCTGGTTAAGTACATGGAAAAACGAAAAATCGCCATCAGCCTGGAGAACTACAGGGCTTTCAATGACGAGATAACCGCTGCCGGTGGCAAGGCATTGCCACTCCCACAAGGTTTTTATCTGAGTCAAGTTTCGCTGCTGTCGGAAGGCGAGTGCGCGGCGCTGTCCAATGTAATGGCAACCGCCGTGAAGTACGGAAAACAAGACACGTTTATCGAGAACCTCTACGCCGCGATGGTGCCTACGCTCAGTCCCAACGATATCGCCGGTTTGCAACGAATTGATCCGTCCCGGGCCGCCATCGAACAACGCAGGGCAACGAACGTAGCCAGGTTTCAGAATCAATTGAGCCAGCTCCAAGGCATTCTCGGCAGCAAATTCCATCATGGTATGCAAGCCAGGCAGGTGCCTTACACCACGATTATTTCGGAGCTGGCCAATGCCAACAGCTCAAAAACCCTTTTAATCAATGGCCCCGGTCATGGCATTACCGCCGGCGTGGTTGTTTCCAACGGCAAAAAAGAGTGGTTTTACTTCGACCCTAACTTTGGCAAAGCGACATTTACGACGGAGGCCGCAATGAGTGCCGCACTGGAAAGCACCTTGAAAACCGGCAATACCAAGAACCTATTGGCCCACTATGGTGATTACCCTGATGCACCCGAGTATAAAATTTCAGTCTTTAACGAAACCGAGCTGAATATCACGACCCGTGATGTTCCAGGCAGCGTGTCCGATTTGTTTCTGACTAAGCTGTAAGGCATTCGACAGCCTCGACGGTGTCTGTGCGACGGTCGGTTTTCCTGGCGGCCGTCGCCAGTCCCTGGAATGTTCGGGGCAAGCACATGTGCGCTGGCGATTTCACGCAGTCACAAGACATTGCAATCTGTTGCCTGCACAATATCCGACTTGCATCGGGAACTTGCCGAGATGGAGACAACTCACTAGAGGATAGTCTTTGGACTGAACAAGCCCTGCCCCTCCATTTTTCAGGACTCCTCACTATGGCTATCACCTCCACCATCCTTGTAGTCGAAGACGATGCCATTGTCCGTATGCTGATCGTCGACGTACTCGAAGAGTTGGAGTTCAGTGTGATTGAGGCAGCCGACGCCGATGAGGCGCTCACGGCAGTTAAAAACACCAATCAGGTCATCGACCTGATGATGACCGACGTGGGCCTGCCGGGCATGGACGGCAAGCAACTGGCAACCCAAGTCCGCGAGTTGCGCCCCACTGTGCCCATCCTGTTCGCCAGCGGTTATGCCGAAGGCGTCGACTTCCCTGCCGGCATGCAAGTGATCGCCAAGCCGTTTTCCATCGACCAGTTACGGGACAAGGTCAAAAGCATGCTCTGACCTGCGCCGCCAATTTCAATCGACATGTCCGAACGCCTGGACGACAGCAATGTCCACACCAACGATCTGTTGCTGCGCGCCACCCGGATCCTTACAACGGCGATGATTGGCCGCCATTCACTTTATTTGCAGGGATTAACGTGACGTTCGGCAAATAAAACAGGAAACTTGTCGCCTTTATTCCCGTCAGTCAAACGAACTTTGGAAGGACGCAACAACATGATTGGAAAACCGACGCGCCTGCTGTTGGCGAGCCTCTCGATTGTCATGAGCACGGGTGCCTGGGCTGATTTCACGGCAACGCCGAGCGAAGCACGGGCGATTGCCAAGGACGCCTACTTGTACGGCTACCCGATGGTGGAGATGTACAAGACGCTCTACACCCAGTCCATCGATAAGGGCGGTGCCAACTACAAGGCTGCGCTCAATCATATCGGCCACACTGCCCAAGCGTTCAACCCGAAAGACACCGCAGTCGCGCCACTGAGCCCTGACACATCGTCCTCGTTCCTGTGGATGGACCTGCGCAGCGACCCCCTGGTCCTCACGCTGCCCAAGATCGACGATAACCGTTACGCCTCAGTGCAGTTGATCGACCTGTATTCGCAGAACTTCGCCTACCTTGGCACCCGCAGCACCGGCAACAACGGCGGCCATTACATGATCGCCGGGCCCGACTGGAAGGGGCAGCAACCGGTGGACGTGGACCGCGTGGTCTACAGCGAAAGCAACATCGCCTACGCCGTCTACCGCACACAGCTGTTTGACGAGAAGGACCTGAACAAGGTCAAGCAGATCCAGAACGGCTACAAAGTGCAGACGTTGAGCAGCTACGTGAAGCAAGCGGCGCCTGCCAAGGCGGCCAAAATCGACTGGCCCAAGCCGACTGCGACCATGAGCGACAGCCCGCAACTGTTTGGCTACCTGAACTTCATGCTGTCCTTCACCGCGCCTCAGGACAGCGAGAAGGAGCTGCTGGCACGGTTTGCCAGCATCGGCATTGCCCCCGGCGCGCCGTTCAAGCTCAACCAACTCACCGCCGAGCAACGCAAAGCGCTGGAAGATGGGATCGCCGACGCCAAGGCTGAATTCGCCGCGTTCAAAAAAGACCAGATCGATACCCATCAAGTCTCCATCGGCGACCTGTACGGCAACCGTGATCGCCTGAAGAACAACTACCTGTATCGCTATGCCGGCGCCAGCCTGGGGATGTTCGGCGATTCAGCCAACGAGACGGCGGTCTTCACCTATGTCAACGACAGCGAAGGCAAGCCGGCCAATGGCGCACGTCACAGCTACATCGTGCACTTTGCCAAGGACCAGTTGCCGCCGGCCGATGCGTTCTGGTCGCTGACCATGTACAACGCCAAGACCAAGCAGTTGGTACCCAATCACAAGAAACGCTACCTGCTCACTTCGCACATGCTGCCCAATTTCAAGCTGGACGCCGACGGCGGCCTGACGCTGGCCTTGCAGCACCATGAACCGCCGAAGAATGAGCAGCCCAATTGGTTACCGGCACCGCCGGGTCCTTTCTACGCAGTCTTGCGCATCTACATGCCGCAGCCGCAGGTCGGCAACGGCCAGTGGAAGCTGCCGGCGTTGACGCCGCTCAAGTAACACCGCCTGGCCGGGCTGTTGCTCCAGCAACAGCCCGGACACACCACGAAAATCTGAAGACCGGAAAACTCAGCCACGCTCGCGCGGAATCAGGCTCTGCAACTGCGAGGCGAGGAAGTTGGCGTCGAAGCCAAAGGTGTCCGGGTCTTTCAGGCCGTTGGTTTTCTTCCACAGCCAGTCGTTCTTTTCCGCCGGCAATACCAGCGACACGCTGCCGTGGCGCGCGGCGGTCAGGCCCATGACAGCCACGGAGATCAAGCCGCCCGCCCCCATCACATCGGGTACGAACTCCACGGCCTTGCCGGTGATGTGTACGGTGAGTTTCTCGGTCTTGAAGGGCGAAGTCTCTACCGGCAGGCTCGGCCCGCTGGCGATATAGCCCTCACGGTGCACCTCCAGCAGACCTGCGCACTTGACCGGCTCCAACCACTGCTCGATCTGCCCGAACAACTCGCCGAGCTTTTGCGCCCACCGAGCCGACTGCACGTCGAATTGCTGTTTTTTATGCGCTTCGCTGTCGGCGTAATGACGAAGCATCTCGCCCAGTTGCTGTACATCGTCCATTGCGGATTTCCTTGGGTGAGCCAGGTTACGAAGCGCGATCATGGCAGATGCAGCGGCTCGCCGTATGATTAACGCCGGCGAAACAGCGGGCGCGGCTCGATGACGCTGCGGCCATACAACACGCTGGTGCCCGCCAGGCCCTTGAGCGCTTCTTCGGCGGATTTGTCCTCGCGCACCGCAAATGCATCAAACCCACACTGACGCATATGGCTGAGCTGGTCGCGCAGCACGTCCCCGATCGCGCGCAATTCGCCTTGCCACCCCATGCGCGTGCGCAGCAAGTAGGCCTGGCTGTAGGCGCGTCCGTCGCGAAAGCTGGGAAAGTCCAGGGCGATCAGCGGCACTGTGGCCAGCCAGGGTTGCAACTGCTCGACCTCATCGGACGGCCCCAGCCATACAGCCTGCCCTGGCACACAGGACGCCAGCGGCAGGATCAACGGCCCCGACGACGGCCCCCCATCGCGCACCAACACCCAGGGATCATCCCTGACAATGCGCACCACACCCTGCTCCAGCTTCAGCAGATTGATCATGCGGTTTGCTCCGTATACACCTGCTCCTTGAACGGCTCCAGGCCGATACGCTGCACGGTGTCGACAAAACGTTCCTCGTTTTCGCGGTAGCGCACGAAGGTGCTGACCAACCGCTCGATCACATCGGGAATCTCTGCTGCACTGAACGAAGGTCCGATCACTTTACCCAGGGCACTGTGCCTGCCCTGGGCGCCCCCCAGGGTGATCTGGTACCACTCGCTGCCATTCTTATCGACGCCGAGGATACCGATGTTGCCGATATGGTGATGGCCACAGGCATTGATGCAACCGGAGATGTTCAAGCTGATGTCGCCCAGATCATGCAGGTAGTCAAGGTCATCGAAGCGCTGCTGGATCGCCTGGGCGATGGGGATCGACTTGGCATTGGCCAGGGCGCAGAAGTCACCGCCGGGGCAAGCGATGATATCGGTCAGCAAGCCGACGTTCGCCGCGCCCAGCTGGTGCTCGCAGGCTTCCTCCCACAGCGCATGCAATCGGTCCTTAGGCACGTCTGGCAGTACGATGTTCTGCTCGTGGGCAATGCGAATCTCACCAAAGCCGAAACGCTCCGACCATTGGGCCACCGCCTCCATCTGCTCAGCCGTCACATCCCCAGGTGGCGAGCTGATTCCCGGCTTGGTGGAGAGCACCGCACTGGCGTAACCCGGCACTTTATGTGGCATCACATTGCGGCTGACCCAGCGCGCGAAATCCGGGTTGTTTGCAAGATGGCTGCCATACGCCAGGCTGGTGTCGTCCAGGCTTGCATAGGCCGGCGCAACGAAGGCGGATGCAACGCGCGCATATTCCACATCCGTCAACTGCGCGGGACCGTCGCGCAGGTAGTGCCATTCTTCCTCCACTTCGCGGGAAAACGCTTCGATCCCCAGGGCCTTGACCAGAATCTTGATGCGCGCCTTGTACTTGTTATCCCGCCGACCGTGGCGGTTGTACACACGCAACACCGCCTCGACGTAGGACAACAGGTGTTGCCACGGCAAACCTTCGCGTATCTGCAGGCCCAGGATCGGCGTCCGGCCCAAGCCACCGCCGACCATCATACGCAGCCGCATTTCGCCCTCGCGGTCGCGGTAAAGGTAGAGCCCGATGTCATGCATCATGATCGCCGCACGGTCTTGCTCGGCCGAACAGATGGCGATCTTGAATTTGCGCGGCAGGAACAGGAATTCAGGGTTGATGGTCGACCACTGGCGCAGGATTTCCGCCAGCGGCCGTGGGTCCAACAACTCATCGGCGGCCACGCCGGCAAACGCCTCGGTGGTGATGTTACGCACGCAGTTGCCGGACGTCTGGATCGCATGCATGTCCACGCGAGCCAGGCGTTCGAGGATATCTGGCACCTGGTGCAGCTCGATCCAGTTGAACTGCATGTTTTGCCGGGTGGTGAAATGCCCATAGCCACGGTCGTAATCCCGCGCGATGCCGGCCAGGGTGCGCAACTGCCCGGCGTTCAGCGTGCCGTAAGGAATCGCCACGCGCAGCATATAGGCGTGTTTTTGCATATACAGGCCGTTTTGCAGGCGCAGGGGCAGGAACTCTTCTTCGCTCAAGTCGCCGGCGATGAACCGCTCCACTTGATCACGAAATTGCGCCACGCGCTCGAACACCAGCGCCCGGTCGTATGCATCGTACTGGTACATATCACTGCCTCATCAGGGTTGGCCGTGCTCTGCGGCTCGGCGTCTACGGGAGGACTATGCACCTGCGGCGCAGCGCGTTGAAGATTCAGGTCCTGGGATAAAAAGCGGATCAGATCGAGCAAAAGCCGTGCATTCAGGCGCAATGATCTGATCCGCAGGAATGAGGTTTTTCTGAGCCTGTTTTGTTTTTCTCGGACTTCCTACAGTGCCGCCACTGGGAACCGTGGGAGGACTGAGCATGAGTACCGCATCAACCGGGCAGGCCTATAACTACACAGTCGTGCGCCAGTTCGTCATCGCCACAATCGTATGGGGCGTGGTGGGCATGGCCATGGGCGTATGGATCGCGTCGCAACTGGTCTGGCCGCAAATGAACCTGGATTTACCTTGGACCACATTCGGCCGACTACGACCGTTGCACACCAGCCTGGTGATCTTCGGGTTTGCCGGCAGCGCACAATTTGCCGCCAGCTATTACGCGGTGCAGCGCACCTGCCAGGTACGGCTGTTTTCCGACAAGCTGGCCGCGTTTACCTTTTGGGGCTGGCAGTCGGTGATCGTGATCATGTTTATCAGCCTGCCCCTGGGCTACACCACTACCAAGGAATACGCCGAGATCGAGTTCTCCGGCGCAGTGTGGATGACGGTGGTGTGGGTGGCCTATGGCATTGTGTTTTTCACCACCGTGGCGCGGCGCAAGACCCGACATATCTATGTCGGCAACTGGTTCTTCGGCGCGTTCATCGTGGTAATCGCCATGTTGCACGTGGTCAATCACCTGGCGATTCCGGTGGATTGGTTCAAGTCTTATCCGGTGTACTCCGGGGCCACCGACGCCATGGTGCAGTGGTGGTATGGGCATAACGCCGTGGGGTTTTTCCTGACCACGGGGTTCCTGGGGATGATGTATTACTTCGTGCCCAAGCAGGTGGGACGCCCGGTGTATTCCTATCGCCTGTCGATCGTGCATTTCTGGGCATTGATCACCCTGTATATCTGGGCGGGGCCTCACCACTTGCACTACACCGCACTGCCGGATTGGGCGCAGTCGCTGGGCATGGCGATGTCGCTGATCCTGCTGGCACCCAGTTGGGGCGGAATGATCAACGGCATGATGACGTTGTCTGGCGCCTGGCATAAGTTGCGTACCGACCCGATCCTGCGCTTTTTGGTGCTGTCCCTGGCGTTCTACGGCATGTCGACGTTCGAGGGCCCGATGATGGCGATCAAGACGGTCAACGCCCTCTCCCACTACACCGACTGGACCATCGGCCACGTCCACGCCGGCGCTCTGGGCTGGGTAGCGATGATCACCTTTGGCTCGCTGTACCACATGATCCCCAAGGTGTTCGGCCGCGAACAGATGCACAGCGTGGCACTGATCAACCTGCATTTTTGGTTGGCGACCATCGGCACGGTGTTGTACATCGCCTCGATGTGGGTCAACGGCATCACCCAGGGCTTGATGTGGCGGGCTACCAATGACGATGGCACCCTCACCTATTCCTTTGTCGAAGCCCTGCAAGCCAGTCATCCAGGGTTTGTGGTGCGCTTCGTCGGCGGTGCGTTTTTCCTGACGGGCATGCTGTTGATGGCCTACAACACTTGGCGCACGGTGCGCGTCGCAGACCTGCAAGCCGCCCGGCTTGATGCGCGGATCGCCTGATATGTGGGAGGTTCTGATCGTCGTGTGCCTGTATGGCGCCGTGGAGTACTGCTTGCGTGGGCAGACCGAGCAAAGCCTGGAAGACGCCAGCCTGATCCCGTTTGCCGACGACCCCGAGGTGGCTCGACGGGTGGAACTGGCAACCGGCAAACCCGTGCATGCCATTGCGCCGGAGCAAGCCAGGCCGGGTTGGATCAACCTGGACATGTGAAACTGCTCCGGTCATTTGGTCGGTAACTGCATATGACTATTGCCCGTGCGCTGGGTAAGGTGAAGCGACTTACCGTGTCAGGAGCATCGCATGCGCACCATCGGCCTTATCGGCGGCATGAGCTGGGAGTCCAGCGCCGAGTACTACCGCATCATCAACCAGCACGTACGCGACCGGCTCGGCCCGCTACGCTCGGCGCAGTTGTTGATGTACAGCGTGGACTTCGGCCCCGTGGAACAGGCTCAACATGCCGGACGCTGGGACGACGCCGCGCTGATCCTGGAAGACGCGGCCCGCCGCCTGCAGGCCGGGGGCGCCGACTGTGTGGTGCTGTGTACCAACACCATGCATCGGGTAGCGCCGCGTATCCAGGCAGCGGTGTCGATCCCGTTTTTGCACATCGCCGATGCTGCCGGTGCGGCAGCGGTGCAAGGCGGCACACTGACCGTCGGTTTGTTGGGCACCGCCTTCACCATGGAGCAGGATTTTCTGAAGTCCCGCCTGGCCGTCCATGGTTTGACCGTACTGGTGCCCGACGCCGATGAGCGCAAGGACGTGCACCGGATCATCTATGAGGAGTTATGTGTCGGCATCATCAGCGACACCTCGCGCCAGATCTACCAGCGCGTGATCGAGTCCCTGGCCGCACGCGGCGCCCAGGCGATCATCCTCGGCTGTACGGAAATCGGCCTGCTGATCAAGCCCGAACACAGCGACCTGCCGCTGCTGGACACCACCGAACTGCATGCGCAGTCGGCAGTGGCGTTTGCCTTGCAGGATTAAGCCGATTTACGCAGGTTCATCCAGTTGTCGGCCACGTCCAGCGCGGCCGTCAACAACCGCGAGCCATCCTTGGAAAGACAATTGGCTGCCAGTCTGGTGGGGCGTGCGAGCTGGGTTCAACCCCTCACTTGACCGCGTACACGAACGGCTCGTTTTTCGAGGCGTTGTGCATGAAGCTCGGCCTGTTGTTTGATTGCCTGACAGTACTCGGGTAGGCACTGATAGGCATCTGGTATATCGACCTCTTCAATCAAGCGCCTGGCCATGGCAGCTGAAATATAACTGCCACGTGGCTGCAATCGCCCCTTGATGACCGCAGATCGATCATTGACCAACGTCGGATGGTTGAGGTTCAAGACCTCGACCGTTGCGATCGCTTCCGGTGTGAGCCCTTCGACATATCCATCACGAGTGAACCGGAAATATCGCTCCACCTTCGCAGTCAACGGAGAAATAAACGGCTTCTTTGCCGGATCATAGTCTTTCTTCTCCACCGCACCGTAACCGCAAACCGTTTTTGTTTGGCTTGATGGATAACACGCCACGATATTTGTGTAGACGATGCTGTCAGCCTTGTAAGGGTGCTGGGGGAGAATATGTTCAATATGGCAACTGAATTGTGTGCCCTGATTCTTAACCTGACACTCTGCCGCTGTTGGCAAACGGCGCAAGGTATAGGCGCATAAATGAAATTGTTCCTTCAATAACGCTTGGCGAACCGCCTCGCTAGGAAAGCTACTTCCTTTGCCATAAAAGAGATTTTGCGGGGTCTCGCGGTTTTCCCTTCGCCAGTCAATCAACGCGCGTGGTTCTGCGCCTTTTTTGATAGATCTCACGCCTCCCCCTCTTCTAATGACCTCAGTGAATCAATGCTCGCCTGGACCTCAAGGACATCAGGAATTTTTCCGACCTTTTCACGCAACTGCGCAAGGTGGATCTGAGCGGACTCAAGATCATCATCGTCAAGATTGCGATAGATTTTTCTGAGTTGCTGACTAACGTTTTGGTTTTGGGACAACCCTCCCATCAACTCCTCGATTACCTCACCACTGCGCAGCCCCAATGAGCGCTCTGGATGCCCCAGATATTGGCCGTCTTTGAGCAGCATTACGGACTCAGCAGGCAACTCTCCCAGTATTTGCGGGGAGTGAGTAGTAATGATGAATTGGCAGTTAGGGAAGGTATTTTCCAGATTGGCGACGACCGTGCGTTGCCAGCCTGGATGGAGGTGCAGATCCAGCTCGTCAATCAGGACAACGCCCTTTCCTTGCAATGGGTCAGGCACTTCGCGATTGAGCAATGTGAGCCTGCGGGCCAAATCTCCGACCATTGCCAGCAGGCATTTCTCACCGTCTGAAAGCTGCAGGACGTTGAATTCGAGTTCACCTTTGAGCACCGTCATTCTCAATGCAGGCTTACGACGGACCCGAACGTCCTTGAACCCAGTAAACGTTTCGATGGCTCTGCGTACAGCAGAAAGCTCTGGGTCGCGATAGCCTGGAATATCCCGGCTATTTTCATTTTCGAGATCTTCCTGATTACGAAACCAAATGAAAAATCGCTTGAAGTCGGCACCACCATGGCCAAGTGCGTCGTCATACCCTTCAGCAATGGCATTCACCAAGTGTTCGCGAACGCGTAACGGTACGTCCAGTACTGCGCGGTGTACATCGTAGTAAACCGCCAATGGCAACTCGATTGACTTTCCGCCGATAACCTCGTATTGACCTATTCCATGTTCAACACTGTCTGCGGCCTCGTTTAATCGAGACAAATCACTACTACGCTCACTGGGATGCTTTCCGCCCTTGCCGGCCTTGCGATTCAAAGCAATGGCCCAATCGACGTTATAGTTTTCAAATAGCTTGGTTTCGACATGTAGCCGCGTGTAATCGGCTCCGACCTTGATGTCATCTTTAGCGATCGACCGCGACTTGGACGGCTGACCAACCATCCGAGCCGTCAGACTGGACAGCGTTATCGCCAACGCATCCAGAATCGAAGACTTACCCACGCCATTGACGCCCACTAAAGCGACAGTCTTCTTGCCCTCGAAATCGAGTTCCATCTTCTCGATGCCACGGAAATTGACGAGGGTAAAACGCTTGATCTGCATGATCGGCTTCCAACGTGTCAGGCCAGGTCGGCCAGCCTTTAAAGAATGCACGGATCATAGTAATTATCGACAGCCATGTCACGGCGCGGTCAATTGCCGTTATTGGCTACGTCTTGCCACCCGCCACACCCGCGCAATATCCGCAGCCCGCTCGCGCAACAACCGCGGTGCCTCGTTGCACGCTTGCTCCAGGCTCATCGGGCCGGACGGCAAGGCAAACGCCGCCGCCACGCCGTGGGCATACATTTGCTCGTAGCCGTCACCCAAGGTGCCGGCGATTACGATCACGGGCACGTCGTGCTGCCGGGCAATACGCGCCACGCCGAACGGGGTTTTGCCGCGCAAGGTCTGGGCGTCGAAACGGCCTTCGCCGGTGATCACCAGGTCGGCGCCACGCACCGCTGCGTCCAGGCCAACCAGTTCGGCCACCACGTCCACCCCGGCCCGAAACTGCGCGCCAAGGAAAGCCTTGGCGGCGAACCCCAGGCCGCCGGCGGCGCCGCTGCCGGGTTCGTCGCGCACGTCTTTGGGCAAGACCTTGGCACAGTGGTCGGCGAAGTGGCCGAGGGCGGCGTCCAGTTGTTGCACTTGTTCGGGGTCGGCACCTTTTTGCGGACCGAAAATCGCCGAGGCACCGTGGGGGCCGCACAGGGGATTGTTCACGTCGGCGGCGATTTCAAAGCGCACCTGGGCCAGACGCGGGTCGAGGTTGTCGAGGCTGACCTGTGCCAGTCGGGCCAGGGCCAAGCCACCGGGCGACAGGGCTTGGTCCGCAGCGTCGAACAATTGCACGCCCAGGGCCTGCATGGCACCTGCGCCACCATCGTTGGTGGCGCTGCCGCCGATGGCCAGGATAATGCGCTCGGCCCCCGCGTCCAGGGCTGCGCGGATCAGTTCACCGGTACCAAAGGTGGTGCTGGAACAAGCATCGCGCTGCCCTGGAGGGACCAATTGCAGGCCGCTGGCTTCGGCCATTTCGATAAGGGCGGTGTGACTGTCGGCCAGCCACCCCCAGCGCGCTTCCACGGCGCCGCCCAATGGCCCGCATACGGTTTGACGACGCAACTCGCCATTGCACGCCGCGAGTACCGCGTCCACCGTGCCCTCCCCCCCATCGGCCATCGGGCACTGGATCACGTGCGCATCCGGCCAGACTTGCGCCAGCCCCTCGGCAATGGCCTGGGCGACGCCCTCGGCACTCAGGCTGTCCTTGAACGAGTCGGGGGCGATGATGATTTTCATGGGCTTTCTCCGGTTTTTATGACGCCCATGCTGCCAGCTGGACTCGGCAATGACGCCGGTCCGATGCACAAGTCCAGGTCAAGTTTGTTGTTCATTCCGACAAAGCCTGGGGCAACAGCTGTACGCCCAGGTACAGCGCGAGCATGCCATCGAGGCTGAGCGGGTCCACGCCACTGAGTTCGGCAATCCGCTCCATGCGGTAACGCAGGCTGTTACGGTGGATGCCCAGCGCGTCGGCACACGCCTGGCTTTGCCCATCGTGCTCGCACCAACTGCGCAAGGTCGCCTGCAGTTGGCCGTTGCTGTCCTTGGCGAGCACCTTGCGCAACGGGTTGAGCAACTCATCCAGGGCGTCGTCGTTGCGATGGCGCCAGAGCATCACCGGCAGGCGATAGCGGTTGAGGGTCAGCAGCCTTGAGTGCGGCAGGACATCGCGGCCGTAGGCCAGCAGGTCGCCCACGCGCCGATAACAACGCCGCAACCCAGTCAAACCGTCGGCTTGCCCGCCGACCGCCACCCGCTGGATATTCCAGCCCAGGCCGTGGAGCTTGTCCAACAAGCGCGGATTGTCCACCTGCAACGCCGCCGGTCGGCACCACAACAGGGAAAACTGCGCCGAACTGACACACCAACTGTCCGGGTAGCGCGACGCCAGCCAGGCACTGAGCGCCTCGGCGGATTGCCCCGCGCCCAGTTCGAACAGATACGGTGTGCGCGCCATCTGCGGCTTGAGCCCCAGCTGCTGTGCTTCATCGATCAGACGCGGCGAGTCGCCCGAATCGGCCAGCAACAAGGCCAGCAGGTCGTCGCAGCGCTGGCGCCGCCATTGTTGCTCGGCTTGCTGATGACGGTGACTGACCAGCATTTCTGCGGTCATGCGCACCAGTTCGGCATAAGTGCGCAGCCCCTCTGGCTCGCCGGTAATGCCGAGAACGCCGATCAGGCGCTGATCGTGCATCAGCGGTAGGTTGATACCGGGCTGCACGCCCTTGAGGTGTTTGGCGGTCGGCCCATCGATCTCCACCACGCGGCCATTGGCCAATACCAGTTGCGCGCCCTCATGCCGGGTATTGATCCGCTCCGGCTCACCGCTGCCAAGAATCAGGCCCTGGCTGTCCATGACATTGACGTTATGGGGCAGGATCGCCATGGTGCGATCGACGATATCCTGCGCCAGTTCATGATCCAGCTCGAACATGGGGCTAATTTCCTTGAAAACGGCGGGTTGTTCATAGGCACAGCGCAATGGACGCTTCGCTGTGCGCAAGCACAAAGACAGCACCCTGCAAGGTGGTCGAGACTCTCGGGGCGATCAACGTTACCTTCGCATCGCGAAAAATCATAATAAAGAGAGACTCCCATGTCACAGAGCGCCGCTGTCACACTGGCCACCGATGACGATAAAAACGCCATCTACAAGCGCATTACCCTGCGCCTGATTCCCTTCATTTTCATCTGCTATCTGTTCAATTACCTCGACCGGGTAAACGTTGGCTTTGCCAAGTTGCAGATGCTCGATGCGTTGAAATTCAGCGAAACCGTGTACGGCCTGGGCGCCGGCATCTTCTTTATCGGCTACGTGCTGTGCGGCGTGCCGAGCAACCTGGCGCTGACCCGGTTCGGTCCACGGCGCTGGATTGCGCTGATGATGATCGTGTGGGGCACGCTGTCCACCTGCCTGCTGTTCGTCACCACGCCCACGCATTTCTATACCCTGCGCCTGTTCACCGGCGCCGCCGAGGCCGGTTTCTTCCCTGGTGTGGTGCTGTACCTCTCGCAGTGGTTCCCGACGTTCCGCCGTGGTCGGATCATGGCCCTGTTCATGTCGGCAATCCCGGTGTCCGGTCTGCTCGGCAGCCCGTTTTCCGGCTGGATACTCAATCACTTTGGCGCCGGCCAAGGCGGCCTTGCCGGCTGGCAGTGGATGTTCCTGTTGCAAGGCATCCCCACCGTGATCCTGGGTGCCCTCGCCTACTTCCTGCTCAGCGACAGCTTCGCCAACGCCAAATGGCTCAAGCCGCATGAGCGTGCGGTGCTGGAAGCCGACCACGCTAGCGATCTGGCGAACAAGCCGAAAACCACCACCGACTCCCTCGCCGAAGTATTCAAGAACCCGGCGATCTGGGCGTTCGGCCTGATCTACTTCTGTATCCAGAGCGGCGTGTACGCGATCAACTTCTGGCTGCCGTCGATTATCAAGAACCTGGGTTTCAGCGATAACTTGGTGATCGGTTGGCTCAGTGCGATTCCGTATCTGCTGGCGGCGGTGTTCATGTTGCTGGTAGGCCGCTCCGCCGACCTGCGTAAAGAACGCCGCTGGCACTTGGTGGTACCGATGTTGATGGGCGCCATCGGCCTGGTGATCGCGGTGAACTTCGCTACGACACCGGCCATCGCTATCCTCGGCCTGACCATCGCCACCATGGGCGCCCTGACCGGCCTGCCGATGTTCTGGCCGGTGCCGACCGCCCTCCTCAGCGCGGGCGCTGCGGCCGGCGGCCTGGCGCTGATCAACTCCATGGGCCAGATGGCCGGCTTCCTCAGCCCGTATATCGTCGGCTTTGTGAAGGATGCCACCGGGTCCACGGATATGGCGCTGTACCTGCTGGCGGCCGTGATCGTCGCAGGCAGCGTCCTGGCGTTGCGGATGACGCGCCCTCTGAAGGTCTAACGCTTACAGCAGACCGCCGCCGTCGATATCGATCACGGCGCCGGTCATGTAGCCATTTTCCATCGCCAGCACATACCCCGCCGCGACTTCCTCTGCGCGCCCCACTCGCCCCACCGGCAACGCAGCACCGGCTTTGGCGAACATTGCCAGGCGTTGTTCCTCGGCCATCCCTGCATACGCAGGTGTGTCGATCACCCCCGGGCTGATCACATTGACCCGACGCGGCGCCAGTTCCTTGGCCAATTGCCTGCCCAGTGCCTCGGTCGCTGCGTTGATGCCGACCTTGATGAACTGCCCTGGTACGTATTTACGCCCGAGTTGCCCGGACGTCAGGCTGATGCTGCCGTGCGCATCCAGGAACGGCAGCGCCAGCTGAATCGCCCGCAACGCGCCCCAGAGTTTTACGTTGAAGTTGTCCTGGGCTTCATCCAGATCAGTCTCGATCAAGGCCTTGGCACGAACCGACGGCCCCGACGTATAGACCAGATGGTCGAAGCGCCCGACGCTGTCGAACAGGCGCTGCAAGGATGCCGCATCGGTAACATCCACCGGCTCACTGCGCAGGCCGTGTTCGCCGCCCGACGACACGCGGCGCCCGGCCAGCACCACCTGTGCGCCACGCGCCGCAGCCGCCTTGGCCACGGCGGCGCCAATCCCGCTGCTGCCGCCGATCACGATGACGGTTTTACCGCTCAGAGAAGAAGTCATGGAGAAACGTCCTGGATGAGAAAGTGAGCGTTCATCTTCCCCACTTGGCAATCGGCGAAAAATCCCGGTAAAACGACAAGATCTTTAAAGGATTTTTACAAATGAGCTCGATCCTCGACCTTGAAGTGTTCATGCGCACCGCCGATACCGGCAGCCTGTCTGCCGCCGCACGTGGGCTGGGCCTGACCCCGGCGGCGGCCAGCATCGCCCTCAAGCGCCTGGAAACCCGCCTGGGCATTCGCCTGCTGGCACGCTCCACACGCAGCATGCGCTTGACCGAGGAAGGCCGGCGTTACCTCGACAGTGTGCGGGTGGCATTGGCGGCCTTGGCTGATGGCGAGCAGGCCCTCAAACAGCAAAGCCAAGGCCTGACCGGGTTGCTGCAACTGGCCGCGCCGTCGGATTTCGGGCGCAATGTGGTGCTCGGTTGGCTGGATGAGTTCAAGGCCCAGCATCCCAATATCCGCCTGCAACTGATGCTCAACGACAGCAATGCCGACCTGTTCCGTGAAACCGTGGACATTGCCCTGCGCTTCGGCGTGCCCCAGGACTCCAGCCTGGTGGCGCTGCCCATCGCCCCCGAGCATTGCCGGATCGCCTGCGCCAGCCCTGACTACCTGGCGCGCCACGGCACCCCTCGCGAGCCCAGGGAATTGCCACAGCACAGCGCGCTGCGTTACATGCGCCAGGGACAAGTCAACTCCACGTGGCGCTTTCGTCAGGGCAACGTGCTGCAAGAGGTGGACGTCAGCGGCGACTATCTTAGCGATGACGGCGAAATCGTACGCCGCTGGGCGCTGGCCGGACACGGCATCGCGTATAAGGCCAGGCTCGATGTGATCGCGGATATTGCCGCGGGCCGGCTGGTCGCGCTGTTCGAGGACTGGCAAGGCGAACCCGCGCCCTTCAACTTGATGTGCCCCCATCGCTTGCAGGTGTCGGAGCGGGTGAAGGTGCTGCATCGATTTTTACAGGAACGTTGCCAGGCCTTGCTGCACAGATGAAGAAACGCGCCACGGGGCTTGTTCCAGAGCGTCTGAGTCTGGTATTGCATAGACCACGTTTTTCAGCCGCGAGGAGCTTCGTATGATTTACCGCACATTGGGCCAGTCCGGATTGAAGGTCAGCGCCTTGACCCTCGGCACCATGATGTTTGGCGAACAGACCAACACCGAGGACTCGCTGCGCATCATCGACAAGGCCTGGGACCAGGGCATCAATTTCATCGACACGGCAGACGTTTATACCGGCGGGCGTTCCGAAGAACTGGTCGGCGAAGCCATTGCACGGCAGCGCCAGGATTGGGTGGTGGCGTCCAAAGTCGGTTTTGGCCCACCGGACGGCCTGCCAAACCGCAGCGGGTTGAGCCGCAAACGGATTTTCAACGCACTCGAAGCCAGCCTGACACGGCTCGACACGGACTACCTGGACATTTATTACCTGCACCGCGAGGACCACAACACGCCGCTGGAAGTGACGGTATCGGCCATCGGCGACCTGATTCGCCAGGGCAAGATCCGCTACTGGGGCCTGTCCAACTATCGCGGCTGGCGCATAGCCGAAGTGATTCGCGTGGCCGAGCGCCTGGGCGTCGACAAACCGGTGATCAGCCAGCCGCTATACAACATCGTCAACCGCCAGGCCGAAGTGGAACAGATCACCGCGGCGGCCGCGTACGGCTTGGGCGTGGTGCCTTACAGCCCGCTGGCGCGGGGCGTGCTGAGCGGCAAGTACGCGCCGGACGTCACCCCCGAAGCCGGCAGCCGCGCCGCGCGCCAGGACAAACGCATCCTGGAAACCGAATGGCGCGTGGAGTCGCTGCGCATCGCCCAGTTGATCCAGCAATACACCCATCAACGTGGCGTGGGGATGGTCGAATTCGCGATTGCCTGGGTGCTGAACAACAGCGCTGTCAGCTCGGCGATCGTCGGGCCGCGTACTGAAGCGCAGTGGGACGCCTACACCGGCGCGCTGGACGTGAAAATCTCGGCCGAAGATGAAGCCTTCATTGATTCGCTGGTGACGCCGGGGCATTCATCCACGCCTGGGTTCAACGATGTGGGCCATTTTGTCTCCGGTCGCATGCCGCGCGCCTGAACCGATCGACTGTAGGAGCGAACTTGCTCGCTCCTACAGGGGGCGTACGGGACATTTTCTTGAAAAACGCCCCAAAACAGCGCAACCCTCTGGCGCCAAAAGCACCATAATCCCCTCCCTGAATCCCCCCTCTTTTGTATGAATCGGTTTTCGCGAGGACAGCGTGTCTAAAGGTGTTGTGTTATCGGTATCGGCCTCGGCGTTGTTTGCCGTGATGTATTACTTCACATCGTTGCTGACGCCGTTGAGCGGTATGGAGATTTTCGGCTGGCGCATGTTACTCACCGTACCGTGCATGACGGTGTTCATGATCGTCAGTGGTGAATGGCGGCGCGTATGGGAGTTGCTGCGGATGTTGGCGGCCAAGCCAAGGCTGATCGGCGGCGTGGTGCTATCTTCGGCTTTGCTCGGCGTGCAACTGTGGCTGTTCATGTGGGCGCCGCTGAACGGGCGCAGCCTGGATGTGTCGGTGGGCTACTTCCTGCTGCCACTGACCATGGTATTGACCGGCCGCCTGGTGTGGGGCGAACAGCTTTCGTACCTGCAACAGATCGCAGTGGTGCTCGCCGGCCTTGGGGTGCTCAACGAGCTCTACCAGGCCGGTGGTTTCTCGTGGGCGACCCTGGTGGTCATCATCGGCTACCCGGTCTACTTCGTCGTGCGCAAATACCTCAAGACCGACCACTTGGGCGGACTCTGGCTGGATATGGCACTGATGCTGCCGGTGGCATGGTGGTTCGTACAAAGCGGCGCGCAAGGTTTCGCGGTGATGGATGTGCACCCCAAGCTGTACGCATTGATTCCCATATTGGGGCTGATCAGTGCGTCGGCGCTGGTGAGCTACATTATTGCCAGTCGTTTGCTGGCGTTCAGCTTGTTCGGGTTGCTCAGTTATGTCGAACCGGTGCTGTTGCTAGGGGTGGCATTGCTGCTGGGTGAAGGGATCAAGGCCGGCGAATGGCTGACCTATATTCCCATCTGGCTGGCGGTCATGGTGCTGGTGTATGAGGGGTTCAAGCATCTGGTGCGTCAGCGCCGGGCCTGAATGGATGGCGGCGGGGCCTCCCTGGCCCTGCTTGATTCAGCGAGTCTTCACTTCAGCCGTGACCACAGCGGGCTTGCCAAACCCGCCTTCGAGCGAGTCGGCCAGGGCGTTCAACTGCTCCCGACGCTTGCCGTACCCTGGAATATTGCGCTGCACCGCATCGCCTGCCTGCTCCAGGGCGCTGTCCATGGCGTCCTTATCAACCCCGAACACATTGCCGAGACGATTGCCCCGGTTCAGTTCGAGCAGCGTCCCTGTGACGGGGTTCTTCATGATGGTCTCGATAGAGTGGGCGGTGTCTTCTGGAACGCCTAGCGCGGCCAGGGCAGTCCCAAGGCCATGGCCCGGGTTTCTGAGTTGCTTGAGGAACTCGTCGTAGAGCCCGTTCAAATCATTGGCACCGACGTTGTCCAGGGCGGTGCCCGTCACTTTACGCGCATACTCCTGCTGGCTCATGCGCACCAACGGCTCCTCACTGTTCAGTGCGTTTTTTACGAAGAAAAACCCGTCCTTGCTGCCGCCATGCAGGTTGCCGTATGCGTCGTACTTAAACAGCACTTTCTCTCCATCGGCCCGAGTCCCGATGTAGGTCGCTCGACCATCAGGTTCAATGCGCAACAGGCTGGTCTTGCTCAGGCCGTTGACGGGCGGCGGCTGGGTGATGTCTTTACCCAGGCGAGCGAAGATATCGCCCTTCTCATAAGCAAAACTGCCAACCACTGCATTGATATCCCCGGCGGCAAACGCTGTCATTGTTTGCTTGACCCGGTCCACTTGGGTGGGCGCCAACGGATGGGAGAAATGCCGCGCAAATGTGTCCAGCCTGCCCGGATCGTTGGCCAGCGCTTTGAGCCAAACCGTCATTTCCTCGCGAGTCGTAAAGGTGTGAAACGACGGCCCGTCGTCCTCAGGAATGTACAGCAGGAAATTGGGGCCTTCGGCCGTGACGGGCACGCGCCTGATCATCACGATGTCATTGGCTTGCGCGCCGTCTACGGCGAAGGTCGATACCTGGACGCCAGGTGCACCAACCTTGCCAGGCGCCACCGCAGCGTGGGCTAACGCTCGGCCCTGGGCAGTCAACGTGGTGTCGCGAAATGCTGACCGCGCACGATCCATATAAGCCTGGAACGCGCTGTCGACGGCGTCCTCGTCGCCGGGTGAACTGATCGACATGCTGCGCTCACTCAGGGTTGGGGCGCATGTCGCGCAGGAGTTGGATTGATTGCACTGAGCATATGAACACCTTTCGAAGTGAGTACAGAACGATCAGGGACCCGGCCTCACGCCAGTGCCATACTCCTCTCTGTGACCCGAATCCGCTGCGGCGTTCCACGCCTGGGCCCTGCCGAGCGCACAAAGAAAAGCCCGGTAGAAGGCGTCCTCTACCGGGCTTTTCATGCCTTGAAACGATTACTCGGTGGCCAATACACCGCGACGCACCTGATCGCGCTCAATGGATTCGAACAGCGCCTTGAAGTTACCCTCGCCAAATCCATCGTCGCCTTTGCGCTGGATGAACTCGAAAAACACCGGGCCCATCAGGGTTTCGGAGAATATTTGCAGCAGCAGACGCTTGTCACCGGCAATGGACGAGCCATCCAGCAGAATGCCACGCACCTGCAGTTGGTCGACCGGCTCACCATGGCCAGGCAGGCGGCCTTCAAGCATTTCATAGTAGGTGGCCGGCGGCGCGGTCATGAAGCGCATGCCGATACTTTTCAGTGCATCCCAGGTCTTCACCAGGTCATCGGTGAGAAACGCCACATGCTGGATGCCTTCGCCGTTGAACTGCATCAGGAACTCTTCGATCTGCCCCGCGCCCTTGGACGACTCTTCGTTGAGCGGGATGCGAATCATACCGTCCGGGGCGCTCATGGCCTTGGACGTCAGGCCGGTGTACTCGCCCTTGATATCGAAGTAGCGCGCTTCACGGAAGTTGAACAGCTTCTCGTAGAAATTGGCCCAGTAGACCATGCGTCCGCGGTACACATTGTGGGTCAGGTGGTCGATGACCTTGAGACCGGCGCCGACCGGATTGCGGTCAACGCCATCGATGTAAACGAAGTCGATGTCATAAATCGAGCTGCCTTCACCAAAACGATCGATCAGGTACAGAGGCGCGCCGCCGATACCTTTGATGGCCGGCAGGTTCAACTCCATCGGGCCGGTGTCGATGTGGATCGGCTGCGCGCCCAGTTCCAGAGCGCGGTTGTAGGCTTTTTGCGAATCCTTGACACGAAACGCCATGCCACACACAGACGGACCGTGCTCGGCAGCAAAATAAGAGGCTATGCTGTGGGGTTCATTATTGAGGATCAGGTTGATCTCGCCCTGGCGATACAAGTGCACGTTCTTGGAACGGTGGCTCGCCACTTTGCTGAAGCCCATGATCTCGAAGATCGGCTCCAGAGTGCCCGGGGTCGGTGATGCGAATTCGATAAATTCGAAGCCCATCAGGCCCATCGGGTTGTCGTATTGGTCGGTCATGGTCGGTGCCTCATCCTGCTCTTGAAATAAAGAGTCTGATTAACGGAAGTCAATTGCCAGCAAGGATGAGGTCGGAGGGTGGCGCACAGGAAAGACCTCGCACGCTGCGGGCGAGGAAGTCACCAAAGATGAGGGGGGAGCCGAATAGCTTCATGATTACATCAGTCTCTGACGGCCGAGGCTTGCGTGAGCGCAAGTCCATATTCTTGTATGCGTAAATCGATTCTACACAGCGTAACCTGGTTTGTCCGTACTCTTATCAAATCCCCTTTGGCCCAGAGGGTGCAAGGGCTTTGTGACGTGGGGAGATGCTCGGTGCCGCGCGCAGGCAACCACCGGGACCGGCGAGCATATTTCACCTGGACCATCTATCATCGAAATATTCCTGACCGGCCTTCCGGCGCCCCCCCCCCTACACCGCCATAGGCCGCAGAACTTATGCCGCTGAACCCCCAAAGTCCTCGACCTCGCCTCCCCCGGTATTCAATCAGTGTGCTGTCGGCATTGCTGCCGATTGCCCTGGGGGTCGCCATCTTGTACTGGCAAGCCGAACGCACCCTTGAACAAACGACTGCGCAAACTGCACAGGAAGCCGTGCGCCAGTTCGACCTGATGCTCGACAACGCTGCCCTCGCCGCCCAGACCTTGCTTCCGCTGGCAGGCAGGCCCTGCGACAACGACGCGCAATTGGCCCTGCGTGAGCAAGTGACGCGGCGGCCATTCGTGCGGGCGACAATTTTGTCCTGGCAAAAAAACATCTATTGCAGCTCATTGTTCGGCGGCACTTACCAGTCGCCGGTAAATCCCGATGACTACGTGGATGGGCGACTCTGGTTAATGAAGGGCAACCCGGTGACGCCGGACACCGCGTTACTGGTTTACCGCCTGGTCGACGGCGATCGTGGTGCCTTGGCCTCGATTGACGGCTACCACCTGACCAACGCCTTACACCTGATTAGTCGCTATGCAAACCTTGTGCTGCAGATCGGCCCCAACTGGCTGGATGCCGATGGCAAGGTCCGCGACACCGCCGTCCCGCGATTTGAGGTGGCCCATCATCACCTGACCTCCCAGCGCTATGACTACAGCGTCGACGCGGGCATGCCGGCAGGTGAAGTCTGGCGCTTTATGCAGTCACGCTACCCAGCGGTATTCAGCCTGCTGGTGTTCTTTGGCGTGCTGGCGGGTGTGCTCGCACACTGGCTGCAAAAACGCGTGTCTTCGCCTAGCCATGAGCTGCAGCGCGCGCTGGCTGCCGATGAATTCATTCCCTATTTCCAACCCGTGGTACGTGGCGACACGCGCGCATGGGCGGGCTGCGAGGTGCTGATGCGTTGGCAGCACCCGAAGGAAGGCCTGGTGCGACCAGACCTGTTCATTCCCCTCGCCGAGGATTGCGGGCTGATCGTCCCGATGACCCGCGCCCTGCTACGCCACACCGCTGCGCAGCTCGCGCCTTACGCTAACCGCTTCACACCTGGCTTCCATATCGGCGTGAATATCACCGCCCACCACTGCCAGGATCTGGCACTGGTAGCGGACTGCCGTGAGTTTCTCGCCGCCTTTCCCGCCGGCCGGGTGATCCTGGTTCTGGAACTGACCGAACGCAAGCTGATCGAGCCCACCGCTATCACTCGCAGCCTCTTCGACGCGCTGCATGAACTGGGCGTGATGATTGCTATCGATGATTTCGGCACTGGTCATTCCAGCCTGGCTTACTTGCGTAACTTCAATGTGGACTATTTGAAGATCGACCAGAGTTTTGTCGCCATGATCGGTGCCGATGCACTATCGGGGCATATTCTCGACAGCATCATAGAATTGTCCGGCAAGCTCGACCTGGGTATCGTTGCAGAAGGGGTGGAAACACCGCAGCAGTGCGAATACCTCGCCGAACGAGGCGTGGACTTCCTGCAGGGCTACCTGTTCGGAAAGCCTTTACCTGGCGACAATTTCATTAAAACCCTGCTCAGCCATTGAATAGCCATGCACTAGCTGCGTTGAAATAGTGCTAATGAAACAGAAGACATGATTTACTCGTAGCAGATTAACTACTACAATTTTTCCTGCCTGTGCAGCATTCACAGGCAGGTGTCTTTCCTGAACAGCCTTAACGCTCTTGGCTTATAGCTTTGTCTGCAGTTGATATCAGCCAACTACACTATTGGAGTACCTATTTTGTCCAGACTCGCCGAATTTCGCGCAGCAGAAAAAGCCCTTCAAGAGCAGCTTGCCCAGCTGGAATCCCTGAAGAACGACGCCGGCCTGAAGAAAGAAATCGAATTCGAAGAAAAGCTTCAAGGGCTGATGAAGACTTATGGCAAAAGCCTGCGCGACATCATCGCCATCCTTGACCCTAACCTGGGCAAAGCCAGCATTGCTGCCGTTGCCGCACCCAAACAGCGCCGTGCGCGCGTGGTCAAGGTCTACCAGAACCCGCACACCGGAGAACTGATCGAAACCAAAGGCGGCAACCACCGCGGCCTCAAGGCGTGGAAAGAAGAATACGGCGCAGCGACTGTAGAGTCGTGGTTGCGCAAGTGATCAAACGCCACTAACAAAGAGCCCCGCCTAAGCGGGGCTTTTTTTATTCAAGGCTTCGGACCCGAACTTAAATAACATTTCACTTTGTTCAAAATCGAGCAATGCAGCGCTGTCAAAGTTGCAGGCTGCCACGCACCGCGCTGACTTCATCCTTGCTGGCTTCGTAGGCATCGGCTTTGCCCGCGTATGAAAAAACATACGCTTTATCGGCATCAACAGCTCCCACCAATGTTTGCGACAATACGTGTCGACCGTTCTCGGTAATCACACAAGTAGTTTCCAGTGCATCGAGACGACTCAATGTCGTTGCGCGCATCTTGGTACATACACTTTGATAGCCACCCCGGGCAAAATCCTTCTGGATGGATCTACGCATTTCCAGCAACACGCCCTGAAGATTAACTTTGTGCCCTGCCTCAATCGGCGTACCAGTCAACTCCATGACCATCAGGGTCGTGCCATTTTCATCATTCTTGATTGCCCGTTGGCGCGACACCGCCGCTGGCGTGACCGGTGTCTGCTGGTCGGGCGCTACCTCTTCGACTTGCCAGCCGCTGGGCCAATGAATTTGCGGGGCACCCGCCAACACAAAAGGACTGGTCAACAACAGGCACACGGCGGTCGACAGCGGTTTACGAAGCTCGATCATTGCAAAAAACACCCCAAGTTCAAGCGGCAAAGTGTGAGCCCCGCTCCCCGTTAGTCGCAAGGCCTGCGTGACCTTTTTCATTTGGCGCCGCAGGCGGGGCTTGCGTATCATGATCTGCCTGCATGGATGCTTGCCGCAAGCCAAGGGAACGCTCCCCGCGTCTGCCCCATTTTTTTCTGGAGGGCCCATGAGCCTGCACGAACTGAATACTTTCCCGGGCGTCACCGCCCAACCGGACACCGCCACCACTGACTTCGTGTTCAATCACACCATGTTGCGGGTCAAAGACATCACTAAGTCGCTGGATTTCTACACGCGCATCCTGGGTTTTTCCCTGGTTGAGAAGCGCGACTTCCCGGAAGCCGAATTCAGCCTGTATTTCCTGGCCCTGGTGGACAAATCCCAGATTCCGGCCGACGCCGCCGAACGCACCCAGTGGATGAAGTCGATCCCCGGCATTCTGGAACTGACCCACAACCACGGCACCGAAAACGACGCCGACTTTGCCTACCACAACGGCAATACCGATCCGCGCGGCTTTGGTCATATCTGCATTTCGGTGCCCGATATCGTGGCTGCGTGCGAACGCTTCGAAGCCCTGGGCTGCGACTTCCAGAAACGCCTGACCGATGGCCGCATGAAAAGCCTGGCGTTCATCAAGGACCCGGACGCCTACTGGGTAGAGATTATCCAGCCAGCACCGCTGTAAACGCCGCACGCAATAAAAAACCCCATGATCGCTCATGGGGTTTTTCGTTTCCGGGTCCGGATTTACGCCGGGGCGGAGGTACGGATCAAATGATCGAAAGCACTCAAGGAAGCCTTGGCGCCCTCGCCCACCGCAATCACGATCTGCTTGTAGGGCACGGTGGTTACGTCACCGGCGGCGAAGATGCCCGGCAGTGAAGTCTCGCCACGGGCATCCACGATGATCTCGCCACGGGGAGACTGCTCTACGGTGCCTTTGAGCCAGTCGGTGTTAGGCAGCAAGCCGATCTGCACAAAGATGCCTTCCAGGTCGATGGTCTTGAACTCGCCGGTATCGCGATTTTTGTAGATCAGACCGCTGACTTTCTGGCCATCACCTTTGACTTCGCTGGTCAGCGCACTGGTGATCACATCGACGTTCGGCAAGCTGTGCAACTTGCGCTGCAACACCGCGTCGGCGCGCAATTTGCTGTCGAACTCCAGCAAAGTCACGTGACTGACAATGCCCGCCAGGTCGATGGCTGCTTCAACGCCGGAGTTACCGCCGCCGATCACTGCCACGCGCTTGCCTTTGAACAATGGGCCATCGCAGTGCGGGCAGAAGCACACGCCCTTGGCCTTGTATTCCTGCTCGCCCGGCACACCCATTTCACGCCAGCGGGCGCCGGTGGCCAGGATTACGGTCTTGGACTTGAGGCTCGCACCGCTCTCGAAGCGGATTTCGTGCAAGTCACCGGCATTTTTCGCCGGGATTAGGCTGCTGGCGCGCTGCAGGTTCATGATGTCCACATCGTATTGACGCACATGAGCTTCAAGGGCGCTGGCCAGTTTCGGCCCCTCGGTTTCCTGTACCGAGATGAAGTTCTCGATCGACATGGTGTCCAGCACCTGGCCACCGAAACGCTCGGCGGCCACGCCGGTGCGAATACCTTTGCGCGCAGCGTAGATGGCAGCCGCAGAACCGGCCGGGCCACCGCCGACGACGAGCACGTCAAATGCTTCTTTGGCGCTGATCTTCTCGGCGGCTTTTTCGAGGCCGCTGGTATCGAGCTTGGCGAGGATTTCTTCCAGCCCCATACGGCCTTGGCCGAAGTTCACGCCATTGAGGTAGACACTGGGCACGGCCATGACCTGGCGCTCATCGACTTCAGCCTGGAACAGCGCGCCGTCGATGGCGACGTGGCGAATGTTCGGGTTCAGCACAGCCATCAGGTTCAGCGCCTGGACCACATCCGGGCAGTTCTGGCACGACAGCGAGAAGTAAGTCTCGAAGTTGAACTCGCCTTTGAGGGCGCGAATTTGTTCAATCACTTCGGCACTGGCCTTCGACGGGTGGCCACCGACTTGCAGCAGGGCCAGCACCAGCGAAGTGAATTCATGCCCCATGGGAATGCCGGCGAAACGCAGGCTGATATCGGCACCCGGGCGATTAATGGAGAACGATGGCTTGCGCGCATCATCGCCATCGGTTTTCAAGGTAATCAGCGTAGTGAGGCTGGTTACGTCCTGCAAAAGGGCTAGCATTTCCTGGGATTTCGCGCCGTCATCGAGGGAGGCGACGATCTCGATCGGCTGGGTGACCCGTTCCAGGTATGACTTCAACTGAGCTTTAAGATTGGCGTCCAACATACGGGCGATTCCTTTGAATTCGGTAAAAAAAACGCCCGAGCGAATCTCGCCCGGGCGTTTTTGAGGGCGGTGCTGCTTACTTAAGGTGCGGCAATCCGCCCTTGATACTTCACAGACTTAGATCTTGCCGACCAGGTCCAGGGACGGTGCCAGGGTGGCCTCGCCTTCTTTCCACTTGGCTGGGCACACTTCGCCTGGGTGGGCAGCGACGTACTGGGCTGCCTTGATTTTGCGCAGCAGCTCGGAAGCGTCACGGCCAACACCGCCGTCGTTCAGCTCGACGATCTTGATCTGGCCTTCCGGGTTGATCACGAAAGTACCGCGGTCCGCCAGGCCAGCTTCTTCGATCAGTACATCGAAGTTGCGGGAGATGGTCAGGGTCGGGTCGCCGATCATGGTGTACTGGATTTTGCCGATGGCTGGCGAAGTGTTGTGCCAGGCAGCGTGGGCGAAATGGGTGTCGGTGGAGACGCTGTAGATTTCGACGCCCAGTTTCTGGAACTCAGCGTAGTTGTCAGCCAGGTCTTCCAGTTCGGTTGGGCAAACGAAGGTGAAGTCAGCTGGGTAGAAGAAAACGACAGACCACTTGCCTTTCAGGTCAGCGTCGGTCACATCTACGAAGTTGCCGTTTTTGTATGCGGTAGCTTTGAACGGTTTTACTTGGCTGTTGATGATAGGCATCGTTGACTCTCCGTCAGGGGTTAAGAAGTTGATGGGGTGAATCCTACCCACTCTTTCGACCGAAGGCTCATTGGCAAACCTGATGCTCACGATTGGCTTTCCCTATCAGGGAGCAGTATTAATAGAAGAAATCTCAAAGCAGCGGTTGAGTCGCCAAGGTCATGCCGAGAAAGGGTGTCGCTTCAACATAGCGCATGGCAGATTTCATGTCGCGCCAGCCGACGTAACTCATCAATGACTTCAAATCCCAACCACTGCGATGGGCCCACGTGGCAAATCCACGGCGCAGTGAGTGGCTGGTGTATTGCTCGGCGGGGATGCCAGCGCGCTCCAGAGCCTGACGCAACAGTGGGATCACGCTGTTGGCGTGGAGCCCCTCCTCCGCCAGGTTTCCCCAGCGATCGATGCCACGGAACACCGGACCGCGCACCAAGGCCGAGACGCTGAGCCAATCGCAGTAGGCTTGAACTGGGCACAGCCGCAATAGCGCCGGAGTCTGGTAAGTCTTGCCGAGGTTGTCGCGATCACTCTTGCTGCGCGGCAGATACAGGCTGATTCCTGCACCCGGTACCGCCTGCACGTGCTGGATATCCAGGCGACACAACTCATCGCTGCGAAACCCTCGCCAAAAGCCCAACAGGATCAGCGCCGTGTCGCGCTTGGCACGCAACAATCGAGGCTGATCATGGGCGTTGCCTGCCTCGGTGGCTTCCACCTCAAGCGCAGCCACCACCTGCTCAAGGTGCTTGAGTTGCAGGGGTTCGGCCTGCTTCTCCCGAGCCGGATGCACCGCTCGAATGCCCTTGAGCACTTTGCGCACCACAGGCGCTTTGGTGGGATCGGCAAAGCCCTGGCTGGTGTGCCACTGCGCCAGCGCCGAGAGACGCAGCTTCAAGGTGTTGACCGCCAACACCCCGGCATGGGCCACAAGGTAGCGCGCCACGCTATCGCTCGTCGCCGGCAGGAACCCGCCCCAATTCACTTCGAAATGTTCGATGGCCGCACGGTAGCTGCGGCGCGTGTTGTCGCGGGTGGCGGCGTTGAGATAACGATCAAGATCGCTCATGAAAGGCCTATTCGTAGGACTACAGAGAGGTTGCGAGGTAAAATTCGATATGACACGGGATATTACGCCAATATCCCGCCTGTTAAATCATCAACTCAAAAGCTTTTTCACTCGTGATATAATACGTATCTACATAATACGTACCACGGTACTAAATCGACGGAGACACTATGGCTCGCGGCGGCATCAATAAAGCAGTAGTTCAAACGGCACGCCTGGCGATTCTTGCCCGTGGTGAAAACCCCAGCATCGACGCCGTACGCATCGAAATGGGCAATACCGGCTCGAAAACCACGATCCATCGTTATCTGAAGGAGCTGGACGAGAGCGAAGCCCGCCTCAGCATCACTGACGCGCCGATCGACGACGAATTGGGCGAACTGGTTGCACGACTGGCCCAGCGCCTGAAAGAAAAAGCCCAGGAACCGATTGACCTGGCGCTCGCGCAATTCGAGCAACACAAAGCTGCCCTGCTCGCCCAAGTGGAAGCGCTCGAGGAAGCACACAGCCAGCTCAAGCAGCAATTTGATATCCAGGCATCAGCCCTGGCGGAAGAAAGCGCAGCCCTGCAAACGGTCAGCACCAGCCTGCAGACCGAGCAAACCCGTAACGCCGGACTCAACCAGGCGTGCAGCGATTACGAGCTACGGATCATTGATAAGGACGAGCAGATTCGCTCTCTGGAAGAGAAGCATCTGCACGCCCGAGAAGCGCTTGAACACTACCGCAACGCAATCAAGGAGCAGCGCGAGCAGGAACAGCGGCGACATGAGGGTCAGATACAGCAGTTGCAGGCGGAACTGCGCCAGGCACAGCAAAGCGCAATGGTGCGTCAGGATGAGATCACCCAACTGCATCGTGACAATGAGCGACTGCTGATTGAGCAGCGAGTAACGGCGAAGGATCTTAGCGCGCTGCAGGGGCAGACCCGCAAGGACCAGGCTCAGTACGCCAAGCTGAGCGAACAGCTCAACCAGATCGACAGCGAACGCACCCTGCTCCAGGAGCGCTTGCGCGTTGCCATACTGGAAAGCCAATCACGCCACGCGGCGCTGATCGACTGCCAGCAAACCAACAAGGCCCTGGAGCTGGATCTGATCAAGACCCAAACCAGCAAAGAGGCACTGCGCCTGGCTGCCGCTATTACAACGGCGCCAGAGGCAAACCCCGAAGCCTGATCAGCCCGCCACTGGCGTGCGCATGGTGACGAACTCTTCCGCCGCCGTGGGATGCACGCCGATGGTTTCATCGAAATGTCGCTTGGTCGCGCCCGCCTTGAGCGCGATCGCAAGACCCTGCACGATCTCACCCGCATCCGGGCCGACCATATGGCAACCCAGCACCTTGTCGGTGTCGGCATCGACCACCAGCTTCATCAAGGTTTTTTCCTGGCAGTCGGTCAATGTCAGCTTCATTGGCCGGAAGCGACTTTCGAAAATCTGCACCGCATGCCCGTTCTTCCTGGCCTCTTCCTCGGTCAACCCGACCGTGCCGATATTGGGCAAGCTGAACACCGCTGTCGGGATCATGGCGTAATCCACCGGGCGATAGTGCTCAGGCTTGAACAGGCGCCGCGCTACCGCCATTCCTTCAGCCAACGCCACTGGCGTCAGTTGGACGCGCCCGATCACATCGCCGATCGCCAGGATCGAAGGTTCAGCCGTCTGATACAACTCATCCACGGCGACAAAGCCGCGCCCATCCAGTTTCACACCGGTGTTTTCCAGGCCCAAATTGTCCAGCATCGGACGGCGACCCGTGGCATAGAACACGCAGTCCGTTTCCAGGACACGGCCGTCTTTCAGCGTTGCCTTGAGGCTGCCGTCGGCCTGCTTGTCGATGCGCTCGATGTCCGCATTGAATTGCAGGTCCAGGCCGCGCTTGGTCAATTCTTCCTGCAAGTGTTTACGCACAGAACCATCGAAACCACGCAGAAACAGGTCGCCGCGATACAGCAAACTGGTTTGCGCGCCCAAACCATGGAAAATCCCGGCGAACTCGACCGCGATATAACCGCCGCCGACGACCAGCACACGCTTGGGCAGTTCTTTGAGGAAGAAGGCTTCGTTGGAGCCAATTGCATGCTCATACCCCGGAATCTCCGGAATCTGAGGCCAGCCACCGGTGGCGATCAAGATATGCTTGGCGGTGAATCGCTGACCGTTGATCTCCACTTGATGCGCATCGACCAACCGTGCGTGCCCCTCATGCAAGGTCACGCCGCTGTTGATCAGCAGATTGCGGTAGATGCCGTTGAGGCGATTGATCTCACGGTCTTTGTTGGCGATCAGCGTCGCCCAATCAAAGTTCGCTTCACCCAGCGTCCAGCCGAAACCGCTGGCCTGTTCAAAATCTTCGGCAAAGTGCGCGCCGTACACCAACAGCTTTTTCGGTACGCAACCTACGTTAACGCAGGTACCACCCAGATAGCGGCTTTCCGCCACGGCCACCTTGGCGCCATAGCCTGCTGCAAAGCGCGCCGCGCGAACACCGCCGGAACCGGCGCCAATTACATACAAGTCAAAATCGTAGGCCATTTCACTCTCCTCGGCAGGCAATCAGCATACCGACTTAGTTGGGGCTGAAAAACGAAAAAGCCACCCGAAGGTGGCTTTCTCTCAAAACGGCCGGGCAACCGTGAATCAGTAAGCCTTGCCGGTTTTGTAGAAGTGCTCGTAGCAGAAGTTGGTCGCTTCGATGTAGCCTTCGGCGCCACCGCAGTCAAAACGACGACCTTTAAACTTGTAGGCGATCACGCAACCGTCTTTGGCCTGTTTCAACAGGGCGTCGGTAATCTGGATCTCGCCGCCCTTGCCCGGCTCGGTTTCTTCAATCAGCTTGAAGATATCCGGGGTCAGGATGTAACGACCGATGATCGCGAGGTTCGACGGGGCATCTTCAGGCGCTGGCTTCTCGACCATGTCGCGCACGCGGATCAGGCCATCACCGATGTCGTCGCCAGCGATAACACCATACTTGTTGGTTTCTTGAGGATCGACCTCTTGAACCGCGACGATGGTGCAACGGTACTTCTGGTAAAGCTTGACCATCTGGGTGAGTACACCGTCGCCTTCCAGGTTCACACACAGGTCATCGGCCAATACCACGGCGAACGGTTCGTCACCGATCAGCGGACGACCGGTGAGGATGGCGTGGCCAAGGCCTTTCATCTGGGTCTGACGGGTATAGGAGAACGAGCACTCGTCAAGCAACTTGCGGATACCAACCAGGTATTTTTCCTTGTCGGTGCCCTTGATCTGGTTTTCCAGCTCATAGCTGATGTCGAAGTGGTCTTCCAGCGCGCGCTTACCACGGCCGGTCACAATGGAAATTTCGTTCAGACCGGCATCCAGTGCTTCTTCGACGCCGTACTGAATCAGTGGCTTGTTCACCACCGGCAGCATCTCTTTGGGCATGGCCTTGGTCGCTGGCAAGAAGCGAGTGCCGTAACCGGCTGCTGGGAACAAGCATTTCTTGATCATATGGGTCCTTATTAAGGGCTGTGCGTGCGAAATTCGGCGCAGTCTAATCAGGCCGCAGTCACCTTACAATGGGGGCTGCTGGCGTTGCGATGTCATCATAGAGAAAAAATGTCAGCGTAAGTTCCGCTTATCTGACAAAGAGCGTTTGCGCCAACATGGGAAACCAAGCGCACACCTCTCTGCCTTCAAGGCCTGCAGCCTTTTTAGCACGCTTTTCAACCCAGAACACTGACCTAGAATAACTTGCGCGGATTCGCCGCATTTGGCGCTATCATGACGCCCTTGAACCAGACCACGAGATTCTCAGTAGATGTCAGAACCAAAAGGCGTGAACGGCTACCTGATCACACAGCGGGCAGACGGATGGCACTTGATCAACTTTCACGGCGATAGCGTCGCCGGGTCGTTCGCAACCGAGCGCGAAGCGATCGCGGTAGCCGAAGTGTTTGTGGACGAGGCCGGCCACGCATCGAGCAAAAGACCCAAGGGCAAATAAGCCACGCCGCCCTGCGCAAGAGCCCCGATGACCGGGGCTTTTTTGTGTTTGCCTGTACCCCGTTGGCATAGCGCTATAATCTTTTGCAAACGCCCCCACGACAGTGTCAGCGCACCCTCTCCAACACCCTTGACGACGAAACCACATGAACAAGATTCTGCCATTGATTGCGGTACTGGCGCTGGCCGGCTGCACCACGACCTCAGACGTTTACCTGAAAAACGGCGAACAGGGCCTGACCATCGATTGCTCGGGCGAGGCCAATTCATGGGCCAGTTGTTACGAGAAAGCGGATGCGTCCTGTGCGGGCACCGGTTACCGAATCGTCGGCACCGAGGGCACGCCAGCGTTGAGCGAAGATGACAAGACCCTCGGCAAGGATGTGGGCAACTTCAAGGGCCGTAGCGTGGTAGTGGTCTGCAAATAGTCGCGACAGCCCTAAAGGTGGATTTCGGCAAACTTGATACCGAGACCACGAATGGTCTCGATCAGGTCGTCCAAGCGCTGGAATGATTCCACCTCATCCTGATCGTCAACCAGGAAAAAACTACGCCCGCCGCTTTTCTTGAAAAAGACGATCCATTCACCAAGGTCGGCGGGGTTCTGGATGACATGAGTGGCCGTAATATGACCTTCGGCATGATGAGTTTTAACGTGTTCACGCTTCATATCTGATATTCCGCAACGGCCTCAGCCGGAAATGCACTCTTCGCCAGCTTTTTTCACATCGCCCGGACGGATTGGCACATTGGACATGCTCTCGTAGAGCTTGATGCTGCTGCCGCTGGAGCGCTCTTCAATCTCGAAAATCGCTGACGGGCCCGCTGAAAACTTCTGCGGCACGATCACCTGTATACCATCCTTGTGAGGCTCGATCTGCGGCGGCCGGCGTGTAGCGGACAATTTACGCACAACGCACGCTGCATATTCCTGCGGCTTTTTCCCCGAAATGACAACCAATGTCGGCGGCGTCTGCTTGATATCTGCAACCGAAGCACACCCACCTATCGCCAAGGCCAGAACCAACACACTCCACTTCATACAAAACCTCCAATAAAGACCCTACGACAGCGGGGATGGTAAATTTCTCCCGCCGACGTAGGATTTATTCCTGATAACCCGGTAAATAACTGTTTTAAATTGTCGACGCCATCGAATACGGGCCGATAATAAACGCCCTGGGGCTGATAAACTCCATCTTAACCTACGTATCGTTCTGATTTTTCAGAAAAAGCCCTTCTGGAGACACCCTCATGAAATTCATCCACCAGCGCGAGCACCTCAACGAGGGAGACATTGTCGTCATCGAATGCTCGCAGACTTGTAATATCCGTCTGATGAGCGATGCGAATTTTCGCAGCTTCAAAAATGGCGGGCGCCACACCTACCATGGCGGCGCATTCGACAAATTCCCCGCCAAAATCACTGCACCGAGCACTGGGTTCTGGAATATCACCCTGGATGTGGTGACACGTCGCGCGATCAGTGTCACTCGCAAGCCGGCGCTGTCCCACAAGATCCGCATCGTGCGTCGTACCAGCTCCAAGCTAAGCTGAACCGCTCCCCCAAAGGAACCAACCGTGACCACCACCAAATACGTGATCAAGTACAAACTCAATGGCGAACGCCGCTTCGAGTTCGCGCAACTGCAGACCAGCAGCGTGGAAGAAGCCAAACAAGCCTTGGCAAAAATCCATGATGCCAGTGATGAAATCACTGACATCAATGTGAGTAAGGCGCTGTAAGTCCATGCCCGGCCCCACCGCCGACCTGTTCGCCGATGACGCCCTGCAACAACCCGCAGGGCGCGAACGTATCGGTGATCAGTCCTGCGTACTCAGGGGGTATGCGCTGCCCTGGATCGATCGCCTCCTGCCGGAACTGCGCCGCGTACTGGCTCAATCGCCCTTTCGACAAATGGTCACGCCCGGCGGCTTTACCATGTCGGCAGCGTTGAGCAGTTGTGGCGACCTGGGTTGGACCACCGACGCCACGGGCTACCGCTACAGCCCCGTGGATCCGCGCAGCCAGCAGCCCTGGCCGAGCATGCCGGAGGCCATGCGCCAATTAGCCGTTAAAGCGGCGGCAGACGCTGGTTTCACTCAATATTCCCCTGACGCCTGCCTGATCAACCGTTACATACCGGGCGCCAAAATGTCTCTGCACCAGGACAAGAACGAGCGCCGCTACAGCGAGCCCGTGGTCTCGGTGTCCCTTGGGCTGCCGGCGATTTTCCTGTTTGGCGGCCATGAGCGCAGCGACAAGCCTCAGAAGGTTTCGCTGTTCCATGGCGACGTGGTGGTCTGGGGCGGGGTCGACCGCCTGCGCTTTCATGGGGTGATGCCTATCAAGGACGGCATGCATCCGATCATGGGCCCGCAGCGCATCAACCTCACTTTTCGCACCGCAGGCTGATTTGACCGCAAGCTTCGGAGTGCCAGCCCACCGCGCCAAGGCTAATCTGTCCAGGCCCCATCAAGAGTGCCAAGCATGAGCGTCGAACAAGATCCCCGCTGGGCCGCCATTCTCGCTCGCGACCCGAAAGCCGATGCATTGTTCGTCTACGGTGTGAAGACCACCGGTGTGTACGGTCGCCCGAGCAGCGCCTCGCGCCTGCCACGCCCGGAAAATATCGAATTCTTCGACACGCCCGCGCAAGCCGAAGCCGCCGGCTATCGCCCGAGCAAGCGTGCCGCCAGCGACCAGACTCAATTGGCCGCGCATTACGCACAGCTGGTGGCCGACGCGTGCCGCCAAATCGAACAAGCCGACGCCCCGCCCAACCTGAGTACCTTGGCGGTCCAGGCCGGCCTGAGCCCGTTCCATTTCCACCGTGTGTTCAAAAGCGTGACTGGCCTGACGCCCAAGGGTTACGCCAGTGCCCATCGCTCACGCAAGGTGCGCGATGGACTGAAAGGCCGGCATTCCGTGACGAGCGCGCTGTATGACGCAGGCTTCAACTCCAACAGCCGTTTTTATGAGTCCGCCGACCGGGTGTTGGGCATGAAACCCAGTGATTACAAGGCCGGCGGCGCCAACAACGAGATCCTGTTCGCCGTCGGGCAATGTTCGCTGGGGGCGATTCTGGTGGCGCAAAGCGCCCGCGGCGTTTGCGCGATTCTGTTGGGGGATGACCCGGACAAACTGGTCCGCGACCTGCAGGATCAATTCCCCAACGCCCGTCTGGTGGGGGCCGACCGCCGCTTTGAACAGTTGATCGCCCAGGTGGTGGGGTTTGTCGAGGCGCCCGCCCTGGGCCTGGACCTGCCGCTGGACCTGCGCGGCACGGCGTTTCAGGAGCGGGTGTGGCAAGCCTTGCGCGAGATTCCGGTGGGCAGCACCGCGAGCTATGCGCAGATCGCCCAACGCATCGGCGCGCCCCACGCCTTTCGTGCCGTGGCCCAGGCGTGCGGGGCCAACAGCCTGGCGGTGGCGATCCCTTGTCACCGGGTGGTGCGCAGCAACGGTGAACTGTCCGGTTACCGCTGGGGCGTAGAGCGCAAGCGTCAATTGCTGGCGCGCGAAAGTACGTCGTACTCAATCGAACCCGCTGACACCGAGTCACTGCCAACGCACGAAACGCCAGCCTCGTCCAGTGAATAAAACAGACTGGCTGGGGGCCAGGAGCCCTGCTAAAAAAGCGCACCGTCTTACTCACGCTGGAGAAGCATCCCATGAGCAGTTGGCCAGACACCCGAATTCTCGACTTGCTGGGCATTGAACTACCCATCATCCAGGCGCCCATGGCCGGCGCCACGACGGCCGCCATGGTTATCGCCGCCAATCAGGCCGGTGCGCTCGGCTCGATGCCCGCTGCGGCGCTGAGCGTGGAGCAACTGCGCGAAGCGTTGACCAGCATCCGCCAGGCTGGCTCACAACCACTCAACGTGAATTTCTTCTGCCACCAGCCACCAGAGGCGGATGCAGCACGCGATCGACGCTGGAAGGAACTGCTGGAACCCTACTACCGCGAACTGGGCGCCGATTTTGATGCGCCGACACCGGTCTCGAACCGCGCGCCGTTCAACGAAGCCGCTTGCCAAGTAGTGGAAGCGTTTCGCCCTGAAGTGGTCAGTTTCCACTTTGGTTTGCCAGAAAAATCGTTGCTGGACCGGGTCAAAGCCAGCGGAGCGAAAGTGCTGTCATCGGCCACGACCGTTGAGGAAGCGATCTGGCTGGAGCAACACGGCTGCGATGCAATCATCGCCATGGGCCTTGAAGCAGGCGGCCACCGTGGCATGTTTCTTAGCGACGACCTCAATACTCAGATCGGCTTGTTCGCCTTGGTGCCGCAAATCGTCGACGCTGTCAGCGTTCCGGTCATTGCCGCCGGCGGTATCGGTGACGCACGCGGGATCGTCGCAGCATTCGCCCTGGGCGCATCGGCGGTGCAGATCGGCACGGCCTACCTGTTTACCCCTGAAGCCACCGTCAGCGCCTCGCACCGCCATGCATTGCGCCATGCCCAGGCCAGCGAAACCGCACTGACCAACCTGTTCACCGGCCGCCCGGCCAGGGGCATCGTCAATCGGGTGATGCGCGAGTTAGGCCCGATCAACCCCAAGGCACCGGCGTTTCCGCTGGCAGGTGGGGCGTTGATGCCACTCAAGGCCAAGGATGAAAGCGGCTTCAGCAACCTGTGGTCAGGCCAGGCGCTGCGCCTGGGTAGAGAAACCAGCGCCTATGAATTGACCCGCTCGTTGGCCGAACAGGCCCTGGCCAAGCTTGGCTAGCACATACACGCGAAGCAACTTTGACTGTACCGGCAACGGCTCACCGCTATATATTCCTGTACATAGCGGTAACGCCTTCTATCTATAACAAGCCATACACCTCAAAGGAGCTGCTCGATGAAGATTCATGCCTCACGCCTGACCATGCTGGTTGCCGCCCTCGCCTTCGGATCGGCCCAGGCCGATGAAGTCCAGGTGGCCGTGGCCGCCAACTTCACTGCGCCGATCCAGGTGATTGCCGCCGATTTCGAAAAAGACACCGGCCACAAACTGGTCGCAGCCTACGGCGCCACCGGACAGTTCTATACCCAGATCAAGAACGGAGCGCCGTTCGAAGTGTTCCTGAGCGCCGACGACACCACTCCGCAAAAGCTTGAAAGCGAAGGCGACACCGTCAAAGGCTCGCGCTTCACCTATGCCGTGGGCACGCTGGCACTGTGGTCGGCCAAAGAAGGCTTCGTGGATGCCAAAGGCGAGGTATTGAAGAAGAATGAATTCAAGCACCTGTCCATCGCCAACCCGAAAGCCGCGCCTTACGGCCTGGCCGCTACCCAGGTGCTGGCCAAAGAAGGCCTGACCGAACAGGTCAAGGACAAGCTCGTCGAAGGCCAGAACATCACCCAGGCCTATCAGTTCGTGTCCACCGGCAACGCCGAGTTGGGATTCGTGGCCTTGTCGCAGATCTATAAAGACGGCAAAGTCACCAGCGGTTCAGCATGGATCGTCCCGGCCGCCCTGCATGATCCGATCAAACAGGACGCGGTGATCCTCAACAAAGGTAAAGACAGCATCGCGGCCAAGGCATTGGTTGACTACCTCAAGGGCCCCAAAGCCGCTGCCGTCATCAAATCCTACGGTTACGAGCTCTAAATGCCGCTATCGAGTGCCGATTTTTCCGCAATCTGGTTGACCATCAAACTGGCGTCACTGACCACGGTGATCCTGCTGGTCATCGGCACTCCGATTGCCCTGTGGCTGTCGCGCACTCGCTCTTGGTGGCGCGGCCCCATCGGTGCAGTGGTGGCCTTGCCGTTGGTGTTGCCACCCACGGTCATCGGCTTTTACTTGCTGCTGACCATGGGACCCAACGGCTACTTCGGCCAGTTCACCCAATGGCTCGGCCTGGGCACCCTCACCTTCAGCTTTACCGGGCTGGTGATCGGCTCAGTGATCTACTCCATGCCGTTTGTAGTGCAGCCGTTGCAAAACGCCTTCTCCGCCATCGGCACGCGTCCCTTGGAAGTGGCTGCAACCTTGCGCGCCAATCCGTGGGACACCTTCTTCAGCGTGATCCTGCCCCTGGCTCGTCCCGGCTTTATCACCGCGTCCATCCTTGGCTTTGCCCACACCGTCGGCGAGTTCGGCGTGGTGTTGATGATCGGCGGCAATATCCCCGACAAGACCCGCGTGGTCTCGGTACAGATCTACGACCATGTCGAAGCCATGGAGTATGCCCAGGCCCATTGGCTGGCGGGTTCCATGCTGGTGTTCGCGTTCCTCGTGTTGCTGGCGCTCTACTCCAGCCGTAAAACAAAGATGGGCTGGAGCTGATGCCGATGATCGATGTACGCCTGCAACTCAGGTATTCCGGCTTTGCGCTGGAAGTGGACCTGCACCTGCCCGGACGCGGGGTGACAGCGTTGTATGGGCATTCCGGTTCCGGCAAGACCACCTGTCTGCGCTGCATCGCCGGGCTGGAGCGGGCCAGGGACGGGTTTGTCCAGATCAACGATGAAGTCTGGCAAGACAGCCGCAGCGGGCTGTTCGTACCGCCGCACAAACGCGCGCTGGGGTATGTGTTCCAGGAAGCGAGCCTGTTCCCGCATTTGTCAGTGCGGGCCAATCTGGAATTCGGCCTCAAGCGCATCCCGCGCCCGCAACGCCGTGTCGATATGACCCAGGCCACCGAACTACTGGGGATCGGCCATCTGCTCGATCGACATCCCCAACACCTCTCCGGCGGTGAACGCCAGCGCATCGGCATCGCCCGCGCACTGCTCACCAGTCCGAAGTTGTTGCTGATGGATGAACCGCTCGCCGCCCTCGACAGCCAACGCAAAGGCGAAATCCTGCCGTACCTGGAGCGCCTGCACGACGAACTGGACATCCCAGTACTGTATGTCAGCCACGCCCAGGATGAAGTCGCGCGCCTGGCCGATCACATCGTGTTACTCAGCGACGGCAAGGCCCTGGCCAGCGGCCCCATCGGCGAAACCCTGGCGCGACTCGACCTGCCCCTGGCGCGGGGTGACGACGCCGGCGTGGTGATCGATGGCACCGTCTGCGCCTACGACGCGCACTATCAACTGCTGACGCTGCAGTTGCCAGGCAGCGCCCTGCAGATGCGCGTCGCCCACGCCCCGCTCGCCCTGGGCAAAGCGTTGCGGGTCAAGGTGCAAGCGCGGGACGTGAGCCTCAGCCTGCAAGCGGAGGAACACAGCAGCATCCTCAACCGCCTGCCAGTGACGGTCACCCAGGAGATTGCGGCGGACAACAGCGCTCACGTGCTGGTGCGCCTGGACGCCGAAGGCACGCCGCTGCTGGCACGCATCACACGCTTTTCTCGCGATCAATTGCAACTTCACCCCGGCCAGACGTTGTGGGCACAGATCAAGGCGGTTGCCGTACTGGCGTAACAAACCTTTTGGCACGAGCGCACCCGGGTACCTGAAGAGTGTCTGAGGTCATTGCGCGCAACCGCAAAGCGCCCTACCGTAGTGGCCGGATAATCTCATTGAGGAACCCGGTCCGATGCTGCCTTCACCCCGCAAGCCTTACGTCAATGCCGCACTCGCCCATCAACAACGCTGGCGTGGCCGTATCGGCATGACCCTGGTGGCCAGCCTTTCGGTGCTGGCGGGCATGACCGACGCCATCGGTTTCATGGCCAGCGGTGACTTTGTTTCGTTCATGAGCGGCAACACTACGCGCCTGGCGGTGGCGATCAGCGAGGGTGATCTGGGCTTGATGGGACGCTTATTGTTGTTGGTTGCCACCTTCGTTGCCGGCAACGCCCTGGGGGTGATGGTCAGTCGCTTCAGCCGCCGCCACGCCCTGCCCTTGCTGTTGTGCATTGCGACACTGCTCTGTGGTGCAACCTTGCTGCCGTTTAACGATATGTTGCCCACGTTGCTGGCGGCGATTATTGCGATGGGCATGCTCAATGCCGCAGTGGAAGAGGTCAACGGTTTGCCAGTGGGCCTGACTTACGTCACCGGGGCGCTGTCACGCTTCGGGCGCGGCCTGGGACGCTGGTTACTGGGCGAACGCCGCGATGGCTGGCGCGTACAGTTGGTTCCGTGGATGGGGATGTTCGTGGGCGCGGTGATTGGCGCGCTGCTGCAGCAACAGATGGGCCTGAAGGCTCTGCTGGTCAGCGGGATAATGGCGGGTTTGCTGGGGCTGGTGTCACTGAAGATTCCCCGCCGCTGGCATTTGGGCTTCATGCCGCGATAAAGAAAAAGGGGCTCGCCCGACGTTCGGGCCTCGACATCCGTGTACTGGTAAAGAGCCATTATGCCGGGCGAGCGGGTGAATCATAAGCGAATGCCCTACGGCTGTCCCGCCGGGCGATTCCTAAAAGCACTAAGGCAAAGGATTACAGACATGTCGCAAGGGCGGCCAAACGACGCTTGGCGGGCATGTCGTCTTCGGCGGCGTAGTACTTGACGCTGGAGCCAGCGCCGACGCCCTGCACATCCACGAAATACTTGCCATCGGTGGTGTAGACCGTGAAACCGCCCGCCCCGATCGGCTCCTTGAAGCCGCCGGCGTCCACGCCAAACACACTTTCATCCTGCCAACCGAACTGGATGCACTCGGCAACCGCCAGGGTGGCCTTGTCCGACGCCATGGTCTTGTAGGGGTTGCCTGCGCGTGCCTCTTTCATCTTCGCGCCTGCGCAACCGGCCAGGGCTGCCAGTATCAATGCGCCTAATACGACCTTTCGCATGCCATCGTTCCTTGGAAAAAAACGCGACTCTACCATTAGCAGGCGACACCCAAGGATTATTACGTCACCCTGTCGCCTACTTGCGAACCCGCTTCTACCTGGATACCCGATGACACCCAACGCCGAACGCTACAACCCTTCCACTGACTATGCCGACAGGCTGATCAGCCGCATCGGCCAGACGCCTGCGTGGATAGCCAAGCGCATTGGCGTCACCGACAAGCGTATCCGCTACATTCTCGATGGCGAACGTACCGTCAAAGGCGAAAGCACCCCGATCCAGATGACCTACCCCGAGCAGTTCGCGCTGGAGTGCCTGGCGGCAGAAGCGAAAGCCCGGAAGAAGCCGGCCCCGGCGGCGGAATGAATTTTGTTTCACGGTGAAGGAGAAACGCGCCGTCTATAGTGCGCAAGCTCATTTTTTTGAAGCCTCCTTTGCTGCCCGCCCTCCCGCGGGCTTTTTTTCGTCTGGACTTCAGAGCCACCAACGCAACAGATAGAACACCGCCATGCTCAGCAGCACTGTCATCAACACATTGCGCGTCCAGAACATCAACGCCACCGCGCAGATGCCCGCCAGCAGGTAGGGGTTGGCCGGGCTCAGGTTGAGCTGGTGGTCAGCGAGGAAAATGATCGGCCCGCAGATCGCCGTCAGCATGCCCGGCACCGCAAACCCAAGAAACTCTCGCGCCCCACGATTGAGGCGCACCGGCAGGCGCGGCTCGATAAACAGGTAGCGATTGAGAAACACCACCAGGCCCATGGCCCCGATCATCACGTAAATCATCGCTGCCCTACCCCCAGGCGCTTGCAGAAAAACCCGGCGCTCATGCCCAGCACACCGGACACCACCACCGCCGACTCCCAGTGCAGAAAGCTCAACCACACCGAAAACCACAACGACACGGCCACGCAGACCAACGTCGGCACGTCACGCACCACGGGCGTGATCAGCGCGATAAAGGTGGCAGCAATGGAAAACTCCAGGCCCAACTGGTCAAGGCCGGGAATACTTTTGCCGAGGACAATGCCGGCCAGGGTGAACAGGTTCCAAGCGATATAGAACGTCAGGCCCACGCCCAGGGCGTACCAGCGATTGAAGGTTTCACGGTCGTAGTGGCTGACCAACGCGAAAAATTCGTCGGTCAACAGAAACCCCAGGCTCATGCGCCAGCGGGCCTTGAGCGGCGAAACCGTCGGGCGCAGGTGCATGCCGTAGAGCAAATGCTGGGAGGTCAGCAATAAGGTGGTCAGCACGATGGAAATCAGGCTCGCGCCGCTCTTGACCATACCAATGGCGACCAACTGTGCAGCACCGGCAAACACGATGGCGGATAGCCCCTGGGCTTGCAGTGGGGTGAATTGCGCATCGATGGCCATCGAACCGGCCAGCAGCCCCCAGGGCGCACAGGCCAGGGACAGGGGAATGACGGCGATTGCGCCGCGAGCGAAGGCGTAATGAGGTACGGCAGTAGACATAAAAACGGCTCATCGACAGACAGTCGATCAGCATGCCAGCACCCAAGGGCGCTTGTCTTGAACGATCTTGCTCAGGCCAGCTTGGCCGACACCTGCCCCACCGAATCCCGCGCTTCGCGTAGTTCATGGGCGTCCTGGTTGAGCCGGTGGATGGTATTGAGCAAGCGCTGGCGCAGCACTTCATCACCAAGTTTTTCCACGGCACGCATCAGGTCAAATGCCGCGGTTTCGTTATTTTCCGCGACGGAATCCAGGGTCTTGCGCAGGTTGCGAGTGGCACGGGTCACGCGGGTCTTCCTTCATCAGCTATGGGCAGGCACTTTAGGACATTCATGTTTCATTTTAATTTCAATCACTTGTGGCAGGTTGAAGCGGATTTGATCCACGTCAATCGAAACAAGGATTGACTGAAACATATGGACATTCATATATTCGCCTCCCCATATATGCACAGGCCCTGACCATGTCGGCCCCCATCTCTCCCCCCACCCTGTTCAAATGCCTGGCCGACCCTACGCGTACACGCATGACGCTATTGATCCGCCGTGAAGGCGAACTTTGCGTGTGCGAACTGATCCATGCCTTGGACGACAGCCAGCCGAAAATCTCCCGCCATCTGGCCCAACTGCGCAGTTGCGGGCTGCTGCTCGATCGTCGCCAGGGCCAATGGATCTACTACCGCATCAATCCGGCACTGCCCGACTGGGTGACCCAGGTGCTGGACATCACCCTGCAAGCCAACCAGCCATGGTTGCACAGTGACGCACAGCGCCTGGATGCAATGGGCGACAGACCACAACGGGCCAGCACCTGCTGCTGAGCCATCGGAGCGTTTATTCATGCTTGTCGCAATTGCCATTTTTATCTTCACCATCGTCCTGGTCATCTGGCAGCCCAAGGGCCTCGGGGTCGGTTGGAGTGCCACGATGGGCGCGATCCTCGCCCTGGCCTTTGGCGTGATCAGCCTCACCGATATCCCCGTGGTGTGGCACATCATCTGGAACGCCACCGGCACCTTTGTCGCGCTGATCATCATCAGCCTGTTGCTCGACGAGGCCGGGTTCTTTGCCTGGGCCGCGCTGCATGTGGCGCGCTGGGGACGCGGACGCGGTCGGCGGTTGTTTGCCTACATGGTGCTGCTCGGTGCGTTGGTCTCGGCGCTGTTTGCCAATGACGGCGCGGCGTTGATCCTCACGCCCATCGTGATGTCGATGCTGTTGGCCTTACGCTTTTCCCCGACGGCAACCCTGGCCTTCGTCATGGGCGCGGGGTTCATCGCCGACACGGCGAGCCTGCCGCTGGTGGTGTCGAACCTGGTGAATATCGTCTCGGCGGATTACTTCAAGATCGGCTTCAACGAGTATGCGGCCGTGATGGTGCCGGTGAATTTTGTCAGCGTCGCAGCCACCTTGGCGGTGCTGCTGTGGTTTTTCCGCCGCGATATTCCCAAGAGCTACGACCCCGCCGACCTGGCAGACCCCGCCAGTGCGATTCACGACCGCGCCACCTTCCGCGCCGGCTGGTGGGTGCTGGGCATCCTGTTGGTCGGCTGCTTTGCCCTGGAACCGCTGGGTATTCCCATCAGCGCCATTTCAGCGGCGTGCGCCTTACTGTTGCTGGTGATCGCCGCCAAGGGCCACAAGATTTCCACACGCAAAGTGCTGAAAGACGCGCCGTGGCAAATCGTGATCTTTTCCCTGGGTATGTACCTGGTGGTCTACGGCTTGCGTAACGCCGGCCTGACCGACTACCTGGCCACCTGGCTCGACACCTTCGCCACCTATGGCGTGTGGGGCGCGGCCATGGGCACCGGGGTGCTGACGGCACTGCTGTCGTCGGCGATGAACAACCTGCCGACCGTGCTGATCGGCGCGCTGTCCATCGAATCCAGCCATGCCGTGGGCGTGGTCAAGGACGCAATGATCTACGCCAACGTGATCGGCAGTGACCTGGGCCCGAAAATCACCCCGATAGGCAGCCTGGCGACCTTGCTGTGGCTGCATATCCTGGCGCGCAAAGGCATCACCATCACCTGGGGCTACTACTTCAAGGTCGGGATTGTGCTGACCTTGCCGGTGCTGTTGATCACCCTCGCCGCCCTCGCGTTGCGTCTGAGTCTCTGAAGGAAACCTGCAATGAAAGTCTTGTTCATGTGTACCGCCAACAGTTGCCGCAGCATTTTGTCCGAAGCGATGTTCAACCACCTGGCACCGCAGGGGTTCCAGGCGGTCAGTTCCGGCAGTTTCCCCAAGGGCCAGGTCCTGCCCCGCAGCCTGAGCACGTTGCAGGCGGCGGGAATCAGCACCGAGGGGCTTTACAGCAAGGGCAACGACGCCTTTGAAGGCAGCCCGCCGGATCTGGTCATCACCGTGTGCGACAAGGCCGCCGGCGAAGCCTGCCCGGTGTATTTCGGGCCGGCGGTGAAGGCGCACTGGGGATTGGAGGACCCTTCGGATGTCAATGGCGACGAAGCCAGTGTCCAGGCCGCCTTCGATGCCACGCTGGAGACCATCGCCACCCGTTGCCGCGCCTTCTTCGCACTGCCTTTTTCCCAGCTCACTCCAGTGCAGCTCAAGGCTGAACTGGAGCGTATCGCTGGGCTGCAGGCTGTTCGACACACGGGCTAGCCACGTATGCTGGGCGCCCTTCCAATCGATGAGCCAATTCGATGAGCGCTGTGCAACACGCCTGGCTGGGCCATTACGAAATCAGCAGCACCACCTGCACCGGCCTGACGTTTGCCCGCCACAGCCATGACGAATGCGTGATCGGCGTGAACCTGGTGGGCGAAGAAAAGGTCTGGCTGGACCGCAGCGAGTTCGCAGCCGGGCCGGGCTCCATCACCCTGTACAACCCTGGGCAGATTCAAGGCGGTGGTGCCGCGGATGGCGCGCCGTGGCAGTTCGTGAGCCTGTACGTGACCGCCGAGCAATTGGCCGCCGACCTGGGACTGGCGCAGATGGAGTTCGATCGCGCGCTGTGTTTTCAACCGGACCTCGCCCGACGCCTGGCGACTGCGGTGAAGGGCGCACTCAGCGGCGATGGCCTGGTGCGCGACTTGAACGAAGACGCGCTGGTCCTGTTACTCGCAGAAGTGGTCAACCTCAGCGGCGTGCGCCTGCCCGGCACTGTGGCCAGCGGCAAAGGCCTGATCGGCCGCGCCCAGGAGTTGCTCGCCGAACACCTGCATCAAGCCCTGCCGCTGGACCGGCTGGGTGATGAGCTGGGGTTGTCCAAGTTTCATCTGCTGCGCACCTTCCAGAAAGAAACCGGGCTCAGTCCTCGGCAATGGGCCATGCAATTGCGTACCCGGCGTGCCAAGGGCTTGTTGCGCAAGGGCGTGGCCGCCAGCGAGGTAGCCCATGACCTGGGGTTTGCCGATCAGAGCCACCTCAACCGACATTTTCGCGCGGCCTACGGCATGACACCGGGGCACTACCAAAGCGTGTTGAAACCCTGAACAGCGCAATCTGGTTCAAGACAACCCACCTGCACGCCCGCACACTGCCGCCCTCTTTTGAAGGAACGCGGGCATGTTGACGATCTTCTTTTATGCACTGGTATTCGGTTTTGTGTTTTGCCTGTCGCCCGGCGCGGTGCTGGCAGAAACCCTGCGCCGTGGTTTGCAGCACGGGTTCAGGCCGGCCTTGCTGGTGCAGGTCGGCTCGCTGGTGGGCGACGCGGTGTGGGCCGTGATCGGTCTGACCGGCCTCGCGCTGTTGATCCAGCACGATGCAGTGCGCATACCGCTGACCGTGGTCTGTGCGCTGTACCTGGCCTGGCTGGGCCTGCGCAGCCTGATCGACGCCTGGCACCTGCCCGAATCGGAAAGCGCACCGGCCAGCTCCCAGCAGAACGCACTGGCGGTGGGCGCCGCGATTTCGTTGGCCAACCCGAAGAACATCGTCTACTGGGGCGCGCTGGGCAGTGCACTATCCGGCATCGTCGGCGCCACGCCCAGCCACGGGCAGACGCTGATGTTTTTTGCCGGTTTCATGCTGGCTTCGGTGCTGTCGTGCTTTCTGACAGCGGCGCTGGTCAACCTGCTGCGCCAGAACGCCTCGCCGCTGTGGCAGCGCATCAGTTATGGCGCGTGCGGTGCGGTATTGATCTATCTGGCGGTGCTTGCCGCGCAAGGGATCTGAACGGACGCAAGCCGTTTCCTGAACGAGCGATGCCGAGGCGCTAAGCCTTGGCCTGTTGCTCCAGTTGCAGTTGCAACTGCGGGTCAATGTGCAGTTGCCCCGCCAGGTCGTCCAGATAATTGCGCTCAGCGTCCTGCTGATCGTCCACCAGCATCACACTGGCCAGGTAAACCTCGGCAGCAACCGCCGGATCCCCGGCAAACTCGGCGAAATCCGCCGCATCCAGGGGCTTGGCGACTTCAGCATCCAACCACTGTTGCAACTGCGGGTCGTCGGTATGCCGGCCCAGTTCGGTGGAGATCATCTGCTGTTCTTTTTCATCGATGCGGCCATCGGCCTTGGCCGCGGCGATCAGCGCACGTAATACCGCATGGCTGTGGGTTTCGGCGTCGGCGCCAGCGAGCTGATCGACGGTCTGAAACGCTTGCTGCGGCTTGGTCGCCTGCTGACTTTGCCAGGCCTGATACGCCTGGAAGGCCATCATTCCCAGAGACGCCAGCGCCGCATAGTTCATTCCACCCGAGCGCCCCGGCACAGAGCGTGTCGCCGCCGCACCGCCGAGCAGGCCCCCCAATAACCCGCCCAAACCGCCGCCGCTCGAGGCATTGCCGGTGCTGGTGCCGTTCAACAAGCCGCCAAGCAGACCGCCGAGGCCGCCGCCGGAGGTGGCACTGCCGGACTGACCGGCGCTGCGCAAAAGTTGTTCGAGTAGATCACTGGTGTTCATGGGGTCACCCTCCCTGGGGCGCAATGGTCACGTTCAACAAACATAGCCCGCCGCCGCTGGAACACCATGACCGCCGGGCGGGCACAGCCTTAGAATGATGCCATTACGCCAACAAGAGACCACACACGTGAACCGTATCGAACAGATCGCACTGATGGCGAACTACAATCAGTGGATGAACCGCAAGGTCTATGACGCGGCCGGCAAGCTGAGCCCTGCAGCGCTGGTGCAGGACCGGCAGGCATTTTTCGGCTCTATCCTCGGCACGCTGAATCACCTGGTCCTGGGCGATACGGTCTGGCTCAAGCGCTTTGCCCAGCATCCCGCCGCCGATTCCGTGCTGGCGCCGCTGAACGCCATCGACACGCCGCGCGACCTCAATCAACTGGCCTTCGCTGAGCTGGACGCCCTGCAAGCCCGACGCGCCTGGCTGGACGAAATGATCCTCGCCTGGGCCCACAGCCTGAGCGACAGCGACCTCGACCACCGCCTGCACTACCACAACATGCGCGGCGTCGCGGCGAACAAGCCGTTTTTCAGCTTGCTCGTGCACTTTTTCAATCACCAGACCCACCACCGCGGCCAAGTCACCACGTTGTTGACCCAGGCGGGCGTGGATGTGGGGATGACCGATTTGCTGGCGCTGATCGACTAGCAGTGGTCAGCCTTTCGTGTAAGCCACTGAGCAACAGTGCGGCAAAACCGGGGCTGGCGGGTGTTCAGTCAATCATCATTGGAGACCGGCCTGTTGCGTGCCCGATAACCCGGCAACGTGGCAGCGTAGGCCAGCGCCTGTTCGCGGGAATTGAACGACGCCAGCCGGTCCTGGGGCGTACACACCCGCCATGGCCCGTAGTTGACCTGCACGATGTGGTAGCCGTTCAGATGCAGCTTGTTCAGCATTGGAGCGCTCATAGTCACCTCGCTTTCCTGAGATTTCCCAGCGTTACGCGCCTTACCTTACACCCCCATCCGAGACTATGGCCGACCGTGTGTCGCAGCGTCCCGGGGGTAGTCGGGCAACCCCCAGGCCTTCAGGTCAAACGCCTCCAGGCTGAGCAAGCGATGGTCGGCATGGCGGAATTTATCCTCGCTCATCGCCGGATCAGGGATCGCCACCGCATACATGCCCGCCGCTTTCGCCGCACTGATACCAAACGGCGAGTCCTCGAACACCAGGCATTCAGCGGGGTTCACCCCCAGGCGCCGGGCGGCTACCAGAAAGATATCCGGTGCCGGCTTGGCCGCACCCACCTGCGGGTCATCGGCAGTGACCACCGTGTCGAACAGCGCAAACCATTCCCGGTGCTGGCTGATTTTCAGCTCGAAATAATGCCGCGACGAACTGGTGCCCACGGCAATCGGAATGCCCTGGGCGGACAAATGCCGCACCAGCGCCTCGGCCCCCGCCATCGCGGCCGCAAAGGGGAACCGCTCGTTCATCAGCGGCGTGCGCAGTTCCAGGAACGCCTCGGGGCTGATCGGCAACTCCAGCGCACGCACGATGTAACTCGCCAGGTCATATGCCCCCAGGCCAATGGTGTTCTGCTTGAAGTGCCAGTCAAACGCGCGGCCACCGTAGCGGTCGGAAATCAGCTGGGTGACCTGGGTGTAGATGCCCTCCGTGTCGAGCAACAGGCCATCCATATCGAAAATCACGGCTTTGATGCGGGGTGCGCTCATGGGTCGAAATCCTCAAGTACGGCCAGCGTAATGATCGATCAGGCGGTTGAGCAGGATCGCCAGCACGATGATCACGCCCGTGATCGCCATCTGATAGAACGAGCCCAAGCCAAGCAAATTGAAGATATTGCGCAGCACCTGCAGAAGCATCACCGCCACCGCCGTACCCACCACGCTGCCCCGCCCGCCGAACAGGCTGGTGCCGCCCAGTACCACCGCAGCAATGGCGTCCAGTTCCAGGCCCTGGGCGGCGGTGGGCTGGCCGACATGCAGGCGCGAGGTCATCAGCAGACCGGCAAATGCCGCCAGCCCACCGCAAATGGCGAACACCGCGATGGTCACCGCGCGCACCGGCACACCGGACAAGCGCGCGGCTTCCAGGTTGCCGCCGGTGGCGACCACGTACTCGCCAAATACCGTGTAGCGCAGCACCAGCCAGGCAATGACAGTGATCAGGATAAAGATCAGGCCCAGCACCGGGAATGCAATGCCGGCGCTCGGCAGGATATCGATCATCGACGAGCCAAAGCCGGTAAAGCTCGCCGGCAACCCACCGATCGGCGCGCCGTCAGAGGCCAGAAAGGTCGCGCCGCGCAACGACACCAGGCCGGCCAGGGTGATGATGAAACTCGGCACCTTGCCGAACACCGTCAGGCTGCCCATCAAGGTGCCGATCGCCACGCCCACCAGCAACGTCGCCGGCACCGCCAGCCAACCGCTGACCTGCTGCTGCAACAGCACCGCCACCAAGATGCCGCCGAAGGCGCACAAGCTGCCAACGGACAAATCGATATTCGCCGTCAGGATCACGAAGGTCATGCCGATGGCCACGATCCCGACGATTGCCCCTTGCTGGAACAGGTTGGCGATATTGCCGAACGTCAGGAAGTCATCGGACAGGAATGTCGCCACGACCACGGCGAACAGAAAGATAAACACGAAGTTGTAGCGCATCACCCATTCCAGCGCAGCGCGGTGGCGGCTGGGCGCAAGGGCCACGGGTTTGTCGAACATGGGAGTCGGATTGCTGGCAATAGTCATGGTTCTACACTCTTCTACCAATAAGGATGGCCTGGTCGATCTGGTCGCGACTGGCACTCAATGGGTCGAAACACACCGCGTTGCGCCCCTCATGCATGACCCAGATGCGGTCACAATTGACGTACAACTCATCCAGCTCACTGCTGGCCACCAGCACGGCCGCACCTTCCTGCGCCAGACTGCGGGCCAGGGCGTAGAGGTCGGCCTTGGCGCCCACGTCCAGGCCACGGCTTGGCTCATCGAGCAGCAACAGACGTGCGCCATCGATCACCCACTTGGCCATGACCACCTTTTGCTGATTGCCGCCGGAGAGCTGGCGCACCGGTTGCTCGAGATTATCGAGCTTGGTTTGCAGGCGTTGCAGCACCGGCCCCGCGCGGTCCTTGGCCTGGCCATGGGAAAACCAGCGCAGGTGCCGCGCATGCACCAGGCAAGCGTTGCGGTAGATCGGTGCATCCAGCAACAGGCCTTCGGTCTTGCGGTTTTCCGGGACCAGGCCGACGCCCTGGCGAATCGCCTGGCGTGACGTCAGTGGGCGGTAAGGTTCGCCGAACAGTTCGACATCGCTGTCGTTGCGGCCCACACCGAACAAGGCCTTGAGCAAGGTGCTGCGCCCGGCGCCGTTGAGCCCCGCCAGGCCGACGATTTCCCCCTGGCGCACCTGCAACTCGCGCACATCCAGGCCTTGGGCGCCCTGTAGGCGGCGTATGTTCAGGGCCAACGCCTCACGTGGCGCCTGGCGCGGGCTACGTTGGAGCAAATCGCGATGCTCGCCGACCACCGCCGCGATCAGCGCCTGGTCGTCGATCTGCGCCAGCTCATGGGTTTGTAAGGTGCGCCCGGCACGCAGCACCGTGACCCGGTCACCGATCTCGCGGATCTCGTTCAACCGATGGCTCACGTACAGCACGGCGACACCGGCGGCAGTGATCTCGCGAATCACTTGGAACACCTGCTTGAGTTCGGTCTCATTCAGCGCGGCGGAGGGTTCGTCCATCACCACCACCTTGGCCTCACAGGTGAGCGCCCGGGCGATCGCCGCCAGTTGCTGGTTGGCAATCGACAGGCTGCCCACGCGGTCGGTACTGGCAAAACCCGCCCCCACCCGTAACAACGCGGCCTTGGCCAAGGCACTGCGCTTACGGCGGTCGATCATGCCGAAGCGGCGTGGCGCGTAACCGAGCATCAGGTTTTCTTCGACGGTCATCTGCGGGATCAGGTCCAGTTCCTGATAGATCATCGCGATCCCGGCCTGGCGCGCCTGTTGCGGGTTTTTCAACTCGACCTGTTCGCCGCCGATGAACATCGCGCCGCCATCCGGGCGGTGGGCGCCGGCGACGATTTTCAACAGGGTGCTCTTGCCTGCGCCATTGGCGCCGAGCAGGCAATGCACTTCACCGGGACGCACCTCGAGGGAAGCGTCGGTGAGGGCGATCACATTCGGCGGAAACCGCTTGCTGACATGCTGAATCTCCAGCGCCCATTCATTCATGATCCTGCTCCAGCAAATAACGGGCGGTGCCGGCATCGGTCGCCAGCACATTGACGTAACCGGCCTTGACGCTGGCATGCACGATACGGTGCTTGTGGGCACCGACGCACACCGCGATCGACCAGGCTTTGTCGCGCAGGGCCGACAAACGCAGGCCCAGGGTGCGCGCATCCAGTTCAGGCAACACCGGTTCGCCGTCCATGCCGATAAAGCGGCCCATGATGTCGCCCACCGCGCCGAGTCGTTCCAGTTCCTGTAGCAACGGACGGTCGATATAGCCGGACTCCATCAGCACCGAATGGTCGGACAGTTCCCCCAAGCTGAAACAGGCGACCGGCGCCTGCTCGCCCAGACGCATCACCTGGGCGATGACGGGGTCCTGCTCCAGCGCCTCGCGGGTATGGGCGTGGCCGAGGATCGCCGGCACCGGCAGCAACGTGGCCTGGCCGCGCGCCGCCTGGGCGAAACGTTCGGCGACGTTATGACTGGGCTCCCCCACCGAACGGGTGTTGATCGCCCCGTTGAGCAGCACCACATTGACCCCTTCGTTCCAGCGCGGCACCAGCCACTGGGCCATCTTGGTCAGAGTGCGCCCCCACGACACGCCGATCAGCGCGGGCATCGGTTGCAAGTTGCACAAGTAATGCGCGGCCGCCTGGGTGACGACGTTCAAGGCGTCATCGTCCTCGACCTCCAGCACCAGGGCCTCACGCAGGCCGAAGCGTTTTTGCAACGCCACTTCCAGCGCCGGTACGCGGGCCGAATGGGCGACGATATCGATGCGCACCACCCCGCAGTCACGGGCTTCGCGCAATAGACGGCTGACTTGCCAGCGGGTCAGGCCGGTCTCCTTGGAGATGTCGCTCTGGGTCTTTTCCAGCTCGTAGTACAGCTTGGCCACCTGCACCATCAAGTCATCACGCTGGGAATCTCCCACCAACCTCGGCGACAGCGATTCGGCGCTCATGCTGCCGGCCTTACGCCGAGCACACGGTTCGCCGGCGGTTTACAAATGATGGGGGCGACGCTGTCGGTGGCGGCGCGGTAACGCCCGAGCAATTCAATGTATTGCCCATGGGCATAGGGGTCAGGCTCGATCAGACGGCCAACGGTGGTGAACGCCGTAGCGGCCTGCTGCAAATCGCTGAACTCACCCAAGGCGCAGGCGGCTGCGGCGGCGGTACCGATCAGGGTGAGGTTGTCGTGGGGCACCATTTCAAACGGCACGCCAGTGGCGTCGACCGTGGCCTGCAACCACAGTGGGTTCTTCTGGAAACCGCCGGCGGCGACCACGCGGGTGATCTCGATGCCTTCGGAGCGCCAGGTGTGGAAGATATTCGCCGAGCCCAGGGCAATGGCCTCTACCGAGGCGCGGTACAGATCGTGGCGATCGTGATTGAGCGACAGGCCCATGATCGCTCCGCGCATGTCCGGCGAACGATACGGGGTGCGATTGCCCATCCAGTAGTCGAGCACCAGCAAACCGGTAGAACCCGGTTGCAGCGCGGCGGCCTGGCGAATCAGCTGTTGGTGGCCGGCATCGTCCAGGCCGAACATCTTTTGCGCCAGCCAGTTGAGGATCGAGCCGGCCGACACTTGCCCGCCTTCCATCAGCCATTGGCCGTCGAGCAAGGCACCGGGGTAAGGCCCCCAGATGCCGGGCACGTCGATGCGCTTGGGGGTGTGCATCAGTTGCACCACCGAGGTGCCGCCAATGAACAACAATTCACCGGCGCCCGTGGTGCCCGCGCTGAGCATGGCCATATGGGCGTCGATGCCGCCTTGGGCGACCAGTGTGTCGCGGCTCAAGCCCAGTTGACTGGCGGCGTCAGCGGTCAATGGACCGATACGCCCGCCGACTTTGATCACTTGCGGCGGCAGTTTTTCCGCCAGTTCCGGGATACCCAGTTCTGCATACAGCTCCACGGGGAAACGCTGCTGCAAGGTGTCGTAGTTCCACTTGCAACTGGCGTTGAGCTGGGAGGCAACCCAGCGTCCGGTCAGTTGAAAGTTGATCCAATCCACCGCTTCGCAGATACGCGTGGCGCGCCGATACACCTCGGGCTCGTGTTCGGCCAGCCACATGGCCTTAGGCACCAGCCACTCCACCGCATCGCCGCCCTGATTCATCATCGGATGGCTGACCAGTGCGGTGCGCGCCGACTCCACGGCGGCGCGGCAGTCCATCCATAACAAGGCCGGGGCCAGGGGTTGGCCGTCGACCTGTGCAGCAACCACGGTGGACGCGGTGGTCGCGACGCACACCGCTGCCACATGCGGGTGCCCGGCCTGGGCCATCAATTGCCGGCAGGCCTTGCCCAGCGCCATCCACCAGTCGGCGGGCGCCTGTTCGGCCCAGCCCAATTGCGGGTATTGCGTGGCGTAGGGCGCCTCGGCCACCTGCACCAGTTTGTGACTGTGCAGGTCATACAAACCGGCGCGCACGCCACCTGTTCCGAAATCCAGTCCCAACAACAAGGTCATCGGTAGTCCTCCTGCGTCTTATGCCGCCGACGCTTTTTGTTTTTGGCCCTGCAACGGTTCACGTTGCAGGGCTGGGCGAATCACAACCTAGGCTGGCGCTCAGGGGCGGAAAATGACCTTGGCGGCCACTTCACTGCGGTCCGCGTATCGCTTGAACATCGAAGGCAGCTCATCGAGCGGCAGGTCATGGGTGATCATGAACTGCCACTGCAACTCGCCCGAGGCCAACTTGTCGATGGAGGCGGTCCATTCATCACCGGGGAACGGCGCGGAGAATGAGTTCCAGGCGCCATGCAGGGAGATTTCCTGGCGCAGAAAGTGCGAGAACGTCGCGGTGCTGATCGGCACTTCGCCGGTGGGAATACCGATAAACACCACATGCCCACCGGCCTTGGTCAACTGCACGGCCTGGTTGATGGAAGCGGGATGGCCGGCGGCTTCGATCACCAGTTGGCAGCGCGGCAACTCGGTGTCCGACGCGCCGCTGAGCAAGGTATGGGTGGCGCCGGCCTGGCGGGCCATGGCGAGTTTTTCTTCGGCGATATCGATAGCGACGATGTCCTTGGCGCCCATGATGCGCAGCCACTGGATCACAAACAGCCCGATTGGCCCGCAGCCCACCACCGCCCCGCTCTGCCCGGCCTTGAAGTCGGCCTTCCAGATCGCGTGCAGGGCGATCGCCGCCGGGTCCACCAGGGACGCCGCGACCGGGTCCATATCCGCCGGGACTTTGATCAAGTTGCTCAGGGGCACGTTGACGAACTCGGCATACGCCCCGTCGCGGCGGCTGCCGAAGTAGTCGTACTGCTCGGAGCGCGAAGGAAAGCCCCGGGTGTATTGGTCGCTGGTCACGTCCGGGATCATCGGCGGCACGGTCACCAGCTCGCCGATAGCGTAGCCCTCGACGCCACTGCCGATCGCTTCGATAAATCCGGCGAATTCATGCCCGCAGATCAGCGGCATGACATGGGCGCCCTTGCTCAGCATGCGCGGGATATCCGAGCCGCACACGCCGCAGGCAGCGACACGCACCAGCGCGTGGCCGGCTTTGACTTCAGGTTTTGGAACGTCTTCGACCCGGATATCACCCGGTTTGTACATGACGGCAGCTTTCACAGTGGATTCCCCTGTTGAGTAGGCAATTGAGCGGGCAGCGTTTCAGAGTGCGCCGGGACGGTATTCGCCGAAGGTGGCGTCGTGCTTGACCTCGGCCGCATTGGCCTGGGTGACGACTTGAGTGCCGGCATCGACAAAGGCCGGGATGGTCTTGCCGGTCGCCAGGCCGCGCGCAGCTTCAATCGCGACTTCGCCCAGGTAGCGCGGGTCGTTGAGGGCGGTGGCCACGTACTGGTCACCGTTCTGGATGGCGTTGATCGCTTCGGACAGGCCATCGACACCGGCCACCAGCACGTTTTTCTTGCCACTTTCGTTGAGCACTTGCAGCGCGCCCATGGCCATGTCGTCGTTATGGGCGATCACTGCCTTGAGGTCGGGGTGCGCCTGCAGCAAGTCCTGCATCGCCGTGACCGCATTGGCACGCATGTACTCGCTATAGGGGCCTTCGATGATCTTGAAGTCGGTACCGGCCAGCGCGGTGTGAAAGCCTTTGCGCCGCTCCTGCATCACGGTACCGCCGGCGTCGCCCTGGATTTCGATGATCTTGCCGTTGACCACGCCCTTGTGCTTCAGCGCCGCCACCAGCGCCTTGCCGGACAGTTCGCCCATCTTGGCGTTGTTGCGGCCAATGGTGGCCGCGACGGGGGCGTTGATGGCGCGGTCGACGGCAATCACCGGCACTTTGGCGCGCTTTGCCGCATCGAGGGAGGCGCCCACGGCGTCGGGGTTGACGGCGTTGATGATGAGGATGTCGACCTTGCGGGTTAGCAGGTCCTGGATATCGTTGTTCTGTTTGCTGATGTCGCCGTTGGCATCGAGGAAGATCAGCTCGTCGCCGTCTCGGGCGGCGGCGGCCTTGGCGCCATCGCGCAACTGCACATAGAACGGCGATTGGAGGGTGACCTGGCTGAAACCGATCTTCAGATCCTTGGCCTGGGCATTCAGCGCCAGTACCGAGGCCGCGACAGCCAGTGCGAGGGACAGCACATGAACAGGTTTACGGGCTATGTGTAGCATGGTGATTCCTATTTTTATTGTTGTCTGGATTGGGCGCGGCCTTCTGGGAAGCCGTGCTCACAAATGTGAATCGCAATCACATTTGAAAAACTATGCCTTGCGCGGGAGGGTGTCAAGGCGATTTTGTTAGAATCCAAACATTCGATAAAAAAGTTACATCACCAGCACCGCGCCGCCCTTCTTGATGACCTGCTGCTGCGTCAGCGGCAGACCACCATCGCTGATCACCCGCTGGAAGTCCGTCAACTCGGCGAAATGCGCGGCACGCACCTGCTCGAATTTGGTGTGGTCGGCCACCAGCACGCAGGTCTGCGCCCGCGCCATGACCCGGCGCTTCACGTCGACTTCGTTGAGGTTGTAACAGGTCACGCCATGGGTCGCGCTGACCCCGGCCGCCGAGATAAAGGCCCAGGCCACGCGGATACCGTCGATGATCCCGGCTTCGGCGCGGCTCTCGAACACCAGGTTGCGGCGGTCCAGCATGCCGCCACACAAGATCACCGTGCAGCGGGGCTTTTGCTGGAGTTTGAGCAGCACATTGAGGGAGTTGCACAGCGCGGTGAACTCCAGATCATCGGGCAAGGCGTCGATGATAAAGGGAGTGGTGGTGCCGCAATCGATGAAGATCGTGTCGCCCGGACGCACCAGGCTGGCGGCCAAAACGCCGATCTGGCGCTTCTCGGCGATGTTGCGCTGGTCCTCTTCGGCCACTTGGTAATCCGGCTCCGGGGCACCGCTGCGCGTCACATGCCCGCCCAACAGGCGCAGGCCCTGGGCGTTGTCCACCAGGTCACGGCGCACGGTCATTTCCGATACGCCCAGCAGCGCCGCCATGTCCCGCAGGTGCACCGCCGCCTCCCCCTGCAACGCTTTGTGCATGGCTTTGAATCGTGCGCTTTTCTTTGAATCCACCGCGTATTCACCCCTGATTGATGTGGCCGAATGATAACGAGGCTCACAAAACCCATTTACAATGTTATTTATTTAACATTTAATGCCTCCAACTTATCACAAACAGGCTTTTCTCAGCACCCTCTTCCCCCCAGGACGCCCGCCATGCCATCAGTTATTTCGCCCCTCGCCGCCTATATCGACCACACACTGTTGGCCGCCGACGCCTCCCAGGCAAGCATTCGCCAATTGTGCGAAGAAGCCCGGACATATGGATTCAAGTCGGTATGCGTCAATAGCGCCAACGTGCCGCTGGCGGTTGAATGCTTGAGTGGCGCAGCATCCCTGGTATGCGCGGTGGTCGGCTTTCCCTTGGGCGCCGGCCTCAGCCAAGCCAAAGCGTGTGAGGCGCAACTCGCCATCCAGGCTGGCGCGCGGGAAATCGACATGGTGCTGAATATCGGCTGGCTGAAGGATGGCCTGCTCGACCCGGTGCGCGACGATATCGCCCAAGTCCTCAAAGCCTGTGGCGATGTGCCCTTGAAGGTCATTCTGGAAACCGGTTTGCTTGATGACGAACAGAAGACCCAGGCCTGCGTGATCTGCCGGGAATTGAACGTCGCGTTCGTCAAGACCTCCACCGGCTTCGGCCATGGCGGCGCCACGCTGGCCGATGTGCGGCTGATGCGCGAAGTGGTCGGGCCAGTCATCGGCGTGAAAGCCTCGGGCGGCGTGAGGGACGTGGCGACCGCCCGGGCGATGATCGAGGCGGGGGCGACACGTTTGGGCAGCAGCTCAGGCATTGCGATTGTCAGCGGGGCCAGCGCGGTCGAAGGTGCTTACTAGGCCGGGCTTGTGCCGGTGTCGCGCCAGGGTTGTCTTTTGTGAATCCTGACAACGTGCTGCCGGCATCCTCCGAGCCGCCTCTAAAACTCTGTGTAGATCACTGATCTACCGAGCTTTTTCGTTCGGTAACAGGCGCAAGAAAGCTGCCCTCCGACCTTGCGTCGAAGCGCTCGGGTCTATATATTCCCAACCCTGTTACACCGCGCTACCGCCCGAATGGCGAAACTGGTAGACGCATGGGACTTAAAATCCCCCGCCTGTAAGGGCGTCCCGGTTCGATTCCGGGTTCGGGCACCATAGATATAAAGGGCTTGCATGATGAACTTCGTGCAGGCCCTTAATGTTTGCGCTGCGCAATTACCCTCCCCGGCGTTCTGCCGACCACGAACCAAACCAAAATCCGCGACAGCTCGTCGTCTCAAATCAGCTCCTTGGCGGACCACAGCCTGGCGACGATGATCGAGATTTGCTCCCGGCCATCATGGGACGAATACGCTTTGCCGCCCCCAACAGCCGCTCGTCATGCTGGTAAACTCCGCGGGATTATTAATTACGCGTTTCTGAGAAATGATATGAATTCGAAATTGACAGAAGAAGAAATGCGCCGCGCGTTGTTTGGCGAACCTGAGCTTGCCGCGCCAACCGTTGCCGCCCCCGTGCACGACAGCGTTCCAGAGGTTGTGGAGGTAACGCAGCCGGTAAAAGCAGCGAAAAAAGAAAAAGTCTCGAAAGGCTTCACACCCAGGCTGAGAGTCACGCTACGGGTCGGCAATGAATTTGAAGGCACGATGCACGAGATCGTGCATGAGGCCGACACCCTGAGTTCCCTGGTTGCGGAGCAGGAAGCCACCAAGGCAGCCAGAAAGAAATTCAGGTTTGTGGAAGTGGTATCGGTCAAAACGATGTAAGTGAAGCCCATTGAACAGGACGACGAGTCAGAAAGGGGTGCCCGCGATGTTTGTAGTGAACGTCGCCAATAGTCGATTCCGGGATCGGGCACTTAGGAGATCAACGGTTTGCCGGGGAAACCCGATACAAGCCGTTATTGTTTCTGCGCCAGAGTGCTGCCGACAATAGCTATATACATATACCTGCACATCCTGATCGACTGTTCTGCTGATACGCCGGGCATAGAAACCATCCCGCCGATAAAATGCATAAACCCAATTCGTAAATTCTCACAAAACCATCACAACTTTTTCACATCTTTCATTAGCGCTAAAGTGCCAAGCCAAACTTAAGACTGCGAAGCCCTCTCAATTATTTTTATTAGCGCGACTTTTAACTAAAAGTCCTAAACATTGAAAAGGCATGCCGATAGTATTAACTCAACCTATCGTTTCTTAAGGGGATAAACATGACATCTGCAATCTCTGGCTCTACACACATCACACAACCTCAACCTACAACGATCAGGCCTCAGGTCCGTCCAACCGTGCAAGCCGACAGCGACGGCGATCATGACGGCAGCACTCCGGGCGAAGTCGAACAGCCGAAAGCGACTTCGGGTTCGGTAGGGACGCGAATCAACACAACGGCTTAACGATCATTAGGCCAAAGGCGCGGACCAGGTTTTCTCCGCGCCGCTGTAGATTTCCATTTAGGCCCGTACGCGGGCCATTTTTTGACCTCTATTACGCGCTCCACACCTTCAAATGGAGGCGGTCGGACAAGCGGACTGCCAATGACGCTGCCCGCACGGATACCGAACCGAGCCGGTAAGAATCTCTAAACGTAGTGCCCGTAAAAAGAAACTGAATTCACTGGCCTCAGCCTGAAATCAAGCCATACTCAAAGAGCTATCGACCAGGTGACCATCATGTTATGGCTTAAGTTGATTTTCTGCACTCCCGCTAAATTCCGCAACTTCATCAGAGTTGATCAAAACGGCGTCTGCGTAGAATACCTCCGATGCAAGCAATCGCCTGGCAACTCATGGGTGGAAGTGGATGAGTTCTGCTTGAATTGGCTTGGGAAGCCCTTACCGGGTCACGCCTGCAAAACAAGTCTCGGGCGCACGGCGCTGCTACCAAAACGGCTGCCTGAGGGGCCGGACTATTAGAAGCCCCACAAACAACACCCAGCAAACAATCAACAGTACTGTCACCGCGGTCCATCTCAGTCCCATGTTCAAAATCCTTTTTTGAATCCCGCCACTATCACGCAAACCATAGACGAAATGTAGAACAATCCCTGCTGCTCGTCTGAAATGTAGCCTTCCTGGCGCACGAAAACGCAAAACCCTCCCCCATTGTCAGCCGGTTTTTTTCAGCCTATCGTGTGGCACACCCTATACAAACGGCACACGAATGCACAAGAAAACACACTGGCCACTCACGCTGTACTTCGACGGTGACTGTCCTCTCTGTGCGCGCGAAATCCACATGCTGAGCCGGCATGCCCCACCCGCCCGCCTGGTGTTGGTTGACATCAGCCGCGCTGAATTCGATGCACGTGCCCTGGGTTTCAGTCTCGAGCAAATGCAAGATTCATTGCATGCCCGCTTCGACGACGGCCGTTGGGTGACAGGCCTGGACGCCACGCTGTGGAGCTGGCGCGCAGCCGGGCTGGGCAAGTGGGCCGCGCCATTGGCCTGGCGACCGATCAGGCCGTTGTTCACCTTGGGTTATCGCTTGTTCTGCCGCCTGCGCCCCCATCTGGGTTGGTTGCCTCACCCGGATGGCAGCCGTCGTTGTCGCAACGAGCGCTGTGCGCTACCGGACACCGCGAAAACCAAGCCGCCGATTGCCAGGCGCTGATATTTTTAGGGCGGGCTCAGTGCCCCTATGGCGGTGATGAGGGTTATGCTGGGACGATGCAATCGTGATCACCCCACCGACCGGAGATGCAGCATGAACCCCCACACTACCGCCCTTGTCCTGATCGAGTACCAGAACGATTTCACCACCCCCGGCGGCGTGTTCCACGACGCCGTCAAAGACGTCATGCACGCGTCCGATATGCTGGCCAACACCGCGACCACCGTGCAGCAGGCACGCCGACTCGGCGTAAAGATCATTCATCTACCCATCCAGTTCGCCGAGGGTTACCCGGAGCTGACGACACGCGACTACGGGATTCTCAAAGGCGTGTCGGATGGCAGCGCCTTCCGTGCAGGCAGTTGGGGGGCCCAGATCAGCGATGCAATCACCCAGGAGGCCGGCGATATTCTCGTTGAGGGCAAGCGCGGGCTGGATGGCTTCGCCACTACGGGCCTGGACCTTGTGCTGCGCAATAACGGCATCCAGAACCTGGTGGTGACGGGGTTTCTCACCAACTGCTGTGTCGAAGGCACGGTTCGATCGGGTTATGAGAAGGGTTATAACGTGGTGACCTTGACCGATTGCACGGCAACCTTCACTGATGAACAACAACATGCCGCCGAAAACTTCACGCTGCCGATGTTCTCGACAACGCTGCAGCACAGCGAATTTCTGCGCGGGTTAGACGCCCAGTGACATAAGCCCCCAGGGTGCGACCGAGCCATCAGCCGCCCCCTGGGTTTTATCCATTGAGCGTGATGCCCCGATAGCTCGGCACCGGCATCTTGTGTCGTTGGGGTTGCTGCCGAGCCAACTGAGCCTGGACATGCGCGACGGCATCCAAGACACGCTGCGCCCACTGCTCGTCATCCGGACGCACCACCACCACACGAAAACCGTGATGGTGGCCTTCGATCTGCACGCCCTCGGAGTCGTCGACATGCAAGTCGATATCGAACGCCGGTGGGAATTTCGAGGGTGTGTTGGTCAACCCGCGCGCCGCGAGGGCATGGTTGTGGCGAACGCTGTTGACCACGCCGTCGACGCGAATGCCATACAGCATCAGCCAACGCCGGATGTAGGACGGCGTGCGGCCAGACGAGGTGTAGACCCACACGCTGCATCCCTGGCGGCGCAGCTCGCGGGCCAGGGACCGGGTGCCGCTGCGCAGCGGCTCGCCCAGCCAGCGATGAACGAACGCGGGCAACCTGCTGTGCTCGGTGGCGCAATGGTGCAGTTGGCACGCCAGGGTGTCGTCGATATCGAACGAGATGCGGATACGCTGAGGCCTCATCACGGACCTGATGGATCGCCAGGCGCGAGCGCTGGACATCCGGCATTTGTCGAGCATGGAGTACCTTCCCATCAGTGGCCCCCCTGAAAGACGGGCAACGGCGTGTCGCTCAGGAAAAATTCCATGGGGTCTGGAGCCTTATCTTCCAGGAAAGCCGCATATTTTTTCTTGATCTTGGGCAATTCGTAGAGTGCCTTGACGCCATGTTTGGCGGAATTGCGGATAACCGAGGATGGGTTGAAATAGCCTTCGGCGTTGTCCAGCGTCAGCACGAACGGCGGCAGCCCTGCGCGCATCAGCAAATAGCTGACGATTAACGATCCGCTGCGGTTATTGCCTTCGATGAACAATTGCGGCTTGCTGAGGATACGCACATAGACGCCAGCCGCACGCTTCCAGATCGACTCACTGCGATACGCGCAGTACCAGTTGTACAAATCCTTGATGCCGCCTTCCACATTGTTGAAGAAGTGCTCCTCGGTGGCGGCAAGGTGCTGCGCGAACTCTTGCCGACGGGCCGGGTCGCGGCCACACAGTACGGTGGCATTAATCTCGAGCATCAGGTTCAGTTGTTGAAGGTCGAACAGGTCGACGCCACGCGCAACGTAGTCGTCGATCAACGCGTAGCCTTCGACCACGTTCTGCAACACTTCGTCGGTCAGCGGATCGCGCGGCTCGGTGAAGTGCTGGCTGAGTTCGCCAAAGCGGACCTGCACCTTGCGCAGTGCGCGTTCAATCGCGGGCAAATCAAGACGACGCGTTGCAGACATTGGCATTCCCGAAAACATTAAAAGAGAAGATGAAACCACTTGCGGCGCTCGGTCAGCTGAACTTGCCGCTGATGTAATCCCCTGTCATTTGTTCGCGTGGGTTATCGAAGATCTGCGTGGTAGGGCCCATCTCGACCAGATACCCAGTGCGCGTACCCTGGGAAATATCCACCGAGAAAAACGCGGTGGTATCCGCCACACGGATGGCCTGCTGCATGTTGTGGGTCACCAGCGCGATGGTGTAGTCCTTCTTCAGCTCGACCATCAACTCCTCGACTCGGCGAGTAGCGATCGGGTCGAGCGCCGAACAAGGCTCATCCAGCAACAGCACCTCCGGCTCAGTGGCAATGGCGCGGGCGATACACAGACGTTGCTGCTGGCCACCGGACAGGGACAGGCCACTGACCTTGAGTTTGTCCTTGACCTCATCCCACAGCGCCGCGCCTTGCAGGGCGTGCTTGACGCGGTCGCCCAGGTCGCCCTTGTAGCGGTTGAGCCGCAGGCCAAAGGCGACATTGTCGAAGATGCTCATCGAGAATGGGTTGGGCTGTTGAAACACCATGCCGATATAGCGACGCACCACAACCGGGTCTACGCCCTTGCCATACACGTCCTGCCCGAGAAAATGCACGTGGCCCTCGAAGCGGAAACCTTTGACCAGGTCGTTCATACGGTTGAGGCTGCGCAGCACCGTACTTTTGCCGCAGCCGGAGGGGCCGATAAAACCCGTGATCTTGTTTTTTTCGATCGGCACATGGCTGTCACGCACGGCCATGAAGTTGCCGTAGAAAATCTTGTCCAGTTTGCAGTCCATGACCACAGGCGCCTGGGTGACAAACGGAGCGGCGATTCGCGCAGTTGATACGTTCAAAATTCAGATGCTCCCGTTCTCAATACTTGGGCTTGCCGAAAATACGGCTGACAATGTTCACGACCAACACAATCATCACCAGCACCAACGAGGCCGCCCAGGCGAGCTCCAGTTGGTTGTCGAACGGCATGCCGGAAAAGTTGTAAATCAGGACGGCCAGCGACGCGGTCGGATTCATCACCGCCAGGCTGCCGTCGTGGTAGATCCAGTAGTTGCTGAACAACGCAGTAAACAACAGCGGCGCGGTTTCGCCCGCCGCACGCGCCACGGCCAGCATGACGCCGGTGAGGATCGCGGGCATGCCGGTGGGCAGGATGATTTTCCAGATGACCTGGGAGCGGGTGCAGCCCATGCCGTAGGCAGCATCCTTCATGATCTTGGGCACCATGCGCATCGACTCTTCGGCCGTCAGCACGACGATCGGCAGCATCAGTACGGCCAGCGCCACGCCACCCGCCGGTGCCGAGTAGGTGCCCGTGGTCATTACCACGAGGGCGTAGGCAAATACGCCGGCCAAAATGGAGGGCAGCCCCGTGAGCATCTTGGCGGCAAAGCGTGCGGAGTTCGCCAGCTTACTGTCCGGGCCCAATTCGGCGAGGAAGATCGCCGCCATGATGCCAACCGGCACCGCGATGGCCGCGGCAATACCGACCATGACGAAGGTACCGGCCATGGCGTTACCGAAGCCGCCGCCGGTCTCGAAACCGGTGGGTGGCAGTTCGGTGAAGATCTCCAGGCTCAGGCGCGCACCGCCACGGGTGATCAGCATGTACAGCACGGAAATCAGCGGCACGCTGGCCAGCAGTGCACCGCCCCAGACCAGCGTGGTCAACACCAGGCTGCGCAAGGCGCGGCCTTCGAACCTGCGCTGCAGGCTGGGCATGGCGCCAGCCGGCGCGGTCAAGCGACCTGCAGGAGAAGTGAGGTCAGTCATTATTTGGTCCCCCGTTGGGCGTAGAGCATGATCATCGAGCCGAGGATATTCACCAGCAGCGTGATGAACATCAGCACCAGCGCGGCGTACATCAACACCTCGATCTCATTGGGGCCGGCTTCGGGGAAGTTCAGCGCCAACAAGGCTGCCAGGGTGTTGGCCGGCGCAAACAACGACAGGGAGATGTTGTTGGCGTTACCCACCAGCATCGCCAGGGCCATGGTTTCACCCAGCGCCCGGCCCAAGCCCAGCACCAGTGAGCCGAAGATGCCAGTGGCGGCGGACGGCACCATTACCTTGAGAATCGCTTCCCAGTGAGTGGTCCCCATGCCATAGGCGGCCTGCTTGGTTTTCATCGGTACGGCGGTCAGCGCGTCCTGGGACACCGCGGCAATGGTCGGCAGGATCATGATCGCCAGTACCAACGCCGCCGGCAGCAGCCCCGGCCCACTCAAGGACGTGCTGAAAAACGGTATCCAGCCCAATTCGCTGTTCAACCACTCCGTCAGTGGTCGAATCGCCGGAATCACCACGTAGATGCCCCACAGGCCATACACCACGCTGGGGATGGCGGCGAGCAACTCGACGATGGTGCGAAACACGGCAGCCAATTTTGCCGGCAAGAAATCCTGTGTGAGAAAAATCGCCATGCTGACGCCGAAGAAACCCGCAATCAGCAACGCGATCAACGCACTGTAAAGCGTGCCCCAAATCGCCGGCAGAATGCCGTACTTGCCTTGGTTAACATCCCAGACGCTGCCCAACAGCACGTCAAACCCGTGCTTTTCCATACCGGGAAGCGCCTTGCGGCCCACCTCGAATACCAGCGCAAAGACCAATGCCAGAATCAGGACCACCCCTATTCGCGCAAGCGCACGGAAGATGCGATCAACCAGGAAGTCTTTGGTGGACGGTGGTTGGCAGGCAGAGTCCGGATTAACCGGTACGACAAAAGGTGTGTTCATTGGCTAATTCCGGAACAAGGGAGAAACACTCTCGGCGTGGCTGACAGCACACGCCGAAAGAGGCTTCGCGAGCCTTACTTGATGTTGGCGGAAGCTTTGCGAACCAGATCGACAACCGATGGCGGCAGGGGGATATAGCCCATCGAATCGGCGATTTTCTGCCCTTCGGTCAGGCTGTATTCGACCATTTCACGCATGGCCTTGGCCTTGGCCGGATTGCCGTTGTCCTTGCGGAAGATCATCCAGGTGTAGGACGTGATCGGGTAGGACTTGGCACCGTCCGGATCCGGCAGCCAGGCCACCAGGCTTTCCGGCATCTTCACCGCAGCCAGTGCTTCGGCGCCGCTTTCTGCGTTCGGGACGACGTAATGGCCGGCCTTGTTCTGCAACTGGGCGAAGTCAACCTTGGCCAGTTTGGCGAAACCGTATTCGATGTAGCCGATCGCGCCCGGAGTCTGGCGAACGGTCGCGGTCACACCATCGTTTTTAGGCGATTTGATGAATTTGTCGCTGGCAGGCCAGTTAACAGTGTTGCCCTCGCCCAACGCCTGCTTGAACTCAGGGTTGATCGCGGCCAGGTGCTTGGTGAATACCGCCGTGGTACCGCTGGAGTCGGCACGTACGACAACGGTGATCGGCGTATCGGACAGCTTCAGGCCAGGGTTGGCGGCGACGATCTGAGGATCGTTCCACTTGGTGATCTTGCCCAGGAAGATATTGGAGTACACATCCCGTGGCAGCTTCAGGCCCTTTGGATTGCCTGGCAGGTTATACGCCAACACGATTTCACCCGCAGTCATTGGCAGCAACTGCACGCCCTCGGCGACCTTGGCGATGTCTTCGTCTTTCATGGCCGAGTCACTGGCGGCGAAGTCCACGGTTTTATTCAGGAAGTCCTGCACACCCGCGCCGCTGCCCTTGGATTGGTAGTCGACGGTGACGCCTTCGGTTTTCTTGCTGAAATCCTTGAACCAGGTCAGGTAGATCGGTGCCGGGAAACTGGCGCCGGAACCGGTCAGGCGGACGTTGTCGGCCGCGAATACCGAGCTGGCACAAAGAGAAACCGCAACGGCGAGTGCAGCAGACTTCATCAAGCTTTTCATTAAGGGAACTCCTTGTGTTTAAGGGCTCCCGAACTGTGCAGCAGCTTTGTTACGCTTTTATGAAAGCTGGGTGGCACGAGGAATTTTCCTACGTCTTTTGCCTCCATCCTCCTGTAACAAATTATGTGTGACGCAAAATCACCCTCGCGCCCCCCCTTCACTGCTCGACGACTTTTAAACCCCCGCCGAACAGCCACCGAGCAGCACCAGCAAGATAATGCACAGGAGCACCGCAGCGATTACCAGGTACTTGGCGAAGAATTTGGTCGACATAGTTGCCTCTGCAAGACGGAATGGCTTGAGCCATACGCCATGTTGGGAAGCAAATGTGCAGGAAAATTGAAGATTGCCCCCATCGCTTGAATCTTTGCCACGCCAGGGCCTAAATGGGCGCATCCCCTCCCGAGCAGCCCGAATCGATGAAGTTGAGTATCTCCACCAAGCTGTTTGTCGCGGTGCTGGCCGGTGTGCTGCTGGTCATCCTGAGCATGGGCGTGGCCACCAGTTGGAGTTTCGGGCGCGGGTTTCTGGGCTACATCAATGAGCAGGCATTGGAGCGCATGGCACCGGTGCTGCCGCGCCTGGCGAGCGCCTATGCCCGTGAAGGCAGCTGGGAATTCCTGCGCAATCAGCCGGACCGCTGGTTCGAGATCATGCGACCCGAGCCCGGTGAAGATCCGCTGAGGAACGATTTGAACACCCCGGTGGCCTCGGACTTGACTGGCGCTCTGTTTCGCATTGCCCTGCTCGACAAGTACAAGCAGCGCGTCACCGGCTATCCCGCCATCGGCAACGATGCGTTGTTGCGTCCCGTCGAGGTGGCCGGTGAAATCGTCGGCTGGCTGGCCGTCACCCCGTTCCAGAGCGTGACCGAAGCCGGTGGCGAACGCTTCGAGCAGTATCAGTTGCGCACCAGCCTGGTAATGGGCGTGTTCTCCCTGCTGCTGGCGATGCTGATCGCCTGGTGGATCGCCCGCACCTTACTGGAGCCGGTCAAGCGCGTCGCCGCCGCCACTCACCGCCTGGCCAGCGGCGACTACACCAGCCGCGTGGCCGTGGCCTCCAACGACGAAGTGGGCCAACTGGCGCGGGACTTCAATCAATTGGCCTACACCCTCGAACGCAATGAGAAGATGCGCCGCGAATTCATGGCCGATGTCTCCCACGAATTGCGCACGCCGCTGTCGGTGCTGCGTGGCGAGCTGGAAGCGATCGAGGACGGTGTGCGCACGCTGGACCAGGGCTCGATGAAATCGCTGCAAGGCGAAGTCGGCATGCTCAGCAAACTGGTGGATGACCTCTATGAACTGTCCATGGCGGACGTCGGCGCCCTGACTTACCGCAAAGCCCCCTGCGTGCTCAATGACTTGCTGGTACACACCGTGGGCATGTTCCAGGAGCGCCTGAACGCGCGTCAATTGCGCGTCGAACTGGAACTGCCCAGTACCCCGCTGGAACTGCTGGCGGATGCCAGTCGGTTGCAGCAGCTGTTTTCCAACCTGCTGGAAAACGCCGTGCGCTATACCGACGCCAACGGTGTGATCCGCATCGGTGCCGTACTGACCCGTGATGAGGTGCGCATCGACTTCATGGATTCGGGCCCCGGCGTATCCGCCCAACAGCTGCCACGCCTGTTCGAGCGCTTCTACCGTGGCGAATCATCGCGCAACCGCGCCAGCGGCGGCGCCGGCCTGGGCCTGGCGATCTGTCACAGCATCGCCCTCGCCCACGGCGGCAGCCTCAGCGCCGACCATTCGCCCCTGGGCGGCCTGTGGCTGACCTTGCGTCTGCCCCGGAGCCTGTGAACCATGACCGATGAACGCCCGATCCTGATCGTCGAAGACGAACCCAAACTCGCCACCTTGATGCAGGACTACCTCACCGCCGCCGGCCATACCAGCCTGTGCCTGGACAACGGCCTGCATGTAGTGCCCGCCGTGCGCGCCCACGACCCCAAGCTGATCCTGCTCGACCTGATGCTGCCCGGCCGTGACGGCATGCAGCTGTGCCAGGACCTACGCGGATTCAGCAGCGTGCCGATCATCATGATCACCGCGCGCGTGGAGGAAGTGGACCGCCTGCTCGGCCTGGACCTGGGGGCCGACGACTATATCTGCAAGCCCTTCAGCCCGCGTGAAGTGGTGGCACGGGTCAAGGCCATCCTGCGCCGCAGCCCGCAACTGCTCAGCACCACGGCGCCGCGCCTGCTGATCGACGACACGCAGTACCAGGCCTCGCTCGACGGCATCCCACTGGACCTCACCCCCGTGGAACTGCGGCTGCTCAACACCTTCGCCCGTTCCGCCGGCCGCGTGTTCTCCCGCGACCAACTGCTGGACCAGATCTACGACGACCACCGCGTGGTCACCGACCGCACGGTGGACAGCCATATCCGCAACCTGCGCCGCAAGCTCGAACAGGCCTGTCCGGGAGAAACCCCGATCGAATCGCTGTATGGCGTGGGGTATCGATTCCAGCTGGTCGACTCACACCATCGGTGAACTGCTGACCACCCGCAAAGCCAATCCCTCATAGGCATCCAGGGTGATGGTGAACGCGCCCTCTGCGGTGAGATCGCCTTCGACCCGCTCATTGATGATGTCCACCACCATCCCCGCTGCAATGTCCGGCAGGTACAAGGTTTCGGTGATCGGCGTGGCGCCGAAGTTAAGTGCGGTGATTTGCGTGCCTTTACCGGCCGGCAATTCGTGAACCATGACCAGCAAGCCGGGGTTTTCTACCTCCGGAACCTGGATCTGGCGGCTGGCGGCGATGTCGTAGGCGCGGCGTACCGCGAGGATCTTTTGCAGTTGCGAGGCGAATGACTCGGGGTCCTGCAACTGACTGTTCAAGCTGCCGTACAAGGCCCTCGAACGTGGCATCTGTCCGGCGGACCGTTCGGCTTGCGGGTTCAACTCCACCAAGTCATAGGCGCCGCGATGAATCCAGCGGGTATCGCCATCCTGCATCAAGTGCGCGACCTCCTCCGCAGCCAACGGCAGCGCGCCGACCAAGTCCCAGCCCGACAAGGCAAACACCCCCGGCTGCATGGCGTTATACATCACCAGCAGCAGATGGATCTGGCGGATCTGCTGGATATCGGCCGAGGTGATCGCGTCCAGGTCACGAATCCCCAGCGCCGCCGTGATGATGCTGGCGGTGGTGCAAGACACGCCATTGGTGACGAACTTGAGGTTATACGGCGCATGTTCGCCGGCCAGGCGCTCGTACATCTGTTCGCGGATGTGCTCGCGCAGGATATTGCCGGGGAAGGTCTGACCTTGATAGAGGAAGGTGTCGTGGGCATGCAGGGTCCAGAAATGCACCAGCTCCAGGGTCAGCTCGTCGTGGTTCTGCAGGGCGTGGATCAACGAGCCGGGGTCGATGCCCTGGCGGTGCATTTCCCGCAGCATCAGGCGCAAAAATTCGGCATCGCCCATCAGCAGCGCGTGCTGGTAGGCCGGGCGGGTGATGAAGTCGTAGGACAGGTCGGCGCCGCCCTGGGACATGGACGCGATGTCATCCACGGTGAGGTTCAACTCCTGGAAACTGAAACCGCCGGCCTTGCGAATCGCGCCGCCGAGCAACTGGTTGCCGGTGATCGATAACGGGTGGCTTTCTGACCAGGCGGTGCCATCGAGCTTGCGTTCCACACCGAGAAAACCATTGGCGTCCAGGCGCAGGATTTTCGCGCCCATCACGTCGATGGCGTGCAGGGCGTCGCCGATGATCATCTGTTGCGCGGCGAAGGTCGGGTCCAGCCAGTTCAGCGACGGCTGACCTTCCTTGAAGTAATGCAGGTACACCCAGCGACGCGGCTTGCCATCCACGCCCATAACGACATCGGTGGCGCTCCAGTCGGTTTCCTTCACACCGGGCTCGAAGAAGATCACCCGCTGCAACTGGCCGACGATGTAATGCTTGTCGCGCAGTGCATCGACCTGCAGCGGGCTGAGGTTCTGCGCATCGCGCCCCTCGGCCACATCGGGCAGCAGCGGCCAGTCTTCTTCGCGGATTTCCACCATGTGGTAGAGGCCGGGATAGTCCTCGTAGGCCATCTCGGCCAGGCGGAAGTCCGCGCCCTTGCCGGTGTGGGACGGGATCACATCGTCGATGATCACCGCGTTGTGCGCCGCCGCCATGCGCGTCAACGCCTGCAACTGCGCCTCGGTGCCCAGCTGCGGGTCGATCTCGAAGCTGATGCGGTCAAAGTTGCCGTCGATGGTCGGCGTGTGCGTGGAGCCTATGAGGCCACCGGATTTTTTTAGCGGGCCGTTATGGATGCCCTGGATGCCGATCTTCGACAAGGCCTGCCACAGCGCTTCATCCCCCAGCGCCTCCAGCACGGTACCGCCCTCGCGGGTCACGATCGAGGCCGGGTAAGCGGTGAACCACACCGATGACAATGCCGACGCATCCCGGGGCCGGGTCTGCGCGTAAGGCTGCTGCCACAACCGGCCCTGGCCCGAGTAGAGCTTGGCGCGCTGACGGGCCGCGTGCAGCATCGATTGTTCCACCAGCCAGTTCACATGGTTGTTTTCAGCCGCCGTCATAAGCTCAGTCCCTGTCGTCGCGAAAAGTTGCTAGTAAGCATATGAGCGGCGTGACAGCCAATCGTTGCATCGCAATGCTTGCGGCTACTGCGCTGCGCCTGTCGCGTGCCGATACTGGCGCGGCGTGAACCCGGTCGAGGCCTTGAACTGGCGGGTGAACGCGCTGTGGTCAGTGTAGCCGCACAGCAAGCCCACCTCGGTGATCGGCTGGTCGCCGTGCAGCAACCGGTGGGCGTGTTCCAGGCGGACTTTCTGGATCATCTGCCGAGGGGTCAGATGGAACACGCGCTTGCAGTAGCGCTCCAGCTGGGCCACGGAAATCCCGGCGATGCGCGTCAACTCGCCAAGGGTGATGCGGCGGTGGAAGTGGGTGCGGATGTGCGCGTCCACGGCGGCCAGGCGTTGGTAAGCCGGGTGGGTTTCGCTGGCCGATTGCAGGTCGACGGAAATGCCGGCCAGGCCGATGATGCGGCCTTCGTGGTCGTACAGCGGCCATTTGTGGGTCAGGCACCAGCCGGGTTCGCGGCTGCCGTAGAGGTGCAGTTCGAGCCTGTCTTCGAGCACGAAGCCGTCCTCCAGCACGCGTCGGTCCTGCTCGGTGTAACCCGGCCCCAACTGCGCGGGGAACACCTCGGCGCTGGTCTTGCCCAGCAATGGCTGCAAGTGCTTGAGGCCGCAGCGCTGCACCAGGGTGCGGTTGGCCAGGACGTAACGGGCGTGCACATCCTTGATGAAAATCGCTGCATTGGGGATCACATCCAGCATCGGCAACAGTTGCATCACACCGGCCAACAACTGCTCCAGGCTGTGGGGGCGATTGGCCTCGGTGCCTTGGCAAAGGCTCGCAAACGCGCGGTGCGGCATAAGTGTGGCTCCCTGCGGTTTACCTGGACGTCGAGCAGATTGCCCCATGACCGGGTCGCTGTCGAGCGACGCCGACTGTGCCGATTTCGTCATCGTGGCGCGCAAAAAACATCAATCGCGGCAACGCCCCAGCGTTCACTGTAGGGCCACGGCCAACCACGCGATGGAGCGTGTTATGAAGCGACTGCATGTGATCGACTCCCACACCGGCGGCGAACCGACGCGTCTGGTGATGAGTGGGTTCCCCGAACTGGCCGGTGCGACCATCGCCGAGCAGCTGCAGCATTTGCGCAGCGAGCACGACCCATGGCGCCGCGCCTGCCTGCTGGAACCGCGCGGCAATGATGTGCTGGTCGGCGCGTTGTACTGCGAGCCGGTCACGCCCGGCGCCACCTGCGGGGTGATCTTCTTCAACAACGCCGGCTACCTGGGCATGTGCGGCCACGGCACCATCGGTCTGGTTGCGTCCTTGCATTACCTGGGGCGCATCGCGCCGGGCGTGCACACCCTTGACACTCCGGTGGGCCCGGTGACGGCGACGCTGCACGAGGACGGCGCCGTGACCCTGCGCAATGTGCCTGCCTATCGCCATCGCCAGCAGGTGCCGGTGCGCGTGCCAGGGTATGGCGTGGTCCACGGCGATATCGCCTGGGGCGGCAACTGGTTTTTCCTGGTCTCCGAGCACGGCCAGACCTTGGAGCTAGACAACGTCGACGTCCTCACCGACTACACCTGGGCCATGCTCAAGGCCCTCGAAACCCAGGGCATCCATGGCGCCGACGGGGCCTTGATCGACCATATCGAACTGTTCGCCACTGACGCCCACGCCGACAGCCGCAACTTCGTGATGTGCCCCGGCAAAGCCTACGACCGCTCCCCCTGCGGTACCGGCACCAGCGCCAAGCTGGCGTGCCTGGCCGCCGACGGCAAGCTCGCCGCCGGTGAGCCGTGGATACAGGCGAGCATCACCGGCAGCCGCTTCGAAGCCCGCTATGAATGGGATAGCGAGGGCGTGCGCCCGTTTATCACTGGCCGCGCCTACATGACCGCCGACAGCACCTTGCTGATCGACGAGCAGGACCCTTTTGCCTGGGGCATTTGAGCCCGGACCTTATCTGACTGAACGTTGCTGGGAGACAGGACAATGAGCGACACCATTTTCACCGGTTGCATTCCCGCGTTGATGACCCCGTGCACCGCTGCGCGCACGCCGGACTTCGACGCCCTCGTCGCCAAAGGCCGCGAGTTGGTCGAGATCGGCATGCGCGCCGTGGTGTATTGCGGTTCCATGGGCGACTGGCCGCTGCTGACCGAAGCCGAGCGCCAGGAAGGCGTGGCGCGCCTGGTGGCGGCGGGCGTGCCGACCATCGTCGGTACCGGGGCAGTGAACAGCCGCGAAGCGGTAGCCCACGCCGCCCATGCGGCCAAGGTCGGTGCCCAGGGCTTGATGGTGATCCCGCGCGTGCTGTCCCGTGGCGCCTCGGCCACCGCACAAAAGGCGCACTTCTCGGCAATCCTCGAGGCCGCGCCAACGCTGCCGGCGGTGATCTACAACAGCCCGTACTACGGCTTCGCCACCCGCGCCGAGCTGTTCTTCGACCTGCGCCGCGAACACCCGAACCTGATCGGTTTCAAGGAATTCGGCGGCGGTGCGGACCTGCGTTACGCAGCGGAACACATCACCTCCCATGACGACAGCGTGAGTCTGATGGTCGGCGTCGACACCCAAGTGGTGCACGGCTTCGTCAACTGCAACGCCACCGGCGCCATCACCGGCGTCGGCAACGCCCTGCCGCGGGAAGTGCTGCAACTGGTCGCGCTCAGCAAGCAAGCGGCCAAGGGCGATGCCAAGGCCCGGCGCCTGGCCGCTGAACTGGAAGCGGCGCTGGCGGTGCTGTCGTCCTTCGACGAAGGCTGTGACCTGGTGCTGTATTACAAGTACCTGATGGTGCTCAACGGTGACACGGCCTACGCGCTGCACTTCAACGAAACGGACGTGCTCAGCGACGCCCAGCGCCACTATGCTGAGCGGCAGTACGCGCTGTTCCGCCAGTGGTATACCAACTGGTCGGCCGAGCAATGCTGATCGGCCAAGGGGAGGCTTAGGCGATGTTCGACGCGCATCGTGCAGATGTCGCCGTGGTCGGCGCCGGCATCATCGGCGTCGCCTGCGCCCTGCAGTTGGCACGCCAGGGGCGCCAGGTGGTGCTGATCGACCAACAGGCCCCCGGCATGGGCGCCTCCTATGGCAATGCTGGCCACCTGGCGACCGAACAGGTGTTTCCCATCGCCGACCTGTCGATCCTCAAACGCCTGCCCGCCATGCTGTTGGACCCCATGGGCCCGCTGCGCCTGGATTGGAAATACCTGCCCAGCGCCCTGCCCTGGTTTGCCCGCCTGCTGTTCAACCTGGGCCCGACGCACTACCAGCGCACGGTCGCAGGCATTCGCGCGCTGAACGAAGACAGCCAGGCAGCCTGGCAGCGTTTACTGCACAACATCGGGCGCCCCGGGCTGTTGCGCGAAGAAGGCTCGCTGCTGGTGTATGAGCGGGCGAATTCACGGGCGGCCCTTGAGACGCTGCAGCGGCGCATGCAGCAGCAGAATGTGCCCCTGGAGTTCTGGCCGGGTGACGCCATACGCCAGGTCGCACCGCACTTGAGCGACCGGGTCCAGGGCGGACTGTTTTTCCCCGGTACCGGGCACTTTCTCGATCCTTACCAAGTGGTGTGCGAATTGGTCGACGCCGCCAAAGCCTGTGGCGTGCAGTTCCTCACGCGCCAGGTGCGCAATGGGCGGGTCGAAGCCGACGGCGTCACGCTGGACACCGATCAAGGCGCCTTCAGCGCGCGTCAGGTGCTGATTGCCTGCGGCGCCCACTCGGCCAAACTCACCGCCGCCCTGACCGGCAAAAAAGTCCCGCTGGACACCGAACGCGGCTATCACCTGATGCTGCCGCACGAGCGCGAGCGTCTGCCCTTCGCCGTGACCTCCCTGGAACGCAAATTCATCATGACCCCCATGGCCGGCGGCTTGCGCCTCGCCGGCACGGTGGAATTCGCCGGCCTCGAACGTCCGGCCAATATGCAACGCGCCTGGCAGCTGCATCGCTTGAGCCAGGGGTTGTTTCGTCAGGACCTGAGTGCGCAGGACGCAACGCCGTGGATGGGTTTCAGGCCATCGTTACCGGATTCGCTGCCGATCATAGACCGGGTGTGCGAGGGCAAAGTGCTGCTGGCGTTCGGTCACCAGCATCTTGGGCTGACCCAGGCGGCGGTGACGGCCGAATGGGTGGCGCAGTTGGCGAGTACGGATCGGCGGGGGGCGGAGTTGCCGGCGCTCGGGCCTTATCGCCTGGATAGATTCTGATCGCTGCCTGCCTTTTCAGTCGCGACCTTGAACAAGGCATCCGCCATGTCCTGGATGTCTTCACGCATGCAGAGCTTTTCCAGCCAAGCCACCGGAATACCTTGCACGCCATAGTGCGCACCGGCCAATTGGCCGGCGATGGCCGCAGTGGTGTCCGCATCATCCCCCAGGTTGGCGGCCGCCAACACCGCAGCCGCGAAGCTGTCGGTGGTCAGTACGCACCAGAGCGCCGCCTCCAGCGACGCCACGCAGTAACCGGAACCGGTTATCTGCGCGCGGGTCTTTTCGCGATAGTCGCCCTGGGCAATCGCGACGACGCCGGGCATGCAAAGACCGGCGCTGGAGACGCTCAACAGCTGCGTCTTCGGCGCTCCGCTCAAAGCCTGACTGATTGCGCGCGCGAGCACCACGCAGCATTCGATCGCCTCTTGAGCCCCGTGTGTGGTGCGCGAGCTTTGGCGGGCAAAATCATCGACACGTTGAAGGTCTGGAAAGTAAAACAGCACCAACGGCGCGAGGCGCATCAGCGAACCATTGCCGGCGGAAAAAGCCGAGGTGGAACCCGCAAACGGATCACCGTGGTCCTGAAACGCCGCTAGCGCCTCGCGAACGGTCAGGCCGATGTCGAAACACTCGCCGGTGGCGCTCAGGTAGCCCGACGTCCACCAGTTCAGGTAGCGCGTCATCTGGTCCGCCGGGTCGAAGCCTTGCTTACACAGCAGGCTCTCGGCCAGGCACAGCGCCATGGAAGTGTCATCGGTCCATTGCCCGGCTTTGAGCTGGAAAGGCCCGCCGCCCAGCATATCCGTGACCGGTTCAAAGGTCCCACGCGGCATGAATTCAACGCTCGTCCCGACAGCGTCGCCACACGCCAGCCCGAGCAGGCTGCCGCGATAACGATCCGAAAGCGTGAGGGTCATAGCACTCCTTGATAAAGATTCGTTCAGATAAAGGTCCAACGTCGCTCAGGTTACTTGACCAAGCGCTTCTCTTTGGAGGGGCGATATCCGAAATACGCGCTGTAGCATTTGCTGAAGTGGCTCGGCGACACAAATCCGCACGCCACCAGCACTTCCACCTGCGACAGCTCGGTGTGCTGCAGCAACCGGCGCGCTTCGGTCACGCGCAACTCCATGTAATAGCGTTGCGGCGTGGTGCCCAGTTGTTCCTTGAACAGGCGTTCCAACTGACGGCGTGAACGGCCGGCGTAGACAGCAAGCTGATCCAATTCCAGCGGCTCTTCGAGGTTGGCGTCCATCAGCTTCACCACTTCCCGCAGCGGCGCACTGACACTGACGTTCTCGGTGGGTTTGATGCGTCGGTAGCGGGACTCTTCAAAGGCCAGGATGTCCTCGATGCCTTCGACCAGAGCCTTGCCGTGCAGCCCCTTGATCCAGTCCAAGGCCATGTGGAAGGCGCCCGAGGGGCTTGAGGCAGTGAGGCGATCGCGGTCGATCACGTAGGGTTCGCTGGTGACATGGGTGGCTTTGGACACTTCTGCCAAGGCCGGGCGATGTTCAGGGTGGATCGCGCAGCGGTAGTCTTGCAACAACCCGGCACGCCCGAGAAACCAGGCGCCGTTCCATAAACCGGCAAGGCGCACGCCTTGCTCGGCGGCACTTTGCAGCAAGTGAATCAAGTCTGCGCTGGCCTTGAGCTCCGTGCGAAAACCGCCACAGATCACCAACAGCTCCAGCTCTGGCAGCGCAGCGGCATCCAGACGCGCATCGGGACGAATCACCAGGCCCAGATCACTGGTGACTTCGCCGGTATCGCAACCGAAGGTACGCGCAGCAAACAGGTCGGGGCGCAGCAGGTTGGCGGTGACGAAGGTGTCCAGGGTCTGGGTGAATGCGGGCAGCGAGAAATGCTCGAGCAACAGAAAGCCCACGCGGGTGACCGATGTGGGCTGCTGGGCGGTGTCGTTGAGGTAGCGCAGGTTCTTGCCTTTCATACCACCGCTGAATTGGCGTCTTTCCATCAAGGGTTGGCCCACTCTTATTGTTGATGCACTGGGCGCCATCTTAGGGGGAAATGCGCTGGGTGTCTCAGACGCTGATCCTGAATGAAGCGTAATCGCTCAACGCCCGCGGTAAAGCGGTGGCGAGACTATCTGATACGGTTTTTTGTTTTGGATCTGCGCCTGTATTGAAACGCCAGGGAGGCGGACAATAGCCCCCGTCCCCACCTACCCTTCGGAGGCCCTATGGCCAAGATGGCACTTTTCCTGTTCGGCTTTTTGGTGTTGACCATCGGTATCGGCCTGTTGGCGACCATCTCGCCGGTCTGACACTCAACCGGCTGCCAACATCGGGTACAACGACAGCACCAGCAAACCGGCCATAGCCCCGTTGAACACGCGCAGCCAGCGCGGCTCGCGCAACACATTGCGCAAGCCGCTGCCACACCCGACCCACACGCACACGCTCGGTAGGTTAACGACGGCAAAGACCAGCGCAATCACCAGCACGTTGGTGAAATACCCATCAGCCGGCGTATAGGTCGTAATCGCCCCCAACGCCATGATCCATGCCTTGGGGTTGACCCATTGGAAGGCTGCCGCGCCAAGGAACGTGATGGGCTTGGCGTGTTCCTCGGGGGCGTCGGACATCCCGCCCGCCGTTGCAATCTTCCATGCCAGGTACAGCAAATACGCCGCCCCTATATAGCGCAATAGTGTGTAGGCCCAGGGGAAGACCTTGAACACTTCACCCAACCCCAGGCCAACCGAAATCACCAGCAGCATGAAACCGATGCTGATCCCCAGCGCATGAGGCATCGAGCGGCGAAACCCGAAGTTCACCCCCGAGGCAAGCAGCATCGTGTTATTGGGACCTGGCGTGATCGAGGACACGAAGGCGAACAGTACAAAGGCTGATAACAGGCTGGTGGACATGACCGGTATCCAGGCGAGGTTGGTTTGCCCGTGAAAATAATCGCTTTTGGCAAGCACCGCCCCGTACAGCCAGGTAAGGATCAAGGCGTACACTTTGCTGTTTTTTTTGGTTATGAGGCAAAAAAGCAGGCCATTGTGCATGGCCTACCTCACAGGGCTACTCGTTAACGCGGGCCGCCGCCACCTTGACCATGACCGCCACCGCCACCATGGCCACCGCCCCCACCCGGAGGCATGAACATCCAGCAACCTGACAACGTTGACAACAGCGCGACAACAACAGCCGCCTTAGTTAAACAATTCAACTTCATGACAACACTCTCTTACTTGACGAGATTAACTTCTCGCAGGTTATGACAGCGTAAAAGGCGGTACGTCACGGCTATCGTGTAACGTGATGGTAGGCTTTGTATGGGCGGCGATACAGTGTGTCCTTGGGCAAATAAAGTGAGTGACGGCGCCATCGGTGCGAGGTCGGTTATGCATTTTTAACTGCGACCATTAACCCTTACCCATTGGCCGGTGACATCAGGAGCGGATCAAAATTGCCAAACGTTATTATTTGACAGCTTTGGCGTGAGGCACATCGCTATTATCGGCGCCAAATCAAGCGTGAAGGAACCTGTTAATGGCATTGAGACCCACCAGAACAACCAATCGCCATGGATGGGTTTGGGTCTATAAAAAAATCAGACGGTTTGGCTTTTCTCCATTGACTGCTTCTTACCGGGCAAGCCTTTACATCGTGCGAGGCGACACCGGAACGTTCAGATTCAAAAATGGCTGGGAAAAATTCCGCTTCCGTCGTTAATCCATAACGCTCAGTGAATCGTCTCGGATTTCACTTGAGCGTTCATCAAAGAGCGGCGCGGGCTTGATGCAGTCAGTACACATGCGCCTGCCAGCAATGCAGCGCTGCGCTAGATGATTACTGAAAAAATTAAACAGCAGAGACTAATTGTCTAACCGAAACCCTATTGCGACCTTGCTGCTTCGCGCGATACATCTCCTCATCGGCTATTTTCAGAACATCCGATATTTCATTCGCACTGCCCGGCCAATGAGCGACACCCAAAGAGACTGTTATGGAACCCACCACATCAATCGTACTATTTGCAACGGTATTCCGAAGTCTCTCGGCAAACTCAACCGCGGCAATTAGCGGCACATCTGGCAGTACGACCAAAAACTCCTCCCCCCCTAGTCGGCACGAATAATCCCCCTCCCTCGAACAAGACTTTATAATTTCAGAAAGTTTAACCAACACCAAATCCCCTATATCATGCCCATAGGTATCATTGACTTTCTTGAAGTGATCAATATCCAAAGTAACCACAGAAAACGGCCTGACTCCACTGCAAAGATAATCAAGCACACCAGATAAAGCACGGCGATTCAGGAGCCCGGTCATTGGATCTGTTTGAACCTCGCGATTCAATCGTCCAATTCTATCCTGCATTAACATCAGGCCTTGCAACAAAGCTCTTTTTATCTGCGCGGATTCAAAATACCAAGACCTGACATTAGTTATTTTACGTACACTTTCCGATGCTTCCATCGTTCGCGCGCAGTCGGCCAACTGCCGCAACGGCCTACTTATAAAGCCAGACAACCAGAAAACCCCAAGCACGCCAAGCACCGCAACAGGCAGCACCCCAAATAGCGTTTGGTAAATAAGAGTTTCCACGGGCACTAAAGCTTTCCTGGAGGACTGCTGAGAAACGATCCCCCACCCAACCGATTTAATAGGTGCGTAACCCGCAAGCATTTCAACTCCAAGAGAGTTAACAACAGTTGCCCCGCCATCCGCACCACTAACAACTTTATCGACAACAGCGTTATTCTCAACCACTCCGATACGTTCTTGATCAGGATGATAAACAATAACCCGATCAGAATCGACAACATAAACATACGATTCATCACGATAAAAATGAACACCAATCAAATCATGAAGAATGTTTTTTTGCTTTAAATGAATTGCACCGCCCACATATCCAAGATAACGACCCGACTCACTGAATACCGGACTAGACACGATGACAACCAGATTTCCCACGGCCGACACATATGGTTTACTTATTAGTGGCCGCCGTTCTCGCAGTGCTTCAACAGCACCTGGACTTACTAATTTCGCCCCTTTAATTCTTACTGTTGCCGGAGACACCGCAATTACATACCCCTCTGCATCGACCATAGTCACAGAGTTAAAGCTATCCGTTTGCAGCTTTAAGCGCTCGGCCTCCAGAGTAGCCAATTCATGATCATAGTTTTTGGCGCCCAATAGACGAGCGCTATAAGACACCTGCTGTTGCGCCGTATTAAAAAATTGCTCAACACTCACCGATAATTTAGCCGCATATACCCGATTAGCCTCGACAGTACTATCGATCAGTTGTTGCTTTTGAACCTTGTAGGCCGAATACAGCGCATTGGCTAATGTTGCAACAGCTACAACTATCGACAACAGCAAAATCAGTCTGCGCAAATCAACACGTACAGGAAGCTTAGACAACATCAAATCAGCACCATCAATTAATCGATCAAATTATACATTTACACACATAAATAATAACCCAAAATACTTATGCCATCTACCTTGCACCGATCCATTACCTTGGCATTTTAACAACCCAACACACTGATTAATCGTTTAAGCTACGACATGTACAGTGAAATTTTCTATCCATACGCTGCGACGCCAATGGTTTACCACTGAGGTTTCTATTAGCAGACGGACAAGCCAGCGACACCGCACATCCCCAGCCGTTACTTGATAAAGCTCTCAAACCCATTTAACTGACATCAAGACGGCTCAATTCATATCGTTGCCGATCATAAACGCCGCGAAAAACCAAACACACGAAACATTAGCATTTACATCACCATACTCAACGCTGGAAAATATTCACTACTCCCTCGCCTTAAACCTCACACCCTCTTGCTTTCATCGAGTTACAAACCTTACCCTTCGCGCCGAAAAAAACTCCACGATTGCTTAATATCGTTCTTTCTCGCTTCGCGAGACGCGTGTCAATTTCAATTAGAGAAACAAACATGAACAAAGAACAGTTCTCAAGTGAGCCTGAAGACGAGGGCTATAGCCAAGCCGCCCGTGCAGCGGCAGCCTCTCGTTGCACATGGGTAAGCGTCATCGTCAACATTGCTCTCTCTTTCACGCAGATCGCAGTGGGCGTGCTGTCAAAATCCCAAGGGCTTGTAGCTGATGGTATTCATTCGCTATCAGACTTAATCGCTGATTTCGTAGTGTTATTCGCCAGCCACAAAAGCAAAGAAGATGCCGACGAAGGTCACCCCTATGGGCATCTGCGTTTTGAAACCGCCGCCTCCATGGTTTTGGGAATATTGTTGTTGATCGTGGGTATCGGCATGATTGGATCAGCGATACTCAAACTTGAAACCCCTGAATCGATTCCAACAGTACACGTTGCTGCTTTATGGGTTGCCCTCTCAGCACTGGTGGCCAAGGAGCTGTTATTTCGCTTTATGCTGAGGGTCGCAAAAAAAGTGAAATCTAGTCTGTTAGTTGCCAACGCCTGGCACGCAAGGTCTGACGCCGCGTCATCCTTAGTTGTGGGCATAGGTATCGTTGGTAATCTGGCGGGCTATCCGATTCTTGACCCAATTGCTGCACTCGTAGTCGGAGGCATGATCGCCAAGATGGGCTGGAGCTTCACGTGGGATTCGTTACACGACCTGATGGATCGTTCTGCTGATGAGCAGGAAGTAGCAATTATCCGCGCCACCCTCCAAAACACCCCTGGTATTAAAGGCATCCATGATCTTAAAACCCGAAAAATGGGGGATATGATTATTGTGGATGTTCATATTGAAGTGGACGCCTCAATTACTGTCGAGGAAGGCCATGCTATTGCAGTTTCCGCAAGGGAAAACGTCATGCAAATTCATCGCGTTTTGAATCTTATGACGCATGTGGATCCTTGGTACCATCCGCAACTTGATCATTAAACCAGCACAAAACGTTCATGACTTTCACCCATTCAGACTTCAGGCAGCGAAACCAACTTAAGGCTGCGAGATACTCTCAATTATTTTTATTCATATGGTTCTAACTAAAATGCCTGACCGTTGAAAACGGTAGACCATGGCGGCGTTTAGGACGGACACAAAAACGCCAGCCTGGTTGCGGAAGCGATCTCAAATCACACGCAATAAAAAACCCCGTAGATCGTTGATCTACGGGGCTTTTAAGAGTGGAGGCCGAGGTCGGAATCGAACCGGCGTAGGCGGATTTGCAATCCGCTGCATAACCATTTTGCTACTCGGCCTCAAACGATCAACGCCCTGATTGCTGACATTCACCGCATAAAAACTTGAGTGGGCTGTATCACCCTGCCTCTACTCTAACTCATTGAATACATTGAAGTTTTTAATGCTTCGTTGCGTTCGATGGGCGCCATTATGTACTCATTTGCTTATGCCTGCAACCCCTTGATTTCAAAAATGTTTCGCATTGCGATCAAGGGGTTGCGTGCCTGCCCTACTCCCTGATGCGCTGTTCCTGATACTGCGGATCGGCCTTGATCTGGGCGTCGGTGAAAGGCAACGGGCGGAGCTTTTTCTGGGAGAACGCCTGGGTCTGGTCGTTGAAATACTTGGACGCAGGGTTACTGGACTCGGAGAACGCCAGCACCCCTTCGGCGCGGGGTCCGTGGTCATCAAAGGTGACGATTTGCAGGTAGCTGCTGCCGCTGACCACTTCGCGCTTGCCGTCGGCTCGTGGCACGGTTTGCATGGCGTTGTAGATCCCCAGTTCCTGCGGCCCGCCGTGGATCGGGGTTTGGCCGCGAACCTGGATGTCTCCCCATCGGCTGTCCGCACTGAGACCACGCTGGGCAAAGTCGGCGCTGGACGCCAGCATGGCTTCGCGCAGCGCTTTGGCGACGGGTGCACGCTCGATGGCCAGGCCGCGCGGTGTGGTCAGGGGTTGGGTCGGGTCGAAGGCGACACGCCAGGCATCGGGGACTGGCCGCAGGTGTTCGATCAGGTCAATGAAGTGCACCAGACCCAGGCCGCTGTCGAGGTTGGCATGCCGGTCCCAGTCTTTCAGACGTTTGCACAGGGGTTCCAAGGTGGCAGCATCGGCGCCGAGGTGTCTGGCGCAGAATTCAAGCAGGTCTGGCATCACTTGACCGGCCAGGTACACCTCGTTGTCCATCACCATGTTTTGCAGATCAGCGACGCCGATCGGCCGCTTGTCCAGTGAGCGCAGGCGTTGCAGGGCGAAACGGGCGCGAGGGCCGAGGCCGATGCGGTCCTGGCTGATCACCGGCGAGAAGCCGATCAGCGGTGCCTTGGGGTTCACCAACCAGGCGGAATCGTTGGCGTGCTGCACATAGTCGGTGCGTTGCAGTTGCGGCAATTGGTCGGCCGGGAATATGCCAGCCTGGGCGGCGCGTGGGTCGACGTCCCAGGCGCAGGTGCTGCGGGAGCCGTCGAGCACGATCATCTGCAAGCCCGCACGTGGGTCACTGCATTGCGCCAGTTTGGCCGCGCTGACGTTGGGCACCACCGAGAGGTTCATGTACAGGCTCTGACCCTGGTCATCCGCAGCCAGGGTGTTGACCCACGGGATGCCTTGCAGGGCGTGGACCGAGGCTTGCAGCGCCTTGAGGCTGGAAGCGCGGTTCATCCCATACCACTGCTGCAGAACGCGATCATTGCCCAGGTTGGCATCGCGCAGGCTGTAGGCGTAGCGGCTGTCCCAGTCCAGCTTGCCGGGCCATTGCACCACCGGGCCGAATTGCGAATTGTAGATCGTATGGTTCACCGCTTCAGTGCTGCCATTCGGCCGTTTGACCTGCACGGTCACCGACGTTCTCTCCAGGGCAATCGACTTGCCATCGAGCATATAGCGCGTGGAATCCTTGGGGTCCAGCGTCAGGCGATACAGGGTGAAGTGCTTGGACGTGTCGACCGTATGGGTCCACGCCACATGCTGGTTGAAGCCGATATTGATCACCGGCAAGCCCGGCAATGCCGCGCCCATCACGTCGAGTTGGCCGGGGATGGTCAGGTGCATCTGATAAAAACGCATGCCGCCTACCCATGGAAAATGCGGATTGGCCAGCAGCATGCCGCGACCATTGAAGGAACGGTCGCGCCCCACCGCCACAGCGTTACTGCCGCGGTCGAGGCTGAAGCGCTGTTGATGCGCGTCAGCGAGTGCAAAGGCCTCCGCGCCCGGTACCACCGTCGCGGTAGCCTGGGGTGGCGTGGCGCCGACCAGGGCTTCGGCGAATTGGCCGACACCGCCTTCCACCAGCAGCCTACGGGTCAGTTTCACCAGATCTTCCGCCATCAACGGCCTTACCCACGCGCCCTGGCACTGTGCCGGAGCGCCCTTTTCCTTCAGGTAGCGGTTATAGCCGGCCACATAGCCTTCGATACGCTGCTGGATCTGCGGACTCTGGGCCTTCCAGAAGGCTGCAACGGCCTCGGGGGTGTTCAACCAGGTGAAGAACACGTCACTGGCCAGGTTGTTGCGCTCCTCCAGGGTCGACTGCTCGGGGCCGAAAAACCGCGCGCGCTCGCCATTCACCGTGACCACTTCGTTGGCCAGCAGGCAGAGGTTGTCCTGGGCATAGGCGTAACCGATGCCCAAGCCCAGGCCGCGTTCATCGCTGGCACGAATATGTGGAACGCCGAAGCTGGTGCGCCGGATATCCGCTGACGTCTGCGACACCTGCTCACGAGCCGACGCGGCCAGGCTCGCCCCCAGCAACAGCCCTGTCATGCAGGCCCTGAACAACCCGTTGGAAATAATCACGCAGACTCCACAGTCAAATTGAACACCCTCACCGGGGTAACCACCCCACCGTAAGGACGCAAAAAACCGGGATTAATTTAGGGTCGAGGGGGGGTTATGCGCTGCGTCGCGAAAGTGACAAAACCGATACCGACAAATTTTCTACATCCTTCACTTCATGATTTCGCTCGCTCGTTCGTCTTATTGGCTAAGAGCGCCATCATTTTCCTGATCAGGCTCTGATAAGGAGTTTTTTACATGTACAACCCGCCAGTGCCCAAGGATGGACATTCACCGGCCGCCGACGCCCCATTCGGCAACGACGCACTCGCGTTCGGCAACACGCCCGAACAGCAAGGCAACCAGCGTATCCGTCACTTGCTCAAATGTTTCGGTTTGCGTACCAGCCTGATCCGGCTGAAGGTCATCGACGCCCTGCTCACTGCTGCCGACAAACAGCGCAGCCTGGGGGTACGCGGCGTGCACAGTCATCTGCTCGAGCTGGGCATCCCGTTGTCGTTCCTGAGTGTGCGCGAAGTGCTCAAGCGCCTGTGCAGCGAAGGCGTGATCATCCTCAATGCCGATAAAAGCTACAGCCTCCATGAAGAGGCTGCCAAGGTGCTCGACGGTCGCGCCCGAGTCGACCTTATAACTTGACCTTGCGACGCATGATGCCGTTGATCACCACCACGATCACGGCGATGGCGATGGCGATGATCTGGAACGTCTTCTCACTGATAAACCCGATGTTCTGCAGGTAAGACAGGCCAAACATGCTCGCCAATACCGCCAAGGCGATCAGAATCGAGTATTTCAAACGTTGCTTTTGGGTCATGACGGGTTCCTGAACCTGAAATAAGTACTCACGGTGGATCACCACACCGCCCGGACACAAGCCCAAGGATAGGGATGGACGGGGGTTGGCGGGGCTACATGTTACAGGCGATGAAAAGCTTTGGCTCGTTCAACCCTTGATTGACGCTGCGTCGCTGCTCCAACGACATTGCAGGCGGCTTGCAGATTTTCGTGCAGCCGTAGGCCTGTCGACCCACAGCCCGAGACAGTCCTCGGGCTGTTCTTGATAAATCGAACCCGACGCGCCAGGGAAATGTTCAGCACCAAAACACTCGGCAGCGCTTGGAACGTTTTCCCGCGGTCGCTCACCCAGTGACAACCCTGAGCAGCCCTCAGGTTTCGATCACGAGCCGACCAAAAAGGACACGCCCATGCAGATACCCCTCGCCTCCGTTTCAGCCCCTTACAACCCGCCCCAAGCGCCTGAAAAACCGGCGCCCTCGCCCTACGATCCGCCGTCCGACCTTACGCCCGGTATCGTCAACCGCAGAACTCATCCGCTGCATGCCGACGGTGATGTCACCATCAATCGAGTAGTGGATTGGGACCCCACAGACCCGCAAAAACCGACGATTCTGAGAAGTTGGCTGGAGTTGGAAACCGGCGACCGCGACGACCATGTCCATGTGCGCAATTGGCCGGGCGACAAGTTGCAAATCCTGATTAACGGCAAGTCGCACCTATTCGACATCAAAGACCCCCACGGCCAAAACCAGAAGCTATGGATCGAAACCAAAGGCGGCAATGACACAGTCGTCATCGATGACGACGTCAACCTGCGTGTGAGCGTTGAAGGCGGTGACGGTAACGACCGGATTCAGGCCGGCGGCGGCCATAACAGGCTGTACGGCGGACGTGGCAACGATACCCTGCGGCTGGGCAGCGGCCTCGGGTATGCCGAAGGCAACGACGGCGACGACACCCTTATCGGTGGTAGCGGTCATGCCGTGATGTACGGCAATAAAGGGAAAGACCTGCTCATTGCCGGCCTGGGCCGCCCCACCAAACAGAGCTACCTGGACGGTGGCGACAACGACGATGTACTGATCTCTGGCAGCGGGCATACGGTTGCCCATGGCGGCAATGACAACGACTTGCTGATTGGCACCCGCTCAGGCCGCACCACGTTCTACACAGGCAAAGGCCGCGACGAGATCTGGAACAATCAACGCAACGACCACATTTACGCCGGCGCCACGGATCGCTTCGACCGCACAAAAGGTTCGACCTCGACCGAGGTCAAGCCGAGCAATGCCGGCAAGCAGGGCTTCGAGGCTCAAGCGGACGCGGACGCCACGGTGGAACGGCAACAGGCATTCGAACAACGGGTTGCTGACGACTTCGAGTTTCTGCGCAGCTCGCCGATCGGCCAACAGGCCCTCACCCAAATGGATGAACTGGCCGTGACCAACAACGGCAAGGTCACTCTCCAGCAAGACTTTAGCGGTAATAATTCCTACCTATTCCACAGCTCCGCTCTGGAAAATGAACAGGTGGCGTTGCAGGACGACAGCGATGTGATTCCGACAGACGAATTCATCAAGAATGGCGTTGCCGGTACCCGCGCCGATCGTGCCACGATCACTTATGACCCGAGCGCCATCATCGAAAACGCAGACCGCACCAACACAGCAGTACCCGTCACCCAGCTTTTCCACGAAATCGCCCATGCCTACAACGGTGCTACCGGTACCTTCCTGGAGGGTGAAACCACCGAGCACCTGGCCTCGGGCACGACCGAATCGGTCAACAATCTCGAACTCCAGGCTGTTGGCCTGCCCAACGGTGCAACCCCCTTTGACTTAGACAATGACCCCTTGACACCACCCACCACGATCAATCCACTGCCGTTCACGGAAAATGCGTTGAATACAGAGATGGGCAAGCCGTTAAGGCGCGCATACACGATTGAAACCAGCGAACAGGGCGACGGCACCTGATACGGGCGCCAGGACTTAGCTGCGATGTAAGGTCACCGAGCGGGCCTGCCACTCAACCCCATAGCCGGAGCCTGCTTGGGCCATTGCCTTGACGAGCCACGTCAAGGTGCACTGATAAATGAGTGAGACACTCCCGTGCAATGCCCGGGAGTGGGACTATTCTGACAGTTGTCGTCTTGCCACACAGGAGGTGTGCGATGCGTGCTGTCGAGCAGTCGGTCCGCTTGGAGCGGATCAGTCAGGAACGTTTTATCCAAGCTCCTATCCATAGCGTTTACGACTATGCGACCCAACCGGATCGCTGGCACGAATGGCACCCCACCTCCCTGAGTGCCGACACCGGCACCACCGGGTCACTTCCCGCCGGCGCGCGGTTTACCGAGATAATCGACCTGATGGGCGTGTGCGTGCCGATGAGCTACCGTGTGCAAATCGCCCAACGTCCCGGCGAGTTCAAGGCCGTGTTCACCTCGGTGGCCGCCGACGGCTCCATTCACTATGTCCTGCAGCCTTTTCGCGACGGCACGCTATTCAAGCGGGTGCTGGCCTACAAAACCGAATTGCAACTGGCCACCTTGCATGAACGCATGGTCCAACTGTCAGCCACCGCCCTCGACCAACTCAAGCATCGGCTGGAAAACCCGCCACTCGTATAATTTTGAAACATTACCGCCACCTTCACCCACGGGTCGGCGCTGGCTTGCCAGGGATGAGGTCGTCATGATCGCCGCCATCCCACTGGCCACCATCTGCTTACGAGACGCCTCATGAAAACCACCTTGCGCCTGGCGCTGCTATCGGCCCTGTTCACCGCCCCCTTGATCCAGGCCGCCGACCTGATCCCTATCGACGTCCACCGCGACGCCAACTGCGGCTGCTGCAAACACTGGATCAGCCATCTGGAAAGCAACGGTTTCAAGGTCAATGACCATGTCGAAGCCAACATGAGCGAAGTCAAGCAACGCCTGGGCGTGGCGCCGCGCCTGGGCTCTTGTCATACCGCAGTGATCGACGGCAAGTTCGTCGAAGGCCATGTGCCCGCTGAGCAGGTCTTGGCGCTGCGCAAGCGCGATGACTTGCTGGGCATCGCCGCGCCGGGCATGCCCCTAGGCTCGCCTGGCATGGAAGTGAATGGCCGCAGCGAGGCGTATCAAGTCATCGGCCTGACCCGTGACGGCAATGATGTCGTGGTGGCGGAGTACCCGGCGCACTGATCGGTGCTGGTCGGATACCTGGGGCTGTTCCTCGCCGCGTTTGGCGCCGCCACCCTGCTGCCCTTGCAATCGGAGGCCGTCCTCGTTGGCCTGCTGGTCAGCGGGCATTACAGCCTGTGGCTGCTGCTCGGGGTCGCCACGTTCGGCAATGTGCTGGGCTCAGGGGTGAACTGGCTGCTTGGCCGCGGGGTTGAACACTTCAGGCAACGGCGCTGGTTCCCCCTCAGCGACCAGCAACTGGACAAGGCCCGCCGGCATTACCAGCGCTGGGGCCATTGGACGCTGTTGCTCAGTTGGCTGCCGATCATTGGCGATCCGCTGACGTTGGTGGCCGGGGTGATGCGCGAACCGTTGTGGCGTTTTCTGCTACTGGTGACCGTGGCCAAGGGCGTGCGCTATGGCGTGCTTGCCGCGCTGACCATGCAATGGGTTTAATCGCCACTTCATCCCAGCTTTTTGAGGTTCGCGCGAATGTCGATACAGATCGCAGTCATTGATGATTGGCAGAATGTGGCCAGCAGCGTGGTGGATTGGTCGGTGCTGGCATCGGTGGGCCAAGTGCATTTCCTGCACGATTACCCGGCGGATACCGCCACTCTGGTCCAGCGCCTGCAAGGGTTCGAGGTGATTTGCGTGATGCGCGAGCGAACCTCCTTCGACAAAGCCCTGCTGCAAGGCTTACCCAAGCTCAAGCTGCTGGTGACCGGCGGCATGCGCAACGCCGCCATCGACATTCCGGCCGCAAAGTCCCTCGGCATCCAGGTCTGCGGCACCGACAGCTATAAACACGCCGCGCCGGAACTGACCTGGGCGTTGATCATGGCCTCCACCCGTAACTTGCTGGCCGAAGCCAATTCGCTTCGGGCGGGCAACTGGCAGGTGGGCCTGGGCGGCGATCTGTACGGCAAGACCCTGGGGATTCTGGGGCTGGGCAGCATTGGCCAGAAAGTCGCGCAATTTGCCCAGGTATTCGGCATGCGCGTCATCGCCTGGAGCGAAAACCTCACGCCGCAGCGCGCGGCCGAAGCAGGGGCGACGTGGGTCAGCAAGCACGAATTGTTCGAACAAGCCGACATCCTCACCGTTCATCTGGTGCTCAGCGAGCGCAGCCGTGGCCTCGTGGATGCCGAAGCGTTGAGCTGGATGAAGCCCAGTGCGCGCCTGGTAAACACCGCGCGGGGCCCCATCGTCGACGAACAGGCGCTGGTGCAGGCCCTGGAGTGTGGGCGCCTGGCCGGGGCGGCGCTGGATGTGTATGCCCAAGAGCCGCTGCCGCTCGACCACCCGTTTCGCCGCTTGCCCAATGTGCTGGCCACGCCCCATGTGGGGTATGTGAGTGAGCAGAATTACCGGCAGTTTTATCAGCAGATGATCGAGGCTATTCAGGCGTGGACCAAAGGCGCGCCCATTCGCGTGCTTGGCTAGCGCACCAAACAAGGGCGACCGCACCATTCCCCCCACCTGACACCGCCCCTTGTAGGAGCGAGCTTGCTCGCGAAAATCCCGAAAACGCCGCGTTCTCCCTGACAGCCAGCGTTATCGTTGACGACTTTCGCGAGCAAGCTCGCTCCTACATGTTCGATGGTGCATAAGGTTACAAGTTTTTTGTCCTACAAAATCCCCATATAAACCCTACAAATTCTGGGGATCTGTCCTAGACTCATCACCGATGGGTCCCTTCCAAAACAAAAACCCCGCGAAAAAATCGAAACTTTACAACTCTGTCACAGGTCAGGTTTAGGGTAAGGCGCACACGACTAATTCTTAGAAGATGCCGTCTATCCAATCTTTTTGGGCTAACCGTGCAACTGGCATACGCCTTGCCAGTTTCGTTATGCGCTTGTGCGCCTGACCGCAGGATGCGGTCATCGGAGCTAATGGCAGCGGGCCATTAGCCGACCAACACGTGGAGAGAACTATGATCAGTGCCGCTGCAAGTATTCAGGGAGAACGTGTTAGTCAGCCAGTTGGCGGGTCGACCTCTTTGGTTGACCTCAACACGGTGCGGCCGGTCTCGGATCACAATCCCAATCGTAAAAAAGTGCTGTTTGTCACCTCCGAATTTGCTGACCTGGTGAAAACCGGCGGCTTGGGCGATGTGTCTGCCGCCCTGCCCCGCGCCATGGCGCATCTGCATGATGTGCGCGTGCTGATCCCTGGCTACCCGCAGGTAATGGACAGCGACAACCCGATTCACATCATCGGTGAGCTGGGTGGCCACGCCGCGTTGCCGCCCTGCAAGATCGGGCGCATGGACCTCAAGGACGGCCTGGTCATTTATGTGCTGATCTGCCCTGAGCTGTACGAGCGCGAAGGCACGCCTTACGGCGCCAACAACGGCCGTGACTGGCCGGACAACCATATCCGCTTCGCGCGCCTGGGCCTGGCCGCCGCCGACATGGCCGCCAACCTGGCCCAGATCCACTGGTGCCCGGACCTGGTGCATGCCCATGACTGGCCCGCCGGCCTGGCCCCGGCCTATATGCACTGGCGTGGGTCACGCACCCCGACCCTGTTCACCATTCATAACCTGGCCTATCAAGGCGTGGTCAGCCTGGCCTCGACACCCGAACTGGGCATTCCGCCCCATGCCCTGCAACAGGAAGGCATGGAGTTCTACGGCAAGATGTCGTTCCTCAAGGCCGGCATGGCGTATTCCAGCCACATCACCACGGTGAGCGCCACGTATGCCGAGGAAATCACTACGCCGGAATTCGGCTGCGGCCTCGACGGTTTCCTCGCCGCCAAGACCCAGCAAGGCCTGCTCAGTGGCATCCCCAACGGTATCGATGAAAGCTGGGAAACCTCCACCGACACCCACCTGACCCACAACTTCAATATCGGCGATTGGGAAGGCAAGGCGATCAACGCCGCCCATGTGCGCGAATTGTTTGGCCTGCACGACTCCAGCGGCCCCTTGTTCGCCGTGGTCTCGCGCCTGGTGTATCAAAAAGGCCTGGACCTCACCGAAGCGGTCGCCGGCTTTATCGTCGAGAACGGCGGCCAGATCGCCATCATCGGTCGCGGCGAGCCGGAAGAAGAGCAAGCCATGCGTGAACTGGCGCTGCGCTTCCCGGGCCAGGTCGGCGTGCGGATCGGCTTCAACGAAACCGATGCCCGGCGCATGTTCGCCGGCAGCGACTTCCTGCTGATGCCTTCGCGTTATGAACCCTGCGGCCTGAGCCAAATGTATGCGCAACGCTTCGGCTCGCTGCCGGTGGCACGTAACACCGGCGGCCTGGCGGACACCATCGAAAATGGCGTCACCGGGTTCCTATTCAATGAGTCCACGGTGCAGAGCTACGAAGAAGCGCTGACTCGCGCCTTCCGGGTATTTGCCAACAAAGGCCTGCTCAACGCCATGCGCAGCCGGGCCATGACCCAACCGTTCAACTGGTGCCAGGCGGTGGAACCCTACGCCGAACTCTACGAACAACTGGTGGCCAAGGCCTTGGGGAAATCGACTAAATAATCAAGGGAGGTCTTCATAGATGCCGTCACGGACTTTGGAAACCTGGCCCCACGGCGCAATCATGCTGGACGCACAACACACGCGTTTTGCCTTGTGGGCGCCAGACGCGTTTTATGTCAGCGTTGAATTGGAAGACGGTCGCTCCATTGCCATGCTGCCCCAGGCAGAAGGCTGGTTCGAAGCCCAAGTGAACTGCCCGGCGGGCACACGTTACCGCTACAACATCGATGGAGAAAGGGATGTACCCGACCCGGCGTCCAGGGCCCAGGCATTGGACGTGCACGGTTGGAGCCAGGTCGTCGACCCACTCGCCTACCCCTGGCGCCACAGCTACTGGCAGGGCCGCCCGTGGCACGAAGCCGTGATCTATGAGCTGCATGTCGGCGCAATGGGCGGCTATGCCGACGTCGAGAAACACTTCCCCCGCCTCGCCGAGCTGGGCGTCACCGCAATCGAGTTGATGCCGCTGGCGCAGTTTCCCGGCGAGCGCAATTGGGGCTACGACGGCGTGCTGCCCTACGCACCGCAATCTACCTATGGCTCGCCCGAACAGCTCAAGCACCTGATCGACAGCGCCCATGAACACGGCCTCGCGGTCATCCTTGATGTGGTCTACAACCACTTCGGACCTGACGGCAATTACCTGAGCCAGTACGCCAAGGGTTTCTTCCACGAAGACGCGCACACGCCATGGGGCGCCGGCATCGACTTCGATCGCCGTGAAGTGCGGGATTTCTTTCTCGATAACGCACTGATGTGGCTGCTGGAGTACCGCTTCGACGGCCTGCGCCTGGACGCTGTGCACGCCATCGACAACCCCGGCTTCCTGCAAGAACTGGCTCACCGGGTACGTGAGCAAGTCGACACCGGCCGGCATGTGTGGCTGGTGCTGGAAAACGAACTCAACCAGGCCAGCCTGCTCAGGCACGACTTCGACGCGCAGTGGAACGATGACTTCCACAACGTCCTGCACGTTCTGCTCACCGGCGAAACCGACGCCTATTACCGTGACTTTGCCGAGGAGCCAACGGCCAAACTCGCGCGCTGCCTGGGCGAAGGGTTCATCTACCAGGGCCACACCACCCGCCACGGCCATGGGCGCGGCGAGCCGAGCGGGGATTTGCCCCCCACTGCGTTCGTGGCCTTCCTGCAGAATCACGACCAGATCGGCAACCGCGCCCTGGGCGAACGCCTGCACCAGCTCTGTTCGCCCCAGGCGCTCAAGGCCGCAACCACCCTGCTGCTGTTGTCACCGATGATCCCGCTGATGTTCATGGGCGATGAAGTCAATGCCAGCGAGCCATTCCTGTTCTTCACCGACCACCACGGCGAACTCGCCCAAGCGGTGCGTGAAGGACGGCGCAATGAATTCGCCGATTTCGCCGCGTTCCACGACCCCGAACGACGCGAACGCATCCCGGACCCCAACGCCCTGAGTACCTTCACGCAGTCGGCGCCGACCTGGGCCGACAATGAACACACCCGGTTTTACCGGCAACTGCTGAGCCTGCGTCACCGGCATATCGTGCCGCACTTGCCCGGCAGCGTAGCGTTGGGCGCGCGGGTACTGGCCGACGCAGCCGTAAGTGCGCATTGGCGCCTGGGAGACGGCAGCGTGTTGCAGATCGACCTGAACCTTGGCACCACCGCCCTGGAACACCCGGCGGGCACGCACATCCTGTTCCAAACGCCTGCCCAGGACGGCACACAGCTGCCGCCCCATAGCGCACGCGTCACCCTATTCCCTGTTGGAGAACACCCTTGAGCGAAGCGAATCTGGAACTCCTCGCCAGCCGAGCGGGTCTGTCCGTCGATTGGATCGATGCAAACGGACGCCCGCAACGTGTCAAACCCGACGCCCTGCGCGCCGTCCTCAAAGGCCTGGGTCACCCGGCCGACACCGATGCCGACATCGACGCCAGCCTGCTCCAACTGGAGCTCGCGCAACAAGACCCACACCTGCCGCCGTTGATGACCGTCGACAGCGGCGAAGGCCTTGACCTGTCGCGCCACTTCGAGCCCGATACCCCGTGCCGGGTCAGCCTGGAAGACGGTGAAACCCTGGAACTGCGCCTCGATGGCAACGCGGTGCTGCCCGGTGTGATTGCCCTGGGTTATCACCAGGTGCATATCAGCGACCAGACCTTCACCCTGGCCGTCGCTCCGACCCATTGCTACAGCGTCGCCGAAGCGGTGGATAGCCAGCCGGCCCGCGCCTGGGGCCTGAGCGCCCAACTGTACTCGCTGCGCCGCCCGGGCGATGGCGGTTTCGGCGACACCCTGGCCCTGGAACACCTGGCCCGCTGCGCCGCCGAACGCGGGGCCGACGCGTTGGCGATCAGCCCGATGCACGCGATGTTCAGCGCCGACACCGAGCGCTACAGCCCGTACTCGCCGTCCAGCCGGCTGTTCCTCAACAGCCTGTATGCCTCGCCTACCTGCATCCTGGGTGAGCGCGAAGTGCGTAACGCCATTGAAACCCTCGGCCTGACGGACGAGTTGCACACCCTGGAACAGCTCAACCTGATCGACTGGCCCGCCGCAGCCAAAGCCAAGCAACGCCTGTTGCGTGCACTGTATGAAAACTTCTGTCACGGCCAGCACCCGCAACATGCCGATTTCCTGAGCTTCCGCCAGGCCGGCGGCGAAGCCCTGGAAAACCACTGCCGCTTCGAGGCCGTGCAAGCCTTGCGGGCTGCCGAAGGCCTGGACCTCGACTGGCGCCACTGGCCAGAAGCCTGGCGCTCGCCGCAGAGTCCGGCGCTGGTGGAGTTCGCTGAAGCCAACCGCGCCGAGATCGGCTTTTATGCCTTCGGCCAATGGCTGATCGCCCGCTGCCTGGAGCGCGCACAACAAGCCGCCCGTGGCAGCGGCATGGGCATCGGCCTGATCGCCGACCTGGCGGTAGGCGCCGACGGCGGCGGCAGCCAGGCCTGGAGCCGCCAGGATGAGTTGCTGGCTAACCTCACCGTCGGTGCACCGCCGGACGTCCTCAACCGCGCGGGCCAGGGCTGGGGTATTTCCGCGTTTTCTCCCGAAGGCCTCAAGCGCAACGGCTTCCGCGCATTCATCGAGATGCTGCGCGCCAATTTCGCCCATGCCGGCGGCCTGCGCATCGACCACGTGATGGGCCTGCAACGCCTGTGGGTGATCCCCATGGACGCGTCGCCACAGGAAGGCGCCTACTTGTATTACCCGGTGGACGACCTGCTGCGCCTGCTCGCCCTCGAGTCCCACCGTCACCAGGCCATCGTGCTCGGCGAAGACCTGGGCACCGTGCCCGACGGGCTGCGCGAAAAGCTGATCGCCCGTTCGATCCTGGGCATGCGTGTGTTGCTGTTCGAACAACGCCACGACGGCCAGTTCAAGCCAATCCTCGACTGGCCCGACAACGCCCTGGCCACCACCAGCACCCACGACTTGCCGACCCTCAATGGCTGGTGGCACAGCCGCGATATCGAATGGAATGTCCAACTCGGCCTGATCGATGCGCCCACCCTGGAGCAATGGAGCGAGCATCGCCTGCGCGAACGCCAGGCGCTGCGCCAGGCCTTGAGCCAGGACCCGCAGAACTTCGTCGATGAGATCCGCAACGAAACCGACCACATGATCGACGCCAGCGTGCGCTACCTGGGGCACACCCGCGCGCCGTTGGTGCTGCTACCGCTGGAAGATGCCCTGGGCCTGGAAGAGCAGGCCAACCTGCCCGGCACCACCGACACCCATCCCAACTGGCGCCGCCGCCTGCCGGGCGAGGCCGCCAGCCTGCTCGACAATGCCGGTGCCGCCCGCCGTCTCGAACTCCTCGCCGTCGCGCGCAACCAAGCCCATGAGCGTGACCGATGAATGCATTGCCCCTGCGTGCGACCCAGCGTCTGCAATTCCATAAGGGTTTTACCCTCGACGATGCGGTGCCGTTGGTGCCTTACTTTGCCCAACTGGGCATCAGCCATTTGTATGCCTCGCCGCTGCTCAGCGCGCGCGCCGGTTCCATGCACGGCTACGACGTGGTCGACCCGACCCGCGTCAACCCGGAACTGGGCGGCGAACCCGCCCTGCGCCGCCTGGTCGCCGCGTTGCGCGCACACCGGATGGGGCTGATCCTCGATATCGTCTCCAACCACATGGCCGTGGGCGGTGCTGACAACCCCTGGTGGCTGGACCTGCTGGAATGGGGCCGCCTGAGTGCCTACAGCGAATTCTTCGATATCCAGTGGCACTCACCCGACCCGCTGCTCAAGGGCCAATTGCTCATGCCCTTCCTCGGCAGCGACTACGGCGAAGCGTTGCAGAGCGGCACCCTGACCCTGTATTTCGATGCGGCGCAGGGGGCATTCCATGTCGAGCACTATGAACACCGCTTCCCGATCTGCCCTCGGGATTACGCGACGATCCTCGGCAACGCCGCCCCCCTCAAACCCCTGGCCGACAGCTTCAGCGCCCTCGCCTACCATGACGGTGCCTACGCGGAGGCCGCCTGGCTCAAGCATGCCCTGGCCGAGCGCGCCACCGAAGGCGACGTGCTGCGGGCCATCGAGCAACGACTCGCCGGGTTCGACGGGCGCCAACCGGCAGGCTTCAACCAGCTGCATGGGTTGCTGGAGCAACAGGCCTATCGCCTGGCCAGCTGGCGCACGGCGGCGGACGATATCAACTGGCGGCGCTTTTTCGATGTCAACGAACTCGGCGGCCTGCGCGTCGAGCGCACGGCGGTGTTCGAAGCCACCCACGGCAAGATCTTCGAGTTGATCCGCGAAGGCCTGGTGGATGGCCTGCGCGTCGATCACATCGACGGTCTGGCCGATCCACGCGGTTACTGTCGCAAGCTGCGCCGCCGCGTGGACTCGCTGGCGCCCGGGCGGCACCTGCCGATCTTCGTGGAAAAGATCCTCGGCGACGGCGAAACCCTGCGCGAAGACTGGCAAGTGGACGGCACCACCGGCTACGAATTCATGAATCAGGTGTCGCTGCTGCAACACGACCCTGCGGGCTTCGAACCGCTGGCCGAGTTGTGGACGCGCCACAGCGAGCGGCCCTCGGCATTCATCGAAGAAGCCCGGCTGGCGCGCCAGCAGATCCTCAACGGCTCCCTCGGCGGGGATTTCGAAAGCGTGGCCCAGGCCCTGCTGCAAGTGGCCCGCGACGATGTGATGACCCGCGACCTGACACTCGGCGCCATCCGCCGCGCCTTGCAGGAACTGATCGTGCATTTTCCGGTGTACCGCACCTACATCAGTGCCCGAGGCCGCAGCGCCGCCGACGACAAGGTATTCCAACAGGCCATGGACGGCGCCCGCGGGACCCTGAGCGAAGGCGACTGGCCGGTGCTTGAACACCTGGAAAAATGGCTCGGCGGCCAGCCCTGGCGCAATCGCCCGGTGGGCCGCGAGCGCAAGATCCTCAAGCATGCCTGCGTCCGCTTCCAGCAATTGACCTCGCCCGCCGCCGCCAAGGCCGTGGAAGACACCGCGTTCTATCGCTCGTCGGTGCTGCTGTCGCGCAACGATGTGGGCTTCAATACCGAGCAGTTCAGCGCGCCGTTGGCCGAGTTTCACCAGGTCAACCAGCACCGCTTGCAGACCTTCCCGGATAACCTGCTGGCCACCGCCACCCACGACCATAAACGCGGCGAAGACACCCGCGCGCGCCTGGCGGTGCTCAGCGAATGCGCGCCGTGGTACGTCGAACAGGTCGAACACTGGCGCAGCCTGGCCGCACCGTTGCGCAGCGATGCCAACGCGCCGTCGGCGGGCGATGAACTGATCCTCTATCAAGTGTTGCTGGGCAGTTGGCCGCTGGACCAGGACGCCGACTTCGACGGCTATCAGCAACGCTTGTGGCAGTGGCAACAAAAGGCCCTGCGCGAAGCCAAGTTGCACAGCCGCTGGAGCGCGCCCAACGAGGCTTATGAGCAAGGGGTCGAAGCGTTCCTGTCACGCCTGCTGCTCAGCGAGGCCGGTCGCCCGTTGCGAGACGCGATCGCCGCTGCCGCCCACAGGATCGCCCCGGCCGGCGCGCTCAATGGCCTGGCTCAGTCCTTGCTTCGCATGACCGTGCCGGGTGTGCCGGACCTGTACCAGGGCGATGAGTTCTGGGACTTCAGCCTGGTGGACCCGGATAACCGTCGCCCGGTGGATTTCAACGCACGGCAACAGGCGCTCAATAGCCCGCCGGATATCGGTGAGCTGTTGTTCAACTGGCGAAACGGGCGTATCAAACAAGCATTGATTGCCCAGGTACTGGCCTTGCGCAAGGCCCATCCTGAGCTGTTTCGCAGCGGTCGCTATACACCGCTGGAAGTGGTCGGCCAACACGCCGAACGGGTGGTCGCGTTCTGCCGCGAATACCAGGGCAAACAGCTACTGGTGGTGGTGCCGCGCTGGCCTTACCCGTTGCTTGAAAACGGTGTGCATCCGCAAATCAATGCGCAGGTTTGGGGCGATACACGGGTCAAATTACCGTTTGCCGCGCCAATTCAACACTGGAAGGGACTTTTTCATACACGCGCAGTCACACCAGACAAGGAGCTGTTGATCCGCACTGCGCTGGGGGATTTCCCCGTCAATGTCTTTATCAATCCTGATGATCAAACAAGCTGAAAACTCTCTGTGAGGAGCATTGTGATGAGTACAGAAGACAAACGCATTCGCGAGTTGGCGCATCAGATCTGGGAATCTGAAGGCAAGCCCCATGGTGAAGATGCCCGGCACTGGGAGATGGCGCGCAAGCTGGCAGAGGCCGAAGCGCTGACGCCGAGCAAGCCCAAGCCCGCTGCCAAACCCAAGACCCCACCCAAGCCTGCGGCCAAGGCCAAGCCCGCCGCAGCGGCCGCCAGCAAGCCCGCGCCTGCAGCGGCGAAAAAACCGGCCGCGCCGAAAAAGCCCAAGCCTTGACCACCAAGCCCCTTGTCGGTACTGCCGGCAAGGGGTGATTTCACCTGTCCACACCGTCAGCTGAATGTTCGTCAGCAGGGCCGTGTTCGGCCCAAAAAACACCCTTGCAGGAGCAACTCAATGAGCAAACCCGATAAAACCCCTTCGACGCCGGCCAACGAGCCGTCGCGGATTCGTGAAGGTTTGCCCTTCCCCCTCGGCGCCACCTGGGATGGCCTGGGTGTCAACTTCGCGCTGTTCTCGGCCAACGCCACCAAAGTGGAACTGTGCCTGTTCGACGCCGCCGGCGAAGTGGAACTGGAACGCATCGAACTGCCCGAATACACCGACGAAATCTTCCACGGTTACTTGCCCGACGCCCACCCAGGGCTGATTTACGGCTACCGCGTCTACGGTGCATACGACCCCGCCAATGGCCACCGCTTCAACCACAACAAGCTGCTGATCGACCCCTATGCCAAGCAGCTGGTGGGTGAACTCAAATGGTCCGAGGCGCTGTTCGGCTACACCATCGGCCACCCCGACGACGACCTCAGTTTCGACGAACGCGACAGCGCGCCGTTCGTGCCCAAGTGCAAGGTCATCGACCCGGCGCACACCTGGGGCAACGACCAGCCGGTCAGGGTGCCGTGGGACCGCACGATCATCTATGAAACCCACTTGCGCGGCTTCAGCATGCGCCACCCTTCGGTCAGCGAAGCGGTGCGCGGCACTTGCGCGGGCTTGATGGAAGACGACGTACTCAAGCACATCCGCCAGTTGGGTATTTCTTCGGTCGAGTTGCTGCCGGTGCACGCCTTTGTCAACGACCAGCACCTGCTGGAAAAAGGCATGACCAACTACTGGGGCTATAACAGCATCGCGTTTTTCGCCCCCGACCCGCGCTACCTGGCCAGCGGCCAGATCGCCGAGTTCAAGGAGATGGTCGCGCACCTGCACGAACAGAAACTGGAAGTGATCCTCGACGTGGTCTACAACCACACCGCCGAAGGCAACGAGCGCGGCCCGACCCTGTCCATGCGCGGGATCGACAACGCCTCGTACTACCGGCTGATGCCCGACGACAAACGCTTCTATATCAATGATTCCGGCACCGGCAACACCCTGGACCTGAGCCACCCGTGCGTGCTGCAAATGGTCACCGATTCCCTGCGTTACTGGGCGACCGAGATGCACGTCGACGGTTTCCGCTTCGACCTGGCAACCATCCTCGGGCGCTACCGCGACGGGTTCGATGAGCGCCACAGCTTCCTCGTTGCCTGTCGCCAGGACCCGGTACTGCGCCAGCTCAAACTGATCGCTGAACCCTGGGACTGCGGCCCCGGCGGCTATCAGGTGGGCAATTTCCCGCCGGGCTGGGTGGAATGGAACGACCGCTTCCGCGACACCGTGCGCGCCTTCTGGAAAGGTGACGACGGCCAACTGGCGGACTTCGCCGCACGCATGACCGCCTCTGGCGAGATGTTCAACCACCGTGGCCGTCGTCCCTACAGCTCAATGAACTTCATCACCGCCCACGACGGGTTCACCCTGCACGACCTGGTGTCGTACAACGACAAGCACAACGAAGACAACGACGAGAACAACCAGGACGGCAGCAACAACAACCTGTCGTGGAACCATGGTGTCGAAGGCCCCACCGACGACCCGGAAATCAACGCGCTGCGCCTGCGCCAGATGCGTAACTTTTTCGCCACGCTGCTGCTGGCCCAGGGCACGCCGATGATCGTGGCCGGTGATGAGTTCGCCCGCACCCAGCACGGCAACAACAACGCCTATTGCCAGGACAGCGAGATCGGCTGGATCAACTGGGAACTGGATAACGACGGCAAAGCGTTACTCAAGTTTGTGAAGCGTCTGATCAAACTGCGCATGGCCTACCCGATCCTGCGTCGTGGCCGCTTCCTGGTGGGCGACTACAACGAAGATATCGGCGTTAAGGACGTCACCTGGCTGTCGCCGGATGGCAACGAGATGACCACCGAGCAGTGGCAGGACAGCCATGGCCGTTGCCTGGGCATGCTCATGGATGGTCGCGCCCAGGAGACCGGGATTCGCCGTGCGGGCGCCGATGCCACCTTGTTGCTGGTGGTGAACGCCCACCACGACATGGTCAACTTCCGCCTGCCGCCGGTCCCTCAGGGCGAGTTCTGGACCTGCATGCTCGACACCAACGACACGGCGGTGCGGGGCCAGGAACGGTTCGAGTTCGATCATCAGTACGCCGTGACCGGTCGCTCACTGTTGCTGTTCGAACTGCAGCGCGACGACGAGGTGTGACATGGCGCTGCGTGGATTCCTTCAAGGCTACCGGGGCTATGCGGACACGCAGGCCCTGGGCGACGCACTGAAGGCACTTCAGGCGCAAGGGCTGGACCAACTGCCGCTTCCCGGCAGCGGTCAGACACTGGTGCGCTGGCGTGGCCTGGCGCAAGTCGCCGGCCATGACCTGCGCTTGTGCAAGTTATTCGAAGGCCACACCGACGCGTTGGCGATCATCGCCGAACTCGATGCCCCGCTGCCGCCCCTGGGCAGCACCTGGGGGATGTGGGCGGCGGAACCGCCGAACGCCAAGGTGCGGGTGTACCGGGAGGGCCATCGCCTGCGGTTGGAGGGCCGCAAGGCCTGGTGTTCCGGCGCGGCGGTGGTCAGTCATGGGCTGTTGACGGCCTGGGATGAACAGGACCGCCAACAATTGGTGGCGGTGCAGATGGATCAGCCGCACGTCACCGTGACCGACGAGGGTTGGCAGGCGGTAGGCATGGCCGCCACAGGCAGTGTCGAGGTGTCGTTCGACGGCGCCGCTGGCATCGCGGTCGGCACCCCCGGCGACTACCTCGCCCGCCCTGGGTTCTGGCAAGGCGGTATCGGCATCGCCGCCTGCTGGTATGGCGCCGCGCAACGCCTGGCGCAAGTCTTGCGCGAACATTGCGGCAAACGCGCCGATCCCCACGCCTTCGCCCACCTCGGTGCCGTCGACAGCGCCTTGAACGCGGCGGCCTGCGTGTTGCGCGCCAGCGCGGAACAGATCGACCGCGCGCCCCGGGCCGATGCCCGTCAATGGGCCCAGCAGGCGCGTGCCTGTCTCGAAGACACCGTGGAGCAAGTGATGCGCCGTGTCGGCCGTGCCGTGGGCGCGGGGCCTTATTGCAAAGACCCGCACTTCGCCCAGTTGATGGCCGACCTGCCGGTGTACATGCGCCAGAGTCATGCCGAACGCGACCTGGCCGCGCTCGGCGAGCAGGTCGCCGTTGCGCCGGCAGGCAGGTGGCAGTTATGAGAGCCAATCCGATCATTGGCCAGGGGACACCGCTGCAGCGCTGGCAAGCTTCATCGCGTTTGGCCGAACTGCCGCTGATCGGCGTCGAGACCTTGGTCCCCGAAGGCCACCGCGCGGTAATCATTGCTCCGCACCCGGATGACGAAGTGCTCGGCTGTGGTGGGCTGCTGCAAGGTCTGGCGGCGCTGGGCCGGCCCATGCAACTGATTTCAGTCACCGACGGCAGCGCCAGCCACCCCGGCTCACGGCGCTGGCCGGTGGAGCGCTTGAGCGTGGTCCGCCCTCAGGAATCGGCCCTGGCCCTGCGGCGCCTGGGCGTGCCGCTGCAAGAGCTGAAATGGCTGCGGGCCGGCTTGGCCGACAGTCAGGTGGCGGCCAGGGAGGACGAGTTGGCCAGGTTTATCCAGCGCCATCTCAACCCTACGGATGTGGTGTTCACCACCTGGAGTGAAGACGGCCATTGCGACCATGAGGCCGTCGGCCGCGCCAGCCTCCGGGCGGCACGCGCGGTCGGCGCGACGGTATATGAGTTGCCGGTCTGGACCTGGCATTGGGCCTGCCCCGAGGACAGTCGGGTGCCCTGGCACCGCGCGCGCAAAGTTCCCCTGAGCGACGAGGCCATAGCCCGCAAGCGCCACGCCATCCACGCGTTTGTCAGCCAGTTGGAAGGCGACCCGCAGATCGGCCTGCCGCCGGTGCTGGCACCCTACGTGGTGGAGCGCCTGTTGCAACCTTTTGAAGTGGTATTCCTATGAGTGTGGCGACCCCCTATTTCGACCGATTGTTTGCCGATAACGACGACCCCTGGGCCTTTCGCCAACGCTGGTACGAGCGACGCAAACGCGCCCTGACCCTGGCGATGCTGACCCGCCCACGCTACGCCTCGATCTTCGAACCCGGTTGTGCCAACGGCGAACTGAGTGCCGAACTGGCACCGCGTTGCGATCGCCTGCTGTGTGGCGACACCGCTGCCGCCGCCGTCGCCCTGGCGCGCGGGCGCTTGCTGGGGTTTGCCCATGCACGGGTCGAGCAAAGCCGCTTGCCCGCGCAATGGCCGACAGGGCAATTCGACCTGATCGTCCTGAGCGAGCTGTGCTATTACCTCGACGCCGACGACCTACGCCGCGTAATCGATCATGCCCTCGCCTGCCTGACCGCCGACGGCCAGGTGTTGGCCTGCCATTGGCGCCCCGCCATCGAAGGGTGCCCGCAGACCGCCGAACAGGTGCACACCACGCTGCATGAACGGTTGCACATGCAGCGGGTCGCCAGTCACCACGAAACGGATTTCCTCCTCGACCTCTGGAGCCGCGACGGCACCTCGGTCGCCCGCCTCGAGGGCTTGCGATGATCGGCATTCTGATCCCGGTGCATAACGAAGAGGCGTTGCTGGGCGACTGCCTGGAAGCGGCGCTGGTTGCCGCCAGCCATCCGGGGCTGGCCGGCGAACCGGTGCAAATCCTGACCGTGCTCGACAGTTGCAGCGATGGCAGCGCGGCCATTGCCGAGGCTTTCCCGATCCAGCGCCTGGATGTACAGGCGCGCAATGTGGGCCATGTACGCGGGGTGGGCGCCCGGCACCTGCTCAACCAGCGCACCCGCTGGATCTCATGCACCGACGCCGACAGCCGTGTCGCCCCCGATTGGTTGGTGGCGCAACTGGCACTGGGCACTGAAGTGGTCTGCGGCACCGTGACCGTGGACGCCTGGAGCGAAGGGTTCGACCCGGCAGCACAGATCCGCTACCACCAGGCCTACCAGGCCCGCGACGATCATCGGCATATCCATGGCGCCAACCTGGGAATCAGTGCCGGCGCTTATGTACGATCCGGCGGTTTCGAACCCCTGGCCTGTCATGAAGATGTGCAACTGGTGCGTAACCTTGAGCGCTGCGGCGCCTCCATCGCCTGGAGCCACGCCCCGCAGGTGATCACCAGCGCACGCCTGGAGTCCCGCGCCCAGGGTGGATTTGGTGATTATTTGAAGCGCCTGATGCTCGCCACGTAAAAAAAACCACGACAGAACGTGTCAGCGCGCATTCCTTGTCTATGCTGAGAACGCCTCGCTGGTCATCCAGGGTTGGAAGGCCAGGCAGCCATCACGGCGGAGCCTGTGGTGGATAAAAGCGCATCGTCCCGACAACGGGGCACGCCCCCCCGCATCAATCGACAAGGATGTGTCACCCATGAAGCTTGCGTCGTTAGGCGACAGTCGTCGCGGCCCCGCACAAATCTGGAACAGCGCGCCGCAGTTGGCGCAAATCCCTCCCATCGCCCCGGCCTCGCTGGTCACCCCAGGCGCACGCGTGGTGATCGTCGCTCCCCATCCCGGTGACGAGGTGCTGGCCTGTGGCGGTTTATTGCAATCGCTCAGCACCCTGGAACACCCGCTGAAACTGATCTCTATCACCGACGGCAGCGCCAGCCACCCCGGCTCCGATGTCTGGCCCGCCCGGCGCCTGAGCGTGGTGCGCCCTCAGGAAAGCGCCGAAGCCTTGCGGCGCCTGGGCATGCCCCTGCACAGCTTGAAGTGGATTCGCGGCGGTTTCTGCGATGACGCCCTGGCCGCCAGCGAAGCACAACTGAGTCAATTCATCGCGCGTTATCTGCAACCTGGCGATGTGGTGTTTTCCACCTGGCGCCACGACGGCAACGACGACCACGACACCGTCGGCCGCGCCAGCGCCAAGGCCTGCAGCCTGGTGGGCGCGCGGTTGTACGAACTGCCGATCTGGGCCTGGCATTGGCCCGCGCGCGAGGGCGCAATAATCCCCTGGCATCGGGCACGCAAGGTGCGCCTGGACACATGGAGCGTGGCGCGCAAACTCCACGCCGCCCATGCCTATGCCAGCCAGTTGGCGGGCGACCCTCAAATCGGCCTGGCCCCGATGCTGGCCCAGGTGCTGCTCGAACGCATGCGCGAGCCTTACGAGATCGTGTTCGTATAGGCATCCACCCGTCCGTACCTGTTATTTCTAACAGTAGCGCGCCGCTCAAGAGCCGACTAAGGTGCAAAAAGTCCTGCACAGCTTGAGGTGCAGTCGAGAAAGCCATGCCAACCCTTTGCATTGGCCGGTGTTTTCAGCTTCAGGTAACCCGCTGTCCCTGATCCGTATCGCGTTCGTCGTTGCCATGGCCTGAGCCCTGCCTGATACCCCTCGGGATACCAGGCCGTGTTGAACGAGGACGGATCATGAGCACACGACTCCCCCCCGTGGCCTGCCTCAGCGCCGCGATTGCCGCAGTGTCATGGTTGGCGTGCGCGCCCGAGCGGGCAACCGCCTGCCCGTTGACGATCACTGCGGGCGATGACGTGATCGAATGCACCAGCGGCGCCGCAGGCAGCCTGGTCGATCTACAAGGCAACAACAGCCTGATCTTCCCGTCCGGCAACGGCAGCGTCCAGAGCGTGACCTACGGCGCCGGCAACGACTTGATCGAGATGAATACCGCCGGTGCCGTGATCGGTGCGGGCGGGGTCAACATGGGCGATGGCGCGAATATCTTTCGATTGTTCCAAGGGCAGGTCAACGGCCCGATCGTGCAGGGTGCCGGTGCCGACGTGGTGCAGATCAGTGGCGGGCAAGCCGGCAGCATCAGCCAGGGCGCCGGTATCGACAGGTTTTCCATGAGCGCCGGTACCATCGCGTCGCTGGCGCAAGGCGATGGCCATGACATCTTTGCCATGAGTGGCGGCACCATCACCGGAGCCTTCGAAGACGGCGACGAAGCGTTGATGAGCGGCGGCACCATCGGCCGTGTCGACATGAAGCTCGACAACAACCTGTTCGACATGCGCGGCGGCACCATCGTCAACAACCTGGTCACCGGCTTTGGCGACGACACCATCCTGGTGTCGGGCACCAGTTATATCGGCGGCAACATCAGCACCAGCGGCGGCGCAGACATCATTACCATCAGCGGCGGTACGGTGAATGGGCAGATTCTTGCCAGTTTCGGTAACGACGCCTTCAGTTGGATCGGCGGTGGCCGGATCAACTCGGCGGTGCTGTTGGGCGCCGACAACGACACCGCGCTGCTGCAGAACCTGACCGAAGCCATCGTCGCGCACACCCCCGTGGTAGACGGCGGGACGGGCACCGACACGCTGACCTTCGATAACTCCCAGGTCGGCACGCCGGGTCGCTATGTGAACTTTGAGAACGTGCGGCTGGACAACAATTCGCAACTGAGCCTCGGCGGTACCTTCACCCTGGGCGATACCGGCACGGGCACCGGGACCATGACGATCTTCGGCAGCAGTGCGTTGCTGGTCAGCACCGGCGTCATCGCGCCCTTTACCCCCGGCCTGCTGACCACCCTGGACAACCGCGGCCTCATCGACATGACCAGCGGCAGTTCCAGCGCCAGCGACACCCTGACCGTCAACGGCAACTACACCGCCACCGGCGGCCACCTTGCGTTGCAAAGCGTGTTGGGTGACGACAGCTCGCCCAGCGACAAACTGATCGTCAGCCAGGGCACGCTCAGTGGCACCACGGACCTCAGCGTCACCAACCTCGGTGGCGCAGGCGCGGCGACCTTGCAGGACGGCATCCAAGTGGTGCAGGCCATCAACGGTGCCTCCGGCAGTGGCAGCGCCTTTTCTCTCGCAGGCCCGGTGTCGGCCGGCGCGTTTGACTATCGTTTGTTCAAGGGCGGCGTCACGGCCGGCACGGAACAAAACTACTACCTGCGCTCAACCATCCCGGTGGTTCCGCCCGGCCCGGTGATCATCGTGCCCTTGCCTACCCCGGTTCCCGGAGATCCCCCGCTGCCGCCCAATCCCGGCGACACTCCGATCCCCATCTACCGCGAGGAGGTGCCGATCTACGCGGCGCTGTTTCCGGCTGCCGACCAGGTGGTGCGCGGCATGCTGGGCACCTATCACGAGCGCCTGGGGGATCAGCGCCAGCAGCAATCCGGCGCCGTCCCGGCGGGCTGGGGGCGCGTGTATGGCAGCAGCAACCGCCAGAGTTTCGCCGGGACGGTCAGCCCGACGCTGAACAGTTCGGTGACGGGCTTCCAGGTGGGCAGCGATGTCTATGTCGACACCAACGACGCAGGCCAGACTCAGCGCGTCGGGCTCTTTGTGGGCCACAGCACCCTCAAAGGTAACGTCAAGGGCTTCAACGGCGGCTGGCAAGACCTCGATGCCGGCAAAACCACCCTGCGCGGCGACAGCCTGGGGGTCTACTGGACGTTGATCGGCGCCAACCAGGCTTACCTGGACCTGGTTTTGATGGGGACCCGCTTCGATGGCAACAACGAGTCGGACCGGGGCGTGAAGATGAACACTCGCGGACACAACGTGACGGCCTCCGCCGAAGTCGGCTGGCCGTTCCCCATGGTCGATCACTGGGTGGTGGAGCCCCAGGCGCAACTGATCGTGGGCAAGACCACTCTGGATAAACAGAACGATGGCATTTCCGATGTTTCCTACGACGCCGACACCAGCGTCACCGCCCGCCTGGGCGTGCGCCTGCGCAGTGAATACAGCGTCAGCGGCATGCCTTTCGAGCCGTATGTGCGGGCGAACGTCTGGCACACCAACGATGGCGAAAATAGCGTCATCTATAACCATGCCACCCGCATCGACACCCAACAGAAAGCCAGCACCGCAGAGGTCAACCTGGGCGCCACGCTGCAGGTCGCACCTGGGGTGAGCGTGTATGGCGAAGTCAGCTACAACCGCAATCTGGACAGCAATGCGTACAACGGTCACGAGGGCACGCTGGGGGTAAGGATGTCGTTCTAGATTCAGCCCTCGGCGTAGGAATAACGTGCAAGGCTGGCCGAGCGCCGCCCTGCCCTGGGTGAAAGACCGTTAACGGATTCTCCCCAAAGACTTTTTCATATGGAAATCTTCTGCCACAATCCTGAGAATAATTATCAACAGCATTATTATTCGCCAGAAATGGCGTTTCGGGAGAGGCAGGTTCATGTCGGTGCAACAATACGGCGGCAACGGGTTTTCATTCAATTTGATGGCCATGTCCATCTGTCTTGCTACCTCACAAGCGGCCTTCGCCGCCGAGGCGGAGACGCCCGCCACCACGCTAGAACTGGGGGCCACCGAAATCAGCGGGCAGCAACAGTTGGGCACAACCACCGAAGGCACCCAGTCCTACACCACCGGTGCGATGGCTACCGCAACCAAGCTTCCACTCACCCTGCGCGAGACCCCACAGGCGGTTACCGTCATTACACGCCAACGCATGGACGATCAGGCGATGACCAGCATCAACGACGTGGTCAACGCCACGCCCGGCCTGTTCCTCAACTTCTCCAGCGGTCCTGGCCGGCAGTCCTATACCTCGCGCGGTTTCGACGTTGACAACCTCATGTATGACGGCATCCCCAGCGGCTACAGCGGCTCTACCGTGGGCGCCCAGCCGAACCTGGCGATGTTCGATCGCGTCGAGGTGGTGCGCGGCGCCACCGGCCTGGTCACCGGCTCGGGCAACCCTTCGGCCGCCATCAACCTGATCCGCAAGCGGCCGCTGGACGAACAGAAAGTCACCCTCACCGGCGCCGCCGGCAGTTGGGACGACTATCGTGGCGAGCTTGACGCCTCCAGCCCGCTCAATGACAGCGGCACCCTGCGCGGTCGGGTCGTCACCTCTTACCGCGACGCCAATAGTTTCATCGACAACGCCGAGGAGTATCACGGCCTGTTCTATGCCGTCACCGAAGCCGACCTGAGCGAAGACACCACCCTGACCCTGGGTTTCTCGAACCAGAAGGACAAGACCAATTATTTCTGGGGCTCATCGATGATCGGCCAGGATGGCCATCACCTGAACCTGCCGCGCTCCTACAACCCTGGCACCGACTGGGAGAACAAGGACCAGGAGATCAACACGGTCTTCGCCGAACTGCGTCAGCGCCTGGCCAATGACTGGAACCTTCAGGTCAACGCCAACTACGCCGAACAGAACGCGCTGTTCTCCGGCTCCTACCAGTCGCGCTGGATCAACAACACAATGGCGCGTACGGTCTACCAGGCCGCCTACGATGAAAACCAAACGGGCATCGACGCCTTTGCCAGCGGGCCGTTCCAGGCATTCGGGCGTACCCACGAACTGGTGGTGGGCACCAGCAAACGCATCTACGACATGACCACCCACAGCTACAGCCCCTACGACAGGAACTGGCCGCTCACCGCAGGCAAACCGGACTTCGTCCACACCGGCGATGGCCGTACAGTCACCACCCAGGACGGTGTCTACCTCACCACGCGCCTGAGCCTGGCCGACCCGCTGAAGCTGATCCTCGGCGGACGTCTGGACTGGTACGACTACGACAACCGCGATGGCAGCGGCGACTACAAGGTCACGCGTAACCTCACGCGCTACGCGGGCCTGATCTACGAGCTGGACGATCATCACTCGGTCTACGTCAGCTACAGCGATATCTTTACGCCGCAGAGTTCCAAGGACGCCTCCGGTACCCCGGTCAAGCCCATCGTCGGCAAGAACTACGAGGTCGGCATCAAGGGCGAATACCTGGGCGGTGCGCTGAATGCCAGTGTGGCGCTGTTCCGCGTCGACCAGCAGAACCGCGCCGTGCAGGTGTTCGTGCCAAACTGCCCGCAAACCTCCTGCTATGAAGGCTCCGGCGAAATCCGCAGCCAGGGTATCGATTTTGAACTGCAAGGCGCATTGACCGACAACTGGCAGGTCGGCGGTGGCTACACCTACGCGCGTACGCACACCATCAAGGACGATGCCAACCCGCAGAAGGTCAACAAGCAGTTCGACACGGACACACCGGAACGCCTGTTCAAGCTCACCACCCGCTACAACTTCCAGGGCCCGCTGGAAAGACTGCGCGTGGGCGGCAACATCTCCTGGCAGAGTCGCATGTACAACGACATCGCCCTGGCTGATGGCAGCACCTACCGGCTCGAACAAGGCGCCTACGCCGTCACTGACCTGATGGCCGGCTACAAGGTCAGCGACCACCTCGACCTGCAACTCAATGCCAACAACATTTTCGACCGCCGCTATTACTCATCCATCGCCAACTCTGCCAGCTATGGCGGCGACACCTACGGCAACCCGCGCAACATGATGCTGACCGCCAAGTACAGCTTCTGATCCACCACGCTTTTTTGGCTGCCCGCTCGGGCAGCCGTTCTTAAAATCCCCTTCGGCACACTGCAATGTGACTTGCTCCAGGCCAGTCCCATGGCGCACGAATGAATACCTGCCCTCGCGTGTTTGCAGTGTGAAGAACGATCAGCTCAACGGGCGCTACGGTAACAATACTTAGGCACCCGTCAATTAGCCGCTAGACTACCGAAGCAAGTTGAAAAAAGCTTGACGATACAAACTAACCAAAAAAATTTGATTCGGAATCAATGGGCAGCCGTTGTAAACCATGCTAATTGGCGAATGCAGGGCTGCCCAGGAATGTATCTAACTTCGTCATTTAGCATGCGAGCACTTTTTCTATGAACGGATGCAGAGGAAGTTTTGCGATGACTGACACGAACATCAAGTATCTTGGTCATGACCTTATTGAATTATCTGAAATCCAGTTCGCCAGGGACACATTATTATCCAGCGAAATGTTCAAGCACTCTCCACGCATGAGTCGTTTGCTGGACTATCTGGTTGAACAGGCCATTCTAGAGTCCGTCAGGGATACCAGCGAATACGCCATAGGCATTGGTGTGTTTGACCGTGATCCGCAGTCGTACAGCACGGGTGAAGACCCGGTGGTACGCGTCCAAGTCGGACGTCTGCGGGCAAAACTAAAAAATTACTACGCCACATATGGATGCAACGCCAAGGTCAAAATCGTGGTCCCTCTGGGGTGTTACATGCCGACCTTTCATCGTGGCCCGGTGAATGCCAAAGGGGCTCAGCACAGCGGTATTTTCTGTATCAGCCCATTCAAATGCCTGTCCTCGCAGGTAGGCTGGGTGTGTTTTACCGAAGGGCTGCATGAAGAACTGACCCATCATTTGTATAAAAACCTGGGGCGAAAAATAATCGTCGAATACGCCGACACCTGCAGAGCCTATTCCCCCGAAAAAACAAGCGCCGCGTTTCCATGTGACGGTGTCGGCCTTCGCCTGGAGGGTAGTGTTCATGTCGATTCAGAACGCGTTAGAACTTTTGTACGCCTGATCGACGTAACAACGGGTTATGTGGCCTGGTCGGAACAATTCAACCGAGCCGCCTATACCGCCATTGCCCATCAACAGGAACTAGCGTCATCTATTTGTTACGCACTGCAGGGTTTTCTCTCCATAGACAGTGGAATAGCACCCGCTCACGCGCTGACTACATAATGTTGGCACAGCGTTACAGTAACGATACTTATCAATACCCCCTCATCCCCCTATGCTTTTAACCGAATCACCGGAATTCGCAAACAACTAACGAAACTTCCGGCGGTTCAAATAGCCAGTCGCGTGGACAGAACGGCTGACAAACTTTAATGCGTTAAGGATTAACAGGTGAAAAAATGACTACGTTCACTATAGAGTTTGACTTCAATTCGGCCGATCAGAAGGCCGTGCTCAGTGCGTTACAGGCTCAGGGTTATAATTTGCTGGCGTATAAGGGCGCAGTAGGACCCAACCAACTCACGGCCGGTGTGCCTACGTGGTTCTCTGTCCCGTTCGGCACCATGTTCGGGTTGGTCGACATTGATTACGAGCCAAAGTACAAGCTGTACGTCACCACCCAAGGCAACATCGCAGCCGATACGACGATTCAAATGCAGTCCATTTCCACCGCCTTGTCCCTGGGCAGTGCGCAAACCTTCAACAGCGATGGCAGCTTTGTATCGGGCGGGGTTGCCAATGTGCCAGCCGACAGCCTGGGGCTGTTCAATAATCGTCCTGCCGGTACCCCCCCCCTGACTGTTGGCCTCGCCGGCCTTGTCAACACGCCATCGGGGGGTGCCCAGTACCTGCCGTTCTGTGCATTTACCCTGAACCCCCAGGGTTCAATCATGATGAAACCGCTGGAAACCATCTTGCTGGTAGCCGCCCAGCAAAACCTAAAGTCGGGGAACGTCCAGGCCAGCGTCTCGGCGCCTGGCTGCACCTTCGCGTTTTCCGCCAACATCGTCGAATACTATCTGGAAGTGCTGCCAAGCACGTACGCCATCACCAATCAGGGCGGCAAACCTTCGGTGTCGCCGGTCAGTTCGGGTTCGACCATTGGCACCATTGTTAACTCGGGCAGTTGACCGGGTTTTACCCAGGGGTATCGCACCCGTCTCCGCCTTGGCGGAAACGGGTGTTCTTTATTCGCGCAGAGGTGTCCTGTGTCTCAATACAGGTCGTGGATTTTCGTGTGCGCAGGCTTGGCAGCGGGTCTATTTGCCCAGATAGGCCAAGCAGGCACATTGCAGTTGACCCTCTATCTAGATATCGATGCCAGGCAATTTCTGAATGCCAGCCATCAATCAATTCTCATCGTTGTCCCCAACCCAGCGTCCGAAGCTGACAATACCGTGATCGCTTTAACCTTGCCGCCGCCTATCGCAGACTCGATGAAGCTGATCATTGAACCGGACAGCAATCTCTATATCGCCAATGGCACCGTTAGTTCCGTCGACGTCATTAACATGGGCCTTATAACTTCGGTGCTCTATGGCAACGCCTATAGCTTCAATGGTGTGCAAATCAATGGAGACGGTAAAGGCAAGGACGGGACGGTAGGTATCTATTACGAAGCCCCTTCCAACTCGCAACCCCTGATCACGGGGTTGGCTTTATTTATGTACGACAGCGCATCCGGCAAACCCTCAGCACCGTCGCCGATCAACACTTTTACCCTCAACCGTTTTCAATCTCGCTATATATCGCAGCCTGCCTCGATCATATGGGTCTTGGTCGGCAGCGATATCAGCAACGGCAGTGTAATTCCAACCGGGGCGTTCAAATCCGCGACCTCTTATTCAACGTATTCCAATACCTCGCCAAGAACACGTTCGACTTTTCAACTCAGCCGCTACCTTGAAGTGACCTTCAATGCACAGAATCAGGCGAGCATTCATTTCGACACCTCCATCAACGCATTCGCGCCGGGCCCCTACCCCAACTAGCACGCTACGGTAACGATACTTACCGAGCGCGTCTCACTCACTTTAATCTCGAACAGTGGGTTATGAACCGGTGGTGTTCAATACAAGTGCCAGACAGCCGATCAAACGACCCACTTCTCAATGACGTGTAAAGGATGGATGCCAACATGACGGAAGTATATAGCTCTGCCACAGGAACGGTCGTTGCAAACGGCGGCCCCTATGTAAGCGTAGGCCTGCATCTGTGGGATGTTCCAAACTGCCTTCCCTTGAACGGACCTCAAGTCAATGAACGTTACCTCCTGAGGGACGGTGATACTCGACCCCAGATTTCAGTGATCTGCATTGCACAGGGTGCGCCTGGAATCCAGACGGCGAGCTTCAGAGAGGTGTAGCAATACCGGGGCGCGCCTGGCTTGCGTTGCCCCGTCCTCCGGCACTCACGCACCGCTGCGAACGTGTGCGCAACCGCTCAAGCACCTCATTTCGCAAGCTGCATGACCACACCCGGTAACAACATCTTCGCCCCATCGACCACCCGTTGACGGTCAGCCCCACACGCCCACATTGTCCAACGCCCCCCGCCGCCCTTATCCTCACCCTCCCCACTGCCGCGATCCCGGAGCCGCCATGGACCTCGCCACCCTCGCCCTCTTCCTCCCCGCCTGCTTCGCCCTGAACATGGCGCCAGGCCCGAACAACCTGCTCTCCGTGAGCAACGCCACCCGCTACGGCTACCGCGCGTCCTGCCTCGCCGGCATCGGCCGCTTGCTGGCCTTCGCCGGAATGATCGCCCTCGCCTCCGCCGGCTTGGCGGTGGTGCTGCAAACGTCGGCGTTGTTGTTCTATGGGATCAAGATTCTGGGGGCGGCCTATCTGGTTTATCTGGCGGTTCAGCTGTGGCGCGCCGATCCGCAGGCGCAGGCTGAATCGACGGCGGCAAAAGTGGGATTGTGGGCGCTGGCGCGTCAGGAGTTTCTGGTGGCGGCGGGCAACCCGAAAGCCATCCTGATCTTCACCGCCTTCCTCCCGCAATTCGTGGTGCCCGGTGAGCCGATCACTCCCCAGTTCACCTTGCTGGGTGCGATGTTCCTGATGCTGGAGTGGATCGCCATCAGCGCCTATGCCTATATGGGCCTGCACATGCGCCGCTGGTTTGCCGAGCCGCGGGGCAAAAGGTTGTTCAATCGCTGTTGCGCGGGGCTGTTGGCGGCGGCGGCGTCGGTGCTATTGATGGCGCGCAGGGCTTGAGGGAATACCCATGACCAGGACCGAACTGTCCGACATTTACCGAGGCTACATCGACTGCCTCAACCAGCAGGACTGGGACCGTCTGGGGCACTTCGTGCACCCGGACGTGACCCACAACGCCAATCCGCTGGGCCTGGAAGGCTACCGGGCCATGCTCGAACGTGACTTGCGCGAGATTCCCGATCTGGCGTTCCACATTCAACTGCTGATCTGCGACCCGCCTACCGTCGCCAGTCGCCTGAATTTCAACGTCACCCCCAAGGGCGTGTTCTTCGGACTGCCGATCAACGGTCGCAAAGTGACGTTCTCCGAAAACGTGTTCTACACATTCATCGACGGGAAAATTGCGCACGTCTGGTCAGTGATTGATAAGGCGGCGATCGAACAGCAGCTCGGCGTCTAGACTCCATATACCCCGTCACACATGGAGACCGACCATGCCCCGCAAAAACACCGTCTGCCTCTGGTACAACGGCACCGCCGAGGAGGCGGCCCGTTTCTACGCCAACACCTTCCCCGGACAGCACGGTGGACGCGGTGCACCTGGCGCCCGGCGCCTATCCCTCCGGCAAACAGGGCGACGTGCTGACCGTGGAATTCACCGTCATGGGCATACCCTGCCTCGGCCTGAACGGCGGCCCGATCTTCCCTCACACCGAGGCGTTTTCCTTCCAGGTGGCCACCGATGACCAGGCTGAAACCGACCACTACTGGGACGCCATCATCGGCAACGGTGGCCAGGCCAGCGCCTGTGGCTGGTGCAAGGACAAGTGGGGACTGTCGTGGCAGATCACGCCTCGGGTATTGACGGACGCCATATCCAACCCCGACCCGGTGATTTCCAAACGTGCCTTCGAGGCAATGATGACCATGAGCAAGATCGACATTGCCGCAATAGCCATCGCTATCACCGGCTAAGGCCGTGCGTTCAGCGTTTCCAGCATAGCTCTGGCCGCCAGTGCATGTACTTTGCGCGTGGGGTGCCATTCGTCCCAGTAGTAGTGCGCGTCGGGGTCTGTGCACACCGGTTTCACATCCGGGTAAGTGGCCTGGCATGGCGTATCAAGGTCCTTGAAGCCATGGGCCGCCGGGTCGGCGCGCAATGCATCGCTGAATGCCAGATGATCGAAGTAGCGCACGTTCACTCCGTGCAGTTGCGCCAATACGACAGGCAGGTTTTGTGCCAGCAACTGCTGATACTGGTTCGCGTTGGCGACTTGGTGGCCCTGTACTACGGCGGGCACGTGACTCAGGTCCGTGGTGCCGACGACCATCACTTGCCTGGCTCCCGCCGCCGCCAACTGCTCTACGGCGTTGCGGATGTTGGCCAGGCTCGACGTGCTGAGTGCCTCGATAGATTCGGGGTGAGAGAAATCAGCCCATTCGAAAAAGTCATTGGCGGAGATAAAGATAAAGTACAGCGCCTTGGGATCTGCCCGGTGCGATACGGCCGTCTGCAAGTATTCGGCGATTTGTCCCAGGACCCCGGTGTCGCGGGATGGCATCATCCAAGCGTAATAGTTGCCATGACCACTTTTGGCACCGCCGACCGCGTAGTCGGTCAAAGGAACCTTCAACGCCTTGGCCAAGCCTTCGACGGCGGTCTGGCCATTGCTCCAGCGCCCCTTCCAGTAAAACGGACCTGGCAACACCTGCGCATCCTTGACCTGCTGCGCGACCAAGCGGGCGGTGAGCATGTCACCCGCGCCGTTGTCGGAATAGCTGTCGCCAAAGGCATAGAGGTGGTCGTAAGGAGTCGCACCGAACGCGGTGGATACAGACAGTGTGAGCAGAGCAGCCAGACACGCGCGTCGAATCATCGAAGTTCTCCTGGAAAGTCCGTACACACTAACGGCTCGTTGAAACAGCGGCAGGTTGATTGCGACCCGAACATATCCGACGGCGGCCGCGCCACCGCTTTACAGGCATCCACAACACCCGGTTAAAGATTCGCCGCCACCCGCCGTCACCCTGACATCCCCGAATGGACTCAATGAGGCTCTTGTGCGCGTTTTAACTTCCCTTTTGCTTGCCGGTGGCATCGCCACCCTGTCCGGTTGCGCCACCCAGGCCAACAGAGTCGATCAACTGATTGCCGGCACGCTGGCCCAGCCACTGGTCGAAAACAGCGTCGTGCGCGAAAGCGACCTGCTCAGTTTCGAACTGCTGATGCCCGAATCCAACGGCGGCGTGCGGCGCACCATGCAGTTCGAGGCCGCGTGTTCTTCAGCGCAATTGCACCTGTTGTACCTCGATGGTGCCCAGCGGGTGTATCCGCTGAAGGCCGGGCGCTACACCGAAGCGCGCAAGATGTCTGCCGAGCTCTACGCCAAGCTCGCCGCCAACCCAACGTTCGTGCGCGCCTGCGCCGACACACCCAAGCCTGACTGGCGCCTGGTCAAGACTGACGAGCGCGGCAACTGGGTGCTGATCGACGCTGCCAGCGTCAAGACGGTGAAGGATGAAACCCGCTTCTGGGCCGCCTTCGATAACCCGACGGTGCTCAACGACCTGCCCTACGACGCGCCCTACGCGCAAAAACGCGAGCACTTTGCCGTGTCCTGCGCGGGCGGCACCTACCAGGAACTGGCCGGTTACGATTTGGATGTACGCAATCGAGTGAGTGACGGCCGGGTCGACAGCTTTCCAACGCCACGCAATATCAGCGGCAGCGATGGCGACTACGCGCTGCTGTTCAAGCAGGTGTGCACCAGCCCGGAAAAAATCGCCACGTTGCCGGTGTTCAAGCCGCGCTTGAAGGCGCCCCCAGTCATCGCCCTGACCTCTGTGCAGCCCCAGGTGCTCGCCGCGCTTGCGCCGTTCAACCAGGACAAGCCGGCGCACACATTCAAGTACCTGCGCCTCACCGGCACCTCGACCATGAAAGGCAAGACCAGCAACGAGTTCAGCGAACAGTTCATCAGCCCGGATGCGGCCAGCGGCCAACTGTCGATCGCCCACCGTGGTGACGGCTACGAGTCGCAATCGGTGAGCTGGCGCAACCTGATACAGCTAGTGTCGAAATCCACCTTCGGCGGCGCAGGCATGGCGCAAAGCACAACGCTGACCCAGTTGAGCCTCAGCGGTAACTGGAATGCCCTGCCGGTGGGCGACACCGTGGTCTACGAGCTCAACCGCTCGACCCTCAACAGCCTGGTCGGCACCTATGACCAAAAGCTGGTGACGCGTTGCGTGGTCGAGCGCCAATTGCAGGCCAGCGAACTCAACCCCAACCTGCTGGGCAGTGCCAAGGCCCTGTCGTGCCGCACCGACGACGACAAGTACAAGCGGGTTACTCACCTGTACTACCTGACCGACTACGCGTACTTCCTCGAGTCGAGCACGGACAAGAACGAGTTTTTCTATTCCGATACACGCATCGACCGCTTTGAATAAACCCGTAGGATAAACACACCGTTGACACATCCTGTAATCTTCGCTGAAGATGAAGCCCTTCTTCAGGGTGTGTCAGCCAATGTCCGCAATGTCCTCCGTTAACCTCTCCGTCGTTGGCTTGATTGCCAAGGCGCAAGGTTGCGTTGCGCGCACCCTCAAATCGAAGAAACAGTCGCTCATGTGACCGGGGCGCGCTGTCCCGTCAGATGAGCTGACAGGACATTGAGCGCGACGGACTCCCTCCCCCTTGCACAATTCCCATGCCCTTCTGACGGTGACTCAAACGGTCAATCATCAGGAGAAAGTGCATGTCCTCGTTTCAAGGTATCTGGGTTCCCGTGGTCACGCCGTTTCATGACGGCGCCATCGATTTTATCGGCCTGCGCCGGCTGGTCAGCCATCTGCTGGAAAAGCACGTGGCCGGGATCATGGTGTGCACCACCACTGGCGAAGCGGCATCCCTCAGCCGCCTGGAACAACTGGCGGTACTGGATGCGGTGTTGCAATTGGTGCCCGCGCACCGTGTGGTGATGGGCCTGGCGGGCAACAATCAGAGCGAGCTGCTGCAGTTCCAGGCCGAGGTCCTCAAACGCCCGGTGGCCGGCCTGCTGGTGCCGGCACCAAGTTACATCCGCCCTTCCCAGGCCGGCCTTGAAGCGTTCTTCCGCAGCGTGGCTGATGCGTCCAGTGCACCGATCATTCTCTACGACATTCCCTATCGCACCGGCGTGACCTTCGAGCAGGCGACCTTGTTGAATATCGTCGCCCACGAACGGATCGTGGCGATCAAGGACTGCGGCGGCAACCTGGCCAACACCCTGGCGCTGCTGGCCAGTGGCGCGGTGGATGTGTTGTGTGGCGAGGATCTCCAGATTTTCAATGCGCTGTGTCTGGGTGCCAGCGGGGCGATTGCGGCCTCGGCCCATGTGCGCACCGAGCAGTTTGTGGCGCTATGGCAGCAGGTGCGAGATAGCCAGCTGACGGAGGCCAGGGCAACGTTCATGGGCCTAGTGCCGCTGATCGAGACGCTGTTCATGGAGCCCAACCCGGCGCCGGTGAAGGCTGCACTGGCAATGGAAGGGTTGATCGGCTGTGAGCTGCGCGCGCCAATGCAGCAAGCCAGTGAGAGCGTTCTGTCACGTTTGAAGGCGATTCTCGACTGACCCAATAACCCTGACGAGCGGGTTTGCTGTGGCGAGCGGGCGTGCCCCGCGCTGGGCTGCGAAGCGGCCCAATCCGCAGAAATCCGATACGCAGTTTTCTACACATTTGCCCAACATCCCCGCCCTCCCAACGCTCCACGTACATGGCAAAAAGTTGCACAGTAAAAAGCTGAAAACCCACCCCTAAATCCCCTGCAGCCCTTACCAATCAAGGGCTGCAGCCAAGTGCGCAAGAAGTTGCACAGCACTGTGCAACTTCTTGCGCACTTTTCCCCGTTTTTCCGTCCAAAAAACCTGTCCCGGCTGCCTTTTTCCAACTAAGCCATTGTTCTATATGGACATTATTTATGTTGGCACGCCGCTTGATACGAAGACGCTTCCCAACCGGGCATTTCGCCCCTTGGGCACCTTCATTTTTCAAGCAAGTTCACGGCATGACAGAAGGAAAAAAGGGATGTTCGCACCAGCCAACCAGACCCACTTCCGCCTCATCCTCAAGGGGCTGAAATACGAGCTTAAAGTCCTTTCCCTCACGGGACGCGAAGCCATCAGCCAACCCTTCGCGTTCGACATTGAACTGGTCAGCGAACACCCGTCGTTCGACCTCGAGGCACTGTTGCACAAGCCCGCGTTTTTGCAGCTGGCACCGGACGGCCGTGGCGTTCATGGCCAGCTTCATCGCGTAGCCCAGGGCGACGCCGGCAAGCGCCTGAGCCGCTATTCGGTGACCCTGCGCCCGCAACTGGCGTACCTCGCGCACCGCTTCAACCAGCGCATCTTCCAGAACCTCAATGTGCCCAGCATCATTGCCCAGGTTCTCGAAGAACATGGCATCCAGAGCACTGCCTACACCTTTCACCTGGGCACGACGTATCCCACACGGGATTACTGCGTTCAATACGACGAATCCGACCTGCATTTCATCCAGCGCCTGTGCGAAGAAGAAGGTATTCACTACCACTTCCAGCACAGCGCCACGGCCCACACCGTGGTGTTCGGCGACGACCAGACGGTGTTCCCGAGACTCGCCCCCGTGGCCTACCAGCAAGACGCCGGCCTGGTGGCCAGCGAGCCGGTGGTCAAGCGCTTCGACCTGCGCCTGGAAACCCGTACCAGCCGGACCACCCGCCGCGACTACAACTTTGAAATCCCCCGCGTCACCCTCGAAGGCGACGAGCGTAGCGACGCCCTGCCCGACCTCGAAGACTACGACTACCCCGGCCGTTTCCACGACAGCCAACGCGGCAGGCACCTGGCCAAACGCGCCCTCGAACGCCACCGCAGCGACTACCAGCTCGCCGAAGGCAAAAGCGATCAACCGCTGCTGCTCAGCGGCCACTTCCTGCCCCTGACCCACCACCCCAAAGCCCGCTGGAACGACCTGTGGCTGCTCACCGAAGTCCTCCACGAAGGCAAACAGCCCCAAGTCCTCGAAGAGTCCATCACCAGCGACACCACCGACAATAAGGACGATTTCCACCAGGGCTACCGCAACCGTTTTCTCGCCACGCCGTGGGACGCGTTCTACCGCCCACCGCTGAACCATCCCAAACCACGCATCCTCGGCAGCCAAAGCGCGGTCGTCACCGGCCCCCAAGGCGAAGAGATCCACTGCGACGAACACGGCCGCGTCAAAGTGCAATTCCACTGGGACCGCGAAGGACGGGGCGACGACAAAAGCAGTTGCTGGCTGCGTGTTTCCAGCAGTTGGGCCGGCGCCCGCTACGGCGGCATCGCCATCCCCCGCGTGGGCATGGAAGTGCTGGTGACCTTCCTCGAAGGCGACCCCGACCAACCGCTGATCAGCGGCTGCCTGTACCACAAGACAAACCCCGCCCCCTACCCACTGCCAGCGAACAAAACCCGCACCGTATTCAAAACCCTCAGCTTACCGGGCGGCAGCGGCTTCAACGAACTGCGCATCGAAGACAAAAAAGGCGCGGAACAAATCTTCCTGCACGCCCAGCGCGACTGGGATGAAAACATCGAACACGACCAGAAAATCCGCGTCGGCAACGAACGCCACGACACGGTCGAGAAGAACGCCTACAGCGAATTCAAGGCCGAGGAACACCACACCGTCCACGCCGACCGCAAAGTCCAGGCGCGGGCAGACGACCACCTCACGGTGGCGATGAATCAGCACGTCAAGATCGGCGCGGGGCAGTTCGTCGAAGCGGGCCGGGAGATACACCTGAGCAGCGGGCTGAAGGCGGTGCTGGAAGCGGGTATAGAACTGACGCTCAAGGCCGGCGGGAGCTTTATCAAAATCGATCCCAGCGGCGTGTGGATCAGCGGCCCGGCGACGAATCTGAATTCCGGGGGCAGTCCTGGCAGCGGCACGGCGGCGGCGCCGTTGTTGCCGGGACTGTTGAAGGCCGCGGACGTAGAGGCTCCAGGCCAGCTGTTGCTGCCGGCACTGCGACAAGCATTGATGCGCAAGAAACCGTTTTGCGCGATCTGCGAAAAAGCCAAACAGGAGGCGGGAAATGCTTAATTCCGAATGGACGCTGGAAAATGGGCTGCCGCAACATTTGCCGTGGAATAGCACCGTTGGTTTGCTGCTGGATGGTGTGAGCATCGAAAAACTTCCACAGCGCCTGTACCAGTGGGCACAAAGTCCGCTGTTCGAACCGCTGTACCTCGGCACGCCCTGGGCTGAAGTTCTCGATATCGCCCCCTGCCTGGTGCAGATAAAAACGCCAAACGACCCGGTCCTGAAGCAGTTCCTGAGTGCCTCCCGCCAGGAATGGGGCTATCTGGTCTTCAGCGAACATCCGTGGGGTGACCTGGTCGCACACTGGCGTTGGCTCACCAGCGTATGGCACCCCCAAGGCGAAGAAGTGTTGTTGCGCATCGCCGACCCCGCCGTCACCCGCGCCCTCCTCGTGCATGCCCACAGCATCAAGGACCCCACCTTGTTCGGTCCTTGCACCCACGTGGTCACCGCTGATGCGGCGCGGGGATGCTGGCACCTGACCCTGCGTCCGGGCGGGGCCCCAAAGACCGATCACAACACGCGCTATCGATTGAACGATGAGCAACTCGGTCTTTTGGATGCAGTGAGTTTTCGCCATGCCGTCATGCGCATCGACCGGCACCTGCACGAACACTTTCCACACTATCAGGCTCATGCGACCCCGCCACAGCGCTGGGAACATCTGCATGCGCTTGCATCGACTGCCTACGATCGCGGGTTCAACACCGAAACCGATATAGCTCTCTACGCCAACATCCATGGGTTTCTCGGCGAACGAGCGCTGGAGGCGCATCCAGACCTGGATGCCCAACTCAAAACCCCTTCGCAGCAACCCCCCACGCAGCGACTCGAAGAGGTCGCCAGTATCGCCAAGGCAAGGGCTGAACACTTGCAAAGGAACCCGGTATGAAAAAGAACCCTAACCACGTCAATCTAGGCCGCGATGACGCGAAAAACTCCATGGCCACCTGCCCGCTGATGAAAAGCACGATGCAGTTGGTGCCCCTGTGCTACGGATTGGTCGATGACCCCGCCCTGGACCCTTCGGCCGAGATCCCTGTTCCCTACACACTCGCCACCCGCCCGCTCGGCATTCGTCTGATGCGCGATGGCTGGCTCTATGTGATCGACGCGAAAAAGCGCGAACTCTCGGAATACCGCGTCCTCGATGGCGTGGTCACCGCGATGCTCTGGCAAGGCACGGACGTCCACAGTGATCGCCGCGAAACGCCCATCAACAAGCCGGTGTTGATCTATCCCGCACGCGCTGAGCTGCATGTCTGCCACTCCGAAATACAGTGGACCGCGAAAAAGTGCCGCCAGGTCCTCTACAGCCCATCCGAACGCGACTACTTCATGCAGGCCGTCGATCTGGGCCAGGCCAATTGTGAAACCGGCGGCCCCGGTTTATTGACGCCCGACCAGGCCGAACGTTGGTTGGCCGAGGTCGCTTGCAGCGGCGATGACGACAGCGATCCCGACCCTGAACGCACCCCCTATTTGTGGGAAACATTTGTACGGTTTCATGATGTACCGATGCGGCACCTGAGCGATTGCGTCGAGGCAGAGTACCGCTATGACGTCATGTATTTGCCGGTGAGGGATGATATTGGCGTGCTTCGCGACCTCGCCAACTACCAGGATAAGGTCGTCGGGTGGATCGATGCGTGGGCCAACGGCGGATCGCAAGCACGCGGCAACGAGCGTGACTACCTGCTGGCCTGCTATATCGAATCGCTGACCCAATTGACCCAGGCGGATATCGGCGGATTGGCCGATGCCAGTAACCACCCGGCCATCAAGCGCATGCTCGCCGACCTGGAGGCCATGCCGGCGCCGCAGCAAGGTACGACGCGCCAGGCTCTGGTCGATTACCTCAACAGAGGCGGATTGCCTACACCGCCGAAAGGCAGTCCCGTACCGCCAGAACTGGCGCGCTTGCACAAGGAGGCCCTGGAAGACGCGCTGTACATGGTCCGTTACCAGGGGGCCTCTGCAGACTACGCCGCCGCGACTCACGACATCGAAGACACGGATCGGCGCTATTACACCCGTGAACACTTCAAGACGTCGCCCCAGGACTTCGTCGAGGAACATTTCGAAGCCCTGATCAAGCTTGGTAAAGAGCAGGACCGCCGCATCAGGGATGTCCTCAATGGCGCGAAGATGGGCCAGCGCGGCATCAATGACCTGATCGACCGTGAGGCGATGGACAACGCGCTGTTCGCTCACCGCCAATCCCTCCAGCGTTGGAACACCCTGCTCGAGCACATCACGGCGGATCGCACGGCGCTGTTTTGCGCCGGTTTTTTCCATAAAAGCGCGTGGTATTACGACCCCGAGGATGCCAGACAGATCGGCCAATGTTTTACCACCGAATACGCCTGCCTGAAGGACATTTGCCGAAGCGATGACGCCTGCGAGCGGGTGCTCCAGTACCTGGAGCAAGCCCCGCACTTCAGTCGCCCGCAGTTTTACACGCGGCCCTACAGCGAACATACGACGGCCCGGGCTCAGTATGCGTTCGTGCCGGCGGCGGGCATGACGCTGTTCAACAACATGCCCGAACTGCTGAAAAAACTTCAGGACCTTGAGAACAACCGTTTGCCGGCCCTCGACAGGCTGCCGGACGACACCCGCGCGGTTGCCGAGGCTGCCCAGCAGACCATGACCCCGGCGCTCAATCGCGGCATGGAAAAAGCCCTGGCGGACTTTGATCAGGTGTTCAAGGGCCAGGCGATGCCGACGCTCGATCAGCTCTTCAGTCGCTTACCCAAGGCCTTGCTGATGCGCATTCTGGACGCGGCGAAGCACGAGGGCGTGACCTTTACCTTTGCATCGGCGGACGAGAAGGACTCACTCCGGCGCGAACTCCGGGACTGGTTCAGAGAACAGGAGTACCTGCAAAGGCTCAAGCGCGAACGGGTCTGGACAAAACAGACGGCAGGGCACAAATCGCCCAGAGCGCGAGAGCTTCAGGTTGAAATCGCGAACACCCGCTATCGACTGGGCATCGCCGAAGCGCGCCTGGCCAACGCACTCAGCCCGATTGGCGACTTGCCGGGCAACCACGTCCAGTTTTTCGGGGCCACGCCCGCGCGGGCGGGTATCACGGTGGTCTTTCCGCCAGCGGGCCGGCAGGAAATAGCGGAGTTGATGAGGAACTTTCGCGAGGGGGTGAAGGCGGCGCCACTACCGAATCGGTTGGGGGATGGAGCGGCGTTGTTGGTGTTTGTGGTGCAGGCGTTGAATCTTTGGCAAGTGGTGATAGAGAGTTCAGCGACAAGTAATACCCCACCGACTTTTCGACCTCTTTTTAGTGCTTTGACGGCCACGGGCGCAGCCGGTTTTGCTGCGGCGCAAGGGGTATTCGATACGGCGCTGAGCGCTCGCATCTCAGTGTTGGCCAAAGGGCTGCAGAATCACGCTATCGACTATGTCTATGTGCAGATGGGCAAGTTGCACATCGGTTTGGGAGTGATGACATATCTATTAGGGGCATCCTCTGCCAGCTTCAGTCTCAATAGTTATCAAAGCAGTTGGGAGCAAGCCGTCCGCAGCGGAAACGATGGGGCTCAAGCTGGGGCGATCATGTCGATGGCCGGTTCAAGCGGTTTGCTGACGAGCAATCTGTATGGTCTGAACAGTACTGCCTCCGCAGGCTACGCCGTATTTATGGCCGAACAAGGAGCCGCCAGAACCGCCGCATGGGCCGCCGCCGGTGCGCGGCTCTCAAGCGTTTTTTTCCGTGTAAACCTGGTCGGCGCGCTGTTTACGGCGTTGGAGCTGGGCGGTAACTATCTCTACAACCACTACAACACCAGTGCCCATGACCAATGGCTACAAAGCACGCCGTGGGGACGGGACGCGAGCAAACGCAAATCCTTGAGCCTGGCTGACTACCAGAACGCCTTGATCGCGATCATGCAGGCACCCTCCGTGCAGGTCGGCCCTGTCGAACACGACACCTGGTGGAAAGACCTGCTGCTGGAAGCCAAGGTCGGCGATATGCATTTGCTGTTGCCCGGGCTGGATATCGGCGCATTTACGCCACCGATGGGCGGCAGGCCCAGCCATCAGTTAAGCATCGCTGCGTACCGCATCAGCACGATTCGCGTGGAAAGGGGGATGCCCCACGAACGCTGGGAAATACTCAGTGAGGCCGTCGAGGCCAGGCTACGTCGCGTCGATGGCCATCAGATGATTCTCTGCATCGGCTACCCCGTGCCCGATGAACTGATACCAAACAGGTCCCGCGAAGAGCTAATGCTGGTGGTGGTCATTCAAAGCCCCAACGCCAACGGGCAGCCGCATCAGCGAACGTACTCTATCCGCTTTGAGCCAAGGGGTAGCGGAGCCTTCCCGCCAGTTGATCAGGAACCCCTTCTCCCCAACGCACCGCTGCTGCAGATAGAGCCCCTGATGCTGGAGTTGATTTCGCATGACTAAACCCATCGATACCCCCTCGACCGATCCGGCGGCAATGAAGGTATACCGAGCTGGAGACATCGAATCGTTTGCTTCTGGCTACACGACCTACCTGGCACCGCTACCGCTGCCGACAGAGGCATCGCCCTACAGCCCCTACGTTAGCGATCTCAACGACACGTACTTGGACTTTGGCGGCGGTAAGCCCCAAGTATTTTCATGGCAGATGACATTGGGGGGACCTTTTACCACTGTGTTCTTGATGCTCGTCTGTTTTCCGATGATCGGCGCACTTATGGTTTTAAGCCTCGGCGATGACCGGGCTGATATGTGGGACGCGATGCAAGGTATCTTTCTAGCGGGTTATGAAAATGCCATCTGGACGTATTTATGCGGCATGGGCGTCTGCCTCGCGGCATGGCTCAAAGCCCACAGCCTCTACACAGAAGTCATCCCCACCCGCTTCAACCGCCAACGTCGCGAAGTCTGCTTCATGCCCAGGGGTGCGACAGCTCCTCTGTTCGTCCCCTGGGAGTCCCTCTGCGCCTGGGTCGTCCAGGCGCAAGGCGGTTCACAGTATGGTGTGACTCGCCAGTACGGCATGGGCATGGGTTTTTATCACGAAGGGGAACTGGTGCGCGTTGAATTCATGTGCGCCGGGATGCCGCTGGCGATTGCCCACTGGGAAGCCGTGCGCGCCTACATGGAGTACGAAGTCCACGATCTCAAAAGCATCCAGGACCCGATGGACCTGCAAGGCCCAAACGATCCGCCCCATGAGGGCATGCACACTTTCCGCAACGCCCGCGCGCGCCTGCACCGACGGATTCGCGAGAAGGAAGTCGGCTGGGTGTATGGTTTTTTTTGGTACCTCTACCACGTCATGACCTTCTGGACCTTGCCCAACCGCCTCGTCGAATGGGAGGTGAAACGCATCGCCAAGGTCGGCCGCAAAAAGTTGCCGGAGGTCATGCAAGCCTGGTCGGAGTCGATTCCTGAGGAGCAGTGGGCCAAGCCTAGTGAGGAGTTGATTCGGCTGGGACAGCGCGTCAAAGAACTCAGGCAACGCAGGCCGCAACGCGCGATCACCGACATTTTTGCCGAGGTTTACCGACGCGAACATGAGCCGGTGGGTGGCTCTGAACGCAAGTTCAAGCGGTGGCGTAAATGATGCTGGAGTTGATCTCGCATGACTAAATCCATCGATACCCCCTCGACCGATCCGGCGGCAATGAAGGTATACCGAGCTGGAGACATCGAATCGTTTGCTTCTGGCTACACGACCTACCTGGCACCGCTACCGCTGCCGACAGAGGCATCGCCCTACAGCCCCTACGTGAGCGATCTCAATGACACGTACTTGGACTTTGGCGGCGGAAAGCCCCAAGTATTTTCATGGCAGATGATATTGGGGGGGCCTTTTACCGGTGCGGTCTTAGCGCTTTTGGGCAGCCCGATTGTTCTTGCTTTGTTTGGCGTAGGCTTCGGATATGGATGGGTTGATATCTGGGATGCGATGCAAGGCGTATTTTTAGAGGCTTATGAAATTGTCTTCTGGGTATCTTTGTGCAACCTAGGCGCCTGCCTCGCAGCATGGCTCAAGGCCCACAGCCTATACACAGAAGTCATCCCCACCCGCTTCAACCGCCAACGCCGCGAAGTCTGCTTCATGCCCCAGGGCGCACAAGCCCCTCTGTTCGTCCCCTGGGAGTCCCTCTGCGCCTGGGTTGTCCAGGCGCAAGGCGGTTCACAGTATGGTGTGACTCGCCAGTACGGCATGGGCATGGGTTTTTATCACGAAGGGGAACTGGTGCGCGTTGAGTTCATGTGCGCCGGGATGCCACTGGCGATTGCCCACTGGGAAGCCGTGCGCGCCTACATGGAGTACGAAGTCCACGATCTCAAAAGCATCCAGGACCCGATGGACCTGCAAGGCCCAAACGATCCGCCCCATGAGGGCATGCACACTTTCCGCAACGCCCGCGCGCGCCTGCACCGACGGATTCGCGAGAAGGAGGTCGGCTGGGTGTATGGGTTTTTCTGGTACCTCTACCACGTCATGACCTTCTGGACCTTGCCCAACCGCCTCGTCGAATGGGAGGTGAAACGCATCGCCAAGGTCGGCCGCAAAAAGTTGCCGGAGGCCATGCAAGCCTGGTCGGAGTCGATTCCTGAGGAGCAGTGGGCCAAGCCTAGTGAGGAGTTGATTCGGTTGGGGCAGCGCGTGAAGGCGCTTAAGCAACGTCGGCCGCGGCGGGCGATCACGGATATTTTTGCCGAGGTGTATCGCAGCGAACATTAGGTCGCCACAGCAAGGCCGCTCTAATCAGGGCTGCCTGGCCATATGCAACCGGTGCAACGTGATCTCGCGCACCGCCTGTTTGCTGAGTTCGATATGCCGCGCAAGCAGTTGCTGCGCCCGTTCACCGTGCCGCCGCAGGATAGCGGTGAGTATTTGCCCGTGTTCCTCGTAAGTCGCCGCAATGCGGGAGGCCTGGGTGAAGTCGAGCCGGCGGATGATGCGGATCTTTTCCGTGATGGCGTAGTGCATGCTCGCCATTTCACGGTTGCCGGTGGCTTCGACCAGGGCGCAGTGAAAACGCTCATCCAACGCGGATACCGCCTGGGTGTCCTGCAGGCGCTCTCCCTCCGCCACCTGCCAGGTTGCCTGCAACGCAAGCAACACCGGGCTCGGTTCGTCCATGGCGCATAAGCGTGCGACTGCGGCCAACTCCAGCACGATGCGTACGTCGTACAGCTCTTCGAAATAGGCAAAATCGAACGGCTTGACCTGCCAGCCGCTGCGGAAATACACCTCCAGGTAACCTTCCCGCTCCAACCGATAAAGCGCCTGGCGCACCGGGGTGCGGCTGGCGTTCATGCGTTCGGCCACGTCACCTTCGCTGAAGCGATCGCCCGGTAGCAGGCGAAATTCAAAAATATCCGCCTTGAGCTGCGCATAGATCTGTTCCGCCAGACTGTCCGGGCGCACCTTGGTTTTTCCTGCGATGGCCAGTTGCATGCTTACCCTCGGCTCGCAATGAAAGCGCGCCAGCCGCCGAACTCGGTGATGTCGAGGGCATCGGCCAGGGCCCAGGGCTCGCAGATAAAGCCTTTGACGCTGCGCCCATCCGCCAGCAACAGGTTGCCGATGCCCAGCGGCGCGGGAATCTCGGCGACGAATTCGCCGAAGCGCGCAATCGGCATGTCCCACAGTTCGACGATGATCGCCCGCCCGCTGTCCGCCTTGGCCAGTCCGGGCTTGGGGGGCACGGTGCCCGGCAATGCGTAGAGGCGATAGGTGTCGGCGGTCAGGGTTTGCTCCACCAGTACGGCGTTGCGGCTGGTCAGTTGCACGTTCAGCGGCATGCCGGTGAGGTGCGCGCCCACCACCGCTACGCGCACGGTACCGGGGGCTTGGGTTGCCGGGGGCGTCGCCGGCAAGTCGCGCCCGGTGGCGCCCAAGGGCAGGTCGAGACTGGCTTGCCAGCGCTTACCCAAATGGGCCAGGGCGCGGTCGTGCCAGGCCGGTGCGAGCAAGGTGATGCCACTGGGCAAGCCATCGGCGCGCAAGCCGGCGGGCAGCGCCAGGGCCGAGAGGTCGGCCAGGTTGGTGAAGTTGGTGTAGTAGCCGAACTGGGAGTTGTAGCGCACCGGCTCCTCGGCCATTTGCGCGATGGTACGAAGGGTCGGCGATGTGGGCACCAGCAAGGCGTCGAAGCCGGCCAATGTGTCATTGATACGCCGGCTCAGTTCGGCCCGCAGGTATTCGGCTTTGTAGGCGTCGCAGGCGCTGTATTGGCGGCCGCTTTCGACAATCCCGCGCACTACCGGGTTGATCGCTTCGGGGTGGCGCTCCAGCATGCCCTCCAGGGCGACGGTGCGCTCGGCGACCCATGGGCCGAAGTACAACTGATCCGCCAGTTCCTTGAACGCAGTGAAATCCACCGGCGTGATCACCGCGCCCAGAGCCTTGAAACCTTCGACCGCATGCTCAAACACGGCCTGGTTCTGGGTATCGCCAAAAAACTCCAGGCTCGCCGGCACGGCCAGTCTGATCGCCGCCGCCACCGCGACCGGGGCCGTATGGGGATTGGCACGGGAATAGGCATCACGGGCGTCATAACCCTCTGCGACCTGCGCCACGCTGTCGGCGCAAGACACGGTCAAGGCGAACACCGAGATGCAATCCACCGTGCGGCACGCGGGCACCAGGCCAGTATTGGACAGCCGGCCCTTGGTCGGCTTCAGCCCGACGATATTGTTGAACCCCGCCGGCACGCGCCCGGAGCCGGCGGTGTCGGTGCCCAGGGCAAACGCTACCAAACCACGAGCCACCACCGACGCGGAGCCGGAACTGGAGCCGCCGCTGACGTAATCGCCATTGAAGCTGTTGCCCACCGCGCCGTAAGGCGAGCGCGTGCCCACCAGGCCCGTGGCGAACTGGTCGAGGTTGGTCTTGCCCATCAGGATCGCGCCGGCTTCGCGCAGGGCCTGCACGACAGCAGCATCCTGCGCTGCCGTGTAGGCAAATTCTGGACAAGCCGCCGTAGTCTCCCAGCCGGCCGCATCGATGTTGTCCTTGATCGCAAACGGCACGCCATACAGCGCCAGCCTGGCGATATCGCCGCCCACCACCGCCAGGCGCTCGCTCAATTGCACCAGTTGCGCGGTCAGTTGCGCGGGGGTGGCGCGGGCGATCCAGGCGTTGTCGTCAGCCGGATATTCCGCGGCAAGGGTGAGCAGAATATCCGGGGTAATCGTGCCGCTGCGGTAAGCGGTTTGCCACTCAGCCAGGGTCCAGCCAAAAGCGTGGTGCATAGGAAACTCCATCTTGTATCCAAGTTTGAATTCCTTGAAGCAAACCCCAGGCCAATCCCGATCCTCAATGAATACAGGGGAATCGCTGCAACACATGCACGCTGATGGCGCATCCATCCATCGCCCATGCGCCAAAAACAGACAGACAGCGGACCGCCCGGTTGCGACCCGTCCGATACCGGCCTATGTTCCAAGCCATGCTTTGCATTCAGCTGTCCATCCCACCCGGATCGAGGTGACGACATGCCCAGCCCCTCCCGCCCCGCCGCGCTTGAACTGATCGGCAACACGCCGCTGGTGCGGGTCAGCCGTTTCGATACCGGCCCCTGCACGCTGTTTCTCAAACTTGAATCCCAGAACCCCGGCGGCTCGATCAAGGACCGCATCGGCCTGGCCATGATCGACGCCGCCGAACGCGACGGTCGCCTGCGCCCCGGCGGCACCATTATCGAAGCCACCGCCGGCAATACCGGCCTGGGCCTGGCGCTGGTGGGCCGGGCCAAGGGCTATCGCGTGGTGCTGGTGGTGCCCGACAAGATGTCCACGGAAAAAGTGCTGCATCTCAAGGCCATGGGTGCCGAAGTGCACATCACCCGCTCCGACGTCGGCAAGGGCCACCCCGAGTACTATCAGGACATGGCGGCGCGCCTGGCCAAGGACATCCCCGGTTCATTTTTCGCCGACCAGTTCAACAACCCGGCCAACCCGCTGGCCCACGAAACCAGTACCACCCCAGAAATCTGGGCGCAGCCCCAGCACGATGTGGACGCGATTGTGGTGGGCGTCGGCTCGGCGGGCACCCTCACCGGCCTGACGCGTTTCTTCAAGCGCGTGCAGCCGGACCTGGAAATGGTACTGGCCGATCCGGTGGGCTCGGTGATGGCCGAATACAGCCGCAGCGGCAAATTGGAAACACCCGGCGCGTGGGCCGTGGAAGGCATCGGCGAAGACTTCGTCCCCTCGATTGCCGACCTGTCCAGCGTGCGCCACGCCTATTCCATCAGCGATGAAGAAAGCTTCGACCACGCCCGTCGACTGCTCAAGGCCGAGGGCATTCTCGGCGGCTCGTCCACCGGCACCCTGCTCGCCGCCGCCCTGCGCTATTGCCGTGAACAGACCGCGCCCAAACGCGTGGTCACATTCGTCTGCGACACCGGTACGCGCTACCTGTCGAAGGTCTACAACGACCAGTGGATGACCGACGCGGGCCTGTTGCACTACAAGCACTACGGCGACCTGCGCGACCTGATCGCGCGGCGCTTCGAGGACGGCCGGGTGATTAGCGTGAGCCCCGACGACAGCCTGCTCACCGCCTTCCAGCGCATGCGCCTGGCCGATGTGTCGCAACTGCCGGTGCTGGTGAACGGCCAAACATTGGTGGGTGTGATCGACGAATCCGACATCCTGCTGGGCCTGCACCATGACGCCGCGCACTTTTCCATGATCGTCGCCAGCGCCATGACCGACCACCTGCAAACCCTGCCCCCCAGCGCCAGCCTGGCCGAATTGCAGGCCGAACTCGATCGCGGCCTGGTCGCCATCATCGCCGACGCATCGGGTTTTTATGGCCTGATCACCCGCGTCGACCTGCTCAACCACCTACGGAGATCCCTTGCATGACTCAACCCGATAACACTGCGTTCGCCACCCGCGTGATCCATGCAGGGCAGTCACCCGACCCGACCACCGGCGCGCTGATGCCGCCGATCTACGCCAACTCCACCTACCGCCAAGACAGCCCCGGCGTGCACAAGGGCTTCGACTATGGCCGCTCCCACAACCCGACGCGGTTTGCCCTGGAGCGCTGCGTGGCGGACCTGGAAGGCGGCAGCCAGGCGTTTGCCTTCGCGTCCGGGCTGGCGGCGATTTCGACAGTGCTGGAATTACTCGACGCCGGCGCCCATATCGTCTCCGGCAACGACCTGTACGGCGGCACCTTCCGCCTGTTCGACAAGGTGCGTCAACGCAGCGCCGGGCACCGCTTCAGCTTCGTGGACCTGAGCGATGTGACTGCGTTCGAAGCCGCGCTGCAGGATGACACGCGCATGGTCTGGGTCGAAACCCCGAGCAACCCGCTGCTGAGCCTGACCGACCTCAGCGCCATCGCGCGGCTCTGCCGTGAGCGCGGCATTCTCTGCGTCGCCGACAACACCTTCGCCAGCCCCTGGATCCAACGCCCACTGGAGCTGGGTGTCGATATCGTGGTGCACTCCACCACCAAATACCTCAATGGTCACTCCGATGTGATCGGCGGAATCGCCATTGTCGGCGACAACCCCGACCTGGCCGAACGCCTGGGTTTCCTGCAGAACTCGGTCGGCGCCATCGCGGGCCCTTTCGATGCGTTCCTGACCCTGCGCGGCGTGAAAACCCTGGCGCTACGCATGGAGCGCCATTGCAGCAACGCCCTGGACCTCGCCACCTGGCTGGAACAGCAACCGCAGGTCGCGCGGGTGCACTACCCCGGCCTCGCCTCCCATCCGCAACACGAACTGGCGTGCAAACAGATGCGCGGGTTTGGCGGCATGATCTCGGTGGACCTGAACACCGACCTGGCCGGCGCCAGGCGCTTTCTGGAAAACGTGCGCATCTTCGCCCTGGCCGAAAGCCTGGGCGGCGTGGAAAGCCTGATCGAACACCCGGCGATCATGACCCACGCCAGCATCCCGGCGGCGACGCGGGCGCAGTTGGGGATTGGTGACGGGTTGGTGCGGTTGTCGGTGGGGGTCGAGGATGTGGAAGACCTGAGGGCGGATCTGGCGCAGGCGTTGGCGCGGATCTAAGCACCTGGACGGGCTTGCCCTGGCGAGCCCGCACACCATGGCAAACCTGCCAGCCACAAAAATCCTCAAGCCTGGGATTTGCGCAACGTCACCCAATACCGCGTCCGCGCCTGCACCTCCAATCCCAGCGTCGAGGCCAGCAACTGGAGGATACGGTCGGTGTCATCCAGACGAAAACTGCCGGTGACCCGCAACGTCTCCAGGCTTGAATCCCAGCGCAACACCCCCGGTCGATAGCGCTCCAGCTCGCGTAAAAAGTCGCCCAATGCCTGGTTCTGCGCGGTCAGCACACCGTCGCGCCAGCCCGGTTGCAGCACATCGAACGCCCGCCAGCCACCGAGTCCACCGGCGTTCAACCGGGCTTGCTGGCCACCGTGCAGCGTCGCGGTTTGCCCGCTCAGGTCACGCACCTGCACCGCCCCCGTGAGCACCGACACCAGGCAGCCGGAGGCCAGTTGCCGCACGCACACGTCGGCCTGGCCGACCCGCAGTTCGCCGTAGCGGGTGCTTACCGTCATCGCCGCCGCGCCCGGAACGTTCAGGGCCAATTCACCGTCGACCAACCGGATGCGCCGTTGCGCCAGGTCCACGTCCACCGCCGTGGCCGTGTTCAGTTGCAGGCTGGCGCCATCAGCCAACGGCAGACGTTTGCGCTCGCCGGTGGCGGTGTGCAGGTCGGCTCGCCAAGTGTCGATGGGCAACTGGCGGCCGACCAACCAGGCAGCCGGCACCAGTGCGGCCAGCCCCAGCGCACACTTGAGCACGGCGCGGCGTGCCGGCTGCGGGCGGTCGAGACTGGCCATCGCCAGGGCCTGGGGCACGTCACTGAAACGCTGGCGCAGGGTTTGTGCGCGTTGCCAGGTCTGTTCGTGCTGGGGATGGCTGTCGCGCCAGTGCTGCAACGCCGCGTGATCGCGCTCGGTGGCCGCGCCGGACTCCAACAGGGTCAACCACTGCGCAGCGGCACGCGCGATGTCGCGGTTCACAGGTCCACCAGCAGGCAATGCTCATAGGCCTGGGCCATGTAGCGCTTCACGGTGCGTTCGCAAACGTCCAGGCGCTCGGCGATCTCCCGATAACCCAGGCCGTCCAATTGGCTCCACAGAAAAGCGCGGCGTACCAACACCGGCAAGCCATCGAGCAACTCATCCAGGGCTTGCAGGGTTTCCAGCACCTGCCAGCGCTGTTCGGGCGACGGCACACTGGCTTCGGGCAAGGTCGCCAGGGCATTCAGATAGGCCTGCTCAAGGCTGCGCCGCTGATGAAAGTTCACCAGCAAACGCTTGCCGACCGTCACCAGATACGCGCGGGGTTCCTGCATCTGCGCGATCGGCTGCGCACTGGCCAGCACACGCAAAAACGTGTCCTGGCTCAGGTCTGCCGCATCCCAGGCATTGCCCAGGCGCCGCCGCAGCCAGCTTTCCAGCCAGCCACGGTGGTCGCGGTACAGGCTGGAAAGCGTCGGTTCGGGGGCGTGCGTCGGGACAACAGCATCATTCATGGCAACCACCTGCACGGCGCGATTGAGTCTCAAATGAGATTCATTCTATTTAATATCGTGCAGGGACACCATGATCTTTTCAACGTTGTGTTTACAGCCTGGTCGCTTCGCAGGTAGCGCGTCGATAAACCCTTGCTTGTGCCCCCTGTTCCGGCAGGCGCGCGATCAAATCCCGTGGCCGCGCTTGCGCAGCCACTGAAGGAAGCCCTTCTTCACCGGTACCACAGGCGCGTCCTGGGTCAAGGCCTGGGCGGCGTGAAGGCGGAAATCCAACAGCGACTTCATGGCTTCGCTGATGTCGTGGCGCGCGTCCAGGCACGGCTTCAAGTATTCCTTCTCGATGCGGTACAGCACGCAGAAGGTCTTGGCGCAAAAGTCCGCCAGCGCCGCGTCGTCGGACAGAATCCCCGCCTCGCCGATCACCTCCCCCGGCCCCATGCGCCCTGCCTCGATTTTGCGACCGTCCTTGGTCAGCATCACCGACACCACCCCGGATTCGACGATAAACAGATGGTCGCTGACCTCCCCCGCCGGTAGGATCACCTCGCCGGCGCGATAGGTGTGCAGGGTCATGTGCTGGCTGAAGGTGTCTTTCTCTTCCTGGCGCAGGGTGGAAAAAATCGTCGAGCGCTCCAGCAACGCTCGCGCGGCGGACATGGCTGGCGGCGCGCCGCTCTCGGTGGCGGACAGCAAACGCACGCCAGCGGCCTGCAAGTGCCGGAACGCCAGATCGTACAGCTGGTTGCGCACCTCGCGCTTGAGGGGCATGGCCGGCACGAAGCCGCTGATTTCATACTCGACCCCCTCACTGGAGGAAGTCTTGAACGCCACGCTGGGCGCGGGTTTGGCCAGCAGCGGCCGGCAGCCCTGCATCGCGCGCTCCAGCGCTTCGATCACGGTTTGCGGGCGCACATGGGGGCTGACCTGCAGGCTGACCGTCAGGCCGAACATATCCGCCGGGCGCGAGAAGTTGACGATCTTGGCCTTGGCCGCCAGGGAGTTGGGAATCACCGCCAGGCTGCCCTGGGAGGTTTGCAGGCGCGTGGCGCGCCAGTCGATGTCCGTCACCCGGCCTTCGGTGCCGTCGATGCAGATCCAGTCATCGATTTGATAAGGCTTGGTGGTGTTGAGGACGATCCCGGAAAACACATCGCTCAGGGTGCTTTGCAAGGCCAGGCCGACAATGATCGCCACCGCGCCGGAGGTGGCAAGAACCCCCTTGACCGGCAAGTCGAGCACATAGGCCATGGCAGCGATGATCGCAATCAGGAAAATCACCGCGCCCATCAAATCCTGCAACAACCGACCGGTATGCCCGACCCGCTGCATCATTATCGTGCCGAGCAATACCGTGAGCGTGCGCGCCGCGAACAGCCACCAGCCGATCTGCAACGCCGTGGCGGCCAGGTGCAAGGCGGTGTCGTTGGTATACGGCGCAATTTGCATGGGGTTCATGCCGTCGTTGAACAACACGGCACTGAACACTGCAAAGATCGCCAACCGCGCCGCCAGCTTCCAGTTGGCAAGGTTGGCGGAGATAAGACGCCACACGGCAATGTCGATAAAAATCAGCGCCACGGCGCACAGCATCGGGTGATCAGCGATAAATGGGGGCATCCAGACGACTCCAGGGCGAATGACGGGAAGATCGCATGAAATCGAAACACTGGAAACAAATTGTAAACGCTGGCTTGCCGGCGATGCAGACGCCGCTGTGTATCCGTTACACCGCGCCGATGCTCTCGCTGGAAAGCCAGTTCCTACGGGGTTTGCGGTGAGCTGTCAGTCATGCATCCGCCCAAACTGCCCCGACTGGAAATCGGCAAACGCCTGATGAATCTCCTGCTCGGTGTTCATCACAAATGGCCCATGGCCCACGATCGGTTCATCGATGGGTTCGCCACTGAGCAACAGCACCTTGGCGTCATCGCTGGATTCCAGGGTGAGTTGGCTGCCATCACGCTCGAATAGCGCCAGTTGCCCTGGACGGGCGACGTCTTCGCCGTTGACCCGCACCGTACCGCGCAGGATCACCAGGGCGGTATTGCGCCCTGCGTGCAGGTCCAGGGTCACGGGCTTGCCGGCATTGAGGCGCAAGTCCCATACGTCGATCGGCGTAAAGGTACGGGCCGGCCCTTGGGTACCGGCGAACTCCCCGGCGATGAGGCGCAGGTGTCCGGCGCCGTTGGCCAGCGCCAGCACGGGGATGTCGCCGTCGACGATGGTCTGGTAACCCGCGTCGGCCATTTTGTCCTTGGCCGGCAGGTTGACCCACAGTTGCACCATCTCCAACACCCCGCCGCTGCGGGCAAAGGCTTGAGAATGGAATTCCTCGTGAAGAATGCCCTTGGCGGCAGTCATCCATTGCACATCGCCCGGGCCGATCGTGCCGCCAGCGCCGGTGGAGTCACGGTGTTCGACTTCGCCGTCATAGACGATGGTCACGGTTTCAAAGCCGCGATGAGGATGCTGGCCGACGCCGCGACGTTGCTCGGTCGGGGTGAAATCGGCCGGCCCGGCGTGGTCCAGGAGCAGGAATGGGCTGATGTGTTTGCCCATCGAGTCGTAGGAAAACAGCGTGCGCACCGGGAAACCATCGCCGACCCAGTGGGCGCGGGGGCTGGTGTAGATACCGATCAGTTTTTTCATGGTGGTCCTCCAAAGTGCATACACCTTAAAACTCGCAGCAATTTGGCGCTAGACGGCTAAAACACATTTGATCGTCCCACTGATGGAACGACATCCACCTTTCTAGACCGTTTACCCGGCGGATGATCAAGGACTGGATTTAATTATATTTCGACCATAATATTGTCAAAAAATTACGAGCGTAATTTTTACTCGATGATCATCCCCTGGAGCCCGCCATGCTTACTCTCCGCCTGCGCCTTTTCACGCCCCTGGCCCTGTTGATCGTCCTCAGTGGCTGCAACAGCAAGGCCGACAGCACCGCCGAAGCGCCCCAGCCGCGCCCGGTACTCGCCGCCAAGGTCGAAGCTGCGGGCACCCGGCAAAGTGCCTATACCGGCGTGGTGGCAGCGCGTACGGAAAGCGACCTGGGCTTCCGTGTCGGCGGCAAGGTCATCGAACGCAAGGTCGACCCCGGCCAGCATGTTTCCCGTGGCGACACTTTGCTGGTGCTGGACATCGGCGACTTCGAGCTGGCCCTGCGTTCGGCGAAAAACCGCGTCAACGCCGCCCAGGCGCAGTTGCGTCAGCGCCGCGACGATGCCGAGCGCTACCAGCGCCTGGCCAGTACCGGCGCCGTTTCGCGGCAGATCTTCGACCAGTCCGCCACCCAGCTGCGCGTGGCCGAAGCCGAACTGGCCGCGGCGCAATCCGACGCCAGCCAGATCGAAAACCGCCGCACCTACTCCGTGCTCAAGGCCGATGGCGACGGCATCATCACTGACGTACGCGTGGATCGCGGCCAAGTGGTGGCCGAAGGGCAAATCGTCGCGCGCCTGGCCCATGACGGTGCCCGCGAAGCCCTGGTCAACTTGCCGGAAAACCAGCGCGACCAAGCCGCGCAAAAAGCCCTGGCCTTCACCTTCGGCGCCCCGGACCAGGCGGTGACGGCCACGTTGCGCGAACTGTCCGCAAGTGCCGACCCCACCACCCGTACCTACCGCGCCCGTTATGTGCTGCACGGCGCCGTCGACCGCTTCGCCCTCGGTTCGACCATCACCCTGCGCCTGCAGGGCAACGGTCAGGCCCAGCAAACCCGGGTGCCCATCGGCGCCCTGCACGACACCGGACAAGGCGCCGGCGTGTGGCTGATCGGTGCGGACGATAAGGTCAGCTTCGCCCCGGTCAAAGTCGCCAGCCTCGGCCAGGAAGACGCGCTGCTCGACAGCGGCGTGAGCCCCGGCCAGACCATCGTCGCCCTCGGCGCGCACCTGCTGCACAGCGGTGAGGCGGTACGTCTGTCGCCCGCGCAAGTGCTGGCTCTCAACCGTCAACAGGACCACTGAACATGCGCGGCCTCAACCTCTCCGAACTGGCGGTCAAGCACCGCGCGGTCACGTTGTTCCTGATTATCGCGATCCTCGCCGCCGGGATTTTCTCGTTCGGCAAACTGGGGCGCGCCGAAGACCCCTCGTTTACGGTCAAGGTCATGACCATCACCGCCGCCTGGCCCGGAGCTACCGCCCAGGAAATGCAGGAGCAAGTGGCCGACCGCCTGGAGAAACGCCTGCAGGAACTGGACTACTACGACCGCGTCGAGACCATTGCCCAGCCGGGTTTCGTGTCCATGCGCATGACCTTCAAGGAGTCCACGCGCCCCGGCGAAATCCAGGATCTGTTCTACCAGACCCGCAAAAAGCTCAGCGATGAGGCGGCGAAGCTCCCCAAAGGCGTCATCGGGCCATTTTTCAACGACGAATATTCCGATGTGTACTTCGCGCTGTACGCCCTGGAAGCCGAGCACCTGCCCCATCGCCAGCAGGTGCAGATGGCCGAAGACTTGCGTCAGGGCCTCCTCGACCTGCCAGGCGTGAAGAAGGTCAACATCCTTGGCGAACAGGCACAGCGGATCTTTGTCGAGTTCTCCTACGAACGCCTGGCGACCCTGGGCATCAAGCCCGGTCAGATCTTCGCCGCCCTCGCCGCGCAAAACGCCGTGGCGCCTTCGGGCTTTGTGGAAACCGCCGGGGCCCGCGCCTATATCCGTATCGACGGCGCCTTCGACAGCCTGGGGTTGATTGAAAACGTGCCGCTGGAAGCCAACGGCCGTGTGCTGCGCATCGCCGATGTGGCCAGCGTCAGCCGTGGCTATGAAGACCCGCCCAGCTACCGCATCCGCCACCAGGGCGACCCGGCGCTGATGCTCGGGGTCATCATGGAGAAGCATTGGAACGGCCTGGAACTGGACAAAAGCCTCAAGGCCCAGGAGGCCAGAATCCAGGCGGACCTGCCCTTGGGGGTGAACTTCGCCAAAGTCTCCGACCAGGCGAAAAACATCAGCCTGGCGGTGAATGAATTCATGCTCAAATTCTTCGTCGCTCTCGCGGTGGTCATGCTGATCAGCCTGTTGGCCCTGGGCTTTCGCGTGGGGTTGGTGGTGGCGGCGGCGGTGCCGCTGACCTTGTCGATAGTGTTTGTGATCATGCTGCTCACCGGCCGCGAGTTCGACCGCATCACCCTGGGCGCGTTGATCATTTCCCTGGGCCTGTTGGTGGACGATGCAATCATCGCCATCGAAATGATGGTGGTGAAACTCGAAGAAGGCTTCGACCGGATTCACGCCGCCACCTTCGCCTGGCATTCCACGGCCGCGCCGATGCTCACCGGGACGCTGGTGACGATCATCGGCTTTCTGCCGGTGGGGTTCGCCCGCTCCGGCGCCGGGGAATATGCCGGCAATATTTTCTGGATCGTCGGTTTTGCCCTGATCTCATCCTGGCTGGTGGCGGTGGTGTTCACTCCGTATCTGGGGGTGAAGCTGCTGCCGCCCATCAAGCCGGTACCCGGCGGCCACGACGCGATTTACGCCGGCCGCTATTACCAAGCCCTGCGCAGCCTGGTGCAAGCCTGCGTGCGTCGACGCTGGCGGGTGACCGGGCTGGTGGTCGCCGCGTTTGTACTGTGTGTGGTGGGCATGGGCGTGGTGAAGAAGCAGTTCTTCCCCAACTCCGACCGTTCCGAGTTGATTCTCGAGGTGTATATGCCGCCCGGCAGCGCCTTCAAAAGCACCGAAGCGGTGGCCGCGCAACTGGAACAGGCGCTGTTGCAGGAACCTCAGACCCAACTGGTCGACACCTATGTGGGCGGCGGTGCGCCACGCTTTTTCCTGTCGCTGAACCCCGAAATGCCAGACCCGGCGTTCGCCAAGCTGATCGTGCAAACCCCGGACTCCCATGCTCGCGATGCGTTGAAGCAGCGCATGCGTGAACGCATTGCCGCTGGCGAGTTTCCGGCGGCGCGGGTACGGGTGACACAACTGCTGTTCGGCCCGCCCGTGCCGTTCCCGGTGGTGTTCCGGGTTTCCGGGCCAGATGTGGATGTGTTGCGCGGGCTGTCCGAAGCGGTGCGCAAAGTCGTCGCCGCCAACACGCTGACCAAGGATGCCTTCCTCGATTGGGGCGAGCGCGCCAGCGGCTATCGCCTGGTACTGGATCAGGATCGCCTGCGCCTGCTGGGTTTCACCCCCGACGAGGTCAAATCCCAGCTCAACGCCTTGCTCAGCGGCAACCCGATCACGGAAGTGCGCGAAGGCAACCGCACGGTCTCCGTGGTCGCCCGCGCCCAGGGCAACCAGCGCGAGAACCTCGGCAACCTCAGCAACATGACCCTGACCAACAGCGCCGGCGCGTCGGTGCCATTGGCCCAGGTCGGGCAGTTCCAGGCGGTAATGGAAGAACCGATCCTCAAGCGCCGCAACCGCGCGACCACCGTGGAAGTGCGCGCCGACATCATTGACGGCGTGCAACCGCCCGATGTGGAAATGGCCGTGTTCAAAGACCTGCAACCGCTGATCGCCAAGCTGCCCGCCGGCTATCGGATCGACATCGGCGGCCCGGTGGAAGAAAGCGCCAAGGCCAACGTCGCCCTGGCGGCGCTGTTCCCGATCATGATCCTGCTGACGCTCACGGTGATCATGTTCCAGGTACGCTCGTTCGGCGTGATGTTAATGGTCTTCGCCACCGCGCCCCTGGGCTTGATCGGCGCGGTGCCGACATTGTTGCTGTTCAATCAGCCCTTCGGGTTTAACGCGATTCTGGGCTTGATCGGCATTGGCGGAATCTTGATGCGCAACACGCTGATCTTTACCGACCAGATTCGCCAGAACCAGGAACACGGCATGGCGATTCACGAAGCGATCATCGAAGCCACCGTGCGCCGTGCGCGGCCGGTGATCCTCACCGCACTGGCGGCGGCGCTGGCGTTCATTCCGCTGACGTTGTCGGTGTTCTGGTCGTCCCTGGCCTACGTGCTGATTGGCGGGGTGTTGGTGGGGACGCTACTGACCCTGCTGTTTTTGCCCGCGCTATGCAGCTTGGTGCTGGGGCGGGAGAAGACAAAGGTTGTCGAAACGTCCCACATAACTGCCGGATAAGCTCTACTCACCGCGTCTGAAAACCTCTCCAAAGTCTCTCGCCTGACCAACCAGCGCGAGGGACCGCTGATGCATTTCTCCACCCATGCCCCGGTCAACGGGGCTGCCTCTTGATTCCGCCCATCGCCAGCTTTGTCCTGGCCCCCATGAATGCCCAGGCGCCGGACGCTGAAAGCGTCTTTCATGATTTCAGGGCGTGCCTCAACACGTTTGACCAGTGGGCCTCGAGCTTCTGGAGCGTTTCGGCGCTGGAGGTCGAGCAGGTATTCAAGGTCGGGGATGAGGTGGCGCTGGTCGCGCCGGCTTCCTCCACGACACCCAGCAGCACCGTGGCCACGTGCAAGGCCCAGGGTTCGTTGACCCTGGTGCATCTGTTCGAAAGCTCGCAATTTGTGCCCATCGGCAATACGCCGGTGATGTTGCAAGCCATCGCCGCGGATGGCAGCCCGATGGGCGCGCCGATCCATCACACGATTGGCCCCAGCGGCATACTTGAAATCAAGGACTGCGCCCGCGATCAGCGCTACCAGATCACCTTTTATCCCAACGTTTGCGAAGATCACGTCAAGGCGTTGTATGCGTCCTATCAGGCGCTGATTGCGCAGTTGGAAAATCACCTGCGTGATGAATGGACACAGACGTTCAGCGCGCAATGGGACGACTTCGCAAACGCCACGCCGTTCGAGCGCAGCGCCTTGCAGGGCGTGGCGTTTGCCCACGGGATTGCCAAGGCGCTCTACAACCTGTGGGACAACATCACCCAACTGTACGAGCTGCTGGCCGACCTCAAGGCCAACAGCGAAAAGCTGCTGCAGTACCTCTCCCAGGCCGAACTCGATGAGCTGCTCAAGCTCAGCAAAGACGCGATTGCCCAGGGCCTGCTGATACTCAGCGATGAGCCGCTGCTGTTTATCTATCTATCCGCCATAGTCGGCTGGATACGGCTGCTACCGCCGCCGCAGATGTACGAACTGCTGGGCGAGATCACCGGCGAGGTGTTGATCAATCTGTTCTTGATCTGGGCCACGCGGGGCATGGGCGTGAAGATTCGCCTGGGTGCGCAGGTGTTGAGTCATGTCAAGTCGGGCCGTGCGCGCCAATGGCTGGAACGGCTCGCCGATCAGATTGTCGGGCCCAAGCTGGATGCACATGCCGAGGCGGCCAAGCCATTGCTGCTGGGTAGCGCGCCGACGCCGATCAGGAGCGTGCCGGTTGCGCCGTTGAAGGCGGGCGATCAGTTGGTTTCCAACCCGGTGCCGGCGGTGCGCAACAAGTCCCAGCGGACGACGCTGGTCAGGCAAGAGCCCGTGGACGATGCGCCGGCCTCGGCGAAAAATCCCAACGGCGATGCAGTGGCGGCGTCGGACAAGACCGTCACCCACGGCTGCCCGGTGTCGATGGTCACCGGCGAGGAACTGCTGACCCTGACCGATGGGGCGCTGGACGGGATCTTGCCGTTCGAGTGGACGCGTGTGTACCGCACCAGTGCGGTGGACGTGGATTGCGGCTTGGGCTTTGGCTGGAGTCACGCGCTGGCACAGCGGCTGTCTGTGTCAGGCGATTCGGTGGTGTGGATCGACCATGAGAATCGGACTACGGCGTTTCCGTTGCCGTCCGACTCTCGACCGGCGATCACCAACAGCCTGGCCGAAGCGGCGATCTATCTGGGCGCTTCGCCGGATGAACTGGTGCTGGCGCAGGCTTCACGCTTCTTCCACTTTCGCGACGGCGTGCTGACGGCGATCAGCGACGCGTATGACAACCGACTGCGGATTTTCCGGGATGCCCTGGGGCGCATCGAACGGCTGGATAACGGTGTGGGCCGCTCGCTGTGCTTGCGCTACGCGACGGGCCGTATCGTGGCCGTGGACTACCAGATTCAGCGCGCCAAGGGGCCTGAACCGTTCGAGTGGGTGACTGAACAAAACGTCGTTTCCTACACCTATGACGAAGCGGGTCGACTGATCTCGGCGACCAATGCCGTTGGTGAACGCGAGGTTTATCGGTACGACGAGCAGCACGTCATTCTCGAACGCGGGCTGGCCGGTGGGGCGAGTTTCTTCTGGGCGTGGGAACGCGCTGGCAAGGCGGCCAGATGTGTCCGGCATTGGGCCAGTTTTTCGCAAATGGACACGCGTTATGCCTGGGACGACAACGGTCGCGTCACGCTGCACAACGCCGATGGCAGCCAGGAAGTGTATGTCCACGATCAACGTGCGCGGCTGGTGCAGCGCGTCGACCCGGATGGCGCCACGCACTTCAAATCCTACGACGATAAAGGCCGGCTGACGGTTGAGCAGGACCCGCTCGGGGCGGTGACGGCCTATCAATACGACGAAGCCGGACGCTTGGTGGCGCTGTTTCCGGGGGACGACGAGCCGACGACCTACGAGCATGACAACGGTTTCGTACGGGTTGTGCGGCGTGGTGAAGCGGTCTGGAAGTACGAGCGCAATGACCAGGGCGACATCACGCGCAGGACCGATCCCGATGGCCATGTGACCGACTACAGCTACAACAGATATGGGCAACTGGTGGGGGTGTGGAACCCGGATCACAGTTGCCATCGGCTGGTGTGGAATGAACGCGGGCAATTGCTTGAGGAGCAGTTGCCCAATGGCGGGATCAAGCGTTATCGCTATGACGAGCTTGGCCGGCAAGTGGCGCGCGAGGATGAGCATGGTGCGCTGACCGGGTATCAGTGGGACAGCGTCGGTCGGCTGATTCGCGTCGTGTTGCCAGGCGGCGCCGAGCGCGAATACAGCTACAACCCCTACGGAAAAATCACCGCCGAACGCGATGAACGCGGCCACGTCACCCGCTACGAATACGCCGACGGCCTGCACCTGATCAGCCGCCGCATCAATGCCGATGGCACCCAGGTCAAGTATCGCTATGACAACGTCCGGTTATTGCTGACCGAGATCGAAAACGAAGTCGGCGAGACCTACACACTCGACTACCACCCCAACGGCCTGATCCAGCAGGAAACCGGCTTTGACGGCCAGCGCACCGCCTATGCCTACGACCTCAATGGCAACCTGCAGGAAAAGACCGAACACGGCGACGACGGCAGTCAGCTGGTTACCCGCTACGAGCGCGATCACACCGGCCGCCTCGTAAGAAAAACCCTGCCCGATGGCAGCACTGTGGACTATGCCTACGACCGCCAAGGCAACCTCCTCAGCGTCGACGACGGCCACTGGGCGCTGGCCTACGAATACGACCGCCAAAACCGCCTCACCGCCGAACACCAAGGCTGGGGCACCTTGCGCTATGGCTACGACGCCTGCGGCCAGCTTCAACACCTGCGCCTGCCGGACAACAACCGCCTCAGCTTCAACCACGGTAAAGGCGGCCACCTCGCCACCGTCGAACTGAATGGCGCCCTGCTGACCTCTCATCTATTCAAAGCCGGCCAGGAGCATCAACGCCAGCAAGGCCAACTGCTCAGCCATTATCACTACGACGACCAGCAACGCCTGCGCGCCCACACCGTCACCCAACAGGCCCACCCCCACTACCAACGCCAATACGACTACGACCAATCCGGCAACCTCACCCGCCTGCTCGACACCCGCAAGGGCGAACACCGCTACCACTACGACCCACTCAACCGCCTGACCCGTGCCGACCACTCCCAAGACGTCCAGGAACGTTTTGCCCACGACCCGGCCGGCAACCTGCTGATGCAAAACCGCCCCGGCCCCGACATCGTCGCTGGCAACCGCCTGACGAGCCAGGGCGATCGCTCCTACGACTACGACGCCTTCGGCAACCTGATCCGCGAGCGGCGCGGACGTGGGCATGCGTTAGTCACCGAATACCGTTATGACTGTCAGCACCGGCTGATCGGCATTACCCAGCCCAATGGCCAAACCGCCAGTTATCGCTACGACCCGTTCGGGCGGCGCATCAGCAAGACCGTTGATGAGGTAACGACGGAGTTTTTCTGGCAAGGCGACAAACTCATCGCTGAACACCATGCAGATCGCCATCGCAGCTACCTCTACGAACCGGACAGTTTCCGCCCGCTGGCACTGCTGGAAGGCTTTGGTCCAGACAAAACAACGCCCTACCACTACCAACTCGACCACCTCGGCACCCCGCAGGAACTCACCGCCGCCGACGGCGAAATCGTCTGGTCCGCCCACTACCGCGCCTACGGCGAAATCGCCCGCCTCGACAGCGGAAAAATCGACAACCCCCTGCGCTTCCAGGGCCAATACTTCGATCAAGAAAGCGGACTGCACTACAACCGCCATCGCTACTACAATCCGGACATCGGTCGCTACCTGACGCCGGATCCGGTGAAGTTGGCGGGTGGGATCAACGCGTACCAGTACGTGCCCAATCCTACGGGGTGGGTGGATCCGCTGGGGTTGAGTTCGTGTCCGGGGGCGGATGGTTGCAAGCCAACCGCTACAGCTCGAAAGCCTGCGGAAAGTGTTGATCACGGAGAGCCAGCTTTACCGCAACTGACACGAGCGGAAAGACAGGCGAGAATCGATAAGCTTGCTGAGGCTAATGCCTACAGAAGGTTGGACGAGTTAGAAAAGGCAACTCCGGGAGCACACTTCCTGGAAAAACACGGAGCACAAACAACACTCGAATCTCAACTGGAAAGGGTTAAAACAGCGAAAAACCCAACAACTGGAGCGGTAGAAGTGTATACATCAGGACCCAAAAAAGGAAAACTTAAGTACCCGCCCGCCGCAACTCACTACCTGAGCCACAAGGACCAGTTAAACTCAATATATCGAGCACAGTTAATTTTCAGGCAAAATGATCGTTTCGCATCATTGAAACCAATGGATATGGGGAAAATTATCGGCGAGGGATATTCCCGCGACGGAAAATATAGCCAGCAACGCAAGGCACGCGTAATACTGAACAAAGATGGAAAACCTAAAACCGCTTACACCGAGTTATGAATATGAAAAGAACTCCAAGCATGTCAGCAATTCGCGGCTTACTCTTCACTTATGACATTGAAAACACAGATGATCTGGAGAGAGAAAGCCTTATCTCTTCAAAAAATATAAACATTGAAGAAGAACTCATTGAGCTTTTTGACGAGCTAACCAAACCAGAATTTCTATCTTATACAAAGCCAGAGCAAGAGCGTTTCATTGAATCGATTGAGCACTATCTTGCTACTAACGACAACTTCGATGCAGCCTTTAAAACAATGGCAACTTATTTCAGCGAGCCTGTGACTGATCAGCGGGCATTTATGAGAACACTGCTGGACCGCCTGAAACAATATAGCAGCACCCATTAACAAAAGACGTGGACTCGACGGAAACGACCTCTGTGGCGAGCGAGCTTATCTGATCGCCACAACAGCTTCTCGCCAAGAAAACACCGTAAGTGTACGGCCCTACACAAGCAGAACCGGTTCAAAAGGAATTGAAAAAGAGGGCGTGATATTGGCTCAAGACAACAACAGAGTTTATCTCAAATCTGCAAAAAGCAAAGCACTGAGTCTTATAAACGCACAGGACAAATATCAAATCAACAAGAGCAAAGGCCGGGACTATATTGAGACGGACGAATCTGAATCACGATTGGTATGGATAAAAAGCCCTAGATACAACACTATGGAGCTGACCGTAAAAGAAAACTTGAAACTAAAAAATCCTAAATTTACGAAAATAGAGTAATACTAGAAAAAATAAAAAATAGTACTTACAGGCAACGAAGCACTGGATGCACTTAAAGAGTTCGAGTTCATATTGATATCTCTACGCAAAATGGGAAATTTTTACGCCGAAAAGCCTAGCGCGCTAGAGGAACATCAAAAAGCAACCACTGATTTTATAGACAACTACGCCATCACAAAGCGCCTAGCAAAGGTTCGCACCATAATACCCCGCCATTTTGACGACAGTCTCGGCAAAGACGACATGGACGACATAGAAAGGCACTTCTCTGACTTGAAATTCTGGGAACCCAATAAACCCTTAAAAAAAGCAACAACAAACCCGGTCATCCCAAGGGGAAAAACCGAACAAGTAACCTGCAAACACAATGAGTTACTAGTTGTTTTCACCAATGAACTAAATGAATCACTACCAATCACTTTCCACAACACTATCACCTTCAAAGGAGTTAATACAATTGGTGCTAAGCTGATTTTAATGCAAAAATCCAAGATGCCAGATGGCTATCTATTGCTGACAGGACACCCAATAGAAAAATGAATAAACCACCAACTGAACTTCAGCAGTTTTTTGGCGCCTACTTCAACCAAGATTGGGTAGAAGATCATGCTTCGGCTGACGAAGTCATTGATACATTTCTTCTAGATTCGTCCAGGGATGTGATTTTCACAGTCAGAAAATAAATCCTGAAACTAATTGACACCTACACAAACGAATCAGCACTTCAAGAGAATTTATTGCATGAACAGTATTGCTACTACTATTACCCAAATCAATGGGCATCAGGACTGTTATGGTTGAACCATATAGTGGGCAAATTCGACAACTATTTACTCAAAAATTAAATCAGTCAGCGTATTCAAACAGCAAAGCTCGTGAGACCTACGAAAATCCGATCTGCGCGAGCTAGTTTGTTCGCGCCGCACCGGGAAGCTATACAGGTTAGGGCAACGCGTTTTTCAGCTAAATCTACGAGGGAAAAAATTTTCACATATAGAACATGGCTCCTTCGGCAACCCGGCAATAAGAATGCACATATTAATACCAGATGCAAGCCCAGCAATAAAAACAAAACAACCCAAAACATTTAGAAACCATGACCACGTGAAAGTAAGATTTGATAAAGATAAAACAACCCGCCCTTCCACTGCGTCCCCATACTGAGCTTACGATGCTGAAATCCCCATTTAGTGACAGGCCCTTCACGCCAACGATTTCGTACATATTGGTGGCACTATCAATATATGACCTTGAAGAAACCAAAGGTGAGGCCCTGTGGAAATATGACCCCAATGATATTGACGAACGAGAAATCATCATAAAGAATTTCATTCTCAAAGAACTTATGTATCTTTCTTACAGACATAGATTCGTATTAATTTCAATGCTTCAAGACGCGCTGAACACTCCAGACTTTGACTTCGTCAAAGAATTTGAAAGTAATTACGATGAGTACATAACAATAGCTTGGGACGAAACAGAGATTAATGATCCACGAGGCTTCTTCGCAGACATCTATCGGCTAGCCAACGAGGTCTGGAAGGACGACCTCCAAAAAGCCAGCCTCGAAGACCCATCAACTTGGTAAGTACACCGCCCCCTGAACGCAGGGCAAGCCGGCTCGCCACAACAAGCCCACTTCCCCCAGCAAGCCACTCACCAAAACTAGCCGGCTCGCACCCTACCCCGCTAAACCGATCGCAACCAACTCCCCTGCACCGAGCTGACGCGGTTGCGCCCGCTGCTCTTGGCTTCATACAACGCCAAGTCGGCGTCATTCAGCCAACTGGTGGCGTCGCCATGGGTGGGTTGATACGGTGCCAGGCCTATGCTCAAGCTGGCGCGCAGCGTCGGGTCCTGGGCGTAGGCCAGTGCATTGAAGCGGTCACGCAAGGCGTCCATGACTTCGGTCGCGCGGTTGAGGGGCATGCCCGGTAGGATTACGCAGAATTCGTCGCCGCCATAACGCCCGGCCAGGTCGGTGGCGCGCAGGTTGTGACGCAGCACTTTGCCGAGCTGGCGCAATACGATGTCGCCGGTGACGTGGCCGTAGGTGTCGTTGATGGTCTTGAAGTGGTCGATGTCGATCAACGCAATCGCTGCCCCCTGTTGTTCGCGGCGGCAGCGTTGGAACTCGATCTCCAGGTGGTCTTTCCAGGCGCCGTGGTTGAGCAGGCCGGACAGGCTGTCGGTACGGCTCAGGGCCAGCAATTCGCGCTTGCGCCGGGCCAGCGTCACGGCCTGGCGATAGCAGATCCAGCCGAGCGCCAGTGGGTACAGCATCAGGATCGGCAGGCAGCCATAGAGCTGGGCCTGGGTGGTGTCCGCAATAAAGGCGGGGGCAAACACAAGCAATGCTGCGCCGACGCCCAGCGCCTGCGCCACCCACCCTGCGAGCATGAACCGAGGGCCGCCGATGGCCACGTTGTTCATGGTCATCATCGACAGTGTGGTCACGCTGGGCAGTGGATTGAAATGCATGGCGCCGACCCAGAACCCGCCACAGAAGGAATCGAACAGCAGGTTGCGACGTTCACTGTGCAAGGTCTGGGCGCTGCGCAACGACAGTTGAAACGCAAGGTGCGGCCAGATAAAGGCATTGGTCAACATCAACGCCCACACCCACCACGCCGGGTCGAGGGGGTACATGCCAACCACCACGCACACTAAACCGAGCGTCAGCCCCAGGGTACGAGATTTATACAGCCGTGAAGCGAGCGGAAGTCCGTTTCCTTCTTCAGCTGACATGATGGGGGGGGAAATCCTGAGGGAATGCCTGGAGTCTATCAGGGTAGCGGCAAATCGCCACTGCCGCTTATAAGCTCAATGCGAGCCCCATCGTTCGATAAACGTTATCGACGGTGCGCCAACGAACGCACGCAGCGGTCCCCCAGGCTCTGCACGCCTTGCACCAACAGAACCAGCACAATCACCGTGACCACCATGATCTGGTTATTGAAGCGCTGGTAGCCATAGCGGATCGCCAGGTCGCCCAACCCGCCGCCGCCGATCACCCCGGCCATCGACGAGAAGCCGATCAGCATCACCAGGGTCAACGTCACGCCGGCCACCAGGGCTGGTAACGCCTCCGGCAACAGCACCTTGAGAATCACATGGCGGATATCGCCGCCCATCGCCACGATCGCTTCGATACGGCCCTTGTCCACTTCATCCAGGGCGGTTTCCACAATACGCGCAAAGAAGGGAAACGCGCCGATGGTGATCGGCACCACCGCTGCGGTACTGCCCAAAGTAGTACCGACGATCAGGCGCGTGAGTGGGATCAACGCAATCAACATCACCACGAACGGCAAAGACCGCCCCAGGTTGATCATGCCGCCCACCGCCCGGTTGAGCCGGGGCAACGGAAACAGACCACCGCGCCGGCTGATAAACAACAGCACGCCCAACGGCAAGCCGATCAACAGCGTGAACAGCCCGGCCAGCAGCACCATGTACAGGGTTTCGCCGGTGGCGTTGAGCAGCAATTGCAGGATGTCATACCAATCAGTTTTCATACCGCCCTCACCGCAGGCCGGCTGGGCGCCAACGAACGCCCCAGGCGCGAGGACGGATCGGCCTGCAACTGCACCAGGCTGCCACTTTCCACCACGCGCCCTTCGGCAAGGGACACGGCGCTGTCGCAGATGGCCTTGACCACGTCCAGCTCGTGGGTAATGAGTACGATGGTCACGCCCAGTTGCCGGTTGATATCGCGTAACAGTTCCAAGATCGAGGCGGTGGTTTCCGGGTCGAGGGCACTAGTGGCTTCATCCGACAACAGGTACGCCGGCCGCGCGGCCAATGCACGAGCGATGCCGACGCGCTGTTTTTGCCCGCCAGACAGTTGCGAAGGAAAGGCCATGGCCTTGTCGCTCAACCCCACCAAAGCCAGCAACTCCGCTACCCGTGCCGCACGCTCGGCCTTGGGCACGTTGGCGATTTCCAGCGGCACTGCGACGTTGTCCGCCACGTTGCGCGAGTGCAGCAAGTTGAACCCCTGGAAAATCATGCCGATACGCTGGCGTTGCTGGCGCAATTGTTTGTCGCTCAGTTGGATCAGGTCCTGGCCATCCATCAGGATGCGCCCGGTGGTCGGCCGTTCCAGCAGATTCAGGCAACGCAGCAAGGTGCTTTTGCCCGCGCCGCTGCGCCCGACGATGCCAAAAATAGAGCCATCGGCGATCTGCAACGACACGTTGTCCAGCGCCGGGGGCTGGCCGTCGGCGTAGGTTTTGCTGACCCCCTCGACCACGATCATTCGGTCGCCACCGGAATGACCGAACCGGCGTACGTCTCGGTGATGAACTTGGCCACCGCTGGCGAGCGCAGGTCTTTGGCCAGTTGCTTGACGCGCGGGTCGTCCAGCAATTTAGGCGTGGTCACCAGGATGTTCGCGTATGGATTGCCTTCGGCCTTTTCCAGCCCAAGCGCATCCCTGGCCGGTTGCAGTCCGGCTTCCAGCGCGAAGTTGCCATTGATCACCGCCAGGTCGACGTCATCCAGCGCCCGGGGAATCTGGGGCGATTCGATCTCGAGGATCTTCAAGTGCTTGGGGTTTTCGGCGATGTCCTTGGGCGTGGCCTGGTCCTTGGACGCATCGTTGAAACCGGGCTTGAGTGTGATCAGGCCGTTGGCCTGCAGCAGATAGAGCGCGCGACTGAGGTTGGTGACATTGTTCGGCACGGCCACGGTGCCTTTATCGGGCACCTGGGCCAGGCTGGCGTGGCGATGGGAATAGATGCCCAACGGCTCGATGTGCACGGTGGCGGCGACCGCGAATTTCTGGCCGAGCGCCTGTTCCTGGGAATTGAGGTACGGCAGGTGCTGGAAGTAATTGGCATCGACGTCGCCATGGGCGAGCAACTCATTGGAGTTCACACCGCTGGGGATCTCGATGATTTTCAGGTTCAGGCCAGGGTCGAGCTTTTGTACATACTCGAGGATCTGTGCGTGGGGAATCGGGTCGGCGGCCACGCGCAAGGCATCGGCGGCCGACACACTCAAAGAGGCCAGCAACGCCGCCAGGGTAAGTGCAGTCTTCAACATAGTGATCTCCTGATCAGGCGGACAAAGCGTGGGGAAGTGTGGCGTCGGCGTAGAAGCGCTGGGCGACATCGGGGTGCGAGCGCAGGCGGCCCTTGAGGTAGTTCCAGCCCACATCTCGCAGCAACGGGTTGCGCGGATCGCTGGTGGGGCCGTGGGCATCGCGCAGCAGTTCCGGCGCCAATTGGTAAACCGGCACCACCGCGTCCAATTGCGCGCCGAGGAAAAACGCCAGGGACAAGCGCTCACTGCCGGCCGGTGGAGACACTACCCGGTGCACGGTGGCGCGCAGGTAGCCATTGCTCGCCAGTTCCAGCAGTTCGCCGATATTCACCACCAGGGTGTCGGGGCGCGGCGACGCATCGATCCAGCGCCCCTCTTCCACTTCCACCTGCAAACCCGCTTGCTCGTCTTGCAGCAGGAAGCTGAGGAAACCGGAGTCCTTGTGCGCGCCGACGCCCTGGCGGCTTTGTCGGGCATGGCGACCGGGGTAGCGGATCAGCTTGATGTGTTCGTTGGGCTTGTCGCCGTACAGCGCGTCGAATGCATTCTCTGGCAGGGACAGGGCCTGGGCGAAGGCGCGCAACAGGCGCAGGGCCATTTGCGTCATCGCCTGCTGCCAGCCGAGCACCAATGGTTTGAGCTGGGGCAAGGCCGTCGGCCATTGGTTGGGGCCTTGCAGGCGGGCCCAGGCCGCCGGGTATCGAGCCACGTCCAAGGGCTCGCGCTCGGCGCCGACATCGAACTGTTCGCGCAGGTCCGGCTGGCCACGGGTGATCTCCGACGCCGCGCGGTTATAGCCACGGAAATGGGGAGAATTGATCATGCCCACCGCCAGCTTGTCAGCCTCGGGCAAGGCAAAGAATGCCCGCGCCTGCTGTTGCACTTCGGTCAGCAAGGCAGGGTCGATGCCATGGCCGATCAAGTAGAAAAACCCGACATGCCGCGCCGCCAGACGCAGTTCGTCGAGAAACCGTTGGCGCTGCTGCGGGCCGCCGTCGAGCTGCGAAAGGTCCAGTAATGGCAAGGTGGTGATGGACTGCAAATGAGACATCGGTGGCTCGCTCCTTGAACAGAATTCGTTAGAAGCGTCCAAGCTAAACGATCTTAAAAACCACCAATAAATATCTTTTTAGAATTAGCTTAGGCACGCGGATCAACTATCCCGAAGCGACCTCGGCGTCCAATTCAATACGTCTGCAAGGCGGGGTCGGCCCTGGCGCGGCTGCGACATTCGATCCGGTGTTGTCCGTTGACCACTCTTGTTACACACCATATAGTGTGCCCACAAACAAAGCAGACCACTACATAGTGTGCAGTATCGGTATTTACCGACCACACTACGCGCAGTATTTCAATGCCTATTAGCCTGCAAATCACATATTTTTGGACGGGTTCACACGCCGTCAGAACAGACCAGGAAGGAGTATTTCAATGCTGAGTTGGGATGAAGTCGACAACGAAGACACCGGTGCAGCGGTGATCAAAGGCGCCAACGCCGGCCACGCCAGCGAAGCCAACATGGACCGCCTCGACGGTGCCGGCGCCGCTGCCGCCATCGAGGCCCGCGCCGTCACCGCCAGTGACTCCGCCGCGATCATCCGCGCCAAGGCCGCCCTGGACAAACTCGACATCGCCGAAGGCCTCGCCGAACTCGAAGGCGCCTCCGCCCGCGTCGCCGTCGACGAAAAGCGCATGATCAACTGCCGCGCCGACCTCAACCAACTCGTGCCCTTCAAGTACGACTGGGCCTGGCAGAAATACCTCGACGGCTGCGCCAACCACTGGATGCCGCAAGAGGTCAACATGACCGCCGACATCGCCCTGTGGAAAAACCCCGAAGGCCTGACCGACGACGAACGTCGCATCGTCATGCGCAACCTGGGCTTCTTCTCCACCGCCGACTCCCTGGTCGCCAACAACCTGGTGCTGGCCGTATACCGCCTGATCACCAACCCGGAATGCCGCCAGTACATCCTGCGCCAGGCTTTCGAAGAAGCGATCCACACCCACGCCTACCAGTACTGCATCGAATCGTTGGCCATGGATGAAGGCGAGATCTTCAACATGTACCACGAGATCCCATCGGTCGCGAAAAAAGCCGCCTGGGGCCTGAAATACACCCGTTCGATCTCCGATCCGAAGTTCGAAACCGGCACCGTCGACACCGACAAAGAACTGCTGCGCAACCTGGTCGCCTACTACTGCGTCCTTGAAGGCATCTTCTTCTATTGCGGCTTCACCCAAATCCTCTCCATGGGCCGCCGCAACAAAATGACCGGCGTGGCCGAACAGTTCCAGTACATCCTGCGCGACGAGTCGATGCACCTGAACTTCGGTATCGACGTGATCAACCAGATCAAAATCGAAAACCCACACCTGTGGGACACCGAGATGAAAGAAGAAGCGACCCAGATGATTCTGCAGGGCACGCAACTGGAGATCGAATACGCACGCGACACCATGCCGCGCGGCGTGCTGGGCATGAACGCGGCGATGATGGAGGACTACCTCAAGTTCATCGCTAACCGTCGTCTGTCGCAGATCGGTCTGAAGGAAGAATATCCAGGTACCACCAACCCGTTCCCGTGGATGAGCGAGATCATGGACTTGAAGAAAGAGAAAAACTTCTTCGAGACCCGTGTGATCGAGTACCAGACCGGCGGCGCGTTGAGCTGGGACTGATTGAAAAAAACGGCCCCTCCAGGGGCCGTGTCGTTTTACCTGTCGATGTTTTTTATGCCTAATCAAACCATCAAGACCCCCTGCGTCGGCCTGTGCTCCACCGTTTACGGTGACCTGGTCTGCCGCGGGTGCAAGCGTTATCACCATGAAGTCATCCAGTGGAATGGTTACAACGCCGAGGAAAAGCAGGCGGTGTGGCTGCGCCTCGAACAGTTGCTGGTGCAGGTGATGACCAGCAAGCTGGATGTGTTCGACCCACAGCGTCTGCGCCAGCAACTGGAAAGCCGCAAGATTCGCTTTATGCCGCACCAGTCGCCGTACTGCTGGGCCTATCAGTTGATTGCCCGGGGTGCGCGGGTGATTACCAAACTGGATGCGTATGGCCTGGTGTTGCTGCCGGAGTTTCGCGAGCACAGCCTGGCGGATTTGCGCGATGGGATTGACCGCGAGTTTTTCCTGCTCTCAGAGGCACATTACCAGCGCTATATCGCCCCCAGGTTCTTGAAAGAGTCCTTCGGGCCAGCCCTGATCGCCACCCTCTAAAACACACCCCATTTAGACCCAGGACGCTTCGCGCTCCGCCTGCAAGCCATACCGCTCAATCGCCTGCTGGCACACCTGGCGCGCCAGACTGCCCTGCTCCACCAATGCCGTCAGCGCCGCCAACACAAGATGATGGCGATCCACCTCAAAAAAATCCCGCAACGCCGCCCGGGTATCACTGCGTCCGAAACCGTCGGTGCCGAGCACGGTGTAGGGCGAATCCAGGTACGACGCAATCATCTGCGGCACCGCCCGCACATAGTCGGACACCGCCACCACTGGCGCGCCTTTGGGCAAGCAATCATTCACATGACTGACGCGCTGGGTCGCCTGCGGATGCAGACGATTCCAGCGTTCCACCTCCCGAGCCTCACGTGCCAGTTCACTGAAGCTGGTCACGCTGTAGACCTCACTCGCCACCTGCCAATCATCGGCCAATAGCTGCGCAGCCGCCTGGGCTTCGCGCACCAGCGTGCCCGAACCGAGCAGGCGCACCTGGGCGTCAGGCGCGCCCTGCAAGCGGTACATACCTTTGATGATCGCCGCTTCCACCCCCTCGGGCAGGCTCGGCTGCGGGTAGTTTTCGTTCATCAGGGTCACGTAGTAGAACGCGTCCACCTCCTGCTCGAGCATCTGGCGCATGCCATGGTCGAGGATCACCGCGAATTCGCCGGCAAACGCCGGGTCGTAGGCGCGGCAATTGGGCACCGTGGCAGCGCAGAGGTGGCTACTGCCGTCCTGATGCTGCAAGCCTTCGCCGCCCAGGGTGGTGCGCCCGGCGGTGGCGCCCAGCAGGAAACCACGGGCACGCTGGTCGGCAGCGGCCCAGATCAGGTCGCCCACGCGCTGGAAACCGAACATCGAGTAATAGATGTAGAACGGCAACATGCGCAGGCCATGCACCGAATAGCTGGTGGCCGCCGCGACCCAGGAACTGATCGCGCTGGCTTCGCTGATGCCTTCTTCAAGGATCTGCCCATCGGTGGCTTCGCGGTAACTGAGGATCGAGCCGATGTCTTCCGGCTCGTAGCGCTGGCCGACGCTGGAATAGATGCCGACTTGCTTGAACAGATTGGCCATGCCGAAGGTGCGCGCCTCGTCCGCCACGATGGGCACGATGCGCGGGCCGAGGGCCTGGTCTTTGAGCAGGTGGGTGAGCATGCGCACGAAGGCCATGGTGGTGGACATCTCCTTGCCCGCCGCCGCCGTCGCAAAACCGGCATAACCCGTCACCGGTGGCACGCTCACAGGCGCCGCAACCTGGCTACGGCTGGGCACATAGCCACCGAGGGCCTGGCGTCGCTGATGCAGATAACGTAACTCAAGGCTGTCATCCGCAGGCTTGAAGAAACTCAACGATTCGGTCTGTTCATCGCTCAGCGGCAATTGGAAGCGATTGCGGAAGGCAATCAATGCTTCGCGATCGAGTTTCTTCTGCTGGTGCGTGGTCATCTTGCCCTGCCCGGCTTCGCCCATGCCGAAGCCTTTTTTGGTCTGGGCCAGGATCACCGTGGGTTTGCCCTTGACCCGGCGCGCGGCGTGGTAGGCGGCGTGGATCTTGACCATGTCGTGGCCGCCGCGCTTGAGGCGGTCGATCTGCTCGTCGCTCATGCCCTCTACCAACCGGGCCAGGGACGGGTTTTGGCCAAAGAAATGCTCGCGGTTATAGGCGCCATCCTTGGCGGCAAAGGTCTGGAACTGACCATCGACGGTGTTCGACAGGGTGTTGACCAGCGCACCGTCGGTATCCTTGGCCAGCAACGCGTCCCAGTCCGAGCCCCAGACCAGCTTGATCACATGCCATCCGGCGCCGCCGAACAAGGCTTCCAGTTCGTCGATGATCCGCCCATTGCCGCGCACGGGGCCGTCGAGACGCTGCAGGTTGCAGTTGACCACCCAGGTCAGGTTGTCCAAACCTTCGCGGGCCGCCAGGGTCAGGGCGGACATGCTTTCCGGCTCGTCCATTTCGCCGTCACCGAACACGCCCCAGACGTGACGGTCGGTGGTGTCCTGCAAGCCGCGATGCTGCAGATAGCGCATGAAGCGCGCCTGGAAAATCGAACTGATGGGACCGATGCCCATGGAGCCGGTGGGGAATTGCCAGAAGTCCGGCATCAACCATGGGTGGGGGTAGCTGGACAGCCCGCGTGCGCCGGCGTTGGGCCCACCGATCTCCTGACGATAATGGGCTAGGTCGTTCTCGCTCAGACGGCCCTCCAGGAAAGCCCGTGCGTAAATACCGGGGGCCGAATGCGGTTGGTAGAACACCAAGTCGCCACCAAAGCCCTCGTGGCGCGCGCGAAAAAAGTGATTGAAACCCACCTCGAACAAATCCGCCGCACTGGCGTAACTGGCGATATGACCGCCGAGTTCGCCATACGCTTGATTCGCCCGCACCACCATGGCCAGTGCGTTCCAACGCACCAACGAGGCCAGACGTTCCTCGGTGGCCAGATCGCCGGGGAACGCCGGCTGCTGGGTGACACCGATGCTGTTGACATAGGGCGTACCGTGGCGCGGCTTCCAGTCGATGTGCGGGGCACTGCCCTCGCGGGCCAACAGGTCGAGAATCTGCCGCGCCCGCTCGGGCCCGGCGTTGGCCACTAACGACGCCAGGGCATCGCGCCACTCGTCCTGCTCTGTCTGATCGTTGGCTGTGTGACTGACTGCACTGGCGAAACCGTTCATGCGCACCTCCGGGCCTTTTTTCCAGTTTATGTCGGTACCGGAGGATTTTTTGCCTGTTATCGGGCGCAGATTGCGGAATTTTGAGCATGAATCACTGCGAATTTGTTTTTTTCCAGCACGTTATGCTCATCTGGGTAAAAACTACGCAAATGCGTTTAAAGTGCAGGTAGTGCTTCAGCCCTCGCTGCCCGCCCTGGAGGCTCTTTAGCGTTAGCTGGTTACACGGCTGTCGGCTTGGTTGCGTTGCTGATACCTCCGAACAATATGCCCAGTTGAGTCAAGGGTTGGGCAAAAGACGATGATTGCCTCTACGACTACCGGCTTACCCTAGAGCAAATCAGCGCCATAGAGCGTCTTTGCGCATTGGAACTACCCAGGCATCTGGAGCTTTTCCTGACGTGTAACGCTTAATACCTGGTCGCTTAAAGGCGTAGTGCCGAGGGTTTGGGTATATCCACCAAGCATTGGGATACCCCCCACTGACGGCAATTGTGTTTAAAATGTCGCCCGCTCAATGACCGACGCTCAACGATGACCCCAGAAGCACTCGCCACCCTGCACGCTCACCTGCTCACGGCCCTGGCCAGTGCGCCAGACGAAACCCGGCGCCTGTTCCACGGCCGTGGGCGTTGCTGGCCGGGTCTGGAGCAGTTGACCGTGGACTGGCTGCAAGGCGTAGTGCTGGTCGCGCTGTTCAAAGAGACGGCGCAGTTGGAGGCCTTGAAACAGCTACTGCTGCAGATTGACTGGGCGCAGTACGGCGTGCGCACCGTGGCGCTGCAACACCGCTATCTGCCGCAAAGCACCACAGAATGGCTGGTGGGTGAGCCCCTCGATGAACTGACCATCACCGAAGGCGGCCTGCGTTACCTGATCGACCTGGGTAAAAAACAGAACAGCGGCTTGTTCCTCGACATGCGCTACGGCCGCAACTGGGTGCGCGAGCAGGCCAAGGGCCTACGGGTGCTCAACCTGTTTGCCTACACCTGCGGGTTTTCCGTGGCCGCCATCGAAGGCGGCGCCGACCATGTGGTGAACCTGGACATGGCCCGTGGCGCCCTCAGCCGTGGCCGCGACAACCATCGCCTGAATGGGCATGACCTGAGCAAAGTCACGTTCCTGGGGCATGACTTGTTCAAATCCTGGGCCAAGGTCACTCACAGCGGGCCTTACGACCTGGTGATCATCGACCCGCCATCCTTCCAGAAAGGCAGCTTCCTGCTGACCAAGGACTACCAGCGTGTGCTGCGTCGCCTGCCGGATTTGCTCACGCCACAAGGCAGCGTGCTGGCGTGCATGAACGACCCGGCGTTCGGCGAGGACTTCCTGATCGACGGTGTCACCCGCGAAGCACCGGGCCTGCGCTTTATCGAGCGGCTGCAAAACCCACCGGAATTTGCGGATATCGACCCGCAAAGCGGCTTGAAAGCTTTGGTGTTCCGCCAGGGCTGATGCTGAAACGTCCTACGCTTGCTACGCTAAGCAATGCACCGGGGCGGTGAACCTTATCCCCCCCTTCCCGGTCGATACCTGCATTCCCCGGCCAGACTCGACAGCGTTACGTTGTCGGCTGCCCCGTTTCACCTTTTGGAGAACCGCCCGTGATATCGACCCTGCATGTCGCCAGAATCAAAGCCTGGGGCGCCCACGGCTTCACCGCAACCGGCGTGGTGCTGGCCTTCCTGGCCACCCTGGCGCTGCTGGAAAACTCGCCCAAGGCCTGCCTGCTCTGGCTGGGTCTGGCACTGGTGGTCGATGGCGTAGACGGCTCACTGGCGCGACGGGTCAATGTCAGCACGGTACTGCCCAGCTTCGATGGCTCGGTACTGGACCTGGTGATCGACTACCTCACCTACGTATTCATTCCCGCGTTGTTTATCTACCGCTACATCGACCTACCGGACTTCACCCACCTGTTCGCGGTGTCGGTGATCCTGGTGTCATCGCTGTTCTGCTTCTGCAACGTGAACATGAAGAGCAAGGACAACTACTTCGTCGGCTTCCCCGCCGCCTGGAACGTGGTGGCCTTGTGCGTATACATCATCCAGCCCGACGCCTGGATCACCTTGCTGACCGTCATCGGCCTGGCGCTACTGACCGTGACGCCGATGAAGTTCCTGCACCCGTTCCGGGTCAAGCGGTTCATGCCGATCAATATCGCGGTGACGACCCTTTGGTTACTGTGCAGCTTTCTGATGGTGGTGGATTACCCCAACACTAACCCGTGGACGTTCGGCCTGTGGTCGCTGATGTCGGCATACTTCCTCGGCATCTGCGTCTGGCGCACGGCGCTGGAATGGCTGGGAACCCACAAATAGCCAAGCGGACAGAGTCAAAACCATAATGTGGGAGCAGGCCCCTCCCACATTTGGCTCTGTGTACATCGGCAGGTAAGATGGCGGACTCTCGCATAGCGCCCTGCCAACCATAAGCCCTCCCAATGCCCTTTGAACTCAGCGTCGACCTGACCACCCTCGCCATTCTCGCCGTCGTGGCCTTTATCGCCGGATTCATCGACGCCATCGCCGGCGGTGGTGGCCTGCTGACCACCCCGGCGCTGCTCACCGCCGGAATGCCTCCGCACCTGGTGCTGGGCACCAACAAGCTCAGTTCCACCTTCGGTTCGGCCACCGCGAGTTTCACTTTCTATCGCCGCAAGCTGTTCCACCCACGCCAGTGGATGCACGCCATCGTCGGCACGCTGGTCGGCGCCCTCAGCGGTGCCGTGGTCGCCCACTACCTGCCCGCCGAAACCCTGAACAAGATGTTGCCGGTGATCGTCTTCGGTTGTGGCGTGTATCTGTTATTCGGCGGCACACCCAAGGCACCGTTGGATGCCGACGCACCGATCAAGAAGAAATGGCAGGCCACCCAAGGCTTCGGCCTGGGCTTCTACGACGGCGTGGCCGGCCCTGGCACCGGCGCGTTCTGGACCGTCAGCACGATGCTGCTGCACCCCATCGACCTGGTCAAAGCCAGCGGCGTGGCGCGCAGCATGAACTTCGTCAGCAACGCGGCGGCGCTGTCAGTGTTTATCTTCAACGGTTCGGTGGATTGGATCGTCGGCCTGGCCATGGGGATTTCGGTGATGGGCGGCGCGTTCTTTGGCGCGCGCAGCGCGATCAGCGGCGGCGCCAAGTTCATTCGCCCGGTGTTTATCACCGTGGTGCTCGGCCTGACGGTGCGCCTAGCCTGGCAGCACTGGTTCAGCGTGGCCTAAGCGACGGGCCACGTAGAGGTCGATCAGGTAACGCGCAATCGAGCGTGATGCCGGCAACGGTGGCAGGTCGTGGATGTTGAACCACTGGGCGTCCTCGATTTCGTCGGCCTGGGGCACGATATCGCCGCCGGCGTATTCGGCGTGGAAGCCCAACATCATCGAGTGGGGAAACGGCCAGCACTGGCTGCCCACGTACTGGATGTTCTTCACGTCCACCTGCACTTCTTCATGCACTTCGCGGATCAGGCAGTCTTCGGCCGACTCCCCCGGCTCGGCGAACCCCGCCAGGGTGCTGTAGACACCTGTCACAAAACGTGGCGAACGTGCCAGCAGGATCTCGTCGCCGCGGGTCACCAGCACGATCATGCTCGGCGAAATCCGTGGGTAGCTGCGCAGGTCGCAGGCCTGGCAATACATCGCCCGCTCCCTTGGCACCTGGACCATGGCCAGGCCGCAACTGCCACAAAACCGATGCTCCCGCGCCCAAGTGCCGATCTGCGCGGCATAGCCCAGGACTTTGTACAGCCGGTGATCGCCTTGCAGCATGAAGCCACGCAGGCCCTGCCAGGCGCAGCCGGGCACTTCACCGACCGCATCGAGCTCCAGCAAGTACACCGGCTCGCCGTCGAGGTGGCCGATGCCGTGTTCGGCGAACACTGAAAGGTCCTGGCGCTTGAGCCATTCCCGGGGGAACAGCGGGCCATTGGCATCATGTAAAAAGCCGTCACGGCTGCGGGCAACGGCCCAGCCGCCGGGGGTATCGTTGTCCAGCAGTGTGGTGGTAATCCAGCCTGGGGTCATGTCGGTCAATCCACGAATTCGGGTTTCTGCTTGCTCATGTGGGCCGCGATGGCCACGCGCAGGTCGTTGGATTGCAACATAGCGGAGTTCCAGGTGGCAACGTATTCCAGACCGTCATTGACCGTATGGTCACGCATGTAGCTGATCATGGCCTTGGTGCCGGTCACGGCAATCGGCGATTTGGCGGCGATTTCGTGGGCGATTTCCAGCACGCCGGCCAACAGGCTGTCCTGATCGGGATACACGCGATTGACCAGGCCGATGCTGCGCGCCTCCTCAGCGCCGAACTGGCGGCCGGTGTAGGCCAGTTCACGCAGCATGCCGTCACCGATGATGCGGGGCAGGCGTTGCAGGGTGCCGACATCGGCGGCCATGCCGATGTCGATTTCCTTGATCGAGAACTGCGCGCCTTCAGCGGCGTAACGCATGTCGCAGGCGCTGATCAGGTCGATGGCGCCGCCGATGCAATAGCCCTGGATCGCCGCCAGTACCGGCTTGCGGCAGGCGTCCACGGCGTTGAACGAGGCTTGCAGTTCCAGGATCTTGCGCCGCAGCAGGCGCGCGTTGCGGCCCACGTCCTTGCCGAACTCATTGGCCACCGAGGCCAACATCATCAAGTCGATGCCGGAGGAAAAATGCTTGCCGGCGCCGCTGAGTACCACGGCGCGCACGGCGTCGGTGTCTTCGATCCATTGGAAGATGTCGATGATCTCGGTCCAGAACGCCGCGTTCATCGCGTTGATCTTTTCCGGGCGGTTGATCTGCACATGGGCAACGTTGCCGGTGAGTTCGACGACGAAAGCTTGATATTCGGACATGGCAGTGATCCCTGACTGGCGAGTGATAAGGGCAGAACTATAACAAGGGTGCACAACGGCGCGTCGGCCAAAAGCGGGACTGGTCACGGTTATGAAAGGGTATGGCGGCGCGGTTGATGCTGCCGATACATTTCATCCAAGCGTGCCGATTTATCGGCTATACATCAGAACCCTCGACTGGAGCCGCCTATGCCCACCACGTTTCGCTCATCCCTGACTCTCGCCCTGGTGGTCGTCTTCACCGGTATTGGCGCAGGCGTGGGCGGGATGCTCCTGGCGTTGTTGCTGCATGGCATCCAGCATTTGGCTTACGGCTACAGCCTGGACAGCCTGGTCGGCCACGAAACCTTTCTGCGGGGCGTGACGGCGGCGTCGCCCGAACGGCGTTTATCCGTGTTGATGGTGTGCGGGTTGGTCGCCGGATGCGGCTGGTGGGCGGTGTATCGCTATGGCCGCCCGTTGGTGGGCATCAAACAGGCGGTGTCTCCTGAAATGCCGATCATGCCGCCCAAAACCACCCTCATCCATGCGCTGCTGCAAATCATCACCGTGGCCCTGGGCTCACCGCTCGGACGCGAAGTGGCGCCCCGTGAAGTCGGCGCGCTGGCCGGCAGTTGGTTGTCGCAGCGTGCGCGATTGACGCCGCAGATGCATCGGCTGATGGTCGCCTGCAGTGCCGGCGCGGGCCTGGCCGCGGTGTACAACGTGCCACTGGGCGGCGCGGTGTTTGTGCTGGAAGTGCTGGTGGGCGCGTTCAGTTGGCCGGCGGCGGTGATTGCGTTGGCCACCTCGGCGATCGGCGCGGCCGTGGCCTGGATCGGGCTGGGGGCCGAGTCGCAATACGTCGTGCCACACTTTGTGCTGAGCCCGGCACTGATAATCTGGGCCGGGGTCTGCGGGCCGTTGTTCGGCGTGGCCGCATACGGCTTCACCCGCCTGACCGGCACGGCGCGGGCGCACGCCGCACGCGGTTGGCGCCTGCCGGTACTGGCACTGATCAACTTCACCCTCATCGGCGGCCTAGCCATGTGGCTGCCGCAGATCCTCGGCAATGGCAAAGGCCCGGCGCAACTGGGCTTTGACAACGAGCTGACGATCGGCCTGGCCGCGCTGTTGCTGCTGGTCAAGGTGCTGATCACTACCAGCAGCCTGCGCGCCGGCGCCGAGGGGGGCCTGCTGACACCCGGCCTGGCCAACGGCGCGCTGTTAGCGATCATCCTTGGCGGCGCCTGGAGCCTGGTGTGGCCCGGGGTGCCGCTGGGGGCCTTTGCGATCATCGGCGCGGCGGCCTTTCTCGCCGCCAGCATGAGCATGCCGCTGACCGCGATTGTGCTGGTGGCGGAATTTACCCGTATCGAGCATGACTTCCTGGTGCCAATCATCCTCGCCGTCGTCGGTTCAATATGCGTGAGCAAGCTGTGCCAGCGCTGGGAAAACGCTGGATAAAACCCCGCGCACACGCCATCCTTCGCGCTTTAAGCCGCCCCGTCCGCGGCGCTCGACGTTTGAAGGATATGCCCATGCACGCCCAACCCCTCGCCCCCGCCGATTTCGAATATATCGAAGAGACCCTGCTCAAGTACGGCGACGACCATTCGGTGCTGAACCTGGCCGAGCTCGACGGCTACTTCACCGCCCTGGTGTCCAGCCCGGCTCGGGTGGATATCGCGCAGTGGTTCCCGGCGATCTGGGGCGGGCAGAACCCGGCGTGGGAAAGTGCTGAAGAGGCCAAGCAGTTCCTGGATCTGTGCGTGCGCCACCTCAACACCCTGGCAAGCCAACTGGCGACCGACGCCCAGGGTTTCAAGGCACGCTTCGATGAAACCGAACATCAGGGCCAGAACGTGACCCTCGCCGAAGAATGGTGCTTTGGCTATATCCGCGGTGCAGCAATCGGCGATTGGCCGCCACTGCCGGCGGCGCAGGCCGCGTTGCTGGAGAAAATCTCCTGGTGCGCCGAGCAGGACAACTTCGAGCTGCCGGCCGACCTGGATGTGCCGGCGCATCAGCAGCGCGCGGGCGAAATCGAGCCGGCGGCGCGGGCCCTGCATGATTACTGGCTGGCCTTGCGCTAAGCCTCGACAAGCACCGCCGCTTTGGCCGATTATTCGGGTCCGCCCCGTCGGCCACTCCGCACCACCTTGCCTTGAATCAGGAGCCTTGTACCTTGAGTTCGCAGAAAACCGTGACCGTTACACCGCCCAATTTCCCCCTCAATGGCAAGGTCGCGCCCCCCGGCTCCAAATCCATTACCAACCGTGCCCTGCTGCTGGCCGCCCTGGCCCAGGGCACCAGCCGCCTGAGCGGCGCCCTGAAGAGCGATGACACCCGCCACATGTCGGTGGCCCTGCGCCAGATGGGCGTGACCATCGACGAGCCGGACGACACCACCTTCGTGGTCACCGGCCACGGCAAGCTGCAGTTGCCGACCCAACCGCTGTTCCTCGGCAATGCCGGCACCGCCATGCGCTTTCTCACCGCCGCCGTGGCCACCGTGCACGGCACCGTGGTCCTGGATGGCGATGACTACATGCAAAAACGCCCGATCGGCCCGCTGCTGGACACCCTGCGCCAGAACGGCATCCGGGTCGACAGCCCGACCGGTTGCCCGCCGGTGACCGTGCACGGCGTGGGCAAGGTCCAGGCCAAGCGCTTCGAGATCGACGGCGGCCTGTCCAGCCAGTACGTGTCAGCCCTGCTGATGCTGGCGGCATGCGGCGAAGCGCCGATTGAAGTGGCGCTGACCGGCAAGGACATCGGCGCCCGTGGCTATGTGGACCTGACCCTGGACTGCATGCGGGCCTTCGGCGCCCAGGTCGAAGCCGTCGACGACACCACCTGGCGCGTCGCCCCCACCGGCTACACCGCCCACGATTACCTGATCGAACCCGACGCGTCCGCCGCCACCTACCTGTGGGCCGCTGAAGTGCTGACCGGTGGCCGCATCGACATCGGCGTCGCCGCACAAGACTTCACCCAACCGGACGCCAAGGCCCAAGCCGTGATCGCCCAGTTCCCGAACATGCAGGCCACGGTAGTCGGCTCACAGATGCAGGACGCCATCCCGACCCTCGCGGTGCTGGCCGCCTTCAACAACACGCCGGTGCGTTTCACCGAACTGGCCAACCTGCGGGTCAAGGAATGTGATCGCGTGCAGGCGCTGCATGACGGACTGAATCAAATCCGCCCGGGCCTGGCGACCATTGAAGGCGACGATCTGCTGGTCGCGGCCGACCCTGCGCTGGCCGGCACCTCGTGCAATGCCCTGATCGACACCCACGCCGACCACCGCATCGCCATGTGCTTTGCCCTGGCGGGGCTGAAAGTCGCGGGCATCCGCATCCAGGACCCGGACTGCGTGGCCAAGACCTATCCTGAGTACTGGAAGGCCCTGGGCAGCCTGGGTGTGCAACTGAACAACTGACAACCACAGCAACTGTGGGAGATTCTATGTTGCAGGACAACCCTGCAACGGCCGATTCGGTTGGTATTCGCTCTGGTTTTTCATCAGGGCGAACGCCACCCGTGCGAGTTTTCGGGCAAGGATTACCAGGGCCTGAGTCTTCTTGAATCCTCTGGCCAGGTACCCTTCATAAAATGGTTTCCAGGTCGCTGAACGACAGGCGGCCATAGCCGAGTTGTGGGCCAGACGCCGTATTTCCGGATCCCCTTTCTTGGTCAGCCTGCGACTCCCCGTCTTTTTTCCCGAGTCATCGACCCTCAAGTCCATGCCCAAAAAAGCGATGAAGGCATTGCTATCCTTAAACTCGCCACGCAAAAAAGCCGTCGCAAATCCGGTTGCCGTCAGTACTCCGACGCCTTCAATGGCCTTGCAACGCTCGATATTTTCGGCGGCTCCAGCCTCTTTGCTCAGGTCGCGCAGCTTTTTTTGAATGGCCAGATCCGAGTGCTTAAACGTCTCCATCAGACATTTCAGCTCTTCTTCCAGGCGCGGCTCATCGGCCCAGCTCTGAGCCAGACTGACGCGCGCCTTGATCAGTGCTGCCCGTCGATGAAGCAGACTTTGCAGGGCCTTGTAAGCCTTGGGTGGCGGGCTCCAAGCGCGTAACCCACCCTGTTCATGCGCCAGATATCGAGCTAGAAGACGAGCATCGCACGGATCATTTTTAGCTCGTTGGCCGACACCGCGACGGTAATGACTCAAGCGATAACCGTCCACGACGTAGACCTGATGACCCAACTCATGGGCCAACTCAACCGTGTCCAAGTGGTAAATATTGGTGGCCTCGACGGCAATGCCACTTTGGGCGGGCAGCGTCTTGAGCCAGCGTTTGAGTGCTGCTCGATTATTGGGGATGGCTTGTGTGGTTTGCAGATCGGCACGATAGACGAGCACCTCAGCCTTGGCCACATCAACACCCACGACCGTTTGCGAAGTAAGGATTGTCATGACGAATCCTCGGAGCTAGGGTTTAAGAGCTTGTTGGGGTCTACCGTTGCGCTGACTTGTCTCTATCGTCGGCCTTGCCGATGAATTCCTTATTGGCGCTTTTGGGTAGAAGGGGTGGGACGAAGTCTCCCACGGTCTGTACTGGTTAGAGTCAGAATCGGGCTTTTAGTCCCACCCACCCCTTCAAGTCTAAACATACAAGCGAGCTTGCTCGCGAAGATCGTCAACGATGACGTGGGCACCCTGGATATATGCGGTGCCCTGGCGTTCTTCGCGAGCAAGCTCGCTCCTACATTGAAACCTTGCCGGGAGCGCCGATGACCATTCGCCAACCCTGCCCACCCGGCGCCTGTGTGTGCGAGCGCGAACACCTGTTGGAAACCCCCGGCGCCGACCTGCGCATCCTCAACCTGACGCGCCAGGAAGAAAAACGCCTGATCGAACGTCTCGAAAACCTGCAGAGCCTGCAGGACCTTGAACGCATGCAGCAACGCATGTACGAGCTACTGGGCATTCGCGTGCACATCGCGCCGGGGCATACCGAGGTCAAGAGCATGCGCGGCATCCAGATCGTCATCGACGACCTGCCGGGCCTGTGCCGCAAGACCCGGCAATCGATCCCGGCAGCGATTCGTCGAGGCATGGAGAAACGCCCGGAAATCGCCTACCGCCTGCTGGATGCCCACGACCTGTTTCGCGAAGGTTGAATCAACCGACGAGCGTCTCGGCCTGGAACAGCCCCTGCCCCACCGCATTCGCCCTGCGCAGATGGGCCTGTGCATTGCCGCTTTCCGACTCGAGCAACAACTCGGACGTCAGCACCTGGGCGCCACAGTAATCAAAAATCCCGTAGTCGATCTGCGTGCGCATCGCCTTGGCATAGCCATGCCGCTCGAACGCGCTGTCATCGGCGGCCCCCAGCCCCAGCAGATGCACTGGCAAATGCCGCAGCTTTTTCACCACCGGCGTATCCGGGCCGTAATCGATAGCCCAGCCATTGACGAAGACCCGGTCGATCCAGCCCTTGAGCAGCCCCGGCAGCGACCACCAGTAGATCGGAAACACCAGCACCAGCGCGTCGGCGCGGTCGATGCGCGCCTGTTCGGCGAGGACATCGGCCGGCGGCATGGCGCGGGTACGGTGCACGAGGTGGTCGGCGCACGTGTAGCGCGGGTCGAAGCCTTCGGCTGCAAGGTCGGCAATTTCAACGGTGTGGCCGCTGCTGCTGAGGCCGGCGGCCACCTGCGCCGCGACGGCATGGGTGAGCGATTGAGGATCGTGATGAGCGACAACGATGAGTGCGTGCATGACTTGGGCTCCCTTTCGGCTTAAGCTACTATTAGTAAGTTACGTCAACTAAGTTACTTTTGGTATATAAGCATGTCAAGTCATGAGTCCCCTGCTCCACGCCGTCGCCTTAGCCGTGAAGATCGCTTGCGTCAATTGCTCGATGTCGCCTGGCAACTGGTGCGCGAGGAAGGCACCGAAGCCCTGACCCTGGGCCGCCTGGCGGAACGGGCCGGCGTGACCAAGCCGGTGGTGTACGACCATTTCGTTACCCGTGCAGGGTTGCTGGCCGCGCTCTACGAAGATTTCGATGCGCGCCAGGATCAGGTATTCACCGAGGCCATCGAGGCCAGCCGCGCCACCCTGGCAGATCGCGCAGAGGTGATCGCCACGTCCTATGTGGACTGCGTGCTGCTGCAGGGGCGGGAGATTCCCGGCGTGATGGCGGCGTTGAGCAGTTCGCCGGAACTGGAAGCGCTCAAGCGCGAATACGAGGCGATCTTCCTCGCCAAGTGCCGCGACGCCCTGGCGCCCTTTGCACCGGGCGGCAGCATTTCCCAGGCTGGGTTACGGGCGATGCTGGGCGCGGCGGACGCCTTGTCTCAGGCCGCGGCGAGTGGCGAGATCAGCCGCGAAGAGGCGCAGCAGGAGTTGTTGGCGACCATCCTGGCCATGGTCAATCGCGGACGGACTTAACGAACGACGCAGCCTTGCGCGCCAATTGGTCCAGATGCCGATCACGCTGTTTCTCCGCATCCACCATCGCGCGCTTGCCGTGCTTTTGCAGCAGGTACGTATGAATCTGCCGCACTTCCAATGAGCTGAAGATAGGCGCCACATCCAACACGCCCATCAGGCCATCGGTGGCGTAGTCCCGCGTATTCATCAGCACCTGGGTGCCCCGCGCGCCACGGACCTGAAAGCCCATGGCTTCGAACGCCGGGACTTTTTCCACCGAACACGCCAACTCAGCATGGGGATAACGCGCCAGCACCTCGCGCATCATCCCGCGCGCCACGCCCTGGCGCCTGAAACCGGCCTGCACCGCCATGAAGGCGATGCCGCAGGCTTCGGGGTCGTCCTTCACCGGCAGGCACAGGACAAAGCCTGCGACTTTTTCGGCGTCCTGGGCCGAGGTCGCCACTATCAGCTCGACCGCAATCCCCTTCGACCCACCCAGCGCCTCCAGGTACAAGTGCACCTCAAAGCCGATCGCGTATTGATAGATGTTGTAGAGCAGATTGCTCGGCGGCAGCGCGACGCTGCTGATGTCGGTGAGGTTATCCACCACCATCTGCAGGATCTGGGCATTGATGGGCTCGGGGCACGGCGTGGTGTAGCGGGTAAGGCTGAACATGCAAATTCCTGGGTGTTCGCGTCAAGGCAGCGGCGATTGTACCTGTTGTCATTGGATTATTGAGTGCACGAGCACGTTTGCCGGGGGCCATGGGCGGCGCGCAAACACGCCCGTTGAGGCAAAAAAACAAAAAAGGCGTTGCGCCAGACCGGGTTACATCGCGCATCATGGGCACTTTCAAGTTCAAAGGTAACGTCCATGCGCGTTCTGTCATTGATGATGGGTCTTACGACGCTGGCCGCCAGTATGGTGTTCTGCGCCAGCGCGATGGCGAATGAAGAAAGTCTGCTGGTGCAACAGATCAACGATTACCGCAGCCAGGTGCAACGTTGCGGCGACCAGGGTTCCCAGGAACTGCCACCGTTGACCAGCGATACGCGACTGGTGCTGCCGGCGTCCAATGTGGGCGATTTGCAACAGGCGCTCGCGCGGGCGGCGTACCCGATGGTCAACGTGCAGGCCATCAGCCTGTCCGGCCCCAAGGATGCCCAGGCGGCCATGAAGGCGGTGCGTGAAAGCTTCTGCCGCGTGGTGCTGGACCCGCAATTTGTCGATATCGGCGTGAGCAACAGTGGCCAGGACTGGCGCATCGTGCTCGCCCGCCCGCTGTTGTCCAGCGGACTGGGGGATTGGCAGACCGAAGGCAAGCAACTGCTCAACCTGATCAACGCCGCCCGTTCACAGCCGCGCCAGTGCGGTACCCAGGCGTTCAGCGCCACCACGCCGTTGTCCTGGAACGATGACCTGGCCGGCGCCGCCAACAGCCACACGCGCAACATGGCCAACGGCAATTTCTTCGACCACCTGGACCACGACGGCCGCACCCCCGGCGACCGTGCCGAACTGGCCGGGTACATCGCAAGGAATATCGGTGAAAACATCGCTGCCGGCCTGGACACCCCGCGCAAGGTAGTGGACGGTTGGCTCGCCAGCCCAGGGCATTGCGCCAACCTGATGAACCCGCAATTTCGTGAACTCGGCGCCGCCTATGCGATGGACCCCAAGAGTGATGCGGGGATTTACTGGACAAGCCTGTTCGGCACTTCGCAATAGGCAAGCAACCGGGCGCTAAAAGGGGTGGAGCATCAAATTGCCATCTCGTGGATAATGACGCTGAACTGGCAGCGGCGATTCCGGTCTGTAGCTTGTTAGCCTGACCTCGTCAGGCCCTCGAGAGACGGTGGCAAACAAGGTGTTCACCCAATGATGAATTGGCTGCAAGGCAGCAGCGACATGGCTGAGCGGGTCCGCCAGCATGATTGGGCGAATACGCCCCTCGGGCCTCTCGAGCAGTGGCCGGACGTGCTCAAAACCACCGTGGCGCTGTGCTTTGCCTCGCATTTCCCCCAGGCCATCGTTTGGGGGCCACATCTGATCACCCTCTACAACGACGCGTTCATCCCCATCCTCGGGGATAAACCCTACGCGCTGGGGCGTCCGTTCAACCAAACCTGGCATGAGGTGTGGGACCAGATCGGCCCCATCGCCAGCGCGGCCTTTGAAGGACATGCCACGTTTATCGAGAACTACCCGCTGGTGATCGAACGCGGCGCAGGTCGCGAACAGGCGTACTTCACCTTCTGCTACAGCCCGATCCGCGACCCGCTGGGCAAGGTCGTGGGCTTGCTGGACACCGTCACCGAAACCACCGCCACCGTTTTCCTCACGCGGCGCCTGGCAGTGCTGGACGCCATCGGCAGTGCGGTGACCAATGCGGTGGATGCCGAATCCATCATGTCCACCACCACGCAGCTGTTGGCCGAGCATCTTCAAGTATCCAATTGCGCGTATGCCGACGTGGATGCCGATGAAGACGGCTTTACCATTCGCGGTAATTGGGCGGCGCCCGGTTCTCCCAACATTTTGGGGCGCTACAGCCTGGCGTCGTTTGGTGAATTGGCGGTGCAGCGCCTGCGGGCCGGCAACCCCTTGGTGGTGCAGGACAACCGCGTCGAATTTCCCCCAAAGGTCGCCGCGCGCTTTCAGGCCCTGGGCGCCGCGGCGACTGTGTGCTTCCCACTGATCAAGGATGGACGCCTGACAGCCTTGATGGCCGTGCACCACAAAACCGCGCGCGTATGGTCGCCCTATGACCTGGCGCTGGTGGAGGAAGTCACCGAACGCTCCTGGGCGCATATCGAACGGGTGCGCGCCGACATCGCCGTGCGTGAAGGCCTGCTGGCGTTCACCGAGCTCAACGCCACCCTGGAACAGCGCGTGGAGGAACGCACCACCGCCCTCGCCCAGGCCGAAGCCGCCCTGCGTCAATCACAAAAGCTGGAAGCCATCGGCCAATTGACCGGCGGCGTCGCCCATGACTTCAACAACTTGCTGACGATCATTCGCTCGTCCGTGGATTTCCTGCGCCAGCCCGGCCTGGCCGAAGAGCGCCGTCAGCGCTATATGACAGCGGTCTCGGATACGGTGGAGCGCGCGAGCAAACTGACCAGCCAATTGCTCGCCTTCGCCCGTCGCCAACCGTTGAAGCCGGAAGTCTTCGATGTCAGCCAGCGCGTCAGGAACATCGGCGAAATGCTCGAGAGCGTCACCGGCGCACGCATCCAGGTGCGGGTCGAATTGCCCGAGCGCCCTTGCCATGTGCGCGTCGACTCCAGCCAGTTCGAAACCGCACTGATCAATATCGCCCTCAACGCCCGCGACGCCATGAACGGCCAAGGCACCCTGACCCTGCGCGTCGCCACGGTAGCGGCCCTGCCGCGCATCCGTGGCGATGCCGAATCGCAGCAGCCCTTCGTCACGATTGCCCTGGCCGACACCGGCAGCGGTATGTCCGGCGACACCTTTGAACGCATTTTCGAGCCCTTCTTTACCACCAAGGCTATCGGCAAAGGCACCGGGCTGGGCTTGTCCCAGGTATTCGGCTTCGCCAAGCAGTCCGGCGGTAACGTTGACGTCGCCAGCACCCTGGGTCACGGCACGGTGTTTACCCTGTACCTGCCCGAAGTTGCACCGCAGGCGACGCAGTACGAGCACGCTCCAGAAGACCGGCCGCCGATTCACGACGCCGCGCAGTGCCACATCTTGATCGTGGAAGACAACCTGGAAGTGGGCCGCTTCGCCAACCAGATCCTCCAGGATCTGGGTTACCAGACCACCTGGGCCACCGATGCCGAACAGGCGCTGGCTCTGGCCGGGCCGGATGGCATGGCGTTCGACGGAATTTTCTCGGATGTGCTGATGCCGGGGATCACCGGCGTGGCCATGGCCAAGCTACTGCGCCAGCGCCGAGCGGACCTGCCGGTGGTGCTTACCTCAGGCTACAGCGAAGAACTGGCAGACAGTGGCTACGAGGGCTTCGAGTTCCTGGCCAAACCCTACTCCGCCGAGCAGGTCGCGCGGGCGCTCGCCAGAGCCATGCTCAAGGACTGACCCCTACTCCGCCACCGCGACCTGATTGCGGCCCAGGGCCTTCGCGCGGTAAAGCGCCTTGTCAGCGGTGTTCATCAGGCTGTGCAGGTCTTGGTCCAGGGTTTGGCTGGAGGCCACGCCAAGGCTGGCAGTCACGCCTTTGACTGGCTCGGCCACCATGTGGGAAATAGCCTTGACCAACTGTTCGGCAATGTTCCTCGCGGTGTCCAGCGACGTGTTGGGCAGCAACACCGCAAATTCCTCACCGCCCAGGCGACCATAGACATCGGCCTGACGGAACGATGAGCTGATCACCCCGCCGATCTGACGCAATACCTGATCCCCGGCCTGGTGACCGTAGGTGTCGTTGATCTGCTTGAAGTGGTCCATGTCCAGCATCAGGGCACACAGCGGCTGCTGGTTTTGGCGACATTGCGTGTACAACAACTGGGCGTTCTCGTAAAACGCGCGACGGTTCATCAGGCCGGTGAGTTCATCGGTCTGTGCGGCGACTGTAGAAAGTTTGTGGGCGCGTTCCATTTGTCGGGTCAGGCGGAAGGCTTTCTCCAGGGCATCGGACAGTTTGTGCGTCGCGCTGACCACAAAGGTCGAGAACATCAAGACTGCGACAGCCACACCCACTTGCATCGAGGAAGGCTGTAACAGCAGCCATAGCGTGCACGGCAGCAGGACCAGTCCCATGGAAGTCAGCGTCAAGTAGCGATACGCCGAATAACACGAGACCGCGCTGACGGACATCCCCACGGCAAACAAGATCACCAGCGCCTGGGATAAGCGGTCGTCGGTGGGCATCACCGCCAATGCGCCAATACCCCAGATTCCGGCGGACAGTATCAGCGTGACCCAGTAGCGCCGCTCCCAGCGTTCAGGCGTGCGCTCGGACGTGGGGCAGCGGAACCACTCCAGGAACATTTTGAGCCGCAACAGTGACGACACTGCCTGCGCCCCCAGCCAAACCAGGATGATCTGATGATCGAACCGGTCCCAACACAGCCAGCAGAGCAAGGCGGCAGCCAGGTAGCTGCCGAAAATGGCGGCGAATGACTGACGAAACAGCTGGTGCAAACGGTCAGTTCGCACCTGCTCTTCTATAAAGCAATCCTGGTCCTGCTCACGCCCAAGGCCAATCATGGAACCCGCCTGATTCGACTGCCGCGACAAAATGCCATTGTGGCACCCGGCCAGTACCGCGGACAACAGAATACAGCGCGTATGCCGCGGTTAAAGCGGCTCTGGTCGCAAAATCAACACACCCAGGGGCGGCAAATTCAACGACAGCGATACCGCTTGCCCATGGTGCGGTTCATCCCGGGTAAACACGCCACCGCCGTTGCCGTAGTTGGAGCCGGCATACGTGTCGGCGTCGCTGTTGAGCACTTCGTTCCAGCGCCCGGCAAACGGTACGCCGACGCTGTAAGCCGCGCGAGGCACCGGGGTGAAGTTGGCCACCACCAACACCGGCGTGCCGTCCTTGCTCCAGCGCAACCAGGCATAGACGCTGTTGATCGCATCATCACCGATCAACCACTGGAAGCCCTGGGGGACATCGTCCTGCTCGTGCAGGGCCGGCTCCTCGCGGTACAGGCGATTCAAATCGCCCACCAGCTTCTGCACGCCGCGGTGTTCCGGGTATTGCAGCAGGTACCAGTCCAGTTGCTGGTCGTGGTTCCACTCGCGCCATTGGCCGAATTCACAGCCCATGAACAGCAGTTTCTTACCGGGATGGGTCCACATGAACGTCAGGTAGGCGCGCAAGTTGGCAAATTTCTGCCAGCGATCGCCAGGCATCTTGTCGATCAACGAGTGCTTGCCGTACACCACTTCATCGTGGGAGATCGGCAGGATAAAACGCTCGGACCAGGCATACACCAAGCCAAAGCTCAGCTCGTTGTGGTGATGGGCGCGGTACACCGGGTCCTGCTGGATGTAGTGCAGGGAATCGTGCATCCACCCCATGTTCCATTTGTAGTTGAAGCCCAGGCCGCCCTGCTGGGTCGGCTGGCTGACGCCGGGCCAGGCGGTGGACTCTTCGGCGATCACCAGGGCGCCGGGGGCCTCCAGGGCCACCACATCGTTCAAGTGGCGCAGGAAATCGATGGCTTCCAGGTTCTCGCGGCCGCCATGGCGATTGGGCACCCACTCGCCGGCCTTGCGCGAATAATCGCGGTACAGCATCGACGCCACGGCATCCACGCGCAGCCCGTCGACATGGAAGTGTTTGAGCCAATACAACGCCGAAGCCAACATGAAGCCGTGGACTTCAGTACGACCCAGGTTGTAGATCAGCGTGTCCCAGTCCTGATGGAAACCCTCCAGCGGGTTGGCGTATTCGTACAACGCAGTGCCGTCGAATTGCACCAGGCCGTGGGCATCGGTAGGAAAATGCGCCGGCACCCAGTCGAGAATCACGCCGATATCGGCCTGATGCAGGGCGTTGACGAAATAGGCAAAGTCTTGCGGTGAACCGAAGCGCGCCGTCGGTGCGAACTGCGACAACGCCTGATAGCCCCAGGATCCCCCGAACGGATGCTCCATGATCGGCATCAGTTCGACGTGGGTGAAACCCAGCTCCTGCACATACGGCACCAGCCGTTCGGCCAGCTCGCGCCAGTTGTATTGGCGAGCGACTTCGCCCGCCTCGTCCAGTTCGCACTGCCAGGAGCCCACATGCAGTTCGTAGATCGACAGCGGCGCGGTGTGCCTATGCCGTTCGACCCGCGACTGCATCCACGCCTGGTCCTGCCAGTCCATCTGCAGGGGCGCGGCGACTTTCGAGGCCGTGTCGGGCGGCAGTTGGGTCGCGAGCGCCATCGGATCGGCCTTGAGCGGCAGAATCCCGTGGGCACCCAGGATTTCGTACTTGTAGGCCGCGCCCGGTTGCAGGCGTGGGATAAAGATCTCCCACACCCCCGACGGATGCCGTAGGCGCATCGGGTGCCGGCGACCGTCCCAGGCATTGAAATCGCCCACCACCGAAACGCGCCGCGCATTCGGCGCCCACACCGAAAAACGCACGCCCTGCACACCATCGACGCTGGTCACCTGGGCACCCAGGCAGTTGCCCAGGTCGCGGTGATTGCCTTCGGCAAACAGGTAAAGGTCCATTTCACCGAGAAGTAATTGGCTGAAACTGTAGGGGTCTTCGGTGATCTGTTCACCGCCGGCCCACTGGATTTTCAGCAAATACGCCTGGCGCGTGCTGAAGTGTCCGACAAACAAACCCGGCACCCCGGTCGCATCCAGGCTGCCGATCGTCTCGTCGCCGTCGCGGTTCAGGACCTGGACGCTCAGGGCTTCTGGCAGAAACGCGCGGATGAATTGGCCTCCCTGCTCGTCGTCGTGCGGGCCCAGGATCGAGAATGGGTCATGGTGCTCGGCGCGCACCAACGCTTCGACGTCCTTGGACGCCGGCATTGCGGTCAACTTCACGTGCAGCGGTTCATTATTCGTAAAACTCATGACGTCTCCCCACCGCGTGCAGTGTTCGATATAGGTGTTAGCCCGTTCAGCAAACCATGCAGCCCCTGCAAGGGCACCGGCAGCCAGGTCGGGCGATTTTCCGCTTCGTACGCCACTTCATACGCGGCTTTTTCCAGGCTGAACAACGTCAGCGCGGCGTCCTGGCCGTTGGCATCCTGCCAGTCATGGGCCAGTGTAGCTGTAGCGGCCTGATAAGCCCGGATAAATGCCTGGCGTGCTTCTTTCAGGTAACGATCAGTCACGCGTTTGCGGGCGGCGTCCGCTTGCGGCGAGTGATCCACCCCTTGTCCGTTCAGGGCCATGGCGGCGGCGTAGTCAAAAGAGCGCAACACGCCGCTCACATCTTTGTACGGGCTGTGCTTGCCACGCCGTTCATGCAATGGCCGCGCCGGCTCGCCCTCAAAGTCGATCAGATAGGCATCGCCCTTGACCACCAGCACCTGGCCCAGGTGCAAATCACCATGCACCCGAATGCGCAGGCCGCCCAGGGTGGCTTTCGCCAGGCTGTCGACCTGGCCGGCGATGGCTTTTTTCTGCGCCAGTAATTCACTGACCAGCGCCTGATCGGCCGGGTTCAATTGGGGTTGATGCTGCTTGAGCAACTGCAGGGCACGGTCGATCTGGGCGCCCACGTCCTTGGCCCAGGCGTGAGTGTCCTTGGCGCTGGTGACCTCGGGGCTGAAGGCCTCGTCGGACGTTTTCGCCGCCAGCACCCCATGCATTTCGCCCAGGCGCCGTCCCAGCAACCCGGCGAAATCCGCCAGCTCGCCCAAGGCGTTGTAGTGTTGTTCCTGCTCGGAGATGGCTTCGGCGAGTTCGTCGCGGATGGCGCGCTCCAGGTTGTTCTGCGTCCAGCTCCACGCATCGCCCTGATTGCTCAGGTAGCCCTGGGCAATCATCAGCAGATTGTCCTGGCCTTCGCCGTCGCGGCGGATCACCGCGCCCAGCAACGGCGAGATGTTCGGGTAATCGGCGGCCGTCAGGTAGGCGCTCATTTCCAGCTCCGGGTGCACGCCGGCGCTGACTTTGCGGATCAGCTTGAGCACCAGGCTTTCGCCGACCACCACGGAGCTGTTGGACTGCTCGGCCGCCAAGTAGCGCACGGGGGACTCGTCCGTCAGTTGCAATCGCGCCAGGTGCGGGGTGGCCTCGAAGCGCAGGTCACCCGCGCTGGAACTCAATACCGTGCCGGCTTGCAGGCCCTGGATCACCGCGCGGATAAAGTGCTCCAGACTGAAGGCATCGGTCACCAGCCCCACCTGGCGTACCCGCCGCACGCGCGCCAGGGCCAATTGCTGCGGCAAGGCGCTGGTGAACTGCTCTTCAGCGAGGAAACCGAACGGCAGCTGATAGCGGCTGACCTGGCCGCCGGCTGTGACTTCAAGCTCACTGAGCAAGACCGGGTGCTGGGGGTCGCCAAAGCGCACGCCATAGGCGATGTGCACGCTGTCGATGGCCGTGTCCTTGCCGGCGAACCAGCGGCGCTTGGGCAGCCAGGCCGGCAGCGAGGTCTGTTCCAGGGCGGAGCGGCACGGTTCGTCGAGCAGCTCTTCCATGCGTTTTTTCAGCACCAGAGTGGTGAAGTCCGGCATGCTTTGCGCCGGTTGCACATGCCAGCTCGGCATCTGGTTTTCCGCCGCCAGCACGAACCAGTAGAAGCCGTAAGGCGCCAGGGTCAACAGGAAGTTCAGTTGGCCGATGGGCGGGAACGCATTACCGCCGAGCATCTCCACCGGCACCATGCCAGCGAACGCCGACAGGTCCAGTTCGGCGGCCTGGGCACTGCGCGAGACGTTGGCCACGCACAAAATGATTTCGGTGCGCCCGTCGTCGCCGGTGAATTCCCGGGTGTACGCGAGGATGCGGCGGTTGCTCGGCGAGAGCATTTTCAGGCTGCCGCGGCCGAACGCCTTGGACTGCTTGCGCACCGCCAGCATGCGTCGGGTCCAGTTGAGCAACGAGTGGGGGTCCTGGGCCTGGGTCTCGACATTGACCGACTGGTAGCCGTATTGCGGGTCCATGATCGGCGGCAACACCAGGCTAGCCGGGTCGGCGCGGGAAAAGCCGCCGTTGCGGTCGATGGACCACTGCATCGGCGTACGCACGCCGTCGCGATCGCCCAAGTAGATGTTGTCGCCCATACCGATTTCATCGCCGTAATACAGGGTCGGCGTGCCAGGCATCGACAGCAGCAGGCTGTTCAGCAGCTCGACCCGCCGACGGTCGCGCTCCATCAGCGGCGCCAGACGTCGACGAATACCCAGGTTGATCCGCGCGCGACGGTCGGCGGCGTAGTAGTTCCACAGGTAGTCGCGCTCTTTGTCGGTGACCATTTCCAGGGTCAGCTCATCATGGTTGCGCAGGAAGATCGCCCACTGGCAGTTGGCGGGAATCTCCGGGGTCTGGCGCAGAATGTCGGTGATGGGGAAGCGATCTTCCTGGGCCAGCGCCATGTACATGCGCGGCATCAGCGGGAAGTGGAAGGCCATATGGCATTCGTCGCCGTCGTCACCCTTTTTATCGCCGAAATACAACTGGGTGTCTTCCGGCCATTGGTTGGCCTCGGCGAGCAGCATGCGGTCGGGGTAATGGGCGTCGATCTCGGCGCGGATCTGCTTCAGGACATCGTGGGTTTCAGGCAGGTTTTCGTTGTTGGTGCCGTCGCGTTCGATCAGGTAGGGAATCGCGTCCAGGCGCAGGCCGTCAATGCCCATGTCCAGCCAGAAGCGCATCACCGACAGGACCGCTTTCATCACTTGTGGGTTGTCGAAATTGAGATCCGGCTGGTGGGAATAAAAACGGTGCCAGAAGTATTGACCGGCGACCGGGTCCCAGGTCCAGTTGGACTTCTCGGTGTCGAGGAAAATGATGCGGGTGCCATCGTACTTCTGGTCGTCATCGGACCACACGTAGAAGTCCCGCGCCGCCGAACCGGGCTTGGCCTTGCGCGCGCGCTGGAACCAGGGGTGCTGGTCGGAGGTGTGGTTGATCACCAACTCGGTGATGACCCGCAACCCACGTCGGTGGGCTTCGGCGATAAAGCGCCGGGCGTCGGCCATGGTTCCGTAGTCGCTGTGTACGCCGCGGTATTCGGCGATGTCGTAGCCATCGTCGCGCCGTGGCGAGGGGTAGAACGGCAGCAACCAGATGGTGTTCACGCCGAGGTCGGCGATGTAGTCGAGTTTGGCGATCAGCCCGGGAAAGTCACCGATGCCGTCGTTGTTGGAGTCGAAATAGGATTTGACATGAACTTGGTAGATCACCGCGTCCTTGTACCAGAGCGGGTCTTTGATAAAGGTGGCAGCCTTGGGTTTCTTCGCCATATGAAACTCCTGAAACGCTGAAAATGCTGCAAACGGAATGCGCTCCCACATTGGGGTCTCCACCGCGCCTAAGGTGTGGTAATGCGCCAGATTCCGAAGGGCATCTGCGGTTCCAATCGCGTCCACTGGGTCTTGCCGGACCAGATCCAGCGGTGGCCGTTCATCAAGTCCTCGCCTTGGGTCTGGGCATCGTCAGGCAAGCCGAGCTCCCATAACGGCAGTTCGAAAAAGGCTTCCTGGGCATTGAACGGGTCGAGATTGACCGCCACCAGGACGAAGTTGCTGCCATCCTCGCTGCGCTTGCCGAAATACAGGATGTTGTCGTTCCAGGCGTTGTAGAGCTTGAGCCCCAAGTGCGTCTGCAAGGCCGGGTTCTGCCTGCGGATGCGATTGAGCTGGGCGATCTCGGCGATGATGTTGCCGGGGGCGGTGAAGTCCCGTGGGCGAATCTCGTATTTCTCCGAGTCCAGGTATTCTTCCTTGCCCGGCACTGGCGCCGCTTCACACAGCTCGAAGCCCGAGTACATGCCCCACAGGCCCGAGCCCATGGTGGCCAGGGCAGCACGGATCAGAAAACCCGGACGGCCGGAGTCGTGCAGGAAAGCGGGATTGATATCCGGCGTATTGACGAAGAAATTCGGCCGGTAGCATTCGCGCCACGGCGACGCGTTCAACTGCGTCAGGTATTGCGCCAGTTCGGCCTTGGTGTTGCGCCAGGTGAAATAGGTGTAGCTCTGGGAATAGCCGACTTTGCCCAGGCGCGCCATCATCGCCGGGGTGGTGAAGGCCTCGGCGAGAAAGATCACGTCCGGGTATTTGGCGCGCACATCGCTGATCAACCATTGCCAGAACGGCAGCGGCTTGGTGTGGGGATTGTCGACGCGAAAGGTGTACACGCCCTCTTCCACCCAGCCCACGACGATGTCGCGCAGTTCGGTCCACAGGCTCGGGATGGCCTCCGCCGCGTAGAAGTCGACGTTAACGATGTCCTGGTACTTTTTCGGTGGGTTCTCGGCGTATTTGATCGTGCCGTCCGGACGCCAGTTGAACCAGCCCGGATGCTCCTTGAGCCATGGATGGTCTTGGGAGCACTGGATGGCGAAGTCCAGCGCGATTTCCAGGCCATGCTCGGCGGCTGCCTTGACCAGGCGGCGGAAGTCATCGCGGCTGCCCAACTGAGGGTGGATCGCCTCGTGGCCGCCCTCTTCGCTGCCGATGGCATACGGGCTGCCCGGATCATCGGGCCCGGCGGTGAGGGCGTTGTTGCGGCCCTTGCGGTGGCTGCGCCCGATCGGGTGGATCGGCGGGAAATACAGCACGTCGAAGCCCATGTCGTGGATCATCGACAGGCGTGTGTGCACGTCGTTGAACGAGCCGTGGCGCGCGGGATGGTCGCTGATCGAACGGGGAAACAGCTCATACCAGCTGGCGAACTGCGCGGCTTCACGCTCCACATCGATCGGGTAGACGGTGCTGATGCTCAAATAGGCGCGGTGGTCGGCCTGGGTCATCAGGTATGCACTGTCTTCGTGCAGAAACAACGCGACCTGCTCGGTTTCCAGCAGCCCGGAAAGCGCGTGGTACAGCATCATCAGGCGGTCGCGCAGCTCGTTGTCGCTGCGTTCGGCGGCCTGCAGCACCAGGTTGCGACCTTCCTGCAGTTCCAGGCTGACCGGCGCGCCCGCCTCATGTTTTTTGCGCAATTCGTAGCAAAAGCTGGCGAAGGTATCGATCCAGGCTTCGATGCAATATTCATGGGGGCCTTGGACGTTGACGGTAAACGCGCCCTCCCAGCCATCGTTGCCAACGTCGTTCATCACCACGCTGTGCCAGCTTTCATCCTGCAGCGGACGCCAGCGGATCATGACCGCCAGCTTGTCGTGGCCGTCGGCGAACACTTTGCTGGTGACGCTGATACGCTGGCCGACCACGGCCTTGACGGCAAATTCGCCGCCATCGATGACCGGTGTGGTGCTTTCTATGGCGATCCTGGGCAACAACAGCGCCTGGGACAACGGCAATTTGGACTCTTCTGGAACGCGTGTTTCAGCAGTCATCGAGCATCTTCCCCTTACGCCCTGTGGACGCTCTTCGCTTGATCCGGATTCTGATACGGCAACGCTCCCCCTGAGCAGAACCGTCATAGGTCCGAGCCTGCGCCAAGGTTAAAAGTTCAGGTGGATGTGCGGCCATTGGGCGGGGAATCAATTCGCCCCGGCGGCTGTCCACCGGTAGAGCAAAGCACAAAGGAGGCCACACCGATGAATATCCCGATCCCGGCCGAAACGCCAGACCCGAATATCGACCAGCCGAGCCTGCCCCCACCGAGCCGCCTCCGGTACCGGAACAGGAGCCCCCGGATACCGAGCCGCCAGCGGTCGAGGAACCGCCGGCGAGCATGCCGCCGGTGATCGTCTGAACCCCGAGCAGGCCTTGAGGTTCGCTCAAGAGGCCCCGGCCCCTTGAGCGGACCACACATAGCGCTGATACGTCCTACATATTCTAGGAAGAAGGCCTAGAACCAACCGCCGGGTTCGTTTCTATACTCGTTCGCGCGCAGGCGCTCACTCCAGTTCCTTGGACATGGCGCTTAGACCTTTCACGCGAGGACACCTATGTCGACCATCACCCCACAATGGAATCACCGCCCCCTGCCTCCCAGCCCCCACACGCCAGCGCCCCGCCCGCACTGCTCACCCCCGAACGCCTGAATGCGTTACTCAGGTCGGGCCCGGATCGGTCCACCCCGGCCAAGTCCCCGGAAACACCACGGCCATCCCCGGCGACGAGCGCGCCCGCGCCTGCATCGCCCCAGACGCCGCAGGCAAAGCTCACCGAAGACCTCAACGAGCTCAACGCCGTGTTGACCAAAGACACCATCGACCAGGTCGTGCGCGATCCCCATGGGAAGTCCTCCCGCACCCTCGTCGCGCGCACCCGTGCGCTGCTGACTCCGGCCAATATGCGCTCGATGTTGCGCGGCCCCGATGCCCAAGCGAACGCCGTCACCCTTGAAGGCCTCGGTCAACGCCTCGGCAAAGACCCCCTCACCGCGACCCTGAAGTCGGCCAGCACCGATGCGGAACAGGCAGTCGTCGATCAACTCAAGCTGAATAACCTGGAAAACCTCGGAAAAGCCTACGAAGGCGGCGGCGGGACCGGCGATATCCTCAAGGACTACAACACGTCGCGCACGCGCATAGACGCCCTGAAACGCAATTTGTCCGCCATGCAAGCCAGCGCCCGCTCGTTGGGCGATATCGGCGCCTCGCTGACCAAGGAAAAGATCGCCGCGTTACGCGCCCCCGAACCTGCGCCCACGCCCGCCACAGCCGCCGCCCCGGCACCGACAGCCGAGCACGCCACTCGCCAGCACAACACCTACCGTTTCAACGCACTCAATGACTCGCCCCTTGAAGCACCTCGCGATGTCGCGGGTTTCAGGGCCGGCGACAAACTGGACCTCTCGGGTATTCGTACCCAACTGAACAAGCCGCTGCAATTGGTCGAACGCTTCTCCGGGGCCAGCGCAGAAATGCAGATCCACTACCTGCCCAGCACCCGCACCAGCGTCATAACCATTGCCGGCAACCCAGGAGAGCCACCCTTTGTGCTGAGGGTTTTCGGTGAGGTGCGCTTCAGCGATATCGTGTCCTGACCCTCTATACGGGGACGGTTGCCCGTGTCCCCGCAATGGTGGCGGTCCTCGCCAAACCGACGACCGCCAGTCAGTTGCCTGGAACGCTGGAGCAGCCGGCGGGCCCTAACGATCACCAGCCCATGCAAAGGAGATCGTCATGCCCGTACGCATCGAACACCAGACGTGCTACTTCAAGATCAACGACGATGGCCAGGAACAAAGCCTGCCGGCCCACAGCGTGACGGTCCGCACGGACATTGCCAAAGCCATGTCCTACGTGGACCTCGACGGTGAGCGGGTCTACATCACCGAGCAGGAAGCCGACGCCCTTACCGTTGCCGGCGCCACCGATGGACGCCAGCACAAGAAAGTCACCGAGCCTGGTTCGGCGATTTGATTGATCTGTATCAGCCCGCAGCAAAAATCGCTGCACCCCACACGCCACGGGGTGCAGCAGATTGTCGCAGGCGCCTGTGACGGGGCCATCTGATCCGCTTTTTATGGTGATAGCTGAGTCTGTTATGCAAACAGCTCCACGCGCATAGTCCACCAGCCTGATGGAGGCTGATGAGCGAACGACCATGAGCGAAAGAATCCCCACCGTGGACACCTTTGAGCCCCTGCACCCGAAGAAGGTCAAGGCCAAATCCAGCGACAACCTGATCCATACCCGCAGTTTCACCGGACTGTTCCGCACCTTGCGCGTGGGCGGTGCGGGGTTACTGTTCCTGGCGTTTTTCGGCACCGTGTGGCTGAACTGGGGCGGTCGCCAGGCCGTGCTGTGGGACTTGGCGCAAAGCAAGTTCCACATCTTCGGCGCGACCTTCTGGCCGCAGGATTTCATCCTGTTGTCGGCGCTGCTGATCATCTGCGCCTTCGGCCTGTTTGCGATCACCGTGTTCGCCGGCCGCGTATGGTGCGGCTACACCTGCCCGCAAAGCTCGTTTACCTGGCTGTTCATGTGGTGTGAAAAAGTCACCGAGGGCGAGCGCAACCAGCGCATCAAGCTGCAAGCCGCGCCGTGGAGCCTGAACAAGCTGGCGCGACGCTCGGCCAAACACACCTTGTGGCTGGGCATCAGCGTGCTCACCGGGCTGACGTTTGTCGGCTATTTCACCCCGATCCGGCCCCTGGCCGCCGACCTGTTGACCTGGCAATTGGGCGGTGTGAGCCTGTTCTGGGTCCTGTTTTTCACCGCCGCCACTTATCTCAATGCCGGCTGGCTGCGCGAAGCGGTGTGCATGCACATGTGCCCTTACGCACGGTTCCAGAGCGTGATGTTCGACAAGGACACCTTGACCATCGCCTACGACGCCGGCCGTGGCGAACACCGCGGCCCGCGCAAGCGCGAGGCCAGGCCCGCCGACGTCGGCCTGGGGGATTGCATCGACTGCCAACTGTGCGTACAGGTCTGCCCCACCGGTATCGACATCCGCGACGGTCTGCAAATGGAATGCATCGGTTGCGCGGCGTGCGTCGACGCCTGCGATTCGATCATGGACAAGATGGGCTATCCTCGCGGCCTGGTCAGCTACACCAGCGAACATCAACTGCAAGGCGGCAAGACCCACCTGCTGCGCCCACGCCTGATCGGCTACAGTGCCGTGCTGCTGGTGATGATTGCCGCGTTGGTGGTAGCCCTGGTGCAGCGGCCGATGGTGTCGTTGGATGTAACCAAGGACCGCGGCATGTTCCGCGAAAACGCCCAGGGCCAGATTGAAAACATCTATAGCCTCAAGGTCATCAACAAGACCCAGCAACGCCAGGACTACCGCCTGGAACTGGTGGACGCCGACGGTTTCCAACTGCAGGGCAAGACCCATATCAGCCTGGCCGCAGGGGAAATCAGCGATATGCCGGTGTCGGTGGCGCTGCTGGCCGACAAGCCGGCCAGCAGTTCCCAGACCCTGCGCTTCAAGGTCACGGATGTGGACGAGCCCTGGATCTACAGCGCCGCCGATAGCCGCTTTGTCGCGCCATTGAACCGATGAGCAATGACGGACCTGACAAGAATCGAGCTCCCATGAAACGCTACGAAAAATTCGCCGACGACATCGCTGAACTGATCCGCTCCGGTGTCCTCGGCCCCGGCCAGCGCGTGCCCTCGGTGCGATATGCCAGCCAGACCTACGGTGTCAGCCCGTCCACGGTGTTCCAGGCTTATTACCTGTTGGAGCGCCGCGGGCTGATCCGTGCACGGCCGCGCTCGGGTTACTTCGTCAACGTGCATGCGCCGAGCCCGTTTTCCGAGCCGGTGGTGAGCGAGCACGTGCACGAATCCACCGAAGTGGATGTCAGCGAACTGGTGTTCTCGGTCCTCGACTCCATCAAGGACCCCCATACCGTGCCGTTCGGCTCGGCCTTTCCCAGCCCGATGCTGTTCCCGCTGCCGCGCCTGGCCCGTTCCCTGGCCAGCGCCAGCCGCGAAATGGACCCGCGCCTGGTGGTCACCGACATGTCGCCGGGTAACCCGCAACTGCGCCGGCAGATTGCCCTGCGCTACATGGTCGGCGGCCTGATGCTGCCCATGGAAGAACTGCTGATCACCAACGGCGCCCTGGAAGCGCTGAACCTGTGCCTGCAGGCGGTGACCGAACCGGGCGATCTGGTGGCCATCGAGGCCCCGGCGTTCTATGCCTGCCTGCAAGTGCTGGAACGCTTGAAGCTCAAGGCGGTGGAAATTCCCGTGCACCCGCGCGACGGCATCGACCTCAATGCCCTGGCACAAAGCCTGGAACGCTACCCGATCAAGGCCTGCTGGACCATGACCAGCTTCCAGAACCCCATCGGCGCCACCTTGCCGGAAGCCAAGAAACAGGCGCTGGTGGAACTGCTGCGCAGCCATCAGGTGCCGCTGATCGAGGACGATGTGTACGCCGAGTTGTACTTCGGCCAACACGCGCCGAAACCGGCCAAGGCTTTCGACACCGAGGGCCTGGTGATGCACTGCGGGTCCTTCGCCAAGAGTCTGGCGCCCGGCTACCGAGTGGGCTGGGTGGCGGCCGGGCGCTATGCGCAGAAGGTCGAGCGCTTGAAGCTGATGACCTCGCTGTGCCCCTCGATGCCGGCCCAGGCGGCGATTGCCGATTACCTGCAACACGGCGGCTACGACCGCCACCTGCGCAAGTTGCGCTATGCCCTGGAGGAACAGCAAAGCGCCATGCTTGCCGCCATCGGGCGCTACTTCCCGGCACAGACCCGGGTCAGCCAGCCGGCCGGGGGGTACTTCCTGTGGCTGGAATTGCCCGAGCAGACCGACTCATTGAAGTTATTCCAGATGGCGCTGGCCCAAGGTATCAGCATCGCGCCAGGGCCGATCTTCTCGGCGACCCGGCGGTTCAGGAACTGTATTCGCTTGAACTACGGCAGCCCCTGGACCGAGGCGTCGGAAAAGGCCATGGAAACCCTGGGACGGATCGTGCGCTCGTTCTAGCGACCGCCACCCAGGTCTATGAAGGTGCCGGTGGCGTAGGACGCCTTGTCCGACAGCAGCCAGATAATCGCTTCGGCCACTTCGTCGGGGCGCCCGCCTCGGGCCATGGGAATCCCGGACTCCAGTTTGCTGACCCGGTCCGGGTCGCCGCTCAGGGCATGGAAGTCGGTGAAGATATAGCCGGGGCGCACCGCGTTGACGCGAATGCCCTCGCCCGCCACTTCTTTGGACAGGCCCACGGTGAACGTATCGAGTGCGCCCTTGGAGGCGGCGTAGTCGACGTATTCACCCGGCGCGCCCAGGCGCGCGGCCACCGACGACACGTTGACGATGCTGCCGCCCTGCCCGCCGTGGCGCGGCGACATGCGCAGCAGCGCATGCTTGGCACACAGGATCGGGCCCAGCACGTTGGTCTTCATGATCTTGAGGATACGGAACTCGGACATCTCATCGACCCGCGACTTGTGCCCCACGGTGCCGGCATTGTTCACCAATGCGGTCACACGCCCCAGTTCGGTGTCGACGCGGTGGAACAAGGCGATCACTTCGTCTTCGATGCTGACATCCGCCCGCACCGCAATCGCCTTGGCGCCGAGGGCACGAACCTGTTCGAGGACGCTGTGGGCGGCGTTCTCATCGGACAGGTAGTTGATGCAGATCCGATAACCTTCGCGAGCGGCCAACAATGCCGTCTCGGCGCCAATCCCGCGACTGCCCCCGGTAATGATGACGACTTTGTCCATAGGTTTTGTCTCCTGATTCGACCTGATAGTTAGGGATGGGCCCAAGAATACTCGTCACGCGTGATTATTGTCAGGCGCTACGGCGTCTTCGGCGCGCTGGATATCCGCCATGAAATCGGCGGCGGGCAAGGGCTGACCCAACAAGTAACCTTGCAGGGAATTACAACCCAGCCGCGTCAGAAAGTTTTGCTGCGCATCGGTTTCCACGCCTTCGGCCACAATGCGCAGCCCCAGGGCCTGCCCCAAAGCGACAATGGCCGAGACGATGGCGGCGTCGTCGCTGTCATGCTCGAGGTCGCGCACAAACCCGCGGTCGATTTTCAATTCATTGGCAGGCAGGCGCTTGAGATACATCAGGCTGGAATAACCGGTACCGAAATCGTCGATGGACAAATCCACGCCCATCTCCGACAACTGCTGCAACACAGTCATGCTCGCATCCGCATCGCTCATGGCGGTGGTCTCGGTGATTTCCAGGGTCAGGCTGTTGGCCGGCAACTGGTGCCGTTCCAGCGCCATGGCCACGCTCTTGACCAAGCCCGCATGACCGAACTGCACGGCGGAGAGATTCACGGCGATGCGCCAATTTTCATAACCCTGGGCACACCACAGTCGCATCTGGCGGCAGGCCTCATTGAGCACCCACTCACCGATGGGAATGATCAGCCCGGTCTTTTCCGCCACGTCGATAAACATCGCCGGCGACAACAGGCCTTGTTGCGGATGCTCCCAGCGCAGCAAGGCTTCGGCCCCCACCGGCAGGCCGCTGGCCGCGTCGAACTTGGGCTGGTAGTACAAGCGAAATTGCTGCTGTTCGATGGCATTGCGCAGGTCCTGCAACAACTGCAATTGCTTGCGCGCATTGGTGTTCATCGACACATCGAAAAAGCTGTAGCCGTTCTTGCCTATGCCCTTGGCGTGATACATCGCAGCGTCGGCGTTCATCAGCAGTTCCTGGGGCGTGCTGCCGTTGCCCGGAAACATGGCGATGCCGACGCTGGCGGAGATTTTCAGCTCATGCTCGGCCACCTGGAACGCCCGATTGATCAGCACGACCTGGCGTTCGGCAAGGCCAAGGGCGTCATTCGGCTGCGTCAGTTGCACCAGCAATACAAACTCATCGCCCCCGATGCGGGCTAGGGTGTCGTGGCTGCGCAGGTCTTCGCGCAGACGCTGGCCGACTTCACGCAGCAACTGGTCGCCCATATGGTGACCGAAGGCGTCGTTGACCGGTTTGAAGCCGTCCAGGTCGATGAACATCAGCGCGAAGCAACCGCCCTGCTCCTTCACCGTCTGGATCGCGTGTTCAATACGGTCGGCGAGCAAGGTGCGATTGGGCAGGCCGGTGAGCGTGTCGTGCAGGGCCAGGTGGGTCAGTTCCTGGTTGGCCTGGGAAAGAGAATCGGCGAGCACGGCGGTACGCGCTTCCAGGCGCGCATCGAGCAGCGAGGTCAACAGCGCGATAGCCAGCACGGCCAGGGTCGACACCAGCACCAGATTATCCAGGCCCTTGCCGCTCAAGCCGTTGAGGGCCGCACCGCAGAAGCTGTTATCGGCAAAGCGTGCCGCCGCCATGCCGGTGTAATGCATGCCGACAATGGCCACGCCCATCACCACCGCTGCACCGCACCGCACGAGGCGCACGTAAGGGGTGTTGCGCCGCAGGTTGAAGGCAATCCACAGGGCCGCACCAGAAGCCACCACCGCGATCAGCAACGAGGCGCCAAACCAGGCGGGGTCGTAGTCGATGCCTGGTGTCATGCGCATCGCGGCCATGCCGGTGTAGTGCATGCTGGCGATGCCGGTGCCCATGATCAGCGCACCGCAGACCAGTTGCCAGGCGGGCAGCCGGGGCTGGTTGACCAACCATAATGCGAAGCCGCTGGACCACACGGCGATCAACAGCGACACCGCGGTGATCCCCAGGTCGAAACCCATGGCAAACGGCGAGCGCAGCGCGAGCATGCCGATAAAGTGCATCGACCACACCCCCACCCCCATCGCGAACGCTCCACCGGCGATCCATAAATAGACGGCCCGGCCCTTGGTTGTCGCGATGCGCCCGCTCAGGTCCAGCGCGGTGTAGGAAGCCAGGATCGCGACGAACAGGGATATAACGACCAGGGAGGGTGAATAACTACCGATGAGCATGGACTTCTCGTGCACAACAGGCCTGAGAGGCCCGCATCAAGTGGCAAAGCGCGCGATTGTAGCGAGGATTTTTCTTGGACAGGTGATTAATTATCAGAGGGCCATCATCGATTTTCTGGCGTCAATCTGATGGCTTTAAAACCGAGGATCGCCGCCCGTTTCCGACATTGCACTCGGTCAAATCTAGGAGCATGCCCACACACATTTTGTGCGGGCACCTACTCCTTGGCGCTGATCGGCGTCTGCCCATCCCAGCCACCGCCCAGCGCGGCGATCAGTTGCACGCTGGCCACCAAGCGGCTCTGCAGCAGGGTCAATACCGTGCGCTCGTTGCTCAGCGCCGTGGCCTGCACCGTGACCACATCCAGGTAGGCGATCAGCCCGGCCTTGTACTGGTTCTGGGTCAGGCGCAGCGACTCGCGCGCCGCGGCCAGCGCTTCGTTGCTGACCACCGCCTCGTCTTCCAGCACCTTGAGCTGCACCATGTAGTTTTCCACTTCACGGAAGCCGTCGAGCACGGTCTGGCGGTACTTGGCCACGGTTTCGTCGTAGGACGCCACGGTGCGGTCGACTTCCGCCGAGCGCTGGCCGCCGTCGAACAGAGTCGTGGCCAGCTTCGGCCCGACCGACCAGAAGCGGTTCGGCAAGGTAATCCAGTCGGCATAGGTGCTGCTGGAATACCCACCGGACAGGCTCAGGCTAAGGTCGGGATAGTAGGCGGCCTTGGCCACGCCGATATTGGCGTTGGCGGCGATCACCGAGCGTTCGGCCGAGGCGATGTCGGGGCGACGTTCGAGCAATTGCGAGGGCAGGCTCACCGGAATCTGCGGCAGGGCCGGAATGTCCTTGCTCACCGCCAGGTTGAAGTTGGCCGGCGCTTCGCCAATCAATACCGCAATGGCGTTTTCCAGCTGGGCGCGCTGCCAGATCAGGTCGATAAGGCTGGCCTGGGTGGTCTTGAGCTGGGTCTGTGCCTGGGCCACGGCTTCCTTGCCGGAGACACCGGCGCGGTACTGGTTTTCGGTCATTTGCAGGGAGCGCTGATAGGTCTCCAGGGTGGCTTGCAGCAAGCGGGTCTGTTCATCCATGACCCGCAGTTGCAGGTAGCTTTGCACCAGTTCCGACTGCTGGCTCAGGCGCATCGCGGCCAGGTCGGCCGAGCTGGCTTCGGCGCTGGCTTCGTTGGCCTCCAGGCCACGGCGCAACTTGCCCCAGATATCCGCCTCCCAACTCACCCCTAACTGTGCGTTGAGGGTGTCACGGATACCGCTGCTGGAGCTGCTGAGGCTGGCGTTGCTGCTGCCGGTGCCCTGGCTGGCGCGGGTTTTCCCGACGCTCATGTCGACGGAGGGATAAAACGCACCGCGCGAGCTGCGCACCAGGGCCTGGGCCTGGCGAAAACGCGCTTCGGCCTGGGCCACGCTCTGGTTGGAATTGTTCAGGCGCACGACCAAGTCGTTGAGCTGGCGATCGCCGTATAGCTCCCACCAGGCGCCACGGGCCAGGGCGTCGCTGGGAGTGGCCTGGCGCCAGCCCTGGGCTTGCTTGAACTGGGCGGGTTCGATGACGTCCGGGCGCTTGTAATCCGGGCCGACGGCGCAGGCGCTGAGCAGCACTGCCAACCCCATGGTAGGCGCGAGCTTGCTCGCGAAGGTCGTCAACGATGACGCGAGCATCCTGGGGAAACGCGGCGTCCTGGTTTTTTTCGCGAGCAAGCTCGCTCCTACAGGGGGACGGAGTGCGTTGGCGTTCAGTGGATCGGTCATAGCGCAGTGTCCAGGGCAGCATCGGTACGCACGCCGCGCCAGGCGTTGAAGCGGTGGCGCGCGCGGTCGAGATAAAGGTAAACCACCGGGGTGGTGTAAAGGGTCAGGATCTGGCTGAACACCAGGCCGCCGATGATGGTCAGGCCCAATGGCTGGCGCATTTCTGCGCCGTCGCCAGAACCGAGCAACAGGGGCAAGGCGCCGAGAATCGCCGCCAGGGTGGTCATCAGGATCGGTCGCAACCGCAGCAGGCAAGCACTGCGGATCGACTCCAGCGGGCCCAGGCCGTCATTGCGCTCCAGTTGCAGCGCCAGGTCGATCATCAGAATCGCGTTTTTCTTCACCACCCCGATCAGCAGGAACAAGCCCAGCAGGGAGATCAGGCTGAATTCGCCGCCCAGCAGGTAGATCGACAGCAACGCGCCGACCCCGGCCGAGGGCAAGGTCGAGAGGATCGTCAGCGGATGGATATAACTCTCATACAGAATCCCCAGCACCAGGTACACCGCCACCAGCGCGCCGAGGATCATGAACGGCTGGCCCTTCTGCGCCGCCGCGAAGGCGTCGGCGGTGCCGGCCATCTTGGCGATCACGTCTTCCGGCAAACCGACCTTGGCGATGGCCCGCTCGATGGCGGCCGTGCCCTGCTCCACCGTGACCCCGGGGGCCAGGTCGAAGGCGATGTTTTCCGAGGCGAACTGGCCTTCGTGGCTGACGCGGTCGTCCGCCAGGCTGTTCTCGTAATGGGCGATGGTCGACAACGGTACCCGCGCGCCGCTGGACGTGATCACCTGCATCTGGTTGAGCGTGATCGGGTCCTGGGCATATTTGGGGTTGACCTCCATCACCACCTGGTACTGGTTGAGGCTGTCGTAGATCGTGGAAATCTGCCGCTGGCTATAGGCGTTGTTCAGCACCGCCGTGACCATATTCATGTCGATGCCCAGGCGCTTGGCCTGGTCGCGGTCGACAATCAGCGTGACCTGGGCGGCCCCGCGGCCCTCGCGGGCGTCGATGGCGGTCAGTTCCGGCAGCGCACGCAGGGCGGCCACCACCTTCGGGTACCACAGGCGCAGTGCCGCCAGATCGCCGCTCTGCAGAATGTAGGAATACTGCGCGCTGGTCTGGTCGCGGCCGCCGCCGAATTGCAGGTCTTGGTCGGCCATCAGGAACAACCGCCCGCCCGGCACCAGCGGCACATCCTTGCGCAATCGCTCGATCACCGCCTGGGCCGAGATCTTGCGTTCAGCGATGGGCTTGAGGCGCACCAGCATCACCGCGTTGTTGGTGCCGTTGTTGCCGCCGATAAAGCCCGCCACGCTGAGCACCGCCGGGTCCTTGAGCACCGCCTTGCGGAAAGTCTCCATCTTCGGCTGCATCACGCTGAACGACAGCCCGTCGTCGCCGCGCACGAAGCCGATCAACTGGCCGGTGTCCTGCTGAGGCATAAAGGTTTTCGGCACCACCACGTACAGCGCCACGTTCACACCAATGGTCAGCAATAGACTGAACAAGGTCAGGCGACGGTGGCGCAGTACCCAGTCCAGGCTGGTGGCATAGCCGGCGACCATGCGCTCGTTGATCGTCTGGCTCCAGCGCTGCAGGCCGGTCATGCGGCCTTTGACGTGGGGTTTGAGCCAGCGGGCGCAGAGCATCGGGGTCAAGGTCAGCGAAACGATCAGCGAAACGATGATCGCCGCCGACAAGGTGATGGAAAACTCGCGGAACAGGTTGGCGATGATCCCGCCCATGAACAGGATGGACAGGAACACCGCCACCAGCGACACGTTCATCGACAGCAAGGTGAAGCCGACTTCCTGGGCACCGAGGTAGGCCGCTTTCATCGGCGGCACACCTTCGTCGATATGCCGGGAAATGTTCTCCAGCACCACGATGGCGTCGTCCACCACCAAGCCAGTGGCCAGGATCAACGCCATCAACGAAAAGTTGTTCAACGAAAAGCCGTACAGGTACATCACCGCGAAAGTGCCCACCAGGGACACCGGCACCGCCAGGGTCGGAATCAGCGAGGCGCGGAAGTTGCCGAGAAACAGGTACACCACCAGGATCACCAGCCCCACCGCGATGAACAAGGTCATTTCCGCCTCGTGCAGGGTGGCGGTGATCACCGGCGAGCGGTCCATGGCCAGGCTGAGCTTGACGCTGGACGGCAGCACCGCCTGCAAAGCCGGCAGTTGCGCCTTGATCTGCCGCACGGTCTCGATGATGTTGGCGCCGGACTGGCGGTTGATCACCAGCAACACCGCCGAATCGTTATTGAAGAAGCCGCTGTTGTAGCGGTCTTCCACGCCGTCGCTGATTTTCGCCACATCCCCCAGGCGCAGGGCCGCGCCGTTCTGGTAGCGAATCAGCAGCGGCTCGTAGTCCTTGGCTTTTTCCAACTGGTCGTTGGCCTGGATCTGCCAGTTGCGCTCGCTGTCTTCCAGGGAACCCTTGGGCCGGCGCTGGTTGGCGTTGGCGATGGTATTGCGCACATCGTCCAGGGCCACGCCGTATTGGTCGAGCGCCTTGGGTTCCAACTCGATGCGCACCGCCGGCAGGGAACTGCCGCCGATCTGCACTTCACCCACGCCCGGCACTTGGGACAGGCTTTGCGAGAGGATGGTCGAAGCCAGGTCGTACAACTGGCCCTTTTGCAGCACGTCCGAGGTCAGCGACAGCACCATGATCGGCGCCTGGGACGGGTTGATCTTCTTGTAGGTGGGCATGCTGCGCATGCCGCTGGGCAGCAGGTTGCGCGAGGCGTTGATCGCCGCTTGCACTTCCCGCGCCGCGCCATTGATATCCCGATCGGAGTCGAACGCCAGGATCACCCGGGTGGAACCCTGGCTCGACGAACTGCTCATGGTGGTGATGCCGGCGATCGCCCCGAAGGAGCGCTCCAACGGGGTGGCGACGGTGGACGCCATCACCTCGGGGCTGGCGCCGGGCAGGCTGGCCGACACCACGATCACCGGGAAGTCGATCTGCGGCAGCGGCGACACCGGCAGCAGGTTGAAGCTGACGCCGCCCAGCAACATGATCGCCAGGCTCAGCAGCATGGTGGCGACCGGTCGGCGGATGAAGGGTCCGGACAGGTTCATGACTCAACCGGCTCCAGGCTTTGCGGCTCTTTGCGCCAGCGCCGGCCGAGGCGGTCGAAATACAGGTAGATCACCGGCGTGGTGAACAGGGTCAAGACTTGGCTCACCAGCAGACCGCCGACCATCACCAGGCCCAGGGGCTGGCGCAACTCGGCGCCGGAGCCGCTGGCCAGCATCAACGGCACCGCACCGAACAACGCGGCCAGGGTGGTCATCAGGATCGGCCGGAAGCGCAGCAGCGCAGCCTGGTAGATCGCGGTCTGCGGGTCGAGGCCCTGGTGGCGTTCGGCGTCGAGGGCGAAGTCGATCATCATGATTGCGTTCTTTTTCACGATGCCGATCAGCAGGATGATGCCGATGATCGCGATCATCCCCAGGTCATTGCCGCTGAGCAGCAAGGCCAGCAAGGCCCCCACCGCTGCCGACGGCAAGGTCGAGAGAATGGTGATCGGGTGGATATAGCTCTCGTAGAGCACGCCCAGCACGATGTACATGGTGACCACCGCCGCCAGGATCAGCAGCAGGGTGCTCGACAGCGACGCCTCGAACGCCTGGGCCGCGCCCTGGAACTGGGTCTGCACGCCCACCGGCATGCCGATGTCCTTCTGCGCCTGGTTGATCAGCTCCACGCCTTTGCCCAGCGCCACGCCGGGCGCCAGGTTGAACGACATCATCACCGCCGGGAACTGGCCGATGTGCGCGATCGCCAACTGCGCCTGGCGCTGTTCCACGCGAGCCAGGCTGGACAAGCGTACCTGGCCGCCATCGGTGGTCTTCACGTGGATCTGGTTCAGCGCCGCCGGGCCCAGGGTTTCCCCCGATTGAGCCTGCAAGACCACGCGGTACTGGCTGGCCTGGGTGTAGATGGTGGAAATCTGCCGCTGGCCAAAGGCGTCGTACAGCGCATCGGTGATGTTCGACACGCTGACGCCCAGGCGCGAAGCCGCATCGCGGTCGATCACCAGGTACACCTGCAGGCCTTTGTCCTGCAGGTCGCTGGCCACGTCGGTGAGTTCCGGCATCTGGCTGAGGGCGTGCACCAGCTTGTCGCTCCACAGCGCCAGCAGTTCGGCGTCCGGCGAGGACATGCTGAACTGGTACTGGGTGCGGCTCACCCGGTCTTCAATGGTCAGGTCCTGCACCGGCTGCATGAACAGGCGGATGCCGACCAATTTGTCGATTTCCGGTTGCAGGCGGGTGATCACCTGGGCCGCGCTCAAATCGCGCTGGCCGTGGGGCTTGAGGTTGATCAGCAGGCGGCCGCTATTGAGGGTAGCGTTATCGCCATCCACACCAATATAGGACGACAGGCTTTGCACCGCCGGGTCGGCAAGGATGATCTTCGCCAGTTCCTGTTGGCGCTGGCTCATCGCCGCAAAGGAAATCGACTGCGGCGCCTCGGAAATGCCCTGGATCACCCCGGTGTCCTGCACCGGGAAAAAGCCCTTGGGCACCACCAGGTACAGCACCACTGTGAGGCCGAGGGTGGCGATCGCCACCAGCAGGGTCAGCGGTTGGTGCTTGAGCACCCACTGCAACTTACGTCCGTAGGCGGCGATCAACCAATCTATCCAGGCGCCGCTGGCCTTGTAGAAGCGGCTCTGTTCTTCCGCCTTGGGGTCGCGCTTGAGCAAGCGCGCGCACATCATCGGCGTCAGGGTCAGGGACACCACCAGGGAAATCAGGATCGCCACCGCCAGGGTGATGGCGAATTCGCGGAACAGCCGCCCGACCACATCGGCCATGAACAGCAGCGGGATCAACACGGCGATCAGCGACAGGGTCAGGGAAATCAGGGTGAAGCCGATCTGCTTGGCGCCCTTGAGTGCGGCGGCCAGGGGCGTCTCCCCTTCCTCGATATAACGCGAGATGTTCTCCAGCATCACGATGGCATCGTCCACCACGAAACCGGTGGCGACGGTCAGGGCCATCAGCGTCAGGTTATTGATGGAGAACCCGGCCAGGTACATCACACCAAAAGTACCCACCAGCGACAGCGGCACGGCAATGGACGGAATGATCGTCGCGCTGAACCGGCGCAGGAACAGGAACGTCACCATCACCACCAGGGCAATGGCGATCAGCAATTCGTGTTGCACATCGGTGACCGAGGCGCGGATGGTCTGGGTGCGGTCGGTCAGCACCGTCACATCGAGGCCGGCCGGCAGGTTGTCGGTGATGCTCGGCAACAGTGCCTTGATGCGGTCCACCACCTCGATCACGTTGGCACCCGGCTGGCGCTGGATATTCAGGAGCACGGCCTGGTTTTCATTGGCCCAGGCGGCGAGGCGTTCGTTTTCGGCACCGTCGACGATCTGCGCCACGTCCTTCAGACGCAGCGGCGCGCCATTTTTGTAGGCCAGGATCAGTTCGGCATATTGTTGCGGCGACACCAACTGATCGTTGGCATCGAGCATCGACACGCGGGTCGGGCCGTCGAAGTTGCCCTTGGGCTGGTTGACGTTGGACGCGGCGATCAGGGTGCGCACGTCCGACAGGTTCAAGCCGTTGGCCGCCAGGGCCTCGGGGTTGACCTTGATGCGCACGGCCTGGCGCTGGCCGCCGGCGATGCTGACCATGCCGACGCCGCTGATCTGCGCGATCTTCTGCGCCATGCGGGTATCGACCAGGTCATTGAGCTTGGGCAGCAGCATGGTCTTGGAAGTGATCGCCAGGGTCAGCACCGGGGTGTCCGCCGGGTTGACCTTGTTGTACACCGGCGGCGCCGGCAAATCCTTGGGCAGCAGGTTGGTCGCGGCATTGATCGCGGCCTGCACCTGTTGCTCGGCGACATCCATATTGATGTCGAGGTTGAAGCGCAGGGTCAGCACCGAGGCGCCGCCGGAGCTGGTGGACGCCATCTGTGTAAGGCCGGGCATTTGCCCGAACTGACGCTCGAGCGGCGCGGTGACCGCACTGGTCATCACATCGGGGCTGGCGCCGGGGTACAAGGTCATCACCCGGATCGTCGGGTAATCCACCTGGGGCAAGGCCGATACCGGCAGCAGGCGGTACGCGATGATGCCGGCCAGGACAATCGCCAGCATGCTCAGCGTGGTGGCGACCGGGCGAAGGATAAACAGCCGCGACAGGTTCATGAACCGACCTTTTGCGCCTTGCCGGCGTCGGTGCCGGTCTCCCCTTTAGCGGCGGGCTTGCCTTGCAGGTGTTCGGTCGGCGTGGCCGGCACTTCGCTGCTGTCATTGACCACTTCGATTTCACTGCCGTCCTTGAGGCGGTCGGTGCCTTCCAGCACCACGCGGTCGCCGGCCTTGAGGCCTTGCTTGACCACGGTGTTGTCGCCGTCGGTGTCGCCGACCACCAGGGGCTGGACCTTGACCTTCTTGTCGCCGTCGAGCACGTAGACAAAGGTGCCGGCATTGCCGAACTGGATCGCCGCCGACGGCGCCAGCACCACGTTATGCAGGGTGTCGGCCAGCAGGTGCACGTTGACGAACTGGTTGGGGAACAGCGCCTGGTCCTTGTTCTCGAAACGCGCCTTGAATTTCAGGGTGCCGGTGGTGACGTCGATCTGGTTGTCCAGGCTGTGCAGCACGCCGGTGGCCTGGCGTTTCACATCGCCACGGTCCCAGGCTTCCACGGGCAGCTTGTTGCCGGCATGGTAACGGGCGAGCACGGTTTCCAGGGTGCTTTCCGGCAAGGTGAAGGCCACGCTGATCGGCTGGGTCTGGGTGATGACCGCAAGCGAGGTGGTGTCGTTGGCCGCCACCAGGTTGCCCACGTCGACCTGGCGCAAACCGACCCGGCCACTGATCGGTGCGCGGATCTTGGTGAATTCGAGGTTGAGCTTGGCGTCGTCCACCGCGCCCTGGTTGGTCTTGACCGTGCCCTGGTATTGCAGGACCAGCGCTTCGGCCGTGTCGAGGGTCTGCTTGGCGATACTGTCCTGGGCGTAGAGGTCGCGATAACGCTGGACGTCGACCTGGGCGTTCTTCAACTGGGCCTGGTTCTGCATCAGCGTGCCCTGGGCCTGGAGCAAGGCGTTCTGGTAGCTGCGCGGGTCGATCTCGGCCAGCAGGTCGCCGGCCTTGACCATCTGCCCTTCCTCAAAGGCGATCTTCACCAGCTCGCCGCCCACCCGGCTGCGCACATTGATGGTGTTGAGCGCCGTCACCGTCCCCAGGGCCTTGTAGTAAACCGGGAAGTCCCCCAGCACCGCCGGCGCCACGCGCACCGGCACCGGGCCGGTGGAACCGCCGAAGCCCGGACGCATCATCCCCGACTTGCCTGTACGCCCGGCCGGTGGCTGCGCGGCGCCATCCTTGTGGCTGCCAGGCCAGAATTTCCAGCACAGACCAGCGATGACCAGCAGCACGAGCAGGCCGAACAGCCAGCGGCGGGAGTTGCGGGGGGAGGATTGCATGGAGTGATCAACCATTGGGCGCGAGAGCTTCTTTTTGGGGAGGCTGAAAGATAAGCACTGAGGCGCGTTAAGAAAAGCGCCTTTACCGGCTATTTACCTTGGGCTTACAACTTTTAACTTTTAACCTTAGTCCATTGCCTAATTTCGCTAAGCACCTGAACGACAAATAAAAACGGCCTGGACTAGGCCAGGCCGCAATCATGTACCACGCGTGTTACTGCAACACGACAGTCATGCGCCGAAACAGTTACTTCAAAACAGCCAGGGCGGCTTCGTAGTTTGGCTCTTGGCCGATTTCAGGGACCAATTCGCTGTGCAGCACGTTGTTATTTTCGTCCAACACCACGACGGCACGGGCGGTCAGAGCCCGGAGCGGGCCGTCAGCAATCGAAACGCCGTAGTCAACGGCGAAATCAGCGTTGCGGAAGTCCGACAGGCTCAACACATTGTCCAGGCCTTCGGTGCCGCAGAAACGCTTCTGGGCAAACGGCAGGTCGGAGGAGATGCACAGCACAACGGTGTTTGTCACTTGGTTGGCCTGGGCATTGAACTTGCGTACCGAGGTGGCGCAAGTCGGGGTGTCGACGCTTGGGAAGATGTTCAGCACTTTGCGCTTGCCGGCGAAAGTGGCCAGGGTTGCATCCGACAGATCGCCGGCGGTCAGGGTGAAGTCTGGAGCCTGGGTGCCGACTGTCGGCAATTCGCCTTCAACCTGGACGGGGTTCCCACGAAGGGTGACTTGGGCCATGAACGGAATCCTTATGCTGGGTTTTGGTTAAACGAATTCGAGAGGCCGAAGTTAACCACAAAGTACCGTGGCGACCTACCGCCCGACACAAATTGTCATGCCATGCGGTTGTGGTTTAATTGCGCGCTTTGCGCCTGCCCCCTCAAGGAAACCTGTGTTGATGAATCGGCCCGCCACCAAAGTCCTGGTCATCGGTTACGTCTGGCCGGAGCCCCGCTCCTCGGCTGCGGGCGGGCATATGATGCAAATTCTCGAGAGCTTTCTTACGCAAGGTTGGGACATTACCTTCAGCAGCCCAGCGACCATCGGCGAACACAAAGCCGATTTGCCGGCACTCGGCATCCGCGAATGCGCGATTGAGCTCAATAACAGCAGTTTCGATGAATTTATCCGCGAACTGGCCCCGGATATCGTGCTGTTTGACCGCTTCATGATGGAAGAACAGTTCGGCTGGCGCGTAGAGAAATGCTGCCCCGACGCCCTGCGCGTGCTGGAGACTTCCGACCTGCAAAGCCTGCGCGACGCACGCCACCAGCGCTTCAAGGACCACCTCAAGGCCCATCCCGACAGCGACGACTTCAGCGACCTGTTCGCCCCGGCCCTGGAAGACGAGTTCCAGCGCATGGCCGACACCGACCTGGCCAAACGCGAAATCGCCGCGATCTACCGCTGCGACATCAGCCTGATGATCTCCGACGTGGAAATCCGCCTGCTCACCGAGCACTTCAAGGTGCCTGCCGCCCTGCTGCACTGGTGCCCGCTGATGCTGCAGCCGCCGGCCGAAGCCTTTGCGCCGTTTGAAGACCGCGCGCACTTTCTCAGCATCGGCAACTTCCGCCACGCCCCCAACTGGGATGCCGTGCTGTGGATGAAGCACAGCCTCTGGCCGCTGATCCGCCGACAACTGCCGGGCGCCCAGTTGCATATCTACGGTGCCTACACACCACCCAAAGCCACGGCACTGCACAACCCGGCCCAGGGCTTTCATGTGATGAACTGGGCCGAAGATGCGCTGCAAGTGATGACCGCAGCAAGGATCTGCCTGGCCCCGTTGCGCTTCGGCGCGGGGATCAAGGGCAAACTGGCGGATGCGATGCTGTGCGGCACGCCGAATATCACCACGCCCGTCGGTGCCGAGGCCATGGGCGACGAGCAACCATGGCCCGGCGCAATCGCCCAGAGCGCCGACGCCCTGGCCACTGCCGCCGTGAGCCTGTACCAGGACCGCGACCGCTGGACCCAGGCCCAGGAAGCCGGGCGCCAACTCCTGGCCCGGCGCTATGACCGGCACATCCACGGGGCCGCGCTGGTGGAATGCCTGCAACAGTGCCGCAGCGATCTTGCCGCCCATCGCCGCGACAACTTCACCGGCAGCATGCTGCGCCACCATGCCCATAAAAGTACGCAGTACATGTCCCAATGGATCGAGGCGAAAAACCGCACCCTATAAACACCGGCGCTGGCGAGGTCGCGCGCGAGGGGGCATTATCCTACGCAGCAACCACAATAAAGCGACGGCAACATGACCCGAGCAACGCGCATCACCGACCCTTCCTACGAGCTGATGGACGATCACAACGGTCTGTCCATCATCTATCGCCAACACGGCTTCCCCTGCCCGCTGGTGCGCTGGCATTTCCACAAGGAATACGAGCTGCACCTGATTATCGCCAGCTCCGGCAAGGTGTTTATTGGCGACTACATCGGCAACTTCTACCCCGAAAGCCTGTTCCTCACCGGCCCCAACCTGCCCCATAACTGGATCAGCCAGGTGGAGGAAGACGAAGTGGTGCCCAAGCGCGACATGCTGGTGAACTTCACCGATGAGCTGTTGGAGCAAGGCAGCCACACTTTCGCCGAGCTCAAGAGCCTGACCCCGCTGCTGGAGCGGGCGCAATACGGTATCGAATTCCGCTGCAAAAAGACCATCAACCAGGCCATGACCTTGATGCAACGCATCGAGGACGCCCAAGGCATGGCGCGCCTGGGGCACTTTTTTATTCTTTTGGAGGTGCTGAGCGCCTGCGAGGACTATCAGTTGCTGTCCAGCGTAGACACCTCGCAACTGGCGGACGAGCACAGCATCGACCGCACCAACCGCGCGGTGGACTACATCTTCGCCCACTACGCGCGGGAGTTGCCGCTGGAGGAAGTGGCGGATTACCTGGGCATGAAGCCGACGTACTTTTCACGGGTATTTAAACAGGCGACCGGGCGCACGTTTATCGAGTTCGTCAATCGGCTGCGCATCAGCAAGTCCTGCGAATTGCTGGCTGACGGCGATAAAGCCGTGACGGACGTGTGCTTTGAGTCGGGGTTCAACAACATCTCCAACTTCAACCGGCGCTTTCAGCAGCTCAAGGGCATGACCCCTTCCCACTATCGGCGCCTGGCTGTCCAGCGGCTGACCGAACAGAATTTGGCCTGAATGGGAAACGGATGCGTTTTTCTGTTGAGCCGGCTTGCCGGCGAAAACCCCACAGACGCCGTGCCCATCCTGGCTTCCCACGTCATCGTTGACGACCTTCGCCGGCAAGCCGGCTCCTACACGGGCGTGCGTTCGGCTGCGAGCGTCTCGGTCGCTTTCAATCGAGTGCAAAAAAGTATCAGTCCCAGTGTTCCCAAGGATTTGTCACAGCCCCATTTGAAGGCTGTAATCAACGCACACTCTTCCTGACAGCTCGTAGGAAGACACAACAACAATAACTGTCCTTCTGCAGCCCCCCGGGCGCGGAAATGGAGTGCGCGATGAAGTTCACAGCAAAAACTCTGCTTGCCTGTTCTTGCATGACTGCATGCATGACCCTCAGCGCCGTCGCCCTGGGTGCGCAAACCCTGACCATTGCCACTGTCAACAACAGCGACATGATCCGCATGCAAAAGCTCTCGAAAACCTTCGAAGCCGAGCATCCAGAGATCAAGCTGAACTGGGTGGTTCTCGAAGAAAACGTGCTGCGCCAACGCCTGACCACCGACATCGCCACCCAGGGCGGGCAGTTCGACGTATTGACCATCGGCATGTACGAAGCCGCACTCTGGGGTGCCAAGGGCTGGCTGGAACCGATGAAGGACTTGCCGGCGTCCTACGACCTTGATGACGTTTTTCCTTCGGTACGTGATGGCCTGTCCGTCAAGGGTTCGCTGTACGCCCTGCCGTTCTATGCCGAAAGCTCGATCACCTATTACCGCACCGACCTGTTCAAGGACGCCGGGCTGAGCATGCCCGAGCACCCGACCTGGACGCAGATCGGCGAATTCGCCGCCAAACTCACCGACAAGAGCAAAGAGCAGTACGGCCTGTGCCTGCGCGGCAAAGCCGGTTGGGGTGAAAACATGGCACTGATCACCACCCTGGCCAACGGCTATGGCGCACGCTGGTTCGATGAGAAATGGCAAGCGCAATTCGACGGCCCCGAATGGAAGGACGCGCTGAACTTCTACGTCGACAACATGAAGAAGTCCGGCCCACCGGGCGCCTCGAGCAACGGTTTCAACGAAAACCTCGCGCTGTTCAATAGCGGCAAGTGCGCGATCTGGGTCGATGCCAGCGTCGCCGGCTCGTTCGTGACCGACAAGACCCAGAGCAAAGTGGCTGACCATGTCGGCTTCACGTTCGCACCGCACGAGAAAACCGACAAAGGCACCTCGTGGCTGTACTCCTGGAGCCTGGCGATCCCCACCAGCTCCAAGGCCAAGGACGCCGCCAAGGTCTTCACCAGTTGGGCCACGTCCAAGGAATACAGCGCATTGGTCGCCAAGACCGACGGCATCGCCAACGTCCCGCCAGGAACGCGCAAGTCGACCTACAGCGACGAGTACATGAAGGCCGCACCGTTCGCCAAGGTGACTCTGGAATCACTGAAAGTCGCGGACCCGACCAAACCAACCCTCAAGCCGGTGCCGTATATCGGCATCCAGTTGGTGACCATTCCTGAGTTCCAGGCCATCGGGACCCAGGTCGGCAAGTTCTTCGCCGGCGCATTGACCGGTCAGCAAACGGTGGATCAAGCCTTGGCCGCCGCGCAGACCACCACCGAGCGCGAAATGAAGCGGGCCGGTTACCCCAAGTAACCCCCGACCTCACCACCGTCAAATGTGGGAGGGGGCTTGCTCCCTCCCACATTGACCGCACTCCGATTCTTGCTCCGCATTGGTCTTGAATACCATGAATACACCCGCCAAAAGCCGCCTGGCCAACCCCGGCTGGTTTCTCGTCAGCCCCTCGGTGGCCCTGCTGCTGCTGTGGATGATCGTGCCGCTGGGCATGACCCTGTACTTTTCGCTGATCCGCTACAACCTGCTCTACCCCGGTGAAAACCAGTTCGTGGGGCTGGAGAACTTCACCTACTTCATCACCGATTCGGGTTTCCTGCCCGGCGCCACCAATACCCTGTTGCTGGTGGGCAGCGTGCTGTTGATCAGCGTGGTGTTCGGCGTGCTGATCAGTGCCTTGCTGGAGGCCAGTGAATTCTTCGGTCGCGGCCTGGTGCGGGTGTTGCTGATTTCGCCGTTCTTCATCATGCCCACCGTTGGGGCGCTGATCTGGAAGAACCTGATTTTCCACCCGGTGTCGGGGATTCTCGCCGCCCTTTGGAAGCTGTTCGGTGCCGAGCCGGTGGACTGGCTGGCGCACTACCCGTTGCTGTCGATCATCATCATTGTCTCGTGGCAATGGCTGCCCTTCGCGATCCTGCTGCTGATGACCGCCATGCAGTCCCTCGACCAGGAACAAAAGGAAGCCGCGCGCCTGGACGGTGCCGGCGCCATCGCGATCTTCTGGCACCTGACCCTGCCCCACCTGGCGCGCCCGATTGCCGTGGTGGTGATGATCGAAACCATCTTCCTGCTCTCGGTGTTCGCCGAAATCTTCACCACCACCAACGGCGGCCCCGGCTACGCCTCGACCAACCTCGCCTACCTGATCTACAACCAGGCGCTGGTGCAGTTCGACGTGGGCATGGCCTCGGCCGGCGGCTTGATTGCCGTGGTCATCGCCAATATCGCGGCGATCATCCTGGTGCGGATGATCGGCAAAAACCTGACTGACAAGCCTTGAGGGCCGCGCCATGACGCTTCAACAATCCCGCCGCCTGCAGAGCCTGTTGCTCGGCACCCTGGCCTGGGCCATCGCGATCCTGATCTTCTTCCCGATCTTCTGGATGGTGCTGACCAGCTTCAAGACCGAAATCGACGCATTCGCCACGCCGCCGCAGTTCATCTTCACGCCGACGCTGGAGAACTACCTGCACATCAACGAGCGCAGCAACTACTTCAGCTATGCGTGGAACTCGGTGGTGATTTCGTTCAGCGCCACTGCCTTGTGCCTACTGATCTCGGTGCCGGCCGCCTACTCCATGGCCTTCTATGAAACCCAACGCACCAAGGGCACGCTGCTGTGGATGTTGTCGACCAAAATGCTGCCGCCGGTGGGCGTGCTGATGCCGATCTACCTGCTGGCCAAGAGCTTCGGCCTGCTGGATACGCGCATCGCGCTGATCATCATCTACACCCTGATCAACCTGCCGATCGTGGTGTGGATGGTGTACACCTACTTCAAAGACATCCCCAAGGACATCCTTGAAGCCGCCCGCCTGGACGGCGCCACCCTGTGGCAGGAAATGGTCCGCGTGCTGCTGCCGATCGCCAAGGGCGGCCTGGCCTCCACCGTGCTGCTGTCGCTGATCCTGTGCTGGAACGAAGCGTTCTGGTCGCTGAACCTGACCTCGTCGAATGCCGCGCCATTGACCGCGCTGATCGCCTCCTACTCCAGCCCCGAAGGCTTGTTCTGGGCCAAATTGTCGGCCGTCTCGACCCTCGCCTGCGCGCCGATCCTGATCTTTGGCTGGATCAGCCAGAAACAGCTGGTGCGCGGTTTGTCCTTCGGTGCCGTTAAATAATCAATCCTGCGGAGGCCCATCATGGCCAACCTGAAAATCAAGAATCTGCAAAAAGGCTTCGAAGGCTTTTCCATCATCAAGGGCATCGACCTGGAAGTGAACGACAAGGAATTCGTGGTCTTCGTCGGCCCGTCGGGCTGCGGTAAATCCACCCTGCTGCGCCTGATCGCGGGCCTTGAAGAAGTCAGCGAAGGCACCATCGAGCTGGATGGCCGTGACATCACCGAAGTGACCCCGGCCAAGCGCGACCTGGCCATGGTGTTCCAGACCTATGCGCTGTACCCGCACATGAGCGTGCGCAAGAACATGTCGTTTGCCCTCGACCTGGCCGGCGTCGACAAAAAGCAGGTGGAGAGCAAAGTCAACGAAGCGGCACGCATCCTCGAACTGGGCCCGCTGCTGGAGCGCAAGCCCAAGCAGCTCTCCGGCGGTCAACGCCAACGCGTGGCCATCGGCCGGGCGATTGTGCGCAACCCGAAGATCTTCCTGTTCGACGAACCGCTGTCCAACCTCGATGCCGCCCTGCGCGTGCAGATGCGCCTTGAGTTGGCGCGCCTGCATAAAGAGCTGCAAGCGACGATGATTTACGTGACCCACGACCAGGTCGAAGCCATGACCCTGGCCGACAAAGTCGTGGTGCTCAACAGCGGCCGCATCGAGCAGGTCGGCTCGCCGCTGGAGCTGTATCACCAGCCGGCCAACCTGTTTGTCGCGGGTTTTCTCGGCACGCCGAAGATGGGTTTCCTCAAGGGCAAGGTCACGCGAGTCGAGGGCCAGAGCTGCGAGGTGCAACTGGACGCCGGCACCCTGATCAGCCTGCCCCTCAGTGGCGCCGGCTTGAGCGTGGGCAGCGCGGTGACCCTGGGCATTCGCCCGGAGCACCTGGAGATCGCCGCACCGGGCCAGACCACCCTGACCGTCACCGCCGACGTCGGCGAGCGCCTGGGCAGCGACACCTTCTGCCACGTCATCACTGCCAATGACGAGCCGCTGACCATGCGAATCCGTGGCGACATGGCCAGCCAGTATGGCGAGACGCTGCACCTGCATCTGGACCCGGCGCATTGCCATCTGTTCGACACCGACGGCGTGGCCGTGGCCCGTCCACTGCGCGCTGCCGCCTGATTTCGCGAGTATTTCGTCATGAAACTGAATAAACACAACCTCACCCAATTGGCGCCGCAAGTGAAAATCCCGGCCTACGCGATTGCCGATACCCGCCAGGGCATCGCCCATATCGGTGTCGGCGGTTTCCACCGCGCGCATCAGGCGTATTACACCGATGCGCTGATGAATACCGGCGAAGGCCTGGACTGGAGCATCTGCGGCGTCGGCCTGCGTGCCGAGGATCGCAAGGCCCGCGACGACCTGGCCGGCCAGGACTACCTGTTCACCCTGTATGAACTGGGCGACACCGACGACACCGAAGTGCGCGTGATCGGCTCGATCAGCGACATGCTGCTGGCCGAAGACGGCGCCCAGGCGCTGATCGACAAACTGGCCAGCCCGGCCATTCGCATCGTGTCGCTGACCATCACCGAAGGCGGCTACTGCATCGACGACAGCAACGGCGAGTTCATGGCCCATCTGCCGCAGATCCAGCATGACCTGGCACACCCGAACACACCAAAAACCGTGTTCGGCTTTATCTGCGCCGCGCTGACCAGACGCCGGGCCGCCGGCACCCCGGCGTTTACCGTGATGTCCTGCGATAACCTGCCCCACAACGGCGGCGTGACCCGCAAGGCGCTGCTGGCCTTCGCCGCCCTGCACGATGCCGAGCTGCGCGACTGGATCGCGGCCAATGTGAGCTTCCCGAATGCCATGGTCGACCGCATCACGCCGATGACCAGCACCGCCCACCGCCTGCAACTGCACGACGAACACGGCATCGACGACGCATGGCCAGTGGTGTGCGAGCCCTTTGTGCAATGGGTACTGGAAGACCGGTTCGTCAACGGTCGCCCGGCTTGGGAAAAGGTCGGCGTGCAGTTCACCGATGACGTGACGCCCTATGAAGAAATGAAGATCGGCCTGCTCAATGGCAGCCACCTGGCCCTGACGTACCTGGGGTTTCTCAAGGGCTATCGGTTTGTCCACGAGACCATGAACGATCCGCTGTTCGTGGCCTACATGCGCGCCTACATGGACCTGGACGTCACGCCGAACCTGGCGCCGGTGCCGGGCATCGACCTGACCGAATACAAACAGACCCTGGTGGATCGCTTCTCCAACCAGGCAATTGCCGACCAGTTGGAGCGCGTGTGCTCCGATGGCTCGTCGAAGTTTCCCAAGTTCACCGTGCCGACCATCAACCGCTTGATTGCCGATGGCCGCGAGACCGAGCGTGCCGCGCTGGTGGTGGCCGCGTGGGCGTTGTATTTGAAGGGAGTCGATGAGAATGGCGTGAGCTATAAGATCCCCGACCCGCGCGCCGAGTTCTGCCAAGGACTGGTGAGTGACGATGGCTTGATCAGCCAGCGCCTGCTGGGGGTGGAGGAGATTTTCGGCACGGCTATTCCCAACTCGCCAGCGTTTGTGGCAGCGTTCGAGCGGTGTTTTGCCAGCTTGCGCGACCACGGCGTCACAAAAACACTGCAACGACTCCTGAAGAAACCGGTTTAACCCTGTGGGAGGGGGCTTGCTCCCGATAGCGGTGTATCAGTAAAGAACACTGACACTGACCCACCGCTATCGGGAGCAAGCCCCCTCCCACAATTGACCGGGCTACCCATCCAAAAAAAACAATATTGCTGAGCACTCCTTCATGACCCAGCCAAACCTGTTCCTCGGCATCGACTGCGGCACCCAGGGCACCAAGGCCATCGTCCTCGACGCGTCCAGCGGCAAAGTGCTGGGCCTGGGCGCCGCCGCACACACATTGATCAGCGGCGCCAATGGCCGGCGCGAGCAGCATCCCCAGGAGTGGCTGGACGCCTTTACCGCAGCCACCCATCGAGCCTTGCAACAGGCCGGCGTGGACGGCCAGGCGATCCTCGGCATCGGCGTTTCCGGCCAGCAGCACGGCCTGGTATTGCTGGATGACCAGGGCCAGGTGCTGCGCCCGGCCAAGCTGTGGTGCGACACCGAAACGGCGCCGGAAAACGAGCGCCTGCTGGCCCATCTGGGCGGCGAGCGCGGATCGCTGGAACGCCTCGGCGTGGCGATTGCGCCGGGCTACACCGTGTCCAAGCTGCTCTGGACCCGCGAGCAGCACCCCCAGGTGTTCGCGCGCATCGCCCATATCCTGCTGCCCCACGACTACCTCAACTACTGGCTCACCGGGCGGGCCGTCGCCGAATACGGCGATGCCTCCGGCACCGGTTACTTCAACGTGCGCAGCCGCGAATGGGACACGGCGCTGCTCCAGCACATCGACCCCAGCGGTCGCCTGCGCGCCGCCGTGCCTGAGCTGATCGAAGCCGACCAGCCCGTGGGCACGATCCTGCCGGCCATCGCCGAGCGCCTGGGCATCAACCCTGCGGCCATCGTCGCCAGCGGCGGCGGCGACAACATGATGGGCGCCATCGGCACCGGCAATATCGCCCCCGGCGTGATCACCATGAGCCTGGGTTCGTCGGGCACCGTGTATGCGTTCGCCGAGCAGCCCAACGTCAGTCCCCAGGCATCGGTGGCGACCTTCTGTTCCTCCAGCGGCGGCTGGCTACCGTTGATCTGCACCATGAACCTGACCAACGCCACCGGGGTGATTCGCGAGCTGTTCGAGCTGGACCTGGCCGCCTTCAACGCCCTGGTCGAACAGGCGCCGATCGGTGCCGACGGCGTGAGCATGCTGCCGTTCCTCAACGGCGAACGCGTGCCAGCCCTGCCCCACGCCACCGGCAGTGTGCACGGCCTGACCATGACCAACCTGACCCGCGCCAACCTGTGCCGCGCCGTAGTCGAAGGCACCACCTTCGGCCTGCGCTACGGCCTCGATCTACTGCGCCAGACCGGCCTGCAAAGCCAGAGCATCCGCTTGATCGGCGGTGGCTCGAAAAGCCCGGTGTGGCGGCAGATGGTCGCGGATATCATGAACACCGAAGTCATCTGCACCGAACAAAGCGAAGCCGCAGCCCTGGGCGCGGCGATCCAGGCCGCGTGGTGCCAGTCCGGCGAGTCATTGGCCAGCCTGTGCACCAAATGCGTGAGCGTCGACCCGGCCAGCCGTACCCTGCCGGTGCCGGCCAGCGTCCGCGCCTATCAACAGGCTTACGAGCGCTATCAACAGCACGTGGCAACCCTTTAAGAGCGAACGACTATGTATCTGGTGTGTGGTGAAGCGCTGTTTGATTTTTTCAGCGAGGACGAGGCTGGCGGGCAGGCTTCCAGGGTCAATTACAAGGCGATTGCCGGCGGTTCGCCGTTCAACGTCGCGGTAGGATTGCGCCGCCTGGGCATCGAGGCCGGCCTGTTCGGCGGCCTGTCCACCGACTTCCTCGGCCGCCGCTTGTTGCAGGTGCTCAAGGATGAAGGCGTCAGCCAACGCTTTCTGGTGGAGTTCGCCGCGCCGACCACCCTGGCGATGGTCGCCGTGGGCACCGATGGCTCGCCGCAATACAGCTTTCGCGGCGAAGGCTGCGCTGACCGGCAACTGCTAGTCGACCATCTGCCGGTACTCGGCGACGACGTGCGCGGGCTGCATATCGGCTCGTTCTCCCTGGTGGTGCAACCGATCGGCGACACCTTGCTGAACCTGGTCAAGCGCGAAAGCGGCAAGCGCCTGATCAGCCTCGACCCCAATGTGCGCCTGAACCCACAGCCGGATATCCAATTGTGGCGCGCGCGCGTCGCCGAGCTGGTCAAGTATGCCGACCTGATCAAAGTCAGCGATGAGGACCTGCACCTGCTCTACCCCAACCAGTCACCGGAAAGCGTGTTGCAGGGCTGGCTACAGCACCGTTGCCAATTAGTGTTCCTCACCCGTGGCGGCGATGGCGCCAGCGTGTTCAGTCGCCAGCATGGCACCTGGTCCGCACCGGCCGTGAAGGTGGTGATGGCCGACACCGTCGGTGCCGGCGATACCTTCCAGGCCGCGCTGATCGCCTGGTTGACCGAACAGCGACTGGACTCGGTAGCAGGCCTGCAACAGCTCAGCCGCGCGCAGATCGACACAATGCTCGGCTTCGCCATCCGCGCGGCCGCATTGACCTGCACCAAGACCGGACCGGACCTGCCATATCGCGCGCAACTGGGCTGACGCGCACCTTGATGAAGGTTTTGTCAGCCAAACAGAAATTAATCGACGGTTAATCCCGCAAGCCGAGAGTGAAAAGGTACCCACTTGCGGAGCACCACCATGAAACTGCGCACTTTAATGCTGGGCGGCGCACTGGCACTGGCAGCGGTGTCGGGCCTGGCTCAAGCCGACGACCAAGGCACTACAACCAAACCGGTGCCTTACCATTACGGCATGCCCATGAATATCGCCAAAGTCCTGGCCATGAACGAACCCGCGACCAACGACTGCAAAGTGGTCAAGGCGGATATCAAGTTCGTGAACACATCCGGCAACGTACAAGACGTGAGCTATCGGAAACTGTCCGAAGCCTGCAGCTTTCAGAATTGATGGACAGGCATGAACAACGTGGGGCCTGGCAATTACCAGGCCCACCGTTCAATGCCAACTACCAGTCGCGAGTCCGCCCTGCTGCTCTTTGCAGGACCGGCGCATGGGCATGCTTGAGATCTTCACGCAATCCGGTAATCAAATTGCAAATGGCTCGACTGCTGTCGAGCGTGTCAGCTTTTATGCCTTTGACTTCCAAATCCACCCGGTCACGGTCGCGGTCGTCATAGACCTTGATCGTCAGCGAAGCATCTTCGGCTTTGGTGCACTCGCACCGTTTGGGCAGAAAACTTCCTTCAATGATGCTGCGAAGTTCTAATTCCGAAAGCATGGTCAACCTCTCCTTTCCTGAGACTGCCAATCGATTGTTGTAGGTCTGACAGGTCCGTGCCTGCCGCGTCTTGCCGACCCTGGCAGACGCTTACAACATTCAAGCCTACTCGGCAAAATCCGCTGCCGTTGTAACCTTTCCTCATAAGCGACGCGCTGTTTTATATAACTTGGTTCACTGGGATTTTGCTCCGTTTACATCATCGCCGAACCACTTCGATTAAACGTTTAACCCTGGCCCTCACGTTAAAGCGCACTTTGCGCAACCACTCTTTCTGCAACATATCGCAAACTATCGAAGTTGATATTGGCCCCGGAATTCACCGCCACCAGTGTCTGCCCCTGCACACCATGATGGGCCACGTACTTGCGAACACCCGCTACCGCCAATGCACCGGAAGGCTCGGTGATGGAACGCGTATCGTCGTAGATCAACTTGATTGCACTGCACAGTTCATCGTTGCTGACCGTGATCACCTCATCGACCCAATCCCGGCAGATTTCAAACCCATAGGCACCGACTTGCGCGACCGCAGTGCCATCGGCGAAGCCATCGACGCTGGGCAGCACCACGCGCTCGCCAGCACGCATGGCTGCCAACAGGCAACTGGAACCCTGGGACTCGACGCCGACGATGCGCACCTGCGGGCGCAGGTACTTGACGTAAGCCGCAATCCCGGCGATCAGGCCGCCACCGCCCACCGGTACGAAGATCGCGTCCAGCGGCCCCTGCTGCTGGCGCAGGATCTCCATGGCCACGGTGCCTTGGCCGGCGATCACGTCGGGGTCATCGAAAGGCGGTACGAAGGTGCACCCGCTGGTCTCGACCAACTGCAGCGCGTGGGCCAAGGCGGACGGAAAATTCTGCCCGTGCAGGACCGCTTCGGCCCCGCGGGAACACACGCCGTGCACCTTCAAGTCCGGCGTGGTGCTGGGCATGACGATCCGCGCCTTGATCCCCAGCTCCCGCGCCGCCAGCGCCACGCCCTGGGCATGGTTACCCGCCGAGGCGGTGATCACCCCCCGGGCTTTCTGCTCGGGCGTCAGTTGCACCAGCTTGTTGTAGGCGCCGCGAATCTTGAAGGAAAAGGTCGGTTGCAGGTCTTCACGCTTGAGCAACACCTGGTTGCCCAGCAACGCCGACAGCGCCGGCGCGGCTTGCAACGGCGTACGCACCGCCAGGTCGTAGACCGGCGCGGCGAGAATCTTTTTCACGTAGTGCTCAAGCAGTCCCGTGTCGGCGGTGTGAGGCGCGGTGCAGGTGCTCATGGGTGTCTCCTGGCTTCTTGTAAAGGGCCCTGGAGACGGAAAAACAAAACCCGCCTCTAGGGCGGGTTTGGGTACAGCCGTGCGCTATCCCGCCAAATGAGGAATGGCGGTAATAATGCTTGGCTGGGTCGGGAAGGTTTGAAATGTCATGTCACAAAACTAACCGGCAGTTGCGCGGCAAGTCAATGGCCAAGCGCCATTTGGCGCCTGGGGGTTTACGACCTATATACGAAACATATACGCTTTGTATATCCAATCATCCACAGTGAACAACATGGGCATCGTCAAGATCACCGACCAATTACACGAACAACTGCGCCTGGCCAGCGCGGCCATGGACCGCTCCATCAACGCCCAGGCCGAGTTCTGGATCAAGATCGGCCTGCTCGCCGAGCTTAACCCCAGCCTGCCCTACAACGAACTGATCAACAAACTGTTGCTCGACAAACCCGACCTGATCCGGGGGCGCCATTGATGATCAAGACCGCCGCTCAACTGGCTGTGATGCGTGAGTCCGGGCGTCTGCTGGCCCAGGTGTTCAGCATGCTCGACGGTTTTGTCGCCGCCGGCCGCTCCACCCTGGAGCTGGACAGTGCCGTCGAAGCGTTCATCCGCAACGACCTCAACGCCCGCCCGGCCAGTCTCGGACAATACGACTACCCCTTCTCCATCAATACCTCGATCAACGAGGTGGTGTGCCATGGCATGCCGAGTGCCAAGGATGTGCTCAAGGACGGCGACATCGTCAACATCGACATCACCCTGGAAAAAGGCGGCTTTATCGCCGATTCCAGCAAGATGTACATGATCGGCACTGTTGCGCCCAAAGCCCGGCGCCTGGTGGAAATGACCTTCGAGGCGATGTGGGCCGGCATCCGCCAGGTCAAGCCCGGCGCGCGCCTGGGGGATATCGGCCATGCGATCCAGAGCCATGCGCAGGCCAACGGCTACAGCGTGGTGCGCGAATACTGCGGCCATGGCATCGGCCGGCAGATGCACGAGGAACCGCAGATCCTGCACTTCGGCCGCCCCGGCACCGGCATGGAATTGCGCGAAGGCATGGTCTTCACCATCGAACCGATGCTCAACCAGGGCAGCGCCAAAGTGCGCAGCCTCAAGGACGGCTGGACGGTGGTGACCAAGGACAACAGCCTGTCGGCGCAGTGGGAACACACGGTCGCGGTAACGGCGGATGGATTTGAAGTACTGACCTTGCAACACCAGACCGGCGAATAACCGGTGGCGAGCCAGCGGGTGTGGGGCGGCAGATCGGCCACTTCAACGCGCTGGATCTTCGCCCCTACCAGACCTGGCCCTGGCGCTTCAACTCCAGGCGGCGGACGAATTCCTCCAGCACCAGGGCGTACAGGTCGTCCTGCAAGTACGCATCTTCAATGCCCGCGTCCAGGTTGGGGTTGTCGTTGACTTCGATCACCACCACCTTGTCGCCGGATTGCTTGAGGTCGACCCCGTAGAGGCCGTCGCCGATCAGGTTGGCGGTCTTCACCGCCAGATCCACCACCGCCTTGGGCGCTTCATGGATCGCCAGGGTACGGCATTCGCCATTGATGTCCTGGCCGATGGCCTTGTGGTTGTAGATCTGCCAATGGCCCTTGGACATGAAGTATTGGCAGGCAAAAATCGGTTTGCGGTTGAGCACGCCAATGCGCCAGTCGTACTCGGTATAGAAAAACTCCTGGGCCAGCAACAGCACCGAATGCTCGAACAACTGCGCAGTGGCCTTGAGCAAGGCGTCCTGGCTTTCGACCTTGATCACGCCGCGGGAAAAACAGCCGTCGGGGATTTTCAACACCAGGGGAAAGCCCAGGCGCTCGCCGACCCGTTCGAAATCTTCCGGTCGCTCCTTGTACAGAATCTCGGTGGCCGGCATGCCCAGTCGATGGCTGTTGAGCAGGTCGGTGAGGTAGACCTTATTGGTGCAGCGCAGGATCGACGCCGGGTCGTCCATCACCACCAGCCCTTCGCTTTCGGCTTTCTTGGCGAAACGGTAGGTATGGTTATCGACGCTGGTGGTCTCGCGGATCAGCAAAGCGTCGTATTCGGCCAGGCGTGCGTAGTCCTTGCGCTCGATCAACTCCACGTCGATGCCCAAGCCCTTGCCCACACGGATGAAATGCTCCAACGCCTTGGCGTTGGACGGCGGCAATTGCTCGTGGGGATCGTGAAGGATGGCCAGGTCATAACGGGCCAGGCGACGTGAGCGTGGCTGGCGCCAGATCTTGCGGCTGAAGTTGTCCAGGGCGTGGGCGAATTGATCTTCCTGATCGTCGCGCAACTTGTGCAAGACGCCGGACTTGACCCCCTCGATGTGCCAGCCGTTATTCTTTCTGAATTCAACTAACAAGATCGGACATGGAAAAGCTTCAAATAATTGACGGGCCAATTCCTGCAACGGCTCTATATTGGTCCGACCAAAATAAAGTGTCAGGGTAAAGCCCTCGGTATTGCTGTAAAGATGGTGACTCAAGGCTTTATCGAGGACTTTATCCAGGTCATCCAGCGCCAGTCCATACAGTGACTTTTTAGTCAGTTCACTGATGGTGCGCACCGACGGAATCACCTTGTGCCCGCGCGCTTCGGCCAGTAGCGAACAGTAGTAACCGTGGCCCAGGTACTTGTAGCTGCGGCACAGATTAATCACCTGTACACGTTTACCGGTCTCGTTTTCCCGCGTCTGCTCCAGGTACTCCTGGGCGGTGACGATGTCTTCGCTGGGGAAATAGGAAGCCCAGTCTTCCTTGCGCTCGACAATAATTACTACTTGGCTGGCCCCTTTGGCTGGCGCTGCAAAATAGCCTTTGGAAGTTATTGTCGCCGCGACGCTTTGCTCGGATACTTCACGCCAATGACTTTGTACCGCCGACATAATATTTGATCCGCTTTAGAGAACTCGACCTTTTCTATTAAGCACGATCTTTTAGGGAAGTCCCGTTTCGTTACGCAACTTTTACGGCGGTCATATGGCTCTTTTCTTTCGTATTGCATTACCTACCGATGTGCCGGCGTTAGTAGCACTTGAACAGCGCTGCTTCAGCACCGACCGGCTCTCAGCGCGCAGTTTCCACTGGATGATCGGGCGCGCCCACGGCTACTTGCTGGTGGCGGAACAGAACGGGCAATTGCTCGGTTATGGGCTGGTGCTGTTCCGACGCGGCAGCTCGTTGGCGCGCCTGTATTCCATTGCCATCGACGAAAACGCCCGCGGCATGGGCCTGGGCAAACAACTGCTGAGCCGCATCGAAGCCTGTGCGGTGCAACACGCCTGCACCTGCCTACGCCTGGAAGTGCGCACCGACAATCCCGGCGCCCTGGCCTTGTATGAACGCAACGGCTACCAGCGCTTTGCCGTGATCGACGATTACTACGCAGACCACTGCCCTGCCCTGCGCCTGGAAAAAACCATCCCGCCCACATTCCGCTGCCCCGCCAACGCCGGCCCCGCGACACCCGTCGACGCACGAGTGCGGAATACGCGCTAAAGCCAAGAAATATCCAGTCTCAGTTTTTTTATTCCCATGCGCACCGGCCTTCTCCGGCCAGGTGCGCAACTTCTTGCACAGTTCAGGCTGGTTATCATCGCGCTTCTCATAAAACTGCCGTTTGCGAAGAGCTGAAGCCAGACACAGCTTCAGCGTAGGGAGCAATCCAATGAAGCCTGATTACGCCAAGGAAGAGATCCTACTGGACCCCAAACGCCACACATCCATTTGCCTGACCATGGACTGGTTCGCCCAAAAAGCCTTCTACCCACCCCGATTCGGCGTGAAGGTCACCCCGTTGATCAACGGCGAGCAGGCCTTCGGTGCGGTCTACGATGCCATCGAGGCCGCGACCCGCAGCGTCGACATCATCAGCTGGGGCTTCGACCCGGCGATGCGCTTCAAACCCGGCAGTGACCGCATTGGCGAACTGCTGGATGTTCGCGGTCGCCACCGGGTCAATACCCGCGTGCTGATCTGGAAAAACCCCCTGGCCAACTTCGTGGAAAACACCCTCATCGGCGACGGCCTCGCGGGGTCTGGCGGCACGGCGCTGGGGTCTGGCATCGCCAGGGGCCGCGCGGCGTCCGACCGCGAGCGCCAGGCCCGACATGTCTTGGAATTCCGGCGCACCGTTCATCAGGAGGAATTGATCAAACTGCGCGCGGGCAAACTGCCTTATTACGGCACCAGTGGTTACCGCTACCAGCAGCGCGAAAAGGAACTGCAGGCCATTCTGGTTGAGGTGGAAAACCAACTGAACGGGCGAGGTGGCTACAACCTGCTCATAGGCTCGGGAGCACCCCAATATTCGCCCCAGGATGAGGAATACACCCGGGAGTGGTTCCGCCGTATCCACGATGGGCAGATGCGGAATGTGGAGTTTCGCACGCGGGATTTTTCCACTGAACTGCCCTTGAACGCGCTCCTGCGCGGGCCGCAGATGCTCACTGAAAAGGGCCGTCTGTCGACCCTGTATAGATTGATCAGAGGCGAAGCCCCCGATACGAACTTTGCGCATATGTTGCTGTTGACCCTGTTCGCCAGCCACCACCAGAAAATGGTGCTGGTGGACTACGAAGACACCGCGAACGCCGTAGGTTTCGTCATGGGCCACAACATGCACCGCAACTACTGGGACACCAGCGCGCACCTGTACCACGACAAAGCCGCCGGGCGCAGCCCAGGCTTCGGCCCCTGGCAGGACCTGTCGATGAAAGTGCAAGGCTCGGTCCTGCACGACCTGAACCACAACTTCAGCAGCGCCTGGGACCGGGAAACCTTCTGGATCAAAAAATGGTTTACCGACGGCCTGAGCGAACAACGCGACGCCATCAACCCGGAGCACTTCAAAAGCGCCGGCCCGACCATGGCACAAATCTGCCGCACCCAACCGCAGGAAGGCGCGGAAACGTCGATCCTGGAGCTGTACCACAAGGCGTTGGGCAACGTGCGTAACTACGCCTATTTTGAAAATCAGTATTTTCGCTATCCGGCGTTTGCCCGGCAGTTGCGCGAGTTGGCGGCGGCCTATATCGCAAAGGGCAGAGAACAAGACCTGTACTTGTTCGTGGTCACCAACCACCCGAACGACAAGAGTTTTTCCAGTACCACCTATGCCATGTTGCAGGAACTGGGACAGGAACAACTGATGCCCCAGGCCCAACGCACCCTGGCCGAGGACATGCTGCGAAAGCGCAGCGAACTGGCGTACCTGGAGGCCAATCCCCACCGTGATCCCTACGTACAAAGGGCCCAACTCAACCGCGCCGACGTACTCAAACGCGAGATTGCAGAACTGGAAGCAAAGGGCATCACGCCCGAAGTCGAGGAACGCCTGGGCGGGCTCAAACCCGAAGACATCCCTGAACTCGGCAAGCCGAAAGACGGTGAAAACGACGATGAAAAACCCTACACCCTCAAGGACATACCGGGACTGAAAGTAGTGATCGGCACCCTGACGACCTGCACACCAGAACCCGGAAGTCCGTTGTTTGAAGGCGAAACAGCCCAGTTCCGCGATATCTATGTGCACTCCAAGTTATTGGTGGTGGACGATGTTTTCAGTTTGCTGAGTTCCGCCAATATCAATACCCGCAGTATGCATACGGACTCGGAGTTGGGACTGGCCGCACCGGATTATGAGTTGGCGAAGCGGTGGCGGGAGGAGTTGTGGGGGTTGCATGTGGGGAAGTCGTTTAATGATAGTGGTGGCATGTGCGAAGCAACTGAGAACTTTAAATTCTGGAATGAGGTTATGGACAAGAATTGGAAGAGGATGGGGCAGAATAAACCATTAGAAGCTCATTTAACCCGATTTTGGGATGTGGAGACGCCTTATGCCAAAGCTGTTGATTAACGGTGTCTCCATTGGTGTCCTTGTTCTTTCATTTTTTCTGAGTGGAGCCCCTGTCATGGCATATCCAATCTTTACTTGTGCTTATGAAAAAGATCACAACCCACCACTGGATGCCGAGGCCGAACTCTGGTTTCAAGAGGCTCGCGCTTTGGAGAAAGTACGTGGGGTTAAAAATTGGCGGAAAATTGTTTGGCTCTACGAAAAGGCTATCGCCAAAGATCACTGGAAAGCGATGCACAATCTAGCGGGGCTCTATCGCACGGGCTGGCCTGGGCAGCCAGGTGTTGAACAAGACACCAGCAAAATGCTCGACCTCTATGAACGCATGGTGAAACTCAAAGTCCCGTTGGGTTATTACAACTGGGCTGTCATTGCTGAAAATGGGGTAGGTGTACTGAGGTCAGATCGAATGGCCAGTTCTTATATGTTTCAGGCTGCGCAGTTAGGAAGTCCGCTGGCTCAGGTACGTATTGGGAATTATTTTGCATTCCAACTGCCTCGAGACAAACAGGACGAACGAATGGCGGAGCCTTATTTTCAATGTGCTGGTGCTCAAGAATCACAAGAGGCAATTATAGAAACAGCCGCATTTTATGAGATATCTAAAGAGAATAAACCTAAAGCACTATTTTACTATCAGCGTGCCGCGTCACTAGGTAGTACTACGGGTTTCCGAAATCTAATAGGTGCTTTCGATTCTAAATCTCGAACAGTATATGATTTCGGATATAAGCCAGACGAAGAGCTTCACGTGTTTTATTCCGACTTATGGGAACGACTCAGAACCGATCCTAATCTACGCTTCCCCAATTTAATGAACGACCACCCCCTTCCCGCCCACCCTACACAAGGCTTCGACGCCGAACATCCAGACCGTAGACCAGAGATATAAGTAACCCAACGAACAAAAACAGCCTTGGCGCATGCCAAGGCTATTGATGAACATCATGTGTAGGCCCCGTAATCAACACGCCGCATCCCTGAGCAGCAACCCACACATCAGAAGACCAACTTGTAGCCAATGACCATCAGCATGAGCGCCAGGCACGGGCGCAGTACACCGTCTGGAATCTTGCCGGTCATGTGGCTGCCGATATAGATGCCCGGCAGCGAGCCCATCAGCAGGAACCCCAACAGGTGCCAGTCCATATTGCCCATGCCGGCGTGCCCCAGGCCCGCTACCAGCGTGAGGGGCACGGCGTGGGCGATCTCGGTGCCGACCAGGCGGCGTGTGGCCAGGAAGGGATACAGGATAAACAACGCGACCGTACCGAGGGCGCCCGCGCCGATGGAGGTCAGCGCAACCATAGTGCCCAGCACCACACCGGTCACGACCGTCAACCCATTCAGGTTGCGCGGGTTCATGTGGTAGCCATCGCCCGCGTGGCGCTGGGCGAAGGCCAACAGGCTTTTCTTGAAGAGGATCGCCAGGGCGGTCAGCAGCAGTACCACGCCGAGGGCCTGTTTGATCACGGCGTTCATCGCGCTGGGGTCAGTGTGCAGGCTGGCGAGGAACCACAGGGTCAGCAACACGGCGGGCACGCTGCCCAGGGTGAGCCAGCCGGTGATGGTCCAGTCGATGTTCTTGTTCTTGCTGTGCACCAGCACCCCACCGGATTTGGTGATGGCGGCGTACAACAGGTCAGTGCCCACGGCGGTGGCCGGGTTGATACCGAACCACAACAGGATCGGGGTCATCAACGAGCCCCCGCCTACACCGGTCATGCCCACGATAAAACCAACGATCAGGCCCGCAATTACAAAACCAAAGTTACCCACTTCCATTACAGCTACCTGCGGCCTTATAAATTTCTGGCCGCAGGATAGCGATTTTTCTTATAACGACTTATATCAATGTGATCTGACTTTATGCCTTTTTGCTCACATCGAGGGCCTATGCCCTTTTTGCGGCGTTTCCGATCCTTGATTTTCCATGTGCGGCATCCAATCGTACGTGCCTGTAGGAGCGAGCTTGCTCGCGAAAAACGTGAACGATAACGCAGGCATCCAGCATGCCAGCAGCGCCCTCGGGTTCTTCGCGAGCAAGCTCGCTCCTACGGTCATCATTTCATGGGGCAAGGTGCTCGAGTGGGCAACCACAGCCGAAACCGCGCACCGCCCAACGGCGAGGCCACGGCGGTCAAGGTGCCGCCCTGGGCTTCCACGGCGCGCCGGCTGATGGCCAGGCCGAGGCCGAAGCCGCCGGTGGTGCGGTCGCGGCTGCGATCGAGACGGTAGAAGGGTTCGAAGATGCGTTCGCGCTGGTCCGGCGGAATGCCGATGCCATCGTCGTCCACCCAGATTTCACAGCCCTTGGGGCAGACCTTGACGCCCACCTGAATGCGCTTTTCGCAGTAACGCGTGGCGTTGCGCAGCAGGTTCTGCAATGCGCGGGCGGTGAGGCGCGGGTCGAGGCTGAAGCGCTCCACGGCACAATCGAGCGCCACGTCGATGACGATTTCGGGATTTTCCAGCTCGTCGTCCACGCTGCCCAGTACGCTGTCGATAAATTCATCGAGGACCACGTCAACCCGCTCCGGCAGTTGCGCCGGGTTTTGCAGGCGGCTGTAGGAGAGCAATTCGAGCACCAGTTCATCCAGCTCGCGAATATGCGCCACCAGGCTTTGCATGCGTTCGCGGCTGGCGGGCGGCAGGTCTTCCGAGAGGGCCAGGGCCAGGCCGAAATCCAGGCGCGTGAGCGGCGTGCGCAATTCGTGGGAGACCGCGTTGAGCAGGTCACGCTGCTGGTTGAGCAACTGTTCGATATCGTCGGCCATGGTGTCGAAGACCGAGGCCAGGCTGCCGATGTTGGAGCTGGAAGGAATCTGCGTACGCGCGCCCAGGTTGCCCTTGCCCAGTTGCACGGCAGTGGTTTTCAGACGCTCCAGGTCGCGCCAATGTGGGCGCAACCACACCAGAAGACACGCCAGCAGCGCGGCACCGATCAGCACGTTCATCGACCAGTACAGCAGGTTCATGTCCAGCGGGTCCGGCGGAATGGTCAGCTTGACCACGAACTGTGCGTTGATCGGCGAGCTGATCTGCTCCATCCAGCCCCACTCACCCAGGTGAATCACCGGCTTGCCCTGCGCCAGCAGCGCCGCCTCTTCGGGGCTGTAACTGGCGTCCTGGCGCAGCAGCAATTGCACTTTCAGCGGCGCAAAGTCACGCCCCAGTTGCTCGGTCACCTGCGACCAGCGTTCCACCGGCGCCCGCAGGTATTGCTTGACGATCAACGTCTGCATGCCGCGGGACTGCTCGACGTTGTAGTCCAGGTAACGGTGTTCGAACAGTTGGATCACCAACTTGGGAATCAGAAAGATCGCCGCGCTGTACGTCACGATGGTGATCAGGTAGAGGCGCAGCAGCACGCGAAACATGGCTCAGCACTCCCACTCGGAACGGCTGAACAGATAGCCCTTGCCCCACACTGTCTTGATCTTGCGCGCTTCGCCGGCGTGGTCGTCGAACTTGCGGCGCAGCTTGGAGATGGCCACGTCCACCGACCGGTCGGTGCCGTTGAACTCGATGCCACGCAGGCGTTGCAGGATCTGGTCGCGGCTGAGCACCTCGCCGGCATGCCGGGCGAGCACCACCAGCAGGTTGTATTCGCCGCTGGACAACTCCACCGCCTGGTCGCGCCAGGTCACGCTGCGTTCCGACAGGTCGATGCACAGGTTGCCCATGAGTATCCGGTCGTTGGCCACCTGGGGTTCGGACAGACTGCTGCGGCGCAACAGCGTGCGCACCCGCGCCAGCAGGACGCGGGGCTCGCAGGGTTTGGTGACATAGTCGTCGGCGCCCATTTCCAGGCCCAGCACCTGGTCGTGGCTGTCGTCGCGGGCGGTGAGCATCAGGATCGGCAGCCCCGCCGAGTCGGCGCGCAGCAGGCGGCACACTTGCAGGCCGTCTAGGCCCGGCAGCATCAGGTCGAGGATCACCAGGTCCGGCGGATTGAGGCGCGCACGCTCGCGGACGAGGTCCCCGCGGCTGAGCACGCTGACGTGGTAGCCGTTGCGCTCCAGGTAGCTGGCAATCAGCTCGGAGAGGGCGGCGTCGTCTTCCACCAGAAGGATGTTGGGCATGATGTTTCCGAATAATGCGGTTTTGCAGGAGCGTGCAAGGATATACGCCCGCAGCCCGACGCGGGCCGCACCTTACATTTCTTCACAGACGACCTACACAGCTTTACAGCACCGCAATGCAGGGAACCTTAGGATGCGCCAGTCATTATTGGGATAAGAGCATGCCGAAGAATCTGTTTGCGCCGTTTTGTCTGCTGGCCCTGACACTGGCCCTGGGTGCTTGCGACAAATCGACCGCCGAAGCGCCGCCAATGCCCCTGGCCAAAGTGCGCATCGAAACCCTTGAAGCCAAGCCCCTGTCGATCAGCAGCGAACTGAGCGGACGCATCGCCGCGCCGCGTATCGCCGAAGTGCGCGCACGGGTCGCCGGGGTGGTGATGCAACGCGTGTTCAAGGAAGGCCATGACGTCAAACAGGGCGACGTGCTGTTTCGCATCGACCCCGCCCCCTTCAAGGCCGACCTCGACAGCGCCCAGGCCAATTTGAGCAAGGCCGAGGCCAATGCCTTCCAGGCCCGCCTGCAAGAACAGCGCTACAGCCAATTGGTGGAAGGCAACGCCATCAGCGGCCAGGACTATGACAATGCCCGCGCCGCCGTGCGCCAGACCAACGCCGAGGTCGCCGCCAACAAGGCCGCCGTCGAGCGCGCCAGGTTGAACCTGGGCTACGCCACCGTGACCGCGCCGATCGCCGGGCGCATCGGTCGCGCATTGGTGACCGAAGGCGCGCTGGTTGGGCAGAACGAGGCCACGCCCCTGGCGATCATCCAGCAACTGGACCCGATCCACGCCGACCTCACCCAGTCCACCCGCGAGCTGAACGAGCTGCGCCGCGCCTTCCGCGCCGGCAGCTTGAAGCAAGTGGGTCAGGACCAGGCCAAGGCCACGCTGATCCAGGACGATGGCAGCCTCTACCCGCTGCCGGGCAAATTGCTGTTCGCCGAGATCAGCGTCGACCCCGGCACCGGCCAGATCATCCTGCGCAGCGAATTCCCCAACCCGGACCTCGACCTGCTGCCCGGCAGCTTTGTGCGGGTGCGCGTGGAACAAGCGGTCGACCGCCAAGGCATCAGCGTGCCGCAACGCGCCATCACCCGTGACAGCGCCGGCATCCCCATGGTGTTGCGCCTGGATGCCACACAGACCGTGAGCCTGCAGCCGGTGGAGCTGGGCGCGGTGATCGGGGATCGCTGGGTGGTCAGCAGCGGCCTCAAGGCCGGCGACCGCATCGTCGTCGAGGGCCTGCAACACGCGCGTCCCGGCGAACAGGTGGACGTGGACGACAGCCCGGCCTCCGGCCCGCTCGTAAAGGAATAACCCGCCATGCCGCAGTTCTTTATTGACCGCCCGATCTTCGCCTGGGTGGTCGCCCTGTTTATCCTGCTTGCCGGCCTGCTGGCGATCCCGCAGTTGCCGGTGGCCCAGTACCCCAACGTCGCGCCGCCGAAAGTCGAGATCTACGCGGTGTACCCTGGCGCTTCGGCCCAGACCCTGGACGAGAGCGTGGTCAGCCTGATCGAGCAGGAGCTCAACGGCGCCGATCATCTGCTGTATTTCGAATCCCAGAGCAGCCTGGGTTCGGCGACGATTACCGCAACGTTCCAGCCCGGCACCAACCCGGAAATGGCCCAGGTGGATGTGCAGAACCGGCTCAAGGCCGTGGAGCCGCGCTTGCCCCAGGCCGTGACCCAGCAAGGCTTGCAGGTAGAGAAAGTCTCTGCCGGCTTCCTGCTGCTGGTGACCCTGACCTCCAGCGACGGCAAGCTCGACGATGTGGCGCTCAGCGATTACCTGGCGCGCAACGTGATGAACGAGCTCAAGCGCCTGGATGGGGTCGGCAAGGCCCAGCTGTATGGCGCCGAACGCGCCATGCGCATCTGGATCGACCCGCAGAAGCTGATCGGTTTCAACCTCACGCCGGCCGATGTGAACGCGGCGATCAGCGCGCAGAACGCCCAGGTCTCGGCCGGCAGCATCGGTGATTTGCCGGGGACCAAGACCCAGGAAATCACCGCCGCGATCCTGGTCAAGGGCCAGCTGTCGACCCCGGCGGAGTTCGCCGACATTGTGCTCAAGGCCAACCCGGACGGCTCCACCGTGCGCATCGGCGATGTGGCGCGGGTGGAAATCGGCAGCCAGGAATACCAGTTCTCCACGCGCCTGAACGGCAAGCCCTCCACCGCTGTCAGCGTGCAATTGGCGCCCGGCGCCAATGCGCTGAACACCGCGACCCTGGTGCGGGCGAAGATGGATGAACTGTCGCGCTACTTCCCCGCCAATGTGGAATACAAGATCCCCTACGACACGTCGCCGTTCGTCAAGGTCTCGATCACCAAGGTGGTCTACACCCTGCTCGAAGCCATGGCGCTGGTGTTTGCGGTGATGTTCCTGTTCCTGCAGAACGTGCGCTATACGCTGATCCCGACCCTGGTGGTGCCGATCGCGCTGATGGGCACCTTCGCCACCATGCTGGTGCTGGGGTTCTCGATCAACGTGCTGACCATGTTCGGCATGGTGCTGGCCATCGGCATCCTGGTGGACGACGCCATTGTGGTGGTGGAAAACGTCGAGCGCATCATGGTCACCGAGGGCCTGTCGCCCAAGGAAGCGACGCGCAAGGCCATGGGCCAGATTACTGGCGCCATCGTCGGGATCACCCTGGTGCTGGTGGCGGTGTTTCTGCCGATGGCGTTCATGGCCGGTTCGGTGGGGGTGATCTACCAGCAATTCTCGTTGTCGATGGCCACCTCGATCCTGTTCTCGGCGTTCCTCGCCCTGACCTTGACCCCGGCCCTGTGCACCACCTTGCTCAAGCCGATTGCCAAAGGCGAGCACCACGCCAAGGGTGGCTTCTTCGGCTGGTTCAATAAACGCTTCGAGCAACTCACCGAGCGCTATGAAGGCTGGGTCGCCTATGCCCTCAAGCGCAGCGGCCGCTACCTGCTGATCTATCTGGTGCTGCTGGTGGGCCTGGGGCTGTTGTTCAGCCGCCTGCCCTCCTCGTTCCTGCCGGTGGAAGACCAGGGTTACACCATCACCGATATCCAGTTGCCGCCGGGCGCGAGCAAGAACCGCACGGTGCAGGTCGCCGAGCAGATCGAGGCGCACAACGCGGGCGAGCCGGGGGTGGGTGACACCACCATGATCATGGGCTTCAGTTTTTCCGGCTCCGGGCAGAACGCGGCTCTGGCGTTTACCACGCTCAAGGATTGGTCGGAGCGCAGCCGCGAAGACTCCGCCGCGTCGATTGCCGACCGCGCCAACCTGGCCTTCAGCGAGCTCAAGGACGCGATTGCCTATGCGATCCTGCCGCCACCGGTGGATGGCCTGGGCACCTCCAGCGGTTTCGAGTTCCGCTTGCAGGACCGCGGGGGCGTCGGCCATGCCGCATTGATGGCGGCGCGTACCGAGCTGCTCGCGGCGGCCGAGAAAAGCCCGATCCTGGCCAACGTGCGCGAAAGTGCACTGGCCGAAGCGCCGCAGGTGCAATTGGAGGTGGATCGCAAGCAAGCCAACGCATTGGGCCTCTCCTTCGCCGATGTGGGCAATGTGCTGTCCTCGGCCATCGGTTCAGCCTACGTCAACGACTTCCCCAACCAGGGCCGCATGCAGCGGGTGGTAGTGCAGGCTGAAGGCGACCGGCGCAGCCAGGTCGAAGACCTGATGAAGATCCACGTACGCAACAATGCCGGGAAGATGGTGCCGCTGTCGGCGTTTGTCCAAGCCAAATGGACCCAGGGCCCGGCACAGTTGACCCGTTATAACGGTTACCCGGCGATCGCCATTTCCGGCGAAGCGGCACCGGGGCACAGCACCGGCGAGGCCATGAACGAGATCCAGCGCCTGGTCAGCCAGTTGCCGGCGGGGTTAGGCCAGGAATGGACCGGACTGTCGTTGCAGGAACGCTTGTCCGGCACCCAGGCGCCGATCCTGCTGGGCCTGTCGCTGCTGATCGTGTTCCTGTGCCTGGCGGCGCTGTATGAAAGCTGGTCGATCCCGACCTCGGTGCTGCTGGTGGTGCCCCTGGGCGTACTCGGCGCAGTGCTGGCCGTGACCTTGCGCGGCATGCCCAACGATGTGTTCTTCAAGGTCGGCCTGATCACCATCATCGGTCTGTCGGCGAAAAACGCGATCCTGATCATCGAGTTCGCCAAGGACCTGTACGACCAGGGCGAAGACCTGATCGACGCGACCCTGAAGGCCGCGCGGCTGCGGTTGCGACCGATCATCATGACCTCGCTGGCGTTTATCCTCGGCGTGGTGCCATTGGCAATCGCCACCGGTGCCAGCTCGGCGAGTCAGCAGGCGATTGGCACAGGAGTGATCGGCGGGATGATCACCGCGACCCTGGCGGTGGTGTTCGTACCGGTGTTCTTTGTGGTGGTGATGAAGTGGGTGCGTAAAAAGCGCTGATCCGGGTGGCGGGCTTTCTATGCATATGAGCGGGGCTTCCTGTGGCAAGCAGAGCGCGAAGTTTTGGGGGTGAACGCGTACATGACGCAGGTCGACGGAGTGTTCTTCTGGTAGGTCTTGCAGCCGCTATCTTGGTCGCAGAGCAGTGCGTCGTATCAGGTGATTGATCAGCGTTTACCCAAAGAGATTGCGTAGTCTCAACCCTATCGCCGCTGATCGAGCGCCCAGCGCCAAACAGTGACTCCGCGTGCAACGCCGCTGGCGACATCGGGAAAAATATCTCCGGCCTCGAAATGACATAGAGAATCGTGGTGGGCATCGCTCCACCACCAGCCGCTTTGTGGGCAGGCCTGGCCGGAATGCAACATCGACTCAATCGGCGGCGACGGGCATAGGCGGGCGTAGTCGGCCCAATCCCTGGGATAGAACTGCATCTCACGGTAGCTGCTGTCGTCGATGCGCAGAAGCCAAGTAACGGCGGCGGCTTCCCAGGACCAGTAGCCGTAGTGGCAAAAGCCTCCTTCAAAGTGTCTATCGATGTAGGGTTCACGGCGGCTGGCGTGATACCACTCATCCAGATAAGCCCTCATCAGTGCCGCACGCTTGGCCGGTGCAGCGCTGAACACCTTGAGCAGTTTGCGATAGGGCAGGTGTCGGGTGCAGGTGTCGGGTGGCAGATCACGCTCGCTCACAAACGGTCGAACTAGACGCTCGAGCAAACCATCGCTTACGCCCATCAGTTCGTTGGCGTAATCCAGAAATGCCATGACCCGAGGCATGGTGTGGGCGTAGCCGCTGAGCAGGCCAAAGCAGGTCAGGCGTAATGCGACGATCCAGTATTCTTCGGTGCGGAGGGCGGCATGCGGGGTCATATAATTTCCCGCTTCAGGGGACTGATGATAGTGCGCGTGGAAGTCCCCGTATTCTTCTGCCCATTGCAGTGCATAAGGCCAGACTTCAGCTAGTTGCTCGACAGGGGCTCCGGCGGAATACTGCAAGTTGATCCAGTCTAGGGCGTCCCATAGCCTCTGGTTTGTAGAGGTCATAAGACCGCCAGGTTTCGAGCATTCTCGAAACTTGGGTAAGTCTGTTGTGATCATGCGCATACCATTCACGTAATCGTCGAAATTAATCGAATAATTTTCGAACCGGACATAACGCTCACGGCGCTTTTCAAAATTGGCTTCGCTAATTTTCCAGCTGAACCAACGAGCCCAATCAGAAACAGATAGATTTTTCATTGAGGTCACTCTCGTAGCATCTGGGTTGGCAAAACAAATTCGGTTCCGATCTGATGCGATACCGAGGCTTTACAGCATTTAGGTGTGACCGGGCCTTTGGCTCGCTCGTGCAAGTTATGATTGGGGCCGACTACTGTGATCAGGCTGCGATCGTAAGGACACTTAACTAACTCACGGATTGATTGACTGCCTTCGATGCGAGTTTCGCCCCCTAGCTTGAAGTCGACTCTCCTCCAAGCTTTGATCTGGCGCGTTAACCAGGAATTGTGCGCCTCGGTTATCTGAGCCCCTCAATCTTCGCTGCGATCCACTTATAACTCAGCTGCCTCCCATCCCCCACCGTGGGTTTATTCACCGCTCGCTCCACGCGCTTTTCATCCTCCATGCCCAGGTAGGCATCAATTCCGTACTCGAGCCCGGCGAACACCGCCTTGGCCGTTTCCAGTTTGTGAAAAGCCCGGCTCGTGCCTTTGGTGTCGCTGATGCGGTAGCTCAACGGTAAACCAGCACCGTGCCAGACATGGTCGATGCCTCGATGGCCTGGCTGACTCATTTCATACAGCTTGCCGCGATGGTTGACCTTGGCCCTGCGGCGTTGGCGTTTGACGAAGTAGTAATCGGCAATGTGTTCGCCCGACACACTGATCTGATTAGGCTTTTGACTGGAGCGTTCGCTCTGCCTTTGATGCGCGGTGGCGCGGCCTTGCACGGGTAGCTGAGTTCCTGCGGTTGGCGTCGTCACGTTGCCGCTGGCCCGGCTGTTGGGCGCGGGGACTTTTTTCGCCCCAGGTGCTGTCGGCGTGCGCGCGGTGGTGCTGGGGAGCGGATCGGTCAAAGCTTTTTGGTGAGCGCGCTGGAGTGTATACATCGCGTCGGTGATCTGTTGCTGCGCCATGCCTTGAAGCTTGCGCAACTGCTCGATCAGGCGCTGCACGCCCTTGCGTCCCAGCGCCCACGTCGACAGGCTGCGGCTGAGCATGTTGATCAGTGCAGACAGCAGCGTGTCGATGTTCTGGATGATTTCAGCGGTGTAGCGTGCCCAGTTCAGGGTGCGAAACCAGGTTTCGATGTTTCCACGCACATGCTGCGGCAAGCTGTCGAGAATGCGCCCCATGGGCTTGCCGTGACGCAGCATGTTGAACACGTTTTTCAGTGCATCACCAAAGCCCGGCACCAGTGCTACCAGGGACAGTACCAAGTCCAGCCAATGCGCACTGCTGCCAGGTGTGCGCGTGAGCAGATAAAGACAGCGCAAAATGTTGTAAGCATCGACGGCCTGCCCCACAAACGGAATCAGGCCCAATACAGTACTCACCATCATCTGTGCCAGTGAAACGCCACGGCCTTCGACCACTTCCTCGACCCAGTTGAGCACCAGCAGGAAGGTGTCGTCTTCAAGTTGGGAAGTGGCGAGTTGGCTCAAGAAATCGCCCCGCAGCGGTTCGAAGGTGTAATGCAGATCGCTTTGGCGGGGCATGGAGCTTCCTTGTAATGCATCGAGATCAATTGATACGGACGCAATCCTAGGGAGCTGTAATCTGACGCTTCAATAGCACAGGGGAAATCGAGAGCATTCTTACTCTTGGGGAATAGTCAGCTGTCGGAATTTTCTGTTGCTGTGGGTGCGTTGCGGCCTCGCCACTCGGCACCACCACAGACAGCCTAAGCCAGCCCCTTCAGAATGCGCTATCGTGCTCACCATCGCCTCTGTCGTGAGCACCTATGCCCTTCCTTGCCCGCACCCACCCTCGCCTCTCCGCCGCCGCCCTGCTCGGCCTTGCCGTGGGCATCCTCGCGCCAGCCGACACGCTCGTCAGCAAAATCCTCATTGGCTGGAACGCTGGAGTCTGGACTTATCTGGTGCTGATGCTATGGCTGACCAGCCGCGCCAAGGCTGACGATGTCAAACGCATCGCCGAAATCGAAGACGAGAACGCCGGGCTGGTGCTGTTCACCGTGTGCATCGCCGCCATTGCCAGCCTCGCCACGATCACCTTCGAGCTGCTGGGCACCAAGGACCTGGCCACTGCCGAACGCCTGCTGCACTACGGGTTTACCGGCCTGACGGTGATCGGCTCATGGTTGTTGATCGGGGTGATTTTCAGCGTGCACTACGCTCGCCTCTACTACACCTGGGAAGGCAAGGAACCGGCACTGCGTTTTGCCGAAGGGCTGTTGACCCCCAACTATTGGGACTTCTTGTATTTCTCCTTCACCATCGGTGTCGCAGTGCAAACCTCGGACGTCGGCGTCGCCACGCGGGGCATGCGCAAGGTGGTGCTGGGGCAGTCGTTGATCGGTTTTCTGTTCAATACGGCGATTCTGGGTTTCTCCATCAATATCGCCGCCGGGCTGTTCGGTTAGGCTGCACAAACCTTCTAGACGCCCACGCACCGCTGGGCGCTAATGGCAGACCCCATTCAATCTCGGCGTGTTATGACCGCGCACAACTGGATCGACCTGTCCCAGGACGCCGACACCGGCATCGAGACCCTGCGCGCACATTTCCAGGGCCATGCCTACGATCCCCATTGGCACGACAGCTATCTGGTCGGCGTCACCGAGCAAGGCGTGCAGCAATTCAACTGCCGGCGCATCCGTCACAACAGCGTGCCCGGCCAGGTGTTCCTGGTGGAGCCCGGCGAGTTGCATGACGGCGACGCGCCCACGCCGGACGGTTTTACCTACCATATGCTCTACCTCGACCCCCAGTGGTTGGCGCGGGAAGTCAGCGCAGTGTTCGAAGAGGCGCCGCTCAGCCGCCAGCTGGGATTTGCCGATACCTTGACCAGCGACCCGCGCCTGGCCCTGGCCACCAGCCAAGCATTCCAGACCCTGCACAGCGGCGAGTTGCGCATCGTGCGCCAACGCGCCATGGACCACTTGCTCGAACGCCTCACCGCCCAACTCCACTGGCGCACGCGCTACGCTGACGACCCCCGCCTGCCGCGGGTGGCGCACAAGGCCAGGGAGTACCTGCACGCCCATCTGCATCAGGACATCGGCATGCACGAACTGGCCCTGGCCTGCGGCGTCGACCGCTTCCGCCTGACCCGTGCCTTCAAAAGTGCCTTCGGCCTGCCGCCCCATGCCTACCTGGTCCAATTGCGCCTGGCCCGCGCCCGGCACTGGCTGGCCAAGGGTGAGCAACCCGCCGACGTGGCCATCGCCCTGGGTTTTGCCGACCAGAGCCACCTGGGCCACTGGTTCGTGCGCGCCTACGGCCTGACGCCCGCCGCGTACCGCAAGCGCTGCTCAAATCTTCCAGACAGGTAACGCGCCGGCTTGTGAAGATCGACTCCATCCCCTGATTTACCGGAGTCACCCACCATGCTGTCTTCCTTGTTGCCCTTCATGCTGTTCGCCTTCGTCGCCTCCATCACCCCCGGCCCCACCAATATCCTGGTGCTGAGCAACAGCGCGCGTTATGGCTTCAAAGCCGCCTTGCCGATCATCCTGGGCGCCTGCACGGGGGCCGCCGGCCTTGTGTTGCTGGTGGGGTCCGGGTTTGGCCAGTCCCTCGTGCACTGGCCCAAGGTGCAGACCGCGATGCAGTGGATCGGCATCGCCTGGTTGAGTCTCCTGGCCTGGCAGATTTTCAGCGCCCCCACCCGAGCCCTTGAAATGGCGGCGACCGATAAGCCCCTGGGCCTGATCGGCGCCGCCGGCCTGCAATTGATCAACCCGAAGACCTGGATGATGGCCCTCGCAGTGGTCAGTGTATTTGCCGGCAACGGTAGCGACCGCCAACACCAGGTGCTGTCCCTGTCCCTGGTGTTTTTCCTGGTCGCCCTGCCCTGCCTCGGTGCCTGGGCTGTGCTGGGCGCGGGGTCAGGCCGGGTGTTGCGCTCGCCCGAGGCGATGCGACGCTTCAATCGCTGCATGGCCGTGCTCCTGCTGGGCTCGACCTGGCTGAGTGTACTGATCTGAAGACATAAAAAAGGGGAAGCCGAAGCTTCCCCTGTCCAAGTGCGCGAATGTCTTAGAAGTCGTACCGCACGCCGAAGTTGACACCCCACGGCTGATCGATCTTCTTGCCTTTGCTGGTTTCGAAGTCCGCATGCAACTTGACGTTCTTGGACACCGACATCGCCACGCCGGCCGCCAGTTCAATACGCGAACCCGACAGATCGTTGTTGAAGCTCTGGTCGTTGATGAACACCTTGTTGCTCTGGTCGAACTCGTGAGCCCATGCTGTGCGCAGGTAAGGCTGCAACACCCCACCGTTGTCCAGCTGGATGTTCTTACCGGCGGTCACACCGAGTTTGCTGACCACGGTGCTGGAGCGATCACCCTTAGCCTTCAAGCCGTTGGACAGCTCGTAGCTCTGCGCCTGGGTGATCGTCGCCGACAACTGGCCATATGGCTCGACGAAGTAATCATTGTCCAGCTTGATGTGGCGGCCAAGTTCGGCCGATGCACCGACCGCGCTTTGCGCATAGTTGCCCTTGGCTTTCTTGCCGTCGCTCATGTTCACATTGACTTCATTGTGCAAGCGGTTGAGCTTGGCGACACCGTCGAAATACAGGCCGCTCTCATCATCCAGCCAAGTGGCATAGGCACCCAGGTAGTAACTCTTGACCTCACCTTTGCTGCCCCGCGTCAGGCTCAAGTCGGAGGTGCTGTGACCCGCCATGACACCGGCCAGCCACTGGCCATCACCGCTGGACAGTGGTGCATCGGCACCGAGGGTGAAGCCTTTCTGGGTTTGCTTGTAACCACTGCCGTTTTTGTTGGCCGCCACCTCATATTTGTTGCCGTAGCTGCGCATCCACAGGCCATTGTCCTGGCCATTGCCGAAGCGCAATTCACCCATGCGGGTACGCAGGATGGACGACTCGCCGTACAACACGGTCGGTGCACTGTTGAACAACGCCAATACCGAATGGGCGCTGGTGCTGGTGCCGCGACGGGTCGGGTCGAGCAGCCAGTCGGTACCGTCCTTCTGCAAGCCGTAGGCGTAGGCGCCGATGTCCACGGTGTCGCCGACCAGGGAGAAGCGTGCGTCACCGCCTTCGGTGTGCACGACCTTGATCGGCGCACCGCTGGCCAGTTCCGAACCGGTCGCGGCGAGCAGCAGGCTGTGATTACCCTCGGCCCGGCCTTCCACGTTGAGGAAGTCGGTCTGGTGGGTGGAGAAGTCCGTGTGCATGACAAACGTGCCGTTGCCTTCCAGGCTCTTCACATCCAACTGAAAGAACTGGTCCTCGGCGCCAAAGTGCACCGCGCCGCCGCCCATCTTCAAGGCCTCGACATTGCTGTCGCCCACCAGCATCCAGTTGGACGCGTCGTTCACACTCAACTCGGCGACGTTTTTCAGTTGGCCGGTCAGCCAGGAGCCGTTGTTGAGCTGAACCTTGGCGGTGCTGCCGTCTTCGACCACCACATCGCCGACCAGGAAGCTGCGGTCAACGTTCATATTGGCGGTGGAGTTGCCGGTGACCTCCAGGAGGTTGCCGTTGCCGCCGGTGAGGGTCGAGCCGTTGCGTACCTGGATATCCGCGTTTGTCCCGGCGCCCGCCAGAATGGCTGCGCCGTTTTTGCCTTCGACGCTGGAACCGTCCAGTACCAGCACGCTGTCTATGACTCCGGACGATCCGTCGAGTCCCATTTGTACGCCATTGGCACCGCCGATGATCCGACTGTCGTAGGCAAAAGCCTGCCCGCTCAGCAGCGATACACCGATGCCATCATCGTTGGTCGCCTGGATAAGGGAGCCGGTGAAGTCCAGCACACTGTAGGCACTGGCACTGGCGCCACGGTTGGTACCGGTGATCGTACTGTCGACCACCGTCACGCTGGACCCATTGGTTGCACCCAGGTTGCGCCCGGCGGTCAGACCAGTGCCGCTCTCATGGGTGATCGTGCTGTTGCTGATGAACACATCACTGCCAGTCACACGCAGAGCGGCGTTTGCGCTGCTGCGTGCAGTGACATCAGAGCCCTCAATGCGAATCCGCGAGTTGTTGGCGATGATGTCTTGGGTAGAGCTGCCTGGCGTGACGACCAGGGTTGCGGACTCGGCGCGAATGTCGCGGGTGGCCGTTCCTTCGACCGTCAGGCCGGAACCGGCCAGTAACTCAAAACGATCCGGTGCGGGGCCTGGGCGCACATACTCGTCCGCCCCAGTGACCACACGCGCTTCGACAGCGTGAGCCATCAGCATGAACAGGGTGACAGCGTTGGCCTTCATCGCAAGGCTTAAAGGCGAAGGCTTGAAATTGAATACAGATGACATTTAACGAACCTCTGGTTGGCGTTCCCTTAGGAAAGAAATTGGCCGGTTCCAAAGTGCGTGGGACCCTGCCAATCGAGCGCCGCCAAGGTATCCAGAGTGGTTACCGCTTTATGTAGGACTAATCCTAAGTAGTTGTATTAATGGGTCTTAAAGCATGTGGGCATAACTTCAGGTGTCTCGCAGCCTGAAAAAAACACCAAAGGGGAGCCGAAGCTCCCCTTTGGTCACAGCTGAACAGCTAGGGTGCCGGTACTGCTGTTCCGTCGCAGAACGTCCCCGTTGCTCCACCGACGAGTTGACCACGCACCCGCGGTGTCGCCTCGGAAGAATTCACCGGGCCGCTAGCCAGCACGATGCTGTAATAAACCCTGGCTGAACCGGCCAGCCGGTCATCGTGGGTCGGTTGGATCGGTTTGAAGCGAGTGAAGTAGTCTTCCAATTCCACCTCAAATCCAAGGTTCACCATGGCCTGGGTAAGCGGTGGTGAATCCTTGCTGCCAGCGACGGCCGGCACTTCTATCGTCCCGGCATCATCCCGGTAGCCTTTCCAATGAACCGTCACGATCATCCCCACGGTGAAATGCTCCGACGCTGGGATGAAGACCACGATATTTCCCGGTGGCGGCCCTACAGGCCTGAAGCTTGTGCAGTTGATAATTCCACTGCCGATCAGATTGCGCACGACCGGCGGGGCGAGGTTGATGATATTGGCCGTCACGGTCACCAACGTGACGGGCGAATATTGTCGGTTGGTACTGCCTTCGGCGCCGATGGCGTAATGCACTCGCTTCAAGCCATTACCGTGTTCCGAAATCACGCTCCATGGAATTTGCAGGGTGACCACCTGATTGGCTACGCCACTGGGCACAAAGAGCTGGCCAACCTGGACACCCTCATAGAAGAGATACAGGGTGAAAGGCCTCGCATCGGGCGTCGGAGCGACGCTCCACAGTACGATGTACACATTGGCCCGGCGGTTTGCATGATCGGGTATCAGTTCGTTGTCATTGCCTTCAGTGCCAGTCGCGTCCTCGCCTCTGACAATGGGCGCGTTGAGATTGGGGTTGGTCTGATCCGGATCGTTCGGGTTGGCAGGTCCCACCACAAACAAGTTTATGTCAGTCGTGGTGGTAAAAGTCGCGGGATAAGTGACTGATCGCCGTCTGATGACGTACGAAACCGTCATCGACAACAACCCTACTGTGGCGCCATAGAGTAGAACCAGCACCGCATAAGGCGCGTGAACCTGCAGCGGAAAAACATTATTACCCAATGGCACGTCGGCCAGGGTCTGACTACCCAGAGAGGTGGTCAGGGTCACACTCAGCACATCACCATCAGCGCCGCGCAGGAAGTCATCGTAGGCTGGCACACGGATGATCGCGCCATTGAGCTGGGCAGTGTCCTGACGGTCGAGCAGTTGGTCACCCGGTACCGCCAGATCAATGGTCGGGGCTTTAAAATTACTGGGTTCCGGAAACAGTGCCACGTCAAATAAGTATTGCGCCGACAGCTTCGCCGGGTTTCCCGCCGCGTCATGCAACTCATAACGCACGCTGCGCAGACCGTCCGGGCTACCTTGGACCACGGACAAGGGCAGGGGGAAGCTCAGATCCGCAGGCAACACCCATTTCGGATCGGTGCTCCCAGCCGTTGGCAGATAGGGCGTGTCTGAATTGTTGTAGTAGAACAGTCCATAGTCTCCCGGCATAAGGTCGAGATAAGGGGGCACGCGGAACCAGGCCGTTTCGTTGGGCAAGCCCAGGAAATACACCAGCGACGCCGGTGTCGGCAGGTCTACCGGTGGCAGGGGTGGGGGAATCGGGCCTACATGGCTGTAGTAAGGCGGCGCAAGATCGACGATCAACAATTGCGGGGCCGATCGACTGTCATTGCCGACAGTTTCAACGGACACCTCGTACCGAATCAGGTGCGCGCCAGGCGGACGCCGCGCCAACGCGATGTTGACCGACACCCCAGTGGCTGGCGGTGAGCTCACGATAAAGGTAATGAACGGGTCTGCCGGTTGAGGGTCGTCCAGCGGCCACATCCATACCCTGACGGTATCCGGTTTCTCTGGCTCGATACTGAAGTCCGGCCAGCGCGGAATCAGAAACTCCATGGTTTCCTTGAGTGCGGTAAACCGATCGATCAGGCCGGGGAATCCCGGTACCTGGCCCTCGTACGTACCATCAGGTAAATCGGTAAGTCTAGTACTCGAGCGACGACGGTTTTCAAAGCTGCGGATGATATCCAGCGTCTTTCTGTCCATTTCATTCTCCAGCGCGGTTTAAATACGATGGTTTTTTTCAACGCGCGCGCAAGCCCGCTCTGCAACTTCGCGAACAACTTCACGCGAACATCGCAACGCAAACCTTGCACGTTCAACACACAACTGCATTACAGCGTTAGTTGCAGTAACTTGAGAGTTGCTAGTCTCTCTTGTTCTCGACAAGCATCGGCACGCCGTCATTGGAACATGTGATTACATCACCGGCTTTGCAGTACCCGCCAGAAGGGTACTTGAGGTCGATACGAATTCTGCGCGGTAACGATTCACCCACAAGCGCGCCCGCACGCCGCACCTGATACCAACTGCGTGCAGAACCGAACTCACGCATCGGCAAAACTTTGTCTTCATAAGGCTCGACTCTGAAGTTAAGGCCATTCATGAGGTCGGCGGTAGTATCGAAAGACTGTTGATCGTCATACCTCGACTCATCAATGACCGGCGGCGTCCAGTTATTATTCGCAAAGCCTTCCCAGAAAAACGTGACCTGATCATTGAGTTGAAAACGATCATCTGGGGCTACCGACCATTCCACCCCCCAAAACACTTCGGGTTTTGAACAGCAGGACAAGTATCCGCCGCCACCGACCAGGGTATGTTTCAGCACCGGTGCCGGGAATGAGATCAATGCGCCGGTATTCACGTTGACCAGCGTATTGGCGGACTGCTGATCATTCACTCCATTACTGGTGGTGTAAAAAACCGGTAACGCCGGATGAATAAAGCCCTCCATCACCGCCCAAGGGATTACCGTGGAAAACACCAGTTGCCCTGCGATATCGCCAAACTGGACAGTGTAAGTCGCGACCGGCCCGCTGCCGTTCCAGTAGAAGCGCAAGATTTCGCCCGGTTGCGGGTTTTCGTAAAGCAGCACGCGCGCGCGCGCCCCGGCCGGGTTGTCATCGTGGTTGACTACATTGGGCGTATTGGAAACCAGCCCCCATACCTGCGCCACTGGCAGGTTGGGGTTAAGCAGCGCCGGGGCATTCGCGTGATCCTGCCCGGCGATGGTGAGGTTCACATTCACCAGGATGTTGAACGACGCAAATGGCGGCAGACTGCCACGGATGATTTCGTAACGCACCGGTACCGTTTCGGCTGCCAACGCATCGGTGAGCGGGCCACGCATCACGCTCCAGGGTATGTCGACATCGCAGGGGAAACCGATGACCGGCTGCGGTGCCGTCGGGCGCCCTTTCCAATACACAACGACCTGATCACCCGGCGCCCAGTTGGTGTAGAGCTCTATTCGCACTTGCACGCCGGCCCTGGCATCTTCGCGATTGATCAGCAAATCATCGTAGCGGGGCGGCACGATCGACGGGATGGGCCGTGGGCCCGGCAGCGCTGTCAGGGCCAACTGAAACGGCAAGCCTGCACTGCGATCGCTGTAGTTGCCCGCCTCGTCAAACACCCGGAAAAACACATAGGCGTCGCCATTGCTCAGTGTGCGAAACGCATCGGCCGCAAGCCAGGCGACCAACGGGTCGCTGTCGGAGACCAGTTCATAAATACCGTCTTCTCCGGCCACCGGCGGATTGGCTAAATTGGACACGTAAAAATGAATCGTGTCCTTGTTACTGCGTCCGGTATAGGGCGGAACGTGGAATGCCACCAGAGGGTGGTTGCTGAGATACGTTTCGTCCACAAACGGCGCAGGGGGCGTCACAAACTCCAAGTGATCGGCGGGGTTCAATAGCTGCGGCGGGTCCATGTCGACCGTCAGGGTTCTTCTGGGATTGAGTTCGCTGACCCCGCCAAACGAGTCTTCTATTGAGTAATACACCTCCACCGGGCCTGACTGCGCGCGCAGCACCAACAAAGGGATATACATCACGTATTCAGACAACAGTGGTGGCGGCGGCGAATTCACCACCAAAGAGTCGCTGTACACCACGACCCCTCCCCTCGCCCAGTACAGAGTGAGGGTATGCGGGGTGTCCAGGGGCACTGGCGGCGGGTTCCACATCGGGACCCTGACCTCCAGCGGCGCCAGCATTCGTGCCGCTGGAATAAGGCCGTTGGGGTCCGTCGGGTCCACTCCTGGGATGATCATCGGAAACAACGCCAGCACGCCCGAGCGGGTGCTGACATCGTTGTTCGGGCTTGGGATTCGGGCGCGCGACATGATAATTCCCCCAACAGTGCATCGCAGTAAACCCGCGATTTGGTTGACTGAACGGATGTTGAGGAAAATTAAATACCCAAATGCCTGCCGCTGAAACTGTCAGAACTAACAGGTGGACACTACCATTCGTCGCCTTGCAGGCGCGCGTCTGATTGCGAAGACCATTCACGATAACGCGTTCATCCCAGATGAACGCGGTGCCTTGGGGCTTATCGCGGGCAAGCGACCACCCCATCTGAGGAACCCGGCAGCCTGAAAAGCATAAGCCGCGCTTGCCCGCGTTTCGGATCAGACCACGAAGCGCGCCACCATCGCGTTCAAGTCTGCCGCCAGACGCGACAGTTCAAAACTGGCCGCACTGGTCTGGTCGGCACCGGCCGTCGATTGTGTGGCCAGGTCACGGATATTCATCAGGTTGCGGTCCACTTCGCGGGATACCTGAGCCTGTTCTTCCGAGGCGCTGGCAATCACCAGGTTGCGTTCGTTGATCAGGCTGATGGACTGGGTGATCTGCTCCAGCGCTACGCCAGCGGCGCGGGCCATTTCCAGGGTGCTTTGGGTGCGCTGGTTGCTCTGTTCCATGGACTGCACGGCTTGACCGGTGCCGTTCTGGATACCGGCGACCATTTTCTCGATTTCCTGGGTCGATTGCGCCGTGCGATGGGCCAAGGCGCGCACTTCGTCCGCCACCACCGCGAAGCCACGCCCCGCTTCACCAGCGCGCGCGGCCTCGATGGCGGCGTTGAGCGCCAGTAGGTTGGTCTGCTCGGCAATCGCGCGGATCACGTCGAGTACCTTGCCGATATCGCGACCCTGAGTGGCCAGGCCTTCGATCATGGCCGCCGTGTTTTGTACATCCTGGGTCATGGTCTGGATCGCGCCGACGGTTTCCACCACACGGTCGCGGCCTTCCCGCGCGGCCTGGTTGGACTGGGCGGATGCCTCGGAGGTGGAAACGGCATTGCGCGCCACCTCCTCGACCGCTGCCGTCATTTCGTTGACCGCCGTGGCGGCCTGGTCGATTTCATTGTTCTGTTGCTGCAAGCCGCGGGAGGCTTCCTCGGTGACCGAACTCAACTCTTCAGCGGCTGAGGCAAGCTGGGTGGCCGAACCGGCGATGTGCTGGATGGTCTGGCGCAGGTTGTTCTGCATGGTCGACAACGCGCTGATCAGCCGTGCGGGCTCATCCTTGCCGTCATCGTCGATCACTTGGGTGAGGTTGCCACCGGCGATGGTTTGCGCCACTGCCACGGCTTTGCGCAGCGGTGTGACGATGCTGCGGGTCAGCAGCCAGGCCAGCAGCACCGTGAGCAATGCGGCAGCCACCACCACAACGATGATGCCGGTGATCGCACTGTCGTAGCTTTGTTTCGCCTGGTCATTGGCTTGCTTGGCACCGGCGGAGTTGATGGCGATCAGCTTGTTCAACTGTTCGCCCATCTGGTCGGTACCGTCCTTGATCCGGGTGTTGATCAAGGTCCGCATCTCATCGACCTTGTTTTGCTGGGACAGGGCCAGCATGTCGGCCTGGGCCTTCAGGTAGTTGTCCAGGGTGCCGACGAATGTCTTGTAGAGCGCCGCCTCCTCAGGCACGGAGGGTAACGCCGCATAACTGGCCTGGGCGGCCCGGACCTTGTCGACCAGGGCACCGATACGGGTTTGTGCCTCTTGCAAACTGGCCGGTTCCCGGTTGACCAGTACACGAAACGACAGGATGCGCATGCGCAACACGTTTTCCGTCATGACGCCCAGGGACGCCACGCTGGGCAACTGGTTGGTGCTCATGTCCACCGACGCCTGACGGATAAGCGTCATGCGATTGACCGCGAACGCCCCCAGTAACACCACGAGCAACGCAATGAATGCAAAACCTAGAGAAGCTCGAGGGGCAATATTCAGATGACGAAGAGACATAGGGGCAGCTCTCAAGATGGAATATCAGCAAGCATCCCTGCCGCAAAGTGATCAGTCGGCCTCAACGCGCCGCTCCGACCTTGGTCACCACGTGTTGTCATTTAAGGTGGGCCTATAGGGATATCGGCAGGTCCAGGGGTTTTGTGCAGGGCGCTCATAAATATTTTTTTACACTTCTGACGACCGGTGCTTTCTGGCATCCTGCGCCTCCATTTTCTGACCCGAGCCCGCACTTTGTCTGACGCTCAATCTCCCCGCCCCCGCTATAAATCCGACCTGATCTACGGCCTGGAAGACCGCCCCCATTTCACGGCGGCGATATTTGCCGCGTTGCAGCATGTATTGGCGAGTTTCGTCGGCATCATCACCCCCACCCTCATCGTTGGCGGCGTGCTCGGCCTGGAAAGCGAAGTGCCGTACCTGGTGAGCATGGCGTTATTCGTATCGGGGCTCGGCACCTTCGTGCAGGCGCGCACGTTCGGCCCGATCGGTTCGGGGCTGCTGTGCCTGCAAGGCACCAGTTTTTCGTTTATCAGCGTGATTCTCAGTGCCGGCTTCATGGTCAAGGCGCGGGGCGGCGGCACCGACGAGATTCTCTCGACGATCTTTGGCATCTGCTTTTTCGCGGCGTTTATCGAAGTGGTGCTCAGCCAGTTCATCGGCAAGCTGCGCAAGCTGATCACCCCGGTAGTGACCGGCACCATCATCACCCTGATGGGGTTGTCGCTGATCAAGGTAGCTGTCACCGACATGGCCGGCGGTTTTGGCGCCAGCGACCTGGGCGCGGCGAGCAATATGGGGTTGGCGGGCCTGGTGCTGCTGACCATCGTGGTGCTCAACCGCTTCAACAACCCGTTCCTGCGCCTGGGTTCGATCGTGATCGGCCTGACCCTGGGCTTTGTGGTGGCCTGGTGGCTGGGCCGCGTCGATATGGCCGCATTGCCCAACGTGCCGCTGATCAGCGTGCCGGTACCGTTCAAGTACGGTTTTTCGTTCGACTGGGTGGCGTTTATCCCGGTGGCGGTGATTTTCCTGATTTCGCCCCTGGAAGCCGCCGGCGACCTGACCGCCAACTCAATGATTTCCCAACAACCGGTCAAGGGTCCGCTGTACATCAAGCGCATCAAGTCCGGCCTGCTGGCCGACGGCCTCAACTCGGCGATGGCCGCCACCTTCAACAGCCTGCCGATGGTGACCTTTGCCCAGAACAACGGCGTGATCCAGTTGACCGGCGTGGCCAGCCGCTACGTGGCGTACTTCATTGCCGGCCTGCTGGTGCTGCTGGGGCTGTTCCCGATGATCGGCGCAGTGTTGCAACTAATGCCCAAGCCGGTCTTGGGAGGCGCGACGCTGATCATGTTCGGCACCGTGGCGGTGGCCGGTATCAAGATCCTTGCCGAAGCCGGCCTGCATCGGCGCAATGTGCTGATCGTGGCGATCTCCCTGGGCATGGGCCTGGGCGTCGCGGCCGTGCCGGAAGTGCTGCGCGATCTGCCCAAGGCGTTGCACAACATCTTCGAATCGCCCATCACTGTGGGTGCGTTCTGTGCCATCTTGCTGAACATTTTCCTGCCTGAAGAGTTCATAGCACTGCAAGAAGATGAATTTGATCCGGAGTCCTCTACCCTCAAAGTGATGCAGGACCCGGACGTCACCCAATAGGAGCACCTTTGAATGCGCAAGCTCATGGTTCTATCACTACTGCTGCTGACCCTGAGCGCATGCGCGCTGTTCCCCAACCGCGACCCGGTGAATATCAACGTGGTTGGTATCGAACCGCTGCAAAGCCAGGACCTGGAAGTGCGCTTCGCCGTGAAGCTGAGGGTGCAGAACCCCAATGAAACGGCGATCGACTACAACGGCGTGGCCCTGGACCTGGAGGTCAATGGGCGGCCGTTGGCGTCAGGGGTGAGTGATCAGCGCGGAAGCATCCCACGGTTTTCCGAGACGGTGCTGATGGTGCCGGTCAGCGTCTCGGCGTTTTCCGTGTTGCGCCAGACCCTGGGCCTGAGCCAGACCCAGAGCCTGAACAACCTGCCCTACGTGCTGCGGGGCAAACTCGCGGGCGGGCTGTTCGGCACCATGCGCTTTGTGGACCGGGGCACACTGGACCTGCCGAATACGGCTGCCTGGTAGGCGGCATTTTAAAGCGTGGGATTCACTCCAACAGGTCGCTACTCCATTCAATCGGTGATGTAGCGCACGCCCGGCTTGGCGCGTTCATCCACCACCAGTTCAAACACATCCGGGCGCGCGTAATGCCCCACCACGTCATAGTCGTACCGCGCCCGCACCAGCTCATCGGTGTCGATCTGCGCGGTCAGCAACCCCGCTTCCCCCAGCAACGGCCCGGCCAGGATGTCGCCCATGGGCCCGACGATCACACTGCCGCCGGCGATCAACGGACGCTCCGAAGGCCAGTTGGCGATCTCCATCCCCAGCGCCTGGGGTGAAGCCTGCACCTGACAGGCGCTGACCACAAAGCAGCGCCCCTCGTGGGCCACATGGCGCATGCTCACCTGCCACATCTCGCGCTCGTCCACCGTCGGCGCACACCACACTTGCACACCCTTGGCATACATCGCCGTGCGCAGCAGCGGCATCATGTTTTCCCAGCACACCGCGCCGCCGATGCGCCCTACCGCCGTGTCGATCACCGGCAAGGTGGAACCGTCGCCCTTGCCCCAGATCAGCCGCTCGGTGCCGGTGGGCATCAGCTTGCGGTGCTTGGCCACCAGCCCGCCCGTGGGCTCGAAATACAGCACGGTGCAATACAAGGTGCTGGCGCTGCGCTCGATCACGCCCAGTACCAGGCTGGCCCCGGTACGTGCAGACAGAGCGGCCAATGCGTCGGTTTCGGCGCCCGGCACGTCGATAGCATTGGCAAAGTAGCGGGCAAAGGCTTCGCGCCCTTCGGGCAGGCGATAGCCCAGTTGAGTGCCGAAACTCTCGCCCTTGGGGTAGCCGCCGAGCAATGCTTCGGGCATCACCACCAATTGCGCGCCGCTGCCCAGGATCTCGTCCTCGTAGGCAAGGATCTGCGCCAGGGTCTCGGCCTTGCCGCCAGGCAGGGAACCGATTTGCAGGGCTGCCACGGTAGAAACAGGCATCACGATCACTCCAGATAAAGAAAGGAAAGGCATCCCCCTGTAGGAGCGAGCTTGCTCGCGAAAAACGTCAACGATCACGCGGGGCATCGGGTTTCGCGGCGCTCTTGAGCTTTTCGCGAGCAAGCTCGCGCCTACAAGGGATGGGGGGTTGCGCCATTCTCATGGGCATAGCCATCATGAATAAAGCCCACTTCAGTGCTGAATGATATGAGCCAAATGAATATCACCCAGGTCGATTTGAACCTGCTGAAAACCTTCGAAGCCCTGCATGACGAGTCCAGCGCCAGCCGCGCGGCATTGCGCCTGGGCGTCACCCAATCGGCGATCAGCGCCGGCTTGCGACGTTTGCGCGAGGTGTACGGCGACCCACTGTTCGTGCGCACCGGCCGCGGCCTGGCGCCGACGCTGCGGGCCAATCAGTTGAAACCGGTGATCAGTGAAGCGCTGGACCGCTGCCGCCAGAGCCTGGCAATGGTCAATCCGCAAAACCCCGACTATCAGGGGCGTTCAGTGGTGCTGGGCCTGTCCGACGACTTCGAGATCGCCTATGGCCGGCGACTGATGGACGCCATCGCGCAGCGCCTGCCGAGGCTGCGGGTGATCTTCCGCCAGACCCACAGCCAGATCGTCGCCAGCGCCCTGCTCGACCGCACGCTGGACCTGGCGATTACCGCCGGCGGTTTTGCCCAAAGCCGATTGAGCCGGCAGGTGTTGACGGAAGGGGATTACCGCTGCCTGGTGGACCCCGGCAGCCTGGCGCCTGGCACGGACGGCATCAGCCTCGACGAGTTCGTCGCGCGCGAGCATGTGCTGGTGTCGTCAGGTGGGTTTATCGGCATCACCGACGAGGGCTTGGCGGCGCTGGGGTTGAGCCGGCAGGTGTGCGCGTCGACCAGCCATTTTGCCGCGCTGCCCTTTTTGCTCAAGGGCAGCCGGGCGGTGGCGACCATTCCCGGGCATGCGGCGCAGGCCATCGCCGAGATGAGCGGCTTGCGGATGCTGCCCTGCCCTCTGGCACTGCCGCGCTACCCGGTGGAGTTGGGTTGGCGCACCCAGGCACAGCTCGATCCGATGGTGCTCAAGGTGCGCGAAGCGATCGTGGCGAGCTTTACTTGGCCGCTGCCATCAGCTTGTTGACTTCACTGCGCACCATGTTGGAAAACTCCGGCGGCGACATGCCGTCGAGTTCCGCACGCACCCATTCGGCCCATTTGCCCTTGCGTTTGGCGCGCTCGCCGAACAAGCGCGCGGCTTCGCCCTTGGCTTTGCCCAGGTTGGTTTGCCACAGGTCGTAGAGACGGGACTTTTCATCTTCCAGCTCGGCGCGTTCGGCGAGGGTCTTGTTGGCGAGATTGAAGCTCATGTGGAATTACCTGCTGCACAAATAGGTGGCATCTTACACTGTAGGTCGAAATTTCCTGATTAGGATTTCGCCTAGAACTTCGCCACGGCAAAAAAACTGCAACTTTTGCCGCCCCGCGACACTCCATTGTTCACTGTCACATTTACCTGCAAGGAGTCACCCAATGGCCCGCAAAACCGCCGCCCAAGCTGTCGATGATCAAATCAAGGATCAAGCCTTCAGCGAACTCACCGCGCTGATCGAAGAATCGGACAAGCTGCTCAAGAGCAGCGCTTCGCTGGTGGGCGAGGAAGGCGAAACCCTGCGTGAGCAAGTCGCGATAAAACTCAAGCAGGCGCTGGACTCGGTGTCCACCGTGCGCGAACGCAGCAAGCCGATGGTCGACGCCACCGAAACCTACATCGGTGGTCATCCATGGCAGACCGTGGCCATCTCCGCCGGTTTCGGCCTGGTGGTCGGGCTGTTGCTGGGTCGTCGTAACTGATCCAGCGGGGCTGCGCCAATGGCGCAGCCCGCTTCAATCGGCCAGCAGTGCCTGCAATTGCGCCAGGTCCTGGGCCTGCACTTCTATACCGATGAGCTCCGACTTCGCCCGTGTGCGATGACGTCGATCCCCCGGCAAGCGCCGCAACCCCACCGCATGCATCTGCCGCACCAGCTCCTGGCTGCGCTCGGCAAACCGTTGCCCGGCGGTCTTGCTCGGGTCGATCACGATCAGCAATTGCCCGGTCCAGGGCGTACGTGCCCCTGGGTGGTCGGCCCAACTGAACTCGAAGGAAAAGTTACCACCGGTCAAGGCCGCCGCCAGCAGTTCGACCATCATCGACAAGGCCGAGCCCTTGTGCCCGCCAAACGGCAGCAGCGCGCCGCCTTCCAGCACGGCCTTGGGGTCGGTGGTGGGCTGGCCGAGACTGTCGACGCCCATGCCCGGCGCCAAGCGCTCGCCCTTGCGTGCGGCAATCTGCACATCGCCATGGGCAATGGCGCTGGTGGCCAGGTCGAAGACGATCGGTGCGCCATCGGCACGCGGCGCGGCGAAAGCGATGGGGTTGGTGCCGAACAAGGGGCGGTCGGCGCCATGGGGCACCACGCAGGTCATGCTGTTGACCACGCTCAGGGCCACCAACCCTTCTTCGGCGAAGGGCTCGACATCCGGCCACAATGCCGCGAAGTGATGGGAATTATGGATCGCCAGCAAGGCGATGCCGGCGCTGCGGGCCTTTTCCACCAGCAGCGCGCGGGCGGCGGCCAGGGCCGGTTGGGCAAAGCCGTTGCAGGCATCCGCGCTCACCCAGCCAGACGCTACATCCGTGACCACCGGCACCGCTTTGCCATCGACCCAGCCGCTGGCCAGCGTGCTGAGATAACCGGGAATGCGGAAGATACCGTGACTATGGGCGCCGTCACGCTCGGCACTCGCGCAATTGTGCGCCAGGATCGCCGCGACTTCCGGCGAGGTGCCGTGCTTCACAAACACTGCGTGCAGCAACCCCACCAGGTCGTTGAAACCGATGAGCGCTGTGGCACCTTCAACTATCGGGGACTGAGCAGACATCTGTAGCTCCGATTTTGCGATTGAGAGAAACAACCAGAATGGCCGTCGATTAAACAACGCTGTACGTGCCTGCTGTCAACGGGCGCTTACAGCCCACCCCAGTTATGTAACGCCATGACGCCCCCGCCCGCGCCCAACCTTGAGGCTTCTTGATCGCCTCAATGCTGGAGAGTGCCCTATGGCCAGCGTCACCCCGCCGTACTTTTTCGATGAGTTCCTGCATACCGTCAAACGCAGGACCCCGACGCCGAGGGAGCGCGAACTCGGGTTTACCGTCAAGGATCTTGAATGGCTGCACACGCTGTATTACGCCACCGACGCAGCGCGTATGGACAGTACGACGCACGGCAAGCCCATGCGCGTGGAAAGGTTGCTGGTCAACCTTGCCGGCCAGCCCGCGCTGGCGCTGGCGGGTAGCTTCATGATGAGCCCGACGCCCGACGATGCCAAAGCCGTGCTCTACACCCCCTATGGCGGCCTGGAGCTGTTCGACAGCCACGCCGACCTGCTCGATAGCGTGGCCGAGCGCCTGAAGCAACCGCGCCAGCGCAGCGATTTGCTGCGGTTCTTGTCTATCGGCGAGCGGGACGCACTGCCGGTGGACGCGCAGTTGACCCTCACCACCGCCGTGATCCAGGGCGCGGTGATGCAGGACCAGGAGCACGCCATCCTGGCGGGGCAGCACAAAAATGCCGTGGCGATGCTCGATGAGCTGCGCAAACTCCCCAGCCTGCGCCAGATGCTCGACACGTTGCTTGGAGTCATGGCGCGCCCGTATTTTCCCGGTCTGAATCAGGCCGACACCCGCGTGAATGCCTTCAGCCGTGCCTCGGCGGAAACACACAGCCAATCGGTCGGCTCGGAACCGTTACGCGACGCGTTGTTGCGTTTTTACGTGCAGCACGCCTGGCCAGCCGATCAAACCCATACGTTTGTCAACCTTGCCCATGACACCCGTGCGTTTACCCAGGAGCAATTGGCCGACGACCAGCAGCGCTGGGACAACGTGATCGAACACACCAGCGGGATTCTCTCGACCCTCTTGAACAGCCTGCTGCAAACCTATTGGAATGAAGAATCCAACGGCCGCCAGTCACGCCTGCGCTTGTTCACACGGGGCCTGCGCGACAAGTTTCGCGCCGACCTGTTGCTCAAGCATCAAGCCACGATCCTGTCCACCGCAGAAAGCCAGACACTGCAGGCCCTGTTCCTTCCGGATCATGCCGCGCGCAGCGCTTTTGCCAGCCACCTGAACATCGAAAAGGTGCGGGCCCATGCCCCTTTCCAGCATCACGTCGACCTGGCCAGCACCTTGATGATGAGCAATGCCCACGCATACCTCTACACCCAATCGCGCGGTTTGCAGGTCCTCGAGAACCTCGATGACCTGCGCGATACCCTGCTGAGCATGCTCAAGGCCGCCGGGCACGAAGATGAGTTGCTCAACTTCCTGTCCCTGGACGAACGCAGTGTGTTCATCGGCATGGAGCACATACAGGTGACCGGCAAACCTATCGCTGGCGATGTGTTCCAGGAAATGGTCGAGGACATCATCGCCAAGCAGAGCGATAACCTGGAGCACGCCCTCGGGGTGTATCGACGCAGCGCCGGCGGGGTCAACCTGGCCGCCCTGCTCGACAGCGCCCTGGACGTGCGCAGCATGCTCGACAGCCGCCTGCAAGCGCTGGATGCCGGCGGACGCTGGAGCGTGCACCCCATCACCAGCGCCAGCGGCCGTCCGAGCACGGTCCAGGCAGAAAAAGCCAAGGATCACCTGCAACGCCTGCAAAGCGTCGAGGCGGCAATGGCGATGGAACGCAATAAACAACCGACCCTGCGAGACCTGGCAAGCCGTGCGCTGGACGCAGAACTGGCCCGCAACCGGTTGGACCTCTCGTCCGCCGACGTCTACATCAATACCTATGCCAGCCACGCCGACGAGCGCGAAGAGCGCCTGCCGCAACGGTCTTCGAGCATGGTCGAGCACTTCATCGCTCGCCTGGCGCGGCAAGCCGAGGGCCTGACCGATAGCCCCCTGACCGGGCTCTACGGGCCGCGCCGCGAAGGCGCCGCCTACAAACTGCACAATCTGGGCGCAAAACGCTTCAATGCGATCATCGAAACGATCCTGGCCACCTTTGCCGATCACGACCTGCATACGCTGCCGCAGGTGCTGCTGGACAATAACCGCGCCAATCTGAGCCATGCCATGTTGCAGGGCCTCAGCGGTGAAGTGGCACTGCGGCGGCTGCATAAAAGCCTGTCGCCCGCCAATCTCGCGTTACTCGACAGCGTTTTTCACGCCGATGCCATGACCCGTCTGAAGCGCTACGGCTTGAACGGGTTCATCCCGGATGCGTTTGGCCTGACCGTTGAAATCGGTAGCGAATCCGCGCCAGCGGCCCTGGCCCATTGTTTTGTAATCACCGAACGTGGCGGCCTGGACCCCGATCATTCGGGCGCGGCGCTGTTGTGGACACCCCGGCGCGGCTTTGAAGCCTTCACCTCGGTCAAGGTATTGCGCGAGGTCATCGAGCGACGTTTGCAAGATCCCCTGGAACGCCTGCCCCTGATAGAGAACCTGCCGGTCTCCAAGCGCGTGCCTCATCAAGCTTTTCATCTGGGGCCGCTACGCCGCATCGACGAGCATCTGCTGCATGACCGCCAACAGACCCACAGTGACTTCACTCGGGATGAAATTGACTCCCTACGCTCGATGAAACTCGACGCCAGCCGCTTTCAGGACTGCATGGACAACCTGATCCGCCGCGCACCGCCGACCAACCTGCAGCGCGACATTGCCCTGGCGCGCGCCATGATCCATCAGCAAGCGCTGCCGGTATGGCTGGGCATGGCGCGGCCCCATGAGCAAATCCTGCATGCCGAGCTGCTTGAGCAGTACCGCATCAACGCCCTCCAGGAGCAGGACTATCTGCACAGCATCACGCCCCTGCGCGAGCAGGTCATGAGCAGCCTCTCGACCTTGCTCGACGCACGCTTCCCCGGCCAACTGAGCAACCCGGATCACGTGCTGATCCCCGGCCGCCTGGACCTGCAAGGCAACATCCAGACCCTGACCGAATTTGCCCTGCGGCACTTGCCCGGGCTGCGCGCCGACGACATCCGCCCACGCTCGCGAACCGCCACGCCGCTGCCAGCCACACTGGACGGCGCCGCCGTGGTGCAACTGGTTCGCCAGTTGGACCTGAAAAGCCTCTACCAGAAACGCCTCGCCACCCATCTCGAGGGCCAGACCGAAGACAGCCGCGAGCGTCGCCGATTGTTCTGTCGGCAGTTGCCCTGGCAAGTGCTGCAATACGCCCACGAACAAACACTGCAGGAACGACTGTCGGCGTCGGCCTGGGGCTTGATCCAGCAAGTCTTCGATATGCCTGACGCCCTGGCCCGCGCGGCGGTGCCGGGCGCAACGGCGATCATTCGCCCGCTCGAACTGATCGCCACCCCCGGCGCCTCGCAGGCCTTGGCCCTGGGCTGCTACCTGATAGACGCGCAGCCCGAAGGCGCCGGGCCGCTGGTGCTGTTTGCGCCCTACAGCCCCCAGCATTTACTCAAGGAATATGCGAACGAAGAGGCATTCATCAAAGCGTTCACCACCCCCGGCTCCCTCCAGGACTGGGTCGTAGAGCGGTTACCGGCCGCCCATCAAGCCACCTACCGCAACTTGCTGCGCCAACAGTGGAGCCGAGGACTGTCGGAAATCCGGCTCGGTCTGTCGCCCATCACCGGCAACCTGTTGAACCGGCTGTTCAAGGACAACAGCACAATGCTGCAACAGATGTTGGGTTGCCAGTTTTCGCCATCGGGCCAGGCACAATGGGATGCCGTGACCAGCCTGCTGATCCAGGAGATCCCCAAAGGCTTGCAGTTCATGGCCGGTAAACTGGCGTTCCCGCTGGTGGTATGGCGCAGCTACCAACTGTTCCAGACCTCCGCTGAAGACCTGCAGCAACACCGCTGGCAACACGCGCTCAAAACCTTTGCCGGCGGCGTGGCCGAATTGGCGTCCTTGCGCCAGGAACTGGACCAACTGTTCCCTCAGGATACGGCGCCGCCGGAGCCCGTCCCTTTGGAACAATGGCTGCAAGCCCCCGTGCCAGAAGCGCCGAGCCTGGCCGAACTGGATCTGACCGCCCCAGCACGCACGCAGTTACAAACGTTTGAACACCACGAAGTGGCCTTGGAAGACCTGGAAAAACGCGCACCAACCCGCCCTTATCAAAATAAGACTGGTACCGGGCATTTCGTACCGCTGGACGGCAAGGTGTACCCGGTGAAACAAGCCGGTGAACACTGGCGCCTGAGCACCGGCGAGCGGCACGGACCCTATGTACAGTGCAATGCCCAGGGCCAGTGGACGCTGGACCTCGACCGGCATCAGCCGCGCTATGGCAAAACGTTGAGTCGCTACGCTGGGCGGTCTCATACCCCATCCGCCGTGCGCGAGAGCATCAATATCGAAGCGGTGGGCATCCGGGAAATCGCGGCGTTATCCAGTTGGAAAGCGCAGTGCATAGATGAGGCGCTCAATGTTGCGACGTACTATGCGGTCAACTGTAAACGCAACCTGCTCCACTTCGTGGAGCGTCTGGATCCCGGCAGCCGGCTCGGGCAGTTTTTCAGTGAGTTGTTCGGCATCGTCACGATGACACCCGACCAGGTGCGAAGAGTCGAGCGGCGAATCGACGAGTTGCTCGATGAGCTGACCAACCACACCCTGACCGGCCCCCACTCACAACGCTTTGTCAGCGGCACCCATCGCTACAGCCCGCAAAGCACATTCGCGTTCGTACTGCCCGACGACCCCGACAACCGAATCTACTTGCTGGACCGCTTTTTCGATCCGCCCATGGACATTTATCAGAACCGCTTGAGCACGCCGTTCAACATCTGCGCCCATGCCCGGGCGACGGTGTTGATCCACGAGATCACGCACATCAAGTCCCTGACCGAAGACCTCGCCTACCTGGACAGCATGCGGCCGTTCCACGACCTGATAAACGTGGACATCCGCGGTGCGCGGCTGATGCAGACCGACCTTGCCAACTTGCGCGACACCGCGCTGTCGACCTTGACGCCAGCCACGCTGCTGTTCAAGACCTGGGATGAATTCAGCCATCAATGGGAGGATTTCGGCCGACATCGCTCGACCTCGTCGCAAAAGAGCAAAGTCCTTGGCACCACGGGCGGGCGCACACTCGACGACGCGCGGGAAATCTTCATGAGCAACGCGGACAAACGTATAGACACGATTCTGGCCAATGCCGACTCGGTGACTTACATGATCAGTCAGCTCGGTCGAGAACTGGATGCGGGCGCCTGAGCAACGCGGCGGTTGCACACGGAGCGACTAAGGATTTCTTCAGCATTTCGTATTCCGCTGTGGGATTGTTCGGAGTTTTTAGGTAATACCTGACGGGAATGACTGCCAATTGATGTTCAATCGCCATGACGGCTGTTCTCGCCACCGGCCCCGGGAGGTTAGAATGTGCGAAATCAGGATGAGTAAATGAGCGAAAAGTCCCTTTCAGAAGCCGAATATGACGCGATCACCGACGCTGCGGCGCATTGGTGTATGCGCTTGCATGCGAGTGATTGCACTGCGGGCGAACGTCAGGCTTTCGCGCAGTGGCACGATTCAGACCCGCTGCACGCCTTCGAATATGCGGCCATGCTCGAAATCTGGGACGTCGCCGACCACCTGCCGCGCAACGCAACCCCGCCGGTGGTGGTGCCCTTCAAACCCCGCAGCCGGGCGCGCCGTTACGCAGTAGCCGCGGCGATTTGCCTCGCCGCGCTGCCCCTGGCGGCGTTTACCGGTTGGGAAGCCGGCTGGCTGCCGAGTTCCTACGAACGCTTCCAGGCCGCCGATGGCTTACGCCAGGTGACCCTGAGCGATGGCAGCCAGGTGGAACTCAACCTGGGCACCGAGCTGGTCTACAGCCACTACAAAGACCAGCGCCGGGTCACGCTGAAAAAGGGCGAAGCGTTCTTCAACGTCAGCCATGACAGCGCCCACCCGTTTATCGTGCGGGCCGGCGAAGGCCAGGTACGGGTCACGGGCACCCAGTTCAACGTGTGGAAGTACGAAGACCAGGTGCGGGTGATGTTGCTCGAAGGCTCGGTGCAGATTGCCAGCGACCCGGTGCACGGCAGCGTGCCCCTGAGCCCCGGCATGCAGGCCAGCTATCAACAGGGCGACGCCACGCCCCACGTACGCGCGATCATGCCCGATGACACCGCCCTGGCCTGGCGCCAGGGCAAGCTGATCCTCGACAACCTGGCCCTGGCCGATGCGTTGCCGCTGATCAACCGCTACCTGAGCAAACCGGTGATGCTGGCGGACGCCAACACCGGGGCGATTCGTATCGGCGGCATCTACGATATCCACGAAGTCGACAACCTCATTCCCTCCCTGCCCAAGGTATTGCCGGTCTACCTGACCCAGAACCAGGACGGCAACCCCGTACTCAACGCCATCCCCCGTAAAGCGCCCAAAGGCTAAGCCCGACCGCCAGGCTCGGGCTTTTTTGCGCCTGTTGTGTCCATTTTTTTTACAGCTCGCTCCCCTGAACGGCCCGCCCTGAGCGGTGTCATCGTTTTGTCATGCACGGTGTTACAGCACTGATACAACCAGGTGAAGCGATTGTGCAATGGCTGAATAGGTACCGCCGCGAGGCGGACTGTTTCACCCTTGAAACAGCGCTGGTATCGCCTTGCCCCGCCATAACGATAAGCCCCTGAATAACCACGACAAATTAAAAGCGGCACGGCTTCTGCTCTATCCCTGACAGCGCTGTTTAGGGTCAGCGCGAAGAAAAAAGGAATAGTGCCGTGGTCACTCACACTCAAGGTTCATTGAACCTGCTCCTGATCAGCTGCGTACTCAGTACCAGCCTGAGCCTGCCAGCGCTTGCGGCAGGTGACGGTGAGATCGTGATTGAACGGGCTGTCCGTGGCCATATGTATGGTCGCACTTCTGGTTCCGACCCAAGCCCCACCACCGCCAATACCAACCCCTCTGCGCTGATCCTGCGGGCGTCGAACACCGAACTGAACGACAACGATATCGCCAGGATCGCCAGCGGCACCGGCATCACACGCACCGTTCTGCCTGGCGGCAACCTTCCCGGATTTGACAACAACGGCGCCGGTCTCGGCCTGGGTGCGGGCAGTGCAGCCAGCCACAGTGGTGGCAGCAGCATCTCGAATACGATCAATGGCGCACTCTCCAGCGGCCTCGCCCCGCTGAACAACGTCAGCAGCATGGTAGGAGGACATTGAGATGAACCATTCCTGGATGCTGCTTGCCGTGTTCGGTTGCGCCGCCGCGATGGCCGACAGCGATAACAACGCGACGGTCAATAACTCAGGCACCCACTACAACGGCGTGGTCACGATCAACCAGGCCGCCGGCGACCAGCAGCAACTGAGCAACAACGTGGTCATCGCGGTAGGCCGCAACGCCCAGGCGCATATCGCCGTCACCCAGAAAAACAGCGGCGCTCCCGCCGACCGCTCGCTGAACGCCAAGGCGAGCATCCAAGGCAACTCATTCAGCAATGGCAACGGTGTACTGAGCGTCAATCAGTCGGCCGGGGCCCAGAACCAATCGATCAATGCCGTGCGAATCAGCATCAATGCCGGTCCGCAAAGCATCGATGACAGCATCATGTCGCAACAGACCGTTGCGCTTGCAACAGACTCAGGGTCGACCCCTACCACTGGCAGCCGCCAAGTCGTTACCAGCGACCAGGCCTTCACCGGCAGCCGTGGAGTGGTACAGGTCACCCAGAGCGCCGGGGTGGGGAACCGAGTGGCTAACACCCTGAACCTACGACTCAACTGAAGGAGCTGAGTCGACCGCAGGACCGTACCAACACTTAACCAACTAATAGAAGCAAGGAGATACACCATGAAACCTACAATGGCTCTTAAACCACTGGCTTTCGCTCTCGCTGCTCTCATGGCTGTTGCTGCTCAAGCGAGTCCACCTAGCTATCATCCACAACCGCCAACTGTCGCTGCTGCGGCAGCCAATGACGGTCAAAGCAACCATGGCAACGTGGTGATCAATGACAAAACCGAAAACAACGCGTCGGCCAATGAGTCGTACAACCACAGCAGTGGCGTAGCCAACGGCAACGTTCTCAGCGGTGACAACAACCAAGGCAAAAACGACGTAGTCGTTCAGTCCGCCGATGCTGATTTCGTGTTCGCCTCCGTGAACTCCGCACAATCGAACACCGGTAACCTGGTGATCAACAGCGGCACCAAAAACAATGCTTCCCTCAACGATAGCGGTAACAACGCTTCGGGCATCATTCAGTTGAACGCTGCCGCGGGCACTTCCAACCAAGCCAGCAACAGCACTGTCGTTCAGTCGAACAAAGCGGGTAACGGCGGCCTGGCAACCGTCAATGGCACGCAGGAAGTATCCAGCAACCTGACCCTCAACATCGCCGCCAGCGGCCATGGCTGGAGCACCAAGCCTGTCGTCAACAACGCCAGCGTGAACAGCTCGATGAACTACAGCTCCGGGGTGTCGAACTCCAACGTTCTGTCGGGTAGCAACAACCAAGGTCAGAACAACGTAGTCGTGCAATCCACCACTCGCTTCTGATCCTGACGAGGGCCTTGGCAACAAGGCCCTTTTTCATTCCCGTGTCCAACAGGTCATACGATCATGCGCCTCGTTGCCGCCTTCCTTCTGTTAGCACTCACCGGCCCGACCTGGGCAGCGCAAATGGGCGTGGTCATGCCCGGTGGTGGGTTGATCTATAAAAAGGTCGAAAGCATTCGCGAGCGCAAGTTTTCCAACCTGGTGGAACAGAAAACCGATTTCAGCTGTGGCGCCGCCGCGCTGGCGATCATCATGCGTCAAGCGTATTGGATGGATGTGGACGAAGACCACGTCATCAAGGGCATGCTGGTTAACGCCGACCAGGACCTGGTACGTACCCAGGGCTTCTCGATGCTCGACATGAAGCGCTACCTGGAAAGCATCGGCATGCGGGCCAAGGGTTATCGCATCACGCCGGAAGTCCTGATCACCGTGAAAGTACCCGTTGTGGTACTGCTGGAGATCCGCGGCTACAAGCACTTTGTCGTGTTGCAGCGCGCCGACAAGGACTGGGTCTATATCGGTGACCCTGTGCTGGGCCACAAGCGTTATACAAAGGACGATTTCATCAAGGGCTGGAACGGCATTGTGTTTGCCGTATTGGGTGAAGGCTACGACAAGGCCAACGCCCTGCTCTCGCCGCCCGCGCCGTTGACCGCCAAAGACAAACTGAACGAGTTCAGCCCGGTGCGCGACAGCGAACTGATGGATTTCGGTTTCATCCAAAGCGACTTCTTCTAGAAGCGCACAAGGAGCAGGACGCTCCAGGAGCACACGATGAACACTTACCGTTGGCTGACGGTCATGTGCCTGGCAGCCTCAATGCCCGCTTACGCATCAACGGCCTTCAAGCCTATCGAACTCAAGGATTCGGAAATGGCGAATCTACGCGGTCGGTATGTGATGCCCGGGCGAATCATCAGTTTCGGCATTGTCATGAGCAGCACCTGGACCAACTCTGCCGGGGCCAGCGTCACAGGCAGTGCCACCATGCAGATCGACAAATCGACCGTCACCCCGCAGTTCTACGTGCAGATTACCGGTAGCGACGGCAATGGCGGCACCCAGCAACCCAATGGCACCGGTACCGTCGTAGGCGGCACCGGATTGGGCAGCGGCCAAGGCGTGACCCAAAGCGTACGCGCCGCCGGTGACGGCAACACTGCCAACAACGCGGTCGACGTCAACGTCACGCAAAACGGCCTGGCGCCGGCGAACTACGCCCAATCCGGCGAGGCCCTGGTGGCCGGTCAAGCGATTACCGGCAGTACCACCGCCGGCCAAGTCACCGTCTCGGCCAAGAACGGCGGGCTGCAAATGTCGCTCCTGGCCAATAACAATCAAGGCAATGTCATCCAGCAAATCGGCGGTGGCAACGTCCTGCAAGGCACGGTGATCCAGGGCAACAGCAATATGATCAATAACCTGACCCAACTTAACGTGGTAATGGGCAACACCGGTCTTAACAACATCACGCGAAACCTTAACTTAGATCAACTTAAAGGCCTACGCACGAACGGCTATTGAACTACGCTGAGCCACGACACTTACGCAGTTAGAATGGGACGGCTGACTTCATGCATCGATCTTTATCGCTACGTGCCGTGATTTGTTTGAGTACGCTCCTGCCCGCATCTATCTTGTATGCCGCGCCGGATACCGACATTGAAACGCTGAAACAAGAACTTCTGGAGCTCAAGCAACGCTACGAAGTGCAGCAAAAAGCACTGGCAGTGCTGGAGCAACGGGTCCGGCAGGTGGAAGATCAGCCTGCGACGCCCGCGCCCAAGCGCCTGGTCAAATCCCCCGCCGACCTCAGAAAAGGCACCACGGTGGCGGGCGCGCCAGGGGTTGGCGCTGGCGCAGCGTCAGGCGGTGCCGGTGGCGGCAGCTCCTATGGGCAAAGCCTCAAGGATGATTCGACCCCCGCGCAGAGCGTCAGCAACTTGTACAACGAGGCCAGCGGCTTTTTCGGCAATGGCAAGTTCAGCTTCGAGACGGGCCTCACCTACGCCCGTTACGACGCGCGCCAGCTGACCCTCAACGGCTTTCTGGCGCTGGACTCGATTTTCCTCGGCAATATCAACCTGGACCGGATCAAGGCGGATAACTGGACCCTGGACCTGACCGGGCGCTACAACGTCGATAACCGTTGGCAGTTCGATATAAACGTGCCGGTGGTGTATCGCGAATCGACCTACCAGTCAGGCGGGGCCAACAACAGTGGCACCACGACGTCGGAAGAATCGGTCACACGCAACCCGACCCTGGGCGACGTCAATTTCGGCATTGCCTACAAATTCCTCGACGAAACCGACAGCTTGCCGGACGCGGTCGTATCGTTACGGGTCAAGGCGCCTACGGGTAAAGAGCCCTATGGCATCAAGCTGGTCGAATCGCAAAACAATAACAACCTGTACGTGCCGGAAAGCCTGCCCACGGGTAACGGCGTCTGGTCGGTCACGCCGGGCATTTCCCTGGTCAAGACCTTTGACCCGGCGGTCCTGTTCGGTTCGTTTTCCTACACCCACAACTTCGAGGACTCCTTCAGCGATATCAGCTCCAATGTCGGCCAGAAAGTCGGTGGCAAGGTCAACCTGGGTGACAGCTTCCAGTTGGGTGTCGGTGTAGCGTTCGCGCTGAACGAGAAGATGAGTATGTCGTTCTCGGTATCCGACCTGGTGCAACGCAGGAGCAAGCTCAAGCCTGATGGCGGCGACTGGCAGTCGGTGGTGTCCAGCGATGGCAACGCTGGCTACTTCAACGTGGGCATGACCATTGCGGCATCGCCGAACCTGACCATCGTGCCGAACCTGGCGATCGGGATGACGGATGATGCGCCGGACTTTACGTTTAGCTTGAAGTTTCCGTATTACTTTTGATTGGGGTTGAGGGGCTGCTTTGCAGCCCTGCGCGGGGCAAGCCCGCTTGCCAGAGGAGGACCGCTTGAGATAGGCGGTCTGGACATAAGGAAAAGCCCCGCAACGATAAGGGTCGTTGCGGGGCTTTTCGGTTTACCCGCCCTAGCGGATCTGGTGTTTGTGCAGCAACCGGTAGAACGTCGGCCGGGAAATCCCCAGGACACGGGCCGCGACGCTCATGTTGTCGCTGTGCCGGTTGAGCACATCGCACAGCGCCTGACGCTCGGCGCGCTGCTTATAGTCTTCCAGTGTAGCCATCGGCGGCGAAATTGCCTGCACGCCTTGCAATCCCAGATCAGCGGCCTCGATCTGCCGTCCTTCGGCAAGTACCAGGCCACGACGCACGCGGTTGGCCAGCTCCCTGACATTCCCCGGCCAAGCATGCTCACCCATGGCGACCAGGGCATCGTCACTGAAGCTACGGGGGCGGCGTCCGGTTTCCTGGCTGTAGAAACGCGAGAAATGGTTGGCCAGCATCGCTATATCGCCATGGCGTTCACGCAAGGGAGCGGTGACCACCTGCAAGACATTGAGGCGGTAATACAGGTCTTCGCGAAAAGCGCCCTTCGCCACTGCGGCCTCCAGGTCGACGTGGGTCGCGGCCAATACCCGCACATCAACGGGAATCGGCTGGCTACCCCCCACGCGCTCGATCTGTTTCTCCTGTAGGAAACGCAGCAGATTGGCTTGCAGCTCCATCGGCAAATCACCGATTTCATCCAGGAACAGCGTTCCGCCATTGGCTGCCTCGATACGCCCGATCTTGCGCTGATGGGCGCCGGTGAATGCGCCCTTCTCGTGGCCGAACAGCTCCGATTGGATCAAGTGTTCAGGGATCGCTCCGCAGTTGATCGCCACAAACGGCTTGGCATGGCGCTGGGATTGACGGTGCAGGGTCTTGGCCACCAGCTCTTTACCGGTGCCGCTGTCGCCCCGGATCAACACCGGGGATTCGGTGGGCGCCAATTTGGACAACAGTTTGCGCAATTCGCGAATCGGCCGACTGTCACCCAGCAATTCATGCTCCGGTTCATCCACCTGCGTGTAGCCCTTGCCCCGCAGGCGCGCCATGCCGAACGCACGGCCCAGGGTGACCTGCACGCGGGCGACATCGAACGGCAAGGTATGGAAGTCGAAGAACCATTCGCAGACAAAATCACCCACGTTCTGCAAACGCAGTACGTCCTGGCTGAGTACCGCAATCCACTCGGTGCCGCTGCGGCCGATCAGCTCTTTGACCGCTTCGGGGCGCTCAAGGTGGTAGGGCTGCAAACGCAGCAGGCCAACGTCGCAGGAGCGGTCCCCCACGGACTCCAGCGCACAGCTGTCGACCTCCCAGCCGGCGGCGCGCAGGCCGGGCAATAACGCGTAGCAGTCGTCACAGGGGTCGACCACAAGCAAGCGGCGCGGCGCAGGTGTAACACTCATGACTATTCCTTGGCGTCAAAATTGCTGGGTTTATTAGCGACAAAGTTATTTAGAAACAAGGGTTTGTGACGCCTGATCTTTACACTAGCAAGGTCTTGACGCGGTGCTTGTACCGTTTAGCTATAAGTACGGGCAAAACTCACCCATTGATGTTTTCGGCGAAAAGTTACGCACCACTGAAACTTTCATTCGGCTTTCAAAACAGCCGCTTACATGATCCCTATCAGGGAAAGTTAAAATTTCTCGCACTAACATGTGACCCGTACCCGGTCATCGTGCATCAGTACAAGTAACCCGCCGCACGGTCAGCCCAACCGCCGGCAATCACCTGAATGGGCAATGAGAGAGAAGACCCGCATGAACGCTCCGCTCCGCATCAACGAAGCTCTTTTGATCGCAGACCGTGCTTTCCAGCCCTTTCAGTGTGTGGCCTGGCAAGATGGCAATGGCGCTCTCAGCCTGAGCGTCATCGACCGCACCAATAACCGTATTGGCAGTAAACAATTGTCGTCGAGCACTTATACCGATCCGGCGCAATTGGAAAACTTGCTCTTGCAAGCCCGCGCTGAACTCGACAAACATGGCTACCAGTTGCAATCCTGGGCCATGCCGAAGTAATTCAAGGCTGTAACCTGCGCTCATTGCCCGACAATAAAACAATGAGCGCAGGTTCAGCGTTAGAGCGAACGTTTATTATCGCCCCGCAAGAATAAACCGCTCGAAGGCCTCCGCGGCGCCCTCTTCGATATTACTGCCGGTCACTACATTGGCCCGACGCTTGACCGCCTCTTCCGCCTGCCCCATGGCAATCGACAACCCGGCCACCTCGAACATCGCCGGATCATTGCCACCATCGCCAATCGCCACGGTCTGTTCCAACGCAACCCCGAGATGAGCCGCCAGGGTCTTCAAGGCTTCGCCCTTGTTGGCCAGCATCGCCGTCACGTCCAGATACACCGGTTGCGAACGAGACACCTGGGCCAATCCATGGACCCTGGGCTGTAACTGCGCTTCCAGTTGCACCAGCAACTGCGCGTTGTTGCTGGCGGCAACGATTTTGTCGACCCGATCCAGGAACGGCTCAAAACTCTCCACCACCCGCGGCCCATAACCCAACCCATGGGCTTCGCGCGGCTCCATTGGGCCAGGCGCATCACGACGCAACCAGTCGCCGTCGGCAAATACCCACACTTCCACATCCGGCTCGGCCGAGAACAGCGCCAGCGTCACCAGTGCGGCGTCAGCCGGCAGATAGTGGGCAACCAGAATGCTGCCATCCGGATTGAACAGCGTGCCGCCGTTGAAGGCTGCGAGCGGGATATCGATGTCAAAGGTCTCAATCAGGTGCCGCATGGCCCTGGGCGGTCGCCCGCTGGCCAGGCTGAACAGCACGCCAGCTTCACGCAAAGCGCGAACGGCATCGGCGGTGCGCTGGCCAAGGCTGTGATCCGGATGCAGCAACGTGCCGTCCACGTCACTGAGGATAAAACGGATGGGATGAATCGCCGCATCACTCATCCGAGCGAGTGCCAGGCACGGCCATCGCGGGCCAGCAACGCATCGGCGGCAGCCGGCCCGTCTTCACCGGCCTTGTAGGTTTGAATCCCGCCATCGGCCTTCCACGCGTCGAGGAACGGTTGCACCGCCCGCCAGCCGTTCTCGATATTGTCGGCGCGTTGAAACAAGGTCTGGTCGCCGGTCATGCAGTCGTAGATCAGGGTTTCGTAACCTGTCGACGGTTGCATCTCGAAGAAGTCTTCGTAGGCAAAACCCAGCTCGATGTTGGCCACGTCCAGGGTCGGCCCAGGCCGTTTCGCCAGCAGGTCGAACCACATGCCTTCATTGGGCTGGATCTGGATTTTCAGGTGAGTGGGCTTGAGTTCATCGACCTCGGTGTCGCGGAACTGCGCATAGGGCGCCGGCTTGAAGCAGATCACGATCTCGGTGTCGCGAACGCTCATGCGCTTGCCGGTACGCAGGTAGAACGGCACACCGACCCAGCGCCAGTTGTCGATCATCACCTTGAGGGCCACAAAGGTCTCGGTGCCGCTGTCGGCGTCGACGTTGGCTTCTTCGCGGTAGCCGGGCACAGGCTTGCCACCGATTTCGCCGGCGGTGTACTGGCCACGTACCGAGTTGGCCCGCGCATCCTCAGGGGACCAGGGCCGTACCGCGCCGATCACCTTGGCCTTCTCGCCACGCACCGCGTCGGCACCGAACGCCGCCGGCGGTTCCATGGCCACCATCGCCAGCAACTGGAACAGATGGTTGGGCACCATGTCACGCAGGGTGCCGGTTTTCTCGAAGAAATTGCCCCGGGTTTCCACGCCGACGGTTTCGGCGGCGGTGATTTGCACGTGATCGATGTAATGGTTGTTCCAGAAAGCCTCGAACAGCACGTTGGAAAAACGGCTGACCAGGATGTTCTGCACCGTCTCCTTGCCCAGGTAATGGTCGATGCGATAGATCTGCTTCTCGCTCATCACTTTCAGGAGACTGGCGTTCAGCGCCTCAGCGGTGGCGAGGTCAGAGCCAAAAGGCTTTTCGATCACCACGCGACGGAAACTGTGCTCGGTTTCCGTCAGCAGGCCGGCACTGCCCAGGCGCTGCACCACGTCACTGAAGAAACGCGGCGCGGTGGCCAGGTAAAACACTGCGTTGCCGGTGCCACTGTCGGCGATCTTCGTGCCGATGTCGGTGTAGGTGTTGTCGTCGAGGAAATCGCCCTTGACGTAGCTGATGCCGTTGGCCAATTGCGCCCAGAGTTGTGGGTCCAGGGCGTTGTCGGCATTGCCCTTGACCTTGCTGGCCGCCTCAGTGCGAATGAAGTCTTCAAGTTTCTTGGCAAAGTCGGCATCGCTGATGGCGTTGTGATCCACGCCCACGATGCGCAGGCCGGGCCCCAGCAGCCCATCACGACTGAGGTTATACAGCGCTGGCATCAGCAGGCGCTTGACCAGGTCGCCATGGGCGCCAAACAGAAACAATGTGGTGGGTGGAGCGGGTTCGGCCTTGGTTTTCTTGCCGTTGGCGGTCATTTTTTGGAGGTCTCCACGTGACCGCCAAAGCCAAAGCGCATAGCGGACAACATCTTGTCACCGTAGGTGCTCTGCTGGCGCGAACGGAACCGCGCGAACAACGAGGTGGACAGTACCGGCACCGGCACCGCTTGCTCCATCGCCGCTTCGATGGTCCAGCGGCCTTCGCCACTGTCGGCCACGGAGCCGGAATAACCGTCGAGTTTCGGGTCGGTCGCCAAAGCATCGGCGGTCAAGTCCAGCAGCCAGGACGACACCACGCTGCCACGGCGCCAGACTTCGGCGATATCGGCGACGTTGAGGTCGAAGCGTTGGTCTTCGGCGAGGTTTTCCGAATTCTTGGTCTTGAGGATGTCAAAGCCTTCGGCAAACGCCTGCATCATCCCGTACTCGATGCCGTTGTGGATCATCTTGACGAAATGCCCGGAACCCGCAGGGCCAGCGTGGATGTAACCGTGTTCGGCGCGAGGGTCGGCGGCGGCGGAGCGATCCTTGGTGCGCGGAATGTTGCCCAGGCCCGGTGCCAGGCTGGCGAAGATCGGATCGAGACGCTGCACCGTGTCGGCATCGCCACCGATCATCATGCAATAGCCACGCTCCAGGCCCCACACGCCGCCGGACGTACCGACGTCGACATAGTGCAAGCCTTTTTCCGCCAGGGCCTTGGCCCGGCGAACATCGTCCTTATAGTGGGTGTTGCCGCCGTCGATGATCACATCACCGTCTTGCAGCAGTTCACTCAGCTCATTGATCGTGCTTTCAGTAGGGTCGCCTGCCGGCAACATCACCCAGATGGCGCGTGGCTGCTGCAGCCCGGCGACCAGGGCTTTCAAGTCGGCGACGCCGGTGGCGCCCTCCTCGCTCAAGCCTTTGACGAATGCTTCGTTACGGTCGTAAACAACGGTGGTATGCCCATTGAGCATCAGGCGCCGTGCAATATTCCCGCCCATGCGGCCTAGTCCGATAATCCCCAGTTGCATGTGCTGATGCTCCTAACTACAAAAAAATGTGTGACATAGTTTATAGCGCAATGAGGCTAATGAGGGTTAGTCAGGCTCAGATCGGCGTAGTTTCATGCCCAAAAGTTGCCACTGTTTCAGCATCACGGCATAAAAAGTCACACGACCGCCAAAAATAAAAAAGTTCCCTTGCCTATAAAAAGAATTCAGAATTGCCGCCGACTGCTGCCGAGAACCTCGACTCAAGCGTTCCGGCACACCGCGACACACCGGCTATTTGCGAGGTAAGCAATGAGCACTGCACAGATGACCCGTCCGCCACAGACCCTCTACGTCACTCTCCGTCGCGATGAGTTACGCCAGCTGAAAGACGAGCGCGACCAACTGCAGCAGGAAGTCATGCGCCTACGCGCGCATATCCTCCAAGCCCAACTGGATCAGCCCGCCGGTACGCAACCCGCACTCTGCTGAACCCGTTCATCAATTTGTAAGATAACGACTACAGAAATCTCACAAATTTTTCACATCTACCTCCCGATACTCCCGCGCTCGAGGGCCATCCCATACCAGGGAGGCCTGTGCTCGCGTGCAGTTATGCGTGTCGAGCAAATGACTCACCGGGTTGGAGCACTGGATGGCAATGTTCAAACGCAGCACCACGTCTGCGAAAGGTTTTGATTGGGCCGGTCTGGGCTGGCTATTTTTGTTTTTCTGGTATTTCTCCGGCATTACCCAACTGCTGATCCAACTCAGCGGCACCTCTGGCTTCAGTGGCTTTCGCCAAGCGTTCTTCTTGAGTGCCGTGTGGCTCGCGCCCCTGCTGATATTCCCACGCCGTACACGCTTGCTGGCCGCCTTGATCGGCGTGGTGCTGTGGGCCTGTTCCCTGGCGAGCCTGGGTTATTTCTTCATCTACCAGCAGGAATTCTCCCAAAGCGTCATCTTCATCATGTTCGAGTCGAACATCTCGGAAGCCGGGGAATACCTCACCCAATATTTTGCCTGGTGGATCGTACTCGCGTTCATTGCCCACACCGCTGTCGCCATTTTCCTGTGGACCCGGGTGCGTCCGGTGTATTTGCCGCGCGCTCAGGCGCTGGTGGCAGCAACGGCGATCCTGGTAGCGATCATCGGTTACCCGCTGGTCAAGCAGATCGCACGCAGTGACACCCTGGAAGATGCCATCGACCGCTTCGAATCGCGTATCGAGCCGGCCGTGCCTTGGCAGATGATCGTCGGCTACCACCGTTACACCCAACAGCTGGACAACATGCAGGACATGCTCGACAGCGCCAGCCAGATCCCACCCTTGACCAATCTCAAGGACAACATGGCCGGCCAGCCTTCGACCCTGGTGCTGGTCATCGGCGAATCCACCAACCGCCAGCGCATGAGCCTCTATGGCTACCCGCGCAACACCACGCCGGAACTGGACAAGCTGCGCGACCAACTGGCGGTGTTCGACAACGTCATTACTCCACGTCCCTACACCATCGAAGCACTGCAACAGGTGCTGACGTTCGCCGACGAGGAAAACCCGGACCTGTACCTGAAGACGCCATCGGTCGTCAGCATGATGAAACAGGCCGGCTACAAGACCTACTGGATCACCAACCAGCAGACCATGACCAAGCGCAACACCATGCTCACGACCTTTTCCGAACAGGCTGACGAGCAGGTGTACCTGAACAACAACCGTAACCAGAACGCACGCCAGTACGACGGCGACGTGCTGGCGCCGTTCGCCAAGGCGCTGGCTGATCCTGCCGAACGTAAATTCATCGTGGTGCACCTGCTGGGCACCCACATGAGCTACCAGTACCGCTACCCGCCGACATTCGAGAAGTTCACTGATCGCCAGGGCGTGCCCGCCGGGATCAGCGACGATCAACTGCCGATCTACAACAGCTACGACAACGCAGTGCTGTACAACGACTTCGTGGTGTCGAGCCTGATCAAGGACTACGCCAAGACCGACCCCAATGGCTTTCTGCTGTATCTGTCGGACCACGGCGAAGATGTATTCGACTCGGCCGGCCATGCCACCCTGGGGCGCAATGAAGGCAAACCGACAGCGCCGATGTACACCATTCCGTTCATGGCCTATGCCTCGCCGAAATGGCGTGAAAGCCACGACTGGAAATTCGCCAGCGACCTGCAACGGCCTTACAGCAGCTCGCAATTGATCCACACCTGGGCGGATTTGGCCGGGCTGAGTTTCAACGAACTGGACCGCAGCAAAAGCCTGGTGAGCGACAGCTTCATCCCGCGCCCGCTGTTGATCGGCAACCCTTACCAGCGCGCCCAGAAGGCTTTGATCGACTTCAGTTTGATCAAACCGAAGAAGGCCAGCCCGGCCGATGTGGTCCTGCAGGACAAGCCAGCCTTGTAACAGGACGGCAAGGGGTTCCAACATTGAATCGGCGCCATTTCATGGCGCCTTTTTTTCGCCTCTGATTAAAGCGACTTGCTCCAGAACAACATGCGCCCATACGCCGGGTCGAACATCGAATCGTCGAAACCAAACTTGCGGTAGGCCGATTGGGCGACCGCATTGCCTTCAAGCACCTCCAGGGTAATCTTGCAGCAGCCACGCTGCCGGGCAATTTCCTCGACCTTCTGCAGCATTTTCTGACTCAGCCCCAGGCCACGAAACGGATTCATCACCACCACATCATGGACATTGACCAGGGGGCGGCAGGCAAACGTGGAAAAGCCTTCAAAACAGTTCACCAGCCCCGCCGGCTCACCGCCGACGAATGCCAGCACGCTGAAAGCATGAGGACGCTTGGCCAGTTCGGCCGGCAGTTGCTCCAGGAGATCGGCCGGCAGGCTGTGGCCTCCTCCCATGGGGTCTTGGGCGTAATGGTTGAGCACGCGGCCAATGGCTTCGGCGTGCACAGGGTTGCTGTAGCTGGCTTGCAGCACCAGGATATCTGGGTTGTCCATGTCCTTCCTCAATCACGACAAGGGAGTCGGTTCCCTTTGGGGGGGACGATTGTAAGCGTGGCCTCGGCAGCAGATGAAGGAGATTACCGACAAATAGCCGCCTGAAAACGCGAAGGTTGCGCCGCTAAAAAGCCGCGAATGCGCAATCCAGAGTTTTTTCCTACACGTCTTAGCCAAAGCGCTGCAGTTGCATTTCCTGCAACCGGCTGAGGGTGCGACGAAAAGGAAAAGCCAGGTAACCCTCGGTATACAGCTGCGTCAGCGGCACCTGGGCGTCGATGAATAACGGCACCTTACGGTCGTAGCATTCGTCCACCAAGGCGATGAAGCGACGGACGCTGTCGTCGTGCACCGACAGTTGCGGCAGCTCGCGATCACCGGCCACCACGCGCTCGGCGCCGTCCTCAGTGCCGCGGGCGATGTGGCCCGGGCGTTGTTGCGCACTCAGGTTGGGGACCTCGCCCAGCAGAATCGCTTTGAAGCGATCACACAGCAGCATGAAATCCATCGCCGACAGCGGTTGTTCGCACAGGTCGGCATAGCGGCACCAGAGCACGCTGTCACTGGACCGCACCGCAGCGATAGACCGATGCCCCACACTGACCGGCCCGCTGCTCACCACCTGCCCTTCGCTCAATTGCTGGAACACACTGGCCAGCGCCTCGGGCTGATTGACCCAATAGCGCTGCTGGCCCACGCCTGGGTGCAGACGATGGTCCTCGCCGCCGTCCACCGCCACCACCTGCATGTGCTGCCGGATCGCCGCGATGCCCGGCAGGAATCGCTCACGGTTGAAGCCATCGGCGTACAACTGCTCGGGCGGCTGGTTGGAGGTGCACACCATCACCACCCCCTCCTCGAACATCACTTGGAACAGACGGCCGAGAATGATCGCGTCACCGATGTCATTGACGAACAATTCGTCGAAGCACAGCACCCGCACTTCCCGGCTCAGCTCACGCGCCAGCGCCTGCAACGGGTCCGGGATGCCGGTGAGCTGGAACAAGCGCTGGTGCACCCAGCCCATGAAATGATGGAAGTGCTGACGCCGGGCAGGCACCCGCAGGCTTTGGTAGAACTGGTCCATCAGCCAGGTCTTGCCGCGCCCCACCGGCCCCCACAGGTAAACACCGGTGATCGGCGAATGGCCTTGATGCAGGGCTTCATGGCAGGCTTGCAAAGCATCCACCGCGCGGCGCTGGGCGTCGTCGGCGACGAACCCCTGCTGGGCGATGGCGTGCTGGTAGGCGGTGAGAGGCGAGTCGAACTTCATGTGTGCGCGTATGACCTACAGGAAAATGTCCAATTGCAAAATCGTCAGCTGAAAAAAACGGCGCACTGTGATCCAACAGCGCGCCGTTTTTTTTCAACGGTGCAATTTAAGCAAGGCTCTTACTGACCACCTCGAACACATCGCTCGACAGCTCGCCGGAAGCACGAATGCGCTCCAGCTCCGCCTTCATCAGCGCCTGGCGCGCGCTGTCGTATTTACGCCAGCGCGTCAGCGGCGCCAATTGGCGCGAAGCGATTTGCGGGTTGAAGCCGTTGAGCTGGATCACCAGGTCGGCCAGGAAGCGATAGCCCGAACCGTCCGCCGCGTGGAAGTTGATGAGGTTCTGCCCGGCAAACGCGCCGATCAGCGCCCGCACCTTGTTCGGGTTCTTGAGGTTGAACGCCGGGTGCTCCATCAACGCCTTGACCCGCGCCAGCCCGCCCGGCAGGGGGCTGCCGGCCTGCACGCTGAACCACTGGTCCATGACCAGTGGGTTGTCCTTGAAGGTTTCGGCAAACACCGCCAGCGCCTGGGCTTTTTGCGCCTCGAATGGCGAGTTCACCAGCACCGCCAGCGCGGTGAGGCGTTCGGTCATGTTGTCGCTGGTGTCGAACTGGTCCAGCGTCGCCGCCAGCACTTCGGGCTTGCCGCTGAGCATCAGGTACGACAGCGCAATGTTCTGCAAGGCACGACGGGCGAAGTGCTCGGCCGCGGCGACATAAGGTGTGCGCTTGGACAGCTCGCGATTGGCCTGGTAACGCGACCACAAGCCTTCGAACAGCTTGTCGGCCAGTTGCTGGCGCGCGAACTCGCGAGCGACGTGGATAGCCTCCACATCGGCGACGTCGCTGATTTCAGTGAGGTAGGCTTCGCCGGGCAATGAGAGCATTTCCGCGACCATCGCCTGATCCAGACTTTCGTCGTTCAATACCGTGCGCAAGGCGTCGATCAGGCGCTGATCCAGCTTCAGCGGCTGACCCGCCTGATGCTGGCCGATCAGTTCCTGCAACACCTGCACCGACAACTGCTGGCCGGCATCCCAGCGATTGAAGCCGTCGCTGTCGTGCTGCATCAGGAACATCAACTGGTCGCGGGTGTACGGGAAGCTCAGCTTCACCGGCGCCGAGAAGCCACGCAGCAGCGACGGCAACGGCTGCTCAGCAATATCGAGGAAGGTGAAGGTCTGTTCGGCTTCGGTCACGGAGATCACGCGGGACGTGGCGCCGGCCGTTGCCTCACCCGCCAGGCGCAAGGCGATGGCGGCGCCCTTCGCGTCCAGCAGGCCCAACTCCACCGGAATCACGAACGGCAGTTTTTCCACCTTGTCCGGGGTGGCCGGGCAGCTCTGGCGGAAGGTCAGGCTGTAGGTTTTGGCTGCGGCGTCGTAGGACTCGCTCACCGCCAGGCGCGGCGTACCGGCCTGGCTGTACCAGCGTTTGAACTGGGTCAGGTCGACGCCGTTGGCATCTTCCATGGCCTTGATGAAGTCGTCGCAGGTCACGGCCTGGCCGTCATGGCGCTCGAAGTACAAGTCGCTGCCTTTGCGGAAGCCTCCGGCACCGAGCAAAGTATGGATCATGCCGACTACTTCCGAGCCCTTTTCGTACACGGTCAGGGTGTAGAAGTTGGAGATCTCGATAAAGCTGTCCGGGCGCACGGCGTGGGCCATGGGGCCGGCGTCTTCGGCGAACTGGTGGGTGCGCAGGTAAGCCACGTCCTGGATGCGCTTGACCGTGGCGGAGTTCATGTCGGCGGAGAAGCACGAGTCACGGAACACCGTGAAGCCTTCCTTGAGCGACAGTTGGAACCAGTCGCGGCAGGTCACGCGGTTGCCCGACCAGTTGTGGAAGTATTCGTGGGCAACGATGGCTTCGACCCGCTGGTGCGCGGCATCGGTGGCGGTTTCGGCACGGGCCAGCACGGCGCTGGAGTTGAAGATATTGAGGCCCTTGTTCTCCATGGCGCCCATGTTGAAGTCGTTGACCGCGACGATCATAAAAATGTCGAGGTCGTATTCGCGGCCGTAGGTTTCTTCGTCCCAGCGCATGGATTTCTTCAGGCTGGTCATGGCGTGCTGGCACTTGTCGATATTTTCCGGCTCGACATAGATACGCAGCGCCACGGTGCGGTTGGTCAGGGTGGTGAAGCTGTCTTCGACACACCACAAGTCACCGGCCACCAGCGCGAACAGGTACGCCGGTTTCTTGAACGGGTCTTCCCAGGTCGCCCAGTGGCGACCGTCTTCGCCCGGCCCGCTGGCGATGGGGTTGCCGTTGGAAAGCAGCACCGGGTAGCTGTGCTGTTCGGCAATCACCGTGGTGGTAAAGGTGCTCATCACGTCCGGGCGGTCGAGGTAATAGGTGATCTTGCGGAAACCTTCGGCCTCGCACTGGGTGCAGAACATGCCGCTGGATTTGTACAGGCCTTCCAGGGCGGTGTTGGTTTCCGGGTGGATGCGCACGCTGGTGTCGACCGTGAACGTTTCGCTGGTCGGGTGCAGGGTCAGGTGGCTGTCGGTCAACTGGTAGTCAGCCGCCGTCAGTTCCCGCTCGCCCAGGTTGACGCTCAGCAGTTCAAGCTGCTGGCCATCGAGTACCAACGGCGGCAAGCCGGCGCCGCGCTCGGGGTTGCGGCGCATCACCAGCTGCACGTGGACCAGGCTGTGGTCCTCGAACAACTCGAAGGTCAGGTGTGTCTCGTCGATCAGGTAGTCCGGCGCCTGATAGTCCTTCAGGTAAATCATCTTCGGTTGTTCGGTGCGCATGGGTGGCATCCTTCTACTGATGCACGGCGAGCTGGTAGGCCGTGTACTTGCGAATATTGATAACGCCGGTATCGAAGATCAGGTACTGGCCCTTGATCCCCAGCAGCGTGCCTTCGGCAATCGGGTTCTTGTCCAGATTGAAGCTGACGATCTTGGTCGGATACTGCTCGACCGGGTAGCGGATTTCGATCGGCTCGATGTCGGAAACGGTTTGGATGGCTTGCAGGCCAAAGCGTTCCTGCAACGTCACCAGGCCTTCGGCGCAGGCGGCGAACAGCTCGTCGCGGACTTGCTTGAGGTCGACCGCTTGCGCATCGCCCTTGAGCAAGGCGCGCCAGTTGGTCTTGTCGGCCACCTGGCTGCGGAACAGGTCTTCGACGAAACCGGACTGCTGGCGCGTGGACACCCGCACGATCGGCAGCGCCTGGCTCGCGCCCTGGTCCAGCCAACGGGTCGGCAGTTGGGTGGCGCGGGTGATGCCGACCTTGATCCCTGACGAATTGGCCAGGTACACCACATGGTCGGTCATGCAGAACTGCTCGCCCCAGCCCGGCTCACGGCAGGTGCCGGCGTCGTAATGGCAACGCTCGGGGCTCATGATGCACAGGTCGCACTGGGCCAGTTTGGTCATGCACGGGTAGCAATAGCCCTGGCTGAAACTGGTCTTGGTCTTGCGCCCGCAATGGCTGCAATGAATGGCCCCGAGGTACTCCAGGCGTATATGGGTGCCGATCAGCGGGTTGACCGGCACCTCGGTGTCGCCCAGGCGAAACGCGTATTGAACGGTCGGCTCACCGAGTTGCGCCGACATCTTGCTGACTGCACCGCGACCGATTTCGATCAATGGAGCGCATCCGACTTGAACAGGATGTTCGGCACCGTGGTCGACTTCGAATGACATTCCTGCGCGCCCATGTAGCCGGTGCGCTGGTCTTCGGGCAGGTTCTGGATTTCCCAGGCGATCATCGCTTGCAACGACAATTCGCGCTGCTCGGCGGTGAGTTTGCGCCCATCGGCCCACTTACCGATTTCCACGGCGAGTTTGAGGCTCTCGTAGATGTCCGGCGTGATGTTTTCGATCATTTCTGCAAAAGAGGACATGGCGACTCTTCCTTAATAAATAGACGTTTTGCGGCGGTTATAGAGACCGCCGAGCAAACCGGTCAGGCAACCGATGACCAGGCCACCCACATGGGCTGCGTTGGCGATTTCGCCGAAGCCGATCATCGAGACCAGCCCCGACAGGCACAGCACCAGCCACACCAGCATCATCGCCAGCACCCCACGGGGCAGACGATAGGCGGGGTTGGGCGAAAGTAACTGAAAGATCCAGCAATGCCCGAGCAGGCCATACAACACGCCGGACAACCCGCCAAACAGGCCCGGGCCGCCATAAGCGTATTGCGCGTAGTTGGAGACCAGGCTGAACAACAGGGTCAGGCCCAGCAGGTTGATGCCGCCCTGGCGCGCTTCGATGCGCCGGCCCAGCTCCCAGTACCACATGCCGTTCATGGCCAGGTGCAGGATGCCGAAGTGGATCAGCATCGGCGTAACCAACCGCCACCACTGTCCCGAGGCCAAGGTATCGGCCAAAGGCGTGAACTGGATGTAATCACCCATCACCCGGAACGGCAAGAAGGTCAGCCAACTCATGGCTTGCAGGTTTTCGCCGAGCAACGTCACCGCACCGACGATCAGGCTCGCCAGCAACACCAGCGCCGTCACCGGGCTACGGCGCACTTGCTGGATAAAGCTGGGGCGCGAAACGGGCGCCTGTTCGGGAATATCCAGTTGCTGGTCCGGGTCACCGGCGGGAAAGCGTTCATACAACACGCGCACGTCGTCGCTGATGGTCTCGGGCACCCACAACACCTGCTCGCCGGCTTCTTCACTGACGCGATGGGGCACCTGCATGCGCTGCAACAGTTTGACGAAACCGCCCAGGTCGACGCTCAGGGGCAAGCGCAATACGGGCACGGCACTCATGTGATCACCTCGGGCCGCTCAACGTCGACCCATACGAATTTATGCGGATCGAGGCGGGTTTCCTGATCCAGTCGATACGCCACCAGCTTGCCGTACAGCACCGCGCTGTAATCCAGGCAGGCCAGGTTCGAACGGATCGGCGCCGGTTTGCCGCTGCGCCAGTAATGCCCAACGAACAGCACAGGCTCATCGACGCCATAGCGCAGCAGGGAGTTCTTCTCGGAAGACGACAACGGCGTGCGCGCCACCGGCTCCGGCAAGGCGTCGGGCTGGAACACGATGTCGCCGTAGGTTTTCGGGTCTTCTTCCCAGAACTTGGTGCGGAAGAACGAACGTGTCAGGCCATCGCCACCGGTCAAGGTCAAACCGTCCGGCAGGCGCATATCGGTGCCGCGCAGCAGGCGGTCGAAGGCGTTGCAGGCGAAGCTGCCGGGTACGGCGGCGGCCTGGAGGAAATGCTGATCGATGCAGCCATCGGGGAACGTCGCGCGCAGCGGCTGGATAAACCCATCGTCCCAGCACGCATGCACCACGCGGAAACGTCCGGCGTCGACGAACAGCGGCATGTCGTAGAACCAGCCGAGGAAGTCGTGCCAGTCGCCGGGGTGATGCTCGAACTGGGTCAGGGTCTCGTGGATCAAGCGCTCGTGCCGCGGCGTGTGTTCGCGCACGAACTGCTTGCCGCTGCCCGGCGGCGCGGGCGTGGCCCAGCCCAGGGCGTTGAACTCATGGTTACCCATGATGCACAGCGCCTGCCCGGCCTCGGCCATGTCATGGACGATATGCAGCGCCTCGCGAATGCGTGGGCCACGGTCGATGAGATCGCCCAGGAACACCGCCATGCGCGAGGGATGGCGCCAGGTGCCAGCGTGCTTGTGGTAGCCCAACAGGTCGAGCAGGTGCTCAAGGGTGTGGGCACAACCGTGCACGTCACCAATCAGGTCGTAGCTACGCGTGGGATCGAGCATCAGTCGCCTCCACCCCCCAAGCGGCTGCCCCAGCCCAACTTGGTGCGGCACACTTCATAGTAGTTGTGGTCCAGCGGATGGATCAGCCGCAGCTTCTGCGCCTTTTTGCTTACGGTGATGGTGTCACCGGGGGCGCAGGTGAAATGGTTCTGCCCATCACAGGAGACTTGCGGGTAGATCTGCATGTCTTTGGATACCACGATTTTCAGCTCACTGTTGCCATCGACCACAATCGGCCGGCTGGACAACATATGGGGGTACATCGGCACAATCACAATGGCATCCAGCTTGGGGTGCATGATCGGGCCGCCGGCCGACAGCGCATACGCCGTGGAACCGGTGGGCGTGGCGACGATCAGGCCGTCGGCCTTCTGGCTGCACACGAACTGGCCGTCGATATACAGCTCGAACTCGATCATGCGCGTGGATTTGCCAGGGTGCAGCACCACATCATTGAGCGCATCGCCCTGGCCGATGGCTTCGCCGTGGCGACGCACTTCGGCCTGCAGCAGGAAGCGGTTTTCCACCAGGTAATGGCCGTCGAGGACCTTGGCCACTTCGACTTCCAGCTCATCGGGACGGATATCGGTGAGGAAACCCAGGCTGCCACGGTTGATCCCCAGCACCGGCACGTTATGCCGCGCCAGGGCCCGCGCCGCGCCCAGCAGGCTGCCATCGCCGCCGACCACGATGACCATGTCGCAGACTTCGCCGAGCATTTTTCGCGACGAGGTCTGCAAGCCGTGGCCGGGGAGGATTTCGGCGATGGTGTCTTCGAGGATCACATGCAGGTGGCGTTCCAGCAGGAATTTTTTCAGCCGGCGGACGGTGTCCAGCACCTGGGTACTGCCCAGGCGACCGATAATGCCGATATTGCGAAAGTGCTCCATGGGGCTCCTGCGGGATTGGGGGTGTGGCAAAGAACGACGATTATGGGCGAAAGGCTGCGCCAGGCAAAATCCTTTGTCGCCGCAAGGCCTGGATGACAACAGTTCTCAGCCCCCCGCACACGACGTAAAAGGCTATGCTCGGACCATGACTCTGTTCCCTGACCTGTTCGCCCTGCCCCGCCAATTGCGTCACCCAGAGGTGCGCGACCTGGCGTGGGTGATGCTCGCCCCGCCGATGCTGGCACAAACGCCCTGGCCACAGCGTCATCCGCTGGCCGGTAGCGATTGGGTGCAGGCGCCCCATCTTCTCGAACACTGGTTGCGCGCACTCGATCGCGACAGCAGCGCCCTGCAGCTTTGGCTGAGCCAATCGCGCACCCGCCGCCTGGGTCTGTATTACGAACGTCTGTGGCAGTTCGCCGTGCGACATGCGCCGGGCGTGGAATTGCTCGCCGCCAACCTGCCGATCCGCCGCGCCGGGCATACCCTGGGCGAACTGGACATGCTGCTGCGTGACCGCGATGGCGTGCACCACCTGGAACTGGCGATCAAACTCTACCTGGGTCCGCAGGACGGCAACGGCCGGGACACCGCGCAGTGGCTGGGCCCTGGTTGTCACGACCGCCTGGACCGCAAGCTGACACACCTGGCCCAGCACCAACTGCCGATCTCGGCGCGACCGGAAAGCCGCGAAGCGCTGGCCGCCCTGGATATCCAGCAATTCGATGCGCATTTGTGGCTCGGCGGGTACCTGCTCTATCCCTGGCCGGGCCAGTCCGAATCGCCTTTTGGCGCTCATCCGCAGCATTTGCGCGGACGCTGGCTGCATCAGCGGGATTGGCGCGACTTCGTCAGCGCCAGCGCCCCCGGCCGCTGGCAGCCCCTGCCCCGCCATGCATGGCTGGCGCCGGCGCATTACCTGACGGACGAGGTGTGGAGCGAGGAACAGATGCAGGGATGGCTGGCCGACCTGGAACCGATGGCGCCCGCGCAGTTACTGGTGCGGCTGGTCCAGAACGGTGAAGACTGGGAAGAAGCCGAGCGGCTCTTCCTCGTCGCCGACCTCTGGCCCAACGTCCCCGGAACCGTGTAGGAGCGAACTCACTCGCGAAAAACCCGAGAGCGCCACATTTATCCAGCATGACCGCGTTATCGTTGACGATCTTCGCGAGCAAGAAGGGGGGCGGCGCGCCAGGCTTGCAGGCAATGCCAGGTACCGGCTGTTGTAGGAGCGAGCTTGCTCGCGAAAAACCCGAGAGCGCCGCATTTTTCCAGCATGACCGCGTTATCGTTGACGATCTTCGCGAGCAAGCTCGCTCCTACAAGGGGGGCTGGCGCGCCAGGTACCGCGTCTACAGGGTGTCGATGTGTCGATAATCCAGCTGCAAGCCGGTCGCCAGCGCCTGGGCCCGACCCAGCCTGATCGGACCGCGCTCGATGTCTATCAGCAACCCCGGACACGCCAGCGCCGGCAGCCCGGCGATATCCTTGAGCCGCCCATCCGTAATCACCAGCAATCGCTGCTGCTCGGCCGGATAACGCTTGCGTCGCGCCGCCAGCCATTGCCCGGCCTCGGTCAGCGCCGCCAGCAATGGCGTGCCACCGCCCGCCCCTAACGACGCGAGCCAGCGCGCCAGGCTTTGCGCCGCTTTCAGCCCTTGCACCTGCCACTTGGGCGATTGCCCGCTGGCGGTCAGTAGCGCCATGCGCGCGCGTTGCCGATAGGCGTCATCGAACAGTTGCGCGAGTAAGCCTTTGGCATCGCTCAACGCCTGATGCCGCCGGGTGGAAGCCGACGCGTCGACGATCACCAGCCACAATTCATGGACCGCGCGGCTGCGCAAGTGGTAACGCAGGTCTTCACGGGATTGCGGTCGGCCACCGAGCAAGGTGCCCGGCCAGTTGATCGCACCCTGCTGCGCGCTGCGAGCCTTACCGTGTCTGCCGTGGTCCAGTCGCCCCGCCGTGGGCCGTGCATCCGCCCCCATGTCAGGTCGAGGGCGGATGCCTAGGGCTTTTTTGGCCAGCTCGGCACGTCTCGGCGCGCGCCGGTGGGCAGGCTCGGCGCGGGCATGTCGCCCCATTGGCCCTGGCCCGGCGAGGTGTCCGACGGCTTGGGCGGCTGGCCCTGGCTGGGCGGGTTGGCGGGCGGGGAATGTTCCTGGCGACGATGGCGCAAGGCAAACTCCGCCACGGCCTCGATATCTTCCTCGGCAATCGCCGACGCCCCGCGCCACGCCGCATGGGCTCGGGCGCCGCGCAGCCAGACCAGGTCGGCACGCAAGCCATCGACGCCGGCGGCAAAACAGCGCTCGCTGATCTGCGCCAAAGCCTGATCATCCAGCGCAATGCTGTCCAGCCGTGCCCGCGCCTGGGTGCAGCGCTCGCGCAAGGCCGCCTGCGGTTCGGCCCACTGTGCGCAGAACGCCGTCGGATCGCTGTCGAAATCCAGGCGGCGGCGGATGATCTGCCCGCGCTCGGCCGGCAAGGTCTGCCCGCTCAACGCCACATTGAAGCCAAACCGGTCCAGCAACTGCGGGCGCAACTCGCCCTCCTCCGGGTTCATCGTGCCGATCAGCACAAAGCGCGCCGAATGCCGGTGGGAGATGCCGTCGCGCTCGATCAGATTGGTGCCACTGGCAGCCACGTCCAGCAACAGGTCGACCAGGTGATCGGCCAGCAAGTTGACTTCATCGACATACAACACGCCGCCGTCGGCCTTGGCCAACACGCCCGGGGAAAACTGCGCGCGGCCTTCGCCCAGCGCCGCGTCCAGGTCCAGGGTGCCCACCAGACGTTCTTCGGTGGCACCCAACGGCAAGGTGACAAACTGCCCGCTGGCCAACAGGTCCGCGAGGCCACGTGCCAGGGTGGACTTGGCCATGCCGCGCGGGCCCTCGATCAGCACGCCGCCGATCCGCGGGTCGATGGCGGTCAGGCACAACGCCAGCTTCAGGTCGTCGGCGCCGACCACGGCGGACAGCGGGAAATGGGGAATATCAGTCATCAGCTGTCTTCTTCTATATCCAGCAACAGGTTTTCCAACGCTTCGCGGTACGCGCCCGGCGCTTGCCACAGGCCGCGCTGCTGGGCTTCGAGCAGGCGTTCGGTCATGTCACGCAACGCAGCAGGGTTGTGCTGTTGCACAAAGGCGCGGGTGTCGGGGTCCAGCAGGTAGGCGTCAGCGAGCAATGCGTATTGGTGATCGTCGATCAATGCCGTGGTCGCGTCGAAGGCGAACAGGTTGTCCACCGTCGCGGCCATCTCGAACGCGCCTTTATAGCCGTGGCGTTTCACCCCGTCGATCCACTTGGGGTTGGCGGCGCGGGAACGGATCACCCGGTTCAGCTCTTCCTTCAAGGTACGGATCTTCGGCAGGTCCGGCTGACTGTGGTCGCCATGGTAGCTGGCGGCCTTGGCGCCGCTCAGGGTTTCCACGGCGGCGAGCATGCCGCCCTGGAACTGGTAATAGTCATTCGAGTCGAGCAGGTCGTGCTCGCGGTTGTCCTGGTTCTGCAACACCGCCTGCACCTGGCTCAAACGCTGGGCGAATTGATCGCGAGCGGCGGTGCCTTCATCCGCACCGCCATAGGCATAGCCGCCCCAATTCAGGTAGACCTCGGCCAAGTCCTCACGGCTTTGCCACAGGCGCCCGTCGATCGCGCCCTGCACGCCTGCGCCATAGGCCCCGGGCTTGGCCCCGAAAATGCGCCAGCCGGCCTGCTTCGCCGCCACCTCGGCATCCAGGCCGGACGCAAGCAGCGCCTCACGTTCGCTGCGCACCTTGGCCGCCAGCGGGTTCATCTCGTCGGGCTCATCCAGCGCCGCCACCGCCTGCACCGCCGCATCGAACAGGCGGATCAGGTTGGCGAAGGCATCGCGGAAGAACCCGGATACCCGTAGCGTGACATCGACGCGCGGGCGGTCCAGCACACTGATCGGCAGGATCTCAAAGTCGTCCACCCGCTGGCTGCCGGTAGCCCATACCGGGCGCACGCCCATCAGCGCCATGGCCTGGGCGATATCGTCGCCGCCGGTGCGCATGGTGGCGGTGCCCCACACCGACAGGCCGAGCTGACGCAGGTGATCGCCATGGTCCTGCAAATGCCGTTCAAGGATCAGGTTGGCGGACTGGAAGCCGATGCGCCAGGCCGTGGTGGTCGGCAGGTTGCGCACATCGACGGTGAAGAAATTGCGCCCGGTCGGCAGCACATCCAGGCGCCCGCGACTCGGCGCACCGCTCGGCCCCGCCGGCACGAAGCGACCGTTCAAGGCATCGAGCAAGCCGCGCATTTCTGCCGGGCCGCAGGCATCCAGGCGCGGCGCGACGACGATACGCAGGCTCTCGATGACCGCCTTCACCTCGTGCCAGCCTGGCTCTTGGAGCTGTTCGAGCGGACCTTCCAATGCCTGCTCGATCAACCGCGCGGCATACAATTCGAGGCGCTCGCGGGTATCGCCGGCGGTGCGCCACAGCTGCTCATCGATCTTCTGCAACACCATGGGACGAAGCCCGGTCCAGGGCTCGGCCAGGGCGCAATCGAGCGGGTCAAAGCCCAGCTCGAAGGCCTTGGCCAACACACGCAGCAGACTCGACTGCGGACCACGCCCATCGCCACGGGGAATTCGCAACAACGACAGCAAGGTGTCGATGCGCAAACGGCCCAGGGGGGACTCGCCAAAGATATGCAAGCCGTCGCGGATCTGCGATTCCTTCAAGTCACACAGGTAGGTGTCCAGGCGCGGCAACCAGACGGTGGCGTCCGCGTCGCTGTCCAGCTCAAGCTCCTGGTCGATACGGGTTTCGCGCACCAGCTTGAGGATGTCTTTCTGCAACTCCAGGGCACGACGCGGATCGAGTAACTGCGCTTCGTAATACTCGTCCGCCAGCAACTCCAGATCGCGTAACGGCCCGTAGGTTTCGGCGCGGGTCAGTGGCGGCATCAAGTGATCGATGATCACCGCCTGGGTGCGGCGCTTGGCCTGGGCACCCTCGCCCGGGTCGTTGACGATAAACGGGTAGATATTCGGCAGCGGTCCCAGCAGCGCATCCGGCCAGCAGTGCTGCGACAGCCCCACGCCCTTGCCCGGCAACCATTCCAGATTGCCGTGCTTGCCCACGTGAATCAGGGCATGGGCGCCATAGGTGTGGCGCAGCCAGAAGTAGAACGCCAGGTAGCCGTGGGGTGGTACCAGGTCCGGGTCGTGGTACACCGCGCTGGCGTCCACCTGATAACCCCGCGCCGGCTGGATGCCGACAAAGGTCAGGCCCAGGCGCAGGCCGGCGATCATCAGGCGCCCGTCACGGCACATCGGATCTTGATCGGGCGTACCCCAACGCGCCAGCACGGCCTGGCGATTGGCTTCGGGCAAACGCTGGAACATCGCCTCGTACTCGTCCAGGCCGAGGCTTTGGTGACAGGGGCGCAGGTCGAGGCTGTCGAGGTCATTGGTGACGCCACCGAGCAGCTCGTGGATCAGTGCAGTGCCGCTCGCGGGCAGGTGCTCGGGCAGCGGATACCCTTCGGCTCGCAGCGCCCGCAGGATATTCAGCGCCGCGGCGGGTGTATCCAGGCCCACACCGTTGCCGATGCGGCCATCGCGGGTCGGGTAGTTGGCGAGGATCAGGGCGATGCGCTTTTGCGCATTCGGCACCCGTGCCAGCTCGACCCAGCGGCGCGCCAGCTCGGCAACAAAGTCCATGCGCTCCGGCGCGGCGCGGTAGCACACCACATCCGACTGGCTGCGCTCGCTGCGCCAGGCCAGGTCCTTGAAGCTGATGGGCCGACTGATGATGCGCCCGTCCAGTTCCGGCAAGGCGATGTGCATCGCCAGATCGCGAGGGCCGAGGCCTTGCTCGCTGGCTTCCCAGCCGGGCTGGTTGTCCTGGGCGCAGATCGCCTGGATCACCGGGATGTTGCGGCGAAACGGTCGCAGATGCGGCGTTTCGGGGCTGGATTGAGCAAACCCGGTGGTGTTCAGAATCACCGCCGCCCCGACCTCATCCAGCGCGTCTTCGACCATCGCCAGGCAGCCGGGCTCTTTCAGACTGGCCACCGCCATCGGCAAGGGATTGAGACCCGCCGCCTGCAAGCGCTGGCAAAACACGTCGATAAAACCGGTATTGGCCGCCTGCAAATGGGAGCGGTAGAACAGCACGGCCGCGACGGGCCAATCGGCGTTCCAATCCATCTGCCAGTCGGTAAGGCGTGCATCGGCTTTGTGCGGGTGATAAATCGCGGTGCGCGGCAGGGTCTGGGGCTCGCGCCAGGCATAGTCGCGGCCCAGGTAAGCGCTGGCCAGGCAGCGGTAGAAATCCAGCGCATTGCCCAGGCCACCCTGGCGCAGGAAGTGCCACAGGCGGTCGCGCTCCGGCGCGCCAACGGTGCTCAGGCCGCTGAGTTCCGGATCGGGGCGATCGTCCCCCGGCACCAGGATCAGTTGCACGCCGCGCTCGGCCAACGCCACCAGGCGCTCGATGCCGTAGCGCCAATAGCCGATGCCGCCGTGCAGCGAAAGCAGGATGACCTTGGCATGGCGCAGCACTTCATCGACGTACAGGTCGACCGAAGCGTGGTTCTGCACCTGCATCGGGTTAGCCAGGCGAAAGCTGGGGTAATCCTGCGGCAACTGCTGGGCCGCTTCGGCCAGCAGCGCCAGGCTGGAATCGCCGCTGCACAGGATCACCAGCTCGGCCGGGGTTTGTCCAAGGTCGGCGATGTTGTCGTCGGAAACGAAACCACCGGGCTGGGTCCTGAGCAGGTGCATGGGTCAGGCGCTGAGGGCGGCGCGCAATTGCGCTTCGAGGCCCGCCGCATTCAGCTCCTGGCCGATCAGCACCAGGCGCGTGGTGCGCGCTTCATCGGCGGCCCAGGCACGGTCGAAGTGTTTGTCGAAGCGGGTGCCCACGCCCTGGATCAGCAGGCGCATCGATTTGTTCGGGATCGCGGCGAAGCCTTTGACGCGCAGGATGCCGTGTTGAACCACCAGTTGGGTCAGGGCATCGAGCAGCAGGGCTTCGTCGGACTGCGGCAGGTCGATGGAGATGGAATCAAAGGCGTCGTGGTCGTGGTCGTCTTCACCTTCGTGGTGATGATCGTGATGGCTGTGGCGGCCGTCGATATGTTCTTCGGAACCAGCGCCCAGGCCGATCAACACGTCCAGCGGCACACGACCGCTGCTGGCTTCAATGATCTTGACCGCCGGCGGCAACTCTTCGGCGACTTCCAGGCGCACGCGGGCCAGGTCTTCGGGGTGGATCAGGTCGCACTTGTTGAGGATCACCAGGTCGGCGCTGGCCAGTTGGTCGGCGAACAGCTCGTGCAGCGGCGATTCGTGGTCCAGGTTCGGGTCGAGCTTGCGCTGGGCGTCGACCTGGTCCGGGAAAGCCGCGAAGGTGCCGGCGGCCACGGCCGGGCTGTCGACCACGGTGATCACGGCGTCAACCGTGCAGGCGCTGCGGATTTCCGGCCACTGGAAGGCCTGGACCAAGGGTTTTGGCAGGGCCAGGCCCGAGGTTTCGATGAGGATATGGTCGAGGTCGCCGCGACGGGCCACCAATTCGCGCATCACCGGGAAGAACTCTTCCTGCACGGTGCAGCACAGGCAGCCGTTGGCCAGCTCATACACACGACCGTTGGCTTCTTCCTCGGTGCAACCGATGGAGCACTGTTTGAGGATTTCACCGTCGATGCCCAGCTCGCCGAACTCGTTGACGATCACCGCGATGCGACGGCCCTGGGCGTTGTCGAGCATATGGCGCAACAAGGTGGTTTTGCCCGAGCCGAGAAAGCCGGTGACGATGGTGACGGGGAGTTTGGCCAGTGTTTTCATCGGATGCCCTTGGGGGCGGGCATACGGGACGATAGGCCCTGCGGCGACGCGCAGCAGCGGATTTCGTCACCGGATCACCCCGCCCGGTTGAAATGGAAAATCGAGTGCGAGGCAGGTCTCCTGGCTTGGGGCTTGCGGATCTTGCGACCGGCGCTGGCTGCGCCTTCCCGCCGTATCGGCAGTGGCGTGGCAGTCAGATGAACCCTTCACAGTTGCGGGGGCAGCCGCGGCTTGAACCGCGTTCCCTTCTTAGCTTCGGCCTGGGCCGAAGAACCTCGAAGGTGCAAGGCTACAGGGGCTCGGTCAATTTGACTACCGTCGCTCTGCATGCTTTCCTACACGCCTTGTTTCGGGTGCCCTTCACAGGGTGAAACGGGAAACCGGTGCGTCATAGCGTTATGACCAGTCCGGTGCTGCCCCCGCAACGGTAAGCGAGCGAAGCGTCACAGCCACTGTGCTTTATGCATGGGAAGGCGATGCTTTTCAGGACTCGATGGATGAGCCCCCTCGCAAGCCCGGAGACCGGCCCGAAAAATTTCAGATAACAAACCCGCGGTGGGCGGGCGCTGTTTCAACCCTGCGTGCCCGGCTCGCGGGGTTTGCATGCGCTCGTGTCACCCTGACACCTGAAAGGGACGCGCCATGTCGATCATCAGCAGCACTTCGCACACCACCCACCGCACCACCACCCTCAGCCAACGCCTGACCGCCGCCATCGGCGCGTCGATCCTCGGTGCGTGCCTGGTGTACTTCGCCGGTTTCTCCCATATCGAAGCCGTGCACAACGCGGCCCACGATACCCGCCACAGCGCCGCGTTCCCCTGCCACTGAGACCTGCCGACATGATCAAGCGTATTGCGCAAACCGCAGGCTTCACCGGCCTGCTGGCCGCCCTGCTGCTGACCCTGCTGCAAAGCTTCTGGGTCGCACCGCTGATTCTGCAGGCGGAATCCTTCGAAAAAGCCCCGGCCGCGACACAAATGCCCCATGAGCATGCCGCCGGTGCCGCCGCCCACAGCCATGACACCGAAGCCTGGGAGCCGGAAGACGGCTGGCAGCGCGTGCTGTCCACCACAGGCGGCAATCTGGTGGTCGCCGTCGGGTTTGCCCTGATGCTGGCCGGTCTCTACACCCTGCGCGCACCGACCCGCACCGCCCAAGGCCTGCTGTGGGGCCTGGCCGGTTACGCGACCTTTGTGCTGGCGCCGACCCTGGGCCTGCCACCGGAGTTGCCGGGCACCGCCGCCGCCGAGCTGACGCTGCGCCAAACCTGGTGGATCGGCACCGCAGCGTCCACTGCTGTCGGTATCGCGTTGATCGTGTTCGGCCGCAGTTGGCTGCTCAAGGTGCTGGGCGTGGCGATCCTGGCCGTTCCCCACCTGATCGGCGCGCCGCAACCGCAAGTGCACTCGATGCTGGCCCCGGAGGCCCTGGAGGCGCAGTTCAAGATCGCTTCGCAGCTGACCAACGTGGCGTTCTGGCTGGCCCTGGGCCTGATCAGCGCTTGGCTGTTCCGCCGCAACCGCGACGATCAATACTCGGCATGACTCTGGTGGCCGGGCTGGGTTGCCAACGGGGTTGTGATGTTCACACCCTGCTGGCGCTGCTCGATGCCGCCCTGGCCGAAGCTGGAATCGAGCGTCGGCGCGTCACGGCGCTGGCGAGTATCGATCTCAAACAGGATGAACCAGGGCTGGTTGCACTGTCCCAGTTGCTGCAAGTGCCGTTGCAGTGTTTCAACGCCGGGCAGTTGGCGGCCTACGAAAGCCGGTTGAGCCATAAATCAGCCGTCGCTTTCGCGCATACCGGCTGCCATGGCATCGCCGAAAGCGCCGCGCTGGCCCTGGCCGAACACCTCGCCGATGCCCCCGCCCATCTGCTGGTCCCCCGCCGCAAAAACGCCCAGGCCACCGTTGCATTGGCCTGCGCCGGGTAAAATCCCGATAATTGCCGCTCACGATCATGAGCAATCTTCATGCTCACCCGGTTTGCACAGGAATTTCCATGACCGTCTACTTCATCGGCGCCGGCCCCGGCGACCCCGAACTGATCACTGTCAAAGGCCAGCGCCTGATCCGCAGTTGCCCGGTGATTATCTATGCCGGCTCGTTGGTGCCGATGGCGGTCCTGGAGGGCCATCAGGCGCAGCAGGTGGTCAACAGCGCCGAACTGCACCTGGAACAGATCATCGCGCTGATCCAGGCCGCCCACGCCAACGGCCAGGACGTGGCCCGCGTGCACTCCGGCGATCCGAGCCTGTATGGGGCGATCGGCGAGCAGATTCGTCACTTGCGCGAATTGGGCATCCCTTTTCAGATCATTCCGGGAGTGACGGCGGTAGCTGCCTGCGCAGCGCTGCTGGAAACCGAACTGACCCTGCCGGACATCGCCCAAAGCGTCATCCTGACCCGTTACGCCGATAAAACCAGCATGCCCGCCGGCGAGGACTTCGACAGCCTGGCGCGGCACGGTACGACCATGGCGATCCATCTGGGGGTCAATCATCTGGACAAGATCGTCGCCGAACTGCTGCCGCACTACGGCGCGGACTGCCCGATTGCGGTGGTGCACCGAGCGACCTGGCCGGATCAGGATTGGGCCGTGGGCACCTTGAGTGATATTGCCGAAAAGGTCGCCGCCAAGGGTTTTCGGCGTACGGCGCTGATTGTGGTGGGCCGGGTGCTGGCGAGCGATAGCTTCAGTGAGTCATCGCTGTATCGGGCGGGGCATGCACACCTCTACCGACCTTGATCTTTCACATCATAAAAACAGCACAACTTCTTGATTTAAATCACAAAATAAAACTGTAGGAGCGGGCTTGCCCGCGATCTCGGTGTACCAGACACCTGATCTGTCGCCTGAGACTCCGCTATCGCGGGCATGCCCGCTCCTACAGTTGAGCTTCAGCATTAGATAGATAACGTAAACCAATGAAATTTAAGCAAAAAAAAACGGCGCTCACGGGCGCCGTTTTTTGTTCGCAGGGAACGCCTTACTCAGTAGTAGGCATTTTCTTTCTGCGTGTGGTCAGTCACGTCGCGTACGCCCTTGAGCTCCGGAATACGCTCCAACAGGGTGCGCTCGATGCCTTCGCGCAGGGTGACGTCCGCCTGGCCGCAGCCCTGGCAACCACCGCCGAACTTCAATACGGCAATGCCGTCATCGACCACGTCAATCAAGCTGACCTGACCACCGTGGCTGGCCAGCCCTGGGTTGATCTCGGTCTGCAGGTAGTAGTTGATGCGCTCGTTGACCGGGCTGTCGGCATTGACGTTCGGCACCTTGGCGTTCGGCGCCTTGATGGTCAGTTGGCCGCCCATGCGGTCGGTGGCGTAATCCACCACGGCATCGTCAAGAAAGGCTTCGCTGAACGCATCGATATACGCGGTGAAGCTTTTCAGCCCCAGGGCGGTATCTTCCGGCTTTTCTTCGCCGGGCTTGCAGTAGGCAATGCACGTCTCGGCATACTGGGTGCCAGGCTGGGTGATGAAGACACGGATGCCGATACCTGGGGTGTTCTGCTTGGACAGCAGGTCAGCCAGGTAATCGTGGGCGGCGTCGGTAATGGTTATGGCAGTCATGGAAACTCCTCACAGGCTTGCCGGCAGTTTACGCCAAAATATTACACAGATACAAAGTCCCAGTAATTTTGTCGGAAAAGACTCACCTGGCCCGTCAGAGGTTCTCATAGCGGTTCATATCCAATACCCCTTCTTCCACCGGCGTGGTTTCACGTATGTAAGTCGAAAGATCGTGGAAGTACTGCCAGAATTGCGGGTGACTGCGACGGATACCCCAACGATCGACGATCTTCTCGAAGCGATGGGCGTCCTTGGCGTTCTCCATGGCCGCGACAAACTCGGGGACTTGCTCGGCGGGGATATTGAACATGAAGTTCGGATAGCTGCTCAGCACGCCAGGGTAGATGGTCACGGTGTCCAGCCCCGGCTGATAGCGATAAGCCTCGCCCAGCATGAACGCGACGTTACTGTGCGCGCGGTTACGCAACAGGCTGTAGAACTCGCGCTGCCCACTGCGCGTCTCGATGCGCAACATGGTCGCTTCAGGCAATTGCTCGATGACCCTGAGCCCCGCCGCAGGGCGGGACGTCAAGCGACTCAGCGCCTGTTCGGCATCGCGCAGCGCCGGGGCGATTCCCGGCCGTGAGCAATAGGCGCCGGCACAGCGGTTGATCGGGTCCGGGCTGGCATTGAGATCGCCGTAGCGGTTCAGCAACTGCTTGACGAAATCACGCTTGGGGTCGTTTTTATCCAATATCAGCCCAGTGGGCTTGTCGTCATCGATGGACTCATAGTCCATCCACAGCTTGACCTTGCCACTGTTCTGATACCAATCGTCAAGGAAGTCATCGCGAGAATTGGCCGGCATCAGACGCAGGAAGTTCAGCTCGGCACCGTTGCGGATCAGGTCGAAGTACAAGCGGGTCTGGGCCTGATGCGACACATTGCCGAACACATCAAAGTTGACCACCAGTTGGTAATAGGTGCGCTCCAGCAAGGGGTAGTCGAACAACCACAGCGTCTGCGGGATTTCACCGATCAGGCCTTTATTCACCGAGGCGCTATCGAAGTGGCGGAAGATACTCAGCAGCGCATTGTCGTTGCCCGCCCATAGCGTCGACCAACTGGGCGCCGGCAGGTTGGCATAGCTGTGTCGACGCAGTGCTTCGTACTCGTTGCGCTTGTCGCGGTATTTGAGCCACAGGCTGAGAACGCTGCCCACGTCGTCATTCTGCCCCGGCATCGCCAACAGCGGCGTGGCCTTGCCGCGATAACGGGCATCGGTGATGTACAGGTCATGATCGGGGGCCTGGAACAGGGCCCAGAAGTTGTCGCGGATCACGTCCGTGGCGATCTGCCCGCGACACACCGGCCCGCGAATGAAGGTGCGCACGAAATACTCGGCGTTATCGAGCATGAACTGGTAACGCGCCCGCGCCGGTATCGCCTCGAACGTCTCGAATGGGTTGGCGCGGCGGCCAGGGCCATAACCCGGCAAGGCGGTGGCCTGCCAGTCACCGCTGTAGAACAGCGACTTGACCCGCTCCATTTTCGCCGCACTGAGCGGGTAGATAATGTGGGTCTTGTGCACGATCACCCCTTGTATCGGCCACAGACGGTAGTACACCCGCGTGCCCGGGTCGTCGTTGGCGCGACGGGTATTGATCAGGTCGATCGGCTGGCCGCTGGGAGTGCGGGAACGTACCCACTGGAAAAAATGCCCCGGCTCACCGCCTTCGAAATAGATGTGTGCAATGAACAGGTGTTCGAACAGCCAGCGGGCTACCAGGCTTTCGCGGGCGCCGGGAGTATTGAGCAGGTTTTCCCATTGCAACACTTGTGCAGCTTCCTGGGCGCTCGGCGCCAGGCCTTGCTGGTCAATCGGCGCACCGGCAGCCAGCCAGCGTTGCAGGGTCTGGTATTGCTGGTCGCTCAAGCCGGTCACGGCCAGTGGCATGCCTTCGTTGGGGTGCATGTCGGCGTAGGTGTCGAACTCCTCTGGCAGCGGGCACATGTTCTCGCGGTTCAGGCCCAGCACGATGTCGTCGGGCAGCTTGCCATTGGGCTTCAGGGGCGTGCGACGATGGCCCAGCTCGAGCATGCGCGCCATCAACGCCGCCTGGCTGCCCTGGGCATCGAGTACCGAGGTAAAACCTTCGCGCTGCCAGGCAGTTTTGCCGAAGGCGTCATAGAACAGCCGGGTCGGTTTGCTCGCCTGGCTGCGGTCACCATCGTAGACCAGCGCCTTGGTCGCCCCCCGTGCCGCGCCCTCGCCGCTGCCCAGGTTCAACTGGCAGGCCGAGTCGTAGCAGGCATGGCAGGCCACGCACTTCTCGGTGAAGATCGGTTGGATATCACGGGTGTAGGAAATAGCCGGAGCGCGATCCTGAGCCTGTGCGGTAGTGCCAATCAGCAAAAGTACAAGGCTGATGATGATGCGATTCGGCATGTGCCTGGTCCCGAAATGAAGCCAAATTTTAAAAACGCGGCGATTCTACCGATCTGCCGCCCACGCCAACATGAGCGATATTCATGCAAAAGCCTGGCATGCTGCAAATCCACACAGGTTTGCTATGATCCACGCCCTCCGTAATGCCTGAACAGAGTAGTCCCATGTCCGATCGTAGCGCTCGTCTGCAAGCCCTTCACCAAGCCCTCAAGGAACGTATCCTGATCCTCGATGGTGGCATGGGCACTATGATCCAAAGCTATAAGCTGGAGGAACAAGACTATCGTGGCAAACGCTTCGCCGACTGGCCAAGCGACGTCAAGGGCAACAACGACCTGTTGCTGCTCAGCCGCCCGGATGTGATCGCCTCCATCGAGAAAGCCTACCTGGACGCCGGCGCCGACATCCTCGAGACCAACACCTTCAACGCCACTCGTGTGTCCCAGGCCGACTACGGCATGGAAGCGCTCACCTATGAGTTGAACGTGGAAGGCGCCCGCGTCGCCCGTAAGGTCGCCGACGCCAAGACCCTCGAGACTCCGGACAAGCCGCGCTTCGTCGCCGGCGTGCTCGGCCCGACCAGCCGCACCTGCTCGCTGTCGCCCGACGTGAACAACCCTGGCTACCGCAACGTGACCTTCGATGAACTGGTGGAGAACTACACCGAGGCCACCAAAGGCCTGATCGAAGGCGGTGCGGACATGATCCTCATCGAAACCATCTTCGACACCCTCAATGCCAAGGCCGCGATCTTTGCCGTGCAGGGCGTGTTCGAAGAACAGGGCTTCGAACTGCCGATCATGATCTCCGGCACCATCACCGACGCCTCCGGCCGCACGCTGTCGGGCCAGACCACCGAAGCGTTCTGGAACTCCGTCAGCCACGCCAAGCCGATTTCCGTGGGCCTGAACTGCGCTCTGGGCGCCAGCGAGCTGCGTCCGTACCTGGAAGAGTTGTCGAACAAGGCCAACACCTATGTGTCGGCGCACCCCAACGCCGGCCTGCCCAACGAATTCGGCGAGTACGACGAACTGCCGGCGCAAACCGCCAGGGTCATCGAAGAATTCGCCCAGAGCGGCTTCCTGAACATTGTCGGCGGTTGCTGCGGCACCACGCCGGGGCATATCGAAGCCATCGCCAAGGCCGTGGCCGGTTATGCGCCGCGCCAGATCCCGGACATTCCCAAGGCCTGCCGCCTGTCAGGCCTGGAGCCGTTCACCATCGATCGCCAGTCGTTGTTCGTCAACGTCGGCGAACGCACCAACATCACCGGCTCCGCGCGCTTCGCCCGACTGATCCGTGAAGACAACTACACCGAAGCCCTGGAAGTGGCCCTGCAGCAGGTGGAAGCCGGCGCCCAGGTGATCGACATCAACATGGACGAAGGCATGCTCGATTCGAAGAAGGCCATGGTGACCTTCCTCAATCTGATTGCCGGCGAACCGGACATCTCCCGCGTACCGATCATGATCGACTCCTCCAAGTGGGAAGTCATCGAAGCCGGCCTCAAGTGCATCCAGGGCAAGGGCATCGTCAACTCCATCAGCATGAAGGAAGGCGTCGAGCAGTTCATCCATCACGCCAAACTGTGCAAACGCTATGGCGCCGCCGTGGTGGTGATGGCCTTCGACGAAGACGGCCAGGCCGACACCGAAGCGCGCAAGAAAGAAATCTGCAAACGCTCCTACGACATCCTGGTCAATGAAGTCGGCTTCCCGCCGGAAGACATCATCTTCGACCCGAACATCTTCGCGGTCGCCACCGGTATCGAAGAGCACAACAACTATGCCGTCGATTTCATCAACGCCTGCGCCTATATCCGCGACGAGCTGCCGTATGCGCTGACGTCCGGCGGCGTTTCCAACGTGTCGTTCTCGTTCCGCGGCAACAACCCGGTGCGCGAGGCGATCCACTCGGTGTTCCTGCTGCATGCGATCCGCAACGGCCTGACCATGGGTATCGTCAACGCCGGCCAGCTGGAGATCTACGACCAGATCCCGGCCGAGCTGCGCGACGCGGTGGAAGACGTGGTGCTCAACCGCACCCCGGACGGCACCGACGCCCTCCTCGCCATTGCCGACAAATACAAGGGCGATGGCAGCATCAAGGAAGCCGAGACCGAAGAATGGCGCGGCTGGCCGGTCAACAAACGCCTGGAGCATGCGCTGGTCAAGGGCATCACCACCCACATCGTCGAAGACACCGAAGAGTCCCGCCAGTCGTTCGCGCGCCCGATCGAAGTGATCGAAGGCCCGTTGATGTCCGGCATGAACATCGTCGGCGACCTGTTCGGCGCCGGCAAAATGTTCCTGCCCCAAGTGGTGAAGTCCGCCCGCGTGATGAAGCAGGCCGTGGCCCACTTGATCCCGTTCATCGAGCTGGAAAAAGGCGACAAGCCGGAAGCCAAGGGCAAGATCCTGATGGCCACGGTCAAGGGCGATGTGCATGACATCGGCAAGAACATCGTTGGCGTGGTGCTCGGCTGCAACGGCTATGACATCGTCGACCTGGGCGTGATGGTGCCGGCGGAGAAGATCCTGCAGGTGGCCAAGGAGCAGAAGTGCGACATCATCGGCCTGTCCGGCCTGATCACCCCATCCCTGGACGAGATGGTCCACGTCGCCCGTGAGATGCAGCGCCAGGACTTCCACCTGCCGCTGATGATCGGCGGCGCGACCACCTCCAAGGCCCACACGGCGGTGAAGATCGAGCCCAAGTACAGCAACGATGCGGTGATCTACGTCACCGACGCCTCCCGCGCCGTGGGTGTGGCCACGCAGTTGCTGTCCAAGGAGCTGAAAGCCGGTTTCGTCGAGAAGACCCGCCTGGAATACATCGAAGTCCGCGAGCGCACCGCCAACCGCAGCGCGCGCACCGAGCGCCTGAGCTACCCGGCGGCGATCGCCAAGAAGCCGCAGTTCGACTGGAGCACCTACACGCCGGTCAAACCGACCTTCACCGGCGCCAAGGTGCTGGACAATATCGACCTCAACGTCCTGGCCGAGTACATCGACTGGACGCCGTTCTTTGTGTCCTGGGACCTGGCCGGCAAGTTCCCGCGCATCCTCACCGATGAAGTGGTCGGTGAAGCCGCCACCGCGCTGTACGCCGATGCCCGGGAAATGCTCAAGAAACTGATCGACGAAAAACTCATCAGCGCCCGCGCGGTGTTCGGTTTCTGGCCCGCCAATCAGGTGAACGACGACGACCTGGAAGTCTATGGTGACGACGGCAAACCGTTGACGACCCTGCATCACCTGCGCCAGCAGATCATCAAGACCGATGGCAAGCCGAACTTCTCCCTGGCCGACTTCGTCGCTCCCAAGGCCAGCGGCGTGACCGACTATGTGGGAGGATTTATCACCACCGCCGGCATCGGTGCCGAGGAAGTGGCCAAGGCCTACCAGGACGCGGGCGACGACTACAACTCGATCATGGTCAAGGCCCTGGCCGACCGCCTGGCCGAAGCCTGCGCCGAGTGGCTGCACCAGCAAGTGCGCAAAGACTACTGGGGCTACGCCAAGGACGAGCAACTGGACAACGACGCGCTGATCAAGGAGCAATACAGCGGCATCCGCCCTGCCCCCGGCTACCCGGCCTGCCCGGATCACACCGAGAAGGCCCAACTGTTCCAACTGCTCGACCCCGAGGCCCGCGAGATGCACGCCGGCCGCAGCGGTGTGTTCCTTACCGAGCACTACGCGATGTTCCCGGCGGCGGCGGTCAGCGGCTGGTACTTCGCCCACCCGCAGGCGCAGTACTTCGCCGTGGGCAAGGTCGACAAGGACCAGGTCGCCAGCTACACCGCGCGCAAAGGCCAGGACCTGGCCGTGACCGAACGCTGGCTGGCGCCCAACCTGGGTTACGACAACTGATTCTGCGCCAACTCGGTGGTGGAGAGCCGCAGTGCCAGTTGCTGGCTTTCGGCCGTGTGCTCCAGGCCCATGGCGGTCATTGCCGCCGCATGGGCGCCGTCGAATGCCGGGAACTATAGGTCCTGCCATCGATTTCGTATTGACCCAAGGCATTGGGCGACCGGACAGGATCAAGCTGGATATCGCTGCGATAAGGCTCGATATCCGCTTGCCACAAGCGCGCCTGACCGTTGGGCAATTTGACCGGCACCAACCTGTCGGCCCATGTGGACGCCTGGAGCCTGGGTGCAACAACGCCCCCGCCGGCGCGATTGCGCTGGTCTCCTGCAAGGACACCTCATCGAACTCCGTGCCGAACCGTTCCTGCATGGCCTGTTCAAGCAGCGGCTGCGCGAATTCGGTAATACCCTGCAAGCCTTTGAGACTCTGCGCCAGCGCATGACTGGCGGCCACGCTGGCAGCGACGCAGCCGATCGGTGCAGTCAGTCGGGAACACGGCGCTGGATGAAGGCCGTATGCAGGCCAATGGCGCGCCGAGCGCCGCTCGTTGCGGGTAACTCAGTCATGGCGTCGCTCCTTGAAAAAAGAGCGACAGAACATCATGGGGAGCAGGATCGACGGCGGTAACTACCTATGCCGCCTGCAGACGGCGAGACCTTGACTATCCTCTGGGTATCCATCCATCGATTCACGCCTGCTCAGGGAGGGTTCCATGGAAGAACCAGACAACAAGCCGCCAACGTTCTGGCAGATGCTCCACAGCGTCATGGCCGCCGCCTTTGGCGTACAAAGCGGCAAGAATCGCGCCCGCGACTTCACCCACGGCAAGCCCAGCCACTTTGTGGTGCTGGGCATTCTGTTCACCGCGGTATTCGCATTGACCTTGTTCGGCATCGTCAAGCTGGTGCTGCACCTGGCCGGCGTCTAGTGCAGCAGCAAGCGCATGCTGAAGGGGTAACGATAGGACTCAGGCTTGCCCAGGGCCGACAGTGCGCGGAAATTTACCGTCGGCATGGGCCCCAGCAAGCGACGCGCCTGGGCGGCATCGATCAGTTGAAATAGCGCCTCCTGGCGGTCGCGCCCGCCATGAGCGCCGATGTCCACGCCATTGGCATCATCGTGGATCAGCACCATCGCCCATCCGCCCACGGTGAAGTGCCCGGCGACCAGGGACGACAACCGCCCGTCCAGGCGCGCCTGCAAGATCTCCGGAGAGCTGTTGATCGCACTGAACAACGCGTCCTTGCCGGGCACACGCCCGCTGTCCTGAAACGCCTGCATGGCACCCAACGCCATCTGATCGTTGGCCGACCACACCAGCGCCGTCTGCGGATAACGCTTGAACAGCTGCGTCGCTTGCTCGAAAGCGCGCTCGCGGCTCCACTCCCCATAGACCACCTGACGCAGGCGCACCTCGGGGTGTTCCGCCAACGCCCGGTGCATGCCCTGCTCTCGCAACAGGGCAACGGGAGTGGTCTTGATGCCGGAAAATGCCAACAGGTCAAGGGATTCACCGGGCGCAACACGACCATGCTGGCGCAACATGTCCTTGAGCATCAAGTAGCCAGCCTGCTCGTCGTCGGCGACCAGGCTGCCGATCAGATCGATGCCCGTGCGGGAGCCCAACAATTGCATCTGGTCGGCGGTCAGCGCGTTGTTCACCACCAATAATTTGACGCCACTGCCCTGGGCAATGCGCAGAATCTGCGGGGCGACATACTGCTCATTGACCAGCACCAGATAATCCGGCCGCTCGCGGCCTTGCAGTTCCTCTCGGGCTTGGACCAATGTGGTGTGGGAATCGCGCTCGGCATAACGCACGCGCAAATCCAGGCCGAGGTCCTTGGCCGCGGCCTGCATGAATTGCGAGTAGCTGACCCAGTAGGTTTCATTCGATAGGCCGGGATTGAGAAACACCACCGACGTCGCATGAGCCATCACCCCATACGTCGATCCCAGCAAACACACACACGTGATCAAAACCTTCAACATCGTTGCTTGAGCCTTGAAAAGAGGCAGCCATCATAGTGGCAATGCGGCAGTGAATCGAGGCTCAATCCACATCGTTTACTGGTGACTGACCCAAAATACGGCTGTTCCCACCACCAGGATGATCAGGAACAGAATGGCCCAGGCGTCCACGCTACTGTCGGGTTTACGGGCTTTCGTCGAGTTGCTCATTGCATCGCCTCTTGTCGGTTTTATAGGTGATTGCACTCAAACACGATCACAGTAAAGTTGAGAATTGCCCGCATGACAAATGTGGGTAAGCCGATAATCGATCTCATTAGTCGATTTGGTTCTTTGCATATACTCAAACATCACTTTTGCGCATAAACGCAAACTGGTATCGTGCGCCGGCTCCGTTGGGAGTGCGCGGCCGTGCGCGCAGATTTGCCGAGAACAGGACCTATATGTACGTATACGACGAATACGATCAGCGCATCATCGAGGACCGCGTCAAGCAGTTCCGTGATCAGACCCGACGCTACCTAGCAGGTGAACTGAGCGAAGAAGAGTTCCGCCCTCTGCGCCTGCAAAATGGCCTTTATGTCCAGCGCTTTGCGCCGATGCTGCGGGTGGCCGTGCCTTATGGCCAGCTGACTTCGCGCCAGACGCGCATGATGGCCAAGATTGCCCGCGACTACGACAAAGGCTATGCCCACATCAGTACCCGCCAGAACGTGCAGTTCAACTGGCCGGCCCTGGAAGATGTGCCGGACATCCTGGCTGAACTGGCGACCGTGCAGATGCACGCCATTCAGACCAGCGGTAACTGCCTGCGCAACGTGACCACCGACCAATTCGCCGGCGTGGCCGCCGACGAGCTGATCGACCCACGCCCCTGGTGCGAAATCGTCCGCCAGTGGACCACCTTCCACCCCGAATTCGCCTACCTGCCGCGCAAGTTCAAGATCGCCATCAATGGCTCGACCTCGGACCGTGCCGCGATCGAAGTGCACGATATCGGCCTGGAGCCGGTGTACAACGCGGCCGGCGAGCTGGGTTTCCGTGTCCTGGTGGGTGGCGGCCTGGGCCGTACCCCGGTGGTCGGGGCCTTTATCAATGAGTTCCTGCCGTGGCAGGACCTGCTGAGCTACCTCGATGCCATCCTGCGGGTCTACAACCGCTATGGTCGTCGCGACAACAAGTACAAGGCCCGGATCAAGATCCTGGTCAAAGCGCTGACTCCCGAGGTGTTCGCCCAGAAGGTCGACGCCGAGATGGAACACCTGCGCGGCGGCCAGACCACCCTGACCGAAGCCGAAGTCCACCGCGTGGCCAAGCACTTCGTCGACCCGCAGTACAAGGCCCTGAGCAATCAGGACGCCGAACTCGCCGCGCTCGACCAGCAGCACCCAGGCTTCGCCCGCTGGCGCACGCGCAACACCCTGGCGCACAAAAAGCCGGGCTATGTCGCCGTGACCCTGTCGCTCAAGCCTACCGGTGTCGCCCCCGGCGATATCACCGACAAGCAGCTGGACGCCGTGGCCGACCTGGCCGAGCGCTACAGCTTCGGCCAACTGCGCACCTCCCACGAGCAGAACATCATCCTCGCGGACGTTGAACAGAGCCAACTGTTCACCCTGTGGGGCGAACTGCGCGAAGGTGGTTTCGCCACGCCGAACATCGGCCTGTTGACCGACATCATCTGCTGCCCGGGCGGCGACTTCTGCTCCCTGGCCAACGCCAAGTCGATCCCGATCGCCGAATCGATCCAGCGCCGTTTCGACGACCTGGACTACCTGTTCGACATCGGCGAGCTGGACCTGAACATTTCCGGTTGCATGAACGCCTGTGGTCACCACCACGTCGGCCACATCGGCATCCTGGGCGTGGACAAGAAAGGCGAAGAATTCTATCAAGTGTCCCTGGGTGGCAGCGCCAGCCGCGATGCGAGCCTGGGCAAGATCCTCGGCCCGTCCTTCGCCCAGGAAGCCATGCCCGAGGTGATCGGCAAACTGATCGATGTGTACATCGAACAGCGCACCGAAGATGAGCGTTTCATCGACACCTACCAGCGCATCGGCATTGACCTGTTCAAGGAGCGCGTCTATGCAGCGAATTATTAAGAACAACGAAGTCGTCGACGAAACCTGGCACCTGTTGCCCAAGGACGCGACCTTCGACGGTATCTCCAACTGTGACGACCTGATCGTGCCGCTGGCCCTGTGGCGCGAGCATGGTCATGCGCTCAAGGCCCGCGATGGCGGCTTGGGCGTGTGGCTGGACGCCGATGAAGAAGCCGAAGAGATTGGCGACGATGTGCAGCACTTCCAGGTCATCGCCCTGAACTTTCCGGCCTTCACCGACGGTCGCAACTACTCCAATGCGCGCTTGCTGCGTGACCGCTACGGTTACAAAGGCGAACTGCGGGCGATTGGCGATGTGCTGCGCGACCAACTGTTCTACCTGCACCGTTGCGGCTTCGATGCCTTCGCCTTGCGCGCCGACAAAGACCCCTACGAAGCGCTGCAAAGCCTCAAGGACTTCTCGGTAACGTACCAGGCGGCAACGGATGAACCGCTGCCGCTGTTCCGTCGCCGCCAATAACCCGTAGGAGCGGGCTTGCCCGCGAAGAACGTCAACGATGACGCGGGCATCCTCAATGATGCGCGGCGCTCTCAGGTTCTTCGCGAGCAAGCTCGCTCCTACCGTTTTGGTGCCTGGATTACCCCTAACACCTGCTTCTGCCCCATGACGCACGGCACGCCTTCCGGCTGCGCCCGCACGGCTTCGATCACCCCGAGCAACTGCGCCTTGCTGTGGGCCAATTGAGCCTGCATGCCTTCGATCTGCGCCACCTTGCGCTCCAGCGCCTCGATCAACTCGTCACGCTTGTGCTCCCCTGGAGCCGGCATCAACGCCTTGAGTTCCTGCAAGGTGAACCCGGCCTGTTGTGCGCTCTGGATCAATTGCAGTGCCTGCAAGGCCTCCGGCGCATAGCGCCGATAGCCATTGGCCTGCCTCCCCACCTGACTGATCAACCCTTCGGCTTCATAAAACCGAATACGCGACGCCGCCAGCCCACTCTGTTTTGCCAGCTCACCAATATTCATCGCCACGCCCTGCTTGACATTAAAGTTAACTTTAAGCTTAGCCTGAGGCCTCCCCCGCTCAGGAGTCAACCATGTCACCCTTCGAACCCCTGCAACTGCCCAACGGCCAGATTCTTTCCAACCGCATCGCCAAGGCCGCGATGGAAGAGAATATGGCGGATGCCCAACAAGCGCCGTCCCGCGAATTGAAGCGGCTGTACAAGGCCTGGGCGGACGGAGAGCCCGGCCTGCTGCTCAGCGGCAACGTGATGATCGACCGCCGCGCCATGACCGGCCCCGGCGGCGTCGCCCTGGAAGACGAGCAGCAGCTCGACAGCTTTCGCGAATGGGCCGATGTGGCGCGGGACAAGGGCGTGCAGTTTTGGCTGCAACTGAGTCATCCGGGGCGCCAGACCCCAGCCAACCTGCGCCAGCAGGCCTTGGCGCCTTCTGCGGTGGCCCTCGACCTGGGTGGCTTTTCAAAGATGTTCGCCAAGCCCAAGGCAATGACCGAGGACGACATCCAAGATGTGATCAAGCGCTTCGCCACCAGTGCGCGCCTGGCCGAAAAAGCCGGGTTCACCGGGGTGCAAATCCATGGAGCCCATGGTTACTTGCTCAGCCAGTTCCTCTCCCCGCTCAGCAACCAGCGCACCGACCGTTGGGGCGGCTCGCTGGAGAATCGCGCGCGCCTACTGCTGGAAGTGATCAACGCCGTGCGCGCCAGCGTCAGTCCATCCTTTTGCGTGGCGGTAAAGCTCAACTCGGCGGACTTCCAGCGCGGCGGCTTTGAAGAGGCCGATGCGCGCGCCGTGATCGAAATGCTCAACCCCTTGCCGATCGACCTGCTGGAATTGTCCGGTGGCAGCTACGAAGCGCCAGCCATGCAGGGCGACGCGCGGGATGGCCGCACCCTGGCCCGTGAAGCGTACTTCCTCGAATTTGCCGGCGAAGTGGCCGCCATCGCCAACATGCCGGTGATGGTCACCGGTGGCATACGTCGCCTGCCGGTCGTGCAGCAGGTACTCGACAGCGGCATCGCCATGGCCGGTATCGCCACCGCCCTGACCCTGGAGCCGCAACTGATCAAACACTGGCGCGAAGGCCGCGATCTCAACCCACAGCTCAAGTCGATCAACTGGCAGCGCAAACCCCTGGCCGCCCTCGCCACCCTGGCCGTGGTGCGTGACCAGATGCGCCGCCTGAGCCGTGGCCAGCGGCCCAATCTCAAGGTCGCCCCTTGCATGGCGCTGGTGCGCGACCAATGGTTTATCGCTCGGCGCACCCGGCAATACCGCACAACCATGACGCAATCTTCACATTAAAGGCGGAGCATTCGCCGCGATCGAACTGTCCCCTATTGATCAGCAGTTTTTAACCTCACTGACGATTGGAGTTCTTCATGGCGAAAATCAACCTGGCCCAGCAATTGGCGACCACCCTTGAACAGGCGGGCATCAAGCGTATCTGGGGCCTGACCGGCGACAGCCTCAACGGCCTCACCGATGCCCTGCGCACCATGGACAGCATCGAATGGATGCACGTGCGTCACGAAGAGGTGGCCGCCTTCGCCGCCGGTGCCGAGGCCGCCGCCACTGGAGAATTGACGGTGTGCGCCGGCAGTTGCGGGCCGGGCAACCTGCATTTGATCAATGGGCTGTTCGACTGCCATCGCAACCATGTGCCGGTGCTGGCGATTGCCGCACAGATTCCATCGTCCGAGATCGGCCTGAACTACTTCCAGGAAACCCATCCCCAGGAGTTGTTCAAGGAGTGCAGCCACTTTATCGAACTGGTGACCAACCCCGAGCAGATGCCTCAGGTGCTACACCGCGCCATGCGCTCGGCAATCCTCAATCGCGGCGTGGCAGTGGTGGTGATTCCAGGGGATGTGTCGCTGCTGGAGGTCGAAGACTCCCTCAAGCCCTGGCCGGTCCTGCACGCGCCGCGCACCTTGCCGGCGGAACAGGACCTGCTGCGTCTCACCGAGATGCTCGACGGCAGCCGGAAAGTCACCCTGCTGTGCGGCAGTGGCTGCGCCGGCGCCCACGATCAAGTGGTCGCCCTCGCCGATGCCCTGGGTGCGCCGGTAGTGCACGCCCTGCGCGGCAAGGAGCATGTGGAATGGGACAACCCGTTCGATGTGGGCATGACCGGACTAATCGGCTTCAGTTCCGGTTATCACGCCATGCTCGACTGCGACACATTGATCATGCTCGGCACCGACTTCCCGTACCGCCAGTTCTATCCCACTGACGCGAAGATCATCCAGGTCGATCGCAACCCCCAGGCACTGGGCCGGCGCGCCACACTGGACCTGGGTATCGCCGCCGATGTCAGCGAAACCATCGACGCGCTGCTGCCACGCCTGACACGCAAGACCGATCGCAGCTTCCTGGACACCTCGTTGAAACACTATGAAAAAGCCCGCCAAGGCCTGGATGACCTGGCGCAACCGTCGAAGGCCAACCGCCCGATCCATCCGCAATACGTAGCGCGCCTACTCAGTGAACTGGCCGATGACGATGCGATCTTCACCGCCGACGTGGGCTCGCCGACCGTGTGGGCCGCTCGTTACCTGAAGATGAATGGCCGGCGCCGCCTGATCGGTTCGTTCAACCACGGCTCCATGGCCAACGCAATGCCCCAGGCCATCGGCGCGCAAGCGGCATTCCCTGACAGGCAGGTGATTTCGATGTCCGGCGACGGTGGTTTCACCATGTTGATGGGGGATTTCATTTCGTTGGCGCAGTTGAACTTGCCAGTCAAAGTCATCGTGTTCGATAACGCATCCCTGGGTTTCGTCGCCATGGAAATGAAGGCAGCGGGCTACCTGGAGGCCGGCACCGAGCTGAAAAACCCGGACTTCGCGGCCATGTCCAACGCCATGGGCATTCTAGGCATTCGCGTGGAGCAGTCCGAAGACTTGGAACCGGCCCTGCGCCGCGCCCTGGCCCATAACGGCCCGGTGTTGGTGGATGTGGTCACAGCGACCCAGGAACTGGTGATGCCGCCGAGCATCAAGCTGGAACAGGCCAAGGGGTTCAGCCTGTATATGCTCAAGGCGGTGATGAGCGGGCGTGGCGATGAGGTGATCGAACTGGCGCGAACCAACTGGCTCCGATAACCCCACGATAGGAGCCGGCCTGCCGGCTCCCACATGGATCAGGCTGACTGTTTTTCAACCCATTGGCCGTAGGCGGTGATGAAGGCCTGCAGGAACGGCTTGGTTTTTTCCGAGACCTTGCCGGACTCGTCGAACGCACTGCCCGCGCCACCCAGGTAGGCTTCCGGCTGCTGCATGCACGGCACATTGAGGAACACCAGGGACTGGCGCAGGTGATGGTTGGCGCCAAAACCGCCAATCGCACCCGGCGACACGCTGATGATCGCCCCTGGCTTGCCGCTCCAGGCGCTCTGCCCATATGGGCGCGAACCCACGTCAATCGCGTTCTTCAACGGGGCCGGCACGGAACGGTTGTATTCCGGGGTCACGAACAGCACCGCGTCGGATGAACTCACCTGCTGACGGAAAGTACTGTAGGCTGCCGGCGGTGCCGCACCGTCGATGTCTTCGTTGTAGAGCGGCAAATCGCCGATTTCCACAATATTCAACTTCAGGTTGGCAGGGGCCAGTTCGGCCAATGCCTGCGCGACCTTGCGGTTGATCGAGTCTTTTCTCAAGCTGCCAACCAGGACGGCAATCGTGTAGACCTTGCTCATTAGGGTTTCCCGACGTCTGACTAAAGGAACTTGTAGTTATAGAGCCTTCGCGGCGTGTTCACCAGAAGGTTTTGATAATCCTCCAAGCGTTTGTCCCGCACCTCAAAGCGTAGGACGCGTCTGAAAATCATCAGCGAATAGTATTTTTTTTCCATAGGTAAACTACCCCTGTTTATGACGGTCTACAGAACCGCAAATCGAGTGTTTATCTCCAGAGGTTCTAAACAGATGGCAGCAGTACTAGTCGGACAGTTCCATGCCAGAGACGCTGAAGGGCGTGTCTATTCGGTGCATGAGTTCCAGGAATCCAACCCGGCGCAAGGCGACCTGGCTGGCTCGGCACCTACCACCACCTACAAGCTGGCCATTGGCGACCGCGTAGAAAAGCTGGAGGGCGATGAATTCAAACTGATTCAGTCAGGCACCATCATCGTCCGTGAATCGCAGACCACACTCGCTTCATAAGCTTGATCCCCCGAACGTACCTGCTCAGCCCTGGCCAATGACGGCATTGACTGGGCCGGGCGATCACGGGCCGCGAATCTCCGTCACTTCAAGTGCTTGCTCGCCATCCATCTGCTTGAGCATCACCATCAACCTCCCCCGCTCGCCCTCCACCGCATAGATCAAACGTTTGTAACCCGGCGAGTTGTAAGCGGGGTATGCCACCATCTGCCTGACCAGCGTCATGCTCACCACCGTGCCCACCTGCTCGGCCACCCGCTCCTGGGAACGGATGAATGCCTCGATGGCGAGGTCTTGCGCGCTGGTTTCGTCGTGATCACTCAAGAGATAAGCGGCCAAGCAGCCCACGGTCACCAGGACCAGCAGTTGCTTGGCCGTTACCCCGAGGATTGTCGAGGGTAAAGACATATGAGACCGGACCTGTTTTTGTTGTTTTTGTTGTATGTGCCGGTAACCGGCATTGGTCGTTGATGATCAGAGGAGCCATTCTAATCAGGTCTTTGGGTAATGCCAGATGAATCAGAGATCGCCGTAGGCAATATCCTTGTTATCGCCGACACCGCCCAACGTCCGATCCTTGCCGAACGAAAACAGGTCGAACGGGGTCTGCGGCTGGGTAGGCGGGTAATGATACTGGTAGGCAATGCCCCAGGGATCGCTCAGCAGGTTCTCATCGACGTAAGGCCCTTTCCATTTCGCTTCGGCGGCGGGCCGCTTGACGAGTACGTCCAAACCTTCCTCATCCGTCGGGTAGCGGCCGATGTCTTGATGAAACCGTTCGACGGCGCTGCCCAGCTCGGCCACCTGGGCCTTGGCCGTGGCAATCTCCTTCAGGGTGATATCACCAAACAGCCGCGGCCCCACCGCCAGGGCCAGCAAGCCAACGATGACCATCACCATCAGCACCGCCCACCGCGTAAATCCTAGCTGGTCATGCATGTTGCCGGCGCCAGTTCGTCCAGGCATTGTCAGTCTCCCCGTGTCTCTCAATTGATACGCTCGTTATATGACCCGTTCGTTGCAGCAGCGCGCAAGGCTCACGTTAGTCTGCCGCGAATCAACGCACGAGCTCTTTTTTCCCCGGCCATTGAATCCCCGCCCTGCTGACCCTAGACTCCGGCGATGCGTTTACGTCATATCGAAGTGATTCAGGCCATCTTGCAGACCGGACACCTCGGCACGGCCGCCGAATGGTTGCAACTTCCCGTGGGCGATGTAGAGGCGGCCCTCAAGGACGCCGAGCAGCAATTGGGCTTCATGCTGTTTGCCAGTGTTCGCGGACGCCTGCAAGCGACGCGCGAGACCCTGGAGCTGCAAGCCGAGATCGCCCATGTGTACGAAGCGCTGGAACCGGTGCAACGCCTGGCCAGCCGATTGAGACACCATCACGCCCCGACCCTGCGGGCGCTGTGCACCCCGCCCCTGGCCAATCAACTGCTGCCACAGAGCATCGCGGTATTGCGCCGACGCTTCCAGGACACACCGTGCAACCTGTCGAGCCAGCCGACGCGGGAAATCGTCAGGAGCCTGCTGCTGCATGAGGCGGATGTCGGCCTGAGCCTGCATGACCCTGAACACGCGCAAATCCAGAGCAGCGTGCTGGCCCAGGGCAAACTGCAACTGCTGGCGCCCCACGGCTGGCTCAAGCCCAAGCAGAAGTACATTACGCTGCAGGACCTGGCCGGCCAGTCGATGATCGGGCTCGAAGGACAAGACCCGCTCAGCCGCCTGCTGGACGCCAAGCTGCAGGCCCTGCGCCCACTGCCGGTGGTGCAGACGCGGGTGCAGACCTATCAGATGATGCGCAGCATGGTGGAGGCCGGAGAAGGCTTGGCGATTGTCGACCCGTTTACCGCGTCCGGCGCGCGCGAGGCCGGGCTGGATGCGTGCCCGGTGTCGCCGCCGATGATGGTCAGCCTGTATGCGCTGACGCTCAAGGGCGGCGTCGCTTCACCGGCACTGAATGCGTTGCTGGAAATCGTCACGCAGAAAGCCGAAGGACTGATGTAGAAACTCGCGCCTGCGGGTCAGATCGACTCGAGTTCGGTCTTGAATAACCGATACCAGAAAATCGCCACTTCACGGGTCTGCGGATCAATGCCGCGATAACGCAGGTGATCGATTCCGCCCATCACATAGCCGCAACGCTCATACAGACGGCACGCCCCCAGGTTGTTGTTCTGGGTTTCCAGCATCATGCCCGGCAGGTTTTTCTTGCGACTCCAGAACTGCGCCACATCCAGCAAGGCCTTGGCCACCCCGTGTCGGCGGGCGGGCAATGCCACCGCCAGCTCGTCGACGTGGGCAAAACCGTTCCAGTTGGTACTGACCACGATATGCCCGACCGGACGATCGTCCAGGTAGGCCATGAAAATCGCGCTGTCCGCTGCATCGCGAAAACTGGCGAACTCTTCAGGGTCGATGCCATAGCATTTGCGGTACGGCAGGATGCGTTCCAGCGGCCATTGGTCGACGCGCTTGCCCATTTCCGGCACACCATAGGCGCCGACCTCAAAACTGAAATCATTGCCCCACACGTAGGCATCGAAGCCTTCGTCGGCGACTCGCACACTGAGCCCTGGATACTTCGGGTTCATCACAGCTTGCTGCATAAACATCCTTATTCCTTGATGCAGTCGACGGTGTAACAACGACCACTGCCGTCGTCTTCGTGTTGCAATCCATGAACATCCGCGACAAATCCGGGGAAACTGCTATCGAAGGTCCGGGCAAATGCCAGGTAATCGATGATCGATCGCGTCGATTCGGTAAAGCGCTCGCCCGGCATGATCAGCGGAATACCGGGCGGATAAGGCACCAGCATCACGGCTGCGATGCGCCCTGGCAAGGCGTCGATGGAAACGGCCTCCACTTCACCCCTGACCAACTGATCGTAGGCGTCGGCAGGCTTCATCGCGATGTGCGGCAAAACCGTGTACATCCGCTTGAGGTGTTTGGCGGTGGCGTTGCTACGGTAACAGCTATGCAATTGATCGCACAGGTCGCGTAAACCCAGGCCCTGGTAGCGCTGCGGACCTTGGGCGAATACCGATGGCAGGCAACTGGCCAGGCTGATATTGGCGTCGTAGCTGCGCTTGAACTCCAGTAACTCGGTGAGCAAGGTACTCCATTTGCCTTTGGTGATTCCCATGGAAAACAGGACGAGGAAGGAGTACAGCCCGGTCTTCTCCACCACCAGCCCACGTTCCCAAAGGAATTTACTCACCACTGCTGCGGGAATCCCACGCTCGCTCAAGGCGCCGCCGGCATTGAGGCCAGGCATGACCAACGTCACTTTGATCGGGTCCAACAGCACATAGTCGTCGGCTACGTCACCAAAACCGTGCCAGTCATCCTGCGGTTGCAGCAGCCAGTCAGCCGTGGCGACCCGGTCGATGCCAGCCACCGAAGGCGGTTGCCAGATGGAGAACCACCAGTCTTCGGCGGCAATGTGCTGGCGCAGGTTGGCCAAGGCACGACGAAAGCTCAAGGCCTCATCGAACATTTCCTGCAGCAGCGAGCGCCCGGCCGGGCCTTCCATCATCGCCGAAGCCACGTCCAGCGAAGCGATGATGCTGTATTGCGGCGAGGTGGAGATATGCATCATGAACGCTTCGTTGAAGCGGTCACGGTCCAGTTGGCGGGCGCCACCGTCCTGCACATGAATCATCGAGGCCTGGCTGAAGGCCGCCAGCAGCTTGTGGGTGGAATGGGTGGTGAACACCAGCGGGCTGTCCGGGGTTCGCGAGGTGCCCATGCCGTATCGCCCGGCGAAGAACTCGTGGAACGCCGCATAGGCGTACCAGGCTTCGTCAAAGTGCAGCACCTCGACACTGTTGCCCAGTTGCTGCTTGATGAGTTCGGCGTTGTAGCACAGGCCGTCATAGGTTGAGTTGGTGACCACTGCCAGCTTCACTTTTGGCGGCCGGCCACGGGTCAGCGGGCTGGCGTCGATCTTGGCGCGGATCGACTCGGGGCTGAACTCGCTCAGGGGAATCGGGCCGATGATCCCCAGTTCGTTGCGCTCCGGGCACAGGTATAGGGGGATGGCGCCAGTCATGATGATCGAGTGCAGCACCGACTTGTGGCAGTTGCGGTCCACTAGCACCAGGTCATCGCGCCCCACCATCGAGTGCCAGACGATCTTGTTGGCGGTGGACGTGCCATTGATCACAAAGAAGGTATGGTCGGCGCCAAAGTTACGCGCGGCACGGGCTTCGGCTTCGGCCAAGGGGCCGGTGTGGTCCAGCAGCGAACCCAGTTCAGGTACCGAGACCGACAGGTCAGAGCGCAGGGTGTTTTCCCCGAAGAACTGATGAAACGCCTGCCCCACCGGGCTTTTACGGTAGGCCACGCCGCCGCCGTGGCCGGGGGTGTGCCAGGAATAATTGGAGTCGGCAGTGTGCTGCACCAGGGCTTTGAAGAACGGCGGCAACAGGCCGTCCAGGTAAGTGCGGGCCGCCCGGGCCACTTGGCGGGCGAGAAACGCCACAGTGTCTTCGAACAAGTAAAGGATGCCGCGCAACTGGTTGAGTTCGCTCATGGCATCGGCCGGCGCGTTTTCCAGGGTGACTTGCTCGCCCAGAGCAAAGATCGGCAGGTTCGGCGCCCTCACCCGCGCCAGGCGGATCAGTTCGACCATGTTTTGCAGCAAGTGGGTATTTTCGCCGGCGCCTTCTGCGGCGATCAGCATGCATGCCAGGCCATGATGGGTGGAGGCCACCAGCCGGCCTTCGGCATAGTCCACTGCACAGAAGATACTGAAGCCATCTTGTTCCAGTTCCTGGGCGATGCCTCGGACCCGGTCACCGGCGACGGTGTCGGCCTTGATGTCGCGGTGCACGATCAGGATGGGGAACTTCAGGTCTTTGTACATGAGGGCTCGGCGTCCTGAGGGCTATGCACTCAGGGTAGAAGCTGTGAGCGGTTGTGGCGAATGAAGATTTTGAGCGCATTCAGCCTGGGCTATTGCTGGGTCAGTTGGGTCCACAACGCCGGCGCACCGGCGGACTTGGCAATCGCTTCCAGTCGCGCTGCATGTTCGGCCAGGTCCTGCTCGCTGGCGCGGATGATGGGGGTCGGCTTGCGATCCGCCGGTAGGCGACGGATCTCCGAAGGGCGGTTGCCCGAACCTTCTGCCGAACCGGCACCGTCGGAAGCGTTACCGGCCAGGGACAGGCTGGTCTGCCCGCCGGTCATGGTCAGGTAAACGTCGGCGAGAATCTCGGAGTCGAGCAAGGCGCCGTGGAGTTCACGACCGGAGTTGTCGACCCCATAACGCTTGCACAATGCATCAAGGCTGTTGCGCTGGCCGGGGTGACGTTCCCTGGCCATCATCAAGGTGTCGAGGATCGTGCAGTGCTGGGAAATGTCCGCGCGATCGGTCTGCCCCATCAGGGCGAATTCGTTGTTGATGAAGCCGATGTCGAACGCCGCGTTATGGATGATCAACTGGGCGCCGTTGATGAACTCGAAGAACTCGTCGGCCACTTCGGCGAAGCGCGGCTTGCCCTTGAGGAATTCGTCGGTGATACCGTGGACGCCGATGGCGCCTTCGTCACTGTCGCGGTCCGGTTGCAGGTAGACGTGGAAGTGACGACCGGTGAGGCGCCGACCCATGAGTTCGACACAGCCGATTTCAATGATCCGGTGGCCGTCGGTCACCGGCATGCCGGTGGTTTCGGTATCGAGTACAACAGATCGGATGGCCATCAGGGTTCAGCTCTCAACGGTGTGGTGTATTTCCAGGGGCGCGATATTAACACGTCAGTCGGGATCAGCTCTGCTTGTAGCCACGCACTTCGTCCACGCCACGGTTGGCCAGTTGGTCGGCGCGCTCGTTACCTGGGTGGCCGATGTGCCCGCGCACCCATTTCCAAGTGATGTCGTGGCGATTGCATTGCTCGTCGAGCAATTGCCACAGGTCGGCATTTTTCACCGGTTCCTTGGCCGCAGTCTTCCAGCCACGTTTCTTCCAGTTGACCATCCACTCATTGATGCCTTTCATCACGTATTGCGAGTCGGTGACCAGCAGCACGTTGCAACGGCGCTTGAGCTCTTCCAGGCCGCGAATAGCGCCCATCAGCTCCATGCGGTTGTTGGTGGTATTGGCTTCGCCGCCCCACAACTCCTTCTCCACGCCCTTGCACACCAGCAACGCGCCCCAGCCGCCTGGGCCCGGATTGCCCTTGCAGGCGCCATCGGTGAAGAGTTCTACGCTATCGGTCATCGGTTACATCCATCAAAACGGGCTGCCGGTAATTGACCGACAGTATCCCGAGGCCAAGAGACCTGGCCTGAAATCAAAAGGGGAGTCTACGTCTCGCTTTGCTTGCGATTGACCTTGGCCATCGGCATCGGCACCAGCTTGCCCATGGGTTGGCGCAGCACCTGGCGTACCGGCCGCAGCCCGACCACGATCTTGCGCGCCACCAGTAAATAGAAGCCGCCGCCGGACAACTGCCAGGCACCCGCGCGGCGTTCCCAGCCGGCCAGGCGGCCCTGCCACTTGGTCGACGCAAGCGGCGGACGATAGCACCCGAAGCGACGTTTCTCCAGCGCGAAGCCCAGCAGGTTCAACCAGTCGCCTACCCGCGACGGCGAGATGCAGCGCGCCTGGCGCAAGCCGTCATGGGCGAACACATGGCGCAAGCCCCAACTGCTCCAGGGGTTGATGCCGATAATCAGCAGATGACCACCGGGGCGCACACTGCTCGCCGCTTCGCGCAACAAGCCATGAGGCGACAGGCAGAAATCCAGGCCATGCTGCAACACCACCACATCGGCGGCGTGCTCGCTCAACGGCCACGCCTGTTCCTCGCACACGATCTCCACCCCCGGCAACGGCGCACCCAGCCGCACGTTGCGCTGCACCTGGGGCGCGGCGGGTGGCGTCTGGGCCGACGGGCCGTAATGCACCAGGTAGCCACCGAAGAACCGGCCCAGCTCGTCTTCGAGCATGCGTCGTTCCTCGTCCAGCAAAAATTGCCCGATCGGCCCGGACAGCCACTCGCGGGCTGCGCTGATCAGGGCCAGCCATTCAGGATCGGCCTGGGCGAACGCTTTATCAGTCATTGCATTCTCCAACTCGCCTAGACGTTCTAAGATGCACCAATGTGTTCAGCTTGGCGAATCGAAGAATGATACAGATCAGTGCCCTGCCCGCCTTCACGGATAACTACATCTGGTTGTTGCGTGAACCCCAGACCCGCCGCTGCGCTGTGGTCGACCCCGGCGATGCCGCGCCCGTACTGGCGTGGCTCGAGCGGAATCCGGAATGGACCCTCAGCGACATTATGGTCACCCATCACCACCATGATCACGTGGGCGGTGTCGAGCGACTCAAAAGTCTAACGGGGGCCAAGGTCTACGGGCCGGCCAACGAAAATATCCCGGCGCGGGACGTCGCCCTGCAGGATAACGATCGTATCCACGTACTGGGCTGGGATTTCGACGTGTATGCCGTGCCGGGTCATACCCTGGGGCACATCGCGTTCTATCACCCCGGTGTGTTGCTATGTGGCGACACCCTGTTCGCCGCCGGTTGCGGTCGCCTGTTCGAAGGCACCCCGCAACAGATGCACGCCTCGCTCGAACGCCTGGCTGCGCTGCCTGCCGACACCCTGGTGTACTGCACCCACGAATACACCCAAAGCAACCTCGCGTTTGCCCAGGCGGTGGAACCGCACAACACCGATATCGCCGAACGGGTGGAAAACGTCCGCCAGCTGCGCGCCCGCGGCGAGATGACGCAGCCATCCAATCTGGCCCTGGAAAAACGCACCAATCCCTTTTTGCGCACCGCTGAAACATCCGTTAAACAAAAAGCGGACGAACGGAACGGTCGCGACAACCGCTCTGGGGCCGAAGTGTTTGCTAGCTTGAGGGCTTGGAAAGATAAGTTCTAAAGGGACGCAATCTGATACGCAATTTCTGAATGGTTGACCGGAACCACGGCGCTTTCTAGAATCGCCCGACATTTTTGCCCGGAACTTACTTCCAGCCAATGTCGTCACCTACTCGTAAATCCAACCATTCAGACGCATTGACCCGCCTGGCTCAAGCGGTGGCGGTGGCTGTGTCCGCGACTCTGGCGGGCTGCCAATCGACAAATTTCGCTGCACAATCCACCGTGCAGCCAAAACCCAATCTTGCCGCCAAGATCAAGCAGAAACCTATCTGGCTCTCAGGGAAGCCAAGCCCGGAAGCGCCCCAGGATGTCTGGGAACGCATGCGACGGGGCTTCCAATTGCAGGACGGCCTGGGCGTCAACCCGCGTATCGAGCAACAGCGCCTATGGTTCGCCAGCAACCCGTCCTTTCTGGAGAGTGCCGGTGAACGTGGCAGTCTCTACATCCATTACATCGTCGAACGCCTTGAAGAACGCAACATGCCCCTGGAGCTGGCGCTGCTGCCAGTGATTGAAAGTGCCTACAACCCGATGGCCTATTCGCGCAGCGACGCGGTCGGCTTGTGGCAGTTCATTCCTTCCACCGGGCGCTACTTCAACCTGCGCCAGACCCGCGCCTACGACGGCCGCCGCGATATCACCGCCTCCACCACCGCCGCCCTGGACTATCTGACCCGTCTGCACGATATGTTCAACGGCGACTGGTTGCTGGCCCTCGCCGCCTACAACGCCGGCGAAGGCACGGTCAGCCGGGCCATCGAGCGCAACGAGAAGCTCGGCCTGCCCACCGACTACTGGAACCTGCCGCTGCCCCAGGAAACCAAGGACTATGTACCCAAGTTCCTGGCGCTGTCCCAGGTGGTGCTGGCCCCCGAGGCCTACGGCGTCAACCTGAACCCGATTGCCAACGCACCGTACTTCGAGGTGGTTGAAGTCAAGCAAAGCATGGACCTGTCACGGGTTGCCGCGCTGGCCGAAATCGACGAAGACGAACTGTTCCAGCTCAACCCGGCGCTCAAGCAACGCACCACCCTGGACGGCCCGCAACACCTGCTGGTCCCGAGTTCCAAGGCGCAACTGCTCACCAGCAGCCTTTCGGCGATGAAGCCTGAAGAACTGCTGGCACTGCGCCCGAAAAAGCCGGTGTTCGACGAAGTCGAGACCACAAGGGTCGCCGGGCGCACCCGCAGTTACAAGGTGCGCAACGGCGACAACCTGACAATGATCGCCAAGGCCAACAAGGTCGATGTGCATGACCTGCAACGCTGGAACAAGCTCAACGGCCAGGCACTCAAGGTGGGCCAGACCCTGGTGATGCAGGACACCCGCCGCGCCGTGGCCCAGGCCAGCAGCAAGAAGCCGGTGCACTATAAGGTCCAGAAAGGTGACTCGCTGTATATGGTTGCCAAGCGCTTCAATGTGGAGATGCAACATCTCAAGCGCTGGAACCCGCGCACCGGCCAGGCCTTGAAGCCGGGTCAACTGCTAGTGGTTTCCGGGCCGCGCTGATACCTCAATAACACCGGAGCGCCAATTGTGAGAGGGGGCTTGCTCCCGATGGCTATGCATCAGTCGGTACATAAACTTGCTGACACACAGCCATCGAGAGCAAGCCCCCTCCCCCATGGGATCACCATCATCCCAACTGGCTTTTTCCAAGTGGAACAAGCTGTTACTGTACCGATCATAAAGCCCAAGCCGCCTGGATCGGATCTCTGACTTGAAGCGTCCCCTCCTTCTACTAATAAGTCTGGCCTTGAGCTTTGGTGCGAACGCGACGATTACCGAGAGCCACGGTTATGCGCAGTTCGGCACGCTCAAGTACCCGGCCAAATTCACCCACTTCGATTGGGTAAACCCTGCCGCGCCGAAAGGCGGGACGATGCGGGTCATGGCATTTGGCACGTTCGATACGCTCAACCCTTATACCTTCAAGGGCTCCAGCCCGGTCTCCACCCCCAACTTCCTGCAATACGGCGTCAATGAGCTGAACGAGCCCTTGATGGTGGGCACCGGCCTGTATGCGCCGTCCGGCGACGAACCCACCTCAAGCTATGGCCTGATTGCCCAGTCGGTGGAATACAGCGAGGATCGCAGCTGGGTGGTGTTCAACCTGCGCCCCGAAGCACGCTTCCACGATGGCAAGCCGATCACTGCGTATGACGTGGCGTTTTCCTATCGCACCCTGCTGACCGAAGGCCACCCGCAATACCGCACCAACCTGCAGGAAGTGGCGCGGGTGGATATCCTCAACCGTCATCGCATCCGCTTTGTGTTCAAGCGCGCCGGCAACCCGCTGCTCATTCTGCGCCTGGGCGAGTTGCCGGTGCTGCCCCAGCATTACTGGAAAAACCGCGACTTCAAGGCCACCACCTTCGAGCCGCCGCTGGGCAGTGGCCCCTACCGGATTAGCAAGGTCGTCCCCGGCCGCCAGTTGGTGTTCGAACGGGTCAAGGATTACTGGGGCAAGGACCTGCCGGTCAACCAGGGTTTCTATAACTACGACAACGTCGAAGTGGAGTTTTACCGCGACAGCGACGTGGCCTTCGAAGCCTTCAAGGCCGGCGAGTTCGATATCTATATCGAGCACCAGGCCAAGAACTGGGCCAATGGCTACAACTTCCCGGCGGTCAACCGTGGCGACGTGATCAAGGCGCAGATCGCCCACCAGATCCCGACCCAGAGTCAGGGCCTGTTCATGAACACCCGGCGGCCGACCTTCAGCCAGACCAAGGTGCGCGAGGCCCTGGGGCTGATGTTCGACTTCGAGTGGACCAACCGTACCCTGTTCAGCAGTGCCTACAAGCGCACCTTGAGCTACTACCCCAACAGCGAATTCTCCGCGACCGGCCTGCCGGTGGGCCACGAATGGCTGATGCTCTCGCCCTACCGCGACCAGTTGCCCGCCAACCTGTTCACACAAGCCTTCAGCCTGCCCCAGACCGACGGCCGCGGCATCCCCCGCGAGACCCTGCGCCATGCCCTGGCGCTGCTCGGCGAAGCCGGCTGGAAGCTCTCCGGTCAACGCCTGCTCAACAAGGACGGGCAACCGCTGCGCTTCGAGATCCTGCTGGTCAATCCGAACCTGGAGCGCATCCTGCAGCCCTATGTCGAGAACCTGATCAGCATCGGCATCGACGCACGCCTGCGTACCGTCGACCGCGCGCAATACAAGCAGCGCCTGGATCAGTTCGACTTCGACATGATCCTCATGACCCTCAACCAGACCCTAAGCCCCGGCCTCGAACAGTGGCAGTACTTCCACTCCAGCCAGGCCGCGATCAAGGGCAGCAAAAACTACGCCGGCATCGCCAACCCCATCGTCGATCACCTGCTGGAACATCTGCTGGCGGCGCAGACCCGCGAAGAACAACTGGCCGCCGGCCGCGCCCTGGACCGGGTGCTGCTGTGGCAGCACTACAGCATTCCCAACTGGTACCTCAACTATCATCGCCTGGCGTACCGTAACCGGTTCGCCTTCGTCACCACGCCGCCCTACAGCCTGGGCCTGAGCGCATGGTGGCTGAAAGCTTCGGAGAAAGCCCAATGATGTCTCTGCGCAACGCACTGCTTGGCAGCCTGTTGCTGTGCACTGCGGCCCACGCCGCCCCGCAACATGCGCTGACGCTCTACAACGAACCACCGAAATACCCCACAGGCTTCAAGCACTTCGACTACGTCAACCCGAACGCCCCCAAAGGCGGCACCTTTCGCGAATCGAGCATGGGCGGCTTCGACAGCCTCAACCCGTTTATCAGCAAGGGCGTGCCGGCCGACAATATCAACCTGATCTACGACACCCTGGCCATGCAAAGCCTGGATGAACCGATCACCGAATACGGCCTGGTCGCCGGCCAGATCGAAAAGGCCCCGGACAACAGCTGGGTGCGCTTCTACTTGCGCCCCGAAGCGCGCTTCCATGACGGCCATCCGATCCGCGCCGAAGACGTGGTGTTCACTTTCCAGACCTTGCTCAAGGAAGGCTCGCCGATCTACCGCACCTACTACGCCGACGTCGACGAAGTGGTGGCCGAAGACCCGCTGCGGGTGCTGTTCAAATTCAAGCGCACCAATAACCGCGAACTGCCACTGATCCTCGGGCAATTGCCGGTGCTGCCCAAGCACTGGTGGGCCACGCGGGACTTTGCCAGGGGCAACCTGGAAGTGCCGTTGGGCAGCGGGCCGTACAAGGTCGCCGAGGTCAAGGCCGGGCGCATGATCCGCTACGAGCGGGTCAAGGACTACTGGGCCAAGGACCTGCCCGTGGCCAAGGGTTTCTACAATTTCGATTACCGCATCACCGACTATTACCGCGACAACACCGTGGCCCTGGAAGCACTGAAGGCCGGGCAGTTCGATTACTGGCTGGAGATCAGCGCGAAAAACTGGGCCAACGCCTACAACATTCCGGCGGTGACCCAAGGCCGCTTGATCAAGGAAGAAATCCCCAACGGCAACCCCACCGGCATGCAGGGTTTCGTGTTCAACACGCGCAAGCCGATGTTCCAGGATGTGCGGGTGCGCAAGGCCATCAGCCTGTTGCTGGATTTCGAATGGAGCAACAAGCAGCTGTTCAACGGCGCATATACCCGCAGCCGCAGTTTCTTTGAAAACTCGGAAATGGCCGCCACCGGCCTGCCCAGCCCCGCCGAGTTGGAGATCCTCGAGCCGCTGCGCGACAAGATCCCGGCCGAAGTCTTCACCCAGGCGTTCGAGCCGGCGAAAACCGATGGCAGCGGCATGATCCGCAGCCAGCAGCGCGAGGCCTACCAACTGCTGCAGGAGGCCGGCTGGCGGATCGTCGATGACAAGATGGTCGACACCACCGGCAAACCGGTGACCATCGAGTTCCTGCTGGCCCAGACTGAATTCGAACGCGTGCTGCTGCCCTTCAAGCGCAACCTGGCCGACCTGGGCATCGACCTGGTGATTCGCCGGGTCGACGTTTCGCAGTACATCAACCGTGTGCGCTCGCGGGATTTCGACATGGTGGTGGGCAGCTTCCCGCAATCCACTTCGCCGGGTAACGAGCAACGTGAGTTCTGGAAGTCCACCAGCGCCGACAAACCCGGCAGCCGCAACTACATGGGGCTCAAGGACCCGGCCATCGACCAACTGGTGGAAGAACTGATCGACGCCGACTCGCGTAAAAGCCTGGTGGCCCATGCCAAGGCCCTCGACCGTGTGCTGCAGTTCGGCTATTACGTGATCCCCAACTGGCACATCAAGACCTACCGCGTGGCCTACTGGGACCATCTCGGCCACCCGAAAGTCCCACCGCGCTACGACGTCGGCACCGCCACCTGGTGGGCCAAGCCCGACGCCAAGCCGGCGGTCACCCTGGACCCAACCGAGACCGCCGATCCGGCGAGCGGAGGCGATTGAATGCTGGCCTATATTGTTCGCCGTCTGTTACTGATCATCCCCACGCTGTTCGGGATCCTGCTGATCAACTTCGTCATCATCCAGGCCGCCCCCGGTGGCCCGGTCGAGCAGATGATCGCCAAGCTCGAAGGTTTTGAAGGCGCTACCAGCCGCATCGCCGGCGGCGGGGCCGAAGTCTCGGTGGCCGGTTCCAGCAGCTACCGTGGCGCCCAGGGCCTGGACCCGGCGCTGATCAAGGAAATCGAAAAGATGTACGGCTTCGACAAGTCGGCGCCGGAACGCCTGTGGATCATGGTGAAGAACTACGCCACGCTGGATTTTGGCGACAGCTTCTTCCGCGATGCCAAGGTCATCGACCTGATCAAGGAAAAAATGCCGGTGTCCATTTCCCTCGGGCTGTGGAGCACGCTGATCATGTACCTGGTGTCGATCCCGCTGGGGATCGCCAAGGCCACCCGGCATGGCAGCCATTTCGACGTGTGGACCAGTTCGTTAATCATCGTCGGCTATGCGATCCCGGCGTTTCTGTTTGCGATTCTGCTGATCGTGCTGTTTGCCGGCGGCAGTTATTTCGACTGGTTCCCCTTGCGCGGGCTCACCTCCAACAACTTCGACGAGTTGAGCTGGGGCGGCAAGATCACCGACTACTTCTGGCACCTGGCGCTGCCCATCACCGCCCTGGTGATCGGTAACTTTGCAACCATGACCCTGCTGACCAAGAACAGCTTTCTCGACGAGATCAACAAACAGTACGTGGTCACCGCCAAGGCCAAGGGCCTGACCAACCACCGCGTGCTCTACGGCCATGTGTTCCGCAACGCCATGCTGCTGGTGATCGCCGGTTTCCCCTCGGCATTCATCGGGATTTTCTTCACCGGCTCCTTGCTGGTAGAGGTGATCTTCTCCCTCGACGGCCTGGGCCTGATGAGCTTTGAAGCGGCGATCAACCGTGACTACCCGGTGGTGTTCGGCACGCTGTTTATCTTCACCCTGCTGGGGCTGATCGTGAAACTGATCGGCGACCTCACCTACACCCTGGTCGATCCGCGCATCGACTTCGCCAGCCGGGAGCATTGAGATGAACCTGTCCCCCCTCAATCGCCGCCGGTTCGAGCGGTTCAAGGCCAACAAGCGTGGCTGGTGGTCGCTGTGGCTGTTCCTGATCCTGTTCGGCCTGAGCCTGGGTGCCGAGTTGATCGCCAACGACAAACCGCTGGCGGTGCATTACGACGGCGACTGGTATTTCCCGGCGCTCAAACGCTATCCGGAGACTACCTTTGGCGGCGAATTCCCCCTGGAAGCCAACTACAAGAGCCCGTATATCCAGGAACTGCTCAAGGCCAAGGACGCCTGGACGTTGTGGGCGCCGATCCCGTTCAGTTACCAGAGCATCAACTACGACCTGCGGGTACCGGCCCCCGCGCCGCCGTCTTCGGCCAACCTGTTGGGCACCGATGACCAGGGCCGCGATGTATTGGCCCGGGTGATCTACGGTTTTCGCGTGTCGGTGCTGTTTGCCCTGACCCTGACCGTGCTCAGCTCGATCATTGGCGTGATCGCCGGTGCGTTGCAGGGTTTCTACGGCGGCTGGGTCGACCTCGCCGGGCAGCGCTTCCTGGAGATCTGGTCGGGGTTGCCGGTCCTGTACCTGTTGATCATCCTCGCCAGTTTCGTGCAGCCCAACTTCTGGTGGCTGCTGGGGATCATGCTGTTGTTTTCGTGGATGAGCCTGGTGGATGTGGTGCGCGCCGAGTTCCTGCGCGGGCGCAACCTGGAGTATGTGCGCGCGGCCCGGGCATTGGGCATGCAGAACGGCGCGATCATGTTTCGCCACATCCTGCCCAACGCCATGGTGTCGACCATGACCTTCATGCCGTTCATTCTGACCGGCGCCATCGGCACCCTGACGGCCCTGGACTTCCTCGGCTTCGGCCTGCCGGCCGGCTCGCCGTCCCTGGGTGAACTGGTAGCCCAGGGCAAATCCAACCTGCAGGCGCCGTGGCTGGGCATGAGCGCGTTTGCGGTGCTGGCGATCATGTTGAGCCTGCTGGTGTTTATCGGCGAGTCCGCTCGCGATGCCTTCGACCCGAGGAAATGAGATGAATCAGGACAATCTGATCGAAGTCCGCGACCTCTGCGTCGAGTTCGTCACCGGCGAGCATCATCATCGCGTGGTGAACAACGTCAGCTTCGATATCAAGCGCGGCGAAACCCTGGCCCTGGTCGGCGAAAGCGGCTCCGGCAAATCGGTGACCGCCCACTCGATCCTGCGCCTGCTGCCCTACCCCTTGGCGCGGCACCCTGCCGGCACCATCGTGTATTCCGGGCAAGACCTGCTGACCCTGAAAGAAAAAACCATCCGCCACATTCGCGGCAACCGCATTGCGATGATCTTCCAGGAACCAATGACCTCGTTGAACCCGCTGCACTCCATCGAGAAGCAGATCAACGAAGTGCTCGGCCTGCACAAAGGCCTGACCGGCAAAGTCGCCACCCAACGCACCCTGGAATTGCTCGAACTGGTGGGCATCCCCGAACCGCGCAAGCGCCTCAAGGCCCTGCCCCACGAGCTGTCCGGCGGCCAGCGCCAGCGGGTGATGATCGCCATGGCCCTGGCCAACGAGCCGGAGCTGCTGATCGCCGACGAGCCGACCACGGCCCTCGACGTCACCGTGCAGTTGAAGATCCTCGAATTGCTCAAGGAGTTGCAGGCGCGGCTGGGCATGGCCTTGCTGCTGATCAGCCATGACTTGAACCTGGTACGGCGCATCGCCCACCGGGTCTGTGTGATGCAACAGGGCTGCATCGTCGAGCAGGCCGAGTGCGAAACGCTGTTCCAGTCGCCCCAGCACCCGTACACCCAGGAACTGCTGGCCGCCGAACCCAGCGGCGGGCCGGCCACCAACGAAGTCGGCCCACCGCTGCTGGAGGTCGACGACCTCAAGGTGTGGTTCCCGATCAAGAAAGGCTTTTTGCGCAACACCGTCGATTACGTCAAAGCGGTGGATGGCATCAACTTCAGCCTGCCGCAAGGCCAAACCTTGGGGATCGTCGGCGAAAGCGGCTCGGGCAAATCCACCCTGGGCCTGGCAATCCTGCGTTTGATCGCCAGCAAAGGCGGGATTCGCTTCGAAGGCCAACAACTGGACAAGCTGACCCAGCAGCAGGTGCGCCCGCTGCGCCGGGAAATGCAGGTGGTCTTCCAGGACCCGTTCGGCAGCCTGAGCCCGCGCATGTGTGTCAGCGAGATCGTCGGCGAAGGCCTGCGCATCCACAAGATGGGCACGCCGGCCGAGCAGGAAGCGGCGATTATCGCCGCGCTCAAGGAAGTCGGCCTCGACCCGCAATCGCGCCACCGCTACCCCCACGAGTTCTCCGGTGGCCAGCGCCAGCGCATCGCCATCGCCCGTGCCCTGGTGCTCAAGCCACGCCTGATTCTGCTGGACGAACCCACCTCGGCGCTGGACCGCACGGTACAACGCCAGGTCGTGGAACTGCTACGCACCCTGCAGGCCAAGTACAACCTGACCTACCTGTTCATCAGCCATGACCTGGCGGTGGTGAAGGCGCTGAGTCACCAGTTGATGGTGGTCAAGCATGGGCAGGTGGTGGAACAGGGCGATGCGCCGGCGATTTTCGCCGACCCGCAGCATGCGTATACCCGCCAGTTGCTGGAGGCCGCGTTCCTGATGCCGACGGACAGCGTCCTCTAGGCGCGCCGCCGTGGCTGATACAAGCCACGGCATTGCCGGAAACGCCTGCTACTGAAGCCGCGTCGCCAAAGCGATCATCCGGGTTTCCTCAACCCGGAGCTGCCTTCATGGATGATTTATATGCCCTCGCCGAGACGTGGGAGCCCCTGCCCAGCGACAGCGTGCTGGCGACAACTGCCGACCCTGTCTACGCCTATTTGAGTGATACCCAGGCATTGCACGCCGAGGGCGATAAAGCCCTGATCGAGCAGTTGATCAACCTGCTCAATACGCCGCCCGGCGCGCAACTGCCGCCCCCTTCGCAGCCGGTACCGATTGCCGAGCAGTCCATGCTGGGCCGTTGGAGCGGGGCATTCAGCAAGGCCATCAACGGCAAAACCTTCCTGGCCTGGGCCGAACCGCAGGGCTTTGATTTCAATACGCTGCGGGTGCTCGACAGCCGGCTCCACGTGACCGCGCACGGCCAGCCCAAGGTGTTCAGCCTGGCGGATGAATCCGGTTGGTGGGCACTGGCCAATCCCATCATCTACATCAGCCGGCTGGTCGACCCCACGGCGCTGGGCATGCCGTACCTGGGGCCTAAGTCGGGCACTGAAACAATCACCCTGGCGCTGGACCTCACGCTGGCCTTCCATGGTTATCCCATGCCGACCAATCGCCTCGCGGCGATGACCATCGTCGAAGAGTTGCAAGCCCTGCAAGGCTTCCCCATGTTTGACGATAACGGCCGTGGTAAATCGATCATCCGCGCCGAATTGACTCAGCAGGTGCGCGACTGCCGGCAACTGGCCGATACCCTCGAACCGTTGATCAGGGACGAGCAGAACTTCTTCGCACTGGACATCTATCGCACACGCCTGCACCTGACATCCGACTCGAGGCTGGCCAGAAGCCTGAAAGAAGCCGCCGCGCTGCTGCAGGCAATCCTGGATGAAAACGGTCTCGGCGGGACAGTACAAGCGCCCACCAACGCTCACTTCGATTTCAAGCGCAAGCTGATCTGTGTGCTGGCCAACGACAATGGGCAAGCAGAAAGCACCCTGGTGCCAGCCTTGCCCGATACCCGTTGGGACCGCCTGGTATTGCTGGGCGAGCAACTGGGAATACACCTTTACCCCGCCCATAGCGTCAGCCTTGTGGACGCTTTGCAGGCCTATGCCTTTGAACGGCCATTGGGACGCGAGGCTATCAGCGCACTGATCCAACGTCTGCGCGACAAAGCGGTGCCTGCGCAGCCGGTGATATTGAACACCACGCGCTCATTCAGCGAGCTGCAGCGCTTTCGCCGTTATGTCGGCAAGTTGAATGATCGCCATACATTGCACAGGGTGCTGTCGCAGGTGATCGACGACGGCAATCTACACGGGCCCGAGGGGCTGGAGCGGGTCATGACGGCCGACCCGGACGCCCTCCTGGCCGTGGTGAAAGGGGCGTATAGCCTTCTTCATCGGTTGACCGACGACCCGGACTTTCTGAAGGTGCGTACCCGCGAACGGATCGACCCAGACAGCCATGTATTGCTGTCGGCCTCCGGCAACATCGGTGCATTCGGCCTGGATGGCATCTGGAAATCGCTGTCGGAAGCGATCGCCGAACATGACCATCTGGTGCAACTGAAACGCGCCCTCATGAAAGTCGCGGCCAATACCGGCGGCCAGTTGCGTACCAACGATATCGTCGGTCTCGCCCAGGCACTCAAGCTCTATCAGTTGCCCCTGCCCAGCACATTGGAGGACGCGCGCACGCTCCTGCAACGCCTGGAAATCCCCCTGCCCTTGCCTTCCGGGCCCGGCCCCTACTGGAGAGCCCTCACGTCGGTTGGCGCACAGCCCTCGGCCTGGACGTTATCCCCATTTGAGCGCGAGCAAATCCTGGCGATCAGCACCGAGTTCATGGCAGACCGTACCGGCACGCTGTTCGGATACCTCTGCCAACCCCTGCTGGACGGCAAGTCCGCCGCCGATGTGCGCGCTGAGGCCGATTACCTGATGATGCGCCTGCTCGCGTCGCCCACCGCCCAGCAACTGGGCCAGACACTGGCGGACGCCCTGCATTGGCACGGCGTCCATGCCGCCGACAGTTCGGAAAGCGGCAGCCGCAATGCGCTGATATTCGCCGCGCTGATCCTCAGCCTCGACCCGCAATGCGACGCCCAGCGCACAGGGATCAACTATCTCGACTGGCACGCCGACTATTACTGGGGCGAGTCGGTGTCTTGGGTGCGCAATCACATCGAAACTGCCCTGGGCGGTGCGGGCGAACCGCTCGCGGCCCTGGCCACTCACCTGATCCTCAGCGAAAAAAGCCCGCACTTGCTGGTGCGCGACATTCCCGACGAGACTCCCTACCTGAGTTCGCATACCTGGGTGCTGTTTTGCCAATACGTTATGCATATGGAGAAAATCACCCCTGGGTCCTCCCGCCAACTGAGCTACGCCCAGATCATGTTCCTGGCCTTCTCGCCGCCCAAGGGTCGCTGGAAAACCTTCCTGGGCAGCCCTCAAGCGGCGGTGCCGATCCTGGACTGGGCGGTGGTCAATGGCGTACTGGCGCCACGTCCACGCTACAACCTGCAAGCGGTCAACACCGCCATCGACGCCCTCAATGCGCAACGCACACGCTTGAACGGCAGCCTTGAAGCGTTCGCCAAGCCCGTCGTGTCATTGCGCGAGACTGCAAGGGATGACCTGCGCCGGGTCTATCCGGATAACCCCTGGCTGGATGCCCCGATCCTGATGTGGCTGCCGGACAACTCGCCGTTTTCCGAAGACCGCCACTTCGAGGGCATCTACACCGGGCCCCAGCACTCGTTCACCGACCTGCACATGGCCGACCGCCTGGATGTCACCTCGACGACATGGCATTCCTCGCACGCCACCGTCAAATACCAGGAAATGGCCAAGCGCTTTCATCTGCTGGGGCGCATCTACAACGTGTTTTCCCAAGCGTTCGACCAGAAGCTCAACCAATTGAAGGCCGCTTACCGCGAGTCGATTTGCTACTGGCTATCGCAACTCACCTTGCCGCGGCGAGAAGCCCTGGAATATGGGCACATTCGGTTTTTCAGCCTGAGCCGCCCAGGCCCATCGCCTCGAGCCCCTGCCAGCGTAGGTCGATTCGGTGTACTACTGCAGGTCACTTACCTCTCCGACCAACATTTCTATGAGTGCTTCCCCCGGCAATTGTTGATACGCCCACGGCGCGACCTCGACGCCCGCCAGCTCAAGCACGCCGTCGATACCGGCACCCGCCAGCCCTGGATGCGTTTCGACTGGGCAGCCTACGAACATGGGGACTGGCCGGCCGACCTCGCATCGCTCGAGGCGAACACCGATGTGCTGATCCGAGCATTCGGCAAAGACTTGCCCGAGGCGATTGAGGTTGCACCGCTGGACGCCCAGGGCCGACGCGTGCCACGCACCCTGGATTCGCCCCGCTCCCACGCATTGGCTCAGGCCCTCCTGTCCCATCTGTTGGAAGACGGCCTGGCCTTGCGTGAAAAGGCCAGGCAGCCGATCACGCTGGAAGAGGCCGTGAGCGAGCACGACCCCTGGGCCGACTTCCTGCGCAACATGGCGCTGAAATCCGGTTGAGGCTTGAACACTCGCGGTTTTTGTATGAGGCTGCTACCCCGTTCATTCGATTCGCGCCAGGAAGCACTTACCCATGACCGCCGCTACCGCTCCGTTGTTCTGGCGTGACCCGTCCCTTGCTTTCATCGAAGCGCGGACCATCGCCGACGGGCGCAAGGTGACCTACGCGCGTCACGCCCATGAGCATTTTTCCATCGGTGCGGTCACCCGCGGGCGCAGCTATTACCTCTATGGCGCGGACCGATTCGAGATCAGCGCTGGCACGGTGGTGTTGATGAACCCCGGCGATGTGCATGCCTGCAACCCCATCGACAACGAGCGGTGGTCCTATCAGATGCTGTACATCGACACGCCCTGGCTCACCGAGTTGCAGCACCAGTTGGGCTTCAGCACTGACCAGGGTTACCGGCCGTTCACCACGCCCTACACCCGCGACCCGGTGTTGTACCGAGGCCTGCTGGAGCTGTACCGGACCGTGGTGGATGAAAGGGCCGAGCACCTGCATAAGCAGAGCGTGCTGGTGAGTTACTTCACCGAGGTCCAGCAACGGCTGAACCCTTCGCCTATGCCGATGCGCGAGGTCAACCACAAGCTGGAACGGGCGGCCGAGTACATCCGTGAACATTGCACCCAAGCCCTGAGGCTGGAAGACATCTGCCTGGCGGCCGAACTGTCGCCGTCGTACCTGATCCGTGCCTTCAAACAGTATTACGGGCTCACACCCCATGCCTTCCTGGTCAACCAACGCATTCAGTTCGCTCGCGCCCAATTGCGCCAGGGCGAGCTGATCGCCGATGTCGCCCTCGCCGCCGGCTTCGCCGACCAGGCGCATTTCCAGCGCGCCTTCAAGCAGCATTTCGCCGCCACGCCGGGGCAATACCGCGAGGTACTCAAGCCATCAGCAAATAACCCACACTGGCCACCAGCAACGCGGCCATTGAGCGGTTGAACAGGCGTACACCCTGGGGGTTGCTCAGGTAGCGGCGCAAAAAGGTCCCGGCATAGGCCCAGCACGCCACCGACAGGTAGCAGATCACCAGGTAAAGGCCGGCAAACAACCAGACCTGCCGCGCATCGCCGTCCGCCACGAACAGGCCCATCCCCGCCACGCACGCCAGCCACGCCTTGGGGTTGAGCCATTGCATGATCGCGCCGTAGAGCATCGACGGTGCCGTCGCCGCGCCCTGCGCATCCAGCCGGCCATCATCCACCGCCAGTTTCCAGGCCATATAGAGTAAAAAGGCGACCCCGCCCCACTGGATCAACTGGGTCAACAAGGGCCAGCGCACCAACACCTCGTGCAAACCCAGGCCGATCAGTACCAGCAGCACGGTGAAGCCGACCGCGGCGCCGAACACGTGTTTCTGACTGGCGACAAACCCGAAGCGCGCCCCTGAACTCAGGGCGACCACATTGACCGGGCCCGGCGTGATGGACGTGGCCAGGGCGAAAGCGGCCATGGAGAGGATCAAGCTCATTGCGGTTCCTTTTTGCTGTGGCTTTTGAAGACAGTGCCACAGTAAAACGGCGTGGCAACCGGGGTATTGAACAAAATACCCCTTTCACCACAAACCGCGCCCGAACGCGGGCCGGCTGCCTAGCGCTGCGAAGGAATACGGATATCGCCGTCGCGGCACTGGCTTTTCACGCTGCGTGGGCAACCGGCGAAGGCCAGGTCTTTGCTCAGGCACACGCGCACTTCCGACAACACCTTGCCTTTGCAGATCACCGCCAGGCCATGATTGCCCAGGCGCGGGTTGCTCTCGCGAAACAGCGCCTCGATTTCACGGGCCTGCAATGTCGGTGGCGTATTGAGCGGCTGCAATTGCGGCGGGATGGCCACCACTCCCAACGCCGCGTCCGTCTTCTCCAGGTACGCCAGCGGCTCAAGCCCGCTGCAGGTACCGTGCTTGGCCCACTCATGCTTGAGCAGCGCACGGGTCGGAAACAGTGCAGCGCCCTTGTCCATCTCTTCACGGCTCAATGCCGACTGCGGCGCACACGAAGCTGGCCACCCGCCCCGCGCATACTGCGGCCACAAGCCATGCAGTACGAAGCCATAGCCCTTGCCCGAACACTGTTCGTTGTCCGGGTGCGTCAGGCAAAAGGACGGCGACCACGACAACGACAACACATAGAAATCAAACTCCCCGGGCGTCCCTTGGTTACGCGGGCCCGCCATTGCACCCGTGGCCAGGACCAGCCACAACGTCATCCAGTATTTCATGCCTCTACTCCTTGGAAAAAAACAGGTATATCGCGACGACCCTGGGTGATGGGGGTTACGTTGTAGCCCCTTGTCCATGATCCGATCGGTCTTCAACGCCTCGCGGGTCTCGCCTTCGAGCCGCATTGGCTGCCGCATAAACGCGCACGGTGTCCTCGCCTCGCCCCATCACGGCCACCAGGGTCGGCCCTGGCGCTTTATGGAAAGCAGGTCCACTCTCTAATTTAGTGACGCAGCCCCAACCGACCACGTCCCAACAGACGGTGTTCATCTGCATTACTCGTCCGTTTTCAACAATCCGGCAGTATCCACATACCCACCCCAGGCTGCCACAGCCACTTAGCATGACAATTGCATTGCACTTTTATGACAGCCATCCCACTGCGGGGACACAGACGATGAAAATCAGGGCAACGGTCATTTGCGAACACGAGGGGCGTATCCTCTTCGTGCGCAAGGCCAGATCGAAATGGGCATTGCCGGGCGGCAAGGTCGAACGGGACGAACGTCCGGTCGGCGCGGCCGAACGGGAGCTGGAAGAAGAAACCGGGTTGAATGTGGATGGGTTGCTGTACCTGCAAGAACTGAAGGCCAGCGACACCGTGCACCACGTCTTTGAGGCGTCGGTGGTCAACGTTCGTGAGGCACGGCCCTGCAACGAGATCGTCGACTGCCAGTGGCATCCCTATGGCGCCGTGGACGAACTGAATGCCACCGATGTCACCAAGCGCATCGTCAAATCCTTTCTGCGTCGCCTGTAGCTGCAACCCTCGCTCCACCCGCCCCCTGGCAGCGTGCCGATGCGTCCCCACTGGATAGACAAACACCTGTCAAGTCTGACAGTAGACCGCTCAATACCACCGGCTTAGTGTCGTAGATGACCGTTCTACTTTCATTGAAAGGACAGCCTGCGATGAAACAACTTTTCGAATTCAAACACGTGCACGGCGACGATAAGGCGACTGAAGTGTCGATGTCGCGCCTGAGCGATGAAAACAACGATCTTGAGCATCCCGACCACACGGTTCGCTTGTCTTCACTCGACAACAACGGGACGTATAGAGCACCCAATCTCGATGAGGTGGAAGACGTCGACGGGGACGATGACCGTGACAAGGATGACGTTTCCTACTATGAACTCGCCGCAAAACTGGTAACGGCTCTGGTTACCCTGAGCTCGGTGGGTCAGCAAAAGCGATTTGAGCGCGTGTTGATCATGTTCAAGCCTGGCTCGGAAACGGACATCGATATCTTGCACTTCAAACCCGGAAACACAGACATCTCTGCACCAGACTATGTGGTGACGGCAACGAACCCCGACCGTTTCAGAAACTATCGCACGATCAAAAATCCGATAGACGCAGATGGTGACGGCGACGTCGACAGCGACGACAGCCTGATCTACAGGAAACTGGCGACGTCGTTCGCGTCAATGAGGGATCTGCGGCCATAGCGGGTCATCGGCGTTCCGCCGTTCGACCCAGGGCCGGCGAATACAGCAGTGGCTGTCGCTATGGCTGCAACCGATCAAACCTAGCGATAGCCCTGCTCAAGAAGCTCCTTCTCATGGTCCTTTTCCCGCTCGACTCTATGTCGCTCCGCGATCTTCCTGTCGCACTCCTCTTTACTCCTGTCGTCCCCGGGAAAGTACGTGCAGTCCGAAAACCCCCGGCCTTTGGACAAGACCACCACCGCCACCACCACGGGGATCGCGATAGCCAGAACCGCCAGCGTCCAGCCGATGGAATGGGTGAATTCGACTTTGCGCGGATAAGCCTGCCCTGACTGCGACGGCCCGGACTGCAATGTGGCCCACAGTGTGTAGCGATACGCTTGGCCGTCTGCCCCAGGTACGGTAAATCGCTTGCAAGCATCTAGCGCATGGACGGCCCGATAATCCCCTGGTTGCCGAGTATTGAAGTCGGCCAGCACGGCGTTGAGTTCGGCCTCTTCCGCCTGTTGGGCGAGCTGGCATTGCGGCTCCGAGAGATAGCCCTTGCTGGTTTTACTCACCGTATCCACCCACCACTCGGAATCGATATAGAGCCCCAGCACACCGCCATCCGGTGCGGCTTTCAAGTACAGCCGAAGGGAGTCGTCAAAGAGGTGAGTGGTGCGCACCAACGCATCGAACTGCTGGCTGGTCATGGTCTGGTAAAGGGTGTAGCCATAGACCTCAGGCCCCATGACTGTCGGCCGGACCGGCGCCGACACACAACCACCCAGCGACGACGTGATGATCGCCACACTCAATACAGCGCACAGCATCCTTTGCATGAAGCGTCCCTAGGCAGACGGGCGGCTGAGCAGCCAGGCGCCGGAATGCGCCCGGTCCCGCCGCTGTTTCGGCGCGGTGGCCCGAAACATTAATCTCCCGCTGGCGACTCACGACCGTGGCTTGTCGCCTGCCGACTTCATTTGAGCTTTCGCCTGCCCGCGCAGGTACAAGGCTTCCACCAGTTTCTGCCGCTCATCCACTGGCAAGGTACTGGCAAATTGCGCGAGGGTGCTGTCCACCAGCCCCCTGAGCGCCATGTCCGCCTCCCGCGCCTTGGCCAACTCGGCCACCAGCACATCGCGGTCCAGGGTCGGCGCTTCCAATTGTTTGATCACCCCCAACCGCGCTTCACGCCCGGCCATGATCAGCGGCTGGCTGTCGTCGCGATTGTGGCGCAGCAGTTGGCGCAGCTCCCTGCGCCGCTCCACAGGCAACTTGACCATGGCCTGACGCAGACCGTGCTGGTTGACCGCCACTTCGACCGGCTTGGCGCTGGCCATCCAGTGGTAGAGCCCACCGCCGACCCCGCCGAGCAAAAACACATTGAGTACGACCGACACAAACAACCACGGCTTGAGGGATTTGCCTGTCATTGCTCGGTTTCCTCGGCGTTGACGGTGAACACGACTTCCGCGTCGCCTTGATCGAAGACGCTGGGCAGTACATCGGAGGACATCAAGGGCAGCGGCACGCTCATGGACGCCACCAGCATACCGGTGACGATGCCGGCGATACCCACGCCCACAAGACCGGCGGGTGACAGCCAACGGGCGTAACGCGACCACCAGGATGCGCGGCGCGGCGCGGATTGGCAGATCTGCCTGGCCAATGCCGGGTCAGCGCCTGCCCATTGATGGCTGTCCAACTGGCTGTCGAGCCAGCGCGCCTGGTGCAAGGCTTCGCGCGCGCGCCCATCGCCGCCGTCGAGCAACGCCTGGGCCGCCGGCCGTTCGTTGGCCGGCCAGCGTTGCAGGTCCGCCCCGTAGGCATCGGCCAGGTATGCAAAGCGTTCAGGTGTCATGGTGTTCTCCTTCCTGGGCGGGCAAGCCCGGGTGTATCGGCCAGTTGCCTGCGCAACTGGCGTCGGGCCCGCGACAGCAGGCTCTCCAATGCCTCGACGCTGATATTCATCAGCGCTGCGGCGTCGATGTTCGACAGCTCCTGGTAATACTGCAGCACAATGGCTTCGCGCTGGCGCTCGGGCAAGGCCGCCAATGCGGCGGCCATGCGTGCGCTGCGGTCCAGGCTTTCCAACTGTTCGTCCGGTGACGGCGCGCTGTCCACCGGTTCCAACGCTTGCTCATCGCTCAACGGCTGCTCCTTGCGCCGGCGCAGGCGGTCGTGGCACAGGTTGAGGGCGACCCGGTGCAGCCAGGTATCGAAACGCGCCTCGCCACTGCGCCAGTGGGCGGCCTGGCGCCAAATGCGCAGGAAGCTTTCCTGGGCCACATCCTTGGCTTCGTCCGCATCCCCCAGGAGCCGACCGGCCAGCGCGAGCAAACGTGGAAGCTTGCGCGTCACCATTTCGTTGACAGCGGCAGGTTCGTTGTTGCCGATGCGGGCCAGCAGCTCAACATCTGGATCAAGGTCTTTCAATCAGGGAATTCTCAGGGCCAGGGCTCTCGTTTCAGCGGGACCAATGCCCTTCGCGCCAATACCAGTTGGGGCCATGGGCTTCCCAATGGCCAGGCCTCCAACGTGCGTTGCGCATCACCGGCTGCCAGTGCCCCGGCACCCAGGCGTAGCCACGCCCCTCCCAGCGCCAATGCCCACGGTCCCAGGCGTAGCCGGGGCGTTCGACGGGGACCATCTCCATACGCGGCGGCGGTGGTGCCTGCTGAATGATGATCTCGGGCTGGGCAAACGTCGGGGTACTGACAAACGCGGCCAGGGCCAGCGGGGCAAGCAAGACAAAACGCAATGTGGCCAGGGGTCTCATGGCAACTCCTTCATGCAACGAACGAAAATGCAGGTTGCTGATGGGTTGAACGGTGGGTGCATGAAAATCCGTCGCGGGGGGCGCGAATTTATTTCTCGACGGCAGTATTGCCCAGCGCATGCCGGCGCTTGATGAAATATCTGAAAGCTTCGCGACGGATTTATCCGCGTGGCCACGTTGAAGGATTAACGCCGCTCACTCCAAGAGGAAACACCATGTACCGTCGTCTTACCCTGCTGGTTGCCGCCTTGCTGATCGCCAGCCTCAGCGGTTGCATCATCCTGCCGGAGCATCGCCATTGCTGCTGGCGTTATTACGGTGCGCTCGAGACGCCCACCCAGACTGTCAACGGCTAGCCCGCCGAGGCACAGAGGTCAGCAGCAGGTCGACGCCGGGATGCCGGTCATCCGACCTCTCGTCTGCTGACCCGGCCGACGCTTGACTCCAGGCGTCGTTCACAAGACACTGTTGGCACTTAGCCATCACTCCCGAGTCGTCCGTCATGAGCATCGATCCCCCAAGCCCACCCGACAGTGACGTGTACAAGACGTTGCTGGAGTCGACCAAGGCCATCCCCTGGCGCATCGATTGGTCAACCATGACCTTCAGTTATATCGGCCCTCAGATCGAGACGCTGTTGGGCTGGAGCCCGCAAAGCTGGGTCGGCGTGGACGACTGGGTCGCGCGCATGCACCCGGACGACCGCGAGTACGTGGTGAATTTCTGCGTGTCGCAGTCGCGCGCCGGCGTGGACCATGAGGCCGATTACCGCGCGCTGACGGCAACCGGCGAGTACGTATGGATTCGCGACGTGGTGCATGTGGTGCGCAAGGATGGTGAGGTCGAAGCGCTGATCGGCTTTATGTTCGATATCAGCGAGCGCAAAAAGACCGAAGAACACCTGGTGCGCCTGCAAAAGCAACTCGAAGAATATTCCTACCAGGACGGCCTGACCGGCATCGCCAATCGGCGCATGTTCGACACCGTGCTGGAGCGGGAATGGGCCAGCGCCCAACGCAGCCAACTGCCGCTGTCGTTGATCATTCTGGATATCGACTTCTTCAAGCAGTACAACGACCACTACGGCCATATCAAGGGCGACGAATGCCTGCGCCAAGTGGCGAACACCCTGTCGCAGGCCGCCAACCGTCCACGGGATTTCATTGCCCGCATCGGCGGCGAAGAGTTTATCTGGCTGCTGCCGGAGACCGACGCCGCGTCAGCCCGACAAGTGGCGCAACGCTGCATGCATCTGGTTCGCCAGCAACAGATCGAACACGAGTTTTCTGCGGTGTCCAACCTGCTGACCTTGAGCCTGGGCATCGGTACGCGCATCGTCGCCCCGGACAGCCCGATGCTGGATTTTGTCGAAGAGGTCGACAAGTTGCTCTACCAGGCCAAACGCAATGGACGGATGCGTGGGGCGTCCGCCGCGGGTGAAATATGAAGCAGCGTTCAAATCGCGGGCAAAAAAAATCCCAAGCGCTGATGGAAACTTGGGATTTAAAAATGCATAAACCGTGGGAGGTGAACGCCGGGCAATAATAACGACTGTCAAAAGCTGCAACAAGAATATTTTCATCCTTTCGTCGGCTTAATAACGCCGTAAGTCATTCAATAACCACACATTTTTAAAGGTAGCCGGGTATATGAATGCTACTTTTTGGTGCAACTACCGTTGATATATCCCCGTGTATTAAATGGCTATAGAACCGTGATCGTACTGCAAGTACCGCACTGTTCGTGGTGTTGGGTTCCTATTTACGCGCCACTTTATAGCGCACGCAATCCTGGTAAAAACTCTGGCGAATCGCTTCGGGCTTGAGTCGCGAACGACTGTCGTAGGTCTGCTCGGTGATGCCCATGGCCATCATGCGCATCCACGATTTACTGAACTTGATGGTCTGGATCTTTTGCCGCGCGGCATACAACGACACCCCCGACAGCTTCAATTCCTGGGCCTTGGCGGCGGTGCCGGCCCCCCAGCTGCACATGTACTTGTCGCCTTCGCGCAGCTCCCGTGCCTGCACGGCAGCCGCGCCGCCGGCCAATGAGCAGGCGATCAGCATGATTCCAACAGTGCGCATTTGCTTCCTCACCTAACCACCTGAAAATGAAAGCGATTCTGGCGAGGATTTTGTTACAAAGGGGCCATTAAATTGCCTTATCGGCTATCACCACCGGTAGGTCGCGCTCGCCTGCACCGTGCGCTGGGAGCCATACCAGCACCACGAGTACGAATAACACGACGCGACGTACTCTTTATTCGCCAGGTTGGTGGCATTGAGCGCCAGGCGCAGGTTGTCCTTGAGGCGGGCGATATTCGGGATGTCGTAGTGCACCGCTGCATCGAACAGGATGTAGCCCGGCACTTTCAAGGTGTTGGCGGTATCGCCCCAGGACGAGCCGACGTAGCGCGCGCCCGCCCCCATGCCGAAGCCTTTGAGGTTACCGTCGCGGAAGGTGTAGTCGGCCCACGCCGAGGCGGTATGGCGCGGGACCGCGTAGGTGGTGGTGCCTTCGGCGGAGAGTGCCGAGCCTACGCCGATATCGCTGACGGGCGCATAGCGCACGGTGTTATTGGACTGGCTGATGCGGTTGTCCAGATAGGCATAGGCCGCCGTGATGTCGAGGTTGTCGTTGAGACTGGCCTTGCCTTCCAGCTCGAAGCCACGGGATTGCACTTCGCCGTCCTGGCTCTGGCAGCGCCCGCTGCCGCACAGGTGGGTGGGGTCCGGATCGGTGGTCAGCACGTTGGTCTGGCGCAAATCGAAGATCGCCGCAGTAATAAAGCTGTTGCTGCCCGGCGGCTGGTACTTGATCCCGATTTCATATTGCTTGCCTTCGGTCGGCTTGAACACCGAGCCACCGTAACCGGTGCCCGACTGCGGGTTGAACGACTCCGCGTAGCTGGCATAGGGCGCCAGGCCATTATCGAAGAGATAGACCACGCCGACCCGTCCGGTAAACGCCTTGCTGTCCAGGGCGGACTGGCTCTTGGCCCCGGTGCTCAGGGTCCGGGTGCTGCTGTCGGTGCTGGCCCAGTCATAGCGACCGCCCAGCAACAACACCCACTTGTCCCACTTCATCTGCTCCTGCAGGTACACACCCGTTTGCTCGCTGCGTGAGGTGCCATCGGTGGTGTAGGCCGGCACCGGAACAGCCGCACCGTAGACCGGGTCGAAGATGTCCAGGGTTGGCCCGGCGGTATACGTGCCGGAGCCGGACAGGGTGTTGGTGCGGGTGTTCTGATAGTCGAGGCCCATCAGCAACGTGTGCTGCAGCGGGCCAGTCTCGAATTTGGCTTGCGCCTGGTTGTCGAGGGTGTAGGCATCCATGTCGACATCGGTGGCGATGGTAGAACGGCGGATGGTGCGGTAATCCGTCTGCAGGTAGTTGTTGTAGAGGCTGCGGTACTGGCCTTCGCTGCGCAGGTAACGCGCATTCTGGCGCACGGTCCACACGTCGTTGATGTGATGCTCGAACGCCCAGCCGATGGAGTAGTGCTCGCGGTCGCTCTTCTCGAAATCTTTTTCGCCGTCGTAGAAATCCACATCGATCTTGCGTCCGGTCGGGCTGTGCAACACCGATCCCCACGCCGGTACCGAGCCGTAGGACGCGCCTTTGGGGTCCTTCTGCAAATGCCCGAGCAAGGTCAGCGAAGTGTCTTCGTCCGGGCGCCAGGTAAAAGCGCTGGACAACGACTGACGGCGGGTTTCGGTGTGTTCGACCTGGCCGTCGGCGTCGTCGAAAAGGCCGGCGACGCGGTAGGCATACACCCCCTGATCGTCGATTGGGCCACTGAGGTCGAAGGTCGTGCGTTTTTTGTTGAAGGTGCCGTACTCGACGCCCACTTCATGAAACGGCGTGTCCAGCGGGCGCTTGCTGACCATATTGATCACCCCGCTCGGCGTGCCCTGCCCATACAGCACCGAGGCCGGGCCGCGCAGCACTTCGACGCGCTCCAGGTCGAACGCGTCCTTCTGCGGCAAGGCATCGCGACTCGATGGCATGCGCAGGCCGTCCAGATAAGTCGCCGGGGCAAAACCGCGGATGGTCAACTGGTCGAGACGCGACGCGGTGGCGCCACGGGTTTCCGGAATCACCGCGGCGCTGTAGCGCAGGATCTGGTTGAGGCTCTCGGCGTTCTGCGCGCGCATCTGGTCTTTGGTGACAATGGAGATCGACTGCGGGGTCTCGATCAGCGCGGTGTCGGTCTTGGTGCCCGACAGACTGCGGCTCGCCACATAGCCGGACACCGGCCCGGTGGGGCTTTCGGCCTGGTACGCGGCGCTGATGGTGGTGGCTTGCAACTCCATGGCTGCGCCCTGCTCGGGGATAGCTTCCAGGCGGTAGCGCTCGGCGGAGATCTTCAACGCTTGCAGGCCGCTGCCCGCGAGCAACTGGGTCAGTGCCACATCGGTTGCATATTGCCCGCTCACACCGTTGCTGTGCTTGCCCCGCGTCAGGCTGGCATCGAATGCCAGCACCAGGCCCGCCTGCTCGGCCAGGCTATTGAGCGCCTGGTTCAAGTCACCGGCCGGGATCTGGAAACGGCGCAAGGCGCTGCTGCTGTCTTCGGCGAAGGCGGTTTGGACGTTCAGCAACGGCACGGCGGCAAAAGCCATCGCCACTGACAGGGCCAGTGGGTGCAAGGGACGAGCGAGGCGCGACATAGGAAATCCTGGTTAATAGGGGTTCTATTAACCATGACGGCCATGTCTGAAAATCGGGCAAGGATGAGAGCGATTTTTATTTGAGAGCTTTTCAGGTGACGCGCCGCCACTCGACGCGGTCGCCTATTCCTGGGGCCAGAGCATCAGCTCAGCCCCACGCCACCACCAACAATCCAATCCCCAATGCCAGGCACAACGGGGAATAAAAGTAGGTATCCAACCTGGCGAAGCGCGATCCACCGACCTTTTTGAAAAAGCCCACCAACTCCGAATCCCCAATTGCCCTGGCAAACATCAGCACTGCAATCGCGCTGATCCCCCACTGCAATGCGCCATGGGACACCGGCGAGAAATACAGCCCAGCCCGCAGGCAGACCAGCAGTGCAATCGCCACCAGCCCCATCGCCACCAGAAAGGTGCCCAGGGCCGAGGGTTTGAAGGCGGGACGTGGCCCCGTGGCGAATTCGCCGGGCAGTTGGGGGATGGCCGCGAGGCTGCCGAGTTTGCCGCCGGCGGCCCAGTACAAGTGCACCATGCTGATGCAGGTAAACACCCCGACGATCCATCGTGCGACGACAAAGCTCATGGCGGTTCTCCCTGAAAAGATGCGAAACAGGATAGTCGCCCTGGGAATTTTTGCCGGTATTTCGTCGCAGACGGATGCAACTCAACGACCGTTATTTCAAGCTCGCCTCAACCTTCTGCGCCACGTCCTGCGGCAACCAGGCCTTCCACACCTCGGGATGTTCCTTGAGAAACGCCTGGGCCACCGCCCGTGGCGCCGTGTGCCGCTCGCTCATGGTCGCCAAGGCTTTGTTCAGCGGATCGATCGGAAACTCGACCTTCTCGAAAACCTGTGCAATCTGCGGATGCTCCTTCTGGAACGGCGCGGACACGCCGATGCTCAACTTGGAGGCCAACGACCGCGTGGGCTTCGGATCGGGGTTGTCCGCATCCGTCAGCGTCTTCCAGGCCTCGGCGTCGAACGGCGGCTCTTCCAGTTGAATCAGCTTGTAGCGTCCCATCAACGGCGTCGGCGACCAGTAGTAGAAGACTATCGGCTTGCCACGGCGAATCGACGAAACGATTTCGGCATCCAGTGCCGCCCCCGAACCGCTGCGGAAGTTCACGTAGCTGTCATCCAGGCCATAGGCCTTGAGTTTCTGTTTGTTGACTACTTCCGAGGTCCAGCCGATGGGGCTATTGAGAAAGCGTCCCTTGCCAGGGGATTCGGGGTCCTTGAACACGTCCTTGTAGCGCGCCAGGTCCGTCACGCTCTTGAGCTCCGGGGCCAGGGGCTTGATGCCTTTGGCCGGGTCGCCCTTGACCACGTACTCCGGCACCCACCAGCCTTCGGTGGCGCCCTTGACGGTATCCCCCAGGCCGATCACCTTGCCTTCGGCCTCGGCCTTGACCCACACCGGGCTGCGACCGGCCCACTCTTCGCCGATGACCTGGATATCATTCTTGGCCAGGGCGGTTTCCAGGGTGATGGTCGTGCCGGGCAAAGTGTCGGTGGGCAGGTCATAGCCCTTCTCGACAATAACCCGCAACACTTCGGTGATGAGGCTGCCGCTCTCCCAGTTCAGATCGGCAAAATGTATCGGCGCCTGGGCGGCCGAAACCGGCACAGCAGCCACGGACAAACCCAGGGTCGTCAGGGACGCGGCCAACAGCGTTCTCAATCCTTTCATGCCTTCGCACCTCGCGATATCGCTGCCAATAGCGCACGGCTTTGCTGCCAATGCGCGAAGCCTCTGAATAGTTAAGTCAACTCAACTGTAGTAGAGGTTCCGGAAGACAACGGATGTTCGAGGTGGTGGCTGATTACTCGCTGGCCTTGAAGGTGACCAGTTCACCCTTGCGCCATTTGGCGGCCTTGCCGGTCACGGCCTTCAGGGTTTTGGTCAGGCCTTCCTGCAGTTGCTCGTTGGCGGCGAACACCAGCATCACGCTGTGGCCTTCCTTGAATACGATGCCCTGGCCTTCAGCCGAGGAAACGAAGGCGTAATCGCCCAGGCCATACACCGTCAACTTGATGTCACGGAACTTCAATTCAAACTTGCCGCCTTCACGACTGGGCAATACCGCGGCGCGGAAATGATCGCCGACTTTGAGTTCCAGGTGTTGTTTGTCATCGACCACCAGGGCCGTTTCGGTATCGATCTCGGCGACGTAGATGCCTTCCGGCGTCTGTTCGGTGATGTAGACAAAACGTGATTGAAACTGTTTGACCAACTTCGCGCGCAAATCACCCAGCACGAATAACGCGTGCATATCCAGATTACTGACTGCCAAGGAAACGCCCCCATATTGAAAAGAGCGCTGTCCGCCACGGCGGGCAGCACAAAAAAACGGCCATCACGGCACGCGCACACAACACATTCGTAGAAAAAACTGAAGAAGATTCCGCTGTTGCGCCATGAGACTAGTACAGACATATGCGATGTACCTTATGCAAGGTCATCCGGCATTACAGGAAATCACAGGTTCAACGACCCGAGAATACGGGTCGACCAACTTCAGAAAACAACCCTATTAAAAACGCAGTTTTCAGACAGCCCACACAAAAGTACATACCTGCCAATGGAACCAGCGGTTGGCGGCCGACGACAATACTAAAACAGCTGCACCGCGCAAAACTACTCAAAACCCTACAGGCGGGTCAACCGAATCGATCGAAAGGAGCAGGCCATGCAACGACTCATCGACGACGCAATGTCTTCGCACAATCGCTCTTCATCTCAGCATGAGGCTCAATACTACCGCTTGCGCGGCTGCGACGGGTACTTGGATTCAGTTCTTTACCAAGTCGTACCTGCCGGTCGAAACTTTTTCCATATCCGTGAAGTACTCAGCGGACGCATAAAAGGCTTTCGCAGCGATCATATCCAAGCCTGCGAACTGGCGAAAAAACTTGAAGCCATCCTGCATGAATCTCCTGGGGGGATCGTTTCGTCACCTTAATGACTTTACTGCGCCGCCGACCCGCAACAACTGCCATACTGGCCCGTCCACTGAACTTTGCCCCTCCCCGGGCCAGGTTTCACCAGTGCAGTTATCTCCAAGGGAAGGCTATACGTGACGGAATTTGATATTGGCGAATTTTTCATCCATGGCGAAGCAAGAGAGGTTGAAGGTGAGTTTCAAGCGGTGATCGTGATGCGGGCCAAGCCGCCGCTGGCCACAATGACCGCGCACCAAGTGGAAAAAGATCGCTGGTTCAAAACCGCCGACGCCGCCGCCATGGCGGCCAAGAACGCGGCCAAGGCCCTCAAGAACGCCGTGGATGCCGGAGCTTTGAATTCCTGAGATTCTGCGACATCCGACAGAACTATGCCGCGTGACAAGCCTCCCATGCATAACGCCCCCTTGCATGGAGAACGAAATGGACGCACCAATCCCCACCCTTGAAACCCTGTTCGCACAATTGGGCCTGGACTCAACCCCAGGCGCCATCGATGCGTTCATCGCTGCGCATCCGTTGTCCGAGGAGGTGAAACTGATCGACGCCCCCTTCTGGTCCCCCCAACAGGCACAGTTTCTCAAGGAGGAACTTCGCGAGGACGCCGATTGGGCGATGGCCGTGGACGAATTGAATCAACGTCTGCATCAATCGCGCTGATTACACTGGCCCCGACAATCAATATGTACCCGATGCACCGCTATCGGGCTCCCCCACAAAGCGATAGCGGATCAATGCAGGCGGTCTGACTGCTCCTGGCGTAACAGGGCTTGCCAGGCAGCCTTGCACTCTTCGGCCTCATCCCGGCTGGAGAACGCGGTACCGCGCTGCTCGCCGTTGAGCAGCACGACCCAGCAGGCTTTCTGTCCCTGGGCACGCAGGGTTGGGGGTACGCCGCTGCCAATCATCACGGCGACATCGACTTTGGTTTGCATGGAACGTCTCCACCACATTAGTTAGCTGACTAACAATGCGCGCCATGCTACGGTTTTCTGCCCGTCGGAAAAAGCTATCCCCCGGAATAGCTTTATTGCACAAGCCGCAATAATTAGCGGCCCGCACCTATCTCAACGCTTGGCCGCCTCAGGTTTATAGCCCAGCCGCAGCCCGCCCCAATGCCGGCCCTTGACCATGATCGGCACCGACAGGTCATGCATCAGCTCGCCCGTATCGCGGGTGTAGGTCTGCAACAGCATCGCTTGCTGATGGCTGCCACAGCGAATACCGGTGCGGTCGTCGAATTTGCGCTTGGTGCGGTTATGCACGGCATCCACTTGGACGTCGCCGGTCAGCGCCTGGGAAAACGCCTTGTTGTGCGTCGGTACATACCCCTGGGGCGTGCAGGCAATGGCGAATACCAACCCTTCGTGACGCGGCAGCAGTGCCTCTTGGATCTGCGGCAATACCCGGTCGGTGTAGCCGTCAAACCGGCTGTGGTATTTGCTCGGGCTGGTATTGGGAATCAGCGTGTAGCTGCGGTCGAACAGGTCATCCTGGCTGATGCGGTTCTCTTGCAGATCGGCCTCGAACTGCGCGGCGATCTGGCTTGCGCCTTCACGCGCAAGGTCATAGATGCGCTGGTGATAGTCATCCAGACCGACTTCCGCCAGGCGTTCGCTGATGGTTTCGGCCTGGCCTTCCATCTGCACGGCGGCTTCCGCCAGTTGACGCGTCTGCTGGTCGCTCACCGTCAGGTCGCTGCGCATTTGCTCGACGGCATGGAACAGACTGTCGAGCTGGGTGCGGTTGGTGTCGGTGCCTTGGGCGATTTCATTGACCTGGCCTTCCACATCCGCAGCCAGGCTGGCGATCGTTTCCAATTGCTCGCCGGCCTGCTCGACCTGCTCCACCCCGGTGTGCAAATCCGCCGAAAGCTGGCGAATCTGCTCCACTACCTGGCCGGTGCGTTGCTGGATATCGGCGACCATCACCCCGACTTCATCGGTGGCCGTGGCGGTGCGCCCGGCCAGCCCACGCACTTCATCCGCCACCACGGCGAACCCGCGCCCGTGTTCACCGGCCCGCGCCGCTTCAATCGCCGCGTTGAGCGCCAGTAGGTTGGTCTGGCTGGCAATCGACTGAATCACCAGGGTCACCCGCTGGATTTCCTCGCTGCGCTGGCTCAGGGCCTCGATCAGCTCGCGGCTGGCATTGGCACGCTGGCTGAGCTGGTGCATGCGGGTGATCGACTGGCCCAGCACTTCACGACCCTCGGTACTGCGTTGATGGGCCTGGCTGGCCGCCGCCAACGCTTCCCGGCTGAGTTGGGAGGTGAGTTTCTCAGTGTCGATCATCACTTCGGCACTGCTGACAATCTGCTGGGCCGCGCCCAATTGCGACTGCACACGGGCCGCCAATTGCTTGACCGAGTAGGCCACGGCAGCGGCGGAGAGTGCATTATGACTGGTGGTATGGGACAGGTCGCGAGTCAGCTCACCAATGGCATCGGTGGCTTCGGACGGTGCCGCGCGGGGCGTATGACTTTTCAGCCGAGGCAGCCAGATCGCCAGCAGCGCCAGCGGTAGACAGAGATATATCGACAGGTTGGCAAACGCCAGGCCCAGCAGCACCAGCACCAAGGCGGTGCTCTGCAGGAGCGGCGTCAACCAGCCAGGCAAACCGCTCGCCACCGACTGCGGTGGCACAGCTGCGCCCATCAGAGTTCCGTCTGCAGCCATGTTCGTCACCCCACTGCTTGTCATTATTGTCTCTGCATTAAACGCCACTATCGGGCCATTATCCATGGGCCTTTAGTGGGGTAGCTTGCAGCAGGTCAATAAACGGAGCGTAGCAGGGTATTTACCGGGAATCGCTTTCTCTGGGGAACCACGCAGGCGATCCCCCAGCTTCACCGCATCAGGCTTGGCGCTGGTGCTTGTCGATCTGCTCGTGGCGCTCTTGCGCTTCGATGCAGTACTTGGTGGTCGGGCTGATCAGCAAGCGCTTGAGGCCGATAGGCTCGCCGCTGTCATCGCACCAGCCGAAGGAATCTTCCTTGATGCGCTCCAGAGCACGCTCGAGCTGCGGCAGCATGCGCTGGTCGCGGTCGATGGCGTTAACCAGCCAGGTACGCTCTTCTTCAACGGAAGCAGCGTCGGCCGGGTCGGCCGGGGTGTCCAGGCTTTCAATGGCGATACGGTTCTGTTCAATGCGCTCGTGGTGTTCCACTTTCATGTCTTGCAGCAACTGCTCAAAAAAAGCGTGCTGTTCGGCATTCATGTAGTCATCCGCCGGCATGGCCAGCAACTTTTCCTTTGTCATTGATTTCTCTATAAAAAATACGTGCATTAAGGCGAATAAGGGAGCGTTCCGAAGCGCCTGTGCAGGTCTCGGAAAGGCGCCGTCCATTTCAAGCGCCACTCGGCACTCAATTTACGAGGGGCGGCAGTCTAAGGCCGAGTTGAGGGCTCAGCAACTGAAATGACAGGCAATTTTTCCGATATAACCCCAAAAGACACCAGGACGGGCTTGGCGAATGGTTATCGGAGTGCGTTTATAGCAAGAAATTCAAGTTTGTGGAGCTATATAGAAGACAAACGGTTAGAACGGGCTCACACCGATCAACCTATAAGAGGGGCTTGCTGCCGATGGCGGGGTGTCAGTCGCGGGCAATCCCGACTGTCCCAGCGCAATCGGGTGCAAGCCCCCTTCCACATGTTCCACTGCGTCAGCGCTTGAGCTTGCGCTTGTTGCGGTACTGGTCGATCACCACCGCCACCACGATGATCAGGCCCTTGATGATGTCCTGGATATACGCATCCACGCCGACAAAGGTGAACCCGCTGGCCATCACCCCAAGGATCAACGCGCCGATCACTGTACCGGTGATGCGCCCTACCCCGCCCGCCAGGCTGGTGCCGCCGATGACCGCGGCGGCGATCGCGTCCAGTTCATAGGACATGCCCATGCCCGCCTGACCGGTGGCCGCGCGTGCCGAGGCGACCACGCCGGCCAGGCCGGCCAGCAAGCCGGCGATGCTGTAGACGATGATCAAGTGACGCTTGACGTTGATCCCCGAGGTCCGCGCCGCCTGCATGTTGCCGCCGATGGCATAGGTGTACTTGCCGTACTTGGTGTAGCGCAGGGCGATATGGAAGATCACCGCCACCACCAGAAAGATGATCACCGGCATCGCGCCATGGCCGATGGCCGTGTACGAATCCGAGAGCATGCTCACCGGTTGGCCTTCGGTGTAGTAACGCGCCAGGCCACGGGCCGAGACCATCATGCCCAGGGTCGCGATGAACGGCGGGATACCGGTGACCGCGATGATGCTGCCGTTGATCGCACCCGCCAACAGCCCCACCCCCAAGCCCATCGCCACCGGAATCCATACCGGCAAGTCAGTCAGGCTGGGAAACACCGCGCGGGAAAAATCCGAAGTTTGCGCCAGACTGGCAGCGATCATCGCCGACAACGCCAGCACCGAGCCTGAGGACAGGTCGATCCCCGTAGTGATGATCACCTGGGTCACGCCGATTGCCAGCAAGCCGATGATCGAGACTTGCAGGATCATCAGCACCAGGCGCTGGGAGTTCATCAGGAAGCTCTGGTCACGCACGATCCAGCCGAACACCTCAAAAACCAGGCCGATGCCGATCAGCACCAAAAAGATGCTCAGTTCGGTCGGCAGCCGCCGACGACTCTTGGTCGGCAGCGTCGCCGGCTTGTTATCGGTTATCGCGTTCATCACCCATCACCTTCTTATTCTGTGGCACGGACCAAACGCAGGCCCGCGCGTCTGTTCGTCAGTGGACCGCGGTCATGCCGGAGGCCAACTGCATGACTTTTTCCTGGGTCGCTTCAGCACGGTCCAGGGTGCCCATCAGTTCGCCTTCGTGCATCACCATCACCCGGTCGCTCATGCCCAGCACCTCGGGCAGTTCCGAGGAAATCAGGATCACCGCCATGCCTTCGCTGGCGAGGAAAGCGATCAAGCGATAAATCTCGGCCTTGGCACCGACGTCGATGCCACGGGTCGGCTCATCGAGGATCAGCAAGCGCGGATGGGTCATCAGCCAGCGCGCCAGCAGGGCTTTCTGCTGGTTGCCGCCGGACAAGGTGTCGATGCATTGCTCCAGGGACGGCGTCTTGACCCGCAGCTTCTTGCACATGTCTTCGCACAGGGCGCGCAGGGCCTTCTGCTGGATGAAACCGTTGCCCGAATAGTGCGGCAATACGGCCATTTCCATGTTTTCCAGCACCGACAGACACGGAAACAGCCCGCTGAGCTTGCGGTCCTCGGTCAACAGCGCGAAGCCTTTTTCGATGGCCATGTGCGGGTCGCTGATGCGCACCGGCTTGCCGTCAAGTTCGATCTTCCCGCCATCGCTTGGGGTGATGCCGAACAGGGTTTCCGCCACATTGGTGCGACCCGAGCCCATCAGGCCGGCGATGCCGAGGATCTCGCCGGCATGCAGGTCGAAGGACACGTCCTTGAACACCCCGTCCAGGCGCAGGTCGCGGACCGACAGCAGGCGCTCGCCGATGGGCGTCTCGCGCACCGGGAACAACTGGCTCAGCTCGCGACCGACCATCATCGAGATCAGGCTGTCGCTGTCCATGCTGTCGGCGCGCTGCAGGCCGATGTACTGGCCGTCGCGAAACACCGCCACTTCATCGGCGATGGCGAACACTTCGTTCATCTTGTGGGTGATGTAGACAATGCCTTTGCCCTGGGCCTTGAGGTCGGCAATGATCGAAAACAGGTGGGCCACTTCCTTCTCGGTAATAGCCGACGTCGGTTCATCCATGATCAGGATGTCGGAGTCGTAGGACACGGCCTTGGCGATCTCGACCATCTGCCGCTCGGCGATGCTCAGGTTGCCGACATGTTCCTCCGGGTCCAGGTTGATGCGCAGGCGCGCCAGCAGTTCGGCGGTGCAGCGGTGCATTTCGCGGTGGTTGACCATGCGCAGGCTGTTGAGCTGCTCGCGGCCGATCCAGATGTTCTCGGCGATGCTCATGTGCGGCATCAGGTTGAGTTCCTGGTGGATCATCGCGATCCCGGCCTTTTGCGCCGCCAGCGGCGTCTCGAACACGATCGGCTTGCCGCGCAGGCGGATTTCACCGGCGTCGGGCTGGTAGATACCGGCGATGATTTTCATCAGGGTCGACTTGCCCGCGCCGTTCTCGCCCATCAGCGCCAGCACCGAGCCTGGGCGCACGCGCAGTTGCACATCGGCCAGGGCGACGACGCCGGGAAAGCCTTTGCTGATATTGAGGATTTCCAGCAGGTAGGGCGCTTCCAGCGGCGGCGGCTGGATACCGGGAGGCTGCGAGACAGTCGCTTGAGCGAGCATAAGGAGGTACTCCATCTACAGGGCGGCCCATGCCGCCCTGCCGGCTTATTGTTGTGATGTCGGGGCTACTTGAAGTCTTTGACGTTGTCCGGGGTGATCAGCTTGAACGGGATGACGATGTTCTGTTCGATCGTCTCGTGCCTGGCCATCTTGCGTGCCGCCTCCAACGAGCCGACCCCTTGGCCCTTGGCGTCCTGGAACACCGACACGGTCATCTCGCCCTTGGAGATCGCATTCAAACCGTCCGGCGTGCCGTCGACCCCGGCAATCAACACGCTGCCCGGCTTGGTCCCGGCGGACTTGAGCGCCATGGCCGCGCCAATCGCCATCTCATCGTTGTTGGCCAGCACCGCGTTGAATTCGCGGCCCTGGGTCAACCAGTCGTTGACCAGGGTCATGCCGCGATCACGCAGCCAGATGCCGGTCTGTTCCTGCTCGATCTTGATGCCCGGGTATTTGGCGAGGACTTCCTTGATGCCCTTGGTGCGGTTGGTGGTGGAGTTGTTCGCCAGGTCGCCCAGCAGGATCACGATCTTGCCCTTGCCGCCGAGTTTGTCGGCGATGTACTGCATTTGCAGGCGGCCGGCTTCTTCGTCGTCGGAGGTCACAGCGGCCACGCCCTTGGGCAAGTCTTTCTGGTCGGGACGGCGGTTGACGTAGACCAGCGGAATCCCCGCCTCGATCGCCGACTTGCTGATGCGCGCCGTGGACGCGGTGTCCACTGGGTTGACGATGATCGCGTCGACTTTCTGGCTGATGAAATTCTCGACCTGACTCAATTGCTTGACCACGTCGGCGCGCGCGTCTTCGAACTGCAGTTGCACCCCATCGCCCTTGGGATAGGACTTGGCGTGCTTGTCCATGTACTCGCGCACGTTGGTCAGGTAGGTGTCATCGAACTGGGACATGCTCACGCCGATCTTCAGATCGGCGGCCAGGGCAGCACCGCTGCCCAGCAACAGGGACAAGGCCAGGGCGGTAAAACGGATCGGGGTCTTCATGAACGGTCTGTCTCCACTTTATTGTTGGTTTTCTGGACGTTGCGTTTATCAGAGCGAGGTGGGCAGCCTTACGATGGGGGCGCCGGGGATGCAGCAGACCAACGCGCCTTTGTTTTCGACGCACAGCACGTTGAGCAAGGAGAAGTAGAACGGCCGGGCGCGAGGCAGGTCGCGTGGCGTGTGGGCAGGGCGTAAAACTCGCAGTACAGCGTTGAAGATTTTCATCTGACGGTACCTGGTTGTTTTTGATCTTGTTTTTGTCGAGTCGTCCAGATCGAGTCCGGGACGTACTTTATGCAACCTGGAAAAGACTTTATTGGAAAATAATTTCTATATCAACATGTTTTAGAATTTTATTCTATTTTTGTTGAAACCACCTGCTGACGCTCGGCGCTCAGGCGTGCGGCGTCCAGTATCCGCGTGGTCTCCAGCGCGTCATACGCATCCACGGGCAGCGGCCCCTGGCCCTGCACGGCACGTTGCAACTGGCGATAGAACTGCGTCCAGCAACCCTTTTCCGATGGCACGCGCTCGCGCTCCGGCCCCTGTTCGAACCAGCCCCAGCGACGATGCTCCTCGGCGCCCCAATGTTCACCTTCGGTTTTCGGCGACTTGCCGGCTATCAATGCGTCCTCCTGGCCGTCCAACCCTTCGATGGTGTAGCAACCCAACGTGCCGCTGACGCGAAAACGCGGCGCCTGGCTGTTTTGCAGGGCGTTGCCCCACAGGTGGGAAATCACCCCGTTGGCGTGGGTCAGGGACACGAAGAAACCGTGGTCGAGGGCCGGATACTGCGGGCTGAACTGCAACTGCGCGAACACCCGGTCCACCGGGCCGAACAATTGCAGCGCCTGGTCCACCAGGTGGCTGCCCAAGTCACGCAACCAGCCGCCACCGCTGGCATTGCCCACGGCTTGCGGGCTGTAGCGTTCGACGCGGGACTCAAAGCGGGTGACGGTGCCCAAAGCACCGGCATCCATGAGTTTGCGCAGGGTCAGGTAATCCGAGTCCCAGCGGCGGTTCTGATAGACGCTGAGCAACACGCCCTGGCGCTCGGCGGCGGTGATCAGCGCCTGGGCCTGTTCCGCGTTGGCGGCGAACGGTTTGTCGCTGACCACCGCGACGCCGTGTTCGATGGCTTCCAGTACCAGGGCCGGACGGCCTTTGAGGGTGGTGGAAATCACCAGGGCATCGACGCCGGCCTCGACGATCTGGCCGATGGAATCGAAGGCCTTAAGGCTCGGGTGGTCGTTTGCCAGCTGTTGGCGACGTTCGGGGGAACGAGTCACCACGCCGACAAACGTCGCGCCGGGCAACGTCGCAATCAGCGGCGCATGAAAGAAGCGCCCTCCGTGGCCGTAGCCGACCAGTCCAATTCGCATGATTCACTCCTTCTGTGAAGTGCAAACCCAATCCACATGTGGGAGGGGGGCTCGCTCCCGATAGCAGTGTGTCAGTCAACTAATGTGTCCCTGATCCATCGTCATCGGGAGCAAGCCCCCTCCCACACTGATCGCGTCAGCCGTAGAAATGGGGGCGTTCGGGCAGGCTGACCTTGACGATCTGCCCACTGCCCTGCGCTTGGATGCACGCATCCGCCGCCACCGCCGCCGCAAACCCGTCCCACGCCGACGGGCCGCCGACCTGGCCGGCCAGCACGCTGTCGATGAACGCTTGCAACTCTACGTCGTACGCACCGATAAAGCGGTCCTTCCAGTCCATCAGAATCGCGTTGGACAGCTTGGCGCCACTGCGCAGTTGCACCTGGGACGGCTCGGGCAGTTTGGCGATACCGGTCTCCCCCACGACTTCGCACTGGATGTCGTAGCCGTACTGGCAGTTCACGAACACTTCCACATCGATACGCGTGCCCTTGGCGGTTTCCAGCAGCACGATCTGCGGGTCGCGCAGGTGGGCCAGGGCCTTACTGGTCTTGCGCGGGAACACCACTTGCACGGACACATAGTCGTCGTCGAGCAACCAGCGCAGCACATCCAACTCGTGGATCAGCGTGTCGGTGATCGCCATGCCGGTGGTGTAGTTTTCGCCGACGCTCGGGTTGCGGTGCGCGCAGTGCAGCATCAACGGCTCGCCGATCTGGCCGCTGTCGATCACCGCCTTGAGGGCGCGATAGCCTTCGTCGTAAGGGCGCATGAAGCCGACTTGCACCAGGCGCTTGCCGTGGGCGACTTCGGCCTCGACGATGTGGCGGCAACCGTCGGCGGTGACCGCCAGGGGTTTTTCGCAGAACACCGGTTTGCCGGCAGCGATGGCGGCGAGCACGAACGCCTCGTGGCTCGGGCCCCATGACGTCACGAGAATGGCTTCGACCTGCGGCGACTGGATCAGCGCATGGCCGTCGGGGTACACCTCGGCGTCCAGCTTCAATTCAGCGACCACCTTGGCCGCCTGTTCCAGATTGATGTCGGTCACCGCCACCACCTGGCTGTTGAGCAAGGTCTGGCTGCAACGCCGAATATGATCCCGGCCGATGGCCCCCGTCCCGATAACGCCCAGCTTCAAAGACATACGTTCACTCCTCTTGTTATTAGTACTGCCGGGCCTTGGCCAGCTGTTCATTGAGTTTTTTCGCTGCCGCGTTGGTCCGCTCGCTGGTGGACACCTGGGCCACACCCACGCGCCACCACGACAGGTAGCCGTGCACCATGGTCTTGGGCAGCACCTTGATATCGATCAGCGTCGACACCGTTTGCATGCGCGCATCGGCCAGGGCCGCCCGCAGCTGTTCCACGCTGCTGACCTTGTAGGTCTTGCAGCCATAGGCCGCCGCGCTCATGGCGAAATCCACCGGCACCAGGCCGCCGTCGAGCTTGCCGCTCTCGGGGTTGCGGTAGCGGAACTCGGTGCCGAAGCTGTCCATGCCGTTGCCGATCTGCAGGTTGTTGATGCAACCGAAAGCCATGTTGTCCAGCAGCACCACGTTGATCTTGCGTCGCTCCTGGATCGAGGTGGCCAGCTCCGAATGCAGCATCAGGTAGGAGCCGTCGCCGACCAGGGCATACACCTCTTTGGTCGGCTCGGCCAGCTTCACGCCAAGGGCGGCGTTGATCTCGTAGCCCATGCACGAATAGCCATATTCGACGTGGTAGGTGTTCACCCCTTTGCTGCGCCATACCCGCTGCAAGTCGCCCGGCAGGCTGCCGGCGGCGGCGACGATAATGGCGTCGTCGGCCAGGGTGTCGTTGAGCACGCCGAGCACGCGGCTCTGGGTCAGGCAGGAGCCGGTCAGTTCGATGAATTCACGCAGTACGGCGCGATCCAGGCGGTCATCGACCTCGGGCACGAACCCTTCGCCCTGATACTCAACCTGATGCACACGATCCACCTCTGCCTGCAACTGCGCCTTGGCCTCACGCACCTGCTCGCCCCAGCCGCTGCGGTAATCGCCGAGGGCATCGGCCAGCGCTTCGAGGGCGACTCTGGCATCGCCCAGCACTTGCACGCCGTCGAGTTTCACTGCATCGCAGGGGCTGATATTGAGGTTGAGGAACGTCACGTCGGTGTGTTTGAACAGGGATTTGGACGCGGTGGTGAAGTCGGTATAACGCGTGCCGATCCCGATGATCAGGTCCGCTTCCGGCGCCAGCAGGTTGGCCGCCAGACAGCCGGTCTCGCCAATGCCGCCAACGTTCAGTGGGTGACTGGAGACCACCGCGCTCTTGCCCGCCTGGGTTTCGGCGAAGGGAATCCCATAGCGTTCGGCAAAGGCTTGCAGCGCCGCATTCGCGCCGGAGTATTTCACCCCGCCGCCACAGATGATCAACGGTTTGCGCTTGCCCCTGAAGGCCGCCAGCGCATCGCCGATCATCGCCGTGGTGGGTGCACGCCGCTCGATACGGTGCACGCGTTTTTGCAGGAAATAATCCGGGTAGTCCCAGGCTTCGGCCTGCACGTCCTGGGGCAGCGCCAGGGTCACCGCGCCGGTTTCGGCGGGGTCGGTGAGCACGCGCATGGCGTGGATCGCGGCGCTCATCAGTTGTTCGGGACGGTTGATGCGGTCCCAGTATTTGCTCACCGAACGGAACGCATCGTTGGTGCTGATGCTCAGGTCGTGGAACTGTTCGATCTGTTGCAGCACCGGGTCAGGCTGGCGGCTGGCATACACATCGCCGGGCAACAGCAGCAGCGGGATGCGATTGGCGGTGGCCGTCGCGGCGGCGGTCAGCATGTTCGCCGCACCGGGGCCAACGGACGCGGTGCACGCATAGATCTTGCGACGCAGGTGCTGCTTGGCAAAACCGATGGCGGCGTGGGCCATGCCCTGCTCGTTGCGGCCCTGATGCACCACCAGGTCGCCGCTGTCCTGCTCCAGGGCCTGGCCCAGACCGAGCACATTGCCGTGGCCGAAAATCGTGAACACTCCGGCAACGAACTTGCTCTGCACGCCGTCGACTTCGATGTATTGGTTATCCAAAAACTTCACCAGGGCCTGGGCCATGGTCAATCGGGTTGTGCTCATGTCGCGCGCCTCAGAGGTCCAGCAGCCAGCTGTGCTGCGGGTCGTTATGGAAATGCCAGGCACGCTTGGGGCCGGCCATCACGTTCAGGTAATAGGACTCGTAGCCATACGGCACGCTGACCGGGTGATAGCCCTTGGGCACCACTACCAGATCGCTGTTTTCCACGGCCATGGCCTGGTCGATGCTGCGGTCATCGGTGTAGACCCGCTGGAACACGAAGCCCTGGGGCGGGTTGACCTGGTGGTAATAGGTTTCTTCGAGAAAGCTCTGGTGCGGCAGGTCGTCGGTGTCGTGCTTGTGTGGCGGGTAGCTGGACGAATGCCCGGACGGCGTGCGCACTTCCACCACCAGCAGCGAATGGGCCGGCTCGCTGTCGGGCAGGATGTCGCACACGTAGCGAGTGTTGGCGCCCTTGCCGCGCACGCTGCGCTTGCAGGCTTCGGGGCGGATCAGGCGCGGGGCGTAACCGGGCGCGCCGGGGGCGGCGCAGACGGCGATCTGCACATCGCTCAAGGCCGTGACCTGGGCGTCGGTGCCCGGTGGCAGGTAGGCGGCGAACGGGGATTTGTCCTCGAACACCGATTGACGATCACCGAGGTTCTGCCAGTCGAAGCCGTCGCCCTGGATAGTCACCCGGCCGCTGAGCAGCACCAGGCACAGCTCCCGATCACCGGCACTGACCGGCAGGGCTTCACCCAGGCTCAGGCGGTAAGCGGCAAAGCCCACATACTCCAGGCGCCCGTCTTCCAGGGCGACCATGGTGCGTCCGCGTTGGTTGCTTTTGACCAGCAAGCTCATCACTTAAGTCCTCTCGTTGAGCAGCGCGCGCAAGGTGTCGTAGCCCTTTTTCGCATAGACATAGCTGGGCGCCACGGCCGGGTCCTGCTCGGCTTCCACCACCAGCCAGCCTTCGTAGCCGGCAGCCAGCAGTTCGTCGAGCAGCGGCGCGAAGTCGATATCGCCATCGCCGGGCACGGTGAAGGTGCCGTTGACGATGCAGTCGGGGAAACTCCACATCTGGTTGCGCGCCAGTTGCACCACCGGTTTGCGCACGTCCTTGAAGTGCACATGGCAGATGCGATCGATGTGTCGGCGCAGCACCTCGAGGGGTTCGCCGCCCCCCATGTAGCAGTGGCCCGAATCAAATAGCAGGCCGACTTCGGGGCCGGTGCGGCGCATCAACTGGTCGATGTCTTGCGGGGATTCGACGTACGCGCCCATGTGATGGTGGTAAGCCAGGCGCACGCCCTGGGACAGGGTGAAGCGCGCCAGTTCGGTGAGTTTGTCGGCGTATTCCTGCCAGGCGTGTTCGCTGTGGAAACGCGGGCGTTCGATCAAGCGGATGCGCGAGCCCTGGATGGAGTCGGCGACTTCGCCGTACACCAACACGTTGGCGCCATTGTGTTTGAGCAGCTCGACATGGCCGGCGATGGCTTCGATTTCTTCGGCCACCGAGCGCCGCGCCAAGCGACTGGAGTACCAGCCGGAGACCAGCGCCAGGTCATAGGGGCGCAACACGTCGCCGACGCCTTTGGCGTCCTTGGGGAACTTGCCGTTGAGCTCGAAACCTTCGTAGCCGATGTCCTTGCCTTCGCTCAAAGCGGTGCTCAGCGGCGTTTCACCGCCCAGCGCCGGCAGGTCGTCGTTGCTCCAGGAGATCGGGTTGATGCCAATTCGGATGGCGGGCATGGCTGCACCTTTATTTATTGTTTTCAGCTATCACTGAGATCTGCTTTAGGTGGGAGGGGGCTTGCTTCCTCCCACCGTGGAATTGCATTGCACATTTAGAACGGCGATCAGGTCCGGGCAGTGCACCAGGCATCGATGAGCTGTTCGAAGGTGGCCTGGACCCGTTGAATCAACCGCTCGTCATCAATCTCCCCCGCCATCCACGCGCGGCTCGGTTCCTGGAAGATCGTGCGGCCCACCGCGAACCCTCGGCAGGTGCTGCTCTGGCGCGCTTGCCGGAAGCCTTCAGCCAGGCATTCGGCCGAGGCATTCAGGCCCAGCAGCACCACGCCACGGCAGTACGGGTCGCGCTCATGGATCAGCTCGTCGAGCTGTTTCCACGCCTGGGCCGACTGCGCTTCGATCTTCCACCACGCCGGGTAAATACCCAGGTTGTACAGGCGCTTGAGGCTGCGGTAGAGCACATCCGGGTAGGTCGACGGGTGATCCTTGGGCGGGATGACTTCCAGCAGCAGCTCATGGCCGCTGACCAGCGAGGCCTCGTACACCGCCTTGAGTTGCGCTTCCTGTTCCAGGCGCAGCATGGGTTCGTCGTCGGGGTGGAATTGCACCAGGCACTTGATGATCTGTTCCTGGGGCCAGGCGATCAGGTTGCTGCCGATCGAACGACCATGCTCGAACACCAGGGGCCGCGAGTTCTGCACTTCCACCGGGCGGCCAATCCACCAGCCACGTCCGCTGGCGGCGTTGAGCGCGTCCTGGCCGAAGCGCTGGTCGGCCAACAGGCCCACATCGGCTTCGATGCCTTGCTCAGCGAGCTTTTTCTCGACGCGTTCGATGGCCTGGATAAACAGCTGCTTGATCGCGCTGATGCGGCTCGGGTCCTGGCCGCCGCGTTGCGCCAGGTCCACCAGTTGCCAGCGGTGGTCGAAGGCGAACACGAACAGTTGCTTCCAGGCCTTGCGCGGCACGCTGACGCGGTGCAGGCGTTGCAGGGTCACGTCCTGATCCGGGCGCGTGATCGGCACCGGGCTGTTGAACAGGTATTCCAGCTCGGCGGGAGTCGGCATCGCCGGTGCACAGGCGTGGCGCGACACCACCAGACCGCCGCAGGCGTTGGCTAACTGGCTGCAACGCTCATCGCTGGCGTCGTTCAGCCAACCGCTGAGGAAGCCGGACATAAAAGCATCGCCCGCGCCCAGCACATTCAGCACTTCAACCCGCACGCCGGGGTAGATCGCCCCATCTTCCAGGCGCGCAGGGATCGCGCCGTGGATCACCGTGCAGCCTTGCGGGCCGAGCTTGACCACCAGGGTCGCCGGGGTCAGCTCGCGCACGGTGCGCAATGCGCTGAGCAAATCCTCGCTGCCGCCAGCGATCAAAAACTCTTCTTCGGTGCCGACGATTAGGTCGAAGCGCGGCAGGATGTTCTGCACGTGCTGGCTGACATTCCGGTCGGCGACAAACCGCGTCTCGCCGTCGGCCTTGCCCGCCAGGCCCCACAGCACCGGGCGATAGTCGATGTCCAGCACGCGCTTGACGTTGTGCCTGGCGGCGTAGTCCAGCGCCTGGACGCTGGCCTTGTACACGCCATCGGTGGAGAAATGCGTGCCGGTGATCAACAGCGCCTTGCTGGAGGCGATATAGGCTTCGCTGACGTCTTCGGCGCGCAGGGCCATGTCGGCACAGTTTTCGCGGTAGAACACCAGGGGAAAGGTTTCGCGGTCCTTGAGGCCCAGCAGTACCAGGGCGGTGAGGCGTTCCGGGTCGACCTGGATGCCGCTGACATCGCAGCCTTCGCGGGCCAGGGATTCGACCAGGAAGCGCCCCATGTGGTCGTCCCCTACCCGGCTCAGCATCGCCGACTTGAGGCCCAGCCGCGCCGTGCCGAAGGCGATATTGGCGGAAGAACCGCCGAGGTATTTGGCAAAGCTGGACACGTCCTCAAGCCGCGCCCCCACTTGCTGCGCATAAAGGTCGACGCCCAGGCGCCCGAGGCAAATCAGATCCAATTGACGCCCACTGGCAAAACGAGTCTGGCCCATGCTGGCTCCTGTTATTTTTATCAGCCTGCGTTGTGCCGCCGTGGCGACGGCAAACGCTCTTGGTGGGAGCAGACTAGAACGTCCGGCGGCCTCAATCAATATTTATTCCATAATTATTTTCAGTGGAATATTTTTTCCAATACGCCAACATAGACGCCTGCCAGCCGCCATGGATCGTTTCAGCAGGCCACGGCGGCCGTGATGCCGGGGTATTTTTTTACGCCTACCCTGTAGACTTGCGCCATTCACCAGCGCACCAGAAGAACACGCCAAAAGGATTGCCCATGTCCCGCACCGATCCCGAGACCCACCTGGAAGACACTGTCCCCAGCCCTCCGATCAATGCCGAACGCCTGCTGCAGCTGATCACCGACGAATACGAAAGCCTGCCGCGCCAACTCAAGCGCATCGCCAGCTACATGAGCCAGCAGAGCGACCGGATCATGGTCGATCGCATCAGCGACATCGCTCGCGAATGCGAAGTGCACCCGTCGGCCATCGTGCGGTTTTCCCAGCGTTTCGGCTTCAGCGGCTTCAGTGAGATGCAGGCGTTGTTCCGCGAGGCCTACACCCACAAGACCACGCCGGTGCAGAACTACCAGCAGCGCATCCGCAGCATGATCGCCAACAAGTCGCAGAAAGCCAGCGGCGGCGACCTGGCGCGCGAGTGCGTGAATGCCACGCTGTCGGGGATCGAGCGCCTGGGGCTGGAGCTCGATGACGCAGCTTTCGAGAAAGCCGTGGACCTGGTGGTCAACGCCGACAACATCTACGTGGTCGGCGTGCGCCGTTCCTTTGCGGTGGCCGATTACCTGGTCTACAACCTGCAGCACACCAACAAGCGCATCCACCTGATCTCCGGCCTGGGCGGCAGCTACCGCGAGCAGATGCGCAGCGTGCGCGCCAATGACCTGGTGATCGCCATCAGCTTCACGCCCTACGGCAAAGAAACCCAGCACTGCCTGCGCATCGCCCAGCATCACCAGGCCAAGACCCTGATCATCACCGACAGCAACCTGTCGCCCCTGGCCAAGCGGGCCAACGCGGTGTTGCTGGTCAATGAAGGTTCTTCGTTTGCCTTCCGCTCGCTGAGCGCCACCTTGTGCTTGTGCCAGGCGTTGTTCATTGCGGTGGCGTATCGGTTGGAGTTGAAGGTGGATGAGATCCACGAGCAGGTCGGCTTCGAAGACTGACCGGCCCCAAAAAGCAAAAAATGGGAGGGGCTTGCCCCCTCCCATATCGGACCGAGCGGAGCCCGGAATCAGTGCATGAAGATCGCGATCAGGATGATGACCGGGATCGGCACACCGAGGAACCACAGTAGTAATGAGCGCATGATGTTCTCCTTGAATTAACGAACGTAGGCGTCGGTTTCGACATACACCACCGCATCCCGACGACGACCGCCGAAGGTGGCTGCGAGGCTGGCGAAGAAGGCACCGATCAGCAGCGCCACGAATGTCCACAGCGAAGTCCAGGCGGCGACTTTGGCGGCGGTCTCGGCGGCTTGCTTGGCTTTGAGCTTGGCGTCTTCGATGGCTTTACGGGCGTCGCCGTAGACCTTGTCGATACGCGCCTCGGCCTCGGACTGGCTGAGGTTGGTGCGCTGGCTGATCAACTGCGCGAGGTACGCACGGTCTTCGCCGGCGAGTTGGCCGTCGTTGCTCAAGGTACGGGCGAAGATACGCGCGACGACACCGTGCACCGCATCATCGCTGACCGCCGCCGGGCGGTCGTCGCGGAACAGGCTGTCGACGTAGTAACCGAAGTCCTCGCCGTGGGCGCCCTTGGCCATGGTGCCCGCCGCCTGGCTGATCCCGCTGGCGGCACCGGAGGCCACGCGGGCACCGGCTTGCACCCCACCGCCGACCACACTGCTGACCGAGCCGACCACCAGGGTCGCCGTCACCAGCGTTGCCACGGCCCAGGCCAGGAAGCCATGGGCGGTGTCGCGAAAGTACACTTCATCGCCGTGCAGGTTGGCCCACTTCACCCGCAATCGGCCGGCGATGTAGCCGCCCAACCCCGATGCGACGATCTGGGTGAACGCCAGCCAGATAATGGTGGAAATGCCAAGCCCTTTGGCGCTGATGCCACTGTCGGCCCACGGCGACACCGCCGAAAAGCCCAGGCCGAAGCCCAGTAGCACCAGAATCAGCGAGAGTGCCGCTGCGGCGGCGGCCCCGGCAAAGATCGCGCCCCAGGAAACCCCGGAGCGCGCGCTCGATTCTTGCAGCGTGGATGACGATGTGATCATTGTTGTTGTGCTCCCGGCAGGAAAAATAGTGTTACAAGTCTCAAAAGGGACAGTGCAGCCGGCGTGCCAGGCGCGACAAAAATCAAAATCTTTATATTTCAACAAGTTAAGTAAATTGAACTTACTGAAGCCTTGCAACTTGCAAGAAATGATCGCTGCAGGCGTGCGTTATGCATTCCCAGGGCAGACGCACATGAAAGTTGTGTCAGTTTTGCCAACATGACGTTTTATTTAGGAAGCGTTCAGCCATTTCTTGGCAAAATGCCCCCAATTCCGTAGGAGCCGGCTTGCCGGCGATAGCGGTCTTCCAGTGTGAATCGCTCACCAGGTAACCCTATGACCCGCATTTTGACCATCGAGGATGACGCCGTAACGGCCCGCGAGATCGTCGCCGAGCTGAGTAGCCATGGACTGGATGTAGATTGGGTGGACAACGGCCGCGAAGGCCTGGTCCGCGCGGTAAGTGGTGATTACGACCTGATCACCCTCGACCGCATGCTGCCGGAACTCGATGGCCTGGCCATCGTCACCACCTTGCGCACCATTGGCGTGTCGACGCCGATCCTGATGATCAGCGCCCTCTCCGATGTGGACGAACGCGTGCGCGGCCTGCGCGCCGGCGGCGACGATTACCTGACTAAGCCATTCGCCTCCGATGAAATGGCCGCCCGCGTCGAAGTGCTGCTGCGGCGCAAAAGCACGGTCAAGGAATTCGAGACGGCCCTGCGCGTGGCCGACCTTGAGTTGAACCTGATCAGCCGCGAAGCCAGCCGCGCCGACCAGCCGCTGAGCCTGTTGCCCACCGAATACAAACTGCTGGAATTCCTGATGCGCAACACCGGGCAGATCCTGTCGCGGATGATGATCTTCGAGGAAGTCTGGGGTTACCACTTCGACCCCGGCACCAACCTGATCGACGTACACATCGGTCGCCTGCGCAAGAAAATCGATCCCCCGGGCCTCACGCCGCTGATCCGCACGGTACGAGGTTCCGGGTATGTCATTGCTGAACCCCTCTAAGGGCTGGCGTTCTTCCAGCAGTCGTCTGCTGGCGCTGTACAGTTCGTTGTTCGTGGCCTGGAGCTGCATCCTCATGGGGGTGCTGTACTACGAGGTGTCGGATTATCTGAGCGACCTGTCGCGCCACTCCCTGATGCAGCGCCAGCACTTGTTCCAGCGTTTCGACGGCGAAGAACTGGTGGAAGCCCTGACCACCAGCATGACCTTCGACATGAAGGGCGTGGACGCCTACGGACTGTTCGATGGACGATTCAACCCCCTGAGCGGGCCGATCCGCGCGATCCCACAGGACCTGCCCCTGGATGGCAAGATCCACACCCTGTCCAACTGCGTCGATTCCGACGACCCCAAACTGCCCAAGGACAGCTGCGACGCCGTGGCCACCCACACCGACGACGGGCGCTGGCTGGTGCTGGTGCGCGCCAACGGTTCGCTGTTCGGCGTTACGCGGATCATCTGGCATGCGTTGCTGTGGGCGCTGTCCCTGACGATCATCCCCGGCGCCGCCGGCTGGCACTTGTTGCGCCGCCGCCCGCTGCGGCGGATTCGCGGGATCCAGGCCAGCGCCGAAGCCATCGTCGCCGGCGACCTGACCCACCGCTTGCCACTGTCGAACCGGCGTGACGAACTGGACATGCTCGCGGCCATCGTCAATGCCATGCTCGACCGCATCGAGAAGCTGATGAACGAAGTCAAGGGCGTGTGCGACAACATCGCCCACGACCTGCGCACCCCACTCACGCGTTTGCGTGCGCAGCTTTACCGCATCAAGCAAGAGGCTGAGCAGGAGTCGGACTACGCGGTAAAACTCGACGATGCGATTGCCGAGACCGACACCCTGATGGCGCGCTTTCGCGGGCTGTTGCGCATCTCCGAGCTGGAAGACCACCAACGCCGCTCGGGTTTCCTGGTCATGGACCCGTTGCCGCTGTTACGCGAATTGCACGATTTCTACCTGCCCCTGGCGGAAGAAGGTGAATTGCAACTACGCCTGGAAACCCCGGACTCCCTGCCGTGGATCACCGGCGACCGCGCACTGCTGTTCGAAGCCCTGGCCAACCTGCTGAGCAACTCGATCAAGTTCTCGCCACCGGGCGGCGAAGTGATCCTGCGCGGGCTCAACGATGGCGGCAGCACACGCATCGAAGTGCACGACTCCGGCCCGGGCATACCGGCCGCGGAACGCGACGCAGTGTTCCAGCGCTTCTACCGCGTGGACGAAGGCGACCAGCGCGGCGGCTTCGGCTTGGGCCTGTCGATTGTGGCGGCGATCATCAACTTGCACGGATTCAAGCTGGAAGTGGGCAGCAGCGCAAAAGGCGGCGCACGCCTGATCCTGGAGTGCCGCCAGCAATTGATGCCCGACACCTGAGACCTATGTAGGGCAAATGTGGGAGGGGGCTTGCTCCCGATAGCGCAGTGTCAGTCACCAACAATCTCGACTGCTCCACCGCCATCGGGAGCAAGCCCCCTCCCACACTGGGCCTCGGTTGCCTGTCGGATCAGGCGGGGAAGTTGGCGCGCAGTGCTTCCAGCCCGCCGCTGTAGACGCCGGTAAACAGTGCCTCTGCGGCTTCGTCCGTGGTGCCCGGTGCCGGGGTGAATACGCCGGACCAAGTCACCTTCGCCGACGACTCCGTCAGCGCCTCGACCTGCAGGGTCGCCAGGTAAGCCGTGACCGGAAACGGCGATTCTTCGATGGTGTAGCTGTACGTGCGACCGACGTTGTCGAAGGTCTGCATACGCTCCACCACCACACTGCCGTCGGCGGTTTGCAGGTGGCGCACGCGGCCGCCGTCGAGGGGCTCGCTCTTGGCGATCAGCGGCAGCCAGTCTGGCAGGCTGTTGAAGCCACCGACCAATTGCCAGACCTGATCGGCCGATACCGGGATTTCAATCACTGCTGATGCTTTTGGCACAGTCAATCTCCACAAGTCGTAGGAAAACGTCGTCCAGACTGCCACGCCCGACGTTTCAATGCATCCATTCCCGCCACCGATACCACAACATCCCCAGCGCCAGCAGCGGCGAACGCAGCGCCTTGCCACCGGGAAAGGTCATGTGCGGCACCTGGCTGAACAGGTCCAGGCCGTGGCTGTGCCCAGCGTGTATGGCCTCGGCCAGCAAGCGCGCGCACCAGTGGGTCACATTCAAGCCATGCCCGGAATAGCCCTGGGCGTAGAACACATTCGGGTACTGCTGCAAGCGCCCGACCTGCGGAAAACGGTTGGCAGTGATACCGATCTTGCCGCCCCACTGGAACGCAATAGCGGTGTCGGCCAGTTGCGGGAACACCTTGAGCATTTTCGGGCGCATGTACGCGGCGATGTCCGCGGGATCGCGCCCCGAGTAATGACAGGCGCCGCCGAACAGCAGGCGGCGGTCGGCAGAGAGCCGGTAGTAATCCAGGCCGACTTTCTGGTCGCACAGCGCCAGGTTCTGCGGGATCAATTGGTGGACCATTTCAGCCGACAGCGGCTCAGTGGCGATGATGTAACTGCCCGCCGGCAGTACCTTGCCGCTCAGGCGCGGTTCCAGTTCATCAAGGTACGCATTGCACGCCAGCACCAGGCTGGCGGCGCGCACGCTGCCACCTGCGCAACGCACGCGCACGCTGTCGCCGTGGATCAGTTCCAGCACCTCGGTGTGCTCGAAGATCCGCACCCCCAGGGACTCGGCCAACCGCGCCTCGCCCAGCACCAGGTTCAGCGGGTGCAGGTGCCCGGAGCCCATGTCCACCAGGCCGCCGGCGTACTGCGTCGAATCCACCACCTCGCGGATGTCCTGCGGGCCCACCAGACGCGTCTCGTGGGGATACCCCATGCGGGCCAAACGCGTCTGTTCGTCCTTGAACGCCGCGAACTGCGCCGGGGTGTTGGCCAACTCGCAGAAGCCCCAGCGCAGATCGCAGTCGATGCCGTGCTTGCGAATGCGCTCGCCCACCAACGTCACCGAGTCGATTCCGGCCCGCTCCAGCTCGCGCACGCCCTCCTCGCCCACGTACTTGGCGAACCCCGAGACGTCATGGCCGATGCCGCGAATCAACTGCCCGCCGTTGCGCCCGCTGGCTCCCCAGCCGATGCGCCGGGCTTCCAGCAGAATCACCGACAGACCGCGCTGGGCCAGTTCGATGGCGGTGTTGACCCCGGTGAAACCGCCGCCGATCACACATACATCGGCGCTCAGGTCGGCATCCAGCGACGGACGCTCGGGCATGGCATGGGCCGAGGCCAGGTAATAGGACTGGGCGTGGTCGCTGGCGCGAATCATTTGTTGGTCTTCACTTTGCTCCACGCGCGGGTCATCAGGCGCATGGTCGTCGGGGTCGGCGTGGTGGAGATGTAGAGTTTGTCGAGCACGGACTGGGGCGGGTACACCTCAGGGTTGTTCACCAGTTCCGGGGCCATGAAGGCCTTGGCCGCCGGGTTGGCGTTGGCGTAACCCACCGAGGCGCTGACCTTGGCGATCACTTCGGGGTCGAGCAGGTAGTTGATGAACGCATGGGCCTCTTTCGGGTTACCGGCGTCGGCGGGGATCGCCAGCAGGTCGAACCACAGGTTGGAGCCTTCCTTGGGAATCGAGTAGGCGATATTCACCCCGTTCTTGGCTTCCTTGGCGCGGTTGGCGGCCTGGAACACGTCGCCGGAATACCCGAAGGCCACGCAGATATCGCCGTTGGCCAGGTCCGAGATGTACTTGGATGAGTGGAAGTACGTGATGTACGGGCGCAGCGTCAGCAGCTTGGCTTCGGCCTCTTCGTAATCCTTGGGATTCTCGCTACGCGGGTCCTTGCCCATGTAGTTGAGGATCGCCGGGAACAGTTCGTCCGCCGAGTCGAGGAAGGCCACGCCGCACTGGTTGAGCTTCTTGATGTTCTGCGGCTCGAACAGCACCGCCCACGAGTCGATATGGTCGATGCCCAGCACCTGCTTGACCTTGTCGACGTTATAGCCGATGCCATTGGTACCCCACAGGTACGGCACCGAGTGCGCGTTGCCCGGATCGTTTTTCTCCAGCAGCTTGAGCAGCTTGGGGTCGAGGTTCTTGAAGTTGGGCAACTGCGCGCGGTCGAGCTTGAGGAACGCGCCGGCCTTTACCTGGCGCGCCAGGAAGTGATTGGACGGCACCACCACGTCATACCCGGTGCGCCCCGCCAGCAACTTGCCCTCCAGGGTTTCGTTGGAGTCGAACACGTCGTAGATCACCTTGATCCCGGTCTTGGCCTGGAAATCGGCCAGGGTGGTCTCGCCGATGTAATCGGTCCAGTTGTAGACGCTCACCGTCGGCGCCGCCTGGCTGGCACTGCTGAACGCGGCCACGAGGGCCAGCGGGAGAAGCTTTTTCACAAGACGCATATCGACACCCCTTTGCTTGTTTTAGACGCTCAGCAGCAGGAACTCCCGCTCCCAGGAACTGATCACCCGTTTGAAATTTTCATGCTCGGCGCGCTTGACCGCGACGTAGCCGCGTACGAACTTGTCGCCCAGGTAATGCTTGACCGTGTCGCAGTCCTCCATCCGCGCCAGGGCGTCTTCGAGGGTGAACGGCAGGCGCAGGTTGCGCCGCTCATAGGCGCGGCCTTCGACCGGGGCGCTCGGTTCGATGCGTTCGATCATGCCCAGGTAGCCGCACAGCAGGCTTGCCGCAATCGCCAGGTACGGGTTGGCATCCGCGCCCGGCAGGCGGTTTTCCACGCGCATGGCGTCGGGGCTGGAGGTGGGCACGCGCAGGCCGACGGTGCGGTTTTCTTCACCCCACTCCACGTTGACCGGCGCCGAGGTGTCCGGCAGAAAGCGGCGGAACGAGTTCACGTTCGGCGCGAACATCGGCAGCAGCTTGGGGATGTACTTTTGCAGGCCGCCGATGTGATGCAAGAACAGCTGGCTCATGTTGCCGTCGGCGTCGACGAACACCGGTTGGCCGGTGGCGATGTCCACCACGCTCTGGTGCAGGTGCATGGCGCTGCCCGGTTCGTCGGCCACCGGCTTGGCCATGAACGTCGCGGCCACGTTGTGCTTGAGCGCGGCTTCGCGCAGGGTGCGTTTGAACACGGTGATCTGATCGGCCAGGTCGAGAGCGTCACCGTGGCGGAAGTTGATTTCCATCTGCGCCGGGCCGTCTTCGTGGATCAGCGTATCGAGGTCCAGGCCCTGGGCTTCGCACCAGTCGTAGACATCTTCAAACAGCGGATCGAACTCGTTGGCCGCATCGATGGAGAACGACTGGCGCCCGGTTTCGGCACGACCGGAACGGCCAATCGGGGTTTTCAGCGGCAGGTCCGGGTCTTCGCAGCGTTGGGTCAGGTAGAACTCCATTTCCGGCGCGACGATCGGCTGCCAGCCCTGCTCGGTGTAGAGCTGCAGGACCTTTTTCAGCACGTTGCGCGGCGACAGTTCGATGGGGTTGCCCTGTTTGTCGAAGGTGTCGTGGATCACGATCGCGGTGGGTTCGATGGCCCAGGGCACCACGTAGGTGGCGTTCGCGACGGGGCGGCAGACCATGTCGATATCGGCCGGGTCGAGCAGGTCGTAGTAGATCTCGTCGTCGACAAAGTCCCCGGTCACCGTTTGCAGCAACACACTTTCCGGCAGGCGCATGCCTCGCTCATGCAGGAACTTGTTGGTGGGCGCAATCTTGCCGCGTGCGATGCCAGTCAAGTCGCTGATCACGCATTCGACTTCAGTGATCTTGTGTTCTTTCAGCCAGGCCGACAGCTGATCGAAGGGGGCATTCATAGGGACCTCGTCATGGATGGGATGCGGCACCGGCTTGTACTGCCGGCGCATTGAGGTCTATCTTGGGCCAGCCTTCACGGGCCATCTATCCACTTTGCACGAACCACAGCGCACCAATAGAGTGCGCACGGATCATCCATGACACAGGCAACCGCTTTGCGCGTACAGGCCTTCACCACCGGTGACGTGGCCGCTCAATGCAGCGCGACACCCGGCTGGGTGCAGCACTACCAGCAGATGTCTCCAGGGCACTTTTTTGGGCAGATCCGTTACCTCGATCTGCAAGGCGTGCACGTCTACGAAGAGTCTATGAACACCCGCGTGGAGCAGCACTTCAACGCACCGCCGGGCGCCCTGGCGTTCTGTTTCGACGGCAGCGACAACGCGCTGTATCTGCTCAATGGCGAAAGCCGCAACACCTGGATCACCCCGGAAAACTACCGCGAAGTGGCGGTGGTGTTCGGGCCGCAGTTCGTACAGCGCCATGGCCTGGACCTGGCGAAACTCGAAGGCCTGTTCATGGCGCCGCTGACCGGTCAGCAGAACGTGCTGTTCACCCGCTGGCTCAGCGGTACCCTCACCCGCCTGGCGAGCACCCACGACCCGATCGGCCGCGATGCCCTGACCCAGCAGTTGCTCGACGATTGCCTGTTCATTCTGGATAACGCCTGCGTGGGCCTGGACCGCAGTTCGTTGCAGCGCCGCAGCGAAGAGCGCCGGCTGATGGTGCGCATTGGCGAATGGGCGGCGGATGCACCGGATGAAAGCATCAATGTGCTGGAACTGGCGCAGATCGCGGGCGTGCCGCTGCGCCAGTTGCAGCAGGGCTTCAAGACCTACACCGGGATGAGCCCGGCGCAGTGGTTGCGCCTGCGCCGGTTGAACGGCGCACGGCGCGAGTTGTTGAGCTCAGCCCAGACCACCGTGGCCGAGGTGGCGATGAATTGGTCGTTCTGGCATTTGGGGCGGTTCTCCCATAGCTACCGCGCGCTGTTCAAGGAACTGCCCAGCGAAACATTGAGACGCTCCGGCTGAATGCCCATCGGGAGCAAGCCCCCTCCCACAATGACCGCATTTCAAGGTTAGAGGGGTGGGTTCGTGGCATTGGCTGGAGGTTGCCAAGGCCACGAAAACCGCTGCCTGAACACAATCAAAAAATGTGGGAGCAAGCCCCCACAGGGATTGCATTTCAAGGCTAGGGCTTGAGGAAGGCTGCCATCAGTTGGTTGACTCGTTCTGCCGCTTCCAACTGCACCATGTGCCCTTGCCCCGGCAGGATTTCCACCTGGGCCTCCAGTCCTTGGGCGTGGTCTGCCGGGATGATTGCGTCGTCGCTACCCCAGATCACCAGGCTCGGCTGCTGCCCCACCACGTTACGCAGATCCAGGCGCTGTCGCCCGCCTTCGAACAGTTGGGCATTGAGCTGGCGCAGCGCCTGATCCACGCCTTCCAGGCGCTTGAACTTGAGCATGTCTTCAAGCATCTGCCGCGTCACCAGCGCCGGGTCGCTGAACAGTTGCACCAACTGCGGCTTGAGCGCGTTGCGGTTGGCGGCGTCGGTAAAGCCTTGCAGGTAGTCGGCGTTGATGTCCGCGCCCAGGCCGGCGCTGGCGATCAGGGTCAGTGAGGCGACGCGCGCGGGGGCCTGGCGCGCCACGCTCAGGCTGACCAGCCCGCCCATCGAGTGCCCGGCCAGGTGCACGCGATCGAGTTCGAGGTGATCGAGCAAGGCCAGTACCGCCTGGCTCAATTCCTCGGCATCCCCCGTGTGCAGCGACTTGCCCGACTCGCCATGCCCCGGCAGGTCAAGGGCGATCACCCGGCGCTCGGCGGCCAGGGCCGGTTGGTTGAACAGCCAGTTGTTCAAGTCGCCACCGAAGCCATGCACCAGCACCAGCGGCGTACCGCCCTCGCCCTGGTCGAGATAGCGCAACAAGCGCCCGCCCAGTTCGACTTTCTGCGCACTCGGCCCGCACGCTTCGGCCTCGGCGGCACTGGACACGAAGCCGGCGTTGAAGCTCTCGATCACCGCGTCGATCTCCGCTTCCGTGGCCTCGCCCTCCACCACGATCCCCAGCAGCGCGCCCACCGGCAAGGTCTCGTCGCTCAGCGCCAGCACGCGGCGCAAAACGCCGCTGAACGGTGCCTCGACGCTGCTGGAGATCTTGTCGGTCTCTACATCCAGCACTTCCTCGCCCTTCTCCACCCGGTCGCCGGGTTGCTTGAGCCAGACATCGATGCGGCCTTCGGTCATCGACAAGCCCCACTTGGGCATGGTCAAGGTATGGATCATGCGGCGTTCCTCTTGTCGGCGATCTTCAGCACCGCGGCTTCGATCTTCGCGGCGTTGGGGATGTACAGGTCTTCCAGCGCATCGGAGAACGGCACCGGCGTGTGCGGCGCGGTGACCATTTCGATGGGCGCGCGCAGGAAGGAGAACCCCTGCTGGGCCACCAGCGCACTGATATCGGTGGCGATGGAACAGCGCGGGTTGGACTCGTCGATCACCACCAGGCGCCCGGTCTTCTCCACGCTTTCGAGGATGCTGTCTTCGTCCAGCGGGCTGGTGGTGCGCAGGTCCAGCACTTCGCAGTCGATGCCCTGGCGCGCCAGGTTGGCGGCAGCTTCCAGGGCGATGTGCACCATGCGCCCGTAGGTCACCAGGGTCACATCCTTGCCTTCGCGGACAAAGTTGGCTTCGCCGAAGGGCACGGTGTACAGCTCTTCCGGCACTTCGCCCTGCAGGCTGTAGAGCATTTTGTGCTCGAGGAAGATCACCGGATCGTTGTCGCGGATCGCCTGGATCAGCATGCCCTTGGCGTCATAGGGCGTAGCCGGGCACACCACCTTGAGGCCGGGAATGTGCGTCCACATCGAGGTGAGCATCTGCGAGTGCTGGGCGGCGGCGCGCAGGCCAGCGCCGTACATGGCGCGCACCACCAGCGGCGTGGTGGTCTTGCCGCCGAACATGTAGCGGAACTTGGCGGCCTGGTTGAGCAACTGGTCGAGGCAGCAGCCGATAAAGTCGACGAACATCAACTCGCACACCGGACGCATGCCACGGGTGGCAGCGCCGACCGCCATGCCGACATAGCCGACTTCGGACAACGGCGCATCGAGTACGCGGTCGGGAAACTGCGGGTACAGGCCCTTGGTCACGCCGAGCACACCGCCCCAGGCGTCTTGCTCACCTGGGGAACCGGTGCCGCCGGAGACGTCCTGGCCGATGATGAACACGCTCTGGTCCCGACGCATTTCCTGGGCCAGCGCTTCGTTGATTGCCTGCTGATAGCTGATTTTGCGAGCCATGAAAGTCTCTCCACATCTTGTTTTTGTAGGGGATGGCGATTAGCGGTAAGCGACGTACACATCGCTGAGCAGGTCGGCGGCCTGGGGCTTTAGATCGGACTTGGCCAGGCGCACGGCGTCTTCGATCAGTTGCGCGACTTCCCCGTCGATGCGCTCGAACTGCGCGCTGTCGAGCCAGCCTTCGGCGGTGCAGCGCTGGCGGAACAGCGCCAGGCAATCGTGGGATTCGCGCAGGTTCTTCACTTCGTCCGGGCCGCGATAGGTTTGCGCATCGCCCTCGAAGTGGCCGTAGAAGCGGCTCAGCTTGACCTCGACCAGCGTCGGCCCCTCGCCCTTGCGCGCCCGCTCCACCGCGACGCCCAGCGCCGCGTGCACGGCAAAGAAATCGTTGCCGTCGACGATCACCCCCGGCATGCCGAAGCCCACGGCGCGCTCGGCGATGTCCTTGCACGCCACCGACCAGCCGGAGCCGGTGGCTTCGGCATACCCGTTGTTCTCGGCGACGAACAGGCACGGCAGCTTCATGATCGACGCAAGGTTCATCGCTTCGAACACTGCGCCCTCGTTGGAACCGCCGTCGCCGAAGAACGCCACGGCCACGCCCTGGCTGCCCTTGAGCTTGGACGCCAGCGCCGCACCGGCCGCCAGCGGCGCACCGGCGCCAACGATGCCGTTGGCACCGAGCATGCCCTTCTCCTGGTCGGCGATGTGCATGGAGCCCCCCTTGCCGCCGCACACGCCGGTTTTCTTGCCGTAGATCTCGGCCATCATGCCGAACACATCCACGCCCTTGGCGATGCAATGGCCGTGGCCACGGTGGTTGGAGGCGATGCAATCTTCATCGTTGAGGTGGGCCATGACCCCGGCGGCGCTGGCTTCCTGGCCGGCATACAAGTGCACGAAACCGGGGATCTCGCCGGTGGCGAATTCCACGTGCAGGCGTTCTTCGAAATCACGGATGGTGCGCATCACGGTGTAGGCATGGAGCAATTGATCGGTGGACAGGTGAGTGGACATCTTGTTGTTCTCCAGGTTGTCTCGACACACAAAAGGCTGGCGGCGGCCAGCTGTAAGCGGTTCAGCACAGCCTGTGCCAAGACCCGGAAAAACCTGGCAAAGCCTTGACCCAGAGCAGTGCCGCGCGGTTGTACCGGGGCCACCGGCCTGCGCAGAATGAGACGCGCCATTGCAGCCTGCAGGCCGCGTCTCAGGCCGGATGAGACGCTGCGTCTCACCTCGGGCAGTTGGTCAGGCCGCCCTTGTCCCCTCGCGCTCATCGGCGCTTAATGGCGGGCATAACAACAAAGATCGAGAGCCGGAGGCCTTATGCTCGCCGCGAACTCCAGAGATCACGTCGACTGCGTCAGTCGTGTGGTCCGCAATGCCGATCGACTGCCCCAGGCGCCGGTGCCGTCGCTGATTTTCGATTCATGGCGCCGCTCCATGGAGCAACACCACCTCGACCCCGGCTCGCTGCAGGGGCCGCGCATCCTCACCGAACCGCTGCTCAAGGAATGCCGCGAACGCGCCGAGCTGTTCATGCGCATCGCCAGCGAAGAAGTCGGCCAACTGCACCACCGCGTGCGCCACGCCGACTACTGCGTGATGCTCACCGACGCCCAGGGCCAGACCATCGACCACCGGGTGGACACCGCCATTCGCAACGACTGCCGCAAAGCCGGGCTGTACCTGGGCACCTGCTGGTCGGAAGCCGAAGAAGGCACCTGCGGCGTGGCCACGGTGCTGACCAGCAAGGCGGCGGTGACGGTGCACAAGCGCGATCACTTTCGCGCGGCATTTATCGCCCTGACCTGCTCCGCCGCACCGATCTTCGATCCCCAGGGCAACCTGCTGGGGGTGATGGACGCCTCGGCGCTCAGATCCCCGGATGACCGCCGCAGCCAGCACCTGGTGCGGCAGATGGTGGCGCAGAGCGCCCAAGCCATCGAAAACGCCTTTTTCATGCACAGCGCCCAACAGCACTGGGTACTCCAGGCCCACAGCACGCCGGGTTATGTGGACAGCCAACCCGACCTGCTGCTGGCCTGGGACCAGGACGGTCGCCTGCACGCCTTGAACAGCAAGGCGCGCCAGGCCCTGCGTCGGCGTTTTGGCCAGGTGCCGGAATATATCGGCGACGTGTTCGACCTCGATGCGTTGCGCGCAGTGACCGATCAATCGACCCAGCAACTGCACTGGCTGGGCGAGCCGGGCGCGCTGCACGTGCGGGTCAACGCGCCACGGCGCAAACCGGCGCGGGGGACGGCGAACACCCAGGTCGACCCACGCGTGGAGGAACACCTGCGCCTGGCCGTGCGGGTCAAGGACCGCAACCTGCCGGTGCTGGTGCAAGGGGAAACCGGCGCCGGCAAGGAAGTCTTCGCCCGCCAGTTGCACGAACGCAGCGCCCGGCGCGCGGGGCCGTTCGTGGCGGTGAACTGCGCGGCCATCCCGGAGAACCTGATTGAAAGCGAACTGTTCGGCTATGTGGCCGGGGCCTTTACCGGCGCGTCGAGCAAAGGCATGCCGGGGCTGTTGGTGCAGGCCGATGGCGGCACGCTGTTTCTCGATGAAATCGGCGATATGCCCCTGGGATTGCAGACACGCCTGCTGCGGGTGATGGCCGAGGGCGAGGTGGCGCCCCTGGGCGCGGCGAAAACCCGCACGGTGGATATCCAGGTGATCTGCGCCAGCCACCGCGACCTGGCGACGCTGGTGAGCGAAGGCCGCTTTCGCGAAGACCTGTACTTTCGCCTCGGCTGCGCACGCTTCTGCCTGCCGCCCCTGCGCGAACGCAGTGACAAACTGGCCCTGATCAATCGGCTGCTGGAGCAGCAGGCCCATAGCAGCGCGATCAGGATCGGCATCGGCCAGGCGGCCCTGGAATTACTGTTGGGCTATGCCTGGCCAGGCAATGTGCGGCAACTGCGCCACGTACTGGCGTATGCCTGCGCCGTGTGCGAAGGCGACACGATCCAGCTGGCGGACTTGCCGGTAGAGGTACGCGGTGAACAGGTCGAGGCACTGGCCGAACCCAGCGTCAGCCCGGAACGCCAGGTGGTGCTGGACGCGTTGATCCGCCATCGCTGGAAGCCACTGCCGACCGCCCAGGCGCTGGGCATCTCAAGGGCGACGTTGTACCGCCGCGTCAACCAGTTGGGCATCGACATGCCCGGCAAGCACTGAAGATGTGGGAGGGGCTTGCCCCCTCCCACACCGGACCTCAGCGGTAGACGAGGCCGCCATCGATCAACGGTGACTGCCCGGTGATGTAATCCGCATCCGGCCCGGCGAGGAACGCCACCAACCCGGCCACATCCTCCGGTGTTTCGGCGCGGCCCAGGGCGATGCCGTCCACGTATTTCTTGTAGGTCGCGCCCACTTCGGCCCCAGTAATCTCGGCCATGCGCTTGTCGATCTCGACCCACATATCGGTGCCCACCACGCCGGGGCAATAGGCATTGACGGTGATCCCGTCGCTCGCCAGTTCCTTGGCCGCCGCCTGGGTCAAGGCGCGCACGGCGAACTTGGTGGCCGAATACACCCCCAGCAGCGCAAAGCCTTCGTGCCCGGCGATGGAGCAGGCGTTGATGATCTTGCCCTTCTGCTTGAGCGCCTTGAACTTCTTGCCGGCGGCCTGGATGCCCCACAACACGCCTTGCACGTTGATGCCCAGGGTGCGTTCGACTTGTTCCGGGCTGACGTCCAGCAGCGAATCGATCTGCGCCACACCGGCGTTATTGACGATGATGTCGAAGCCACCGAGCGCCTGGTGCGCATGCTCGACCGCCGCCACCACCTGCTCGCGCTTGGACACATCGGCGATGAACACCGAGGCCTTGCGTCCCAGGGCCACCACCTCGGCGGCCACGGCGTCGAGCTTGGCGCCGTTGATATCGACCAGGGCGATATCGGCACCGTCCCGGGCCAGGCGCAGCGCGATGGCGCGGCCAATGCCCTGCCCGGCGCCGGTCACCAGCGCGACCTTTCCAGCGATAACGTTTCCAGCGGTACCCATGACGACCTCCTGCAACGATGAGAGAAGCCTTGTCTATCGCAGAGGCCCACCGGAGCTGTCGAGGCGCCGGTGGATCGGCGTATCCCCTGAGACGGGATGTCTCAATACGCCAATCCTTGTAAAACCACGCACTTATGCCTAGCTTATGCGCCCCCTCGCCCCGCGCTTTAAGGCCCTGCCCCATGGTTTTGCGTTTTCGCCCCGTCGTCACTTCACGTTTCGCCCTCGGCCTGCTGCTCAGCGGTGGCATCGGCAGCAGCCTGGCTGCGGAAATCGAACTGCCGGCGGTGCAGATCCAGGGCCAGGATGAGTCCGGCTATCGCAGTGACACCGCCTCGGTGGGCGGCTTCGACGCCGCGCCGCTACTGGACACCCCGGCGTCGATCAGCGTGATCAATGCCGCGATGATCAAGGATCAGCAAGCGCGCCTGCTCAGTGAAGTGCTGCGCAACGATGCCGCGGTCGGCGACAGCTATGCGCCTATCGGCTATTACGAGAACTTCGTGGTGCGCGGCTTCTCGCTCAATGCCGCGAGCAGCTACAAGATCAACGGGCGCACCATTACCGGCGAGCAGAACGTCGCCCTGGAAAACAAACAGCAGGTGGAAGTGCTCAAGGGCCTGGCCGGACTGCAAAGCGGGATTTCCGAACCCGGCGGCGTGATCAACTACGTGACCAAGCGCCCGGAAGACGTGCGCTCGGTGACGGTCTCCACCGATGATCGCGGCAGCGGTTATCTCGCCACCGATGTCGGCGGCTGGTTCGGCAGCGAGCAGCAATTCGGCCTGCGCGCCAACGTCGCCCATGAAGACCTCCATTCCTACGTGGAACACGCCAACGGCCAACGGGATTTCGTGTCCCTGGCCTTCGACTGGAACATCAGCCCCGACGCGGTGCTGCAACTGGACGCCGAATACCAGAACAAGCAACAACGCTCGGTACCCGGTTACCAACTGCTGGGCGGAACCGAAGTGCCCCACGATGCCTCGCCGAAAAAACTGCTGGGGCACCAGAGCGGTTCCAAACCGGTCGGCATCGATTCGCTGAACCTCAACGGTACGTTTGACTACCGCTTCAGCGATCAGTGGAAAGGCAGCGTCAGCGCCGCGCACAGCAAGGTGGTGATCGATGACTACAGTTCGTTTGCCTGGGGCGGCGACACCCATGGGCTCGGCAACTACTTCACCTCCGCAGGCAACTACGACATCTACGACTACCGCAGCCCCGACGACACGCGCCGTGACGACGAAGTGCAGGCCGCCTTGACCGGCCTGTTCGACACCGCCGGCCTGGGCCACGAACTGACCTTCGGCACCAGCGCGTTTCGCCGGGTGATCGACAAGCGTGCAGCGGTCAACGAGTGGCTCGGCAGCGCCAATATCGATCAGGAAGCACCGACCTATGCGCCCACCGACGTGCCGCTGAACGACAGCCATCGCGCCCTCGACAGCCGCCAGTACGGGCTGTTCGTCACCGACCGCATCCGCTTCAACGAGCAATGGCAAACCGTCCTCGGCGGGCGTGAAGTGCGCCTGGATGAGAAAGCCTTCGACAGCGATGGCAACCAGGCCCGTCACACCCAGCAGTACGTGTTCCTGCCCCAAGCGGCGTTGATCTATAAACCGATCGAAAACCTCTCGCTGTACACCCGCTACAGCAAGGGCCTGTCCCTGGGCGGCAGCGCGCCGTGGTTTGCCAGCAACAAGGACGAAACCCTGGCGCCGACCACCTCGCGCCAGATCGAAGCCGGGGTGAAATACGACTGGCACCGCATCAGCTTCGCCGCCGCCGTGTTCCAGATGCGCCAGGCCTACCAGTACGCCAAGCCGGACGGCGCCGGCAACTTCACCTATGTGCAACAAGGCCAACAGAAAAACACTGGGCTGGAATTGTCGGCCAACGGCTGGGCCACCGACCGCCTGCAGATCGCCAGCAGCGTCGCGGCGATTCGCGCACGGGTGACCGGCAGCGGCACGCCGGACTATGAAGGCCACCAGGCGATCAACGTGCCAGTGCTGCGCGCCAGCGTATACGCCGACTACGCATTACCGTGGGTGAACGGCCTGGCGGTGCTGGGCGGTGTGCAATACAGCGCCAAGAAATACGCCAATCGCACCGGGAATGTGGAGGTGGGGGATTATGCGGTGGTCAACGTCGGCAGCCGCTACACCACCAAACTCGATGGCTACGAGACGGTGTTTCGCCTGAGCGTCGACAACCTGTTCGACAAGCGCTACTGGCGCGATGCCGGCGAATACATGGGCGACGACTACCTGTTCCAGGGCGCGCCACTGACGGCGCGGTTGAGTGCGACGGTCAACTTCTGAGGTTTGGTCCCGATAGCAGCGTGTCAGTCACTGCATGAGCTGGCTGAACTACCGCTATCGGGAGCAAGCCCCCTCCCACAATTTAGACCGAGTTCAAAGAGCGAGTACCGAATTGGCCAAGACCACGAAAGGCAAAGTTCTGCGTTGATTTGAATATGGGCAGGTTCTCTAAATGTGGGGCTTGCTCCCGATAGCGGAGTGTCAGTCACCACATAAGCTAGCTGAACAGCCCCCTGCGACCTTCCGCTCAAACCGCTTGCGCCATATGCTCCGCAATCCGCGCCCTCAGCCAGCGCTCCGCCGGATCGTTGTCATGCACCCCGCTCCAGACCATCGACAGCTCCGCCGCATCGATCGCGAACGGCGGGTCCTCAGCGCGTAACGTCGTGCCTTCGGTCAACGCACACGCGGCGTAATCCGGCACTGTCGCGATAATCTGCGTACCCGCCAGCAACGCCCGCAAGCCGCTGAATTGCGGCACCGCCAGCACCACCCGCCGCGCACGACCGATGCGCGCCAGGTCGAGGTCGATGTTGCCGCTCAGATCCCCCGAGAACGACACCATCGCATGGGGCCGCGCGCAGTAGGCGTCCAAGGTCAGTGGCTCGACGCCATCATCCCCACGCAGCACCTTGCAGGGAATGTCCCGCAGTTTCTTGCGCTTGGCATTGGCCGGTAATTCGGTGGTGTAGCTCACCCCCACCGTGATTTCGCCGCTGGCCAACAACGACGACATCAGCAAGTAATTGGCACGCCGCACCACCACGACGATGCCCGGGGCTTCTTCGCGCAGTTGGCTGAGCAGCGGCGGGAACAGGCCGAATTCGGCGTCGTCGGACAGGCCGATGCGGAACACCGCGCAACTGGTGGAGGGGTCGAAATCCTTGGCGCGGCTGACGGCGCCGGAAATGGTGTCCATGGCCGGTTGCAGCTCCTTGAGTATCGCCAGCGCCCGTGGCGTGGGTTCCATCCCGCGTCCGTTGCGCAGCAGCAACGGGTCGTCGAACAGGTCGCGCAAACGCCCGAGTGCCGCGCTCACCGCCGGCTGGCCCATAAAGAGCTTTTCGGCGACCCGGGTCAGGTTCTTCTCGAACATCAGCGCTTCGAAAATCACCAGCAGGTTCATGTCGACGCGGCGCAGGTCGTTGCGGTTCATGGCGGTATCCAAACGGTGACAAGCGCGCAGATAAACATGCCGCACGTCAGCGGGATTGCATGGCTGTGCTGTCTTTTCCGCCAATTTTGCACCTGCGTACCTGGCAAAATTAACAACGATTAACTCGTCAGCCAGACGGTCCGGCACCAAGAATGGAGCGGTCTAAACTTGCATCCATTCACCGGGAACGCTCCCATCGACTGCGGATATCTGTCATGGCCCGACTTGAGTATTGTGCTCCGCGCTTATCCGCCACCGGCGGCCTCTGCCCCCGGCGCGAGCGCATCGCCAAACAATTGATCCTCGCCAACCTCGGCGAAAGCCTGGCCATCGCCGACCTGGCCCAGGCCTGCGCATTGTCGCGCAGCCACTTCTCGCGGGCGTTCAAGTGCAGCACCGGGCTGTCGCCGCAACAATGGATTCGCCAGCAGCGACTGCTGCGCGCCAAGGAGCTGATCACCCAATCGAACCTGAGCCTGACGCAAATCAGCCTGGAATGCGGGTTCTGCGACCAGGCACACTTCTGCCACATCTTCACCCGCAGCGAGGGCATCAACCCGATGGCCTGGCGAAATCGCCAAGTGCGTCACAAGCCTTCCGTGATCGCTGCCTAGTGGCCGGCACGCGCCTGGAATATGCTGGCCGCCTACCGTTCCCGAGGCGTGGGCAACCATGAATGACCTGAGCGACCAGGCCGTGCACTTCGGCCCCTATCGCGTCCACCCGCGTCAGCGCGTGGTGCTGGAAGCCGGTCGGCCGTTGCGCCTGGGACGGCGCGCGGTGGATATCCTGCTGATCCTGTTGGAACAGGCCGGCAATGTGGTGAGCAAGCAGGAACTGATCGCGCGGGTCTGGCCGAAAAGCGTGGTGGAAGACGGCAACCTGCGGGTGCATATGGCGGCCTTGCGCAAAGCCCTCGGCGATGGCCAGGCCGGGCAGCGATACATCGTCACGGTGGCCCAGCGCGGCTACAGTTTTGTGGCCCCACTGAGCATCGAACCGATGACGCTACCCACCGACGGTGCGCCCCAGCACCCCTGCCACAACCTGCCGTTGCGCCACACCCGCATGATTGGCCGCCAGGCGCTGATCGACAGCCTGGTGCAGCAACTGCCCACCCAGCGCTTTATCACCCTCACCGGCGCCGGCGGCATCGGCAAGACCACCGTCGCGCTGCGGGTCGCGGAACTGCTGATCGGGCATTACCGCGATGGCATTCGCCTGCTGGACCTGGCGCCCCTCAGCGCCGCATCGATGATCCTGCCCAACCTCGCCGCCCTGCTCGACCTCTCCCACGCCGAGCATGAGCCATTGATCACGTTTGCGCGCCGCGTGCAGGAGCGCCAGTTGCTGCTGGTGATCGACAACTGCGAACACCTGCTCGACGACATCGCCCTGATCAGCGAAACCCTGCTGCGTCACGCGCCCAGGCTGCACATCCTGGCCACCAGCCGCGAGGCATTGCGCGCCGAGGGCGAGTCGGTGCAACGCCTGGAACCCCTGGCCTGCCCGCCCGCCACCGGCAACCGTGCCCAGGCCCTGGGCTACCCAGCCCTGCAATTACTGATCGAGCGGGCGATGTCTCACCAGGACAGCTTCGAACTGAGCGACGCCGAGCTGCCAGTGGCCATCGACATCTGCCAGCGCCTGGACGGCATTCCCCTGGCGATCGAACTGGTGGCCGCGCAGATCGAGCGCTTCGGCCTGCCGGGATTGCTGGTGCAAATAGAAGACAACGTGGGCCTGCTCGGCCGTGGTCGGCGCAGCAGCCTGCCCCGTCATCAAACCCTGCGCGCCACCCTGGATTGGAGTTTCGACCTGCTGAGCCCGTGCGAGCAGATCTGCCTGCGCCGCCTGGCGGTGTTCCGTGGCGGCTTCAGCCTCGCCAGCGCGGCGGCAGTGATCGCCGGGGAACAGGTAGCGCCGGCACAAGTGCTGGGCTCAATCACCCAGCTGGTGGCCAAATCCTTGCTCAACGTCGAGGCCGGTGACGACGAGGTGGTCTACCGCTTGCTGGATATTACCCGCACCTATGCCCTGGAAAAGCTCGGCCTTGCCGACGAACTCGACGCCACCCGCGAACGCCACGGGGCACGCTGCCTGGCGCTGATGGAGCAAGCGGCGCAGGAATGGGAGTCGGTCGCGACCCAGGCCTGGATCGACCGCTATGCACACTTGCGCGAAGACGTGCGCGCCGCGCTCGATTGGGGCCTGGGTGCCGGCGGCCAGCACATGCAGGCTATCCGCCTGACGGTCAGTGCGATGCCACTGTGGCAGGAGCTGTCGCTACTGCGGGAACACGCGCTCTATGTGGATAAGGCGCTGGCCCTGATGGACCAGGCCAGCGCCCCCTGCGCGCGCTTGAAAATGCAGCTGCAACTGGCCCTGGGCAGCCTGACGTACCACGCGCGGGGTGGCGCGCCCCGCACCATCGCGGCGTTTGAAAACGCCAAGCGCCTGGCGGACGACTGCCAGGATCTTGCCGGCCAAATGCGTGCGGTCTCCGGGCACATGGCAGTGAATCTGTGTGCCGGCCGTTACCGCCAGGCGCAGGCGTTGAGCGTGCAATTCGATCACCTCGACCCACGCAGCGATCCGCTGCTGGGCCTGAGCGCCCAGCGCCTGCGCGTGCTCGCGCAGCATTTCACCGGAAACCAGGCACTCGCCCGGCACAATGCCGAGCAGGTGCTCCAACGCATGGCGCACAGCGGCTCGCTGAACCGCTTTGCCTACCGGGTTGGCGTGCAATACGACCAGAGCGTGGCCTCGCTCACGGTGCTGGCGCGGATCCTCTGGCTGCAGGGTTTCCCCGACCGCGCGTGGGCCGTCGCCAGCCAAGCCCTGGAACTGGCGCTGCACATCCATCACGGCACCTCGATCTGCTACACCCTGGCCCTGGCCGGGGTGGTGATCGCCCGCTACAACGGTGACGACGAAGCGGCCCAGACCCTGCAGGCGCTGCTGCTGGAACACTCGCACAAGCATTCAGTCCAGTTGTTCCAGACCTGGGCCGGCCACTACACCGGTGTTGTGGAACCCAAGGATCTGCGCGGCCTGGGGCTGATCGCCGACATCCTGATCACCCTGGGCGCCGGCGACGTCGATGACGTGGCGTACGAACGCGCGCGCCTAGGCGACGCCGGCTGGTGCACCGCAGAGATTCTGCGGGTACGCGCCGAAAGCCTGGCCGATGAGCGCGCGGCCGAAACGTTGCTGCTCGAAGCCCTCGGCCTGGCGCACCAACAGGGCGCGCTGGCCTGGGAGCTGCGATGCGCCACTTCGCTGGCTCGGCTATGGCAGACCCAAGGCCGCGTGCAGCCTGCGCGTGAGTTGCTGGGTTCGGTCTACGGCCGATTCACCGAAGGCTTTGCCACTCGCGACCTACTGCGCGTACGCCGCCTGCTCGATGAGTTGCAGGACAAACGCCCGGCCTGAAAACGGCCCCAGGTAATGCCCATAGCCATGCTGCAAACGCGCGACCTGCTGCGGATCACGCAGTTGCGCGAGGGCATAGCTGCGCGTGCTGTTGAGCAAGCGATAGCGCTCGGGACCCAGGCCCGGCTCCACGCACAGCAATGAGGTGCCCACCAGGCGTGCCAACAAATAGGCCAGGTCGGCGTGTTCCAGTTCGGTACCGGCGACCAGCGCGCTCAAGGTGGGCAAGGTGACGGCCATCTTGAACAGCCCCAGTTGCAGGAACAGCCAGCGCTCCGGCAGGCTCAGGCGTTCGTAGGTCCAATCCAGTGCAGCCGCCAGGGATCGATGGCGCTCGACCGCCGTGCGCCGGCCCCGTTCCAGCACCTGTAGCCCTCGACACAGCTGTGCGTGCACACCGCGCACACCAAGGGCCTCCACTTGGGCGGCGGCCAGTTCCAGGGCCAAGGGAATGCCATCGAGGCGCCGGCATATATCCCGTAGCGGCGTCAGGTCCTGAGGGCGCAATGCGTACCCTTGCTGACCGGCGCGCACCCGTGCGACGAACAGTTGCACCGCCGGGTAAGCCATCGCCTGCTCGACGCTGCCCACTGCCGAAGGCCCCGGCACCGCCAGGCGCGGCACGCGCAGCACCCATTCGCCCGGCGTGCCCAAGGCTTCGCGGCAGGTAACCAGTGCGCTGACCTCGGGGGCCTGTTGCCGCAATGCCAGCAACAGATGCCGGCAGGCGCCGAGCAGCAGGTCGGCGCCGTCGAGTACCAGCAATAAATGACGCGAAGCGATTTGCCGACACAGCTCTACGGCGCTGGCACAGGGATCGAGGTGCAACGCCCCGGCCACGTGACGCAGCATGGTTATCGGTGCCTCGACCGTGTCCAGATCGACCCACCACACACCATCGCGATAACGCGGCAGTACGCGCTCGGCCAGCGCCAGGGCCAGGGTGCTCTTGCCCACGCCGGCGCAACCGGTGAGGGTCATCAGTCGCGACCCGGACAGGCGCCGCACCAGCACGCCCAACAACTCATCGCGGCCGATCACCGGGCTCAGTCGCGTCGCCAGGTTGTGCTGGGCGATCACGCCCGCCGCGGCGCCGTGCACGGGCGCTGCCAAGCAGTAACCCCGCTGGGGATCGTTGAGGATATAGCGCTGGCCATCGAGGGCGCGGCGCAATGCGGCGATATGCACGCGCAGGTTGTTCTCTTCCACCACGCTGCACGGCCACACCCGCTCGATCAGCGTGGCCTTGCTGATGAATTGCCCAGGCGCCTCGAGCAGCACGGCAAGGATATCCAACGCCCGACCGCCCAGTGGCACCGGCCAGCCGGACTTGCTGACCAGCCGCTGTTGCCGGTGGAAGGCATAAGCACCGAAACGCACGGTGCCATCCGCGCCGATCGCCTGAAGGTCATTCATATCCGCAATAGCGCCGAAACGCCCGGTCTTGGGCGGTCGCGCATCCTTTTCCGTGGGCTTGTGGCTATCTTGCCAGCTGGCAATGACAGGACAATGCTGGCACGGGGAGCGATACGGACATTCGAGTGCGCCAGACGGACATCCTGTCGTTAACTGAACTGCTGTCGGTATTGGGTCGGGTTCAGGCCGAGTTTTTCGGTAAATAGCGCGCGCATGTGCCGCACGCTGCCAAAGCCTGCGTGAAAGGCCACGGTCTTGAGCGGCAGGTCGGTGGTTTCCAGTAACTGGCGCGCGCGGTCGATACGCGCGCCTTGCAGAAAGGCCATCGGGGTCATCTGCACGTCCTTGGCAAACAGCCGGGCAAAGTGGCGCGGGCTCAGGCCGGCGAGTTCGGCCATGGAGTCGATGGTATGGGGCTGCTCCAGGCGCGCCAGTATCTGGTTCTGCACGCGGGTGATCGCGGTTTCCTGGGGCGATACGGCGGCGGTCATCGGGCTGAACTGAGTTTGGCCACCCTGGCGTTTCATCACCACCAGCAGCACCTTGGCCACTTCCACCGCGACTTCCTTGCCATGGTCCTGGGCCACGATCGACAGCGCCAGGTCGATGCCTGCGGTGATCCCGCCCGAGGTGATCAACCGTCCATCCTGCAGGTAGATGCGGTCGGTCTCGACGATGGCCTTGGGGAAGGCCTTGATCAAACGCTCGGTGTAGTGCCAGTGCGTGGTGACATGGTGATGGTCAAGCAAGCCGGCATGCCCCAGCACGAATGCCCCGGTGCAGATCGAGCCAAAGCGCCGCGCGCGGGGTACGGCGTCTTTCAGCCAGGGCAGCAAGGCGGGATGGCATTCGTTATAGGCACCGGGCCCGCCGGGCACCAGTAATAAGTCATAGGCGTCCTGGGCCTGCTCCAGCAGCAGATCGGCGTGCACCACCACGCCATTGGAGGCGCGCAACGGGCCCGGCTCGGTGCCGATCGTGAGGATCTGGTAATGCGCCTCTGGCGGCAGGTAGCGGTTGGCAACGGAAAACACTTCGAGCGGTCCGGCCATGTCGAGCAGCAGGAAATCCGGAAAGAGCGCCATGGCCACGGTGTTCATAGGGAAGAGTCCATCGGGAAGAAGAAGGCAGGCGGCATTATGGCATGCCTTTTATTGTCAATCTGATTGCGACAGTTATTCAGATTTCAGCTTCTTAATGATCATTTCAGTAACCAGTAATCTCTTTCCCAACACCGGCGCACTGCATCCCGCAGACCGCGCTCACTTGAGGACAAGACCATGCTGACCCTTCGCAAAGCTTCCGAACGCGGCGCCGCCAATCACGGTTGGTTGAAGTCGTTCCACACCTTCTCGTTCGCCAACTACTGGAACCCCGCCGAACAGGGGTTTTCCGACCTGCTGGTGATCAACGATGACCGCGTCGCCGCCGGCCGTGGTTTCGGCCAGCACCCGCACCGCGATATGGAGATCTTCTCCTATGTGCTCGAAGGCGCCCTGGAACACAAGGACACCCTGGGCACCGGTTCGGTGATCCGCCCCGGCGATGTGCAACTGATGAGCGCCGGCAGCGGCGTGGCCCACAGCGAGTTCAACCACAGCCAGAGCCGTGGCGTGCACTTCCTGCAAATCTGGATCGTGCCCGCCGTGGCCGGTGCCGAACCGCGCTATCAACAGGAGCATTTCAGCGAGGCGCAGAAACGCGGGCGCTTGCAACTGATCATCTCGCCGGACGGTGCCGATGGTTCCCTGAGCGTGCGCCAGGATGCACGGGTGTACGCCGGACTGTTCAACGCTGACGAAACCGCGACCCTGGACCTGCCGCCGGACCGCCATGCCTATATCCATGTGGCGCGGGGCAGCGTTGAAGTCAACGGCCAGCGCTTGCAGGAAGGCGACGGCGCCCGGGTGCGGGATGAGCGGCAGATCCGCTTGAGCCATGGCGAGGACGCCGAGGTGCTGGTATTCGACCTGCGCCCTCTCGAGCTGCCGCAGATGCCATGAGCGACTTGACGATGGCCTGCCTGACGGGCCATCGCTGGCGTCGATAGTCACCATCATTGCAATGAAGTTCTCCAAAAAAATGCAACGCGTAACATCAAACCCATACCCGGCAACACCCTACTAAAACACTCGGAGCACACACTCATGAAACGCCAAATCTTGCTTAGCCTTGCTTTCTCGGTACTTGCTGCAAACGCCTTCGCTCACCCTGTGGTCGCTGAAGGCGGTGCGGATCGCCTGATCGACAGCCGTGTCGCCGAAGGTGGCGCTGATCGTCTGCAACAACGTGGTCTGGCTGAAGGCGGCGCCGATCGTCTGCAGGAACGTGGCCTGGCCGAAGGCGGTGCTGATCGTCTGCAGGAGCGCGGCCTGGCTGAAGGTGGCGCTGATCGTCTGCAGGAACGTGGCCTGGCTGAAGGTGGCGCTGATCGTCTGCAGGAACGTGGCCTGGCTGAAGGTGGCGCTGATCGTCTGCAGGAACGTGGCCTGGCTGAAGGCGGTGCCGATCGCCTGCTGGACAACCACGCCTAACCTTGCGACGCTTGCGAGGTTCCCCAAAACCGGCCTGATCAGCCGGTTTTTTTTCGCCTGACACTAATTAGCGTCACTCTGTCGCATCATATCCCTGCTGTCGGGGCGCCTTGGGTGATGGCCTTTTAACCGCACACAATAAAGGGCCAATCCCCGCGCAGCGAAAAAACCGTTGAGGCTAAAATACTTAACGAAGATTAAATACTTGCACTAGCCTGTGTGTAAGTCCGTACACACGCCCGCGTTATATCCCTCTATGCCTCCCTTCTCTCGTGCAAACCAAGTGCGAATGTTAAAATTTGTCACGTTTACCCGTAATCAATTCGATTAGTATCTAAACGCTAGCAGCGATTGAACTGACGGCCTTGCATGCCGGAAAAGGGAGTAGGGTGATGCATTTTTCCAATGTCCTCGCTATTGCACGGACTCAATCGAAATCGGAGGATTTTCGGGAGCTAATAGTTCGCACTGTAGCGAATGATTTAAAAGTCGATACACGTTGCTACGGGCAACTAATCGACACCCAGGAAAGTCATGGCCAGTACCGAGCCATCATTATAGAAGTCGATACACCCTCAGCCAGTAGTCAAACCCTGGACATAATAAAAAGAGCCCGAGATGAAAATCCGGAGTGCACGATATTCGTCGTCGTCACGTTCGCCTCCACCTTGAGCAAGACAAAATACTATCTGGCCGGTGCGGACTACTGTACCAAGGTCGCAGAAACCTCCCCCGAAAAAAAATTAAGCCTGTTCGATGCATTTCTCAGCGACAGTGCGCGGTTCAATCACTGCACGCTGATACTCGATCAGGATCGCATGTGCCTGTACGGTGACGGCAAGAAGCTGGAAATATCCTTTGTTGAAATGAGAGTGCTGGATGCCCTCATTCAAAATCGGCTGCTTAGTCACAATGAGATTGCCGGCGTCATGGGCCTTAATACCAAGTATTACGATTCGAGGGCGCTGGAAAAGTCCATCAGCCGTTTGCGCAGCAAAATCAAGGCGCACTACGGGGAAAACATCATCCAGAATATCCGCGGTTATGGTTACAAACTCAGCCAGGGCCTTATTTGTGCCAGCCATTTCCAATCGGTCAAGGAGAGGTCGAACCGTGAATAGCGAAAAAATATCCCCGGCAGAAAACAGGCACGTCAAGATCGTCAGGCAGGCGATCGTCGACCGGGCCCACGGGTTATGGGGCAGTGAAATCAGAACAGTGGGCGACCTGAATGATGAGCACCGCGATAGCGCCTGCCTCACCGCCTTGCAGCATATCCGCCCAGGCCCCAGAGCGCCCCAGGTGCTGAACCACAAGTTTCTGCGCATTGGCCAAATCGCCTTGATGAACAACGGCACGCTCAAAGCGATCATCCAGACCGCCCGCGAACTGGAAGAACAACAGCAGCCCTTCACCCTCAGTCTCGACAACCCTCTGGATGCCCTGCCCGGCCCGCTGGAACGCCGGGCCATGGTGCGCCAGCTCTACACCTTGAAAGACCAGTGCGGTATCACCCTGGCCTACAATAACTACCGGCTCGATACAAAGCCGGCAGACCTGCTGCTTGATCTCAAGCTCTACGACTATATAAAGATGCCCTTCCCGGATTCTGCCCTCAGGTTGAGTCTCAACACGCGTTCCGATCTGTTCGACCGGTTCTATGACCGCATGCTAGAGCTGATCAGTGCGTCCAGAGTGTGCTTCATCGCTGATACCATCGAGTTCGCCGACAGTGCGCTACTGGCCAAGAACCTGCCTTTTGAATACTTTCAGGGCGGTTATTACTCCCCTGCTGACGGCCTATGACCATTTCACCTTCCTGAGATCGGTGGACACTATGAGTTCCCTAAAGAAGTACGATTTTACTTCGCAACTTGCGGCCATCGGGCTGCCGGACTTCACGCCCAATGCTGACTTCTTTTATTACGACGTCAATGCGCCATCAATGGCGGACGGTGCCGAGGGCACGCCACTGCTCACTCACCCGCACGTCGACGGCGGAGATCCGCAACCGATCCGCCAGCGTTTGAGCACCTATATCTTTACTCACAGCATCAGCTTGCCCTCGCATCCGTTCAACACGGTACGACAAGAATCCAGAATGCCAACGCCCAAGGATCATGACAGCACGCGGCATCACCCAGCACTCGCCGAACAGACAGGCACCGAAAAACCTCACCTGCATCCGCAGGATTTCTGGCTGCTCACTCAACATGACCGGGCATTGGTCAAAGGCGGACTGCGTATTTCCTTGACCACCATTGAATCCGCGCTGATTAAAAAGATGCTGCACCATGAAGAGCGTGTGGTCAGTAAAGAAGAGTTGATCCGCAATATAGGCCGCGAACCCGATTTATACCGGGGGCTGGAAATGTGCCTGAGTCGACTGCAGGATAAGTTCAAGCGGGCCAACGACGGTGAACGCCTGTTCCGTGCCGTCAGGAACCGGGGTTATTGCCTGACGCAAAAAATCAAGAAACCGCTGGAACTCAACCCGTCGCGCCGATAAAACAAAAAAACAACTTGGACGTTAACACTCAGCCTGCCTTTTATCACACTTTTGTACCTGCCCTTTTATAACATCCAGCACTAAGAATATGCGCTCGACGCTGTTATAACTCGTCAGCCATTGCCCCCTGCTCTTCATTACTATCAATGGGCACGCGACTTCGCGCGCCCGTTGTTTTTTTATACCTTTAATCTCTTAAATCCTGCCACCACGTGCGTGGTCACCACCGGGAGCAGAACTATGCTGAATAACACGAGAATGCATCGAAACCTGACCCCCAAGGGTTTGACGTTCTGGGGCCAATGGACACTCGCATCGAGTTTGGTCGTCGCCGTATTATTTATGTTGGTTTTATGGAAGACCGGACAACTTGAATATAACTATCGAGTGCTGGCCGCCTTTACCATACTGGCCTCGCTTCCGGCTTATAGCCTGTGTGATGTCTACAGTAAGAAAGATGACTATGCGGTGGGTCTGGGGCGTTTATTCATGGGATGGCTGCTCACCATTGGCATATTGTTTATCGTGGGGGCAGCGTGTAATGCCAGTTCATTGTTTCCGTTGGAAACGCTATTACTGTGGGCCGCCGTCAGCTATCCATTATTGGCACTGAGTTATATACCGCTGCATAGTTTATCCCGGTATTACCACCGCCAACTTCACGAGCGGCATAAGTCATTGATCGTGGGCACCGGCAAACTGGCGGTGGACTTGGCCAATACCCTCTCGCGCCAAAAGCGCTCGCCGCTGGTAGGGCTGGTGGGCAGCCACACCGATGCCGCCGAAGGCGCAACCTCGCCCATTCTCGGCGAACTGCCGCAATTACCGCAGCTGATCCGCCAGCATGGCATTCGCCGGCTCTACATCACCCACTCATTGCAAGATGCCACCCACATCGAGGCGTTGTACCTCAACTTGCTGGACATCAGCGTGGATGTGATCTGGGTACCCGACCTCAATAACATGCTGCTGCTCAACCATTGCGTGGCCGAAGTGGACGGGCTGCCGGCGATCTACCTCAATGAAAGCCCACTGACCAGCCGCCCGACGGCGGCCCTGAGCAAAGCGCTGCTGGACAAAACCCTGGCGCTGCTGGCGATCATCGTACTGAGCCCGCTGTTGTTGCTGTTCGCTGTGTTGATCAAGCTCACCTCCCCTGGCCCGGTGATTTTCAAGCAGGACCGCCACGGCTGGAATGGCCAGGTGATCAAAGTATGGAAGTTCCGCTCGATGCGCGTGCACGACGACCATGAGGTACGCCAGGCCAGTCGCAACGACTCACGCATCACCCCCGTGGGCCGGTTTATCCGCCGCACCTCCATCGATGAACTGCCGCAGTTGTTCAACGTACTGCAAGGCACCATGGCCCTGGTGGGTCCACGACCCCATGCGATTGCGCACAACGACTTTTACTCGGGGAAAATCCACGCGTACATGGCCCGCCATCGAATCAAGCCGGGCATCACCGGGCTGGCGCAGATCAATGGTTGCCGGGGAGAAACCGAGACCCTGGAGAAGATGCAAAAGCGCGTGGATATCGACCTGCGCTACATCAACACCTGGTCGCTGTGGCTGGATATCAAGATCCTGGTCAAGACGCCGTTCACCCTGCTGTCCAAAGACATCTACTGATCCCCAGCCGCATGTAGGAGCGAGCTTGCTCGCGAAAAACTCAAGTATGCCGCGGGGCACCTGGCGCCCCGAGTCATCGTTGACGACTTTCGCGAGCAAGCTCGCTCCTACAAGGGGATTCAGGTGTTATTCGGTGATCTTGTCGATGTTCTTGTAGAACAACTCACTGTCGCGCCCATCGGTCATCGAATGCAGTGAATAGGCGCGATTCAAGCGTGCCCCGCCATCACGCGTCAACGGAGCCCAGACCACATTGGCGCGGCGCATGGTCGACAGGCTCATCAACTCATCGAACGGAATGGACAGGTAGAGGCCTTTGTCGAAGCTGCCTTCGCCAAAGTCTTGCTTGGACACGTTGGTACGGGTGACCCACGCGCCAATGCGCACGCCATTGTTGAATTCCCGCGACAAATCCAGGGTGGCGCCCCAATCCCTGGCCAGGTAACGGCCGACGCTCAAGGCGCCCTGCAGGTTGAACGGCAGGTCGGTGTAGCCGGTGATATGCCCGGTGACGGTGCGGTAGTCGCGCAGGCTGAAGTCCTGCTCGAAGCCGCGTTGGCGCACGTAGTTCAGATCCGCCCCCACGGCCCAGCCCTGGCCCATCGGACGGTACAGCACTTCACTGCCGACACCGGCGTACATCGACTCCAGCAAACCGCCATAGACCATGCCGTATAAGTCTTGGTCCAGCCGCGCCGCGTGGTTGAGCTGGAAGGTCGGCAAGGTCACATCGGAGGTGGTCATGTAGCGGCGCAGGTCGGTGCGCACCCGTGGCAAGCCGCTGGGTGCGTCATAGGTAAAGCCGTCGTAGTTGTTCAGCAGGTTGACGCTCAGCAAGCCGCTCCACCAGGTGTTGCGGGTGAAACGGTACTCGGCGTCGAGGTCGGCGGAAATCTGGTAGAGCAAGCCATCCGGGCCACCGACATTCTGCTTGTAGCCCAGGCCCAGGCCGTAGCCGAAGGGTTTCGGCGTTTGGGTGTAGAGCACGGTCTGGGCAGGGGTATCGGCGCGGTTGACTTCGGTTTGCCGGTGCAGGTCCTGCAAGTCCTCGCGGTTGTTGACCACCTCGCGGAAGGTCGTGCGCGGCACGCTGGTGGCCTCGATCGGCATGGCATAGCGTTCGTTCACCAGGGTGAACCAATCGATCTGGTCATTGACGCTGTTGTCGAGGATACGACTGGCGCGCCCCACCGCCTTGGCGCTGTAGAAATAGCGCTGCTGCTCACCGTACACCAACAACTCCGGCCCGCGCTGGGCGATGCTGCGCACGTTGTAGCCGGCGTTATCGTGCAGGCGCTGGGACACGGCAGCCCAATCCACCTGGTCCATCGGCGTGGTCGGCGCCTTCTCGGGCAGTTTGGGCGCCGGGGGATCGTAGGTTTTCACCGGCGCCTTGCGGCTGACGAAATTGGTGTGCAGGGTGATGCCGAACATGGCGGTGTTACCCCGCTCCCACGCGGCACTCACGTCGATGGAGTCGGCGAGCTTGTAGACCAGGCCGACGTTGACCGGCGAATCCTGGCGAAAGCTGTTGCTGCGCGGTTCGTTCTTGTAGTCGTTGCCTTCCACTTCGAGCTTGAGGCTCAAGGGCGCCCAGGGCGTCTGGTAGGCGACGCCGCCAAACAGCGCGGACCGCCCGCGAAAGTAGCCGTTGGAGAGACTGCCGGAGCCTTCGGCGGTGGGCCGCTCGTTGAAGCGGTCATCCAGCGCCCCCAACGGGTTGCCAATATCACCGCGACTGCCCATGTAGCCCCAGGCGATGCCGGCACTGAAGTCCAGGTCGCCGTAGCGTTTGCTGGCCACCAGGTACTCGCTGGAAAACAGCCCGGTGCCGCCCAGGTCCATGAACCCCACGGCCACCTCGGGCAACCAATGGCTTTCCTGATACAAACGCACTTTGGCATCGACGGCCTTGTCCTTGTAACTCTGGCTACCGCTGAAGGATTCGGCGCCATAGGGACGGTTGGTGATCGCGGTGTAGCGGAAGGTGCCTTCCAGCCAGTCCAGCGGCTGCATCGAAAAACTGTAGCGGCTGTAAGGTTCGGTGCGGTTGGCGTTCACGCTGAGTTCGCCGGCGGGGGCCATGCGTGCGGTGGGGGTTTGCAGCAGCCCGACGCCGCCAAAATCGCTTTGGGTGTAACGGGGATCGCCGTGTGCGACGCCACAGGGCACCAGCAATACGGCCGCAATACATAATTTCAAGGCGTGATCTCGGCCAGGGGTTGGGTGGCAATGAATTCGGCCAATTGCTGATTCAGTTCGGGGGTGGGCGGGTCCAGGTCGTCGCTGCGGATCGGCACCAACAAGGTGCTGCCGGGCGCGGGCGGCGCGCCTTCTTCACGGTTCCACGGGGCATTGCCCAGGCGGGTGACGTGGCCGTCTGGCTGGATCAGCCACAGGTAGTCGGCATCCGCCTGCGGCCCTGGCGGACAGGCGCGCAGGTAGTCACCAGCCCGTTGCATCGGCTGGAAGGCCAGGGTGCAGGCCGTGGCGACGGCGCCCAGCACGCGCACATAGTCCGGGCGCGGCGGATAGACCAGGCGATCGCCCGCGCTGATCGACGGGTTGGGCGCAAAGCCGACTTCCACCGCCACCGGGTCCAGCGGTGTGAGGCGGCGGCCGGTCACCGGCAGCGCTTGCACCTGTTCATAGAGCTGCGTGGCCACACGGGCCCGGCCCTCGCGTCCGGCGGCCAAGGCGACGCGACGCAGGGTGTCGAGGTCGAACAGGACACCGGCCTTGAGCCGCGTCTGGCGTTCCAGCAACGGCTGATGCAACCAGGCCGCTCCCAGCCAATAGCCCTGGGCATCCGGCTGCGACGCAGTGAGCACATCAAGCAAGCGGGCCTCGGGCTGCAAGGCGACCGTGCCCGGATGAGCGACTTGGCCGCTGACCGACACGGCGGCGGCCAGGCACAGCGGCGCGCAACCGCACAACAGCGCCAGTGCCGCGAGTTTTCCAACAGTCATGGGGCGTCCTTGCGGGTCGGTTGTAGCTGGGTGATGGTCAAGGTCAGGCGGGGGGTGAGGTGCTGCTCGCTGTGCACGATGAAACCGTTGGCGGGGTCGACCCAGTAACGGTTGCGCGTGGTAAAGCCCAAGGCCTCGGCCTCAATGTCTTCGTCGACCCGCAGCAGCGCGTAGGGCTTGTCGAGAATTTCCAGGGTCTCCATGCCCTTGCGGGTCATGCGACTGGTGACCGCAATGCCCAGCCGATAGCCGTCGACCAGGTCGATCCGGCGCGTGCTGCGATAGCCGTCCGGCACGCGATGCAGGCCTTGCTCGAACGGCGACGGGCCTTGCCAACGGGTGCCATCCAGGTCCACGCCCAGGCCAACGGTGCGCACGACCAGGCCGTCGCGCATCAGCAGCACCTGCTTGCCGGAGGCGACCCAGAACTGCAGGTCGCCACGCTGGCGAATCAATGCCATCACCCCTTCGCTGGACACCGTAGTGACCTTGATCTGGGGAAACGGCACCGCGTCGACCTGGGCCTGGGTCAATGTCAGCGGCCGGGGCCCGGTCACGGCCGCTTTGAAGGTATCGATAGAGGCCGTCATCAGTGGATTGCAGCCAGCCAACAGCCACGCCAACCCCGTACAAGTAGCGATTTTCAGACTGTTCACGCAGGTCCCACCCTATCGGCTGTTGGCTTCGCTCAGATTGTTTTGAGTGGAGGCACCGGTGCCGATGATCGAAGCGGACGGCACCAACTGGCTGATCACGCGGTTCCAACGTGTGATACCGGCCGGGCCGACGAACACTACGTCCTGGGGCTGTACATCAAAGCGCGTGGCCAGGGCCATGGCCGAAGGCGATGTGGCTTCGAGCTTGAACACCTTGGCCGGCTCCACATCGATGTGCTGCGCGCCGCGAATCACGTAGATGGCGTCGGCATTGGCGGTGTTCTGGTTCATGCCGCCCACCGAGCCCAGCACGTCGGACAGATTCATGCTGCGGGTCTTGAACGTCAGGGCTCGAGGCTGCATGACCTCGCCCATCACGTAGATGCGCTTGCGATCGTTGTACGGCAGGTACAACTGATCACCGTCCTTGAGGTAGATATCGTTCAGGCGCGACTGCTCCAGGTTGAGCGTGTCGAGGTCGAGGATGTAGCGCTTGCCGCCACGGGTGAGCGTGAGGTTCGACAGGTCGGCATTGTTCGAGTCGATGCCTGATGCGGCGACGGCTTCCATCACGCTCATCGGCGTGGTGGTGATCGGCACCGGCCCGGCCTTGACCACCGCACCGGTGACCACCACGCGTTGGCTGGCAAAGCGCAGGATGCTGATGTCCACCTGGGGGCTGTCGATGTATTGACGCAGTTTCTCGGTGATTTCGACGCGCAACGCCGCCAGGGTCCGCCCCTTGGCGACCACTTCGCCGACATAGGGGTAGAACAGATTGCCGTCCGGGTTGACCAGCCGGCCGTTGGCGTCGATCTGCTGCTGCGGGCCAGAAGGCGCAGTCAGTTCGGGGTGATCCCACACGGTGATATACAGCGCATCGTTGGCACCGATCAGATAAGGCGCCGGTTTATAGTTCAATAATTCCGGCGCAATGGAATAAGGCACTTGAGTTGCCGCGTCCATGGCCAATAACTTCGGTGTAATTGGAATTAACTCCACGCGACTACTTTCAGCACCGCCTTCTTCGGTCAACGCTGCGGTATCCATATATTGACCGGGGGCAAACATGCAGCCTTGCAACAATGCAGCGGCCACGGCCGCCACAGAAAAAATACGCATCATGGTGCTAGGACACTCGCGATAATCGACAAGAAAAAAAGACCACTTGGGCGGGGAATCCAAGCGGTCTGAAAGCGGAAGGTTTACACCTTAGTTGCCGGTACCGGTGGTGCCGGTCGTGCCTGTGGTACCGGTGGTGGTGCCGCCGTTGGAGCTGCCGCCGCTGCTGGAAGCAGCGGCAACGCCGGCGATGAGGGCACTGCCGACGAGCAGGGTTTCACCTACCGTCACAGACCCCACCACCGTGGTATCGAGCCACAATGGCAACTCGGCGGCCAATGCGGAAGTACTCATTACACTGAGCAAAACGATAGCCAATGGTGTTCTCATAACAGACTCCTTATTGTCAGTGAGTAGCCGGGCCGATAGTGCCATCCAACTAAACAACGCACCAGCGCGGTCACGTTCAGTGCAAGTAGTTGAAAATAACGTTTTTCCGGCCAAGCGCCCGGCGGCCAATGCATTGCGGCGGCGCAAGTTATATAAAACGTTATTAATTGTCGGGAAACTTCAGATCCTGCCGTACTTGTCCTCGAAACGCACAATATCGTCCTCGCCCAGATAAGTGCCGGATTGCACCTCGATCAACTCCAGGGGATCACCCCGGGATTTTCCAGCGCGTGCACCTGGCCGATGGGGATATAAGTCGACTGGTTTTCCGAGACCAGGTACGTCTGCTCGCCATTGGTGACGCGGGCCGTGCCGCTGACCACGATCCAGTGCTCGGCGCGATGGTGATGCATCTGCACCGACAACTTGGCCCCCGGCTTCACAGTGATGCGCTTGACCTGGTAGCGCAGGCCATTGTCGACCGAGTCGTACATGCCCCAGGGCCGGTACACCTCGCGGTGGTTGAGATGCTCCTGGCGCCCGGCCTGCTTGAGCTGGTCGACGATGCCCTTGACCTGCTGCACCTGGTCCTTGTGGGCGACGAGCACCGCGTCCTTGGTTTCGACGATGATCAAGTCCTGCACCCCTACCGTGGCCACCAGCCGACTGTCGGCGTGCACGTAGGTGTCGCGGGTGTCCAGGACCAGCCCATCGCCGCGAATCACGTTGCCATCGGCGTCTTTCTCACTGGCGTCCCACAGCGCCGACCACGAGCCGATATCGCTCCAGCCGGCCCGCAACGGCACCATCACCGCGTCGTCGGTTTTTTCCATCACCGCGTAGTCGATCGAGTCGTCCGGGCACGCGGCGAAGGTGGCTGCATGTACGCGGGTAAACGGAAGATCCTGGCTGCCGCCTTCCAATGCCACGCGACAGGCTTCGAGGATGGCCGGCTGGAAGCGTTCCAACTCTTGCAGGTAGCGACTGGCGCGGAACATGAACATGCCGCTGTTCCAGAAATACGCGCCACTGGCCACATACGCCGCCGCAGTGACTTCATCGGGTTTCTCGACAAACCGTCGGACCCGATAACCGCCCTCGCCCACCGCTGCGCCTTGTTCGATATAGCCGTAGCCGGTGTGGGCGCTGGTGGGGGTGATGCCAAACGTCACCAGTTTGCCGTCCCGAGCCAGCGGCAGCGCCACTTCCAGGCTGGCATGAAACGCCGGGATATCTTCGATCAAGTGGTCGGCCGCCAGCACCAGCAGGATCGGGTCATCGGCCTCGGCCAGCGCCTTGCATGCCGCCAGCGCGATGGCCGGCGCGGTGTTGCGCCCCACGGGCTCGAGCAGGATGCTTGCGTGCTCCATGTCCAGTTGGCGCAATTGCTCGGCCACCAGGAAGCGGTGTTGTTCGTTGCAGATCAACTGCGGCAAGGCGACGTTGGCGCCTTCGAGCCGAGTGATGGTCTGCTGCAACATCGACAGGTGCGCATCGGTCAGGCGCAGGAACTGCTTGGGGTTCAGCTGCCGCGAGAGCGGCCACAGACGTGACCCCGAACCTCCCGCCATGATCACGGGTAATAACATGAGAGCATCCTTGGGAGAGAGAGTCAGAAATAGGCACGGGTGTTTTCATGCACCCGTGGGCTGATACGCAGTTCATCCTGGGGCCACCAATGGAATTGCTGGTGTTGCTCCGTGGGCGGTTGCAGGATTTCATCGTCGGCCAGCTCCAGGCAATAGCTGAGCACCACATAATGGGTGTCCGGGCCGAAACCGGCATTGGCAAACACGCTGTCATCGTAGAAGTGTTCGAACACCCCCAGCAGTCTGGCATTGGCGCGCTCAAAAGGCTGCCCCAATTCGTCGCGCGCAATGCGCCGGAACGCGTCATCCAGGCGTTCGTTCTTTTGAATGCGCCCGCCGGGCACGAACCAGTAACCATACGCCGGCCGATTGAGCCGCAGGCCCAGCAAGACCTCGTTGCGACTGTTGCGCACCACCAGGTCGATCGCCACCAACGGCGTCGACGTTACGACCGTATTGAAGGTCGGTAAATCAAGCCACATACCCGTCAAACCTGTGCCAGAAAACGTTGCAGAATGTGTTCCTTGTCAAGGAACTCCTTGGCGTAGTTCAACGCCACATTATTTCGTACGGGTAATCCCAGTACCCGTTCGATCCCCGCGTTCAACGCGGCGACGCACTCCGGTTCGATCAACACCGCAATGCCAGGGTGTTCCTCGCACAAGCGACCGAGGGTGGTGTCGGGGTCGGCGGTGATGATTGCGTTGCCGCCCACCGCCAGGATGTTGGTGAGCTTGGACGGCAACACCGCATCCGCCACCCCACGCTTCTGGATCACCAGATGCGCGTCGGCCGAGGCCAGCAGCGCCGGCAGATCGTCATAGGCCTGCAAGGGCGCAAACAGCACATTGCGCAGACCGTCGCGTTGTACGCGGTCCAGCAAGCGGGCCTTGCCGGTGCCCTGGCCGACGATCAGAAACACCAGGTCCGCGCGATCGGCATAGGCCTGGGCGGCATCGAGGATCAGCTCCAGACCCTGCTTTTCGCCGATGTTCCCCGAGTACAACAACACCCGCGCCCCGGACGGCACGCCCAAACGTTCCAGCAGTGCGTGGCTGCGCAGCACCTGGCGAAACCGTGCGGTTTCCGACCAGTTGGGAAAAAACACCAAGCGCTGGCCGTTCACGCCTTTGCCGCGGGCCTTGTCGAGCATGCCGCTGGAAATCGTCGAGACCCGGTCGAAGCGCCGCAACAGCCAGCGCTCGATGGCAAATGCCAGGCGGCGCACATATGAGCCGCCGCCGATCCCCAGCCCGAACATCGCATCCACTTCATAGTCCTGGATATGCAGCACCGAGCGCGCGCCACTGAGCTTGGCCAGCAACAGTGCCTGGGGCGCACAAAACAGCGTGGGCACCACCAGGATCACCAGGTCCGGTTTCCAGCGCAGTTGCCCCAGCACCGCCAGGCACGAACTGGCGGAAAAACTCACCAGGTGCAGCAACCGCGTCAACGTGCCGGGCTGGCGCGGCACATACAACGGGCAGCGGATAACGGTGACGCCGTCGTCCTGTTCGGTGCGATAACGCCACGACGAATAGCCCGCGCCCACCTGCCACTGCGGGTAGTACGGCGGCGCCGTCACCACCCGGACCTCATGCCCCTGCCCCGCCAGCCAGCGCGCCTGTTCGCCGCTGTACTTGCCGATGCCGGTGAGCTCCGGGCTGTAATTGATGCCATACAGGAGGATTTTCATCAGTGGCCCCGAGGCTGTTCGAGCGCGGCCAGATAAGCGTTGTAGGCATCGCGCAAACCGTCCTCGAGCGGCACGTAGGCCTCCCAGCCCAGAGCGTTGATACGGCTCACATCCAGCAGCTTGCGCGGCGCGCCGTCGGGCTTGCTCGCGTCGAAACGCAGACGCCCCTTGAACCCGGTGACCCGTACCAAGGCCTGGGCCAGTTCGGCGATGGTGCAATCCACGCCGGTGCCGACGTTCAAGTGCGAGCGCATCGGCTGGGTCTGCTCGCGGTAGCGCTCGGGGCTCAGTTCCATCACATGCACGCTGGCGGCCGCCATGTCGTCGACGTGAAGAAATTCGCGCCGAGGCCGGCCACTGCCCCAGATCACCACTTCCTCATCGCCACGCTGGGTGGCCTCATGGAAACGTCGCAGCAACGCGGCGATCACATGGCTGTTTTCCGGGTGGTAATTGTCGCCAGGCCCATACAGGTTGGTGGGCATCACGCTGCGGTAATCGCGACCATGCTGGCGGTTGTAGCTTTCGCACAGCTTGATGCCGGCGATCTTGGCCACGGCATAGGGTTCATTGGTGGGCTCCAGCGCACCGTCGAGCAACACCGCTTCGATCATCGGTTGCGGCGCGTGCACCGGGTAGATGCACGAGGAGCCAAGGAACAACAACTGCTCCACGTCATGGCGGTGGGCGGCGTGGATCACGTTGGCCTGGATCATCAGGTTCTGGTAGATGAAATCGGCGGGGTACGTCGCGTTGGCGTGAATCCCGCCGACCTTGGCGGCCGCCAGGTACACCTGGTCCACGCGATGCCGGGCGAAGTACGCCTGCACCGCCGCCGCATCGAGCAGGTCCAGCTCATCGCGGCTGGCCGTGAGGATCTGCGTATACCCCAGGGCCCACAGCCGGCGCACGATGGCCGAACCGACCATGCCGCGATGGCCGGCGACAAAGATCCGTGCATCAAGATCACGTGCCATGCTCAGTTCTCCACGGCGATCGGTGTGTCGTGCCCGTGGGAGCGCAACAGTGCGTGGCGCTGGGCGATTTTCAGGTCGGCACGGACCATCTCCGCGCACATCTCCTGGGCACTGATCTCCGGGGTCCAGCCCAGTTTCTGTTTGGCTTTGGACGGGTCGCCCAGCAGCGTCTCGACTTCCGCAGGGCGGAAGTAACGCGGGTCGACGCGCACAATCACATCCCCCACCAGAATGCCCGGCGCCAGGTCGCCGTCGATCTTCTCGACCACTGCCACTTCCTCCACGCCTGCGCCGACAAAGCGCAGGTACAGGCCCAGTTCCGCTGCCGACCAGCGAATGAAGTCACGCACCGAATACTGCACGCCGGTGGCGATCACAAAGTCTTCGGGGCTGTCCTGTTGCAGCATCATCCACTGCATGCGCACGTAGTCCTTGGCATGCCCCCAGTCACGCAAGGCATCCATGTTGCCCATGTACAGGCACTGCTCCAGGCCCAGGGCAATGTTGCTCAGGGCGCGGGTGATCTTGCGGGTCACGAAGGTCTCGCCACGACGCGGCGACTCGTGGTTGAACAGGATGCCGTTGCACGCATACAGCCCATAGGCTTCGCGGAAGTTCACGGTGATCCAGTAGGCATACAGCTTGGCCACCGCATAAGGCGAGCGCGGATAGAACGGCGTGGTTTCCTTTTGCGGGGTTTCCTGCACCAACCCGTACAGCTCGGAGGTGGAGGCCTGGTAGAAGCGGGTTTTCTTTTCCAGGCCCAGCAGACGGATCGCTTCGAGGATGCGCAAGGTACCCAGGGCGTCGACGTCGGCAGTGTATTCCGGCGAATCGAAGCTCACGGCAACGTGGGATTGGGCGCCGAGGTTGTAGATTTCATCGGGCTGGATCTGCTGGATGATGCGCGTCAGGTTCGACGAATCCGCCAGGTCGCCATAGTGCAGGATCAGGTTTTTATGCAGGGCCTGGGGGTCCTGGTAAATGTGATCGATGCGCTGGGTATTGAACGACGAAGAACGTCGCTTGAGGCCGTGCACCGTATAGCCTTTTTCCAGCAGCAGTTCCGCCAGGTACGAGCCATCCTGACCGGTGATCCCGGTGATAAGCGCAACTTTGTTCATGTCTGTCTCCCAATTGATAGGCGAGCGAAGGCCGACACCCAAACTTGGGTGTTTGTTAAAAACGCTCAGTTACTTCGGTGTGGGCAGGTTCAAGTTATGTCCGGTCAACTTGGAAAGTTCCCGGACAATGGCTTCCTTATCGTTTAAATGTGCAATGGCGGTTTCCAGCTCGAGCACTTTGGCGCCCACCAGAAAGCGGTACCAATAGCCTTGCAGCAGGTGATAGACCAGGCCGCTGCGGCCATCGAGAAATCCCAGTTGAATGAAGTAGCGCCACAAGAAATAGGCGGTCGAACTCAGGGTGAACGGCACGCGGTTATACACGCGGTTCTTCACCAGCCGCTTGGCCTTGGCCTGGAACGAACTCTGCCCGGTATGCAATTCATCGCGGATCGCAAACAACCCCAGGCGCGCGTTCAGCACTTCGATCGCTTCACGGGTGGCATAGCCGTTGTGCTTGGCGGTGAAGAACGTCAAGTCCCGCAGGTTATGGTCGGCAAACCCGCCCTCGAAGGTCACGGTGCGGCCCTCGGCCACCGAGATGTGCTCGTCCATCCAGCGGTCCTCCATGCGCCCCAGCCCCGTGCGCCACAATCGCAGCATCTTCAACGGATAACGCCCGCCATGGCGCACCCAGCGCCCCATGAAAATATGCTTGCGCTTGAAGTTGATGCCGGTGATGTCGCTGGCCAGCGTCGGCAAGCGCGTATTGATCTCGGCAGCCAGGTCGGCCTCGATGATCTCGTCGGCGTCCAGGCGCAGGGTCCAATTGCCGGTAATCGGCAAATGATCCAGCGCCCACTGGAACTGCTTGGCCTGGTTGACGAACGGATGCTGCACCACCAGCGCACCGTGGCGGCGGGCGATGTCGCAAGTGTCGTCGGTGGAAAACGAATCCAGCACCAGCACTTCGTCGCTGAAGGCACGCACGGAGTCGATGGCCCGGGCGATGTGCAGGCTTTCGTTGTAGGTGAGGATGATTACGCTGACGGTTTCGCGCGTCATGACGTCGACTCCTGCAAGTGGTGTGTACGCAAACGGATTTGCCGGGCCGGATGGCCGGCGTGCACGGTCCATGGCTGCGTAATGCTCTTGGTCACCAAGGAACGGGCCCCCACCACCACCCCATCGGCAATACAGACGCCCAGGGAGACAAACGCGTCGGCACACACCCACACGTGCTCCCCCAGCACAATCGGTTTGGCATACAACTGAAAGTTCCGACTGTTGTAGTCGTGGGAGCCACCACACAAATGGGCGCCCTGGGAAACCACGCTGTAGCGTCCGATCCGGATCAACGCCATGTTGTAGAGGGTGGTGCCATCGGCAATCCCCACGTGGTCGCCCAGCTCCAGATTCCACGGGGCCCAGACCTTTGCGCGGGGATAGACGTGCACACCTTTGCCCAGGCGTGCGCCGAACAGTTTGAGCAAAAACGCCCTCCAGGCATGAAACGGGCGCGGGCTGGGCCGGAACAGCAGCACGTAGACCATATTCCAGGCCTGACGGCGCAGCCGGTGTCCGAATGAAAACGATGGCGAGCAATGCGGGTCGTTACCTTGAAGAATCATGGGAGGCACTCCCGCACAATCTCCAGCAAGCGCTGGGCGCCACGGCTGATATGGAAACGCTCGGCAAAGCACGCCTTGGCGCGCGCGGACATCTGCCCGTAGCCAGGCACATCGAGTTGCAACCAGCGTTGCAGGTTGTGCACGGCGCCGGCCACCGTGTCTTCGCTGACAAACCCGACGGCGTCCTTCTCGATTTCGCGCCAGATATTGACCTTGTTACTGATCAGCACCGGTTTGCCGCAGGCCAGCGCCTCGGCCACGACCACACCGAAATTTTCCTGGTGGGAAGGCAGGCAAAATACTTCAGCCGCGTAAAACGCCCCCCACTTGGCCGCGCCCTGCAACATGCCCGGCCACGTCACGCGATGGGCGATACCCAACGCCACGGCCTGGGCCTTCAGCGCCTGCACCCAGCCGCCTTGATCGGGTCCGGCCATGACCAGGTGCAAACGCTCATCCTGGCCAGCGACCTCGGCGAAGGCCTGCAGCAGATGGTCGCAACCTTTCTTTTCATGGATCCGACTCAAGAACAGCACCACCCGTTTGCCCTTCAACTGCGGGTGATCACTGACGAAAGCCTCGGCCAAGCGCACGTCGTCGGACGGTGGGCTGGCGGTGCCATAGGCGGTTATCGTTTCATTGGCGCGGTACAACCAGAACGACTCGCGCGCACGGATCTTCTCTTCCTCACTGGTAAACACCACGCGCTTGGCATCCCTCAGCACCCGGTATTCCCCCCACGGCCAATACAACCACTTCTTCAAATGCTTGAGCGGATAGGCGCGCTTGAACCAGGGGTCGAGCATGCCGTGGGTATACACGATGTATGGCCGGCCCAACTTGTTCAGCACCTGGCGGGCGACATAACCGTGGTACTGCCACAACCCATTGATGATGAAAAAGTCGTAGTGCCGCGCGTGCTGTTCCAGCCATTGGCGGATGTTGCCGTTCAAGCCATAGCCGAACCGGCTCGGCCCGGTGAAGTGCACCGTTCCCGGATAGTCGACAGCGAAGTCCGCATCCAGCGTCAATACATCAACCCGATGCCCGTCCTGGACAAGCACCTTGTCAATTTCCCGAGCGGCATTGATGGGGCCGCCATTTTCCGGTTTAACCGAAGATATGATTCTTAATAACTTCAAGTGCTGTCGTCCGCTGATGCGTTGAGTTGATTCAGGTTTTCTTGCAGGCCGCGAGAATCAGGCAGGCGTAGAACACACCGAACGCCAGGAACGTGCCCTGCATGGTCATGACGCCGTTGAACAGGATCGGCGCCAGGAAACCGCAGAGCAGCAACGGAACACCCGTGCCCTGCCTGACCAGCGCTTTATAGGATTTGAGCAACAACCAGAGCAGCACGAAGATCCTGAAGAGGATAAACATCGCCCCGGCGGGAAGCCCCATCTCGAGGACGATCCGCGACCACTCATCCTCGGCCAGCAAGAACCCCGCGCCCTGCTCCCGCCCCGCGCGCAGCAGAGTCGAGGCCGCGTTGGTACCCGATCCGATACCGTGCCCCCAGAGCGGCGCATCATCGACCACGCGGGTGAACGCATACAGGCTGGAGAACGCCCGGGTCACCGGCGAGCCCTCACTGGCGACCGCGCTGCGGTTTCGCTCGACCAGTACCTGGTAGCTGTCGGTCGACATGAAGATCAGCAGGCTGACAAATAACCCCGCGGAAAGCAGGAACAACGCCAACAGGTTGCGTTGCGACTTCTTGATCAAGGCCACCACCAACGCCGCCAGCAAGACGATCGCCGCGTACGCATAAATGGACCTTGATCCGGTGAGGAAACACATCACCGCCACGGCCGCCGCCGACACCGCGAAGAGTACATAGCGTCGCGCGAACACCGCCTGGAACAGCGCCTTGTCAAAGACCGCCGCCACCAGGAAGGCAAAGCAGGCCGAGACATACACAACGTGGCCGGCGGTAAAGGTGAAGGTGCCATACGGCCTGACGACGCCGTCGGCAATCATGAAGATGAAGTCATCGTCACCAATGCCTTTGTTTACGTAGGCCTGGGGCCCGGACGAATACTGCAGCACCACCAGAACGCTGATCGGGATCGCGGAAAACAGCGTGATGCGCGCGAACCGATAGACATCCGTCAACCTCAGGGTCTTGCCGGCCACAAAGATCAAGGGGAAATACAACAGGTAGTTGCGCACGCCATAGCCGTAGATGACCAATCCTTCAGGGCTGCTCAATAAGAATGCGGACACCATTACAAAGAACACGATGACCAGTACGACGAAGTAAGCCGACACCAGGTTTTTCGAAAAGAAGCCGAACCTGAACGCGCACCAATAGATGTAAATAACAATCGGGTCCTTGATGAAATAAATGGCCGAGCTGAGCCCCGGTGCCACCCATTTGCGCAAGACCCCTTCAAACAGGATGAACAGGTAGATGAGCACGAACGCACTGACCACACGTTTGCGGTAGCGCTCGTGCAGGCTGACCCTTTCAAGGCTGGCAGAGGATTGCATCCAGCACCTCCCCGGCATAGCTGTCCCACGTCACGCCGCCGGCAGACAACACGGCGTTGTGCTTCAGCGCATTGAGTTTTTCCTTGTCGTCGGCCAATTCAACCAGGCGGGTGGCGATGGCTTCGGCGGACCTGATCGGCACCACGTAGCCATTGAAACCATCGACAATCAGGTCCGCCGCGCCGCAGTTCTGCGACACGATGACGGCCGTCCCCGTGGACAACGCCTCGCCCACCACCAGGCCAAACGCCTCGGCGAGTGACGGCAAGACCAAAACATCGGCCTCCATCAAGTGACGAATCACCTGATCGTGGGAAGCCGAGCTGAGCCACCGGTACTTCTTCAGCTCGGTATTGAGTGCCGGGTTGCGTCCATTGGCGTAGTCGCCGCCGATCACGGTGACGTCCAGCGCAATGCTGCTCGCGGCAAGATTCAGGGCTTCGAAAAAATACGAGATGCCCTTCTGTTGGGTCAGTGCACCGACAAACATCACCTTCAGGCGCGCGCCCGGCGGCACTGCCGTCTCCCGGCAGACCAGCGGCGCGGGTGCGCCGTAGGGCGTGACCGCGATGTTGTCGGGGGCAATGCCGTACTCACCCAGGGTTCGCTTGGCGAATTGACTCGCCACAATGATCCTGTCCGCCAACTCAAGCTCCGCGGTCTGTTTGCGCACGGTGTCGGCACTGATGTCCGGTATGCTCGCCCGCCAGGCTGGATTGGCCTCGCGTTCGTGATCAAGCATCCGGCACGCGTAGGCGATGGAACCGAAGGCCGCCTCATAATTGAGGGTGATCCCGCCTATGTCCCGGGACGCGCGGAACAAGCTCAGGCACTTGCCGTCATAGCCGTATACCTGGCTGGGTTTGCGAGGCGTCCGGTACAGGAAGTTGGCACTGGCCCGGTCAATGTGGTTGTACACATTTTCCGGGCAGAAAATGCCGCTGTTGCGCTGCGTCAGGCGATACCACTTGAGCTTGTCGCAGAGCACGCGAGGCACGTCGTAACGCGGATAGCTGTGCAGCAACGCACCGTCAACCTGATCGAACGTGCGTCGCAGGCACTCTTTGCCCACGACCGGCAGACGACACAGGAACGAGTCCTTGTGCAGCGCGAGCGAAGTGTGGAAGGAATGCAGCAACCGCCGTTGATTCAACGCGCGCAGCAACGCACGCACGTTCTGATTACCGACAGGATGGGCGACCAGGATCATCTTATTTCCCCATCCAGGCTTCAACGATGGCACTGGACCGGACCGGGCTGTAGGTAAACGTGCGCGCGGCCCGCAACCTGACGACCCGCGCCGGATTACCCGCCACGACCGTGAAAGGTTCCACGTCGCGGTTGACCACACTGCCCGCCCCCACCACAGCCCCTTCACCGATCGTCACCCCCGGCAGAATCATCGCGCCCGTGGCGATCCAGGCGTAATCACCGATCGCCACGGGGGCAACCTTCAACCGCCACGCGGGATCATCCAGGCCATGGGAGCCCGTCAGGATCCTCACGCCGTCATTGATCGCCACGTGGGCCCCGATCCGTACCGGTGCATGCAACTGGATAAAGGTGCGCTTGCCGATAAAGCTGCCGGTGCCGATGCTGAAACGCGCGACGCCGCCTTCGAACTCAACGTCGTTGAGCATCACCAGCGACCCCAGGGTGGCACCCTGTCGACGCAGCGCGCGTTGTCGAGTGTTGGCTTTGAGCAATCGCCCCAGCAACAGCACACGCTTGGCCAGGTACTTGAGCCCATCGAGCGTCAGCGGGTTCACTTTCAATCGATGGCGGATCAGGTCATTAATTAACACGGGCCATCCTCAGTTCAAGACGATGGAAACCGTGCTTGGCGAAGCAGAACAGAACCACCTCCGTTGCCACCAGCACATAGCAGACGCCAAGCAGGCCAAGGGTTTTGGCCAGGAAGAACACCGCCAGCAGGCTGGCCATCGACACCAGCATGAACACCACCGCGAAGGAGGTGTAGGAAGCCGTCGCCATCAAAGCCACCCAGTACACCTGCCAGGCCACATGGGTCAGTGCACCGATGGTCAGCACCAGCATGATGGTGGACGAGTAATCGTCTTTCCTGCCTGACCACACATCGAATATCGTCCCGCCGAACACCACCACCAAGACCCCCATCACACAGGCGATAGGCAGCGAAAACTTCAAGGCGTATCGAATCATCTTTCTGACCAATTGGTTGTCACCGACAGAGAACGCATAGGAAATCTCCGGCCAAAGCGACTGATTCACCACCGTCGAAAACTGCACCAGCACCCTCGAGATCGTGCGGTAAAGACCGAAGATCGCCGCATGGGCCGGAGACAGCAGCACCGACAACAGAATGATCAACCCCTGTACGTTCAGCGCCAGACCGATGGGAAAGGCCAGGGAGGCAATCGAGGGTTTGATCAAGGTGGTAAACGCCCGCCTGCCGATTGCCGACGAGTCGAAATGCAGGCCGATCCCCAACCGATTGGCAATCAGGTTTTTGCTGAGAATGCCGACCAGGCGCACGGTGAGCAGCGTCAGGCTGGTAGCGACCAGGCTGTGGGTGAACGACGCGCACAACAACGCAGCCGTCCACTCCAGCATCCTGATGACATTCATGATGAGTGCCGACAACGGCAGCGCCTTGCTGGCCCTGTAGCGTATCGAGATCATGTTGGTAAACAGACACAGCAGCGAATACCCCGTCAGCGCCGAAAGGATCAACACCCCATCACTGTTCCTGATGGCCTTGAGATTGAGTGCACTGAACAGATCGAAAAACGCCAGGGCGCCCAGGGTCAGCACCAGCACGCTGAGCCCGGCCATCAATAGAAACGCAAAGCTGGTGCTGTAGATCGCGCGGGCCACCCTGACGCGTCCTCGTTCATGCCAGATCACGACCTTGCTGGAAGCCGCGGTGGTCACGCCCAGGTCGGACAGCGCCAGATAGGTCGGGATCGCCGACAGCACGACCCACTCGCTGTAGGCGGCAAAGCCCCAGCTGGCGATCAACACCGGCACGCTGACCAGCTGGATCAACAGGTTGACCACCTGGCCAAACGAGTTGGCACCAATGCCATTGATGATTCTTTTGAGCACGCTCATGGGATGACCTATACCGTGCCGAGAGGTCGCCCAACGGAAATGTATTCAATGCCTTTCTTCAGCACGCTGACGGGGTCGTACAGGTTGCGTCCGTCAAAAATCAGCGGCTGCTTGAGTTGCTGTTTGATCACATTGAAATCCGGCGCCTTGAACACCTGCCACTCGGTGACAATCAGCAAGGCCTCGGCGCCCTTGAGGCAGGCCTCCTTGGTACCGCACAGACGCAAGTCCTCGCGGTCGCCGTAGATGCGCTGGGTCTCCTCCATCGCTTGCGGGTCGAACGCCTGGACCCTGGCGCCCGAACGCCAGAGCGCTTCCATCAGTACCCGGCTGGGTGCCTCGCGCATGTCATCGGTATTAGGCTTGAAACTCAGCCCCCACAGCGCAAAGGTCTTGCCCGCCAGCTCACCTTTGAAGTGGTTGGACAGTTTGTTGAACAGGGTATTTTTCTGTTCCGCATTGCGCCGCTCCACCGCCTTGAGCAGCGTGGCATCGAAGTCGATGCTGTCGGCGGTCTGAATCAACGCCTGGACGTCCTTTGGAAAGCACGAACCGCCATAACCTACGCCGGCGTAGAGAAAGTGATAGCCGATGCGCGGATCGGAGCCGATGCCCTGGCGCACCATCTCGATATCGGCCCCCAGTCTCTCGGCCAGGTTGGCCATTTCGTTCATGAAGCTGATCTTGGTGGCGAGCAGGCAGTTGGCGGCGTACTTCGTCAACTCGGCGCTGCGCACATCCATCACGATGATCTTTTCGTGGTTGCGATTGAACGGTGCGTAGAGTTCGCGCATGACGTCTTCGGCATGCTGGCTGGCAGTGCCGATGACAATCCGGTCCGGGCGTATGCAGTCAGCCACCGCACAGCCTTCCTTGAGAAACTCCGGGTTGGACACCACGTCGAAGGTCAAGTCGCTACGCTCACGCGCAGCCAGCATGGCGGCCACGCATGCACTGACCTTGTCGGCCGTGCCCACGGGCACGGTGGATTTATCGATGATGGTCAGCGGCACCTGCATGTGCTGGCCAATGGTCTCGGCCACCGTCAGCACATACTTCAGGTCAGCGGAGCCATCTTCATCGGGCGGCGTGCCCACTGCGATAAATTGCACTTCACCGTGTTTGACGCCGGCCACGGCATCGGTGGTGAAATTCAAGCGGCCGGCCCCGTGGTTTTCCTTGACCAGTGCTTCCAGGCCAGGCTCGTAGATCGGAATATGCCCCTGGTTCAAGCGCTCGACCCGATGGGCATCGATATCGACACACAGCACATCGTGGCCGACTTCGGCGAGTACCGCACCCTGGACGAGGCCAACATAACCGATACCAAAAACTGTGACTTTCATAGCGTTTCTCGTTGAACTTGCGGCCAGTGGTAAACGTGCTGGGCATGGGACTTCAATTGCCGACAGCTCGAGGTCAAACGCTGTCTGACTTGTATTCGTAGTTGTAATAGCTGTAGGCGCCGTACCCGTACTTGGCGGATGAGCGTTTCTCGATGCCGTTGAAAATCGCGCCTTTGAGTTCGATGCCGTTTTGTTCATAGCGACGCATCGTCAGCTCCACCTCGCGCACCGAGTTCATCTCGAAGCGGGCCACGATCAGGTTGGTGCCGGATTGACGGCCGACAATGGTCGCGTCCGTCACCGCGAGAAACGGTGGGGTATCCAGAATCACCAAGTCGTACAACGCGCTGACCTGTTCAAGAAACGCGGTGAAGTTGGCGTGCATCAATAATTCGGATGGGTTCGGCGGAATATGCCCGCGACCGATGACGTCAAGGTTGTCCACCGCGGTGTGGTGGATGGCCGCCGAGAGGTCGCAGCTCTTGGCCAGCAGATCGGACAACCCGTTTTCAGCCGACACCCCAAAGACCTTGTGCAAGTAGCCTTTGCGCATATCCACGTCCACCAGCAACACGCGCTGGCCAGAATGGGCAACCACCGCCGCCAGGTTCGCCGAGATGAATGTCTTGCCCACCTGCGGGCTGGGACCGGAGATCATCAGACGGTTATTCCCGGCCTCAAGCATGGCGAAATGCAGGCTGGTACGCAGGCTGCGCAACCCCTCGATAGCCAGGTCCGTTGGATTACTGACAGACAACAACTGCATCGCGTCGCTCTTGCCACTGCGATGGTTTCTCTGGTCAACGTCTTTTTGCAGCGCGCTGAAGGGGATGGCCGCATACACCGGCAGCCCGAGTTTTTCCAAGTCATTGGGGTTGGTGATGCCCCGATTGAGCGCCTTGCGAAACAGCACCAGAGCGATGGCGACAAACGCACCGAGCAGTGTGGCGATCACCACGATCAGCGCCTTCTGCGGCCTGACAGGATTGCGCAGGTCGACATCGGCGGCGTCGATCAGCCGCACATTGCCAACGGTGCCGGCGCGCATCACATCCAGCTCCTGATACTTGTTCAGCAACTGTGTGTAGATTTCGGTACTGACTTTCAGGTCGCGGGTCAGGCTCAGCAGTTCCTGCTGCGTGGTGGGCAGGCTCTCCACTTTCTTGGCCAAATCGTCCTGGCGCGCGGTTAGTTCAGCCAACTGGGTAAGCAAGGCGCGATACACCGGGTGCTGGGGCGTGAACTTTCGCTCGATTTCCGCCTGCTGCATCTTGAGTTCGGAGATGCTCGCATCCAGCGCAACGATCTGATCGAGGATGGCCTTGGCTTCCAGGCTGATGTCGATGGTTTTATTGCGTATCTGAAATTGATTCAGCGCCGCTTCCGCCTGTTCGACGTCCTTGCGCACCTGGGGCAATTGGCCCTTCAGGAACGCCAGGCTTTGGGCGGCCTCCGCCGATGTACGATCGATATTCTGCCGCACGTAGATCCGCATGACTTCATTGAGCACCTGAATCGCGGCGGCCGGCTGGGTGCTTTCCAGCGCCAGGCCGATGATGCCCGACTCCTTGCCGCGCTCCGCCACATCCAACAGTTTCTGATAGCGCAAAATGCTGGTCAGGCGCGGCGAACGCACGACGCGAAATTGGGTACCCGGATTGGCCTGCAGCGTCGCGACCTGCAACTTGATGCCATTGCTGTCGTAGAAACGCCCGACCTGACCGATAAGCAGAACGTGGTCGTCCTGATCGGACAGGGTAAAACTGTTGCCGCTGCCCGCCGTCAAGGTCAGTTCCTGGCCCAGCAGTTCGGTAGGCAGCTTGAGTTGCGAAAACGTCAGCGCCTCTCCGCCCCAGGCGAAACTGTCCAGCCCAAACCAAGGACTCGCCACCGCATGGGGCTCGGCAGGTTTGAAACGGCGCGCGATAAAGTCACCCACCAGCGGCAAGTACCGAGGCTTGACCTCAAGATCCAGGTTCAGATTATCGACGGCAGTACCGATGGTGATTCTCGAGCGGATCAGCTCGATTTCCGTCACCGTGGGCGACTCTTTCCCGAGGAGACTGCCGACATCCGAAAACCCCAGCATGTCGCTCTTCTTCGGTTCAACCTGAACCAACGCCGTCGCTTGATAGACGGGAGGCGACAACAAGGCATAGGTCGCACCCAGCGCCATAAAGACCATACTGATTCCACCGATCAGCCACTTATGATCCAGCAGCGTCCCCAGCAGCATCATAAAATCCAAATCGGTTTCTTCGGTGTTCTGTGAAATAAAAGCGGGTGCTGATCGCATAAGTCAGTTCTTTTTCTTACCAATAGTCAAGGAATGGCACAGGGTGCAAGACGCCCGGCTCCATGCACGTTTAACGACTTCACTCAATACACAAACTCTCACTAGAGCCTGACAAAACAATCATTAGACTTTTCAGTTAAAACCCACTTTTTGTAGTGCATTCGATACACACTTCAACTGTCGTGATCTGCCACAAGAAAGACAGACAAGTCCTCGCTGCCGCACTTAACCCACCAATCGCTGCGCCCATGCCTCGGCGGCTTGTTCGATCAATGCATAAGCGTGCACAAAGGCGGGTTTTCCTTGGCGATAGGGATCTTTGATCTCCCGGTTCTGCTGCCACTTACCCAAAAGGAACACCTTGCCCCTCGCCTCGGGGGCGAGATTGAGCACGCCTTCGATATGGCGTTGTTCCATGACGAGGACCAAGTCGGCATCACTCACCGCTTCACTTGTCAGCTGACGCGCCTTATGGGCGAGCGGGGTATGCCCATGCTCCTGCAGCAACTGTGAAGCGATAGGTTCCAAGGGGTGGCCGGGCAATGCCGCCAATCCCGCCGAACTCACTTCAATGTCAGAGGACGCCAATGCCGCACTCAGCAGTTTTTCCGCTGTCGGACTGCGACATATATTGCCGACGCATACGATCAAAATCCTATTGAACAAGGCAACCTCCCTCGCGCCGCATTGTATTAACCCTAAACAATTAGTTAAAAAAGCAGCCAGGCAATTATGATCACAACCTCTAATCCTCAGCCATCTCTCGAGGCAGACTAAAAATAACAAAGCGCTGATTAGCGGACAAAAAATAACATTAACTTACTTCCTCGCAGCCACGTAATAAAGTGCAAGTCGATTAGAGCAATGAGGCAAAACCATGAATACTGCTAAGTTATTGGTAGAGCGTATTGGCCTATTTCCTTCTTCGGGAAATATTCATATCGAGGTGAATAACTCGACACGCGTCGTCGAACGCATGCATGTGTTATATGCCGACAATTCCCTGGACAGCGACGAGTCCTGCTCGGGCCTGTCCATGGTCTTCGCCGATTGGCGCTTCAAGTTGCAGGTCAGCGATGCGCTGTCGGTATGCCTATGTGTGGAGAGTCGCGGTGATAGCCAGTTCATGCAGGTCAAGACCGCCGAACTGCTGGCCAATATCTCTGGCACCGAGGAGCGGCCATGAGCCGGTGGCGTATGTGTTGAGAACGCCGACGCCGGGCCTGGTGACTTCACTCGGCCTTGTCGTGCGCCGCACCATCCTGTCGCCAGTCAGGTTCCCGATGGGCCTGTTCAGCACCTGAAAGGCTCACCGCGACGCGGTTGAGCAGCAACTCGGCGTTGTACTTGGGCATCAGGGCACAGGCCAGCAGCGCGACCAGGCCGGCGCCGATGAAGGCCAGGGGAACCTTGACCTGCTCCGATTCAATCCGCCACAGAAACCCCAGAGCTGCGACCATCCCCAGGACTGCACCGGCCAGGGCCTCGTTGAGCGGGTGGATATAAGGCGCGACGCAATAGGCACTGAAAACACCACCGAGCAATACGCCCGTGAGCGCCGCGGGCCAGCGTAAGGCCGGATTGAATTGGCGCGCGATCAAACTCAGTCCCACGATCAACATCAAGCAGGTATTCATCGCATGGCCACTGAGTACCGCAATGTCCATGTACTGAAACGCCAAGCCCCAGCCTTTGAACAGCAACTTGCTCAAGGCAACAATCGAATACGTCAGACCTACCGTCATGACCCAGGTGCGAAGTGCCCAGGGAATGGAATATCTCAACCAGACGGCAATGATGATGGCGGCCGGAAACATCGCGGTAATCCCGCCATATTGTGCAAGTTCTGCGCGCATCATTCCCCAACCGTTGACGTATCCGCTTCGGCGCCCATCAGACCGTAGGCCTTGAGGAATTACAACGTTATCGATGGTCAGGGTTGTGCTGCCCCCCCCTGAGCCAGGGTCAGGCAGCGTTGCGGATTTTGTCCAGGGACGCCGCCACCCATTGGCCGAACGCATCCACCGGCCCTTGCAGGTTGCCGAGGAAGTGCGGGTAGATCAGCCATAAATCCATCACCGGCTTGAAGTCCTTGAGCGGCATCGCCGCCAGTTGCTCGCGATGGGCACTGCGTTCGAGCAAGGGGCGCGGGACCAGGCCCAGGCCCAGGCCGTCCGCCACCAGGCCCAGCTGCAACTCGGTGCCGAAGGTTTCCAGGTTGACCCGCAGGGCCAGGCCCTGATCCGACAACGTGCGCTGCAACCCCGCGCGAAAACCGCAGCCGTCCGGGTTCAGAATCCAGCCGTGCTGGTAAATATCGGCCAGCTTGCACGGCTTCTTCGGCAACTGGGTCTTGGCGCAGACCACCACCAGTTCCATCTTGCCGATGGACTGGCCGATAACGTTGTCCGGGAAGATCTTGCCCGCCGGAAACAGCGCCGCCGCCGCGTCCAGCTCGCCGCGTTCGATCTTGCCCACCAGTTGGCTGCCCCAGCCAGTGGCGACCTGGGCGCGCAGGTCGGGGTATTCGCTGCGCAGGTGCTTGAGCGCATCGAGCAGCACCACGTCGCCGATGGTCTGCGGCACGCCCAGGCGCAACACGCCGGTGGGCGGTGCGTCGGTGGCCACCAGTTCGCGCAGGGCATCCATTTCGCGCAGGATCAGCCGGCATTGCTCATAGACGCGGGTGCCGATCAGCGTAGGCTTGAGGGGTTTGGTATTGCGGTCGAACAGCTCCACCCCCAGCGCCTGCTCGAAGTTCTGCACGCGGCGGGTAATGGCCGGCTGGGTCAGTTGCAACGACTCGGCGGCATGGCTGATGGACTGGCAACGAATCACTTCGACAAAGGCATCGATATCGTCAATTTTCATTTGGGCCGCACATAGAGAACCGTCATTAAGATGTGTGCGAAGCATAGTTGCAGGAAAGCTGCGTGGATAGCTCGTGCTGTGATCGATAACGTCTAACGCTGTTCAGACCGGTTCTAAATTACCTTCAGCTATAAGCTAATCATTAAAAAACAGCATATTAACCAATAACATTATGCTTATATAAACCATCATCACCGACCCTACGATGGAATTGTCATGACCCAGGCCCGACACCCCGAGAGACTCAGAGCCTTCATAGGCGCCCTGGCCGAATTGATCGACGGCAATCCACGCGAAGGCGACCTGTTGCACCGTGGCGGCAAGCTGTTGGCGCAACTGGTCAGCCATGACGATTGGCTCCCCGATGCATTCGCCCAACCCGATCCCGAGCGCTACCAGCAGTTTCTGCTGCATGTCGATTCGCGCGAGCGGTTCAGCATCGTCAGTTTTGTGTGGGGGCCGGGGCAAAGCACGCCGATTCATGACCACCGGGTGTGGGGGCTGATCGGCATGTTGCGCGGTTCGGAGTTTTCCCAAGGCTTCGCGCGCGCCCCCGATGGCCGCCTGATCGCCGAAGGCAAGCCGATCCAATTGGTGCCGGGCCAGGTCGAGGCGGTATCGCCCAAGGTCGGCGATATCCACCAGGTCAGCAATGCCCACAGCGACCAGGTGTCGATCAGCATTCATGTGTACGGCGCCAACATCGGTGCGGTGCGCCGCGCGGTGTACCAGCCCGATGGCAGCGAGAAGCTGTTTATCTCCGGTTATTCCAACGATTTCCTCCCGAATATCTGGGATTTGTCCAAAGAAAAGAGCCCTGCCCTATGAGCACCGTGTCGACCCGTAGCTTCGCCCGGATTCGTCAGGCCCTGCTGGACCGTGAAGAAGTCGCCCTGGTGGACGTGCGCGAGGAAGCGCCGTTCGCCGAGGCCCACCCGCTGTTCGCCGCGAACATCCCGCTGTCCAAGCTGGAGCTGGAGGTGTACTCGCGCATTCCACGGCGTGATACCCAGGTCACCGTCTACGACAACGGCGAAGGCCTCGCCGCCCGCGCAGCCGAGCGTCTGGTTGCGCTGGGCTACACCCAGGTCAGCCTGCTCGAAGGTGGGTTGGACGGTTGGCGCAAGGCCGGTGGCGAGCTGTTCATCGACGTCAACGTGCCGAGCAAGGCCTTCGGCGAGCTGGTGGAGAGCGAGCGCCACACGCCGTCCCTGGCCGCCGAAGAGGTGCAGGCGCTGCTCGACAGCCAGGCCGATGTGGTGGTGCTCGACGCGCGCCGCTTCGACGAATACCAGACCATGAGCATTCCCACCGGCATCAGTGTGCCCGGTGCCGAACTGGTGCTGCGCGCCCGTGAACTGGCGCCGGACCCGGCCACCCGCATCATCGTCAACTGCGCTGGCCGCACCCGCAGCATTATCGGCACCCAGTCGCTGATCAACGCCGGCGTGGCCAACCCGGTTTGCGCACTGCGCAACGGCACCATCGGCTGGACCCTGGCCGGGCAGAAGCTCGCCCATGGCCAGTCCCGTCGTTTCGCTCCAACCTCCGTAGCCCATCGCCAAGCGGCCGCCGAGGATGCACGCCGCGTGGCCGACAAGGCTCGCGTCGGCCGTGCCACCTTCGCCGATCTGCAACGCTGGCAGCAGGAGGCGACACGCACCACCTACCTGTTCGATGTGCGCACCCCGGAAGAATTCGACGCCGGCCACCTGCCCGGCGCCCGCTCCACGCCGGGTGGCCAGCTGGTGCAGGAAACCGACCATGTCGCCAGCGTGCGCGGTGCGCGTCTGGTGCTGGCCGATGACGATGGCGTGCGCGCGAACATGTCCGCCTCGTGGCTGGCGCAATTGGGCTGGGAGGTATACGTGCTGGACGGCCTGCAACCGACGCACTTCAGCGACAAAGGTGCCTGGGTCGCCCCGGTGCCCGCCCCACCCCAGGCCGAATTGATCAGCCCGCAGACCCTCGCCGAATGGCTGGCCCATGGCGACACCGTGGTGCTGGATTTCACCGCCAGCGCCAACTACGTCAAACGTCATATCCCCGGTGCCTGGTGGGTCCTGCGCGCGCAATTGGCCGAGGCCCTGGCCAACGTGCCGGCCGCCCAGCGTTATGTGCTGACCTGCGGCAGCAGCCAACTGGCGCGCCTGGCGGTGGCGGAAGTCGAGGCCATCACCGGCAAGCCCGTGTTCCTGCTGCAAGACGGCACCACCGGCTGGATCAACGCGCAACTGCCGCTGGAAGAAGGTGAAACCCACCTGGCCTCCCCGCGTATCGACCGCTACCGTCGCCCGTACGAAGGCACCGACAACCCCAGGGAAGCCATGCAGGCCTACCTGGATTGGGAGTTCGGCCTGGTCGAGCAACTGGCCCGCGACGGTACCCATGGTTTCTATGTGATCTGAAATGACGGCGGCGCGGCGCCCAATCAGCCCGCGTACCCGCACCGTTGAACACTGGGTTCGATAATCGAACGGGATCGCACTTCTGCCACTCAAGTTCCGCGAGTGAATGCGGATAGTTCGAAGATTATTAATCCAGTGGTCTGCGGAGTACGTCCATGTTCGCCCATCTGAAAGTTCGCACCGGCATGCTTGGGGTGCTGCTGTTGTTTGTCGTCGCACTGCTGTTTTCGACCCTGAACGGTTGGCGGTCGGCGGTGCTCAGTCACAACCAGATCGACGAGTTGGGCCGCACATCGCGACAAATCGACGGCATCAACAACGCATTGCTGCTGGCGATCCGGACCAGCGCCAACGTGTCCTCGGCGTTTATCGAGATCGTCGGCGGGCGTACCGAAGACGCTGAAGCCCGTCTGGTGCGCAGCGAAGCGATCTGGAATGAAGCCATCGCCAAGGTCAATGCGTCGACCACTGACTTGCGTGACCCACAGCTGATGGCCCTCGCCGACGGTCTCAAGCAGGCATTCGACGAGTACGGCGCGGCCGTCGTCGGCCAGCGCGCCGCCGCGCGTGCGCACTCCGCCGAAGCCTATTTCCACGTGAATATCGCCGCAGGCAACGGCATGACCAAGCTTCAGGAGATTCGCGTCAAGCTGATCGGCGCACTGGATGCTCGGACCCAGGCGATCAACACCCAGGCGGCTGCGCGGCTACAGGCTGCGCAGACGCTGGCCATCGCCTTGATCCTGCTGACCCTGGCGCTCGCCGTCGCTTGTTGGTTTTTCATCTCGGGCACCGTCCTGCGTCCATTGCGCGTGGCCGGCGAGCACTTCAAGCGCATTGCCGGCGGCGACTTGACCCATGAGGTTGTCGCGCCCGGCCGCAATGAAATCGGCGAGCTGTTCGTTGAGCTCCAACGCATGCAAGCGAGCCAGCGCGAAACACTGATCCAGATCGGCGATTCGGCCACGCAGTTGGCCTCGGCCGCCGAAGAACTCAATGCCGTCACCGAAGAAAGCAACCGTGGCCTGCAGCAACAGGACATGCAACTGGAACAGGCCGCGACCGCCGTCAACCAGATGACCAGTGCGGTCGAAGAAGTGGCGCGCAACGCGGTGTCTACCTCACAGGCGGCCACCGCCTCCAATACGCTGTCGGAAAAAAGCCGCCAGCAGGTGCGCGAGAACATCGACGGTACGCAATCGATGACCGCCGAGATCCAGGACAGCGCCGAACGGATCCAGCACCTCGCCGATGAAGTGCGCAACATCGGCAAGGTGCTGGACGTGATCCGAGCCGTCTCGGAACAAACCAACCTGCTGGCCCTCAACGCAGCGATCGAAGCTGCCCGCGCCGGTGAAGCCGGGCGCGGGTTCGCGGTGGTGGCCGACGAGGTGCGCACCCTCGCCTACCGCACTCAGGAATCGACCCGCGAGATCGAACAGATGATTGCGAGCGTGCAAAGCACGGCCGAACAGGCGGTGGATTCGATGCGCAGCAGCACGGCGCGGGCGCGCGGCACCCTGGCGATCACCCAGGCGTCGGGCGTCGTGCTGGAGGATATCTTCGCGGCCATCGGCCAGATCAATGAGCGCAACCTGGTGATTGCCAGTGCCGCCGAAGAGCAGGCCCAGGTCGCCCGTGAGGTGGATAGCAACCTGGTGGCGATCCGCGACCTGTCGGCACAATCCGCGGCGGGCGCCTTGCAGACCAACGCCGCGAGCCATGACCTGTCGCGGCTGGCGGCCGAACTGAGCGGGCTGGTGGGGCGCTTTCGCACCTGATCCCGCAGGTTTGTCGAGGTGGTGCGCGGGCTCACCTCAACAAGCCGGCCCGCATCAGATGCAATAAAAGAATAATTAACCAACACATAATCAATTATTTTAATAATTAACATATAACCAAAAAGAACTTCACAGCAGGTTTTTATGGGCATAACGTGAACTCCTCACCGACCCCTTCTCCAGGCGGAGGTAAGCGAATCCTTATCACGATCTGCCTGGAGCCTGCATCCCATGGTCTTTACCACCCCGTTCAAACGCCTGCTCCTGGGCACCGCACTGGCCCTTGGCCTGGCCGCTACCGCAGCAGCCGCCGACCTGCAACCGCTGCGGGTGGCGAACCAGAAATCCACGATCAAGGCCCTGCTGGAAGTCTCCGGCGAGGCGAAAAACGTGCCCTATACCATCCAATGGTCGGAGTTCCCTTCCGCTTCGCCCCTGGGTGAAGCCTTGAATGCCAACGCCGTCGATATCGGCGCTCTGGGCGATGCACCTTACGTGTTCGCCCTGGGCGCCGGCGGGTCACTCAAGGTGGTCAGCATCATCCACGCCGAAGGGCGCAACACCACCGCCGTGGTGGTGCCCAAGGATTCGCCGATCAACACCGTGGCCGATCTCAAGGGCAAGAAAATCGTCACCGGTCGCGGGTCCATCGGGCACTACCTGGCAATCAAGGCCCTGGCCAGCGCCGGCTTGAGCACCCAGGATGTGCAGTTCATTTTCCTGCTGCCCAGCGAATCGCGCCTGGTACTGGATAACGGCACCGTCGACGCCTGGGCCACCTGGGACCCATATACCACCGTGGTCACCTCGCAAAGCCAGGCCCGTGTGCTGGTCAGCGGCAACACGCTGCTGAGCAACCACCTGTACCTCGCCGCCACCGGCCAGGCCATCGCCGACAAGCGCGCGCAATTGGATGACTTTGTCGCGCGGGTGGATCGCGCCTACGCGTGGGCCAACACCCACCCCAACGAATACGCCGCCGCCCAGGCCAAGATCACTGGCCTGCCGTTGGCCGTGCACGTGGAAGTGGCCAAGGACACGCGCCTGAACCCCGTGCTCATCGACGACGCCGTGATCAGCGGCCTGCAAGTGACCGCCGACACCTATCAAAAAGAAGGCCTGCTGACCCGTCACCTCGACGTGTCCCAGGGCTTCGACAAGAGCTTTAACGCCAAGCGTGTCCCCCTCGATCAAGCCTCACGCTAAAGGAGCAGAACATGAGCAAGCCACGTCAACTGAAACTCGGGGCCATGGTCCACGGTGTCGGCCACGGCTGGGGCGAATGGCGCCACCCGCAGGCCCAACCGAATGCCAGCACGGATTTTGGCTTCTACAAGCAGCAGACCGCACTGGCCGAAGCCGCCAAGTTCGACTTCGTGTTCATCGCCGACAGCCTGCATATCCACCCTAAATCCAGCCCGCACTACCTCAACCGTTTCGAGCCGCTGACCATCCTCTCAGCCCTCGCGGCACTGACCACCCATATCGGTCTGGTCGCCACCGTGACCGTCAGCTACACCGAGCCCTACCAGGTGGCGCGCCAGCTCGCGTCCCTGGACCATATCAGCGGCGGTCGCGCCGGCTGGAACGTGGTCACCTCATGGCTCAGCGGCACCGCCGACAACTTCAGCAAGGCCGAGCATCCCCCCCATGCCGTGCGCTACCGCATCGCCAAGGAGCACCTGGATGTGGTCAAGGGCCTGTGGGACTCCTGGGAGGACGACGCCTTTACCTACGACAAGCAGCGCGGCGAGTTCTTCAGCCCCGGCAAGCTGCATGCGTTGAACCACAAAGGCGAGTTTTTCTCGGTAAAAGGCCCGTTGAACATTGCGCGCTCGCGCCAGGGCCAGCCAGCGATTTTCCAGGCCGGCACCTCGGAGGCCGGGCGCAACTTCGCCGCGCAAAACGCCGATGCGATCTTTGTGCATGTGGACAGCCTCGACGAAGGCCTGGCCTACACCCAGGACCTCAAGCGCCGCGCCAAAAGCTTTGGCCGCGACCCCGACAGCCTGTCGATCCTGCCGGGTATCCGCCCGATCGTCGGGCGCGATGAGGCCGAGGTGGAACGCCGCTACCGGCAGGCCGTGGAGCTGGTCACCGTGGAGGACGCCATCGTCGCCCTCGGCCGCCCGTTCAACGACCACGACTTCAGCCAATACCCGCTGGACGCGCCCTTCCCGGAACTCGGCGACCTGGGCGCCAACAGCCAGAAAGGCGGCTCCGACCGCATCAAGCAACTGGCCAGGGACCAAGGCCTGACCCTGCGCGAAGTGGCGCTGCACTTCTCGCGGCCCAAGCGTGATTTCGTCGGCACGCCGGAACAGGTCGCCGATGCGATCCAGACCTGGTTCGAGCGCGGCGCCAGCGATGGTTTCATCGTCAACTCGGTACTGCCGGACGGCCTGCAGTACTTCACCGAGCTGGTGGTCCCGGTGCTGCAACAGCGCGGCCTGTTCCGCAGCGAGTACAGCGGCCATACCCTGCGCGATAACCTCGGCCTGGACGTGCCGGCCAACCGCTACAGCGGCGCCACCGAGGTCCAAGCCCAGCAAAACGCCCTGGCATAAACACCCCGCCCGACCTGCATACCCCCTGTAGGAGCGAGCTTGCTCGCGAAAAACGTCCAGGCAACGCGTTCATCCAGAATGCCCGCGTTATCGTTAACGATCTTCGCGAGCAAGCTCGCTCCTACGGTATTACGAGTGATCGCATCATGACCCAACCGTCTCTACGCTCCGTGGAAGTCGCCAACTTTGAAGCCCTGCTCGAACGCCTCAGCGCCGAGCTGGCCAGCACCGCGCAGCGGTACGACGAGAGCGGCGCCTTCCCCCACGCCAACTTCCAGTTGCTGCACGAGCATGGCCTGCTGGCGCTCACCGTGCCCAAGGCCCTGGGCGGCGGCGGCGCCGGTCTGTCCCAGGCCCGCAAGGCGATCAGTGCGATCGCCAAGGGCGAACCGTCCACCGCACTGATTCTGGTCATGCAGTACCTGCAACACACGCGCCTGCAAGACAGCAAGACCTGGCCCCAGCACCTGCGCAAGCGCGTGGCCGAGGATGCGGTGCGCAACGGTGCATTGATCAATGCCCTGCGCGTCGAACCCGACCTCGGCACCCCGGCGCGCGGCGGCCTGCCGGCGACCACCGCCGTGCGCACGGCCGACGGCTGGCGCATCAGCGGGCGCAAGATCTACTCCACCGGCAGCCATGGCCTGAGCTGGTTCAGCGTCTGGGCGCGCAGCGATGACCCGGACCCATTGGTCGGCGCCTGGCTGGTGCCCAAGGACAGCCCTGGCGTGAGCATCATCGACACCTGGGACCATCTGGGCATGCGCGCCACCTGCAGCCATGACGTGCTGTTCGACAACGTGCTGGTGCCACTGGACCACGCGGTCAGCGTCAGCCCCTGGAGCACGCCGCAACCGGAACTGGATGGCGAAGGTCTGCTGTGGATGTCGGTGTTGCTGTCCTCGGTGTATGACGCGGTGGCCCAGGCCGCACGGGACTGGCTGGTGAACTGGCTGGAACAACGCCAGCCGTCCAACCTGGGCGCCGCGCTGTCGACCTTGCCGCGATTCCAGGAAACCGTCGGGCATATCGACACCCTGCTGTTCGCCAACCGCAGCCTGCTCGACGCCGCCGCCGAAGGCCACACCCCGGCGGCCAGTGCGACGCAGTTGAAGTACCTAGTGACCCACAATGCCATCCGCGCCGTGGAACTGGCCATCGAGGCCTGCGGCAACCCCGGTCTGTCGCGCCATAGCCCGTTGCAACGGCACTACCGCGACGTGCTGTGCAGCCGCGTGCACACCCCACAGAACGACGCGATCCTGCAAGGCGTGGGCAAAGCGGTATTCGCCCAACGTCAGAAGGAACGCACATAAGCCTCTCATTTGATGCGGTAGTGAAAGGTGTTACGCACTGCCGGTACGGCGACCGCCTTGCCCTCGACGATCCTTGGCTGGTAGCGGAAGGTAGCCGCCGCCGCCAATGACGGCCGGATAAACAGCGGATGACAGCCCTCCAGCACCTTGGGGTGTTCCACGCGGCCCTGGGTGTTGACGGTGTATTCGACCGAACAGTCGCCTTCGATCTGCTTGTCCAGGGCGCGCTCGGGATAGTCCGGGGCTTCCTTGCTCAAGGGTTGGTATTGGCGGCTGTCAAAGGCCGGGACCGATGCAGGTGCGGTGGCGCGTGGGGTGGCTGCGGCCAGGCGTTCCTGGTTCAGCCGTTGTTGCTCCAGTTCGCGGTTGCGCTGTTCGGTGGCCTGGCGCTGTTGTTGCTGTTCGACCTTTTTCTCTTCGACCCGCTTGCGCGCCAGGGCGGCTTTCTCCAGTTTTCGCGCCTGGACCTGCGGGTCCACCGTGGGTTTCACCACTGCCGGCACCGCCGCAGGCTCCGGCGCTGGCGGCGTAACCGCCAGCGGTTCAGGAACCGGCGCGGGTACCGGTGCCGCCGGCAACATCACCAGTTGGGTATGCATCACCCGCGGCGCGTCCACCGGCGGCTTTTCCGTCGACCAGCCCAGCATCAGTGCCGCCCCTACGCCCACGTGCAGGGCCACCGCCAGGCTGGCGGCGAGGCTGTTTCTCCATACCCCGGAAGGCTGCCGGGGCGCCATCGCCAGCGTCGGATTGTGCATGGTCATCGCCGTCATTGCGGGGCCTCTGTCACCAGCCCCAGGTTGCTGACCCCGCCTTTCTGCAACACCGCCATGGCCGCCACCACACGGCCATAACCGGCGCTGTCGTCGGCGCGGATGTATACCTGGGTGTCGCTGCGTGCCGCCACCACCTGCATGACCTTGGCGCCCATCTCCTCCAGGGTCACGGCGCTGTCGGTCTGGTGCCGGGTGTCGAGTTCGGCGCCTAGGTTCCAGAAGTAGCCACCGTCGGCCTTCACCGACAACGTGAGGATCTGCTGGCGGGTATCGGTGGCCAGCGCCTCGGCGGCGACCTTGGGCAGCTCGACCTTCACGCCCTGGGTCAGCATCGGCGCGGTGACCATGAAGATCACCAGCAGCACCAGCATCACGTCGATATAGGGCACCACGTTCATCTCGGCCTTGGGCCCGTGCTTGCGTTGCGGCCTGACTAACATCGCAGTGCTCCTGTTCAGGCGGCCGCGGCCAGGTTGATCGGTGTACCGCGCAGGCTGCGATGCAGGCGCACTTGCAGTTCGTTGCCGAAGGCGTAGTAGCGGGTGAGCAAGGTCTGGCTGCGCGACGCAAAGCGGTTATAGGCAATCACCGCCGGAATCGCGGCGAACAGGCCGATGGCCGTGGCGATCAGCGCTTCGGCAATCCCTGGCGCTACCGTGGACAGTGTGGCCTGCTGCACCTGGGACAAGCCGAGGAACGAATTCATGATGCCCCACACGGTGCCGAACAGGCCGATGTAAGGGCTGACCGAACCCACGGTCGCCAGGAATTGCAGGCCCTTTTCCAGCTCGATTTCCTGCTCGGTGATCGCCACCTGCAGGGCGCGCTCCACACCTTCGAGCACCGCCGGATCATGGCTGTGCAGGTGTTGGTACTCCTGGACCCCAGCGATAAAGATCGGCGCGATGCCGCCCTCGTCCGCCTGCACAGCTTCGCGGTACAGCGCCTGCACATCCGGCGCCGCGCGAAAGCGCTGCACAAAATCGTTCATCTGCCGCTCCAGGTGCCGCAACACGCTGCCGCGCCTGATGATCAGGTACCAACTGAGCAAGGACGCCAGCAGCAACGTAACCATTACCGCCTTGACCAACAGGCTGGCGTCGCTGATCAAGCCCCAGATCGTCATATGTTCCATCGTCGCGTGCATGATGAATCTCCCCTATCCGTTTTAACGTGCAGTGATTAAAAAGCCGTGACCAAGTGATGACCGCTCACGGCAACTTCAATGCGCGGGTCACATCGCGCCAGGGCACGAACTTGAAGTTCTGGGTCTGCTCGGGCATGCGCTTGCGTCCGTCCTGGACCACCAGCAGGCCTTCGCTCCAGGGTCCGCCGAGGTTCAGCGCGGTGACTTCCAGGCCATCGGTTTCCGAGGCGCCGTCGATGCCGGCAGCGGCGTTCAAGCCGACCCGGAATGCACCGTGGACCGCGAACGGCGGCTCGGCATCCACCACCAGGTAGCTGTCATTGCCTTGGCTCGAGATCACCAGGTAATCGCGCTTGTCGCTCTGGTACAGCGCCAGGCCCTCGACATCCGCATGCAACTGCGGGCCGACCTTGATCACGCTGGTCAAGGTCGCCGGTTGGTCGGCGCGCGCATCCACCGCCCACACGCCGACGTCTTCCTCGCCGATGAACAGGCGCTGGCGCTGGTCGTCGGCCACGCAGCCTTCGGGCTGGCTGTCGACCTTGAACTGGCGCACCAGCTCACCCTGCACACGGCCATCCGGGGCGCTGAGGCGGTATTGCAGGAAGGTGCCGTCCTTGCCGTTGGCGATCGCATAGAGCTCGCCGCTGACGGGCTGGAACAGGCAGATGCCATAGATTTCCTTAAGGGGCGTCGGCACTTCACCGGCTTCGCGCAGTTCGCCGCTTTGGCGGTCGATGCTGAACAGGCTCAGGCTGTTGTGATCGCGATTGCTCGCCACGGCCAGGTCGACGGTGTGCTGGCCGAGCTTGAAACGGGGGCGCACGTCGACGTTGTTCAAGCGCCCTACCGCCAATTCCTGCAACAGCTTGCCGTCGAGGTCGTAGGCCAACAGGCCCTGTTTCTTGTTGGTACCGAGTACGCGGCTTTTTGCAGGTTGCTCGGGGTGAATCCAGATCGCCGGGTCATCCGCCGCATCGCCCTGGCGCCCGACCGGATCGCTCTGGCGCAGCGCAGCGACTTCCGGCAGCACCGGTTCAGCGGCTACCGGTTTGGCCTGCCAACCGAGCGTGCCCTGGTACAGCTTGCCGCTGTCATCGTCACGTACCAGCAGTTGTTGACCGTTGAGGCTCAGCTGCTCCGGTTCCTTCAGGCCCGGCAGGGCCAGGCTCGACTGCTCCTGCCAACGCTCGCCGGTGTGCTGGAACAGGTGCAGTTGCGCGGTCTTCGGGTCCAGCGCGACCATCCCCCCCGGCATCAGCGCCATGGCTCCGGCGTGGCGCTTGGGATTGTCGAACAGCGCCACCGGCGTGCGTTTCACCTCCGCTTCCGGGTGCGCCGGGTAGGCCCACCAGCCGACGTTGTCCTCATTGACCACCAGTTGCCCCGTGGCGTCATCCACCTGGCAGAACTGCGCCGACGGCGGCAATGGCACGCTGCGCACCCGCTGCGCCTGGTCGAGCAGCGTCGCGCCATGACCCACCAGCCACTGCTCGCCCTTACCCTCTTCGCCCACCAGGAACACAAAGAGGTTGGCAGCCCCATCGCGGTACAGGCACAGGCCGTTCACCGGGAAGTCGCGGGGTGGCAGGTACAACGGTTGACCAAAGGTCCTGGCGGCGGCATCGAGGTTGATCAGCACGGCCTGCTGGCGATGGTTGTCGAGGCTGGCGACCAGCACTTGAGCACCGGCGGCGCGGGTGTCGAGGCTGCTGAAGTTGCCGTCGAAGCGCGCCCGTTCGGCGCCGTTTTTGTCGACCAGCAACAGGCCGTCGCGGGGGCTGGCGGCCAGGCGTTCGCTGGCGTTGGGCAGGAAGACGACGGCTTCGGCATTCAGGTTCGGGGCCCAGGGGGTCAGGGCCAGGTCGGCGGCGAAGACGTAGCCGTTGGTGACCAGGGCCATCAGCAGGCAAAGCTTGGAAATTCTCATGAACAAACAAAATCCTTGTTTTGCAGGGGCGAGCTTGCTCGCGAAGCACGTCAACGATGACGTGGACCGTCTGGATGCACGCGGTGCGCTGGCGCTTTTTGCGAGCAAGCCCGCTCCTACAGTGGGGTGTGGTGGGGGTTAGAAATGGGTGAAGGTCAGGCCGACTTTGTAGGTCGGGCCGTACTCTTCGTACTGGCCGTTGTAGCTGCGGTTGCCGGTGTAGACGAAGTACGACTCATCGGTGAGGTTCTGCGCCTCGAAGCTCACCTGCAGGTTCTTGGTCAGCGAGTAGCGCGCGCTGAAATCGACGAAGGTCTGTGCGTCGACGTGCAGGTCGTGGGCCTTGTCGTTGATCGAAGCCAGCTCGTAGAGGTAGGCCGACTTGTAGTTGGCCGACAGGCGCAGGCTGAGCTTGTCGTTTTCCCAGCCGAGCATCAGGTTGCCGACGGTGTCCGACTGGTTGGGCAGGCTGATGTTGCGTTTGCGGTTGCGACCGCTGCTGCTGTCGAAGCCTTCGATGTCCGCGCTGGACCGGCTGAAGGTAGAGTTGGCGCCGATCAGCAGGCCGTTCCAGGGTGCGGGCAGCCAGTCGAATTTCTGTGAGTAGGCCAGTTCCAGGCCGTAGAGCTTGGCGCTATCGCCGTTGGCGTAGGTGTGGGCTTCGGCGAAGTTGGTCCAGGCGCCGGTGCCGGCCAGGTCGTTGTTGTAGACGAAATTCTTGATGTCCTTGTAGAACACGAACGCCGACACGGTTCCGGCGCGGCCCATGAAGTGTTCGATGCCCAGGTCCAGATTGCTCGACTCCAGGGGCTTGAGGTCCGGGTTGCCGAAAGTGGCTTCGTCATCGTCGATGACAAACCCCGGCGCCAGTTGGCCGAAGGTCGGGCGTACCACGGATTTGGTCCAGGCCGCGCGCACTTGGGTGTTTTTGTCGATCTGGTAGCGCGCATGCAGGCCCGGCAGCCAGTGGTGATAGCGACGCTTGGTCTCGGTGGGGGTGAACACGCCATCGGTGGCGCCGGTGCCCTTGGCTTCGAACTCGGTGCCCTCGTAGCGCAGGCCGGCGATAAAGCGCCAGTCGTCGATATCGACGGTATTCATCAGGTAACCGGCGTTGATGTCTTCGCGAATGGTGAAGTCGTTGACCCGCGATTCGGTCTCGTCATAGAAATCCGCCGCGTTGAGGCTGCCGATCAGTTGCTTGATGCGGCTGGCGCTGATGCCCGGCCCGTAGTTGCCGAGACGGTAGTCGACGCTGCCCTTCTGGAACTGGGTGAGGTTGAGTTGGTCGGCGCTGAAGCCCAGGGTGTCGAAGTCTTTGTAGACCCAGGCTTCCAGGTCGTTGTCTTTGTGGCGCCGACTGACCTTGCCACCGAACTTGACCTGGGACGCATAGCCGCTCAGGTCGTAGTCGCGGGCCAGGTCCAGGCGCAGGTTTTTCTCGGTGTCCTTGGTGTTCTGTTTTTCCCAGTCGACTTTGTCGAGGGTGAAGTTCCTGGCGTCGTAGAAGCCGCTGCCGATGATCGGGCGTGGCTTGTCCGGGTCGTAGAAGCCGCTGTTGGCGAAATCGCCGCCGTCAAAGGTGGCGCCGGCAATATGCGCCGGGCTGTCTTCGCTGGACTGGCTGTAGCCGGCCTGGCCGCTGAGGGTCCACAGGCCGAGCATGCGTTCGCCGCCGAACACGTAGGACTGGATTTTCTGGGTTTCTTCCCGGTTCTTCAGCTTGCGCTTGGCTTCGGCGTCGCCCAGCTCCCCGGCGGCCTGGGGATCGGCGAATTCGAGACTGGTGGAGTTACGGGTTTCGGTGTCGGTGTAGTGGCTGTAGAGGGTGCGCAGGTAGTAGCTGCTGAGGTCATCGGGCTTGTAATCGAAGTTCAGGCCGCCGCCGGCGCGCTCGCGGCTGATGTCATAGTCGCGCTGTTCGAACTCGCTGAGTTTGGCGCCGCTGGTGAAGTCCCAGGTGCCGCCGGTTTCGACGTTGTCCGAGCCGAAGTCGCGCTTCTGCCAGCTCAGCGCGGCCGCCACGCCGAAGTTGTCGATGCCATCGCCAAGGCTGAAACGGTCACTGGCGGCGCCGGAGAATTTGGGGCTGGTCTGGTGGGTGTTCTTGTCGTAGCTGGCTTCGGTGCTGCCGGTGTAGAACAGGCCTTTGTGGTCGAACGCCGACAGGCTCTTCACATCGACGGTGCCGCCCAGGGAGTTGGCGTCCATGTCCGGGGTCAGGGTCTTGATCACCGACAGCGACTGCACCAGTTCCGAGGGCAGCACATCGAGAGCCACGGCGCGGCGCTCGCTTTCCGGGGCGGGCACCAGGGTGCCGTTGATGGTCACGCTGTTGAGGTCCGGGCCCAGGCCGCGCACGCTGACAAAACGCCCTTCGCCCTGGTCACGCTCCACGCTGATCCCCGGCAGGCGCTGAGCCGCTTCGGCGACGTTTTCATCCGGCAACTGGGCCACGCCGTCGGCATGTACCACGCTCTTGATGCTGTCGGAACTGCGTTGCTCCTTGAGCGCCTGGTCGATGGCGGCCGCCTGGCCGACCACGTCGATGTGTTCGGTGGTGGCCGCGTCGGCCGCATAGAGCCGCTCGCTGGTCATCGCCAGGGCCAAGGCGGTAAGCGTAAAGCTGACGAGCCCGGTGCGCTTGTACATGAAATCCTCCCCAAGAGTCCGTTGGCGCCAGGCAAAGGGCCCGGCAACTGGGAGGGCACGCTAGGGTCGGGGGATGACGGTTCTATGACAAGGATCGGCGCAAAGCCCCGAAAACCGGGGGTTTGAGCGGGTTCTGGGGGTGGAATGAGCTGAAATGACCTCAACCGATCTGATGTGGAAGGGGGCTTGCTCCCGATCGCGGTGGGTCGGCCAGCTGTTTTTTCACTGATGCTCCGCTATCGGGAGCAAGCCCCCTCCCACTTTTTTTGATCGTTGGTGTGTTTGAGATGAGCTGATCCGACCCTCCCCCGCCGTCATCCAACCGTCACATCCCTCTGCTGTGCTGGCAGCCATCGCTCATTTTCCGAAGGACCCGCGGCCATGTTTTCCGTGCTCAAACCCCACCGCTGGAAACTCACCCTGCTGCTGCTCGCGGCCAATCTGGGGCTGATCCTGCACCTGGCCTGCGGCGAGCTCAAAAGCGTCAGCGAGTGGGTGTGGCTGGACATCTTCGGCGAAGGCGGCTCGGCCCTGCTCGCCCTGGTATGGCTGGGGCTGGTACTGAAAAGCCGCCCCGCCGGACGCGTCACCAACTACCTGGCGCTGGGCCTGTCGTGCATTTTCTTTTCCTGGTGGATCGACAGCCTCGATGAATTCATCCGCCTGCCCGCCAGCATCACCTGGGACCACTGGCTGGAGTCCGGGCCGATGCCGGTGGGCATGATTCTGCTGACCATCGGCATCTACCACTGGCACCGCGAACAACTGGCAATCAGTGCGCAGATGGAAAAACGCGAGCGGCTGTTTCGCGAGCATCGGCTGTTTGACAAGCTCACGCCCCTGGCCGGCGCCGACTACCTCAAGCGCCAGTTGGCCGACAGCCTGCAGGACAGCCGCGACCAGCAGCAACCGCTGTCGCTGCTGGCCCTGGACCTGGACAACTTCGCCGCGATCAACCGGGCCTACGGGCATGCCGAGGGCGACGCGGTGTTGCAGGCCCTCAGCCATTTGCTGCTGCTCAACCTGCGCCGCCAGGACCTGCTGTGCCGCCTGGCCGGCGACCGCTTCGTAGTGCTGCTGCCCAATACCGGCGAGCGCCAGGCCCGGGAACTGGCGCTGGAGTTGCAGCACGCCGTGCGCAGCCTGGCCCACAAGACGCGCCTGCAGGGCGAGCGCCTGCAACTGGCGGCGACCACGGCGGTGGTGATGGCCCTGGACGAGCCACCCCAGGACTTGCTCAAGCGCCTGAACCTGGCGCTGGCCAGGGCCAAGCAACCGCTGGCGAAAAGTGCCTGAGATGGCCGTCAAAACCAGTTGGTATGAAAGCGACAGCCGCTTCATCCCCGGACATTACCAACCCGCCACGCTGATCGACCTGGCGTTGTCCCGCGACATCGACAGCCATCGCCTGCTGCGCGGCACCGGGCTGTTCCATGAGGACATTCTGGCCGGTCACGCGCGCCTGAGCCCGCAGCAGTTCCTCGGCCTGATCGGCAACAGCCGCAAGCTGCTGGACGCCGACGACAGCAGCTTTCTCTTCGGCCAACGCCTGCTGCCCGGCTATTACGGCGCGGCCAGCCACGCCCTGGGCCATGCGCAGAACTTGCACCAGGCGCTGGAGATCCTGATCCAGCAACAGGTGCTGCTCAGCCCATTGGTCACCCTGCAACTGGAGCTGGATGAGCACCACGCCTACCTGTATTGGTTGGACAGTTGCGGTGCCGGCGAGCATTGGCGATTCCTGCTGGAAGCCAGCATGACCTCACTGGTTGCCATGAGCCAATGGCTCGGCGGCCAGCGCCTGCCGTGGGTGTGCAGTTTCAGCCACGCCGAGCCGCGTTACGTCGAACAGTACTGGGTGCACCTGGGGGAAACCACGCGCTTCGAGCGTCCGCTGGACATGATGTGCATCCCCCGCCAATACCTCACCGGCGCCTGGCCCGGCGCGTCGGCCACCGCCGGCCAGGTCGCACGTCGGCACGCTCGCGAGCAGATCGAACAACTGGGCTTTGCCGCCAGTTTTCTCGACTGCCTCTACGAGTACCTACACGATCAGGTGCGCCAGCCGCCCAGCCTGGAACAAGCCGCCCTGGCCTTCGCCATGAGCCCGGCGACCCTCAAGCGCAAGCTGCACAAGCACCACACCGGTTTTCAACAGCAGGTCGACCGGGTGCGCAAGCAGGTGGCGCTGCACCTGTACCAAGTCAAGGGCTACAGCAATGACGAGGTGGCCGCGTACCTGAACTTCAACGACGCGGCGAATTTCCGCCGCGCGTTCAAGCGCTGGACCGGCAGCACACCCAACCTGATCCGCCAGTTGTTCAACAACCGCTAGCCAGGCGCTCGCGCAAAAACTCCACCAGCGCCTGCACCGGCCGTGAGCTTTGCCGATGCTGGGGATACACCGCCGACAGGGTCAGGGGGTCGGGGGCGAAGTCGTCGAGGATGCTCACCAGGCGGCCGTCCTTCAGCGCGTCGCCGACGATAAAGGTCGGCAAGTAAGTGACGCCCAACCCGGCGATGGCCGTGTCGCGCAGCAGCTCACCGTTGTTGACGCGCATGCGCCCGCTGACGCTCAGCGCCTGTACCTTGCCCTTGAAGCGCCATTGCACCTGGCGACCATGCCCGTAGGGCAGGCAATCGTGGTCGGCGAGGTCATCGGGCAGCAACGGCGTGCCGTGCCGCGCCAGGTAGTCGGGGCTGGCGCAATACACCCGTGGGATGCTGGCGATGCGGCGCGCGATCAAGGTGGAATCTTCCAGGGTGCCGATCCGCAGCACCAGATCGTAGCCTTCGCCGATCAGGTCCACGGGGCGGTCGCTGAGGTCGACTTCCACCGACACCAGGGGATGGCGCTGCAAGAACAGCGGCAGCAGGCAACCCAGGTGGGCCATGGCGAACGACAACGGCGCGCTCAGGCGCAACGTGCCACGCGGCTCGCTGTTCTGGCCGGCGATGCCCTGCTCCACTTGCTCGACTTCACCGAGCAGGCGCAAGGCGGACTCGTAGTAACTCTGGCCCAGGGGGGTGATATCCAGGCGGCGGGTGGAGCGGTTGAGCAAGCGCACGCCCAGGCGGTCTTCGAGCTGGATCAGGCGGCGGCTGACGAATTGCTTGGACAGTCCCAATTGCTCGGCGGCGGCGGTGAAGCTGCCGGATTCCATGACCTGGCAGAACAGGCGCATGTCTTCGAAGGGGTTCATTGTCGCTTCTCGGTGGACAGTTTGGAGTCTTATAACCGGATGGTCGCGACACCACAAATCAAATGTGGGAGGGGGCTTGCTCCCGATGGCGATGGTTCAGACACAGAGGCTGTGACTGTCACACCGCTATCGGGAGCAAGCCCCCTCCCACAAGGCATTACCGGCGTTACTTGGCGGTGAAGGCCGAGTAGCTGTTCATCAGGTTGCGGTAGTTGGGAATACGCGTCGACAGCAGGTTGGCCAGGCCTTCCATGTCGTTGCGCCAGTCGACCTGCAGCTCGCAGGCTACGGCGAACCAGTTCACCAGTTGCGCGCCGGCCGCGGTCATACGGGCCCAGGCCGCCTGTTGCACGGTTTCGTTGAAGGTACCGGAAGCATCGGTGACCACGAACACGTCAAAGCCTTCGTCGAGGGCGCACAGGGTCGGGAACGCTACGCATACGTCCGTCACCACACCGGCGATGATGATCTGCTTGCGGCCGGTGGCCTTCACGGCCTTGACGAAATCTTCGTTGTCCCAGGCGTTGATCTGGCCAGGGCGCGGAATGTACGGCGCGTCCGGGAACAGTTCCTTGAGTTCGGGCACCAGCGGACCGTTGGGGCCGCTTTCGAAGCTGGTGGTGAGGATGGTCGGCAACTTGAAGAACTTCGCCACATCGGCCAGCGCCAGCACGTTGTTCTTGAATTCGTTGGGGGAGAAATCCTGCACCAGGGAGATCAGGCCAGTCTGGTGATCGACCAACAGCATCACGGCGTCATCTTTGTTCAAGCGCTTGTAAGTCATGGGTTAACTCCTTTGTGGTTTGGGGTATCAGAACGCAAAGCACGAGCAGCCGAACGCGCCCCAGAAGCCCTGGAAGTCGCTGACTGGCACGTTGGAAAGACGCGCTTTTTCATGGCCATGGGCATGCACGCCGCACGGGCCGCTGCATTGGTGAACCTGCGCTTGCAGCGGCGAAGCGGGCCGCCAGTGCCCCGGCACCTTGACCACCGGCGACCAGTCCGGCAGCACCGGCACACGCGGCGGCGCGTAGTCCTCGAAGTCGCCGGCGCCGTACACCACCTTGCCGCCGACCACGGTGAGCACCGATTCGATCCACTTGATGGCTTCTTCATCGACGCTGAAAAAATCCGCCGAGAGCGCGGCGACGTCCGCCAACTGGCCGACCTTGATCTGGCCCTTCTTGCCCTGCTCGGACGAGAACCAGGCGCTGCCGTGGGTGAACAGTTCCAGCGCGGTCAGGCGCGGCAGGCCTTCGGCGTGCAACGCCAGGCCGCCGACGGTGCGACCGCTGACCATCCAGTACAGCGAGGTCCATGGGTTGTAGCTCGACACCCGCGTGGCGTCGGTACCGGCGCCGACCGGCACGCCTTCGGCGAGCATGCGCCGGATCGGCGGCGTGGATTCGGCGGCCTTGGCGCCGTAGCGGTCGACGAAGTATTCGCCCTGGAACGCCATGCGGTCCTGGATCGCAATCCCGCCGCCGAGGGCGCGCACGCGCTCGATATTGTGCGGGGTGATGGTTTCGGCATGGTCGAAGAACCACGGCAAACCGTTGAACGGAATGTCGCGGTTGACCTTCTCGAACACGTCCAACATGCGCGAGATCGATTCGTTATAAGTGGCGTGCAGGCGGAACGGCCAACGCTGCTCGACGAGGTGGCGCACCACCGGTTCCAGCTCCTGCTCCATGGTCAGCGGCAGGTCCGGGCGCGGTTCGAGGAAGTCTTCGAAGTCGGCGGCGGAGAACACCAGCATCTCGCCGGCGCCGTTGTGGCGCAGGTAGTCATCGCCCTGGTGCAGGGTGACGCTGCCGGTCCAGTTTTTGAAATCGCTGAGTTCTTCCTTGGGTTTCTGGGTGAACAGGTTGTAGGCGATGCGCACCGTCAACTGTTCGTCCTTGGCCAGTTGCTCGATCACCGCGTAGTCATCGGGGTAGTTCTGGAAACCGCCGCCAGCGTCGATCGCACTGGTGAGGCCGAGGCGATTGAGTTCGTGCATGAACTGGCGGGTGGAGTTGACCTGATATTCCAGCGGCAATTTCGGCCCTTTGGCCAGGGTTGCGTAAAGGATCATCGCGTTGGGACGCGCCACCAGCATGCCGGTGGGGTTGCCGTTGCTGTCACGCACGATCTCGCCGCCCGGCGGGTTCGGGGTGTCTTTGGTGTAGCCGGCCACGCGCAGGGCAGCGCGGTTGAGCAAGGCGCGGTCGTACAGGTGCAGCACGAACACCGGGGTGTCCGGCGCGGCCTGGTTGAGTTCTTCGAGGGTGGGCATGCGTTTTTCGGCGAACTGGAATTCGTTCCAGCCACCGACCACGCGCACCCATTGCGGTGTGGGGGTGCGGTCGGCCTGGTCCTTGAGCATGCGCAGGGCATCGGCCAGGGACGGCACGCCTTCCCAGCGCAATTCAAGGTTGTAGTTCAAGCCGCCCCGGATCAGGTGCAGGTGCGAGTCGTTGAGGCCAGGGATGACCGTGCGGCCCTTGAGGTCGATGACCTGGGTGCCGCTGCCGCGCAAGGCCATGGCCTCGCCATCGGTGCCCACGGCGACGAAACGCCCCTGGTGGATAGCGACGGCGGTGGCGCGCGGGTTTTCACGGTCCACGGTGTGGAACTGGCCATTGAACAGAATCAGATCGGCGTTCATAGGGTTTCCTTTACAGAGGCTTCGAGCCAGGGAGCGAACAGGCGGGTGGCCGCCGGCATCAGCAGGTAGACCACCAGCAACACGATGGTCAGGGTCACCAGGAAGGTGGCGACCACGTAGTTGGACAGGAACGGGTGCAGGCGCAATATCGGCCCCCACACGATCGGCACCAACAGGGTCAGCGGCAGGATCACTAACAGCGTGACCACCGCCTGCTTCCAGCGCGGCGGCTTGGCGGCGCTGTCGGCCAGGGGCGCGAACCAGAACTCATTGACCGCGCCGATTTCGGTGTTGTCGCCGTCGGCCAGCATCGGGGTGGCTTCGGCGATCAGGGTTTTGCGTTCGGGAGAGTCGAGCCAGGTTTGCAGGTCATCGGTGGAGCGGTAGCGCAACACGCAAGTGAACAGCGCCAGGCCGTTCTGTTTGCTGCGCACCACATCCACACCGAGGTGGCCGGGACGCTCGCCGGCGATGCGCACAGTGCGGCGCAGCCAGGCTTCGTAGTCGGCTTCCAGGCCTTGCTTGATCAAGTGTTTGACGACCAGGGTGACGACTTCGTCGGGTCCTGTTTTGACTGCCGGATCCATGGGGTGCCCCTCTGCTTCTGGAGTTCAGCGATGAGGGGAGTCTGGCGGGGATGGGAGGGGGAAAATTGGATGTACGTGCTGTTTGGATTCGGCCCTTACCGCCGGTCACCTTACTGTGGGAACTGGCGAGGGGCGTCAACGATGACGCGGTAAACCAGGATCAACGCGGCGGCCTTGGGGTTTTCGCGAGCAAGCTCGCTTCTACAGGTGGGTCGGTAATGGAATTACGCGCAATGCTCGCACCGATTTGTAGGAAAAACTGGAGTAGATCTCCTTCACACAAGGCAACGCCTGCAACACTTCCCGCGCGAATTCACCGAACGACTCCAGGTCCTTGGCCACCACTTCCAGCAAGAAGTCATAGCGCCCCGACACGTTATGGCACGCCACGATCTCGGGGATCTCCAGCAAGCGCTGTTCAAACGCCCGGGCGATCTCCTGGGTGTGGCTTTCCATCATGATGCTGACGAACGCCGTCACCCCATACCCCAGCGCCTTGGGCGAGAGGATCGCCTGGTAGCCGCTGATCACCCCGCTCTCTTCCAGGTTGCGCACCCGGCGCCAGCATGGGGAGGTGGTCAGGGATACACGGTCGGCCAGTTCGGCCACGGTGAGACGGGCGTTACCTTGCAGGGCGTTTAACAGGGCTTTGTCGGTGCGATCCAGGCTGATGGGCATAATGTGCCTCGAATTGTTGTTTTTATCGGGATTTCATCCCCTGACAGGGAATTTAGCAGCAAACTTTGCAACGTTCGGCCGTGATTATGAGCATAGCATTGTAGGAAATAAGGAGCGTCCGACATGAACAATAAACACAATGCATTCGGCTTTTCCACCCGTGCCATCCATCACGGTTATGACCCCAAGGACCACCACGGCGCCCTCGTCCCGCCGATCTATCTGTCGGCCACTTTCGCCTTCCCCACCGCCGAATACGGCGCCGCCTGTTTTGCCGGCGAGGCCAGTGGCTATTTCTATACGCGCATTTCCAACCCGACCCTGGCGCTGCTGGAATCGCGCATGGCCAGCCTGGAAAACGGTGAAGCTGCGGTGGCGTTCAGTTCCGGCATGGGCGCGATTGCCGCGACGTTCTGGACCCTGTTGCGCCCCGGCGACGAAGTAATCGTCAGCCAGACTCTCTACGGGTGCACCTTTGCCCTGCTGCACCACGGCATCGGCGAATTCGGCATCAAGGTGCGGCATGTTGACCTCACCGACCTGGCGGCCCTGCAAGCCGCACTCAGCCCCGCCACACGGATGATCTACTGCGAAACCCCGGCCAATCCCAACCTGCAACTGGTGGACATCGCCGCCGTGGCCGCCCTCGCCCACCGCCAGCCAGATGTGACCGTGGTGATCGACAACACCTACTGCACGCCCTACCTGCAACGCCCCCTCGACCTCGGCGCCGATGTGGTGGTGCACTCGGCCACCAAGTACCTCAGCGGCCACGGTGATATCACCGCCGGTATCGCCGTGAGCAGCCAGGCCCCGGCCCAGCGCATCCGCCTGCAAGGTCTCAAGGATTTGACCGGCGCAGTGATGTCGCCCCAGGACGCGTCCCTGCTGATGCGCGGGCTCAAGACCCTGGCCCTGCGCATGGACCGCCATTGCAGCAATGCCCAGGCCGTGGCCGCAGCCTTGCAGGCGCATCCGGCGGTGGAACGGGTGACGTATCCAGGGCTGCGCTCGTTCGCGCAGTACGAACTGGCGGCGCGGCAGATGAAACTGCCCGGCGGCATGATCGCCTTCGAGCTCAAGGGCGGGATCGACAGCGGCCGCCGCTTCATGAATGCACTCAAGCTGTTCACCCGCGCCGTCAGCCTGGGCGATGCCGAGTCCCTGGCCCAGCACCCGGCGAGCATGACCCATTCCACCTACACCCCGGAGCAACGGGCAGAGCATGGGATCAGCGAGGGCTTGGTGCGGCTGTCGGTGGGGCTCGAAGACATCGCCGACCTACTGGCGGATGTGCGCCAGGCGCTGGGCAAATGCACCCGCGCCCTGCCGCGCCAGGCCTCGATGGCGCTCAACGAGAAGGCTAACTAAGCAGTCTTGACCTTCAAATGCCGCGCATACCAGGGCCGTTTCGGCACGCGCTTGAACAGGCCCTGCAACAGCCCTTCGTCTTCGCCGAAGGTGATGCGCAACGCCAACTTCATGGTCTCCGGGTCCATCTCCATCGACCGGCCCATCTGCAACCCCGGCGTGGTGCTACAGCCATGGGTGTCCGGGCCCAGCCAGGGATCGCCCACTTCCACCCAGCGCCCCGGTGCGAACCAGGCCACGCCGTCGACGTCCAGGCGGCTGACTTCGCCGGGGTGGAAGCGTTCGTGGGCGCGGTACCAGTCTTCGATACGGTCGTCGATCCAGCCGTGGAAATACCAGAACACCGGGCTGACGTGGGACGAAAACGGGTCGCCCAGAAAGTCGTTTTCCGCCGTATACCAGCGCGGGGCGAAGTCCGCCGGGTCGCGGGCAAAGGGGACTGGCGCACCGTTGGAGGGATCGCGGGGCACCGAGGCCCAGCGCATATGCAGCCAGTCGTGCAGGCCCAGTTCCATTTCGGAGCCGAGCTGGCCCAGGGTCAGCCTGGCCAGGTAGCGCGGGTCGCGGTATTGGGATTCCCAGACCTGGAAGTTGCTGTGGTAGGTCTCGGCAGCCTTGATGTCACTGACCCATTGGCTGTAGTCGCGGTCATCCGGCGCGGTCCAGGCGGGTGGCAGGGCGAAGCCGTCATGGTTGTCGAAGTAACGCAGGAAGCCCTGGCGATCACGCTCCAGCGCCGGTTGGGGCGCGGGGAATTGCGCCCATGAAGGCAAGTGCTGCATGGAGCGCGCAGTGCCGAGCATGTGCCGGTGCATGAAAAAAAAGTCGATGCCCGAACCGTTGCGGTCCTTGTGTTTGCCCCGCGCATCGCGCTCCTTGCCGCGCGGCCCGGGTTGCCAGCCGATGCCGCGCAGGGCGTCGCGTTTGTCCTCGGAGAGTTTGTGCCACTGGTCGCGGCTGGCGTGCCACAGCTGGTGAAACAGGCGGTGCTCGGGGGAAATCAGCCAGGCCAGCAGGGTCGGGTTGAGGCCGATGCGCTGGCGGGCTTCGGGGAACCGGTGTTTGTGCGCGATGCAGCGGTTGTCGCGCTCGGTCAGCGCCAGCGGGCGACCCAGCTCGAAGATCTGCCCGCTGAGGGTGCCGCTGCCGGCGTTGGCAAAGTCGGCCCAGACCTCGTCGAGGGTCATCTTGAATTCATAGGCGGGGCTGCCGTCGGCCGTATCGCGGTCGATCAGCCGCCAGTAGAGCAAGGCGCCGTCACCGCTCAGCACATCACCGAGTACGCGATAGCGCGGTTCACCCTCGGCGCGCAGGTTCTCGGCGGTGTCCAGGTAGCCGCGCAGGCCACGGCCACGGGGGGCGATGTCGAGCAGCAGCGCCAGGCCTTGCAGCGGCAGGCCCTTGAGGCCGGCATCGCGGCCTTCCAGGCGCAGGCTCCAGACCCCGCGCAAGCGGTTCGCCAGGTGTTGGCCGGCGGTGTCGGCCAGGTCCACCGTGGCTTCGCCGGGGGTGATGGGCAATTGGTCTTCACGCGTCAACTCGCGATGGGCATAAAAGGCCGCCGGCACGGCAGCACCGGTAAGCGCCAGGCCGGCGATGAACCCACGTCGAGAGATGGTCATTGTCTACCTTAGGAAACGGCTTTATCAGAGCTAGAACGTTTGCCCGCCGGGGAAATTTACCAGCCTGCCTTGCCCGCTAAATTTTGCCGCCGATCACTCGTTCCTCCCTGATAGCGAAGGCCTCAACTGACTGAGACGGCAATGACAAAACCACGTTCGAAAAAGGCGCTGTATATCGGCTTGCCACTGGCACTGGCCATCGGCGCCGGCTTGCTGGTCTGGGATCACTGGTTCAGGGGCAACGCCGGCTACCCGCTGGAAGTGATCAAGCAGGCTGATGAGATGCAGGACCGCCTGCTCTCTTTCGACAGCCACATCACCGTGCCGGTGGATTTCGGCACCGCCGGCAACGAGGTCGACAAGGACGGCAGCGGCCAGTTCGACCTGGCCAAGGCCGCGCGCGGGCGCCTGTCCGGTGCGGCGCTGACGATTTTCGGCTGGCCGGAAATCTGGAACGGCGCCAACGCCCCCCACAAGCCCACCGACGGCTTTGTCGAAGCGGCACGCAACGAACAGGAAGTGCGCTACAAGATCATCAGCGCCATGGTGCGCGACTACCCCAACCAGGTCGCCATCGCCTACACCCCGGACGACTTCCGCCGCCTGCATGGCGAGGGCAAGTTTGCGATCTTCATGAGCATGCTCAATGCCTATCCCCTGGGTAACGACCTGAACCAGCTGGACCTGTGGGCCGCGCGCGGCATGCGCATGTTCGGCTTCAGTTACGTGGGCAACAACGCCTGGTCCGACTCGTCGCGCCCGCTGCCGTTTTTCAATGATTCGGTGGACGCCCTCGACGGCCTCTCGGACATCGGCAAGCAAGCGGTGCAGCGCCTCAATGACCTGGGGGTAATCATCGATGTGTCGCAGATGTCGACCAAGGCCCTCGAACAGGTGGCGCAGTTGAGCCGCACACCGATGGTGGCCTCCCACTCGGCGCCGCGCGCGGCGGTGGACATCCCGCGCAACCTCAGCGACAAGGAGCTGCAACTGATCAAGCGCAGCGGCGGCGTGGTGCAGATCGTAGCCTTCTCCGCCTACCTGCGCCCGCTGAGCCAGCCGACCCAGGACAAGCTCAACCGCCTGCGCGCCCGCTTCAACCTGCCGCCCCTGCCCAACCTGGCCGTGGCCCTGATGCCGGGCGACGCGATCATCGCCGCCTGGCCCGAGCACACGTTCGGCGAGTACGCCAGCGCGCTGTACGCCATCCTCGACGAAGAACCCAAGGCCACCCTCAAGGACCTGGGGGATGCCATCGACTACACCGTGCGCAAGATCGGCATCGATCACGTCGGCCTGGCGTCGGACTTCAACGACGGCGGCGGGATCGACGGCTGGAACAACGTCGGCGAGATCCGCAACGTCACCGCCGAGCTGATCCAGCGCGGTTACTCCGAAGCCGACATCGCCAAGCTATGGGGCGGCAACTTTCTGCGGGTGTGGGACCAGGTACAAAAAGCCGCCAGGCCCTTGGCCAACCACCCATCTTCCACGCCGTAAACGCATGGGGCGCACACGCCCCTGCCGCCGGCGCTTTTTCCGTTGAACCAGAGGCCCACATGACACCATCCAACGCCCTGATCCCCCTGGCCCTCACCGCCCTGTGCGCGGCGCTGCTGCCCAACCTGGCCCACGCCGCCACGCCGCAACCCGGCAAGGTGTTCAAGGACTGCAAGGACTGCCCGGAAATGGTGGTGCTGCCTGCCGGGACATTCACCATGGGCACGCCCGAAAACGAAGTCGGCCGCGAACCGGACGAAGGCCCGATGCATGCCGTGACCTTCGCCAAGCCGTTCGCCATGAGTCGCTTCCAGATCACCGCCGGCGAGTGGGACAGCTATATCCGCCAGACCGGGGTGAAGATCGCCGACGGCGATACCCGCCCCGGCCGCGAATGCATCGCCAGCAAGCCGCGCTACCCCCAGGGCCCGCGCCAGCCGGCGGTGTGCATGGACATGGATGACATCAAGCACTACGTGGCCTGGCTGTCGAAAAAGACCGGACAGGCGTACCACATGGTCAGCGAAGCCCAACGCGAATACGCCGCGCGCGCCGGCTCCAGCGGACCCTTCCCGTTTCCGTTCGACGAGGGCAAGGGTTATAGCATCGCCGAGCATGCCAACACCTATGGCCCGGCGGATGGCTACAGTTTTTCCTCGCCGGCGGGCAGCTACCCGCCGAACGCCTTCGGCATGTACGACATGCACGGCAACGTCTACGAGCGTGTGGCCGACTGCGAACACCCCAACTACATCGGCGCGCCCACCGACGGCAGTGCATGGATGGAACCGAACTGCGAGAGCTACCAGATCCGTGGCAACGACTGGGGCGAAGCGCCGGTGTTTTCACGTTCGGGCAACAGCAACAACATCTACCCGCAGACACGCGGGGACTGGATCGGCTTTCGCGTCGTCCGTGACCTCTAACCCCCACCTGTAGGAACCAGCTCGCTCGCGAAGCACCCAAGCACGCCGCGCTCCTCCAGGATGAGCGCGTTATCGTTGGCGATTTTCGCGGGCAAGCCCGCTCCTACAGGGGGCGTCGGGCTAACCGTTCCAGGCCTTCATGCAACGCCGGGAACAGGCTGTTGTTGAAGTTGTTCCAGCGCAATTCGAGGATGGTGTCGTCCGGGGAAATCTCGGTCTTGAGCACGTCGTGGAATACTTCGCCGGAGTCGATGCCGTTGTCCACGTAGTGGAACGACGCGCCGGTCAGGTACAGCGGCTCGCACGGCTTTGTCTCCTTGGTCACCCAATCCACCACCTGGCCACGGGCACCGTATAAGGCGTTCCAGGTGGCATAGGCGCCACGGCGCTCATAGGGCGATTCGAGACGGGTAATGCCTGGGTGAATATTCATGATCCGCCGCGCAAACGGCGCCCCCGGACGCACCAGCTCGTCGAGGATCACCAACAGGCCGTCCAGCACCACGACATCGGCCTTCAGCTCCACCAGCGTGTCATGCAGGCGCCGTTCGAAATCCTGCTTGCCGGCAATATGCTCCGCGCTACCCCGCGGCAGGCGGCGGTAGGTGGATGGCACGCTCAACAGCAAATCGTTGACCAGACGGCCCTGCACCCGCAGGTCCGCCGGATACAGCCACTGGCGGCCCGGCTGGTAGGCAAAGCCGTAGTCGGCGACCAATTGCCGGTCACGGGGGTTCTGCTCGTCGTCGTCATACACCACGCCCACCAGGTTATAGGCCTCGCCCAGCGAGGTGTCGTTGAGCGACCCCACCAGAAATTCCAGCACCGACTTCATATAGCGCTTGTGATCCTTATAGGCCACCGGCTGCCCGGCCTTGTCGGCAGCGGCATTGCGCAGGGACCACACATACACCAGGTTCTTTCTCGTCATTGTTTCGCTCTCGCTGGATCAATCCGGCACGCGACCCTACGCGTGCGCCTACCCAACAAGAACGAACCAGGCCCCGGGCAATTTATCCGCCACCGCCGGGCACACCGCGCTAAATACTCGCACCGACGCTTCGTTTGTCATGGGTAAGGGTCTGCGTGCCCAGCCCCCTCCATTCACTTTCCGGGAAGTACCTATGACCGACCCCAAGCGCGGCGCCTTCAACGGTTTGCTCGCATTGCTCAGGCCCTTTCGCGCCATCGTGACCGTGTCCGTCGCCCTGGGCATGGCCGGCGGCCTGGCCATCACGTTGCTGCTGGCGACCATCAATAATGCGCTGCACTCCGCCGCCGGGATGACCCAGGGGGTGATTCTGACGTTTGCGGCGTTGTGTGTGCTGGCGCTGGTCAGTTCGATCATTTCCGATATCGGTACCAATTACGTCGGCCAACGGATCATTGCCGCCCTGCGCAAAGACCTCGGTGAGAAGGTGCTGTCGGCGCCTATTGAGCAGATTGAGCGCTACCGCACACACAAGCTGATTCCGGTCCTGACCCATGACGTGGACACCATCAGCGACTTTTCCTTTTCGTTCACGCCTCTGGCCATCGCCACCACGGTCACCCTGGGCTGCCTGGGATACCTGGCATACCTGTCAGTACCGATGTTCCTGATGATGGTAGTAGCGATCATGATAGGTACTGCTGTGCAGTACGTGGCTCGCTCGGCGGGCATCAAGGGGTTTGAAGCCGCTCGCAACCAGGAAGACGAGCTGCAACGCTACTACACCGCCATCGCGTCGGGGGCCAAGGAGCTGCGCATCCACCGACCGCGTCGCTACCGGATGAATACCCATCGCATCCAGGCCACTGCTGACCGAATCGGCGATATCCAGATTCGCTCGGTCAACATCTTTATCGTCGCCAAGACCTTCGGTTCCATGCTGTTCTTCGTAGTCATCGGCCTGGCGCTGGCGTTCCAGGCCTACAACCCCAACCCCGACCCGGCGGTGATCACCGGTTTTGTGCTGGTGCTCTTGTATATGAAGGGCCCGCTGGAGCATGTGGTGACCGCACTGCCGATCGTCAGCCGCGCACAGATCGCATTCTCGCGCATCGCCGAACTGTCCGAGCGTTTTTCATCCCCCGAGCCGCATCTGCTGCTGGACGACAGCGAAGCTCCCAAGCCCGAAGTCCGCAGCCTCGAACTGCGGGGCGTGACCTACAGCCCACCGCCGGTGGAGGGCACCGAGCCGTTTCACCTGGGGCCGATCAATCTGAGCATCAAGCATGGCGATATCGTGTTTATTGTCGGCGAGAATGGTTGCGGAAAGACCACCCTAATCAAGCTGCTGCTGGGTCTGTATCAACCACAGGCAGGGGAAATCCACCTCAACGGTGAAGCCGTGATCGCCCCTACCCGAGATAATTACCGCCAGTTGTTCACCACGATTTTCGCCGACTATTACCTATTCGACGACCTGGTCCAGGGCGGCGGGCAGACATCGTTGGACAGTGCCGCGCAATATCTGGATCGCCTGGAAATCGCCCATAAAGTCACCATCAAGGACGGAGCGTTCAGCACCACCGATCTGTCCACCGGCCAACGCAAACGCCTGGCGCTGGTCAACGCCTGGCTGGAAGAACGCCCGATGCTGGTGTTCGACGAATGGGCCGCCGACCAGGACCCGGCCTTCCGCCGGATCTTCTATACCGAGCTGCTGCCGGACCTCAAGCGCCTGGGCAAGACCATTATCGTGATCAGTCACGACGACCGCTATTTCGATATCGCCGACCAATTGGTGCGCCTGCGCGCCGGCCAGGTCGTGCGCGAAATGGTACCCGCGTGAATTTTCTTTTCCGGGTTTCCCAACTAGGAACGTCTCACTAACGTTAATGAGAAACAAACTCATAAACGACTACAATCTGCCCAATCCAATATAGAAGAGAAAGCATCCATGTCAGTAAGACTCGGTCTCAGTCCCTTGAGCAAAGCGCTATCCATGCGCATAGCCTTGAACGTCAACCTGAAGCCATGCGCCCTTGCACTGGCGGTTTCTTTAACGTTGTCGGGCTATGTACAAGCTCAAGAGATCGAGATTGACATTCCTGCACAGCCGTTGGGGACGGCACTGCAGGAATTTGGCCGCCAGACCAACCTGCAGGTGTTGTACAGCCCGACGGATGTGCAGAATAAAAGCAGCACTGCGGTGAAAGGCAAGCTGGAACCAACGCAGGCTATCTCCGCCCTGCTCAAGGACACCGGCATTAGCTACAACCTGCTGGGCAACAACGTCACCATCACCACCAGCACCTCCTCGGGGTTGGAACTGGGGCCTACCCAGGTCACCGCCAACCAGTTGGGTACGGTCACCGAAGGGACCGGTTCCTATACGCCAGGAACCATCGCTACGGCTACCCGCATGGTGCTGACCCCGCGTGAAACACCTCAGTCAATCAGTGTCATCACCCGTCAGCACATGGACGATTTCGCGCTCAACTCCATCGATGACGTGATGCGCCATACCCCAGGCATTACCCTGTCTACCCTGGACAGCGAGCGCACCAACTATTACTCACGGGGATTCTCGGTCGAGAACTTCCAATACGACGGCATCCCTACCTTGCGTAACTCGGCCTATTCGTCCGGGCAAACCCTCAGTGACATGGCGATCTACGACCGTGTGGAAATCCTCAAGGGGGCCAGTGGCCTGTTGACGGGTGCCGGGGCGCCTGGGGCCACCATCAACCTGATCCGCAAAAAGCCTACCCGTGAGTTCAAAGGCAGTGTGGAACTGGGTGCGGGAAGCTGGGACAACTACCGTTCCCAGGTCGACGTCAGCGGGCCGTTGACCGACAGCGGCAACGTGCGCGGCCGCGCCGTGGCGGCTTACCAGGACAAGCACTCGTTCGTGGACCGCTATGAGCGCAAGACCAATGTGTACTTCGGCACCCTGGAAGCAGACCTCGACGAAGACACCCTGCTGACCGTGGGCTTCGACTACCAGAACAGCGACCCTAAAGGTTCTGGCTGGTCGGGTAGCCGTCCCCTGTTCGACCGCAGCGGTAACCGCATCGATGTAAAGCGCTCGTTCAACAACGGCGCCAAGTGGAGCAGCTGGGAGCAATATACCCAGAGCGTGTTCTCCACTCTGGAACACAATTTCGACAACGGTTGGGTCGTGAAGGGGCAATACACCCATCAGTTCAGCGGGTATGACGCACCGATGGGTGCGATCCAGCTTGGCCCATTCACTGCAACCGGTCTGTCGACGCTCTATGCGAACAAATTCACCGGCCATACCCGCGCCGACTCTGGCGACATCTATGCCAGTGGTCCATTCAGCCTGGGCGGCCGAGAGCACGAATTGGTGATTGGTGGCTCTGCCTCGAACTCCCATTGGAAGGGTAAAGACTACGGCTCACCCACCTACGCCAACGGTCGCGTGGTCGACTTCTGGAACTTCGACGGCAACTTCGCAGAGCCGGATTGGGGCACGCCGACCAGAGTCATCGATGAAACCACTCGGCAAACAGCAGGCTACATGACCGCGCGCTTCAACCTGACGGATGACTTGAACGTCTTCCTCGGCAGCCGCTTAGCCAACTACTGGCTGACAGGCGATAACAAATCCACTGAAACCGGTAAGGTCGTGCCCTACGCCGGCGTCACCTACGACCTGAACGACAACTTCACCGCGTATGCCAGCTACAGCGAAATCTTCATGCCGCAGGTGTATAGCCGCGACAGTGAGAACAAGCTGCTTGAACCTGACGAAGGCAAGAACTACGAAGTGGGTGTGAAGGGCGAGTTCTTCAATGGGGGGCTGAACACCAGCCTGGCCTACTTTGAAGTGCATGAAACCAACCGCGCAGAAGCAGATGCGCTGTACAACGCCAACCCGACCAACTCCGCCATTTCATATGCCTACAAAGGCATTACCGCCAAGACCAAAGGCTTCGAGGCCGAGCTGTCCGGCGAACTGGCCCCTGGCTGGCAGGCACAGGCGGGTTATACCCACAAAATCATCCGCGACGAGAATGGCGACAAGGTCTCGACCTGGGAACCCCAGGACCAGGTCAGCTTCTTTACCTCCTACAAACTCAAAGGGGCCCTGGACCGCCTGACCATCGGCGGTGGCGCACGCTGGCAGGGCAAGGCCTGGCAAGACGTGTACAACAGTGGCAAGAGCCGTTACGAAGAATTCTCCCAGGAAGCCTACTGGGTGGTTGACGCAATGGCCAAATACCAGATCACCGACAACGTCTCCGCGACGCTTAACGTGAACAACCTGTTCGATAAGTACTACTACACCAACATCGGCTTCTATAACACCGCCTACTACGGTGACCCGCGCAACGTCATGCTGACCACGCGCTGGAACTTCTAACGGCCAGTCGTTGCACGCAAGCCCCAAGACCCCCCGCCCTCAGGCGGGGGTTTTCTTTGCCCATGGATAAACCACCGGGCAAAAAAACACCGGCGCGAGGCCGGTGTCCGGGAGTAAGGAGGCGTGGTACTGGCTAGTGCCTGGCGCCTTTCAGAGCAGAAACAAATGAGGCGATGAATTCAGGGTTGTCGACGATTCGATCATGGGTCGTATCGATGACCACCGACGCGTGCACCCCATGGCCAATCCCCTCTTCAAGCGCGGAGCAGATGACATGTCGATCATTGGCAGACTTGCTTTGTGCAGCCCACCAGCAACTTACTGGCGCCGCGATAGGAGAATAATCGGCATCCTTCAAGCGCTCATCGAGCATGTGCTTCAACGCCCACGACACCTCCAGCTCGCCCCCCTGGCGCAGTTCGTCGCGCAGGCTGACAAACACCTCGCCAAGGGCCAAATGTGCCCACTCACAAAACGCCTTCCATTGCTGATCAGCCGCGGTACCGGCGTGCTCAATATCTTGCCAGGCCTGGGTAATGGCCTGCGCCGACTCAGGCAACATGACCGTCAGCAATTCCACGCGTTTGTCGCCTGGCCCCAATGATTCAACGGCGGGTTTGAGCCACTTGTCCCTGTCCCAGAACGCCTTGACGCGCATCGGCGGAGGCGCATCGATGCACCCCAGAAAGGCCACATCCGCGCCCCGAGCCTCCAGATACGCGGCAACCTGCAACGAGAGATTGCCGCCCAGCGACCACCCGGCCAAGTAATACGGCCCGCCCGGCTGGGTCACCAGAATCTGCCGGGCATAGTCCTCGACCATGGCATCCCACGTCGGCACAGGGCTTTGCGGATCCATCAGTGCGCGGCAAATGATGCCCTGTACGGGCATCTCCAAGCGCAAGGCCATACCGATGGCCTTGTAGCAATGTACCGAACCGAAGCTTGGGTGAAACAGGAACAATGACGGGCCGCCCTTGCAGCCATTCAAGTCAACGATAAGCGAGGGCTCCCGTTCATCCAGCGTACTGCGTGCCAACGCTCTCACGGTTGAACGCGTCATCAATTGGTTGACTGTGAGCACCAGCCCACATTGAAGCGCCAGACGTTCTTTCACCACCAGTAGCAGCAACGAATGCCCGCCAAGCTCGAAAAAATTATCGTCCAAACCGACCCGATCGACCCCCAGCACCTGTTGCCATATCTGCGCAATCTGCTGTTCCAGCGCCGTGTGAGGTGCTGCATAGTTGCGTTGCTGGCTGCCAGCTTCAGGGCGCGGCAGCGCCTTGCGCTCCAGTTTGCCGTTGGGGCTCAGCGGCATATTTTCCAGCAAGACCCACTGGGCCGGCACCATAAAGGCCGGCAGGTAGGTTGAAAGATGGGCGGCGAGGGTTTCACGCCAATGCGGCAATGGCTCATCAAGTACCACGTAACCCACCAGTTGGGTACCGTCCAGCGCTAACACCGCGGTTTCGCGTACCCATTGATGTTCAAGCAGGCGTGCTTCGATCTCACCCAACTCGATACGCAGGCCGCGTAGTTTGACTTGATGGTCGATGCGCCCGGCGTACTCAATGACCCCGTCTGGACGGTAACGTGCCAAGTCTCCGGTACGGTACATCCGCTCCCCGGCCCCGAAGGGGCTGGCGACAAAACGCTCGGCGGTCAGTACCGGCTGGCGATAATACCCACGCGCCAGGCCCTTGCCCGTCAGGTACAACTCGCCCAGGACACCGATCGGCACCGGTTCCAAATGACCGTCCAGGATGTGGCAACCCAGATTGGCGATGGGCTTTCCAATGGGCACGGCATCCTTGCCTTCGTCGACACAGGTCCAACTGGTGACATCGATGGCCGCTTCCGTGGGACCATAAAGGTTGTACAACCGAGCCTGTGGCAGCTTGGCGAACACCTGCTGCTGCGCATCGACCGGCAAGGCTTCACCACTGCAGATGATGCGCTTCACGCTGCTGCAGCTGCCCACCGGACCATGCTGCAGGAAGGCTTGCAACATCGACGGAACAAAGTGCAGCGTGGTAACCCCCTCACGCTTGATCACCTCCACCAGCTTCGCCGGGTCACGGTGATCCCCCGGCGCGGCCATCACCAAGCGGGCGCCGCTGAGCAAAGGCCAGAAGAACTCCCACACAGACACATCAAAACTGAACGGCGTCTTCTGCAATACCGTATCGCTGGCGCCCAAGGCATACGCCTGTTGCATCCAGCACAAACGGTTGGTGAGGGCCGCATGACTGTTGCCCGCCCCCTTGGGTTTCCCGGTAGAACCAGAGGTGTAGATCACATACGCAAGGTGCTCGCCACTCACAGCCACGCTAGGGTTGGCCTCATCGTAAACGTCCAGCCATTGCCCGTCGCCATCCAAGTCAATGCGTTGTACGTTGTCTGTGACCGGCAGTGTCAAGTGAGACTGGCTGAGTAACAGGTTTACCGCACTGTCCTCCAGCATGTAGCACTGGCGTTCCTTAGGGTATTCCGGGTCAACGGGCACGTAGGCACCGCCGGCCTTGAGGATCGCCAACAGGCCAACGACCATCTCCACCGAGCGTTCCATTGCCACGCCCACCAGGCTGTCCGGGCCAACACCCCGCGTGATCAAGGCATGGGCCAAGCGGTTGGCGCGACGGTTCAGGGCGTCGTAGCTCAACTGCATCGCGCCAAACGCCAGGGCGGGTCGGTGCGGAGTGCATTCGGCGTGCTCTTCAAACAGTTGATGCACAGTCTTTTCAAGGGGGTAAGCGGTAGTCGTCGCATTCCAGGTAGCGACGATCTGCCGACGCTCCTCCGCGTCCAGCATCACCAACGTATCAACCAAGGCCTCGGGCTCGGCAACCATTGCACCGAGCAGGCGTCGCCAGTGTCGCGCCATACGTTCGACGGTCGCCGCATCGAACAGATCGGTTGCATAACCAAATGAAGCGCCGATACCCGACGCTTCCTCCGAGACGTTCAAGATCAGGTCGAACTGAGCCGTTCGGCTCTCCCAATCCAGTCCCTCCAGCACCAGGCCGGAGGTTCCCGGCTCACTCTCGTGGGCTGTTCCTCGGTTCTGGTGGTTGAACATCACCTGGAACAAAGGGCTGTAACTCAAGCTGCGTTGCGGACGAAGCGCTTCCACCAGTTGCTCGAAAGGCAGATCCTGATGCGCCTGGGCTTCCAGCACCCGCTGACGGGTCTGACGCAACAGCGCCAGCGCGCTGGTATGCTCGTCCACATCGGCTTTGAGTACCTGGGTGTTGACGAAAAACCCTACCAGCCGCTGCGTCTCCACGCGGTTCCGGTTGGCGGTCGGCACACCGACACGGATGTCCCGTTGCCCGCTGTAGCGATGCAGCAGGGCCTGAAAGGACGCCAGCAGCACCATGAAACTGGTTGCCCCTTCACGCTGCGCCAGCGCCCGGACTCCCGCGGCCAACTGATCATCCAGCACCACGTCCAGGGCCGCCCCCCGAAAGCTCTGCGAGGCCGGGCGTGGCCGGTCCAGAGGCAGCTCCAACACCGGTTGATCACCGCCGAGCACGCCTTGCCAGTATTCCAACTGGCGTTGTTTTTCCCCCGCTTCCATCCAACTGCGCTGCCACAGGGCATAGTCCGCATACTGGATCGGCAGCGCAGGTAACTCAAACTCAAGACCCCGGCTGTAGGCCGTATAGGCCTGCACCACTTCCTCCACCATCACTTGCATCGAAGCACCGTCGGAGATGATGTGGTGCTGTACCAGAACCAGTACATGGTCCAGTTCTGACAGGCGCAGCAGGGTCATGCGTAAAAGTGGGCCACGCGCCAGGTCGAACGGGTGTGCAATGGCCTGCTCGACGCGTGCCTTCAATTGGCTTTCAGCAAGGGTTTCAGGTTCCAGCACCACAGCATAGGTGGGCTGGATCTCCTGGCGCATGCCTTCACCGACCTGCCTGAACTGTGTACGCAGGCTCTCATGCCGGGCGATCAGCGATTCAAAACTCTTCTGCAACGCGACAATATCCAGACGACCTTTGAGTCGCAAGGCACTGGGAATGTGATAAACCGCGCTTTGTGGGTCCAATTGCCAGAGAAACCACTGACGCTCCTGAGCGTACGAAAGCGGCAAGGCAGTCGCTTCAAGCCGTACCTGTGGGATCGGCAGGTTGGCCGGTGAAACGCCTTCCTGCAGCATCTTCTGCAGGTAGACCTTGCGCTGCTCAAGCGGTAGCCCGATAAATCGCTGCATGATTCTGTACGCCATCTGGTCGTCCATTACCGCTGCTCCATTTCGTCGAGGAGTGAATCCAGGAACGCCAACTTCTCTGTGCTGACACCGCTGCCCAGCGCTTGCAGATGATCCGCCAGTTGCCCGAGCCGGGTATGCTGGAACAGCTCATGCACGCTGATCTTCACGCCCAACTCCAACTGAATGCGCGACATCACATTGATCACCAGCAGCGAATGCCCACCCAGCTCGAAAAAGTTGTCATTCAAGCCCACTTGCCTAACGTCCAACACCTCCTGCCAGATCGCCGCCAGTTGCTTTTCAAGGTCGCTGTGAGGCGCCGCATACTGGCCCTGCACAACTTGGTTGTCGGGTTCAGGCAGGGCCTTGAAATCCAGCTTGCCACTGGGGCTTAACGGCATGTGCGGCAGACGCACGAACTGCTTGGGCACCATGTAGTCCGGCAACTGCGCCTGCAACGCGCTGCGCAAAGCCTGGCCGTGCTCGGCGTCATCCGGGGCTGAAGAGCGAGCCACGTAGTAGCCGATCAATTGGGCGCCGCCGCTGCCCTGGCGCAGAATCACCTCAGCCTGGACGACATCGGCCTGCAGCATTACCCGCGCACGGATTTCCTCCAATTCAACCCGGAAGCCGCGAATCTTGATCTGATGATCCAGGCGTCCCAGGTATTCCAATGCGCCGTCGTCGGCCCACCGCACGCGGTCACCGGTGCGATACAGCCGCGCACCGGAACTGTCGAACGGGTCTGCGACAAAGCGCTCAGCCGACAACCCCGGTCGCCCGAGATAGCCGCGCGCCAAGCCGGAGCCACCGACGCACAGCTCGCCGGCAACACCGACCGGGACCGGGTTCAGATCCCCATCCAATACGCGGCAAATCACATTGCCCAACGGCCGGCCAATCGGCGAACGCACACCCTCCTCCAGGGAACAGGCCCACCATGTCGCGTTGATGGTCGTTTCAGTCGGACCATAGCGGTTGTGCAGTACCACAGTGGGAAGGGTCCGCAGGATCTGATCACGCAGGTCGGCCGTCAGTGCCTCCCCGCCAGAGAACACTCGGCGCACGCTGGAACATTGGGCAACACCCGGCGTTTCAATGAACAATTGCAAGAGTGATGGCACAAAATGCAGTGTGGTCACGCCGAATGCCTGGATCAGTTCCATCAGACGCACCGGGTCGCGGTGTTCGCCCGGTGCCGCGATTACCACGCGGCTGCCGCTGATCAGCGGCCAGAAGCACTCCCACACTGACACGTCAAAACTCATCGGGGCCTTTTGCAACAGCACATCGTCAGCTTGCAACGCGTAAGTGTTCTGCATCCATTGCAGGCGCTGCGCCAAGGCTTCGTGGGTCACGCCCACGCCTTTAGGGTTGCCCGTGGTGCCTGAGGTGTAGATCACGTACATCAGGTTCTGGCCATTGACGGCCACCTGCGGGTCGGTCTCGGCGCAACCCTGCAACCACGCCTGATCGCCTTCCAGGCTTAGGCATTGCACGCCGTTGGCCGCCGGCAGGTTCAGATGCGACGGTGTCAGCAGCCACTTCACACCACTGTCCTTGAGCATGTAGGCAAGGCGAGCTTCGGGATAGTCTGCATCAAGCGGTACATACGCACCGCCAGCCTTGAGTATGGCCAACAGCCCCACCAGCATGTCGAAGGAGCGCTCCAACGCAATGCCCACCAGCGAATCCGGTCCAACACCCTGCTTGATCAGTCCGTTCGCCAGACGGTTGGCACGCCGGTTCAATGCCTCGTAGGTCAACTGTTGCTCGCCAAAGATCGCAGCCGTTGCCTGCGGCGTACGGCGTACCTGCTGTTCAAATTGGTGCTGGACGAGAGGGCAAAGGGTGTCGTCAAGCGGCCCTTTGCCTTGCTCCATCAGGGCCTTGTGTTCAGGCTCCGTCAACATCGTCAACTGCGCCAGGGGTGCCTGGGGCTTGGCGACCAGTTCTGCCAGCAAGTGCAGCAGGTGCTGGTTGATACGCTCGACCGTCGGGGCCTCCACCTCTGCCAGGTCATAGCTGTAGTGCAGCGTGAGCGTTTCACCGACACCGACGGCAATCGACAAGGGATAGTGCGTCTGTTCCCGGCTGCTCACATGGCCGAAGCGAACACCCTGCGGTGCCCCCTGCTCCAACACCGCTGATACGGGGTAGTTTTCAAACACCAGAATGGTGTCGAACAACGCCTCGCCACCCAGCCCCGCCAAGCGTTGCAGTTCGAACAAGGGCGTGTGCTCTTGCTCGCGCAACGCAAGGTTCTGTTGCTGGATCTGTTGCATCCATTGTGACGCTGGCATGTCCGGCCGAGGTGTTGCCACCACCGGCAAGGTATTGATGAACAATCCGACTTGCTGCTCCACCCCACGCAGCTCTGCGGGGCGCCCCGATACCGTGGCGCCGAAAGCAACGGTGTCCTGGCCGGTATAGCGTTGCAGCAGCAACAACCAGGCCGATTGCACCAGGGTGTTGAGCGTTATCTTCTGCCCCTGGGCAAAGGCCTTGAGCCGGGCCATCTGCGTGACATTCAGTTCATGGGCGTGCTCACCCAGGCCGGACGCGTCACGCTCCTTGTCGCGCGGCAGCGCCTGGAACAACCGCGTGGGCTCATCCAGCTCAGCCAACTGGCTTTTCCAGAAAGCTTCCCGCAGCGTTTTATCCTGGGCTTGCAGCCAGGCGATGAAATCCCGGTAACGCGCGACTTGGGCTGGCGGCACATGCCCGGCATACCGCTCCAGCACTTCGCCGAGCAATTGGGAGCTGCTCCAACCATCCATCAAAATGTGGTGGCTGGTGTAGATCAGGTGGCAACGCTGCGGCCCGGTATGCGCCAGCGCAATTCGCACCAGCGGCGGGCTCTCCAGGCTGAAGCCTTGCAGGCGTTGCGAGTCAGCCAACAGGTCCAACTGCTTGTTTTGATCGGCGCCCTCAGGGCACTCGGTTTCGATAAAGGGCAACCGGGCCTGGCGATGCACCACCTGCAAGGGTTGCTCAAGATCCCCGTGCCAGATAAAACCGGTACGCAGGATATCGTGATTATCCAGCGCAGCCTGCCAGGCCGCGCGGAAACGCGGGATATCCAGACCGTCCACATCCACGCGCATCTGGTTGACATAGTCACCCGCCTGCGGCTCGTACAGGGCGTGGAACAACATGCCCTGCTGCATCGGCGACAAGGGGTACACATCATCGGCGGCGGCCAACGCAAACTCGTCCAACTGTACCTGGCTGAGCCGGGCCAGCGGGAAGTCCGACGGCGTCACGCCCTGATGCGCGGCCAGGCAGCAATGCTCGATCAGCGCCTTGAGTTCCTGCTCATACGCATCGGCCAGGCGTTGTACTGTGGCCTCGCTGAACATCTCGCGGCTGAAACTCCAGCTCAGGTTCAGCTCACCGCCATACACCTGTCCGTTGATGTCCAGCCAGTTGCCCAAAGACGCGTGCTCGCTCTGGTCGGCGCCGGCACCTTCGCCCGTAGGGGTGAAGAAAGCGTGCGCGATATCGCCCTCGAAGCTGCCATCGAACTGGCCTAAGTAGTTGAAGGTGATCCTGGGTTGCGCCAACCCGCCCAGTGTCCGACGGGCCTCATCGTCTCCCAGATAGCGCAGCGCGCCGAAGCCGATGCCTTTGTCTGGAACGGCGCGTAACTGCTCCTTGATACGCTTGACCGAATCGGCCAGGGACGCAGCCGGGGTCAGCACCAGCGGGTACATGCTGGTGAACCAACCAACCGTGCGGGTCAGGTCGATATCATCGAACAGGTCTTCCCGACCGTGCCCTTCCAGCTTGACCGCCAGGAAGTCGCCGCCCGTCCAGCGCGTGATGACACGGGCCAGGGCGGTCAGCAGCAGGTCGTTGATCTGCGTACGGTAAGCCGCCGGGGCCTCTTGCAACAGGCGACGGGTCCAGGATTGGTCCAGATGCGTGCCCACGGTGATAGCCAGGGAATTCTGCCTGCCACCTTGCGGGTTATCACAAGGTAGATCGGCATCGACCCCTTGCAACTGCGCCTGCCAGAACCGCAGTTCCTCTTGCAATGCCGGGCTCTGCGCGTGGGCCTGCAACCGTTTGGCCCACGTCTGGGTCGAGCTGGTCTTGGCCGGCAGCGAGACGACCTGCCCGGCCTGAAGTTGGGTGTAGGCAGTCTGCAGGTCTTCGAGCAGAATTCGCCACGACACGCCATCCACCACTAGGTGATGGATCACGAGCAATAGCCGTTGCGATTGGTCTGGCAGCTCGACCAGCACAGCGCGCATCAACGGCCCCCCTGCCAGATCCAGGCTGCGCTGGGCTTGCAGACCCAGGGCCTCAAGCGCGTCAAGATCAGCGAGGGTGGTTTGCCAAAGCAGGCTGCCGCTCGATTCAACCTCTCGATAATGGGCCTGCCAGCCAGCCGATGACCGGGTGAAACTCAAACGCAATGCGTCGTGGTGCGAGACCAATGCCGCGAGGGCGGTGCTCAAGATCGCAACATCCAGTCGCGCACCAGGGCGCAATACCACGGATTGGTTCCAGTGATGACGCTCGGCAATGTCTTCCTGGAAAAAATACTGGTGAATCGGCAAGAGCAATGCTTCACCAGTGGCCGGCCCCTGATCGATGACAAGGCCCTGCCCGCCGGTCTGCGCGACGGCGGCCAGGCTCTGCACCGTCTGGTGCTGGAACAGGTCCTTGGGAGTAAAGAGAATACCGGCCTGGCGTGCGCGGCTGACCACTTGGATCGAGATGATCGAATCGCCGCCCAGTTCGAAGAAGTTGTCGTTCAAACCTACGCGCGGCAAGCGCAACACGTCGGCCCAGAGACCGGCGATCTTCCGCTCCAGCTCACTGCGCGGCGCCACATAGGTTTGCTGCATCAGGCTGATATCGGGTTGCGGCAGGCCCTTGCGATCGAGTTTGCCGTTGGGGGTCAGGGGCATTTGCACCAGGAACATGAAGTGCGCGGGCACCATGTAGTCCGGCAAACGGGTTTTGAGCGCTCGGCGCAGGCTGTCGCGCCACTCGGTTTCGTTGATTGCAGAGGACGCCGGCACCACATAGGCCACCAGTTGCTTGCCAGTCGGGCCTTCCTGGGCCACCACCACGGTTTCGCCGACGTTGTCCTGCTCGCGCAGACGCGCTTCGATCTCGCCCAGTTCGATACGGAAACCGCGGATCTTCACCTGATGGTCGACACGACCCAGGTAGTCCACCACCCCATCCAGGCGCCCACGGGTCAGGTCGCCGCTGCGATACACGCGGCGGCCGGGTTGGCCGAACGGGTCGGGGACGAAACGTTCGGCGGTGAGTGCCGGGCGTTCCAGATAACCACGCGCCACGCCCTCGCCGCCCAGGTACAGCTCCCCAGCGACGCCGATGGGTTGCAGGTTGAGCTGGGCATCGAGGATGTAGCCGCTGCGGTTGCCCAGCAGCGTGCCAATCGGTGCATACACGGCGCCGCACGGATCACCCTTGCGTGCCTTCCACAGCAGCGGCGTGACCACGGTTTCGGTCGGGCCGTAGCCGTTGAACAGATAAGTAGGTTTCAGCGCACGCCAGGCCAGGTCGTAGCTCGCTTGCGCCACCGCGTCACCGCCAAAGCAATACACCCGCACCTTCGGCGGATTGCCGTCGCGCTCGGCATGCTCGGCCAGTTGTTGCAGATAAACCGGCGGGAACACCGCCATGGTCACGTTGTGGCGATGCATTTGCTGGTAGGTGTATTCCGGCAACCACAGGCTGTCATCGCGGATCAGCACGCTGGCGCCGTTGATCAGTGGGTGCATCCAGCCTTCGTGGGAGCCGTCGAAGGCGAAGGACATGAAGTGCAATTCGCAATCGGCCGGGCTGGTTTCGTAGCGCTCCCCGGTGGCGATGATATGCGCCACCAACGGGCCGTGGGCCACCGCCACGCCCTTGGGCATGCCGGTGGAGCCGGAGGTGTAGATCACGTAGGCGAGGTTGTCGCCGTCGAGGTCAACCGAGGGCGCAGTGTCGCTGAAGCGGCTCCAGGTTTCGGTATGGTCGATGGCCAGCGTGTCCAGGCCTTCGGGGATCGGCAGTTGCGGCAACGCACTGGAATGGGTCAGCAGCAGTTGCGCGCGGCTGTCCTGCATCATGTACAGCAGGCGATCACGCGGGTATTCCACATCCAGCGGCACATACACGCCGCCGGCTTTCATCACCGCGAGGAACGCCACCATGATCTCGGCACTGCGCGGCATGGCAATCGCCACGCGCACTTCCGCGCCGACGCCACGGGCGATCAACGCGTGAGCCAACTGGTTGGCCTGGCGGTCCAGTTCGCCGTAGGTCAGGGTTTGCGCGTCGAACTTGACCGCGATTGCCTGCGGCGTTTCCCGCGCGCGATCGGCGACCAACTCGTGCACCAGGCGTTGGGCCGGGAAGCCGGCGTCGGATTGATTCCACACCTGCAGGATCTGCCGCTGCTCCTCCTCGTCCAGCAGCGTCAACTGCCCGATAGGCTGCTGCGGATCGGCAACCATGGCTTGCAACAGGTTCTGCCAGTGGCCGGCCATGCGCGCAATGGTCGCTGGGGCGAACAAATCGGTGGCATAACCCAGGGTGGCACTGATCCCCTCGCCCCACTCATACACGTCCAGGTCCAGGTCGAAATGCGCGGTGTGGCTGTTCCAGGCCAGTTCCTCGACGCGCAATTCACTCGACGCTTGCTCCAAGGTCGCACGACTGGCCACCTGATGGTTGAACATCACTTGGAACAACGGGTTAAGACTCAGGCTGCGCTCCGGTTGCAGCGCTTCCACGAGTTGCTCGAACGGCAGATCCTGATGGGCCTGGGCGTCCAACGCACGCTGTCTGACCTGCTGCAATAACTGGGCAACGGTGGTCCGCCCATCAATATCGGCCTTGAGCACCTGGGTGTTGACGAAGAAGCCAATGAGTCGTTCGGTTTCGGCGCGGTTGCGATTGGCAATCGGCACGCCAACGCGGATATCTTCCTGGCCGCTGTAGCGGTGCAACAACGTCTGGAACGACGCCAGCAGCAGCATGAACATCGTCACGCCTTCTTGCTGGGCCAGGGCATTGAGGCCGGACACCAGCGGTGCCGGCAACTCCACGCGCAGACGCGCGCCGCGATGGCTCTGTTGCGCCGGACGCTGGAAGTCGAATGGCAACTCAAGAACCGGCTGCTCACCGGCCAGCAGGCCGTGCCAGTAGTCGAGTTGACGCGCCTTTTCACCCGCGGCCATCCAGTCGCGTTGCCACACGGCGTAATCGGCGTATTGGATCGGCAGCGCCGGCAATTGCAGGTCCTGCCCCTGGCTGAACGCGCCATACAATTGCACCAGCTCATCTACCATCACCTGCATCGACCAGCCATCGGAGACGATGTGGTGCTGCACCAGCACCAGCACATGATCATCCTCGGCTATACGCAGTAGATCGACGCGCAGCAGTGGGCCCTGCTCCAAGTCGAATGTGCGCGCAATACTCGCTTCCACCCGAGCCTGGAGATCGGTCGCCAATACGGCGCCATGGGTGATCGCGACAGGCGCAGGCTCACCCACGACTTGCACGGCACCCGCACTGTCCTGGCGCAGCACGGTGCGCAGGCTCTCATGACGCGCCACCAGGCAATCAAAGCTGCGTTGCAGCGCGGCCAGATCCAGGCGGCCCTTCAGGCGCAGCGCGCTGGGTACGTGGTAGGCGGCGCTTTCGGGATCCAACTGCCAGAGAAACCACTGGCGTTCCTGGGCATACGACAGCGGCAACTGGCGATCTCGCGCCACGGGGACCAGCACTGGCGCGCTGACGCCGCCGGCTCCTTCGAGTGCCAGCAACGCCGCCACAAACCCTTGCAGGCGGGGCTGCTCGAACAGCATTCTGAGCGGGACTTCCAGCGCCAACACCTGGCGCAGCCGCGAGGCTACTTGCATCGCCAGCAGCGAATGCCCACCCAACTCGAAGAAGTGATCCGTGCGGCCAACCTGCACCACACCGAGGATATCCGCCCAAATTGCTGCCACTTGCTGCTCGATGGCGCCGACGGGCGCCACCCAATTGCGCAGCGAATGGCGGGCATCCGGCTTTGGCAATGCCTGGCGATCCAGCTTGCCGTTGGGGTTCAGCGGCAGACGCTCAAGGAATATCAGGTGAGCGGGCACCATGTAGTCGGGCAGCTGTTCACGCAGCGTGGTGTTGAGCACTTCACCCAGGGCGTCGGTATCGTGCTGCTCTGCAACCAGATAGGCCAGCAACTGGTTATCCGACGCCAAGACCACGGCTTCGCGGATGCCGGCTTGGGCCAGCAACAGCGCTTCGATTTCACCCAATTCGATACGGAAACCGCGAACTTTCACTTGGTGATCAACACGACCGACGTATTCGATGATGCCGTCGGCTCGGTAGCGTGCCAGGTCGCCGGTGCGATACAGGCGCCCGCCACTGCCGCTGAAGGGATCGGCGACAAACCGTTCGGCGGTCAACAATGGACGGTTCAGGTAGGCCCGCGCCAGGCCACAGGCGCTGCCAATATACAGTTCGCCAACCGTGCCCAGTGGCGCGAGGTTGAGATCGCGGTCCAGCACGTACAAACCACGCCCAGGCAACGAGCGGCCGATCGGACTGGCAGTGGTGCCGATGACCTCCTGGCCCGCCGTGCAATCCAGCGTACTGGAAACCACCGTAGCCTCGGTCGGTCCGTAGGTATTGAGCAGGCGTATATGCCCCAGGCCCGCCCGCAGCCATTGGGCCGGACCGTCCAATGGCATGGCTTCGCCGCCGATATGCACTTGTTGCAGGGCCCCATAACTACGCGGCCCGGCCGCCAGGCAGTCGAGCAGGAACAGGTTCCAATAGGCCGTCGGCAGGTCGGCCACGGTAATGCCCTGACCCAGGATCTCGATGTACAAGCGCCCACTGTCCCACAGCTCCGGACCGCGCAGCACCACAGCGGCGCCATGGATCAAGGCCGGGTACAGCTGCTCGACGAAGCCATCGAAGTTCAGCGTGGCGAACTGCAATACGCGGTCATTCGGGGTCAGCCGCGAGTAGTCGGCGGCAATATGCGCGAATTCATTCAACGCACCATGGTCGATGGCCACGCCCTTGGGTTTGCCGGTGGAGCCAGAGGTGTAAATCACATAGGCCAGGTTGTGCGGGTCGATCATTACCGCCAGGTTGTCCTCAGCATAGTGGGCCATCGGCACCCAGTCGATCGCCAACGCGGTAACGCCTTCGGGTAGCGCTATCGGCACATGCGACTGCGTCAGTACCAGGCCTACGCCACTGTCCTCAAGCATGTGGGCCAAGCGTTCACGCGGGTATTGCGGGTCGAGGGGTACATAGGCGCCACCGGCCTTGAGGATCGCCAACAGGCTGACCACCATGGCGAAGGAGCGCTCCACCGCGACCCCAACCAGCACTTCGGGGCCCACGCCCTGCTCCACCAGACAATGGGCCAGGCGGTTGGCCTGGCGGTTTAGCTCGGCGTAGCTCAGCGATTCGCCATCGAGCACCAGCGCCACGGCCTGCGGACGTTGCAGCACCTGCGCCTCGAACAGACGATGAACACCGGCCTGCCACAATACCGCCGGGCTGCTGCTGTTCCAGGCCTGTTGCAAGCGGTGCTGCTCTTCAGTCGCCAGCAAAGGCAAGCGCCCAACAGGTTGAGTGGGTGTCTTCACCACACTGCGCAGCAGGCCCAGCCAGTGGCCAGCCATGCGCTCAATGGTCCGCGCGTCAAACAGGTCCGTGGCATAGGTCAGCGATGCCCAAAGCCCGTCGGCGGATACCTGGGTGTCCAGGCTCAAGTCAAAGTGTGCGGTGTGGCTGTCCCAGGCCAGGCCTTCGACACACAGTCCCGCAATCGACTGCGCGCTCGCCTCACTGCGAGCGTCGGTCTGGTGGTTGAACATCACTTGGAACAAGGGGCTGTGGCTCAGGCTGCGCTCAGGTTGCAGCGCCTCGACCAATTGCTCGAACGGCAGGTCCTGATGAGCCTGCGCCTCCAGGGCCGCGCGCTTGACCTGTTGCAGCAGCTCGGCAAACGCCAGTTCACCGGTGATATCGGCCTTGAGCACCTGGGTGTTGACGAAAAAGCCGATCAGCCGCTCAGTCTCAACCCGGTTGCGGTTGGCAATCGGCACGCCGACGCGAACATCCGATTGGCCACTGTAGCGATACAACAACGTCTGGAACGATGCGAGCAACAGCACGAATAGGGTCACACCTTGGCTGCGGGCCAGGGTGTGCAGCGCATCGACCAACGCCGCCTCCAGCATCAGGTCCAGGCGCGCGCCACGATGGCTTTGCACCGCCGGGCGTGGATAGTCCAGCGGCAGCTCCAACACCCGCTGCTCACCGGCCAGACGTTCACGCCAATAGGTCAACTGGCGTGCCTGTTCGCCCGCCGCCATCCAGTCGCGCTGCCATACCGCGTAGTCGGCATATTGAATCGGCAACGCCGGCAGATGGGGCTCTAGGCCCTGGCTGAACGCGGCATAGCCTTGCACCCATTCTTCGACCATCACCTCCATCGACCAGGCGTCGGAGATGATGTGATGCAGCACCAGCACCAGCACGTGATCGTCCGCCGCCAGGCGCAACAGCTTGACCCGTAGCAGTGGTCCTTTGCACAAGTCGAATGGCCGGGCGATTTCCTCTTCAATCCTGGCCTTCAACGCGTCGGGGTCATCGCTGTACAGCACCTCTTCGTCGATCAGCAACCTTGCCGACGCGACGAGATGCTGCACAGTGCGCTCGCCCTCGACGGCAAACACGGTGCGCAGGGTTTCATGGCGCTCGATCAAACAGTCGAAGCTGCGTTGCAGGGCCTGGCGATCGAGTGCACCGCGCAGGCGCAGGGCGACCGGGATGTGATACGCGGCGCTCTGCGGCTCCAGTTGCCAGAGGAACCACTGACGTTCCTGGGCAAAGGACAGGGCCGATGAGCGATCGGGCGCCGAACGGGTAATCGGCAACATGTCATGGGCAGTGCCCGACAACGACTGCACAAAACGGCCAAGCACCGGCTGTTCGAACAGGTTTTTCAACGGTACATCGATACCGAGCGCCTGGCGTACGCGAGACACCACGCGTGTGGCCAGCAGGGAATGCCCGCCGATTTCAAAGAAGTGATCGTCCTGGCCAACCTGCGGCATACCCAATACTTGCGCCCAAATGGCCGCGACCTGGCACTCACGCTCAGTGACGGGCGCAACATAACGCTTTTGCAGCACACCGGCATCGGGCTTAGGCAGCGCCTTGCGATCCAACTTGCCATTGGGGGTCAAGGGCATCCGCGGCAGAAACACCAGATAAGCCGGCACCATGTATTCCGGCAACTGCTCACGAAGGGCTGCCTTGAACTGCTCACGCAATCGGGCCTGTTCGTCCTCGGGTATCGGCTGCCCGGTAACCAGATAGGCGAGCAGTTGATCGTGATCCGCCACCACGGCGGCCTCGCGCACGGCAGGCTGCTCGCGCAAACACGCCTCGATCTCTCCCAACTCAATCCGGAACCCCCGCACCTTGACCTGATGATCAACACGCCCGATGTACTCGACCACGCCGTCCACGCGATACCGCGCCAGGTCGCCGGTGCGATACAGCCGCTCGCCGTGACGGGCAAACGGATTGGGCACAAAGCGCTCGGCGGTCATCGCCGCACGGCCGTGATAACCCCGGGCCAGGCCGACGCCGCCGATCAACAGCTCGCCTGAAGCCCCGACCGGGCACGGGGTGAAGTCAGCATTGAGAATAAACAGGGAGGTATTGGCGATCGGACGACCGACAAAAGGCAGCGGCTCGAGCAATTCGTGGGCGGCCGACCAAATGGTGGTTTCGGTCGGGCCATACAGGTTCCACACCGAGCCCTGCTGGGCCAACATGCGTTGGGCCAGATCGGCCGGCAGCGCTTCGCCACCGCACAAGCACTTGACCCCGCGCAGCAAAGCACCGCGCTCGCTGTCCAGGAGCATGCGCCAGGTCGACGGCGTGGCTTGCACCACACTGATCGCTTCGCGCTGCACCAGGCTCAGGATCGCTTCAGGGTCCAGGGACACGTCCTTGTCGGCCAGCACCACGGTCGCGCCTGCGGCCAGGGGTACGTAGAGCTCCAGGGCGAAGATATCGAACGAGAACGTGGTCAACGACAACAGGCGCGCGTCAGCGCCGATGACCAGGGTGTCGGCCATGCCATGGGTGAAGCTGCTCAGGGCAGCATGACGCACCATCACCCCTTTGGGTTTGCCGGTGGAACCGGAGGTGTAGATCACATAGGCCAGATGCTCACCCGTCAACTCGATGTCGGGATTGGCGTGGCTGTAGCGCCCATCTTCCTGCGCGTCCATGAACAGCACGTGCTGCTCGACGGCCAGAGACAACCGTTGGTGCAGGTCGCCGGCAGTCAGCAACACGTGGGCCCGACTGTCTTCGAGCATGAAGGCCAACCGATCCGCCGGGAACTGCGGATCGAGCGGCACATAGGCACCGCCCGCCTTGAGGGTTGCCAGCAAGGCCACCACCATGTCTACCGAACGGTCCAGCGCCACGGCCACCAACACATCGGGACCGACTCCGGCGGCGCGCAGACGGTGGGCCAGGCCATTGGCGCGGCGGTTCAGCTCACCGTAACTGAGCGCCTGGCCGTTGCAGACCAATGCCGTCGCGTCCGGCCGCACGTGGGCCTGGGCTTCCAGCAGGCAATGCACACCCACGTCCTGAGCGAAGGCTTTGTGCGTGTCGTTCCAGCCGTGCACCTGCTGCTGCCACTGGGCATCGTCCAGCAGCGGCAGCTCGCCGATGCGACCACTGCAATCTTTGGCCACCCGCTGCAGCAAGCGGTGCCAATGCGCAAGGAAACGTTCAAGGCTCGGGGCGTCGAACAGGTCGGTGGCGTAAGTCAGGGAGGCCTGGATACCGTAAGCCGACTCCTGAGTGTCGAGGCTGAGGTCGAACTGCGAGGTCTTGCTGTCCCACTCCAGCCCCTGCACATGCAGGCCGGTCACGCTAGCGCCGGTAAGCCGGGTGTCGGTCTGGTGATTGAACATCACCTGGAACAACGGGTTGTAGCTCAGGCTGCGCTCCGGCTGCAGCGCTTCCACCAACTGCTCGAATGGCAAGTCCTGATGAGCCTGGGCTTGCACCGCGCGCAGACGGGTTTGCTGCAGCAGTTCGCGGAAGGTCATCTGGCCGTCGATATCGGCCTTGAGGATCTGCGTGTTGACAAAAAAGCCGATCAGGCGCTCGGTTTCCACGCGGTTGCGGTTGGCCACCGGCACGCCGATGCGAATGTCGTTCTGGCCGGTGTAGCAATGCAGGACCGCCTGGAACGACGCCAGCAACAACATGAAAACCGTCACGCCTTCGCGCTGCGCCAGCGTCTTCAGGCCCTCAACCAGAGAGGCTTCCAGGCTCAGGTCCAGACGCGCACCACGGAAGCTCTGCACCGCAGGCCGTGGGCGATCCATGGGCATTTCCAATACCGGCTGCACACCGCCGAGCATGCCTTGCCAGTAATCCAGTTGACGCTCACGCTCGCCGGCTTCCATCCAACTGCGCTGCCACAGCGCATAGTCGGCGTACTGGATCGGCAAAGCCGGCAATTGCAGGTCGCGCCCCTGAACATTGGCGGCATACAGCTGCACCAGCTCGTCGACCATCACCTGCATCGACCAGCCATCGGACACGATGTGATGCTGCACCAGCACCAGCACATGCTCCTGCGGGGCCAGGCGCAGCAGCTTGACCCGCAACAGCGGGCCTTGCTGCAAATCGAACGGCTGGGCGATTTGCGCCTCGACCAGCGCCTTGAGTTCCGACTCTTCGGCCTCGACCAGCGCGATATCCACCTGCGCCCGATCGGCGATGACCTGCAAAGCACTGTCGCCGTCCTGCTGCACATGCGTGCGCAGGCTTTCATGGCGCATCACCAATGCGTCAAAGCTGCGCTGCAACGCGGCCACGTCCAAGTGACCGCTCAGGCGCAAAGCCCGGGGCACGTGATAGGCCGTGCTCTGCGGCTCCAACTGCCACAGAAACCACTGCCGCTCCTGGGCATAAGAGAGTCGAAGCGGCTCGCCTTCCTGGCGCTTGAAAACCGGGGCAATCTCAAACAGGTTGATGCCTTGCTGCTTGAGCATTACCGCCAACGCTTTCTTCTGTTGCGCAGAAAGTGAACCTACCGACTCGATTAATGCTTGCACGCCACGCCCCTCAGGAAATCAATTTATCCAAATCTTCTGCTGATAGACGTTTGAGGGCCTCCAAGGATTTAGCCAATGCGTCCTGCACCGGCGAATTATTTGTCTGCCGGGCCGCCACATAGGCGCTGAAATCAGCCAGAGTCGGGGTGCTGAACATCGACTTCACATCGAACTCGGCATGCAACTGCTCACGCAGGCGCACCACCACCTGGGTGGCCAGCAGGGAATGCCCGCCCAGTTCGAAGAAATTGTCGTCAAGCCCGACCCGCGCGACGCCCAGCACCTCGGCCCAGATCGCCGCGATCTGCTGTTCCAGCGCACTCTGCGGCGCCACGTACGCCCGCGCCTGCAGGCTGGCATCGGGCTTGGGCAGGGCCTTGCGGTCCAGCTTGCCGTTGGGGCTCAGGGGCATCTGTTCCAGCCGTACCCATAGCGCTGGCACCATGTAGTCCGGCAGATGGATCGCCAAGTGGGCGCTGAGGGTTTCACGCCAGTCCTCGCGCTGCTCCTGCAAAACCAGGTAACCCACCAGGTATTGGCCATCGACCGCCAGCACAGCGGCCTCACGAACCAGAGCGTGCTCCAGCAGGCGCGCTTCGATTTCGCCCAGCTCGATCCGCAGGCCACGCAGTTTGACTTGATGGTCGATACGCCCCGCGTATTCGATCACGCCGTCTTCGCGATAGCGCGCCAGGTCGCCGGTGCGGTACAGGCGCTCGCCCTTGACGAACGGATGGGCGATAAAACGCTCGGCAGTCAACGATGGACGGCGATGGTAACCACGCGCCAGGCCGACACCGCCCAGGTACAGCTCGCCGAGCACGCCGAGCGGCACCGGCTCGAAGTTGCTGTCGAGGATGTAGCAACTGAGATTGGCGATCGGACGACCTATCGGCACCGCATCGCGGCCTTCGTCGATGCAGGTCCAATGCGTCACATCAATGGCCGCCTCGGTCGGGCCGTAGAGGTTGTAGAGCCCGGCTTGCGGCAGGTGGGCGAAGACTTGCTGTTGCGCGTCCACCGGTAAGGCTTCGCCGCTGCACACGATGCGTTGCAGGCTCTGACAACTGCCGACTTCCCGGTCTTGAAGGAACGCCTGCAACATCGAGGGCACGAAATGCAGCGTGGTGATCCGTTCGGCCTTGATCAGCGCAATCAACTTGGCCGGATCGCGGTGATCACCCGGCGCGGCAACCACCAGGCGCGCGCCGGTCAGCAGCGGCCAGAAGAACTCCCACACCGACACGTCGAAGCTGAACGGGGTCTTTTGCAGCACGCTATCGCCGGCATTCAGGCCGTAGGCTTCCTGCATCCATTGCAGGCGGTTGAGCAACGCTGCATGACGGTTGCCCGCGCCCTTCGGCTGGCCGGTGGAGCCCGAGGTGTAGATCACGTAGGCAAGGTTTTCGCCGTCCACTGCGACATCCGGGTTTTGCTCGCTGTAGCCGGCAAACGTCGATTCGCCCAGCACTAGGGTTTCCACGCCGGGTGGAACCGGCAGTTGCGCCAGCAGAGGCGCTTGGGTCAGCAGCAGTTTCACGCCGCTGTCGTCGAGCATGTAGGCCAGGCGCTCGCGCGGGTATTCCGGGTCCAGCGGCACGTAGGCGCCGCCAGCCTTGAGCACCGCCAACAACCCCACAACCATGTCGACCGAGCGCTCCACGGCCAGGCCGACCAGCACGTCCGGGCCGACACCGGCTTCGATCAAACGATGGGCCAGGCGGTTGGCGCGGCGGTTCAAGTCGGCATAGTCCAGGCGTTGATTGCCAAATACCAATGCGGGGGCATGCGGCTGTGCTTGCACCTGCTCTTCGATCAACTGATGCACCCAACGCCCTTGCGGGTAGTCGCGCAGGGTGGCATTCCATTGCTCGACCATGTGCCGGCGTTCTTCGGAGGCCAATACTGGCAGGTCCTGCAACGGCCGCGCCGTGTCGGCAACGGCCGCTTGCAACAGGCCCAACCAATGCCGGGTCATGCGCGCGGCCGTCGCGGCGTCGAACAGGTCAGTGGCATAGGTCAAGGAAGCCCACACACCGTCCAAGGTTTCCTGGGTATCCAGGCTCAAGTCGAACTGAGCGGTGCGGGTCTCCCACTCCAGATTGGCCACACGCAGCCCTGGCAGTTGCTGCACCGGCGTCTGGGCCTTCGCCTGGTGGTTGAACATCACCTGGAACAGCGGGTTATGGCTGAGGCTGCGCTCGGGCTGCAGCGCTTCCACCAGGTGTTCGAAGGGCAAATCCTGATGGGCCTGGGCTTGCAGCGCCCGCTGCTTGGTGTGCTGCAGCAACTCGGCAAAGGACATTTGCCCGTCGATATCGGCCTTGAGGACCTGGGTGTTGACGAAGAAGCCGATCAGCGACTCGGTCTCGACGCGATTGCGATTGGCAATCGGCACCCCGACACGGATGTCTTGCTGGCCGCTGTAGCGATACAGAAATAGCTGGAACGATGCCAGCAACAGCATGAACAGGGTGACGCCTTCGCGTTGCGCCAAGGCTTTGAGTTGCGCGACCAGTGCCGGCTCCAGGGCGATATCCTGGCGTGCGCCGAGGAAACGCTGCTGCGCCGGGCGCGGATGATCGAGCGGCAACGCCAATACCGGTTGCGTACCACCGAGCAACGCTTGCCAGTACGCCAGTTGACGCGTCTTCTCCCCCGCTTCCATCCAGCGGCGCTGCCACAGTGCGTAGTCGGCGTACTGGATCGGCAGTGGTGCCAAGGTGCATGCCTGGTCCTGGCTATAGGCGCTGTACAGTTGCATCAGCTCTTGCACCATGACGCCCATGGACCAACCGTCGGAAACGATATGGTGCTGCACCAACACCAACACATGCTCTTCTTCGCTGAGGGCCATGAGGCTGACCCGCAATAATGGACCTTGCTGCAAATCGAACGGCCGGGCGATTTCAGCCTCGACCCGCGCCTTGAGCCGGGCTTCGTCAACCGCGCTTTCGGCGATCTCAATCACACCGTGGGCGAGCAGGTGTTGGGAGCGCTGCTCTTCCTGCAGATCTAAGCGCGTGCGCAGGCTTTCGTGGCGCGCCACCAGCGTGTCGAAGCTGCGTTGCAGGGCAGCCTTGTCCAGCCGCCCGCTCAGACGCAGGGCACCGGGCACGTGATAGGCCGCACTCTCCGGGTCCAACTGCCACAGAAACCACTGGCGCTCCTGAGCGTAGGACAGCGGCAGCGCTTGGCCGTCCTCGCGGATCGAGGCGATCGGCAGTTGGGCGAAGCTCATGCCGCGGCTTTGCAGGCGTTGGTAAAACTGCTGGCGCTGTTCCAGGGGCAGGCGAAGAAAGCGCGAAACCAAGTCGATATTAGGGTTGGAAAGCATGGGTCAAATCGCCTCTAGTTCGCTCAAAAAGTCACGAAGATCGTCGAAATCCTCCGCGCTGCCGGCGCGGAAGGTGGCTGCGGCCTGCACGTAGGCGCGCAGGGTTTCGGTCTGGAACACTTCCACCAGCGGCACTTCCAGGCCCAGTTCGGCCTGGACCCGCGAGGTGATCTGGATCGCCAGCAACGAGTGGCCGCCGACCTCGAAGAAGTTGTCGTTCAGACCCACGCGCGGCAGGCGCAGCACCTCGGCCCAGATCGCGGCGATGTGCTGCTCCAACTCGGTTTCGGCGGCGACGTAGGCCTGTTGCATCAGGCTCGCGTCCGGCTCGGGCAGGCCCTTGCGGTCAAGTTTGCCGTTGGGGGTCAGCGGCATGCGCTCCAGGAACATGAAGTGCGCGGGCACCATGTAGTCCGGCAGATGGGCTTTCAGGGCACGGCGCAGGCTGTCGCGCCACTCGGTTTCGTTGATTGCAGAGGACGCCGGCACCACATAGGCCACCAGTTGCTTGCCGGTCGGGCCGTCCTGGGCCACCACCACGCTTTCGCCGACGTTGTCCTGCTCGCGCAGACGCGCTTCGATCTCGCCCAGTTCGATACGGAAACCGCGGATCTTCACCTGATGGTCGACACGACCCAGGTAATCCACCACCCCATCCGGGCGCCCACGGGTCAGGTCGCCGCTGCGATACACGCGGCTGCCGGGTTGGCCGAACGGGTCGGGGACGAAGCGTTCGGCGGTGAGTGCCGGGCGTTCCAGATAACCGCGCGCTACGCCCTCGCCGCCCAGGTACAGCTCCCCAGCGATGCCGATGGGTTGCAGGTTGAGCTGGGCATCGAGGATATAGCCGCTGCGATTGCCCAGCAGCGTGCCAATCGGTGCATACACGGCGCCGCACGGATCACCCTTGCGCGCCTTCCACAGCAGCGGCGTGACCACGGTTTCGGTCGGGCCGTAGCCGTTGAACAGATAAGTAGGTTTCAGCGCACGCCACGCCAGGTCGTAGCTCGCTTGCGCCACCGCGTCACCGCCAAAGCAATACACCCGCACCTTCGGCGGATTGCCGTCGCGCTCGGCATGCTCGGCCAGTTGTTGCAGATAAACCGGCGGGAACACCGCCATGGTCACGTTGTGGCGATGCATTTGCTGGTAGGTGTATTCCGGCAACCACAGGCTGTCATCGCGGATCAGCACGCTGGCGCCGTTGATCAGTGGGTGCATCCAGCCTTCGTGGGAGCCGTCGAAGGCGAAGGACATGAAGTGCAATTCACAGTCGGCCGGACTGGTTTCGTAGCGCTCCCCGGTGGCGATGATATGCGCCACCAACGGGCCGTGGGCCACCGCCACGCCCTTGGGCATGCCGGTGGAGCCGGAGGTGTAGATCACGTAGGCGAGGTTGTCGCCGTCGAGGTCAACCGAGGGCGCAGTGTCGCTGAAGCGGCTCCAGGTTTCGGTATGGTCGATGGCCAGCGTGTCCAGGCCTTCGGGGATCGGCAGTTTCGGCAACGCACTGGAATGGGTCAGCAGCAGTTGCGCGCGGCTGTCCTGCATCATGTACAGCAGGCGATCACGCGGGTATTCCACATCCAGCGGCACATACACGCCGCCGGCTTTCATCACCGCGAGGAACGCCACCAAGCTCTCGGCACTGCGCGGCATGGCAATCGCCACGCGCACTTCCGCGCCGACGCCACGGGCGATCAACGCGTGGGCCAACTGGTTGGCCTGGCGGTCCAGTTCGCCGTAGGTCAGGGTTTGCGCGTCGAACTTGACTGCGATTGCCTGCGACGTTTCCCGCGCGCGGTCGGCGACCAACTCGTGCACCAGACGCTGGGACGGGAAGCCGGCGTCGGCTTGGTTCCATAGTTGCAGGATGTGCCGCTGCTCCTCCTCGTCCAGCAGGTGCAACTGGCCGATGGTTTGTTGCTGATCAGCAACCATGGCTTGCAACAGGTTCTGCCAGTGGCGGGCCATGCGGGCGATGGTCGAGGCGTCGAACAGGTCGGTGGCGTAGCTCAGGGATGCACGCAGCTGCGTCTGGCTCTCCTCCACGTCCAGCGCCAGGTCGAACTGGGCGACGCCCTCATCCCAACTCAGCACCTCGACGTCGAGGTCGGCCAGGTGTTGCAAATGGCGCTCGGCCGACGTCACGCGGTGGTTGAACAACACCTGGAACAGCGGGCTCAGGCTCATGCTGCGCTCGGGCTGCAAGGCCTCCACCAGTTGCTCGAAGGGCAAGTCCTGATGGGCCTGGGCCTCGAGGCACCGTTGACGCGCCTGGTGCAGCAAATGCTCGACGCTCATCTGCCCGTGGATATCGGCCTTGAGCACCTGGGTATTGACGAAGAAGCCGATCAGCCCTTCGGTTTCCAGGCGATTGCGGTTGGCAATCGGCACGCCGACGCGCACATCTTCCTGGCCGCTGTAGCGATGCAGCAAAGCCTGGTAAGACGCCAGCAACACCATCGGCAACGTCACCCCGGCGCGCTGTGCCAGACGGCGCAAGTCGGCGAGCAGCGGCGCCGGCAGTTCAATCCCCAGGCGTGCGCCGCGATGGCTTGGCAGCGCCGGGCGTTGATAGTCCAAAGGCAATTCCAGCACCGGCTGCACACCGCCCAGTTGCGCGCGCCAGTAGGCAAGTTGGCGCTCTTTTTCACCGGCCTCCATCCAGCCGCGCTGCCACAGGGCATAGTCGGCGTACTGGATCGGCAATGCCGGCAGCTGCGGCGTGCGCCCCTGGCTGAACGCGGCGTAGAGCTGCACCAGTTCCTCGACCATCAGTTGCATCGACCAGCCATCGGAGACGATGTGGTGCTGCACCAGCACCAGCACATGGTCGTCGTCGGCCAGACGCAGCAACGTGACCCGCAGCAACGGCCCGCGCAGCAGATCGAACGGGCGCGCGACCTCGGCCGCGACCTGTGCTTTGAGCCCGGCTGCGTCGTTGTCGAGCTGCTCGACGTCGATCAGGCCCGACTCTTCAATCACTTGCCAGGTGCCGCCGGCGTCCTGGCGCAGATGGGTGCGCAAGCTTTCGTGGCGCGCGAGCAAGGTGTCGAAACTGCGTTGCAACGCGGCCAGGTCCAACCGGCCTTTCAGGCGCAGGGCGCTGGGGATGTGGTACCCGGCGCTATGCGGGTCGAGTTGCCAGAGGAACCATTGGCGTTCCTGGGCATAGGACAGTGGCAAAGGTCGAGTGCGGTCAGCCTTGAGCAGGGTCGGAGCGACCACGCCCTCCTCGCCCAGCGCCGCGACGAAGTCACCCAGCGCCGGGTGTTCGAACAGGGTCTTGAGCGGCACCTCCAGCGCCAGCGACTGGCGGACCCGCGATACCACGCGGGTGGCCAGCAGTGAATGCCCGCCCAGTTCGAAGAAGTGGTCCTCGAGGCCGACCTGGGCCACGTCCAGCACCTCGGCCCAGATCGCGGCGACCTGCTGTTGACGCAAGGTGACGGGGGCGACATGGCCTTTGCGCGACAGGCTGGCGTCCACGGCGGGCAGGGCCTTGCGGTCGAGTTTGCCGTTGGGGGTCAGCGGCAGGCTGTCGAGGCACATCAGGTGCGCCGGCACCATGTAGTCCGGCAGGCGCTGGCGCAAAGCGGCCTGGTAGACCTGCGGCGTGTGTGGCGTCGAGGTCACCAGGTAGGCGATCAAGCGGTCGTTGTCGGCCAGCACCACAGCCTCGCGCACGCCCGGCTGTTGGCGCAGGCAGGCTTCGATTTCGCCCAGTTCGATACGGAAACCGCGAACCTTGACCTGATGGTCGACCCGGCCGATGTATTCCACCACGCCGTGGTCGCGGTAGCGCGCCAGGTCACCGCTGCGGTACAGGCGTTCGCCCGGCGCGCCATAAGGGTTGGGCACAAAGCGTTCGGCGGTGAGGGCCGGCCGCGCATGGTAACCACGCGCCAGGCCGACACCGCCGATCAGCAGCTCACCGGCAGCGCCCAACGGGCATGGGCTGAGCCCGGCATTGAGGATGAACAACGCGGTATTGGCAATCGGCCGCCCGACAAAAGGCTGCGGCGCCAACAGGCGATGGGCCGCCGACCAGATGGTGGTTTCGGTGGGGCCATACAGGTTCCATACCGGGCCTTGCAGGTCGAGCAGGCGCTGGGCCAGGTCAGCCGGCAGCGCTTCGCCGCCGCACAGTGCCTTGATGCCATGCAGCCGCTCGGCACGCGGGCTGTCCAGCAGCATGCGCCAGGTCGAGGGCGTGGCTTGCAGCACGTTGGCGCACTGGCGCTGAGCCAGGTCGATAATCGCCTCCGGGTCGAGGGCCAGAGACTGATCGCTCAGCAGTACGGTGGCGCCAACCGTCAGCGGCACGTATAGCTCCAGGGCAAAGATGTCGAACGAAAAGGTGGTCAGCGACAGCACCCGCGCCTCACCGCCGATGTCCAGGCTGGCGGCCATGCCGCAGGTGAAACTGCACAGCCCGCGGTGGCGCACCATCACGCCCTTGGGCTGGCCGGTGGAGCCGGAGGTGTAGATCACGTAGGCCAGGTGTTCCGCAGTGACATTCACCTGCGGGTTGCGCTCGTCGCCACTGGCGTCATCGACCAGCAGCACTTGCAGGCCTTGGGGTTGCGCCAGTCGGCCGCTAAGCGCTGGCTGGGTCAGCAGCACCCGGGCGCGGCTGTCTTCGAGCATGAACGCCAGGCGCTGCGCCGGGAACTGCGGGTCGAGCGGCACATAGGCGCCGCCGGCCTTGAGGGTGGCCAGCAGAGCGACCGCCATGTCCAGGGAACGCTCCACATGCACCGCCACCAGCACGTCTGGGCCGACACCCGCCGCGAGCAGGCGATGGGCCAGCCGATTGGCGCGGCGGTTGAGTTCGGCGTAGCTCAAGGCGTCGTCGTTGAATTGCACGGCGATGGCATCGGGATGGGCCAGGGCCTGCGCTTCGAACAGCTGATGCACACAGCGCTCGCGGGGGTAATCGAAGGCCGTGTGGTTCCACGCTTCGAGCATCTGCCGGGACTGCGGCGCGCTGAGCAGCGCCAGTTCATCCACGGGCAGGGAGGCATCGCGCACCACGGCGCGCAGCAGGTTCTGCCAATGCTCGGCCAGGCGCTCGATGGTCAGCGGTTCGAACAGGTCGGTGGCGTAGGTCAGCCCGGCCCAAAGGCCATCGGGCGATTCTTCGGTTTCCAGGTTGAGGTCGAACTGGGTGCTGTGGCCGGCCCAATCCACCGGTTGCAGGTCCAGGCCAGGCAATTGCAGCGGGCCGGCACGCAGGTTGTCCTGGTGATTGAACATCACTTGGAACAACGGGTTATGGCTGAGGCTGCGCTCCGGTTGCAGCGCTTCCACCAGTTGCTCGAAGGGCAAGTCCTGATGGGCCTGGGCCTCCACCGCACGTTGCTTGACCTGGGCCAGCAAGCGGTCGAAGCCCATCTGCCCACGCAGCTCGGCCTGCAGCACCTGGGTGTTGACGAAGAAGCCGATCAGCCCCTCGGTTTCCAGGCGATTGCGGTTGGCGATCGGCACCCCGACACGGATCTCGGACTGGCCGCTGTAGCGAAACAGCAAAGTCTGGAACACCGCGAGTAACAGCATGAATAGGGTCACGTCCTGACGCTGGGCGAGGGCCTTGAGTTCAGCGACCAGTGCGGCGTCCAGATGCAGTTGTCGGCGCGCGCCGCGATGGCTTTGCACGGCCGGGCGCGGGTGGTCCAGGGGCAGCTCCAGCAGCGTATGCTCGCTGCCCAGTCGGGCGCACCAGTAATCGAGTTGGCGCCGTTTCTCCCCGGCCGCCATCCACTCGCGCTGCCACACGGCATAGTCGGCGTATTGAAGTGGCAACACTGGCAGCGGCGCACGCCCCTGATACAGGGCCAGCAGTTCGTCGACCATCACCTGCATCGACCCACCATCGGAAATGATGTGGTGCTGGGTGATGACCAGCACGTGGTGTTCGGCGGCAATCTCCAGCAGTTGCACGCGCATCAACGGACCATTGACCAAGTCGAACGGGCGCTGGATCTCCTGCGCCACCGTCGATTCGATCGCTGACGTGTCGACGCACTGGCGGTCGATAACAATCGCCAGCTGGGAGTGGATCACCTGCCAAGCCTGCTCGCCCTCCTCCACAAAGCTGGTGCGCAACGGTTCATGGCGCTGCACCAGGGCGTGGAAGGCCTGTTCCAGCGCGGCAATGTCCAACTGGCCGCGCAGGTGCAGGGCGACGGGGACGTGATAGGCGGCGCTGGTCGGGTCCAGTTGCCAGAGAAACCATTGGCGCTCCTGGGCGAAGGACAACGCCAGCGGCCGGTCGCGCCCCACGGCCCTCAACGCCGGTGCCGTGTCGGCCTGCATGCCGGCGCACGCGGCGGCGAAGGCTTCCAGCGTCGGCTGTTCGAACAGCGCGCGCAATGGCACTTCCAGCTTGAGGTCATGGCGCACGCGGGAGATCACCTGGGTGGCCAACAACGAGTGGCCGCCACGTTCGAAAAAGTGGTCATCGAGCCCCACGCGCTCGACCTGCAACACCGCTTGCCAGATCGCCGCCAACTCCATCGCCAGCGCGCTGTGCGGGGCGCGATAAGCCTGTGGGGGCTGGTTCAGGTCCGGTGCCGGCAGTGCGCGGCGGTCCAGCTTGCCGTTGTTGTTCAGCGGCAAGGCATCGAGCACTACCCACTGGGCCGGCACCATGTAGTCCGGCAACGTACGCTGCAAGGTGGCCGCCAGTGCCTGGGTGTCCAGGCACTGGCCGTCGGCCGGCACCACGTAGGCCACCAATTGCGCACCGCTGGCGCCCGGCTGCGCGATGACCGCCGCTTCGCGCACCTGCGGCACGCCTTGCAGGCTGGCTTCGATTTCGCCGATTTCGATACGGAACCCGCGAATCTTCACCTGATGGTCGATGCGCCCGACGTACTCCAACGCTCCGGCCTGGTTGTAGCGCGCCAGGTCGCCACTGCGGTAGAGCCGCGCACCGGGCACGGCGCAAAACGGGTCGGGCAGGAAGCGTTCGGCGGTCAGCGCCGGACGCTCGAAATAGCCCTGGGCCAGGCCATATTCGGCGCCAATGCACAGTTCGCCGACGCCCTCGGTGGCCAGCAGTTCGAACCCACTGTCGAGCACATACAGCGAACGACCTTCAATGGCCTGGCCAATGGGCACGCCGAACGCGTCACTGGCATCCGCCAGCTGGCAGTCGTGCACGCTGGACACCACCGTGGCCTCGGTCGGCCCATAGGTGTTGACCAGCCGCACATGGCCCAGGCCAGCAGCATGCCAGGCGCGCAGGCCTTCCACCGACATGGCCTCGCCGCCCACATGCACCTGGCGCAGATGGCCCAGGGTGCGGCGGTCGATTACACATTCCTGGGCCAGCAGGTACCAGTACGCCGCCGGCAAGTCGGCGAGGGTCACGCCCTGCTCGACGATTTCCCGCGCCAGTTGCCCGGCGTCCCACAGCTCATCGCCACGCATGATCAACGCAGCGCCCACACACAACGGCGGGTAGCACTGCTCGACAAAGCCGTCGAAGCTGAACGTGGCGAATTGCAGCACCCGGTCCGCTGCATCCAGCCGGCTGTAGACCTCGGCGCTGTCGCAGAACTGACCGAGGGCAGCGTGATCGATGGCCACACCCTTGGGTTGGCCGGTGGAGCCGGAGGTGTAGATCACATAGGCGAGGTCGGCGGCGGATACATGGCTGGGTGGATTGGCGCTCGGGTAAGCGGCCAACTCAGCGCCGGCTGCGCTGAAGTCCACACGGACCAGGCCTTGGGGCAGCGGCAGGTCGGCCAGCAGCCCGGTTTCGCTGAGCAGCAGGTCCACACGGCTGTCCGCCAACAGGTAAGCCAGGCGTTCGTTGGGGTATTTCGGGTCCAGCGGCACATAGGCGGCGCCGCTTTTCAGCACCGCCAGCAGGCTGACGATCAACTGCGGGCCGCGCCGGCAGGCCAGCCCCACGCGCTGCCCAGCCCCTACGCCCAGCGCCAGCAGGCGATGGGCCAGGCGGTTAGCGTGGTCGTTGAGCTGGGCATAGCTCAGGCACGCTTCGCCGGCCTGCACCGCCAATGCATCCGGGGTGGCGGCGGCCTGGGCGGCGATGCGTTGATGCACGTGCAGCTCATGCGGGGCTGCGGCGGGCGATTGGCCGAGGGCGAGCATATTGCGCTGCGCGGTGGGGTCGAGCAGGCGCAGGTTACCGAGGGGCGCCTGGGCATCGGCGAGCAGTTGCACCAGCAAGTGCTGCAGGTTGGCGCTCAACCGCGCGACCTGATCGGCACTGAACCGCGCGCGGTCGTAGCTCCATTCCAGGCGCAGGCTGGCCCCCAGTTCGATCCCCAGGGTCAGCGGGTAATGGGTGCGTTCATGGTTGTGCAGCCGGCCGAAGGTCAGGCCTGCGGGCGCACCTTGCTTGAGGGCTTCGGCCACCGGGAAGTTTTCGAAGACCAGCAAGGTGTCGAACAACGCCCCTTGCTGGCCGGCCCAGCCCTGGATGTCGTAGAGCGGCACATGTTCGTGATCGCGCAGGCTCAGGTTCAGCGCTTGCAGGTCGCTGAGCCAACGGGCGGCCGATTGGGCCGGCGCGGCCACGCTGACGATCGGCAAAGTGTTGATAAACAGCCCCAGTTGCTGCTCGATCCCCGGCAACGGCGCCGAACGCCCGGCGACGGTGGCACCGAACGCCACGCAATCCTGGCCGGTGTAGCGTTGCAGCAACAGGCTCCAGGCGCCTTGCAGCAAGGTGTTGAGGGTGATTTTCTGGCGGCGGGCAAATTCGCCGAGGGCTTGGGTGAAGTCACTATCGAGCACGACGTGATGCTCGGCCATCCCCGCACCGTGAGCCGGTACGCGCAGTGCCTGCGCCAGTAAGGTGGGCGCTTGCAATGGCGCCAGCGCAGCTTTCCAGAAGGCTTCGCCCGACCCTTGCCGTTGCAGCCAACCCAGGTAGTCGCGGAACTGTCCCAGGGGGCCGGCACCTGATGGCCGGCATAGTGGGCGATGACTTCGCCGAGCAACTGGGCGTTGCTCCAGCCATCCATCAGGATGTGGTGGCTGGTGAAAATCAAGTGCCAGGTCGCGCCGGCACCGCGCACCAGCAGCAGGCGAAACAACGGCGCCGCGTCAAGCGCGAAGCCCTTGTCGCGCTCGGCAGTGGCGAGGGCCTCGACGTCGGCGTCGAGGGTTTCAATCACGTGCAACGGCAAGTCGACCTGCCGCTCGATCAACTGATGGGCGCTGTCCAGGCCCAGCCAGTGGAAGCTGCTGCGCAGGATGTCATGGCGGTCCAGCGCGGCCTGCCAGGCGCGAGCGAACGCCAATCGATCGAGGCCGTCGATGTCCAGGCGCAACTGGTTGATATAGGCCTGGGCCTCGGGCTCGTAGAGGCTGTGGAACAGCATGCCCTGCTGCATCGGCGACAGCGGGTAGAGGTCGGCAATCGCCGGTCCCGCCACGGGCAGCCAGTCCAACTGGCGCTGGGTCACACGCGCCAGCGGGAAGTCCGACGGGGTCACCTGCCCTGCCGGCGTGGCACAGCAATGCTCAATCAACGCCTCGAGTTCCGCCCCATAGTCATCCGCCAGGCGCTGGATCGTCGCCGCCTCGAACATCTCACGGCTGAAGCCCCACTGCAGGGTCAATTCGCCGCCGTACACCTGCCCTTCCAGCGTCAGCCAGTTGGCCAGCGGCGCTTCGCGGTCCTGGGCCTGGCCGCTGCCGCCGGTGGCGGGCACGAACAGTGCCGATTCGTTGAACTGGCGGTCGAACTGGCCCAGGTAGTTGAAGGTGATGCGCGGCGCGGCAAGGCGCGACAGGGCTTCACGGGCGTCCGGTGTGCCGAGGTAACGCAACAGGCCGTAGCCGATGCCTTTATCGGGCACGTCACGCAACTGTTCCTTGACCGCCTTGATCCCATCCGCCAGCTCGCCATCGGCCCGCAGGCGCAGCGGGAACAGGCTGGTGAACCAACCGACGGTGCGGCTCAGGTCGACGCCGTCGAACAGCTCTTCACGGCCATGGCCTTCCAGTTGGATCAGCGCCGCCGGTTGGCCGCTCCAGCGGCAGATCACCCGCGCCAATGCGGTCAGCAGCAGGTCGTTGACCTGGGTGCGATAGGCCGCCGGGGCGTCTTGCAGCAGTTGGCGGGTGAGTTCGGCGTCCAGGCGGGTTTCCAGCTTGGCGCCCAGGCGGTTTTGCAGGCCGCCTTGCGGGTTGTCACAGGGCAAGTCGGCATCGACCGTCTGCGCCTGCCAGTACGGCAGTTGCGCGTCGAGGGTCTGGGCATGGGCCTGCAACTGTCTGGCCCACACTTGGTAGGCGCAGGTCTTGGCCGGCAGCGGCGCGGCGCCGTAGGCCTGTTGCAGGTCTTCAAGCAGGATGCGCCAGGACACGCCGTCCACCACCAGGTGATGGACCACCAGCAACAGGCGCTGGGTGCCGTCCGCCATGTTCACCAGAGCGGCGCGCAACAGCGGGCCTTGTTCAAGATCGAGGCTGCGCTGGGCTTTATCACAGAGCGCGGTCAGTTCGGTGTCGTCGGCCGCGTGGGCTTGCCATAGTCCGGGCGCGGTGATCGGCGCGGCATGGGTTTGTTGCCAGCCGTCGGCCTGCTCGACAAAACGCAGGCGCAGGGCGTCGTGGTGATTGATCACCTGGGTCAAGGCCGCTTCGAGACGCGCAGGTTCCAGGGCTTCACGGGGGGTCAGCAGCAACGACTGGTTCCAATGCGCGCGTGCCGGAATGGCCTGGGCGAAAAAACCCCGCTGCACCGGGGTCAGCAGCACTTCACCGCTGACCGGGCCCTGGTCGATGGCCGCGGCCTGCTCGAAGGTCGCCACCAGCGCCAGGCTGCGCACGCTCTGGTACTGGAACAGGTCGCGCGGGCTGAGGCGCAGCCCCGCCTGACGCGCACGGCTGACCACCTGGATGGAGATGATCGAATCGCCGCCCAGCTCGAAAAAATTGTCATCCAGGCCGACCTGCGGGATGCCGAGCACATCGCTCCAGATCGCGGCCAGCGCCTGTTGCGCGGGGGTTTGCGGCGCGCTGTAGGCCTGCTGCGCGGCGGCGTCCGGCACGGGCAGGGCCTTGCGGTCCAGCTTGCCGTTGGCGGTCACCGGCAACCTGTCCAGGTAGAGCATGTGGGTGGGCACCATGTACTCCGGCAGGCTACCGAGCAGCCACGCCTTGAGGTCGGTGGGCGCTTCATCCTGCGGCACCAGATAGGCCACCAATTGCTTGCCGCCCTGCACCAGCACCACCGCCTCACGCACACCGGGATGTTGCAACAGGCGCGTCTCGATTTCGCCCAGCTCGATGCGCAGGCCGCGCAGCTTGACCTGATGATCGAGACGGCCAAGGTACTCGATCACGCCGTCAGCCCGCTGGCGCACGCGGTCGCCGGTGCGGTACAGGCGCACGCCGTCCGCGAACGGGCTGGGCACGAAACGTTCGGCGGTCAGGGCCGCACGCCGGTGGTAACTGCGCGCCAGGCCGCTGCCGCCCAGGTAGAGTTCGCCGGCCACGCCGGCCGGCACCGGGTTGAGCTGGGCGTCGAGCACGTAGGTGTGCAGGTTGGCGATCGGGCGGCCGATGGGCACGCTGTCGGCGCCTTCGTCGATACAGGTCCAGTGGGTCACGTCGATAGCCGCTTCGGTCGGGCCATAGAGGTTGAACAGAGCGGCCTGTGGCAGCTTGGTGAACACTTGGACCTGCGCATCCAACGGCAGGGCTTCGCCGCTGCACACGATGCGCTTGAGACTGGTGCACGCCTGCACGCCTGGCTCATGGATAAACGCCTGGAGCATCGACGGCACGAAATGCACGGTAGTGATCCCGTGACGCTCGATGGTCTCGATCAGGCGCGCCGGCTCGCGGTGTTCGCCAGGGGCCGCGACCACCAGGCGCGCGCCGGTCATCAACGGCCAGAAGAACTCCCACACCGACACGTCGAAGCTGAACGGGGTTTTCTGTAGCACCCCATCGCGGGCCTCCAGCGTGTAGGCCTGTTGCATCCAGCACAGGCGGTTGACCAGCGCGCGATGGCTGTTACCGGCGCCCTTGGGTTGGCCGGTGGAGCCGGAGGTGTAGATCACGTACGCAAGGTTCAGCCCGTGGACTGCCACGGCGGGCGCTTCGCGACTGTAGCCGTCGAGCCACCGCGCGGGCGGGTCGAGGGCAATCACGCGGATACCGGCGGCAGGCAGAGACGGCAGCAGGCTTTGCTGGCTGAGCAGCAGTTGGATGCCGCTGTCTTCAATCATGTAGGCCAAACGATCCTGGGGATACTCAGGGTCGAGGGGGACGTAGGCACCGCCGGCCTTGAGAATCCCCAGCAGGCCGACCACCATTTCGATGGAACGCTCGAGGCAAAGACCCACCAGGGCATCGGGGCCAACTCCCTGCTCGCGCAAGGCATGGGCCAGCTGATTGGCGCGGGCGTCGAGCTGGGCATAGGTCAGCGTGATCGCGCCGAACACCAGCGCCGGCGCATCCGGCGTGGCGCGCACCTGGTCTTCGATCAACTGATGAATGCCGCGCTCGGTCGGATAGGCCTGCGCGGTCTGATTCCAGGCGCTGACCAGAACCTGCTGCTCATCGGCGGCGAGCATCGGCAACTCACCGATACGCTGTTCGCCATCGGCGACCATGGCCTGCAACAGGCTGATCCAGTGCCGGGCCATGCGCGCGATGGACGGCGCGTCAAACAGGTCGTTGGCGTAGGTCAGCGCGGCCTGCAGGGTGCCGGATTGTTCGTAGGTGTCGAGGGTCAGGTCGAACTGGGTGGTGCGGCCCTGCCACTCCACCGCCGCCAGTTCCAGGCCGGAGGCGGTGCGGATCGAGGCAATGTCGGCCACCACCGGCTGATGGTTGTACATCACCTGGAACAACGGCGTATGGCTCAGGCTGCGCTCGACGTTCAGCGCTTCCACCAGGCGCTCGAAGGGCAAGTCCTGGTGGGCCTGGGCGCCCAGGGCATGTTCCTTGATGGCGCGCAGCAACTCACTGACGCGGGTTTGCCCGGTCAGTTCGGTGCGCAGCACTTGGGTGTTGACGAAGAAACCGATCAGCCCTTCGACTTCGGTGCGGTTGCGGTTGGCGATGGGCACGCCGACGCGGATATCGCCCTGGCCGGTGTAGCGATGCAACAGCACATTGAAGGCACCGAGCAGCAGCATGAACAGCGTGACGTTGTGTGCTTGCGCGCAACTGCGCAGTTGCGCGGCCAGATCCGGATCGATCGCGAAGGTGTGACGCGTGCCCCTGTAGCTGGGCGTGGCCGGACGTGGGCGGTCAGTGGGCAGTTCCAGCAGCGGGTGCTCATCGCCCAGGCGCGCTTGCCAGTATTCCAACTGACGCGCCTGCTCCCCGGCTTCCAGCCAGCGACGCTGCCACAGGGCGTAGTCGCTGTACTGGATCGGCAACGCCGGCAGTTGCGGCGTTTCGTTGCGGTCGTGGGCGTCGTAGAAACGGATGAATTCGTCGATCAAAACGTTCATCGACCAGCCATCAGAGACGATGTGGTGCAGGGTCAGCAGCAGCACGTGTTCCTGCGCGTCGAGCTTCAACAACTGCACGCGCAGCAGCGGGCCGTGCTCCAGGTCGAACGGCAACAGTGACTGGCGGGTGGCCGCATCATTGACGGCCTGCTCGCGCTCGGCGGGCGCCAGGTCGCTCAGGTCGCGTTGCTCGACTGCCAGCGCCGGCGGTGCCGCCACCTGCGCCAGACGCTCGTCGGCCTGGCGCTGGAACACCGTGCGCAGGGTCTCGTGACGCGCCACCAGACTGGCGAACGCCTGCTGCATCGCGCCAAGGTTCAGCGCGCCCTTGAGCCGCACGGCGCCGGGCAGGTTGTAGGCGCCGCTGGACGGGTCCAACTGCCAGAGAAACCACATGCGTTGCTGGGCGTAGGACAGCGCATCGCGGTCCTCCGCATCCACCCCGGCCGGAATCGGAAAACGTGAAAAATCCACCCCTTCCTTCTGCAACGCCTGGAGGAACAGCTGGCGTTTTTCCAGGGGCAACCCGATAAACCGGCGAGCAAGTTTCAAGGAGTCTTCAGCATTCATTTCTTGGAGTCCGGAGCAGTAGGCGGGAAGCACAAAGGCACGTCGTCCCTATGAAACGAACCGGAGAGGGAAAAATTAGCGGGGGGGGGATGGGAGGCTGTTGACTGCGAGGAATGCGGGCTGCCGGGAAATGCCCTACACGAAACCCGTATGCAATTGATATTTCTTAAAGCGCTTCGGGCCCAGGTTAAACGGCGCCAGGTCCTCGACCCACTGGTCAGTTATGAAGGGCAAACCGAAGAGGAGCTGGAGGCCGCCTTTCGCCAGGCGGTGGATGACCTCGTCAGCGGTGAGTACAGCGCTCATCCATCACCCTAACCGCCGATACCCCAACACCGCCGACCCCATCACCACCGCCCCCGCCGCCAGCGCCACCCAGAACCCGCTGGCGTCGCCGAAGTGGTCGATCATCCAGCCGGAGCTGGCGGCGCCGATGGCCACGCCGATGCTCAGGCCGGTGATCAGCCAGGTCATGCCTTCGGTCAGGCGGCTGGGGGGGACGATGCGCTCCACCAGGCCCATGGACACGATCAGGGTCGGGGCGAAGAACAGCCCGGAGATGAAGATCGCCACGGCCAGGCCGGGGATGTTGGTGACCAGCAGCAACGGCAAGGTGGTCAGCGCGGTAGCGACCCCGCAGCACAGGAGCTGCCGGGGCAACGGTGCCGTGAGTTTGAACGTACCGAACGCCAACCCCGCCAGGCACGAACCGATGGCGTACACCGACAGCACGATGCTCGCCGCCGCCGGCTGGCCCTGATGCTGGGCGAAGGCCACGCTGACCACCTCCACCACGCCGACGATCACGCCCATGGCCAGCAGCAGAATCATCAGGATCAGCACCGAGGACGAGGCGATCAGCCAGCGGCCGTGGTGATCGTGATGTGCATGCACTGGCGGCTCGGTTTCGCGTTGCAGCACAAAGGTGGTCACCCCCACCGCCAGCAACAGCGCCGCGACCAACGGCCCGGCCTCCGGAAACAGCACCACGCTCAAGCCCACCGAGATCGGCGGGCCGATGATAAAGCACACTTCATCGAGCACCGATTCGAGGGCAAATGCGGTTTGCAGCCTGGGCTCGCCGCGCAGCAACTCGGTCCAGCGTGCGCGCACCATGGCCGACATGTTCGGCATGCACCCGGCCAGGGCGGCGAACAGGAACAACGTCCAGTTCGGCGCCTGCAAACGGGTGCACAGCAATAACAGCAGTAATGCGCCGCCGCCGATCAGCGCGGCAATCGGCAGCACCCGGCCCTGGCTGTAGCGGTCCACCCAGCGTGACACCTGGGGCGCGCAAAACGCCGTGGCCAGGGCGAACACCGCCGCCACCGAACCGGCCAGGCCGTAGCCGCCATGTACCTGCGAGAGCATGGTGATCAGGCCGATGCCGGTCATCGACACCGGCATGCGCGCGAGCATACCCGCCAATACAAAGGCCCGGGCGCCAGGGACCTGGAACAACGCGGCGTAAGGGTTCGCCATGACTTAACTGCCTTGCACGCTTGAATTGTGCATCCTTTTATCACACCAACCGCGTGATCTGTTTATGCCGCCACACCAGCCGGTAATACGCGATCTGCAAGCCGAGCATCGTCAGGTACGTCACCGGAAAGGCCATCCAGACGCCTTCCAGGCCGAAGTGGACGTTGAACAGATACGCCATCGGCAACTCGACGCACAGCACACAAAAGATCGTAATGATCACCGGCATCAGCACCACGCCGCTGGCGCGCATGATCCCGCCGAACACCGCCTGGAAACCGAACACCAGAAGGCTCCAGAGCATGATGTGCAGCAGGTGCTCGGCATTCGCCCGCGCCACGTCGTCGGTGATGAACAGCCCAAGCAGCCAGTGGGACGAGCCATAACCCAGCAGGATCAGCGCACCGGTCAGGCACAGATTGATCAACAGGCCAGTGCGCAGGATCGGGCCGATGCGCTCCAGACGCTCGGCACCAATCGCCTGGGCCCCGAGGATCGAGGCGGTGATGGCAATGGACAGCGCCGGAAACTGCACGTAGTTGACGATCTGCGTCACCGCGCCATAGGCCGCCGTGGCTTGGGAGCCGTGGCTGTTGACCAGGGCGAGGATGACCAATTCCGACAGCGACAGCACCACCATCTGCAGGCCGGTAGGCAGGCCGATGCGCAGGACTTTGGCCAGGATCACGCGATCCAGGCGCAACGCCGCCAGCAGTTCCCGATCCGGCGCCATCACATGCTGCTTATGGCGTAGACGCAGGACCAGAAACAGCATGGCCGCCGCGTTCCCCGCCAGCCCTGCATACGCCGCGCTCTGGATGCCCATGGGCGGCAGGCCGATCCAGCCGCGGATCAGCGCCGGGGTCAGCAGCAGGCCGACCAGCGTGGACACGATCAGCGCCAGCAACGGCGAAACCGTGTCACTGACCCCACGCAGCAACTGGGTATACAGGATGAACACCAGCAGCAGCGGCATGATCAGCATCATCATCTGGGCATAACCCACCGCCTCGTCGAGCACATCCAAGGGCGTCCCCAGGACCTGCAACGCCGGGCGCGCGAACAGGCTGCCCAACACGGCCGCGATCAACCCCACCAGCGCCCCGAGGGTCAGGGTCGCGCCGGTAATCGCCTTGACCATCGCGGTTTCGCGGGCGCCCCAGGCCTGGCCGATCAACACCGAGGCGCCCGCCCCCAGGCCGATCACCAGGGCGATGAAGAAAAACACGATAGGAAACATGCCCGACACCGCCGCCAGCGCGTGGGTCCCGAGCATCTGTCCGATGTAGATGCCGTTGAGGGTGCCGGAAAAGCCTTGCAGGAAGTTGGACAGCACCATGGGTGCCAGAAAGATCAGGTAAACCTGCCACAGAGGACGTTGCACAGGGCTTTGCATGAAAAACGGGGCCTCGAAGACTAGACGCGTCCGAGGGTTATACCGTAATTGGATCCTATCTTCCCGTGCTTTAACCGCCCAACGCCTCCACCACCAGGCCAGCGCCCCGGACCGTCGCCAGCAGACGCCGGGCATCGGCCTGCAGGACACACTCGGCAATCGCCGGTTCCAACTCGACCCGCAGACGCCGCCCCAAGGCCCGCGCACCAAACCGCGCATCGTGGTGACGGCACAACCACGCCCGCGCCTGCGCGTCCACCGCCAAAGAGCGCTGCTGCGCCGCCAAACGCTGATTGAGCTTGCCCAGTTCGACGTCCAGCAACGCCTGCAACCACTGGGCGTCGATGGGTTCGAACATCAGGATGCGGTCGATACGGTTAAGAAACTCCGGCTCGAAATGCCCGTGCAAAGCGTCCTCCAGCACTGCCGCTTCGTCCCGCACAAAACCACGCAGCAAGCGTCGCCAGCCGTGGGCAAAGCGCTGGCGATGGCGACGCGCCTGGTGCGCGCCGATGTTGCTGGTCATGAAGATCAGGCTGTTGCGAAAGTCCAGGGTGCGCGTACCGCCGGCCAGGGTCAGTTGGCCGTTTTCGAGGATGCCCAACAGGCTGCGCACCACTTCCTGGCTGGCTTTTTCCAGCTCATCGAACAACACGATCCCCGGCCGGCTGTAAGTGCCTTGGATCAATTCGCTGTCGAACAGGCTGATGCCCTCCTTGCTGCCCACGTAGCCAGGGGGTGCGCCGGTGAGCGCGGCGGCGTAATGCTCCTGGGCCAGGGTGTGCATGTCGATGCGGCAGAAAGCGTCGGCGCGACCATGCAGCGCCTGGGCCAGCAGGCGCACGATTTCAGTCTTGCCGACACCGGTGGGGCCCATGAACAGGTTGACGCTCAAGGGCCGGTCACGCTCGCCGATATCGGCCTTGACCACCTTGAGCAAACCTTCCACCTGGGCCAACGCCGCCACCTGGCCGACGATACGACTGCGCAGCAACGCCATCACCTGCGCCGGTTCGAAGGTAAAACGCATGCACTACCCCGCGGTTTTTTCATGGCCGCCATGGGGCAATTGCCCCACCGGGCATTCGGCGACACCCACGGTGCTGCGGGTGATTTTTTCCACGTTTTCCTGGGCTTTCTGCGCATCCAGCACCCAGGTGCGGTAGAACTCGAACGGGCAATCGGCCACGCCCTTGTCGCCGTCGCCCGAGGCGTGCATGCCGGTGTAGCCGCGGTGCAGCAGCTTGAACAGGTGGTTCTGCGACTGGTCGTTGGCCCGCGCATCGCGGATCTGCGACACCGACAGTTGGGCGTACTGGATGCCCATTTCCTCTTCACCGCATTCGCCCAGGGTGCGCCCATCGAAGCCGATGATCGCCGAGTGGCCGAAGTAGGAATACACCCCATCGAAGCCCGCCGCGTTGGCCACCGCCACGTAGCAGTTATTCGCCCAGGCCATGCTCTTGGACATCAGCACCTGTTGCTCCTTGGCCGGGTACATGTAGCCCTGGCAGCGCACGATCAACTCCGCGCCCTTCATCGCACAATCGCGCCAGATTTCCGGGTAGTTGCCGTCGTCGCAGATGATCAGGCTGATCTTCATGCCCTTGGGGCCGTCGCACACGTAAGTGCGATCACCGGGATACCAGCCTTCGATGGGGCACCAGGGGATGCACTTGCGATAGCGCTGCACGATCTCGCCGAGGTTGTTGATCAGCACCAGAGTGTTGTAGGGCGCCTTGTGGGGATGCTCTTCGTGACGTTCGCCGGTCAGGGAAAACACGCCCCAGGTGTTGGCCTGGCGACACGCGGCGGAAAAGATCGCGGTCTCCTCGCCGGGGATGCTTGCGGCGGTGGCCATCATTTCGTCGTGGTCGTACATGATGCCCATGGTGCTGTATTCCGGGAACACCACCAGGTCCATGCCGGGCAGGCCCTGTTTCATGCCGACAATGATGTCGGCGATCTTCTTCGCGTTGTCGATGACCTCGGCCTTGCTGTGCAGGCGCGGCATCTTGTAGTTCACCACCGCGATACCGACGGTGTCCGGGCTGCTGGAAATATCGCCATGACGCATTGCAACGCTCCTGGTCTAGTGACTGATCATCCACGGACGTGGACCGGTCTTGGTCTTGAGGCCCAGCGGGTTGGCCTTGCTCGGCAGCACCTGTTTGCTGGTGCCGCAGCAACTGCACCCGGCCGGATGGCGGCGATTTTCCTGGTACTCGCCGACGGTCTGCGGCGCGTGGGCGCTGCGCTCGTTGCCGGCGATAGCCTTGCGCTGGTTGGTCGACAGCAACTGCAAGGCCGGGGCCGACACCTGCAACGGCCCTCCCGGCCCTGCACAGTACGGGCACTGGCTGGGTTCGTTGCGCTGGGCGATCGGCCGCAACATCGTGAACGTGCCGCACGCCTCGCAGGCGTATTCGTAGGTCGGCATGGCTACAGGTCCGGTGCAATGGGCAGGTCGATGCTGCCGTCGAGGAACTTGGTGGGGCCGTTGGCGTTGGGGTTGATATCGAACTCGAAGATTTCGGTGGGCAACCACAACGTCGCGCAGGCATTCGGGATATCCACCACGCCGCTGATATGCCCTTGCACCGGCGCCGAGCCGAGCAGCGCATAGCCCTGGGCCGGCGAGTAGCCGAACTTGGTCAGGTAGTTGATCGCATTCAGGCAGGCCTGGCGGTAGGCGATGTTGACGTCCAGGTAGTGCTGCTGGCCCTGCTCGTCCACCGAGATGCCTTCGAAGATCAGGTAGTTCTTGTAGTTCGGCGTGATCGGGCTTGGCTTGAACACCGGGTTCTTGATCCCGTACTTGGCCATGCCGCCCTTGATCAGCTCGACCTTCATGTGCACCCAGCCGGCCATTTCGATGGCGCCGCAAAAGGTGATTTCGCCGTCACCCTGGCTGAAGTGCAAGTCGCCCACCGACAGCCCGGCGCCCTTGACGTACACCGGGAAAAAGATCTTCGAGCCACGGGACAGATCCTTGATGTCGCAGTTGCCGCCATGCTCGCGCGGCGGCACGGTGCGCGCACCGGTGGCGGCGGCATCGTCGCGGGCCTGGCCCTTGAGTTTGCCCATGTGCGCGGTGGCGGCCAGCGGGGCGTTGGCCAGCGGCGGTACGCGGGTGGGGTTGGTGTCGATCAGTTCCTGCTCGCGGCGGTTCCAGTCGGCGAGCATCACCGGGTCCGGCAGGCAGCCGATCAGGCCGGGGTGGATCAGGCCGGCGAAGTTCACCCCTGGGATGTGCCGCGAGCTGGTGAACATGCCCTTGAAGTCCCAGATGGCTTTTTGTGCGCTGGGGAAGTGATCGGTGAGGAAGCCCCCACCGTTCTGCCGCGAGAAAAAGCCGTTGAAGCCCCACTGGGAATCGGCCTTGGCGCCGATATCGAGCAGGTCCACCACCAGCAGATCGCCCGGCTCGGCCCCGTGCACGCCCACCGGGCCCGACAGGTAATGCACGGTGGACAGGTCCACATCGCGCACGTCGCTGGCATCGTCGTTGTTCTTGATCGCGCCGGCGGTCCAGTCGTAGGTTTCAAGGATGAAGTCATCGCCCGGCTTGACCCAGCACGCCATCGGAATATCCGGGTGCCAACGGTTATGGATCTGCTCGTTCTCGGTGACGGGTTGGTTGAGGTCGACTTTGATCAGCGTTTCGGTCATGGACTGGCTCCTGGACGGATGGTTTGGTGCGTTGAAACCAGTCTCGTGGAGCGGGGTAAAACGGGAAATACGTTGGATGACGTATAAACAAAAGCACCTGAACATGTGGAAGGGGGCTTGCTCCCGATAGCGGTGTGTCAGTCATGAATGTATTGACTGACACACCGCTATCGGGAGCAAGCCCCCTCCCACAATTGACTGCATTTCAAGGTTGGATTGGCGGTGTTGTTTAGACGGACAGGTAGCGGCTGATGGTTGCTTCGTCCACCCGGTCCCGGGTCTCTTCGATGACGAAGCGGCCCTTTTCGATCACCAGGAAACGGTCGGCGATTTCCAGGGTGAACGACAACACCTGCTCGGACACCACGATGGTCAGGTCCCTTAGGTTGCGAATCTCCTTCAGCGTGCGTGCGATGTCCTTGATGATCGACGGCTGGATGCCCTCCGTCGGTTCATCCAGCAGCAGCACCTTGGGGTTGGTCGCCAGCGCCCGGGCAATCGCCAGTTGCTGTTGCTGGCCACCGGAGAGGTTGCCGCCCTTGCGCGACTGCATGTCGTAGAGCACCGGGAACAGCGCATACAAATCCTCCGGCACCTTGCCCCGCGCCGAGGCCGGCAGGCCGGTCTGGATGTTTTCCAATACGGTCATGCTCGGGAAAATCATGCGCCCCTGGGGCACATAGGCGATCCCGCGCGCGACCCGCTCATGGGTTTCCAGCGCCGACACATCGTGGCCGTCCACGCTGACTTGGCCCTTCCACTGCGGCAGGATGCCCATCAGGCTCTTGAACAAGGTGGTCTTGCCCATGCCGTTGCGGCCCATCACCGCGACGATCTCGCGCTTGGCCACGTTGAGATCCAGGTCGTGGAGGATCTGGCTCTGCCCGTAGCCGCAGGACAATTGGTCGATCTTGAACATGCCTGCTTCCTCAGTGGCCCAAATACACTTCGATGACTTTAGGGTTGCTTTGCACCGACTCCATGCTGCCCTCGGCCAGCACCTTGCCCTGGTGCAGCACCGTGACCTTATGGGCGATGCTTTTGACGAATTCCATGTCGTGCTCGATCACCAGTACCGAACGGCCCTGGCTGATGCGGTTGAGCAGCTCGGCGGTTTGCGCGCGTTCGTTGACGCTCATGCCGGCCACCGGTTCGTCGAGCATCAGCAACTCGGGGTCCTGCATCAACAGCATGCCGATCTCCAGCCACTGCTTTTGCCCGTGGGACAGCAGGTCCGCCTGTTGTTGCAGCAAGTCGCCGAGGAAGATCTCCCGCGCGACTTCCTCCACCCGCGCGATCACCTGGGCACTGCGCTTGAAAAACAGCGCACCCCAAACCTTGCGCCCGGCCGGGTAAGACATCTCGAGGTTCTCGAACACCGTGAGGTTCTCGTAGATCGACGGGTTCTGGAACTTGCGCCCGACCCCGGCGCGCACGATGTTGTACTCGCGCATCTTGGTCAGTTCCTGGCCGTCGAACTGGATGCTGCCGCTGGTGGCGCGGGTCTTGCCGCAGATCAAGTCGAGCACCGTGGTCTTGCCCGCACCGTTGGGGCCGATGACCACGCGCACTTCATTGCGGTCGATATACAGGTTGAGGTTGTCGACCGCCTTGAAGCCGTCGAAGGACACGGTGAGGCCTTCGATGGCCAGCACCGGTTTGTTCATTTCAAAGCCGACGGCGGTCATGGCTGGGTCTCCAGGATTTTGGTTTTGGCCTTGGCTTTAACCGGGGCTTTCGCCACGGGCGGTGTGCGCCGCAGCAGTTTCGCCAACGCCTGGCGCCCATGACTGTCCCACAAGCCGGCCAGGCCATTGGGGAAGTACATGACCACGGCGATGAACAGCCCGCCCATCAGGTACAGCCACAACTCGGGAAAGGATTCGGAAAAGTAGGTCTTGCCGTAGTTCACCAGCAGCGCGCCATACACCGCGCCAAGCAGCGACATGCGCCCGCCCACCGCCGCGAAGATCACCATCTCGATCGACGGCACGATGCCCACGAACGACGGCGACATGAAGCCCACCTGCAAGGCGAACATCGCCCCGCCAATCGCCGAGAACGCCGCCGCCACGCAGAACACGAAGATCTTGAAGCTGGCCACGTCATACCCGGAGAAACGCACGCGCTCCTCCTTGTCGCGCATGGCCATCAACAGCCGGCCGAGCTTGGAGGCAAGGATGAAACGCCCGATGAAGATGCAGCCGAACAGCAACCCGGCGTTGATGAAGTACAGGATCAGCTTCGCGCTGTCGGTGCGCAGCTCCCAGCCGAGCAGGGTCTTGAGGTCGGTGATGCCGTTGACGCCGCCGGTCAGGCCTTGCTGGCCAACGATCAGCACGGTGAGGATCAGCGCAATCGCCTGGGTCACGATGGAGAAATACACATCGCCCACGCGCCGCTTGAACAGGGCCATGCCGATGATGAACGCGAGCAGCACCGGCACCGCGATCACCGCCACCAGGGTGAAACTGAAACTGTGGAACGGTTGCCACAACAGCGGCAGTTCGGTGATCTGGTTCCAGTCCATAAAGTCCGGGATGCCCGGCGTGGACTGGATCTTGGTGCTTTCAGGGTCGGACGCCTCCAGCTTGAGGAACATCGCCATGCAGTAGCCGCCGACGCCAAAGAACACGCCCTGCCCCAGGCTGAGAATGCCGCCATAGCCCCAGCACAACACCAGGCCCACGGCGACGAATGCGTAGGTCAGGTACTTGCCGACCATGTTCAGCCGGAACGCATCCAACGTCAGGGGGAACACCACGAGAATCAGCAGCGCCAGCAACACGATGCCGATCAGGTTTTGCTGGCCGCCCAGCAGCTTGTCTAAAGCCTTCATCTGCTCGCCTCTACTTGCGCACTTTGATGGAGAACAACCCTTGCGGGCGCAGCATCAGGATCAGGATCACCGAGGACAAGGTCAGCACCTTGGCCATCGAGCCACTGAGGAAAAACTCCGACAGCGATTGGGTCTGGGCGATCACGAACGCCGAGGCGATGGTGCCGAACAGGCTTTGCGCGCCGCCGAACACCACGACCAAAAAGGTGTCGACGATGTACTGCGAGCCCGCCGTCGGCCCGGTGGAGCCGATGGTGGTGAACGCCGCGCCCGCCACGCCGGCCACGCCGCAGCCGAGGGCGAAGGTCATGCGGTCGACCTTGCGCGTATTGATGCCCACCGCGCGGCTCATCAAGCGGTTCTGCACGGTGGCACGCACCTGCAGGCCCCAGCGCGAGCGGTAGAGCATCAGGAAGATCGCCGCCGTCAGCAGCACGGTCAGGGCCATCATGAACAGGCCGTTGCGCGGGATCTCGATGGCATCGGTGAAGTTCACCGAGCCCATCAGCCAGGCTGGCGGTTCGGCGCTGACTTCACGGGCACCGAACACCGAGCGGAAGGTTTGCTGCATCACCAGGGACAGGCCCCAGGTGGCGAGCAAGGTGTCCAGCGGGCGCTTGTACAAGCGGCTGATCATCGCCCACTCCACCAGCCAGCCGACGGCGCCGGCAACGAGGAATGACAGGGCGATGGCGAAGAAGAAGTAATAGGGTTGGAAGCTTGGCGCAAAGTGCGCGGTGAGGCTGGAACACACGTAGGTGGTGTAGGCGCCGATGGTCAGGAACTCACCGTGGGCCATGTTGATCACCCCCATCTGGCCGAAGATGATCGCCAACCCCAATGCCATCAGCAGCAGCACGCAGAACACGGACAAGCCGTTGAACCCCTGCATTGCCGCGATGGCCCCAAATTCCGATAGCCATTCCATGATGATGGTCTCCTGAGAGCGGGAGGTGATAGTTGGAATGCGATGTGCTTTTGCTCTATGTGGGAGGGGGCTTGCCCCCGATAGCGGTGGCTCAGTTATAGAGATGTCGACTGACACTCCGCCATCGGGGGCAAGCCCCCTCCCACATTTGAATCGGTGTGCTTGAAGGTTATTGGTAACCCTTTGGAAACGGATTTGGCTCGATCAGATCCGACTCGTAGATCACCTTGAACTGGCCGTTCGGCTGCACTTCACCGATGCGCGACTTGCTCCACAGGTGATGGTTCTCGTGGATCTTCACGTAGCCTTCCGGCGCGGTTTTCAGCTCGATGCCAGGGGATGCGGCGACGACTTTGTCCACGTCGAAACTGCCGGCCTTCTCCACTGCCGCTTTCCATAGCCATGGGCCGAGGTAGGCGGCCTGGGTCACGTCGCCGATCACCGCATCCTTGCCGTACTTGGCCTTGAAGGCTTCGACGAAGGCTTTGTTGTTGGGGTTGTCCAGGCTCTGGAAGTACTTCATCGAGGCATAGAAGCCGGCCATGTTTTCGCCGCCGATGCCGAGCAATTCGTCTTCGGTCACCGACAGGGTCAGCAGGGTCTGCTTGGAGGCGTTCACGCCCGCCGCGTTGAGTTGTTTGTAGAACGCCACGTTGGAGCCACCCACCACGGCGGCGAACACCACGTCAGGCTTTTTCAGCTTGACCTTGTTGATCAGCGAACCGAACTGGGTGTTGCCCAGCGGGTAGTAGTCTTCGCCCACCACGGTGCCGTGCAGCACGTTCTCGATGTGCTTGCGCGCGATCTTCATCGAGGTGCGCGGCCAGATGTAGTCGGAGCCGACCAGGTAGAAGGTTTTCGCGCCCTTGGTCTTGGCGATCCAGTCGAGGCTGGCGAGGATTTGCTGGGTCGCTTCCTGGCCGGTGTAGATCACGTTTTTCGACTGTTCCAGGCCTTCGTAGAAGGTCGGGTAGTAGAGCAGGCCGTTTTCTTTCTCGAAGATCGGCAGCACGGCTTTACGCGACGCCGAGGTCCAGCAGCCGAACACGGCGGCGACCTTGTCGTTGACCAGCAGTTTCTTGGCCTTTTCGGCGAAGGTCGGCCAGTCGGACGCGCCGTCTTCCTGGATCACCTTGATCTGCCGTCCCAGAATCCCGCCCGAGGCGTTGATCTGCTCGATAGCCAGGCGTTCGGCCTGGATCGAACCGGTCTCGGAAATGGCCATGGTGCCGGTGGCCGAGTGCAACTGGCCGACGGTGACTTCGGTCGGGGTGACGGCGAGGCCTTCGTTATCGGCCAGCACGCCCTGGCTGAACAGTGCGGCCGCCAGTAATGACAGGGCCAACAGCGGTTTGGAGCGGATCAATCGTTGTGCCATGGGGCGACTCCTCTGCAATGAGGGGTCCAGCATGGCGGCAGCGGGTCAGCGCGGGTATACGCAGCCTGACGTAACGGCATACGTCATTTGACGTATGCCGCTGCGCACCAATGCAGGGCAGGATCGCGCTCGCCCAGCCGCCACTGACCAATGTGGAAGGGGGCTTGCTCCCACATTCGCCGCCCAGCGCATTTGAGGGCATGGAACTTGCTCACTCCCTTCGTCCACTCTGCGGAGCCTCCCCACCGTGCAATCCCCACCCGGCACCCAGCGCATCGTCAAGATCCGCCGCGACTACAACTCCTGGGTCGCCGACGAGACCATGGAAGACTACGCCCTGCGCTACACCCCCAAGTCGTTTCGCAAATGGTCGGAGCTGCGTATCGCCAACACCGCCCTGGGCGCGGTGTCATTCCTGGCGCTGGAGGCCATCGGCGGGGTATTGGCCCTCAGTTACGGCTTCACCAACACCTTCTGGGCGATCCTCACTATCAGCCTGGTGATCTTCCTCACCGGCCTGCCCATCAGCTATTACGCCGCGCGCTATGGCGTGGACATGGACCTGCTGACTCGCGGCGCCGGCTTCGGTTATATCGGCTCCACCATCACTTCGCTGATCTACGCCAGCTTCACCTTTCTGTTCTTCGCCCTGGAAGCGGCGATCATGGCCCTGGCGCTGGAGCTGTATTTCCATATCCCGCTGGCCTTCGCCTATGTGATCTGCTCGCTGCTGGTGATCCCGCTGGTGGCCTATGGCGTGACCCTGATCAGCCGCCTGCAACTGTGGACTCAACCGCTGTGGCTGTTCTTGCTGGTATTGCCCTACGGCTTCGTGTGGTGGAAAAACCCCGACGCCTTCAGCGACTGGACCAGTTTTGTCGGGCGCAGCGGCGATGGCGGTGGCTTCAACCTGCTGGCGTTCTGCGCCGCCTGCACCGTGGCGCTGTCGCTGGTGACGCAGATCGGTGAGCAAGTGGACTACCTGCGCTTCCTGCCGGAAAAGACCGCTGCCAATCGCAAGCGCTGGTGGGCCGCCCTGCTCTGCGCCGGCCCCGGCTGGATCATCCCCGGCGCCTTGAAGATGTTCGCCGGCGCGTTCCTGGCGTTCCTGGCCCTGCAACATGAAATCCCCATGGAGCGCGCCGCCGAGCCGACGCAGATGTACCTGGTCGCCTTCCGCTATGTGTTCAGTTCGCCGGAATGGGCGCTCGGCGCCATGGTGCTGTTCGTGTTCATCTCGCAGATGAAGATCAACCTGACCAACGCCTACGCCGGCTCCCTGGCCTGGTCGAACTTCTTCGCCCGCGTCACCCACAGCCACCCTGGGCGCGTGGTGTGGCTGGTGTTCAACGTGGCGATTGCGCTGATGCTGATGGAGCTGGGGGTGTTCGATGTGATCGACCAGGTGCTGGGCCTCTACGCCAATATCGCCATCGCCTGGATCGGCACGCTGGTGGCGGACCTGGTGATCAACAAGCCCTTGGGCCTGTCGCCGGCACACATCGAATTCAAGCGCGCGCACCTCTACGACATCAACCCGGTGGGCGTCGGCTCGATGTTGATTGCCTCGTTGCTGTCGATCCTCGCCCACTTCGGCCTGTTCGGCGCCCTGGCCCAGGCGGCGCCGCCCTTCGTGGCGCTGGGCACGGCCTTGATCATGGCGCCGCTGCTGGCCTGGCTGACCAAGGGCAAGTACTACATCGCGCGCACCAGCGACGCCCAGTTGATTCACCCGGTGGCGCCCGCCACCCACGCGGTGTGCGGGCTGTGCAGCAACCCGTTCGAGACCGCCGACATGGCGTTCTGCCCGGCCTACAGCACGCCGATCTGTTCGCTGTGCTGTTCGCTGGATGCGCGCTGCGGCGACCGTTGCAAACCTCACGCCCGCCTGGTCAGCCAGTTCGAAGGTGCGTTGCGCTGGTTGCTGCCCAACACCCTGATGCCACGCCTGCATACGCGCCTGGCCCATTACCTGGGGCTGCTGTTGGTGTTGGTGCTGCTGCTCGCTGGCGCCCTGGCCTTGATCTACGTACAGGCGGCCCAGGGCTTGCCCCATTCCGAGACGTTGTACCAGGCGTTCTTCAAAGCCTTCCTGACCCTCTCGGTGCTGGCCGCCGTGCTCGCCTGGTGGGTGGTGCTGACCCGCGAAAGCCGGCGCGTCGCCCAGGAAGAATCCGACCGCCAGACCCTGCTGTTGATGCAGGAGATCGACGCCCACAGCCTCACCGACCAGGCCCTGCAACAAGCCAAGGAGGCTTCGGAAGCGGCGAATGCCGCCAAGAGCCGCTACGTCACCGGGCTGTCCCACGAACTGCGCACGCCGCTGAACAGCATCCTCGGTTTCACCCAGATTCTGCAGCGCGACAGCGCCATGCCCGAACAGCATCAGGACGCGCTGGCGACCATCCTGCGCAGCGGCTCGCACCTGCTGTCGCTGATCGACGGCCTGCTCGACGTGGCCAAGATCGAGGCCGGCAAGCTGCGCCTGGAACTCACCGAAATCCCCTTCCCCGAATTGATCCGCGACTTGGAACAGATGTTCACCCCGCAAGCCCAGGACAAGGGCCTGCGCTTTCGCCTGGACTGCGTGGGCAAGATCCCGGCGGTGGTGCGCGGCGATGAGAAACGCGTGCGCCAGATCCTGATCAACCTGCTGGGCAACGCAGTGAACTTCACCGACAGCGGCGAGGTGTGCCTGCGGGTCAGCTACATGCGCGAAACCGCCAACTTCGAAATCATCGACACCGGTATCGGCATTGATCCGGGGCAACTGGAGCGGATCTTCCAGCCGTTCGAACGCGGCGACCTGATGCGCCAGGACAAGGGCGTGGGCCTGGGGCTGACCATCACGCGCATGCTCACCTCGCTGATGGGCGGTGAGTTGCGCGTCACCAGCGAACTGGACAAGGGCACCTGCTTCCAGGTACGGCTGTTCCTGTCACAAGTACGTGCACCCCAGGCGGTGGTGCATGTGGAGCACGACATCATCGGCTACCACGGCGAGCGCCGACGCATCCTGGTGGTGGACGACCATGTTGACCACCGCAAGGTGCTCAGCGGCATGCTCACGCCATTGGGTTTTGAAGTGGTCCAGGCCAGCAATGGCCAGGATGCGATCCGCCAGGTGGCGCTGCTGGCGCCGGACCTGATCCTGATGGACCTGTCGATGCCGACCCTGGACGGTTACGAAACCAGCCGGCTGATCCGCCGCAATGCGCTGTCCACCGCGCCGATCATTGTGATCTCGGCCAACGCCTTCACCGACGACCGCGAACGCAGCATCGCCGCAGCCTGCAACGACTACCTGGCCAAGCCGGTGCGCACCCCGGAACTGCTCGGCCGCCTGCAACAGCACCTGGGCCTGCAGTGGCTGCGCCGCACCAAGACCTTCGTCGCGCCGCCGCCACCGGGCGTGCTGCCGAGCCCCGAAGACCTCGCCGCGCTCGCCGAACTCAGCGCCATCGGCTATGTGCGCGGGCTGCACGAAAAACTCGACACGATCCTTGAATACCGACCCGACACCGAACCTTTCATCAGCAAGGTGCGCGGGCTGCTCAAGGGTTTCCGCCTGGATGAACTGAACCGAACCCTCAAGGAGGCCGAAGATGAATGCACTCACCCACAGCACTGAACCTGGCGTCGTGCTGATCGTCGACGACACCCCGGACAACCTGGCCATGCTCTCCGACGCCCTCGACGACGCCGGCTACATGGTGCTAGTGGCCCTCGACGGTCTCAGCGCGCTGAACCGCGTGCAGCGCCGGCGCCCGGACCTGATCCTGCTGGACGCGATGATGCCCGGCCTGGACGGTTTCGAAACCTGTCGCCGGCTCAAGGCGATGCCGGCCAGCGCGGACATCCCGGTGGTGTTCATGACCGGGCTGACCGACAGCAAGCATGTGGTGCAGGGCTTTGAGGTGGGCGGCAGCGACTATGTGACCAAGCCGATCCAGACCGATGAAGTGCTGGCGCGGGTCGCGGCCCATCTGCGCACCTCGCGCATTCTGATGTCGGCGCGGGCGGCCATCCAGCCGAGTGCCTTGACGCTGGAGGATGAATCGGCGCACCGGCTGCTGTCGGCCCGGTTCCAATTGACCGAACGCGAGGTGGAAGTGTTGCGTTGGGTGGCCTGCGGGAAAACCAATCGGGACATCGGCGACATCCTCGGGTTGAGCCCAAGGACGGTGAACAAGCACCTGGAGCATGTGTATGTGAAGCTGGGCGTCGAAACCCGCACGGCGGCTACGTCAGTCGCCCTGGCCGCGATCTGATTGACGCTGCGCAAGCCAGGGAAGGCGCAATAGGGCCTAACTGTTGAAACGCGTCACCAAGGTGTTGAGTGCATGGGCGGTCTCTTGCAACTCGTCTCCCACATTCGAGGAGTGCTGCGCGATATCGGCGTTCTGATCGGAGACCTGGGCGATCCGGGTGATCTGTTGGGAGATCTCTTCCGCCACGCTGGCTTGTTCTTCCGACGCGGTCGCCATTTGTTGCGCCATTTGATGAATGCGCTCCACCGCGCCATTGATCCCGTCCAAGGCGTCTTGGGTGCTGATCACCTGAGCCACCCCGGACAGCGCTTCCACGCTGCCCTGTTTGGCGACGTCCACCGCCTGGTTCGCCACTTCCTGCAGCGTCAGGATGATCCGCTGAATGCTCATGGTCGACTCTTGCGTCTTGGACGCCAGGGCACGCACCTCGTCGGCAACCACGGCAAAACCGCGCCCCTGCTCGCCGGCACGGGCGGCTTCGATGGCGGCGTTCAAGGCCAGCAGGTTGGTCTGGTCGGCGATGGACCGGATGATGTTCGCCGCCTGTTGGATCGACTGGGTTTCCTCGGCCAACCCCACCACCGAACGACTGATGGCCTCGACGGTATCAGCGAGTTTTTCGATCACCTGGCGGGTTTTCTGGGCTTCCTGGGAGCCGGTATGGGTCAAGGTGTTGACCTCGTCAGCGGCGGTGGCGGTATCACTGATGTGCACCGCCACTTCGGAAATGGACGCCGCCATCTGATTCATCGCCGTGGCGGCCATATCGGCTTCGTCGCGCTGCTGGCCGAGCGCCAACTCCGATTGCTTGGAGAGAGACTGACTCTGGCTGGCCAACGTCGCGGCCTGATGGGCGTAGTCACCCAGGCGGCTCAGGGCGGTCCTGATCTTCGCGTTTTCACTGATCAGCACCATTTGCAACTGAGCGGCCTGCCCGGTCTCGTCGGAATAGGTGCGGGCGATCAATTCGCTGTCGAAACACCCTTGCGCCACCGCGACGACACGCTTGAGCGTATTGCGCGACTGGACAACGCCAATCCCTTGCAGCGCAAAGAGCCCGGCCACGGCGACCAGCGCACTTATGCCGGGCCCCGCCCACTGGAACGCGGCGACGCAGGCGATTGCAATCGCGCCCGGCGCGAACAAAAAGCGTGCCGCCGACATCAGGCGGCGCTTGAACGTCCCGGTGGCGTTTTCTCCGCGCATCCCCGCGTAAAGCGCCGACGCCCGCTCGACTTGCCGCCGATCTGGCTTGACCCGCACCGACTCGTAGCCGGTGAGCTGTCCCTGCACGAAAATGGGCGTGACATAGGCATCGACCCAGTAGAAATCGCCGTTGCTGCATCGATTCTTCACGATGCCCATCCAACTTTTACCGTCCTTGAGATAGGACCACATATGCGCAAATACCGCTTCGGGCATATCGGGATGACGGACGATATTATGCGGCTGCCCAATCAACTGTTCACGACTGAAACCGCTGATCGCCACAAACTCATCATTGCAATAAGTGATATTGCCCTGCCTGTCGGTGGCGGAAATCAAACGCTGACTGTCGGAAAACACCAGTTCCTTTTGCGAGACCGGAAGATTATTTCTCACTGCAAGACCTCACGCACCAGACAATAACAATTGCCCTTGCTCGACTGTATAAAACTTTAATTATAGGAAAATCAAACAATCGTTCGGCACGTGACACACTGCATTTCGGATGTTTAACCTGAAGAAATGTTTGCACACACAAAAAACGCCGTCAACACTAAAAGCAGTGAACGGATACTTCCTTAGTCTTAAATTAGTTAGTCGAAGGCGAATAACCACACTAATTTTATTGATAAATAATTTCATCAGAACTTTGGGAATTACTTACATTCCCCGCACTGTTTTTTCACACTTTTTTCACGCCACATATTATTCAGGCGTTATAACTTCGGCGCCCCCTCCTTTTTTGCCATACGCGACTCAGGCCGCCGGGTCTGCGCGAAGATTATCGCGAGCCCGCGCGGCACGATGAGCGGCATCTTCTTCGATAAGTCGCTCTATCGCGGCAAAACAACGGCTCATGATGGTGACCAGCGTCGGATCGAAATGCCGGCCCGACTGCTCCAGGATATAAGCCTGCGCACGCTCGGGGCTCCAGGCACTTTTGTAAGGGCGATCCATGCGCAATGCATCATAGACATCGCACAACGCGACGATCCGCGCAGAGAGTGGAATCGCCTCGCCCGACAAGCCTCTGGGATAGCCGCCGCCCTCCCACTTTTCATGATGGTTATAAGCAATTTCCGCCGCCATATCGGTGAGGTCGGTGGAGTGTTCGTCCTTCAGGATGGCGTGCCCTATGCTCGGGTGCTCCATCATTTGTTGGCGCTCCTCGGGCGTTAATGTGCCTTCTTTGAGCAGAATGCGATCAGGAATGCCGATTTTTCCCAAGTCATGCATGGGGGCCGCCATGAGAATCAGGTCACACCATTGCTGGGGCATACCGATCGCCTCCGCCATCAGGCAGGCGGTCTTGCCGATACGCAGCACATGGTCGCCGGTTTCGTCATCGCGATAGCAGGCGGCGCGACTCAGGGCCCTGATCATGGCGCAAAAACTGTCTTGCAACTGAAGGGTGCGCTCAAGCACCCGTTGTTCAAGCTCTTTGTTCAGGTCCTGCAGTTGCCCGGTCGCATGGGACAGGCGCAGGGCATTGCGCATCCTGAGGATCAGCTCGGGCAAATCCAGGGGTTTGGTCAGGTAGTCATTGGCGCCCAGTTCCAGGCCCAGGCGACGACTCTGCGGCTCGCTCAATGCCGTCAGGATGATCACCGGCGAGCGCGAGCGATCGCGTCCGCTGAGCTGGCGCAAAATCTCAAAACCATCGGGTGCAGGCATATCCAGATCCAACAGCAGCAAATCCCATGGCTGTTCTTTCAGCCAGGCCAGGCCGGTGGCTGAGTCGGCAAAACTCTTGACCTCGCGCAACCCGAAGGCTTTCAGGCTTGACTCGAGCAAGCGCAGATTGGCGGCGACATCGTCGATGATCACAATCCTGACATCAGCGGGAATATCTCTAAACATTCGGCTTCTCCACTTGCAACATCGCGTGAATCAGTTCGCGCAGCTCATTGGGCTCCAACGGTTGCTTGAGCACCGCTTGAAACTCGCACCCCAGCGTCGCGATCATCCTGGGGGACGTGCACAGCAGAATCAGCGGGATCTGATCGCCTCCCGCCACGCGCCGTAGCGCGTATAACGCATCGACCAAGTCATCGCCCAGGGCATCGCAATCAATCAACATGATGTCCGGGGCGGTGTCGCTCTGTAGCTGCGCCAGGCAGTGCGAAAGCAGCCCGTGACTCAGTTGCACCAGGCCCGCCAAGCTGTGTTCGAGGCAGCGCAGGGTGGCTTCGTCATTGCCCACGAAGCACAGGGATAACAAGCGCTTGCGAACGGCTGGCGCGGAATTGCCTTCGGGGAGATCGACCCAGAAGCGGCTGCCGACCCCCGACTCACTGACCAGGCCCATGCTGCCGTTCATCAACGTCGCAAGCTCGCGGCACAAGGCAAGACCGATACCGGTGCCCTGGATGGCGGTGTTCTCCTGGCCCAGCCGCTGGAACGGCTCGAACAAGGCGCCCTGCAACTCGGCGGATATACCCGCCCCGCCGTCCTCGACAAACAGTTCGACGCGCCCCTCGCCCCCCAGTACCGCGCCCATGAGCAGCCTGCCGTGGGGACGGTTGTACTTGATGGCGTTGGACAGCAGATTCAACAGAATCTGGCGCAGGCGTCGAGCGTCGGCCAGCACGCTCAGGGCCGGCGAAGTGATCTGCAATTGAAGATCCAGGCCCGCCGCTTCGGCTTGGGAACGGACCATTTCGGCACATTCGCGCATCAGCCCGTTGACCTCCAGGACACGCATCTGCAAGCGCGGGGTCTCGGCCTGCAAACTCGACCAGTCCAGCAAGTCATCGACCAAATGGGCCAGGTGCTGGCTGGCCGCGAGGATTTCATCCAGGGACTTGGCGTCCTCCTGATCATCGGTCGTTTGCAAACGCAGCAGTTGGGCAAACCCGTGAATGGAGTTCAGCGGTGTGCGCAATTCGTGGCTCATGCTGGAGATGAAGCGCGACTTGGCCTTGCTGACGCCTTGCGCCTCCAGGGTGCGCCGGCGTAAATCCTCTTCGACCTGTTTGAGCGTGTCGATATCGACAAAGGTACCGGCAGCCAGGCTCACCTTTTGGTCGGGGGCATCGATCAAGCGCCCTCGACACAGAAACCAGATAGAGGAGCCGTCGGGCCGCAATAACCGTAGCTCCAAATCGATAACCGACGCGCTGCCGGATCGCAGCGCCTCCAGGGCCAGGTCCAGTGCCGAAACATCCTCCCTGTCGACATGCTCATAAAAGCGTGGACGCTCCAGCAGGGTGGCCGGTACGCCAAAACGCTTGCAGAACTCTTCGCTCAACGACAGGCAGTCCGTATCGAGGCGGTACTCCCAAAGCCCGGCCGTCACACTTTCAACCACCAGGTTCAAACGGCTCTGAGCGTTGTTGCGGCGTATCTCACTGAACGACAGTTGAGCGCCCATGGCGAGCACACTGCCCGCCATTTCATCCAGCTCGTGGATAGTGGATCGGGCGCGCACGGGGAACCACTGGCCATTACCGATCTCCCCCAGCATCGCACCGATATCGCGGATGGGCCGCCGCAGGCTATGGCTCAATTTGCGTGCCCGCACCCACATGTAGGTGAAAAAGGCCAGGTAAAACATCACCAGGCCGGCAATCATCAGATAGCCGATATTGCGGTAATGGCTGGCCAAACTGTTCGTGGCCGCCATGACGTCTTCCTCATCAGCGACAGCCAACAGTCGCCAGCCCGCAGGTTGCACCTCGGCCCAGGAAATCAGATGGGTTCGCCCCCTGAGGACGATTTCGCTGCTGCCGCGAGGGTGCTGTGCGAGCGCCGCGGCCAACTCGCGGGTGTCACGTGCCTTCTTGAGGTCCAGCCCTTCGGCCTTGACCTCGCCGCCGCTCGACAGGTTCGAGGTGGCGGGAAGGCTCAACGCGTGCACGTCGAAATCGTGTTCGGCTTCGGGCGATAACACCATGATTTTCATATCATCACTGACCAGAATCAGATAACCGCCCCAAGGCACCTTGAGCGTGGAGATATCTTTCAGCAGGTCACCGACGGTGATATCCACCCCCACCACACCTTCGAGAAAGTCCTGGCGATAAACGGGTGCGATAGCCGACATCATCCAGCCATGCCCCGCCGGATCAAGATAAACATCGGTCCAGCGCACCCCGCGCGTGGGGTTATGCTCGGCATCGGCCAGGTAATAAAAGTTATAACTGGGTATCGCTATATTCGACGGATACTGCGCGTTGGTCTGAATCCACGGGTAAATCCGGTTGTAGCTGTCCCAACTGTTGAAATAAACACTGGCGATCATCGGCTCACGCTCTTTGAGCCCACGCATCAAGGGATCGAGGGTTGATAACTTCCCGACTTTAACCAGGTCGCGTTTATCGGCGGGGGTGATCGAAGAATAAAAAGAGGCCGCCCCGCCGGTGTCTTTTTCACTAAAAAGCGCGCCTTCGGGGGTAGAACGCAATGTTTCGTCGGAGGAAGCCGCCGCGCCGAGAAGTGCATGGGCGGTCATGTCAGCGAACAGTTGGGTGACACCGGCAATATGGGTTAACTGATCCCGAATGATCCGGCTGTTCTGCTCGGCGGTTGCTGCCAGGCTGTCAACGGCACTGCGTTCCAGATAATCGACTTGGGATTCGCGAATGGCTTGATTGGTCAGTAAGTAGCAAGCTATCAGTATTGTCTCTACCAGCACCAACGGGATTAATGCACTTTGCATAAACCCACGCCAGATCCACTGACGCAGTCCTATTTGAGAAGGGCTTTCATTCAAGTTAATGCTCCCGCGAATGGCACCCGCTGTTTTTTGAATAATGGCAAAGTGACTGCAAAAAACGATAGCTTATCCAACAAGCGCTTTCCATACGTTTTATGCAGCCCACATCAACGAAAGTATTCAAAGAATCGCAGACCCTTGTTTTAGGGCGCTCGGTGCCGAAAACACTGTTGCATTCGACTAAAGTCCAGAAGAAATAACTTGCTAATTCGCGGTCGCTATCCAGCAAATAAAGTTGCAATAACAAGCACATTGAAAACAGTAAGTTAGTTGGCCTGTGCCATTGAAGAGTGCCACTCCGCCAAAATTCCCTCGTCGCCTCAGGAGGACTGGTCCAGGGCGACGAAGGAGAAGCTGATGCTGATCGCGGGGATCAAGGCAGGAAGATGATCTTGTCCGCAGTGCCTTGATTCACCTCTTCATAACACTGCAAGCCCTCGGCCAGCGCCACTTCGCGCAGGCCGGTGGGCAGCGGCAGCGAGCCCTCATCGAAGAAGCGTCCGAACTGTTCCAGCATCACCGCGCATTGCTCGCAGTTGTAGAGCAACGAGTTGATCCCCACCACCGAACCGCCCTTGCGGTACAGGGCCAGGGCCGGCAGTTGGACGTGGCCGTCCGCCGGGGCGGCGATGATTGCGATGCGACCGAACGGCGCCAGGCCTGCCACCGCCGCCGGCAGCCAGAAGCCGGTGGTGTCGAAGATCACGTCGGCGCCGCCCTTGAACACGGCATTGACCTGCGCCCCCAGCTCTTGCGGCGTGCCCAGGGCTATCGCGTCGATACCCTGAGCCCGCAACACTTCAACCTGATCAGCCCTGCGCACCGCCGCCAACACCTGGGCGCCGCGGATTTTCGCCAAGGCCAAGGCCGCGCTGCCGACCGCACCATTGGCGCCAATCACCAGCAACCGCGTGCCTTGCCCCACACCGCTGCGCTCCAGCGCGTCCCAGGCGGTGGTGTACGGCACGCCGAGGCTGGCGGCCTGGGCGAAACTCAGCAGAGCCGGTTTAGGCGCTACGCCCTTGGCCGACACGCTGAGGTACTGGGCGTGGGAACCGTCGGCGAAAAAGCCCAGGTCGCGACCGGTGCCCCAGACGGCCTGGCCCACCAACGCCTGCGGGCCCTCCACGACGACGCCGGCGAAGTCGCGGCCGGGAATGCGCGGCAAGGTGGTGTAGGGAAAACGGCCGAGGACGTTCTTCACGTCGCTGGGGTTCAAACCCGCTGCCTTGATCTGTACCAGCACCTCACCGGCGGCCGGCACCGGGGTGGCGACGTCGACGAAGCTCAGGGCGGCGAGATCGCCGGTGGCGGAAAATTGCAGTGCTTTCATAGCCAATATCCATCGGAGGGAAATAAGGGATCAGGACAACCAACCACTGACCAGCTGCCGCCCCATGGGCCAGAGCTTTTCGCCGAGCAGCATGCCCATCAGGCCGACCAGGGCGATGGCCGGCGGGGCGGGCGAGCGGAAGTCCAAGGCGCCGTAGATCACGCCGACAAACAGACCGATAGCCAGGGAAATCAGATAATTCATGGGAGTGGGCACCTGATGGGTCGATGGGCCAAGTGTAGAGAGCCCCTTCCCACGGCATCGGCCAAGTGCTTCAGGATTTCGGCCAACCCCTCAACCGCTGTATTGCGAGGGCGCCACGCCCAGCTCACGGCGGAACATATCGCTGAAGCTGCTGGGCGAATACCCGAGGGCGCGGGCAATACCGCTGACGGACTGGCCCTGGATCAACGCCGCCACCGCCGTGGCCAATTGCACCTGCCGGCGCCATTCGGCGAAACCCATGCCCAGGTTGTTCTGGAACAGCCGCGCCAGGGTGCGCACGCTGGCCCCCGCAGCTTCGGCATGTTGCTCGAAAGGAATCGCCAGGGACGGCGCGGCCATGACCGCCTGGCACGCGCTGGTCAGTCGGCGGTCGGCGTCCACCGGCATGGCGATGCGGATCTGCGAGCGGCGCGCCCGTTGCAACTCCAGCAACGCCAGGCCGACCACCGCGTCGTAATACCCCGCGTCAGCGCCGTCGCCCTGCTCCACCAGCGTGACGATCAGCTCGCGCAGCAACCCACCGACGTCGATCACTTGCACCTGGCTGTCCAAGGTCGCGGCCAAGGCCGGGCGCAGGTAGATGTTGCGCATCTGCAAATCCGACACCACACGAATCCCATGTTCCACCCCCGGCGGCAGCCACACGGCCCGTTGGGGTGGCACCACCAGGGCTTCCCGGGGCGTTTCGACCCACATGACCCCGCTCATGGCGTAGAGCAATTGGCCCCAGTCGTGGCTGTGGGGTTCGACATACCAACCGCGCGGGTACGTGCGCGCCAAGGGTTGCACGGGGACGGCGTGATCACTGAGGTCGGGGGGCGCAGCCAGGGCCATGGGGGTGTACATCAGTCAAGGACGGGTCGCCATGGTAATCAGCGCGGCGCGACAATCCGAGTGATTTTTCAGCAGCCGCAGCGATCACTGGCCGAGGTTCAAACCGTCAGTCGGCGCGTGTATTGCTGCGGTACATGAACACCAGCGCCAGGGCCAGACAGGCCATCGCCACGATACGGCTGCCCGACAGTTCGATCGCCGGGTTGCCCAGCCAGCCGAAGTTGTCGATCAGCATGCCCATGCCCAATTGCCCGACGATCACCGCCACGGTGGCGACCGCCGTACCGACCACCGGCACCGCGCCAACCATCACCAGCATGTACACCACGCCGAACAAGGCGCCGGTCAACTGCCATTTGGGCACGTCCAGCAGGCTCACGGCCTGGGCCGGTTCAAAGAAGAAAATCAGCAATGCCGTGACGAGCGCGCCCACCGCAAAGGTCAGCAAGCTGCTGCGCAATACGCCCACCGTCTGGCCCAAACGCCCGTTGATGGCTGCCTGCACACTCAAGACCGCACCTGCGGCGATCACTAAACCCAACAACATCATCACATTCATCGTCTTAACCCCGCGCAATCAGAACAAGTGCCGCCACAATCAACGCCAGTGCAATCCAGCGCTCGCCATTCACGCGTTTGCGCGCCGTGCCGAACCAGCCGAAATGGTCGATCAGCACGCTCTTGCCCACCTGCCCGGACAAGATCGCGATCATCGTCATGGCAATGCCGATATGCGGCGTGGCCAAGGTCAGCACCACCACGTACATCGGCCCCAGGAACCCACCGATCAACTGCCAGCGCGGCAGGTCGGTCAGCGCCGGGCCTTTTTGCGGGCCGCTGAACAGCAGCAGCAGAACCAGAATCGCCGTACCGACGCCAAAGATGCTCAACGTCGCCCATAAATGCCCCACCTGCACACCCAGCGGCCCGAGCAGACCGGCCTCCACCGACAGGCCCATGCCGGCCAGGATCACCAGCGGCAACAACAGCAGCCGGAGCAGGTTTTTTTTCGGCGTAGCCTGGGCTACACCCGCGATAGAACTGGCCTGCATACATCACCTGCGCGTCAATAAAGGATTGAATGGCGCGCATTATCCGGTGGCCGCGCTGTGCGATAAATGGGAGCATGCGGACAACACTTTTGCGCATTACGCACAGCCTGGAGACCGCATGCAGGGTTTGAATGAATTGAGCTTCAAGGCGCTGCGCCTGTTCGTCGCCGTGCTGGACCTGGGCAGTTTCTCCGAAGTGGCGCGTCGTGAAGGCCTGGCGCCCTCCTCGATCTCGCGACAAATCCAGCTGATGGAACAGGCCCTCGGCCAGCAATTGCTCTATCGCCACACCCGTGCGGTCAGCCCCACCGAAGCCGGGCGCCTGCTGGGGCGGCACGCACGGGTGATGCTGGAACAACTGGAAGCCGCTGGCCAGGCCCTGCAGGAACAGGAAAGCGAACCCAGCGGCCTGGTGCGCATCAACGCGCCGATGGTGTTCGGCCAGCGTCACCTGTCGCCGTGGCTGGGCGAGTTGTGCCGGCGGTACCCGAAGCTGCAATTGGATATCCAGCAGACCGACACCTACGTCGACCCGCTGCAAGACGGCACCGACCTGCTGTTCCGCATCGGCGTGCTCAACGACTCCAGCATGCAGGCACGTATCTTCGCGCCCCAGCGCTTTCGCCTCGCCGCCAGCCCCGCCTACCTGGCCCGACACGGCACGCCCCGCCACCCTGAAGAACTGCTCCAGCATCAGTGCCTGGCCTACAAGGGCATCACCGGCCAACAGCGCTGGTTCTTCCGCAAAGGCCAGGGCGAGTGGACACCCTACAGCGTCAAGGGCCCGATCACCGGCAACCACGCCGACACCCTGACCGACGCCGCCGAACAAGGCCTGGGGTTCGTGGTATTCCCGTCCTGGTTGATCGGCGAAAGCCTGCGCGCGGGCACCTTGCAGGCGGTGCTGAGCGACTATGAGGTGGCGACCACGCTCGAACCGCAGCAGATCGCGGCGTTGTGGCCGGGCAGCCGCCGGTTGTCACTGAAGGTGCGCACGGTGATCGACTACTTCGTGGCGTGTTTCGGGGAGGTGCCGTATTGGGATCGATGAGCGACGCAGCGCCGGGGCGAGGGAAAATTCCTTATTGAAAAACGTAGGGCCGTTCTGATGTTACGGGCCAGTATTTGCGGGCACGGCAGGCTGCGGCAGACTCCGACGCACTCTTTTTTTGGAGAAATGCCATGGAAGTCACGTACCCCAAAAATCCCGCGATTGACGGACGACCCCAGGCCATCGAGCAAAGCCCGGAAGCTGATTGAACAGGCCGCGGATATTTACATCAGCGCTGCAACATTCTGGGAGATGGCGATCAAGGTCAGCCTGGGGAAATTCACGGTCGACCTGGATGAAATTCGTGAGTCCTGCCTGGAAAGCGGATTTGTCGAACGGCCCATCACCTCGGAACATGCCATTGCGGTAAAGGATCTCGAGCACCATCACAAGGCCCCGTTCGATCGGCTCATCGTGGCGACGGCCATGAGCGAACCAATGAAACTGTTGACGGCCGATCCACAGCTCGCGCACTCCCCCCCTGGCGATCCTGGTTTAGCGCCCCCGCAATCACACGCCTTGGGTCAAAACACCCACTGCCCGATCAGCCACGCATTCGCGCCACTGATCAGCGCAAACAGAAACCACGCCAACACTTGCGTATGCAGCCGGTTGACGAATGGCCCCATCAGTTGCTTGTCGCCGGTCATGCGGATCAGCGGGTACAGCGCAAACGGCAACTGCAGGCTGAGCACGACCTGGCTGAGGACCAGCAGCTTGCCGATGGCGGCATCGCCCATCAGCCACACCCCCATGAACGCCGGGATCAGCGCCAGCCCGCGGGTGATCAGGCGCCGTTGCCAACAGGGAATGCGCAGGTCCAGGTAGCCCTCCATGATCACTTGTCCGGCGATGGTGCCGGTGAAGGTCGAGCTTTGCCCGGACGCCAGCAAAGCGACGCCGAACAGGATGCTGGCAAACGCGCCGCCCACCAGCGGGTCGAGCAGGTGGTAGGCGTCCTGGATATCGACCACATCGCTGTGGCCGGTGTTGTGGAAGGCGGCGGCGGCAAGTATCAGGATCGCAGCGTTGACCAGCAGCGCCAGGGCCAGGGAGCCGATGGTGTCGATACGGGCCAGCTTGACCGCGTCCTGCTTGCTGGCGAGGTCCTTGCCGATCAGCCGGGTTTGCACGATCGAGCTGTGCAGGTAAAGGTTATGGGGCATCACCGTCGCGCCAAGGATGCCGATGGCCAGGTACAGCGGTGCGGCATCGCTGATGGCCGACAGCGACGGCGTGAAGCCGCTGAATACGTCCGGCCAGTAAGGTTTGATCAGCACCAGTTCGATGAAGAAACACACGCCGATGGTTGCCACCAGCGCCAGCATGATCGCTTCAAGACGCCGGAAACCCCGGTTTTGCAGGGCCAGCACCAACAGGGTATCGAAGGCGGTGATGACAATGCCGGTGGTCAGCGAGACCCCCAGCAGCAAATGAAACGCCAGGGCGCAACCGAGCACTTCGGCCAGGTCAGTGGCAATGATGGAGATTTCCGCCAGTGCCCACTGGGTACGTGCGGAGCGCAGGCTGTAGCGCTCGCGACACAGTTGCGCCAAGTCCTTGCCGGTGGCGATGCCCAGCCGCGAGCACAGGCACTGCACCACCATCCCCGCCAGACTGGCCAGCAACACCACGAACAACAAGCTGTAGCCGTAGCGTGACCCGGCCTCAATGGCCGTGGCCCAGTTGCCGGGGTCCATGTAGCCGATGGAAATCAGCAGGCCGGGGCCGGCGAACATCAGAATGCGTTTGAAGAACGACGCCTTGGGATCAACGACGACGGAACCGGCCACTTCCGGCGGGCAAAATGGAGCGGTAGGAATTTTTGGCAGGCTGAATTTCACGCGGGATACCAGGCAAACACACAAGACAGGCCCGCAGCTTATCAGTCGGACGCGACCGTGCGCATCACCGTGTCCCGAGGCAGGTCAAACGCTTGCGCTACTTGCACCACCAGGTCCATCTCCTGGTTCTGGGCTTCGCGTTCCATGCGCTGGCGAATCAGCCCGACCACCAACACCGCCAGCGTAGTGATCGAGTATGCCGGCCCGGAAAACGCCCGCACCCCGGTCACCAACAGCATTGCGGCGGCCAACGCCTGGCCGACCACCGGAATCGCCGTGGCCGCGCCACGGCGCAGGACAAACCCGGTCAACCCCGCCAGCGCGGTGCCGCTCAGCGCAGCCGTGGCGGATCGGCCGACATCGAAGCGACTGAGCACACGTTGCTCTTTTTGCGCGGCCGCCTTGAGTTCAGCATCGAATACCTGGCGATCGGCGCAACTGAGCTTGTCCTTGTACTGCTCGATGAGTTTTTCCGCGACCTGGGTTTCAAGCTCGGCCAGCGCCACGTCTTCAAGGGGCTGGTCAAACTTGATCCCTAGCCGCTGCGCCACCTCTTCGGCGATCTGGCGATAACTCACGCCGTGCCCACGGGCCAGGTTCATGAAGCTGTCGCCGCCCATGCGCTGCAACTCGATGGCCAGCTTGAGCGGCTCGCGCACCGTGGCGTCAATCGAGGCACTGCGCTTTTGCGCCATCAATTCGGCAAGGAACTTCAACTCCTCGGGTCGCGCCTGCACCAGGGCCGGGAACAGGTCCGCGTCGTCTTCGGCAAAGCGCACCTCGCTGCTGCGCTGGTCGGCGCGGATCATGCCGCGCCGCTCGTGCAACAGGTCGGTGTACTGCACCACCGTCTGCAACTGCGGCCAATAGGCGGCGTGATCGAAGGTGGCCAGGTGCACATTGCTGACCTTGGCCTTGAGCGCCGGCGTCACCGGGATCGCATACCGGCCGATGCAACGCTCGGTGTCCGGCTTCAGGGCCAGGGCCCAGTCCTTGCTCGAGTGGCAGTTGATCACCCGCCCCTTGAGCGGCGCCGACACCTCATCCCACGGGCTCGACGTACAGATCGCGCCGCCCATCAACAGCAGGTTGTCCAACGGCAGCTCGCGAGCGGTCTCGGGGCTGGCCAGCAAGCTCTTGACCAGAATCCGCGCGCCCAGGGAGTGCCCGATCAGGTTGATACGCCGTACCTCAAGGGACTCACCGCGCAGGTAGCCGGCCAGTTCCGGCAGCAGGCTCTTGGCGACCTCGTCCACCCGCGCCTCGACGCTTTTGTAGTGATCGAGGAAATAGGCGATCGCCTTGCCCACCCCCACGGTCGCCGCACCGAGGCCACCACCGCCGAGCATCGACGCGATGACATCCTTGAACGGCGCAAACAGGTTTTCCAGGAAGTGCCCCGCCGGCCAGAACAGCATCAGGTTGGTCGAGCCTTCGATAGCGGCCAACTGTTGCTTGAAGTTGCCCAGTTGCTGCCGGTTAAAGAACGCCGAATAACCGTGCACATAGAGATTGAGCACATCGCCCTGGGGCTCGCCGCACAGTATGAACGTGGGCTTGCGGGTGCGGTGCATTTCATCCCACTGGTGCTGCATGGGGCGGTGACTCCTAGTGACGAGGGACGGCGATAGTAACAAAGGGTGAGCGACAGGAAGGTGAATCCTGACCGGCGTGGCGGGTGCGAAGGTCGCCCAGGCAGAAAAACGCCCGGCAACCAGGCCGAGCGCGGGCAAACCCCTCAAACAGCGAAATTGTCGATCTTGACCTGGCCATCGGGAAACGTCGCGATGATTTCCAGCTCGCCCCCCATTGCACGGATGTAGTCGCGCAACGTGCTGATGTACATGTCGGTGCGCCGCTCCATCTTGGAGACCGCCGCCTGGTTGATATTCAACCGTTTGGCCAGATTCTCCTGGCTCAGTTGCTGCGCCTTGCGCAGCTCATGCAGCGGCATTTCCTTCAGGTGTTGCTGGAGCAACTGCCCGGCTTCGGCGCGCGCCTTTGGTGTCATGCGCGCTTGAAGTTCAGCGAATTTCTTAGCCATGGGTACGGCCCTCTTTACGCAATGTCTGCAAATGTATGTCGTATAGTTTTTCTGCCACTGGCACATATTCCTCATACCATCGGCGCTGTCCGGTTTTATCAGCACCGATCAGCAATAACGCGCATCGTCGTGGATCAAATGCATACAGCACCCGGAAAGGACGCCCCGCGTGCTGTATGCGCAGTTCCCTCAGTTGACCGTGCCGCGCGCCCTTGATGTCACTGGTGTGGGGAAAGCGCAGGCCCGGCCCGAAAAGGCCCAGGAGATCAACACTGGCAGACACCGAAACCTGCTCATTTTCGTCCAATTGCTCCCACCAGGCGCCGAATTCATCCGTGTACTCAATTTCCCAATTCATGCAAATATGCCATCCGTGGAATATAAACTCAAGAGCATAAAACCTAGCTGACGGAGGTCGTGATCTGCCACCTGCCACCGCCGGAAAATTGTTTGCTCATCCTTCCACCAGCACCGCAAAAACCTGTAGCCCGTAACAGGCAATGCCCTTCACGCGTGAACCACGCTGCAAAAACACAATTATCGACCGGTAAAAAGCGCTCTAATACCCGCCTGTTGATTGGCTTTAAAGATTCTGGAGTTCGCAAATGCCCCATGAAGGCAACTTGTTACAAGCAGCCGTGGTGTTCCTGCTCGCCGCGGTGTTGACCGTGCCCCTGGCCAAGCGCCTGCAATTGGGCGCGGTGCTCGGCTATCTGTTCGCCGGCGTGATCATCGGCCCGTCGGTATTGGGCCTGATCGGTAATCCGCAAAGCGTGGCGCAGTTCTCCGAGCTGGGCGTGGTGCTGCTGCTGTTCATCATCGGCCTGGAGCTGTCGCCCAAACGTTTATGGGTGATGCGCAAGGCAGTATTTGGCGTCGGCCTGGCCCAGGTGCTGCTCACCGGGTTGATCATCGGCGTGGTGGCGCTATGGCTGTTTGGCCAGTCGTGGAACAGTGCCATCGTGTTGGGCCTGGGCCTGGCGCTGTCGTCCACCGCGTTTGGCCTGCAAAGCCTGGCCGAGCGCAAGGAGCTGAACCAGCCCCACGGGCGCCTGGCGTTTGCGATCCTGCTGTTCCAGGACATCGCGGCGATCCCGCTGATTGCCATGGTGCCGTTGCTGGCCGGCAGCGATCACCCCACCAATGAAGCCCAGGGCCTGCAGCATGTGTTGCAGATCCTCGGCAGCATCGCCGTGGTGATCATCGGCGGGCGCTACATGTTGCGGCCGGTGTTTCGTGTGGTCGCCAAGACCGGCCTGCGCGAAGTGTCCACCGCCACCGCCTTGCTGGTGGTGATCGGCACCGCCTGGCTGATGGAGCTGGTGGGCGTGTCCATGGCCCTCGGCGCGTTCCTCGCCGGCCTGCTGCTGGCGGACTCGGAGTACCGCCACGAACTGGAATCCCAGATCGAGCCGTTCAAGGGCCTGTTGCTGGGGCTGTTTTTCATCAGCGTGGGCATGGGCGCCAACCTCGGCCTGCTGCTCAGCTCGCCGCTGATCGTGATCGGCCTGACCCTGCTGTTGATCGGCTTGAAGCTGCCGTTGCTGTACGCGGTCGGTCGATGGGTGAGTGACCTCAATCGCGAAAGCGCCCTGCGCCTGGGCGTGGTACTGGCGGCCGGCGGTGAGTTCGCGTTTGTAGTGTTCAAGATCGGCCGCGATCAGGGCCTGTTCGAACCCCATCTCTATGATGTGCTGGTGCTGACCATCACCCTGTCCATGGCCCTCACCCCGCTGCTGCTGTTGGTGTGCCCGAAGCTGTTCAAGCCAAAGGTCAAAACCGTGGAAGTGCCGGAGGAATACCGCACCTTCGAGAGCGATGCACCGCGCGTGGTGATCGCCGGCATGGGCCGTATGGGCCAGATCGTGGCGCGGATCCTGCGCGCGCAAAACATCTCGTTCATCGCCCTGGACACCTCGGTGGAAACCATCGAACTGACCCGTAGCTTCGGCGGCATGCCGGTGTTCTACGGCGACCCGCAACGTCCGGAGATCCTCCACGCGGCCAAGGTCGACCGGGCGGAATTCTTCGTCATCGCCATGGACGACCCGGAGATCAACATCAAGACCGCCGAGTTGGTGCGCAACCTCTACCCGCATATGCAGATCATCGCCCGCGCGCGCAACCGCCAGCACGTACACCGCCTGGTGGACCTGGATGCCTCACCGGTTCGCGAAACCTTCTACTCCAGCCTGGAAATGAGCCGCCGCACCCTGGTGGGCCTGGGGTTGAGCCAGGCCCAGGCCGACGCCCGCATCACCCGCTTCAAGAACCACGACCTACAACTGCTCGCCGCCCAACACGCGGTGTACGACGACGCGGCCAAGGTCATGCAGACCGCCCAGGAAGCCCGTGCGGAATTGGCACGGCTGTTTGAGATGGATCGACTTGAGGAAGAGTCCGACAAGGTGTAATGCCGTGGATGAACGATATTGCGATTTTTCTGACAGAATACGCCGCAATTTCGTTCATCCCTGGAGCGCTTCATGGCCACTTTCACCAAGACCGCAGTCCTGTTGGCCCTTGCGCTCGCCGCCGGCAGCGTGTTCGCCGCCGCCAAGCCGAGCACGCAAACCATCTCCACCTTGGGCGGCAAGTTCACCTTCAGTCTGCCCAAGGCCTACACCGCCGACACCTTGCCAGCAGGCAAGGCTGAAGATGGCACCGCCGACACCCAAGGCACGATGTATGCGAACCAGACCACGAAAAGTGTGGTGATCGTCGCCGAAACCGTGCGTAACGACGGGGTCACGATCAAGGACAACGACGCACAGTTCCTCGATGGCGCCGTGGCCGGTTTCATCAAGGACCAGAGCGCCGCCCTGCCCGACTTCAAAAAACAGGGCGAGAAAAAACTGACGTTCAAGGGACTGGGCCTGCGCCAAGTAGACAGCACCGCCACCCAGGGCGGAGGCAAGACGCTGAACTCCACCTTCCTCGGCGGCTCGGGCAATCACCTGCTGGTGATCCAGGCGATCTCGCGGGCCGATGATGTGAAGGGGCATGCCGAGCTGGTCAAGCAGATTACCGGCGGCCAATAACCCGGTTCATTGATGAGCGGGTGAGTTGGCTGAATTACCGTTATCGGGAGCAAGCCCCCTCCCACATGGGCATGGGGGGTTATCTCAGATGGGTTTGCAGCCAGGTGTTGAGGTCTCGTATTTCCAGTTCGCTGATGGTGTGGGTCATGCCTGGATAGGTATGAAACGTCGGCTTCAATCCCAACCCCACGAGCACCTCGTTCGCCTGCGTCGCCGAGGCATACGGCAGCGCTTGGTCGAGGGTGCCGTGGCCGATAAAAATCGCCAGCTTGTCCAGGCGCGGGTCCGGTTTTAGCTCGGCCTTGAGCACCGGCAACACGCTGCCACTCAACGCGGCAATCCCCCGCACCAATTGCGGCTGACGCAGCGCCACTTCGTAGGACATGATCGCGCCCTGGCTGAACCCCACCAGGAACACCCGGTCGCTACGGGTGTGGTACTTGGCGGTGGCCTGGGTCACGAAGTCTTCGATCAACCTCGCGCTGCTCTGCAAATCGGCGCTCACCCCGTCGTAATCACCGTCGCCGGGGGTCTTGGTAAACCAGCGATAACCCTGGGAGTCCACCGCCATCGGCGCGCGGGCCGACAGGTACGTCCAGTTGGAGGGCAGCGCGTCCTTGATGCCGAACAGGTCTTGCTCATTGCTGCCAAACCCGTGCAGGAAAATCACCAGCGGCTGGTTGCGCGCATCGCCCTGGGTCTGTTCCAGGTACGACAACGGCAAGTCAGTGTGCAAGGTGGCATCGGCCTGGGCCGCGCCGGCCACCAGGGTCAGCATCAGGGCAAACAGTTTGAGCATGGGACGTGACCTCAAGGTTTGCGCAATAAATAGGTGTCCATGATCCAGCCATTCTCCAGGCGCGCGGCCTTGCGCACCCGTTCGATCTGTTCGGCCACCTCGCTGACCTTGCCGCTGATGAGGATTTCATCCGGCGTGCCCAGGTAGGCCCCCCAGTAAATATCCAGATCCCGGTCGGCCACATTGCGGTAGGAATCTTCGGCGTCGAGCATCACCACCAGGGTATCGGCATCACTCGCCTGCCCCGCCGCCAGGCGGCGTCCGGTGGTGATTTCGATGGACTTGCCGATACGGTTCAGCGCCACCTTATGCTGGGCCGCCAGGGCCTGCACGCTGGTGATGCCGGGGATTACCTCGAACTCGAAGACGCAGCGGCCACTGGCCAGGATCGCCTGCAGGATACGAATGGTGCTGTCATACAGCGCAGGGTCGCCCCAGGCCAGGAAAGCGCCCACTTCACCGTCGGCCATTTCCTCGTTGATCATGCGCTCGAAGGTCTGCTGCTTGTCGCGGTTGAGGTCTTGCACCGCAGTGGTGTAGTCGATATCGCCGCGCACGCGCTCAGGGCAATCGGCCTCGACGAAGCGATAACCGGGCTCGGTGATGTAGGTTTCGCAGATCTGGCGGCGCAGGTCGATCAGCTTGTCCTTGCTCTGGCCCTTGTCCATCAGGAAAAACACGTCGGTGCGGTTCAGCGCTTTCACGGCCTGCATCGTGATGTAGTCAGGGTTGCCGGCGCCAATGCCGATGATCAGGATGCGTTTCATGGGGTGCTCTCATTGCGGGGCGTGGATTTTGCCATGTTCGGGCGCTCAGGCGTGAGTTTCCAGGCGCAGGCGCCATACGCGGTTGAAGCGCAGCTCGGTGGCGGACAGGGGCTCGACGTCGATGCGGTAGAACATCGAGAGCGGGAACTGCATGACGTACAGCAACGCAGCGCGAATCACAAAGGGGTGGGTGATGGCCACGATGTGCCCCGGTTGGGTCTCGAGGGTTTTCATCCACTGCGCCACCCGCGCGCACATCTGGTCGACCGACTCGCCGCCGTGGGGCGCACTGGCGCTATCCGTGAGCCAGGTATGCAACTCATCGCTATCGAGGCGACCGATGTCCACGCCTTTCCAATGCCCGAAATCGCCGTCGCGCAGGGCCTCTTCAATTTCCGCTTCCCCCGCGTACAAAGCCGCCGTCTGCCGCGCCCGCGCCTCCGGCGCGCACAACAGACGCGGCTGTTTCGGGTAGCGATCGGCCAGGGATAACGCCGCGTTTTGCCAGTCCATGGCCACCGATTCGTCATCGGGAAAACGCCCCTGTTTTTGCAGGGGCGTAACGGCATGGCAGATAAGGGTCAAACGGGTGGCTTGCATCGTGGGTCGCAGCTACGCAGAGGTCGAGGCCACCAAGACTGGCGCAGTTGGCCTCATGACGCAACGCCCTCGCCCATCCGGCGAGCACGCGGGCGTATCAATCAAACCACTCCCGCCGCTCCTCGAACGTACCGACGATCAGCTCGACAATCATCTGCACCGCGTCGGCATGCTCGACCTGGGCATTGACCGCCAGCCAGACCTGGCGCTGCATGCTGTCGGCCAGCAATCCCGGCAAGGCCACCAAGCCTCGGTCGAAGCTGCTCATGTAGTGCGGCAGCAGGCCGATGCAGGCGCCGCAGCGGATCATCTCCAGCATCAGCGAATAGGCCTGCACCTGCACCACTGCGGCCAGGCGTTGTTCCACGACCCGGTTCCAGGGCTGCAAGGCGTTGACCTGGGCGTCGGGTTGCCATTGCACCAACATGTAGTCATCCAGGTCGTCCACGCTGTCCGGGCGGGTGGTCAGCCGCGAATAGCGCTTGGCGATGTGTGGCAAGTAGCACAGGCGGGCCAGGGGGCGCGGGGCTTCGGTGATAAAGCTCGGTCCGGGCGTGGGGCCTTCGGCGTCCGACAGCCACAGCACCACATCGACGTCCACCGCTTGCAGGGACAGCTGGCCGTCGAGGGAAATGATCTCCAGGCGCACGCTGGCGTTGCGACGCAGCAAGGCGATCAGGTCGCGGCCGAGGATGTCATGCAAGATCGGCTCGGCCACGGCCAGGCGGATCAGCGGTTGTTCCAATACGGGCAGGCGCCGCTCATGGGCCAGGGCGATCAGTTGGGCCTGCAAGTGCTGGCCGTCGCGACTGAGCACCAAGCCGCTGCCCTGGTAACTGAACAGCACATGGCGCACTTGCTGCTCCAACTGCGCCAGGCGCTTGCGCAGCAAGGTCGCCTTGATATTCAGGCTGCGCGCGGCCTGCATGAAACAGCCGCAGCGCGCACTCACGAGGAAATAGTGCGCCACCTCCGGGTCGATCTCATGGGCCAGGGCCGACCATGAACGGCGCGACTCGGAAGGTGCGCGGTAGGCAGCGGGGCCCTGTGGGCCGGACGGTTCCAGTAATGCCATGTGGGACTCCCTGTCTTATCGTTGTGTGCATCCAATGCGGTTCGGCGCGTATCACTCCAGCACTTTGTTCAGCTCCGCGCCGTCGATGCTCAAGGTCGCGGTGTTGAGCATGCCTTCCAGATAGGCCTTGGCGATCTGCTCCTGACGCTGGGCGCGCAGGGCCTGGGTCAAGCGTTCGCGCAGTTCGTCGAGGGTGGCGGTACGCGCCGGTTGCTGGGCGGTGAGCTTGAGCACATGGAAGCCGGCCGCGCTTTGCACCGCGTCCGAGACCGCGCCGACCTTGAGCCGAGAAACCGCGCCGCGCACCTCCGGCACCAGTTGCTGCAACGGCTGCAACCCCGAATCGCCACCTCGGGCGGCGGTGTCCGGGTCCTGGGAAAACTGCGTGGCCAACGCGGCGAAATCCCCCGGCGCGGCCTGGGCCCGACGACTCAGGTCCTGGGCCTGGCGACGCACCGCGTCGAGGTTTTGCGGGTCATTGACCGCGAGGAAAATCTGGCTGACCCGGTACAGCGGCGGCGTCACCCATTGCGCCTTGCCACTGTCGTAGGCCTGTTGCAGTTCGGCGGCGCTGGGGTAATCGGCCGGCACCTGGCTGACCGACAGCATGTAGTCGCGAAACACGATCTGCTCAGCGGCGGCGCGGGTCTGTTGCTCCACTTCCGGGCGTTGCCGCCAGCCCTGGGCGTCGGCCTGTTCGAGCACGGCCTTTTGCGCCAGGCGCGAGCGCAGCCAGGTTTCCAGGGCGCCACGGTTGGCGCGCAGTTGTTCGCGGGATTCGGCCGGCAGGCTGGCCAGCACGCTTTTCAGCTCCGCCAGGTCGATCTGTTGATTGCCCAGGCGCGCCACCGCCGGGCCGGCAGACGCGGGTGCGGGAGGCGGCATCGGTGTCGGTTGCTGGGCCGCGACCGGGTCGCTGCCGGGGCGCAGGCTCAGCGCCACGGCCACGACCAGCACGGCCAGTGCACCCGCGCCGAGCATCAGGGTTGGCTTCTTCACAGGACCGGCGCCTCTTCGTCAACCGCAGCGGCGGCCTGGGCCTGCAATTGCGCGGCCTGCTGGCTGTACTCACGCAGGTAGACGATGAATTCCTGCAGCAAACGGTCCCACAATTCCAGCTGGCTGCGCAGGTGCGAGGCGCCGACACCGGCCACCACCACGTCCATTTCCATCAGCAAGAACTCGCCCTGCTGCGACAACCGGGCAAAGCGGCGCGACGCATTCCACACCTGGGTCAAGCCTTCGGGCAATTGGCCCTGGACCCGCAGCGCACAGCTGTAGGTGAAATCTACATAGCCGTCCTGCTCGGGGGACGGGTTGCCGAAGCGCACGGCAAAGCCAATGCCCTGGCTGGCACTGAGCAATTGCACGATGCCGTTCTGTTCGCTCGGGTTGACCCGGTAGCCGGCGTCTTGCAGCAAGTCGGTGAGGCTCTGGACAGTCACGCGGGTGATCAATTCGTTCATGGTCTGTGCTTCCTTGTCGATCAATGGTTGGCGCCCGCCTGGGGCGCATCGAAACGGGTCTTGTACAAATCGTCGCCAAAGCCTTGGGCCAGTTCCTCGAACTTGACCCGCGCACCGCTGGCGAAGGGCTGGCGAATACTCATCACCTCGGCCACGTCGATTTTTTCGTAGGCCGCGAGCAACTGCTGGGCCACGCCGTACATCTGTTGATTCTTGGCTGAACATTGCTGCACTTGTGTGTCACGTTCGCTCAGTTGCGCCTGCAAACGGGCACGCTCGGCTTCTTTGGCCTTGGCCAGCACCAGCAACTCCTCATAGGCCTTCTTGAACTTGCCGATCTGCTCGTTGCTCGCCGCCACCTGGGCCTGCGCCTGGCTGTGCAGGCTCTGTTGCTGGCCGGCCAGTTGCTCGGCGGTGCCACGGGCTTTTTCCAGCTCGGCGCTCAACTGCTTGATCTGGGCCTGGGCCTGCTTGGCCTGGGTTTCGGCGGCCAGGCGTGCAGCGCTGGCCTGGGCCTGTTCGCTTTGCAGGGCCTGCAATTGCTGGGTGGTGCTGCGCAGTTGCGTGCGCAGGCGTTCCTCCATGCCTTCGGCCGATGCGCCGCTGGCTACCAGCAGCAGTAACAGCCCGCAGATTCGCGTGTTCATGTGGCATCCCCCTGCGCATCAAAAGCGCGTGTTCAGTTCCAGTTGCATCACATCGACTTCGAACGGCTGGCCATACACTTCGGACGCGCTCAACCAACGCGCACTGGCGTAGATGTTCTTGTCGATGCCGTAGTTGCCGCCAATGAAGTAGCCCTTGGCGTTGGTGCCGCCCAAGTGATACGAGGAGTCGTTGAAGCCATCGGGCAAGGCGTCGGGCTGGATGTACTTGTAGCCAGCCAACACGTTCCAGTCGCCGCGCTTGTGCATCTCCAGCGCGCTGCCGAGGGTGAAGGACACCATCATTGCGTTGCCGCCACTTTCAAACTCGCCCTGGCTGTTGATGTTGGTGACGATCTGGCCTTCGCTGCGCCGGAGCATCTCGCCCTTGTCGTAGGCCAGGTTGCGGATGAAGTTGGCGTGGCTGCGCAGCTTGAGGTCGCTTGGCAGTTCGGTGTCCCAGACCAGGTTGAGGTCCAGCACATCGAACTTGGACGCCAGGCCCACGAACTGCGGGTCGGGTGTCTTGGTAGGATCTTTCGGGTCGGTGGTGTTGTTGCGCAGGTTGAACACGGTGTTGCCTTTTTGCATGAAGGCCACGCGCGTGCCGTCGGTGTCGCAGCCGGCCTCGCCCTTCCAGGGCGAGCAAGGGCTGGAACGCTCGCCTTCGATGTCCTTGAACTGGTAGTAGGCGCCGGCGAGTTTGACGCGGTTGCTGCGATTGATAGTCCAGTCAGCCCCCACCTGCCCGCCAAACAGCCATTTGGTTTTGCTGTCTTCCTTGTCGATGCCATTGGTGGTGGCGGTGTCGGAGGTGTACTCGATCGGGAAGGCGCCGAGGGTACCGAACAGGCCCCACTCGTTGTTGAGGCGGTGGTTGAAGACCGCGGCCACGCCGTCGAAGTTGAGTTCTTTGGAATACATCATGTCGGTGGAATAGAACGGGTTGCCCATGCGCCCGCCGGTCAACGTCATGTAGTCGGTGGTTTTCCAGCTCAGGTAACCCTGGTCGAGCCAGATGTCCTTTTTGCCGAAGCCGCCGCCCAGGGTCTGGGTGGTGGACACCGGGTTGTTGTCGGAGCCGGTGGCGATGCGAACGCCAGCGGTCCATTCCGGCGAGATCACCGCTTTCATGCCCAGGCGCGCCCGCAGGCGGAACAGGTTTTCGCGGTCCTCGCGGGTGTTGAGCAAGGGTGGAAACTGGCTGTTGGAGTTTTTGTTGACGTCGTACGGGCCGGTGCTATTGACCTTGGCAAAGTCCGTGATGTTGTTGCTGTTGTTGCCCGAAAAGTAGCGCGACTCGTCACGCAAGCGCAGATCGCCATCGAAGCTGATGCGCGAGATCCAGTCGGGAAAGGTATTGGGCTGCGCCCAGTTTTCCTTCTTCGCGGTGGACATCACCTCGGCTTTCACCTGATCGCGGATCTGATCGCGCACCGCTTGCGGCACGTACTGCACGCGCACGTCGCCCGGCGCTGCGGTCGGGCCAGCGGCGACCGCCGGCGCGGCATTGGCCTGGCGCGCCTGCTGGGCTTCTTTTTCCGCCTGGGCGATCAGCCCATTGGCGGTGTCCTGGGTCAGCACGCCTTGCTGCACCAACAGGCGGATCAGGTTGACGGTGACGTTTTCCGAGGGGGCGACCGGGGCTGCCGTCGCCTGGCCGACCAGGGTCGCGATGACCATGCCGACCGCCAGGGTCAGTCGATTCACGGGGGAAATCATGTGTACGCAACTCCTGTAAAAAAACTGCGAAAAATTAGGTGGGTTCATTCCGGGCGTCGGCCCTTGAGGGACAGGCGTACCGGCAGCGTCACGGAGGCCGGGACGCGTTGCGTGGCGTGGGGCATGCGCAAGGCCGCCAGCACTTGGGCGTCGGTCTCGGCGTCGCCGCTGGACTTGGCCAACTCCACACGCGTGACCTGGCCTTCGGCGTTCAACCACACATCCGCCTGTACCGCGTAGGCCTTCTTGCGCAACTCCGGGTCGTCCCGCAAAAGGCGCTGAAACACGCCGGCCAGGTACTGCTTGTAAGTGCCGGCGCCGAGGCCGCCGCCGCCGGAACCGGCCATGCCGCCGCCCTTGCCCGCGCCGATGTTGAAACCGTCGTTACCGGACTGGGCATCGCCGTCGATCTGCATCGGGTTGGCCAGGTCGTCGGCCGGCGAAGGCGGTGCTTCTTCCGCCGGCTTGACCTCCTCGGGTTCGGGCGTGGGCACCGGCTCCGGGACTTTTTCCTCGACCTGGGGCTCGGGCTCCTTGGGTTTTTCCGGCGGCGGTGGCGGCGGTGGCGGCAACGGGATAATCGTCGGCACTTTCGGCGCTTCGCGGCGTACACCACTCATGTCATTGGCCCATTGCCAGAGCAACCAGGCCGCCACGGCGCCCAGCAGCAGGCCGGCGCCCCACTTCAACGGGCGCAACGGCGGTTTGTTTTTCACGGGCAACGGCGGCATCGGGATCTGTGCGGTCATGGCTCAACCCTGGCTCGGTTTGCCGGTGACCAGCCCGACCTGGGACAGCTCCAGCCGGCGCAACAGGTCGAGGACCTCGATCACCTTCTGGTACTGCACCATGGCGTCGCCGCGCACGATCACCGGAAAGTCCGGGTTCAGCGCTTTCTCGATGCGCAGGCGCTCTTCCAGCTCGCCGAGGGTCACCGGATAAGCGTCGAGGAACACCTGGCCGCCGTCATTCACGGAGATGGCCTTGGTCTTGGCCTGCGACAGCGACACCGAGGCGCTGGCCTTGGGCAAGTGAATCTGAATACCCGACACCTGGGCCGTGGCGGTGAGGATGAACATCACCAGCACCACCATCAGCACGTCCACCAGGGGCGTGATGTTGATGCTGTCGACGGCGGCATCGTCGTCATCGTCGTGGGAGGCATTTACGGAAGCCATGGCGATTCTCCTCAGGCCGGCACAGAAGCGTGATGGTCGCGATGCAGCGCCGTTTCACTGGACCGGCCCTCGCCGTGCATCTCCGCCAGGCGGGTGATGAACTCGTCGACGAATACACGCATGTCGGCGCTGACTTCCTTGTTGCGCGTGATCAGGCGGTTGTAGCCGAACAGCGCGGGGATCGCGACGAACAGGCCCATGGCCGTGGCCAGCAAGGCCGCCGCCATGCCGGGGGCGATGGCGTTGATGTTGACGTCACCGGCCATGGCCGTGCCGAGGAACACCACCATGATCCCCAGCACCGTACCGAGCAGGCCGATGTAGGGGCCGCCGGCGATGGCGTTGGACAGGGTCGAGAGTTTGGAACCGAGCTGCTGGTTCTCGCGGGTGCGCACGCCGTCCATGGAGCAGCGGATCGCTTCGATGGTGGCCGCCGAGACCGACGAGGTGTCGGCGCCCTGGGCACGGCGGGTGCGGATCTCTTTGACCGCCACGCTGTACAGGCGCCACAGCGAAGAATGGGCCAGGCGCTCAGCCAGTTGCGCGTCGTCGGCATACATCTCCAGGCGCGTGCCGATCTGGGCGAAGTGCTCGCGGAAGATCTCATTGGCACTGCTCACGCGGCTGACCTGACGGTTCTTGCGCAGCATGATGAACCACGACTGGAACATCATCGCCACCAGCACCAGAATGATCACCCAGGCGTCCACCGGTACGGCGTTGAGCAGAAAGCCCAGGCTGCCGAAGCCCATGCCCGACTGTTCTTCATCCACCCCATAGGCCACCAGTTTCGATTCGGCGCCCTGGGCACTCGCGTCAGCCAGCAACAGCGCGGCCGGGCGCGCCACTTTGGACAGGCGCAGCTCATCCATGGCCCCCGCGAATGGCTGGTGCGTGCTGCCCGCATCCGGCAAATCGGCACCGATGGCGAGCTGGGTATTGAAGGCCGGCAACGCGACGGCGAGGGTGGAGGTTTCGCGGCCATTCACATACAGCGTGACTTTCTCGCCCTCGGCGGTGAATGCCAGGTGCTGCCATTGGCCGGGGTTCAGCGGCTGGGTCGAGACCGCGCGCTGGCCGTCGATCTCCACGAACGGCATGCCCTGGTTCAAGCCCAGCAGCAGGCTGTGGGGGCCGTCGCGCCGGGCCATGACGATTTGCTCGCCATTGGCCTGATCCAGGCGCAGCCAGGCACTGAAGGTGAACGCGCCGCCGGCGGCGTGTTGCAGCGACGGGCTGGCCGGCAACATCAACGGCTGGCCGCCGAACTGCAAGGCGCGACCGATCACACCGTCGATGCCAGCACCGGTGGCGTTCAACGCGGTGTTGGCGTAGGCCGTGGTGTCGCGGGCCGGTGTGCCATTGGCCCCGTCAAAGTGGTAGAGCGCGGTGTAGTTCGGGTCGAAGGTCAACTGGCCGTTCGCCGTGGCCGCGGCCTTCTGGTTGCCGTAGTACATCCACAGGTCCTGGCGCTGGCCGCCTTCGACCTTGGGCACATCGACCCAGATCAGCGCCATGCCCATCAGCGGGTCGAAGCTTTCGATCTGGTGATTGAGCACGGTCTTGTCATCGGCACTGACGAAGCGCAGGTCGCTGCCGTCATCCTTGACCCCGTCAAAGGTGAAGTTGCCGGTGTGCAGGCGCACCAGCAGCGCGGTGCGGCCCAGGGCCTGGTTGATCGCGGCGCCTTGGGCGGTGGTGTCCACCGAAATCTGTTTGCGGTAATGCCAGTCGTCCTGCCACCAGGCATGGGCGGTGGCCGGGAGCGCGAAGCCCAGGCAGATCAACAGGCTCAGGAATAGGCGTTGCATGGGAAGAATCTCCGGGAAAAAAGGTCAGAAAGTCGCCTGCACACTGAAGTGCAGTCGCGAGTCCTGTTTCTGGGTGTTCGGTCCATCGAGCAGCGGGTAGCCCCAATCCAGGCTGCCGGACAACCATTTGCTCAAACTGGCGCGGGTGCCCAGGCCGACACTGGCCAGGCTGTATTCGTCTTCTTGCTCGGGCAGCGGGTCGTGCAGGCGCATGCGCGCGCCTTCGGCGAACGCATAGAAGCGCCATTCCTGCACATAACTGCCGAGGAACTTGGCCAGGGACGGCGTGCGCAACTCCTGGGACAGCAGGTAACCCTCGTCCCCGGTGCGCTCGGCCGCCAGATAGCCGCGCACCGAGGTGGCGCCGCCGGCCGAATACTGCTCGTTGGACACCAAGGGGCCCGAGGCCAGCTGGAAGCCGGCCTTGGACGCCGATTGCCAATCGTTGGCGAAGGTGTAGGTGTAATTCAGGTCGCCCTTGAGTACGGCGAAACTGGCACTGGCCTTGTAGCGCTTGTAGTCGAATTCTTCGGCATCGCTGCCATAGCCAAGGAAGGCGCGTGTGCCGATGACCAGGTTCAAGCCCAGGCCCAGCTGGGATTTTTCGCTGTAGCGATAGCCGTTGTAGCCCAGGGTGAACGGCGCGTACTTGAGCGGCACCTGGTCGTTGCTGGAACCGAACTTCATCTGCTCGTCGAAGTCCTTGAAGTCGACCCCGAACGAGAACGAATTGGCCCAGTTGCCCGTCACCGGCAAGTTGTAGATCGCGGACACCCCGTAGGAGTGGCCCTTGCCCAATACGTTGCTGCCGCCGATGGTGGCGATGTTGCTGTCGGACTGGTAACCGGAGAACTGCAAGGTCCAGCGATCGTTCAGCGGGGCGCTGTAGGAACCTGACCAGACCTTGGCATTGTCGGTGTCTTCGGGCGCGGTGAAGTAGGTCAAGGAAATGCTGTGGCCCAGTTGCCACAGGTTGTCGTAGCCCAGGGTGGCGACCGAACGCAGTTCCTTGGTGTCGGCGCTGTAGTCGTTGTTCAGACCGAGGCTGGCATGCCAGGGGTTCTGGTCCTCGACCTGCAAATCCACATCCATGGTGCCGGGCCGCTGGCCCTCGCGCACCAGTGGGGTGACCTGCCGACCGGCACTGCGGTTGAGCCCGGTCAGTTGGGTTTGCACCGCGGCGAAATCCGGTACCGCGCCCTCCTCCAGGCCTGGCACCTGCTCGCGGATTTCCACCGGCGAGTAATGCTTGGCGCCGACCACGCGTACACGGCCGACCTTGGTTTCACTGACGTGCAGATAGACGATACCGTCATCGACCTTCTGCTCCGGCAGCTCCACGAACACCGACTGGTAGCCGCGCGCCTGGTAGATCTTCTGCAATGCGTCGCGGGCGCCTTCGATATCGCCCAGGGTCTTTTGCGGGCCGAGAAACGGGTACACCGCTTCTTCGATCGTCGCCGCATCGAGCACGGTATTGCCGCGCACGAAATACTCATTGACGTCCACCCGGCGCGCCGGGGCATCGCCCTCCTCGGCCAGCGCCGGCTGCACCAAAGTGCCCAGCGCCAGGCAACACAGCGCCAGCGTTGACTTGAACAGATGCTCCACACAGCCCCCTAAGTTTCTGAAATATTGCGCCGTCGCCGCATGCACGGCGTTTGGCCTGCTCAATTGCGAGTGGTCGGCACTTGGCTGTGCCGGGCCAGCCAGGTGTGCAGCAACGCGAAGTTCAGGGAGAACTCCGGCATGTGCAGCAAGGCGCCGCAAAACACTTCGCCGATGATGGTCTGGATCAACTGCACCGCCCGTGGGTTGTCCAACAGAGTGGCGATGTCGTGCTGCAGGGCCTGGATGCCCCACACCTTCTGGTGCAGGTCGAGGCCGACGAACCAGCGGAACAGCAGGTTGTAACTGAGCTGTTCGTGCAATTGCTGTTCGCTGGGTACGGCGTACAGCAGTTGCAACAACAGGATCTGCATCACTGTGCGCGGTGCGATCAGCATCCCCGGCGCCGGCTGCAACAGGTCGGGGTGCCGGTCGAACACCGCGTCGATCTGCGGGCGCAACAGCACCAGCGAATGACCCGCCGGGATGTAGCTGGAAACTTCCTTCAAGGCGCCCTGCCAATCGTCCTGGGAGACGATCCACACCCAGGGCGCGCCGTAGCGGTACACCGAAACCGGCTTCTTGCGCGCGGCTTCGACGATCTTCGACAGGCGCTGATCGAGCTCCTGCATGCCGACTTTCGAGTAACGTTCCATAGTTCCCATGTGCCCCACTCCTGGCGTCCTGCTGACGGCTCGGGAGACAACTTGTGATTGTCTCCAGCGCGTTACATAGGCAAGACAGGCGTGGGCGGGAGCTACCGAACTTTTGTCATGAAAGCTTCATTTGGGATTGAGTGAGGGGCAATTCTTGGGTGGCAGATCCGCTCTTGTGTAGGAGCCGGCTCCTCCACAAGAGCGGATTCAGCGAAAAAAAAAGGGCGATCATTGATCGCCCCAAACGGTACATCCAGAGGTCCCTGCCAAACCCTTACAACGTGATCTGCTTGCGCTCCTCATCCGTCAACCGCGCCCGCGCCTGTTCACTCAAAGGCCCCGCGCCCAGTACCTGCACCGGGCTGTTGGGGTTGTAGCCGGAGGTCTTCTGTTGCTCCTGCGGCTCGCGCTGCACCGGCTCGGAGCCGAAGCTCAGCACTTCCACGGTGACGATCGACGCCCGCCCCTGTCGGGACGCCGCCTGTTGGCTGCGCGCCGCGTCTTCCGCCGCCTGGGACGCCGCCGCCCCCGCCGCGCTGGCTGAACTCATGGCGCTCGTGTTGACGGCCGCCGTCACCGGCACCCCGGACGACTTGCCCTGGCTCTGGATGTTCGCCGCGTTCACCACCCGCAAGGCGGCGATGTTGACGTTACCCGAGACCCGAATCCCCGCCTCCCCCGCATCGATGGTGCCCAACGGCGCGATCAGGTCGATATCCCCCGCCGGCACTTCCGGGATCGGGTTGAGTGTGGCAATCCCCGCGCCGGTACTCGGCACCGACGGCGACAGGCTGACGTTGCCCCAGTTGTCATAGATGCGCTTGGGCGGCGTGTACACCACGGTGGTCTTGGAACCGCGACCGGCGTTGATATCGCCCTCGCTGGTCCAGGCCATGATCGAGCCGCCGAAGGTGGTCATGATGCGGCTCTGACCGAGCAGGATGCTGCCCAGGGAATACAGCTGGATATCCCCGAACCCTGGGTGATCACACCCGCGGTCGACGGCGGCGCCGCGCCTTCGATGCCGAAGGTCTGGCTGCCGCCGGGGGTGAGCATCTGGATCGAGCCGCCGGCATTGGTGTGTATGCCCGAACCGTTGAACAGTGTGATGTCGCCCTGGTAGGTGATCGGGTTGCCGGCCACGTCCTTGTCCGGGAACAGCGCCGCAATCGCCGCGCGACCACGCAGGTAACTGCCCTGGCGCACACCGCCATCCTGGTTGTACTCGCGGCCGGCGGCCTTGAGTTCGGCGAAGTACACATCGCGGGCGAAGATCCGTCGTTGCTCGGCGGGCAGTGCCGCGTAGTAGGCACGCGCCTGGTCGGTATCGCCGACAAAACCGAAGCGCTCGGCGAGCCAGGCGACCAGTTCGCGTTCGTAAGTCTTGGCGACCTTGCCCCCTGTAAGGACTCGCCTGCCTGGGCCTGGTTGACAGGGTTCAGGTAGCGCTCGACGAAGCGCTGGTAATCCGGCCCATTGGCGCCGACACCGGCCTGCATCACGATGCTCGCGCCGGGGCGGTTATCGCCTGGCAACACCCCACCGAGGCTGGTGACGCTGTACTCGCCCGCCGGCCCCGTCATCAGGATATTGCGGCCCGCCGACACGTCCAGCAGGCCAGGCCCGGCCACCTCGAAGTTGCTGTAGAGGATGTCGCGACCGGCCGACACGATGGAGATGTCGTTGGGGTTTTTGTGAAGGAACAGGTTATTGCTCGAAGGCGCAGTCCTGTCCGCACCAAAACTACGTCCACTGCTGACGATATCCCGCCCGGCCATCATCCAGACCGCGCCATTGCCTTCATACCAGGTCTCACCTTCGTGCGATGATCCTGGGTCACTACTGAATGTGATTATCCGACCACTGCTCACCCCGACCAGGTCCCCGTCTATCGCATAAAAACGCGCCGGTTCAGCACTGCCAGCCGATGACGCGGCTGCCGTTCCGGAACCGAACGCCAACAGCGACTGGCTGACCAGGCTACCACTGGGCGACAGGTTGCTGACCACCACAGCATTGCCAATACGGGCCTGGTACGCAGGGTTCCAGGGGGTTGCCATCGCACTCATTGCCGCCCCGGACTGGCTCACGGCCATGCCACCGGCGTAGATCGAGCCTTGGGCGAGGAACTGCAACTGGCCGGCCGGTCCGGGAGCCAACATCAAGGGGTATGTGTAATTTAAGTCAAAGTTCTCCTGCGCCCGAGCCGCTTTACCGTAATACAGGCTGCCACCCGCCGCCGTCGCCCTGACGATTGACGGGTAGGCCACGGCCAGGTCAGCCGGCATGCTGGTTAGGTTGATGGGGGTCAGGTTACCGCCCAAGGAAAACAGATCAATGGCCGTGTCCTTGGTCCACAGGGTAAACCAGCTGGTGCCGGTGCCGAGGGTGGTGCCTTGGACAAAAGGCGAAGAATGGCTAGCCTGCACCCGGCCCGGATCTTCGACATTGGTCACCACCTGATCGCCCAGGGTCTGCACGTTGAACGTCGCGTCACCCGGCACCAGGGTCAACCCACCGCGCGCCGTGCCACGGGTCGACACCAGCGGGTCGAAGGCGCGAGTCTCGCCCGGGCTCTGTACTTCAGACGTTGCCCCGTACAGCAAATCGACGCTGCCCACGCTGGCGCTGCGCAACTGCACATCACCGCGAAGATTGACCAGCATGCCGTCACGATGGTCCGCATTAGCAACGACAACACTGGCTGGGTTCATGTTGCCAGCGATGCGCACCCGCAGATCGCCCCCACCGGTCAATTGCAGGCTGCCATCGCTGGCGACCCTGCCCGTGCTGCCCACTGCCAGGACCAGGCCTTGGCTATGGGGGTTTACGGCACCGTTGCTGAAGCCATAACCCAGCGTGTTCAAGACCCCTGCGTCGCCACCGACATTGACATCCAGATCGCCCCCGCCCAAGGTGCCGAAGCCGGTGAAACCCAGCATCTTGTCCGCGCCTGTGGTTGCGGTGTAACTGCCGAAATTGATCCACCAGGCGGTCGGTTGAGCCTGCCCACCCGTCGCCACATCGCCGCTGCCCTGGCGCCATAGCCAGTTGCCGACGCTCGCCGAATCGAACCCGATATCCTTGGGGTTGGGTCGCCCGATGTTGCTCTGGGCGAAACTGGTGAGATCACCGGTCAAGTCACCCCCGGCATTAATCGTCAGATTGCCCCCGGCCTCTGGGTACCAGGCTCGGTAGAGGCTGGTGGACGAGCCATTGACGAACTGTTCGAACAGGCTGCCAGGATCGCCCAGTACGGTTTTAACCTCCTGGGTCGCGGCTCCCTGCTTCGCCTTGGGCTGGTTGTAGGGGTCGCCCTCAAAAGTAGCGGTAGACGACGTACCGGCGGTGTACACCCCATACAACGAGTCCATGCTCAGGTTGCCCGCGCTCAGCAACTCCAGATCGCCGGTACCGGTGCGGATCACACTGAAGCGTGTGCTTGCCGGTACGGCGGCGTATTCCAGTGGGTATTTAAGCTGGCAAAGCGTGGGCGAGGAGGCGCACACCACGGACACAGCCGGGTAACCGATCAATTTGAAAAGCTCGTCAGTCAAGTCGTCACCTACTGCCACGGTGATGCCCTTCCTCGCGAACTGAGCGACCACAGCCTTAGTGGCCGTATAAGCCCCCGTGGTCTTGCAGAATTGTGGGGATGCACCGCAGAAATCATCGATCGAGCCCTTATGCAGGCCGTCGAGCACATGCTGATCGATCGGATCACCGGCCTTGACGGTCACCCCGGCGCCCGCCATGTACGTGACCCCAGCAGCCGTCCAGGTTTCCACGCCACGGGGCGGTAATGCCTTGGCGAACATGCCGTAGTGAGTGTCCGCCAGATGCAGGTCGCCGCTGCGCGGGTGGGCCTGCAGGATGCGACTGTCGGCAGCCTCGGTATCGGCGCCCGCCACCAGGCGCAGCGACCACGACTGGGTGCCTTCGGGCAGCATCGGCGAGATCGCCCAAAGCTGCCCGGCCGCACCGGCACGCAACGCGACCGACTTGACCCCAGCAGGCAACTTGACATCCGTGCCGGCAGGGATCAACGCCCCTTTGGGCAAGTCCTTCAGGCCATTGAGCAGCACAATGTTAGTGGTCAGGCCTGCCTGGTCCACGGTTGGCAGCGGTACGCCCTTTGGCCAGGTCATGCCTTGCAGCAGGGTACCCTCGGTCAACAGCGTACCGGCGCCCAGTTGCGTGCCCGCCACCAAGGTTTGCGCCTCGCTGAGCAAGGTGCCGGCGGCCAACAACAGAGTGCCGCTGGCATCGCGCACATCGGCCGCGACGACGCTGCCGGCAGGCAATACCAGGTCCTGGCCCAACGTCGCGGCCACAGGCAAACGCGTATTGGCGGCGACAGTCAGGCCCTTGATCGGCAGGTCATAGTTAAGGGTCGCGCCGGCCGGGAAGGCGGTGCCGTCGGCCAGGGTTACGCCGTTGCCAGGCACCACCACCGTACCGCCACGGTAGTCGATACCGGGCAACAGCACCCAGCCCTTGTCATCGGCAGACGGCGGCGGCGCTGCGAAGCCGTCGTTGATGCTGCCGTAGATGTTCAAGTCACCGCCGGCGCGCAGGGTCAGGCTGCCGGATTCGCCGGAACCCTGAACGTTGTTCTCCTGGCGGCTGTGGGGGTTGAGGCTGGCGTAGCGGAAACCGGACAGATCCAGGTCGCCCTGCACGACCAGGTCGCCGTCCGCCGTCTTGCTGACGATTTCCACGCCGGGACGCAGGTGGAAAGCATCGGCGTAGGTGGCGTTGTTCAGCCCCGCGAGTTTGTTCTGCCGCAAGTTGGTGTTCTGCAGCGCGGCCGTGATAAATGCCACGCTCAAGTCATGCTTGTCTTTCAGGTAGCTCTGAGTGATTTCCTGATACGGCTTGCCACTGGCGGTAGGGTCGGTTTTTTCCAGGGCATCGTCGTAGGTGGCCATGCCATTGAGGGCGATCGAGCGCGCGCCCTGGATGTTCAAGCGCCCACTGGCGTCGATGGCAATGTCATTGCTGCTGCCGTCGGGATTGAACAGGCGCGGCGCATTCAGCTCCAGGGTGCCGCGATTGCGCCCGTCGTTGCCGGCAGCACCATCGGTGCCGTGGCGCAGGTCGATGCGCACGCCATCGGCGAGGGTCAACTGGCCGTCGCCGGAGCCCAGCACCACCATGGCGCGGTTGGGCGAGTCGATGATCTTGCCGTAGCTGTCCACCCGCAGTTTGCTGCCATGGGCGTCGAGCACCGCCGTGCCATCGAGGGTCAGGCCATGCTTGCCGGCCAGATTGATGCTGCCGACCTGCTCACCGCTGGCATCCACCAGGCCGTTCACGCGCAGGCTGCCGTTATCCATGGACACGCTGAGGGTGCCGGCCTTGAGCCCGTTGCCGATGGTCAGGTCGCCCTGCTTGAGCTGGAAGCTGCGGGCACCGAAGACCGCGCCCTGGTTGAGGCGCTGGTTGAGGTCGGCGAACTGCTGATCAAGGGAGCCGCTGCCACCCAGGTGCTGGGCCTGGAGTTCCACAGTCGCGGCCTGGTAGGGCACCGACGTGCCGCTGGCCGCGTAATAACCGCTGGTGCCGCCGAGGATCTTGCCTTGCAGGTCGACGATCCCGGCCGCCGCATCCGTGGCCACCGCCCGCAATTTACCCGCCTGGTTGTGCTGGGCCGACAGGTCGATGGTCGAGCCCGCCGCCTGACGGATATTGCCGCTGCGGCTGTCCAACAACACGTCGCCGCCCCAGCCGTATTGGGTCACATCGTTGAAGGCAATGGCGCGGCCGGCCACGTCGATCAACGCGTCATCGGTCAAGACCACATCGCCCCGAGCGCTGAGGCTGACCTTGCCACTGGGCAACACCACCGCACCGGCCACGCGAATGCTGTCGCCTTGCAGGGACAACTCGGCACCCTGGCCACTGGCGGTGCCACGGGGGCCTGCCAACGCGCCGATATCAATCGCACCGCCGGCTTTGATCTTGTTCACCGAGCCGGCCTCACCGGTCATCAGCGGTGTGCGGATCGTCAGGTTGCCGCCGCTGTACTGGAAGCCGTTGACCGGGTCATACGCGCCCTGGCTTTGGTAGACCGACAGGCTGCCCTTGTGGTTGGCGGTGATGCGCTCGCTGGCATTGAGGTTGACATTGGCGAACCCCAGTGCCAGGCGGTCGAAACTGTTCACATTGCTCGGCTGGGCGAACTCGCCATAGCCGAATTCGATACGCTCGGCGTTGATGTCCAGGCGCCCGCTGCCGGTGCCCGCGCCGCCCGTCACCACCGCGCCAGGGGCGTTGGTGGCGCCCAGCCAGATCAGGTTGGCGGTATGGATCGTCGCCACATCGTTGGCCGCTCCGGCGCCATACACCGCCGGGGTCGACAGCATCAGGTTGTTCAGCAGTGATTTGCCGGTCACGGGGTCATAGGTATCCAGGGACGTGGTGCCGTAGAAATTGAAACTGTCACGGGCCGACAGTTGCAGGGTTTCCAGGGCCGGCGCGCCGAGTTGCGTGTCACCGCGCAGCAGGCGGCCGAGCAGCTCCTGGTTCAACGTGAGGCCAGCCGGCAGACGGTTTCCGGCGGTGGCAGCGGCCAGGGCTTCGGCGCTGCCCAGATTGATGACGCTGACCCCCAGGTTGAGGTGACGCGTGCCATAGCGCACTTGGTCGCCCAGTTGGAAGGTACTGTTGGTCAGCGCCACGATGCTGCCATCGGAGTACAGCCCGGTCCGGCCACTGCATGTGCCGCCGTCGCAGGCGCCGATGTTAATCCCGCCGCTGACCCCATCTGGCGACGGCGCACTGACTACATTGAGCAGCCCGTTGGACACCGCCAGCATGTTGGCAACCCGATAGATAAACCCGTCACGTGCGTCGTAACTGGCCTTGCCGCGCCCCAGGGTGTTGATCGAAGCACCCTGCTCCACCACGATCGCGCCGGTGCCGCTCACCAGAAAAACTTCAGGGGCCGCCAGTGTTGCCCCTTCGCGCAACGTCACCGTGCTGTTGGCACTATTCGCGCCGGATGCCAGGTTGATAAAGTTCCCGGACTGGCCGTACTCCACCACTGTCATGCCGCCCACCACCAGCCGCGATGCGCCCAAGGCATTGAGGGTGTCGGCCTTGAGAGTGATGCCGGCGAAGTCCGCAGTGGCGGACTTGCCCGCGCCGACCACTTCGATACCCTGCCAGGTCGGGTCCAGCACTGACACCGTACCGCCGTAGCCGCCTGACGCAGCATCGAAACGGCCGATCCCCTCGAACGAGAAGGCATCCGCACCCGCACCGGGGCGCAGCGACAGTTTCAAGGTTTTGGCATCGGCTTCCAGCATCGGCCGGGGCACGCCGATTCGGGCCGCATCGGCCTTGGCGAACTGGGCGTAGCTGGTTTCGTTGTATTGGGAATAACGGCGCAGGGTATCGGCCGAGGTCAGGATCAATTGGCTGGCGACGCTGTTGCTGATCCCCGTGTGGGCAATCGACAGCTGCCCGGAGGTGGACCACGAGCCATTGCGCATCAGCGTGGTCGTGCCATCGCCGCCAAGCCCGGCCAGCCCATTGATCTCGACGCGAAAGGCCCCCGGCATCAGGGCATAGGTCGACGGCATCAGGGTGTAGGTGCCCGCCGGTAACCCCGGCACACCGGCGCCGATGGTGATCTGCTGGCCGATCAACGGCGCCACGGCACCGCCCTCTGCCGCCACCGGCGCCGCACCTGGCTGTACCCCAGGCACAATCGCGTAGATCGGGTTGGTGGACAGGCCCGGCAGGACAAACCCGCCGTTGGCGCCGAACTGCACCAGCGGGTTGTAGCGCGCATCGGTGGAACCGCCGCGCCCGGAAATGAAGCCGGCGCCCAGCAGTTCGCCACCGCCGGAGAGGTCCAGCGTGGCATCCGGCTGCACGGCGACGGTCGTACCGCCCAAAATGACGCCAATGCTCAAGTCGCTGTTCGCGTTGGCCATCCCACCCTGGCCGATAAACGTCACTTTTTGACCGTTGTAGCGGTACTCCTGGCCGTCCAGCGTGCCGCCATAGGGCAGCACCAGCCCCTTGCCACTGACCGAGGTGATACTGCCCGGCAACAGTTGCACCAGGTTACTGCCCATGCTGCCGATATCGATCAGCCCCAGCGGCGCCCGCACCACACCGCCCTGGCGAACCGTGGCGGCGCCCAGTTGCAGGCGGCCGAACGCCGAATAGGGAATGGCAGCGTCGGCCGTGCCGGTACGGCCAATGGTCAGCGTACGCAACGGGTCGAACAGGATATCGTTGCTAATTTCCCCCCCAAGGCCCAGGTAACCCGCGATCACCCGCGCGCCGACCTGGGTGCCGGGGTACAACTGCGCCGCGCGCAAGGTCATGTCGCCCTGGGTCAGCAATTGGGTGCTGATACCCGTGGCGACTCCGTTCTCATTGGCCCCTGCGAGAAACCGCAGGTCGCCATCGCTGGTCAGGTTGACCTGGTCAAACCCACGCCGTTCGACATCCAGCAGGCTGCCATCCGCCTGGCTCAGGCTACCCTTGACGCCAAACAACACACTGTCGCGCACATCGATGAGGTTGCCGCTGGCGTTGAACTGTGCCTGGGTCTGCAACTGGGACGGCGTGGGGAGCCCAATCACCGGACGCACATTAGGATCCAGGCTTGGCGTATTAACGCCACCCAGCAATAGATACGGCGCTGACAGGTTGACCCGGGAAGTGCCGGCGGCGTTTTCACTGAGGGCAAAGGCCGAACTGAACAGCCGCAGACTTTGGCCCATAGCCAGTGAAACGTCCCCGTCAAAACTCATGACCCCGTTGCTCATCAGCGCCAGGTTGTCAAAACCACCCGCGCTGACTTGATCCACACCCAACCGCCCGTGGCCGTATTCCAGGCTGTCAGCCGCCTCCTGCGCAGTAGCCGCCAAGTCGTGGCGCTGATGCACCTGGCTGATCAGCAATTCGCGGCCCTTGAGCACCCGGTCAACGGCGATAAAGCGGTCATAGTCAGGGCTCTGCAATGCGACAGCCAGACTACCGCCCGCAGCGCCTGCGCCCCCTGCCCGGGCCACAAAGCTACCGTCCAGATACAGGCCGTTATTGGACGCCAGGCTGATACTGCCGCCGTTGCTGGCCTGACGCACCATGCCCTGCCCCGGAATATTCAGCAGGGCCTGGGTGCCGGAGGCGTCCAGCCGCGCCCCTTCACGCACCACCACAAACAAATCACTGGCCGTGGCAACCCCGGTCTGCAGATCGAGCGTGCCGCCGATATTGATGCTGCCGCCATCGCGGACCAGGCCATAAGTGCGGCCAAGGACGTCAACCGCCGTGGCAGCCCGTGCCGCGACATCGATCAGCGCATGTTCGCCGACCCAGATCGAGCGACCATGCCCGATGGGATTCACGTCTTTTGAAGAACCCGCCGTCACCCCACCCAGGGCGACGCTGCCACCCCAGGCGTTCAGCGTGCCGTCCATGTTCAATTGGCCAACGCTGCGCAGGTTGATGGCCTGGCCTGGGTCGACGTTGATCACCGCGCCTCGGCCCACGGTCAGGGCGGTGGTTGCCAACTGTTCGGCGGTGGCATTGATGTCGCCGGCGTTCAGGCTCAAGCCGGCGCCACGGCGCTGGGTCAGCAGGCTCTTGGTCGGATCCTCCAGATAGAGCATGGGCGTCCAGCGTTCCAGCGCACTGGCCGGGTCGCTGCCGGTGGCGATCGACGACGCCGGCGCGCCCAACCGATACACCGGGACCGTGACATCGACTTGCGTACCGTCGGTAACGATCAACCCCTCGTTGCCGGTGATGTCGTAGGCCGAAAAGCCTTTATTGAAGAAGCCGCCGGTCAGTTTCAGGGTGTCGTCATCCGCCGCGACGGGGCTGTCGCCGATCTGCACTTTGCGCGCCTGCAACGCCAGGGTACCGCCACCGTTGACGCCATAACCGCGAACCTCGCCGTCCAGCCCAAGGGCGCCGAATGCGCCCAAGGTCACGTCGCCGCCCTTGCCGCCCGCAAGCCGGCCATCCAGGCCGAGCGTGCCGCCGGAAGAGGCGTCCACCACACTACCGGCCATCAGGTTGATGTTGCCGGTGCTGCGCAGCGACACCTTGCCGCCATTCACGTAGGCCAGGCCGGTGGTGTTGGCGGCGTCCAGTAGCAGGTTATTCCAGCGCCCGCTGGTGTCGAGCTTGACCCCGGTGGCGACCGTTACGTTGCCGAAGCCCGGCAGGTACGTATCCGCCATTGCGCCGTCTTTCTGCGGATCGACCTGATTGAGAATGCTGCCTGCACGAATACTGCCGCCATGGGCCGTCAGGTTGGCATTGACCGCCACGCCGGGCCCGAACAGCGTGATATCACCGCCGTCGGCCACATTGAGCGCACCGTTGACGCTGACCTGCTGGTTGGCGGCGACCTTGATTGCGCCCAAGCCGAAACCGTTGAGCTGATCGCTGTCGAGCACGATCTGGCCTTGGCGATCCGCTGGCAGCGCGGTCGTCAGGTCCAGGCCCTCGGCGATTTTCTGCGTGTTGCTGTCGATCAACACCTGGTCGGCATTGCCGCTCAGGGCATAACGCAGGGTGCCGGTCGTCTTGTTGTAGACCGGCGTGTACCCACCAATGATCAACTGCGCGCGTTGGGCCATGGCCTTCTGCGATTGCTGGTAACCGTCAAGGTCAATGTTCGGCGCCTGGATCTGGCGGGTGCCCTGGAACACGTCGCTGACCACCTGGCCTTCGAGCACCGCGCTGGTGGTGCCAACCACCAGCTTGCCGGCATCGCGGCCCACGGTGTAACCGCTCTCGTAACGGCGCTGCTTGGCGATCATCGGGTTGTAGTAGTAATCGGTCTGGCCCCAGCGCTTGCTGGTGTCTTCATAACCTTTGTAGAAACCGGAATAGAGAATGTCCCCCGGCGCGTTGGACAGCTCATACAAGCGCCCGTCCGGGCCCTTGAGCCAGGTCTGCTGGATATAACCGCCCTGCACGTCGACGGTGCCGCCCGACAGGTTGATCTGCGCGCCCTTCTGCATCACCACATCATTGCCGGTAAAGGTCACGGTGCCGCCCTGGGCCATCCACTCGCCTACCGAGTGCCCTTGGGTGCCGAGGTAGCCGCCGACTTCCAACAGGCCGCCGCCGGTGTACCAGCGATCCGTGGCATAGCCGTTGGTGCCGGCGGGCACGAACACCAGCTCGCGCAAGTCGACCCACACATCGTTGTTGATCAGTTTGCCGTCATCGCGGTTGACCGGTGCATCGCGCTGCTCGTTGCCCTGCACGTTGATCTTGATGTTGTTGGCTTCCATCGCCACCTTGACGCCGACCGCGCCGGACACGTCGATCATCGCCCCATCGCGTACCAGGCTGCGCCCGGCCGCGCTGACCGCGACCTGGCCACCGGTGGCCAGGGTGATCGAGCCTTTCTGGAAATCCACGCTGCCGCCGCTGACGATCTCGATGCGCGACTGATCGGTGCGGTCGGCCACCGCGCTGAGGTGGTTGAACTGTTCGGTAATCAGGTTGGCCGGCTGGCCGTTGAGCGGGGTCAGGCCGTTGCTTTTCTGGGTATTGAGTGCGGTGCTGCCGCTGGCGTCCAGCAGGATCGCCGTGGTGCTGCCCTCACCCAGCGTGACGCTGCCGGTGCTGTCGCTGGCCGAGTTGAGCAAGTGGATCGTGCCGCGGGTGTCCACCGAGGTACTGGTCAGGGCCACGCCGTTTTGCTGGACCTGGTGACCGGTCAGGGTGATGTCGCCGGTGGAGGCCATGATCAGGCCGCTGTTGGTGACTTTACCCGCGGTGCTGTCGGCGTTGAGGGCTGTGGCGACTTCATTGCCACGGGTGGTGGAGCGTTCGTTGCCCGCTGTGCCCACGCCTTTACGGATGTAGAAACTGTCGCCGGCCGCCAGGGTCGTCTGGCCCTTGGCGGTGACGATGGTGCCGGCGTTTTCAACCTCTGTGCCGAGCAGCAAGGCATAGCCGCCGGCATCGGTGGAGGTGGCGGCGTTGTGGGTCTGGATCAGGGCACCGCGCTGCACTTCGACCTTGCCTGCCGCGTCGGTGAAGGTCGGTTGAGTGCCGGTGGTATCGACGTAGAGGCCGCGCTGGGTGAACTGCTCATCGGTGATGTTCGCCGCCGCCGCCACCAGGTTGCGCACGTTGACCTGGCTGGTGCCACTGAAGACCACGCCGTTGCGGTTCAGGATCATCACCGTGCCAGCGCCGTTGATCTGGCCCTGGATCTGGCTGGGCCGCGCATCGGGGTCGTTGACGCGGTTGAGCACCGCCCAACTGGCCTGCTGCTGGAAATCCACCGTGGTGTTGCGCCCGACGTTGAAGGTCTCCCAGTTGAGGATCGCCTTGTCGGCGGTCTGCTCGATGCTCACCGTGGTCTTGCCGCCGGCCTGGGTCTGGGTCGGCGCCTTGGCGTTGGTCCAGCCTTGGGTGAGGCTGTTGTCGACTTGCAGGCCGCCCTTGCCCAAACCATCGGGAATCGTCGACACCTGGCCGAACGCCGCCTGGCGCCCCGCCGCTTGTGCCGCCTGTTGCGCCGCAATCGCCGCGACGCTGGTGTTCAGCGTGCTGATGGAACGCGCCAACTGCTGGTTGACCCGCGCCTGCTCGTTGAGCGACGGAATGCCCGGCACCTGCCCGGCACTGATTCGCGCCGCCGTCGCCGCCTGGCTTGCGCCCTTTTCGGCAAACCAGCTGGAACTGAACGCCGTGGCCGCGTGGGCATTGCCCGCCATCATCAACAGGGCAATGGCCTGGGCCAGTGGCTTCAGGCGCAGGATCGTCTCTTGGGCTTTCAGGTTAACCGGCGATTTGCAGCGGACCATCGGGAATCTTCCTTCTTTGTTATCACGCAGGGAGCAAGACACGCTCACGTATGAGGGTTAGGCGGTTGGCGAGGGACGGGACTGAACTTCTGTCATGCAAAGTTCACATACGACTGCTAACAGCCCGATCAGAACGACGCACCGTTTCTGTAGGAGCGAGCTTGCTCGCGAAAAACCTGAGGACGCCGCCGGCATTCAGAAAGCCCGCGTCATCGTTGACGACCTTCGCGAGCAAGCTCGCTCCTACCGAAGAAATCGCAATGTAAAAAAATCAGCAACGGCACAGGCCGTTGCTGATCGGGTGTTGCGGGTCGTTGGACGCTTGGGTTACAGCGGACGACCGATGCCGTTGCAGACGCTGGTGTTGCCGATGCCCTGACCACTGGAAACAGTCGCGAAGGTGTCGGTGATCGCTTGTTTCCAGTTGGATGGCAGCGGTACGAAGCGGTTGTCGTTGATGGCGGCGTCGTTGTTATTGAATGCACCGAAGTGCTGCAGGAAGAAGTCCTGCACTTGGGTGGTCTGGGTTGGGTCGGCATAGCACTGGCTGAAGATCAGGTTAGTGAAGCCCAGGATCGGGTAGCCGGTCGTTGGGTAGGCGAAGGTAGCTGGACCACTTGCGGTGGCGGCAAATACCGGCACCCAGTTGTCCTGGTTAGTGGCGTCGATGAACGAGCCATCGGCGCGGGCTTCGGTTGGCGCAGGGATCTGACCGATAGCGGCCGACACGTTGGCAGGCGCAGGCGAAACACCGGCAACCTTGGCGACTTTGGTGGCGTCATCCAGACCGGCCAAAGTAGTCGCGGCGTAGTCCGGGCTCATGTAGGTGATACCACCGTCCGTAGCGTTCAGCGTAGTCATCACGCCTTGGCTGCCGGTCGCGGCAACGGCACCGGCCGGCACGCCGTTGCCGTAGCTCGACGAGAAGGTGGTGGTGATGGCGAACGCTTTGGCTTCGCTGCACTTGGCGTTCAGGAAGCGGGTGAAGAGTTCGGTAGTACCGCTGGATTCACTGCGGTAAACGACTTTGATCGCGCCCGTGCGGCCGGAACCCGTGATCTGGTTCCAGTTGGTCAGGCGACCGGAGAACACGCCGCACAGTTGGTTAACGCTCAGGTTAACCGCTGCAGTACCGGCCTTGTTGAACGGAATGGCAACCGAAGTCGCCACCGATGGCACCTGGATCAGCTTGCCCCAGGTCGGTTGTTTGTTGGTGGCGTAGGTCGACAGTTCAGTCGCGCTCAGCTTGGAATCGCTACCGGCCCAGTGCACGTTCTTGTTGCTCACACCGGCCACGAACTTGGTGTAGTCGTTGGTCAGGAAGGCGGCCTTGCCATTACCGCTGCCCACGCCGATGTATTGGGCGAAACCGGCCGTCAGCACGCCCGGAGTCTGGTACAGCTGCTGAGGCAGGGTGGCACCACCGCCGTTGATGTCAGCCATTGCAGCCTGTGCCGAGCACAGTGCAGCGAGGGTCATGGATACCGCGAGAACGTTGCGCTTAAACATGAAGAATCTCCTTTCGTCGTGTTTGTACGTTTGAGGTAGAGGGCTCTTGCATGACGCCATGGCTTCGGTCCCAGGCCGTGTTCCGGGGGTGGCAGGGGTGAGGCCATGGGTAGGTAATTTCGCAGCATCCGATGACAGCAAAAGGAAAAAACCTCGGGAGGAAGGGCTTGATTTTTAAAAAGATTCTCGGGTGTTTCGGTCATGATTCTGAGCGGTTTGGCGATCCCATGTGGGGGGGGGTCGCTGTGGGAGGGGGCTGCTGTGGGAGGGGGCTGCTGTGGGAGGGGGCTTGCTCCCGATAGCGGTGGATCAGATGGAGCTGCTTTGACTGTCATACCGCTATCGGGAGCAAGCCCCCTCCCACAGTAAGCCCCACACATTGGTTTTTTTGGGTGTGCTCACGTGACCAGTTGGTTGATCTCGATGATCGGCAACAGCACCGCCATCACGATCACCAGCACCACCGCGCCCATCACCACGATCATCAGCGGCTCCAGCAACGCGGTCATGCCCATCGCGCGGCGTTCGATGTCTCGCGACAGGGTCTGCGCGGCGCGTTCGAGCATCGGCGGCAGCGAGCCGGTTTTTTCGCCGCTGGCAATCAGGTGGATCAACACCGGCGGGAACACTTTCTCCACCGCCAGCGCCGGAGCGAGGTTGACGCCTTCGCGCACCTTGGCGGTGGCATCGTTGACGCACTGGCTCAGGCGCTCGTTGGACAGGGTCTGGCGCGCGGCTTCGAGGGCGCGCAACAACGGCACGCCGGCACCGCCGAGGATCGCCAGGGTCGAGGCAAAGCGCGCGGTGTTCAGGCCCAGCACGAAGCGCCCGATCAGTGGTAATCGCAGCACGCGACTGTGCCAGTTCAAGCGCGCCACCGGGTCGCGCAGGTACAGGCGCCAGCCACAGAAGCCGCCGACGACCCCGGCAAAACACAGCCAGCCCCAGGCGCGGATAAAGTCGCTGGCGTTGAGCATCGCCAGGGTCAGCCCCGGCAGGTCCTGGCGCGCCTGGGAAAACGCGCTGACCACCTGGGGCACCACGTAGCTGAGCAGGAAAATCACGATGCCGATGGACACCAGCCCCACCACGCCGGGATAGATAAAGGCCGTGAGGATCTTGCCGCGCAGGTTGTTGCGCTCCTCGATGTAATCAGCCAGGCGCTCCATCACCTGGGCCAGGTCGCCGGACTCCTCCCCCGCCGCGATCAGCGCGCGGTAGATCGACGGAAAGTCCCGTGGTCGTGCGGCCAACGCATCCGCCAGGCGCATGCCGCCGCGCACATCGGCACGCACGGCGGCCAGGGTCTGGGCGATGTGTTTTTTCTCGGCCTGTTCCACCGTGGCGCTCAGCGCCGCTTCCAATGGCAGGCTGGCGCCGAGCAGGCTCGCCAGTTGCCGCGTGGCCCAGGCCAGGTCGTTGTCCGACAGCTTGGCGCTGAACAGACTGGCGTCGCCGACGCTGTGCTGACTGCCTTCGACCTGCACCAGCAGCGCGGTCAGGCCACGGCTGCGCAACGCGGCGAATGCCCCGCTCTGGCTGTCGGCCTCCACATGCCCGGCCTCGACCTTGCCAGTGGCGTCGGCGGCTTCATAGCGATAGCGATTCATCAGGCGTCCCGTGTCACACGCAGGATTTCTTCGGCCGCGGTGGTGCCGCTGCGCACCCAGCGTTCGCCGTCTTCGCGCAGGCTGAACATCCCGGCGCGACGCGCGGCGACGCGCAGATCCTGTTCGTTGGCACCCTGATGGATCAGGCTGCGCACGTCGTCGTCGACGCAGAACAATTCATGGATACCGGTACGCCCGCTGTAGCCGATCTGGTTGCACTGCGCGCAGCCCACCGGGCGCCAGGTGCCGGGCGCGGCCGGGTCTTCCCTCTTGCAATGGGGGCACAGGCGACGCACCAGGCGCTGGGCCAATACGCCCAATAACGACGAGGCCAGCAGGAACGGTTCGACACCCATGTCGACCAGGCGGTTGACCGCCGACACCGCGTCGTTGGTGTGCAGGGTCGCGAGCACCAGGTGCCCGGTGAGCGAGGCTTGCACGGCGATTTGCGCAGTCTCCAGGTCGCGGATTTCACCGATCATGATGATGTCCGGGTCCTGGCGCAGAATCGCGCGCAGGGCCAGGCCGAAGGTCATGTCGATCTTGGCGTTGACCTGGATCTGGCTGATGCCCGGCAGGTCATACTCCACCGGGTCTTCGACGGTGAGGATATTGCTGGTGCTCGCGTCCAGCCGCGCCAGGGCGGCGTAGAGGCTGGTGGTCTTGCCGCTGCCGGTGGGCCCGGTGACCAGCACGATGCCGTGGGGCTGGCGGATCAGGGTGTCGAGGCGCGCCAGCAGTTGCGGTTCCATGCCCAGGGTTTCCAGTTGCAGGCGCCCGGCCTGCTTGTCGAGCAGGCGCATCACCACGCGCTCGCCATGCCCGGTGGGCACCGTGGACACGCGAATATCGATGGGCCGTCCGGCCACGCGCAATGCGATGCGACCGTCCTGGGGCAAGCGTTTTTCGGCGATGTCGAGCTGGGCCATGATCTTGATCCGCGACACCAGCGCGCCATGCAACGCCTTGCGCGGCGACACCACGTCACGCAGGGTGCCGTCGACGCGGTAGCGCACCACGGAATGGGTCTCGTAGGGTTCGATATGGATATCACTGGCCTCATCGCGGGCGGCCTGGGTGAGCAAGGCGTTGATCATGCGAATCACCGGGGCGCCGTCCTGGGTGTCGAGCAGGTCGGTGATTTCGGGCATGTCTTGCATCAAGCGGTCGAGGTCCACCTCGTTTTCAGCGGCGCCCACCACGGCGGCGGCGCTGCCGGTGTCGGCGTAGGCACTGGCGAGCAGGCCGTCGAGTTCGTCGTCGCGCACCTGCTCGAGCCGGGCCTGGCCGAACTGGCGCTGCACTTCGCCGATGGACCAGCCGGGGGTGGAGGGGCAGACGGTGAGCAACATCCCCTCCCCGCCGGGGCGCAGGAGGATGCGCTGGGATTTGGCCCAGGCGTAGGGGAGCAGGCTCATACCCCTCTCCCACAGGAAGACACAGTCCAACTGTGGGAGGGGGCTTGCTCCCGATGGCGGTGGGTCAGTTGGCTCATATGAAACTGACCCACTGCCATCGGGAGCAAGCCCCCTCCCATATTTGGATCTTTGTTTGAAGTCATGGTCGTGTACCTACCGGCACCGCCCTGATCACCGCCCTGGGCCCATCCCCCGGAATCGCCTTCTCCACCGACGGCAACTGCGGCGCCTGCACATCCGGCATCGCCCAACTGTGCTCCGGCTGCAAGCCACCCTGGGCGCGGCGCATGAACTCATAGCGGTTCAGGGTAATACTGCGCCCCGCGCCACTGTCGCGAATGATGTAGGGCCGCAGGAACACCATCAGGTTGGTCTTGCTCACACTGCGCTTTTCATTGCGAAACAACGCGCCCAACCCTGGAATATCCGCCAGCCAGGGCACGGCGTCATTGCTCTGGCTGTAGCCGTCCTGCAGCAGCCCGCCGAGCACCATGATCTGCCCGTCGTCCAACAGAATGCTGGTGTCGATCGCGCGCTTGTTGGTCACCGTGCCGGCGTCCACCGAGGTCCGCGTGTCCACGCTGCTGACTTCCTGGTAGATATCCAGCTTCACCGTGCCACCTTCGGAGATCTGCGGCCGGACATTGAGCTTGAGCCCCACCTCTTCGCGCTGCACGGTCTGGAACGGGTTGTTGCTGGTGCCCCCGCCGCCGGTCACGTAGCTGCCGGTGACGAACGGGATGGTCTGCCCGACGAAAATGCTCGCCGCTTCGTTGTCCAGGGTCAGCAGGTTGGGCGTGGACAGCACGTTGGTGCCGCCCTTGCTCTTGAGCGCCCGGGCCAGCACCTTGAGGTCGAGCACCTTGCCGATCCCCGGGATGTCCACGGTGCCGTTGACCACACCGATATTCAAGCCCTTGGGCAGCACGTCGAGGCCGGTCTTGCCGGTGCTCGCCAGGCCGCTGCCACCGAGGTTGACCCCGCCAAACCCGCCCTTGCCCGCCAGGTTGCCGGCCTGCCATTGCACGCCGAACTCGGTGGCATCGTCCTCGCCCACTTCAACGATCAGGCTTTCGATCACCACTTGGGCACGGCGCTGGTCGAGCATGTCGATCACTTCGCGCAGGTTGCGGTACAAGGGGTCCGGCGCCGAGATCAGCAAGGTGTTGGTGGTGGCGTCCGCCTGGAGGGTCACGCCGCCGGCGCTGAAGGCGGTGTCCGGCTCGCTGGCGGTGCCGCCGCTGCTGGTGCCGCTACTGGCACCGCTGGTTTGCCCATAGCCCGACTGCGCGCCGCTGCCGGTGGATGTGCCGGCGCTGTTCTGGGCACTGCCGGTGCCCTGGCCGGTCTTGCTGTTGCCACCCATGGCACTGAGCTTGCCACGGGCCTCGTCGCTCACCCCGGCATCGCTCTCGCCGGTGAGCAGCCCGCGCAGCGACTGGGCGAGCTTGGTCGCCTGGGCGTTGCGCAGGTACACCACATGCATGTTGCTGGGGTTGCTCTGGGCATTGTCGAGTTTGTAGATCAGGTTGCGCGCCAGCTCGGTACGTTCGGGGCTGCCGGAACGGATGATGATCGAGTTGGAGCGTGGGTCGCCGATCACGTTGATCTTCTGGGTCTGGTCGGCGCCCTGGGTTTCGAGCAACTCGCTGACCATCGCGGCGATGTCCACGGCGATGCCGTTCTGCACACTGACCACATCGGTGTCGATGGCGCTGGGGGTGTCGATGCCATTGATGATCTGGGCCACGCGCGCGAGGTTTTCCGCATAGTCGGTGATGACGATGCTGTTGTTGCCGGGGTAGGCGTTGATCGGGTTGTTCGGCGATACGATGGGCCGCAGCACCGGGATCAGGTTCACCGCATTCTCATACTGCAGGCGGAAGGTGCGGGTTTGCATGCCGCTGCTGCCGGCGCTGTACATCGGCCCGCCGAGCAACTTGGCATCGGCCTCCGGCACCACCTGGGCCACGCCGCCCACATCCACCACGCTGAAGCCCTGCATGCGCAACGCCGCCAGCAACATGTCGTAGGCCTGGTGCGCGGGCACCTGGCCTTCGCTGACCAGGGTGAGATTGCCCTTCACCCGTGGGTCCACCAGAAACTGCTGGCCGGTGGCGCGGGACAACGCACGCACCACCGCCTGGATGTCCGCGTCGACAAAGTTGAGCTGCACCGGCTGGTCGCCCAGGGGGTTGCCGGCCTTGATGGGCGCCGGGGCGTGGCCACGGGCGCTGCTGGTCACCGGGTGCGGCTGGCGCGCCTTCGGGATGTCTTCGCGCTGGCGATCCAGCGGGCTTTCACCGCTACGGCGGGTCTCGGCCAACGGCTGGCCGAGTTCGCTGTCCACCAGCAACGGCGTGTTTGGCCCGGAGGCGCTGCACGCGCTCAACGCCAGCAGCAACAACGGCGCGACTTTGCGAAAAGGCGCGTGATGGGGGACTGACCACTTCATGAAGCTTCCTTAGCGCCAAGCGCCTGATCCATGCGAACGGTCCCGGACACAGTGCCGGCCGAATGGTTGACGGCGTCCGGGGCGCGCTGCAAACGCGCCTCGGACACCTCCAAAGCAAATGAACGGGGATTGCCCAGCAGCCAGCCCACCACCGCGTCGGCCGGCGCGTTATCGAAGGTCAGGAGCCAGGCGCCGGCATCCAGCGCCTGCACTTGGTAATGCCCTTGCAAGCCGGCGTCATCCAGGGTCTGGCGCAGCCCGGCTTCGTCGGCGGCCCGAGGCGCGCCGACATCCTGCAGCAGCGCCTGCAAGGCCGTGGCCTGAGCGCGCAACTTGGGGGTTTCGGCCTGCCAGTAGGTGATCTTTTTCAATGCCGGCTGCACCAGCACCAGCCAGGTCAACAGGCTCGCCAGGACCAGCCCGGCACCGATCAGCAGATGTTTTTCGCGTGGGGCCAGCCCCCGCCAGAATGCCTGGGCGCGGTTGCGTAACCGCTGAGCGCTATTCATCGCTGGCCTGCGCTTTCTCGGCAACCTGGGCCGGGCCGATATGCCAGGTATGCCCGTCATGTTCGGCGGCAACACCGGCCTGGGCCAGCGCCGCCTGCCAGTCGCCCCCGGCCGCCGGCTGACGAGTGTCGGCGAGCAGTGTCAATTGCAAGCGGCCTTGCTCGAAGGTCAGGCTGTCGACGCTGCCCACTATGAACGGCAAGTGACTGCCCGCCAGTTGCAGCAGACTGCCGAAGCGTTGGCCGGTACCGGCAGCCGCGCCGCTCTGACGTGCGGCCAGTTGTTGGCGGGCTTGCTGCAAGGGGTTGAGCACCACCGGCACTTCAGGAAATGCCTGGCGCACCTGCTGGCTCATCAATGCCTTGAGCCGTTGGCCTTCGTCCGCCTGACGGGCGGCGTACAGGTTCAGGCCGGTCGTCCAGATGGCCGCTGCCAGCGCGACACAGGCCAGCGCCCTGCCCCATCCGCCGCTGGGCGCTTGGCCGAGGCGCGCATGCAAGCCCCAGCCGGGCACCGGGCCGCTCCAACGTCGCGTCATCTCCACCAGCGGTACGTCCAGCGCCTGTAGCCCCAACGGGTGCACGGCCCCTTGTTGCAGGCTGTCGCGTGTCAGCAGATAGCCGTCGTGCAACGCCGCCGCACCCACCGGCAAGGCATAGGGCGCCGGGTACAGGCCACGCAGTTTGAGCGGCACCTGCGCGAAGACCTGGGCCAGCCGCTCCAGTCCGGCCTTGGGCACCCAGCCCACCTGCACGCGCCCATCGCTTTCGCGCGGGCCGTGGGCCACATGCATCTGTTCCACGGGACCGAGGATCAGTGCCTGCGCCGCACAGGCCAAGGCAGCGGCGGTTTTCGCGCCGGGCAGTGGCGGCAGCTCGAGGCTGGTCAACAGGCTGTCGCGCGGGTGCAGAAAAGCATCGAGCGCCTGACGGTGCTTACCCAACTGCGCCAGGCTGGCGAACCCCTCATCCACCACGACGCCACGCTCCAGCCAGGCAAAGGTCACGCGGCTGTCGACGCTCAGTTGATCCAGGGGCGGCAAACCGATGCGCAAGCGTTTCATACGCCCACCCGCGACCAGATCACCTCTGGCTGGCGGGCTTCAGCACGATGCAACAGCGCGTCGATCGTCACCCGCCGCTGTTCGCGCCGCGCCTGGCCCCGCAGGCGAAACCACTCACTGGTGATGCCCACCTGCACCGTATCCACCGCGACCTGGGGCAGTTGCAGGCGGTTGACGAAATCCCCACGGTTGATAAACCAGCGCCCGCTGTCGCGCTCGGCCACCAGCCCGTGGGCCTGGGCCAGATTGAGCTGGGGCACCACTGCGCTGAGCACTTCGGCGCTGGCGGTGTTGCCGTTGACCCAGGTCTGGCCGGGCAACACGCTGATGTAGCGCTGCATGCGCTGCAACATCAGCGGGTCAAGGCCTTCGAGGCCACTCAAGTCGTCGAGGCTGCGCAACATCGGGTAGCGGGCAGGCAAGCCGTTCTGCGGGTAAGACGCGATCACCCTCTGGCTGATGCGCCGGCTCACGGCCGGGTCCACGTCGATCAGCCGGCACAGGCGCTCGAAGCTCTGCAATTGTTCGGTATCCGGCTGCTGGCGATTGACCAGGTTGCGCAGGTTGAACTTGCCCTGCTCGTCTTCCAGCCGCCCCTCGAACACGCCGGTCTGGGCGCGGGCCCAGGGCTGGTCGAGGCGTGTCAACACGTCCTTCTGGCGCGCGTCCCAGAGCAACTGCTGGCTGCGTTCAAGGCCACCCTGCAACAGCCACTGGCCTTGGATGCGCAGTTGCTCCGCCTCCAGGCTGCGGGTGAACACGCTCTGGCGCGTGAGCATGGCCCCCGCCATCACCGCCACCACCGCCGCGATCAGCAAGGCGCTGATAATCGCCATGCCGCGTTGCTTCGCCGCTGTGGGCGAATACCGTTTCATGGCGCGCCTTATAACTGCCAGGAGCCGATATCGGCATTTACACCGTCGCCGTCCGGCTGGCCGTCGGCACCGAGGGAGAACACATCGACCTCACCGTTGGCGCCCGGGTTGAGGTAGTGATAAGGGTTGCCCCAGGGGTCGTTGGGCAGGCGATCGAGGTAGGCGCGCCAGTTGCTGTTCTTCGCATCGGCCGGGCGCTCCACCAGCACCTTGAGGCCCTGGTTCATGCTCGGGTAAGTGCCGTGGTCCAGGCGATACAGCTTCAAGGCCTGCATCAACCCGGCGATGTCCTGTTTCGCCGCCGTGGCCCGCGCCTGGTCCGGCCGATCGAGGACCTTGGGCACCACCATCGCTGCGAGGATCCCGAGGATGACCACCACCACCATGATCTCGATCAGGGTGAAGCCACGTTGGCCGCGAGGGCCTGGCAATGGGGATGTTAGGCACGCGATATCCATCTCGACATTCCTCGGCTTGAGTGCATTTCGGGGCGCAGTGTTGCAAGAACACATGTCAGTCGTATTGAAAATGCTCGGGAGGTTCGGTCGCCAATCGGTCAACTGCCGGCGCTAGTCTGCGGGCCTGTTTCCCGGCTTTGAGTGCGCCATGTATCGCCGTCGCAAGGAGCAAGGCTTTACCCTGATCGAGGTGCTGGTGGCGCTGGCGATCATCGCCGTGGCCATGGCGGCGGCCGTGCGCGTGGCCGGGTTGATGACCCAGAGCAACAGCTTGCTGCGGGACAAATCCATGGCGTTGCTGGCGGCGCAGAGTCGCTTGGCGGAACTGCGCCTGGAGGGGCATTTACGCAGCGGCAAGAGGACCTTCGAATGCGATCAAGGCCGGTTGAAACTGCGCTGCGAGCAAACCCTCAGCGCGGATGGGCCGCTGTTCCAGGTCGATGTGCAAGTGCTCGACGCCAGCCGCGAAGCGCCGCCGCTGGCAAGGTTGTCGACACAGGTCAGGGCCGAGTGAGGCGTGGCAGTGCCGGCCCTTGCGGCAATGTGTCGAGCTTCACGCGCTGCTTTTCGCCGCCGCGCTCGATCTCCACGCCGTCGCCTTCAATGGCCGTCAAGCGCACGCCGGGGCTGAGGCGCTCCCCCAACAGAAAACCGCGCGGCGGGCCGTCGTTGAGGCTGAGGATCGCCACCGCCCCGCGCGCCCCGGCCAGCACGCCCGAGACCTTGACCTGCAGCGCCGTCGGCACGTTGGAAAACCATTGCAGCGCCGGGTTTTCGGTGCCCGCCGCGAGGGCCTGGGGTGCGACCGGCGGGGTGTGGGATTCGGCGGAGGTGAGCAGCAGCGGCGTCCAGATCACCGCACCCGCCACCGCCGCCAGCAACGCCATGAGTTGTACGCCATGGGCCGGTGAAAAACGCGAGGTAAAGAACATGGGCAGGACCTCCTGTTTGTCCATCGCCACAGCGTACCGATCAATTCGCACGTTTTTATTTCACAAGCTCCCCGGTTCTCAAGAGGCCACACCATGAAACAGCAAGGCTTCACCCTGATCGAGCTGATGGTGGTGCTGGTGATCATCGGCATCGCCAGCGCCGCCATCAGCCTGACGATCAAACCCGACCCGCTGCACCTGCTGCGCAAGGACGCCGAGCGCCTCGGCCAACTGCTGCAAATCGCCCAGGCCGAAGCCCGCGCCGATGGGCGCCCGATCACCTGGCGCGCCGACGCCAAAGGCTTTCGCTTCAACCGCCGCAGCGACGACGGCAGCGGCGTCGACACCTTCGCCCGCGACGCCCAACTACGCCCGCGCCAATGGGAAAGCACGCCGATGCAGGTCAACATCGAACCGCGCCAAACCCTTGTCCTCGACGCCGAATGGATCAACCCACCGCTGCGAGTGGTGCTCTCCGACGGCCAACACAGCCTCAGCCTGCAACGCGACGCCACGGGCTTGATGCGCGTGGTGGCCCAGCCATGACCCCCTCCCAGCAAGGCTTCACCCTGATCGAAGTGATGGTGGCGATCCTGCTGATGGCCGTGGTCAGCCTGATCGCCTGGCGCGGACTCGACAGCGTGACCCGCGCCGATCAACACCTGCAGGCCAGCACCGAACAGACCGAAACACTGCTGCGCGCGCTGAACCAGATGCAGCGCGATATCAACCTGAGGGCCAGCGTCGAACTGAACTCGCGAGACGATGCCAGCAAAGAAACAGGGCTGGCAGCCGTGACTGTGCGCAGTTCCGACAGCAAAGGCTTTCGGTTGGACGTGATCCGTAGCGCCCCCGTCGCGGGAGATGGCCTGCAACGGGTGCGCTGGTGGCTCAAGGGCGACAACCTGTATCGCGCCGCCGCCCCCGCGCGCGACCGCTACCCGCTGCCGGCGGCGAAGGATGGGGTGGTGGTGTTGAGCGGAGTCAGTGATTTGCAGGTGCGGGTCTGGGAAGCGGACAAGGGATGGCGGCAGTTGAGCGGAAACCGTCGCGAAGATCCATTGGGGCTGGAAGTCAGCCTGGTGAGAGACACCCCTCAGGGAGTTGAACGGTATCGCCAAGTGGTAGGGCCGCTCAGGTAGTTTTTTACGCGGTCGCCCGATGCACAAGCAGGTTCTTCATCACCTCTCCACATGGCAAAAAGTTGCACAGTGAAAAGCTGAAAACCCACCCATAAATCCCCTACAGCCCTTGATTCACAAGGGCTGCAGCCAAGTGCGCAAGAAGTTGCACAGCACTGTGCAACTTCTTGCGCACTTTTCCCCCTTTTTTCGTCCAAAAAAGCTGCCTTCCCTTCTGGCTTGCATCTAAGTGCTTGTTTCGTATTGAAATTAATTATCTGGCATGCCGTTTGAATAGAAGCGCTCCCCCAACGGGGTATTTTCGTCCCTTGGGCACCTTCATTTTTCAGTGACAGAAGGAAAAAGCGATGCTCGCACCGGCCAACCAGACCCACTTCAGTCTCACCCTCGAAAACTTCACCGGCGACCTGCAAGTCCTCTCGTTCACCGGCACCGAAGGCATCAGCCAACCCTATCGCTTCGACGTCGAACTGGTCAGCGAAAAAGCCGACATCGACCTGGAAAAACTCCTGCACAAGCGGGCGTTCCTGGCCTTCGACCCACAAGGCCACGGCATACACGGCCAGGTCTACCGTGTCGCCCAAGGCGATGCCGGCAAGCGCCTGAGTCGCTACAGCCTCTCCTTGGTGCCACAGCTTCAATACCTGCATCACCGCACCAACCAACGTATTTATCAGCAGATGTCGGCGCCGCAGATCATCGCCTTGATCCTCGAAGAGCACGGCATCCAAGGCGACGCCTACCGCTTCCACCTCAGCCAACCGTGCCCGGATCGAGACTACTGCGTGCAGTACGACGAATCCGATCTGCATTTCATCCAGCGCCTGTGTGAAGAAGAAGGCGTGCACTACCACTTCCAGCACAGCACTCGCGGCCACGTCTTGGTGTTCGGCGACGACCAGACCGTCTTTCCCAGACTCGGCCAACCCACCGCCTACATCCAAGGCAGCGGCCTGGTGGCCGACGAACCGGTGATCAAAGGCTTCAGCGTGCGCCTGGCCACCCGCACCGGTCGCGTGACCCGTCGCGACTACGACTTTGAAAAGCCCAAACTGCAACTCGAAGCCGACTACAAACCCCACGGCGATGACCCCGGCCCGGACCTTGAAGACTACGACTACCCCGGCCGCTTTCTCACACGCGACCGTGGCAACGTCCTCAGCCAACGCGCCGTCGAGCGCCACCGTGCCGACTATCAACAGGCAGAAGGCTGGGGCGACCAGACCACACTGACCAGTGGCCACTTCCTGCAACTCTCCGATCACCCACGTAAAGCCTGGAACGACCTGTGGCTGCTGACCGAGGTTTTTCATGAAGGCAAACAGCCCCAAGTCCTAGAAGAATCCATCACCAGCGACACCACCGAGGACGATTTCCACCAGGGCTACCGCAACCGTTTTCTCGCCACGCCGTGGGACGCGTTCTACCGCCCACCGCTGAACCATCCCAAACCACGCATCCTCGGCAGCCAAAGCGCCGTGGTCACCGGCCCCGAAGGCGAAGAGATCCACTGCGACGAACACGGCCGCGTCAAAGTGCAATTCCACTGGGACCGTGAAGGACGGGGCGACGACAAAAGCAGTTGCTGGCTGCGTGTTTCCAGCAGTTGGGCCGGCGCCCGCTACGGCGGCATCGCCATCCCCCGCGTCGGCATGGAAGTGCTGGTGACCTTCCTCGAAGGCGACCCCGACCAACCGCTGATCAGCGGCTGCCTGTACCACAAGGAACACCCAGTTCCTTACCCACTGCCAGCGAACAAAACCCGCACCGTGTTCAAAACCCTCAGCTCGCCCGGCGGCAGTGGCTTCAATGAACTACGCATCGAAGACAAAAAAGGCCAGGAACAAATCTTCCTGCACGCCCAGCGCGACTGGGACGAAAACATCGAACACGACCAGAAAATCCGCGTCGGCAACGAACGCCACGACACCGTCGAGCAGAACACCTACACCGAACTCAAGGCCGAAGAACACCGCATCACCCACGCCGACCGCAAGGTGGAAGTGCGCATGGACGACCACCTGACCATCGCAAAAAACCAACACGTGAAAGTGGGCATGGCGCAGTTGGTGAGCGCGGGAAACGAAATTCACCTGAAGGCCGGCGAGAAGATCATCATCGACGCCGAGATGGAACTCACGGTGAAAGCCGGGGGCAGTTTTATCAAGGTGGATATGGGTGGGATCGCAGTGATGGGGCCGGAGGTGAAGGTGAATGCGGGCGGTTCGCCGGGGAATGGGATGGGGATCGGGATCAAGTCGCCATGGTTGCCGGGGGCGGCGGATAAGGACCAGGCCGGGAGATTGATGGATCGGGCGTTGGTGAATGGGGGGACTGAGAGGGTTAAGCCGAACGCGTTTTATGTGTTTTCTGAATAAAGGAAATCTGATGTTGAATCTTAAATTTTTGATTTCTGCTCAAGCGATGAAAACAGTTATTGGGCTAGCTGTTTTTGTAACGATGGGAGCGAGTGCGCAGACGACGTTGGAAGAGCAGCTTCGCGGAATAGAAGATTGCAGTATAAGAAATGTTTTTCTCGACCCTATAAGTCATAGACCTAGCGGCAAGTATTTCTCAGAGCGAAAGCTGGAACCCTGTCGTATAGATGAGGCGGCGTACTACTGTGTGACTGATACTTTTTACCGCCTGCATGTAAATCAGATAGCCATCCCTTATATCGGCCCATTTAGTGTTCATGCCATTTATATAAAAGAAAGTCCAGATATCGTTGAGTCAGTATTAATGGATCAATTTAAAAAAATCAAACTCAATCAAAATAATGATACATCCCCAACATTGATTGCCAACCCGAAACAACCCGGAAGTTCGATTTTTTATTGTAATGAGTACAGCGAGTAATAAATATGAAACTATATAATCCCGGTTCACCTTTCCATTACACGAGTAGCTGGAACCCTACTCGTACTCATCCAGTAACAGGCGTAGTTCGCGCACACCGTGGAGAGGACTGGAGCGCTCCGAGTGGCACATCAATCCCAGCGGCTGGTGCGGGCAAGGTTGTCTATAAAGGCGACATGTCGGGCTATGGAAATGTAGTGGTATTGGAACACGCTAATGGCACAGAGATTGTGCATACACTCTATGCGCATATGAGTACCCCATCCCCCTTGGCAATGGGAGCCGCCGTGGCAAAAGGCGCTACGGTAGGCTTATGTGGGAATACAGGTATTGGAACAGGTGCTCACCTGCACTTTGAGGTCCTACGTAATGGCACGCAAGGCGAACCAAATCTGGCCAAGGGGCATGCCACGGTAAATCCGCGCGAGTTTGACATCTCCAATTTGGAGCATCCGGACGGTGCGCAAGCAACGACTGCAACTACCAAGTCGGTAGAAGCCGTTAATAATGATGAACCATGGCAATTTCCGTTTCGTCAGGCTGACGGCAAGCAATTCCCTAACATAAAAGAACTTTACAACGTTATGGACGCTGAGACGTCTGGACACTATCTCCTAGGCGGGAGCAATTTTTGGCATGGAGGGCTGCACATCAGTGACAAGAGCGCCCCGCAATGTATTCGAAATGAACCCATCCGTTGCATTGGCGATGGTGTAGTTGTAGCGTACAGATTAAATAAGCAGCATTTGGTTTCGAAATACATAGGGTCAGATATATGCGCAACTTTGAAATATTCCACATCTTTTTGTTTGGTCCGCCATAAGTATGAGTCTCCGCCTAGCAAAGAGCCGCAAGGAAGCAAACGTAATAAGTTGGCATTTTTTAGTCTCTACATGCATATCTTGCCTTATGATGATTACAACAAGGAGAACAGTGAGCATATACGAAAACTGAAAGTCATGAATGGAGGGTGGCCTGCGCGCAACTACCATATAGACGACATTAAAAGTCGTATTATAGGGAATATACCTACCGGGATTGAAATTGAAATATTGCGAGAGCAACCCACTGAGAATGGGAAATATCTGTTCGCACAAGGAAGAATTTCAAAGGGGAGCTTTTCCGGGGCCAAAGAAAAAGATGTGATTTGGTTCGCTATCCAAGAACAGGGTGCCCCAATAAAAAACAGTCTAGGCAAAGAGCGGCTGGCTGAAATTATACCTCCAGAACGTTCAATTCCCCGTTATTGGAACGGGGTTGTTGAAGCAAGTGTGAGCACGCTACACGGTCTAAAAGTCAGAGGTGCGCCAAATGGCGATAGCGCCGGATCTCAAATTTCACCAGAGCAAGTTTTATGCACCGGCAGTGTTATTCGTTTTTATAGCGATAAGATTCGATGGCTGACGCTAGAGGATGGAAAAAAATATCCAATGGCTGAATGCACTCTAGTGCCTTCCGAGCACTCCGGATTAAAAGGCGCAGGCATACTGCCTGAAAAATTTTGGTGTTGTGTAGATGATGTCGGCCCCAGAAGGATGGTGACGAGGAAGAATATCACTCCCGCGGAGTTTGAACGCGTTGTTATTACCAATGCGCCGATAAGAGCAGGTGAGCCTATAGGCTATATGGGGTTGTATGAAGTGCCGGCAAATGAAAAAGGCGGCATTCAAACTAAGCATCAAGTTCACGTGGAAATATTTAGTTCTGATAGCGGCATTGAAGATTTTTTGAAGAATTCTGCGGGGGTGATAGACGGAAGAAAATTCCTAGCCCTCAAACGAGGACAGAGACTCGCTGTTAAATCAGGCACTGATAATGCTCCTATATTTACCGAGCAAGGGCCTACGCTGAATGCCGACTCTTATTCGGTTATGGATGGCTCGAATGTTATTAAAGACGCAGAGGGTGATGAGTGGTTCAAGGTTTTAATTTTAGATTCTAAAACGCATCAAGAAGGTTACGTCAACCGGAAAAATGTTGAAATCATATGCCAGCATGATTGGAACAAACTTGGCTACAACATAGTAAGAGAGTCGAATCCCGACACAGAGGGTTTTCTAGACCAGAAAAACATGCCTGCTTTTTTTCAAGATATCTTTTCAAAAATTGGTATCAAGAGCACTGAAGATGGCATAGCAGCCTCTGCACAATTGCAAGCCGCACTGCGTGCCCCTCACAGACGTAGCACCTGGTCAAAACTTATCGCTTACCATCCGACAGAATGGCAAGCGAAGTCTTCAGAGCCAAAATGGAATGGATTAAAGGCCATGCTTAAGGACTCGCCCGAATTACTTAAACATGAACTGGAAAGAATCGACAAATTGGTTTTTTGGGACGAAATGGCAGGAGCGATGCAGCTTGCACTGCCAAAATCAGTTTATCACTTTCATCCTTTGGCATTTATCAATAACATTATGAAGTTTTCAAACGATGATAGAAGTTGGGCCCGTAGTGCATTTGCTAATTTACTGGGTCGGGTCGAGTCCAACAACGACTACACTGCCTACAACACCACAACCCCAACACTCAGGTCATTTTACAATACAAAACTTACAACAATGACCATAGCTGAAGTTCAGAAGAAGCAACAAGCTAATAAGATGTTTGCAACAGGTCGCTATCAGTTGATAACATCAACTTTAGCTGATGCGGTAACCAAACTGGGGCTGGACACCTCCCAAAAATATGACGAGGCAATGCAGGATAAAATTTTTTGCGAGTATTTAATTAAGATAAAGAGAAAAGCAATAATTGACTTTCTTGAAGCAGACGGCGATATCGAGGAAGCCATTTATGCCTGGGCAAAAGAGTTTGCTTCAGCAGGCGTTAGAAAAGGAAAAAAAATCAGCTCAATAATTTTGAAAGATGCAGCAGGCAAGCCAGTTCTTCATCCGGCGACACGTAAAAAACAATTTGTTGAGCGGTACGCAGAATCTGAAGGAGTATCGTTCTACCAGGGAGACGGATTGAATACTGCTCACATCACACCAGAGGAAATGGTTCGTGCACTTAAGGAATCTAAAGAAAATGGCAAATAAAATGGTGTACGGCGCTTTTCTATTACTTGTTCTTTTTAGTTGCAAAGTATTTGCCGGCGCTCCACAATTTTCAGACTACAAAGTTGAATATATATATGAGGGCAGAAATAGTCATTTGGCAATAACCGATAGTGCCGGCCCGCGCTGGGATGACTTAAGGATTTCTGCCGCAGAAAAACCAGTAAATTTTGCAGGTCACTATATTTTGTTTACCGGCGATTGCGCTGGCGCTTCAGTTTGCGGGGAGGTTATTGATGCAGAGACAGGTAAAATCATACGAAGCCTGCCGAACGTTTATCAAGCATATGACGAGGATACCGAGGAGGCATTTGACATAGAATATAAGGTGGATAGCAGATTAGTAGTAATAATGGGGATAGCCCAAAATAACGAGCCAGGCATTAATAATGAGAGTTTTCAGCGGATGTATCGCACTAGATATTACGAGTTTAATGATGGGGATTTTCATTTAATATTTACTGATGACAATTAAAATGTCGCACACAATGGCGCAAGCACAACCATCAAGCAACTAGAGATAAGTGAGTTTTGACGCGCAGACCAAAACCCCGATCATCATTCTTGATCCCAAGCCCAGATCTGATGATCAAATCAGCGGCTTCGGTTTTTAATACACGACGCCCGTCAAACGCGCTGATCAAGCACATCAAAGGTACCGAGCGGTAAAACAAGCGCTGCCTAACTCAACAACACAACCCCCCCCGGCAACTCCGTACACTTAGCCCCATACGCATCCCGGATCAACAACGCCACCCCTGCCAGTTGCTGCAGGCTGAACCGCGCCTGCACGCGGCGCTGGCCCAGTTGTTTGTTCAGCAATACCAGCATCCCCGGCCGGTAGCGGTTGATCTCGTCCACCACGGTGGCCAGGGTGGCGTTGTTGAATACCAGTATCTGTTCGCGCCAGGCCACGACTGCCTGGGTGTCCACCACCACCGGTTCGCCCACGCCGGCGGCGCCATAGGTCAGTTGCCGGCCGCTCTCCAGGCGCACGCTGCGGCCGGCGACGTCCACCGACAGCCAGCCGTCGATGCAGGTGACACACACGGTCTGGTCGGTATTGCGCAGGTTGAACCGCGCCTGGGCGGCGCTTACCGCGCCTTCGCCGGCCTGGACCCTGAGCGGCTGTGCGACATGGGCGAGCACTTCGACTTCGCCTTCGAGCAGTTCAATGCCCTGCCCCACTCGGCTGACGCGTGTCTGTGTGTTGAGTTCCAGGCTGATGCCTTCGCTGAGCAGCACTTGCCGCTGCTCGCCGACCTCGGTGCGATAGTCCGCCGTAAGGCCGGCAAAGCCGCCGGGGGAGCCAACGTGCACCATCACCACGGCCGCCGAGGCGGCGAGTGCGCCACCGAGGAACGCACGCCGGCCGAACCGGCGGGGCTGCGAGACCTGTTCGGCGGCCGGTGCCAGTTGTTGCCACAAGCGCTTGGCCTGTTCGAACGCCTGGGCATGTTCGGGGCTCTGGGCGCACCACGCCTTGAGGGCCTTGGCGTCGGCCACGGTGGCGCGTCCCGAGGTCAGCAGGAGCAGCCAGTCGCGGGCTTCATCGTGCAGGGGGTTGGCGGCGGATTGCCGGGTGGCACAGAGGCTAAAAATATTCAAGCGCGCACATACTCACGGTTTTATCAGGGACTCAACTCTAAGACGGTTTTCCCGCCCCGGGACCGAACCGCTGGATCACTTTTCTTTCCAGGCGCTTGGCGCAGTAGCCCAGGGCAGCCTTGATTTCCTTCTCGACCATGCGCGTGGAAATGCCGAAGCGCCTGGAGATTTCCAGGTGCGGCGCTTCTTCCAGGCGGGCGGCGATAAGGATCTGGCGGCGGCGCGCCGGCAGCTCGTAGAGGGCTTTGACCAGGGATTGGATTTCTTTCTGACCGCCCACCACCCGCGAGGGGTCCTGGGCTTCGTCGGTGCTTTGCAGCAGTTCTTCCACCTCGCTGCCCGTGAGCAGGCGTGCATCGGCCTGGCGGCGGTCGGCGGCGATGTTCAAGGCCATGCGGTACAGGTAGGCATTGGGTTGCGCCAGGTTGGGCGGCACGTCCATGCGGTCGACACGCAGATAGGTTTCGTGCAGGACGTCATTGGCCAGGTCCTCCGAACCCAGACGCTTGCGCAAGCGCACCTTGAAGTCTTCGTAGGAGGCCAGGAACAAGCTGACCATCGTACTGTGCCCGGTGTCTTTCATCCGTCCGAGCCTCCTTTTCCGGCTGTGCAGTCCATGCGTGTTCCTGTGGTGTCGGGCATCAAAAGTAAAGTCAGCGGTTGGCGCAGCGAACTCGGCGCCGGGCGTTCGACCCGCGCAGTGCCCAGGCTGCGCACCAGTGCTTCATCGCGTTGTTCATCGCCGGTGGAACTGACCAGCCGGCTGTGTTCGATCCCCCCTTGCGGGTTGACCCAGACCTGCACCAGCGCCCTGAAACTGCCGGGGCGTGTCAGTGACGAGCGGCACAGGCTGACTTCGATCGCCCGCTGCAAGGCGGCGGCGTAACTGCTGTTGATCCGTGCTGCGCGACGTGCCGCCTCACCACGGGCCACGGGCGGCGAGCTGACGTCGGGCAACTGCAAGGTGAATGCATCGCTGCGTGCATAGCGCGCCATCAGGCCACTCCCTGTCAGCAATATCGCCAAAGCCTCCTGCGCCGTGAAACGACCGCGCACACTGATAGAGCGCCGGCCCCGCGTCAGTTCGCGGTCGACCAGCACCGCCATCCCGGTGGCGCGGCTGTACGCTTGCAGTGCATGTTCCAGGTCCTGCGCCGGCAGGTCCAACGACAGGCGCGGTGACTCCGCCTGCGCCGCGCGACCACCGGCCAACAGCAACAGCAGGACCAGGGCGCATACGCCGCGCCTCCAGGCCCTCTGCCCACCCTCAGCTCTGCATTGCTGCACGACCGACGCGCCCTAGAAAACCGTCATCCTGAGGCCAGTTTATGAACCTGATGTTACGGTGATAGCAAAAAAAACATCACGGTGACGGGAGGCCCGCTGCACTAAACTTGCACACCATAACGGCCCACTCCACCGGGCCCGCCAGGAGGCCCCGATGAAACGTTTGCTGACCCTCGCCAGCCTGATGCTGTGCAGCGCCCTGCCCTTGCTCGCCCATGCCGACAGTTGCACCGAAGTCGCGGTGGATGGCTACAAGGCCCCCGACTATGGCTGTTTGAGCCAGCAGATGGGCAGTGAGACGAATGCCACCAAGGCCGCGCAAAAGAACCGCGAAGCGCAGAACGTCACCGTGGAAAAACAGCTGCCGAACAAGGTTGGGCTGGCCACCCCGGCGGCGACCAGTGTGCGCATGGGCAATACCTTCGGCACATCGGTGAAGCCGCAGCGGCCTTGAAGGCTACGGAAACAAAAATGTAGCACTCGGTAACATTGCCGCCCCCTCGCGGGGCATGTCGGTGCCCTGCCGTCGAGCGCCGTCCCCGCGCCTGTGGGTCCGCGAGGCCATGGCGCAGTTCGTGCATCCTTCGCCATTCCCTTGCCATCCGAATCCACCATGCGCCCCAAGGAACTGAAGCTCTGGACCACCGGCGTCGCCCACCTGTTGGCGCTGGTCCCCGGCCATGCGCGGCTGTCAGGCCTCAGCCAGTGGCTGCGCCAGGTATGCCCGGTGGATCACTTCGTGCTGTTCGTCTATGAAGGCAACCACCGTCCGCTGGCGCTGTTCGATACCTTCGGCGCCGACAAGCGCGGTGTGTACGTGGATGACTACCAGTGCGGGCCCTACCTGCTCGACCCGTTCTACCTGGCCTGCACCCGTGGCCAGGCGCCTGGATTGTGGCGCCTGCGCCAGTTCGCGCCGGACCACTTCTACCTCGGCGAGTACTACCTCACCTACTACCAGCAAACCGGCCTGGCCGAAGAAATCGCGTTTTTCGTCGACCTCGGCGCGGGGGCCACAGCAGTGCTGTCGTTGATGCGCTCGACCGCCAGTTGTGCGTTCAGCCGTGACGAGATGCAGTTGATCGAATGCGCCCAGGCGGTGGTGGAACAGGTGATCGGCGAGGCCTGGCAACTGCGCCAGGCCCAGCAACCGCGTCCGGCCCAGGACCTGGACTTCAAGATCCGCGAAGCCTTCGACCAGTTCGGTGCGCACATTCTCACCGGGCGCGAACAGGAGATCGTGCAACTGCTGCTGCGCGGCCACTCCAGCGCGTCGGTGGCCGAGCAACTGAACATCAGCCCTGGCACGGTGAAGATCCACCGCAAGAACATCTACGCCAAGCTCGGCATCGGCAGCCAATCGGAATTGCTCGGCCTGTTTATCCGCGACCTCACCGGCCAGGAGTCGGTCGCTGTCGCCTGATAGCTGAAAACGACTCTATCCCCCAAGGGATATATACAGCGCAAAACCCCCATTGCTAGTTTGGCCCTCGACGCAAACCGCACCTCGAGGAAGCCAGACCGTGAACGACACTTCGCCCAGCGACATCGAATTTTGCAACGTGGTCAAACGCTACGGCGCGGTGCAGGCCGTCAATGGCCTGAACTTCTCGGTGCGCCGGGGTTCGTTCCATTCCTTTCTCGGCGGCTCGGGCTGCGGCAAGACCACCACCCTGCGCATGATCGCCGGCTTCGAACAACCCACCCGCGGCGAGGTGCGCCTGGCCGGGCAGAACGTGGCCGGGGTGCCGGCGTTCGAGCGCCCGGTGAACATGGTGTTCCAGCATTACGCACTGTTCCCGCACCTGACGGTCGCGCAAAACATCGCCTACGGCCTGCGCTACCGCACCCCGCGTCCGGACAAGAAAACCCAACTGCGCATGGCCGACGAGGCCCTGGAGATGGTGCGCCTGAGCGGCTTCGGCCAGCGCAAGCCAAGCGAACTGTCCGGCGGCCAGCAACAGCGCGTGGCCCTCGCCCGCGCCCTGGTGAACAAGCCCACCGTGCTGTTGCTGGACGAACCCCTGGCCGCCCTGGATCGCAAGCTGCGCAAGGAGATGCAATCGGAACTGCTGCGCCTGCAACGCGAAGTGGGGATCACCTTTGTGCTGGTGACTCACGATCAGGAAGAGGCGTTGTCGATGAGCGACAGCATCAGCGTGATGCACAACGGCTCGATCATTCAGACCGCCACCCCTGAGCAGCTCTACGAAACCCCGGCCAGCCGTTACGTCGCCGACTTCATTGGCGAGTCCAACCTGTTCAACGGCACGGTGCGCCGCCTGCACGGCAACGCGGTGGTGCTACGCACTGCCCAGGGCCTGGAACTGACCAGCCCGCTGACGCCCACCGGGCAGGCGCTCGGCGCGGATGCCGAGGGCTGCATCGCGGTGCGCCCGGAGCTGATCAGCATTGCCGGCGCAGGCGCCCCGCTCGCCCGTGAAGTGTCGCTGCCCGGCTGCGTGGAAGACCGCATCTACCTGGGCAACTGTACCGAATACCGTGTGCGCACCCAGGCCTTCGGCGTGGTCTGCGTGCGCGTGCCACGCCAGCAGGAAGACGTGCAGGCGTTCGAACACGGCGCGGCGGTCAGCGTCGGCTGGGATCATGCCAATGGCCTGGCCATGGCGTTGTAAATCACTTTTCTCAAACGATTGTGGAGCGTGTCATGGACCAGAAAACCTTTCTCAAAACCCTGCGCAGCTGGCAGAACGGTTCCATCAGCCGCCGTGAGTTCCTCGGCCGCACCGGCCTGGGGCTGGCCGCAGCGGTGGTCGCCACCAACATGCCGGGGCTGCTGACCTCCAGCGCCGAGGCCGCCGAACAGGGCAAGTTCGGCGATCGCCTGTCGCTGGCCACCTGGCCCAACTACCACAGCCAGGAAAACCTCGACACCTTCGCCAAGACCACCGGCGCCCGCGTCGCCATGAGCGTGTTCGGCTCCAACGAAGAAATGCTCGCCAAGCTGCAGGCCGGCGGCAGCGGCTGGGATGTGCTGGTGCCGACCAACTACACCATCAGCACCTATGTGGGCCTGGGGCTGATCGAGCCGCTGGACCTGTCGCGCATCCCCAACTTCGACGCCGCGGCGTTCCAGCAGAAATTCATCGCCCAGGGCACCGTCGACGGCAAGGTCTACGCAGTGCCGAAAAACTGGGGCACCACCGGCATGTGCTACGACACCGAGAAACTGAAAAACGGCCCCGCCAGCTGGAAAGCCTTCTGGGCCGCCGCCCAAGGTCCGGCCAGCGGGCGCACCATGGTCCACGATTACCAGTTGACGGCCATCGGCAACGCCCTGAAAAGCTTCGGCTACAGCTTCAACTCCCTGGACCCCAAGGAGCTGGCCGACGCCGAAAAGCTGCTGATCGAGGTCAAGCCGCACCTGTTCGCGATCAACTCGGACATCCAGCCGTCGATGCGCAGCGGCGATGCCTGGCTGGCCATGTCCTGGACCGGCGACGCGTCGCAGCTGCACCGCGATATGCCGCAGATGCATTTCACCCTGGGCCAAGAAGGCGGCGAGTTGTGGAGTGACTTTTTCGCCATCCCCAAAAGCTCGGAGCACAAAGACGCCGCCTACGCCTTCATCAACTACCTGCTGGATCCGCAGCACAACAAGCTGGAAGTGCTGAGCCACGGCTACCCCAGCGGCGACAAGCGCGTCGACGCGCTGCTGCCGCCAGCGATGCTGGAGGACCCGATCATGTACCCGGCCGCCGAAGCCCTCAGCCCCCTTGAATTCGGCGCCGCCGCCACGCTCACCAGCCCGGCCCGCGCCGAGTTGATGGCGCGGTTCAAGTCCGCCTGATCGTTCAGCCATGGCCACTGAGGAGCCCACCATGCATGCCGCCACGCACCCGTCCACGGTGACCGCCCTGCCCGTTTCCGAACGCCAGCGGCGCAGCCTTGGCCGGCGTATCACCCTGCTGATGCTATTGCCGTCGACCCTGTGGTTCCTGCTGCTGTTGTTGATGCCGCTGGTGATCATCCTGGTGTTCAGCTTCGGCGAACGCAGCGCTGTAGGCGGCTACGCCGGGGGCTTCACCCTGGGCAATTACCTGAACCTCGGTTCGCGGGCGGCGGCGTTCGGCAATACCCTGATGCTGGCGCCGCTGGGCACACTGGTGTGCTTGGTGGCCGCTTACCCGCTGGCGTATTTCCTCGCGGTGAAGGTCAGCCGCAACCGCTCGTTGCTGCTGACACTGGTGATCGTGCCGTTCTGGACCAGCTTCCTGATCCGCACCTACGCGTGGATCTTCATCCTCAGTGGCAAGGGCATTCCGGCGTTGCTGGCCAGCCTGGGCCTGGAGGATGTGCGCTTGATCAACACGCCGTGGGCGGTGCTGATCGGCATTGTCTACGGCTACCTGCCGCTGATGGTGTTTCCGATCTATGTGAGCCTGGAGAAACTCGACAAACGCCTGCTCGAAGCCTCCGCCGACCTCGGCGCCAGCGCCTTCGAGAGTTTTCGGCGCATCACCCTGCCGCTGTCGGCGCCGGGGATCATTACCGGGGTGATGCTGGTGTTCATCCTGCTGATGGGCGAGTTCCTGATCCCGGCGATCCTCGGCGGCGGCAAGGTGTTTTTTGTCGGCAACGCCTTGGTGGACCTGTTCCTGCAATCGCGCAACTGGCCGTTCGGCAGTGCGCTGGCGATGACCCTGGTGGCGATGATGCTGGTGATCATCGGCGTGTATTTGAAGCTGGTGGCGCGCTATGGCGGCCGCCCTGCCGACGGAGGCCTGTGATATGTGGCTGCGCAGTTACTCGACCTCGCTGTACCTGTTTCTCTATGCGCCGATTGCGCTGATCGTGCTGTTCAGTTTCAACGCCGGACGCAGTGGCCTGGCGTTCGAATGCTGTTCGGTGCAGTGGTTCGGCCGCGCGTTCGGCAACCCGTTCATCATGGAAGCCCTGGGGCACAGCGCCTTTATCGCGCTGTGTTCGGCGCTGATTGCCACGTTGTTCGGCACCCTGGCGGTGTTCGGCCTGCAACGGGCCGGGGCGCGGGTACGCATGCTGTTCGACGCGCTGACCTACTGCGCGATCATCGTGCCCGGAATCGTCATCGGCATCTCCACGCTGATCGCCTTCATCAGCCTGTTCGACCTGATCAACCCATTGCTCGCCAGTTGGATGCCGGGGGTGCCGCGCCTGAACATGGGCTTCTTTACGGTGATCGCGGCGCACTCGCTGTTCACCATGGCCCTGGTGATGGTCATCGTGCGCAGCCGTGTCGACACCCTGGACAAAGCGCTGCTGGAAGCCTCGGCCGACCTGTATGCGCCGCCGATGCAGACGTTCTGGCGCGTGACCCTGCCGCAGATCAGCCCGGCGATCATGGCCGGCTTCCTGCTGGCGTTCACTTTCAGCTTTGACGATTTCATCATTGCGTTCTTTGTCGCCGGCCCGGAGACCACCTTGCCGATCTACATCTTTTCGTCGATTCGCCGTGGGGTCACACCCGAGATCAATGCCGTGTCGACGGTGATCATCTGCGTGTCACTGATCCTGCTGTTCACTTCCCGCCACCTGCAAAACCGCCGCGCCCAGGAGCCTGCCCATGCGTGACCACCTGTATATCAACGGCCAGTGGGTCAGCCCGGACCTGGGCGGCTACCTCGACGTGATCGACCCGGCCACCGAGCAGGTATTCGAGCGCGTCGCCGCCGGCACCGAAGAAGACATCGACCACGCCGTGCGCGCAGCCCGTCGCGCGTTCGACAACGGCTGGAGCCAGACCCGTGGCCAGGAACGCGGGCAATGGCTCGACGCCCTCGCTGACGAACTGGAACGCAGCCAGCCGGCGCTGGCCGAACTGGAAGTGCGCGACAACGGCAAGCCGCTGCCCGAAGCATTGTGGGACGTGGGCGATGCCATCGGCTGTTTCCGTTACTACGCCGGCCTGGCCAGGGAGCTGGACGCGCGCCAGGACCAGCCGCTGGCCTTGCCCGATGCGCGGTTTCGCTGCCGCATCCGCCATGAGCCGATCGGCGTGGCCGGGCAGATCATCCCCTGGAACTACCCGCTGCTGATGGCTGCGTGGAAGGTCGCCCCCGCCTTGGCCGCCGGTGCCACGGTGGTGTTGAAACCTTCGGAACTGACCCCCCTCACCGCCCTGGAGCTGGCGGGCGCCGCTGACCGTATCGGCTTGCCGCCCGGCGTGTTGAACGTAGTCACCGGCCTGGGCGCCGAGGCCGGCAGCCCGCTGACCGAGCACCCCGGCGTCGACAAACTGGCCTTTACCGGCAGCGTGCCCACCGGGGCGAAGATCATGTCGGCGGCGGCGCGGGACATCAAGAACATCAGCCTGGAACTGGGTGGCAAATCCGCATTTATCGTGTTCGACGACGCCGATGTCGAAGCCGCGGTGGAATGGATTCTGTTCGGGATTTTCTGGAACCAGGGCCAGGTGTGCAGCGCCACCTCGCGCCTGTTGGTGCAGGACGGCATCGCCCCGCGTCTGATCGAGCGGCTGGTGGATGAAACCCGCAAAATCACCCTCGGCCCGGGATTGGAACCCGGTGTGCTGCTCGGGCCGCTGGTCAGCCAGGGGCAATACGACAAGGTGCTCGGGTTTGTCGACCAGGGCCTGGCCAGCGGCGCCCGCCTGCTCACCGGCGGCAAACGCCCTGCCCACTTGGACAAGGGTTATTTCATGGAGCCTGCGATCTTCGACGAACCAGCGCACAACAGCATCCTCTGGCGCGAAGAAGTGTTCGGCCCGCTGCTGTGTGTGAAGCGTTTCAAGACTGAGGAACAGGCGCTGCAGATGGCCAATGCCAGCCGCTTCGGCCTGGCGGCGGCGGTGATGAGTGCCGACCCGCAACGCAGTACGCGGGTGGCCAACCAACTGCGGGCCGGGATTGTCTGGGTCAATTGCTCCCAACCCACTTTCGTCGAGGCCCCGTGGGGCGGCATGAAACACAGTGGCATCGGCCGCGAACTGGGGGAATGGGGCTTGCACAACTACCTGGAGGTCAAGCAGGTCACCGAGTACGTCAGCGAGGAGCCGTGGGGCTGGTATTTGAAATAGACGTTTTGACCGGGTTTTCACCGCCCCCGACGACGCGGCCGGGGGCGACGATTCCTTTCAACCCCCCCTCCTACAACTGCCGCCCATGGTAGGAGCGAGCTTGCTCGCGAAGAACCCAAGCGCGCCGCGTTTATCCAGGATGAACGCGTTATCGTTGGCGACTTTCGCGGGCAAGCCCGCTCCTACCAGGGTCAAGCGGCGTGGCTTTGTTTTTTCAGGCTGTCCATGTCGATCACGAACCGATACTTCACATCGCCCTTGAGCATGCGCTCATAGGCCTCGTTGATGCCCTGGATATCGATCATTTCGATGTCGGAGACGATCCCGTGCCTGGCGCAGAAATCCAGCATGTCCTGGGTTTCCTGGATACCGCCGATCAACGAACCGGCCAGGCTGCGGCGCTTGAAGATCAGGTTGAACACCGTCGGCGACGGGTGCGGGCTGTCGGGGGCGCCGACCAGGGTCATGGTGCCGTCGCGCTTGAGCAGGTTGAGGAACGCATCCAGGTTGTGCGGCGCGGCCACGGTGTTGAGGATGAAGTCCAGGCTGTTGGCGACCTTGGCCATTTCGTCCGGGTTCTTCGACACCACCACCCGGTCGGCGCCCAGGCGCAGGCCGTCTTCGCGTTTGTTCGGTGAGGTGGTGAACAACGTGACATGGGCACCCATGGCGTGGGCGATCTTCACCGCCATATGGCCCAGGCCTCCCAGGCCGACCACGCCGACCTGGGTACCGGGGCCGACCTTCCAGTGGTGCAGCGGCGAATAGGTGGTGATGCCCGCGCACAACAGCGGCGCCACGGCGGCCAGGTTACTGTCGTCGTGGGAGATGCGCAGTACGAACTTCTCCTTGACCACGATGTTGTCCGAATAGCCGCCGAAGGTATTTTCACCGCCGAACACCGGGCCGTTGTAGGTGCCGGTGAAGCCGTTCTCGCAGTATTGCTCCTCGCCTTCGGCGCAGGACGCGCAATGTTGGCAACTGTCGACCATGCACCCGACACCGGCCAGGTCGCCGACCTTGAACTTCGTCACATCGGCGCCCACCGCCGTCACGCGGCCGACAATCTCATGGCCCGGCACCGATGGGTACAGGGTGTTGTTCCACTCGTTGCGCACGGTGTGCAGGTCGGAGTGGCAGACGCCGCAGTAAAGAATGTCGATCTGGACATCTTCGGCCCCCGGCGCGCGGCGCTCGAAGGTGAAGGGCTTGAGTGAGTCCTTGGCGTTCTGGGCAGCGTAGCTGTAAGTCTTGGCCATTTCGTTCACCTGTGTGATCTGACGGTAGAGGTCAGTGGACCAGCATAGACCCGGAACCGTTCAACCGAGCACACCCGTACAAGCCCTTCGTCCGGTTTGCGGCAATAGTCAGCTGGAGCATTTCCGCCCCTCAACCAGGAGTTTTTGCATGAGCACATTTGTGGCAAAAGACGGTACCCAGCTCTATTTCAAGGACTGGGGCAGCGGCAAGCCCGTGCTGTTCAGCCATGGCTGGCCACTGGACGCCGACATGTGGGAATACCAGATGGAATACCTGAGCAGCCGCGGCTTTCGCACCATTGCGTTCGACCGCCGTGGTTTTGGCCGCTCGGACCAGCCGTGGACCGGCAACGACTACAACACCTTCGCCGACGACATCGCCCAGTTGATCGAACACCTGGACCTCAAGGACGTGACCCTGGTGGGCTTCTCCATGGGTGGCGGCGACGTGACCCGCTACATCGCCCGCCACGGCAGTGCCCGGGTGGCCGGCCTGGTGCTGCTGGGCGCGGTCACGCCGGCGTTCGGCCAGAAACCGGACTACCCGCAAGGCGTCCCGGCCGAAGTGTTCGAGGGTATCAAGGCCGGGCTGCTCAAGGATCGCGCGCAATTTATCGCGGACTTCAACACGCCCTTCTTCGGCATTAACAAAGGCCAGAAGGTCTCCCAGGGCGTGCTGACCCAGACCCTGCAAATCGCCTTGCTGGCGTCGCTCAAATCCACCGTGGATTGCGTCACCGCCTTTGCCGATACCGACTTCCGCCCGGACATGGCCAAGATCGACGTACCGACCCTGGTGATCCACGGCGACGGCGACCAGATCGTGCCGTTCGAGACCACCGGCAAAGTGGCCGCCGCGTCGATCAAGGGCGCCGAGCTGAAAGTCTACAAGGACGCGCCCCACGGCTTTGCGGTGACCCACACCCAACAGCTCAACGAAGACCTGTTGGCGTTCCTGACCCGCTGATACACCCTCTCCTTATTTGGCCGGGCTTGCCCGGCTTTTTTTATCTCAAGCCAGGCGCAAACGCCTCGGCCCCGCGATCAGAATGCTGGTGAAGATGATCAGCAACAGCCAGCCGAACTGGCCCTCGAACACGCTCCACTCAGGGTGTACCACCACCATCGCGATCAGCAGCACCGCCAGGATCGGCAGGCACGCCAGGCGCACCAGCAGCCCGGCGACGATCAGCAGCGGGCACAGCACTTCGGCGAAAATCGCCAGCAACAGCGTTACATGCGCCCCCAGGTGGAAAGGGTCTTCGATGAGCTTCAACTGCTCGCTGTAGTTGAGCACTTTAGGCAGACCATGCACCCCCAGCAGGAACAACGCGCCGCTGATCCGCAGGAACAACAGGCCCAGGTCCTGAGCTTTTGACTCGTTCATACGCACTCCCCCGTTCGTTAACCGACCGGCATTCTGTCGCCTGGGCCGTGCGTACGCTTGCAACCGTGTGCTGACCTCACTCCCCCGTCGCAGCGAACCCGGCGACGATTTCATCGATCACCGCACGCACCCGCGCGGTATGCCGCAGATCGGCGTGGGTCACCAGCCAGATATCGTAGGGCAGCGGGCGGGTCCGCTGGGGCCACAGGCGGACCAGCCCATCCCGTTCGCCGGTGTTCACCGGGATTTCGCCGATGCCGATCCCGGCGGCAATGGAGCGCCGCACCAGCAGGCTGGAGCTCAAGGCCGCGACGATACGCCCGCGCCCCAGAGGCTCCGAAACCAGCGTCATATCCTTGTGGGTTTGCAGGTAGGGTTGATAGACCACCAGGTCGTGGCCCTCGAACAGGCTGCCCGGTTCCGGCACGCCGTGTTGCTCGATATAGCCCTGGGAGGCAAACAGGCCCACCGGCCAACGGGCGAGGCGCCGGGCGATCAGGTCCGGGTTGTCTGGACGGGTGTTGCGCACGGCGATATCGGCTTCACGCTTGGCCAGGCTCAGGACCCGGGTGGAGGCGTCAAGTTGCACGTGTACGTCGGGGTGCTTGTGGTGCAGGCGGGCGATGGCGGGGATCAGGAAGTCGATGGCCAGGGAGTCGGTGGTGCTGACCCTGACGGTACCGGTCAGGCGGTCATCCAGGCCCTGGATCTGGCGCTCCAGGTCGAGCGCCGAGCGTTCCATTTTTTCCACCGACAGCAACGCGGCTTCGCCGACGGCGGTCAATACGTAACCCTCGGAGGTGCGCAGGAACAAGGTCGCGCTGAGGGATTTTTCCAGGGCATTGATCCGCCGGCCGACGGTGGCCTGGTCGACGCCCAGTACCCGTGCGGCACCGCGCAGCGTCGACTCGCGGCATACCGCCAGGAACACCCGCGCATCGTCCCAATTCATGCTGCCTCCCGATGATGCATATATGCATCGCTGTGACGTATATTCGCCGCATTATTGCATCGACAAACCTGGATATGCTGGACGCCAGCAAAAAAACCCAGGACCGCCATCATGCCTGACACTCACACCCCACCCCGCCGCTCAGTGTGGTTGCCGATCTTCGCCGGCCTGTGCGCCAGCCTGGTCGGCATCGGCCTGGCGCGCTTTGCGTATACGCCATTGCTGCCGACGCTGATCCAGGCCCGCTGGTTTGATGCCAATGACGTGGTGTACCTCGGCGCCGCCAACCTGGTGGGCTACCTGATCGGCGCACTGATCGGTCGCCCCATCGCCCGGCGCACCTCCCACCAGACCGCCCTGCGCAGCATGATGGTCGCCGTGACCCTGGCATTTTTCGCCTGTGGCTTCCCGTTGTCGGTGATGTGGTTCTTCGCCTGGCGCCTGCTGTCGGGGATCGCCGGTGGCGCGATCATGGTGCTGGTGGCGGCGACTGTGCTGCCCCATGTACCCGCTGAACGCCGGGGCCTGGCCAGCGGCGCGATCTTTTTGGGCATCGGCCTGGGCATTGCCGGCTCCGGCACGCTGGTGCCGCCGCTGCTGAGCCTTGGATTGCAGCAGACCTGGTTCGGTCTGGGCCTGTTGGCGCTGGTACTGACCGCCGCCAGTTGGTTCGCCTGGCCCGCCAGCACGTCCCACGAAACCGCAGCCCACGCGGGCAAACCGGCGCCAACGCCGGCCGGTGTGTACCTGTTGTTCGCCCAGTACGCCTTCATGGCAGCGGGCCTGGTGCCGGCCATGGTGTTCCTGGTGGATTACGTGGCGCGCGGATTGGGTGACGGGCCACAGGTGGGCGCGCTGATCTGGGTAATGTATGGCCTGGGCGCGATTGTCGGGCCGGTCACTTATGGGTTCCTGGCCGACAAGCTCGGCGCGCGCGTGAGTATTCGTGCGGTTCTGGTGGTGCAAGCGATCGCCGTTGGCGCGTTGCCCTTTGCCGGCTCGTTTACCACCCTCGCGATGCTGGCCGTGATCCTCGGTTCGTTTCCGCCTGGCATCGTGCCGCTGGCCCTGGCGCGCGTGCATGAATTGTTGCCCGAGCCCCATCGTCAGCACGTGGCCTGGAGCCGCGCGACGGTGTCCTTCGCGTCATTCCAGGCGCTGTCGGGTTTTGCCTACTCGGCCCTGTTCAACAGCAGCGGCGGCCAGCATGCGCTGTTGTTCATGCTCGCGGCCGGGGCCATAGTGGTCGCATTGTCGCTGGAGCTGGGCATGATCGTGCTGAACCGCCGCCCCTCACTACAGTCCCAACCCCTATGTTCACCGCTACAGGTACTCTCAAATGACGCTTCCTAAAGAAATGACCCTGATCGAAATCACCACCCCCGGTGGCCCCGAGGTGCTGCAACCGCGCCGCGCGGACGTACCGGTGGCCGGTCCCGGCGAGATCCTGATTCGCGTGCACGCTGCCGGGGTCAATCGCCCCGACGCCTTGCAACGTGCCGGCAAGTACCCGATGCGACCCGGCATGAACCCGCTCCCCGGTCTGGAAGTGGCCGGCGAAGTGGTGGCGCTGGGTGACGGCGTCACGGCGTACACCCTCGGCGACAAGGTCTGCGCCCTGACCAATGGTGGCGGCTATGCGCAATTTTGCAGCGTGCCGGCGAGCCAGGCGCTGCCGATCCCCGAGGGCATGGACTGGATTCAAGCCGCCGCGATACCGGAAACCTTCTTCACCGTGTGGGCCAACCTGTTCGGCCTGGGCGATGCGCACCACGGCCAGCGCGTGTTGATCCACGGCGGTACGAGTGGCATCGGCACCACCGCCTTGATGCTTTGCCACGAGTTCGGCATCCAAGCCTTCGCCACCGCCGGCAGTGCCGACAAATGCGCAGCCATCGCCAAGCTGGGCGCCGAGCCGATCAATTACCGCGAGCAGGACTTTGCCCAAGTCATCGCCGAACACACCGACGGCCAGGGCGTGAACGTGATCCTCGACATCATGGGAGCCTCGTACCTGAACAACAACCTCAAGGCCCTGGCCATGGACGGTCACCTGGTGATGCTCGGCTTCCTCGGCGGCGGCAAGGCCCACGACGTCGACCTGTTGACCATCCTCGCCAAGCGCGCGGTGATTACCGGCTCGCTGTTACGCCCGCGCAGCAAGGATGAAAAAGCCGCGATTGCCGAGCAACTGCGCGAATACGTGTGGCCGGTGCTGGCCGCCGGGCGCTGCCTGCCGATCATCGACAAAGTGTACGAATACACCGACGCCGCCCAGGCCCATGCGCGGATGGAAGGCGGGGACCACATCGGCAAGATCGTGTTGCGCGTGAACTGATCTGGAACTCACCACAAAACACCTGTGGGAGGGGGCTTGCTCCCGATAGCGATCCTCCAGATACAGATCATCTGACTGATACACCGCCATCGGGAGCAAGCCCCCTCCCACATCGATCGGTGGCGCCATGCTTATGCGGGGTAGGTGGGGTAATCGATGTACCCTGCCTCCGTTCCGCCATACAACCCTTCTGCCTTCAGCGGATTCAACGGCCAGCCATTGAAAATCCGCTGCGGCAGATCCGGGTTGGCAATGAACGGCCGCCCGAACGCAATCAGGTCCGCCAAGCCCGCTTGCACCAAGCCCGCGCCACGCTCAGCGGTGTAGCGGCCGGCATAGATGATGCGACCGCTGAAGGTGCTGCGCACGGCGGCGCGGAACGTGTCCGGCAACACCGGGGCGTTATCCCAGTCGGCTTCGGCGATGGAGACGTAGGCAATGCCCGATGCCTCCAACACCTTGATCGCTTCGATATAGGTGTGGTGCGGGTCTTCTTCCACCAAACCGATGTACACGCGGTCCTCATCGGTGCCGCTGAACAGCGGCGAAAAACGCACGCCCAAACGTTCCGGCCCCACCACCTTGCACACGGCCTCAACGATCTCCCGCAGAAAACGCAGGCGGTTGTGCAGCGAACCGCCGTATTCGTCGTCACGCTGGTTGGAATGGGCGGAGATGAACTGGTTGACCAGGTAACCGTTGGCCGAGTGGATCTCCACGCCGTCGAACCCTGCGTCCAAGGCATTGCGCGCCGCCTGTGCGTACTGCGCGACCAACCCCTCGATCTCAAGCACGCTCAGTGCGCGCGGCACCGGCGGTTGCATCAGTTCACCGACGCCCGGCCCGGTTTCGATAAAGGCTTTGGCCTGCACCGCCTGGATCGCCGACGGCGCCACCGGGGCTGCGCCGCCGGGCTGCAAGGCGTTATGGGACACGCGCCCCACATGCCACAGCTGGGCAAAGATCACCCCGCCTTCGGCATGCACGGCGTCAGTGACCTTGCGCCAGCCGTCGATCTGCGCCGCCGAATAGATCCCCGGCGTCCACGCGTAACCCTGGCCACGGGGTTCGATCTGCGTGCCTTCGCTGACCATGAAACCGGCACCGGCGCGCTGGCGGTAATACTCGGCCATCAGGTCGGTGGCGATATCGCCGGGTTGCGCGCTGCGCTGACGGGTCAGGGGCGGCAGGACCACCCGGTTGGTTAACGTGTGATGCCCCAGTTTGATCGGGGTACTTAATACATGAGCAGTCATCGGCAATATTCCAAATTCAGGACGAACTAAAGCCTTGGCGACTCTTGCGAGTCGCCAATCCATCGAGCGGTTGATTAATTTAAGCGGTGAGTTTCAGCAGGGCTTTTGCGACGTCGCTGGAACTTGCAGGATTCTGGCCGGTGACCAACAACCCATCTTCCAGGACAAAGGACTGCCAATCGGCGCCCTTCTCGTACTTGCCGCCCAGGGCCTTGAATTCATTTTCGATCAAGAACGGCACCACATCCGTCAGGCCCACCGCCGCTTCTTCGGCGTTGGAAAAGCCGGTAACGCGACACCCCTTGACCAGCGGTTCGCCATTGACCGCCTTGACGTGACGCAAGGCGCCCGGCGCATGGCAGACAAAACCGATGGGCTTGCCGGCGCGTTCGAACGACTCGATCAGCGCGATGGACACCGGCGATTCCGCCAGGTCCCACAGTGGCCCGTGACCGCCTGGGTAGAACACCGTGTCGAAATCGGCGGTGTTGACCGTGTCCAGCTTGACGGTAGTGGCCAGGGCCTGTTGCGCGGCCGGGTCGGCGGCGAAGCGGCGGGTCTGTTCGGTTTGTGCATCCGCCTGGTCGCTCACTGGGTCCAGCGGCGGCTGGCCACCGGCCGGGGACGCCAGCACCACGTCGGCGCCGGCATCCTTGAACACGTAATAGGGGGCGGCGAATTCTTCCAGCCAGAAGCCGGTCTTGCGACCGGTGTCGCCCAGTTGGTCGTGAGAGGTCAGTACCATTAATACTTTCATGTTCCAGTGCCTCGGTCGGTGTGAATGTCGGTGTGTTCAGGGCAGCCCAACACCTGTCGGGTCAGCCGCAACGCCTCGTCGAACGGCGTTGAGGTTCGGGTGATCTTGCCCATGACGCTGGCCCCCAGCCATAACGCGTATAGCTGGCGGGCCAGGTCCTGTGGGCTGTGTTGCAGCACCAGGGAACCGTCGGCAACGCCGCGCGCCATGGCTACGGCGAGCAGTTCGATGGTGCGTGAGGTGCCGCGTTGCAGCGCCAGGCGCATGGGTTCTGAAAGGTCAGACACCTCGGCGCCGAGTTTGACGGCAAGGCATTTGCCCGCATCGGTGCAGCCGGTCTGATTGTCGATCCAGCATTGCCAATACCGCATCAACTTGGCGGGCTGGGACACGCCCGGCTGGTCGAACAGTTGCTGCATGCCCTGCACATAGTTATCGAAGTAGGTGTCGAGCAAGACCACGCCAAACGCGTCTTTAGAGCTGAAGTAGTGATAGAACGAACCCTTGGGCACATCGGCGGCTTGAAGTATTTCGTTCAACCCCACCGCAGAAAATCCTTTACGGCCCACAATCGACTGCGCCGTGTCCAGAATCGTCTGCCGTGCACTTTTAGTTTCGCTGCTCATGCTTCACTCCGCCCGATTAGACCAGTCGTCTAGTTCGTGGCGTGAATGTTAGGAGTCGGGGCTGATGCCCACAATGTCATATCCGCAAGGATTCCGGACACGCCATGAAGTCGGTTGCCGTTTTCCCGGCAGCCACCGACAATCCCCTCCCCCACGCCCCGGAGACAGACGATGCACAGCGTTGCGCTGATGGTTTACCCGAACTTTCAATCCCTGAGCCTCAGCCTGGGCTCGGTGTTCGAGTGCGCGAACCTGCTGCGCGGTGAGCCGGCCTATGAGTTTCACCTGGTGTCGGAGAACGGCGGCGCGGTGATGACGTCCCAGGGCTTCTCGGTGAACACCACGCCGATCCGCGCCCAAGGCTATGACACGCTGATCGTCAGCGGCTACCTGGAATTTCGCCTGCCGGAAGCCAACCTGCTGGAGTTGGTCAAGGCGGCCTCGGCGCAATCGCGGCGGATCGCCTCGCTGTGCACCGGGATTTTCGTATTGGCCGAAGCGGGTCTACTGGCCGGCAAGCGCGCCACCACCCACTGGATTCATGCCCCGGCGTTTCGCAAGCGTTACCCGGATATTCCGCTGGAAGACGACAAGCTGTTCATCGTCGACGGCCAGATCTGGACCGGCGCCGGCATGAGCGCCGGGGTCGACCTGGCGCTGGCCATGGTGGAGAACGACCTGGGCAGCGACCTTGCCCGGCGCATCGCGCGCAAGCTGGTGATCGCCCAGCGCCGCGGCAGCGAGCAGTCGCAGCTGTCGGCCCTGCTGGAACTGGACCCCAAGTCCGACCGCGTGCAACTGGCCCTGGCCTATGCCCGCGAGAACCTGACCCACGACCTGTCGGTGGAAGCCCTGGCGGATGTGGCGCGGTTGAGTCCCCGCCAGTTCAGCCGGGTGTTTCGCGAAGAAACCGGGCAAACCCCGGCCAAGGCTATCGAGTCCCTGCGGGTGGAAGCCGCGCGGGCGATGATGGAAACCAGTCGCCATCCGGTGGAAGTGGTGGCCCGCGAAACCGGCTTCGGCGATCGCGAGCGCATGCGCCAGGCGTTTCTGCGTGCCTTCGGCCAGCCGCCCCAGGCCATGCAGCAGGCGTTTTTCGGCGACCGCAACGCTTAGTGCAGCGCCGCCCGGGTAATCAGGTAACTCACCAATTGCGGCTCGTCGTCCAACTCGATGGTGTTCACCGGGCGCGGCAGGTTATCCAGCACCGTGCGCCAGAACGCCTGGGACACTTCGTCCTGATCGTAAAACCGCACCAGCCAATTGGCCTCGCCGCTGCACAGCACCTGGGTGGCGATGGCGCTGCCGATGCCTTTGCGGCGGTAGCGCTTGAGGATGAATAGGTCGGCCAGTTCCAGGGCATCGATGCCCGGCAACTCACTGCCTTCGATCAGCAGGAACCCGGCGATATAGCCATCGACCAGCAGCAGGTTGGCGCTCCACTGCGGGTCGTGCCAGTAACGGTTCAGGTGCTCGTCATGGATGTAGAAGCGGCCATCGGTCTCGACATCTTCCTGCTCCCAGTCCGACGACTCATAGGCGTAGTACTGGTAGAGATTGCGGATCAGCTCGGCATGCTCCGGGCCGGTCTGGATCAGTTCGACGGTGGTTTCAGGCATGGAATTCTCAGTCAAAAAATGCAGGGCGCCATTGTTCACAAAAGTGCCGGACAAGCCAATGGACGGCCGAACCTTTCTACTTGCTGAACCGATTGCAGATAGCAATTGCCTTAGCCAAAACCTTGAAACATTTCGAATAAACTTCGCCGGTTCGCCTCTTTTCTCAAGGACACGCACCGTGACCAACGTCTGTACCGCCGGCCTGGATGTAGGCTTCGCTTCCCTGGACTACCTGCAGATCTTCATCCTGGGCGTGATCCAGGGCATTACCGAGCTGTTGCCGGTGTCGTCCACCGCCCACATGCGGGTGGTCCCCGCCCTGCTCGGCTGGCAGGACCCAGGCTCGGCGTTTTCGGCGGCGATGCAATTGGCCGCGCTGGCGGCGGTGGTCAGTTACTTCTGGCGCGATGTGCGCCAGGTGGTCAGCGGCAGCATCGGCGCGGTGCGCCAGGGCGACTACAACAACCAATGGTTCAAGCTGGCGGTGGCGATTGTGCTGGCGACCGTGCCGATCGGCATCGCCGGCCTGGCCTTGTCTTCGACCCTGAACGCCTGCAACTCGCCGTTGCGCGGGCTGATGGTGATTGGCATTTCCTGCGTGGTGATGGCGGTGCTGTTGGCGGCGGCCGAGTTGCGCGCCCGGCATACCCGGGACATGGGCCAGATGCGCCTGCGCGATGCCTTGATCGTCGGTGTTGCGCAGATCGGCGCCCTGATTCCAGGCGTGTCGCGCTCCGGCTCGACGCTGACGGCGGCGCTGTTCCTCAACTTCAAACGCGAAGAGGCCGCGCGCTTTTCCTTCCTGCTGGGCCTGCCGGCCATCGCCCTCGCCGGGCTGAAAGAGCTGTGGGTGCTGCTGCACGCGGACATGCCCGCCCATGCCTGGCCCCATCTGTTGTTTGGCCTGGTGGTGGCAAGCGTCTCGGCGTTCTTTGCGATCTGGGGCCTGATGAAGTTCCTGGAGCGTTTCTCCACCTGGCCGTTCGTGATCTACCGCGCGCTGCTGGGGGTGTTCCTGATCGTCGCCGTCAGCACCGGCTGGCTGTAGGAACGAGCTTGCTCGCTCCTACCGGTTTATAGGGGCGCGGTCAGTCCAGATCGCTGGCGTCATGCCGTTCGGGCAACTGATCGTCGCCGGAAACACGATTGACCCGCCGCCCACGCTGCACCGCCGGCCGTGCGTCAATCGCATCGGCCCAGCGCAGTACGTGTTTGTACTCATGCACCGACAGAAATTCTGCCGCGCCATACAAGCGGCCTTTGACCAGCCCGCCGTACCAGGGCCAGATGGCGATATCGGCAATGGTGTAGGCGTCGCCGGCGATGTATTCGCTCACGGCCAGGCGCTTGTCCAGCACATCGAGTTGACGCTTGGTTTCCATGGCGAAGCGGTTGATCGGGTATTCCATCTTGCTCGGCGCGTAGGCATAGAAATGCCCGAAGCCACCGCCCAGGTAAGGCGCGCTGCCCATCTGCCAGAACAGCCACGACAAGCACTCCGCGCGGGCCGCAGGCTCAGTGGGGAAGAACGCGCCGAACTTCTCGGCCAGGTACTGCAAGATCGCGCCGGACTCGAACACACGAATCGGCTGGGCGCCGCTGTGGTCCATCAACGCGGGAATCTTCGAGTTCGGGTTGACCGCGACGAAACCGCTGCCGAACTGGTCGCCATCGCCGATCTTGATCAGCCAGGCGTCGTATTCCGCCCCGGTATGCCCGAGAGCCAGCAGCTCTTCGAGCAGGATGGTGACCTTCTGCCCGTTGGGCGTGGCCAGGGAATACAGTTGCAGCGGGTGCTTGCCGACCGGCAGTTCCTTTTCATGGGTCGCGCCGGCAATCGGGCGGTTGATGCTGGCGAAGGTGCCACCGCTTTCGGTGTCCCAGGTCCAGATTTTCGGAGGTACGTAATCGGTCATGCTCAGTGCTCCAGGGGCGCTTGCGCTTAACGAAGCGCTCCAGACTAAACGAAAGGTTGATGGGGGCAAACCTCTTTCAAGTGGGTGCTTTCAACTGCCCAAGGTAGCGTTCGACTTCCCCGGACAACCATTGGGAAAACTCCCGTTGCTTGCCTTCCGAACGTTCCCGCGGTGGCCAGACCAGCCAATAGGGATAGGCATAGGGCGCGCTGACATCGCTCAACTGCACCAGCTCTCCCCGCTCGATGGCGTCGTGCACCAGGCTGCGGCGTTCCAGGGCGATGCCCTGCCCCAGACGAACCGCTTCCAGTACCAGGTTCGAATCGTTACTGCACAGGCCCTTGCGCTCACGCCCCATCTCGACGCCCGCGGCCTCGCACCAGGGCAGCCAGGACTCGGTGTTGTAGATGATCGGGCTGTCGACAATCTGCTGCGGCGTCTGCGGCAGGCGCCCACGATTGAAATGCGGGGCGGCGACCACCACCACGTCATCGTGAAACAACAGCTGCTGCTCGACCCCCTCCCAATCGCCCTTGCCCATGCGGATGCCGATATCCACCGACTCTTGATGCAGGTTGGAGACCGTCAGGCTCGCTTGCAGGCGAATGCTGATATGCGGGTAGAGCCGCTGGAAACCCGGTAGCCGCGGCAACAGCCAGGAACGACCGAACGAGGGCAATACCGCCACCACCAGCTCATCGATCTTGGGTTGTGCCTGGAGTAATCGCGTGGCCTCGGCGATATCCCCCAGGGCCTTGCGGATCTGCAATGCGTAGAGGCGCCCATCCTCGCTGACCCGCAAGCCACGGCCTTCCCGCACGAACAGGGTCAACCCGACAATCTCCTCCAATACCTTGATTTGCTGGCTGATCGCCGAGTGCGTGACGTGCAATTCCTTGGCCGCCAGGGTGACGCTTCCTAACCTGGAAGTGGCTTCGAAACTGCGCAGGCAGGTCAACGGAGGAAATGCACTCATGTAAGCTCAACTAACCTTTTCGAATAAAAATTATCAATATTGTCAGGGGATGACTCGCTATAAAGTAACCTCAATTTAACAATCCTGCCTCTGGACTATGCTTCGATCCCTGCAAGTCCTTCAAGCACCTACACCGAACTTTGAACATAACCCTGACGTAAAAAATGGAGGCTTCATGAAACTGGTCGGCATGCTGGACTCGCCCTATGTGCGCCGCGTCGCAATTTCCCTGGACCTGTATGGGGTGGATTTTGTGCATGAACCCTTGTCGGTGTTCAGATCGTTCACCGAGTTTTCCCGGATCAACCCGGTGGTCAAGGCGCCGACCCTGGTGCTGGACGATGGCACGGTGTTGATGGATTCCAGCCTGATCCTCGACTACCTGGAGGCCCTGGCCCCGGCCGACAAAAAGCTGCTGCCCCAACGCCCCACCGCTCGCGCCCGTGATTTGCAGATACTCGGGCTCGCCCTGGCCGCCTGCGAGAAAAGTGTGCAGATCGTCTACGAACACAACCTGCGGCCGGCAGAGAAGCAGCATGCGCCCTGGATCGAACGCGTGACCGGCCAGTTGCTGGCCGCCTATACGCTGCTCGACAAACACCTGGCCCCGGCCGACAGCGAAGCGCTGACCCAGGCGTCGTTGACGGCAGCGGTGGCCTGGTCCTTCAGCCAGTTCACCGTGGCATCGGTGGTGAAGGCCGCTGCGTTCCCCCACCTGCAACGCCACGCCGAGCGGCTGGAGCAGCACCCGGCGTTCAAGCGCTACCCCATCGAATGACGCGGCCTACACCCAACCGCCGTCCACGATAAAGTTCTGCGCCGAACACATCGCCGACACATCGGAGGCAAGAAACAACGCCATGTTGGCGATGTGTTCCGGCAACACACTCCCCGGCAGGCACTGGCTGCGGCTGATCAGTTCCTTGGCGGCGTCATCCACCCACAGGGCCAGTTGTTTTTCCGTCATCACCCAGCCCGGTACCAGGGTGTTGACACGGATACCGTTCGGCCCCAGCTCGCGTGCCAGGGCACGGGTCATGCCATGGGCGGCGGCCTTGCTGGCGGCGTACACCGGGTAGCCGGCGGAGGCCATCATCCAGCCGACCGAGCCGAGGTTGATGATCGAACCAAAGCCTGCGTTTTTCATCATCGGCACCACGGCCTTGGCGGCGAAGAAGGCGTGCTTGAGGTTGACGGCGATCAGCCTGTCGAATGTTTCCGAATCGATTTCCTCCAGGGTGTGACGCACGTCATTGGCGGCGTTGTTCACCAGCACGGTGATCGGCCCCAGTGAGTGTTCAAAACGCGCGATGGCTGCCTTGTAGGCGATCTCATCGGTGATGTCGCAACAGACAAACTCGACGGTATGCCCCTGGGAACTCAACAGCGCCGCCAGGCGTTCGCCCTGGCTTTGAGCGCGGTCCACAAACCCCACCTTGGCCCCCTGCGCAGCAAAGGCCCGCACCATGAATTCGCCAATCCCCGAGGCGCCGCCGGAAATCAACACAGCCTTGCCTTTGAGGTCGGGATAAACCGCGTGTTCAGTGCTCATAAAAGAATGCCTCGTCCAATTAGTCTTATTTTATTTTACGAAATCGGGGTTAACGGCTATAAATTCGCTGTCGCATCGACAACATATCGCAAATTAGTAGAACTATTCCAACCAAAACAACAAAAGGAAGTTCGACCATGAAGCACCCTCGACACCTGCTTTCCGGCCTGGCGCTCTCCATGCTGATCGCCAGCGGCGGCGCCCAGGCTGGCGGCTTGTCCAGCGAGCAAAAACCCTTCGGCAAAACCAACGACGGCACCGCCGTCGAACAGTACATCCTGCGCAACAGCCACGGCATGCAAGCCACGGTGATCACCTACGGCGGCGTGTTGCAGTCGCTGAAGGTGCCGGATAAACACGGCAAGCTCGACGACGTGGTCCTGGGGTTTGACGACGTGCAGGGCTATCAACGCGGCACGGCGTTTTTCGGCGCGACCATCGGGCGCTTCGGCAATCGCCTGGCTGGCGGCGCCTTTGAACTCGACGGCAAACGTTACCAGGTACCGCTCAACGATGGCCCCAACGCACTGCATGGCGGCGCCCAGGGTTTCGACAAGCGCGTGTGGAAAGCCGAACCGGTCAAGGACAAAGACTCGGTCGGGGTGAAGCTGAGCTATCTGTCCAAGGACGGTGAAATGGGCTTCCCCGGCAACCTGAACACCGAGGTCACCTACCGCCTGAACGACAACAACGAACTGCACATCGATTACACGGCCACCACCGACACACCCACGGTGCTCAACCTCACCAACCACAGCTACTTCAACCTGGCCGGCGCGGGGAACGGCGACATTCTCAAGCACGTCGCCAGCTTGCACGCCAGCCACTACACACCGGTGAATGCCACCTTGATCCCCACCGGCGAACTGGCTCCGGTCAAGGGCACGCCGATGGACTTCCTCAAGCCCACCGCCATCGGCCAGCACATCAAGGACGACCACCCGCAACTCAAATTCGCCGAGCCGAAACAGGGCGGGTTTGACTTCAACTGGGCACTGGACACCCAAGGCGACGTCAAGCAACTGGCCGCCGAAGTGCATGACCCTGCCTCGGGCCGACGCTTGCAGCTCTACACCAGCGAGCCGGGCGTGCAGTTCTATACCAGCAACTTCCTGGATGGTTCGGTGAAGGGCAAGGGCGGCAAAACCTATCGGCACTGGAGTGGTTTCACCTTGGAGACCCAGCACTTCCCGGATGCGCCTAACCAGCCGAACTTCGCCTCCACCCGCTTGAACCCAGGGCAGACCTATACCCAGCACACCATTTTCAAATTCTCCGCTGACTGACGGCTGTAGGGGCCGGCTTGTGGTGGTGAGGGGGCTTGCTGTGGCAAGCCCACTCAATCAGCGTTGTTTCATGCGGTCGATCACCACTGCCAGCAACAGGATCGAACCGCGGATCACATACTGGTAAAACGTGTCGATGTTCTTCAGGTTCATCGCGTTCTCGATGATCGCCAGGATCAATACTCCGGCAATCACATGGCGGATCATCCCTACCCCGCCGCTCAGCGACACCCCGCCCAGCACGCACGCCGAAATCACCGTCAGCTCGAAGCCCTGGCCGATCATCGGTTGGCCCGAGGTCATGCGCGAGGCGAGGATCACCCCGGCCAACGCGCCGATCAAGCCGTGCACGGCGAAGATCAGGATCTTGGTGCGGTCGACATTCACCCCGGCGAGCAATGCCGCTTCCGGGTTGCCGCCGATGGCCATGGTGTTGCGTCCGTAGGTGGTGTAGTTGAGCAGCCAGCCGAAAAATACAAAGCACACAATCGTGATCAGGATCGGCACCGGCACGCCCAGCAACTGGCCGTTACCAAAGATAAAGAACTGTTCCTGGGACACCCCCACCGCCTTGCCGTCGGCAAAGATGTACGCCAGGCCGCGTACGATCTGCATGGTCGCCAGGGTGGTGATCAGCGCGTTGACCCGCAGCTTGGCGATCACGATGCCGTTGATCAGCCCGACGATCAGGCCCATCAGCAGCGCCGCGCCGATGCCCAGCAGGACGCTGTCGGTGTCGCGCATTACGATCGCCGCCACCACCCCGGCGCAGGCGATCACCGAGCCCACCGACAAGTCGAAGTGCCCTGACGCCAGGCAGAACAACATGGTGCACGCGGCGATGCCCACGGTGGAAATCGCCAGGCCCAACCCGCGCATGTTCAGCGGCGAGAGGAAGTTGTCGATCAGTAAGGCGCACAGCAGAAAAATCCCCAGCGCCGCCAGCAGCATCGCCCAATTGTCCAGCAGCGCACGCGTATCGAGGGGTTTGCGGGCCGTCGCCAGCAGCTTGTGTTGAGTGGTCATGGTCATCTCTCAGTTCGCCAGGCCGCGCGGCAACGCCAGCTGCAGCAGGTTGGATTCAGTGGCGTGGGCGCGGGTCTGTTCGCCGCGCATCGCGCCTTCGCACAGCACCAGGATGCGGTCGGCAATGCCCATCACTTCCATCAGGTCGCTGGACACCACGATCACCGCAATGCCGCTGGCCGCCAGGTTATGGATGATCTGGTAGATCTCGGCCTTGGCGCCGATGTCGATGCCGCGCGTGGGTTCGTCGAGCAGCAACACTTTCATCGGCATCGATAGCCAACGGCCCAAGATGGCCTTCTGCTGATTGCCGCCGGACAGGTAGAGGATTTTCTGCTCGGCGTTCGGCGTCTTGACCTTCATCGCAGTGATTTGCCGCTCGGCGTTGCCCTTTTCCCAGCCGTCGCGCAGCAGCCAGCCGAAGCGCGAATGGGCGCCGCGCGCGCTGATGTTGATGTTCTCCGCGACGCTGGACAGCGGAATGATGCCCTCCTTCTTGCGGTCCTCCGGGCACAGCAGCACGCCGGCGGCGATGGCGTCGCGGGGCGAGCGCAGTTGCAGCGGCTGACCACACAGCTCCAGGCTGCCGGCGCTGGCGCGCTCCAAGCCGCTGAGCAGGCGAAACAGCTCCGTGCGCCCGGCCCCCACCAGCCCGAACAGGCCAAGAATCTCGCCCTTGCGCACCTCAAAACTGACCGGCTCGCGCAACCCCGGGCCGAGCAAACCGTCGACCTTGAGCGCCACGTCACCGTGCTCGCGCGGGCGGTAATCGTAGATGTCCTGGATATCGCGGCCGACCATGCACGTCACCAACTGGTCGTGGCTCAGCGTGCTCATGTCGTCAAACGTGCGCACGTAGCGCCCGTCCTTGAACACCGTGACCGCGTCGCAGATGCGGAACACTTCTTCCATGCGATGGGACACATAGAGCACCACTTTGCCCTCGTCGCGCAGGCGCGTGATGATCGCCATCAAGCGCTCGATCTCCCGCGCCGACAGGCTGCTGGTGGGTTCGTCGAAGGCGATTACATGGGCACCACGGGACAAGGCCTTGGCGATTTCCACCAGTTGCCGCTGGCCGAGGGACAGGCGTCCGAGTTTTTCATCCGGATCGATTTCATCGGCCAGGCCCTTGAGGCACGCCAGCGCCTGTTGGCGCAGCAGCCGGCGGTTGACCACGCCGAAACGCGTCGGCAAGTGCCCGAGGAACAGGTTCTCGGCGACGCTCATTTCCGGCACCAGGTGCAGCTCCTGGTGGATCACCGCGACGCCGCTGGCGATGCTGTCGGCGGCGCATTTGAACGCCATGGTCTGTGCGCCGATCTGCACGCTGCCGCTGCTCGGAATGTAGGCGCCGCCGAGGATCTTCAGCAGCGTCGACTTACCCGCGCCGTTCTCGCCCATCAACGCGTGCACCTGCCCCGGCTGGGCGCTGAAGCTGATGCCGTCCAGCGCCTTGACCCCGGGGAAGGTTTTGCCGATGCCGTCAAAACGCAGTGCCGCTGCACTCATTTCCACAACCCGATCTTGGTCAGTTCTTCCTGGAAGTTGGCGCGGGTGATCAGCGTCACTTCGTCCATGGCCGTGTACTTCGGCGGCTCCTTACCGGTGGTGACCCACTCGTACATCATCAGCGCAGTGTTGTAGCCCTCGATGTGCGGGCTGGGCAGCATCGAGCCGAAGAAGCCGCTGTTGGCCTTCTTCAATTCGCCGATGGCGTCGGTGCCATTGATGCCGATGCCGATCACGTTGGCGGCGGCAAACCCGGCGCTTTCGGTGGCGCGCACGCCGCCGAGCACGGTGTTGTCGTTCATGCCGCCGATGATCAGGTTTTTCGCGCCACTGGGCAGCTTGACCAGGGCCGAGTTGGTGGCGTCCATGCTGCCCGGCACGTCGAGGGTTTTGAGCGCGGCGGTGAGGATGTGGTCCTTGGGAATCCCGGCTTCTTCGAGGGATTTGATCGAACCGTCGGTGCGTTTCTTGCCGGTGTCGAGTTCGTTGAAGGTGTTGATCACCGCGTAGGTGTCCTTCCAGTCCCAGCCACGTTTTTTCGCCTCGGCGGCCATCGCCGCGCCCTGCTTCTGACCGACTTCGAAGGCGGCCATGCCCAGGTACGGCACGTCTTCCATGAAGTTGCCCTTGGCATCGACGAAGCGATCATCCACGGCCATGACCTTCAGGCCATTGACCTTGGCCTTGGCGACAATCGCCGGGCCGAGGGACACATCCGGCGGGCAGATCACAAAGCCCTTGGCACCGTTGGCGGCCAGGCTGTCGATGGCCGACAGCGTCTTCTCGCCATCGGGCACGGCGATCTTGATCACGGTGAAACCATGTTCCTTGCCGGCTTTTTCGGCGAAGGCCCATTCGGTCTGGAACCAGGGTTCTTCGGCTTGCTTGACCAGGAAACCGATTTTCACGGCTTCGGCGGCCAGCGACAGCCCACTCAAGCCGATGGCCGAGACCGCCACGGCGGCGCAGCACAAGGAACGGATAGCACGACGACGATTCATACGGTTGACTCCTTATTGTTGTTGTTTTTTGTAGGAGCGAGCTTGCTCGCGAAAAACCTGAGGGCGCCGCGTGCATTCAGGAGGCGCGCGTCATCGTTAACGTTTTTCGCGAGCAAGCTCGCTCCTACAGTGAAGCGGTGCAGCGTTTAGCCGGCGAAGCGGTGACAGGGTTTGCCTGGCACATCGACCTCGATGGCCAATACCGCGCCGTCCAGCGGGTGATCCAAAGGGCTGGCGGCGCTGGTGATGTACAGCGTGGTGAGGTTGGGGCCACCGAACACGCAACTGGTGGGGCGGCTGATGGGCAATTCGAGGATGCGGTCCACCGCACCGTCGGGTGTCAAGCGCAGCAGGCAACTGCCGTCCCAGCGCGCGTTCCAGATGTAGCCTTCGACGTCCATCGCCGAGCCGTCCGGCCCGCCGCGCGTGTGCGGGCCGAACCACGCCTGGGCCGGTGCCAACTGGCCGTCCGCCTGGATTGCATGGCGGTACAGCGTGCCGTCCAGGCTGTCGCCGAAGTGCACGTGCGCGCCGTCATCACTCCACAGCAAGGTATTGGGAATGCCCAGGCCGTGGAGCAACGGCGTGACCTGGCCATCGGTATCGATGCGAAACAGGCCGCCGGAGCGCCGGGTGATGGGCAAGTCTTCGCCCTGCGCGCCGATGTTGTTCTGCATGGTGCCCAGCCACAGCCGGCCATTGGCATCGCAGCGCGCTTCATTGCCACGGTTGCCCGGTTGCGGGTCGGCCACGCACAGCAGGGTCAAGGCTTCGGTGACCAGGTCCAGCCGATACACGCCGCTGCTCAAGGTCACCAGCGCATCGCCGCGCTCACAGGGGATGAACGCCGAGACGGGCTCGGGCAACTGCCACACCCGCAGCCGCCCGCCCATCAGGCGCAGCGCCTGTTTGCCGGCGATGTTGACCCAATACAACGCCTGGGTATCCACGTCCCAGAACGGCCCCTCTCCCAGTTGCGCACGATGCGCGGTGACGGCGTGAAACGGCATGTTGCCTCCTGGATTGTTGTTGTTCTCAGGTGTGCGTTACAGCGAATCGCGTGACGGTGTGCCATCCACCAGGCGCTGGATACGCAACGGGTTGGCGTTCTTCAACGCGTCCGGCAGCAGGCTGTCGGGGTAATTCTGGAAGCACACCGGGCGCAGGAAGCGGTCGATGGCCAGACTGCCCACCGAGGTGCCACGGGCATCGGACGTCGCCGGGTACGGCCCGCCATGCACCATCGCATCGCAGACTTCCACACCGGTCGGATAGCCGTTGAGCAGGATGCGCCCGACTTTCTGTTCCAGCAGCGGCGTGAGTTCGGCGAACTGTTGCAGGTCGGCCGGCTCGCCGATGATCGTCGCCGTGAGTTGGCCGTGCAGGCCGTGCAAGGCAGCGCTGAGCTGGGCTTGATCGGCGACTTCGACAAACACGGTGGTGGGGCCGAACACTTCCTCTTGCAGCACTTCGTCGCCGTCGATCAGCAGGCGCACATCGGCCTTGAACAGTTGCGGCCGCGCCTGATTGCCCGCCTGGGCGTCGCCGGCCCGATGCTGGATGCCAGCGTGCGCGCGCAGTTTGTCCAGGCCTTTGGCGTAGCTGCTCAAGGTGCCGGCGTTGAGCATGGTTTGCGCCGCTTGCTCGCTGATCAGGCGGGCCACCTGCTGGGTGAACGCGGTAAAGGCCGGTGAGGCGATGCCGATCACCAGGCCGGGGTTGGTGCAGAACTGACCGCAGCCTTGCACCACCGAAGCGGTCAGGTCGCGGGCCACGCTGTCGGCGCGGGTTTGCAGGGCCTCGGGCAAGACGATCACCGGGTTGATGCTCGACATCTCGGCAAACACCGGGATCGGCTGCGGGCGCGCCGCCGCCATATCGCACAAGGCGCGACCGCCCTTGAGCGAGCCGGTAAAGCCCACCGCCTGGATCGCCGGGTGCTTGACCAGCGCCTCACCAACGCCGCCGCCAAAGATCATATTGAACACGCCCGCCGGCATTTCAGTGGCCTCGGCCGCGCGGATGATCGCATCGGCGACGCGCTCGGCCGTGGCCATGTGTCCGCTGTGGGCCTTGAACACCACCGGGCAGCCGGCCGCCAACGCGGCAGCGGTATCACCGCCCGCGGTGGAAAACGCCAGGGGGAAGTTGCTCGCGCCAAACACTGCCACAGGCCCCAGGCCGATGCGGTATTGGCGCAGGTCCGGACGCGGCAGCGGTTGGCGATCCGGCAGCGCCTTGTCGATACGCGCGCCGTAGAAATCGCCGCGACGCAGTACGTTGGCGAACAAGCGCATCTGGCCGCTGGTGCGCCCGCGCTCGCCCTTGATGCGTGCGGCGGGCAGCGCGGTTTCGCGGCACACCAGGTCGATGAAGTGATCGCTCAGGGCATCCAGCTCGTCGGCAATCGCGTCGAGGAATTGCGCCCGGCGCGCCGCACTCAAGGCGCGGTAGGCCGGGTAAGCGGCGGCGGCAGCCTGGGCGGCGGCGTCGACTTCCTGCGCGGTCGCCTGATAGAACGCCTGGGGCAAGGCTTCGCCGGTCGCCGCGTCAATGCTCTGCAACGTGATGCTGCCAGTGGCGCTGCGCTGGCCGCCGATGTAGTTGTGGCCGAGGAACTGGGTCATGTGGATCTCCGTTAAAGGGTGATGACGTCGCCGGGTTCGAAAGCCGCGTCGGCACTGCCGACCCGATTGACCAGCGGCGCGCCGAACTCGGCCTGGCTGATCTCGAACACATCCCCCGGTTGGGTACGTATACCGTCGGCGAATGACAGGGTGGCGGTGCCGAAGAAATGGATGTGCACATCACCCGGCTTGAGGAACTGGCTGTATTTGAAGTGGTGGTATTCGAGGTTTTCCAGGCTGTGGCACATATTGGCCTCGCCACTCAAGAATTCGTTCCGCCAGATCTCCTCGCCATTGCGCAGGATACGGCTGGTGCCGGCCAGATGCTGGGGCAATTCGCCCACGCGCAACTCCGGGCCGTAGCTGCAACTGCGCAGTTTGGAATGGGCCAGGTACAGGTAGTTCTTGCGTTCCATCACGTGGTCGGAAAACTCGTTGCCCACCGCAAAGCCCAGGCGATAGGGCTTGCGGTCGTGGCCGATCACATACAGGCCGCCGATTTCCGGCTCTTCGCCGGCGTCTTCGGCAAAGGGCGGCACCGGGAACGCCGCGCCGGGGCGCACGACGATGCTGCCGTCGCCCTTGTAGAACCATTCCGGTTGCACCCCTGCCTCGCCCGCCGCGGGCTTACCGCCCTCCACGCCCCACTTGAAGATGCGCATGGTGTCGGTCAGGGCGCTGTCGTCGCCGGCCTGGTGCATCTTGTCCCGCGCCGAGGCGCTGCCCAGGTGGGTCAGGCCGGTGCCGCTGATCAGCATATGGGCCGGGTCGGGATGGTCCAGCGGCGGCAGGATCCTCAGGTCAGCCAGCAGGGCCGCGTAGTCATGGCTGTCGCCCAGGCCCAGGCTGTCGACCTGCTGCGCCAGGCCGACGCCCGCTTCGATGGCGGCCAGCGCAAGTTCGCGCACGCTGCGGGCGCTCTGCACCTCACGCAGCGTGGAGCCTTCCACCACACCCACCCGGCGCTCGCCGTTGCCCAACTCGAACTGAACTAAACGCATGAAACTTCTCCTCGATTAAGTACGGGTGGCGCCACGGGCGCTGGCAGCGAATTGGTCGGCGGGCAGCACATGCTTGCGTTCCAGCACGCGGTAGACCACGCCGGTCAAGACCAGCCCGAACACCATCACCGCTGCCAGGAAGTACAAGCCCGAAGCCAGGTTGCCGGTGTATTCCTTGAGCGCGCCGATCACGAACGGGCCGATATAGCCGCCGAGATTGCCCACCGAATTGATCAGGGCAATGCCCGCCGCCGCGCTGGCGCCAGCGAAAAACCGCCCCGGCAAGGTCCAGAACACCGCCGTGCAGGAAAACAGCGCGAACGCCGCCAGGCACAGCGCCGCCATTTGCAACACCGGCAGACTCAGCCAGGCACTGCAGAACAGGCCGATGGCGCCCAGCACATAGAGCACGGCGAGGTGGCCGTAGCGGTCATTCAAACGGTCGGAACTGCGCGGGATGATCAGCAGGCCGATGATGCCGAAGATATACGGCACCGCCGAGATAAAGCCGGTGGTCAGGTCGCTGCCGCCGAACTGCTTGATCAGAGTCGGCAGCCACAGGCCCAGGCCATAGATGCTCAGGGTCACCGGCAGGTAGAACAGCGCCAGCAGCAACACGCGCTTGTCCTTGAGGGCGTGCAACGGGTTGCCGTGGCGGGTCTGGCCGTAGGCTTGCAGGTCCTTGGCCAGTTCGCCGGTAAGCCAGGCTTTTTCGTCCTCGCTCATCCACTTGACCTGTTTGGGGCCGTCCGGCAGGTAGCGCAGCACCGGCCAGGTGAGCAGGATCGCCGGGGTGCCGATCACGATGAACAGCCATTGCCAGCCGTGCAGGCCAAGGATGCCGTCCATGCCCAGCAGCCCACCGGACACGGGACCGGTGATCATCATCGCAATCGGCTGGGACAGGATGAACAGCCCGAGGATCTTGCCGCGATGGCGCACCGGGAACCATTGGGTGATGTAGTACAGCACGCCGGGGAAGAACCCCGCCTCCGCCGCGCCGAGCAGAAAGCGCATCACATAGAAGCTGTGGGGCCCCTGCACAAAAGCCATGCCGATGGTGATGGTGCCCCAGGTGATCATGATCCGCGCAAACCAGCGCCGCGCACCAAAGCGATCGAGCATCAGGTTGCTGGGGATCTCGAACAGGAAGTAGCCGATAAAGAACAAGCCTGCGCCCAAGCCGTAGGCCGCATCACCGATGCCGACGTCGGCGCCCATGTGCAGCTTGGCGAAGCCCACGGCGGAACGGTCCACGTAGGCGATCAGGTACAGCAGGATCAGAAAGGGAATCAGTTTCAGCGTGATGCGCCGAATAAGCCGCAGTTCCTGGCTCATGGGGGTCGATCTCCGATTGTTGTTTTTATAGAAGCTCGGGGGACGCCTCTCGCGAACATCCGCCAGGGCCATACCTCAGTTAAGCCAGACTATATAGTAGGACTATTTGCAAAACAACTCTTCCAAAGCAGCGATTTTGCGCTTATGTTTAACCACGCATAGAACATATAGTCATACAATAAGAGAAACCATCATGCCTGATAAAAAGCCCGGCCTACGCTCCGCCCAGTGGTTCGGTACTGCCGACAAAAACGGCTTCATGTACCGCAGCTGGATGAAGAACCAGGGCATCGCCGACCATCAGTTCCATGGCAAACCGATCATCGGTATCTGCAACACCTGGTCGGAATTGACCCCGTGCAACGCGCATTTCCGCCAGATCGCCGAGCACGTCAAGCGCGGCGTGATCGAAGCCGGCGGCTTTCCGGTGGAATTCCCGGTGTTTTCCAACGGCGAATCCAACCTGCGCCCCACCGCCATGCTGACCCGCAACCTGGCGAGCATGGATGTGGAAGAAGCCATTCGCGGCAACCCGATTGACGGCGTGGTGCTGCTCACCGGCTGCGACAAGACCACCCCCGCGCTGCTGATGGGCGCCGCCAGTTGCGACGTGCCGGCCATCGTGGTCACCGGCGGGCCGATGCTCAACGGCAAGCACAAGGGCCAGGACATCGGTTCGGGCACCGTGGTGTGGCAGCTCAGCGAACAGGTCAAGGCTGGCACCATCACCCTGGATGATTTCCTTGCGGCCGAGGGCGGCATGTCGCGTTCGGCGGGCACCTGCAACACCATGGGCACCGCCTCGACCATGGCCTGCATGGCCGAAGCACTGGGCACCTCCCTGCCCCACAACGCGGCGATCCCGGCGGTGGATGCGCGGCGCTATGTGCTGGCGCATATGTCCGGCATGCGCGCAGTGGAGATGGTGCGCGAAGACTTGAAGCTGTCGAAGATCCTCACCAAGGAGGCGTTTGAAAATGCAATCCGCGTGAATGCGGCCATCGGCGGTTCGACCAACGCAGTGATTCACTTGAAAGCCATCGCCGGACGCATCGGCGTGGAGTTGGACCTGGACGACTGGACCCGCATCGGGCGCGGCATGCCGACCATCGTCGACCTGCAACCGTCCGGGCGCTTCCTGATGGAAGAGTTCTACTACGCCGGCGGCCTGCCCGCGGTGCTGCGCCGTCTCGGCGAAGCCAACCTGATCCCGCACCCGAATGCCCTGACCGTCAACGGCAAGTCCCTGGGCGAGAACACCAAGGACTCGCCGATCTATGGCCAGGACGAAGTGATCCGCACCCTCGACAACCCGATCCGCGCCGATGGCGGTATCTGCGTACTGCGCGGCAACCTGGCGCCTTTGGGCGCGGTGCTCAAGCCGTCGGCCGCCAGCGCGGAGCTGATGCAGCACCGTGGACGTGCAGTGGTGTTCGACAACTTCGACATCTATAAGGCACGCATCAACGACCCCGAACTGGACGTGGACGCCAACTCGATCCTGGTCATGAAAAACTGCGGGCCCAAGGGTTATCCGGGCATGGCCGAAGTCGGCAACATGGGCCTGCCGGCCAAGCTGCTGGCCCAGGGCGTGACCGACATGGTGCGCATCTCCGACGCACGCATGAGCGGCACGGCGTACGGCACGGTGGTCTTGCATGTGGCACCGGAAGCGGCCGCCGGCGGGCCGTTGGCTGCGGTGCAGGAAGGTGACTGGATCGAACTCGATTGCGCCAACGGACGCCTGCACCTGGACATCTCCGATGCCGAGCTGGCGGCGCGCATGGCTGACCTGAAGCCGCCGCAGAACCTGATCGTCGGCGGTTACCGCCAGCTGTATATCGACCATGTGCTGCAGGCCGACCAGGGCTGCGACTTCGATTTCCTGGTTGGTTGCCGAGGCGCGGAAGTCCCCCGTCATTCCCACTAATTGGGATGCTATGATGCCGCCTATTTAGCCAGAGCATCCCTGTCGTTATGGATCACCAGCCGTCCAAGCCGCGCAAGAGCATGCATGCCCAGATCGTCCAGGACTTGGGCATGCACATCGTTTCCGGTCGCTTCAAGCCCGAAGAACGACTGCCCATGGAAGCCACGCTGTGCGAGGAGTACAAGGTCAGCCGCTCGGTTCTGCGCGAGGCGACCCGGGTGCTCAGCGCCAAGGGCCTGGTGTATTCCAAGCCACGGGTCGGCGCAGTGGTGCGGCCTCGGGCGAAGTGGCACCTGCTCGACCCGGACGTGCTGTCCTGGTTGATGCAGTCCACGCCCCATAGTGAGTTCTTCAATACCCTGGCCGGTGTTCGGCGCATCCTCGAACCGGAAATCGCCGCCATGGCCGCGACCACGGCCACCGCCGAAGACATCGCCACCATCGAAAAAGCCTACCTCGGCATGGAAACCGCGCAGACCCACGAACAGCTGCTGCAGGCCGACCTGGACTTCCACCGCGCCATCGCCGACGCCACGCGCAACGACCTGCTCGCCTACATGTGCAACATGCTGTCGCTGCCACTGCGCGAGTCAATCAACATCACCAACCGCCGCCCGGATATCCAGGGCCTGAGCCTGCCCCGGCACAAGGCGATCCTCACCGCCATCCAGAACCGCGACGCCCTCGGCGCCCGGCATGCATCGCTGGTGCAACTGGACGACACGCGGGTGGCGCTGGATACGGTGATGAATGTACTGACGCCGCTTTAATAATGTGGGAGCAAGCCCCTCCCACATTTGAAGCGGTGTACGCCGTTACAGGGTGTAGGCGATGCCGACTTGCACGGTGCGCGGCTCGCCTGGGTAGGCATACACGTTACCGAACGCACCTTCTTCATAGTCGCGATTGAACAGGTTCTTCACATCCAGGTTCAGCCGCACCTTGTCGTTGACCTTGTAGTAGCCGAGCAGATCCACCACGGTGTAGGCGCCCATTGAAAACGGCGTGTTGGAGGTCTGGCCAACCCGTTCGGCGACGTACTTGCCTCCCGCGCCGAGCCCCAGGCCCTTGAGGGCGCCGTCCTGGAACTCATAGACGTTGAGCAGGCTGAAGCTGTTGCGCGGAATGTTGGCCAAACGGGAACCGACACGAATGGTGTTGTCCTTGGTGACCTCGGCATCCACATAGGCATAACCGCCAATCACCCGCCACTCGGGGGTGATATTACCCGCCACGTTCAGGTCGAACCCACGGCTGCGCACCTGGCCTGCGGCGACGCTGAAGGTCGAGTCCAGCGGATCGGTGGTCAGCACGTTTTTCTTCTCGATCTGGTAGATCGCCGCATCGACACTCAGCTGTCGCTCCAGGGCTTCCCACTTGATACCCATCTCGTAGGACTTGCCTTTCTCCGGCTCAAAACCACCGCCCTCGCGGGCCGCGCCGGTGTTGGGCTTGAACGAACGCGCAGCGTCGGCGTAGACCGCGACGGTCTCGGTGAGGTCGTAGATCACGCCAACACGCGGGGTGACAGCGTTGTCGGCGGCGTTCCAGGGCTTCACGCCGGTGACGTAGCTTTCATAGTCATGCTCGAAGCGCTCGAAACGAGCCCCGGCGAGCACTTTCAGGCGCTCGGTCAGGGCCACCTGGTCCTGGACGAACGCGGCGTAGGTCTTGAGGTTTTCCTTGTCGTGGGTCGGCGTGCGCGTCAGGGCCGGGCGTGGCTGACCGTAGACAGGGTCGAAGATGTCGATGGGGTAGCTGCCCGCCAAGCCGCTGGAACGCTGGATGATCGACTTGTAGTCGTAGTCTTCGAATTCGACGCCCGTCAGCAAGGTGTGATCGAAACCGCCGGTGGAGAAGTGCCCGGTGAGGTTGAGCTGGGTGTCCTTGTCGGTCCACTCCAGCTTGCGGTAGTTGAAGTTGCGGCTGAGGGTGCGCCCATCGGCGGCCAGGCTGTTGGCTTCGATGGCATTGCCTTGCAAGGTGCCGTCCAGCCATTGGAAGCCACCGCCCAGGGTCCAATTGTCGTTGAGCAGGTGCTCGAAACGCAGTTGGGCCATGTTGTTGTCGTTGTGCAGTTTGCCGATGTCTTTTTCGCCCCAGAACGTGTCACGCGACGGCGTGCCTTTTTGATTGGCATAACGCGTCAGGCCGCGGTCCAGCGGGTGGTTGTTGCGCATGAAATCACCCTCGAAGATCACCTTGGTGTCATCGGTGGCTTGCCAGGTGACCACCGGAGTCACGCCATAACGCTCGGTTTCGACATGGTCGCGGAAGGTGTCGCCGCCCTCGCCCACCACATTCAGGCGATAAGCCAGTCGACCTTGTTCGTCCAGCGGGCCGGAGGCATCGAGGGTGGCGCGCTGCATGCCCTGGTCATCCAGTTGGCTGCCCAGGGTCACTTTCGGTTCGGCCAGCGGTTGCTTGGAGACCACGTTGAAGGTGCCGCCGGGATCGCCACGGCCATAAAGCATGGTGGCTGGCCCGCGCAGCACTTCCAGGCGTTCGATGCTGTTGGCGTCGGGCATGTTCGGATAGCCACGGTTGATCGGGAACCCGTTGCGATAGAACTCGCCGGTGGTAAAGCCGCGCACGGTGAAGGTGGTCAGCCCCTGCCCGCCGAAGTTGTTGGCGCGGCCGACGCCGCCGGCATAGTCGAGGGCATCCTGCAGGCGAGTGGCGCCGATATCCTCGACCACGTCCTTGGATACGACACTGATGGACTGCGGTGTTTCATGAATCGAGGTGTCGGTGCGCGTCGCACTGGCCGAACGTGTGGCGTGGTACCCCTGCACCGGCCCCTGGGCGGTCTCATAGTCCGCTGCGCCGGTGATGTTGGTCGCTTGCAGTTCGACGCGGGTTGTTTCGGTGGAGGCAACCTCGGCCCAGGTGAAAGGGGAAAACGCCTGAAGCACACAGATTGAAATCAGGGTACGCCGCATGGATGTTGAACCTAATGAATGAGCCAAATGAAATGGCAGATCTGCCAAGAACTCCGGCGCGGATGGTATACCAAATCATTATTGTTTGACACACGTTCTCATTCACTGTTTTTTAGGTATCCACTGTGTATCCGAGTCAAATCCGCGGCGAAAAAAAGCCACTCGATTGAGTGGCTCATCCCATCAGAAGCGCGCCTCAGCGATAGCGTTCCAACCAATGTGCGTAAGGCGCGGGCAAGGTCCAGGAGGCCTTCTCGATGCCCAGCTCCTTGGCGGCAAAGTACGCCCAATGCGGATCGGCCAAGTGCGCACGGCCCACCGAGACCAAATCCAACTGGCCGGCCTGCAACGCGCCTTCGGCCAGTTGCGGTGTACCAAAGCCCCAGGCCGACGTGACCGGGATACCGGCTTCGCGACGCACGCGCTCAGCGACAGGACCCAGAAACGCCGGGCCCCACGGGATGTTGGTGTCCGGGATGGTAAAGCCGACGCTGACGCTCAGCAGGTCGAGGCCGCCGGCCTTGAAACGACGAGCCAGTTCGATGGACTCGGTGAGGGTCTGCTCGTCACGGCCGTCGTATTCGATCACGCCGAAACGCGCGGTCAGCGGCAGGTTTTCCGGCCAGACTTCACGCACGGCGGCCAGGGTTTCCAGAAGGAAGCGGCTGCGGTTGTCGAAGCTGCCACCGTAGGCATCGGTGCGCTGGTTGGAATGCTCGGAGAAAAAGCTCTGGGCCAGGTAGCCGTGGGCGAAGTGCAGTTCGATCCACTCAAAGCCGGCGTCACGGGCACGGCGGGCGGCATCGACAAAATCCTGCTTGACGCGAGCGATGTCATCCAGGGTCATGGCGCGCGGCACCTGGGGCAGATTGGCCCCGAATGCGATCGCCGACGGTGCGATGGTTTCCCACGCACGGGCGTCGGAGGCAGGCATATGATCGTCGCCTTCCCATGGACGATTGGCGCTGGCCTTGCGCCCGGCATGGGCGATCTGGATGCCCGGCACCGAACCGGCCGCCTTGATGGCCTTGACCATCGGCACGAACGCTTGGGCATGGGCATCGCTCCAGATACCGGCGCAACCTGGAGTGATACGGCCTTCAGGCGCGACGGCGGTGGCTTCGACCACCACCAGACCGGCACCACCACGGGCCATGCCGGCCAGGTGCACGTGGTGCCAGTCGTTGACGATGCCGTCTTCGGCCATGTATTGGCACATTGGCGGGACGGCGATGCGATTGCGCAGGGTGACGTCTTTGAGCTTGAACGGTTCGAACAATGCAGACATGAGAGCGCTCCGGGGAGTGGGTGGCTGATTCGATAGTTCGATGGTAATCGAACTATAGTCTTCTACGATACCCCCCTGTTATGATTCGTTCCATGCGAGCCCTCAAACACCCCCCTGTTCAAGACCTGACCCTCGAGCGTCTGCTGTATGCCTTGAGCGATCCAGTGCGCCTGGAAATCGTACGCTGCCTGGCCAATGTGCCCGAGGCCACCTGCGGCGAACTGGACGGCGGGCGGCCCAAGTCGAGCATGTCCCATCACTTTCGCGTATTGCGCGACGCCGGCCTGGTGCAAACCCGCAATGTCGGCACCACCCATATGAACTCGCTGCGTGGCGATGTGCTTGAGGCGCGCTTTCCGGGGTTGTTGGCGAGCATTCTGGCTCAGCGGTAAACCCCGGATCGCGGCCCTATTTTTCGGATGTAGGGAGACGGGGCAATTGGGCTCTGTAGGCGTTATAAATCTGTTGAACCTCAGGGTTGTCCAGATTTTCGTAGGTGATTCCTTCCTTATCGAGCCCATCCAATCCCTTGATGCCACCTATCATTCCTGGCCATTCATCGCGATGTGCAATATCGACCACGAAAGGTTTCAAGTAATCATTCAGATGCCCTTTGAACGGTTCTCTGATTTCCGCACTGAGTGTTCGAAGATAATCATCCTTGTTCGTCCTTGACCACTCGATAGCGAACTTGGCTCGATAACACAGCTCCATGAAAACAAGCAGAATCGTGCGCCCATTACCGTCAAGAAAAGGATGCGCAAACGCCAACTGCCCCATCACATCGCCAGGACGATCTCTAAAGCGTTTCTTATTCGAAGCCAGATTGAGTGCATAGTCGACGCAAAGCTTGATCGACGCCGGATGCTCGAACGGAGTATGACGGGGATCGTCCTGAGAGCCTTTGAACACGGCAAGATGGGGCACAAGTTCGGCTCTGTCTTTCCCTGCCCAGGGATAAAAGCCAGAGAACAGGATCTCGTGCACTTTGAGTATGGACGAGTAAACAATCGGTTTTTTCTTGGCCAAATAGCCGAGCGCATCTTCCATGCTCAGTTCAAACGACAGATGCTCGGACTCTTTTACTTCGACGGGATCTTTAAGCTGAAGTGCGTTTTGAAGATACCCAGCGGTTTCAAAATCACCGAAGGGATCGAAACTCATACGCTAAGTGGCTTCTTGGAGCGCCGCTTCTCCTGAAGGTAACTCCCCTGAAGCGCCAGGGTTTCCGACTTGCTCAGAACGCCCTTCCTCTTGAGATTGACCAACAACTGCTCAACACCATCCAGCTCGACCCTGTCACCAGCCAGACTGGTAATCGCAGCGGCCATTCGGCTTATGTCGTCACGCTCAGCGGTGACATGATGAGCTTTAGCCATCCGGCGCACATGGCTGGCAATACTGACATCGGCTGTATTAGTCATCTGAAATCCCTCAATTAGCCCTCAGAGCATAGCATGGCGCCCCGCCTCCCTCTCAACCGCAGCGAGGGCTGCCTTAAACGTTTCAGGCGTCATGACGAACCTTTCACGGCAAACCACCATCCGAGTTCAGGCTCTGTCGCTTACCGCTCCTCGCGACGTCTGCGTTTGAAAGCCCCTATCCCCAAGAAATCCCGCCTGGTCATCCAGACCATGGGCTACGTGGGCTGGTCGTTGTTTCGGCTGTTGCCGGGGGGTTGGTTTGCAGCGTGATGCGCTGGGTGGCGAGCGCATCGGTTAAATATCCTTTTGCACCTCAAGTGCTGGCCCCCACGGTCGATATACAAAGGTGAGCATGCCCCCTCATAACAACGCATGCGACGCTCGACGCTACCGTTTTCTCCTTGCCAAAACTATAAATACCCGCGGGTGAAGTCATGAATATCAAGCAGAAGCTGACCTGGGCATTTGCGGCCATCGCGTGCCTACCGGTCATCCTCGTCGCCATTCTGGTGGTGCTGAACGTCCGCGAGGGGGCCCAGAGCAACTTCCTCGACAGTAGCGGTCGCGAGATCCGCCAGATCGACAATGGCATGAAGCAGTTCTTCGACGGCATCAGCCAGAACGTCGAATACGTCGCCAAGGACCCGCGCGTTGTCGCCGCCAAGGACGTCAAGAACTATTCCGGCGCCGATGCCGCGCAAATCCCCCTCACCCCGACCAATAAAGAGCTGCTGGCGATTTTCGACCAGTTCGCCAAAAGCCATCCCAGCACCGCCTACCTGTCCCTGGGCCTCGCCGACGGCGGCTATGCCAGCTGGCCCGACGACGCCAAGCTGAACAACTACGATCCGCGCGTACGCCCCTGGTACAAAGCCGCCATCGCCGCCCCCGGTACCACCGTGCGTACCGGCGCCTATTACTGGGCCCCGGATGACGTGGTGCTGATCGGCACCGTGCACACCGTCGCCGATGCCACCGGCAACATCCTCGGCGTAGTCGGCCTGGACGTGTCGCTCAAACAGCTCACCGAACTGGTGCGCAACATCAAGCTCGGCGACAGCGGCTACCTGATGTTGGTGGAAGGCAACGGTAACGTGCTGGTGGACCCCAGCGACGCCAAGCATAACTTCAAACCCCTCGCCGACCTGGGCGCCAACTATGCCGAACTGGCCAAGCGCAGCGACGGCGTGACCCAAATCGAGATCGACGGCGTGCCGTACATGGCCAACGTGGTCAGTTCCAAAGACCTGGGCTGGCGCTTCATCGGCCTGATCAAACGCGACGAAGTGATGGCCGACGCCACGCGCCTCACCTGGTTGATCGCCGCCATCGCAGCGGCATTGGCCGTGGTGTTCGCGATTGTCGGTGCCAGCTTCGCCAGCATGATCGTGCGCCCCATCCGCGGCGTCGCCAACGGCCTGCAAGAAATCGCCGAAGGCGAAGGTGACCTGACCCGCCAACTCAGCGTGCAGGGCAAGGATGAAACCGCCAGCCTGGCCGGCTGGTTCAACCAGTTCCTGGGCATGATCGCCCAACTGGTGCAACGCATCGGTAGCGCCTCCTCCGACCTGCAGACCGCGGCCGCCGACACCAGCGAAGTCGCCCACAACCTGCACCAGGCTGCCGGTCGCCAGCGCGAAGCGGTGGAACTGGTGAGCACTGCATTCAACGAAATGGTGGCCACCGCCAATGAAGTCGCACGCTCCTGCGGCGCCGCCGCGTCGAGTGCCGATGAGGGCTACCGCGATGTGCACGACGGCCAGCAACATATCGGCGAAGCCACCGGCAGCGTGCTCAAGCTCAGCGACGACCTGCAAAAGTCGACCCAGACCATGCAGCAGTTGGAGCAGGACAGCAAAAACATCAACACCATCCTCGACACCATCCGTTCGATCGCCGAGCAGACCAACCTGCTGGCCCTCAACGCAGCGATCGAAGCCGCGCGCGCCGGTGACCAGGGCCGTGGCTTTGCCGTGGTCGCCGATGAAGTCCGCGCCCTGGCCCGTCGCACCGCCGACTCCACCGGCGAGATCGACAGCCTGCTCGGCAACCTCGCCCGCCGCACCCAGGAAGTCACCCTGCAGATGCAAGGCAGCCTGCAGGTCTCGCACACCAGCGTCGAACGCATCCAACAGGCCCGCGACAGTTTCAACAAAATCCAGGGCTCGGTGGACTCGATTCGCGACCAGAACACCCAGATCGCCACGGCCGCCGAGGAGCAGCACCAAGTGGCCGAAGAGATCAACCGCCACATCGCGCAGATCCATGCCGATGCGCAACTGGTCGAAGGGTTTGCCCAGTCTGCACAGACTGGCTCAGGCCGCTTGACCGATATTTCCGGGCAACTCAAAGGCCTGGTAGGCCGCTTCAAGTTCTAATCCCCCCCCCGCAAGGCGGCGAGCCCCTCGCCGCCTCTGCTGCTGACGCCCCCCCTGCACCTTGAACCCGTTCGCGCCTGTGGTCGCCTGACGAAATCGGCATCGCGCGCGCCTGCACACTCCCACTGACCTTCATGTCGCTGTCCGCATCCGAGGATGAGGCTGGCGCACAACCGTCGATCATTCGAACTCGCTGACGTCTATTGCGATTCTCGTATTATGGTATACCATCATACGCAGACCCCTCACATCAGACGGAGCAGCCCATGAGTTTCGAAATCCGCAAGATCGTCAGTTATGTCGAAGAAACCTTTATCGAAGGCGGCAAAGCCTCGGACAAGCCCGTAACCATGGTCGGCTTGGCCGTGGTCCTGAAAAACCCGTGGCTGGGTCGCGGTTTCGTCGAAGACCTGAAGCCTGAAATCCGCGCCAACTGTTCCGACCTCGGTGCGCTGATGGTCGAGCGCCTCGTGGGCATCATCGGCGGCGCCGAGAAAATCGAAGCCTACGGCAAGGCCGCCGTGGTGGGCGCCGATGGCGAGATCGAACACGCCAGCGCGATCATCCACACCCTGCGCTTCGGCAACCACTACCGTGAAGCGGTCAAGGCCAAGAGCTACCTGAGCTTCACCAACAAGCGCGGCGGCCCGGGCACGTCGATCCAGATCCCGATGATGCACAAGGACGACGAAGGCCTGCGTTCGCACTACATCACCCTGGAAATGCAGATCGAAGACGCGCCGCGCGCCGACGAAATCGTCGTGGTCCTGGGCTGCGCCGATGGCGGCCGCCTGCACCCACGGATCGGCAATCGTTACATCGACCTGGAAGAACTGGCCGCCGAAAAGGCCCAGTAATCCCGGCGGGTAACGCCTCTAACAAAAAGGTATGCAGGAGCGCTCCATGATTCGGCTCACCGCTGAACGCACCCCGGCTGGCACCAGTTATCTGGCGACCGGCCAAGGCCAGCCTGTGGTTTTGATCCACGGCGTGGGCCTGAATAAAGAAATGTGGGGCGGGCAAGTCGTTGGCCTGGCCACGAACTACCGCGTGATCACCTATGACATGCTCGGCCATGGCGCCAGCCCGCGCCCGGCCGCCGGCACGCCGCTGCTTGGCTATGCCGACCAGTTGCTGGAACTGCTCGACCACCTGCAACTGCCCCAGGCCACGGTGATCGGGTTTTCCATGGGCGGCCTGGTCGCTCGCGCGTTTGCCCTGCATTACCCCGAACGCCTGCGTAGCCTGGTGGTGCTCAACAGTGTGTTCGACCGCAGCCCTGAACAGCGTGCCGGGGTGATCGCACGCACCGCCCAGGCCGCCGAACATGGCCCGGACGCGAACGCCGAAGCGGCCCTGTCGCGCTGGTTCAGCCGCGAGTATCAGGCGGCCAACCCGGCGCAGATCGCCGCGCTGCGCCAGACCCTGGCCGGCAACGATCCCCAGGGCTACCTGACCACCTATGAATTGTTCGCGACCCAAGACATGTACCGCGCCGACGACCTGGGCAGCATCCAGGCGCCGACGCTGGTCGCCACCGGCGAGCTCGATCCAGGCTCGACACCGCAGATGGCCCGGCAATTGGCCGAGCGTATTCCCGGCGCGACCGTCGCCATCTTGCCCGAGCAACGGCATATGATGCCGGTCGAATCGCCGCGCCTGGTCAACCAGCTGCTGCTGGACTTTCTCGACACGGCACACTCCCAACAGCACCCGATAAAGGGGATCGTGGCATGACACTTGAACGCTTCCAGATGTGCATCGGCGGAGAATGGGTCGATGCCCTGTCCGGCAAGACCTTCGACAGCCTGAACCCGGCCCTCGCCGAGCCTTGGGCGCAACTGCCCGACGCCGACGCAGCCGACGTGGAGCGCGCCGTGCAGGCCGCGCAAAGCGCCTTCGACAGCCCGGCCTGGCGCGGCCTGACCGCCACCGCGCGAGGCAAACTGCTGCGCCGCCTGGGCGATCTGATCGCCGAGAACAAAGAACACCTGGCCCAGCTGGAAAGCCGCGACAACGGCAAGCTGATCCGCGAAACCCGTGGCCAGGTCAGCTACCTGCCGGAGTTCTTCCACTACACCGCCGGCCTGGCCGACAAACTCGAAGGCGGCACCCTGCCGCTGGACAAGCCCGACCTGTTCGCCTACACGGTGCACGAAGCCATGGGCGTGGTCGCCGCGATCATTCCGTGGAACAGCCCGCTGTACCTGACCGCGATCAAACTCGCGCCGGCCCTGGCGGCGGGCAATACCATCGTGATCAAACCGTCGGAACACGCCTCGGCGACCATCCTGGAACTCGCGCGCCTGGCCCTCGAAGCCGGGATTCCGCCGGGCGTTGTCAACGTGGTCACCGGCTACGGCCCGAGCACCGGCGCCGCCCTCACCCGCCACCCGCTGGTGCGCAAGATCGCCTTTACCGGCGGTGCGGCCACGGCGCGGCATGTGGTGCGCAGCAGCGCGGAGAACTTCGCCAAACTGTCCCTGGAACTGGGTGGCAAGTCGCCGAACATCATTTTTGCCGACGCCGACCTCGACAGCGCCATCAACGGCGCGATCGCCGGTATCTACGCGGCGTCCGGCCAGAGTTGCGTCTCCGGTTCGCGCCTGCTGGTGCAGGATGAAATCTACGACGAATTCGTCGCGCGCCTGGTGGAACGCGCCCAGCGCATCCACATCGGCAACCCCCAGGACGACGCCAGCGAAATGGGCCCCATGGCCACCGCGCAGCAACTGGCCGTGGTCGAAGGGCTGGTGGCCGATGCCATCGCCGAAGGCGCACGCCTGCGCACCGGCGGCAAGCGCCCGCAGAACCTCGGCGAAGGCTGGTTCTATGAGCCGACACTGTTCGAGTGCGACCGCAACTCGATGAAGATCATGCAGGAAGAAGTATTCGGCCCGGTGGCCTCGGTCATCCGCTTCAAGGACGAAGCCGAAGCACTGGCCATCGCCAACGACTCGCAGTTCGGCCTCGCCGCCGGCATCTGGACCCGTGACCTGGGCCGCGCCCATCGCCTGGCGCGGGATGTGCGCTCGGGGATCATCTGGGTCAATACCTACCGTGCGGTGTCGGCCATGGCGCCCATCGGCGGCTTCAAGAACAGTGGCTACGGGCGCGAAAGCGGCATCGATTCGGTGCTGGCCTACACCGAACTGAAGACGGTGTGGATCAACCTCTCCCAGGCGCCCATGCCTGACCCATTTGTGATGCGTTAAGAGACCACGACCATGATCGAACCCGGCATATATAAAGACGTCATGAGCTCCTTCCCCTCCGGCGTCACGGTGGTCACCACCCTCGACCCGGACGGCGGCATCGTCGGTATCACCGCCAGTGCGTTCAGCGCGCTGTCGATCGACCCGGCGCTGGTGCTGTTCTGCCCCAACTACGCGTCGGACACCTACCCGATCCTGCGCGACAGCAAGCGCTTTGCGATTCACCTGCTATCCGCCGACCAGACCGCCGAAGCCTATGCCTTCGCCAGCAAAGGCAAGGAAAAAGCCAAGGGCATCGAGTGGCACCTGAGCGAACTGGGCAATCCGCTGCTGGCCAAGGCCACGGCGATCATCGAGTGCGAGCTGTGGCGCGAATACGACGGCGGCGATCACGCAATCATCGTCGGCGCGGTGAAGAACCTGATCCTGCCCGAGCAACCGGTCACGCCGATGATCTATCACAAAGGCAAGCTGGGCCCGCTGCCCACCCTGGCCTGAGGAGCAGTGTGCAATGAACAACGGAAAGTATGAGCAGGGGCTGAAGATCCGCACTCAGGTGCTGGGCGAAGCCTACGTGCAGCGCTCGATCGAGAACGCCGACGACTTCACCCGGCCGCTGCAGGAACTGGTCACCGAGTACTGCTGGGGCCATGTGTGGGGCCGGGAGGGTTTGTCGCTTAAAGAACGCAGCATGATAAACTTGGCAATGATTTCGGCCCTCAATCGGCCCCACGAGCTCAAGCTGCATGTACGCGGCGCCTTGCGTAACGGGCTGAGTCGTGAACAAATACGCGAAATTCTGCTTCAGGTCGGCATCTATTGCGGGGTTCCCGCCGCCGTGGACAGCTTCCGGCTGGCCCGGGAGGCCTTCGCCGAAGCCGATGCCGAGGCCTCCCGTTAACCGCCCCATTCAGAGCAGCCCCCATGAAACGCCTGCCCCTCGACGACAGCTTCAAGGTCAATCACAACCCAGTCACCCTGCGCGAAATCGTGCTGGAGAAACTGCGCAGCGCCATCATGAACTTCCAGCTGCTGCCCGGTGACCGCCTGGTGGAGCGCGACCTGTGCGACCGCCTCGGCGTCAGCCGCACCTCGGTACGCGAAGCCTTGCGTCACCTGGAGTCCGAAGGCCTGGTGGAATTCGCCGATGCCAAGGGCCCGCAAGTGGCGATCATCACCCTGGCCGACGCCGTCGACATCTATGAACTGCGCTGCGTGCTCGAAGGCCTGATCGTGCAGCTGTTCACCCTGCGCGCCAAGGCCAAGGACATCAAGGCCCTGGAGAAAGCCCTGGAGGAAAACCGCAAGGCCCTCAAGGACGGCGAACTGCAACAGGTCATCGATTCGGTGCAGGGCTTCTACGACGTGTTGCTCGAAGGTTCGGGCAACCACGTGGCCGCCACCCAGTTGCGTCAGTTGCAGGCGCGCATCAGCTACTTGCGCGCTACGTCGGTGTCCCAGGAAAACCGTCGCGGCACCAGCAATCAGGAAATGGAACGCATGGTCCAGGCGATCAAGAGCGGCGACCCCCTCGCCGCCCACCAGGCCTGCGTCGATCACGTGCGCGCCGCGGCGGCCGTGGCCCTGGATTACCTCAAGCGCAAACAGGAAGAGACCGGCAAGATCCCCGAGATCACCCTGCCCATCGCCCTCAAAGAACCGCGCATAGGCCACTGACCGTGTCCAGCCCACGCTTTTGCCCGCAATGCGGCGGCAGTGACCTCGGTTACCAGCGGCCAGCGGGCGATACCCATGAGCGCCTGATGTGCCGCGGTTGCGGCTACATCCACTACGTCAATCCCAAGATCATCGCCGGCTGCATCATCGAGCAGGACGGCAAGTACCTGCTGTGCCAACGGGCCATCCCTCCGCGCCCCGGCACCTGGACGTTGCCCGCCGGCTTCATGGAAGGCGGCGAGACCACCGAGCAGGCCGCGTTGCGCGAAGTCTGGGAAGAAAGCGGCGTACGCGCCGAGATCCTCTCGCCCTACTCGATCTTCAGCGTGCCGAGGATCAGCGAGGTGTACATCATCTTCCGCGCCATCGCGCTGGAAATTACCGGCCAGTTCGGGCCGGAAACCCTCGACTACAAATTCTTCGCGCCCGAGGACATTCCCTGGGACAGCATCTACTACCCGGCGATCCGCCAGATCCTCGAACGCTATATCGCGGAACGCCAGGCCGGGGTGTACGGGATTTACATCGGCAATGACGACAGCGGCAAGGTGCATTTCATCCGCTGATCGTCAGGCCAAAGCGAGTCGAATGTGGGAGGCAGCAAGCCCCCACATTTGGACCGCGCCCGCCTGTCAGGGCGCCAGCCCTTCCACAATGATGATCTGCGCCTCCCCCACCCCCTCGCGATGCGCCTTCGCCGCCTGATATTCGGCGGATTGGTAACACGCCACCGCCTGCTCATAGCTGTCGAACTCAATCACCACATTGCGCTGCCTTGCCGGCCCGCCTTCCATCGCTTCGCTGCGTCCGCCCCTGGCCAGGAACCGCGCACCGAACTTCGCAAACGCCGCGGGCGCGCGCTGGGTGTATTGCGTGTACTGCTCTGCATCGGACACATCCACATGGGCAATCCAGTAGGCCTTCATCACGACATCCTCTTGCTTGGTTTTTGTGGTATACCATAATACATACAACCAACAAAACGAGCATTTCACATGGCCTTCAACAGCATCGCAGACATCATCGAAGACTACCGCCAAGGCAAGATGGTGCTGCTGGTCGACGACGAAGACCGGGAAAACGAGGGCGATCTGTTGCTGCCCGCCGCTTGCTGCACCGCCGAGACTATCAGCTTCATGGCCCGCGAAGCCCGTGGCCTGATCTGCCTGACCCTCACCGACGAACACTGCCAGCGCCTGGGCCTGGAGCAGATGGTGCCGAGCAATGGCAGCGCGTTCAGCACCGCGTTCACCGTGTCCATCGAAGCCGCCAGCGGCGTGACCACCGGCATCTCCGCCGCCGACCGCGCACGCACGGTGGCGGCCGCCGTGGACGTCAATGCCGGCCCGGCCGACATCGTGCAGCCGGGGCATATCTTCCCGCTGCGCGCCAAGGACGGCGGTGTATTGACCCGCGCCGGCCATACCGAAGCCGGCTGCGACCTGGCGCGCCTGGCCGGACATACGCCGGCCTCGGTGATCGTCGAAGTGATGAACGACGACGGCACCATGGCCCGCCGCCCCGACCTGGAAATCTTCGCGCGCAAGCACGGCATCAAGATCGGCACCATCGCCGACCTGATTCACTACCGCCTCAGCACCGAGCGCACCGTGGTGCGCATTGGCGAACGCGACCTGCCCACGGTGCATGGCACGTTCCGCCTGATCACCTTTGAAGACCGCATCGACGGCGGCGTGCACATGGCGATGGTCATGGGCCACTTACGCCGCGACGAGCCGACACTGGTGCGCGTGCATGTAATCGACCCACTGCGCGACCTGGTCGGTGCCGAGTACAGCGGCCCGTCCAACTGGACGTTGTGGGCGGCCCTGCAGCGCGTGGCGGCCGAAGGCAGCGGCGTGGTGGTGGTACTGGCCAACCATGAATCGTCCCAGGCATTGCTCGAGCGCGTGCCGCAGTTGACCCAGACGCAGCGCCCGTTCAACCGCTCGCAATCGCGGATTTATTCGGAGGTGGGAACCGGGGCGCAGATATTGCAGGACTTGGGCGTCGGCAAGCTGCGTCACCTCGGCCCGCCCCTGAAATACGCCGGGCTGACCGGCTACGACCTGGAGGTGGTCGAGAGCATTCCCTTTACCGAATGACAGATAACCGGTAAGGCAAAATGCTTGCACAAAGTTTGGAATACCATAATATGATATTCCATAGACCGAACGCTTTCGCCAAGTGCGCCCGCCAGGGACAGCACCAATAACAGCCCTTGGCACGGTCGTCTTTTGAGGCCCCCGATAGGGGTCTCGATGAACCTACTGCTCCCGATAGGCGGGCATTACCAAGCCCGCTCAAAAACACAACAAATGAGGGCGTGAAAATGGTGTTGAACAAACGTGTAACTGCGGTTCTGTTCGCAGGTTTACTGGCCACGGCCACTCACGCGGCCCTGGCGGCCGAAAGCGTGAACTTCGTGAGCTGGGGCGGTAGCACCCAGGACGCGCAGAAACAGGCATGGGCCGATCCTTTCAGCAAGGCCAGCGGCATCACCGTTGTACAGGATGGCCCGACCGACTACGGCAAACTCAAAGCCATGGTCGAAAGCGGCAACGTGCAGTGGGACGTGGTGGATGTCGAGGCCGACTTCGCCTTGCGCGCCGCCGCCGAAGGCCTGCTCGAACCGCTGGACTTCTCGGTGATCCAGCGCGACAAGATCGACCCGCGCTTCGTCTCCGACCATGGCGTCGGTTCGTTCTTCTTCTCCTTCGTACTCGGCTACAACGAAGGCAAGCTCGGCGCCGCCAAGCCCCAGGACTGGACCGCGCTGTTCGACACCAAGACCTACCCCGGCAAACGCGCCCTCTACAAATGGCCAAGCCCTGGCGTACTCGAACTGGCCCTGCTCGCCGATGGCGTGCCCGCCGACAAGCTCTACCCCCTGGACCTGGACCGCGCCTTCAAGAAACTCGACACCATCAAGAAAGACATCGTCTGGTGGGGCGGCGGTGCGCAGTCGCAGCAACTGCTGGCCTCAGGCGAAGTCAGCATGGGCCAGTTCTGGAACGGCCGTATCCACGCCCTGCAGGAAGACGGCGCGCCAGTGGGCGTGAGCTGGAAGCAGAACCTGGTCATGGCCGACATCCTCGTCGTGCCTAAAGGCAGCAAAAACAAAGCCGCCGCGATGAAATTCCTGGCCAGTGCCAGCAGCGCCAAGGGCCAGGCCGATTTCTCCAACCTGACCGCTTATGCACCGGTGAACATCGACAGCGTGCAGCGCCTGGATTCGGTCCTTGCGCCCAACCTGCCGACGGCGTATGCCAAGGACCAGATCACCCTCGATTTCGCCTACTGGGCCAAGAACGGTCCGGCCATTGCGACACGGTGGAATGAATGGCTAGTCAAATGAAAATGACGGCAACCACGCCGACCGGGAGCGCCCTCGGCGCTGCCGGCGCGGTATCCCGCAACGCCGGGGCGCCGTCCCTGGCCCAGCGCTGGCGGGGGGCGGGCAACCTGATCCCGGCCCTGCTGTTCCTCGGCCTGTTCTTCCTCGCACCGCTGATCGGCCTGTTGCTGCGCGGCGTGCTGGAACCGGTGCCGGGCCTGGGCAACTATGAGCAATTGTTCGCCAACTCGGCCTACGCCCGCGTGCTGCTCAATACCTTTTCGGTAGCGGGCCTGGTGACCCTGTTCAGCCTGTTGCTGGGCTTCCCGCTGGCCTGGGCGATTACCCTGGTGCCACGGGGCTGGGGCCGCTGGATACTGAATATCGTGCTGCTGTCGATGTGGACCAGCCTGCTGGCCCGCACCTATTCCTGGCTGGTCTTGCTGCAAGCCTCCGGGGTGATCAACAAAGCGCTGATGGCCATGGGCATCATCGATCAACCGCTGGAGATGGTGCATAACCTCACCGGCGTGGTGATCGGCATGAGCTACATCATGATCCCGTTCATCGTGCTGCCGTTGCAGGCGACCATGCAGGCCATCGACCCGATGATCCTGCAGGCCGGGTCTATCTGCGGCGCAAGCCCCTGGACCAACTTCTTCCGGGTATTCCTGCCACTGTGCCGGCCGGGGTTGTTTTCCGGCGGTTTGATGGTGTTCGTGATGTCCCTCGGTTACTACGTCACCCCGGCGCTGCTCGGCGGTGCGCAGAACATGATGCTGCCCGAGTTCATCATTCAGCAGGTGCAATCGTTCCTCAATTGGGGCCTGGCCAGTGCCGGTGCCGCGTTGCTGATCTTCATCACGCTGGTGCTGTTCTACTTCTACCTGAAGCTTCAGCCGGAATCCCCGGTTGGCGCCAGTAACGCGAGGTAAGCCGTCATGCTGCTGACTCCGAATGCCATGAGCCGCAGGATGCGCCTGGGCCTCTATACCACCACCGGCTTGATTGGTTTGTTCCTGCTGCTGCCGATCGTGTTTATCGTGTTGCTATCGTTCGGTTCGTCCCAATGGCTGGTGTTCCCGCCACCGGGCTGGACGCTGAAATGGTACGGCCAGTTCTTCTCCAACGCCGACTGGATGAACGCGGCGATGGCCAGCCTCAAGGTCGCGGTGCTGACCACCGTGTTTGCCGTGGCGCTGGGCCTGCCCACCGCGTTTGCCCTGGTGCGTGGGCGTTTCCCTGGCCGCGAGTTGCTCTACGGTCTGTTCACCCTGCCGATGATCGTGCCGTTGGTGATCATCGCCGTGGCGGTCTACGCGCTGTTCCTCAAGCTCGGCTATACCGGCACGATGTTCGCGTTTGTGGTCAGCCATGTGATCGTCGCGCTGCCGTTCACCATCATCTCGATCATCAACTCGCTGAAGCTGTTCGATCAGTCGATTGAAGACGCGGCGGTGATCTGCGGCGCCTCGCGCCTGCAGGCGGTGTTCAAGGTGACCTTCCCGGCGATCCGCCCGGGGATGGTGGCCGGTGCGCTGTTCGCCTTTCTCGTCTCGTGGGACGAAGTGGTGCTCAGCGTGATGATGGCCAGCCCGACCCTGCAAACCCTTCCCGTGAAAATGTGGACCACCCTGCGCCAGGACCTGACGCCTGTGATCGCCGTCGCCTCGACGCTGCTGATCGGCCTGTCGGTACTGGTCATGGTGATTGCCGCCGCCGTTCGCCGGCGCACAGAAACCCGCGCTTGAGCGCCGAGGAGCAAGACATGAGTGCAGTGATCCAAGATGCCGTGCAGAACCCTGGCCAGACCCTGGTCAGCCTGCGCAACCTGAACAAGTTCTACGGCGAATTCGCTGCCGTGGACAATATCTCGCTGGACATCAAGGACGGCGAGTTCCTCACCTTCCTCGGCTCCAGCGGCTCGGGCAAAAGCACCACCCTGTCGATGCTCGCCGGCTTCGAGACACCCAGCAGCGGCGAGATCCTGGTGGGCGGCCAGTCGCTGGTCAACGTACCGCCGCACAAGCGCGACATCGGCATGGTGTTCCAGCGCTACTCGCTGTTCCCGCACCTGTCGGTCCGCGACAACATCGCCTTTCCCCTGGCGATCCGCAAACTGGCCAGCGCCGAACGCGAGAAGCGTGTCGACGCCATGCTCAAGCTGGTGCAGCTGGAACAATTCGCCCATCGCCGCCCGTCGCAACTGTCCGGCGGCCAGCAACAGCGCGTCGCCATCGCCAGGGCGTTGGTGTATGAGCCACGCATCCTGCTGATGGACGAACCCCTCGGCGCCCTCGACAAGAAACTGCGTGAAGACTTGCAGGACGAACTGCGCCAACTGCATCGGCGCCTGGGCATCACCATCGTCTATGTGACCCACGACCAGGAAGAAGCCATGCGCCTGTCCCAGCGCATCGCGATTTTCAGCCACGGCAAGATCGTCGGCCTGGGCAGCGGTTTCGACCTGTACCAGAACCCGCCGAACGCGTTTGTCGCCTCGTTCCTGGGCAACTCCAACTTCCTCAAGCTCAAGGCCCAGGGCAATGCAGCGGCGGCGTTCGAGGGGCAATCGCTGTCGATCCGCCTGACCAGTGGGCTGCGCAGCGAGCAGGATGTGCTGCTGATGGTCCGCCCGGAAAAAGCCCTGGCGCTGAGCGTCGAACAAGCCGCCGAACAGCCATTGGCGGCCGGTTGGAATGAAGTGTCGGCGATTGTCGGCGAAGTGCTGTTCCTCGGCGAAAGCCAGACCTGCAGCGTGAAAACCCTGGGCGGCACCTCGATGACGGTCAAGGCGCTGTCCGCCGCCGGCATGCCGCTCAAGACCGGCGACCCGGTGCGCGTGCGCTGGGCCACGGCGGATGCCTGCGTGTACACCGAATGGGCCGAAAGCGACCTGAACAAAGCCGCCGGTGCCCACTAAACCAAACAAAAAGCTGAACTACAGATGGAGCCGTAGGTGAGAGAGGGATGTGTACACGCCCTCCTCACCACCCCTCTTTCAACATCCGCAACTCCAGATGCTGCAACAACATGATGGTCTTGCCATCCACAATCTCCCCGCTCTGCACCATCGCCAGCGCCTGTTCGAAGCCCAGTTCCAGCACTTCGATATCCTCGCCCTCCTCCTCCAGCCCGCCACCGGCGCCAACCCGGTCACCCGGCTGGTATTCACCGAGAAAGAAGTGAATGCGCTCGGTCACCGACCCCGGGCTCATGAACGCCGCGTAGACTTTCTCCACCTGCCCCACGCGATAGCCGGTCTCTTCCTCGGCTTCCAGGCGGATGCGCTCCTCGGGGCTGGCGTTGTCCAGCAAGCCCGCCGCGGTCTCGATCAGGTAGCCGGGGTAATCGTTGACGAAGGTGGGCATGCGGAACTGACGGATCAGCAGCACGGTGCGCTGCTCACGGTTGTACAACAGGATGGTCGCGCCGTTGCCCCGGTCGTACACTTCGCGGGTCTGGGCTTGCCAGCGACCGTCGCGGCGGCGCAGCTCGAAGCTGTATTTTTTCAGCAGGTACCAATTGTCCGAGAGCGTTTCTTCAGCGGTGATGCGAATGGGGCTGTTGTCCATGGTCGGGCCTTTGCGCAAAGAAGCGCGAGCATGTCGCGCTGCCAAGGCCAGCGTCAAGCGCGCGACATGCGGCTACAATCGCGCTCCACAACAAGCTCTCTGTCCAGGTCCGAGCCAATGATGCTGCACATCCCGACGCTACTGATAGTGGCCGTGTTCGTGTTCTGCCTGATGGGCCTGCTCACGGTGCATGCCTGGAGCCGTGGCCGCGAGCCGACCCTGGGTTACCTGGGCATCATGTTGCTGTTCGCGTCCCTGGGCACCGGGTTGATCGTGGTGCGTGGCGCGGGCATGGATTTCGTCGCGCTGATCATCGGCAATCTGGTCCTGCTGCTCAGTGCCGCGATGAACTGGACCGCCATGCGCGCCTTCGTGCATCGCGGCCCCAACATGCCGGGGATCTTTGCCGGGTGCGGACTGTGGCTGGTGATGTGCCTGGTGCCGCAGTTCTACAACTCGCTGTCGGCGCGGGTCATGTTGTATTCGCTGCTGGCGGCCGCTTATGGCGTGTTGTCGGCCCTGGAGTTATGGCGCAAGCGCGCCAGCCTTGAAGTGGCCTACGCCCCCGCCCTGGTACTGACCCTGTGGCACACGGGCTTTTACGCGATTCGTGCGTTCCTCGACCCCGGCCTGCCGCTCAAGAGTGCGCAGACATCCGCCGGTGACGGCGTGCCGTTTTTCTCATTCATGCTGTTCGAGTCCATGCTGTATGCCATCGGCATCGCCTACGTCACCCTGGCAATGGTCAAGGAGCGCGCCGAACTGCGCTTCAAGGCCGCCGCGTTCAGTGACGCGCTGACCGGTGCCGGCAACCGCCGCGCCTTTATGCAAAAAGGCGAACAACTGCTGGCGGACAGTGCCCGTCGCCAGCAGACCGTGGCCCTGCTGCTGTGCGACCTGGACAACTTCAAGCGCCTGAATGACAGCTTCGGCCACCCCATGGGCGACCAAGCGCTGATCGCGTTCAGCCAAGTGACCCGGGCCACGTTGCGCAAGGGTGATTTGTTCGCGCGGATCGGCGGCGAGGAGTTCGCCTGCCTGCTGGCCGACAGCGACGAAGCCGTGGCCTTCGAAGTGGCCGAGCGCATTCGCCAGGCCTTTGCCCACCTGGACCTGCTGGCGCCGGGGTTCCTCAGCGTGAGCATCGGTATCGTCAGCACCGACCGGGCGGGCTACGACCTGTCGCACTTGCTGTCCCAGGCCGACCAGGCGCTGTATCTGGCCAAGGCCCAGGGACGTAACCGGGTGCAGAGGATGGCGACCGCCTGAGTGGGCAATGCTTGGATATTGAAATACGTTGCAAGCAATCGTCGTGCACGGCCGTCGAATTAATGCCTGCCGGCCTGAAGCATCTGGTACAACCCCCGCTTCACTTTTGCCCAGGAACCTTCATGTCTTCTCGTTTTCTGTCTCGCCTGAGACTGCGCTGGCTTCCACTGCTGTGCATGGCACTGTTGATCGTCGGCCTGCCCGTGGGTTGCGCCGTGCTGCAACACACGGAGCGCGAGCTGGTTTTCCGCATAGAACCGGGCATCGCCGGTTGGTACAGCGGCTTGCCCAAGACCGTGCAGGAGTTCGAACTCACGCCCGCCCGTTTCAAATCGGGGCAGAACATTCATGGCTGGTGGTACCCGGCGGCCAGGCCGGACGCGCCGGCCATCCTCTACCTGCACGGCGTGCGCTGGAACCTCACCGGGCAGTTGTTTCGTATCGAGCAATTGCACGCCCTGGGCTACTCGGTGTTCGCCATCGACTACCGTGGGTTCGGCCAGAGCCAGGGCGAGTTGCCATCGGAAACCAGCGTCTACGAAGACGCGCGCATCGCCTGGGAACGCTTCCAACAGCTGCAACCTGACCCGGACAAACGCCTGATCTACGGCCACTCCCTGGGCGGTGCGGTGGCCATCGACCTGGCCGTGGAGCTGGGCAGGCAAACGCCGCTGCCGGTGCGTGGGCTGGTGATCGAATCCACCTTCACCTCCCTGGCGGATGTGGCCACGGCGGTGGCCAACACCTCGCTACCGGTGCGCTGGTTGCTGTCGCAGAAGTTCGACTCCATCGACAAGATCGCCGACATCCACATGCCATTGCTGTTGGTGCATGGCCTCGACGACAACTACGTGCCGCCGCGTTTCAGCGAGCAATTATTCGACGCCGCCCAGGAGCCCAAGCAGCTGCTCCTGGTGCCCGGCGCCAGCCATAACAACAGCATGAGCCTGGCCGGACGCAATTATGGCCAGGCGCTGGACACCCTGATGCAAACCAAGATGCCAGCACCGATGGTGGCACGCTCCACAGGGCGCAACGGCGACTCCTGAAAACGCTTTTCGGCACTGGGTCCGCGCTTGGCTGTCAAGCGCAAACCCTGCCCATACTGGCCCGCGCGGGCAATTGATCAAATATTGACCTCTGGTTAAATCGCCATACCCGCCGGGGCCTCACAAAGTTATCCACAGAGATACCCACGGTTTTCGTGGACAACTCTTTTTATTTTTTTACGATTTTTTTGCTCAAAAAACGTTTTCGGGAAATGTACCGGGCAACAGAATCTCGCGATTCACATCGCGTATATCGTTATACCCACACAGCGCCATCGACACGTCCAACTCACGGGCAATGATGTCAAGCGCCTTGGTCACACCCGCCTCGCCCAACGCCCCCAGGCCATACAAATGCGGCCGGCCGATCAGGGTGCCTTTGGCGCCCAGCGCCATGGCCTTGAGCACGTCCTGGCCGGAACGGATACCGCCGTCGAGCCACACTTCGATGCGTTCGCCCACCGCGTCGACAATCGCCGGCAGTTGACTGATGCTCGACGGCGCACCATCGAGCTGACGTCCGCCGTGGTTGCTCACCACCAACGCATCGGCACCGGAATCGGCGGCCAAGCGTGCGTCCTCCACATCGAGGATGCCCTTGATGATCAACTTGCCGCCCCAGCACTTCTTGATCCACTCCACATCGTCCCAGCTCAGGCGCGGGTCGAATTGCTGGGCAGTCCACGCCGACAGCGAACTCATGTCCGCCACGCCCTTCACATGCCCGACGATATTGCCGAAGCCGTGGCGCCGGGTGCCGAGCATGCCCATCGCCCAGCGCGGCTTGGTTGCCATATTGAGGATATTCGCCAGGGTCAGCTTGGGCGGCGCCGACAGGCCGTTGATCAGATCCTTGTGCCGTTGGCCGAGGATCTGCAAGTCCAGGGTCAACACCAACGCATCCACACCGGCGGCCTTGGCGCGCTCGATCAATCGCTCGATGAAGCCGCGGTCACGCATCACATACAGCTGGAACCAGAACGGCTGGCCGACATGCTCGGCGATGTCTTCCAGGGAACAGATGCTCATGGTCGACAAGGTGTAGCGCAGGCCGAATGCGGCGGCGGCGCGGGCGGTGAGAATCTCGCCATCGGCGTGTTGCATGCCGGCCAGGCCGGTGGGTGCCAGGGCCACCGGCATGGCCATGTCCTGGCCGATCATGGTGGCGCGGATCGAGCGCTCATCGATATTGCGCGCCACCCGCTGGCGGAATTTGATCCGGGCAAAATCGCTTTCGTTGGCCCGGTAGGTGCTCTCAGTCCAGGAACCGGAATCGGCGTAATCGTAGAACATCCGTGGCACACGTTTTTGCGCCAGCTTGCGTAAATCTTCGATGGTTGTGATCAACGGCATCTAGGTCACCTCTCCCTGAACTGAGCGCAGAGAGTAACCGGCCATGGGCTGGGCAGCCAGCCCGCGCTTGGCTCAAACCGTTGAAGGCTCATCCTTGCCGGCGGGCTCGGCAAGAAGCCCCCAGTCGCCGTGCTCGTACCAGTCGTCACCGATCATTTCGGCTGGATGCATGGTGCGGTCGGCCCCATTGCCGCAGGCCAGGTCGGTCGCGGCACAGTAGCGATCGCAGCCCCAGCAGATGCGCTCGGGGTGCTTGGGGTGCAGCGGAAAAGGCTTGGCCATGGGACGTTCCCTCCCTTCAAACGATAGCCACAGCCTAGGCGTGCCTGGCGCGCCCGGCCTTGACCGGCGTCAAGTCTGTCAATCATGAAACTTTCTCAAAACTTGACAAGAATCATTATTATTCACTCCCAACCTTCCTAGACTCGTGCTCTCTCCCCTCACCCGTCAGGAAGCTCCCATGCGTACCCCTTCTTTACTGCCTTTTCTGCTGCTGTTGTCCACCTGCGCGGCCTTTGCCAAGGAGTACCCCATCGGCGAACCGCAAAGCTGCCCGGGGCTGGAAATCGGTGCCGTGTATTTGCAGCCGATCGAGATGGCGCCCGCCGGCATGATGCGCGCCACGGCCGATTCCGACGTGCACCTGGAAGCCGACGTACGCGCCACGGCAGATAACGCCCAAGGCTTTCAGGAAGGCAGTTTCGTGCCCTATCTGAACCTGTCGTTCGTGCTGAAAAAGCAAGGCAGCGACACGCCGATCAGCGGTGATTTCCACGCCATGGTCGCCAACGACGGGCCGCACTACGGCGACAACGTCAAGCTGCAAGGCCCGGGCAAATACACCCTGACCTTCAGCGTATTGCCGCCCAGCGGCCACGCGTCCCTGGGTCGCCATACCGATAAGGAAACCGGGGTAGCGCCGTGGTTCGAACGTTGCGAGGTGCACTACGAATTCGTCTATGCCGGCATCGGCAAGAAAGGCGGCTACTGATGCGCCGTGCCCTGTCGCTGAGCGGCCTGCTGCTCAGTGGCGCGGCCCTGGCGGCGCCGTTGCCCACCTATGAACTGAGCCTGCAGGAAGGCCACTTCATCCCGCCGCAACTCACGGTCAAGGCCGGCGAGCGCTTCAAGATCGTGCTCCGCAACGTCGGCCAAGGCCCGGCCGAATTCGAGAGCACACCGCTGCGCGTGGAGAAAGTGTTGTCCCCCGGCGTGACCACCTTTGTGGTGATCCACCCGCTCACACCGGGACGCTATCCGTTCTTTGACGAATTCAATCCACAGTTGCCCGAAGGCAGCATCCTCGCCGAATAGGCTCGGGAGCCGTTGATGAATCAATCGATGTTTATTGTCTGGCGCGAGAGCGTCGAGGCGCTGTTGGTGATCGGCATTCTGCAAGTGTGGATCAGCCGCCAGGCCGAGCACTCGCGCCTGGGGCGTTTTCTGTGGGCCGGGGTGGTCCTGGGGTTGCTCTGCTCTGCCGGTCTGGCCGGCTTGATGCTATGGGCCGGCGAGGCCATGACCGGTCCCCAGGGCGAATGGCTGCAAGCGGCGCTGACATTATTGGCCAGCGGCCTGATGGTGCAGATGGTGTTCTGGATGCATCGCCACGCGGCCACCCTCAAACACACCCTGGTGCGCGAAGCCGATGAACGCCTGGCGCGCCAGGGCGGTTGGGGCGTGTTGCTACTGACGCTGTTGGCGGTGAGCCGCGAAGGCAGTGAAACCGTGGTGTTTCTATACGGTGCCGGCGCGCGTCTACAGGGCCCGGCGCTGAGCCTGTTCGCCATCGGCGGCGTGCTGGGCCTGGTGTTGGCGGGACTCACCGTGCTGCTGTTGCGCAGTACACGGCGCTTTATTTCCTGGTCGTTGTTTTTCACCCTCAGCGAAGCGTTGTTGCTGCTGCTCGGCGGGGCTTTGCTGGTGGCGGCGGTGGACCGTATCAGCGGGCAGTTGCTGGCGATGGACATGCCCGAGTGGGTCTATTCCAGCTTTGGTGAAAGCCGCTGGGACAGCAGCGCCCTGCTCAGCGACAGTCACGGCCTGGGCGCGCTGCTGGCTGACTTTGTCGGCTACCGCGCCACGCCGAGCCTCATCACCGTGGCGGTACTGCTCGGCTACTGGCTCCTGGTCGGCAACGGCCTGCGCCGGTCACGGCAAGCGCCATGAGCCGACTCGCGCAACTGGGCGATGGCATGCGCCGCCACGCGCGACTGATCCGCGCCGTGCAATGGGCGGTGGTGCTGGTCTATGCGGTGCTGCTGGTGTTGCCGGTGCTGCTGCCGTTGCCGGACAGCCAGGCGCGCGTGGTGAACAACCTGACGCTGCTCGCGCAATTTATCTTCTGGGGCCTGTGGTGGCCGTTCGTGTTGCTGTCGATGGTGCTGTTCGGGCGCCTGTGGTGCGGCGTGCTCTGCCCGGAAGGTTCCCTGAGCGAATGGGCCAGCCGCTACGGCCCAGGCCTGGGCATTCCGCGCTGGCTGCGCTGGGGCGGTTGGCCGACGCTGGGCTTTTGCCTGACCACGCTCTACGGCCAGTTGATCAGTGTGTACGACTATGCCCAGGCCGCCCTGCTGATCCTCGGCGGCTCGACCGTGGCCGCGGTGATCGTCGGCCTGCTGTTCGTGCGTGGCAAGCGTGTGTGGTGTCGTTACCTGTGCCCGGTCAGCGGTGTCTTCGCCCTGCTCGCCCGTCTGGCGCCGGTGCATTTCGCGGTGGATGAACAACGTTGGAAAGCCAACGACGCGCCCCGCCTGCCATTGCCCAACTGCGCGCCGCTGCTGGATATCCGCCGCCTGCAAGGGGCCAGCGACTGCCACGCCTGCGGTCGCTGCAGCGGGCAACGCGGCGCGGTGCGGTTGATCGCCCGCTCGTGCAATCAGGAAATTCTCCAGGCACCCCGTCAACCCGGTTCGGCGTGGGACGCACGCCTGTTGCTGTTTGGTGTGATCGGCCTGGCGATGGGGGCGTTTCAATGGACCGTCAGTCCATGGTTTATCGCGCTCAAACAAACCCTGGCGATGTGGCTGGTCGACCATGACTGGCTGTGGCCGCTGCAAGCCAACGCACCGTGGTGGTTGCTAACCCATTATCCGCAGCTCAATGACAGCTTCAGTTGGTTGGATGGGGTGTGCATTGTGTTGTATCTGGGGGGGAGTTCGTTGGTGTTGGGGGGTGGCTGCTGGCTGCTGCTGCGATTGGCTACGTGGGTGGCGGGGGATCGTGCACTGTTTCGGCCGTTGGCGCTGACGCTGACGCCCTTGGGTGGTGCGGGGTTGTTCCTCGGGTTGTCGGCGACCACGGTGAAGTTGTTGCGGTATGAGGGGTTGGGGTTGGCTTGGGTGCAATCGGCGCGGGCGGGGTTGTTGATGGCGGCGGTTGGGTGGTGTTTGTGGTTGGGGTGGCGGCAGCTTCGGGGGGTTGGACGCTGGTCGCGTTGCCTTGCGGGGTTGTGCGTGTTGCTGAGTACGGGGTTGGTAGGGTTTGGGTGGTGGTTGCAGTTTTGGGGGTGGGGTTGATTGTCGTTTTTTCGGTGATTGCGGCTGAGTGCATCGCCGTTATGTTGGTAACGGCGACTGTTGAGTACATATCCGTTATTTAGGTCACGGCGGCTTAGGGTTCCGCTCTTACAGCGGGTCACTTTGGAAAAGCCCCAAAGTAACCAAAGGGCTCTTGCCCCACCACTCGGCACCTCGCCTAGGCTCGGTGTGCCCTCACTCCGGCTTGAATCCGTGGGCCGCCGTCATGGGCCATCCCTGGCCCAGGACGGCTAACCCGGCGTCCTGCCGGGTTGCCCACGGATTCAAGCCTGCGTTCGGCCAGCGTGGTTAACGGGGCGCCTAAGATCAAGATCAAGATCAAAAGCCAGAGCCAGAGCCAGAGCCAGAGCCAGAGCCAGAGCCAGAGCCAGAGCCAGAGCCAGAGCCAGAGCCAGAGCCAGAGCCAGAGCCAGAGCCAGAGCCAGAGCATAATGAGGTCTATCTGATCCATGGAGATCGGAATGTGGGAGGGGGCTTGCTCCCGATAGCGGTGGATCAGTCATGCATGTAGTGGCTGCTGCCCTCCATCGGGGGCAAGCCCCCTCCCACATTTCTGACCGAGTTCGGCTTCCAATGTCAGGTCGGCTATAAGGCCGCCTCGCTTTGCTTTGGCTTTTGATCTGGGGCACACCGAGCCTAGGCGAGGTGCCGAGTGGTGGGGCAAAGACCTTTTGGTTACTTTTGGGGCGTTTGCCAAAGGTGACCCGCTGTAAGAGCGGAACCCTAAGCCGCCGTGACCTAAATAACGGATATGTACTCCACAACCGCCGTTACCCAACTAACAAACACACACCGCCTAAACCTTAAACCGCGCCACCGTCTGATGCAGCTCCCCTGCCATCCCCGCCAGGTCATGCCCCGCCGTCTCCGTATGCAAGGCCCCCTGCAACACCTGCTGCGACAGGTTGCGAATCCCCACCAGGTTGCGATCCACTTCCCGCGCCACGAGTGCCTGTTCTTCGGTCGCACTGGCAATCATCAAATTGCGCTCGTTGATCTGCGAAATCGACCGGGTGATTTCATCCAGCGCCTCCCCCGAGCGTTGCGCCACGCCCAGGGTCGCCTGCACCCGATCACTGCTGGTGTGCATGGCGGCCACGGCGTGTTCGCTGTCCTGGCGGATGTTGCCGATCATCTGCTCGATTTCCTGGGTCGAGGTCTGGGTACGATGGGCCAGTGCGCGCACTTCATCGGCGACCACCGCAAAACCACGCCCGGCATCGCCGGCCCGGGCCGCTTCGATGGCGGCGTTGAGGGCCAGCAGGTTGGTCTGGTCGGCGATGCTGCGGATCACGTCCAGCACGCCGCTGATGTCTTGCACCCGGCCAGCGAGTTGCTGGATACGTTCCGAGGTTTCCACCACACCGGTGGCCAGGGTGTTGATCGAGGCCACGGTTTCCTGGACCTGCGCGCGTCCGCGCTGGGCGGTCTGTTCCGACAGGCGTGACGCTTCGCTGGTGCTCACTGCGTTACGCGCCACTTCGTCGACGGCGGCGGTCATTTCATTCACCGCCGTGGCGGCCTGTTCGATTTCCTGGCCCTGCGACTGCAAACTGCTGCTGGTCTGGCTGCTGACCGCGCTCAACTCTTCCGACGAACTGGCCACGCCGTCCACCGAGGCGGCGATCTGCCGGACCATCTGGTTGAGGTTCTGCCGCATCTGGTGCAGGTTGCGCATCACGCTGCCCTCGGCACTGTTGCCCAGTGGCACGTCGATGGTCAGGTCGCCCTGGGCGATGTGGCTGAGCACCCGCGCCACCTCGTCCGGCTCGCCACCCAACGGACGGGTGACGCTGCGGGTGACGATCACGGCGGCCGCCACGACCAGGGCCACACACAGCAGGAGCAAGCCGATCATCGTGCGGCGCGCCTGGTCGTAGAGGGTTTGCGCGGCCTGCTCGCGCTCGACGAACAGTCGGCCTTGCATGGCCATCAACGCATCGAGGCTCTTGAACACCTCAAGTTCGGCCGGCACCACCTGTTGTTTGAGCTGGGCCAGGCCCTGCTCGCGGGCGCCCTGTTTGATCAGTGCCTGCACTTGGGTGAAGGCAGCGACGTAGGTTTCCCGATGGGTTTTCAAGCGGGCGTATGCCGCCTTGCCTTCGGCGGTATCGAACAGCGGCTCCAGGGTGGCGAACGCCTGGGTAATGCGCTGCCGGGTGGTGCCGATGGCTTCCTGGGTCTGCTGGCTGTCCGGGTCGATCAGCAGGTCCCGGGTGTTGCGCCCGTTATCGCGCACGCCCGTGGCGATCACCATGATCGGTGCGATTTTCGGCCAGTCCTGCTGCACGATCTGTTCGGACTGTTGTTTGAGGGTTGCCAGGTCGTGCAAGGCGTAAAACACCAAGCCGACCAGAGCCAGCGGCGCAATCGCGAAGCCGATGACAATGCGTTGTGCCGTGGTTAACTGCGTCATGCTAAACATTCCTTGATGAATACCTGCCCGCAACGGGCAGCATCTTTAAAAATCCTGTGGAGGGCGATCGGTCACCCTCGCAATACAAAAGCCGGGAACAACTCGTGCATACGGCCCCATAACTCCGGCAACGCCATCTGTGCCGGCGCGATCGGCAAGTGCTCATCGAGCATGCTCGCCGTACGGACCATCTGCACAGCAAAGCGCTTGACACCATTGGCTTGCAAACGCTGGGCCAGGCGCAACAGGCGCGGCGGGTCGATCAAGTGCCAGTGCACCGTGGTGCGGCACTCGTAATCCACGCCACTGGCCAGCAAGGCATCCAGACTGCGCCAATGGGCGACGCCGCTGCCTTTGACCTGAGTGATCATTGGATAGTCCTCGGCCAGGGCCTTCACATCGAAGCCCACCCAGTCGGCATGGCGCAGCGCATTGGCAAAACCTGCCGGCTTGATCCCGGCACTGTGCAGGCCCACGCGAAAGCCCATGGCGCGCACTTCGTCCATCGCCGCCGGCAAGCCTTCCTGCAAGGTCGGCTCACCGCCGCTGAACACCACCGCGTCCAGCAAGTCCTGGCGGCGCTGCAAAAACAGCAAGACCCGGCGCCAATCGATCTCCGCGCTACCGCGCGGCGTGATCAGGTCCGGGTTATGGCAGTAACGACAGCGCCACGCGCAGCCCTGGCAGAACAGCACGCAGGCAAGCATGCCGGGGTAGTCGAGGGTGGTCAGGGGCACCATACCCCCGACCCGTAGCGCTCGAGTCATTGGCGCCCGGCCGCGGCGGCCGCTTCGGTAAAGTGCACACGCTCCTTGTGCTCGGACTGTTTGCCGGGATTGAACGCGGACACCGGCCGGTGGTAACCCATCACCCGGGTCCAGACTTCGCAGCGCTGACGTTGTGGCTGGGACGTTTGCATGGTGAATCTCCTTGCGGGTTGAAAAACAGATTCAAGACTGAGCGGCAAGCGCGAGGACTTCATCGCACTTGGGACAGAACTCGTGTTCGCCGGCGAGGTAGCCGTGGACCGGGCAGATCGAGAACGTCGGGGTCACCGTCAGATACGGCAGGCGGAAACGCCCCAACGCTTTGCGCACAAGCTGCTTGCAGGCCTGGGTCGAGGAAATCCGCTCGGCCATGTACAGGTGCAACACGGTGCCGCCGGTGTATTTGCATTGCAGTTCGTCTTGCAGCTCCAGGGCTTCGAAGGGGTCTTCGGTAAAGCCCACCGGCAGTTGCGACGAGTTGGTGTAGTACGGCGCGTCTAAGCTGCCGGCTTGCAGAATGTCCGGGTAGCGCTTGCGATCTTCCTTGGCGAAGCGGTAGGTGGTGCCTTCGGCCGGTGTGGCTTCGAGGTTGTAGAGGTGACCGGTTTCTTCCTGGAAGCGCAGCAAGGTGGCGCGTACATGGTCGAGCAGGCGCAGGGCGAACGCGCGCCCTTCTTCGGTGTGCATGCCCTGGGTGTCATCGGTGAAATTGCGCAGCATCTCGTGCATGCCGTTGAGGCCGATGGTGGAGAAGTGGTTGCGCAAGGTGCCCAGGTAGCGCTTGGTGTAGGGATAGAGACCGGCGTCCATGTGGTGCTGGATCACCTTGCGCTTGACCTCCAGGCTTTCCATGGCCATGTCCATCAGGCTGTCCAGGCGTTGCAGCAAGCCCGAGGTGTCGCCCTTGAACAGGTAACCCAGGCGCGCGCAGTTGATCGTCACCACTCCCAGGCTGCCGGTCTGCTCCGCCGAACCGAACAATCCGCCACCGCGCTTGAGCAGCTCACGCACGTCCAGTTGCAGGCGACAGCACATGGAGCGCACCTGGTTGGGCTGCATATCGGAATTGAGGAAGTTCTGGAAATACGGCAAGCCATAGCGCGCGGTCATCTCGAACAGGCGGTCGGCGTTCTCGCTGTCCCAAGGGAAATCGTGGGTGATGTTGTAGGTCGGAATCGGAAAAGTGAACACCCGGCCCTTGGCGTCCCCGGCCTGCATCACTTCGATGTAGGCACGGTTGATCAGCTCCATTTCCGCTTGCAGGTCGCCGTAGGCAAACGGCATTTCCTCGCCGCCGATCACCGGGATTTGCTCGCGCAGATCCTCCGGGCAAACCCAATCGAAGGTCAGGTTGGTGAACGGCGTCTGGGTGCCCCAGCGCGACGGCACATTGAGGTTGTAGATGAACTCCTGCACCGCCTGGCGCACCTCGGGGTAGCTCAGTTGGTCCTTGCGCACGTAGGGGGCGAGATAGGTGTCGAACGAGCTGAACGCTTGGGCGCCGGCCCATTCGTTTTGCAGGGTGCCGAGAAAATTGACCATCTGCCCCAGGGCACTGCTCAAGTGCTTGGGCGGCCCGGCTTCGACACGCCCCGGCACACCATTGAGGCCTTCGTGCAACAGCGAGCGCAGGGACCAACCGGCGCAGTAACCGGCGAGCATGTCGAGATCGTGGATATGCAGATCGGCCTCACGGTGGGCGCGGCCGATCTGCTCGCTGTAGACCTCGTCGAGCCAGTAATTGGCGGTGACCTTGCCCGACACGTTCAGCACCAGCCCGCCCAGGGAGTAGCCCTGGTTGGCGTTGGCCTGCACGCGCCAGTCTTCGCGGTCGAGGTATTCGTTCATCGAAGTGGCGACTTCCACCAGGGTCTTGCGGTCGCGGCGCAGGCGCCCGTGTTGTTCGCGGTAGACGATGTAGGCGCGCATCGACAGGAAGTAACCGGCATCCATCAGCACACGTTCGACACTGTCCTGGATCTGTTCGACGTCCAGCCGCTCGATGCCCCTCAGGCGGGCCAGCACCGCACTCAATAGCAGGTCGACGTCAGCCTCCTGGTACTCGCCGGTGGCGGTGCCGGCAGCGATCAGGGCCTGGCGGATTTTGTCGGCGTCGAAGGGCACCAGGGTGCCGTCGCGTTTGTGCAGGCGGGTGCTGACCAGCGGGCTGAGCATGCTTTGCATTGGAAGGCTCCAGACACTACATATAGATTCAATAAATACTTTAAACACAACATGCAGTGATGTTACGGCCAGGGGCGTTGGCTACCATTGATCAAGATCAAGTCTGAATGAAGGTCAAAAGGTGGGCGCACGCCCCTCCCCCATCAGCCTCCGCTCATGTTCATGAACCGCACCACCTGCACCTCCCCGTCCCCGCTGAAATCATGCCGTAACGGCTTGCCTTGCAACCCGCGACGCAACGCCGCAACCAACGGCCCGTCGTCCAACGGATAGCGCCGCAGCAGCGCGCGAAAGTCCACCGCGTTGTCCTGCCCCAAGCACAGCAGCAACTGCCCTTCGACGGTCATGCGCACGCGGTTGCAGCTGCCGCAGAAGTTGTGGGAGTTGGGCGAGATAAAGCCGATGCGTGTCTGCGGATGCCGCGCCAGGCGCACATAGCGTGCCGGGCCGCCGCTGTTTTCGGTGCTGTCGAGCAAGGCATGGTGACGGCCGATCACGCTGCGCACTTCATCACTGGCACAGAATGTCTCGCCCCGTGAACGCCCCACGTCCCCCAGGGGCATTTCCTCGATGAAGCTGATGTCGATGCCCTGGTCGATGGCGTACTGCACCAGCGCCGGCACCTCGTCGAAGTTGCGCCCTTTCATCACCACGCAATTGAGCTTGACCCGCTCGAACCCCGCGTCCCGCGCCGCTTCGATACCGTCCAGCACCTGGCGCAGATCACCGTTGCGGGTGATCGCGCGAAAGCGCTCTGCATCCAGGCTGTCGAGGCTGATGTTCATGCGCTTGACCCCGGCCTCCACCAGCGGCCGCGCGAGGCGTGCCAACTGCGAGCCGTTGCTGGTCATCACCAGTTCGCGCAAGCCCGGCAGCGCCGCGATGGTGCGGCACAGCCCGACAATGCCCGGGCGGATCAACGGCTCGCCGCCAGTCAGGCGGATCTTGCGCACGCCCTGGCCGACGAACAGCGCGGCCAGGCGTTGCAGCTCCTCCAGGGTCAGCACCTGCTGGCGCGGCAGGAACGTCATGTTTTTCGCCATGCAATACACACAGCGAAAATCACAACGGTCGGTCACCGACAAGCGCAGGTAATCGATCGAACGGCCCACCCCATCCACCAGGCTCACGTCACTGCACCAACGGCGAGTCGGCGCCCTGCAGCGCAATGCCGCGAATGTCCGCCGCGCCGATCAGGGTTTGCAGGTACTGCACCAATGCCTTTTGCCACACGCCTTGCTGCAACTGGGTGCGGATCGCCACCGCCACCGCTTCATACGGCAGCGGCTGGCCTTCGATACGCTGATCGACACTGATCACATGCCAGCCGTAGCGACTTTCCAGCGGCTTGGCGGCCAGGCCCGGCGCCAGGGTGAACAACTGCCGCTCCAGCTCCGGCACGGTCTGGCCCTTGCTCACCTGGCCCAACGAACCGCCCTGGGCCTTGGACGGGCACGCCGAATACTTGAGCGCCAACTCGGCGAATTGGCCGGGCTGCGCTTTCAGGTCCAGCAGCAGGACTTGCGCCTGACTGTGGGCCAGATGCCGCGCCTCGGCGTCGTCCGGCGCGCATTCGAGCAGAATGTGCCGCACCGCCAGCAACGGCGCGCTGTGAAAGCGCCCGCGATTGTTGTCGAAGTAGCGCACACAGGTGGCCTCGTCGCACTCGGGCACCGTGACCTCACGCTCCAGCAGCAAGCGCGTGGCGGCTTCTTCTTCGTTCTCACCGGCGGCGATCTCCACCGCCAGGCCCAGCTCGGCGATCCGTTGCTGCAACAGCTCGCGGATCACCAGCGCGCGGGCGGCCGAATACACCGCTTCCTCGCGACTGTCGGCCGGGTGATATTGCAACTCCATGGCCATGGCCTGCGGCCTGACAGGCACGCCGTTGACGCTGATGATCGGCCATTCCTGCTCACTGCTGGCGATCAACTCCGGCGCCTTGAGTTCCTCGAACGAAGCCTGGGCCACCACCTCGGCCACCAGCGGTTCTTTGACCGACGAGCCGCAACCACCGCTGCCGCCTTTACCGCCACCACATCCGCATCCTGTTGTCATGACGTTCTCCTCAATACTTCTGCCGCACGATTTGATAACGACGCCCCAGGTACCAGATCGGCGCGCTGACCATATGCACCAAGCGGGTAAACGGGAACAGCACGAACAGGGTCAAGCCCAGCGCCACGTGCGCCTTGTAGATCAGCGACACCGGCTCGATCGACGCCGCCGCATCCAGCGGCCGCAACAGCACCACGTTCTGCGCCCAGTCGGCGAGCATCACCATCACCGAGCCGTCCATATGCCCGGTTGACGCGACGATGGTCAGCAAGCCGAGCACCAGCTGCGCGAGCAGCACCAGCAGGATCAGGATGTCCGACGGGCTCGATGTGGCCCGTACACGCGGGTCGCCCAGGCGGCGCTTGACCAGCATCAGCAGGCCCACCAGGCACAGCAGGCCGAAGACGCCACCGGAGACCATCGCCAGCAACTGCTTGTGTTCAGTGCTGATCACATGGTGATAGACCGACGCCGGGGTCAGCAGGCCGACAAAGTGCCCGGCCAGCACGAACAGCACGCCGATGTGGAAGAAGTTGCTCGCCACGCGCATGCCACGGTTGTTGAGCATCTGGCTGGAGCCGGCCTTCCAGGTGTACTGCGACAGGTCGAACCGTGCCCAACTGCCCAACAGGCAGATCGCCAGGGCGACATAGGGGTACACCCCGAATACCAGCAAATTCCACTTAGACATTACCCACCTCCCCGGCTGGCACTGCGGCCCGCCCTTCTTGCTGAAAATCCACCCAGTGCAACGGCACCGCGCTTTCTTCGCGGGCTTTGCCTGGTGCGCTGGGCATCGAACTGCAACGGTCCTGTTGTTCGGCCTGCATAAAGTCCACCGCTTCCTCTTCCCAGATCTTGTCCAGGGCTTCGAGGGAGTCGTCACGGGGCTCGGCGGCGACCTGGGCACGCAACTCGGCCACGGCCTGGTGCGGCTCGGCACCGGCGATCTGCAACAACGCCCGGAAGCAACTGGCGTAGGCGCTCTCGCGCTCGTCCAGGCGCGCGGCGAGCAACGCCAGCAAATGCGCCACATCCGCCAGGCCCTCACGGGCCTCGATGTCTTCGCGGGTCGAGAGGAACTCCAGGTACAGCGGGATATAGTCCGGCAGCTCCTTGACGTCGATGGCAAACCCGGCCGCTTCGTACTGGGCCATCATGTCGACCATGGCCTGGCCACGGTCGCGGGACTCGCCGTGGACGTGTTCGAACAACAGCAACGACAGCGAACGCCCCCGACCGAACAGCGCGCCGTAGTGTTCCTGGCCGTCCATCAGGTCATTGGCGCAAATCAGTTCCAGCAATTCGAACAACGCGCCGCGCTGCTTGGGACTGATTTCCCGCGACTCGATGATCGCCTGTTCCAGTTCGTCGCGGCCGCTCACCAGGGTGTCGGTGGGGTAGTCCAGCAGCAACGAAATCACTTTAAGAATGCGCATGCTCAGTCCTCCCAGATCTGTACGGTTTTCAACACGTCGCGGCGGTTGGCCTTCTTGGCGCCGAACAGGTTGGTGTCGGAGCTGCCGCTACACCCGCTGCCAAAGCTGAAACCACAGCCGGAGCGTTCGGCGAACGCATCGCTCATGGCGTCTTCACGGTGCGCACTCGGCACCACGAAGCGGTCTTCGTAGTTGGCGATCGCCAGGTAGCGGTACATCTCTTCCACCTGTTCCACGCTCAGGCCGACGTCTTCGAGCACTTGCAGGTCCTGCACGCCGTCGACTTGCTGGGAGCGTTTGTAGGCACGCATCGCCAACAGGCGTTTGAGCGCACGCTTGACCGGTTTTTCATCGCCAGCGGTGAGCATATTGGCCAGGTACCGCAGCGGAATGCGCAGGCTGTCGACATCCGGGATCACCCCGTTCATGCCCACGGTACCGGCAGCGGCGGCGTTCTGGATCGGCGACAGTGGCGGCACGTACCAGACCATCGGCAAGGTGCGGTATTCCGGGTGCAGCGGCAGCGCGAGTTTCCAATCGACGGCCATTTTGTACACCGGCGAGCGTTGCGCCGAGTCGATCACCGACTGCGGCACGCCATCGGCCAGGGCCTGGCGGATCACTGCCGGGTCATTCGGGTCGAGGAAGATTTCCAGTTGCTTCTCGTACAGATCCTGCTCGTTGGCGGTGCTCGCCACTTCGCTGATGCGGTCGGCGTCGTAGAGCAGCACGCCGAGGTAGCGAATCCGACCGACGCAGGTTTCGGCACACACGGTGGGCATGCCGGCTTCGATGCGCGGGTAGCAGAAGATGCACTTCTCGGATTTGCCGCTCTTCCAGTTGAAGTAGATCTTCTTGTACGGGCAGCCACTGATGCACATGCGCCAGCCACGGCATTTTTCCTGGTCGATCAGCACGATGCCGTCTTCTTCACGCTTGTAGATCGCACCGCTCGGGCACGACGCCGCGCACGCCGGGTTGAGGCAGTGCTCGCACAGGCGCGGCAGGTACATCATGAAAGTGTTTTCGTACTCGCCATAAATGTCGGCCTGGATCTGGTCGAAGTTCTTGTCCTTGCGGCGCTTGGCGAACTCGGTGCCGAGGATTTCCTCCCAGTTGGGGCCCCACTCGATTTTCTGCATGCGCTTGCCGGACACCAGCGAACGCGGACGCGCGGTCGGTTGGTGCTCGCCCAACGGCGCGGTGTGCAGGTGCTGGTAGTCGAAGTCGAACGGTTCGTAGTAGTCGTCCAGGCTTGGCAGGTCGGGGTTGGCGAAGATGTTCGCCAACACGCGGAACTTGCCGCCGATGCGCGGGTTGATCGAGCCGTTGGCGTTGCGCACCCAGCCGCCCTTCCACTTGTCCTGGTTTTCCCATTCTTTCGGGTAACCGATGCCGGGCTTGGACTCGACGTTGTTGAACCAGGCGTATTCCATGCCTTCACGGCTGGTCCATACGTTTTTGCAGGTGATGGAACAGGTGTGGCAGCCGATGCATTTGTCCAGGTTCAGGACCATGCCGATCTGTGAGCGAATCTTCATCTCAGTTCTCCTCGATATCAGTCGGCAATGGGCGCGGCAGATCATCGCCGGTGGAACCATCGAGCCAGTCGACCTTGGCCATTTTGCGCACCACGACAAACTCGTCGCGGTTGCAACCGACCGTGCCGTAGTAGTTGAAACCGTAGGCCTGCTGGGCATAGCCGCCGATCATGTGGGTCGGCTTGAGCACCACGCGGGTCACCGAGTTGTGGTGGCCGCCGCGGGTCTTGGTGGTTTCCGAACCCGGCACGTTCACGATGCGTTCCTGGGCGTGGTACATCATCACCATGCCTTCCTTGACGCGCTGGCTGACCACCGCACGGGCGGTCAGGGCGCCGTTGACGTTGAAGCATTCGATCCAGTCGTTGTCCTCGATCCCGGCGCGCTTGGCGTCGATTTCCGAGAGCCACACAATCGGGCCGCCACGGCTGAGGGTGAGCATCAGCAGGTTGTCGCTGTAGGTGCTGTGGATGCCCCACTTCTGGTGCGGGGTGATCCAGTTCAGCACGATCTCGGTTTCGCCGTTGCTGCGCTTGCCCTTCACGCCTTCGATGGTCTTGGTGTTGACCGGTGGCCGGTAGCTCATCAACTGCTCGCCGAACGCCTGCATCCACGGGTGATCCTGGTAGAACTGCTGGCGGCCGGTGATGGTGCGCCATGGGATGTTTTCGTGGACGTTGGTGTAGCCGGCGTTGTAGCTCACGTGTTCGTCTTCCAGGCCTGACCAGGTCGGGCTGGAGATGATCTTGCGCGGCTGCGCCTGGATATCGCGGAAGCGGATCGCTTCATGGGCCTTGGAGATCGCCAGGTGGCTGTGGTCGATGCCAGTGAATTCCGACAGCGCGGCCCAGGCTTTCAAGGCCACCTTGCCGTTGGTTTCCGGGGCCAGGGACAGGATCACCTCGGCAGCGTCGATGGCCGTGTCGATTTTCGGCCGACCATGGCTGATCCCCGCATCGTTTTCGTGATGGTTGAGCTCGCCGAGGAACTCGACTTCTTCATCGGTGTTCCAGTTGATGCCCTTGCCGCCGTTGCCGAGTTTTTCCAGCATCGGGCCCAGGGACGAGAACTGCTTGTAGATGTTCGGGTAGTCGCGCTCCACCACCGCCATGTTTGGCGCGTTCTTGCCGGGCACCGGCGCCACACCGGCACTTTTCCAGTCGGTGCCGCCGAACGGCTGGGCCAGTTCGCCGACGCTGTCGTGCATCAACGGTACGGTGACCAGGTCTTGCTCCACGCCCAGGTGGCCGACCGACATGGCCGAGAACGCCTTGGCGATGCCTTTGTAGATTTCCCAGTCGGAACGCGATTCCCACGCCGGGTCGATGGCCGCCGACAGGGGGTGGATGAACGGGTGCATGTCCGAGGTGTTCATGTCGTCTTTTTCGTACCAGGTGGCGGTCGGCAGGACGATGTCGGAATACACGCAGGTGGAGGACATGCGGAAGTCCAGGGTGGTCACCAGGTCGAGCTTGCCGATGGCGCCGTCCTCGACCCATTCGGCCTCGGTGGGCTTGCATTCGGTGCTGTGGCCGATGTCTTCGTTCATCACGCCGTTCTTGGTGCCCAACAGGTACTTGAGCATGTACTCATGGCCCTTGCCCGACGAACCGAGCAGGTTGGAGCGCCAGATGAACATGTTGCGCGGGAAGTTCACCGGGCTGTCCGGTTGTTCGCAGGCAAAGCGCAGGCTGCCGTCCTGCCAGGACTTGACCACGTAGTCTTTGGGCGTCATGCCGGCGGCGGCGGCGTCACGGCAGATGTGCAGCGGGTTGGTGTTCAATTGCGGCGCGCTGGGCAACCAGCCGGCGCGTTCGGCGCGGATGTTGTAGTCCAGGGCGTGTTCGGGGAACTGCGACTTGTCGGCCAGTGGCGAGAGCACATCGTGCATGCTCATTTTTTCGTGGCGCCATTGCGAACTGTGGCCATAGAAGAAGCTGGTGCCGTTCATCTGGCGCGGTGGGCGGTTCCAGTCCAGGCCGAACGCCAGGGGCAGCCAGCCGCATTGCGGGCGCAGTTTTTCCTGGCCAACGTAGTGGGCCCAGCCGCCGCCGGTCTGGCCGACGCAACCGCAGAGCATGAGCATGTTGATCAGCCCACGGTAGTTCATGTCCATGTGGTACCAGTGGTTCATCGCCGCGCCGACGATGATCATCGAGCGACCCTTGGTCTTGTCGGCGTTGTCGGCGAACTCACGGGCGATCTGGATGGCTTTCTCGCGGCTGACGCCGGTGATCGCTTCCTGCCACGCCGGGGTGCCCGGCACGCTGGCGTCGTCGTAGTCCTTGGCCACGTTGTTGCCGCCCAGGCCACGGTCGATAGCCAGGTTGGCCGCCGACAGGTCGAACACGCTGGCGACCTTGGCCACGCTGCCGTCGGCCAGGGTCACGTTGTGCACCGGCACGCGGCGGAATTGCACGGCATCGCCGGCCACATGCTGGAAGTGCTCGTGGGCTTCGCCGGCAAAGTACGGGAACGCCACTTCAGCGACGTCGCCGCCGATCAGACTGAGTTTCAGGTCGATGGCGCGGCCTTCACCGCCTTCTTTGGCGAGGATGTTCCACTTGCCCTTCTCACCCCAGCGATAGCCGATGGAGCCTTGGGGCGAGACCAGTTCGCCGCTCTCATCGAGGGCGATGGTTTTCCATTCCGGGTTGTTGTCCTGGCCGAGGTTGCCGGTGAGGTCCGAGGCGCGCAGGAAGCGGTCGGGTTGGAAGCCGGCGCCGGGGGCGAAACCGGTCATCGGCTTGAGCATCACCAGCACCGGCAAGTCGGTGAAGCGCTTGGCGTAGTCGGTGAAGTAGGCGCTCGGTTTGTCCAGGTGAAATTCTTTGAAGATCACATGGTTGAACGCCTGGGCCAGCGCGGCGTCGGTGCCCTGCTTGGGGTTGAGCCACAGGTCGGTGAGCTTGGCCACTTCCGAATAGTCGGGGGTGATCGCCACGGTCTTGGTGCCCTTGTAGCGCACCTCGGTGAAGAAGTGCGCGTCCGGGGTGCGGGTCTGCGGGACGTTGGAACCCCAGGCGATGATGTAGTTGGAGTTGTACCAGTCGGCCGACTCCGGCACGTCGGTCTGCTCGCCCCACACCATCGGCGAGGCCGGTGGCAGGTCGCAGTACCAGTCGTAGAAGCTCAGGCACACGCCGCCGATCAGCGACAGGTAACGCGAACCCGCCGCATAGCTGACCATGGACATGGCCGGGATCGGCGAGAAGCCGACGATGCGGTCCGGGCCGTATTGCTTGATGGTGTAGACGTTGGAGGCGGCGATGATCTCGTTCACCTCCTCCCAGTTCGAGCGAATGAACCCCCCCATGCCGCGCTTGCTCTTATAGGAGTCGGCCTTGACCTTGTCCTCGACAATGCTCGCCCAGGCTTCCACCGGTGCGAGGGTCTGGCGTGCTTCACGCCACAGTTTGAGCAGCGGCTTGCGGATCTTCGGGTACTTGAGCCGGTTGGCGCTGTAGATGTACCAGCTGTAGCTCGCACCGCGCGGGCAGCCGCGCGGTTCGTGGTTGGGCAGGTCGTTGCGGGTGCGCGGGTAGTCGGTCTGCTGGGTTTCCCAGGTGATCAGGCCGTTCTTCACGTAGATCTTCCACGAACACGAGCCGGTGCAGTTCACACCGTGGGTGGAACGCACGATCTTGTCGTACTGCCAGCGCGAACGGTAGACGTTTTCCCAGTCGCGGGACTCTTTGCGGGTCTCGCCGTGTCCATCGGAAAATTCGTTTTGTTTGCGGTTGAAGAACCGCAGTTGATCCAGCAAATGACTCATGGTGCTTTCCTCATCAGGCGTGCCGTGGGGTGCGTTGCCCCGCGAATTCAGGTCGGACTAGCAGGGGGTGGCGCAACCTTTGCGGGCGTACCACCACCAGGTCACGACGATGCAGCTCAGGTAGAAACCGACAAACATGTAGAAGGCCATCGCCGGGCTGCCGGTGGCGGCCATGGAAGTGCCGAAGGACTTGGGAATGAAGAACGCACCAAAGGCGCCCATGGCCGAACTGAAGCCCAGCACGGCGGCGGACTCCTTGCCGGCGTCCTTGAGCGCCTGCTCGCGCTCGGCGGCGGATTTACCCGCGCTGGCTTTCTCGTGCTGGGTGCGGAAGATCACCGGGATCATGCGGAAGGTGGAGCCGTTGCCCACGCCGGTGGTGATGAACAGCAGCATGAACAGGCCCAGGAAGCCGTAGAAGTTGCCGCCCTGGTCGTTCGACGGCAGAAAGTGCAGCACGCCGAACACCATCACGATCATCAGCACGAAGTTCCACAGCGTCACCCGCGCGCCGCCCAGTTTGTCTGCCAGCCAGCCGCCCAAAGGGCGTACCAGCGCGCCGACCAGCGGGCCGAGGAAGGCGAATTTCAGCGCCACCACGTCGGGGAACGAGGTCTTGATCAGCAACGGGAACGCCGCCGAAAAGCCGATGAACGAACCGAAGGTCGCCAGGTACAACCAGCACATCAGCCAGTTGTGCTTGCGCTTGAAGATCACCGCCTGCTCGCTGAACGACGCGCGGGCGCTGGACAGGTCATTCATGCCGAACCAGGCGGCCACGGTGACGATAAGAATGAACGGCACCCAGATGAACCCGGCGTTCTGCAGCCACAGCTGGCTGCCATCGGGCAGGGTTTGCGCGTGCCCGCCGACCAGGCCGAACACCCCGAAGGTGATCACCAGCGGCACACAGAACTGCATCACCGACACGCCCAGGTTGCCGAGCCCGGCGTTCAGGCCCAGGGCCGTGCCCTGTTGCGCCTTGGGGTAGAAGAAGCTGATGTTGGACATGCTGGAGGCGAAGTTGCCGCCGCCGAAGCCGCACAACAACGCGATTAACACAAACACGCTGTACGGGGTGTTGGGGTCTTGCACCGCGAAGCCCATCCACAGCGACGGTAGCAGCAGCGATGCGGTGCTCAGGGCGGTCCAGCGACGGCCGCCGAAGATCGGCACCATGAACGAGTAGAACACCCGCAAGGTCGCACCGGACAGGCCGGGCAACGCCGCCAGCCAGAACAGCTGGTCGGTGGTGAACGTAAAGCCGATGGCGTTGAGGCGCACGATCACCGTGCTCCACACCATCCACACGGCGAAGGCCAGGAGCAGCGCGGGAATCGAGATCCACAGGTTGCGGGTGGCGGTCTTTTTGCCGCTGGCGCCCCAGAACGCTGGATCTTCAGGGCGCCAGTCGTGAATCACCGGGCCCGAATCGGGCTTTTGCGCGATGGACATGTTCATGCTCCTTGGAGACGTTGGGCGGTGTTGCCCAGCAGCGGTTGTTTGCGGATTTCGCTGAGGTACATCCAGGTCAGGGACACCCAGACCACGCCGTACATCAACATGAAGCAGGACGAGCGCACGCCGGTGAGGTCCACCAGGGCGCCAAACAGGATCGGCAGCACAAAGCCCCCGAGGCCGCCGGCCAGGCCGACGATGCCGGACACCGCGCCCATGTTCCGGGGGTAGTCATTGGCGATGTACTTGAACACCGAGGCCTTGCCGAACGCGAAGGCGATGCCCATCACGAACAGCAGCACGGTGAACAGAGTGGCGTTGAGGCCGATGTGGAAATCCAGCGGACCGTTGACGGTCATCACTTGCAGTTGGGTCTGCGGGTAGCTGAGCAGGAACAGGCAGATCCAGCTCACCCACAACACCCACCAGGTCACGCTCTGGGCGCCCCAGCGGTCGGACAGCCAACCGCCGACCGCACGCAGCACGCCGCCGGGCAGGGAGAAACAGGCGGCCAGCAGCGCCGCGCTTTGCAGGCTGAAACCGTATTCCTGCACGTAGTACTTGGTCATCCACAACGCCAGGCCCACATAGCCGCCGAACACAATCGAGTAGTACTGGCAGTAGCGCCACACGGCCGGGTCTTTCAGGCAGCGCAGTTGCTCGCGCAAGGTGGCGCCGCCGGCACTGCGGTGGGCCTTGTTTTCGCTAGTGAGGAACCAGAACAGCAGCGCGGTGATAAACAGGATCGCGCCGAACACCTTGGGCACCAGGTGCCAGGTGCCGAGGGCGATCAGCGCCGGGGCGAGGAACTTGGTGACAGCCGCCCCGGCGTTACCGGCGCCGAACACGCCCATGGCAAAGCCCTGGTTGTCCTTGTCGAACCATTTGGCGACGTAGGCGATGCCCACCGAAAACGAACCGCCGGCCAGACCGACGAACAGGCCCAGCACCAGGAACTGCCAATACGCGGTGGCGTAGGTGATCAGGTACAGCGGCAGCACGCAGGCGAGCATCAGCAGGAAGAACACGATGCGCCCGCCGAAGCGGTCGGTCAGCAAGCCCAGTGGCAGGCGCACCAGGGAACCGGTCAAGACCGGCGTGGCGGCCAGCAGGCCGAACTGGGTTTCGTTGAGTTGCAGCAGCTCTTTGATGGGCACGCCGAGCACGGCGAACATCATCCACACCATAAAGCAGACGGTGAAGGCCAGCGTGCTCATGCCCAGCACCAGGCCTTGTCGTATACGGGGTTGAGTCACGATATGCGCTCCCAGAGGTGATTTCATGAGCGCAGGTTAGGGGCGACACCCCCGTGGAACTTGACGCAGATCAACGTCGGCCTGGGGGGTAAAAGGCTATGCTGACCCCACATACCTCTAAGGAGGTAGCCCCCATAACAAGACAAAGTCTTTATTTATCAATGGATTGATCTATGTTGCCGGCGTTTTCCCGTGGGAGGGTTGGCCGGCAATTCTTTAGAGGTAGTGCGCCGGGGATCGCGGTTTTACAGCTCGTTTTTCCTTTGCAGGTGCCGCCATGCCGATGTTCTCCCCCCTTCAGATCTGCCGTGATGTTTAGCTGGCTGCGCAGTTCCCTGCCCGCGCGCGCCGGCCTGGCGGTGATCCTGATCGCTGTCCTGGCCCTGGCCAGTTCCTTGAGTGCCGGGCTGATCGCCTGGTTCAGCCAGGGCGACGCCGCCGCGATCAACACCGCCGGCTCCGTGCGCATGGAGACCTACCACCTCAGTTGGCGACTCGCCGCCGCCGCGCCGACGGCGGAAATCGACGCCATCATCCAGAGCCTGCAAGGGCGCCTCGACAGCGAGTCGCTCAAGGCGGTGCTGGAAGACGGCCCGCGCAGCGCCTTGCAACTGAGCTACCAACAGATCCAGCAACGCTGGAACGACGAGTTGCGCCCGGCGCTGGCACGCGGTGATACGGCGCTGTTCCAGGCCAGCGCGCCGGCGTTCGTCGAACAAATGAATCAATTCGTCAGCCTGTTGCAGCAACAGAGCGAACGCAAACAAGGCTGGCAACAAGGCATCCAGGGCCTGGCGCTGTTCAGCACGCTGATCATCCTGCTGGTCGGCCTGTATGAGCTGCAGTACGGCGTGGTCAACCCCTTGCAGGAACTGGTGCAGGCTACCCGGCGCTTTCGCGATGGCGATTTCAAGACCCGGGTCAACCACCGTTCCGAGGATGAGCTGGGGCAACTGGCCCTGAGCTTCAACACCATGGCCGAGACCATCGAGGCCTCCCACCGCACCCTGGAAAGCCAGGTGCGCCTCAAGACCCTCAACCTGCAACAAGCCAACGCCGCCCTCGAACTGCTGTACCAGAGCAGCCGCAGCCTGGCCACGCGCCTGGCCAATGCCGAAGGCCTGGACGAACTGATCCGACGCTTCCAGAAACGCCTGCCGGGGCTGCGCCTGTCGTTGTGCCTGCAAGGGCATTTCCTGGCGCCGGCCCAGCAGATGCTCTCCTTGAACGGGGGTGACAGCCGCAATATCTGCGCCCTCGGCGAGTGCGCCTCCTGCGATAAACACAAGGTGGCGCCGTCGCAGATATTCAGCATCAGCAACCAGGGCTCGGAACTCGGCGAGCTCAAGGCCCACTTCGACGACGGCCATCCGCCCCAGGACTGGGAGAAGCAATTGATCCAGGCCCTGGCCAACCTGATCGGCACGTCGCTGTCGCTCAAACGCCAGCGCGAACAGGATCACCGTTTGCTGCTGCTCGACGAGCGCACCATCATCGCCCGCGAACTGCACGACTCCCTGGCGCAGGCGCTGTCCTACATGAAGCTGCAAGTGAGCCGCATGCAAACCCTGATCCGCCGTGGCGAACCGGTGGAAACCCTGGCCACCGTCACCGTCGAACTGCGCGACGGCCTGAACAATGCGTACCGGCAACTGCGCGAATTGCTCACCACCTTCCGCCTGCAAATCCACGATGCCGGGCTGGTGCAGGAGCTGTCGGACACCGCCGAAGAGTTTTCCCGGCGCGGCGAATTCCAGGTGCACCTGCACGTCGACGCGCTGGCCTTTCAGTTGTCGGCCAGCGAGCAGATCCACTTGCTGCAAATCACCCGCGAAGCGCTGTCCAACTGCCTGCGCCATGCCCATGCGCAAAACGCCTGGCTGCAACTGCGCCAGGAGGGTGAAACCGTGAGCCTGTGCATCGAGGACGACGGTCGGGGTTTCTGCGGTGAGGTCAACCAGCGTGAACACCACGGCCTGACCATCATGGACGAGCGCGCACGCAGCCTGCACGGCCAACTCGACATCAGCCCTCGCGAGCCCCAGGGCACACGGGTGCAACTGCGCTTTCACCCGGAATTCCTCGGGCAACCCCTACAAGGCAACCCTGCATGAACACACTCACCCGCCATCGCATTCTGCTGGTCGACGATCACCCGATGATGCGCCACGGCATGCGCCAGATACTCGAACTCGAAGACGACCTGCAGGTGGTCGGCGAAGCCGGCAACGGCCAGGAAGCCCTCGACCAGATCGAGAGCTTGCAACCGGACCTGGTGCTGCTGGACAACAACATGCCGCACATGAACGGCGTGGAAACCTTGCGCCGCCTGCGCGCCATGCACTATGCGGGCAAGGTGCTGCTGTTTACCGTGTCCGACGCCGAAGACGACGTGCGCGACGCACTGCGCCTGGATGCCAATGGCTATCTGCTCAAGGACATGGAGCCGGAAATGGTGGTGGAGTACATCCGCGATGCGTTGCAGGGGGCGCTGGTGATCAGCCCCGGACTGACCCGGGTACTGGCCCAGGCGCTGCGCTCGCCGCAACCCCATGCCGCAGTGGAATTGACCGAGCGCGAACGCCAGGTGCTGCGCACGATTGCCAGCGGGCATAGCAACAAGGTGATCGGGCACAAACTGGGGATCACCGAAGGCACGGTAAAAGTGCATGTGAAGAATCTGCTGCACAAGTTGGGATTGCGCTCGCGAGTGGAAGCGGCGGTTTGGGCGATGGAGCATTTGCGGCAGGTGGGATGAAGGAACCACAGGTAGGAGCAAGCCTCCTTCCCCACACACAAATCCCATTGTGGGGGCTTGCTCCCGATAGCGGTGCATCGGTCAAGCATGTATTGGCTGACCCACCGTCATCGGGAGCAAGCCCCCTCCCACATTTTTAACCGGGTTCCGGCTATATGACCGCTTTGCCTGGGCTTTTGATCCGGGCTGGACTGGCTGATACACACAGATCCCTTTGTGGGAGGGGGCTTGCTCCCGATAGCGGTGCATCAGTCAAGCATGTATTGGCTGACCCACCGTCATCGGGAGCAAGCCCCCTCCCACATTTTTAACCGGGTTCCGGCTATATGACCGCTTTGCCTGGGCTTTTGATCTGGGCTGGACTGGCTGATACACACAGATCCCTTTGTGGGAGGGGGCTTGCTCCCGATAGCGGTGCTTCGGTCAAGCATGTATTGGCTGACCCACCGTCATCGGGAGCAAGCCCCCTCCCACATTTTTAACCGGGTTCCGGCTATATGACCGCTTTGCCTGGGCTTTTGATCTGGGCTGGACTGGCTGATACACACAGATCCCTTTGTGGGAGGGGGCTTGCTCCCGATAGCGGTGCATCGGTCAAGCATGTATTGGCTGACCCACCGTCATCGGGAGCAAGCCCCCTCCCACATTTTTAACCGGGTTCCGGCTATATGACCGCTTTGCCTGGGTTTTTGATCTGGGCTGGACTGGCTGATACACACAGATCCCTTTGTGGGAGGCAGCTTGCTCCCACATCAGAGGTACCCCCACGGAGGCATATGAACCGCGCTGCAAGCGGCCTACCATGCCCGGTCAGCGGAGGCCCTTATGCTCACCCATCCCCACATCGTCCTAACCCTGCGCAGGCACCATCTGTTCAGCCAATTGCCCGAAAAAACTTTCCAGGATGTCTGCACCCTGGCCAGTCTCAAGCGCCTGCCCAACCACGCCCCGCTCATGCACCAGGGCGATGCCGCCGATCGGTTTTTCCTGCTGGTCAGCGGTCAGATCAAGCTGCACCGTGTCACCGGCGAAGGCCAGGAGCATCTGGTGGAGGTCATCCAGCCCGGCCAGACCTTCGCCGAAGCCCTGCTGTTCACCCAGGCCAAGGCGTACCCGGTCAGCGCCACTGCGCTCAAGGACAGTGTCCTGGTCAGTATCGAAGGCCAGCACTACCGCCGCGCCCTGGAGGATCAGCCAAAAATCTGCCTGGCGATCCTGGCGAGCATGAGCATCCACTTGCATCAACGCCTCAAGGATATCGACACCCTGAGCCTGGCCAACGCCAGTCGCCGGGTGATCAATTTCCTCTTCCAGGAGCGCGATACCGTCAGCGGCGAGGTGGTGCTGCAGGTGCCCAAGCGCCTGGTGGCGTCGAAGCTGGGGATCCAGCCGGAGACGTTTTCAAGAATCCTGCACCGGCTGGTGGAAGGCGGGTTGATCGAGGTGCAGCGGCGTACCATTCGGATCCTGTGCGAGAAAGGCTTGATGGGTTATCAAGCCGGTTGACTCAGTGCCCGCTATGGGCCATTCCCGCGGGCTGCTGCAATAACGCCAGATCGATCTGCTCGAACCGCAGCACCCGCCCACCGCTGTCGGCCGCGACCTTCTGTGCTTTCGCCTCATCGGCAAACGAGGCCAGCACTACGCCCATCGCGCCCTTGAGCCCGGTGCCGATCACGTAAAAGGCGCTGCGGGCGTCGATCAGGTGCGCGTCGTTGGGCGAGTCCCACGGGCTGCGGCCCATGTCATGCACGTACAGCTTGGCGTCGTCATGGTGGTTTTCCGGTTGCAGCCACCAGCCGAGCATTTCGGCGGTGGAACAGAATTTCTTCACCCCGCTCCGCTCCACCACTTGGCCCTTGGGCCCGGGAAATTCGCTGATCACCATGCCGCAGACGTGGCACTCATCGTTGCGATGAAACGCCACCGGCGATTCGCTGAAGCCCGACTCCGGCACCTTGTCGCAGGCGGTCACCAACAAGCCGACCAACAAGGCCGCGATTACCCGTGTCTTGAAACCCATATCACTCACTCCAACCGTCATAAAAAATCCTCACGCCGCGCGGCGCCGAAACAGTGCGTAGGCCAGCGCCAACGGCACGCCCACCCATGCCAGCAAACACGCCCACAAGGCCAGCGGCGCTACGCCCAGGTCCGAGCCCAGGGCCATGACCCCCATCGACTGTGTGCCGCTGGCGAAACCGGACAGGTTGATCAACCGGTACACGTCGGTAGGGTTGAGCAGCAGCAACCAGGGCAATCCCTGGGGGCTGAACTGGCCCTTGCCGACCACCAGCAAAGCCAGCAGCGCCAGGTCGAAAACCAGCACAAAGAAGAACCACACACCCAGCGCCAGGCCGGCGGCGGTGGACTTTTCCGCGCACAGGCTGCTCAGGCCATAGGCCAGCCCGAGAAACACCCAGCCCAGCAAGGTCGACGTCAGCATGAAACGGCCAAAGGCCCAGAGCAGCAGGCCCAATTGCACGTCATCGACCAGCAGCGCAATGGCAAGCATCGCGCAGCCAAAGCCGAGTACCGTGGCCAACGCCAGGATCAGCCCATGGCCGACGAACTTGCCGAGCAGGATCTGCCCACGCCCCAGGGGATAGGTGAGCAGCAGCAACAAGGTGCCGCTTTCGTCTTCGCCGACGATTGCGTCATAGGCCAGCAGCAGCGCGATCAGCGGCATCAGGAAGGTCGCCAGGCTGGCCAGGCTGGCGATGGTCGCCGCAATCGAGGTGAAGCCCAGTTGCCCGGCGGCAGCGGCGCCCAGCCAGGCAATGCCGATGGCCAGCACCGCGAACAACAGGCTGATCGCCAACAGCCAACGGTTGCGCAGGCCGTCGCAGAACTCCTTGCGCGCCATGTTCCAGATCGGGCTCATAACGCCGCCTCCGCTGCCGTGACCAGCGCGCGGTCCATGTAGTGGCGGTAGAGGTCTTCCAGGGACGGCGCCAGGATTTCCACGTCGCTGGGGTTGTCCTCGGCCAACAGTTGCCGCAGCAGATGCACCTTGCTGCCGTTATGCGCCGCCACTTGCAGCCCTTCGACGCCCCAGCGCCGGGTCACATGGCCGGCGGCGCTCCAGCGTTGTTGCAATAGCTCGGCGCGCTGCAGGCCGCTGCTGCGGATCAGCGTCGGCAAGCCGGCCTCGGCGCGCAGTTGCGCCAGGCTGCCCAAGGCCAGCAGGCGGCCTTGGGTGAGGATCGCCGCGCGGTTGATATGCGCCTCGACGCCTGGCAGCACATGGGAACACAGGATGATGCTGGTGCCGCCGGCGCGCAGGCGGTCGAGCAGGCGATACAGGTCCTGGGTGGCGAACGGGTCAAGGCCAACAGTGGGTTCGTCGAGCAGCAACAGGCGTGGCTCGCCAAGCAGGGCCTGGGCCAGACCAAGGCGCTGACGCATGCCCTTGGAATAGGTCTTGACCCGCCGCCCCGCTGCCGCACTCAGGCCGACGTCATCCAGCAGGCTATCGACCTGATGCATGGGCGCCCCCTTGAGCCGGGCAAAGTGGCGCAGGGTTTCACCGCCGCTCAACTGCGGGTAGAACGTGACGTTTTCCGGCAGGTAACCGAGCCAGCGGCGCACATGGGGATCACTCGGCGCGCGCTCGAACACGCGCACCTGGCCGCTACTGGCGCGCAGCAGGCCGAGCACCAGTTTCATCGCCGTGGTCTTGCCCGCGCCGTTATGCCCGAACAAGCCCAACACTTCCCCGGCGGCCAGGCTCAGGTTCAGGTCGTGCAGCACCGTGGTACGCCCATAGCGCTGGCTGACGCCTTCGATCTCGACGACATTCATCATGCAGGTTCCTTCTGGGTGGGGGCTTGCATCAGCGGGTGGCTGTCCATCACGCCCGGCGACTTCATCACCGGAAACGCGCGTTGCACCCAACGCAGCAACTCGATGCCGGGGCTGTTCATCAACAACCGCACCTGGGGGTACAGCCACAGCAGGCGGTCGACGTTGTCGTTGGGCTCGTAGGCCACATCGCCGAGGCCGTCGCCGTCGCGGTCCCAGCCGAGGTAGTCGCTCCAGTAGTTGCCGCGGCCGTCCGCCGACCATTCCTGCAAGCGGCTGGCGACGTATTTGACCTGGCGCTGGTTATCGACGAAGGCGTTACCGGCGATGCGGTTGTCTTCGGAGCCGGCGGTGAGGTGAATGCCCACCGCGCTGCGCGCGAAGCGGTTGTGTTCGATGCGGTTGAACAGCGAGTTGTAGATGAACAGCGCCTTGCCTTCGCCGCCGGCGATCATGGTGTCGCCGGTGGAACCGTCGCGCACATCGGTGACGACGTTGTCTTGCAAGGTCGAATAGGTGATGTAGTTCATCAGGATGCCGTAGTTCTGGTCCTGTTCGGAGCGATTGCCGATCACCGTCAGTTTGCGGCTTTGCATCAGGGCGTAGCCGGTGCGGGTGCGGCGGGTGATGTTGCCCAGGACCTGGTTGTCGTTGGCGAACATGTAGTGGATGCCGTAGCGCAGGTCTTCCAGGGTGTTGCCTTGCAGCAGGTTGCCGTTGGAGGTGTCGATGTAGATCCCGTCGCGGGTCTCGCGCACCTGGTTATCGATGACGCGCGCGCCGTGCACCGCGTACAGGTGGATGCCGTTGCCCCGGTCCTGGGAGCGGATCGACGGATCGCCCTGGATGCGGTTGTCGATCAGGCTCACGTCCTCGGTGCCGTCGACCCAGATACCAAAACCCGGACCTTGCAGACGGTTGCCGCGCAACTGCGCGCGCGCGGCGTTGGGCTGGATGAAGATGCCGGCATTCATGGCCGTGAGGTCGCGCCCCCAATCGAGGAACGTGCAGCCTTGGACGCTGACATCCGGCGCGCCGATCAGCAGGCCGTTGCCCTGCCCTTCGGCCTGGAAAACCGCACCGGGGGCGCAGGTCAGGTCAAGGGCTTGGTCGATGCGGAAGGTGCCGCGGTATTCGCCGGCGGGGAGGCGCCAATGGTTGGCGCCGTCGGCTTGCAGGGGCAAGTCGGTGATGGGGCGCACGGCAGCGTTCACCCCGGACGAGAGCAGTGCGAGCCCTATCAAGGTGATGAGTGATCGAGCCACAGTGATGTCCTTGTGAGCGAAATGAGGGTAGGCGCGAGCCAGCTCGCGCCTACAGGAGTCAGGCGCGCTCGACCTTCATCCGCCCGACCATCTCCATGTGCAGGGCATGGCAGAACCAGCTGCAGTAGTACCAATGCAGCCCCGGCTTGTCGGCAATGAACGTGATCGACGAAGTCTGCTGTGGGCTGATCTCCATGCTCACGCCGTGGTTGACCATGACAAAGCCGTGGGTCACGTCTTCGATCATGTCGATGTTGGTGATGGTCACGGTGACCTCATCGCCCTGCTTGACGGTGAACTCCCCCAGGCCATAGGCGGGGGCCATGGAGGTCATGTACACGCGGACCTTCTTGCCATCGCGGATCACCTTGTTATCGGTTTCCAGCTTGATGCCGTCCTTGGCGGCGATGGCCACCGTTTCGGCGAAGAACGGGTCGTTACGCTCCCAGATTTTCTTGGTCGTGATCTGGTCGCGGCGCGCCATCACACAGTCGTGGGGTTCGGCAAAGGTCGGGCCGTCGTGGACCAGTTTCATCTCGTCGCCGGAGATGTCGATCAACTGGTCGTTCTCCGGGTGCAGCGGGCCGGTGGGCAGGAAGCGGTCCTTGGAGAACTTGCACAAGACCACCAGCCACTGGCCGTCGGCGTCGCGGGTTTCGGTCAGCGACGCATGGTTGTGGCCCGGCTGGTACTGCACATCGAGCTTCTGCTTGATGTAGTTGACCTTCTCGCCGCCATAGGCGCGGATGGCTTCGGCGATGTTCCACTTGACCACCTGGCTGTCGATGAACAGCGTGGTGTAGGCAAAGCCGCGCCCGTCGTAGGTGGTGTGCAACGGCCCCAGGCCCAGTTCCGGTTCACCGACCACCACGCCGCGCGGGTCGGCGATCTTGCCGCTGAACAGGTCGTCGAGCTTGTCGATGGCGATGATGGTGCAAGTCGGCGACAGCTTGCCGTTGGCGATGAAGTACTTGCCATCCGGCGAGGTGTTGCAGCCGTGGGGGTTCTTCGGCACCGGGATGTAGCGGGTGAATTCGCTGTCCTGGCCGTCCTCGGATTTGCGCCCGTCCACCACCGGCACCTTGACCCCGTCCACACTGATGAACTTGCCAGCCTTGATCGCCGCTTCGATGCGCGGGATGTTGAACACCACCACCCAGTCGCGCTCGTTGCGCATCATGCCGGCCAGGTCAGTGGCCTTTTCCGAGTTGTAGCAGGTGGCCGCCGCGTACTTGCCGGTGTAGTCCATGTCGGCGTTGTCGAGGTTGCCGTCGACGATGACCTGGAAGGCCATCTCCATTTTCTCGGCGTCGATGGCATTGAACATGGTGAAGCTGGTGCGGTCCTTCAGGTCGAAGCTGTGGCCGTCATTGGGGTGCGGGATGATGAACTCGGCGTTGCAGAACACGTACTTGGTGTAGGGCACTTTTTGCAGGCGCAGGCCGTGGATGGCCTGGACGTTCGGTACGGTGAGGATCTTGTCGCACTTCATGATGTCCAGGCGGATGCGCGCCACCCGGCTGTTGGCTTTGTCATTGATGAACAGGTACTTGCCGTCGTAACGGCCATCGGTGGTGGACAAGTGCGGGTGATGGCAGTCGCCGTTGGCGTACTTGGCGCCTTCGCCGAGGATGCGCTTGCTCTCGTTGGTCAGGCCCCAGCCGGTGGCCGAGTCGACGTTGAACACCGGGATGCGCATCAGCTCACGCATCGACGGAATGCCCAGCACCCGCACTTCGCCCTGGTGGCCGCCGCTCCAGAAGCCGTAGTAATCGTCGAGTTGGCCGGGTTCCACCTGGATTTTCGATTTGGCTTCCTTGGCCGCCGCCGCGAAGGACTCACGGGTAAACACCGCGCCGCCGAGGGCCGACGCACCGGCCAGCACGGCGCCGGTCACCGCACCGGTACCAAGGAAACTGCGCCGGGTCAGGCCGTCGTGTTTGTCGTCTGTATCGTTCATGGGTTGCTCCTTCAAGTGTTGGAATCTATCTGCACTACGGGAATCTGTGCGGGCGCCGCCTTGTTGCGCTTCTTGCGCTTGTTGATCAGCGGCGGGCACTTGTTTTCGTTGTGCCAGGTCATCTGGCAGTCGAGGCAGTAGTGGCATTCGTTGGCGTTGATATGGCCGTCCGGGTGGATCGCCTGGATCTCGCATTCCTTCGCGCACAACTGGCACGGGTTGCCGCATTCCTGGCGGCGCTTGAGCCAGTCGAACAGGCGGAACTTGCTGGGGATCGCCAACGCGGCGCCGAGGGGGCACAGGTAGCGGCAATAGACTTTGCGGGTGAACAGGTTGATCACCAGCAACGCCACGGCGTAGAGCACGAACCACCACTGGCGGTCGAACTTGAGGGTGATGGCGGTCTTGAACGGTTCCACTTCGGCGAAGCGTTCGGCGGTGGCCATCGACTCCAGGGACAGGCCGAACAGCACCAGCAGGATCAGGTATTTGATCGCCCACAGCCGCTCATGCACCGCGAAGGGCAATTCGAACTGACGGATCTTCAGGCGCCGCGCCGCTTCGTTGAGCAGCTCCTGCAACGCGCCGAACGGGCACAGCCAGCCGCAGAACACCCCACGCCCCCACAGCAGGATGCTGGCGGCGGTGAACACCCAGAGCATGAAGATCAGCGGGTCGGTGAGGAACAGCTCCCAGCGGAAGTCCTGGACCAGCGCATGCACGAAGGTCAGCACATTGACCACCGACAACTGCCCCAGCGCATACCAACCGATGAACCCCACGGTAAACACCAGGTAGCCACGGCGCAGCCAGTGCAACAGACGCGGGCGCCGCGCCAGGCTGTCCTGCAGGAACAGGATTGCGGTGAGCAGCAGCAGCGCGACGCCGAGCACCAGCACCTGGACTTGCTTCTGGTACCAGATGCTCAGCCACAGCGGACGGCTGGCCTCATCCAGCGCGGCTTGTTCGGCGGCGGTGGGCAGTGGCCGCTCCAGGTACTGTTCCGGCAGTTGGTAGGGCAATTCGAAACTGCTGAACGTGCCGCTGACCGGACCGGTCTGGCGCCGCACCAGCAGTTCCAGGGTCCAGGCCGAGCCGGGGTCGAAGCCGGCCTGGGCACGCACGATGAATATCGACATCTCGTCGAAGGCCGGCATGCCCTCGGCATAGGCATCGTCGATGCGCCGGTGGTCGAGGTCGCGAAAGCTGATCACGTTGCCGAACTGGCGCAACTGCACCCGGTCGAAAATCCCGCCGCGCACATAGCCCGAGCCCTTGAACGAAAACAGCCCACGGCCGAGCACGGCAATCGCCTGTTCGCCGGGTTTGAGCGCCTGCATCAAGTTGCGGTAGTGGGCATCGCCCAACAGGTTGCGACCGATACTCGGCGGGTTGATGTCGGCCACATAGAGATCGATGAAGGTTTCATCGGGCGCCGCGCCGGCTTCGGCGGCGGTGTCCTTGAAGGCGGCGTCGACCTGGCCACGGGTCAAGAGCAAGCGACGGATCGCGCCGTTGCCGGTCAACTGCGCCCAGGTGGCGGGGGCAAACACATCGCTGCGGATCAACGCGACTTTCTGCGCGGTGGCGGCCTTGTCGTCGATCAACTTGAGCGACACCGCCACCTCACGGGCCGCGCGCATCACCCCTTCGTTGACCACCATGGCCGTCACGGTCGCGCCGGCAATCGCATCCACCGTCACCGCCTTGGGGTCGCTGGAACGCCCGACCACCACACGCTGGCGCACATCGACACCCGCGTAGTGCGCGGTGAATTCGTGGAGTTTGACCTCGGGAATGCCGATCAGCAGGATCGGCTCGTGATGCTCCAGTACGTAGGCATCGCGGATCACACCGGCGGTGTCGAGGATCACCAGGGTGTTGATCGGCTTGCCCGAATAGGCCGGGATCGCCAGCACGTCCAGGCTCTGGAACACATAGCCGATGGGCTTGCCGGCTGCGCTGACCGTACGCACCTTGAACCGCCCCTCGGGGGCCGACACCCCATCGTGCTGGGGGAAGGTCTTGTCGATGCGTTGCTGTTCGATGTCACCGTAAGGCCGGGCCTGGGCGCTGGCGAAGAACATCAGCAACGCTGACATGACCAACCAGCGGAGTGTCAGGTGCGAGGAGCGAGCCATGGGATCCCTTCGTTGATAACGCTGAAGACGGGACCGATGGTAGGTGCGCTGATAGCCAGTTGCCCTTGATTGAAATCAAGTCGCTTACCGCGCGGGTAGATTGGCGGTGCGACGTCTGACCACACCGGTAGAAGCCGGCTTGCCAGCGAAAAACCCGTTGACGCCGCGTTCTCCCTACGGGGTTTTGCGCTCGAAAATCGCGCCCTCGATGCCCAGCACTTCGCAGGTGTCGGCGTAGATCCCCACGCCCTTCTCCCACACGTGCTTGATCGACTGGTCGGCGCAGCGGATCTGGTAATTGAGTTCGAACGGTTCCTGGCGCGACAGCGCGTATTGCACCTCGCGCCACACATAGTCGGCGTCTTCGGCCAGGATCAGGCTGTTGTAGGTGAACTCATGGTTGTCCACCAGGCGCTCGGCGGGGTAGCCGGTCAATTGCAGGCAGCCGGCGCTGACGAATTCCATGGTCCAGTCGCGGTTGTTGCGGCCGCGATAGATCAGCCCCGGCATGCTGTCGAGCAGACTCATGCTGCTGCGCTGGCTGGCCTGCAAGGCGATTTCGCGGCGTTTGTGCGCGGTGATATCCCCGGCCACCAGGTAGAAGCCCTGCGGACCGCGCTTGAGGCTGACCTCGAACCAGCGCAGCTCGCCGCATGGGTGCACGAAACGCAGGCGCTGGTTGAACGAGGTTTCGGGGCGCCGGCGCAGTTCATGCAAGGCCTGGCGCCACAGCGGGCGGTCCTCCTGGTGCACATAGTCGACGAGGTTGCGCTCGGCGCCCGGCGGTCCCATCAACTCGGCCCAGGCCAGGTTGAAGTGGGCAATCTGGCCGTTGTCGCGCAGGTGCAACAAGGCGGCGGGAAAACAATCCATCAGGTGCGCGGGCGGTGTCTGTGCCCAGGCTTCGGGGCTTTCCCTCATCTAATGACGCTCCTCGTGTTTGAGCAACGCGCCGCTGTGCACCCAGGCCGCCAGTTCCAGGCGCGAATGCAGGCCAAGTTTCTGCAACAGGCTGCGCACATAGATTTTCACCGTGCCGTCGCTGATCCCCAGTTCCCTGCCGATCTGTTTATTGCTCATGCCGGCGGCGATCAGCGCCAGGGTCTGGCCTTCGCGCTCGGTGAGGTGGTCGCCGCCGGGTGCCTCGCCCGGTTGCGTGGGCTCGGCCTGGTCGGCGAGCAAGGCGATCAGCGTCGAGTCCAGCACGATCGCGCCCTTGTGGCAGTTGCGCATATACGCCAGCAGCGCGTCGGGTTCGGTTTCCTTGAGCACGTAACCGCTGGCGCCCAGGCGCAAGGCAGTGAGCAATTCGGCGCGGTCCATCGAGGCCGTGAGCACCACCACCTGGCAGTCCAGGCGCAACTGGCGCAGTTCGTCCAGCACCTGCAGACCGCTGAGGCCCGGCATGTGCAGGTCCAGCAGCACCTGCTGGGGCGTCAGGCTCACGGCCAGGTTGATGCCTTCTCGGCCACTGGCCGCCTGCCCCACCACTTCGAAGTCGTCGCTGGCGTCGAACAACTGCGCCAGGCCTTTGCGAAACAGCGGGTGATCATCGATCAGTAATAAGGTCGTGCAGTCCATCGAGACTCCCTTGTGGCAGGTCGTGGTGGCGGCGCAGGCCGAGGTGCACGCGCACCCCGTGCGGGCGGATCGCTTCTATGCTCAGGCGCGCACCGATGCTGGCGGCGCGCTCGCGGATAATCGCCAGACCGAAATGGTTGTGCTCTTCGCACGCCGGGCTCAGGCCGATGCCATCGTCCTCCACCGACACCGAGGCCTCGCCGTCCTGGGTCTGGCGCAGTTCGATGCGCACATGCCGGGCGTGGGAGTGACGCACCGCGTTGGCCAGAGCCTCGCGCACGATCTGCAGGATCTGCAATTCGGTTTCCGGGCTCAGGGCGTCGTCGGCCAGGCGGTTGTCCAACTCGAACACGATGATGCAACGCCGCGAAAACTCGGCGACGGAATCGGCCAGGGCCTGGCGCAGCGAGCGACCGTCCATGGTCAGGCGCGCGCTGGTAATCAGCTCGCGTACCTGACGCTGCAACTGGCTCAGGCCGGCGCAGAGGTCTTGCAGGGCCGGCGCGCCCACTTGTGACTGCAACCCGTGGGCCTGGAACGCCAGGTAACCCAACTGTTGCGCCACCGAATCGTGCAGCTCGCGGGCCAGGGCGCCGTGGCGCGACGTCGCCTGTCGACGCTGCTGCTCACGCTGGTCGCTGCGCAGGCGCACGGCAACCCCCACGGCGTAAGCCGCTTCCTCCAGCAACTGGCGCCAACTGGCACCGGCGCGCCTCGGCGTATCGAGCAGCAGCGCGCCCTTTTCGCCCTCGGGCAAGGCGCACACCAATCGGTGCACCCCCCGTTGCCGGCACGGGCCGCAAGCCTGGGGCGTGTCCGTCGCGCTCGCGTCGCGCCAGGGGCAGCGCGCCACGTCCTGGCAGCCCTCGATCAAACCGCGCCGCGTCGGGCCCAGGTCTTCGCCGCCAAGGATCAGATTGAGCCGGGCAGCGGGCAACAGTGCGTCGAAACGGTCCAGAAAACCCGACAAGGCACCGTCAGCGTGCAGGGGCAAGCCGGCCAGCAGCCTGCGCACACTACGCGCCTGTTCGGGGCGCACAGGCCCCAACCAGAGCGGCCACCCCTTCGGTCGTGTTAGCACTCTTCGATAACTCCCCGTCTCGTTGCTGAGCGTTGCCGGAAGACCAGCAACTTCCATGCCCCGAACGGGGGGGCGGCAAGGCTTATCTCCAAAGGCATAGCCCTTTTTCCAGATTGAGAAGATTTTCCCCGTAGGAAACTATCTCTCCCAACAGGAAACAAAACGCACTTTGGAGAGCCCGCATGACGCACACCCACAACCGCCCCATCGTGGTGATGCAATCAGCAACCGTCCCCACGGAGGTTGTCGCCGAACTGGACAACCCGTTGCTGCTGAGCGGCGAACAACCCGACTTTGCCCGGCGCTTGCAACAGGCATTGGCCAGCGCCACGGTGGGCTGTCGCCTCTATCTGCTGGGGGATGAAGCGTTTGTCTGGCGCATTCACGCCGAGGCCCGCGCCGCCGGCCTGGAAGACGACGAGATCAACGTGACCTGCACGACGCCGGGCTTGCGCCAGGTGTATTGCGCCCATTGCGGGCTGACCCAGACCGCCGGCCCGGAGCCGCTGTTGAACTGCATCGGCTGCAACGTCGGGCTGGAAGTGCGCACGCATTTTTCCCGGCGCCTGGGGGCTTACCTCGGCGTGTGCGGCAATCCCGACCAGCCTTACGCGGGGTTCCAGCCATGAGCGCCGCCCTCGAGGTCCGGGTCAGCGCGGCCAGAATGCTCACGCCGGTGGTGCGCGAGTTCACCCTCAGCGCCTGCAACGGCGCCCTGCCCGCTTTCTCGCCTGGCAGCCACGTCCAGGTGCATCTGCCGCTGGCCGAGGGCACGGTGCGCAATGCCTATTCGCTGACCGGCGACCCGGCGGACACCCGCGACTACCGCATCGCCGTGCGCCTGCAGGACTCATCCCGTGGCGGTTCGCAATACCTGCATCAGCAGGTGCAGGTCGGCGACACCTTGCGGATTTCGCCGCCGGCCAATCTGTTTGCGCCCCATGGCACCGCACGCCTGCACATCCTGATCGCCGCCGGCATCGGCATCACGCCGTTCATGGCCTATATCGCCGCGCTGGAACAGCAGCAGGCCGATTTCGAACTGCATTACCTGTTCCGACCGGGCCTGAGCGATGCCTACCTCGATGAACTGCAACAGCGCCTCGGCCCGCGCCTGCATGTCTACGCGCAACGCCCGGAGCTGAACCGCATCCTCGCCAACCGACCGCTGGGCAGCCACGTCTACACCTGTGGCCCGCAAGCCTTGCTCGAAGCGGTCGAGCACCACGCCACACGCCTCGGCTGGCCGCGCAAGCGCGTGCATTCGGAAGCCTTCAAAGGCGCGCAACCGGGCCAACCGTTTGACCTGCACCTGGTGCGCAGTGACCGGCACCTCCACGTCGAGGCCGAGCAGAGCCTGCTCGAAGCCCTGGAACACGCGGGCCTGCAAGTGCCCAACCTGTGCCGTGGCGGGGTCTGCGGCCAGTGCATGACGCGCCACCACGGCGGCGCCATCGAACACCGCGACAGCTTCCTCAGCCCGGCCGAGCAGGCCGAATTTCTGATGCCCTGCGTCTCGCGCGGCACCGGCCCCTGCGTTTCGCTGGACCTATAGGAGTGAGTGCCATGCCCCTGCAATCGAGCCCTGTGCTGAGCTATCGCGACGACTTCAGCTTTCGCAACAGCCCGGCGGCGATCCGGCGTTTTCCCTTCCCGTTTATCGAGGACAACTATCGCTACTCGGTGAACATCGAACCGGCCACCTCCCGTGATCCGGGTTCCGTGTATGAGCATGCCTTCGACATCGACGAGCACTACCGCTCGGAAATGGCCGAACGCGCGCTGATCCTGGACAACGACCCGCGCCGCTACCTGGTGATGCCGCACATGCAAGCGGCGGCCTGGGATGCGCTGCAAATGCTCATGGAAAACCTCGCCGCCGACTACCCGCAGTGGTTCAGCCTGGACCGCGACGGCGACCGCTGGCACTGGCGCAATCACCTGATGCCGATCGACCAGCACTTTATCTTCGGCGATGCCACCAGCCTGCCCTGCGCACCGCTGGAATACATCGGCCGCCAGGTGCAGGGAGATTTCGCCCTGCTCGACCAACGCGACGACGACCTGTACATGGACGCCGGCCTGGTCACCAGCCCGGCCGACTGGTCCCTGGCGTTCGACGCCGGCATGAGTTTCAAGCAGTGGCACGCACCGGTGCCCATGGCCCACCAGATGGGCGTGTTCGACCGTGCGCTGAAGTACCTGCTCAACCTGCAGGCCGGCCAGCCGGTACGGCGCCTGAATTGGACCCTGACCATCAACCCGCGCCTGGATTCGTCGCCGGAAACCTTCCACCAATGGGGCGCCGATCGCGGGCGGATCACCGCGCAGAACGTCGGCCAACAGGTGCACCTGCGGGTCGAGCTGCAAGTGATGGCGCGCCTGCCGCGCAGCAACGCGGTGATGTTCAGCATTCGTACCTACCTGATCAGCCTGAACGAACTGGTCACCCACCCCGGCTGGGGCTGCCGCCTGCACCGCGTGCTGCGCGACCTGCCCGACGCCATCGCCGACTACAAGGGCATGACCCGCTATCGACAGACCCTGGTGGAGTGGCTGAGCCAATTCGATCCACTTGCCTGACCTTCTTTTCCCGACAAGGAGCATCACATGACCCACTCCTGGCGTATTTCTGCATTGGCCGAGCGGCACCGCGCCCTCGGCTCGAACCTCGAAGACTGGAACGGCATGGGCACCGCCTGGACCTACAGCAGCCCGCTGGCCGACCACCACGAAGCGATCCGCACCCGCGCCGGCCTGATGGACGTGTCAGGCCTGAAAAAAGTCCACTACGTCGGCCCGCACGCCGAAAGCCTGTTGCAGTGGGCTACCACCCGCGACATCGCCAAGCTGTATCCGGGCAAATCGGTGTATGCGTCGATGCTCGACGAGGACGGCAAATTCGTCGATGACTGCATCGTCTACCGCACCGGGCCCAACGCGTTCATGGTGGTGCATGGCGCCGGCACCGGGCATGAAATGCTCGTGCGCTCGGCCCAGGGCCGCCAAGTAGCGGTGCTGTTCGACGACGATATGCACGACCTGTCGCTGCAAGGCCCGCTGGCGGTGGATTTTCTCGCCGAGCACGTGGCCGGCATCCGCCAGCTGCCGTACTTCCATCACCTGCAAACGCGCCTGTTCGAGCGCCCGGTGATGATCTCCCGCACCGGCTACACCGGCGAGCGCGGCTACGAGATTTTCTGCAAGGCCGCCGACGCCCCGTTCCTGTGGGACAGCATCCTCGAACAGGGCGCGAGCCTGGGGATTATCCCCTGCGCCTTCACCGCCCTGGACTGGCTGCGGGTGGAAAGCTCGCTGATGTTTTTTCCCTATGACAACTCGCAGATGTACCCCTTCGCCGACCAGAAGGCCGGCGACACCCTGTGGGAAATGGGCCTGGATTTCACGGTTTCACCCGGCAAACAAGCGTTCCGTGGCGCCGAAGAACACCTGCGCCTGCGTGGCCAGGAGCGCTTCAAGATCACCGGCGTGCTGCTCGACGGCGTGCGCCCGGCCGAGGCGGGCGACACCGTGTGGCAGGGCAATCAGCAAGTCGGGGTGATCACCTGCGGCATGTATTCGCGCCTGAGCAAACGCTCGATGGCCCTGGCGCGCATGAACGTCGCCTGTTCCGTCCCCGGCATTGCGTTGCAGGTGCGCGGCAGCCTCGAAGTCAGCGCCACCACCCACGCCCTGCCCTTCGACGACCCGGAAAAAACCAAGCGCACGGCCAAGGGCTGAGCCTTTCTTCCCTCTTACTCAGGAGCCATCGATGGACGCCTCCAGCGAACATTACATTCTCAAGATCACCTGCCCGGCCGCGTCCGGGATCGTCGCCGCGATCAGCGCCTGCCTGGCCCGCCAGCAGTGCTACATCAGCGAGCTGGCGCAATTCGACGACGAGTTCACCGGGCAATTTTTCATGCGCGCGGTGTTCCGCTTCAACAAGGGCATCGACGGCGAGATCAGCGACGTGCGCAAAGGCCTGGGCGAACTCGCCGGCGGCTTCGACATGCACTGGCAGTTGTTCAGCTCGCGCCAGCCGACCCGCGTGCTGCTGATGGTCAGCAAGTTCGACCATTGCCTCACCGACCTGCTCTACCGTCACCGCAAAGGCGAGATGGACATGACCATCACCGCCGTGGTCTCCAACCACCTGGACCTGCGGGCGATGGCCGAGCGTGAAGGCATCCGCTTCATCTACCTGCCGATCACCAAGGACACCAAGGCCAGCCAGGAAGCCGAACTGATGCGCATCGTCGAAGACACCCAGACCGACCTGGTGGTGCTCGCGCGCTACATGCAGATCCTGTCCGACGGCCTGTGCCAGCAACTCTCGGGGCGGGCGATCAACATTCACCACTCGTTCCTGCCCGGTTTCAAGGGCGCCAAGCCCTATCACCAGGCCTATGACCGTGGCGTGAAGCTGATCGGCGCCACCGCCCACTACGTCACCAGCGACCTCGATGAGGGCCCGATCATCGAGCAGGAAATCCAGCGCGTCGACCATACCCACCTGCCCGATTCCCTGGTCGCCATCGGCCGCGACACCGAAACCGTGGCGCTTTCCAAAGCCCTGAAATACCACCTGGAACACCGGGTGTTCATCAACCACGACAAGACAGTGATCTTTCGCTGAAACCCTCAGGAAGCACGCTCATGACTCTACGTGTAGCAATCATCGGCGCCGGCCCATGTGGCCTGGCCCAACTTCGCGCCTTCCAGTCGGCCCGCGACAAGGGCGCCGACATTCCCGAACTGGTGTGCTTCGAAAAGCAGCAGGACTGGGGCGGTATGTGGAACTACACCTGGCGCACCGGCCTGGACGAAAACGGCGAGCCGGTGCACGGCAGCATGTACCGCTACCTGTGGTCCAACGGCCCCAAGGAATGCCTGGAATTCGCCGACTACACCTTTGAAGAACATTTCGGTCGGCCTATCGCCTCATACCCGCCCCGCGAGGTGCTGTGGGACTACATCAAGGGCCGCGTGGAAAAGGCCGGCGTGCGCGATTACATCCGCTTCAACAATGTGGTGCGCCAGGTCACCTTCGACGAACAGACCCAACGCTTCACCGTGTATGCCCACGACTACACCCACGACACCTTGACCTGTGAAGAATTCGACTACGTGATCAACGCCTGCGGCCACTTCTCCACGCCCAAGGTTCCGTACTTCGAGGGCTTCGAGCAGTTCGCCGGCCGTATCCTGCATGCCCACGACTTTCGCGAGGCGCTGGAATTCAAGGACAAGGACCTGTTGATCGTCGGCAGCAGCTATTCGGCCGAGGACATCGGCTCGCAATGCTACAAATACGGCGCGCGCAGCATCACCAGCTGCTACCGCACCGCGCCCATGGCCTACACCTGGCCGGACAACTGGGAAGAAAAACCGCTGCTGCAGCGCCTGGAAAACAACCGCGCGTTCTTTGCCGACGGCAGCAGCAAGCACGTCGACGCGGTGATCCTGTGCACCGGCTACAAGCACCACTTTCCGTTCCTGCCGGATGAACTGTGCCTCAGGACCGACAACCGCCTGTGGCCGATGAACCTCTACAAAGGCGTGTTCTGGGAACCCAACCCGCGGCTGATCTACCTCGGCATGCAGGACCAGTGGTACTCGTTCAACATGTTCGACGCCCAGGCCTGGTATGCCCGCGATGTGATCCTCGGGCGTATCCAGTTGCCCAGCCAGGCCGAGATGATCGCCGACAGCCAGCAATGGCAGGCACGGGAACTGACCCTGGAAACCAATCAGGAGATGTTCGAGTTCCAGGGCGCCTACATCCAGCACCTGGTGGACGCCACCGACTACCCGAACTTCGACATCGCCGCCGTCAACCAGACCTTCCTGCACTGGAAGCATGACAAGGCGGAAAACATCATGGGCTATCGCGACAAGTCCTACCGCTCGCTGATGACCGGCACCCAGTCGCCACCGCACCACACCCCGTGGTTGCAGGCCCTGGACGATTCGATGGCGGCGTACCTGGGCGAGCCGGTGACGCCCATCAAGTCGGTCGGCTGAGCGGGTGGCCATGATGAATGCTCCGCGTGTTTCCCACCCGCGAGAACCCGGGCTGTTCGCCCGGGCGCCGAACCTGGAACGCTACCGCGTGGCCGCCGGCGGTGTGACCCTGGTCGACCTGCAGCCCGGCGACGGCCTGCAGGTGATCGACCTCGAAGGCCGGCAGACCTGCGAACTGCTGGCCCTCGACGCCAGCGGCCGCAGCGCCCTGGCGAGCTGGGGGCTGAGTGGCTCGAGCGCCTGCCGCGTGCCCTCGCGCATCGGCCAGGCGCTCGCGCGGCGCGGCATCGCCCCGCATGCGTTGCCCCTGGCCGCCACGCTGTGGGACGACGACAGCCCGCCCGGCCACACCCGGCAGTTTGTCGCCCATGACCGCCTGCTGGTAATCGTCGCCGCCCCGGCCGGGCCCACCGCCGTCGACCGCCAATACCGGCCCAGCGAACTGCGCCTGCTGGTGACACGGGCCAATCCGTCGGCGTTGCTGGTGCCGGCCCTGCCCGAGCCGTTGGGCGAGGTGCTGGACGAGTTCACCCTGCGCGCCGGCACGGCCCATAGCTACACCGTCGCCAAGGGCCAGTACGTGCAGGTACTGGACGTCGCCGGGCGCCAGTGCTCGGACTTCGTCGCCCTCGACCGTCGTGCCCTGGATCGCGGCGTGGAGCTGGACCTGGACCAGACCGTGACGCGCACCCTCAACGGCAGTGCCTACCCGGCGCCGGGGCTGTTTTCGAAGTTTTTCGACCGCCAGATGCAACCGATGCTGGAGGTGGTGCAGGACACCGTCGGACGCCACGACGCCTTCGCCCTGGCGTGCGCGGCGCGCTACTACGAATCCCATGGCTATTTCGGGCACGACAACTGCAGCGACAACCTCAACCGCGTACTCGCCCCCTACGGCGTGCAGGCGCGCAACGGCTGGCCGGCGATCAATTTCTTCTTCAACACCGGCATCGATGCGCACCAGCAGATGACCCTGGATGAGCCGTGGTCGCGGCCCGGCGACTATGTGCTGCTGCGGGCCATGACCGAATTGGTGTGCGGCAGTACCTCGTGCCCGGATGACATCGACCCGGCCAATGGCTGGAACCCGACCGATATCCATGTCCGTATCTACAGCGAGAAGGAGCGTTTTTCTATCGCCATGAGCACTCGAACCACGGCCGATGCCGACCCGATACTGACCCGTGAGACCGGGTTCCACTCACGCACCAGCGCCCTCACCGGCAGCTTCATCGACTACCGCAACTGGTGGCTGCCGCTGCGCTACGACGGTTATGGCGCCACCGAGGAGTACCTCGGCTGCCGCGAACGCGTGGCGGTGATGGACCTGACCGCCCTGCGCAAATTCGAGATCATCGGCCCCGACGCCGAAGCCCTGTTGCAATACTGCCTGACCCGCGACGTGCGGCGCCTGGCGGTGGGCCAAGTGGTCTACTCGGCGATGTGCCACGAGCACGGCGGCATGCTCGACGACGGCACCCTGCTGCGCCTGGGCCCGGACAACTTCCGCTGGATCTGCGGCGAAGACTACGCCGGCGTGTGGCTGCGCGAGCAGGCGCAAAAACTAGGGATGAAGGTGTGGGTCAAGTCCGCCAGCGAGCAGATTCACAACCTGGCGGTGCAAGGGCCGCGCAGCCGCGAGCTGCTTCAGCAGATGGTCTGGACGCCGCCCACCCAACCGGGCGTGGACAGCCTCGGCTGGTTCCGTTTCCTGGTCGGGCGGCTGGACAGCTTCGAGGGCTGCCCGCTGATGATTTCGCGCACCGGCTACACCGGCGAACTGGGCTTCGAGGTGTGGTGCCAGCCCGAAGACGCCGAACGGGTGTGGGACCGCATCTGGCAACTCGGCCAACCCTTGGGCCTGGTGCCCCTGGGCCTGGAAGCCCTGGACCTGCTGCGCATCGAAGCCGGGCTGATTTTTGCCGGCTACGAGTTCAGCGACCAGACCGACCCGTTCGAGGCCGGCATCGGCTTTTGCGTGCCACTCAAGAGCAAGACCGATGATTTTATCGGGCGCGATGCCCTGTTGCGGCGCAGCGCCCATCCCAGCCACAAGCTGGTCGGCCTGCAACTGAGCGGCAACGAGGCTGTGCACCATGGCGACCCGGTGTACCACGGCCGGGCCCAGGTCGGGGTCATCACCAGTGCCTGCCGCTCACCGTTACTGGCCAGCAATATCGCGCTGTGCCGGCTCGACGTGAGCTGCGCCGAGCCCGGCACCCTGCTTGAGATTGGCAAAGTCGATGGCCTGCAGAAGCGCATCAGCGCCACGGTCAGCGCAGCGATTTTCTATGACCCGGACAAGAGCCGCGTGCGTAGCTGATCGACGTCTTGCTCACTTTTGACTGCCCACACCCGCACCTGTTGGAGCTAGTCCTACGGGTACCGTTCTAACTCAGACATGGGAATACGAAGATGGAAGCGACGACGTTCGAGGCTGTACCGCAGGCTGCCAGCTCAGTGGGCAGCCTGCACCGCAAGATCGATTGGCGCGGTGCATTCTGGGTCGCCAGTGGCGTGCCCGCGCTGGTGCTGTTCTCCATCGGCGCGATTGCCGCCACGGTGGGCAAACCGGCCTGGATCGTATGGATCGTGTCGATCCTGTTCGGGTTTATCCAGGCCTTCACCTACGCCGAGATCGCCGGGCTGTTCCCGCACAAGTCCGGCGGCGCCTCGGTGTACGGTGCGGTGGCCTGGGTGCGCTACAGCAAGTTGATCGCGCCGGTGTCGGTGTGGTGCAACTGGCTGGCCTGGTCGCCGGTGCTGTCCATCGGTTCGGGGCTGGCGGCGGGGTATATCCTCACCGCGCTGTTTCCCGCCGATGCGTTGATCAACACCTGGCAACTGACCCTGCTCGACCTGGGTTGGGTCAAGACCGGCCTGTCGTTGCGCATCAACGCCACCTTCGCCATCGGCATGTTGATCCTGCTCACGGTGTTTGCCGTGCAGCATGGCGGCATCCTGCGTTCGGCGCGGCTGACCCTGGTGCTGGGCGTCACCTCGCTGATTCCGCTGTTGCTGGTGGGCGTGGTGCCGCTGTTCACCGGGGACGCGGCCCAGGCCAACTTCCTGCCGCTGTACCCCCTGGCCCATGACGCGGCCGGGCAAGTCATCGACGGCCCGTGGAATATTTCCGGCTGGTCGTTGATGGCCGGCGGGCTGTTCATGGCCGCGTGGTCCACCTACGGCTTCGAAACGGCGGTGTGCTACACCCGTGAGTTCAAGGACCCCAAGCGTGACACCTTCAAGGCGATCTTCTACGCAGGCCTGCTGTGCATCCTGGTGTTCACCCTGGTGCCCCTGGCGTTTCAAGGCAGCCTCGGACTCGGCCAACTGGTGACCCCGGCGGTGCTCGACGCCAGCGGCGCGGTGGTGACACCGGCGGTGTACAGCGGCCTGCTGTCGCCGGCGATCTACAGCGGCATGGGCGTTGGCCAGGCGATGGCCGACAGCATCGGCGGCGGCAAGGTGGTGGCCAATATCGTGCTGATCATGCTGGTGCTCGCCACATTGCTGGCGATCATGACCTCAATGTCCGGCTCGTCGCGCACCTTGTATCAGGCCTCGGTGGACGGCTGGCTGCCCAAATACCTGGGGCGCACCAACGAACACGGCGCACCCACGGCGGCGATGTGGACCGACCTGTCGTTCAACCTGCTGCTGTTGCTGATGTCGGACTATGTGTTCGTGCTGGCGGCCTCCAACGTCAGCTACATCATCTTCAACTTCCTCAACCTCAACGCCGGCTGGATCCATCGCCTCGACCGCCCCGACTGGGTACGCCCGTACAAAGCCCCCACCGTGCTGCTCGCGGCCGGCGGCGTGCTGAGCTTCGTCAACCTGGCCTGCATGGGCCTGGGTGCGGATATCTGGGGCGCGGGCACGCTGGTCACCGGCTTGCTCCTGGCGCTGCTGATCCTGCCGGTGTTCTGTTACCGCCATTACGTGCAGGACAAAGGCCGCTTCCCCGCCGCCATGCTCAGCGACCTGCATATCCAGGACGATGACGGCCAACGCCGCGCCGGCTGGCTGCCCTACGCCACGCTGATCGCCGGCGTGCTGGTGGTGTATGCCTGCCATCAACTGGTAGCCTGATTGCCCTGGGCTGCCTACCGCTGAGGGATTTATCCCTCAGCTCCCCTATTTCTCCAGACAACGGTGACGCTTTTGACCAGCACACGCCCCACCCTTGCCCGCGATATCGACGGCAAGGCCATCTCCGCCCAGGTTCTCGACGAGGTTCGCGAAGAAGTCCTGCAGCTTGCCACCCAACACATTTATCCGGCCCTGGCCGTGGTGCTGGTGGGCGACGACCCGGCCAGCGAAGTGTATGTACGCAACAAACTGCTGCGGGCCAAGGAAGTCGGGATCCGCTCCCTTGAATATCGGCTGCCGGCGGACACCAGCCAGGCGCAAGTGCTCGACCTGCTGGCCGAGTTGAACGCCGACGCGTCGGTCAACGGCGTGCTGGTGCAGTTGCCGCTGCCGGCGCACATCGACGAGGCGGCGGTGATCCATGGGATTGACCCGATCAAGGACGTGGACGGTTTCCACCGCGAGAACGTCGGCGGCCTGGTGCAAGGCCTCGAGGTCCTCACGCCGTGCACGCCGAGCGGCTGCATGCGCCTGCTGCATGAAACCTGCGGCGACTTGAGTGGCTTGCACGCGGTGGTGATCGGTCGCTCGAACATCGTCGGCAAACCGATGGCGACCCTGCTGTTGCAGGCCAACTGCTCGGTCAGCGTGGTGCACTCGCGCAGTGTCGATGCACCGGCGTTGTGCCGTTTGGCCGACATCGTCGTCGCCGCCGTGGGCCGCCCGCAGTTGATCGATGCCAGCTGGCTCAAACCTGGCGCGGTGGTGATCGACGTGGGGATCAACCGCATCAATACCGAGACCGGTACGCGGTTGGTGGGCGACGTGGACTACGCCAGCGCCCGCACCGTGGCCAGCGCGATTACGCCGGTGCCAGGGGGGGTGGGACCGATGACCATTGCCTACCTGCTGAAAAACACCCTGGTGGCCAGCCAGTTGCAACGCAGCAAGGCAAATGTGGGAGGGGGCTTGCTCCCGATGGCGGATGAACAGCCAGCTTATCTGTAGCTGACCCACCGCTATCGGGAGCAAGCCCCCTCCCACATTTTGAGCTGCGTTTACTCAGGGGGAAGATCAGTGGTTGTAGGCGCGCTCGTTGTGCTCGGCCAAGTCCAGGCCCATCTCTTCCACGGACTCATGGGCACGCAGGCCGACCAGGGCGTTGACCACTTTGAGGATGATCCAGCTGACCACGAAGCAGTACACCGTGGTCAGCAACACCCCTTTGATCTGGGCGACGACTTGGCCACCCATGGTCACGCCTTCCACCAGGCCGCCCATGGACGGTACGCAGAACACACCGGTGAGCACCGCGCCGATCATGCCGCCGATGCCGTGCAGGCCGAATACGTCGAGGCTGTCGTCGTAGCCGAAGCGACGCTTCAACACCGTTACGCTCAAGTAGCAGAACACCCCGCACAGCAGGCCGATGGCCAACGCGCCGCCGACGCCCACATAGGCGCACGCCGGGGTGATGCCCACCAGACCGGCCAACGCACCGCTGGCCAGGCCCAGGGCGCTGGGTTTGCCGACCTTGAACCACTCGGTGAACATCCAGCCGAGAATCCCCGCACAGGCGCCCAGTTGGGTGTTGAGCATGACAATCCCCGAGGTGCCGTTGAGGCCGCCGCCGGAGCCGATATTGAAGCCGAACCAGCCGACCCAGAGCATCGCCGCGCCGGCCATGGTCAGGCTCAGGTTATGGGCGGGCATCGGCGTGTTCTGGTAGCCCTTGCGCTTGCCGAGGATCAGGCACGCGGCGAGTGCGGCCACACCCGCGTTGATGTGCACGGCGGTGCCGCCGGCAAAATCGAGCACGCCCCAGTTATGCATCAAGGCCCCCGAACCGCCCCAGACCATATGCGCCACCGGGGCGTACACCAGGGTGAACCAGACGGCCATGAACAACAGCGCCGCCGAGAACTTCATGCGCTCGGCAAAGGCGCCGGCGATCAGCGCCGGGGTGATGATCGCGAAGGTCATCTGGAAGGTCACGAACACGCCTTCAGGAATATCCCCCACCAGGCTCGCGGGGGTCATGCCCGCCAGGAACGCGCGGCTCAAGCCACCGACAAAACTGTTGAAAGTCACCTGCCCTTCGACCATGCCCGTGGTGTCCACCACCATGCTGTAGCCGTAGATCACCCACAGCACGCCTACCAGACCGGCGACGCCAAAACACTGGGTGAACAGCGAGAGCATGTTTTTCGCCCGGACCAGCCCGCCGTAGAACAGCGCGAGCCCCGGCAGGCACATGAACAGCACCAGCACGGCGGCGGTGACCATCCAGGCGGTGCTGCCGGTGTTCAACGTGGGTGCATCGGCGGCCTGGGCCAAGGGTGCGAAGGCACTGGCGGCCAATAAGCCGAAGAGGGATTTGCCGAGAAGACGATTGATCATGTTCAAAGCTCCTGCAAAAGATAGGGGAGATGCTTGTAGGAGCGAGGGGGACGCCTAGTTCTTGCTCGCGAAAAACGTCCAGGCAACGCGGACATCCAGGATGACCGCGTTATCGTTAACGACCTTCGCGAGCAAGCTCGCTCCTACAGGGGTGGAACGTCGTAGCAGCCGGTAAGCCGGCTCGTAACTCAGTAACCCGAACCCGGTATCCAACTGGTCCCCGCCAACGGCACCCGGGCCATGGCGGCCGACTCCACCGTCAGCGCCACCAGGTCCTCGGGATCGAGGTTGTGCAGGTGCGACTTGCCGCACGCACGGGCCATGGTCTGGGCCTCCAGTACCATCACCCGCAGGTAGTTGGCCAAGCGCCGTCCGCCTTCCACCGGGTCCAGACGTTTCGACAGTTCCGGGTCCTGGGTGGTGATCCCGGCCGGGTCGCGGCCGTTCTGCCAGTCGTCGTAGAAACCGGCGGCCGAGCCGATCTTTTTCAGTTCCGCGTCCAGCCGTGGGTGGTTATCGCCCAGGGCAATCAGCGCCGCCGTGCCGATGGCCACCGCATCCGCACCCATCGCCATGGCCTTGGCCACATCGGCGCCGTTGCGAATCCCGCCCGACACAATCAACTGGACCTTGCGGTGCATGCCCATCTCTTGCAAAGCCTGTACCGCTTGGGGGATGGCCGACAAAATCGGGATGCCCACGTGTTCGATGAACACTTCCTGGGTCGCTGCGGTACCGCCTTGCATGCCGTCGAGCACGATCACATCGGCGCCGGCCTTGACCGCCAGCTTCACGTCGTAATACGGGCGGCTGGCGCCGATTTTCACGTAGATCGGTTTTTCCCAATCGGTGATTTCGCGCAGCTCGGCAATCTTGATCGCCAGGTCGTCCGGGCCGGTCCAGTCCGGGTGGCGGCAGGCGCTGCGCTGATCCACGCCGATCGGCAAGGTGCGCATGCCGGCCACGCGTTCGGTGACCTTCATGCCCAGCAACATGCCGCCACCGCCGGGCTTGGCGCCCTGGCCGAGGACGATCTCGATGGCGTCGGCCTTGCGCAGATCATCGGGGTTCATGCCGTAGCGCGACGGCAGGTACTGATACACCAAGTGTTGGGACTGGCCGCGCTCTTCCGGGGTCATGCCTCCGTCACCGGTGGTGGTGCTGGTGCCGGCGATGGTCGCGCCACGGCCCAGGGCTTCCTTGGCGTTGGCCGATAACGCACCGAAACTCATGCCGGCGATGGTCACCGGGATCTTCAAGTGGATCGGCTTCTTGGCGAAGCGGTTGCCGAGGATTACGTCGGTGCCGCACTTCTCCCGATAGCCTTCCAACGGGTAACGCGACACGCTGGCGCCGAGCAGCAGTAAGTCATCGAAGTGCGGCAGCTTGCGCTTGGTGCCGCCGCCGCGAATGTCGTAGATGCCGGTTTCGGCGGCACGCTGGATTTCCTGGATGGTCAGGCGGTCGAAGGTGGCGGACTCGCGCAACACTGGAGGGGTTTTTTCACTCATGTTGTAGCTCCTGGTTCAGTACGCGGACGCGTTATCGACTTTGAAGTTGTACAGCTGGCGGGCCGAGCCGTAGCGTTTGAAATCCGCCGCCTGGTGAGCGAAACCGGCGCGATCGAGCAGCTCTTGCAGCTCTTGCAGGTGTTCGCTGCGCATCTCTTTTTCGATGCAATCGGAGCCCAGGGACTCCACCTTGCCCTTCACGTAGATGTGGGTTTCGTACAGCGAATCCCCCAGCGCATCGCCGGCATCGCCGCAGACGACCAAACGCCCGGCCTGGCCCATGAAGCAGCTCATGTGGCCGATGCTGCCGCCGACCACGATGTCGATGCCTTTCATGGAAATCCCGCAACGCGCACCGGCGTCGCCTTCGATCACCAGCAGACCGCCATGGGCCGTGGCCCCCGCCGCCTGGGATGCGCTGCCTTTGACGCGCACCGAACCGGACATCATGTTCTCGGCGCAGCCCACGCCGACGTTGCCGTGCACGGTGATCGACGCCTGTTGGTTCATGCCCGCGCAGTAGTAGCCGGCGTGGCCCTCGATATCGATGGACACCGCCTGATTCACCCCCACCGCAAGGTTGTGCTTGCCGTTGGAGTGGGTGACGCGCCACTCGTCGTCGATGGCCTGGGCGTGCAGCGCCTGGTTAAGGTCACGCACGGTGGCGGTGGAAAGGTCGATGGTTTTCATGTGTGCGCTCCTTAAGCTGACTGGCGTTCCCAGATGTACAAAGTGGCCGGTGCCGGCTCCCAGATCCGTGCGTTCTCGATGCCCGGCAGGCTCGACAGCGCCTGATACTCGGAGGCCATGGCGACGTAGTCGTCGGTCTCGGCGAGGATCGCCGGCTTGCACGCGATCGGGTCGCGGATCACCGCAAAACCGTTGCGCGTGCCGATGGCGAAGGTGAAGAAGCCGTCGAGGTCTTCCAGGGCGTGGTCCAGGGCGTCCTTGAGCGAATCGCCCTGTTGCAGGCGCCAGGTCAGGTAGCCGGCGGCGACTTCGGTGTCGTTGTCGGTTTCGAAATGGATGCCTTCGCGCTTGAGTTCCTGGCGCAGGCGGAAGTGGTTCGACAGCGAACCGTTGTGCACCAGGCACAGGTCGGCGCCGGTAGAAAACGGGTGACTGCCTTCCATGGTCACTGCGCTTTCGGTGGCCATGCGGGTGTGGCCGATGATGTGGCTGCCCTGCATGCCCGCCAGGCCGAAGCGCTGGGAAATTTCCTGGGGCAAGCCCATGCCCTTGAGGATCTCGATGCTCTGCCCGGCGCTCATGATGCGCACGCTTGGCGCCAGTTCAGCCAGGGCGGCACGCACCGTGGCTTCGTCGGCGTGGATCTTCAGCACTGCGGCGCTGGCGTTCTGGAACCAGTCCAGCGAACAGCCCAGGCGCCCTTCCAGTTCGCCCATCAGGGCTTTCCAATCGAAGGCCTCGGTGGTGGCTTGCAGGGTCAGCTTGACCCAGCCGTCGGCGACTTCGTCACCGTAGATGGCAAAACCGGCACTGTCGGGGCCACGGTCGGTCATGGCCTGCAACATCGGCTCGAACAATTGGCCGAGCTGGGGTTCCAGTCGCGGGTTTTTCAGGTACAGACCTACGATTCCACACATATCAAGTCTCCGTCACACGGTGTCAGAAAAATTCGGTATAGCGCTGGATTTCCCAGTCGCTCACATGGCGGCTGTATTCCACCCATTCCATGCGTTTGAGCTTGATGAACTCGCCCACGATCTGCGGGCCCAGCACCTCGGCGAACAGCGGGTCGGCTTCCAGCGCGTCGCAGGCTTCCTTGAGGGATTGGGGCAAGGTCTTGATGCCGCGCTCGGCGATCTGCTCCAGGCTCAGGCTGTAGAGGTTTTCGTTGCAGACGTGGTCGATTTCCAGCTGGCGATCGATGCCGTCCAGGCCGGCGGCGATGATCGCGGCACTGACCAGATAGGGGTTGCAGCCGGCGTCCGGCAGGCGGAATTCCAGGCGACCGTAAGGCACGCGCACCATGGCCGAACGGTTGTTGGCGCCAAACGCAATAAAAGCCGGGGCCCAGGTAGCGCCGGACAGCGAGTTGCCGACTACCAGACGCTTGTAGGAGTTGACCGTGGGCGCGGCGAACGCACACAACGCCGGGCCATGGGCGAGCAGGCCGGCGGCGAAGTGATAGGCCATTTTCGACAGGCCCATGCCGCTCGGGTCGCTGGCGTCGTGGAACAGGTTCTTGTTCTCGGCGCTGCTGATCGACAGGTGAAAGTGCATGCCATTGCCGGCGCGTTTCGGGTCGGGCTTGGGCATGAAGGAACAGATCATTCCCAGGTCGTTGGCGATCTCGCCGGCGGCCATGCGGAAGAAGGTGAAACGGTCGGCCGAGGTCAGGGCGTCGCTGTAGGTGTAGTTGATCTCGAACTGGCCGTTGGCGTCTTCGTGGTCGATTTGATAGACCTCGAAATCCACCGCCTGCAGGGCTTCGGTCAGGTGCTCCAGGAACACCCGCGAGCGCGACAGGCCCTTGTAGTCGTAGCAAGGCTTGTCGAGGTTGTCGCTGGGATCGACCAGTTGCAGCTTGCCCTGCTCGTCGCGACGCATCAGGTTGAATTCGGGTTCCAGGCCGGTGTTCAGCGTCCAGCCCTTGTCTTGCAGGCGCTGCACTTGCTGCTGCAAGACGTAGCGGCTGTCATAGGGATGGGGCTTGCCATCGACATGGCCCACGCACACCACCCGCCCGTAGCCTGGCTGCCAGGGCACCGGGGTCAGCGTGGACAGGTCGCCCCGCGCCATGAAGTCCGGGCCGTGGGGTTCCATGCCCATGCCGCTGATGGCAAAGCCGGCGAACCCGGCGCCCTCTTCGGCCACCGTCTTGAGCCCGCAAATCGGCACCGACTTGGTCTTGGCCGCACCGTGTATATCCACAAACTGCGCAAGCACGTACTTGATGCCGTACTTGTCGATGATGCGCTGGGTTTCTGCTGGCAACATTGGGTGTCACTCCTCGCGAAAGGCAAAACCGTGTGGGTGGGCCTGGACTGTCTTTTTATTCCTAAAAAGAAAGTTAGTTTCCCTACAGGAATGCAATACCCTTGCCAGATCTGCGAGCGAGTGATTGAAGTGCCGGTGAAAGCGCTTTTGTGCTGTATATATGGGAAAATTCTTTTCCCCGTGGGAATACGTACCAGGGCGCGGCCGCCAAGGGTCGCCGTTTGCACTTTCCTAGTGCGAAACTAATATTACTGAACGGAAAGTGTGCAGGATCAGATGACTATGTCCACCGAAACCGCCCCCCGCCTCAAACTCGAGCAATACCTGGGTTTGCAGATCAAACGCCAGCGCCAGGCCCAGGACCTGAAGCTGTCCGACGTGGCGAAGATTGCCGATATCAGCCAGGGCATGTTGAGCAAGATCGAAAACGCCCAGGTCTCCACCAGCCTCGATACCCTCAGCCGCCTGTGTGACGTGCTCGGGTTGCCGTTATCGAAATTGTTCGCCGAATACGATCAACAGGACGGCAGTGCCTTGCTGGTCAAGGCCGACCAAGGCATGGAAGTGGTGCGCCGAGGAACGGAAAAGGGGCACACCTACCATTTGCTCAACCATACGCGCGGGCCGAAGAAGAGCTTCGAGGCGTACATGGTCAGCATGGACGACGCCAGCGAAGAGTTCCCGACCTTCGCCCACCCTGGCACCGAGTTCCTGCACTTGCTGGAAGGAGAGCTGATTTATCGGCATGGGAACCAGCTGTATCGGATGGAAGCCGGCGACAGCCTGACGTTCGAGGGCGAGATTCCCCATGGTCCTGAGCAACTGGTGCGGGTGCCGATTCGCCTGTTGTCGATCATGAACTACGGTAACGACAAGGAATCATGAAGATCGACCTGTGGGAGGGGGCTTGCTCCCGATAGCGGTGTACCAGTCGCCATTGGTTTTGACTGGTAGATCGCTATCGGGAGCAAGCCCCCTCCCACATTTTTGATTGTGTTGGGCCCGTGAAAATTTCCCCTCAGTTAAAAAACTTTCCCAAAACCCCTAGACGCCCCGCCCCCATTCCCCTATAAAGCCACTTCAGGAATATTTTATTCCTCACAAGAAAATGCGCTCACGGAACGAGCCTGCTGTCCTCTGACGTTTTTTCGCTATGCGATGAGCTGCCGCCATCATCCCGAGGACGTGTCATGCAACACGAAAAAAACCATTTCATCATCAAGGTCACTTGTCCCGCGGTGTCCGGCATTGTCGCTGCCGTCACCACGTACCTGGCGGACAACGCGTGCTACATCGGGGAGATGGCGCAGTTCGATGATGATTTCAGCGGTCGCTTCTTCATGCGCGCCGTGTTTCGTTTCAACGACGGGCACGCCGGCGACCTGGAACAGATCCGCGCCGGTTTCGCCGATGTCGCCCAGGCGTTCGACATGCAGTGGGAGCTTTATGACACCCGCGAGCCGATGCGCGTGATGCTGATGGTGAGCAAGTTCGACCATTGCCTCACCGACCTGCTCTACCGCTACCACAAGGGCGAGATGGACATGACCATCACCGCCATCGTCTCCAATCACCTCGACCTGCGGCCCATGGCCGAGCGCGAGGGCATCCGCTTCATCTACCTGCCCGTGGCCAAGGACAACAAGGCTGCGCAGGAAGCCGAGCTGATGAAGATCGTCGACGACACCCGCACCGAACTGGTGGTGCTGGCGCGCTATATGCAGATCCTCTCCGACGACCTGTGCCGGCAACTGTCGGGACGCGCGATCAATATCCACCATTCGTTCCTGCCCGGTTTCAAAGGCGCCAAGCCCTATCACCAGGCCTATCAACGCGGCGTCAAGCTGATCGGCGCGACGGCGCACTATGTGACCAGCGACCTGGATGAGGGCCCGATCATCGAACAGGAAGTGCAGCGCGTGGACCACGTGTACAAGCCGGACGACCTGGTCGCCATCGGCCGTGACACCGAAACCGTGGCCCTGTCCAAGGCGGTCAAATACCACCTGGAACACCGGGTCTTCCTCAACCAGGACAGAACGGTGGTGTTCCGGTGAGCGCGCCTAAACTGATCGACGGCAAAGCCGCCGCCGCACGGGTACTGCTGCAAGTGCGCGAGGACGTGGCGCGCCTGCACGAGCAAGCCATTGAACCGGCCCTGGCGGTGATCCTGGTAGGCAACGACGCCGCCAGCCAGGTGTATGTGCGCAACAAGATCCTGCGCGCCGAAGAGGTGGGCATCCGCTCCCTGGAGCATCGGCTGCCCAGCGACACCAGCACCGAACAACTGTTGATCCTCATCGCCCAGTTGAATGCCGACCCTGCGATCCACGGCATTCTCCTGCAACTGCCGCTGCCCAGGCAGATGGACGAACTGCGCGCCCTGGAGGCCATCGCGCCGCAGAAGGACGTGGACGGTTTCCACAGCCAGAACGTCGGCGGCCTCAGCCAGGGGCGCGCGGTGCTCACGCCCTGCACCCCCAGCGGTTGCCTGTACCTGCTGGAGCAAACCTGTGGCGACCTGCGCGGCAAACACGCGGTGGTGATCGGTCGCTCGAACATCGTCGGCAAACCCATGGCCGCCCTGCTGCTGCAGGCCGACTGCTCGGTGACCGTACTGCATTCGCGCAGCCACAACGCCGAGGCGCTGTGCCGCCAGGCCGACATCGTGATCGCCGCCGTGGGCCGCCCGCGCTTGATCGACGCCAGCTGGCTCAAACCCGGCGCGGTGGTGATCGACGTCGGCATCAACCGTATCGATGACAACGGCCGCAGCCGCCTGGTGGGCGATGTCGACTTCGACGCCGCCCTGCCCCACGTCGCCGCCATCACCCCGGTCCCCGGCGGCGTCGGCCCGATGACCATTGCCTTCCTGATGAAAAACACCGTGACCGCCGCCCTTGCGCAACATCACGCCCTACGCAGCCAATCGGAGGCCGTATGCCATTCAATCTATTGAAATACGGGCTGAGTTCGGAGTACCCGGTGGAGGTGGACCTGCCGCCGCCCAAAGAACTCAAGTCGAGTTACGACGTGGTGATCATCGGCGCCGGCGGCCACGGCCTGGCGACTGCCTACTACCTGGCCAAGTACCACGGCATCACTAACATTGCCGTGCTGGAAAAGTCCTATCTGGGCGGCGGCAACACGGCGCGCAACACGGCGGTGATCCGCTCCAACTACCTGACCAGCGACGGGGTACGCTTCTACGCCGAGTCGGTGAAGATGTTCCAGGCGCTGTCCAACGAATTCGATTTCAACATCATGTATTCCGAGCGCGGCCAACTGACCCTGGCCCACACCGACGCCACCGTGCGCTCGTTCCGCCAGCGCGCCGAGGTCAACAAGCACTTCGGCGGGCGTACCGAGATGATCGACCGCCAGCAGATCCGCGAACTGGTGCCCAGCCTCAACCTCGACCCCGGCCACCTGCCGGTGCTCGCCGGGCTCTGGCACATCGACGGCGCCACCGCGCGCCACGATGCCGTGGCCTGGGGCTACGCCAAACAGGCGGCCAAGCGCGGCGTGGAAATCCATCAGCTCACCGAAGTGCAGGACCTGATCATCGAAAACGGCGCCATCACCGCCGTGAAAACCAATCGCGGCACCATCAAGTGCGGCTGCGCGGTGCAGGCAATTGCCGGGCACAGTTCGCTGCTGATGGCCAAGGCCGGCATCCGCTCGCCGATCCAGACCTTCCCGTTGCAGGCCATGGTCACCCAGCCGTTCAAGCCGTTCCTCGATCCGCTGGTGAGTTCCTCGGCCCTGCACTGCTACGTGCAGCAAACCAGCCGGGGCGAAGTGGTGTTCGGCGGCGGTTCCGACCCCTACCCGCTGTTCAACACGCGCTCGACCCTGGACCTCAAGGAAAGCCTGCTGGCCCATGCCATCGAGATGTTCCCGTTCCTGGCCAACGCCAAGTTGATGCGCCAGTGGGCCGGGATCACCGACATGACCCCGGACTACAGCCCGATCATGGGCCTGTCGCCAGTGAAGAATTATTACCTCGACGCCGGTTGGGGCACCTGGGGCTTCAAGGCCACGCCGATCTGCGGCAAGACCATGGCCGAGCTGGTCGCCAGCGGCGGCAAGGTGCCGGCGCTGATCAAACCTTTCGGCCTCGAACGTTTCTCGACCTTTCAGCAAGTCAATGAGATGGGCGCCACGGCGGCCAGTCACTGATGGAGAGCGGACTATGAAAATCATGATTTGCCCGCTCAACGGGCCGCGCAATATCAGCGAGTTCACCTACGGCGGCGAGCTCAAGCCCATGCCCGATCCGGTCAACTGCAGCGACGCCGAATGGGCCGACTATGTGTTCAACACCGACAATCTCGCCGGCGTCGTGCGCGAATGGTGGATGCACACGCCGTCCAGCTACTGGTTCCTCGCCGAGCGCCACACCGTTACCGACGAGATCCTGCGCACCTTCGATCCCAAGGAACTGTTCACCCACCGCGTCGACTTCAACGCCACCCAGGAGATCGCCGGATGAACCGCCTCCCCGCCCCCATGGGCCTGCTGATCCACCGCGATCAACCGCTCGAGTTCAGTTTCGATGGCCAGCCCTACCAGGGCTTGCAGGGCGACAGCATCGCCAGTGCCTTGCTCGCCAATGGGCGCTTTCTGATGTCGCGCTCGTTCAAATACCACCGCCCACGCGGGCCGCTGAGCATGGCCGGCCAGGACGCCAACAGCCTGGTGCAGTTACCCCAGGAACCCAACGTGCTGGCCGATGCCCACGCGCTGACCCACGGCCTGGCGGTGACCGCGCAGAACGTCAACGGCACGCTGGACCACGACCGCGACGCCTATATGGGCAAGTTCTCCAAATTCATGCCGGTGGGCTTCTATTACCGCTCGTTCTACAAGCCCAAGGGCATGTGGAAAGTCTGGGAGCCGATCATCCGCAAAAAGGCCGGCCTGGGCGTGCTCGACCTGAAGTTCCAGCCCGAGTACTACGACAAGGCCTACCTGTTCACCGACCTCGCCGTCATCGGTGCCGGCCCCGCCGGTTTGCAGGCGGCGCTGACCGCCGCCAACGCCGGGGCCAAGGTGCTGCTGATCGAACAACAGCCGGTCCTCGGCGGCTCGCTGACCTACGCGCGCTTCGACATCGCCGGGACCCGCGCCGATACCTTGCGCCGTGAATTGCTCGACGCGGTGCAGCACCACACGAATATCCAGGTGCTGACCGAGGCGACGTGCAACGCCTGGTTCACCGACAACTACCTGCCGGTAATCCAGGGCAAGCGCATGTACAAGGTGCGCGCGCAGCAGTGCCTGGTGTGCAGCGGCTCGTTCGACCAACCGGTGATCTTTCGCAACAACGACCTGCCGGGGGTGATGCTGACCAGTGCCGCGCAACGCCTGATGAAACTCTATGCGGTCAAGCCCGGCAAACGCGCAGTGGTGCTCACCGGCAACGACGACGGTTACCTCGCCGCCCTCGACCTGCATGACCAGGGCGTGGACGTCGCCGCCGTCATCGACCTGCGCCATGCCTGCGCCGACAAGGCGCTGCCCGGCGCGCTGGCCCAGCGCAAGATCCGTTGCCTGACCAACAGCACCGTGTTCGAGGCCCTGCACGAAAAAGGTATGCGCCATGTAAAGGCGGTCGATGTGCGCCAGATCACCGGCCAAGGCCAAGTCAGCGACAGCGGGCAGGTGATCGACTGCGACCTGCTGTGCATGTCGGCTGGCTATATGCCGGTGTACCAACTGCTGTGCCAGGCCGGCGGCAAACTGGCCTATGAGGACCCGCGTGCGGAATTCAGCCTCAGCGGCCTGCCGCAGAACCTCAGCGTGGCCGGTTCGGTCCATGGTCGGCACCAGTTGGACAATGTGCTGGCGGACGCGAACAACGCTGCCCACGACATCGCCCTCGCCCTTGGCTTGAGCCCGGCCGTCGTGCGTACCGCGCTGCGCGCCGAAGCCCAGGTCAACTTCAACTGGCCGATCTTTCCACACCCCAAGGGCAAGGATTTCGTCGACTTCGACGAAGACCTGCAAGTGGCGGATATCGTCAACGCCACCCGCATCGGCTACCGCGATGTGCAGTTGGTCAAACGCTACTCCACCGTGGGCATGGGCCCGTCCCAGGGCCGCCACTCGGCGTTGCCGACCGCACGCCTGGTGGCCTGGGCGACCCAGCGCAACATCAGCGAAACCGGGGTCACCACCGCACGGCCGCCGTTCGTGGCGGAGAAACTCGCCCACGTCGCCGGGCGTGCCTTCGACCCTTACCGGCAGACGCCGATGCATGCGCGGCATGTGCAGGCCGGGGCGAAGATGATGCCCGCCGGCATCTGGCAACGCCCGGCCTATTACGGCAAGGCCGAGGACCGCGATGCATGTATGCAGGCCGAAGCCCTGCATGTGCGCAACAAGGTCGGGCTGATCGATGTGTCGACCCTCGGCGGCCTGGACGTGCGCGGCCCGGATGCCGCCGAACTGCTCAACCGGATGTACACCTTCGCGTTTCTCAAGCAGCCGGTGGGTCGTTCGCGTTATGCGCTGATGACCAATGAACACGGGGTGGTGATCGACGACGGCGTGTGCGCGCGGCTGGCCGACAAACACTTCTACGTCACCGCCACCACCAGCGGCGTCGACCGTATCTACCAACAAATGCTCAAGTGGAACGCGCAATGGCGCCTGGATGTGGACGTGACCAACGTCACCGCCGCGATCTGTGCGGTGAACGTGGCCGGGCCGGATTCGCGCAAGGTGCTGGAACAGCTGTGCAGCGACCTCGACCTGAGCGCCGAGGGCTTCCCGTACCTGGGTGTGCGCCAGGGCACGGTGGCAGGGATCAAGGCGCGCTTGCTGCGGGTCGGTTTCGTCGGCGAGCTGGGGTATGAAATCCACGTGGCCGCCCGGCATGGCCTGGCGTTGTGGGATGCGTTGATGGCCGCCGGTAAAGCCTTCGACATTCGCCCCTTCGGCGTCGAAACCCAGCGCCTGCTGCGCCTGGAAAAAGGCCACGTGATCATCAGCCAGGACACCGACGGCATGACCCACCCGGCGGAAATCGACATGGGCTGGGCGGTCAGCCGCAACAAACCGTTCTTCGTCGGCCGCCGCTCGGTGGACATCCTCGAAGCCCAACCGCTCAAACGCAAACTGGTCGGCTTCACGTTGCCAAAGGGCAGCGTGCAACCGCTGGAAGGCCACTTGGTGCTCAACGGCCCGGACATCAGCGGCAACGTCACCTCGTGCGAATACTCCACCAGCCTGGGCCGGATCATCGGCCTGGCCTATGCGGGGATCGACCAGAGCACACCGGGGCAACGCATTCCGATTCGCGTCGAGGGCGGCATCGTCGTCCAGGCCGAGGTGGTGCAGTTGCCGTTCTTCGATCCCGCCAACCAACGCCAGGAGGGTTAAGCCATGACCAGTCTGAAAACCCACGATTTGCTCACGCCGGCCTGCCGCCTGATCGACCTGCCCCGGGTCGGCTTTCGCGGCACGCAAAGCGCCGATTACCTCAGCGCCCGTGGCTTTACCCTGCCCGACGCGCCCAACCGAGCGACTGCGCAAGCGGACGGCGGCTGGGTGGCGCGCCTGTCACAGAACGAATACCTGCTACTGGGCAGCCCGGCGGATCAAGGCCAGCGCATCGCCGATGAAGAAGCACGCTGGGAACTCGACCACCGCGCCAACTACCTGCTGCCGCGCCAGGACAGCCACGCCTGCGTACTGCTCAGCGGCGCGGTGATTGCACGGGTGATGGCCAAGCTGTGCGGCGTCGATCTCAGTTTTCCGGCGTTCAAGCCGGGGGCGGTAGCGCAGACATCGGTGGCACGCCTCAACGCCATCGTCATCCACTCGGGCAGCGTGGATGCGCCGGCGTTCCACATCCTCTGGGACCGCGCCTCGAAGGAATACTTCGAGGGCGCGTTGCGGGATGCGTTGGAGGAGTTTGGTGGGGTGGGGCTTGCCGATCACGCGTAAAACCAGGATCAACGTGGCGCTCTCAGGTTTTTCGCGAGCAAGCTCGCTCCTACAGATAGCGCGGTCGCTGTAGGAGCGGAGCTTGCCCGCGAGGAGCGTTAACGATGACGCGCAAAACCAGGATCAGCGCAGCGCTCTCGCCAGAAAAACCTGTTCAGTCGGTATAGCCCAACCGCCCCGCCCTGACTGCCTGTGTGCGCTGACGCGTCGCCAGGCAGTAATACAGCGGGCACGTCACCACCAACCCCACCAGCCAGGACAAATCCGCGCCGTCCACCAGGTTGGCCCACGGCCCCACATACAGGGAGGTATTGGCGAACGGCAACTGCACGATGATGCCGATGAAGTACGCCACGATCGCATGCCCGTTGAAACGCCCATACACCCCGCCATCCGCCTGGAAAATCGAGGCAATGTCATACACCCCGCGCTTGATGACATAGAAGTCGATCAAGTTGATCGACGCCCACGGCACCAGCACCAGCAACAGCGCAAGCACCAGCCCGATGAACTGCGAGATGAAGTCCGCGGACGCGCCCAGCGCCACCACGCAGCAACCGAAAAGAACCACACCCGACAACCCCACGCGCACCTTGATGCTCGGCGTCCACTGGCTGGCGAAGGTTTGGATCGAGGTGATGATCGACAACACCGCGCCGTACAGATTCAGAGCGTTATGGCTGATGATATTGAGCAGGAACAGCACCATCAGGATCGGCCCCAGCCAGCCGGTGGCTTGCTTGACCGCGAGCATGGCTTCGGTGCCTTCGGGGGTGGCCAGTGCCGCGACCAGGCCAAACGCGAAGGACAAAATCGTGCCCAGCGTCGCCCCCAGGTAGGTGGCGATGAATGGCCGGGCGATGCCGATGTCCGCCGGCAAGTAGCGCGAATAATCACTGGTGTAGGGCGAAAAGCTGATCTGCCAGATCACCCCCAGGGACACGGTGGCCAACCAGCCCGCCGCGTTGAAACCGCCACGGCTGAGGAAGTCCGCCGGCAGGTCGTGGGCGAAGATGTAGACAAAACCAGCAAGCAACGCGCTGCCCATCACCCAGGTGCCGATGCGGTTCAAGGTATGGATGAAGCGGTAACCGATCACGCCGATGGCCGTGGCACTCAGCGCGCCGATCAGGATGCTCGCCGGCACCGGGACCGACGGCACGATGCCGACGATGGACTTGCCGGCCAGGACGATATTGGAAATGAAAAAGCCGATGTAGATCAGCGCTGCGAAGAACACGATCAGCAGCGCGCCATAGCGGCCGAACTGGCCCCTGCTCTGGACCATCTGCGGAATGCCCATGCGCGGGCCCTGGGCCGAAGCGAGGGCTATCACGATGCCGCCGAGCGAGTGCCCGAGGACAATCGCCAACAACCCCCACGCCAGGTTGAGATGGAACACCTGGGCCACCATGGCGCCGGTGACGATGGGCAGCGGTGCGATGTTGGTGCTGAACCATAAGGTGAACAGGTCGCGGGCCTTTCCATGGCGCTCTGCGAGGGGGACGTAATCGACCGTGTGATGTTCGATCAGGGGGTCTTGCCGGGACATCTGGGGCATGGAAATGAACTCGAGTTTGTCTGATCTTATAGTTGTTTGACGCCACACCGGGGGCGCTCTACGACGGCCCCTCAGATGAACACCATATTATGGTATTCCAACATTTTCACAAGACTGATCCGTAATCCTGGCGCTCATCTGATCCGGTATTGTGCCACATGGCACATTGCCATTTCTCCGCATAATCCCCGTATTTATTGATTGAAAGACCCTGGATTGACGTTCATCGGGCCACTGAAAAAGCAGTTGCAAGGTTTGTATTACGGTATACCATCAGACCTACAAACCTATAAAAACCACGCTACCGCCCCAAGAGGACCGCCCCATGATCGACGCCGCTATCTACAAACAAGTGATGGGTTCGTTTCCGTCCGGGGTCACTGTGATCACCACCCTCGATGACGACGGGCAAATCGTCGGGCTGACCGCCAGCGCCTTCAGTTCATTGTCGATGGACCCGGCGCTGGTGCTGTTCTGCCCCAACTACAGTTCGGACTCGTACCCGGTGCTGATCAAGAACAAACGCTTTGCCATCCACGTCCTGTCCGGTGGGCAGCAAACCGAAGCCTATGCCTTCGCGCGCAAAGGCAAGGACAAGGCCCAAGGCATCGAATGGACGTTGAGCGAGTTGGGCAACCCGATCCTGGCCAATGCCACGGCGGTGATCGAGTGCGAGTTGTGGCGCGAATACGAAGGCGGCGACCACGCGATCATGGTCGGCTCGGTGAAGAACCTGATCGTGCCCCAGCAGAACGCCGGGCCACTGGTGTATTGCCACGGCAAGATGGGCGCATTGCCCATGCCGGCCTAGGCCACACAGCCAATCATGTGGGAGGGGGCAAGCCCCCTCCCACAAGGTCAGGTGCGGAAGCGGCTGACCAGTTGATTCAACGTCTGCGACAACGCCGTCAATTGCTGCGCATCCCCGCGCGTGGCGTCGGCCAGGCTCGCCACCAACTGCGCATCCCCGTGAATCTGGCTGATATGCCGGTTGATGTCTTCGGCCACCTGGTGCTGTTCTTCGGCGGCGGTGGCGATTTGCGTGTTCATGTCGCGGATCACGTCCACCGACTCACGGATCAAGCCGAAGCTTGCGCGGGCGTCATTGATTGACACCACCGTTTCCTGGGACACCTCCAGGCTGGCATGCATCTGCTTGCCCATCTGGTGCGTGCGCCGCGCCAGGTTGCCGAGCAGCCCGTCGATTTCGCCGGTGGAATCCGACGTGCGCTTGGCCAGGGCGCGCACCTCGTCCGCCACCACGGCAAAGCCACGGCCCTGCTCACCGGCACGGGCGGCTTCGATGGCGGCGTTCAGCGCCAGCAGGTTGGTCTGCTCGGCGATGGAGCGGATGGTGCCGAGGATCGACTGGATGTCATTGCTGTCCTTTTCCAGTTGCTCCATGGCCTCGGCGGAATGGCCGATTTCTTCGCTCAAGCGCCCCACACTGCTCACCGCCGCGTCGATCTGCTGCTGACCGGTGCGGGCCTGGCGCTGGCCATTGTCAGCCGAGTCGGCGGCCTGGCTGCAGGAGCGCGCGACTTCGTTGGAGGTGGCGACCATTTCATGGAACGCCGTGGAGACCATGTCCACCGCTTCGCGCTGGCGCTCGGCGACGTCGGCCATTTCCACCGAGACTTCGGTGGCACTGGCGGAGCTGCTGTGGATCTGCCCGGCCGCCTCGCCGATGCGCTGGATCAGGGTGCGAATCGCTTCGAGGAACTGGTTGAACCAGCCGGCCAGTTGCGCCGTCTCATCGCGGCCTTTCACCTCCAGGCGTGCGGTCAGGTCGCCCTCGCCCTGGGCGATGCCTTCCAGGCCGCTGGCCACGCCGCGGATCGGTTTGACGATCAGCCCGGCAAACCCGGCGCCCGCCACCGCAAACAACACGCCACACACCAACGCGATGGCTGCAATCAGCCAAGTCAGGCGTGCCGCGCCGGCCATCACCTCGCTCTCGCGCACCAGCCCGACAAACCGCCAGCCCAAGGCCTCGGACGGCCACACCAGCGCCATGTAGCGCTCGCCGCCCAGTTCCACTTGCACCAGGCCTTGGCCGGCTTCGCTCAACTGCCGATAGCCGTCGCCCAACTCGCCGAGCTTCTTAAAGTTGTGGGAGGGGTCGCTCGGGTCCACCAGCACGGTGTTGTTGGCTTCCATCAGCATCAGGTAGCCGCTTTCGCCGAGCTTGATCTGCTTGACCAGATCGGTGAGCTGCTTGAGCGACACGTCGATGTTCACCACCCCGCTCGCCTTGCCCTGGCGGTCGTTGAAGCTCTGCACGGTGCTGACCAGCACCACATTGTCAGCGGCCCAGTAATAGGCTTCGGTGCGCAGGGTCTTGCCCGGTTGCGCCATGGCCGTCTTGTACCAGGGCCGCGTGCGCGGATCGTAGTTGGCCAGCTTGGGGTCGCCGGGCCAGAACACGTAGCCGCCGTCTTCGGTGCCCAGGGACAGGTAGGTGTAGGCCGAATGACTCTTGGCCAGGCCCTCGAACAGCGCGAACAATTGCTGGTCGCGCGCGCCGGGGGCGATTTGCGCGGCATCGCCGCTCAGGTAACGTTTCACATCGGCATCGATCGCCTGCAACTGCGGGTGCGCAGCCAGATAGGCGACGTTCTGGCTGATGCCTTCGAAAAACAGCTGCATGGCATTGTCGACCTGGCGGATCTCGCGCCCGCTGCTGTCGATAAAACTGTCCCGGGCCTCATGGCGCACGTTGAGGATGATCAACACCGCCACCAGAATCACCGGTAGGCTGGCGATCGCTGCAAAGGCCAGGATCAATTTTTGTTTTATGTTCATCGGACTCGCCTTCCTTGTCAGGTGAGGGTGTAACCGTTGGAGAGAAAAGTTTTGCGGATATTCCATATTATGGTATACCAACAATCAATCCGCCGAACAGCTGTCATTACCAGCAAGCTTCACAACGGCGTGAGCACTTAAGGGCCCGCGGTCGACCGGCCGATCACAATAGATCCGAGGTAAGCGTCATGAAGTTTTCCCTGTTCGTACACATGGAACGTTGGGACGAGAGCATCAGCCACCGCCAGTTGTTCGAAGACTTGACCGAATTGACCCTGATGGCCGAAGCCGGTGGCTTCAGCACCGTATGGATTGGCGAACACCACGCCATGGAATACACCATCTCGCCAAGCCCGATGCCGTTGCTGGCTTACCTCGCGGCCAAGACCACCACGATCCACCTGGGCGCCGGCACCATCATCGCGCCGTTCTGGCACCCACTGCGGGTGGCGGGCGAATGCGCCTTGCTCGACGTGATCAGCAACGGCCGCATGGAAGTCGGCCTGGCCCGTGGCGCCTACCAGGTGGAATTCGACCGCATGGCCGGCGGCATGCCCGCGGCCAGCGGCGGCCAGGCGCTGCGCGAGATGGTCCCGGTGGTGCGCGCATTGTGGCAAGGCGACTACGCCCATGACGGCGACATCTGGAAATTCCCCACCTCCACCAGCGTGCCCAAGCCCGTACAGAAACCCAACCCGCCGATGTGGATCGCCGCCCGCGACCCGGACTCCCACAACTTCGCGGTGGCCAACGGCTGCAACGTAATGGTCACGCCGCTGATGAAGGGCGACGAAGAAGTCCTGGACCTGAAAAACAAATTCCAGACCGCCCTGGACAACAACCCCGGCGTGCCGCGCCCGCAACTGATGGTGCTGCGCCACACCCACGTGCACGCCGTCGACGACCCCGAAGGCTGGAAAGTTGGGGCCAAGGCGATCTCCAAGTTCTATCGCACCTTCGACGCCTGGTTCGGCAACAAGGAAGTGCCGGTCAATGGCTTCCTGGCGCCAAGCCCGGAAGAAAAATTCGCCGGCCGCCCGGAGTTCGAACTGGACAGCCTGCACAAGACCGCGATGATCGGCACCGCCGCAGAAATCATCCCGCGCATCAAGTACTACCAGGAACTGGGCGTGGATGAGTTCAGCTTCTGGTGCGACAACAGCCTGCCCCATGCCGAGAAGAAAAAATCCCTGGCGTTGTTTATCGAACAGGTCGTGCCCGCGTTTCGTTGATCGCGCCTGAAAAGAAGCCGCTTGCCTGTTCACCGGGCAAGCGGCTTTTTGCTGTCCGCGATTTTCACTGTATCGGTAAGAATCTATTGCCGATCAAAATGTACTAACCGGTTACTTATGTTGCTAAAATCGCGTCTTTGCCCTCTCACCTTCGAGTCCTGTCGATATGAAACGAGCATCGCGCGCCACTGGCGCCTCAAGATTCCTCCTGCTGGGCCTGGGCGTCATCATCGCCCTGCTCGGCCTCGCGCTGGCCGTTGGCGGCGTCAGACTGGTCAGCCTGGGCGGTTCTTGGTACTTCCTGATCGGCGGCGTGGCCATGGCGCTGGCCGGCCTGCTGATTGCCCGGCGCAACACTGCGGGGGCGTGGCTGTTCGCGGCGTTCCTGGCGGGCACGGCCATTTGGGCGGTGGCGGATGTGGGGCTGGTGTTCTGGCCGCTGTTTTCGCGGCTGTTCATGTTCGCGGTGATTGGTCTGGTAGTGGCGCTGGTGTATCCGCTGCTGGCCGGCAAGCCCGCGCGCGGTGCCTATGGCGTCGCTGCGGTATTGGCAGTGGGCGTGGCGGTGGCGGCAGGCAATATGTTCGTCGCTCACCCCAGCGTCGCGCCAACCGGCAACGGCCCTGGCATCACGCCGGTGGCAGCGGCCGATGCGCAGAAAGACTGGGCCCACTACGGCAACACCGAAGGCGGTAGCCGTTTCGCCGCGCTGGACCAGATCAATCGCGCCAACGTCGACAAACTCAAGGTAGCGTGGACCTACCATACCGGCGACGTAGCCCTCAGCGACGGCAACGGCGCCGAAGACCAACTCACGCCCCTGCAGATCGGCAACAAGGTGTTTATCTGCACGCCCCATAACAACCTGATCGCCCTCGACGCCAACACCGGCAAAGAGTTGTGGAAGAACAACATCAACGCCAAGTCGGCGGTTTGGCAGCGTTGCCGGGGCATGGCGTATTTCGACGCCACCGCGCCGATCACCCAGCCGACCCGACCGAACAGCTCACCGATCATCGCCGCCAGCGTGCCCGCTGGTGCGCAGTGCCAACGGCGCTTGCTGACCAACACCATCGATGCACGCCTGATCGCAGTGGATGCCGACACCGGCAAATTCTGCGAAGACTTCGGCACCCACGGCCAGGTGGATCTGAAAGCCGGCCTGGGTGACGTCCCGGACAGCTACTACCAACTCTCCTCCGCCCCGCTGATCGCCGGCACCACCGTGGTTGTCGGCGGTCGCGTCGCCGATAACGTCCAGACCGACATGCCCGGCGGCGTGATCCGTGGCTTCGACGTGATCAGCGGGCAGATGCGCTGGGCCTTCGACCCCGGCAACCCGGATGACAAAAAAGCCCCGGCGGACGGCAGCACCTATGTGCGCAGCACGCCCAACAGCTGGGCGCCGATGTCCTACGACCCGCTGATGAACACGGTTTTCCTGCCGATGGGCAGCTCGTCCACCGACATCTATGGCGTGGAACGCACCCAGCTCAACCACAAATACGGCGCCTCCGTACTGGCGCTGGACGCCTCCACCGGTGCGGAAAAATGGGTCTACCAGACGGTCCACAACGACCTGTGGGACTTCGACCTGCCGATGCAACCGAGCCTGATCGACTTCACCCCACCGGGCAGCGACAAGGCCGTCGCGGCGCTGGTGATCGGCACCAAGGCCGGGCAGATCTACGTGCTCGACCGCGCCACCGGCCAGCCGCTCACTGACGTCAAGGAAGTCCCGGTCAAGGCCGCCAACATCCCCAACGAACCCTACTCGCCAACCCAGCCAAGATCCGTGGGCATGCCGCAGATCGGCGCGCAGACCCTGACCGAATCGGACATGTGGGGTGCCACGCCATACGACCAGTTGCTATGCCGCATCGACTTCAAAGGCATGCGCTACGACGGTCTCTACACCGCGCCGGGTACCGACAAATCCCTGAGTTTCCCCGGCTCCCTGGGCGGCATGAACTGGGGCAGTCTTTCCACTGACCCGGTGCACGGTTTTATCTTCGTCAACGACATGCGCCTTGGCCTGTGGATCCAGATGATTCCCTCGCAGAACAAGGCCCAGGCCACGTCCGGTGGCGAAGCGCTGAACACCGGCATGGGCGCGGTGCCGCTCAAGGGCACGCCGTATGCGGTGAACAAAAACCGCTTCCTGTCGGTGGCCGGCATTCCGTGCCAGGCGCCGCCGTTCGGCACCCTCACCGCCATCGACATGAAAACCCAGCAGATCGCCTGGCAAGTGCCGGTCGGTACCGTGGAAGACACCGGCCCCCTGGGCATCCGCATGCACCTGCCGATCAAGATCGGCCTGCCAACCCTCGGCGGCACCCTGTCGACCCAGGGCGGCCTGATCTTTATCGCCGGCACCCAGGACTTCTACCTGCGCGCCTTCAACAGCGGCAACGGCGAAGAAATCTGGAAAGCCCGCCTGCCCGTCGGCAGCCAGGGTGGCCCGATGACCTACGTGTCGCCGAAAACCGGCAAGCAGTACATCGTCATCACCGCCGGCGGTGCGCGTCAGTCCACCGACCGTGGCGACTACGTGATCGCCTACGCCCTGCCATAACCTCTCCCTGCGCGCGGTACCCCCGTACCGCGCGTTGCGTTTTTTGGAAGACCCCGCATGAACCCTGCTGCTCACTGTTTCCCCAACAGCCTCGTTGGACGCCTGCTGTTGGGCCTGGCTTTCGGCGTCGCCCTGCCCGCCTACGCCGACGACACCACCTTGACCGGCGACTGGGGCGGCCTGCGCCGCGCGCTCGACGACCAAGGCCTACGCTTCACCGGCGACTACAGCGGCGAAACCGCCTACAACGCCCACGGCGGCCAGCACCGTTCGGCGCGCTACTCGCAAAACATCAAGCTCGGCGTACAGTTCGACCTGGGCAAGCTGTATGGCCTGAACAACGGCGACCGTATCCAGCTGACCATCAACGACCGACGCGGCAACAGCGCCTCCGAAGACTTGGTGGGCAACCGCCTGCCGATCCAGGAAAACTACGGTGGCATCTACACCCGCCTCACCGAATTGAGCTACGAGCGCACGCTGTTCACCCCCGCGCTGAACCTCAAGCTCGGCTACATGGCCATGGGCAATGACCTTGGCGGCCTCGACAGCGGCATCCTGTGCAACTTCATGAACGCCGGTTTCTGCGGGCATCCGCTGAACATGTCCGGCGGCAGCGGCTGGACCAACTACCCGAATGCGCGGCTGGGCGCGCGGGTGAAATACGACTTTTCGCCGTCCTGGCAACTGCGCGTGGCGGCCTTCAACGTGGACCCGGAGAGCAATGGCAACTCCAGTCGCGCCTGGAAGCTAAGCCCCAAGCACACCACCGGCACCGTGGTCCCCATCGAGCTGGTGTACAAACAGGCCGGCACACTGCCGGGTGAATACAAGCTGGGCTATTACTACGACAGCTCCGACGCCAAACGCATCGGCAGCAACGAGAAGGTCAGCGGACGCGGCGGCCACTACCTGCTGATCGACCAGGCGGTCTGGGCGTCCAGCGCGTCGGCAGGTCGTGTGCTGCACGCCTTCGGCCAATACTCCGCCGCAAGCGAGGCCGCTTCGCCGTTCAGCAAGTGGTATGGCGCCGGCATGGTGCTGTACAAACCGCTCGAAGGCCGACCACGGGACACCCTCGCCCTGGGTTACGGCCGCGCCGTGCAGAACCCACGCAGCCGCGATGTGCAGGAACTGGCCGCGTTCAACGCCGGGGCGGACTATCCCAACCTGAGCAATGCCGAACAGTTGATCGAACTCAGCTACGGCTACCAGGCCACGCCCTGGCTGAACCTGCGCCCAGATGTGCAATACATCATCGAGCCGGGGGCGTTTTCCGGGCAGGACATCGACAATGCGCTGGTGCTGGGGTTGCAGGTCAAGGCGGTGTTCTAGACCACGCCTTGCTGGTATTCCCGCGGCGTACAACCAAATTCGCGGCGGAACACCGTATGCAGGTACTGCGCCGACGTGAAGCCGCACTGCTGCGCCACCTCGGCAATCGCCAGGGCATGGTTTTCCAGGCCCTTGGCGGCGGCGGCGAGTTTGAAGCGCAGGATCTCGTCATGCACGCTGCACCCGCGCTCCTTGCGAAAGTGAGATTCCAGGGATGAGCGCGACACGCCGACATAAGCCGCCACCTGGGCTGTCTTGATGCCCTGGCAGGCGTACTGGCGGATAAACAGCAGCGCCTGCATCACATAGGGATTGCCCAAGGGTTGATGCAGGCTGGAAGCCTGCACATTGATTGCATCCGGCGGCACTAGGATCTGCGTGCCGGCGCAGGGTTTGCCGTGCAGCATCTGATGCAGCAGCGCGGCGGCGGTGCGGCCCATGGTTTCCGTGCCCTGGATCACCGAGCTCAACGGCACCCGCGTGAGGGTGCGGGTCAGCGGGTCATTGTCGATGCCGATCAGCGCCACTTCTTCCGGCACCGCAATCCCGGCGGTGAGGCAGGCCTGCAGCAATTGCCGGGCACGGGCGTCGGTGACGGCGATGATGCCGATGGGCTTGGGCAGGCTGTGCAGCCAGGCGATCTGCTGCTCCACCGCGCTGTCCCACAACGGCGCGCTGGTGCCCAGGCCGCGATACACCTCCACGGGCAATCCGTCGCGTTGCAACAGGTGCTTGAAGGCCTTTTCGCGCTCTTGGGCCCAGCGATTGGCCTGGGCCGGCGGCAGGCTGAAACAGGCAAAACGGGTCAGGCCGGCCTCGATCAAATGCTCATACGCCAGCTTCATCAAGGCATGGTTGTCGGTGGCCACGTAGGGGATGCCCTGGGGATAGGCGCCCGCATCCGCATAAGAGCCGCCCACCGCCACCACCGGCAGCTTGCTACCGGCCAGCGCCTCGCCGATCAGCGGGTCGTCGAAGTCAGCAATGATGCCATCGCCCTGCCAACGTTCGATGCCTTTGAGGCGACACAGGAAATCTTCCTCCAAGAACAAATCCCAGGACGCGCGGGTGCTACTCAGGTAATTGCCGATGCCGGCAATAATGCCGCGATCGTAGATTTTGCTGCCGTTGAACAACAGGGCAATGCGGTGGACAGGCGGTAGGGTTTTCATTGTTTTTGTCCTGGGGCCGGTCGGTGCAGACGGGTACGGAGATGCTTGACTGTTCAGGATAACGGGCCTCGGGTGAGGCCCGCTTAAACTACCTATATTTCACCAGCAAGGCTGCAACTATTCCCCAAATTAGGGCTGTGAAGGCCATCGTCGTAAGGGTGATCAGGTGTCGTTTCAAGTAAAGGGGGAAATGTTGAAGGTCCATTGGGTCCAGCTCTCCACTTAGAATAGAGGCCTTCGGCCACACCACCATTCCAGCAATTTTTGCCATTTCCAGCAGGGACCAAATCAAGCCTCGCTTGCCCAAACTACTTCCCCAAATATAAATGTAGCGACTGTTTTTTAAGGCTTCCTTGATAGCCTCCAAATGACGATGGGTCATGTACAGGCTGTAGGCAATACCCATTACGGAGAGCAGACCGGGCCCTCCCGTGATAATGATCGCCACCCACCTTGGCCAGGTATCGATGCTGGTCATGGTTGTATAGCCTCGTAAATCATTTCGCCTATGTATTCACCCCCTATACCACCGGCAGTAGTCCCCGCCCAAGCTCCGGCTCCGACTAAGGCCGCAACACAGACAACACCTCCAATACCACCTGTCGCTACGCCAATTCCCAGGCAGACGGGAGCACTGGCAGCACCCGCTGCCCACCCGCTAAAAGCCCCAAGAGCGGTGGATAAGCCGAACTTCCCCGCTTCCGTAAACTTGATCCTCTTGCAAGCCTCCCCAGAGTCGCCATTACACACCTGCTGAATAGCTAGCAACGAAGACACACCGCCAAGGCCAATACCGATGTAACCACCTGTCTTCATATACTTCGTGGCACGACTGACCGTCTCGACATGAGCCGCATACCCCGGCATCTGCCCCGGCCCACCCGCCTTGTCCCAGTGATGCACCAAACTCCGACTGGAAATACCCAAAGCCGTTTTCAACTTCGGGTGATCACCCAAGGTTGTCTGGCCGCGCAAGCGCGTGGAATTCAGCAAGTGCGCGTCCAGCTGTTTAAGTAGCTGCTGGCGATCGGCAAAGAACTGTGGCGATTGGAGATGGCCGTGTTGGCGATAACTTTGCTGATGCAAACGCTCAATAGCCTGAAGGGTATCGCGCAGATTGCTCAAATGCCTTTCCATCACCACCGCACTGACGCCCAGCCAGCTTGAGGTATGGCCGATAAAACTGGCGATTTCTGCACCGTGTCGGTACAGGAAGTCGGCCTCGTCCGGCGTAAGAGGATCAAGGGCTGCTTCAACCTGTTGAGCAGCCTGCATAAGCTGCGCTTCCTGATAGGTACAGGAGGTGTTGTTTGGATCACTGAGTACGATCATCGAGCCAGCTTTGACGTTGCTGGTCTTAGGGTTGAGGGCCTGAAATTTCCTCATTACAGCAGGATCAGGCACGGGGAAAAGCAGGCTCTCCAATGCCTCGCGGCTCATGCTGTTGGGCACGATATAGAAACCGGGCTCCTCGCCCGTCAGCCCGTTAACGGCAGAGGCGGCCGAAGCGGGCGAAGGGCCATAGGCCGACGGTTGCGACGCGATCGGGCGACTCGTGGCTGGCGCTTCATAGCCCTTGTTGCTGTAAGTAGCGGTGTGAACCGAGGGAATGAATGTAGCTTGGCAAGGGCAACCGCTGAAACTGTCCAGCGTGCCGGCCATACGCCTGCCACGGCTGTTGATATGTGAAACACCGCCAACGATGCGATACGTTTCTCCGTTCCTTCCACACGTGACGCGGTCCCCCTCGCAGGCATGAAGGAGGCCATACAGGTTGACGCTGCTATCGCCGTCCAGCACCTCCCCCCCGCACGTCGTTTTGTCACCCAGACCAACGAAATAACCGATGCTCATTTCAGAATCCTTATCCAATGGGACATTGCGCCACACCGTCAAACTGACTGGCGAGCCGAACTCTGAAGAGGCAATTACTGGGCGTAAAGTCGGACGCTTCCGCAAATAAGGTAAGCGTCTGATTACAGAAATACCCACAACGCGCCGACCAGTACCCATGACTCAAAATCGCACTACACCTTGGTGATTTTCATAATCGGCAAGCCAAGCGCCGTTGCTAGTATCCAGACACCGCCAAGAACAATAAGGAACACGCCATGACGTACTTCCCCGGTGTCGAGAAGGTCCGCTTCGAAGGCCCCACCAGCGACGCCCCGCTCGCCTTTCGCCACTACGACGCCAATAAACTGATCCTCGGCAAACCGATGCGCGAGCACCTGCGCATGGCCGCCTGTTATTGGCACACCTTCGTCTGGCCAGGGGCGGACATGTTTGGCATGGGCACCTTCAAGCGCCCGTGGCAGCGCAGCGGCGAGCCGATGGACCTGGCCATCGGCAAGGCGCAGGCGGCCTTTGAGTTTTTCTCCAAGCTGGGTATCGATTACTACAGCTTTCACGACACCGACGTGGCACCCGAAGGCAGCTCGCTCAAGGAATACCGCAACCACTTCGCGCAGATGGTCGATCACCTCGAACGTCACCAGGAACAGACCGGCGTCAAACTGCTGTGGGGTACCGCCAATTGCTTCAGCAACCCGCGCTATGCCGCCGGCGCCGCGAGCAACCCGGACCCGGAGGTGTTCGCCTACGCCGCCGCCCAGGTGTGCAGCGCGATGAACGCCACGCTGCGGCTCAAAGGCGCCAACTATGTGCTGTGGGGCGGTCGCGAGGGCTATGAAACCCTGCTCAATACCGACCTCAAGCGCGAGCGCGAACAGCTCGGGCGCTTTATGCGCATGGTGGTGGAGCACAAGCACAAGATCGGCTTCAAGGGCGACCTGCTGATCGAACCCAAGCCCCAGGAGCCAACCAAGCACCAATACGATTACGACAGCGCCACGGTGTTCGGCTTTCTGCATGAGTACGGCCTGGAACACGAGATCAAGGTGAACATCGAGGCCAACCACGCGACCCTGGCCGGGCACAGCTTTCATCATGAGATCGCCACCGCCGTGTCCCTGGGCATCTTCGGCAGCATCGACGCCAACCGCGGCGACCCGCAGAACGGCTGGGACACCGACCAGTTCCCCAACAGCGTCGAGGAAATGACCCTGGCCACCTATGAAATCCTCAAGGCTGGCGGGTTCAAGAATGGCGGCTATAACTTCGATTCCAAGGTACGCCGCCAGAGCCTGGACGAGATCGACCTGTTCCACGGGCATGTCGCCGCCATGGACACCCTGGCGCTGGCGCTGGAACGCGCGGCGGCGATGGTGCAGAACGATCGGTTGCAGCAGTTCAAGGACCAGCGCTATGCCGGCTGGCAGCAACCGTTGGGCCAGGCGGTACTGGCGGGCGAATTCAGCCTGCAATCCCTGGCCGAACATGCGTTCGCCCATGAGCTGAACCCGCAGGCGGTGAGTGGCCGGCAAGAGATGCTGGAAGGCATCGTGAACCGGTTCATCTACACCTGACCACGCAGCCCTTCTGTAGGAGCAAGCTTGCTCGCGAAAATCGTCAACGATGACGCGGGCTTCCTGGATAAACGTGTCGAATTCACGTTCTTCGCGAGCAAGCTCGCTCCTACAAGACGTCGCGGCGGTGACATTTGCGCGACAAATCTGCGCACAGGGCGTCGAGGGACGCTCTACAGTTTCAACCGCACCACGCTGTGTCTTTCCAACAACAATAAAAGGACGCACCACCATGAACACATGCAAACGCACCCTGCTCGCCACTGCCCTGGCCCTGCTCGCCCTGCCGGTGATGGCCGATCCGGCCCATCCGAAAATCGGCTTTTCCATCGACGACCTGCGCCTGGAACGCTGGTCCCGCGACCGTGACTACTTCGTCGCGGCGGCGGAGAAACTCGATGCCAAAGTCTTCGTGCAGTCCGCCGATGCCAACGAACAGAAGCAGATTTCCCAGATCGAAAACCTCATCTCCCGTGGCGTCGATGTGATCGTCATCGTGCCGTTCAACGCCACCGTACTGACCAACGCCGTCGCCGAAGCCAAGAAGGCCGGGATCAAGGTGGTGTCCTATGACCGGCTGATCCTCAATGCCGACATCGACGCGTATATCTCCTTCGATAACGAAAAAGTCGGCGAGATGCAGGCCAGCGGCGTGCTGCAAGCGGCGCCCAAGGGCAACTACTTCCTGCTCGGCGGCGCGCCCACCGACAACAACGCCAAGGTCCTGCGCGAAGGCCAGATGAAGGTGCTGCAACCGGCCATCGACAAGGGCGATATCAAGATTGTCGGCCAGCAGTGGGTCAAGGAATGGAACCCCACCGAAGCCCTGAGCATCGTCGAAAACGCCCTGACCCGGAACGACAACAAAATCGACGCCATCGTCGCCTCCAACGACGCCACCGCCGGCGGTGCGATCCAGGCCCTGGCCGCGCAGAAGCTGGCGGGCAAGGTGCCGATCTCCGGGCAAGACGCCGACCTCGCCGCCGTCAAGCGCGTGCTCGACGGTACCCAGACCATGACCGTGTACAAGCCGCTCAAGCTGATCGCCTCGGAAGCCGCCAAGCTCTCGGTGCAACTGGCGCGCAATGAAAAACCCACCTACAGCTCGCAATACGACAACGGCAGCAAGAAAGTCGACACCATCCTGCTCACCCCAACTCCATTGACCAAGGCCAATATCGACCTGCTCGAGAAAGACGGCTTCTACACCAAAGAGCAGATCGGCCTGTAGGAGCGGGCTTGCCCGCGAAAAACGTCAATGGTGACGCGGGCATCCTGGATGTATGCGTTGCCTGTGGGTTCTTCGCGAGCTCGCTCCTACAGAAAACCGCGTTTCTTGGGCCTTTTGTGTGAGCCATGGTCATGTCCGACTACCTGCTGCAAATGAACGGCATCGTCAAACGCTTCGGCGGTGTCAACGCGCTCAATGGCATCGATATCAAGGTGCGGCCGGGGGAATGTGTCGGCCTGTGCGGCGAGAACGGTGCCGGTAAATCCACCTTGATGAAAGTGCTGTCGGCGGTCTATCCCCATGGCACCTGGGACGGCGAAATCCTCTGGGACGGGCAGCCGCTCAAGGCCCAGTCGATCAGCGATACCGAGGCCGCCGGCATCGTCATCATTCACCAGGAACTGACCCTGGTACCGGACCTGTCGGTGGCCGAAAACATCTTCATGGGCCACGAACTGACCCTGCCCGGCGGGCGCATGAACTACCCGGCGATGATCCACCGCGCCGAAGCACTGATGCGTGAACTCAAAGTGCCGGACATGAACGTCGCGCTGCCGGTGTCGCAGTACGGCGGCGGTTACCAGCAACTGGTGGAAATCGCCAAGGCCCTGAATAAACAGGCACGCCTGCTGATCCTCGACGAACCCTCCTCGGCCCTGACCCGCTCGGAAATCGAGGTACTGCTCGACATCATCCGTGACCTCAAGGCCAAGGGCGTGGCCTGCGTGTACATCTCCCACAAGCTCGATGAAGTGGCGGCGGTGTGCGACACCATCACCGTGATCCGCGACGGCCAACACATCGCAACCACCGCCATGGCCGACATGGACATCCCGCAGATCATCACGCAGATGGTCGGGCGCGAAATGAGCAACCTCTACCCCACCGAGCCCCACGACATCGGCGAGGTGCTGTTCGAAGCGCGCCACGTCACCTGCTACGACGTCGACAACCCCCGGCGCAAACGCGTGGACGACATCTCCTTCGTGCTCAAACGCGGGGAAATCCTCGGCATTGCCGGACTGGTCGGCGCCGGACGCACCGAACTGGTCTCGGCCTTGTTCGGCGCCTACCCCGGTCGCTACAGCGCCGAAGTCTGGCTCGACGGCCAGGTGATCGACACGCGCACGCCGCTCAAATCCATCCGCGCCGGGCTGTGCATGGTGCCCGAGGACCGCAAGCGCCAGGGCATCATTCCCGACCTGGGCGTGGGCCAGAACATCACCCTGGCGGTACTCGACACCTTTGCCCACCTGACCCGCATCGATGCCGAAGCCGAGCTGGGCAGCATCGACCGGCAGATCGCGCGCATGCACCTCAAGACCGCCAGCCCGTTCCTGCCGATCACCAGCCTGTCCGGCGGCAATCAGCAAAAGGCCGTGCTGGCGAAAATGCTCATGGCCAAGCCCAAGGTGCTGATCCTCGATGAGCCGACGCGCGGCGTGGACGTGGGCGCCAAGTACGAGATCTACAAGCTGATGGGTGCGCTGGCAGCCGAAGGCGTGGCGATCATCATGGTCTCCTCGGAACTGGCCGAAGTGCTCGGCGTGTCCAACCGCGTGCTGGTGATCGGCGACGGCCAGTTGCGCGGCGATTTCATCAACGAAGGGCTCACCCAGGAACAGGTGCTCGCCGCCGCGCTCAGCCAAAATAATAATGATCGGAAGACCGCTTAGATGAATCAGCTCAAACAGCTGTTTACCCGCTACAAAATGCTCGCCCTGGTCATCGCCGTGGCGGTCATCTGGTTGTTTTTCAGCTGGCAGACCGAAGGCGGCTTCGTCACCCCGCGCAACCTGTCCAACCTGCTGCGGCAGATGTCGATCACCGGGATTCTGGCCTGCGGCATGGTGCTGGTGATCATCAGCGGCGAGATCGATTTGTCAGTGGGCTCACTGCTCGGGTTGCTGGGCGGGCTCGCGGCGATTCTGGACGTGGTCTATCACCTGCCGCTGCTGGCCAACCTGAGCCTGGTGGCGCTGTGCGGGTTGATGATCGGTTTGGCCAACGGCTACATGACCGCGTACCTGCGCATTCCCTCGTTTATCGTCGGCTTGGGCGGCATGCTGGCGTTTCGCGGGATTCTGCTGGGCATCACCGGCGGCACCACCATCGCACCGGTGTCGCCGTCGCTGGTGTATGTGGGCCAGGGCTATTTGCCGTATCACGTGGGGGTGGGGCTCGGTGTTTTGCTGTTCGCCCTGACCCTGTTTCTCACCTGGAAACAACGGCGCAACCGTGCACTGCATGGCTTGGCCGCGCATTCACGGGCGCGCGATGTATTGCGCGTGGTGGTGATCGGCGCGGTACTCGCCGGGTTCGTCACCACCCTCAACCGCTACGACGGCATCCCCGTACCGGTGCTGCTGTTGCTGGTGCTGCTCGGGGTGTTCAGCTACGTCACCAGCCAGACCGTGTTCGGCCGCCGCGTGTATGCGGTGGGCAGCAACATGGAAGCCACACGCCTGTCAGGCATCAACGTGCAGGCGGTGAAACTGTGGATCTTCGGCATCATGGGCGTGATGTGCGCCCTCGCCGGCCTGGTCAACACCGCCCGCCTCGCCGCCGGTTCACCGTCGGCGGGCAACATGGGCGAACTCGACGCCATCGCCGCCTGCTTTATCGGCGGCACCTCCATGCGCGGCGGCTCGGGCACGGTGTATGGGGCACTGCTCGGCGCGTTGGTGATTACCAGCCTGGATAACGGCATGTCGATGCTGGACGTGGACAGTTACTGGCAGATGATCGTCAAGGGCAGCATTTTGGTGCTGGCGGTGTGGGTGGATGTGAGTACGCGGGCGGGTCGGCGCTGAACCCGCTCTCCCATGTGGGAGGGGGCTTGCTCCCGATGGCGCAGTGGCAGTCACTGCATGAGCGCCTGAACCACCGCTATCGGGAGCAAGCCCCCTCCCACAGGGACCGCATTTCATTGGGGTTAGTGGCATTTGGTCATGGTTTTTAAAGGGCCAGCAAGCCGGGTCGCTTTAAATTGCAGGACGTTTCCTAGACAATCCCTGCCGCCTTGTGCCTGTTGGAATCGATGGCTAGTCTGCGGTCCGTCACTGCCAAATCAGTGATCGGGTTTAGTCGCCCGGTTTTCATATGGCGCATGGTCCCCCATGAAGTTTTATGGTGGCTGTGCGTAGGGCACCTTCGGGTGCGCCGGTTTTCCATATGGCCGGTCGACTAACCTGCGTACAGCCGCCACCCTCGTTTAGTCGCGATGGGTGTCAGCTCCAAACCATATGGAGTTTCACCATGACCAAAGCCCTACCCGACCCACCCCACGACCCCGTCAAAGACCGCGCCGCCTTCAACCGCGCCATCGACCATTACCTGCCCACCCAAGGCGTCCACGCCGTCAACGAAGACCTGAGCTTCGAAGATGCCCTGCTCTACACCGCCAGTCTGCTGGACAGCGCTTCGGCCACGGCGCTCGATTGCGGCGAGCTGCTGGACAAGCCCGAGCGGGCGAAGATTCTGGCGGTGTGGCATTTACTGGAAATCGCCAAGGCCACGGTGGATCGCTCCATCGAGTGCCTCAAGCCGACAAAGACCACGGCCTGACAATGGGCTAAAACATGTGGGAGGAGCGGTGCGACGATTCGCCCTGCTCCCCCCACCGTGGATAGGCGTTACGTTAAACCCTTCGAGTCACGATATTTATCACGTTTATTTGACGTTTTTTTCTCATTCGCGCCTCTACATTCGCCGCGCCTCAACATGCAAATGATTCCTATTGGTCTAATCTAAATCGACCTCAAGCGGATTTCCCGTGCAGCCATCAACCCCCGGAGCGCTCACCGCATGACCACCCGCCGTCCTTCGTTCGTCAAAAAAGCCCTGCTGGTCACCGCCCTGGTCAGCGCCGGCCATGTGTATGCCGCCAGCGAGCCGGTCGGTATCGTGGTCTACAACGCCCAGCACGAAAGCCTCACCAAGGCGTGGGTCGAAGGGTTCACCCAGGACACCGGGATCCCGGTGACCATCCGCAACGGCGACGACACCGAGATGGGCAACCAGCTGGTGCAGGAAGGCGCGGCCTCTCCGGCGGACGTGTTCCTCACCGAAAACTCCCCGGCCATGGTGCTGGTGGACAACGCCGGCTTGTTCGCGCCGGTCGCCCCGACCACCCTGGAACAAGTGGACGCCGCCTACCGCCCGGCCCACGGCAAATGGGTGGGCATCGCCGCGCGCTCCACGGTGTTTGTGTATAACCCGAGCACCTTGAAAGAAAGCGACCTGCCCAAATCCCTGCTGGACCTGGCGTCGCCAAGCTGGAAAGGCCGTTGGGCCGCCTCGCCGGCCGGTGCCGACTTCCAGGCCATCGTCGCCGCCATGCTGGAACTCAAGGGCGAGGCCGCGACCCTCGACTGGCTCAAGGCAATGAAGACCAACGCCAGCATCTACCGGGGCAACAGCGCGGTGCTCAAGGCCGTCAACGCCGGCCAGGTCGACAGCGGCGTGATTTATCACTACTACAGCTTCGTCGACCAATCCAAGACCGGCGAAAACAGCAAGAACACTCAACTGCACTACTTCAAACACCAGGACCCGGGCGCGTTCGTGAGCATTTCCGGAGGGGGTGTGTTGGCTTCCAGCAAGCACAAGGAACAGGCCCAGGCCTTCCTGAAGTGGATCACCGGCAAAGACGGCCAGGCGGTGCTCAAGGACGGTAATTCGTTCGAATACGCGGTCGGCCAGAACGCCCAATCCAACCCCAAGCTGACCCCACTGGTGCAATTGGACGCCCCAAAGGTCGACGCGTCGAAGCTCAACAGCAAAAAGGCTGTCGAGCTGATGACCCAGGCCGGACTGCTCTGATTGCTGCCTGAATCGTCGATCCCCGGCATCGCCCACGCGCCGCCACGCAAACGCCCCCACGGACGCTTCAAAAGCCGTGGGGGCACGTGGGTCACTAGTTTGTCGGTGCTGGTTTCGTTGCTGGCACTGCTGCCGATTGCGTTTGTGATCGGCGTGTCCTGGCAAATCGGCTGGGCACAGATCGAAGCGTTGGTGTGGCGCCCGCGCGTGGGCGAATTGCTGGTCAACACCGTGTTGCTGGTGCTGTTCACCCTGCCGTTGTGCGTGGCGCTGGGCATCGCGCTGGCGTGGTTGACCGAACGCAGCAACCTGCCGGGGCGCCGCGCCTGGTCGTTGTTGGCCGTCGCGCCGCTGGCGGTGCCGGCGTTTGTGCACAGTTACGCGTGGGTCAGCCTGGTGCCGTCGATCCACGGCTTGCCGGCCGGGGTGCTGGTGTCGGTGATTGCCTATTTCCCCTTTCTGTACCTGCCGGTGGCGGCGACCCTGCGCCGGCTCGATCCGGCGATTGAAGACGTGGCCGAATCCCTGGGCCTCAAGCCCTGGGCGGTGTTCTGGCGGGTGGTGTTGCCCCAGCTGCGCCTGGCGATCTGCGGCGGCGCGCTGCTGGTCGGCCTGCATCTGTTGGCCGAATACGGCCTGTACGCGATGATCCGCTTCGACACCTTCACCACGGCGATTTTCGATCAGTTCAAATCCACCTTTAATGGCCCGGCGGCGAATATGCTGGCGGCCGTATTGGCCCTGTGCTGCCTGGCGATGCTCACCGTCGAGGCCTCGGCACGTGGCCATGCGCGCTATGCGCGGGTCGGTTCCGGCAGCGCCCGCGAGCAGCGCATCGTGCGGCTGAGCCCCGCCACCACCCTGCTCGCCCTCGGTTTGCAAGCCATTACCTGCGCGTTGGCCCTGGGCGTGCCGCTGTTCACCCTGGGCAAATGGCTGATCGCCGGGGGCCGCGAGGTCTGGCAGTTCAGTGAATTGCTGCCGGCGCTGGAACAAACCGTACTGTTGGGCATTGCCGGCGCCGTGCTGACCACCTGCGCGGCGGTGCCGATCGCCTGGCTGTCGATTCGCGCACCGGGGCGCCTGCAACGCATCCTGGAAAGCTGCAACTACATCACCAGTTCATTGCCCGGCATTGTCGTGGCACTGGCGCTGGTCACGGTGACCATCCACTTTGCCCGGCCGATCTACCAGACCACGATCACCGTACTGCTCGCCTACCTGCTGATGTTCCTGCCACGGGCGCTGGTGAGCCTGCGCGCCGGTATCGCCCAGGCCCCGGTGGAACTGGAAAACATGGCGCGCAGCCTGGGCCGTTCGCCGGGCCGGGCACTGTGGTTGATCACCATGCGCCTGGCCGCGCCCGCCGCCGCTGCGGGCGCGGCGCTGGTGTTCCTGGCGATCACCAACGAACTGACCGCCACCCTGTTGCTGGCGCCGAACGGCACGCGCACCCTGGCCACCGGGTTCTGGGCGATGACCAGCGAAATCGACTACGCCGCCGCCGCGCCCTATGCGTTGATCATGATTCTGCTCTCACTGCCGTTGACCGGCCTCCTCTACCACCAATCCAAACGCACGGCCGGCCGATGAACGCCCTCGAACTCACTGCACTCTGCAAAACCTTCGGCACCCAACAGGCCTTGGCCGACGTCAGCCTGGCGGTGCCCAACGGCTGCCGCACGGTGATCGTCGGGCCTTCCGGCTCCGGCAAGACCACCTTGCTGCGCATGATTGCCGGCTTCGAATTTCCCGACAGCGGCAGCCTGACCCTCAATGGCCAAGTGCTGGTGGATGCCACCCACGCCGTGCCGGCGCACCAGCGCCAGATCGGCTATGTGCCGCAGGACGGTGCGCTGTTCCCGCACATGACCGTGGCCGACAACATCGGCTTCGGCCTGGCCACCCAGAGCGAAGCACGACACGCACGCATCGCCGAACTGATGGACAGCGTCGCCCTCGACGCCAACATGGCCCGACGCTGGCCCCACGAGCTGTCCGGCGGCCAGCAGCAACGGGTGGCGCTGGCGCGGGCGTTGGCGCAACAGCCCCGGTTGATGCTGCTGGATGAGCCGTTTTCCGCACTGGACACCGGCCTGCGCTCGGCCATGCGCAAGATGGTGGCGCGGTTGCTGAGCGACGCGGGCATCACCACGATCCTGGTCACCCACGATCAAAGCGAGGCGCTGTCGTTCGCCGACCAATTGGCGGTGATGCGCCAGGGACGCCTGGTGCAATCGGGCCATCCAATGGCGCTGTACCAGTACCCCATCGATGAGCAGACCGCGTTGTTTCTCGGTGAAGCCGTGGTCATGACCGCCAGGATCGAGGCCGGTTGGGCCCACTGCGCGCTGGGGCGCGTGCCGGTCGACCACCAGACCAGCCAGGGTACGACACGGATCATGCTGCGCCCGGAGCAAGTGCTCCTGAGTACCACCGACGGTGGCGGCTGCCGCGGCGTGGTCACCGAACGCGAATTCGGCGGCAATACCTGCACCCTGACCGTGGCATTGCAAGCGGATGGGGACGTGCCCGGCCAGGCCATCCTGGTGCGCAGCTCGGGCCTGCAAGCGCCTGACGTGGGGAGCGTGGTGCACCTCACCACCGTGGGCACGGCCCATGTGCTGAAAAAACCCACGGCCCTCAGTCCCGGCTAAGTTTCGCGGCTTACCTTCTCTGCTGCGCCCACCGCGCAGTCGAGAAGAGGTAACCCGATGAATGCCACAGCAGCCCGTTGGCTGAACAAAGTACCCGAGGTGACGCTGTCATTCTGGGTAATCAAGATCCTGTCCACCACCGTGGGCGAAACCGGCGCGGACTACCTCGCCGTCGATGCCGGCTTCGGCGCCGGCTGGACCAGCCTGGGCATGGCCGCGCTGTTGGCGATCGCGCTGTTCTGGCAGATGCGCACCAAGGCCTACACGCCGTGGATCTACTGGCTGACCGTGGTGCTGGTGAGCATCGTGGGCACGCAGATCACCGACATCCTCACCGATAAACTCGACGTGAGCCTGTACACCAGCACGGCGATTTTCTCGGTGTTGCTGGGCCTCAACTTCGTGGTCTGGTTCCGTACCGAACGCAGCCTGTCGATCCGCGCCATCGTCACCCCGCGCCGCGAATGGTTCTACTGGACCACGGTGCTCTGCACCTTTGCCCTCGGCACCGCCGCCGGCGACCTGGCCACCGAAGCCCTGGGCTTGGGCTTTACCCTCGGCGCAGTGATCTTCGCCGGCTTGATCGCCGCTGCCCTGCTGGCCTGGCGCCTGGGGGTCAACAGCGTGCTGACCTTCTGGATCGCCTACATCCTCACCCGACCGTTTGGCGCGTCCCTCGGCGACCTGCTCACCCAGGCCAAGACCTACGGTGGCCTGGGCATGGGCGCCAGTTGGACCAGCGCACTGTTCCTCTGCGTCATTGTCCTGCTGGTCGCCATGGCGCAATTGAACGTCGGCAACTGCAAAGCCATCACCCAATGAATACGCTACTCAAGGAAACCCTTATGCGCCCTGCCCAAAACCTGATCCGCCGCGTCGCCATTGTTTCAGCGATCTTCCTGCTGGGCCTCGCCACCGGCTGTTCCAAACCCGCCGATAAGCCCAAGGACAGCGCCGGCCCTGCCACCAGCCAACACCAGGCATCGAAACTGGGCGACCTGTCCGAGTTCCGCAATATTGCGGTGGACGTCTCGGCCCTGGTCGCCAAGAACGACTTGCCGGCCGCCAAAGCCCGGATCAAAGACCTGGAAACCGGTTGGGACGCCGCCGAAGCCGGAATCAAACCCCGTGCCGCGAGTGACTGGCATGTACTGGATAAAGCCATCGACCGCGCCCTGGATGCGTTGCGCACAGGCAGCCCGAACCAGGCCGATTGCAACGCCGCGATGGACGACCTGCTCAGGGCCTTTGACTCGATGAAAGGCTGAGGCCAGACAAACATCGACCCAGGTGCTTCAATACACACGCGACGACACCCTCGTCGCGTTTTTTTGGGGAACAGACATGCGCATATTGCTGGTCGAAGACGACCCCATGATTGGCGATGCGATCCAGCGCGCACTCAGCGACGCAAGCTACGCCGCCGATTGGGTCAAGAACGGCCTCACCGCCCTGGCCGCGCTCGACGCCCAGCCCTACGACCTGGTGCTGCTCGACCTCGGCCTGCCCGGCAAGGACGGCCTGCAAGTGCTGGACATCATCCGCGCGCGCAACAACCCGGTGCCGCTGCTGATCATCACCGCCCGCGACAGCCTCGACGACCGCCTGCGCGGCCTCGATGGCGGTGCCGACGACTATGTGCTCAAGCCTTTCGACATGCCCGAACTGCTCGCCCGTATGCGCGCCGTGCTGCGCCGCAAAGGCGGCAGCGCTTCGTCGTTGCTTGGCAACGGCGTGGTGTCTCTCGACCTGCTCTCCAAAGAAGCCAGCACCGAGGACCTGAGCGGCGTGGCACTCTCCAATCGTGAATTTGCGCTGTTGCAGGCATTGCTGATCCGCCCGGGGACCATCCTGTCGCGCAGCGAACTGGAAGACCGCCTCTACGGCTGGGGCAATGAGGTCGAGAGCAACGCCATCGAGTTCTTGATTCACGCCTTGCGGCGCAAGTTGGGAAGTCACGTGATCAAGAACGTCAGGGGCATGGGATGGATGGTTTCAAAAAACGTTTGAGTGAATCGGTGCAACTGCGCCTGTCGGTGACGCTGTCCTTGGCGATTCTGTTGGTGGCGCTGCTGGCCAGTGTGTTTGCCTTCGTCTCGGCGTTTGAAGAGGCCCACGAACAGCAGGACGCCACCTTGCGCCAGGTGGCCATGTTGTTCGACCGCCAGCAGATGACGCTGCATTATCCCCAGGGCCAGGCGATTGACGACGACGATGAAGATTCGCGGGTGATCATCCAGCACCTGGGCGATGGCCGCCACGCCACCGGCAACAACGACGAGGCGTTACCACTGCCGTTTCCCACCACGCTCGCCGATGGCCTGGCCACGGTTGAAGTGGCTGGCGAAGCCTTTCGCGTGCTGGTGCGCACCACCGCCCGTGGCGAACGCATCGCCGTGGCCCAGGAACAGGACGTCCGCGACAAGGACGCCCGCGAAAGCGCCTGGCGCAGCCTGTTGCCGTTCCTGATTCTGTTCCCTGTGCTGTTGCTGGTGGTGGGCGACCTGGTGCGCAAACTGTTTCGTCCCATCGGCGTACTGGCCGCCGAGATCGACCAGCGCGCCGAGCAGGAACTGCACCCCATCGACGAGCAGCACTTGCCGACGGAAGTGCGTCCGTTCGTGGTCGCCATCAATCGACTGTTGGCCCGCGTTGGCCAGTCCATGGACAGCCAGCGCCGCTTCGTCGCCGATGCCGCCCACGAACTGCGCTCGCCGATGACCGCCCTGTCCCTGCAGGCAGAGCGCCTCGCCGACACGGACTTGTCGCCCGTCAGCCGCGAGCGCTTTTTGCCATTGGCCCGAGGCATCGAGCGCGGCCGCAAACTCATCGATCAACTGTTGGCGCTGGCGGCGGCGCAATCGCCGTCAACGCGGGCGCAAGGCCCGCTATCGGTGCATGGCGTCTATCGACAGGTGCTGGAAGACTTACTGCCCCTGGCCGAGTGCAAGCAGATCGATATCGGTGTCGAAAGCATCGAGGATGTACAGGTGGTGTTCAACGCGCTGGACCTGTTCACCCTGGTCAAGAACCTGGTGGACAACGCCATCCGCTATACCCCGCAGGGCGGGCGCATCGATCTGTCAGTGGAGAAGGTGCAAGGCGCTGTGCTGTTGCAGGTCAAAGACACCGGCCCAGGCATCGCCGTGGAGGAACAGGCACGGGTGTTCGATGCGTTTTATCGCAGCCTGGGCTCGGATGAAGCCGGGTCAGGGTTGGGCTTGTCGATCGTCAGGGCAATCAGCGAGCGCACCGGTTGCCGTGTGCAACTGGCGTTCAGCGATACGCTGGCGCAACGGGGGCTGTGCGTCAGCGTCTGGATCGCTCAATCAGACGTGCGTTACCCCGACCACCACTCGGGCGAGTAATGGTCGGGTCAGTGCTTACTTCGACACCGGCATCGCAAACTCGGCGCCCTGCTCGATGCTTTCCGACCAGCGCTGCATGATCGATTTCTGCTTGGTGTAGAAGCGCACGCCCTCGGTGCCGTAGGCATGCATGTCGCCGAACAGGCTCTTCTTCCAGCCACCAAAGCCGTGCCAGGCCATCGGCACCGGGATCGGTACGTTGATGCCGACCATGCCCACCTGGATGCGTCGCGCAAATTCGCGGGCGATGTGGCCGTCGCGGGTGAAGCAGCTGACGCCGTTGCCGAATTCGTGGTCGTTGACCAGTTGCACCGCCTCGCCGAAATCATTCACGCGCACGCAGGCCAGCACCGGGCCGAAGATTTCTTCGCGGTAGATGCTCATCTCCCGGGTGACGTGGTCGAACAGCGTCGCGCCGAGCCAGAAGCCGTTTTCCAGGCCGGGTTCGCTGGGCACGTAGTCACGGCCGTCGAGCAGCAGGTGTGCGCCGGCCTGCACGCCTTGTTCGATGTAGCCGCTGATACGCTCCAACGCGGCACGGGACACAATCGGGCCCATTTCGGCCTTGAGGTCGCGGCCGTCGGTGATGCGCAGTTGCTTGGCCCGCGCGGTCAGGGCGGCGATGACTTTGTCGCCCACATCGCCCACCAGCACGGCGACGGAGATGGCCATGCAGCGTTCGCCGGCACTGCCGTAGGCGGCGCCCATCAGCGCATCGACGGTTTTTTCGATATCCGCATCAGGCATCACCACCATGTGGTTTTTCGCGCCGCCCAGGCCTTGCACGCGCTTGCCGTGGCGGGCGCCGGTTTCGTAGATGTATTGGGCAATCGGGGTGGAGCCGACAAAGCTCACGGCCTTGACGTCCGGGTGTTCGATCAGCGCGTCCACCGCTTCCTTGTCGCCCTGCACCACGTTGAACACGCCGGTGGGCAAGCCGGCTTCACGCAAAAGCTCAGCCATGAACAGCGACGCGCTTGGGTCGGTCGGGCTGGGCTTGAGGATGAAGGTGTTACCCGCCGCGATGGCAATCGGGTACATCCACATCGGCACCATCACCGGGAAGTTGAACGGCGTGACGCCAGCGACCACGCCCAGGGGCTGGCGCATCGTCCAGTTGTCCATGCCACGGGAGACCTGGTCGGAGTGTTCGCCCTTGAGCAGGTTGGGAATGCCGCAGGCGAATTCGAGGATGTCGATACCACGGTCGACTTCGCCCTGGGCGTCAGTGAACACCTTGCCATGTTCGGCGACGATGATGCGCGCCAGGTCGTCCTTGCGCTCGCGCAGCAGGTGCAGGTACTGGAACAGCACGCGGGCGCGGCGGATCGGCGGCGTGTCGGCCCAGTCGGCAAACGCGGCCTGGGCGGCGGCGACGGCTTCGTCGACAGTCTGGCGGCTGGCCAGGGCGACGCGGCCGGTCACTGCGCCGGTGGCCGGGTTGTACACGTCCTGATAACGATCGTCGCGGCTCACGCGTTGGTCGTTGATGTAGTGCTCGAGGGTGATGGTCATGGCAATAGGTCCCAGGTGGGTAGCGTTGGGACACACGATAGGCTTTGGTTTTGTTCCAAACCAGAGCAGAATCCAGAACTGATTGTCCTCATAGGCGAACAATACCCCCATGGAAAAATCTGAAATCGAAGGGCTGTGGACCCACATTCACTGGCTCTCGGTGCTGGAAGAACACGGCACCTACACCGCCGCCGCCGCGCGCCTGGGGGTGAGCAAGTCGGCGGTCAGCCAGCGCATCTCCGACCTGGAAAAAGCCACCGGCACGCGACTCGTCACCCGCACCACCCGCAGCGTGCGTCTCACCGATGCAGGCCTGTCGTTGACCCGCGAAGTGCGCAGCGCCTATGAACACATCGCCCGCAGTTTCTCGGCGGTGCGCGACTCGGCCGGGGAAATTCGCGGCCTGGTGCGCCTGACTGCCCCGGTGGCGTTCGCTCGACAACAGTTGGTGCCGCATTTGTCCGCATTCCTGCAGCAATACCCGCAGGTGCGCATTCAACTGGACGTGTCGGACGCCTTGAGTTCTCTGGCCGCCGAAGGCTACGACCTGGCGGTGCGCCATGGCTTCCAGGTGCCGGAGACACATGTGGCCTGGAAGCTGTGCGACACCGGTTCGGTGCTGGTCGCGACCCGCGATTACCTGCAACGCCATGGCGAACCCCACGAGCCCGGCGACCTCAGCGCCCACAACTGCCTGTTCTACCCGCGCGGCGCCGACCAGCCGGCCTGGACCTTCGAACGCGGCAGCAAACAGGTCGAACGCCTCACCGTACCTATCGCCGGCAGCTTCGCCACCAACAACAGCGAAGCCCTGCGCGACGCGGCGCTCAACCACCTGGGCATCGCCCTGCTCCCGGACTTCAGCGCCCAGGCCGCCCTGGCCAGCGGGCAGTTGGTGCAGGTGCTCAAGGGCTGGACGCTCAAGGGCGCATTCGCCGATGAGATCTACCTGATCCGCCCGTATTCGCCCCATGTACCCAAGTCGGTGACGGCGCTGGTCGGCTATTTGAAGGACACGCTGGCGGGTGGGTTCCGCTTCGACGGCTGAGGATTGTTGTAGGAGCGGGCTTGTCCGCAAAAAACGTCAACGACAACGCAGCGCTTTCAGGTGGTCCGTGTTGCCTGTGGTTTTTTCGCGAGCAAGCTCGCTCCTACATTGCGTTATTGCGTTCGACTCGACTGTGCAGGGAAATCGTCTGCCATCCACCCATTTCTTGCGGCTTTGATCCCAGGGTGTGCTCGCCCGCCCATGACTTTTTTGCACAACGTACCGGTGTTTTTGAGCGTTTTGCTCTGATTTATGCGTGCCTATACTCGGTCCAGCCTCCTGGTGGAACCGGGGGGTCAGTCCCCACAACAATAATTAAGGACACCGATCATGACCCAGCCCTTCCTGGCCGCCCGGGATTTTCTGCTCGCCCATCGCACCGACTACGCCACGGCCGTACGGGATTTCCGTTGGCCGCAGTTGAGTGAGTTCAACTGGGCGCTGGACTACTTCGATGCCATGGCCGAGGGCAACGCGGCCGATGCGCTGTGGATCGTCGAAGAAGACGGCAGCGAGCAGCGCTACAGCTTCGCGCAACTGGCCGCGCGCTCCAACCAGGTCGCCAACCACCTGCGCGCCCTCGGTGTGCGCCGTGGCGAGCGCGTGCTGTTGATGCTTGGCAACGACGTGGCGTTGTGGGAAACCATGCTCGCGGCCTTCAAGCTCGGCGCCGTGGTGATCCCCGCCACCGCCCTGCTCAACCCCGACGACCTGCGCGACCGCATCGAGCGTGGCCAGGTGCGCCATCTGGTGGTCGGCGAGGCGCATGTGGGCAAGTTCGACGGTCTGGGCGATGGCTGCAGCCGCGTCTGCGTGGGCACCGCGCCGGCCGGTTGGGTCGCGCACCGTGCCGCGTTCGCGTACCCCGAGCAGTTCGAGGCTGAAGGCCGCACCCTGGCCACCGACCCGATGCTGCTGTATTTCACCTCCGGCACCACCTCCAAACCCAAGATGGTGCTGCACAGCCACCAGAGCTACCCGGTCGGCCACCTGTCGACCATGTACTGGATCGGCCTGCAACCGGGCGACTTGCACCTGAACATCTCGTCGCCGGGCTGGGCCAAGCATGCCTGGAGCTGCCTGTTCGCGCCGTGGAATGCCGGCGCGTGCATCTTCATTCATAACGTCGCGCGATTCAGTGCACCGGCCCTGCTCGCCGTGCTGGAGCGTTACCGCGTGACCAGCCTGTGCGCGCCGCCCACCGTGTGGCGCATGCTGATCCAGGAAGACCTGGCCAGTTACCGATCACGCCTGAACCTGCGCGAATTGGTGGGCGCCGGCGAGCCGCTGAACCCGGAAATCATCGAGCAGATCCAGCACGCCTGGGGCTTGCCGCTGCGGGACGGTTTCGGCCAGTCGGAAACCACCGCCCTGGTCGGCAATACGCCGGGCCAGGCGCTCAAGCCGGGGTCGATGGGCCGTCCGTTGCCCGGCTACCAGGTGGTCCTGCTCGATGCCGATGGTGTGCCGGGCACCGAGGGCGAAGTCGCGCTGCCGCTGGCGGTGCGCCCTCTCGGCCTGATGCTGGGTTACGAAGACAGCCCGGAAAAAACCGCCGAAGTGATGCGCGACGGTTACTACCGCACCGGCGATACCGCACAGGTCGACGCCGAGGGCTACATCACCTTCGTGGGCCGCGCCGATGACGTGTTCAAGGCCTCCGACTACCGCATCAGCCCCTTCGAGCTGGAAAGCGCGCTGATCGAACACCCGGCGGTGATGGAAGTGGCCGTGGTCCCCAGCCCCGATCCGTTGCGCCTGGCGGTGCCCAAGGCGTTCCTGATCCTGGCCCACGACGCCCCCGGCAGCGCCGAACTGGCCCGCCATATCCTGGCGTTTGCCCGTGAGCATCTGGCGCCGTACAAGCGGGTGCGGCGCATCGAATTTGTGGTGGAACTGCCCAAGACCATTTCCGGCAAGATCCGCCGGGTGGAATTGCGCCAGATGGAGGTGGTGCGACGCCAGGGCGACAGCCGGGGCGAGCACGAACACTTCGAGGAAGATTTCGCCTGAAAAAAAACCGGCGGCGCCCGTGAAGGCGCCGCCGGGCCCTCCCCCATGCCGCTTCCAGCCTCGCCCTCGCTCATTCCTCTTGAATTCTTGCCTGATCCTCCGAGATATCGGCTTTTTCATAGATAGCCCTTGCACCCTGGTCTAGAGTTCGACAATGAGCGCCCGTCGCTCGCACAAGAAAAAGCCTCACCTACCGATGATCAGCCGATGAGCCACGGAGCTACACACGATGGAGCTACGAATCAACCAAAAGTCCTACCAGGTCGATGCCGACGCCGACACGCCGTTGCTGTGGGTGATCCGCGATGACCTCGGACTGACCGGCACCAAGTACGGCTGCGGCCTGGCCCAATGCGGCGCCTGCTCGGTGCTGGTGGACGGCAATGTGGTGCGTTCCTGCGTCACGCCGGTATCCGGTGTGGTAGGTCGCGAGATCACCACCATCGAGGCGGTCGAAGCCGATCCGGTGGGCCAACGGGTGGTCGCCGCCTGGGTCGAACACCAAGTGGCGCAATGCGGGTACTGCCAGTCCGGACAGGTGATCGCAGCCACCGCACTGCTCAAGCACACCCCCGCGCCCAGCGATGCGCAAATCGAAGCGGCGATGGTCAACCTGTGCCGTTGCGGCACTTACAACGCCATCCGCACGGCGGTGCATGACCTGGCCAAGCAGGAGCGCACCGCATGAACACACGCCACGAACTCCTCGACCTGCCATTGGGCGAGCCCATCAACCTGTCGCGCCGGCGTTTTCTGGCGAGTACGGCGGTGGGCGCGCTGGTCATCGGTTTCGGCTTGCCCCTGGGTTCGGCCCGAGTGCAGGCCGCCGCCAGCGCCGAGCGCGGCACCCAGGTGCCAGCGTTCCTGGAAATCCGCCCGGACGGCAGCGTGCGCCTGCTCAGCCCCTTCATGGAAGGCGGGCAAGGCACTCACACGGCCATGGCGCAGATCGTCGGCGAAGAGCTGGATGCCGACCCCGCCACGTTCATCGTCGAAGCCGCGCCGCCGGGTGAAGCCTATGTGGTGATGGAAAACGGTATGCGCATCACCGGCGGCAGCATGTCGGTGCGCATGAGCTACCCGGTCATGCGGCGCTTGGGCGCCCTCGCCCGCGCCATGCTGCTGCAGGCCGGCGCCGCGCAGTTGGGCGTGCCGGTGGCCGAACTGACCACCCAGCCGGGCCGCGTGGTACATGCTGCATCCGGTCGCTCGCTGGGCTACGGTGAGCTGGCCGGTCGCGCCCTGGACATGCCGGTGCCCGACCCGGCCAGCATCACCCTGCGCGACCCGAGCCAGTTCCGCTGGATCGGCAAGCCGGTCAAGCGTCTGGATGCCTATGACAAATCCACCGGCAAGGCGCTGTACAGCATCGACATGCAGGTCGACGGCATGCTCCACGCCGCCGTGCAGCACGCGCCGCGCCTGGGCATGACCGTCGCCAGCCTGCGCAACCAGGCCCAGGTCGAAGCCATGAAAGGTGTGCACTCGGTGCATCAACTGCCCGGTGCGGTGGCCGTGGTGGCCGAACGCTGGTGGCACGCCAAGCGTGCGGTCGAGGCGATCCAGGTCGAGTGGCAGGAAGCTGCCGCCGACTCCAGCGTGCGCGCGATGCCGGCGGATTTCTCCAGCGACAAGTACCGCGATTTTCTGGCCGCCCAGCAGGGCCCGGCCCGCGACGACGAAAAGGAAGGCGACGTGGCCGCCGCCCTGGCCGGTGCCAAAACCCGTATCGAAGCCACCTACCACAACCAGTACGTCAATCATGCCCAACTGGAGCCGCCGTCGGCCCTGGCGCGCTTCAACCCCGATGGCTCGCTGGACGTCTGGCTGCCCAACCAGGCCCCCGACATGTTCCGTGCCGATATCGCCAAGCGTGCCGGCCTCGACCCGTCCAAGGTCAACCTGCACTCGCCGCTGCTGGGCGGTTTTTTTGGCCGGCACTTCCTGTATGACTCGGCCAGCCCCTACCCGCAGGCGGTCGCCCTGGCCAAAGCGGTGGGCCGTCCGATCAAGCTGATCTGGAGCCGCGAGGAAGAGTTCCTGCGCGATGTGCTGCGCCCGGTCGCGGTGGTCAAGTTCCGCGCCGCTCTGGATGCCGACGGTTTGCCGGTGGCGATCGAAGCGGTGAGCGCCACCGAAGGCCCCAGCGAAGCCATTGCCGGCAAACAGGGCGACAAAATCGACCCCACCGCCCTTGAAGGGCTGTCGGGCAAAAGCTATGCGATCCCCAACAAGCGCATCGCACAGATCTACGTCAAAGGCCCGGCCATGCTTGGTTACTGGCGGTCGGTGGGCAATTCGCTCAACGATTTTTTCTACGAAGCGTTCCTCGATGAGCTGGCGGACAAAGGCGGCCGCGACCCCTTCGAGCTGCGCCTGCACCTGCTGCGCGACAACCCACGGCTGACCACCTTGCTCAATGCCGCAGGCGAGCTGTCCGGGGGCTGGAAGCGCGGCCCCTACACGGCCGACGATGGCACCCGCCGCGCGCGTGGCGTGGCCATGGCGTCGCCGTTCGGTTCCCACGCGGCGGTGATCGCCGAAGTGTCGATCGACAAGGGCCAGGTCAAAGTGCATCACATCTGGGAAGCCATTGATCCGGGCAGCATCGTCAACCCGGCGATCGTTGAAGCCCAGGTCAATGGCGCCGTGGCGTTGGGCCTGTCGCAAACCTTGCTGGAGGAAGCGGTGTACGTGAACGGCCAGCCACGGGCGCGCAACTACGATCTGTACCCGATCCTGCCGCCGTCGCGCATGGCCCAGGTGCACGTGAAGATCGTCGAGAGCGGCGAAAAGATGGGCGGTATCGGCGAGCCGCCGTTGCCGGCCGTGGCACCGGCGGTGGCCAATGCGGTCGCGCAGTTGACCGGCCAGCGCATCCGCAGCCTGCCCCTGAGCCGCTACACCTTCAGCTGACCGACAAGGAATGCCCATGAACAACCGCCGATTCGCAAGAACCGTAGGCTGGCTCGCGCTGGCCGGCCTGGTCGCCGCCGCGCTGCTGGCCTGGTATGTCACACGCCAGCCCGCCTCACCGTTCGCACAGGAACCGGCCGCCAGTAGCGAGCCCGCGCTGGTCAGCCGTGGTGAGTACGTCGCCCGCCTCAGCGACTGCGTGGCCTGCCACAGCCTGGCGGGCAAGGCACCGTTTGCCGGCGGCCTGGAGATGGCCACGCCGCTGGGGTCCATCCACGCCACCAACATCACCCCCGACCGCGACACCGGGATCGGCGCCTACAGCCTGGCCGACTTCGACCGCGCGGTGCGCCACGGCGTGGCACCGGGTGGTCGCCGCCTTTACCCGGCGATGCCCTACCCGTCCTATGCCAAGCTCAGCGACGAAGACATCCGCGCGCTGTACGCGTTTTTCATGCACGGCGTGCAACCGGCCAAGCAGCCCAACATCCCCAGCGCGATTCCCTTCCCGCTCAACTTGCGCTGGCCCATCGCCCTGTGGAACGGCGTGTTCGCCCCCACCGCCACTTACGCGGCCAAGCCCAACCAGGACGCGCTGTGGAACCGCGGCGCCTACATCGTCCAGGGGCCGGGCCATTGCGGTAGCTGCCACACCCCGCGCGGCCTGGCCTTCAACGAGAAGGCCCTGGACGAGTCCGGCGCCCCCTTCCTCGCCGGCGCCCTGCTCGACGGCTGGTACGCACCGAGCCTGCGCCAGGACCACAACACCGGGCTGGGCCGCTGGAGCGAGCCTGAAATCGTGCAGTTCCTCAAGACCGGGCGCAACCAGCACGCGGTGGTCTACGGCTCGATGACCGAAGCCTTCAATAATTCCACGCAGTTCATGGGCGACGACGACCTCGCGGCCATCGCCCGCTACCTCAAGTCCCTGCCCGGCGATCCCCAGCGCGACGGCACACCCTGGCAGTACGCAACCGCCGACACCCGACCGGACATCCCCGGCGCCCACACCTACGCAACCCGTTGCGCCTCATGCCACGGCCTCGACGGCAAGGGCCAGCCCGACTGGATGCCACCGCTGGCCGGCGCCACCTCGGCCCTGGCCAGGGAAAGCGCCTCAGCGATCAACATCACCCTCAACGGCTCACAACGCATCGTCGCCGCCGGCGTGCCCGACGCCTATCGCATGCCGGCATTTCGCGAGCAACTGTCCGACGCAGAAATCGCCCAGGTCCTGACCTATGTGCGTAGCACCTGGGGCAACCACGGTGAGGCGATCGACGCGAAGGCCGTCGGCACATTGCGCGGGCATACGGACCCGGCCAGCGCCAGTCCGATTATCCTGCAGATGCGTTGACGCAACGGGCGCCTCGCCGATAAACCGAAAACGCCCCGGTTGGCCAGGCCAGCCGGGGCGTTTTTACGTCATGTGTTCTCACCGGCCTTGCGTGGAACGGTGTCAGCCGTCGCGCCGTGTTCTTCGCCAGGCCACGCAAGCGTGTCTGCACATAACCGAACTGCCGTTTGATCACCCGGAACGGGTGCTTCCAGTGAAATTGCGGCGGCAGGTCAAGTGGTTTGCTGAGATCAAAAATAATAGGGCTCGTTCATTTAAATAGTCTGGGGTGTTTAGCGTTAGTGGCTGTGTTGTTTTTTGGCTAAGCACGATGCCATCTTCTTTTAGTTCACCGCTAAAGTCAGTGTTAATCCAATCTACTTCACTTGTGGACCCTCCAAGCGGGGCCAATCCACACTTGCCAAAGTCGATGTTGCTCGGTGTTCGCACAAGTGAGGTCAGCGGGATTAAGTTCCCTGCCAGGGCACTTGCGCATGGTCTGATCTTCATATGGTCAAGGCATAAGATCAGTTTAGTACATCTACTTTACCGAACACGTAGGGTGTACCTGGTAGTAAGTTATTCTTGATAAGCTGAGTGACGCGCTCTTTGTCTTTTGGTGTGAAAAATATATATTGGCGCCCTATGGTCATATAAATGGAGCCCTCTTGCGGCACGCTATACTCATGTTCCATCATGACTCTATTGGTCGCAACTGTTGATTTTGTCAGTTCTTTCCAGTGTAAAAAATGATGATGATATTCTGTTTGCATGCGCTGATAGGTCTTGGAATTTGCCATTGATAAGTACATTAACCCCATCGCGCCAGGACCTATTAGCGCGCCAATTAAAAATGTCGGATCGATAGTTGCCAGGTAGATGAAAATTATTGCCATCATCCCGGTGAACCATTTTAGAAAGGTTAGTGCCCATTTGGGAAAGTCCTTCCATTCGCAATACTCCACTCCTGATTGAGTAATGCGATAGGCGAAATTCATTCGCTGGTGGGTCATTGATATTAAAGCGGCATTGACGATAATGAAAAATAGTAGAGTTGATATTGCGTTGAATACTAGATATTCTTTCGTGCTTCGATATAGAAAGCTGGAACCAGCTGTTATAGCGACGAAGCAAAACCAAAACATTGCGTTGGCTATAAACGTATTATAGTTGCGCGCGCGGATTGACCATGTCATCAGTTCTGGCTCATTTGCATACTTCCACTGGAGTTGTGGCGGTAGGTCAAGTGGCTTGTTGAATTTAAGCATAATGAAGCTCGTTCATTTAATTGGTTTTTGGGGAGGGGTTAGTTTTAGTGGCAGTGTCGCTTTTTGGCTAAGTACAATGCCATCTTCTTCTTTTAGTTCACCACTAAAGGCAGTGTTAAGCCGGTCTGCTTCACTTGTGGACCATCCAAGCGCCACCCGAAATATATAACCGCGGCCATCCCCTCGTTGAAGCACCCCAGGCGGATACTTGATCTCGAGTTCAAGGATGGGATCGTCTATAGGTGTGCCAATCCACACTTGCCAAAGTCGGTGTTGTTCGGTTTTGGTATAAGTGAAATCGGCCGGATTGGGTTTGCCGCCGGGGCCGTTGGGCAGTTGTCCAAGCTGTGTTGGATCAACCCAATTGCCATTGAGAAATTGCTCGTAAAAACCAATGGCCATGGTTCGCAGTCTATTCTCGGAGCGCAATTAGTCAGTGCTCATGGGGACATTTACCTTTGCCTTGATGAACGGTACGTCCGGAGATAGATAGGGCTTGATGAAATTTGCTACCGCTTCTTTTTGTTTGCGTTTGCAAAAAACATTGAGGCTCCAGTTGGTTTTGAAGTCATTTCCTTCTTGAGTGACACTGTATTTTAAATCGACTACCTCTCTATTGGTTGCAATGGCGAGTTGAGTGATCTCTTCCCATTTGAATGCATAGTGGTGGTATTGAGTATGCATCTCTTGATAGCTTTTGGAATTTAACATAGATAGATACATTAACCCCATTCCTCCAGGGCCTATTAGTGCTCCAATTAAAAATGCAGGATCAAGGGTCGCCAGAAACATAAAGATGATTGCTGTAATTCCAGAAAACCATTTTAGGAATGTCAGTGCCCATTTTGGAAAGTCTTTCCACTCACAGTATTCAATTCCTGATCGAGTAATGCGATAGGCAAAATCCACTTTTTGATGAGTCATACATGAAATTGTAAATAGAATAAAAATAAAGAAAAATATGCATGACAGTGTTCGCCATGGCTGGCTCATTCCTTCGTATACAGAATACATGATGAACGATCCTCCCAATATAAGTGCGGCCATAAAGTAAAAAATTGAATTGGCTGCGAGCGTGTTGTAATTTCTTGCGCGAATTGTCCACTCCATCAGTTCTGGCTCATTTGCATACTTCCACTGGAGCTGTGGCGGAAGGTCAAGTGCTTTGTCGAAATTAAGCATAATGGAACTCGTTCATTTAATTGGTTTTTTTGGAGGAATTAGTTTTAGTGGCAGTGTCGCTTTTTGGCTAAGTACAATGCCATCTTCTTCTTTTAGTTCACCACTAAAGGCAGTGTTAAGCCGGTCTGCTTCACTTGTGGACCATCCAAGCGCCACCCGAAATATATAACCGCGCCCATCCCCTCGTTGAAGCACCCCAGGCGGATACTTGATCTCGAGTTCAAGGATGGGATCGTCTATAGGTGTGCCAATCCACACTTGCCAAAGTCGGTGTTGTTCGGTTTTGGTATAAGTGAAATCGGCCGGATTGGGTTTGCCGCCGGGGCCGTTGGGCAGTTGTCCAAGCTGTGTTGGATCAACCCAATTGCCATTGAGAAATTGTTCGTAAAAACCAATGGGCATGGTTCGCAGTCTATTCTCGGAGCGCAATTAGTCAGTGCTCATGGGGACATTTACCTTTGCCTTGATGAACGGTACGTCCGGAGATAGATAGGGCTTGATGAAATTTGCTACCGCTTCTTTTTGTTTGCGTTTGCAAAAAACATTGAGGCTCCAGTTGGTTTTGAAGTCATTTCCTTCTTGAGTAACACTGTATTTTAAATCGACTACCTCTCTATTGGTTGCAATGGCGAGCTGAGTGAGTTCTTCCCACCTGAATGCATAATGATGATATTGAGTATGCATCTCTTGAAATCTTTTGGAATTTAGCATGGATAGATACATTAGCCCCATTCCTCCCGGACCTATCAGTGCACCAATTAAGAATGTAGGATCGATAGTTGCTAGATAGATGAAAATTATTGCCGTCATCCCGCTGAACCATTTTAGAAACGTCAGTGCCCATTTGGGAAAGTCCTTCCATTCACAATACTCCACTCCTGACGGGGTAAAGCGATAGGCGAAATTCATTCGTTGGTGGGTCATGCACGAAATTGTAAAAGACATAAAGGTGAAAAAAAACAAACATGACAGTATTCGCCAAGGTTCATTCAGGTCGTGATAAGCCGAGTATAAAAAAAATGAAAGACCAAGTAGTAATAGTGACATGAATGCAGACATTGAATTGGCGACGAATATATTATAGTTTCGTGCTCGAATCGTCCAGGCCAACAGTTCCGGTTCATTTGCGTACTTCCAATGAAGTTGCGGAGGAAGATCAAGTGGTTTGCTGAAGTTAAACATGGCAGGGCTCATTTATTTAACCAATTTGGGATATTTAGTTTTAATGGCTGTGTTGCTTTTTGGCTAAGCACGATGCCATCTTCTTCTTTTAGTTCACCACTAAAGGCAGTGTTAAGCCGGTCTGCTTCACTTGTGGACCATCCAAGCGCCATCCGAAATATATAACCGCGGCCATCCCCTCGTTGAAGCACCCCAGGCGGATACTTGATCTCGAGTTCAAGGATGGGATCGTCTATAGGTGTGCCAATCCACACTTGCCAAAGTCGATGTTGTTCGGTTTCGGTATAAGTGAAGTCGGCCGGATTGGGTTTGCCGCCAGGGCCGTTGGGCAGTTGTCCAAGCTGTGTTGGATCAACCCAATTGCCATTGAGAAATTGTTCGTAAAAACCAATGGGCATGGCTCGCAGCCTATTCTCGGAACGCAAAAACGTGGTCTCGATCATGGCTGGTTGCAAGGTCACTTCTTCGCCCGCCACCGCAATAGGCAACTGGATCTGGACCCAGAACCCCAGCCATTTTCTCGGCGTACTACCGCCACCGTGATACAAGGCTCTTGCCAAAACGCTGGGGCGTTGCAGGGTTTCCAGTAAGGCGTACGTCTGTTTTTTATGCCCCTCGTCGCCCAGCCATTTAGGTTCTGCTCCGCGTCCCCAATTGCAGCGGTATAACCATAGGCGCAGCCCTTCGCGTTTGTAGCGGTTGGCCTCCATGGAGATCAGCAAATAGGCAATTCCGAGAACTGCCACGATGATAACCACGGGGGTGGACATCACCCAGGAGAAGCTGAACAAAGTGCCCAGGACTGCACCGGCGAGTTGGCCTGTAGCAATAAAAGACATTCCGAACACCACACCGAACTTCGCCCAAAGTAATGTGTTTTCTTCTTCACTGGTGGCCGAGCTGGCATCCTCGGAAATCTGCCAAGCCTCCAACCCCGCAGCAATCGCCCCAAAAGCCGCCCAAGTCACGGTCCGTAAAATCAATCCTTTCGAGGCTGCTGCAAACTCATTTGCAACCGTTGCTTTAACGCTCCCCGCCGAGGCTGCTTTTGCCTCGCTTAGCCATTCGGAGTATCCGGCCTTTGCCAGCTTCAGTGTTTTAGTACCTACTTGCGCCGTCATCCCCCCCGCCCGACTCCAAGCCGGCCCCACCCACAACGCCGCAATCGCGTTCGCCGTATACGCCGCATTCGCGCCCATCACCCGCCATTCTTGTGCCGTAAACCGCCCGTCGTTCGCGGCGTTGTTCGCGCTTTCGAACAGGTTCCACAGGTTCAAGCCCACCAGTAAAACCGGCAGGGCGTTGCCCAGGTTCTGGTTTATCCAGGCGTGGGTGCGGACGCTGTAGGCGTGGGTTCCGGCTACTTTCAGTTGGGCTTTCACTTCCGATGGCCCCAGGTCGGCGAGCCATGTGTTGATTGTCCACGGGTCGATACCCAGGCGTGTGCTGCCGGAGGCTTTGGCGGTGATTTGATTGGGGCGGTCCAGCCAGAGGATTTTCAGTTGCGCTTCGTGGTTTTGCAGGGCGTGGCGCGCGGTGCGGTGGTTGTGGGCGTGGCCGGGACGGCTGAGGATTTGGCGGGCGATGTCGATTTTGTCGTGCAAGGCTTTCACTTCTCGCAGCCATGCCTGGAAGTCGCGCTGGTAGGTGGGGTTGAAGGTCAGTTGGGTCGAGCTGGCGATTTCGGTGGAGAACAATACCTGGGTGGCGGCGAGGGTCAGTGCCAGGTGCTGTTTCATCGCCGGTAACAACGCGCTGCTCAGTCTGTGCCAGGCATAGCGGGCGTGGTCGTTGGCGACGTCGATCAGGGTGTTCATGGTGGCTTTGGCGACGCTGCTCATGGCCTGATAGACCGCGCTGTGCTTGACCGTCTCGAGGTCGAACACGGCTTTGATTTCGGTGCTGCGGGTGACGAGGCTGGTGGCGTCGCCTGCGGAGGTGGGCGACAGGGCTGGGGAAGTGCCATCGCCCTCGCGGCCCAGGGCGTCGAGGCTGCCGGTGGTGCTGAAGTTGTGGGTCACTTGCCTGATCAACGCGGCGATTTCCGGGTTGAAGTTGAACAGTGCCAGGCCAAACAGGCGGGTCGGTGTGTTGGCTTGCTCGCACAACCACTGTTGCCCGGCCTTGGCGTTACCCAGTGCGGTGTAGAGGGCGTGGGCCGTTTCCATCAGCAGGCTGGCTTGACCGGCCTCGCACGGGTCGTGGTAGACGGCTTCGGCGTGGGGGGCCAGTTGATCGAGCCAGGTGATCAGGTCGGCTTCACTGCGTTGGATATGTTGCTGCAACTGCAAGGCTTCGCGGGTGGTCTGGCTCAGGTACTGCTGCACTTCATCGAACCGCACATCCTCGCGCCACAAACGTCTGGCGTACCATTCATCGAGCGCGGTGCGCCAGGCCGTTCGCTCGGGCAGTGTTCCCCATCGGGCAATGAAACGTTGGTGGGCAGCACTCATGATCGAGGCGCCCGCCCACTCGGCCAGGTTGGATTCAAAGCCCGGGGCATGGTCCTTGCCGCGCTGTACTTGATCATGGGCGTCCAGCAGCATGTACAGGTCGTCGGTGTAGGCCTGGCGTTGAAGGGGGTCAGTGATGGCCTTTGGAATCAATGCTTTGACGTCGAGGCCGCATAAGTTCTGCACGGCAAAGGCGCTTTGCAGGGTGTGTTGGTGCAGGGCCTCGAACTGGCTTTGCTCCATGAGCCGGCCGATCAGGTTCATGTTCAGGTCGTCGACCAGCGCCAAGGGGTCGTCCAGCGCGACGAACAGGGCGGTGTCCTGCGCCGGAACCCGGCCGCGCACCAGGGCGGCCTCGAAGGCCGGCTTGAACGGCGCGTCGGCGCTGGTGGGCTGGGTGGGTAACAGCGTGCTGGTGAAGGTCGGGGCCGTTTCGCCCCAAGCCAGGATGTCCGCCACGCTGTCGCCCAGTTCGGTGATGGGCGCGCCGTGGTCGATGTGGGCCTGGGTGCAGTAGGCCGGCAGGTCGACCTTGCGCATCCATTGGGTCTGCTGGGTTTCGTGGCTGCGTATCAGCTCGCACAGGCGCAGGGTCCATTGCACGGGGGAATAGGCGATATGCAGTTGGCTGTCGCGGGGGTAGAGCAGGTAAGGACGGGCCGCTCCCGGATGGTCGGGGTCGTCGTTGTCGGGCCAGGTGTGAGGGATGAACATCTCCCCTGGACCTCATACTCATGCAGGATTTTGGCGCTGCTGTCCCACACATACACCCAACCGTCGCGCAGTTGGCGCAGGGTGTAACTGCGGCTTTTCAAGGGCGGCAAGGTACTGCCGGACCAGTTGGCGGGCAGCGGATGAGGGCCTTGGGCGCTGCCTTTTTCCGGTGACTCATCCAGGGCATATCGCACCGGGAAAATCGCCACTTCCTTTTGCATCAACGGGCACTGGCCACGGGTCATGGAGACGTTCTGGAATTCCTGGTTGCGGTAGGCCTGTCTGAGTTGGGCGGGGGTTGCGGGTGGACTCATCACACTTCCTCGTTGATCTCGATGGCCATAGATGGTTAGGCGGCATAAATGACGTTGCCCGATGGGCGAGTTCATCAAACCTTTATCAAGTGCCGTGCCAACTTAATAAATAGCCATATGGATCAACTGCTTATAAGGAGTTGTATGAAGTTTCCTTCAGCTTTATCCAGGAAAAGTTGTAATAAGTGTGCAACTTCTTGCGCAGTGGCTGGCAACTTCTTGCGCACTTAGTTGCAGCCGTTTGTATATAAGACCTGTAGCGATCTATCCACAGGGTTATTCACATTTAAGTGTGCAAGAAGTTGCCAGCCACTAAGGATGCTCTGAAGTAGCCGTGTATTTCTGGCTGACTTCAACACCGCCCATTTTGAAAGCGGTCAATCGATCAAAAAACGATCAGACCACCCGCTCCGAACGGGTTTGTGCTCTCGATGACCGTGACGGGGGATCATAGCTATCCCCCATCCCCTAAACGGCTTACGGCGTTCCCGGCTGGGCGCGTATCGCCTCAGACAATATCGTCGACAACCCCACCATCGACCCTGAGCGCCGCGCCGGTGGTGGCGGAGGCCTGGGTCGAGCACACGTAGACGATCATATTGGCCACTTCTTCCACGCTGGACGCGCGCTGGATGATGGAGCTGGGACGCTGTTCGAGGACGAAATCACGCATCACGGCTTCGAGGGATTTGCCGGTGCGTTCGACTTCGCCCTTCATCATCTCGGCCACGCCATCGGAGAGGGTCGGCCCCGGCAGCACGCTGTTGACGGTCACACCGCTGCCCGCCACGCGTTTGGCCAGGCCACGGGCCAGGGCCAATTGTGCGGTCTTGGAGACGCCGTAGTGGATCATGTCGGCCGGAATGTTGCGGGCCGATTCGGACGCGACAAACACCACCCGTCCCCAGCCGCGCTCGACCATGGCCGGCAACAGCGCACGACTCAGGCGCACGCCGGACATGACGTTGGTTTGCCAGTGAGCGTTCCAGACGTCATCACCGGCCGCGAAGAAATCCTGGGGCTGATAGATGCCGGCGTTGTTCACCAGGATGTCGATAGCACTGAGCCCGGCCAGCAGGGTTTCCACCCCTTGCGCAGTGCTCAAGTCTGCGGCGACACCGCTGATGGCGGCACCGGGGACCTCGGCGAGCAAACGCGCAATCGCATCGTTCACCGAGCGCTCGCTGCGGCCATTGACCACCACCGCCGCGCCCGCTTGCGCCAGCCCTTTTGCCACCGCAAAACCAATGCCTCCGGTGGAGGCGGTCACCAGTGCGCGCTTGGTCTTCAGTTCAATATTCATCATCGCTCCTTCAAGCATGAACGGGCCTATGGACCCTCGACGACTGCAGGGGTGGATCAAGCATAGACAAACGTTGATGACGACGGATGATCTGGAACAGCTGGATTTTCGAACAAAACACGCCCAACAGCGCTATCGCTCCCACTGGGGATGGCTGAAGCGCTCGGCCAGAAAATGGATCAATGCCCGCACCTTGCTCGCCAGGTGTTTACGCGAGGGATAGACCACGTAGATCCCCAGCTCAATGGAGCGGTACGCCGGCAGGATTTCCACCAGAGCGCCGCTGCGCAAATCCTCGGCAACCATAAAGCTCGGTTGCAGGGCGATACCGGCGCCGCTGAGGGCAATGCTGCGGCAGGTGTCGCCATTGTTGCAGCGTGCGCTGGAGCGCGTGCGCACCGTCTCGCTGCCGTCAGGCCCGTCGAATTGCCACTCGTTGCCCATGGCGAAGTGGGTGTAGGCGATCACGCCGTGGTCAGCCAGATCGGCCAAGGTGCGGATCGGCGGATGGCGGGCCAGGTAGTCGGGGGAGGCAAACAGGCACATCCGCGTCGATGCCAGCCGCCGTCCCACCAGGGACGAGTTTTCCATGCGCGCAATGCGCACCGCCGCGTCGAAGCCCTCTTCCACCAGGTCCACCAGGCGGTCGTTCAAACTGATGTCCAGCTCGACCTGGGGATAGGCCTGCATGAACTCGCCCCACAGCGGCGCCAGGTGCAGCACGCCAAAGCTGACCGGCGCATTCACCCGCAACACGCCGCTGGGCTCAGGCGCGGTGGCCGACACGGCTTCTTCCGCCTGCGCCATCAAGGCCAGCACTTCCCGCGCCTGATGGTAGAACTGGCGCCCCTCCTCCGTGAGTGCAAGCCTGCGGGTGGTGCGGTGCAGGAGCCGCGCGCCCAAGCGTTCCTCAAGCGCACTCACATAGCGCGAAATGGCCGCCTTGGACATCCCCAGGGGTTCGGCCGCGCCCACGAAGGTGCCTTTATCGACCACGGTGCAGAACACCTGCATCTCCAGCGCTCTATCCATCACTGTCTCAATTAGTGGAACTATTCATCGCATATGGCCTTATTTATCTCAAATAAACAACCTATAGACTGAACCCATCGAAACGCACATCACCGCACACGAGGTCGATATGAACATCACACTAGTGGGTACCGGCAACATGGGTTCGGCGTTTGCAAAACAACTGTCGGCCGCCGGGCATACCGTGCGGATCACCGGGCGTGACATCGGCAAGGCCACCGCCCTGGCCGCGCAGTTCGCAAACGTCAGCGCCTACCCGGCAGCCGAGGCGTTGGGTGACAGCGACGTCGTCGTGGTTGCCACTGCCTATGAGGACGCGGTCAAGGCCCTGCAAAGCCTGGGCGACCTGTCGGGCAAAGTGCTGATCGACATCACCAACCCGCTGAGCGCTGATTACATGTCGCTGACTATCGGGCATGTCACCAGCGCCAGCGAGGAAATCGCCAGGGCGTTGCCCCAGGCCCAGGTGGTGAAGGCGTTCAACACCCTGTTCGCCCAAGTGCTGGCCGACGGTCCGACCTTTGCCCATGACCAGACCGGCAGCGTGTTTGTCGCCAGCGACAGCGAACGCGCCAAGCAGACGGCCATCGCCCTCGCCCACAGCCTGGGCTGGAACACGGTGGACGCCGGCGCACTGGTGAATGCCCGCTACCTGGAACCATTGGCCGGGTTCAACATTTACCTTGGCTATGGCGCGGGCCTGGGTACGTCGATCGCGCCGGTCTGGCTGAGCAAGTAACCCACGAACCGAGGAGTCCCGCACCATGCACACGTCGTTCCCGGTGTTGTTTGTGTCCCATGGTGCTCCGCTGTTTGCCATCGAGCCCGGCCAGGCAGGTCCACGCCTGGCTGCGCTGGGTCGCGAACTGCCACGCCCGGATGCCATCGTCATCGTCTCTGCGCACTGGATGACTCGTGGCGAAGTCTGCGTGACATCGAGCGCCGCCCCGCCAACCCTGCACGACTTCGGTGGGTTTCCCGAAGCGCTGTACCGCTTGCAATACCCGGCGCCCGGCGCACCGGCGTTGGCGGCGCAGATCGTCGAAAAGCTGCAAGGCGCCGGCTGGGCATCGCGCCTGGACGCCCGTCGCGGCCTGGACCATGGCGCCTGGGTGCCGTTGTTGTACCTGGCACCGGACGCCGACATCCCGGTGGTCCAGGTGTCGATGCCCGCCGACCTCGACACCCGCCAGGCCTTGGCGCTGGGCCAGGCGCTCAAGCCGCTGCGAGCGATGAATGTGCTGATCGTTGCGTCCGGCAACCTGACCCATAACCTGTACGAGTTCCGCAGTGCATCCAGCCACGACGCCGACTACATCGAGGCGTTCGCGGCCTGGACTGCCGAAACCCTGCAGGCGCGCAGCACCGCGTTGCTGCTGGACTACAAACAGCACGCCCCATCCGCCGAACGGGCGCACCCGACGGACGAGCACTTCCTGCCGCTGCTCATCGCCCTCGGCGCGGCCGGCGAACATTACGACACCCGCGTGCTGGAAGGCGGCGTGAGTTACGGCGTGCTGTCGATGGACAGTTACCTGTTCTCGTCCGCCTCCCCTCAACCCCATCAAGGCGTTATCGACCATGCGTAATCAGCGTTTTTCCGATGTTATCCGCGAGCCCCACACCGGCCTGTTTTTCCGCAAGGGCGGCAACACAGTAGCGCCCAAGGGGCGCCTGATTCTGCTGCACGGCGTGGGTTCCAACGAAGCGAACCTGGCGCCCCTGGCCGATGCCTTGCCCGAAGCGCTGGAAGTGCTCCTGCTACGCGGCCCACTGCAGATCGGCCCCCAGGGGTTCGCCTGGTATCAGGTGAATTTCACCAGTGCCGGCCCGTCGTTCAACCAGGAACAGGCCGAAGCCAGCCGCCAACTGCTGAGCCGCTTCATCGATGCTCTGCCCGCGATGCCAACCGTGATCGCCGGCTTCAGCCAGGGCGGCATCATGAGCGCCAGCGTGGGCTTGACCGAGCCTGAACAAGTCGCCGGGTTTGCCCTGTTGAGCGGGCGCATGTTGCGCGAACTCGAGCCGCATATCGCGTCCGCCGAGCGACTCAATTCCGTGCGCGCGTTCATCGCCCATGGTCATCAGGACAACGTTCTGCCCATCGCCTGGGCACACGAGGCGGATGCCTGGCTGACGCGCCTGGGCGTCGATCACGAAACGCACTTCTACCCCATGGGCCACGAAATCGTCGCGCAGGAACTGGCGGATTTCTCGCAATGGCTGACCGACACTTTGCCGCTGCGCCCTTAACCGCCGGCGCGTTCAGCCGGCGGGGCAAATCAGAACGTCACACTCGCCGTCAATCGCGCGGTACGCGGTTCGCCTTCGTTGACCTGCAGTTGCCCGCTACCGGTATTGGACGGGTAGTAGTGCTTGTCGAACAGGTTGTCGACGTTGAGCTGCAGCCGGGTCTTGTAGTCCGACACCGGCAAGTCCCAGCGCAGAAACGCATCGGCCACGGTGTAGCTGTCCATCCAGAAGCTGTTTTCATTGTCGCCAGCGCGCTTGCCGACATAGCGCCCGCCGCCGCCGACATGCCATTGCCCGCTCGCTTCGGGGAATACCGTAAGGTGATGGCTCACATACAGGCTGGCGGTGTGCATCGGCGCGTTGTTGAGGCGGTTGCCCTCGTTCTTGGGGTCGTCGAGAATTTCGGTGTGGGTGTAGGCGTACGTGCCGATCACGTCCCAATTCGGCGCCAGGCGCCCGGTGACATCCAGCTCGATGCCACGCGAGCCGACCTTGCCCGCCGCTTCGGACGAGGTGTTGCCATTGGCCAGGGTGGTGGTGGTCACCACGTTCTTTTTGACGATATCGAACACGGCCAGGTTGACGTTGAGCGCGTCCGACGGCGCAAACTTGGCCCCCACTTCACGGCTGACGCCCTCTTCCGGATCGAAGGTATTGCCTTGGTCATCGGTGTCGGTATTGGGCACGAAGGAGCGGCTGTAGTTGGCGTACAGCGACCAGGCCTCGGTGGGTTGGTACACCACGCCAGCGAAGGGGATGAACTGATCGCCATTGCTGTCGCGCAATAACGTGTTGGCAAAACCCTGGGTGGCGTACTGGTCGTAATGCTGCTGGCGCCCGCCGAACACCAGAATCCACTGGTCATTGAGGTGCCAATTGTCCTTGAGGTACAGCGAGGTCGAGGTCAGCTGGTTTTTTGCATTGCTTTGCGTGGCGCTGACGGTACTGGGTTCGGCGAGGTTGCCATAGACCGGGTTGTTGATGTCGAGGTTGCCCGCGGCCGTGCTGGTATTGCGGTAGGTCTTGCCGCGATAGCGATCCTGCGCTTCGTTGTCGACGCCGACCAGCAGTTCGTGGCGCTGGCCGAAGAGCATCTGGTCACCGATGAAATCGAGGGCGGTGTAGCGGGTTTCATAGTCGTAATGGCCGCCGTTGGCCTGGCGCCGCAGGGTTCCGGCGGCAAGGTTGCTGCCCGCCGCTGCCGGCTGGGCAATCGCCAGGCTGTAGCGATCGTTGTTCCAGCCATAGACCAGGCGGGTCTTCCAGCTGTCGCTCAACTGGTACTCGAATTTCGCCGTGGCGGTTTCGCTGATGCCGACGGTTTTGGCCCAGCGTTCGTCGAGACGGTCCTTGTAGCTGATATTCGCGGGTTTACCGTTCACGAACACCGTGCCGCGGTCGAACGGGCTCGAGTAGTCGTTGTTCACATACGCCAGGCTTACGCTCGCGCGCTCGCCGGTCCAGCTCAGCGACGGAGCGACCAGGGTGTGTTCATCGGTGCCGTAGTTGCGCCAGTAGTCTTCGTGGCTGCGCTCGGCGATCAGCCGATAGGCAAACCCGGTGTCGCCCACCCCACCGGTGGTATCCACGCCGGTGGTGCCACCGCCTTCACTGAAGGCCGAACCGGTGATCGTGGTCTGGCGGGTAAATTGCGGCTGCTTGCTGATGACGTTGATCATGCCGCCCGGGTCCATCGCCCCGTAAAGCAGGGACGCCGGCCCTTTGAGCACCTCCACATGATCGGTGGTGGCGTTGAGGTTGTGGCCGACCACCGAGCGAATCCCGTCGCGCAGGGTCGAGCCATCGTCATTGGTCCCGAAGCCGCGCTTGATGAAGGCATCCTTGGTATTGCCCAAGGTATTGGCTTGCGAGACGCCACTGACGAATTTCATCGCATCGTCCAATGAGCGCACTTGGAAGTCGTCCAGGGTTTGCTGGGTGACCACGTTGACGCTCTGGGCTTCGTCCTTGATGAGGGTCTCGGTCTTGCTGACGCTGCTGGCCGTGGCCTGGGTGTAGCTGCCCGCCTCCTGCGTCTGCTCCTGGCCTTGGATAACGCTGGTGGGAAGCTCCAACGACGCTGAATCGGCGAATGCCAGACACGGAAAAGTGGTGCACAGCGCAACGGCGATGCGCGCACGGGATTTGGAAGGTTTCAAGTGGAGGCCCCAGGACACATATTTGGTAATGCTAATTATTATCAATCATGTGCCTGGGACGCCAGCTTTAAATGCGCCTGCTGCGTTGAAGACTTAAAGCAAGTCCTCAGGCTGCATCGTCAGGATGATTTTCCCCACGTTTTCGGACGACTCCATCCGGCGATGGGCATCGGCCGCCCGTGACAGCGGGAACGCGCTGTCGACCACCGGTTCCAGGCTTGCAGCCCCCTCGAAACGATCAAGCCAGTGCTCGCGAAAGCGCCGGATCATGGCGTGCTTCTCCGATTGTGTGCGGGACTTCATCACCGTGCCGATGATTTGCAGATGGCGGTAAAGGATATGCTCCAGCGCTACGCTGACCTTGCCGCCTCCGCCCAGGATACCGACCTGAACCAGTCGGCCACCCTGCGCGAGCGCCGCGATATTGCGCGCAAAGTACGGCTCGCCAATGAAATCAATCACGACATCGACCCCACGCCCCTGGGTTCGGTCAGCAATGACGTCGGCAAAATCCTCGGTCTTGTAGTCAATCGCGACATCGGCGCCCAAATGCTCGACCCGTGCCAACTTGCTGCCATCGGTGGTCGCATACACCGTGGCCCCGGTGGCGTAGGCCAGTTGGACGGCAGCCGAGCCCACCCCGCCTGCAGCGGCATGGATCAATACCGAATCGCCGGACGTGAGCCGAGCCAAATGCAACAGGGCTTCATGAGCTGTGACGAAGACCTCGGGAATAGCCGCCGCGCGCACATAATCCAACGACGCGGGGATGTGCATGGCCATGCGATAGTCAATGCGCGCCAGCTCGGCATAGGCACCACCGCCCACTACCCCCATGACTCGATCGCCCACCTCGAAGCCTTCGACGGCCGCGCCTTTTGCAATCACTTGCCCGGCGATTTCCAGCCCGATGATCGGCGAGTCGCCAAAATCGGGATGACCGTAGCCACCCTTTCGATGGGTCAGGTCCGCACGGTTCACGCCAGCGGCATAGACGCGTACCAGTAAGTCGGCGGGACGCACTTCAGGATCGGCAGCCTCCGCCAGTTCAAGGACGTCTGGCGCGCCGAATGCGCTGAGTTTAATGGCTTTCATGGTCAGTTCTTCTCCGATTCGGTCAACAGGGCATTGGCGAAAGCCAACGCGATGACGGCGCCTCAAATTTGGCTGATGAATTTGTGGGTGAGGTAATGCTCGATACCTTCGATGCCACCTTCCGAGCCGTGGCCGCTTTCCTTGATGCCGCCGAAGGGCAGTTCCGTGGCGACGATGCGGTATTGGTTGATGCCGATCATCCCGGCCTCCAAGCCGTCAGCCACCTCCATCGCCGTTCGCGCGCTGGAGGTGAATGCGTAGGCCGAAAGCCCGTAGGGCAGACGATTGGCCTCCTTCAACCCATCCGCCATGTGATCGAACGGCATCAACACGGCGATCGGCCCGAAGGGTTCTTCCTGCATGACGCGGGCGTTCATCGGCACATCCACCAACACGGTGGGCTCGAAAAAATAGCCGCTGCATGCCAGGCGCTTGCCACCGGCCAGCACCCGCGCACCTTTGGCCACGGCATCCGCCACCAAGGCTTGCATCTTGGCCAGTTGCCTTGGGTTGGCGAGCGGCCCAACCTGGGTGCCAGGCGTCAGGCCATCGCCGATGTTCAGCGCGAGGGTGGCCGTCACAAAGCGCTCGACAAACCGTTCATAGACGCCACGCTGAATCAGAAACCGCGTGGACGAAATGCAGACCTGCCCCGTCCCGCGAAACCGGTTCGCAACCCCTTCGATAGCGGCCTTTTCGATGTCGGCGTCGTCGAACACCAACACCGGCCCGTGCCCGCCCAATTCCAGGGTAATCGGCTTGACCCCTTCGGCAGCGCGGGCCGACAGCAACCGACCGATAGGCACCGAACCGGTGAAGGTCACCTTGCGGATGATCGGTGAAGCGATCAACTGGCTGGAGACTTGATCCGGCACGCCGAAGACCACTTGCAACACGCCTTTGGGCAACCCGGCATCGTCGAGGGCCCGAGCCAGGGCCAGCGCGGTGGCCGGGCTTTCTTCGCCGGGCTTGAGGATGACACTGCACCCTGCGGCCAGGGCTGCCGAAAGCTTGCGGGCGGGGGTAATGGCCGGGAAATTCCACGGCGTGAATGCAGCGACCGGGCCGATGGCCTGGCGTTTCACCAGTTGCAGCACACCGGGACGGTTGGCCGGAACGACACGCCCGTCGATACGGCGCGCGCTTTCGGCAAACCACTCGAAGTACTCGGCCGCACGGGTGACTTCATCCAGGCTTTCCCCCAGCGGCTTGCCTTCTTCCAGGGTCATTTGTTCGGCGATGCGCGGGGCGCGTTCCAGGATAAGGTCGGCGGCGCGCTTGAGAATTTTCGCGCGCTGGTCGGGGACGGTCTGGCGCCATTGTTCAAAGCTCACCTGAGCCACCTCGAGCGCGTGATCGAGGTCGTCTGCGCTAGCGAGTGGAACACGGCCTATCTCGCAGGCGGTGGCGGGGTTAACGACAGCGGCGGTTGCGCGCCCTTCGGCGCTGATCCAATCACCACCGATAAAAAGATAAAGCGGATCGTAAGCAACGTTCATGGACTTGGCCTTCAATGGGTTGTCGGATAACGTCAGGCGCCTGAATGGCGTGTTCAGGCCGCCTGTGCAACCCAGTCTATGGAAGGTCAACCGATTGATTTAGTCGGCCAAGAGGGAATCAATGTTGTACCCAGCGGTAATATCGAGCAGCGGGCAGAACGGCTGAAACCAGGTCAACAGGAAGGTCAGGATGGATAAGCTTTCGAATATGTCGGTGTACATAAAGGTTGTGGAGATGGGCAGTTTCACGGCGGTGGCGAATCATCTGGAGTCAACCGTCGGTAACGTATCGCGGGCTGTTTCCGCGCTAGAAAACATGCTCGACACCCGCCTGATACAGCGCTCGACCCGCCGTCTCTCGATCACTGACGCCGGCCGCCGCTTTTACGAGCGCTGCACCAAAATCCTCGCGGACCTCGAGCATGCCGAAGCCGAAGCGAGTAACGCAGCGTTGACCCCCAGGGGGACGTTGCGGGTGCATTGTGTGCCGGGGCTCGCGCGGCATCTGGTCACCGGTGCCGTGCTGGAGTACCGCGAGGAGTTCCCGGAAGTGACCGTGGACTTGATGCTGTCCCAGCGCATGCCCAACCTGTTGGAAGACCAACTGGACGTGTCGATTCTGATTGCCCGAACGCTGCCGGATTCAGCGTATGTCAGCCAAAAGATCGGCATCAGCCATTGTGTGCTGGTGGCGTCGCCAGAATACCTGCAACGACACGCCGCCCCTCTAACACCAGAAGACCTCAACGATCATCAGTGCTTGCTATTGGGCACCGTCGATTATGTGCGGGATGAGTGGCAATTGAAGAGCAAGACCGGGGATGCCACGTTTACCCCCAAGGGCCCGAGTTTCAGCGTCAACGATATGGACGCCATGGCGGTCGCCGTCAGGGCGGGAGCAGGCATAGGTTTGCTGGCCGGTTTTTCAGCCATCGAGGATTTGCGTTCAGGCAGGCTCGTGCGCGTATTGCCCGAGTTTCATACTTACGAGCGCAATGTTTACGCGGTCTATACATCCCGTCAGTTCATCGATGCAAAAATCACTCGCTTCATCGACACGTTAAAAACCCGGGTCGGTGCTCAGTTGACGATGACAGCTCAGGAACTGATTGCCTGAAGCAAGCACATTAAGTTCGGCGGGGAGGCAACTAACGCGACGGACTCAATGAGCCTTGAATGATGCCAGGCCTGAAGCGCTTGGCAGAAGTGAAACCAACTTCACACGTGTTCTATCTCTCTTCGCGCCTCAGTGTAACCACCCTGAGGCGCAATCATTTCAAGGGTTGATCAATCAACCGTTGCTGCAACCGTTGCCCATTGCTTCGTATGCCAGGATATGACGTTTGCCCTGGGAGTCTTCATAAGTCATGCGCATCGGTACTACAGCGCACACATCGGCGGCCTCGGATTGAGAGATCACTTTGGCAATATCAAGATGTGTGGAGTAAGTGTATTGCTCAACTTGCACTTGTTGATCGTCAACCGCAGCCGCGCCTTCTTGGGCCATGACCAAACCGCTAAAACCAAACAGTGCGAAGAGTGCTACTGAAACTTTCATGAGGCTTTCCTTTAATTAAGTTTCGATGATTTAAATCAGAAACTTTATCGATGAAATGCACAGAACGATCAGTCGCTGTAAACCAAACAAGTTGTCTGCCGACGATTACAAGTGACTGCGGGCTTAAAGCCTTTTGCTGTGCTGGCAGGAAGAACTTTATGCCTGCGCCCCCAAGAGAAACAGCCATGAATCTGATAAAGACTGTTATGCATTCAGACAACAATCGCGCTGGCCCTCTCGCGTTAAAGCGGCCTGCAAACGCTCTTTTTCATCTTGCCGGTGACCTCTACCGACAAGTCGCTGCCGGGTAAAACCCGGCAGGCCAGCACGATGCCATCGGCCAGCTCGGCCGCACTGACATGGGCGCGGCTCATCACCTTGGCGACATACTCGCCGCTCAGAATGCGCACTTTGCACACCCCGCAACCGCCGCCCCGACAGCCGAGCGGTATGCCCCGCCGCCCCAATCGCGCCATGCCCTCCAACACCGATTCACGCTCATCGCAGGGATACTGCTCGCCGGTGTCTTCAATCACGATCTGGTATTTCATCGCACACACCCCCACACGCCGATGCTCACGGGGCGTCCTGCGCTTGCTCTGCACGCTCGAGGATTTCCTGTTGGCGCAACTGCGCGGCATCATGCCCGCCGATGCACCAATCCTGCGGATCGACACGGATGCAGCGACCGCGGATCAGGCCCTGCTCGACCGCGAGGGTCGCGCTGAGCAGGTCGGTGAAGCCGCGCATCAACGCCTGGCGTTCATCCAGCGGGCGGCCTTCGAGGACGAAGAACTCAAAGAACGGTGCATGCCGCCCGCTGACTTCGACCACTTCACCGGCCACCGCACACTCGGTCGCCGCATGCAGCGTGATAAAGGCCCTGACCCGTTCGACGGGTGAATGCAGCACCAGGCTGTAAAGCTGTGAGGCGTCCTTGAGCAAGCAGGCTTTTTGCTCGGCGCTGCAATGGCCGTCCACCAGATGAAAGTTCACGACAGGCATAGGGGCGATCTCGCTGAATTATTGTTGGTTTTATGCGCTGGCAGCTCGATGCGCAGCTCGCTCAAGGCAGGCCGCGACGCCGCCCGGAATCAAGCATCAGGCTGGAGCCGGTCATCGCATCGGCCTCGGGCGCCAGCAACAGGCTCACGGCCCAGGCCACTTGGGCTGGCGTGGTCAAGGCGCCGAGGGACGACTCTGCGCACATCTCGCCCAGCACCGCCTCGGCACTGATACCGCGCTGCCGGGCCCGGTCTGCGGCCACCCGGTGCAAGCGCTCGGTGTCTGCCGGTCCTGGGGCGATCAGATGCGCGGTTATACCGCGTTCACCATAGGCCAGGCTCAGTTGGCGCACGGCGTTCATCAGCGCCGCATTGGCCACCCCGGCAGCGGCGGCATAGGCCGTGGGTTCAAAGCCGTAGTGACCGCCGATGGCCACCAACCGCGAGCCTTTCACCAGATGCCCATCCACCGCGCGCACCAGGCGCAACAGCCCGCCGACCTTGATATTCACCGCATCCACCAACGCAGCGGTGGGTGCATCAAGAATACCGCCGACAACCGCCACGCCAGGCCCGTGCACAATCATGCGCACCGGCCGCTCCAGCACGGCGCGCAGGCTCGCCACCGCGCTGTCGCTGGCGATGTCGGCGACGCAGGCAATCAGCCCTGGATGGCGATCGACCAGTTCGTCGAGGGCGTCGGCACTGCGCGCCACCGCGACCACATCCAGGTCACTGGCGCTTAACCGCGCCACAATCTGCCGGCCAAACGCGCCCGTCGCCCCGACCACCACGGCCAGTTCTTTTTGCGTACTCATGTTCAAACTCTCGCATTCAGTCAGGGGCCCGCAGCGCACGCCCCTGCGGGCCATCAGGTCGGCAACGGAACGCCACGTTCTTTCGCCATGGTGAGGGCGGTGTCCTGGATCATGTCTTCCTGGCCGCCGATCATTTTCTTGCGCCCCAGCTCCACCAGGATGTCCCGCGCCGGCACGCCGAACTGCAGGGCCGCACGTTTGGCGTGCAGCAGGAAGGTGGAGTAGACGCCGGTATAGCCCAGGGTCAGCGACTCGCGGTCGACCCGCACGATGTGCTCCATCATCGGCACGATGATGTCCTCGGCCACGTCCATCAGCTTGAACAGGTCGGTACCGGTTTCGATCCCCATGCGCTCGCACACGGCCGCGAACACCTCCAGCGGAGTATTGCCCGCCCCGGCGCCGAGCCCCGCGACCGAACCGTCGATACGGCTGGCGCCGGCCTCGATGGCGGCAATCGAGTTGGCCACGCCCATGCCCAGGTTATGGTGGCCGTGGAAGCCGATCTCGGTGTGCGGATCAAGCACCTCGCGCAGCGCGCCGATCCGCGCCTTCACGTCTTCGGGCAGCATGTAGCCGGCCGAGTCGGTGACGTACACCGTCTGCGCGCCGTAGGACTCCATCAGCTTGCCCTGGCGGGCGATGCCGGCCGCATCGTTGAGGTGCGCCATCATCAGGAACCCGGAGGTATCCATACCCAGTTTTCGCGCATAGGCGATGTGCTGCGGCGAGGTGTCCGCCTCGGTGCAGTGGGTGGCAACGTGCACGCTGCGCGCGCCGCAATCGTAGGCCGAGTGCAGCTCCTTCATGGTGCCCAGCCCCGGAATCAGCAACACGGACACCTTCGCCTGCTTCATCAGCGGGGCCACCGCGCTGATGTATTCCTCGTTGCTGTGGGGCGCGAAGCCATGTTGCAGCGAGTTGCCCCCCAGGCCACCGCCATGGGTGACTTGTATGTAAGGCACACCGGCGGCGTCCAGCGCGGTGGCGACCTTGACCATCTGCGCGACGCTGATCTGCTCGCGCTTGGCGTGCATGCCGTCGCGCAGGCACATGTCATGCAGGATCACTTTGCGGCCCTGCAGGCTCGTAGGGTTGGATGGGTTCATTACGCGACCTCCGGGGCTTTAAGGTGAAGCGTGCCGGCGAGTATTTCCTCGGCGAACATCTCGGCCGTGCGGGTGGCGGCCGCAGTCATGATGTCCAGGTTGCCGGCGTAGGTGGGCAGGTAGTCGCCCAGGCCCGCTACCTCCATGAAGACCGAGACTTTCTTGCCGTCGAAAATAGGACCGTTGACCAGGCGATAACCCGGCACGTATTTCGTCACTTCGCCGATCATTTGCAGGATCGACTCACGGATGCGCACACGGTCGGGCTCGTCATCGGTCAGGCAATAAATGGTGTTGCGCATCAGCATGGGCGGCTCGGCCGGGTTGATGATGGCCAACGCCTTGCCCTTGCGCGCGCCACCGATTTTCTCGATGGCACTCGAGGTGGTGTTGGTGAATTCATCGAGGTTGGCGCGGGTGCCCGGGCCGATCGACTTGGACGCCAGGCTGGCAACGATCTCGGCGTAGGCCACGCTCTGAATGCGCGAGACGGCATTGACGATGGGAATGGTGGCCTGCCCGGCGCAGGAGATCATGTTGACATTCATCTGCAGGGTCTTCGCGTGTTCGCGCAGGTTCACCGGCGGCACGCACAGCGGACCGATGGCCGCCGGGGTCAGGTCGATCATCAACACGCCCAGGGCATTGAGCTTGCGGCTGTTTTCCGCGTGCACATAGGCACTGGTGGCGTCGAACGCGATCTGAATGCCATCCTCCAACACGTGCGGGAGCAGGCCATCGACGCCTTCGTGGGTGGTTTTCAAGCCCAACTCGCGGGCCCGCAGCAGCCCTTCGGAGTTAGGGTCGATGCCCACCATCCAGACCGGTTCAAGCACCGGACTGCGCAGGATCTTGTAGATCAGATCGGTGCCGATGTTGCCGGAACCGATCAACGCACATTTGATCTTTTTCATTGGCCCTGCTCCCGCTGCTTGGCAGCGCGCTGCGCCATGTCCAGGCCGGCCACGTAAAACCCGTCGCGCGCGTGCTCGGTGATCAGGATCCGCACGGTTTCCGCCGGGCATTGCAGGCTCAGGCATACCGCTTCAGTGACCGCGACCGCCATACGGCTCTTTTGCTCGGCAGTGCGGCCCTCGGCCAAATGCATTTCAATAATGGGCATGACTGCCTCCAGGGTGCTTGTGGTTATTCAACGAAACGCATCGATACGCTGCCCAACTCTTGGAAGCGCGCGACTATGCTGTCGCCGGGCTTCACCGCGATGGCTTCGGTAATGCCGCCGCTCATCACGAAGCTGCCGGCAGGCAACGACTCGTCCATCTCGGCGAGGATATTCACCAACATGGCGATGGCTTCGGCCGGGTGCCCCATCACCGCCGCAGCGGCGCCCATGGTCACGATCTCGCCATTCTTTTCCATCACCACCCCCAGGGTCGGCAGGTCCAGATCCGCGACGTAGCGGCTACGCCCACCGCCCACGAAACGCGCCGAGGAACCGTTGTCGGCGATCACGCTGGCCAGGTCGAACTTGAACCCGGAAAACCGCGAGTCGATGATTTCCACCGCCGGGAGTACGTAGTCGGTGGCGGCCAACACATCGGCGGCGGTGCAACCGGGGCCGCGCAACTCGGCCTTCATGACAAAGGCGACTTCACACTCGACCCGTGGATGCACAAGGTCAGCGGTGCTGATCGCCGAGCTTTCGGGGCGGGCCATGCGGTCGGTGAGAAAGCCGATCGAGGGCACGCTGACGCCCATTTGCTGCATCTTCGCCTTGGAGGTCAGCCCGGCTTTCCAGCCGACTTGCCGGTGGCCCTGGGCGATATAGCGGCGACGCAGTTCGTTCTGCACCGCGTAGCCATCGGCGATGGTCATCTGCGGGTAGTCGTCGGTCAGTTTGGGGATGGCATAGGCTCGGGTCTGTGCGCCTTCGACCCGTTCGCACAGGCGCACGATGTCTTCGCGGGACAGCGTCAGTTCGCGGCTCATACGGCGCTCCTTCCAGAAAATTTCACCCGGCAACTGCCCAGGCCGCCGACCCGGCAGACCAACTCGTCGCCCTCCGCCACCGGCACCAGCGCCGACTGCGAGCCGGAGAGGATCACCTCCCCCGCTTTGAACGGAATGCCCAGTTCACCCAGCGTGTTGGCCAGCCAGGCCACGGCATTGGCGGGCGAGCCTTGCACGGCGGCGCCCACGCCGGTGGAGAACACCTCGCCGTTCTTCTCCAGCACCATGCCGGCCAGGGTGATATCCAACCGGCGCGGATCGCCCCGGGTGGTGCCCAGTACAAACACGCCACAGGAGGCGTTGTCCGCGACCGTGTCCTGGATCTTGATTTGCCAGTCGCGGATGCGCGAATCGACCACTTCGAAACACGGCACCACATAGTCCGTGGCGCGAATCACGTCCATGGCGGTGATGCCCGGTCCCTTGAGGTCATGCTTGAGGACAAAGGCCAGTTCTGCCTCGGCCTTGGGCTGGATCATCTGGCCCAGGTCGAGGGTGTCGCCGTCGGCAAACACCATGCCCGAGGTGAGCATGCCGAAATCCGGCTGGTACACGCCGAGAAAGTCCTGCACGGGCTTGCTGGTGGCGCCGATTTTCTTGCCGACGATGGTTTCCCCGGCGGCCAGGCGCCGGGCAATGAAGCGCTCCTGGATGCGGTAGGCATCCTCGATGCGGATCTGCGGTTCACGGCTGAGCAACGGCGCGATGACGCGGCGGGACACGAACGCCTGATACAGCTCGTCGCCGTACTGCTCGATGGTTTGCTGATTCATGGGGGAGCCTCAGAGTTTCACGCAGACGTTGCGGGTTTCGGTGTAGAACTCCAGCGAATGCACGCCGCCTTCACGGCCGATCCCGGACTGTTTGGAACCGCCAAACGGCGTACGCAAGTCGCGCAGGAACCAGCTGTTGATCCAGGTGATGCCCACGTCGATGCGGGCCGCCATGCGGTGCGCTCGCGCCAGGTCGCGGGTCCAGAGGGTGGTCGACAGGCCGTATTCGGTAGCGTTGGCCTTGGCGACCACCTCGTCTTCGCTATCGAAGGGCGAGATGTGGCAGCACGGGCCGAAAATTTCCTGTTGCACGACCGCTGCGCTCTCCGGCAGACCGGTCCAAATGGTCGGTTGTACCCAGGCGCCAGCCGCCAGGTCGGACGGCATCTGCGGCACGCCGCCGCCGGTCACCACGGTGGCGCCCTCCTCGACCGCCTTGCGGTAGTACGACAGGACTTTTTCCCGGTGTTCCTGGCTGATCAGCGGGCCGTAATTAGCGTGACGATCATCGGGGCGGCCGTACTTCACCGCCTCGGCCTTGGCCTTCAGCGCTTGCACGAAACGCGCGAAGATCGGCCGCTCGACATACACCCGCTCAGTGCCCAGGCACACCTGCCCGGTGTTGAGGAACACCGAACGGGAAAAGCTCTCCACCGCCGCGTCGAAATCGGCATCGGCGAAGACAATGCCGGCGTTCTTGCCGCCCAACTCGAACGACACATCACGCATGCCCTCGGCAGCGGCTTTCATGATCGCCGTGCCGGTACGCGTCTCGCCGGTAAAGGTAATGGCGTCGACCTGCGGATGCCGAGTGACGAACTCCCCGGCCGAATCCGGACCGAAGCCGTGCACCACGTTGTACACGCCCTTGGGGATGCCGACCGTGTTCATCACTTCGCCCAGCAGGGTGGCGGTTTGCGGCGATTCTTCCGATGGCTTGACCACCACGGTATTGCCGCAGGCCAGGGCCGGGCCGACCTTCCAGGTCATCAACATGAAGGGTGCGTTCCACGGGCAGACCACCCCGATCACGCCCTTGGGCCGGCGCAGCGTGTAGTTCAACGCGCCACGGCCGTCGGGGGTATCCATCGGGAACGCCTCGCTGGCGACGTTCTTGATCACGTCGGCGAACACTTTGAAGTTGGCCGCGCCGCGCGGGATGAACACATGCTTCATCACGTGCTCGGGCTGGCCGGTGTCGGACATCTCCGCTTCGACGAAGTCATCGAAGCGCCGGGTGATTTCGTTGGCCACGCCGTACAGCAGCTCGACGCGCTGCTCGGTGCCCAGGCGGCCCCATTCGCCCTGCAAGGCAGTGCGTGCGGCGCTGACGGCCGCGTCCACCTCGCCACGCCCGGCTTCGCTGACCGAGCAGATGACGCTGTTGTCCAGCGGGGAGTGTTTGTTGAACCGTACACCGCTGGCAGCGTCGGTAAACTCACCGGCAATGAAGTGCTTGATCTGGCGCATGAGAGCTCCGTAGTTATTGTTCGTATGACGACCGCCCGTACCTGCCACGGCCCGTCCGGCATGAGTCCCTGGGTGCGAGTCTAGAAAAGCCGGCAGATACCGACTAATACTTTATTTGGCCCCACTCGATACCCTTCAGGTATGGCAAAAACCGCTGGGCGGCCGGCCTCGTCCGCCCCTCTTGCATCCGTCGAGGGGGCGGGGTCGGTGGATCAAATCGCTTTGAACAGGGGGCTGCGAACCTGCTGGGCATCCGCCGCCGAGATGAACTTCTCGATGTAGATATCGCGCTCGAACAAGCGTCCCTGCATCAACGTGCTGATGCAGGCATCGATCATCAGCGGCGGGCCGCACAGGTAGGCCTTGTGCCCACGGAAGTCGTTGTCGAAGTGGGCCTTGGCGGCGTCATGCACGAAGCCACGAAAGCCTTGCCACGACGAGTCTTCAAGCTCATGGGACAGCGCCGGCACGTAGGTGAAGTTGGGGTGCTGCGCGGCCAGGGCGAGAAACTCGTCGTGGTAGTACAACTCGGCACGGTGGCGCTGCCCGTAGACCAGGGTGATCGGCAGCGCGAAACCGTCCGCCAGCAGATCGAGAATCATCGAACGCGGGCTCGACAACCCCGAGCCGCCGGCCATAAAGATCACCGGCAGGTGCGCCGACTTTTTCACGAAAAAACGCCCGTAGGGACCCGTGATGCCCACTCGCTCGCCGACCTGCAATTGCTCATGCACATACGCGGTGCCACGGCCGCCGGGCACGACGCGGATATTCAACTCAATGTCGCTGCCGGGCGCCGGTGCGTTGGCCACCGAAAAGGCCCGGCTGCCAATGCCGTCGGGTAACTGCAGGTTGATGTACTGGCCGGCCTGGAAGTGCATGCCTTCGGGCGCGTCGAGCTTGATCCACACACCTTTGATGGTCGGCGTGAGGGTTTCAATGCGGCTGACGGTGCCAGGAAAATCGCGCACCGGCAGGTTTTGCGCATCGTCGTCTTCGTCGATTTGCGCCTCGATGACCAAATCGCTTTCGGCGGTGGCGCAGCAGGCCAGGCATTTTTTCTCTTCGCGCTCGAAATCCATCAGGGCAAAGCTGGAGGCTTCGCCATGTTCGATTTCGCCATCGACCACCTGGATTTTGCAGGTGGCACACAGCCCGTGGCAGCAGGCATGCGGCAGGTAGATACCGGCGCGCAAGGCGGCGTCGAGAATGGTCTGGCCGGCTTCGATTGCGATGGTCTGGCCCAGCGGTTCGATCGTTAATTCATAGCTCATGACTGGCCCCCTCAGTGGGTCGCACACAGGGTGTTGAGACCGGGCGTCTTGAAGCGCAACTGGTCTTTGTGGCCGATGCCGTTGGCAACCAGGCTGGCGTCCAGGTCGGGCACCCAGGGTTGGTTGTCCTTGAGCCATTGCACGCTCTGCCAGTCGATCAGCGCGGCATCCGGGTCGGCCTGCAACAAGGGGACCAGGGCCGTGTCCAGCAACTGGGCAAAGGTGGTTTGCGGTTCCAGGCACAGCAGGAACGGCGCCGCGAACAGCAAGTGGTGATCCCAGCTGGCATACACCAACTGCTTGCCATTGAAGTTTTCGACGCGATCACGGGCAACGCCCACGTATTCTTTACGGGCGACTACAGGCATGGTGCTCTCCTTATTCTTGTCAGCGGGGCGTGGCCGCCGAATGTGTCGGCCACGCCCGTGGGGTGGTCACGCAGTTACTGGTTGGACGTCGCCATGCCACGCCACATTTCGAAGTTGCGACGGTCCTGGGAGTCGGCGAAGTCGCCGTTGTCCTGGCCGTCCTTGAGCGATACCCAGTCCATCCAGGCGCCCAGGTCGCCATTGGTGGGCGCCTGGAACAGCGCCGGCATCGGCAGCCAGGCCTGGATGTATTTCTCCGGTTCGTTGTTGAAGATGCCCATGCAGTGATCGGAGCAGAAGTGGTACTTGTCGCCCTTGTACTGCACCTGCCGATGGCAGATCAGGGTCGGGTCGTCCGGCTCGGTGAACACCGTGGGCAACTGGCAGCACTGGCACAATTTGGCCAGGCCGTAGTTCTTGAACGGCGTGCCGGCCGCCTCCATTTTCTTGATGTGCTCCCAGCGCGGGCGGTAGTACTTGTCGAAGGTGGTCGGGTACTTGGCGGACAGCCATTGCATGTCGTCATCCGACGGAATCCAGGCATGGAACGCGGTGCCGAAACTCCACTGGTACAGCCCCAGCATGAACTGATGGGACATGTGGTCGATGCTGGCCTCGGCATCGTCCCAGCTCTTGGGTGGACGGATACCGTAGCGCGCCAGATCCTTGAACAGCGCGCCGCCGTTCTCGGCGCCGTAGATCTCCCAGGCCTCGCGCCACGACATCACGCGCTTGGGCAGCATGTAATCCATCATGGTGCTGACCAGGCCCAGCACGCGGAAGCCGCGCCAGAACCACTTGTCGATCCAGCCCTGCACGATCGGCAGGTTGGCCGGGTCTTGCTCGAGCATGAACTTGATGCACTCCAGGCCGAGGGTCATGTGCCGCGCTTCGTCCGACTGCGCGGAGAAGCCAAAGGTGACCGTGGCCATATCGCCGTTATAGGCGGCGCCGGACATGAACGGCACAAACAGCAGGTTGGTGAGCACGTACTCGAACGAAAAGCCGATAGCGATCATGAACTCGAACGGGCCGGCGGACATCGCATCGTCAAAGAACGAACGGGCCACCGAGGTGTACCAGATACGGTCGCGCTGATCGGCAAAGGCATGGAAGCCGTTGTAGAACTTGTTGTAGTTGGACAAGGCGTGGATCTGCGTCTGCGCATGGCGCAGCTCGTCGATGGCCTGCATCTGGCAGGCCACTTGCGTACCGACGCCGCGAAACTCACGGCCCGCACGCGCAAAGCCTTTGTGCGCGGCATATTCGCCGGGGCTGATGGCCTGCAGGAAGATCTTCAGCGCCGACAGGTAGCGCGCATCGGTGATATTCAGGTGGCCGTTGTTCTGCGCGTGGGCGTCGATGATGGCGTAGAACTTGCGCTCCTTTTCGGCCTGGTATTTCCAGTAGGCGTCCATGGTCAGGCGGAACGGGTCTTCCCACTTGTTCCAGTCGTGGATCTTCAGGCCTTCATAGGCGATGTAGGGGAAAATCTCTTCCTCGGTGCGGTACGACGGCTCCCAGGCGAGGTCGCGCGTGAGCAGGCGGTATTTGTCTTTTGCATTGAGCTTTTTGTGAACGGTTTTCATGTCCATGCCAAATATCCTCGCTTAGTTGCCCCAGGTCAGGGTCAAGGCGTCTTCGTCTTCGTCGACATTGCCGGAGAGCGTGATCAGATTGACGTTCAGCTCCTGCATGTCGAAGCTGCGGCCCAGTTGCGCTTCGATGCTTTCGCGACGAATGACCAGGCGGCCCGGCGCGTTGATCTTGACCATGGCCGGCTCGCGGTTGACCACGGCTTCAGGGTTGTCCAGCTCGATCGCTTCGATGATCGGGCGGGTTTCTTCATTGGTTTGCAGTGCAATAAATACAGTCGACATAGCCGCTCCTCAGACCCCAACGCCGGTTTTATCCAGGCGTACCCGGAAGGCCGCCAGTTGCTCGCTCATCACTTCATCCGCGTTGCCGGCAAACTCCTGCTCGATCACCGGCAGCAGGGCCGCGGCGGCGCGGTCGCGCCACTTGATGGTCCAGGCCTGTAGCAGCGCGCGGTTATGTTCGGATTCGGCTGCCGCCACCTTCATCACCGCGTCCACCCACTTGCGGGTTTCCTCGAACCAGTCGCTCATGAACTGGGTGAGCATGGCCACCAGCGCTCCGCCGTCGGCGGCGAACTGGTCGTCGACGATGCCCTGGTACACCAGCGGGTAGAGCAAGCCGTCCAAGGCTACGTTCTGCGCGACAAACAGCTCGAACGGGTCGCGCACCACCAGGCAGTCCTCGGTGTAACGGCGCAGCCCTTGCCAGGCATCGCCCTCCATCCAGGCCGCCTTGCCGGCTTCCAGGGCGTCGGTTGACCCCAGCAGCAGGCCGATGCGCGACAGGTACTGGGCGATGCCGAGGTTATCCATCGCCTGGTACATGCACGGCTGGGTGAACACCGTTCCGTAGCCATAGCTGCAGACGAACGTGTTGTTGAGGTTGGCGCCCCAGGCGGCATGACGCAGCGGCACCAGCAGGTTGAGGACGCGTTGGCGCAGGGCGTCTGGCAACAGGTCCACCAGGCCGCGGGTTTCGACGAAGTTGAAGTTGGCTTCGGTGGTTTCCTGCTGCCGGGCGCGTGCCAGGGTGTAGGTGCTGTAGTAGAACTGGCGCGGGTCTTTCAATACGTACCAGTCGCTCATCACGATTTGGGTGACGCTGGCGTCGTACAGGGTTTGATCCGGGTCCCAGGTCGGCCGGTAATGCAGGTTTTCCACCGCTTGAATGTCGTAGCTGCCTTCCTGGTACCGCGAAGACGGTTTGTCGCCAAAACGACGGGCCAAATGGTCGAACGTCTGCCGCAAGGGCTGGATGCTGACCGTACGAAGATCGATGTGCATAGCTGACTCCCACCAACGCTTCACCGGGGGCGAAGCGTCAACAACGATTAGTTTTTGAAACGAACCTGAGTGGCATCCGCCAGACGCCAGTCCCATTGCCGGGCGTCGTCCTCGTCCTCGCCTGCCACCTCAGGCAACGCCGCCATGGGGCGTACCTGGTTGGCGCGACAGAACTCGGCAAAGGCCTCGTGGGTCAGGATCATTTCCACGAACAATTCCGGCTCACCGATGGCAAAGTCGAATTCGACGAACTGGCTGCCACGACGGCCGGTGACACGCACGTAACGCTTGCGCGTGTCCATGTCGGCCGGCTGCATCTCGAGTGACTGATCAGGGCAACTCATGGGAGCGCCCTCAAGTCACGACGGTCAGGAACGATTCGTGCAACTTGCGTTGCGGGTAGTCCAGGCCCTGGGCGAAGTTGTCGTAGGTCCAGGACAGCGGCTGGTAGTCCGGATAGGGGTGGTAGCCGCCCATAAAGGTTTCGAAGCGGTTACCGGAGGGGTCCCAGGCATAGATGGTGCAGCCACGGGTCACGCCATGGCGGGTGGGGCCGATATCGACGTTCACTTCGTTCATCGACATGATGTCGCCGGCCCGCAGCACCTGCTCCCAGGACTCGAGCAGGAACGAACAGTGGTGCAGCTTGCCCTTCTCGGGGTACTCGACGAAGGCGATGTCATGAACCTTGTGCGAACACGACAGCCAGATGCCGACGTCACCGTCGCCTTCCGGGCTGAGGACGCGTTCGACCAAGTAGAAGCCCAGCACTTCGGTGAAGATTTTCTGCACTTGCGCAATGTTGGGACCGTACAGCAGGCAGTGGTCCAACTGAATCGGCGCAATACCGTGCTCGCGCGCCGCATTCCACGGCGCGGGGTTGACTTCGGGGATGCCGTTGCCGATGCAGCTCTTTTCGGCGTACAGCTCGATCAGATGACCCGAGGGCAATTCGAAGCGCACCCGCTCGCCGGTTTCCAGCAACTCACCGGCGGGGATGCGGGTGGTCGCCAGCCCGTAGGCCTGCAGGTCGGCATCGAGCTTTTCCAGGGTGGCCTTGTCCAGCACCTTGAAACCGAAGAAGTCGATACCGGCAGTGTCCGCTTCACGGATCACATAGCAGTTGTGATCGCGCTCGTCCCAGCACTTGAAGTACACCCGTCCCTGATCGTCCCGCCCGGTCTCGACCAGCCCCAGCACATTGCGATAGAAATGAACGCTCTCTTCAAGGTTCAACACGCGCACCTGGGCATGGCCCGGACGCAATACACCTGTCATCGCCATTTATTGTCTCCTTTATTGGCTAGATGAGGTCGGCTCCGTCCCGCCTGGGCAGGCGGGCAAGAGCCGGGTTCACACACTCAACCCTGTATTGCAGAGATGGTGCCAACAAAGGTAAGCAACTGATTTAAAAGACTTAATGCGAAAATCAGGCCCCTGGACCCAGCCCCTGGACTGACGTTTATGTCCATCCCCCCTTCCAGCCTTACAAAAACGTAAGGCTGCTTGCGCAAAGGCCGGGGCGTCGGTCAATGAGCGACCGCCGTGATCGGTAAAACAGGCGAAAAAAAGGCACCCTAAGGTGCCTTAAAACGAAAACAGCGCAGCCACCCTCCTCCCCTCGCGCGTCCCCACAACGGGAAGCGCAAAGGCGCAGTGGCGGCGCATCGAATAGGGTGACGACCGTACGCTTTTGTCAGGCGCTCGCAGCCGGGCTGTCGTCCCCCAATGCCTGTTTCACCCGGTACGCCAACTGTCGGCGGGTGATACCGAGCAGGCGCGCCGCGTGGGTCAGGTTGCCATGGGCGCGCGTGACGGCGAGTTGCAGCAAACGCGCTTCATGGGCCTGCAGGTCGAAGCCGTCGACCAGCAAGGTTTCGTATAACTGCTCGGTCCTGGCCTCGTCGGCATTGCCCACTTTGCCTTCGCGGTCGATCACCGCGCCGTGTGCGGTCACCGGTGCCACGCCTGGGAAAAGATGCTGCAATTCAATGTGCCCGCCGGACGGCACCAGCAGCACCGCACGCTCCACCAGGTTTTCCAGTTCACGCACGTTGCCCGGCCAGTCGTAGGCCATCAGGCCCTGCATCGCCAGGTCGCTCACGCCTTGAATGGTCTTGTGGTACAGCGGTGCGTATTTTTCCAGCAGTACGGCAACCAGCACGGGAATGTCCGACTTGCGCTTGCGCAGCGGTGGAATCTCCAAGGGGTACGTGGCCAGGCGGTAGTAGAGGTCGGCGCGAAAACGGCCGTCGGCAATCGCCTGCTGCAAATTGACGTTGGTCGCCGCCACCAAGCGCACGTTGACCTTGCGCACCTTGTCATCGCCCAGGCGCTCGACCTCGCCGGTCTGGAGGACGCGCAGCAACTTGACTTGAGCCGCCGGCGACAGCTCCCCCAATTCATCGAGAAACAGCGTGCCGCCATCGGCGCGTTCGAACTTGCCGGGGCGCGAAGCCTGGGCGCCCGTGTAGGCGCCCTTCTGCACACCGAACAGCTCGGATTCGATCAAGTCATTGGGAATGGCAGCGCAGTTGACCGCCACAAACGGCTTTTCACCGCGCCCGCTGTTTTCATGCAGCCAGCGCGCGAACACTTCCTTGCCCACCCCGGTTTCGCCGAGCAGCAACACGGTGATGGGGCTGTTGGCGGCTTGGCTCAGCAGGCTGAAGGCGGCGGTAAAGGCTGGCGAGCTGCCCACCAACTTGCCCGGCGGGCGCTGCTCGCGCTGCCAGCCGCGCAGTTGCCAGAGCTCCTCTTGCAACTGCTCGAAGGTGGTTTGCGCATCTTCGGGGGCAGGCAATGTTGCAAGAACTCCGCATCCCCCCAGGCCTCGATTGGCCGTCCCTCCAGCATGCAGCTGGAAGCGCCACAACAGACACACTGGGTTTCGCGGAAGATCACCACCCGCTTGAAGAAGCGGGTGACATAGCCCGACGCATAGCCGGCCAGGTTCCAGCAGCTCGGCTCGGCACTGACCCCGAACAACTGCAAATGGGACTCGGCTTCCCAGGAGTTATCGCAATTGACCGTGCCAAAAAAGCTGCCGTCTTCCCAGTCGATCTTGGCCTCGATAATGGTCGAGCGCACCAAGCCCTCGAACGCGTGCAACTCGGGGCCGATCTTGAATACGTCGTAGTTGTCGCCTTCGCCGAACAGTTTCTGGGCGAGATCGGCATCGTGCTGGCCGGCGGCAAAACCCATGCGAAACAACAGCCCCTTGGCGCGGCTGGGCCCGAGGGATTCCATCAGTTCCTGGCGTAAGGCGCCGAACGCCTTGGCATGCATCAACAGCATGCGGTTCTCGTCGAGCCAGATTTGCCCGGTTTCGACATTGAAGCGCAGTCGTGAACGAAGATTGAAGCGCTCAATCAGGGGTTGCTCTGCCATGTAAGCACCTAAAGCCCAGCCCATCGCGGACCAGTCGACTGGCGGGCTCGAGCCCTTGCCACGCCGCTGGCGTTTATTGTTCTACAAGCGATCCAGTGCCTTCGCCGTGGGCCCGAGTCTAAGCCGCTAAGGCAGCGCATGCCTCCTTTACCACGCGGTAGGCCTGACGAACCAAGGGCGTACCGCGTTCAAGCGCGTGCTCAAGCCTCCCACTTTGCGCGGCCTCCAGCAACTCGTCACGCACATGGCGGTAGGCATCCAGCGCTTTGCGCACGCCCGACAGGCTATCACTGCGCCGTGCATCGACCGGCGCGCATGCGCTTATCGCCTGCGCGAGCCAGGTGTCTATCTCTTGGTCCAACGCGTGGATGCGCTGGATATGCGCGACCATCTGCGCGGTTTCGCGGGCATTCAACACCATGATGTTATGGGCGCGGATTTCTTCGATCGCCTCCAGCATGGCGGCATGCGCATCGCGGCTGACATCAATTTCTCCCGCCAGGCTTTTGAGGTCGACCAGGCCCAGCATCAGCCCGCGCAGGCCGGTGTTGCAGCCGTTGACGTGGTCGTCGAGTTCGACGGCCAGGCGCGCCACGTCGCTGGAGTCGGCCAGCACCTTGCGCGCCGTTTGCGTCTCGCTGTCGGCGCGTTCGGCAATGCCGTGCACCGCCTGTTGCACGCTGTGGGATGTGGCGGCAATACCGTTCAACACCGCCGTGGCCTGGCTGGCGCGCGTCACCCCTTGCGCGGCTCCTTGACGGGTCTGGGCCAGGCGCTGGTCAAGGCGGTCGATGCTCTGGCCGATCAGGGAAATGATCTCGCCCACACTGAGGGTCGCACTGCCGGTGCTTTCGGCGAGCTTGCGCACTTCATCGGCGACCACACTGAAACCGCGCCCCTGCTCGCCGGCACGCGCCGCCTCGATGGCAGCATTGAGCGCCAACAGATTGGTTTGCCCGGCAATGCTCTGGATGATGGCCACGATTTCACCGACCCGCGCCACCTGCTCGCGCACGCGGTCGAACTCTTCGGCCACCGAGGCCACGACGTTGGACAGATCCTGCATGTCGTCGGCGACCCGTTGCACCTGCTCGCCACCGGCGCTGACCTGGTCGCGCGCGCTGCTGCTTGCCTGTGCCAGAACCGTCGCCTCCGTGGCGGTCACGCGGGCCTGCTCGGCCATGGTTTCAACGTCCACCATGGCGTCGCGGGCCATTGCGGATTGACGGTCCGCCGTGGCCACCGCTTCGGTAAAGCCCGAGACCAGCGTGCCGGTCGCCACGGTGAGGTCACAGGCCAAGGTGCGCATGCGTTTGACCGCGCTCACCTTGTCGTGCAGCACCGCCTGCAAGCGCTCGATCGATGCCAGGGCGTCACCCGCCAGCGGTTGCCGGTCGTCGAGCAGCGCGCGGGTATGCGCCAGCGCCGCCACGACCCGTTGCTCGCGCCGGCCAATTCCGTGCAGCAGGTACAACCCCGACACCACCATCGCCAGCAACCAGCCGACCTGCCAGCCGAAGGCATCGATGCCACTGGCGAACGCGGCAGCCGCGAGTGACAGCAGCGCAAGCAGATCCCGTGGATGCAGGCTCAATTGACTCAGCATCGTAACTCCGTCCTTTTCACCGCTGTGACGTTCACCGGGCGCTGCGCAGCGGCGCGGCGCCGGCGTTGGCGAGCATTCGCCTCAGACGTGCGCGACCGCTGCCTTGGGGCGCAACAAAAAGTGCGCCAGGGCCGGCAGCAGAATCAGCGCGCCGAGCATGTTCCAGACGAACATGAAGGCCAGCAAGATGCCCATGTCAGCCTGGAACTTGATCGGCGACCACGCCCAGGTGGCCACCGCGATGCCCAGGGTAATACCGGTGAGCACCACCACCTTGCCGGTGAAAATCAGCGCCTTGTAATACGCCTGCGACAACGTCATGCCGGCTTTCAAGTGCGTCAGGGTCACCGTCATCACATACAACGCGTAGTCCACGCCGATGCCCACGCCCAGTGCGATCACCGGCAACGTGGCGACTTTGACGCCGATGTTCAGCCCCACCATCAACGCCTCGCACAGCACCGAGGTGACCATCAGCGGCACCACCGCGCACACCACCGCACGCCATGAGCGGAACGTGATGAAGGCCAGCACGATCACGGCGGCGTAGACCAGGAACAACATCTGCGTGTTGGCTTTCTTCACCACGATGTTGGTCGCGGCCTCGACCCCGGCATTCCCGGCGGCATTGAGGATTCGGATGTCGTCCGTGCCGTACTTGGCCGCGAAGGTTTCCACGGTATTGACCACGCTGGTGAGCGTGTCGGCCTTGTGGTCCTTGAGGTAGGCGTAGAGGGTCAGCAGGTCGCAGTTCTGGTTGAACATTTCCCGGGGCGCGCGGGTGATGATCGAATTGAGCATGTCTTGGGAGCGCGGCATCTCGAACCATTTGAGGCTGCCCTCGTTCATGCCCGCGTTGGCGGTCTTGGCCAACCCCGCAAGGGAACTGGTGGTCTCGACCCCTGGCAGTTGCTGCAACTCGCGCTCCAGCGCATCCAGCGTGTGCAGGGTGCTGTAGTGGGCGCAGGCATATTGCGGGGTCTTGACCATCACGATGTACACATCGCTGCTGGCGGCGTAGTTGGCGACGATAAACGCGTTATCGCGGTTGTAACGCGAGTCCGACCGTAACTCCGGCGCCCCCGGGTCGGTGTCGCCGATTTTCAACTGCGTGCTCACGGCCAGGCCCACACCGCCCAGGACCAGCCCGAGCGCCACGGCAACCGTGGCCCAGGGGCGGCGGGTAAACAGGTCGAGGAACGCCCAGAACGGGTGCTTTTTGTGCGCCTTGTCGTCACGCTCCTGCAGCTCGTCCCGCAGGCTGCGTTGGGCCGCCGCCGGGCTGACGCCGGTGTACGACAGCAGGATCGGCAGCAACACCAGATTGGTGAAAATCAGCACCGCCACCCCCATGCTCGCAGTGATGGCCAGGTCCTGGATGACTTGGATGTCGATCACCATCAGCACCGCAAAGCCCACCGCATCGGCCAGCAACGCGGTCATGCCGGCGAGGAACAAGCGGCGAAACGTGTAGCGCGCCGCCACCAGCCGGTGGGTGCCACGCCCGATGTCCTGCATGATGCCGTTCATTTTCTGCGCGCCATGGCTCATGCCGATGGCGAATACCAGAAACGGCACCAATACCGAGTACGGGTCCAATTCATAGCCCAGCGTCGGCAACAGCCCCAGCAGCCACACCACCGCCACCATCGAACACAACACCACCAGCAAGGTGCTGCGCAGGCAGCGGGTGTACCAGAACAGCACCGCAGTGCAGATCGCAATGGCGGCGGCAAAAAACACCAGCACCTGCTTCAGGCCGTCGATCAGATCCCCTACGACCTTGGCAAAGCCCGTGACGTGGATAGCGATTTTGTCCGACTCATACTTGGCGCGCAGTTGCTCGATACGCTGGGACAACCGGTGATAATCGATGCGTTCGCCGGTTTCGGCGATCTTCTCCTGCAGCGGCACCAGGATGATGCTCGACTTGTAGTTGGCCGCCACCAACTGCCCGATTTCCCCGGAGCGCTCGACGTTGATGCGCACTTGTTCGAGGCTCTGGGGCGAGCCGTCGAAGTCATCGGGAATCACCGGGCCGCCGTCCAGGCCGTCTTCGGTCACGCCGGTCCAGCGCACCGCCGGGGCCCACAGCGATTTCATGTAAGGCCGGTCGACGCCGGGAATCAGGAACACCTCATCGCTGAGCTGGCGCACGGTGTTCAGGTAGTCGGCATCGAAAATCGACCCCTCCTTGGCCTCCACGGCAATGCGCAGGGTGTTGCCCATCCCCGCCAGTTGTTTACGGTTTTCGAGGAAATTGGCGATGTACGGATGGCCGGTGGGGATCATCTTTTCGTAGGCGGCATTCAGCGAAAGCCCCAGGGCCTGGTAACCCAGCACCAGGGTGATCAGCAGGCAGATCAGCGTAATCGCCAAACGGTTGTTGAACAGCAGCCGTTCGGCGAACGTGCCCGAGCGCTGGTCGAACTTGTTCAAATCGGCAATCACTGCATCGGCAGGTAGGGACGGCATATGGCTCATGGCTTGGCTCCGGCTTCAATCGCCTCGGGCTCGATTCGCGACATTCCCCGCGAACTGGAGAGGATCAACGCACCATCGCGCGCTTGCACCAGACCGGTGATCCCGGTGCCGGGGTGCAGGGGCAACGTTGCAAAATGGGCTGCGTTATCGGTGCTGCGCAGCAGGCGACCGCTCTCGTCCGCCAGCAACAGCGAACCGTCGCGCAGGCGCAGGCCGGCGCTCAGCGTTACCGGCTGGCCGATCTGAGCCTGCTGCCACGTCAGGCCATAGTCCAGGCTGCGCCAGGCGTTGCCGCGCAGGCCATAGGCGAGCACAGCGTGGTCGTCGAGTATCAGCGCCCCGAAGAACGTTCCGCTGTAGGGGCTATGGATTTCGGCAAAGCTGCGCCCGCCATCGGTGGAACGGAACAGCGCGCCCTGCTCGCCACACAGGAGCACTTGTTGGTCGCGCAGCCGCACCTGATACAAGTGCCGGCCACGCGGATTCGGCACCTGCCCCATCAGCGACTGCCAACTGGCGCCGCCGTCGTGCGTTTGCAGGGCCAAGCCATAGGCGCCCACCACATAGCCCTGGGTGGCGCTCACGAACGCCACATCGAGAAAGGGTTTATCCGGGCCATCTTCGACCAACGCTTCAGCGCTGCGCAGCCGCTGGTCCGCGCCCGCCTCGCCTGCCGCCGCGCGCTCACGGGCGTCCTGCGCCACGATCTGCGCGACCTGATTGCCTTCCAGCTGGCGCGTCCAGGTCTCGCCGCCGTCCGTGCTGTGCAGCACCACGCCGCTGTGGCCCACCGCCCAGCCTTCGCTGGCGGAGACAAACGCCACCGCCGTCAGCGCCACACTCACCGGCACGTGCCTGGCCTGGCGCCATGTGTGCCCGCGATCGTCGGAAAGCCGCACGATACCGCGCTCGCCCACCGCCACCAGGCGCTCGCCGGCAGCGGTGACGGCCAGGTGCAGTGCCTGTTGGGCGCGCTGGCTTTCCAATGCGGGAAGCTCCAGCAGATCGGGAACGGATGGGGGGTTGGCAGACTGGGCAACGCTCGACACGGCAGCGATGAAAAGGGCAACGGCAGCGGACAGCGAGCGCCGCAAAAGCGGATTCTGGGTGAGCATGGTACGTACTCGACTTCAAAACGTCCCCGCGACGTCACCGCTGTGCGCGGCGTCGGCGGGGCGAGTCATGGCAATGGAACCGGCCACCGGACACGCGCCGGATGCCGGAACCGCAGGTAGATAACGGCCTTAGCGCACGCCTTCGGCGGCGACCGCGTCCCCGGTGAAATGGGCATCGGGATGACGCGGGACAAGCGTGTATTTCGCGCCATTGAGCGACTGCGTCGAGCTCATGGTGTTGGCCTGCAAGTTGAAGATATTCGCTGGTTTCATCGCCAGCATCGGCACTTGCGGCAATACGAACGGCGTCACCTGGCTGGTGCGCCAGAGCTTGCCTTCGCTGTCGTAGCCATCGACCAACAGCACCATCCACGAGTCCTCGTCGATGTAGAACTTGCGCTTGGGCACCGCGTGGCGCTTGCCGCTGGCAACGGTGGCTTCCACTTCCCAGACCCGATGCAGTTCCCAACGCAGCTTGTCCGGGTTCAGGTGATGGGCGCCGTAGGCTTCATCCACCGAAGCGGTAACCAGTGCGTTGTCGTTGTACGGCACATACATCTCGCGCTTGCCGATCAGTTTCCAGTCGAAACGATCCACATGGCCGAGGAAGCCCAGCACCTCGTCAAAGTAGTTGGCGCCGGAAGCGACGAAGTCCGGTGTGTCATAGGCCACGGTGGGCGCGCGACGGACCCGACGCTGCCCGACCAGATACTGCCAGGCCTGGCGCGATTGCTTGACGTCGATGCTGTCGCGGAACACCAGGGATTCACCCGACTTGAAGGGCGGCGCGATGGTGCTGAAGCGCTGGAGGAAGTACTCGCCGTTCCATTTTTCCGGCGAACCGTCCTTGTAGTAATACGGGTACTGGTTGGACTGGTCGTTTTCCGTGGCGATGGTGCGCGAGCCGTCGGCGGTCAGAATGACGTTCTTGAAACTGGCGACGTCGGTGGCTTCGTTCTCCACGCGCAACAAGTGGTTCCAGATGACTTCTACGCCTTCCTTGGGAATCGGGAACGGCACACCGCCGTAACAGCCCTGCATCGACTTGCCGCCATCCTTGATCTGGCACTGGGTGGCGTTTTTCGCGGTGTTGTCGTACACGAACTGCGGGGCGAGGCCGGTGCGGTGGGTGGGGTACACGTCAAGGCGCAAGCTCTGCGCATACTTCTTCAGCAGCGCCTGGGTGCCTTCCGAGAGCTTGTCGGCGTATTGCGCCATGTTCTGCGCATTGATTTGCAGCAGCACTTTTTCGTTGCCGAACACCTGGGTGGGAATATCGCCGACCTTGGTGCTGGCCGCCGCTATCGTCGGGGTCGGGCTCCACGCCGGGATGCTGCCGTCCTTGTTGCCGGCACGCTCGGCCCCCATGGGCGTCAGGGTGGTTTTCAAGGTCGCGGCCTCTTGGGCGCTGACCGCCGCCTGTGCACCGCTGGCACTGCCGATCAGGGCCGCGAGGGCCAGATAAATCGCTGTTGTCTTAGGCATTGTTATTGTCCTTAAACCTGGGGGGCCAACTCAAAACGTGCGTTGAATCGACAGCGAAACGAAATCGCGGTCACCGTGGAAGTTCTTGTAGGAGAGCTCGGGCGCAGGGGTGTCGTAGCGGATGATCGAGCCAGCCGGACCGTAGTAATGGGTGAAGTTCAGGCTGGCCTGGACGGTCTTCTGATACTCGCCTTTGATGCCGAAGCTGACATTGCCGCCATGCTCGGAAGGAAACAGCACGCCGTTGACCGACGAACGCCCGGACAGCCCGTAACTCAAGCCAACAGGGAGTTGCACATCGAGGCCCGGGAGGACCTGGAAGTACTCCGGCGAAAAGATGAATTGCAGGGCCGTGGCGTCGCGGGTGGCCAGCGGATCGAGTTGGTCTTTGTTGTCCGTGATGCTGAGGCGCCGGTTGAAAGCGATCTCTCCGAGAAAGGAGGCGGCGTCCCACATCGGACTCGCACTCAACACGGAAACAGTCGAGAGGTTCATATGCAGGGTGCGGCCCACTGGAAACGCGGCGTGCCTGTTGCCATCAGCCCCCGCGCTTTCGGGCACGATGACGGTGTTGCCGGACGCCACCAGCGGCATGTTGTCGCGAAAGGACATCTCCGCCGCCACGTTGGTTTCGCCCACCAGCGTGCTCACGCTGAAGCCGACGGTGCGAATATCCTCGCCGTAGACCTGTTCGTACACACCGGTATCCGGGTGCAGGTAGAACTGCGGCATCTTGTCGTGGAACTGCGCGGCGTAAAGGCCGTATTCGAAGTCACCCGACTTGACCTTCAACTGCAGGCCGCCCTGCCCCGAGTTTTTGGCATCGATGTCATCACCGCGCCGCGCGCTGACACCCGGCCCCAGGATCAGCGTCTCGCCGCCCTCATCGACAAAGTCGGCAAAGCTGAAATAACTGCCCGCGCCAGGCAGCCGGCTCTTGCGCCATTCAAGCTGGTAGTAGGCGCCGATCGACACATCGGGGGTGATCTGCAACTGGCCGGAAAGCTGCCCCACCGGGCGCAGGATTTCCTTGAATTGGGAGTTGGGCACCGACAGGGCCTTGATCAGATCCAGGGATGTCTGCGCCGCTGCGATGCCGTTGCTGCCAAAGAACAGGCTTTCCCCATACAGCTGGGTAAAACGCCCGGCCTTGAGATTGAGGCCCATGTCGCCGGGGGCAAAACTGCCATAGACGAACGCATCCAGAAACTCAGCCTTGCGACCGTGCAGTTTCTGGGTGGCGTCGGTGAAGTGGTTGTAATTGACCGACTTGGAATTGACCAGCGCGCCGTCCATCGCACCGGGGTTGTCGTTCGACTGGTTATAGACATCGTCGTACCAGGCCGCGCCACTCACGCGCAGCCCATAGTTACGCTTGTAGCGCAGGTCGAACTCGGAGAGCAGGTCGAAGCGGTTGGAAATCAGGCCCTTGCCAAAGTTCTGGTCGCCATCGTTGGTGTTGGCCTGCACGCCAACGGAATTGTTCGCCACACTGCCTTTGGCGCCTTCCACGCGCCAGGCCGCACTGTATTTAACGGTGTTGTCCAACGACATGCGCAGGTCAGGGTTGCCAGCATCTATCTGGAAAGCAAAGGCCGGTCCCGTGGCACAGGCGCTGGCAAGGGCGAGAACGGTCGTCTTGAAGGGAAATCTGGGCAGACGGGCTCCATGCAGCATGTTGAGATCCTCGACTTGTTATTTTTATGTGGGGGGTCACACACCTAGAAGACGCATGGCGCGCCGACTGGTCTGTGCTCTCGCAGCACAAATTATTACCGCCGAGGATTACCGTCCAATACCATAAAACCAACGACGCAATACCTTTTAGGTATCTAAAAAGGTCGGCCAAGACGGCCGTTCACGGCGCTGGCCGGTTCGCGTAGTCTGCTCGAAACCGCGCGCGCGATTGCCTGCAGCGCGCCCGACTCCTCCACAAAAGGCCTGCCCGATGGACCTTCGTCACCTTCGCTATTTCGTCGCCGTCGCCGAGGAAAAAAATATCGGCCGCGCCGCCGTTCGCCTGCATATTTCCCAGCCACCGCTGACCCGCCAGATTCAGCAACTGGAAGAAGACCTGGGGGTGCAACTGTTTAACCGCACGCCCCGCGGGATGGAGTTGACCCCCGCCGGCGAACTGCTGCTCGACGAGGCGCGCAACATCCGCTCGGTGGTCGAACAGGCCACCGAACGCACCCAGCGGGCGGGCCAGGGCAAGCTCGGGCGGCTGGACGTCGCGGTGTTCGGCTCGGGCATTCTTGACGCGATTCCCAAGCTGCTGCTGACCTTCAGCCGCGCGTTTCCGGACGTGAAAGTGGTGCTTCACAACATGAACAAAGAGGCGCAGATTCAAGCCTTGCGGCAAAAGCGCATTGACGCAGGGTTTAACCGGTTCATCTCACCGTTGAACGACATCGCCAATGAGGTGGTCACCACCGAGCGCCTGCTGCTGGCAGTCAACGAAGCATCACCGCTCGCACACCAGGCATCGATCCCGCTTCGGGCATTGGCTGACTATCCGCTTATCGTGTTCCCGTCCGGGCCGCGCCCCAGCTTTGTCGACAACGTCATGAGCCTGTGCCAGCAGGCGGGCTTCACGCCAAACGTCGCTCAAGAGGTGGGCGACACGGTGACGGGCGTGGCGCTGGTAGCGAGCAATTTCGGCATCTGCCTGGTGCCGGAATCCGCCACCGTGCTCGCGCTTTGCGGGGTGGTGTATCGCCCATTGACCGACCTCCCGGAAAACGCCGGCGTCGACCTGAACTGTATTTATCGGTTCGATGACCCGTCACCGCTGCTCAAGTCGTTCCTGGACACGGTTCGGGCGTTTCGCAGGGACAGGGCCGCCGCCAGTGGCGAGCATTGATCGCCAGGCGGTGGCCTTGCGTGAGGAGCCAACAGCATTGGCAGCCGCCCAAGCGGCTGCCAATGGCCAATCAATGACTCAAATCGATCACCATGCGGCCTTTGATTTTGCCCTGCTGCATTTCGTCGAAGATGTCATTGATGTCTTCGATCGGGCGCAACGTGACCTTCGGCACGACCTTGCCTTGCGCGGCAAACTCGAAGGCTTCGACGAGGTCTTGTCGGGTGCCGACCAGTGAGCCGACCACCTCGATCCCGTCGAGCACCAAACGCGGAATATCCAGGCTCATGGCTTCCGGCGGCAGCCCGACGGCGACCAGGCGTCCGCCGGCACGCAGGGCGCCGACCGCGGAGTTGAAGGCGACCTTGGCGACGGCCGTCACGACCGCCGCGTGAGCGCCGCCGACCTTCTCCTGAATGACTTTTGCGGCGTCTTCATTGCGCGAGTTGATGACCAGATCGGCGCCCATTTCCTTGGCGAATTGCAGTTGATCGTCGTTGATGTCCACGGCAATCACTCGGGCGTTGAACACATTTTTTGCGTACTGCAACGCCAGGTTGCCCAGGCCGCCCAGCCCGTAGATCGCGATCCATTGCCCAGGACGAATATTGGAAACCTTCACGGCTTTGTAAGTCGTCACGCCGGCACAGGTCACGCTGCTCGCGGCGGCAGAGTCGAGGCCATCAGGCACTTTCACCGAGTAATCGGCGACGACAATGCACTCTTCGGCCATGGCGCCATCGACGGTATACCCGGAGTTCTTGACGTTGCGGCAGAGGGTCTCGTTGCCGCTGTTGCAGTATTCGCAATGCCCGCAGCCTTGGAAGAACCAGGCGACGCTGGCGCGATCGCCGGGTTTCAGCGAGGTGACGCCCGGCCCTACCGCCTGCACGACACCGATGCCTTCATGGCCCAGGATCACCCCGGTTTTATCGCCGAAATCACCGTTCTTGACGTGCAGGTCAGTGTGGCAAACGCCGCAGCACTGCATTTTGAGGAGCGCCTCACCGTGCTTCAGAGGCCGTAAGGTTTTTTCGATCACATTCACGCGTTGCCCTTGGGCAACAACTGCAGCTTTCATGCTTATCTCCTTGTATCCGTGAGTGAGCTTGCATTACAGCAGGTCCGACAAGTGCCAAAACAAGAACGCACAACCTTTCAAGCAGTCCGAGGCCCGGTGCAATGCTGCGCCATCGGGTCGTCGACGCTATCGATCTTATGGCACAAGTCGCTGCAAAGGGGCATGCCTGCTCATCAGGTAAGCCGCGCCAGGACGCCCTTTCTTTGCCTTTCTATGACGAAGATCAACTGACGACGCTGATCGACGGAGCATCGTGACCTCTTTCAGCGACCGTCGCCACGGTCCTTTAGACCAAGTCATGTGCCAGGCATGCCGCGCTTGCGTGGACGTGCGACTTTTCGCTGCATGTGTGAAAGCTGTTACGGGTGTACCTTTGTCAGCCCCGGCGCATGCACTCAGCGGCGGGTTGGTCCCTTAGTCGAAACGGTTCTGGAGTAGCGTTTACATGGCGTACGCAACGATCAATCCCTATACGGGCGAGACACTGCAAACCTTTCCCGATGCCACCGATGCGGAAGTCACCGCTGCTATCGGCAAGGCCCATGAGGCGTTTCTGGCCTGGAAGGACACGCCGTTCGCCGAGCGTGCACGCATCCTGCAGAACGCGGCCGATCTGCTGCGCAAAGACAGCGACGGGTTTGCCAAGCTGCTGACGCTGGAGATGGGCAAGTTGTTCGCCGAGGCGAAAGCCGAGGTCGAGTTGTCGGCAAAAATCTTTGAATACTACGTGCGCAACGCCGAAACCTTGCTCAAGCCGGAGAAACTCCCGGTGCTCGACCCTGCCGAGGGCGAGGCGATGCTCGTGTGCGAGCCGCTCGGCGTGCTGCTGGCCATCGAGCCGTGGAATTTCCCTTATTACCAGATCGCCCGCATTCTGGCGCCGCAGCTTTCGGCCGGTAATACCGTGCTGCTCAAGCACGCCGCGAATGTGCCGCAGAGCGCGGCGCGCTTTCAACAGTTGATGAAGGATGCCGGGCTGCCGGACGGTGCCTTCCGCAACCTGTATGCCACGCGTTCGCAGATCGAGCTGATCATCAACGATGCCCGCGTGCAGGGCGTGGCCTTGACCGGTTCCGAAGGCGCCGGGTCGGTGGTGGCCTCGCAAGCGGGCAAAGCCCTGAAGAAGTCCACCCTGGAACTTGGCGGCGCCGATGCCTTCGTCGTGCTGGCTGACGCCGACCTGGCGAAAACCAGCCAGTGGGCGGTGTTCGGCCGGCATTGGAATGCCGGGCAGGTCTGTGTGTCCTCCAAGCGCATGATCGTGGTCGATGCGGTGTATGACGACTTCCTCGCGCTCTATCGCAAGGGCGTCGCGGAACTGGTGGCCGGCGATCCCTTCGATGCGAAGACCACCCTGGCGCCGCTCTCCTCGCAAAGCGCCGCCAACGAGGTCAAGCAAAAGATCCTCGACGCTGTGAAGCTGGGCGCCAAGGCCGAAGAGGTCGGGCCGCCCGTGCCGGTCGAAGGGGCATTCGTGCAGCCGACGATCCTGACCGATGTCGCCGAGGACAACCCTGCGCGCTACTGGGAGTTCTTTGGCCCGGTGTCCATGGTGTTCCGCGCCAAGGATGAAGACGATGCGGTGCGCATCGCCAACGACTCGCCGTTCGGCCTCGGCGGTTCGGTGTTCACCTCGGACACGGCCCATGGCGCAGAAGTCGCGAAGAAAATCTCCACCGGCATGGTGTTCGTCAACCATCCCACCAAGGTCGAGGCCGATCTGCCTTTCGGTGGCGTACGCCGCTCGGGGTATGGCCGCGAGCTGATCGGGCTGGGGCTCAAGGAGTTCGTCAACCACAAGCTGATTGTCGTGGTGGATATCGACGCACCGTTCTGAGTTCTAACGCAGCCCTTTGTCCCTGGAAACCGCAACCGCAATCGAGGAGACCTGGCATGGTGAACGTCATCGGCATCGATCACTTGGCCATTCGTGTCAGTAATCTGGAACGCTCCAAGGCGTTCTACGATCAGGTCCTCGGTTTCCTGGGATTCACCCTCGAATGGGAATTCGACCAGGTGATTGGCTGGACCAACGGCGAAACCATGTTCTGGATCACCGAAGCCGATGCCCAGGGGCGCAAACATAAGCACCGGACCGGCGATGTCGGCTTTCATCACTATGCGTTCGAAGTGGGCGCGCGTGAGGATGTCGATGCGCTCTACGCGTTCCTGCTGGATCAGGGGGTGACGATTGTCGACGCCCCCGCTGATTACCCGGATTACGGCGAGGGCTACTATGCGGTCTATTTCCTCGACCCCGATGGCCTGAAGCTTGAGGTGATGTTTTTCCTGGAAAAACACAAGCGGCGCCTGCTCGGAAAATCGCAGAGCTGACCCAGCGACGGCCCGTTGGCCATATCCCTCTGGTCTCCAAACTGCGACAGCCTGCCACACCCGATCCCTTCGCTCAGAGCAATGCCCTGCGCCTCGACAGACTGCGTCAACCTGTCCCATGCCTGTGTTGCGGATGGCCGCGACTTCCGGTCCCTGGCCGCGAAAAAATCAGGCAAGATAGCGCCCCATTGAACGCTGCCCGATACCGCCGAACAGCCCCCTCACCCGCCGGACCTGCCGATGCTCACACTCAAGCGCCTGAGCCCCTGGATCGCCTGCCTGGCCCTGCTCCTGAACATGCTGGTCATGCCCATGAGCCGCGCGACGCAAACGCCAGACGTGCAGTTGATGCTCTGGGGTGGCTTTTGCTCGGGTGGCAGTTCCCAGACGCTGCCGGCTTCGCTCAGCCAGCGCCTGGACACGCTGCCGACGCCTGCGGAAAAGAGCGTCATGCAACATGGCAAATGCTGCTGTGGACATGCCGGTCTCGCAGCCCTGCCAGGCGATTACTACCGCCATCATTTACCGCGCTACACCGCCGATATCGCCTTCGATAACCCGCCACTGCCCACCCTGCATCCCAGGGTCCGCTGGCCGAGCCTGACTCCCCGCGCCTCCCCCACCGCCTGATGACCCACCCATTGCCCGCCGGCCTCTGCTCGGCGTGGTTTCTATTGCCTGGGGGTTGTGCGCACCGATGTGCGCCCCCCGGAAAGCTATTGGTCATCAGGAAGCCTGTGTTATGCCTGCTTTTACGACTTTGCCTCGCGCAAAGGCTCTGCCCGTGTCCCCGTCCAAATGGTCGCTGTTGACGTGCGGTCTGTTCGCCTTGACGCCGTTGCCCTGCGCCCTCGCCGAAACCGCCAAGGTCGAAGACTCGACCCTGACCCTGGGCACCGTCACGGTCCAGGGCTCCAGCGCCAGCAGCGGCCCGCTGAGCACCAGCAGCGTGCTCAGTTCGGTGGATATTCTGGGCGCCGACATCCTGGAAAAAATGCCGGTCAACTACAGTTGGGAACTGTTCAGCCGTGCGCCGGGGGTGATCCTCACCGAGTTCAACCAGGGCACCACGTCCGGCAAGATCTCCTTTCGCGGCTTCAACGGCGAAGGCGAAGTCAATGCGGTGAAGTTGCTGATCGACGGCATCCCGAGCAACAGCAACGACGGCAACATGCCGTTCATGGACATGATTTTCCCCATGGAGCTGGACAGCATCGAAGTGGTGCGCGGCACCAGCGATGCGCGCTACGGCCTGAACAACATCGCCGGCAACGTCAATATGCTGACCCGCACCGGCGGCGACTACACCAAGGCGCGGATTCGCTACGGCAGCTACAACACCCAGGAAACCCAACTGGCCAAGGGCATCGAGACCAGTAACTGGACGCAGAACTACTTCTTTGCCTACCAGAAGTCCGACGGTTATCGCGATCACGCCGAGGCGGACAAGTTTTCCCTGTCCGGCAAATGGTTCTACACCCCGGACGACAACAGCTACCGTATCGGCCTGATCGCCCGTCACTACGAAACCGAGGCACAGGAGCCCGGTTACTTGAGCGAAGAAGATGCGCACCAGCACCCGAGCATGACCAACAGCTACAACGCCACCGACAAGGGCACGCGGCGGATGAACCAGGTCAGCGTGCACTTCGACACCGACCTGGCCGACACCCTGGCCTGGTCGGCGAAAACCTACGTCAACACCTTCGACGACCGCCGCTGGACGCAATACTGGCGCACCAGTTCCCAGCAGGAGCGCGACGCCTACGAAACCCAGTACGGCGCCCTCACCTCCCTGACCTGGCGCCCGCAAGTCAGTTGGCTGTATGACTTTGCCCTGGAAGGTGGCGCGGACATGCAGCAGCAACAGAACAAGAGCGAGCGCTACCGCACCAAAGACCGCGTGCGCCTGGCCCAAACCCGCGACCAGCAATTCGACTTCGATACCTACGGCGCCTACGTGCAGGCCGAGATCAAACCATTCGAGTCGCTGAAGATCGTTCCGGCCTATCGCGTCGACAAGATCCAGGGCGACTTCACCAACGAAATGACCGGCATGGACTACGACATCAACGACTATGGGCTGATCAAACAGCCCAAGCTCAGCGTGGTGTATTCACCCTGGAAGGTCGCCAGCATCTACGCCAACTGGGGGCGCACTTTCCAGGTCGGAACCGGCGCGGCGGCCTACAAGATTCCGCCACGGGACACGGACCTGGCGCCGTCGATCAACGAAGGCTGGGAAACCGGGGTCAAGTTCACCCCGGCGAACTGGATCGACGGGCGCGTGGCGTATTGGCAACAGGAAGCCAGCGGCGAAGTCAGTCGCCGGCTCAACGACCCGAGCGGCGAGTCGGATAACGTCGGCGAAACCCGACGCTGGGGTTACGACGCCCAGGTCAACCTGCACCCGAACGACCGCACCGACATCTGGATGGCCTACTCCTGGCAGTATTCGAAAATCCTCCAGCCGAGCGCGACCCTGCCCAACAGCAAAGGCCAGGAAATCGACCACATCCCCCATCACCTGTACAACGCCGGCGTCAGCTACAAGGCCACCCGCGATCTGCAATTGACAGCCTGGATGAACGGCCAGACCAACTACTACCTGGAGCGCGAAAACACCAAGGGCACCTATGGCGGCTACGTCCTGATGAACCTCGGTGCCACCTACCAGGTGACCGAGTCGGTGAGTGTCGACCTGCAGTTGAAAAACCTTACCAACCGTTACTATGAATACGTCTGGTACGACCCGGACGGCGCCCAGGCCTCACTGCACTCACCGGGTGACGGGCGCGCGCTGTATACCGGCGTGACCCTGGATTTCTGATTGAACACACCGCTGGGGCACAAGGGGCGCCAGCGATAAGGCACACCCTGCAACACCATCTCCCACTCGAGGAACTACCGATGTCTGCTCATTTTGCGAAGAAAGTCCTGACTACCGTGGCGTTGCTTGCATCCTTCGCCACGGCCAACTCGGCGTTCGCCCACGCCCATCTGAAAAGCGAACTGCCGGCGGCAGACGCCACCGTCAGCGCCCCCAAGGAACTGCGCCTGGTATTTTCCGAAGGCATCGAAGCCCAGTTCACCCAGGTCAAAGTCAGCAACGGCACCGAGGCCGTGGCGATCAAAAGCATCGCCACGGCGCCGGACGACAAGAAAACCCTGATCGTCACACCGGAAAAACCGTTGACCGCCGGCACGTACAAGGTTGAATGGCACGCGGTCTCGGTCGATACCCATAAAAGCGAGGGGGCCTACGGTTTTACTGTTGGCAACTGATCGCGCATGGCGGTTGGGCCTGGGCGTCGGGGCGCTCGCAGGATTGCGAGCGCCCCGAGCTGAGCCCCATCGACAAACGCCTCCCCTTCAACGAGGCACATCGGTCCAGCCGGGAAACCCCTCTTCCAGGTTCCGACTGGCCACCGTGAAAAACCCGAAAGCCGCTGCCGGCGACGGCAGCGGTTCGGACAATTCAATCTGTTCGACCTCCCGGGCGCCTTCCAGGGACTGGGTTTTCCAGGCGCAGACCAGGTCGGGCAGATCCGCGGCAGACACAATGATGCCGTTCGACTCGGAGCGATCACCGGTGGCCCAACGCGCGACCGAAGCGCCCATCAGGCTGTAGCGCAATGCCGGGGTCAATTGCTGCCGGAACTGCGACTGTTGCAGCCAGACATCGACCCATAGGTAATACGTCCAGTTGAGCGACAAGCGCTGCTCGGCGGCCCAGCCCATGAACGGCCGGAATATCGCCAGTCCATCCGGACCCGACAGCGCCAATAGCCCCGGACAAATGTCGAACAACGTGTGCCAATAGACCCGCAGGCTGCTGTCGATACGCACAAACGCCCGCGAGTCGCGAGGGTAGTCGGCCTGGCGCTCGGGCACGCTCAACGCATCCAGCAGGTCAGCGTCGGTTCGAGGGGATAAACCCCTTACGCTCATGACTGAAGCGCCTGTGACGGCGGCATAAAAACGCCGCGCAAGCGTTGCAGATCGGCGACGATCTCGTGCTCATCGAAGCGGTCGTCCCGCTCGTAGGTCATGGTCGCGTGCGGCGTGTCGAACTGCATGCGGTAACGCTGGAGAAAGTCCAGGGTGGCATCGGATAGCGCCTGATCGTGGGTATCGAGGATCAGATGGGGTTGCAGGATCGACAGGTTGTAGCCTGCCGTATGGAAATGCGATGACAATTCGATGATGCCCTCCCAGGCCTCCAGCGGTACCCCGCAGTTGAGGTGCGCGCATACCGCGTTGGACGCATCGAACAGCACCCCGGCGCCGGTATCGCGGTAAAGCCGTTCATGAAAGGCCGGCGCATCGTGGCCACCGTCCATGATCGAGGGGTAGTTTTCCAACAACAGTTGGCACCCCAGTGCCTGTTGCCACCAGTCGACCCGTTCGCGCACCCGCGCGTAATCGTTGAGGTAGTCGATCTCTGCCAGGTGGTAGAGCTGGCGCCCCTCATGACTGAAGCGCGCCACATGGTCGGAGACGTACAACGGCCGTAGCCGGTCGATCAGTTCCCGCAAGCGATAGGCCAGGCGCTCAAGCGCGGGCGTGTCGTTTTCGATGAACTTGGAAAACATGATGTGAAAGCCCACGGGGGCGGCAAAACCGTCCATGAGTTCTTCGAGTGGGACGGCCAGAAAATTGTCGATCAGCAGCTCGACATAGTCGATGTGCCGGCCGGCCAAGAGTTTGCGCACCAACGGTGCGGTGTCGCCCAGGGTGTAGTTGAAGCCGATCAGCATGGTCCTGCACCTCCTTGGTCTAGACCCTCCACGGCCACGTTAGCCGCCATGGAGGGCATGCTTCAGTTCACGCCCAGCGGGGCGCAGCACGACGCGCAGCAGGCACCGGCACGACCGGCGATTTGCAGGGTGTGTTTTTTCGCGATTTTGATGCTCATCGGGTGTCACTCCTTTTTCAGTGAGCGGCATCGGTGCAGGGCACGGATGTCCGCGGTTTGGCGAATTCGCCGTGTAGGTGCAGCAGATAACGACAGTTTGACGGCTGGCAGCCTCCTTGCTCCCGACGGGAACGGCCATGGTTGGGGTCAGGTCAGTGTTTGTGCTTCCAGGGATCGCTGAAACGCGGGTCGTTGAGCAGCGATTCATCGGTCAAGGACTTGAGGAAAGCCAGCAAGTCCTGCTTTTCCTGCGGGCTGAGCTCGATCCTGGCAATCAGCCCACTCTTGTATGGGTTCAGTCGCCCATCCCCGCGATTCGGGCCGTTCTCGATGACGCGACCACCGTCGGCGTACACGTCGATCACCTGTTCCAGGGTGGCGATGCTGCCGTCGTGCATATAAGGCCCGGTGACCGCCACATTGCGCAGGCTGGGCGCGCGAAACGCGCCCATGTCCTCGGGCTTGCCGGTGCTCTCGTAGAGCCCGCGATTGGGGAAGGGAAAACCGCCGGCCCCGTCGATGTTGTAAAGCCCGGTGTTGTGAAACGGGGTTTGCACCACCCGGCTCCTGGCATGCACCACCTGGTCGTTGAAGTTGAAACTGCCGTGACAGTGATGACACTCGGCCCGCTCGCCAAAGAACAGGCTCATGCCGCGTTGCTCGGCGGCACTCAAGGCTGCCTTGCCCTGCAAGTAGCGGTCATAACGACTGTCCACCGACACGATGGAGCGCTGGAAGGCCGCGATAGCCTTGATCACCGAGGCCATGTTCAGCGGCTGCGCCTGATCCGCGAAGGCTTCCTGGAACAGCGGCGGGTACAACGGCTCGGCCCGCAAGCGTTCGAGGATCTGTTGGCGATTGCCATCGTTAACGCCCATTTCGATCGGGTCATCACCAAACAGCGGGATCTCCATCTGGCGCTCCAGCGTCACGACTGCCGGCGCTGCCCAGTTGTAGGTCGCATTCCAGGCGCTGTTGGCCAGACCGGGCGCATTGCGGTGGGTCAACTGCCCGGTACCGCCCTCGGACAGCGCTTTGGCGTCGGTGAAGGCCCGCGCCTGCTGGTGACAGGAGGCGCAGGAACGGTTGCCGTCGGCGGACAAGCGCGGGTCATAAAACAAACGCCGGCCCAGTTCGACTTTAACCGCCGACATGGGGTTGTCCGCGGGCACTCGGGGCGCTGGCACATGGGACGGCAGCTCCCATGTCCAGTCCTGGGCCGAAACGGGCCAGGCCAGCGCCAGGCCCAAAAGCAGCCCGCCGGTCAACCGCCAGTAGTCTCGACTCATGGCTTTTGACGCGCCGAAAACGCCGGGGAATAGCCAGGTTCAAGGGGTGAGCCGCTGTTCAACGACACACCCAGGCGCTTGAACACCGCGACGCACTCAGGGTCGCTCGGCCCGCTCATGCAGCCCACCGCGGCGCCCTCGTCCACCGCCAGGCGGCTGTCGCGCAACAATGCGGCCACATCCAGCACCACCGCTTGCGTCGCCGGGTCAAACCCTTCGAAGCGCAAAGGGATACGGTTGGCCCGCTGACACGCCACCGTCTCGCCAGTCACCGGGTTGCCGCTACAGCCGGTGGAGCCCAGGTGCAGGTACCAGGTGTTGGCCCTTGAGCCATCGGCTTTGCTGACACCGCCTTCGGGGTCGACTTCAAGCTTGATGAACTTGCGCCCGGCCTGCCAGCTCCAGCCCATGGCCGCCAGGTCCAGCGGCGCCGCTTGCAGCTCGGTGCTGGTGTGATTCAAGGACTCCGGTACGCCCAGGGTCAAGCTCACGCCGCGGTAGTGTCCGGCCGGGACGCTGCCGATGACCTGAGTGTTGGTCGCTGGCGTACCGCCGACGCAATGGCCGCTGCCGTCCTCGAAGTCGAGCAACGCGACCTTGGCATCCTGCCAGTCACTGACCTGCAAACGCACGGGTACGGGTTTGCCGGCGTCGTCGATCAAGGCGACGTCCTGCACATAGAACCGCGCATCGCGCAACAACACGCGTTTATGGTCGCGCCCCAAAGGCCCAAAGGCACTGCCACAGCGCACCGGCTGCTCACCGGCCACCAGCGCAAAGCTCAGGCTCACCGGTTGTTCCACGGGCAATTGAGTCGTACAGCCCGCCAGGCACGCCACAGAGGTCAGTGTCAGGCTTACGGATAATGAACGCATGATGGGGCTCCAGGGGATCAAAAACGTGCACTCAAGGCGAGGTTCACGCTGCGGCCTTCTTCATAGGTGAAGGTCGTGGCCAAGGACTGCTGGTAGGTGCTGTAGACCTTGTCGAACAGGTTGCTCACCCCCAGATCGACGCGGTACTGCTTGTACTCATAGGCCGCGCCGATGTCGTGGATCACATAGCCTTTGCGCCGCCGCAGTTCGGTGGCGTCATAATCCTGGGCCCACACGTATTGGCCCTGGTAACTCAGCGACCAGTTGTCATCGAGCCGGTACTGGCTGCCCAACGCAAACTTATCCGGCGGCGCATACAGTTGGGCACCGGTCTCGGCGTTCCGGGAGCGCAACCGCGAGTAGCCGGCGCCTAACGACAGGCGCTGCCAGCGATAGGTCAATTCGAGCTCACCGCCATGGCGCTCGGCCTGGGCCACGTTGACTCGCTGAAAGACCATGCCGGTTCCGGCGAACGGCGCCTGACGGCTGTAGATGCCCACCACTTGCTGGTCGATCAGGTCATCAACGTCCTCGGTAAAGTAGGTGACCTTCGCCCGCAGACTGTCGCCTGCGGCCACGAGATCGTCGAAGGCCAACGTCGCGCCCACTTCCTTCGTCTTGCTGGTTTCCGGCTTGAGCGCGGGGTTCGGGCGGAAGTTGAACAGCGCCCTGCGGGTGTTCAGGTTGCCGAACATCTCGGTCATGGTCGGCGCCCGGAAGGCCTCGCCATAACTGACAAACACCCCGAGGAACGCCCAGGGCTGGTACTTCAAGGCGACTTTGGGTGAGAGCCGGTTGTGGCTGGAGTCTTCCTGGCCGGGAGACGTCAGGCGGTAATCGTCGTGGCGCAGGGCTGCGATCAGGGTCCAGTCGTCCAGGAACGCCATTTCGTCCTGCACAAAGCCGCCCAGGGCGCGCATCTGTCCATTGGGCAGGACACTGTTGGACTGACCGTCGGAGGCGTTCTCGTTGGTGTCGCGGTAGCCATCTACCCCGTAGGTCAAGCGGTGGGATGACCAGGTCCCGGCGTCAAAACGGCTGCTGTTCTGCAGGCTCGCCCCCAGGGTCTTGGTCTGGGTCGAGGTGGTGGGTTGACGTGGCACCGAACGGCTGTCGCCATCGAGGGTGAAGCGGGTCTGGTAGAGCGCCAGCTTGCCGTCCAGCAGTTGCTGCTCGGCGTCCTGGAACGCCCAACTGGCGTTGTACTGCTCCTGCTCGCGCTGGAGCTTCTGCGAAAATGGAAACAGCAGGTTGCCACCTGGGTTGGTGGGGCCGACCATCTCGTCCGAGAAGCGCTGGTAGCCCAGCTCGAAACGGTTCAACTCATTCGGCGAAAAGCTGGTTTTGAACAGGCCGCTCTTGAGTTGCCCGTCGTTGGGATACTTCGCGTCATCGCCGCTCGCCCCGGTATGAATAGTGCCGTAGTCGCGGTACGTGGCACTGGCGAGCACATCGGCGCGCTCGCCGCGGGCAGCCACGGTCAGGTTACTGGACAGTTCTTCGTTGGCGCTGTGATAGCCAGCCTTGATCCGGCCGCCCAGGGTTTTGCCCGGGTCCAGAATATCCTCGACGCCCAGCGTCTCGATCGCCATCACCCCGCCCAGCCCGCCACTGCCGTAGGCGGCGGACATCGGGCCGCGTACCACGTCGACCTGCTTGATCAAGTCCGAGTCGATCAGCAGGGGCGTATTCACGCCGCCATCATTGTTACGCCGTGCGCCATCGACCGTGAGGATGATCCTTGGCCCCTGCAGGCCACGGATCGCCGGGCTTTGCGCCGCAGCCCGGGGGCCACCGCCGTAATTCACGTTGGGCAGGGTCCGCAACACCGTGGAGAGCGTATTGGCTTGGGCACCCTCCAGTTGCTGGCGATCGACGGTGGATACGGACGCCGGTAAAGCAAAGCTGTTGTTGGGGGTGCGGGTCGCGGTGATCGTCGTACTTTCCAGCTCGTAGGACAACGGCGCGTCATCATCGGTGACGGGCTGCGCATAGGCCCCGGTGACAGACAACGCGCACGCAGCGGCCAATAGCGACAGGGTGAACCGGTCGACGTCCACCGCGCCCTTGAGGCCAGGCAGAGTCTGAGGAAAACGGCGCGCAGTATAAGGTTCGGCAACGCACAAGGCGGCCGCGACCTGGGTCATAGCAGGCATGACAAGACTTCCAAAGCTAATCAGGAAAAGCGCCGAGCCCCCGGACATTCAGAGTCGGCGTGGAGAATGCACATCACGCGATGCCGGGAGGGGCCCTGGCCTGCGAGATCTCAAAGGGGGGGACAACAACGGGGTTGGTGTTCGCGATCGCGGCATAAGGGTAATGCCCGAGAACGAGCGCCGGCAGAACGGGAACCGCAGGCGTCAGGGCCAGTGCGCCGACAAAGGGACACAGCGCGCAGCCGGGCGAGGCGTCCGGGGCGTCCTGGTCATCCTGACGCTGGCCGGCACGGGCCTTGAAGTCGGCAAGGGACAGGCTCTGCATGCCATTGGCCGTGCAAATGACCACCCGCTCGCCCGTTGAGGCGGGGATTGGCAGAGGCATGCTTGCCCAGGCCAATGCTTGGAACAGGCACGCAAACAGGCAGACCAGAAGGCCGAGGGGGAGCCGAGCGTGCCGCGGGTGCCTGTTGGAGAGCATGCAAGAATCCCTGCCATTGTTATGTCGTCAGCAATGTCCTGGACAGGACATGTTCCGTGCTTCAACCGTAAATCTGCAGCGCCCGCAACCGTCGGTTGAGGCTCGAACACACATCAAAGGAGCGCCAGGAACCTTGCGATTCCTGGCGCTGAGTGACGCGACCAAAACCCTGCCAAGGGAAAATGCCGTGTCGACGCAGAATCTAGCATGCCCGTGCACGCCACCTGACCTGCGACAAACCACCACAGGCAGCGCTTCATTGCACCATCAAGATCCACACCTGAGCGCTCTCCCTGCCTGAGTGTGGCGGGCTGTCGCACGAGGGGCCTCCACGCCTCGTCGCACTCGGCCGCGAGCATTTATCCATAACGTCCCTTACGCGAAGTTTTTTCTTCCCTCGCAACACGGCGCGCTCGACGCCTCCCCTCCAGCTTAATGGCAATAAGCCGGCATTTTAGTGCTGCCTAACGGCGGTTACGCTTCGCCGACCATCAATTGAGCTGCGCAGACTGCTGCCTGATCGGCTCTCTCAATTCAGGACACTACGTTATGCGCCTTATTCATTGGCAAGATCGTGAGCGTCGAGGTATCAGCATCAGCAAAATCGAGTCGCCTTTTTTTGCTAGATCCAAAGTTCAGGAAGCCTTTTATGGCGGTGCATTCTCACGGATCGAGGGGCTGGACGTCTGTTCGTATGGTCGTGCTTGGAGCCAGGAAGAAATTCTTGAAGCGGTTGAAAAGGGGGAGCTGTTGTTGGTGTCGAGCAACCCCTTCAGCCCGTTAAGCAATGACACGTTCGGCAAGTATTCGCACATCACCGGCAAGGGCTGGACAGCCGGTGGTTTTCGTAAACCTGCCGTTCAAGAGAAACCGTCGCTGCCTGACGCTGAACCGGTAGTCAAACCGCAACCACAAGAGCCTGGCTTTTACGTCGTACCGAAAAGCACGACAGCCGAAAAACTGGAGTCGACGCTGTTCTCTTCGAAGAACCCCGCCGTGATCCAAAAATTCAAGTCGTTAAACCCCAATCTGAACGACGTTAAAGCAGGCACGATGATCGTGCTCGGCGATCCAGATAACCTGCAATGCACCCACGAAGAAGCGCTGTTGATGGAAGCTGCGGCCACGGCGAATGAGGCCCTCAAACCGCTCAGCCCGGAAGAGGCCGATTTCATGGTTCGGCACCGCGACGAAATTGAAACCTTTTTGTCTGCGGGCTCGGCGGGTATCGGCATCGGTGAAGCGATGTTTTCCAGGAATCTGGAGAGCGTGAAAACCGTGTTGACTGAAATCGAAGCACTGCACAAACGCACATTCCAAGCCGATGGACATCTACGCTCGCCAGCGTTTTTTGCTGAACGTAAGCGTCTGCTCGCGCAGCTCAATACGAACCTGACTGCAATGACCCGAAAAGGCATTGGTTTCCCTGATCATCCGAACTTGAAAAGTGCGCTGGGAATTTCCAGTCGCAGCGTGGTTCACCGTTGGACGAAGGCCGGTGCTGCGGGGCAAATCCCCGGATATGCCACGCACATCGAAGGTGTGTCCCAGGCTGCCAAAGCTGTTCGATACGGCGGCTGGATTGGAATCGCCCTTGGCGGTGGCGCTTCGTACTTAAAGGTCCAGGACGTTTGCACGGCGGGTAACGCCGAGGCTTGCAAGAAAGTCAAATTTACAGAAGTGGGTAGCTTTGCCGGGGGTGTCGCAGGGGGTGCAACGGCGGGCGCATTGTTGACCGGCTCTATGGTCACTGGGCTATGTATCGGGTTGGGGGTGCCGACAGGTGGTTTAGCGACTTTGGCGTGTGGTGTTGTGGCCGTCGGGGCTGGATCTTTTGCTGGCGGTGCTGTCGGAGGATTGATCGGAGAAATGGCGGGTGATGTGATCTACGAGAATACGAAATGAACACCGCTGAGTTTGTCGTTGGTTATCTATGCGCCCTGGTGATCGTCTGCATGTTTGTTTGGATTGGCATTGCACTGCATATGGCCTATACCAAGATGGACTTAATGCTGGAGCATTTGAAAAACTGCTCGGCCATCATGAATCGGGCTCCACTCAGGCATGGCGGCCCTTGGGGAAAACTCTTATTGATTGGTGGTATCTCCGGGATCGTGACATTTCCCGGTTTCTATCTCAAAAGAGGTGGGTTGAGTGCTGAGGACTTAAACAATTTTCCGGCGCCACTTAAGCGAAAGCTGGCATTAATACAATGGAGTGTAATCGGCCTGTTAAGCGCTATGACGTTGCTTGCCCTGATCGGAAAATCTGGTTTGCTTAAATAATGCCCGCTTACCTCGACCTGCCCGCAGGGGATTGTGTGCCGCGCTGGGTCTGAACGCCGTAAAAACCAAAAAAAAAGCCCTCTGGGAAGAGGGCCTGGCGCCCGCATGTGCACGGGTTCAAATGCCGCACCTCGAGCAACCGTGGAAGTGTCTGCCTCCGCTCGAAGCCTGCCCACTGTATGAGCGCCGTCCCAGGGCAACAACTGCGACAATCGGCCACAGTGTGCGCTCTGTTCGGTCCGGTCCACAGGCCGGGTGGCGCCAGTGACGGACGCCGATCAAGCGTGGCGTTCTGTCGCAGGTCACTGATGCCACACAGGGGCAAATCCCGCTCAGGGAATCGACAACCAGCGGCGAAAGCCCACGCCGCCCTTGCCGGTCAGCGGGCACCAGGCAAAGTCCCAGGGCACGGGCGGGAACTCCTCCAAGTCCGCTTCAAGCCCAGGCACAAGCCGAGGCGCCTGCTTCCAATCGAACACCTTTTCCGGTGTGCCTTGCCAGGCCAGCACCAGCCCGCGGGCCTGGCTGTCGTCCGTGTTGATCCAGCGTGCCGCCGCTGCGCACATAAAGGACTCGATGTGCTCTTCGTTGATCCGCGCCTGGTACTTGGAGCCCAGCAGCCAGCGGCAGACGCTCAGGTAATAGGTCCAGTTCAACGGCGGATGATTGCGATAGGCCCAGGTCATGAAGCCGCGAAAGATATTCAGGCCATCGGGCGGATCGAGTTTGAGCAAGCCTGGGCACACATCGAACAAGGTGTGCCAGTAAGGCAGCAGCCGGGCATCCAGATGCACGAAGCTGCGTGCATTACCGGGATAGTCCGGAAACGGCAGCAGGAAGTCGCCTTGATTACGCAGGCGCGAGGTTTTGCTGACCAATCGCGACGCCCCCGAGGGCACGGCTAGTGCGCGCATGGCGACCTCCGAGCGATCGGTGCAGTGGCGGACTTTGTGTGTGTTCGTGTGTAACCGGCCGCAGACAATCCTGGCCGTGGCCGGCGATTGAGGCGTGCAAATACATGAGCCATTGTGTGCTCCTTCCCGTGTCACCTTTAACCGTGGAACCCCCGCACCGCCTGGCTGACCGGGGTCAACAGGCACAAGGGGGCTTAGACAAACGCGGTCATGCGCACAGTGCGGGGGAGGCTCTGGGGTTGGCCGAGGGCCAGGAGTAGCGAGGGGGAGCCTTGCAGCGCTGTTCGCGGTCAGGCCGGCGTACCGGCCCGATCCGCAGCAACCAGCCCAGGCAGAACAGCAAGGCGATGCTCAAGGTCACGGACGAGCAGATCGGACAAGCAAAACTGCCGGCCCAGCCACTGGCGGCCAGATCGGCGACGTCGGTTTTCGAGGCCGGCGCGGAACTGCCCTGGGACGAGCAGAACTGCCCGGCGACGCCGTTGAGCGTCAAGCCCGTCACCTGTCCATGAGCCAAACCGCAGGCGAACACATTGAACAGGACGCAAAAATACAGCATCCAGGCAATGAGCGAGCGGTCTGAGCGGGTCAGTTTCATGGCGGCGACTCTAACACCGAACAGCCGCTCGGTTGAAGCTCGACCAATGTCGCTTCACGGATTCAAAGCCTGAGTTGCTCGACCTGCCCTTCCAGCACCCGCGCCAACCGCCGCAACGCCTCGCTGGAATCGCGCGTGCTGACGCTGGACGCGCCGCTGACCGTCACCAGCGTATGGATGCGCGCCAGGGTGCGGCTGATTTCATCCGCCGTCACCGCCTGCTGCTCGGCCGCACTGGCGATCTGCAAGGTCATGTCGCTGACGGTGGCGGCCGACTGGGTGATGCGCTTCAAGGCATCGCCCGCCTTCGCCGAGATCTCGACCGGCACCCGTGCGGTCTCGACGTTGGCGACGATACGTTCCAGCGCGCCACTGGCACCCGACTGCACCTGCTCGATGATCTGCTTGATCTCCACGGTGGAGGTCTGGGTGCGCTGCGCCAAGGTCCGCACCTCGTCGGCGACCACCGCGAACCCGCGCCCATACTCGCCCGCCCGCGCGGCTTCGATCGCCGCATTGAGCGCCAGCAGGTTGGTCTGTTCGGCTATCGCGCTGATCACATCGAGCACACTGCCCACGCGGCTGGAGTCGGCCTCCAGTTGCTTGACCATGGCATGGGTGACAAACAGCGCTTCGACCAATTGCTGGATAGCGTCGATGGTGGACTGAACGATGTGCTGACCATCGCTGGCCTGCTCTTCGGCCAGGCGCGTGGCGTCCGCCGCCACGGCAGCATTGCGCGCGACATCCTGCACGGTGGCGACCATTTCATTCATGGCGGTGACCAGGCTGTCGGTTTCCAACAGTTGGTGGTCGATGCTGCTCTGGGTCGCCGCCGTGACTTCGCCGAGGTCGTCACTGAGGCGCAACACCTGCCCGCTGGCCACCGCCGTGCCTTGACTGACGTCATGGGCGGCGTGAATCAAGCTGTTGACACTGCGTGACAGTTGGGTGAGTTCGTCATTGCCAACCGCGGGCAGCCGCAGGGTGAGGTCGGTTTGCCCGCTGACCGCCGCGCCCAGGGCGTCGACCGTCTCGCGCAGCGGCCGGGTAATGCTGCGGATGATCATCCAGGCAAACAGCATCAACCCGAGCAGCACCACGGCACTGATCCAGGCCGGCGCCACCAGCACGCGGTTGACCACCCGCTGCACATCGCTGGGGTAGATGCCGCTCGCCACCACCCAGCCCCAGGGCTTGAACAGGCGGGCCTCGGACAGTTTGTATTCGGCCGGCCCGCCATTGGCACGGGGGAAGTAGTAGTCCACCAACACCCGCCCCTGCTGGCGCGCGCCGTCCACGAACTGGCGGGAAAACGGCTTGCCGTTCTGGTCCTTGAAGTCGCCCAGCGCCTTGCCCACCAACGCCGGTGCCGTCGGGTGCATGATCATCCGATAGTCCAGGTCGAGGATCAGCAGGTAGTTATCGCCCAGATAGCGCAGGGTACCGACGACCTCGGCGGCTTGGCGCTGGGCCAATTCCAGGCTCATGTGCCCGCTGTCCACTTGCCCGGCATAGTACGCAAGGATCGAATTGGCGGTGTTCAGCGCGGTGTCGACACCCGCCATTTTTTCTTCGAGCAACGAGCGCTGCAACAACAGGCCCAGCCAAACGGCCAGGCAAATGATCAACACGCCCAGGCCCACCACCAGCGCGCCAATACGGGTAGTGATGCGCCATGTTCTAAGATTCAGCATGCAAGCCTCTCAGGGTTCTTGTTCTTGGGCAGGCAAGCGAACCGGCGGCCTGGAACAGCCGCCGGATTCATCTGGCCAGGGGCACACACGCCAAAAATGCGCACCGTTGCGACCTAGACGAAAGCGTCGGCATAGAAATCGGCCGCCTCCAATTGGCGCAACTCGACGTAGTCGCGCCGCGCCGAGTCGACCACGATCGGCGCACCACAGGCATACACTTCAAACCCCTTGAGGCTCTGGAAGTCGCTCAGCACCTGGCGGTGGACGAAGCCGGTCGCGCCCTGCCAATCGCAGGCCGGGGTGGGATCGGACAGCACCGGGGTGTAGCGCAGCCACGGCAACTGGGCCTCCCAGGCCAGCAACTGCTCATGGCGATACAGATCCTCACGGCGCCGGCCGCCCCAGTACAGGTAGACCGGACGCCGGTTGTCGCTCTCACGCAGTTGTTCGAGCAAGGCCTGGATCGGCGCAAAACCGGTGCCGCTGGCCAGGAAGATCATCGGCCGCTCGCTGTCGCGCAGGTAGAACGAGCCGAACGGGCCTTCCATGCGCAGGATGGCCTTGGGTTGCAAGGCGTTGAACACATGCCCGCTGAACACACCGCCAGGCATGTGCCGGATGTGCAACTCCAACTGATTGTCACGCGCGCTGCGGGTGGCCATCGAATAGCTGCGCCGGCTGCCATCCTTGAGCAGCACCTGCACGTACTGGCCGGGAAAATAATCAAACCCGGCGCCCGGCGCGAGCATCAGCCGCAGCACCGCCACGTCACTGCTGACCTTGTCGATGCTGGCCACACGCACGCCCATCTGCTGGATGCTGATGCCGCGCAATGCCGTCACTTCAGGGGCCTCGATCACCAGGTCGGAGCGCGCCGTGGCGCAGCAAAACAACGCCAGGCCCTGTGCCCGCTCGGCGGCGCTGAGCACCTCCAGCGAGCTGTCGCCGTGGTCCACGTCGCCGCTGAGCACCTGGCCCTTGCAACTGCCGCATGTGCCGGTGCGGCAGCTGTGCTTGAGCATCAGGCCGTCGGCCAGCGCCGCATCCAGCACGGTCTGCCCAGGCAGTAGCGGACAACTCAGGTCCACCGGAAGAATCTGCAGTTGATAGCTCATGGGCGCCTCCTCAGCGTGTGTGCTTGCCAGCGGCCAACAGATCCAGGGCCACGTCGACAATCATGTCTTCCTGGCCGCCGACCATGCGGCGCTTGCCCAGCTCGACAAGGATGTCCACGGTCTTGAGGCCATACTTGGCCGCCGCGATTTCGGCATGGCGCAGGAAGCTCGAATACACCCCCGCATACCCCAGCGCCAGGGACTCGCGGTCGACCCGCACCGGGCGGTCCTGCAGCGGGCGCACGATGTCGTCCGCTGCGTCCATCAAGGTGTAGAGGTCGGTGCCGTGGTTCCAGCCCAAGCGTTCGGCGGCGGCGATGAACACTTCCAGCGGCGCGTTGCCGGCGCCGGCGCCCATGCCGGCGAGGCTGGCGTCGATGCGGTCGCAGCCTTCTTCGACGGCGGTGATCGAGTTGGCCACGCCGAGGCTCAGGTTGTGGTGGGCGTGCATGCCGGTTTCGGTTTCCGGTTTGAGTACGGCTTTGAACGCGCGGAAGCGGTCGCGGATGTCCTGCATGTTCATCGCGCCACCGGAGTCGGCCATGTACACGCAGGTGGCGCCGTAGCTTTCCATCAGCTTGGCTTGGGCGGCGAGCTGCTCGGCGGGGATCATGTGGCTCATCATCAGGAAGCCGACGGTGTCCATGCCCAGTTCGCGGGCGTATTCGATGTGCTGTTTCGACACATCGGCCTCGGTGCAATGGGTGGCGATGCGCACCACGCGGGCGCCGGCGTTGTAGGCGGCCTTGAGGTCGTGCACGGTGCCGATACCGGGCAGCAACAGCGTGGTGATCTTGGCGTGGCTGATCACGTCGGCGGCGGCTTCGATCCATTCCAGATCGGTGTGCGCGGCGAAGCCATAGTTGAAGCTCGAACCTTGCAGGCCATCGCCGTGGGCGACTTCGATGGAGTCGACCTTGGCTTTGTCGAGGGCGCGGGCGATGTCCTGCACGTTCTGCAGGGAATACTGATGACGCACCGCATGGCTGCCGTCGCGCAGGGTCACGTCGGAGATGTAGATTTTCTTACCGTTCATGTCGCTCTCCTCAGGCCTGTTGCATCGACTGCGCCATGCGCTCGGCGGTGGCCAAGGCTGCGGAGGTCATGATGTCGAGGTTGCCGGCGTAGGCTGGCAGGTAATGGGCGGCGCCTTCGACTTCGAGGAACACCGAGGTTTTCAGGCCGGAGAATTTGCCCAGGCCGGGGATGTTCAACGGCGCGTCTGCCGGGATCACGTCGAACTGCACCTGTTGCTTGAGGCGATAGCCCGGCACATAGGCCTGCACGGCCGCCGCCATTTCGACGATGGAAGCTTCGACCAACGCTTGATCGGCCGCTTCGGACAGCACGAACACCGTGTCACGCATGATCAACGGCGGCTCGGCGGGGTTCATCACGATGATCGCCTTGCCCTTGGCCGCGCCGCCGATCACTTCGATGGCCTTGGAGGTGGTCTCGGTGAATTCATCGATGTTGGCGCGGGTGCCGGGGCCGGCGGATTTGCTCGCGATCGACGCGACGATTTCGGCGTAGTGCACCTTGGCCACCCGCGACACCGCCGCAACCATCGGAATGGTCGCCTGGCCGCCGCAGGTGACCATGTTGACGTTGAGCTGCTCCAGATTCTGCTCCAGGTTCACCACCGGCACGCAGTACGGGCCGATGGCTGCGGGGGTCAGGTCGATCAGGCGGATACCGGGCTTGATCGCGCGCAGGAACGCATCGTTCTTCACATGGGCGCCGGCCGAGGTGGCATCGAAGACGAAGTCGATGTCCTTGAACACGTCCATGCGGGTCAGGCCTTCGACGCCTTCGTGGGTGGTGGCCACGCCCATGCGCTGGGCGCGGGCCAAACCGTCGGAGGCCGGGTCGATGCCGACCATCACCGCCATTTCCAGGTGCTTGGCGTTGCGCAGGATCTTGATCATCAGGTCGGTGCCGATGTTGCCGGAGCCGATGATGGCGACTTTGAGGGTTGCAGGGTTCATACGGCTTCTCCGTAGACTTCAGCGAGGAGGATGACGCTGGGGTCGAGGCTGTCGGCGTACAGCCGCGTCACGGCCTCGGCGCGCAGGCTCAACGCCATGCGCTGGTTGATGTAGCCTTTGTCAGTGATTTCGCCGTCGCTGAGGCTGGGCGGCGAATCGAGGATCACCACGCGCACGGCATGCTGCGACGAAGCAGGGAACTCCTTGGCCAGGGCCAACAGCCCCGAACACAGGGCCAGGCGCACCTCGGACTGCATTGCCAATTGCGCGCCGCTCATGTGTTGTCCGTCGGCACCGAGCACATCGCGCAGCGCCGGGCTCGGGTAGATCAGCGCACCGATCACGTCGCGATCATGCCCGCAGATCACGCAATCGCTGGCGTAAGGCGCCAGGGCACTGACCAGGCGCGGACGCAGGGTGCCCACCGATACCCAAGTGCCGCTGCTGAGCTTGAAGTCTTCGGTCACCCGACCGTCGAACTGCACCCCCAACTCCGGCCGTTGCGGGTCGACCAGACGCCCGGCGTCGCCGATGCAGTAGAAGCCCTCTTCGTCGAACGCCGCCAGGCTGCCGGCAGGGTCCTTCAGGTAACGCGGGAACACCGACGGGCCGCGCACGCGCATCTCCAGCTTGTCGCCACAGGGCACGAACTTGAGCTGCGTGCCCGGCACCGGCAGGCCGATGATGCCGGCCTTGTCAGCGGCGAAATGCACGCTGGTGACCACCGGCGACGTCTCGGTCGAGCCCCACTCGGTGGCAAAGAACAGCGGCGTATCGCGCACCTTGGTGGCACACGCCGACAGCCGCGCCCAACTGCTCTGGGGCAGCGCGGCAGCGGCGTAGAACAGCATGCGCAGGCGTCCGAACAGGGCACGCGCCAGCCCCTCGTCGCGCTCGAGGTACGGCAGCAGCACCTCGTAGCCGCGTGGCACGTTGAAGTACAGGGTGGGTCGCACCGACTTGAGGTTTTCCACGGTGCGGTCGATTTGCCCCGGCAACGGCAGGCCATCATCGATGTACAAGGTGCCGCCGTTGCGCAGGACCAGATTGAAGTTGTGGTTGGCGCCGAACACATGGCTCCAGGGCAGCCAGTCGAGCACGATCAGTTCTTCGTGCTCCAGAAAGCGCCAGCACTGGGCAATCGCCTGCTGGTTGGCGCAGAGCATGCCGTGGGTGTGCACCACCGCCTTGGGCGCGCCGGTGGAACCGGAGGTCATCAGGTAGCGCGCCGGGGTGTCGCCGTCGAGCCGCGCGAACGCGTGCATCACCGCCGGGCTTTCGCTCTTGTACAGCTGCGGCAAGGCCAGCGCCCCAGGGATTTCCTGGGCATTGCGCGCCGCCACCACCGGGCAATCCGGGTTGACCAACTCGATGGCACGGCAATAGGCATCGCCATCGTTGACGAAAATCAGCGCCGGCTTGAGCACCTCGACAATCGCCTTGAGCTTGCTGCAACCGCTGCCGGTGTTGCGCGAATAGGCCACCGAAACGGTCGACACCGGAATACCCACATGCAGCGCCGCCAAGGTCAGCAGGGCCTGATCCAGATCGTTTTCCGAGAGCATCAGCAGCGGGCGCCCGGCGGGTATATCCAGCTCCAGCAAGCCTTGGGCCAGAGCCCCCACTCGCTGGCGCACCTGGGCATAGTTCAGGCTGAACCAGCCGGCGCCACGGCGTTCGGCGAGGTAGGCACGCTCGGGCGCCTGCACGGCCCAGTGTTCGAGCCACTGCCCGATGCAGCGGGCATAGGGTTGCAGTGGCTCGGGGGAACTCAGCACGAAGCTGCCGTCGGCACGCGCTTCATACAGCACCTTGGCAGGGGCCAATTGGGTCGGATCATTGAAGAAATCGTACATTGCACGCCCTCGTGAATACGGCAGGCCATCGGCCCGCTGCTCACTGGTTTTATTGTTGTCATCACCACCGGGTCGTCAGCCCGGCAGCAGGGTTGTCGCCTGCCGGTCTCAGCCGAACCGACAGCTCACTTCACCCAAGCGGGTGAGGCGCAGGCGCACGCTGTCGCCCGCCACTACCGGCACCATGGGCCCAAGGGCGCCCGACAAGAGCACGTCGCCCGCCTGCAGCGGACGGCCGGTCAGGGCCATGGTGCGCGCCAGCCACAGTGACGCGTCCAGCGGGTTGCCCATGCACGCAGCCCCCACGCCGATGGCCGCCTGGGCAGCGTTCTTCTCCAGCAACATGCCTTCGAGCGCCAGGTCCAGGCCGCGCAGGCTGACGGGGGTCTTGCCCAGCACGTAGAGGCCCGACGAGGCGTTGTCGGCCACGGTGTCGACCAGGGTGATCTTCCAGTCCTCGATCGCCGAATCGACGATTTCCAGGGCCGGCAGCACATGGTCGACGGCGCGCAGCAGTTCGCCCAGGGTCGTGTCGGGATGGGGAAGATCGCGCCCCAGCACAAAGGCGATCTCGCCTTCGACCTTGGGCTGGATCAGCCGGCTGCTGTCGATGGTCTCACCGTCGCGGTATTCCATGTCGGCGAACAGCATGCCGAAGTCGGGCTGATCGACGCCCAACTGCTGCTGCACCGCCAGGGACGTCAGGCCGATCTTGCGCCCGCTCAGGCGCCGACCGGTCGCCAGGGCGGCCAGGGTGTTGATCTCCTGCACAGCGTAGGCATCCTGCAGGGACTGGATGTCAAAACGCTCGGAAATGCGTGGGCAAGGGCTGCGACTCGAGCGCGCCAGGGCCAGCGCAGCAGCGGCAGCCTGAAGGTTTTCGTGGTGCATGGGGTTGCTCCTGAACGGTTCGGGATGACTCACAACGTACGTGCGCGGCTTTCGCGGTAACCCTGGTGCAACTCGTCCACCAGTTGCGCCACGCTGTAGGTGCCGGTGATCTGGCCTACGCCCTGCCCCGCCGACCACACGTGCTTCCAGGCCTTGTTGGCTGTGGCGATGTCACCGGAGAAGTCGATGCTCGCGCGGCTTTCGGCACCGGGGTCGATGCCGGCCTTTTCCAGCGAGGGGCGCATCCAGTTGGCGAGCACACCGCTGACCGCCTTGGTGGTGGTTACGTCATCCAGCGAGCAGGCCACCAGCATGTCGCGGTAGGCGGGTTCCACCAGGCTTTCGTGCGCGGCGATCAGCCGGGTGCCGACCAGCGAGAAATCGCAGCCCAATACCTGGGCGGCGTGAATGTCGCGGCCGTTGGAAATCGCCCCGGCCAACCCCAGGGGGCCGTCCCAGAACTGGCGCACTTCGGCGACGAAGGCGAACGGGTTGTAGCTGCCGGTATGCCCGCCCGCGCCGTTGCACACCAGCACCAGGCCATCGACGCCGGCGGCCACCGCCTTGCGTGCGAGGGCCGGGCTGATGACGTCGGCGATCACCACGCCGCCATAGGCGTGCACGGTTTCAAGCACGCGCTTGGGGCTGCCCAGGGCCGTGGACACGATGGGCGGCTGATAACGACGCACCAGGTCACGCTCGGCCTCGAAGCGGTCATAGGTGCTGTGCACGATCATGTTGAGCATCCATGGCGCCCACTGCTCGCCACGTTGCCGGGCCAGGTCACGCTCGCGGGCGATCTGCTCCAGCCATTGCTGCAATTGCTCGACCGTGCGCGCATTGGGCGCGGGCAGGCTGCCGACGATGCCGGCCTGGCAACAGGCGGCCACAAGGTCCGGCCCCGACACCAGGAACATCGGTGCCGCGAGTACCGGGAGGTTGAGCCCGGCAAACAGGTTCAGGAGTTGCTGTTGCGGTGCACTCAGGCTTGTTCTTGTCATCACGCATGTCTCTTATTTTAGTGATCCAGGCACCGGCCCGGGCTCAGGCCTTGCGCGGTTTGGCCGCACCGGCGCTGCGGATCTCCCAGCCGCCGTCGCTGTGGATGATGTTGGCGGTGGTCAGGCCGGAATTTTCCCGCGAGGCCAACAGCACGTAGTGCCCGGTGTGGTCTTCGGGCTCGGCAATCCGTTGCAGCGGCACCGCTTGCGCCGCCCCCGCTTCGAAGCCGGGGATCTGGTTGAGGGGCACACTGCGGCTGTTCAGCCCTTCAAGACTTTTCATCGGCGTGTTGGTCGCCCCCGGCGCCACGCCGTTGACGCGGATGTCCGGTGCCAGCTCGTAAGCCAGCTGGCGAATCATGCCCACCAACGCATGCTTGGCGGTGACGTAGAGAATGCCACCGCCGCCGGCATAAAAGGCACTGTTGGAGAGGGTAAAAATCATGCTGCCCCTGGTTTGGCGCAGTGCCTCGATCGAGGCTTGGGCGCCCAGCAGATAACCCTGCACGTTGGTGGCGAAGAGTTTCTGGAATGCCGCCTCGAAATCCTGCGGGGCAATCCGATCCAGGCGCGTGAAGTAATCGAACACGGCGGCGTTGCCGACGAAGGTGTCGAGCTTGCCAAACGCCTCCAGGGTCGCCGCCACCGCGCGCTGGTTGTCCTGATACCGCGACACATCCCCCTCAATGGTGATGATCGAGTCGCCCAGGGTGTCAGCCAGCGCGGCCAGTTGCGCCGCATCGCGGCCCATCACCGCGACGCGCGCGCCCTCGGCCACGTATCGACGGACGATGGCGCTGCCGATCCCGCCGGTGCCACCGGTGACCAGGGCCACCTGCCCTTTTAACCAAGCCATATGCCAGCCCTCAGAGGAAGGTGTTGATGTTCTTGCACAGCAACATCGCGTTGGGGATCAGAATCTTGCGCTTGAGCAACTTGAGGCCGTCGGCTTCCAGGCGCAGCACATCCTCGCGCCGGCCGGCGATCTGGTGATGCTCGTCCAGGCCGCGGCTGCGCACGTTGATAAAGCACGAGTAGGCCAGGTATTCGCCAGGCGCCGCACCGGCGTATACCTCGATGTTGCTGACCAGGTGCACGTTGCGCGTCGGCGGGTTCTCGGCCCAGGCCGACGGCTGCTTGAAGCGTGCCACGCGGCGCTTGAGTTCGCGCATGCCGTCATCGAAGAAGGCCATGTGTTCCAGGCAATACGGCCCGGATTTGTCCTCGCGACGACGGTTCTCGATGCCCGGCATCCAGTAGTGGATGTCTTCGCTGAGAGCGTGCAGCCACGCGTCCCAGCACTCCTCGTCGAGCAGGCGCGCTTCGCGCAGCAGGAACTGTTCGACGCGGCGGGTTTCCTCGACTGAAACGAGGCTGTCCTGTTGTTCGTGTGTCATCTGGCCCCCTCAGCGCAGCGTGCCATTGCGGTCTGGAACATCGGCCCAGGTCGGTGCCTGCAGCAGGTCCTTCCAGCGCTGATAGAACGCCCGCGCATTACATTCGTTGAGCTGGCCCTTGAACACATTGCCGGGCAACTCGCTGTCTTCCAGGCGGGTGTGCATGCCCAGGCCGACGTACAGGTCCTGATAACGCGTGACCACGCCACGGCTGCTCTTGGTGCAGTATTCCCAGTTCTCGCCGTCGTCCATCTCGAACACCCCGGTGGGCGAGAACGTCATCATCGCGCCGCGCCGCCATTTGTCCTTGATCTCCTGCGGGGCGTTCTTGTTGACGATCACCCAGGTGAACAGCTCGATTTTGTGCGGCCCGCGCGGCTGCCAGATGCGCACGGTGTTCTGCCCCGGCAGAAAGGAAAAGTTGGGGAACACGGTGAACGAGGAAATCGCCCCGATCAGTCGCGAGCGGAATTCGCCGAGACGGTCCGCCACCTTCGGGCGCAGCACGTGCAGGTATTTGTTGATGTCTTTCTCGCCCAGGGTCGCGGCGTTGCCGACCACGTCGGTGGCGAACTCGTAGCCGTGGCCGTTCCAGTTCACCGAGTACGACTCGGGCAACGCGCCGACGTTCGCCACCGGCCCGCCGAGCATGGCCTTGGCCGCCGAATCGTGGGTCCAGCCGCCGTGGAGGATGTCGCCGACGAAGTTCTCGGCGGCGATTTTCCAGTTGCACTCGATGGTGGAACGGATGCAGCCGCCAAGGAACTCGCTGCCGCCTTCGTCCATGTCGAGCATCACGTCCATGTACCAGGTCATGGGCCCGAGGTACTCCTCCAGGGTCGGTGCATCACTGGCGAACGTGGCGAAGACCAGGCCTTTGTAGCTGGCGACACGGGCTTCGCGCAGGCCATGCTTGGACTTGTCGAACTGGCTTTCTTCGTAGCATTTGGACTCGTGCATGCCCATCAGCCGCCCGCCATCGGCGCCGAACGACCAGCCATGGTAGTTGCAGATAAAACCACGGGCGTTGCCGGCCTCGGCAAAGCACACCTTGTTGCCGCGATGAGGGCAGGCATTGAGGAAGACCTTGATCGAGGCGTCCTTCTGGCGCACCACCAGCACTTCGTCTTCACCCATCGAGGTGGTCAGGTAGTCGCCGGACTTGGGCAACTGGGACTCGTGGGCGACGAACAGCCAGCAGCGCGCGAAGATTTTCTCCAACTCCTGCTCGTAGATCGCCGGGTCCCAGAAGACTTTGCCGGAGAGGCGCCCTTCTTCCATGTCGCAGATGCGGTCGAGGTTGCCCAGGGCGGGCGTGCTTTCAATGGTTCTGAGCGGTATGTGTTTGTTGTTATCCATGGTTCAGACTCACAGGAATACGGTTGAACAGCGGCCCGATCACACCGGGCTGTTGGCGGCGGCCAGCGCCTCGTCGGCCTCCAGGGCGACGTCGGCGAACACCTCGCGGTCGGTGACGATGACCTTGTAGGTGCGCAAGTGGCGCTCGCAGGGAAACGTCACCGCCTTGCCGCTGGGCACGTGGAACTGGCCCCAGTGCACCGGGCAGGTGATCAGGTCGTCTTCCAGGTCGCCCTCGGCCAGCGACGCGGTGGCGTGGGTGCACATGTCGGTGGTGGCGTAGAAAGTGCCGCCCAGGTTGTAGACGCAGATGGCGTCGCCCTCGCTGTGGGTGACTTTCTTCAGTTCCCCCGGCGCCAGCTCATCACGTTGGCAAAGTAATACGCGGCTCATGCTCGGCCCTCACACTCAGTTGTACAAAGCCCAGCCCGGTGACCCATGCGGGTACGGCTTCATAGGCAATCACTTCACCCTGCGGGCGCTCGATGGCGGCCAGGGCGCAGGCGAAATTACGGATTTCCATCGCGCCGTTGCCGGCCCGGCCCAGGATCTCTTCGTCGCTGTAGGCGCACAGGGCTTGCAGGTCGCCATTGACGCCGTGGGCGAGAATCTCGCGGTCGAAGTCTTCGGCGACCCGGCCCATCTCGGCGGTGCCGACCCAGTGGCTGATCCCGCCACTGCCGATAATCACCACGCGCTCGTCGGCATCGAACGCTTCGACGGCCGCGCGCAGTTGCCGGCCCAGGTCGGCCGAACGCTTGAGCGAGATGTACGGGTCGACGCCGCACGCCAGGTACACCGGGATGCTCGGCAATTCACGCCCGAGCAATGCCTCGGCCGGCTTGACCACCAGTTGGTGCGGAATGGAAAAGGAATGGTCGACGGTAAAACTGCGCGCCACGGTCCAGTCCACGCCGTGCCCATCGCCGTGTTCGACAATATGCGTGGCCAGCGCTTCGTGGTTGCGTACCGCGCCACGGTCGAGCCCCGGCAGGCGGTCGATGGGGCCATCCACATCACCGGTGCCGATCACATAGCGCGGCAGGCAATGGGTGCCGAACAGGATGTAATGGTCGCAACCGACGATGATCACCGAAGTCGGCTGCAAGGCCGCCAGGCGTTCGGCGCAGGTTGCGTAGGCGCCCCATACCGCTTCACGTTGCGCCAACGGCGGCGCGTCGGGTGCCACGAACATTACCGGGTCATGCGGCATCCAGAAGCCGCCTACTATCTTGCCCATCGGTTCACCCCTTGAGCGCGGCGGAAAACCCCGCGCTGTGTTCGTCGGTAGCGCCCAGGCGCTGTTTATAGAGGCTCATGTTGCGGTCAGGGGCAAGCTCCTGCCAGAAGCCCATGGTCAGCATCGGGTTGACTCCCGCCGCCTGCAGCCCGGCGACGTCGAACTCGACGATCATGCGGACTTCGTCCTCGTCCAAGGCAAAACGCCCGAGGAACCCCGCCGCGTCCTGCCGGAAGCGCTCCTTGGCCGCCCGCTCGACGCACAATTGCCAGAGCGCACGCTCCATTACGTTTCTGCTCATACCGGCTTACTCGCTGAGGAAATCGCGGACCAGCGCGGCAAAGCGGCGCGGCTGCTCACTCTGCACCCAGTGCCCACAGCGCCCGAACAGGTGCAGGTCGGCATCGGGAATGCTGTTGGCGATCAGCAGCCCGCACTCGGGCGGCACCACGCGGTCTTCACGACCGTGCACCACTAGCGTCGGCGCGACGATCTTGGCCAGTGCGGCGGCGGGAAAGCCTTTGACCAGGGTCGGGCCGTCGACGGCCGGCTGCGGAATCAGTTTGCGCAGCGCCTGCTGGGCACCGGGGCGTGCACTGGCTTCGTAACGGGCCTGCACCATCGCATCGGTAATCAGCGACACGTCATAGGGGAACAGCTTCATCAGCTCGCGCATGTTGTCCAGGGACGGCTCGTATTCCCAGGCACCGCGCAAGCCCGGGGTCTGTACGAATTCACCGGCCGGGGTGCCGAGCAGCACCAGCTTGTTGACCCGCTCCGGCGCGAACACCGCCAGGCCGATGGCCAGGGCGCCGCCGAACGAATTACCGATGAACGAGGCTTTTTCGATGTCCAGCGCATCCATGATGCCGAGCAGATGGCTGACCCACAGCTTGATGTCGTACTTGGCGTCTTCCTTGAACTCGGTGAAGCCGAAGCCGGCGATGTCCGGCACGACCACGCGCCAGCGATCAGCGAACACTGGCACGGTATTGGCCCAGTTGGCCCAGCCCGATACACCGGGACCCGAACCATGCAACAGGAACAAGGCCTCGCCCTGACCGGCTTCGTGGTAGTGGGTCTTGTGCCCTGCTGCGAGCAGAGTCTTTGGATTTGCGCTCATGTCGGCCTCCGGTTCTTATTCTTAACATACAGATGTGTATCTGTATGCTATTTACCGTTTTGACCTGCGTCAATTAAAAAAATATGGGTTTGTGCAAATAATCCGAAAGCCAACCTACACACATGTACTCTTGAATCAGGACCTGTGCAGGGGCCGTGCGCGGGCCACTGCGGGTGCAGCGGCAATAGCGTCGTGGTTGTAGCGGGCGTTAGAATGGCGGCTCGCTGCCAAGGCGGGCGTCGAACGCTGCTGTGCCCTGGCGCTTATCCAGCTTGTTGGACAAGGCCCCTAGACAATGTCATCACGCACTAACCTCACGCGGGAAGATTGGATTCATGCGGCACAGGAAGTCCTGGTTACCAGCGGCGTCGACGCTGTGCGGGTCGATACCCTGGCCAAAGAACTGAAGATCACCCGTGGCAGCTTCTACTACCACTTCAAAAGTCGCGGGGAACTGCTCGAAGGCATCCTCGGCAACTGGCGTGCGCGCGCCACCGAAGATGTGATCCTGCACCTGCGCAACGCCCACAGCTCGCCGCTGCAACAACTGCAACGCCTGCTCGAACTGCCCTCCCACGGGCAGACCGCCAAGGACGCCGCCTCGATCGAACTGGGCATTCGCGGCTGGGCCCGTCGCGACAAACAGGCACGCCAGGCCATCGACGAAGTCGACAGCCACCGCCTGAGCTACATCGAAGGCCTGCTGATCCAGGCTGGCGTGCCCAGCGGCGATGCCCAGGACCGTGCCTATCTGATCTATGCGTACCAGATCAGCCTGTCATTGCTGCACAGTGAAGACACCCCGCAACAACGCCTGGAACGCAGCCAGCGCATGGCCGGTATCCTGATCCCCGAATCCTGCACCCTCCCCGCCTGAGCCCGGATGCCGACAGACGTCGGCATCCAAAAAAATACATGGATGTATCTTTCAAGATCAAAAAACAGCCAGGACAGCTGATCCTGCGTTGTTATCGAGCAAAAAGACATTTTATTTTTTGCATAAAAAACAAATAGATAAATCAGTAAAACCCCTTTAAACAAACCGTTACATCCGGGCCTATTGACAAAGCGCCCACCCTCCCGCGTAGTCTATACATACACATTCACATGTGTATTTTAAAGCGGTGTACGGCGCTCCCTCAGGCTTATCCACACGACAATAAGAATAGAAAACGGGTACCTCACTATGCACTTGCATGCACGCCTCCGCATGGCCGCACCCTGCGCGCCCGGCATTCCACACTCCCGACGACATCACCCTGACACAGCGTTGACCGACATCCGCTGTCGCGCACTCCCGCCTCCCTTCCCTACCGCTCGCTGAGGCCTGCTCATGGATATTTCGATACTGGCGTTTCTCGCCCAGGACGGCCTGACCACGGGTGCGATTTATGCCTTGGTGGCGCTGGCCCTGGTGCTGGTGTTTTCGGTGACGCGCACGATCCTGGTATGCCAGGGCGACTTCGTCACCTACAGCGCCCTGACCCTGGCCACCCTGCAACTGGGGCTGATGCCCGGCACCCTGTGGCTGCTGATCGGCTGTTCACTGGCCGCCTGCACGCTGGACAGCATCGCCGCATGGCGCCGTGGTCAATCGCGACGGGTTCCCGGCCTGCTAGTGCGCTACCTGGGCTTGCCGATGATGCTGTGGGTCGTGCTGGACACCTTCGAGCTGGCGGGTTTGCCGGCCGTGCTGCAAATCCTGCTGACCCTGGCGCTGGTCACGCCGCTGGGGCCGCTGTTGTATCGCCTGGTGTATCAACGGGTGGCCGAAACCTCGGTGTTGCTGCTGCTGATCGTGTCGGTGGCCGTGCACATCACGTTGGTGGGCCTCAGCTTGCTGATGTTCGGCGCAGAAGGCGTGCGCACCGATGCCCTGGCCGAAGCGGTGTTCATGCTCGGTGAGCTGCCGGTGGGCCTGCAAAGCCTGTTGGTGATCGCCAGCGCCCTGCTGCTGATCGGCCTGCTCTACGCATTCTTCGGCCACAGCCTGTATGGCAAGGCCCTGCGCGCCACGGCGCTGAATCGCAAGGGCGCGCAACTGGTGGGCATCCCGACGCAACTGGCCGGTAAGGCGGCGTTCGGCCTGGCGGCGTTGATCGGCGCCATTTCCGGCGTGCTGATCGGCCCGCTGACCACCCTGTACTACGACTCGGGCTTTCTGATCAGCCTCAAGGGGTTTGTCGCCGCCATTTTCGGCGGGCTGGCCAGTTACCCGATTGCGGCGGCCAGTGCGTTTTTCGTCGGCGTGCTGGAGAGCTTCGCCAACTTCGGCGCCTCGGCCTACAAGGAGGTGATCGTGTTCACCCTGGTGATCCCGGTCCTGCTGTGGCTTTCGTTGAAGCACCCTCACCTTGAGGAGCAACACTGATGATCCGTCGACTGATCCCCCTGCTTGCCCTGCTGCTCCTGGCCGGCCTGGCACCCCGGCTGCTGCCCAGCTTCCACGTCACCCTGCTGAATTACATCGGCCTGTATAGCCTGGTCGCCCTGGGCCTGGTGCTGCTGACCGGCATTGGCGGCATGACCTCGTTCGGCCAGGCCGCGTTCGTCGGTATCGGCGCGTATGCCAGCGCCGTGCTGACCACCCACTATGGCCTGTCACCCTGGCTCGGTTTGCTCGCAGGACTGGCGATCACCCTGGTGGTTGCCACCGCCCTGGGCCTGTTGACCCTGCGCCTGGCCGGCCACTACTTGCCCATCGGCACCCTGGCCTGGGGCCTGGCGCTGTTCTACCTGTTCGGCAACCTGCCTGGGCTGGGCGGCTTCGGCGGCCTGCAAAACCTGCCGAACATCAGCCTGTTCGGCTGGCAGATCCGCGACTCGGCCGACTTCAGCCTGCTGATCGGAGTGCTGCTGGTGATCAGCCTGTGGCTGCTCGACAACCTGCTGCACAGCCGCCAGGGCCGCGCCATCCGCACCCTCAAGGATTCCGCCGGCATGGCGGAGGCGATGGGCATCGACACGGCGCGCAGCCGCTTGCAGGTGTTCATCATTGCGGCGCTGCTCGCGGCGTTGTCGGGCTGGCTGTATGCGCACCTGCAACGGGTGGTCAACCCCACGCCGTTCTCGGTGGTGATGGGGATCGAGTACCTGTTCATGATTGTGCTCGGCGGCGTTGCCAGTCTCTGGGGCGCACTGCTCGGCGCCACCCTGCTGACCCTGATCAAACAGGTGCTGCAAGACGTACTGCCACAACTGTTCGGACACGCCGACAACGTCGAGATGATTTTCTTCGGCGTGCTGGTGATCCTGGTCCTGCAATATGCCCGCGGCGGTCTGTTGCCGGTGCTGAGCCGCCTCGTCCCGGCGGCAAAACCCCGTCCGCTGCCCGAGCACGCGGCCCATGCGCTGCCGCGCCGGACGATGCCCGCCAATGGGCAGCCGTTGATGGTCGCTGAAGGCCTGCTCAAGCAGTTCGGTGGACTGGTGGCCAACAAGGACATGGGCCTGACCGTCCATGGCGCCGAAATCACCGCGCTGATCGGCCCCAACGGCGCCGGCAAGTCGACCCTGTTCAACCTGTTGTCCGGGGTGCTGGCGCCCAACGCCGGCCAGATCGTTTTTCTCGGCCAACGCATCGACGGCCTGTCCCCGCGCGCCATCGCCCGACTGGGCGTCAGCCGCACCTTCCAACACGTGCGTCTGCTGCCGGACATGAGCGTGCTGGAAAACGTCGCCCTCGGCGCCCACGCACGGGGCAAGGCCGGGCTGCTGCGTTCGATGCTGCATTGGGAGCGCAAAGAAGAAGCCGCGCTGCTCGCCGAAGCCAGGCGCCAGATCGAACGCGTGGGCCTCGGCGACGCCCTGCACACCCCCGCCGGCAGCCTGCCGCTGGGCCAGCAGCGCATCGTCGAAATTGCCCGCGCGCTGTGCAGCGATCCCCTCTTGCTATTGCTCGACGAACCCGCCGCCGGGCTGCGCTACGGCGAAAAACAAGCGCTGGCGCACCTGCTCGAACAACTGCGCGGCGAAGGCCTGGGCGTGCTTCTGGTGGAGCACGACATGGAGTTCGTCATGGGCCTGGCCGACCAGATCGTGGTGATGGAGTTCGGCCAGCGCCTGGCCGGCGGCACGCCCGTGCAAATACAGCAAAACCCCGCGGTGCTGGCCGCCTACCTTGGAGGTGTCGAATGAGTCGCTTGCTGGATGTGCGCAACCTGTCCATCAGCCATGGCAAGGTCGAGGCGGTGCGCCAACTCGACCTGTGCCTGGAAGAAGGCCAGATCGTCAGCCTGATCGGCCCCAACGGCGCCGGCAAGACCACCTTGATGGCGGCACTGATCGGCCTGCTGCCGTCCCAGGGCCAAGTGACCTACGCCGGTCAGCCGCTGCTGGCTCACCACGATGTCGCCCAGCGCATCGACAAGGGCATGGCGCTGGTGCCGGAAAGCCGCGAACTGTTCGGCCTGATGAGCGTCGAGGACAACCTGCGCCTGGGTGCCTTCAGCCGGCATCGGCGCGGCTTTCGCGACCATCAGAACACCCTCGACGAAGTCTTCGGCCTGTTCCCGCGCATGTACGAACGGCGTCACCAGCAGGCCTGCACCCTGTCGGGCGGCGAGCGCCAGATGCTTGCCATCGGCCGCGCGCTGATGGCCAAGCCGCGCTTGCTGATGCTCGACGAACCGAGCCTGGGCCTGGCGCCGCGAGTGATCGGCGAAATCTTCACGATCTTCGAGACCCTGCGCCAGAGCGGCGTGTCGATCCTGCTGGTCGAGCAGAACGCCCGCGCCGCGTTGAAGATTTCCGACTACGGCTACGTGCTCGAAGTCGGCGAGATCGTGCTTGAAGGCAGCGCCCAGGCCTTGGCCAACAACCCCCAGGTGGCCGAAATCTACCTGGGCCGCAGCCCCGCTCAAACCACCACGGAGGTCCCCCGCGCTACCGGCACGTAGCGCCCTGCCACAGCCCTTGCCCCACCATAAAAAAAATATCAGGAGCGTGTATGAAAGCCATTTTTCCCTTGTTGTTGCTCGCCTCACTGTCTGCCGCCGCACAGGCGGACATGACCGTTGGCGTGATTCTCTCCACCACCGGCCCCGGTGCCTCGCTGGGGATTCCCGAGCGCAATACCGTGGCCCTGTTGCCCCAGGAAATTGCCGGCCAGGCGGTGAAATACGTGGTCCTGGACGACGGCAGCGACAGCACGGCCGCCGCCAGGAACGCGCGCAAACTGGTGAGCGAAAACCGTGTCGACCTGCTGATCGGCTCCACCACCGTGCCCACCTCGGCGGCGGTCGCGCAAATCGCCAAGGAGAGCAAGACCGCGCAGATCGCCCTGGCCCCCTTCGCTCCGGCCAGCGGCGAGCAAGCCTGGATTTTCACCGTTGCCCAGACCAACGCCCTGATGGCCGAGGCGCTGATCGAGCATATGCAAAAAGCCGGCGTTAAAACCCTGGCGTACATCGGCTACAACGATGTGTGGGGCGAGGACTGGTACAAAGTGCTGAACCAGATGGCCCCGGCGGCGGGCATCCAACTGGTACGCGACGAGCGCTTCAACCGCACCGACTCGTCAGTCAGCGGCCAGGCCCTGAAGGTCATGAGCAGCAAGCCCGACGCCGTGTTGATCGGCGCCACCGGCACCCCCGCCGCCCTGCCCCATACCGAACTGCGGCGCCTGGGTTACAAGGGCGCCATTTATCACACCCACGGCGCGGCCAACAGCGCGTTCCTGCGCATCGGCGATAAAGCCCTGAACGGTGCGATCCTGCCCGTGGGCCCGGTGGTGGTGTGGGACAAACTGCCCGCCAGCCATCCATCCAAAGCCATCGCCAGCCAATACGCCCAGGACTACCAGGCCCAGTACGGCGCCAACAGCCTGTCGCCGTTCGGCGCCTACCTATACGACGCCATGCGCCTGGTGGAAGCCGCCGTGCCCGCCGCGCTCAAAGGCAGCACACCGGGCACGCCGGCGTTTCGCGAGCAACTGCGCGACCAGCTCGAGCAGACCCGCAACGTGGTCGGCACCCACGGCGTGTACAACCTGAGCGCCACCGACCATTTCGGCCACGACCAGCGGGCGCGCGCGCTGGTGACGGTACAGGACCAGCAATGGGTCCTCTTGCATGCCCCTGAATAACCTCGACGACAATAATAAAAAGGTCACCTCCATGAGCACTCTGAAACGGGTTCACACCACCCTCGCCCTCGGTACGCTGTGCAGCATCAGCCCCGCGCTGCTGGCCCAGGGCTTTATCGAAGACAGCAAGGCCACGCTGACTTCACGTAACTACTACTTCGACCGCGACTACAAAGGTGATTCGGCGCAATCGGCGACCCGTGAATGGGCGCAGGGTTTTATCCTGCGCTTCACCTCCGGCTATACCCCTGGCACCGTGGGTTTCGGCCTGGATGCCCAAGGCCTGCTCGGCCTGAAACTCGACTCCAGCCCCGACCGCACCGGCACCGGCCTGCTGCCGTACGACCCCGTCACCCGCGAACCGAACGACAGCTATTCGAAACTGGGGCTGACCGCCAAGGTCAAGGTGTCGAACACCGAATTGCAGGGCGGCACGCTCGCGCCGTATCTGCCCATCCTGTTTGCCAGCCCGACGCGCCTGCTGCCCCAGACCTTTCGCGGCGTCCAGCTCAAGTCCCAGGACATCGACAACCTGACGCTCAACGCCGGCCGCCTCGACCGCATGAACCAGCGCGACTCCACCAACTACCAGAAGATCACCCTGGCCTCGCCCAACCGACGCTTCAACGGCGCGGCCGAATCGGACAGCTTCAGCTTTGCCGGCGGCGACTACAAATGGTCCGACGCCCTCACGCTCAAGTACTACCACGCCGAACTTGCGGACATTTATCGCCAGGACTTCCTCGGCTTCGTCGACAACCGTCCACTGGGCCCAGGGCGGGTGAAAACCGATGTGCGCTACCACATCAGCGGCGAAGACGGCCCCGCCAAAGCCGGCAAGGTCGACAACCGCACCTTCGGCGTAATGAGCACCTACAACCTGGGCGCCCACAGCCTGGGGCTCGGTTACATGCAACTGAACGGCGACACGGCGATGCCCTACATCGCCGGCTCGGAACCGATGGTGGTCAGCGAAGGCGCCTTGAGCAGCGAGTTCCTCAACCCCAAGGAACGCACCTGGCAAGTCCGCTACGACTATGACTTCGCCGCCCTGGCGGTTCCCGGTCTCAAGGGCATGCTGCGGTACCTGGACGCCAGCCATATCGAACTGCCGACCGCCTTGGGCGGCAAAGATCGCAGCGAGAGCGAGAAAGACATCGAGCTGTCCTACGTGGTGCAGAGCGGCACCTTCAAGAACGTCGCATTCCGCTTGCGCCACGCCTGGTACCGCAATGACTTCGCCCCGGTCGCATCGTTTCGCGATGACAACGAGCTGCGGGTGAACATCGATTACACCTTGGCGCTCTGGTAACGTCCCGCCAGGACAAGCGCCGCATGGTCGGCGGCCAGGAAGACATGATTGTCGACGTGGCCCTCGACCTGCTGAACCTCAACTGCAAGCCGACAGGCTGATCATCGCGCCGGCCTTGCGACAGCAAGGAAGAACTGCTGGCGCTGATGATTCGCCACTGAAAACATGCCATTAATGGATCCATTAAAAACAGGAATGACCGATAATCGCCCAATAAACCCCGATTACCAGATTGACTCTCCAAGCAGCCTCCAATTTAATGGATCCACAAATAAAAAAATCCATTGCCTGGAGAGTCACCATGTACCCCAAGAACACGTGGTATGTCGCCTGTACCCCCGATGAAATTGCGCAAAAACCCCTGGGCCGGCAGATCTGCGGCGAAAAAATGGTGTTTTATCGTGGCCATGAAGGTGCCGTGGTGGCCGTGGAGGATTTCTGCCCTCATCGCGGCGCGCCGCTCTCCCTGGGTTATGTCGAAAACGGCCGGCTGGTCTGCGGCTATCACGGCCTGGTCATGGGCGGCGACGGCAAGACCGTCGACATGCCTGGGCAGCGCGTGCGGGGTTTTCCCTGCAACAAGACCTTCGCCGCCGTTGAGCGTTATGGCTTCATCTGGGTGTGGCCGGGGGATCAGAGCCTGGCCGACCCTGCGCTGATCCACCACCTGGAATGGGCCGTGAGTGATGAGTGGGCCTATGGCGGCGGGCTGTTCGATATCCAGTGCGATTACCGCCTGATGATCGACAACCTGATGGACCTGACCCACGAGACCTACGTCCACGCGTCCAGCATCGGCCAGAAGGAAATCGACGAAGCACTGACCGCCAGTATTCGCGAAGGCCAGGGCAAGATTTTCAGCGAGGACCTGGAGATGCTCGAACGCCAGCAACAGAACCTGCTGGCTCACCCGGAGCGCAACCTGCTCAAGCTGAATATCGATGCCGGCGGTGTGCAATCGCGTAAGGTCCTCGAACGACTGATCGCCAGGGAACGCGCCGGAGAACCGACATGATTGAGGTCGTGGTGACAGCCCGTCGCACGCAAGCCCAGGACATTTGCAGCTATGAACTGGCCAGCGTCGATGGCCAGCCGCTGCCGGCCTTCAGTGCCGGCGCGCATATCGACGTGCACCTGCCAGGTGGGCTGGTGCGGCAATACTCCCTGTGCAATCACCCAGAAGAACGGCATCGCTACCTGATCGGCGTGCTCAAGGACCCGGCGTCACGGGGAGGCTCGCGCAGCCTGCATGAACAGATCCACGAAGGTGCCCGCTTGCAGATCAGCGCACCGCGCAACCTCTTCCCCCTGGCCCACGACGCCCGACGTAGCCTGCTGTTTGCCGGAGGCATCGGCATCACCCCGATCCTGTGCATGGCCGAGCGCCTGGCCCATATGGGCGCCGACTTCCACCTGCACTATTGCGCCCGCGCCGAAGAACGCGCGGCGTTTGTGCAGCGCCTCAAGGCGTCGGCCTTTGCCGAGCGGGTGCACTTGCATTTCGATGAACAGCCCGACACCGCCCTGAATGCCGCCGAAGTGCTGGCGGCGCCCGAAGACGATGTGCACCTGTATGTCTGCGGCCCCGGCGGTTTCATGCAGCATGTGCTCGACAGCGCCCGGGCTCAGGGCTGGCAGGAGGAGCGTCTGCATCGCGAGTATTTCGCCGCAGCGCCGACCGACAATCGTCTCGATGGCGGATTTTCAGTACAGGTCGCCAGCAGCGGCCAGGTCTTCGACATCCCTGCCGACAAGAGCGTGGTCCAGGTCCTGGAAAGCCATGGCATTGAGATTGCCGTGTCCTGCGAACAGGGGATTTGCGGCACCTGCCTGACCCGCGTGCTCGACGGCATCACGGAGCACCGCGACCTGTTCCTCACCGAACAGGAGCAAGCGCTCAACGACCAGTTCACGCCCTGCTGCTCGCGCGCGAAGACCCCGTTGCTGGTGCTCGATATCTGACCCCCATCACGGCGCGGGCAGAATGACCTTCATCCGTTCGTTGGCAGTGGCGGAACTGAAGATCTCGGCATAACGCAAGGTCGCGTTGGCATGCTCGCGCATGATGGCTTCGGCCCGCGCGCCCTGGCGATTGACCAGGGCATCGAACACCGAGTGATGTTGCATGTGGGCATAGTTGAAACGTCGGTACTCACGGGCCATGTCTTCGCGATCCACCGCCAGCGCCGTGACGGATGCGAACGGCAGATGGTCGTTGCGCGCCAGCGCGTCGGCGATCGCCGGGTTGTGGCTGCCTGCGACGATGACGTGGTGAAAGCGCATGTTCAGGTCGTGATAGACCTCAAGGTCATCCTCGGTCACGTAGCCCTTGTCGAACAACTGGTCGCCTTCGACCAGGCAGCGCTCGAGCGTTGCACGCGCCTCATCGGACAAACCGCGCTCGGCGGTCTGACGCGCCGCCAGGCCTTCCAGCACGCCGCGCACTTCGACGGCGCCGGCGATGTCGCTGGCGCTGACCGAACGCACTTGATAGCCGCGCCCGCCAAACGGCACCAGCAAGCCTTCCTGCTCAAGGGTTCGGAACGCCATGCGCACGGGCATGCGCGACACGCCGAAGCGCTGCGCCGTGGGAATCTCCATCAGCCGCTCGCCGGCCGCCAACTCTCCGCTGGCAATCATCTTGCGCAGTGCGACCAGCACCAATTGACCGGGTTTACTCATCCAGGCGACTTCCAGAAAAACCGTGGGTCGCCATAGTACCGCAAGCGCCTGGCCTCGTCAGACGAACGCCAAGGCCGCGCACGCAGCGTCTATCGCCCCCAAGTGCTGGGCCAACCGGGACGGCAGGTAATCGAAAAAGAACCCGGCGCTTTGCAGCTTGGCGGCGCGCAGCGGATCGTCGTCGGGCAATGCCCTGGACACCCGCGCGGCCCGTGCCCAGGCCATGGCCAGCAGGGTCACGCCACAGAGTTGGAGAAAGTCCGGCGCCGCCCGATAGGGATACTCGCTGTCGTGTCGCGTGCGCTCGCGGATGGCCTCGACCACATCGGCCAGCGTGTCACACAGGCTGCCGAGTGCGCGGGCGAACCCCGCGCACTCGGCATATTCACCACCCTGCCCGGCCTCGGTACGCAGCGCTGCCAGCAGCAGGCCGAAGGCACGCCCGTCGTCCCCCAGCACCTTGCGCAGCAGCAGGTCATTGGCCTGGATCTCGTTGCTGCCCTCATAGATCATCGCGATGCGACTGTCCCGTAGCGTTTGCTCGATGGCGAACTCGGCGACGTAGCCGTAGCCGCCGAACACCTGCAACCCATTGCTCGCCTGACGAAAACCCTGCTCGGTGAAAAACGCCTTGATGATCGGCGTCAGCAACGGCGCCAGTTGGCCGGCGCTTTCGCGGGCCTGCGGGTCGGGGTCATGCTCGGCCTGATCGAGCAAGTGCGCAGCCCAATAGCCGATGGCGCGCATGCCCTCGCTGGTGGTGCGCAACTCCAGCAGCACGCGGCGCATGGCCGGGTGATACAAAATCGGGTCCGCCGCCTGGGCTGGCACCCCTTGGGGGCGTGACGGTGCGCGCATCTGTACGCGCTCGGCGGCGTACTGCCGGGCGTTCTGCCACGCGGCCTCGACATGCCCCAGGCCTTGTAGGCCGACATGCAAGCGCGCCGAATTCATCATCACGAACATCGCCGCCAGGCCGCGATTGGCGTCGCCGATCAGCCAGCCTCGAGCACCGTCGAAGACCAGGGAACAGGTGGCGCTGCCCTTGATGCCCATCTTGTGTTCAATGCCGTCACACCGCACACCGTTGAGCTGGCCGTCGTCGAGTAACTTGGGCACCAGGAACAGGGAAATCCCACGACTGCCCGGCGGTGCATCGGGCAAGCGCGCCAGGACCAGGTGCAGGATATTGGCGGTCAAGTCGTGCTCGCCGCCGGAGATAAACAGCTTGCTACCGCTCAGGCGGTAACTGTCATCGGCCTGCGGCTCGGCGCGACAGCGCAGCAAGCCCACATCGCTGCCGGCCTGGGGCTCGGTCAGGCACATGGTGGGCAAGGCCTGGCCGCTGACGATATCGGGCAGGTAACGCGCCTGCAGCCAGGGCGCGGCGTGGGCCTTGAGGCACAGGTAGGCGCCGTGGGCGATCCCGGTGTACATGGCCCAGGCGTGATTGCTGGCGTAGAGCATCTCTTGCAGCGCGGCGTCGAGCAGTTGCGGCAAGCCCTGCCCGCCCAACGCTTCAGCACACGCCAACGCGGGCCAGCCGCCGTCGACATAGGCGCGATAGGCCTCGGCAAACCCCTCGGGGGTGCTGACCTGGCCGGCGGCCCAGCGGCAACCTTGACGATCACCGCTGCTGTTCAACGGCGCCAGCACGCCCTGGCTGAAGCGCCCGGCCTCTTCCAATACCTGAACGGCCAAGGCCATGTCCAATGCCTCGAAGGCCGGACTGCGACTCCACGCCTGGGGGGCTTGCAGCCAGTGTTCCAGCACAAATTGCATGTCGCGCAGGGGCGCCTGATAGCTCCACATAGGAAACCTCATCGAATCAAAAAAAGGAGTGCGGCTTAGAAACTCAAGCGCGATACGCCGGGTTCTCGATCAACAACGCCATGCCCTGCCCGCCGCCGACACACGCAGCGGCAATCCCGTAGCGCAGGTTATGCGCGCGCAATTGCCGGGCCAGGGTCATGACCAGGCGCACGCCGGTGGCGGCCAGTGGATGCCCCAGCCCGAGGGAACCGCCCTGGACGTTGAGCCGGCCGCTGTCCAGCTCCAGTTCCTGGACCACCGCCAGCACTTGGGCGGCCTGGGCTTCGTTGATCTCGAAGCGGCCGATGTCGTCCAGGCTCAACCCGCTGCGTTGCAGCAGCAGACGGATCGCCGGCACCGGGCCGATGCCCATGAACTCGGGGGCTACGCCGACCACCGCGCTGGCCAGCAGCCGGGCCAGGGCCGGACGCGTACAGGCCGAGGCACGCCCCACCAGCGCCGCCGCCGCGCCATCGACCACCGCGCAACTGTTGCCGGCGGTTTGCACGCCGTCCGGGTGCACGGCGCGCAAGCGTGCCAACGCCGCAAGGGTGGTGGAACGCGGGTGACTGTCTTCGGTGACCGCATCGGCGCGGCGCGCCAGGCTGATGCCCCTCGGCCGATACCCCTCAAGCTCGAACACCTGGTTATCGACCGTGACGATCTCGTCAACCCAGGCGCCGTCACGCTGCGCCTGCAAGGCGCGCTGATGGCTGTCGCGGGCGTAGCGGTCCACCGCCTCGCGGCTCAGGCCATGGCGACGCGCCAGGTTGTCGGCGGTGGCGATCATGTCCAGGGCCGGCGCCGGGTCGTACAGTGCCTCCCAGAGAAAATCCTTGAATTGCACCGCGCCGCCGAGACGAAAGCCATCGCGGTGGGTGTAGGCCGCAATCGGGTTGCGCGACATCGACTCACTGGCCACACACAACACCAGTTGGGCCTCGTCGCGCAGCTGCTCGGCGGCCTGGCGCAACAGCTCGAAACCGGTGGCACAGATGCGCTGTACCCCCAGCGCCGGGACCGACTGCGCCACACCGCTGTACAAACCGATATGCCGGGGCAGCAAATACGCATCGAAGCTGGCCTGGGCCATGGAGCCGGCCAGCACGCTGTCCACCGCCAGGGGGTCGATGCCCGCGCGGGCCAGCACTTCACGGCCGACCTTGATGCCCAGGTCGATGGGTGAAACCTGGGACAGCGCCCCGCCGAGGTCGACCCACGGCGTGCGCACCGCCTCGAAAATCGCCGCATCGGCGAATGCCGAGTATTGGCCGATGCGCTTCAAGGCTGGGACCCGGCACGCAGGATCGTGACGTCCTCACCGCGATACAGCGCCTCGACCTTGGCGGCACGCCATTGCAACACCGCACGCTGGTTGATCGAGCCCTTGTCGGTGATTTCCCCACGGTCGATGGACGCGGGCTCGTCGAGCAACGCAATCCACTCCAGGCGACTGGCATTGCCGGTGGCCTCGCGATTGAGGCGCTGCAACCAGTCTGCGAACCAGTGGCGCACCGGCGCGCTGGCCAGCACCTCGGCGTCGCTGGCCTCGGCGTTCAAACCTGCCAGCCGGCGGCATTCGTAGAGTCTGGGGAACACCAGGGCCCCCAGGCATTCGCGGTCCGGCGCGGCAATCACCAGGTCCTGCACATAGGGCGAACCTTCGAGCACCGCGCGATTGCGCAACGGACCGACACTGACAAACACGCCGGAGGACAGTTTGAAGTCCTCGGCAATGCGCCCGTCGAACATCAGCCCCAGTTGCGGCCGATTCGGGTCGGCCAGCTTGATCGCATCCCCCGAGCAATAAAAACCCTGTGGGTCGAAAACCTCGGCGGTTTGCTCGGGGGCGCGCCAGTACCCCGGCATGATGTGCGGCCCGCGAAAGCGGCCTTCGAACTTGCCGTCCACCGGTACCAGCCGCACCTCGCAGCCCGGCGCGGGCAAACCGATATAACCGGCCATGGACAGCGGCCCGGTGGTGAAAGTGCAGGACGGTGCGGCTTCGGTCATGCCCAGTCCGGCCATCATGCGGATGCGTTCGCCGCAGTGCAGCTCGGCCACGCGGTCAAGACGATCCCAGACACTTTGGGAAAGGCCGGCGGCGGCGAAAAAGAACAGTTTCATCCGCGCAAAAAACCGCTCGCGCAACTCAGCGTCCTGCTCCAGGGCGCTGACCAACTCTTCCCAGCCCTTGGGCACCGTCAGATAGGCCGTAGGCGACACCTCCTTGAGATTGCGCAGGGTCTCGGCAAACCCCTGGGCCGTGGGTTTGCCTTCGTCGAGGTAAAAGGTGCCGCCGTTGTAAAGCACGATGCCGACGTTGTGGCTGCCGCCGAATGTGTGGTTCCACGGCAGCCAGTCCACCAGCACTGGCGGTTCTTCACCGAACACCGGAAAGGTCTGCAACAGCATTTGCTGGTTGGCGCAGAGCATGCGCTGGGTGGTGATCACCGCCTTAGGCAATTTAGTCGAGCCCGAGGTGAACAGAAACTTGGCGATGCTGTCCGGACCGGTGGCCATGAAGGCCTGGTCGGCGGCACTGCCAGCGGCGGTTTGCAGCAGGCTGGCGAAGCTGACTTGGGCGCGCCCCGGCACGTGGCCGCGCACGCTGATCAGCGGCGTCTCGGCGGGCAATACCGCGTCGATCGCGCGCTGGTAGGCCGCCGCATCGCTGACGAACACCAGCCCCGGTTGCAGCAGGTCGCAGACATGCCGCAGCTTGGCGAAATCCTGGGACAGCAATGAATAGGCCGGCGACACCGGGCAGTAGGGAATGCCGGCGTACATCGCCCCGAGCGCCACCTGCAAATGCTCGATGTCGTTGCCCGAGAGCAAGGCCAGCGGCTTATCCGCCGACAGCCCATAGCTCAAAAGGCCCTGGGCAATCGCGCGCACGCTGTCGAGCATTTCACGGTAACTGACCCGGCGCCAATCGCCACCGCGCTGGCGTGCGGCGATAAACGTCTGCTCGGGCCGCACCTGGGCCCAGTGCACCAGCCGGTCGAGCAAGCGCGTCGGCAACTCGGCCAGGGGTTCCAGGGAGCGCATATGCAGCACGCCCTGCTCCTCAGTGACCGCCACCGGTGCGTGGCCGATGGAGACCTCGCGGTATCGCGGTGCGGGCTGGGGTTGCGATCTGAATTCGGAACTCACAAGGGTGTCCTCCATCAAGGCGGATCAACGCCGCCTTGTTATTGTTATGTCGCGGCGCCTGCTCAGATCGGGTAGTGCCGTGGCCCGTTCTGCAAGGTCACCCAGCGCAACTGCGTGAAGTGCTCGATGGAGGCCTTGCCACCAAAACTGCCGTAGCCGCTGGACTTGACCCCGCCAAAGGGCATCTGCGCCTCGTCATGCACGGTCGGGCCGTTGATATGGCAAATGCCCGATTCCACCCGCTGCGCCAGGGCCAGTGCACGCCCGGTATCGCGACTGAAAATCGCCGCCGACAGGCCAAACTCGGAGTCGTTGGCCAGGCGCAGCAGCGCTTCATCGCCGTCACCGCGCAGCAGCACCGCCACCGGGCCGAAGGATTCTTCGCGGTACAAGCGCATGTGTTCGGTGACGCCATCGATCAGGGTCGGCTGCAGGATGCTGCCCTCCAGTTGCCCACCGGCCACCAGGCGCGCGCCCTTGCCCAGGGCGTCGTCGATCAGCGCTTTGATGCGGGTGCCGGCGCTGGCGTCCACCAGGGAGCCGAGTACCGAATCCGGCGCAGCGGGGTCACCCGCGTGCAGGGTCGCGAGCTTGGCGGTGAGCTTGGCGATAAACGCATCGGCGACCTTGGTGTCGACGATCAAGCGCTCGGTCGACATGCAGATCTGCCCCTGGTTGAAGTAGGCGCCAAACGCAGCCGCTGCCACCGCCGCGTCCAGGTCGGCGTCGTCGAGCACCAGCAGCGGCGCCTTGCCGCCCAGTTCCAGCAAGGCTGGCTTGAGGTGGCGCGCCGAGAGTTCGCCGACGATCCGCCCGACATGGGTCGAACCGGTGAAGTTGACCCGGCGCACGGCAGGGTTGGCGATCAGCCGCGCAACAATCGCCGCGGCATCTTGCGGGGCATTGCTGATGACATTGACCACCCCATCGCCCAGGCCGGCATCCTGCAAGACCTGGCCGATCAGGCGATGCACCGCCGGGCTCAGTTCAGAGGCCTTGAGCACCACGGTATTGCCGCAGGCCAGCGGCATGGCGATGGCACGCGTGGCAAGAATGACCGGGGCATTCCATGGCGCGATCCCCAGCACCACGCCGCAAGGCTGACGCAGGGCCATGGCAAAACTGCCCGGTACATCGGAGGGGATCACTTCACCGGTGATCTGGGTGGTCATCGATGCCGCTTCGCGCAGCATATTGGCCGCCAGGCGTACGTTGAAGCCGTACCAGTTGGCCATGGCGCCGGTTTCGCCGGCGGCGGCGATGAACTCATCACTGCGCGCCTGCAATTGCTCGGCGGCGTTGAGCAAACGGGTGCGGCGTTCGTTCGGGGCCAGCGCGGCCCAGGCGGGAAACGCGGCTTGGGCGGCAGCCACGGCGGCATCGGCATCTTCCAGGGTCGCGGCGGCAACCCGCGAAACCACGTCACCGGTCACCGGGTTGCGACGCTCGAAGGTTCGACCGTCGCGGGCGGGGCACGACTGGCCGCCAATCAACAGGGGCACGTCCAGCATGGTGATTCCTCTTTATTGTCTTTATCGGGAACACGTTCAAGCAGGGTCACAACAGTGCGGCCCGCAGGCCGCACACTTCAGCGTTTATACGCCTGCAGGCCAGGCTTGATGCTTTTGTCGTCGAGGAACTGCTTCATGCCCTGCTCGCGTCCGCCTTCGGTGTCGAGCAAGCGCGACTGATCGAGCTTGGCGTAGAGGTAATCCTCGTTCTGCTCCCAGGTCAGCTCGCGGCAACGCTTGAAGCCATGCTTGGCGGCCCGCAGCACCACCGGGTTTTTCTCCAGCAGGTTGCGCGCCAGTTCGATGGTCACTTCGCGCAGTTGCGCCAGGGGCACGCTTTCGTTGACCAGGCCCATCTCGGCAGCTTTCTGCCCGCCAAAGGTCTTGCCGGTCATGATGTAGTAGAGCGACTGGCGATGGCCCACGGTGTCGGCCATGGCCTTGCTCACCAGGTTGCCCGGTGGGATGCCCCAGTTGATTTCCGACAGGCCGAAGGTGGCTTCATCGGCACAGATCGCCAGGTCGCACGCCACCAATGGGCTGAAGCCGCCGCCGAAGCACCAGCCATTAACCATGGCGATAGTGGGCTTGGCGTACATGCGCAGCAGTTTCCATTGCCATTGCGAGGCTTCGCGGCGGATTTTTTCCTGGAGGATTTCCGGGCCGGCGTCCACTTCGCGAAAGTATTCCTTGAGGTCCATGCCAGCGGTCCAGGCTTCGCCGGCACCGGTCAGCACCAGCACGCCGGCGGCGGGGTCCTGCTCCAGGGTTTCCAGGACGTCGATCATTTCCCGGTTCAGGGTCGGGCTCATGGCGTTGCGTTTTTCCGGGCGATTGAGAATGACCCAGGCAATGCCTTCCTCGATCTCTACCTTGACGGTGGTCCAACGGCCTTCGTAATTACTCATGACGGTACGCTCTTGTTCTGGGTTGGAAGATGAGTCGAAATTAAACCGCAAATATAGTTATGTCAATTAACTATTAATCTGCATAACCAATATTTTTCCCGTGTAAGCCCTAAGCTACCGGGGCGTTATGAAACGTCTGCATAGCCATGGCGCGCCAACCTCGGCAAACTAGATAGCTTTCTTAACCTCCACTTTCTGAGGATTGCACTGCTAATGGCCAAGCCTTCCACTATCGCCGACGCCAACCTGGCCCTGCCCGACACCCCCGAAGGGCCTGCACCGCTGGATTCGGCTCTGGATGACCTGATCGGTTATGCCATGCGTCGCGCCCAGCTCAAGCTGTTCCAGAACCTGATCGGCCGGCTTGCCGAACACGACCTGCGCCCTGCGCAGTTCTCGGCCCTGGCGATCATCGAACAGAACCCCGGGCTGATGCAGGCCGACCTGGCCCGCGCCCTGGCCATCGAACCGCCCCAGGTGGTGCCCCTGCTGAACAAACTGGAAAGCCGCGCACTCGCCGTGCGCGTGCGCTGCAAGCCGGACAAGCGCTCCTATGGGATCTTCCTCAGCAAGCCCGGCGAAACCCTGCTCAAGACGCTCAAAGACATCGCCGCCCAGAGTGACCTCGACGCCACCGCAGCCCTGGACGCTCAGGAGCGTGCAGAGCTGCTGCGCTTGCTGAAGAAGGTCTATCAGGACTGACGGGGTTACCAGAGCGCCACGGTGTAGAGCACCAGGAAACGGGTCTGGTTTTCATCGCGAAACGCCGCGCCGGCCGGGAAGTCATTGCGGTAGATCGATTTACGCGCCATCAGCCCGACGTTCTTCAGCGGGCCGCTCTGGATCACGTAGCCCAGCTCCATCTGGAACTCGCGCTCCTTGCGATCCTCGGCGTTGAATGCCGCCAGCTCGATGTTGTCGCCCCGCACATAACGCAGCCGGCCCTTCAGGCCCGGCACGCCCGAGGCGGCGAAGTCGTAGTCGTAGATCGCCTGCCAGGTACGCTCCTTGGCGTTGAGAAAGTCCGAACTCATGGTCAGCTCGCTCATGCCCATCAGCTCCGTGCCGGAGATATAGGGCGTGGCCGTGTCCCCGCTGGAATGCATGTAGCCCAGGCTGAATTTGTGACCGCCCAGGCGGTAGCCGAACAACGCCGAGAGGTTGCGGTTATCCACCTTGCCGGCCTTGGCGCTGCCGTCCTCGCGACTGAAGAAACTGCGCAGGTCACTGGTGAGCACGCCATCGCCCACGGGCAGGTTGTGCAGCAACGCCAGGGTGTCCTGTTGGTAGAGGTCGGCTATCTGCGAGTGATAGGCGCGCAGGCTGAGGTCTTTGTTGACCTGGTAATCGCCACCCACGTAGGCCAGATGCGAGGTGGTGGCGGTGGCGTTGAAACGCCGGTTGGGCGAGGCAACGGTCATGGCCTGATAGTCGGTGGAATCGCGCTTGTTGATGCGATCGATATAGCCGGTGTTGAGCGTCAGGCCGTCGATGTCCTTGGAACTCAAGGTGGTGCCGCGAAAGGTCTGCGGCAACAGGCGCGACGGACTGGCAAAGGCGAACGGCAGGAAGATCGACACGTCACCGGTTTTCACCGTGGTTTGGGCAAATCGCAGCTTGGCGGTGGGGGCCAGCCGTGAGTATTCATCGGCGGCACGCTTGTCGCTGGCCGACACTGGCAACAACTCGGTGCCGCTGCGGTCCGGCGACGAGTCGAGCTTGACCCCCATCAGCCCGCGCACATCCAGGCCAAAACCCACCGGGCCTGGGGTGTATCCCGATTCCAGGTTGAGGATGAAGCCCTGGGCCCATTCCCGCGCGGCGGTTTTCGCTCCGTCGTCCTTGTAGTCCCGGTCCAGGTAGTAATTGCGCAAGGTCAAGGTGCCGTGGCTGTCGTCGATAAAGCCGGCCGCCCACAGTGGGGTAGGCAGCACACTCAACATCAGCAGCGCACCGATCAGACGTGGCGTGCTGTTCGACGCACAGCAGGTCGCCGCGACGGCGCCCGTGGGAAGTTTTTGCATGTTCGATGTCCATTTTTTGTTGTTGTTTTTGGGGGTGACACGCGCTTGGCCCTCTGGGCTTCGCGAACAGAGAATGGAAACAGCTGACGGCACTCGTCAACAGCAAATGACCGATAATCGAACATTAATAAACATATCTATTTTATGCTTTCCCACTACCGCGAATCTGGAACCGCTGATTTAGAGGGCTCTCATCGCACTTTTTAGCGCAAATCCTGCACCCTTCTTTTTATAGTTATATTTGTTATCTTAATTGCCAGCGACCGATCAGGCTCGCCACCACAACAAAAACAACAATGAGGTTTGCCCATGGACAGTCCATCGCGTCGTTCGACGCTGACTATTGCGTTGTGTTTTATCGTTGCGCTGATCGAGGGGTTCGATCTGCAGGCCGCCGGCACCGCCGCCGCTGGGTTACGCCAGAGTTTTGCCCTGGACCCGAAGATGCTCGGCTGGGTCTTCAGCGTCGGGATCATCGGCCTGCTGCCGGGGGCATTCTTTGGCGGCTGGGTCGCTGACCGCATCGGGCGCAAGAAAATCCTGGTGATCGCCGTGCTGCTGTTCGGGCTGTTCTCCCTTTGCACCGCGTTTGTCGAAAGCTACTCGAGCCTGCTGCTGGTGCGCTTTCTGACCGGCCTCGGACTGGGCGCCGCGCTGCCCAACCTGATCGCCCTGTGCGCCGAAGCGGTGAGCGAACGCAGCCGTGGCACCGCCATCAGCGTGATGTATTGCGGTGTGCCGCTGGGTGGCGCGTTGGCCGCGGTGGTGGCGATGTTTTCCAGTGAGCACTGGCAGACCACCTTTATCGTCGGCGGCCTGGCGCCCTTGCTGGCCGTGCCGCTGATGATCCTGCTGCTGCCTGAATCCAACGCCTTTCGCCAACAACTCGAACGCACGCCCGGCGCCCGCCCCTCCACACGCCAGGCGCTGTTCGGCGAAGGTCGCGCACGCACCACACTGGCCTTGTGGCTGAGCTACTTCTTTACCCTGACCGTCATGTACATGCTGCTCAACTGGCTGCCTTCGCTGTTGCTGGAACAAGGTTTCAGCAAGCCCCAGGCGGGCATGGTGCAGATGCTGTTCAACATTGGCGGCGCCCTGGGCTCGCTGCTCGGAGGTGTACTGCTGGACCGTTGCAACGCCCTCAAAGTGGTGCTGTTCGTGTACGCCGGCTTGCTGTCGGCGCTGGCCGGTGTCGGGCTGTCGGCGGGCATCGTGCCCATGGCCATCGCCGGCTTCGCCGCCGGCTTGTTCGTCATGGCCGCGCAGTTGGTGCTCTATGCGTCGGCACCGCCTTCCTATCCAACGACGGTGCGCGCCACCGGCGTCGGTGCCGCCGTGGCCATCGGCCGACTCGGCTCGGTGGCCGGGCCGCTGGCGGCCGGGCAGTTGCTCGCCGCAGGCGCTGGGACTGCGGGGGTCCTGCTGGCGACGTCCCCAGGGGTGGTGATCGCCGCACTGACCATCATCAGTGTGCTGGTGCGCACGACGCCACTGAACCGGCCCGAGCCAGGGACGGCCAGCCGCACCAGCGCCTAAACCGTGTGCAGCCCGCTGATCGGCAGCGGGTTGCCTTTGGCTCGGAATACGCGTTCACCGACAGCCCGTATTTCTTGTTGAACTCGTCGACCAGGCCTGGGCAACGCCGATTTACCTATTGTTGAAGAAGCACGCCCGGCAACGATCTGGAATCTGACAGCCCCCAGCGTTCACATTCAGCGCATGGCCGCCAGCTTGATGCCGAACCCCACCAGGCAAACGCCGGCCAGGCGCTCGAGCACATTGGCAATGCGCGGATTGGCGCGCATGCGCTGGGCCAGCTTGTGGGTCAATAGAACGGCGATCAAACCATAGAGAAAAGTCACCACCGCCACGGTCGCGGCCATGAACGCGAATGTCACGATGCCCTGATGCTTCACCGGATCGACGAACAAGGGAAAAAAGGCCATGTAGAACACGATCGCCTTGGGGTTGAGCAAGGTGATCATCATGGTCTGGCGCAGGTAATGGCCGTTATCCATCCGGCTCTTGCGCGCAGCGTTGCCCGCCTTACTGAACAGCATCCGCAGACCCAGCCACGCCAGGTACGACGCGCCCAGCCATTGAATGGCATGGAACGCCGCCGGGTACGCAGCCAGCAGCGTGGCAACGCCTGCCACCGCCAACCACAAGAGCACCTGATCCCCCAGGATCACTCCGCACGTCGCCGCCAAACCCGCTTTTATGCCGCCTTTGCCGGTGGCCGTGATCAGGGCAAAGTTGCCGGGGCCGGGAATGGCCAGGACGATGATGAATGCGATGATGAAAGCGCCATAGTCGGTTACGCCAAACATCGGTTATCTCCCCCACAGGATGGTTTTGGAGGCGAAACCTATCATCAACCTCGACCCGATACCTAGCGGCACGCTTGAGAAACCCGTCAAGCACTGGGCTTGCCGATGTCGTATTCACTGCGAGCCGCTAGCGATAGAGATGACGCATCAAGTCCCTTTCGCGGGGTTCTCACCGCTAGCGCCAATCCAAATAGTGAAAGAGTTCCTCCTCCTGATCGAAGTGCAGTCGCACGAGGGTGTCCAGACGAATCAGTTGATGCTGAATCTCGTCAGCAGGTGCGGTCGCTGGGGCGGCACTGAAGTCGCTACTCATACGCGCCAGCAAATGGATAAGACCAAAAATCTCCCGGTGAGCATGGCTCATCGTCGACATCGGATCCTCGCCCGGCATGCTCCGGGTCAACACCGGGTACAGGGTGTTTTCATCTTCGTGTTCATGCTGCGCCAGTGACGTTTGCAGTTTGTCGACCAGTGCCACCAAGTCGGTCTGTGCTTGCGCAAGGGGGCGCTGGGCAAAATCATTGGCCATTTGGTGCAGGTCATTCAGTACGGCGGCGAGTTGCTCGTGCTCATGCTGCAGGCGATCGATGTACTCTGCCGTCAGCTGTTGTTTCCTCTGCTTCCACAGCGGCCCCTGTGCCCGCAGGGCACTGAGTATGATCACCACGTCGATGCCCTCCTGCACCATGGCGCCAATCAGCGGCGGCAAGTAACCAAGGGCCGCCACCCCCATGGCCAGCAACGACATCCCCATGCCGGCCAATACCCCCTGGCGCGCGATGCTACGGGTGCGTCGGGCAATGTCCAAGGCCTCGACCAGACGATCCAGACGATCCACCAGCAACACAACCCCCGCCGCTTGTGCCGAAGCCGTGGCACCACTGGCGCCCATGGCCACGCCGACATTGGCCGCCGCCAGCGCCGGGGCGTCGTTGATGCCATCGCCGACCATCAGTGTGCTGGCGTGCAGGCCTGCCTGCTGTACCGCACGCACTTTATCCTCAGGCGTCAACCCGGCACGCAACTCGTCAATCCCGGCAGACAGCGCAATCATCTCGGCCGTTTCCAGGCGATCCCCGGTGAGCATGACGATTTTTTCGATGCCTCTATTGCGCAGTCGACGCAGCGTCTGAGGCGTCTCGCGCCGAACGTTGTCCGAGAACACCAACAGACCGACGAGTTTCCCATCCACGTCGATGAAGCTGCCACTGCACGCCAGGTAATCCATGTGGCGCAGCATGGCTGCGACCCAGTCGGTTGCCGCGGCGCCTTCGTGAGCAAACGACAACGTGCCGAAACGCACTTGCTGGCCATCGACGCGCCCACACAGTCCAGAGCCCGGACTTTCTTCGACGACCTGCGGGACGCTGAGCGGCAACCGACGCTGATGCGCCGCTTCGACAATGGCCTGGCAGATAGGATGCGTCGAGGCCTGCGCCAGAGAAGCGGCCAGGCCAAGCAAGCGTTGCGGATCGCTCAGCCCGTTGACCTCTATCGACTGCAAACGGGCATGGCCGCTGGTCAGCGTACCGGTCTTGTCCAGAAACACCTGCTTGACCCCGGCGAGTGCTTCCAGGGTTGTGCCATCTTTGATCAGGATCCCTCGGCGCGCGGCCCTCGAAATACCCGACATAAAGGCAATCGGTACCGCCAGAATCAACGGACAAGGTGTGGCCACCACCAGCACCGCCAGCGCTCGCAGAGGATCCCCACTCAAGTGCCAGGCCAACCCGGCAATCAGCAATGTCAGCGGGATAAAGAACACGGCATAGCGATCGGCCAGACGCACGAAAGGCGCGCGTGAACGGCGTGCCGCCTCGGCCATCTGCACGATGCCAGCATAGGTACTCTGCGCGGCTGTTCGCGTAGCGATCAGCAGGATGGGCGCACCGACATTGGAAACGCCGCTGTGCAGTTGTTCACCCTCTCGACGGGTGACGGGCAACGACTCGCCGCTGAGCGCCGATTCGTCCAGAGTGGCCGCCGGGCTCAACAGGCGGCCATCGACCGGTATCACCTCGCCCAGCCGCACCAGCACAGTCTGATTCAGTTCGACCTGCTCAACAGGGACCTTGCGCAGGCCGTCTGCCTCTTGTAACCAGGCAAACCGTGGCGCACGGTCGATGAGCGCACGTAGTTCACGGTCAGCGCGTTGCTTGGTGAAAAACTCCAGGGTCCGTCCCGTCGCCAGCATCAAGGCAATCACCGCTGACACCAACGCCTGCCCAAACAGCAGAGCGGCGGTGATCGACAGCAGCGCGATCAAGTCCACGCCGGCCTCGCGCCGGGCCAGGCGCCTGACGATCTCGATGAGCAGCACCGCACACATCACCAGACTGCCGGCCGCCCAGCACACAGAAGCCCACTCGGGTTTCTGCCCCACCAGTGCAATACCACCCGCCAGCAGCGTCAGTGCAGTGAGCAACAACAGTAGGGGATCCAGCCACTTAGCGAGCATCGAAGTCCTGCCCATCCTTATGGCCGCAACCGGCAGTCGAGGGCAGAAGAATGCCGAGCCAAGCAGCGAGCAAACACGTGTTCATGACGTTCTCCCTGTTGGCTGTCCGCTGGCAACCGCTGTCAGTTGAATAAAATAGCTGACGTCCTCCACCGTCCGTACTGACATTTATCAAGAGAATTCAGTGTTGACCGTGCGATACCGGCCCCGCGAGGTCGGTTCGCCCTCCCCGGCCGACCACATCCGCGCGTTCGGCTGCCGCCACCAGCGCTGCGGCATTGAGGTTCAAACATCGAGATTCTCCTGGGTGAAGCCAGCCATGGATTCCCGCTGTATGAGACCGCCTCGTCCGTGGTCAGAGAAATCCTGGCATTCACGTCCGTTCGTGCATGAGCGGTCATATCACCTCATCCACTTCACGATGCACAGCCGCGATCAGTTGCGGGGCGCCGTGGATTCAGAATCCTTTGCCGAGCAGGCCTCGGCGTTGATTTATATCAAGTGCGCGGGCAAGCAAGGGATTCGATTGCGATTGATCAATATCAATCGCGCCGGAGCCGACCTGTCTAGATTGAGAAAAACGCACTCACAAGGGTTACGAACAGGAGAAGGCAATGACGATCCTACTGGCCAGTCAGCGGTTGCGTATGTATGACAGCGATGAGCTCGACGATGTGCTGCAGGCGATGGCGCGCAAGGCCGCTCACCTGCTGCCACCGTCGCACACGGCACTGATTGGCATCCAACGTCGGGGCGAGCCCTTGGCTCAACGGTTGCGCCAGTGTATTGCGCGTCAGACCGGGCAACCGGTCTTCCCTCTTTTCCCCCTCCAAGTCAAACGCTACACCGACGACCTGCAAGTGCTGCATACCTACACGCAATTGATCGAGAACCCGGGGCTGGGCACGCTGGACGTTGCCAACACCACGTTTCTGGTTGTCGATGACGTGCTGTTCCAAGGCCATTCGCTTTTGCGTGCCTGCGCCTATCTGGCGCAACTGGGCGCACGTCGGGTCCTCACCGCCGTGCTGGTCGACCGGCATATCTGTCAGCAACCGATCCGGGCCGACATTGTCGGCGTGCATCTGCAAGTCGCCGCCGATGACATCGTCGAATGCAACGTACCGCCGTTCGAACAGGAGTTCTGCATTGACGTGGTTCGGCATGGCGCCGCCCGCTGACGGAAGATTGAACTACACACCGCCACTCACACCCGCAAAGCACTCCCGATTTCCTCGACCGCAGAACCAACGTCATGACCCGCACGAATCAGCTCCGCAAACCGAAGCATCACGCGAGATCCAACGTCATGCGCCAGCGCGATGGTCATCAGCTCTCGCACTGGCTCATGAAGCTCGGCTTCGACAGTAGGCGAACAAGACTGCCCGGTGAGCCAGGTAACAAGGGAGGAAACCCTATGGCCTGATGTATTTTCATCAACGCCCAAAATCTCGCCCAACACCATCCCCAATGTGCCTGCGGGATGCTGCTCAGGGCGACTCCATGCCTTGAGTTCAATGGACTCGCGCTGCACCTTCTCCAAGTTCCGCCGAATCTTTCCAGGAATGGTCGCTGCCGCTTTGGGGCGGTTGTAGTACTCGCGATTAGCTAAACTTGCGGCGTCTCTGACGACCTTCCAGACCACCGACCAAAGTTGTGAAACGCTGTAGGTCTCCAATGCTGCGCGCATCGTACTTTTAATTTCCTCCAGCTCTTGTCCCGACAAGTCATGGTGATAGAGCTCGCACTGGGTACCCAAATAGCGCATGACATCAGCGACTGAGTAATCAAGCCATAGGTTAAAAAGCCCTTCAGCATCGGTGTACACCCTATCCGACAAGCTACGAATGATCTCGTCCGCACTCCTTGACGCGACATCTGGCGCCAAACGATAGACCACCCGGTCCCTCGACACCCAGATCTCATCGCCCTCCCAATAGTAGGTGCCCGGCTTCGCTTTACTGGGATCATCAAGAACCAGTCCAGCCTCACGCAATTGCAGCACAAAGTCGCCGACATACCGAGGCGCCAATCCACGGCAGTCACCTACTGTGAAGCCGCCATCGGTCAATCTCGGCGTAATGGCCCGGTCTAACGCCAACAGAAGGAGCACCTGATTATCCGGTATCTCTGAGTAGTCCACCGTTCGGGTTGACTGCTTACGGACATATTCGCTCAACTGCCGTTCAAGCTCTGCGGCTTTCGCCTTTTCAGCTTCGCGCGCAATCGCGTCCTGGTCTTCCTGACAGAGGGTACAAAGTTGAGTGGATCGCTGAGGGACCTTTTTGGCCTCGGAGCGATTCTTGATTTCGATCAGTTCTGCACACTTGGGACAGACCTGATTTTCATCGAACGCCTTGCAACGTTGCCGTATGAAGCTGGCCAGTGAAACGCCCTTAGCCAACGCAATGATGCCCCCTAGAGCACTGACTTTTTCTCGGTATTGCCCCGACTCATCGACTGCCCAGTAACGCTCGATCAACTCAATTTCTTTAGGGTCTTGAGTCAATATGTGTAGCTTGATTGCCATGTAAACGGTCCTCTTTCACTTGTGGCCAATAGATATCCAGCACTCGCTGATTCATTCGCGCTCAATCGCTGAACACCGCTGCGGCGACGCTTTCGACTTTATTTATGGCGTTCTTTGATCGCCGTTCCTCCAGCAATGTCCTGGGCAATACAAACCCTTCAAAGCTGCGCTGGGTAATCGGGTTGTTAGCCTTTTCCGCCCCGATCCGATAACGCATCAACCCATCGGCGACGGCAAAGGTCAGGTCCACGCTGGTGTCGGTTCTTCCATTGAGGTGCCCGCGGCTAAGCAGCCGGAACAACGACCATGGCCCGCGATAACTCATGCTGGCGGTGTTACCGGTGCTGTGCACCAGGGTCAGTTGGCTGCCATTGGTGTTGCCCAGGCTGTTGGGCCATACCAGCCCCGTGCGTTGCGGTGTGCCGTGCTGGTAGGGGATCAGTTGGCCGTCGACGCTGAGCATGCTGCTCAGGCGCGTTGCGCTGAGGGCCAGGGGTTCGATGGTGAGTTGCACTGCCAGGTGGCCGCGATGGTTGAAGAAGGTGTCGCGGATACGCTCGGCCTTCTTGAGCTGCTCAAGCACATCGCTGCGTACCAGGTAGCCGCCGAGGTTGTCGGAATACAACGCGTCGAGGTTGTCCTTGAGAAACACGTTCAGGTACTGATCGTGGAATTGCTGCAAGCGGCCTTGCGGGCCGAAGAAGGCTTCGAAGTCTTCCAGCGACGCATCTTCACCGCTGGCCTTGAACGGGTAGCGGCCTGCCAGGCGGTCGCGGTAGAAGCTGTAGATTTCACTGTCCCAGCGTTTTTCCAGCTCGCGCAAGGCGGCAATCACCAGTACCTGCGAGGTTTGGTCGGCAAGCTTTTTGACCTGCTGGTTCAGTGGCTCGGGCAGGCCCACGGCAACGCGTTGCAGGTTGGCGATGGGGTCGGCACCGCCCAGCGAGAAGCGGTTGAGTACGGTTTTCAACGCCGCTTTACCGGGGTCGGGATTGTCGTGCACGGCTTTGATGTAGTCATAAACCGCGCTGACCGAACGAAGGGTTTCTTCGTAATAGGACGGCTGCTCGCCTCGCGCAGTGATCAGTTGCGCCAGGCTGGAGAACGCGCGCCGGATGCCGGCGGCCTGTTGTTGGCCGTCTGAGACTTTGTCCAGCGTGAGCGCTGCCGGCCCTTCGGCAGAGGGTACCGACGGGTAGATCACGCTGTTGTCGCGCAGGGTCTCCAGCAAGCGCCGCAGAGGGGCGGCCGGGCCGGTGACTTGTTCCAGCACCGCCACGCCGTGGCCGATATCGTCGAAGTCGGTGACCGCAAACTGATTCAACGCCCGCCGCCAACTGCCCACGTAATCGGCGCTGTACAGCGCGCGGATACGTTGGGTCAGCACTTTGCGGTCTTCGTCGGAGTAATCCAGGCGTTGCCGCTCGCCCAATACCCACTGGTCGATCATGGCCAGTTCGATGATGCCCTCGGTGCCGGGCTCGAAGTAGTCCCTGAAGCCTTTGGCGGTGAGCAGCGGCGCCATCAGCAAACCGCTGCCCTCTTGGTCGGCACTCAGAGGACGGTAGACGATATCGAACGCCGGACCGACCTCGTTGCGCAGATCCAACGGGCGGTGCAAACGTTCCAGGGCATCCTGTTTGAGGCTCATGTAGACCCGTTCAGCCATGGGCAACTGGCGTAATTGCTGTTGCACCTGGGCGATGCGCTCACGGTAGTGCGGCAGATCGGCGTCGGCGTATTTCAGTGCATAGCCCAGGTGCCCCATCAAATCAGACTGCAGTTGACCCTGACCCGGATAGGCTCGCTGCCACTGCTTGGCGACCCACTCTTCGACGATGGCCGGGCGGCGGTTCTGGCGTTCTTCGAGCATGCGGTAGACGCGCAAGGCCTCCAGTTGTTGATTGCTACCGGCGGGCGCGGCGTTGATGGCGTCCAATACACCGCTGGCAATCGCCGGCAGAAAGCGTTTGGACAACAGATTCAGATAGGCCTCATCCACCGTCGGGCCAATCGCCCTCCCCTGATACAGCCCCATATCCGACAGCAACGGCCATGCCTCGCGGTAATCGCCGTACACCAGCACCGCATCGCGGATCTGGTCCAGCGGCACCAGCAGGTTGCGACCGGTGGTGTCGACCCTGGCGTCAATGTCTCGACCGCTGAAGTCCTGGCTCTTGGCCAAGACACTGGCAGCCTTGTCGCGGTTGATGTCGAAGCAAAACTGCCAAGTCCCGATAACCACCAGACAGCCCAATGACACGACGCCAGACCCGGCGATCAGCAGCCGCCGCTTGTGGCGAGCCACCTTGATGTTGTCCCCCGCAAGGCCCGCTTCGGGGTAGATCACCCGCTGGAACAGTTGTTGGGCAAAGTAAATCGCCGTGCCACCGGCAGGCTTGACCTCAGGGGGCGGTGGTGGCAGCTGGTACGCCTGCCCCGCTTCTTTGACGAAGGCATTGCTCAGCGTGCCCTGTTGCAGCACCGAGGAGAAATACACCCCCCGAACCAACGCCGGGGTGGTGAAACGATCACTGCCGAGCATTTCACACAGGAAGCCGAATAATGCCGGGCGCAGGCCTGCCATCTGATGCACCAGCGCCTGTAAGCGATCGCGCTCAATCAAGGTGCGCGACTCCCCGGTGCTGTCGAAAACCTGCTCGCTCAGGCAAACGACGAAGGCCTGGTATTGGTGCGTCAGTTCGGCCAACCAGGCATCGAAGTCATCCACGGCGTCCAGGCTGAAGGTGAAGCCCAGCAGGTCTTCGCGCCCACTACGCGACAACCGGGCGAAAAACTCTTCGAAGCCTTCCAACAGGTCGAATTTGCTCAGCGTCACATACACCGGCAGACGCGTGCCCAATTGCCGCGTCAACTCAAACAGCCGGGTGCGCAGCAAGTTGGCGTGGGCCTTGCGTTGCTCGGGTCGTTGCGCCAACAAGGCTTGCACATCGATCACCAACACAACCCCGTTGAGTGCCCGACGGCTGCGGTTGCGCGCGAGCCAGTCGAGCAGGTGCAGCCATAGACGCGGGTGGGTGCCGGCGGGCAATACTGGTTTGACCTTGCCCTGCTGCTCGACGTTATCAGCCGTCGGTTCGGGGTGGCTGAGGAATTCACCCGGCGGGTCGATCAATACCGCCTCGTCACCGATCCACCAGTCCACGGGATAAGCCAGTTGCTCTTCTTGATGCACCCTGACCCCGGCCCTGGTCACATGGGACAAAGAAAAACTCTGATTGGAGCGGGTGATCAGGCTGGTTTTGCCGGCATTTTCCTCACCCAGCACCAAATACCACGGCAGTTGATAGAGCGAACCGCGGCGCTCCATGTTGTTCAGCAAGTTGCCCAGGCTGCGGTCCAGCGCCCGCTCCTGCGCCTCGACATATGGCAGGCAGGGGTCGGCCTGAATTGCGGCCTCGTGCTGGCGCTCAAGCTGCAGACGCTGAAAACGATTACGCACCCGCCATGCCCAGATCAGCAGCGGCACCACCAGCACCACAACACTGGCCGAGACGCGCATCGCCAGTTCACCCAGCGGCCGATGCTCGCGCCAGGTCCACTGTGGCCCCAACCACCAGATGGCGATCAATAAAAACACCACGCCCAGCAGCGCCAATATCGGCAATGCCTGGTTTAATTGACGCAGTACCGACAGGCCCCCGCGCATCAGGTGACGCCCTATCATCCCCATAAATCGCTCCTAGCTTTCTTGAATGGTTCGCTGTGTACCGGCCACCTGCCAAATATCAATCCCTGCATTGGCATTGTCGGAGTCGTCGTCAGCAATGGGTTGCATCATCACTTCCGAGCCGCTGATCGAGCGACCAACGCCAAACGGTATTTCCGCGCGCGGTGCCGCTGGCGATGTCCGGGAAAATATCCCCGGCTTCGAAACGACGCAGGGACTGATGGCTGGCATCGCTCGACCACCAAACGCTTTGTGGGCAGGCTTGGCCGTCGATAGGCGGTGGCGGGTATTGGCGGGCGTAATCGACCCAGTCCTTGGGGTAGAACTGCATATCGCGGTAGCTGCTGTCGTCGATGCCTAGCAGCCATGTGACAGCCGCGGCTTCCCAGGACCAGTAGCCGTAGTGGAGGTAGCCGCCCTCTTCGTGCTGATCGATATAGGGTTCGCGGCGGCTGGCGTGGTACCACTCGCCCAGATAAGACTTCATAAGCTCCGGACGCTTGGTCGGAGCAGAGCTGAACACTTTGAGCAGTTTTCGATACGGCAGTTGCCGGGTGCATTTATCCGGCGGCGGGCCGCGATCCGGCACAAACGGTCGCACCAAGCGTTCCAGTAAACCGTCGCGCACACCCATCAGTTCATTGGCGTAATCGAGAAACGCCATGACCCTTGGCATGGTATGGGCGTAGCCGCTGAGCAGGCCGAAGCAGGTCAGGCGCAGGGCAACGATCCAGTATTCCTCGGTGCGCAGGGCGGCATGCGGGGCCATGTAATTGCCCGCTTCGGGCGACTGGTCGAACAGTGCATCGAAGTAGCCGTATTCTTCTGCCCACTCCAGTGCGTAGGGCCAGACCTCGGCCAGTTGCTCGACAGGGGCGCCAGCGGAATATTGCAGGTTTGTCCAGTCGAGCGCGTCCCAGAGCCGACGCCTGGTTGAAGTCATCAACCCTCCCGACTTAGAGCGCTCGCGATGCTTGGGCAAGTCCGTGGTGATCATGTGCATACCATTCAGCATTCGCTCAAAACGCTTCTCATAATTTTCAAAGAGCACATAACGTTCCCGGCGCTTTTCAAAGTCTGCTTCGGTGATCTTCCAACTGAACCACCGAGGCCAATCGGGAATAGGCAAATCAGGCATGATTCCGTGCACGGTGCCACTGGCGATGTCCGGGAAAATATCGCCGGCTTCGAAACGACGCTGTGACTGTTGGCTGGCATCGCTCCACCACCAACCGCTTTGTGGACAGGCTTGGCCTGACTCCAGGGTCGAGTCGATAGGCGGTGGCGGGTATTGGCGGGCGTAATCGACCCAGTCCTTGGGGTAGAACTGCATATCGCGGTAGCTGCTGTCGTCGATGCCTAGCAGCCATGTGACGGCCGCGGCTTCCCAGGACCAGTAGCCGTAGTGGAGGTAACCACCCTCTTCGTGCTGATCGATATAGGGTTCGCGGCGGCTGGCGTGGTACCACTCGTCAAGATAGGTCTTCATCAGTTCCGCACGCTTGGTCGGAGCAGAGCTGAACACTTTGAGCAGTTTTCGATACGGCAGTTGCCGGGTGCATTTATCCGGCGGCGGGCCGCGATCCGGCACAAACGGTCGTACCAAGCGTTCCAGTAAACCGTCACGCACACCCATCAATTCATTGGCGTAATCGAGAAACGTCATGACCCTTGGCATGGTATGGGCGTAGCCGCTGAGCAGGCCAAAGCAGGTCAGACGCAGGGCGACGATCCAGTATTCTTCGGTGCGCAGGGCGGCATGCGGCGTCATGTAATTGCCCGCTTCGGGCGACTGATGATAGCGAGCGTGGAAGTCGCCGTACTCCTCTGCCCATTCGAGGGCATAAGGCCAAACCTCGACTAGTTGCTCGACAGGGGCACCGGCGGAATATTGCAGGTTGGTCCAGTCGAGGGCGTCCCAGAGTCGACGCCGGGTTGAAGTCATCAACCCTCCCGATTTAGAGCGCTCGCGATGCTTGGGCAAGTCCGTGGTGATCATGTGCAAGCGGCCCATGAAGTCATCAAAACGCTCTGGATAATTTTTGTAGAGAACATAGTGTTCACGGCGCTGCTCGAAATCCGCTTCATCGATCTTCCAACTGAACCAGCGGGGCCAATTGGGCATGGGAAGTTTCTTCATGGAATTACTCTCGTAGCATCTGAGGTGGCGGGACGGCTCATCGCTTCAACCTTCCTGCCGCTGATCGAGCGACCAACGCCAAACGGTAATTCCGCGCGCGGTACCACTGGCGATGTCCGGAAAAACATCGCCGGCTTCGAAACGACGCAGGGACTGGTGGCTGGCATCGCTCCACCACCAACCGCTTTGTGGGCAGGCTTGGCCTGAATGCAGAATCGCGTCGATAGGCGGTGGCGGGTATTGGCGGGCGTAATCGACCCAGTCCTTGGGGTAGAACTGCATATCGCGGTAGCTGCTGTCGTCGATGCCTAGCAGCCAGGTGACGGCCGCAGCTTCCCAGGACCAGTAGCCGTAGTGGAGGTAGCCACCCTCTTCGTGCTGATCGATATAGGGTTCGCGGCGGCTGGCGTGGTACCACTCGTCCAGGTAGGTCGCGAGCAATGCAGCGCGTTTGGCTGGAGCGGTGCTGAATACTTTGAGCAGCTTTCGATACGGCAACTGCCGGGTGCATTTATCCGGCGGCAGGCCGCGATCCGGCACAAACGGACGCACCAAGTGCTCGAGTAAACCGTCGCGCACGCCCATCAGTTCATTGGCGTAATCGAGAAACGCCATGACCCTTGGCATGGTATGGGCGTAGCCGCTGAGCAGACCGAAGCAGGTCAGGCGCAGGGCGACGATCCAGTATTCTTCGGTGCGCAGGGCGGCATGCGGCGTCATGTAATTGCCCGCTTCGGGCGACTGATGATAGCGAGCGTGGAAGTCGCCGTACTCTTCTGCCCATTCGAGGGCATAAGGCCAAACCTCGACGAGTTGCTCGACAGGGGCACCGGCGGAATATTGCAGGTTGGTCCAGTCGAGGGCGTCCCAGAGTCTCTGATTCGTAGAAGTCATTAACCCACTGGGCTTTGAGCGTTCGCGATACTTGGGCAAGTCCGTGGTAATCATGTGCATACCATTCAGCATTCGCTCAAAACGCTTCTCATAATTTTCAAAGAGCACATAACGTTCCCGACGCTTTTCAAAATCGGCTTCGGTGATCTCCCAACTGAACCAGCGGGGCCAATCGGGAATAGGCAAGTTAGGCATGGCTTCACTCAGGTGTCGGCTTCAAGGCGGGAAATGGCGGGATGACTCATTGCTTTATCCCCCCTGCCGCTGATCGAGCGACCAACGCCACACGGTAATTCCGCGTGCTGGGCCACTGGCAATGTCCGGGAAAATATCCCCCGCCTCGAAACGACGCAGGGACTGGTGACTGGCATCGCTCCACCACCAACCGCTTTGTGGGCAGGCCTGGCCTGAATGCAGAACCGATTCGATAGGCGGTGGCGGATATTGGCGGGCGTAGTCGACCCAGTCCTTGGGGTAGAACTGCATGTCGCGGTAGCTGCTGTCGTCGATGCCTAGCAGCCAGGTGACGGCCGCGGCTTCCCAGGACCAGTAGCCGTAGTGAAGATAGCCACCCTCTTCGTGCTGATCGATATAGGGTTCGCGGCGGCCGGCGTGGTACCACTCGTCAAGATAGGTCTTCATCAGTTCCGCACGCTTGGTCGGAGCGGTGCTGAACACTTTGAGCAGTTTTCGATACGGCAGGTGCCGGGTGCATTTATCCGGCGGCAGGCCGCGATCCGGCACAAACGGACGCACCAAGTGCTCGAGTAAACCGTCGCGCACGCCCATCAGTTCATTGGCGTAATCGAGAAACGCCATGACCCTTGGCATGGTATGGGCGTAGCCGCTGAGCAGGCCAAAGCAGGTCAGACGCAGGGCGACGATCCAGTATTCTTCGGTGCGCAACGCGGCATGCGGCGTCATGTAATTGCCTGCTTCGGGCGACTGATGATAGCGAGCGTGGAAGTCGCCGTACTCTTCTGCCCACTCCAAGGCGTAAGGCCAAACCTCGACGAGTTGCTCGACAGGGGCACCGGCGGAATATTGCAGGTTGGTCCAGTCGAGTGCGTCCCAGAGTCTCTGATTCGTAGAAGTCATTAACCCACTGGGCTTTGAGCGTTCGCGATACTTGGGCAAGTCCGTGGTGATCATGTGCAAGCGGCCCATGAAGTCATCAAAACGCTCTGGATAATTTTTGTAGAGAACATAGTGTTCACGGCGTTGCTCGAAATCCGCTTCATCGATCTTCCAACTGAACCAGCGGGGCCAATTGGGCATGGGAAGTTTCTTCATGGAATTACTCTCGTAGCATCTGAGTAGGTAAAACAAACTCGGTGCCGATCTGATGCGACACTGAGGCTTTGCAGCATTTGGGCGTGACGGCCCCCTTAGCTCGTTCGTGCAGGTTGTGGTTGGGGCCAACCACCGTAATCAGGCTGCGGTCGTAGGGGCACTTCACTAACTGGCGAGTGGCTTCACCGTTTTCGAGACGGGTTTCAGCCCCCATCTTGAACTCGACGCTCCTCCACGCTTCAATCTGCCGCCCCAGAACCAACGTGTGCTGCTCAACCAACTGAGCATCCCGAATCTTCGCTGCAATCCACTTATGACTCAGCTGTCGCCCATCCCCCACCGTGGGTTTGTTCACCGCTCGTTCCACGCGTTTTTCATCGTCCATCCCCAAGTACGCATCAATCCCGTACTCCAGCCCGGCAAACACCGCCTTGGCTGTTTCCAGTTTGTGAAACGCGCCACCCGTGCCCTTGGTGTCGCTGATGCGATAACCCACCGGCAAGCCGCCGCCATGCCACACATGGTCAATACCCCGATGCCCTGGCTGGCTCATTTCGTACAACTTGCCGCGATGGTTGACCTTGGCCCGACGGCGCTGACGTTTGACGAAGTAGTAATCGGTGATGTGTTCGCCCGAGACGCTGATCTGATGGGGCCTTTGACTGGAGCGTTCGCTCTGCCTCTGTTGTGCCGTCACCCGCCCTTGAGCCGGCAATTGAGTACCGGCCGTGGGGGTCGTGACATTGCCGCTCGCTTGGCTGTTGGGCGCAGGCGCCCTGCTTCCTCCAGGCGCAGCAGGTGTGCGCGCCGTGGTGTTGGGCAACGGATCGGCCAGGGCTTTTTGGTGAGCGCGTTTGAGGGTGTTCATCGCTTCGGTGATCTGGCGCTGGGCCATATCCTGAAGCTGGCGCAACTGTTCGATCAGGCGAGGCACGCCCTTACGCCCCAACGCCCAGGTCGACAGGCTGCGACTGAGCATGTTGATCAGCCCGGACAGAATCGCGTCGAGGTTCTGGATGATCTCGGCGGTGTAGCGCGTCCAATCCAGTTGGCGAAACCACGTTTCGATATCGCCGCGCACATGGCGCGGCAAGCTGTCGAGAATGCGCCCCATGGGTTTGCCGTGACGCAGCATGTTGAATACGTTTTTCAGTGCATCGCCAAATCCCGGCACCAGGGCCACCAACGACAGCACCAGATCGAGCCAGTGTTGCCCGCTGTCAGGGGTGCGCGTGAGTTGATAAAGACAACGCAAGATGTTGTATGCATCGACTGCCTGGCCCACAAACGGGATCAGGCCCAATACGGTGCTGACCATCATCTGCGCCAACGACGCACCGCGCCCTTCAACGACCTCTTCGACCCAGGTGAGGATCTGCAGGAAGGTGTCGTCTTCAAGGCGGGAAGTGCTGGAGTGACTCATGACACGTCTCCTTGATCAATCGCCAAGGAAACCTGTTCATGCTCACCCGATGTTACGGGATCTGATTCATCACTGACGGGGTCCTCAGCGTAGGCATAGCTTTCAATCATGTCGTCGTAGTCCAGACGGCCAGCCTCTAGCGCCTCAATCTCATCGGCAAAGTAAGTGTTTTGTCGGTGTTCCTCTTCTTGCCGCCGGTAGCGTTCAATGGTTTGCTCCGCCTCCCCCGGCGTATTGGGTAAAAGGCCAAACACGTCATTTTTTGTCTGTTTGTTGGTGGGAAACGGTTGTCTGATGTCATAGCCGAAATAGGCCACTCCCGCGCCTGGAGGGTTGTCGATTAGCGCAGTCCCCTGATCATCGAGCTTGCCGGTTCTCTGCGTGCCGTCCTCAAAGTCAACTCGATACAGTGCCCCGACCTCAGGCTTCAAATCGTCATAGGTGTAATGCAACTCAAGCGGCGGTCGGTGGATGAGTATCGAGCTGTCGTGCTCCGCCAGCTTGATATTGAGATCCACCTCAGCGCCGCTGATGAGGACTGCCCCAGTGGCACTGAAGTCGAACGTACAGCCGTTGATAAGAACGGTGCCGTCAGACTTCATCACCAGAATTGATTTACCCACCACAATCGAAAATTCATCTTCGACATCGATAGCGTAGGTATGTCCGATGCACTCCGATTTGTTCAGCCCAACTTGCTCACTCTGGCTGAGGCCCACCGTTGTATTCATGGCCCCACCCACTGTCCGCTGATAAGCCGCACCAACAGTCAACGCCTTGGCCAAACCAATGGTTTCAGCTTTAGCCAGCTTGATGGTCTCGGTCTTGTTGCCGCCGATGGTCACGCTGCGGTTGGCGCCGATGCTGATGGTTTCGTTCTGGCCGACGTCTTCAGTGCGGTGATCGCCGATGGACACGGTTTCGTTGTGTTCGACCCGCTCCTTGCGGTCATTGCCGACGAAGATGCCGTTGTTGTGTTTGATATGGACGTTCTTGTCTTTTTCGGCATGGATAAACACCTCCTGGTGACCCAGCTCATCTTCAAAGCGCAGCTCATTGAACCCTTCGCCCTTGTGGGTTCGGCTCTTGATGGTCATCCGCGTCTTGTGTTTGGGCAGCTCATACGGCGGCAGATTGGTCGCGCGGTAAGTGCGACCCGTGGCGATGGGTTGGTCCGGATCGCCGTCGAGGTAGCTGATGATCAGTTCCTGGCCGACACGGGGAATCGCCATGGCGCCCCATGTCGCTCCCGCCCAACCCTGCGCCACCCGAATCCAGCACGAACGCTGGTCGTTGTTTTGGTCCGAGCGATCCCAGGGGAACTGCACCTTGACCCGGCCCCATTCATCGCAATAGATCTCTTCCCCCGGCGGGCCGACCACCGTGGCGATCTGCGGGCCGTCGATGCAGGGTTTGTCGCGCAGCGGGGCTTTCCAGTCAGAGGTGCAGCGGATGGCGCTGGCCTGCATTTCATAGGATGTGCCGGGGCCGCTGCCGAATGACTCTTCCTGCAAGCTGGTGTGCTGTTTGCCCTGGTGTTTGATGGCGATGGTGCGCCAACGGTCGTTGAAGTCTTCGCGCGGGTGATCGCTTAGATCGAACGCCAACCCCGGTTGCAGGCGTTCATCGTCGCCTTCCAGCTGCGCCAGCTTGGCGTCGTTGCGCAGCGCCGCCAGACGGGTCTGGGTAAAGGGCTTGCCGGCGATGTCGCGTTTGTAGCGACCGGGATAGTCGTAGCGTTCGTAGTCCTTGTGCTGGTTGTTCAGGTCCTGGCCGCCGGTGGCGGTGTGCTGCTGGTTGTAGCGCGGGTGGGTGAAGGTGTAGTCGCGCTGCACCTGCACGGCGGTGCGCACTTGTTCGGTGTAGTGGAAGCGGCTCAGTGCCGGTTGCGTGGTATCGCCGCCGGCTATCGGTTGGTAGATCACCGGGCAGTCAGCGTGGGTGCCGAGGGTGCCGAGTCCACCGACGCGGTCGGTGAGGACCAGGGTGTGGCCGTCGGCGCGGTGTTCGAAGGTGTAGAGCAGGCCTTCCTCGGCGGCGAGGCGGGCGATGAAGTCGAGGTCGGTTTCGCCGGCTTGCACGCAGTATTCGCGGGGTTGGTGCCCGGAGCAGATGTCGCTGCGCAGGTCGCTCAGATTTTGCTCGGCCAATACGTGGGTGATGATGTCGGGCGCGGTCTGGCCCTGGAAGATGCGCCAGTTGGAACGCAGGCCGAAGCGCGCCAGGGTGGGCTCGACCACCGCGGTGTAACGGGTGCGACGAAAGCCGGTGTCGCCCTGCTGAAACAGGCTGACCAGGCCGTGGACGTAGCGCACCGGGGTGTCATGACGCCAAATGGTGAACACCGCGGCGAGATCGAGCATGCGGTAGAAGTCGATGGCCGGGAGGTGACTGACCAGCTCCAGTTCAAGCTTGAAAGGTTGAGAGAGACCTTCTTCGAGGGTGAACGCAACCACTTCGAAGGGATCGCCCCGCAGCGGTTTGAAGGTGTAATGCAGGTCGCTTTGACGGGGCATGCGGGTTAATCCTTACGCTCACTGATGACGGCGGCCACCTTCCGAAATAACTCCGGCTCCCAGTCCTGGGCCGTGGTATCGCGCATCAGCCGCGCAACGCTGGCGTACAGATCGTTCGCCAGCCACGCCAGACCACGCGATGCCAGCAGGTCGGCGGCAATCACCGTGGCGTAGCTGCGCTGGCGCGGGGCGTCGTGGGTGGCGTGCAGGTCCTGCAGGCGCAGCAACACCACTTCGACGCCTTCGGTGTTGAGTTGGGTGGTCAGTTGGTCGCGCAGGCTGGCGTACTCCTGCACCGGGCTGCCAGTGGCTTGTGTCTGATCGGCACCGGTGATCCACGCCTGGGTTTGTGCATCAACGAACGGCGTGCCGTCGCTGAAACACAGCTCCAGCAGCGCGGGCAGGCGGCAGACGAAACGCTCGCAGGTCTGGCGGATGGCAGCGGCCACTTGCTCCATGGCCAGGCGCGAGGCGACCTGGGCGGCCAGGTAGCTGCCGCGCAACCAGTACGGCGAGGCGCAGACGCTTTTTTCCACGCGCAGCAGCAGGTTCGGGTCCAGGGCATTGTGGTTCAACGCGTCCTGGTAGCCGTCGACGATATCCTTGGGCACGGCGGTCAATTCAGTACGGCGGTCGCGGGTGATGAGAGGCGCGGTGCGCAAATGCGACCACAGGCCCAAGCGTCGTAATTGGTAGCCGGTGGGGTCGTAGGGGTCTTGCTGGTTGATCTGCTCGGCCATGCTCAACAGGGCGCGGCGCTGTTCGCGCTCATTGCTCGGCGCTTGCGGTTTGGGGCTGGTGAAAAATGCTGAATCCAGAGCATTGCCGGAGGTCGCCACGCGGCTGGGTTCAGTGGCAACCACCGGCTCGCTGTATTTGTCCAACTGGCGTTGCAACGCGTCCAACGGCGCGGGGTCGAGTTTGGCGCTTTCGACGCACCGCTGCAGATTGGCCAGGGCCAATTCCGCCGCGGCTTGATAGGCCGGTTCAAAACTGCTGCGCTCCAGGGTCGGCAACACCCGCCCAATGTCGCCCAGCAGACGCTGCACCTGCTTGCGTTTGTTCAAATAGCCGGTCGGGCCAGGCTTGGGGTAGGCACTGTCCCAATACAGTTCGACCATGCCGGCGATCAAGCCCAGGGCGTCGGCCCAGCGCGCCCATTGCCGGGTGCGCAGCCACACGGCTTGCAAATGACCGATGATGCGCCAGTGCTTGCATTGAATCGCCAAGTATTGGCGGGAGGCTTCGTCGATATACGGCCAGTCAATGTCGCCTTCACGCAAGCCGCCGAGCTTGACCATTTCCTGGTCGATGGCCTGGTAGGTTTCGTCCTCCAGATCGAAATGCCCGGCGGGTTGCCCAGGGTCGATGGGGGTCAACAGGCGCTTGACGATGTCCGCCGGAACGTCGATCACCAGCGACATGCTTGGCGCTCCTGCTTGATCAGGTCGCCCAGCCCTTCAGCGTCGAAAACCAGACCGTGCAACCGAGGGTAGTCACTTTCCAGTCGCAGGCGTTGGCCGCCACCCATGTTGCGCAACAAGGAAATCGCTTGCAGTCCGCGCCCGGCATCGACCACCAGGCCGGCATCGTCCAGCACTTGCCACTGGTAGGCCTCGGAGACCGGACGCTCGTCCTTGAACAGTTGGATGCGAATTTTGTTGGGTCTGGCCGGTTCATCCAGCACCAGTTGCAGGCGGGAAATTTTCGATTCGCAGCTGATAGCCAGGTAAGGCCGAGGCGGCAAGGCGCCCAAGGCGGGGGCCGAGATCACCAGCCGGTGTTGCTGGTCGTTGTCCGGCTCCGGAAACGACGACAACAGGAAACGCTGATCCTCGGGTGGACGCTTGGTTTCATTGCGCTGGACCAGATCCACAATCGGCAGTACCCGGCCAAGTGCGCGTGTCGCGGCCGGTGCGTGATGGACGGGTGTGCCGGCGGCCAGATCAAAACACTCCAGGCGCTTCAAGGGCGAGACGATGGAAGGACATTCTTGTGTGGCCGACTGCGCCTCCATTACGACCATAGCTGTAAGGCAAAGCCCCCCTTTCCATCCCCGCCATCCGTTGTGCATCAACGCCTCCTGATTTGCCGCATCGAAATCCGACCCGGATATTTTTCAACTTCCGAACTAACGAGATCAGCCTGAAAAGTTTGCTCGACCAACTTTACGAGCGTCACCCGATATCTATTTGATAGGCAAGTAAAAGGCATGCAACTTCTGGCTCAAGACCGAATAAACAGAGCCATCCCTCAGACACAATCTCCACGCAATGTAGGAAAAATACCAAAACAACAAAAACGAATTTTCTTACGTCCAACACCCACGATTCGCGTCCCTAGCGTCCTACAAGACAAAACTTGAAACAGCTGTTTTTAATACGCCGACCTTACGTGAAAGGATTCTTCTCATGTCGAAAACTCAGGGTTCTGTCGCCCCCAAAGAACGCATCAACATCAGGTATGTCCCGGCCACGGGCGATCAACAGGCCGAAGTCGAGTTGCCGTTGAAGTTACTCATCACTGGCGACTTCAAAGGCCACGGCGAACTAACGGCCCTTGAAGACCGGCAATCCGTCCGAATAGATAAAGACACGTTCAATGAAGTGCTGACCAAAGCCGAAGTTGCTCTAGACATGGCAGTCCCCTCCGTTCTGAACAACGATCACGACACTGATCTGAACCTGCAACTTCAATTCAACAACATCAATGACTTCGGCCCCGACGCTGTCGCCCGCCAAGTACCGGAACTGAATAAATTGCTGGAGTTGCGCGAAGCCTTAGTTGCGCTCAAAGGCCCGATGGGCAACGTCCCGGCCTTTCGCAAACACCTGCAAAACCTGCTGACCGATGCAACCACCCGTCAACGCCTGGCCAGTGAATTGAACCTGGTGCTCGACGCGCCAAACAACTGATTTGAACGCCCTTCTCAACGGAGTATTCCCCATGCCTATGGAAAGCACTGCTGCCCAAGTATTGGTGGTTGACGAACCACCGTCGTTGCTCGACCAACTGCTGGCCAACACCACCATTCGCCCTTCCCAGGAAGGCTATGCGGTCGCTCGCCATGGCGTTGCTGCGTTCATCAGCGAAATCCTGCAAAGCGGCGACCATCAGCAGCCGGTCAACAAGTACCGGGTCGATCAGATGATTACCGAGATCGACCTTACGTTGAGCAAGCAGATGGATGTGATCCTGCATCAGCCGCAGTTCCAGCAACTGGAGTCGGCGTGGCGTGGACTTAAGTTGCTGGTGGATCGCACGGATTTTCGCGAGAACATCAAGCTGGAAATGCTGCATGTCACCAAAGAGGAGCTGCTGGACGATTTTGACAACGCTGGCGACATCACCCGCAGCGGCTTGTACAAGCACGTCTACACTGCCGGCTACGGCCAGTTTGGCGGCGAGCCGGTGGGCGCCATCGTTGGCAACTACACCTTTGGCCCCAGCTCGCCGGACATCAAGTTGCTCAGCTACATGGCCTCCATCGGCGCCATGTCCCATGCGCCGTTCGTCTCGGCGGCAGGCCCGGAGTTGTTCAACCTGGAAGGTTTCCAGGGGCTGCCCGACCTCAAGGAAATCAGCGATATTTTCGACGGCCCACGCCACACCAAATGGCGCGGCCTGCGTGAATCCGAGGATGCCCGCCATCTGGCCCTGACCCTGCCACGCTTCTTGCTACGCCCCCCCTACAGCACCGAAGACAACTCGACCCGCAGCTTCGGCTATGACGAAACCGTCGATGGCAATCACGACAATTACCTGTGGGGCAACACCGCGTTCCTGATGGCTTCACGCATTACCGACAGTTTCGCCCGCTATCGCTGGTGCCCGAACATCATCGGCCCGCAGTCCGGCGGTGCGGTAGACGATCTGCCGGTGCACTTATACGAATCCTTCGGCCAGTTGCAGGCCAAGATCCCCACCGAAGTGCTGATTTCCGACCGCAAGGAATTCGAGCTGGCCGAAGCCGGTTTCATCCCGCTGACCATGCGCAAGGACAGCGACAACGCGGCGTTCTTCTCCGCCAATTCGGTGCAAAAACCCAAGACCTTTCCCAAGACCCGCGAAGGCCAGGAAGCCCAGACCAACTACAAGCTCGGCACTCAGTTGCCGTACCTGTTTATCGTCAATCGCCTCGCCCACTACATCAAGGTGCTGCAACGCGAACAGATTGGCAGTTGGAAAGAACGCCAGGACCTGGAGCGCGAACTGAATCGATGGCTCAAGCAATACATCGCCGATCAGGAAAACCCATCGACCGATGTACGCAGCCGTCGCCCACTGCGCGCCGCGAAAATTGAAGTCCAGGACGTGGCCGGCAATCCGGGTTGGTACCAGGTGTCCTTAGCGGTGCGCCCGCACTTCAAGTACATGGGCGCCAACTTCGAGATCTCGCTGGTCGGTCGGCTGGACACCCAATAAGTGCGTGGCAGCCTGTTCGAACGCCTGGAACCCGATGCACCGCGCTACCGCCCAGGCAGCGAGGATGAACAGGCACACCAGCGTGTCGAAGCGATCAAACGTCACTTGGAACAGGTGCTCAACTCACGCCAGGGCTGCTCACAAAGCAGCCCTGAACTGGGCCTGCGCGACTTCAACGGGGTCACCCAGGCCAGCAGTGACCTGGTGGTGGCCATCAGCGCCGATATCCGGCGCTCGGTGGAAGCATTTGAGCCACGTATCACAGTGACGGGCGTGCGCTATCGGCCCGACCCGGACCTGCCGCTGGAGCTGAACTTTCGCCTGGATTGCCAGGTGCGGGTCAATCACAAGGAAGAACAGGTGCAGATCGAGGTGGCCATGCAGGGCCGCGACGGCTACACCCGCGTGAGATGAGGATGCGATGGACTTGAAACAACGCTTTGCCGAGGAGTTGCGCTACCTGCGCGAACTCGGCCGCGAGTTTGCCGAGGACAACCCCCAACTGGCGCAATTTCTCGGCGATCAGGCGGGCGACCCGGACGTGGAGCGGCTGCTGGAGGGGTTTGCCTTCCTTACCGCCAAGCTGGGGCTGAAGATCGACGACGACTTGCCGGAACTGACCCATCCGCTGTTGCAGATGCTCTGGCCCACCTATCTGCGCCCCTTGCCCAGCGCGACCATCATCCGTTTTGCACCACTGCCGAATGCGATCAGCCGGCGCCAGGTGATTCCCAAGGGAACGTCACTGTTTGCCAAACCGGTGAACGGCATTTCCTGTCAGTTCCGCACCTGCACCGACGTCAACCTGTACCCGTTGGTCTTACAAGAAGTCAGCGACGCCCACAGTCGTGAGGCCTCGGTGATGCGCATCGACCTCAAGCTGTTGACGGAGCAACCGCTGACCAGCATGGGCTGCGATCAGTTGGATTTTCATCTGGGAGGCGATAACGCCACCGCGCTGACCCTGTACCTATGGCTCGCCCATTACCTGGACAGCGTCATGCTGCACATCGATGACCAAAGCTATCGCCTGTCGGCCAAGGATATCGGCTTCCCCGGCTTCACTCCCGAAGAGGCGTTGCTGCCCTACCCGCGCAATGTGTTCGATGGCTACCGCATCCTGCAGGAATATTTTGTATTCCCCCAGCGGTTCCATTTTTTCAGCCTGACGCGGCTGGCTCACATTTGGCCGGATGTCAGCGCCACCAGCCTGCGTTTTGAATTTCAGTTCAGCCGGCCTATGCCAGCCGATATCCGCCTGCGTACCAGTGACCTGCATCTGTACTGCGCACCGGCAGTCAACCTGTTCCGTCACGATGCCAACCCTGTCGCGCTGGACGGACGCACCCAGGAGCGACGTATCAGCCCCAGCGGCAACCGCCCCGATGCCTACGAGATTTTCAGCGTCGACCAGGTGGCCGGTTGGGACGCCGCCGACAAGGAGCGGAAGGGCGACCCGTTGCGGCGCTTTACCCCGTTCGAGTCGTTCCAGCATGAGATCGAACATGCGCGGGGCCGCACGGCCCTGTACTTTCGCACCCATCTCGAGGAGTCCCACGGCCGCGAGGGCCTGCGCCATCGCATCGCCTTTGTGCGCGGTGATGAGAGCCTGTACATCGGCGAGCATGAGGCGGCGTCCATCGAACTGACGTGCACCAATGGCGACCTGCCGCAGTTACTGAATGTGGGCGATGTGTCGCTGTCCACCGAGGTCACGCCGTCGTTTGCCACTTACACCAACCTGATTGCACCGACTCGAAGCTATCGACCCGTACTGGACAGCAGCCTGCACTGGACGCTGATATCCAACCTGTCGTTGAACTACCTGTCGCTGCTGTCGGCCGAGCCGCTCAAGGCGGTGATCCGCGCCTATGACTTCGCCGCCTTGCATGACCTGCAACAAGCCCGAGCCACCCGCAAACGCCTCAACGGCATCCACGCAGCCGTGACTACCCCTATCGACTGGCTGATGAAAGGCCAGCCGGTGCGAGGTGTGCAGACCTGCCTGCAACTGGACCAGAACGCCTTCCTGTGCGAGGGCGAGTTGTACCTGTTCGCCAGCGTGCTTTCGCACTTCTTCGCCCTCTACGCGAGCATCAATTCCTTCCATCGCCTGGAAGTGACCAATACCACTAACAACGAGCGCTACGAATGGCCACTGTTGACCGGCAGACAACCCGTGATCTAGCCGATGTGCTGCTGGCCGACGCGCGGAACTATTCGTTTCACCGTCTGCTGGAGCACTTGCACGCCCTGCATGGCGATGACCTGGAGGCGCAGCCCCTGAGTGCCGCCGCGCGCCGTCGTGTGCGCTTGCAAAGCCATGCGGGGCTGGGCTTTCCGGCCTCCGATATCGTCGACGCTGCACGCGTGGAGGAGGATCGCGAAGACGTGCGCTATCGCCTGCGCACCAGTTTCTTTGGGCTGCATGGCACCGACTCGCCGCTGCCCGGTTATTACCTGGATCGCCTGGCCTACGAGCAGGCTCAGGAGCGCGGGATTCGTCCAGCGTTCATGGACTTTTTCAATCATCGCTTGCTGACCTTGCTGCACCACAGCTGGCGCAAGTACCGCTACTACATCCGCTTTCAGGCCGAGGCCAGCGACCGCTTTTCACGTTATGTGTTTTCCATGATCGGGCTGAACGACAACGATCTGCGTGGCGCAACACCGCTGCCGTGGGGGCGGCTGTTGAGCTTTGCCGGGCTGATCGCTAGTCGCAGCCGCTCACCGTCGGTGGTGTCCGGCATTGTCGAACATTGCTTCGACCTGCACGGCGTGTACATCCGTGAATTCGAGGCGCGCTCGGTGAGTTTGTCGCCGCGTCAGCGCATGGCGCTGGGCAAGGCCAACGGCACCTTGGGCAACGATTTTGTGGTGGGTGACCGCAGCAAGACCCGCGTCAGTAAGTTCACCCTCGTCATTCCCAACCTGACCCAGGCACGATTTCGGCAGTTTTTGCCCAGTGGCGAGCAGTTCGGGCGGTTGCGCCAGTTGATGGATTTTTTACTGCGCGATGTCACTGCCTACGACCTGGAACTGGGGCTGCGCGAAGAGGATGTGCCGCCCTTCAACCTGCAACGCGACAGCGGCACCCACCTGGGCTGGACCAGCTTTATCGAAGATCAGGAACAACGTCATCCCACCGTGGTGCGGATTCGGGGGCGTGCATGAAGTTGACGCTGGTTATCAGCAATCCCGCGCAGTTGTTGCACGGGTATCTGCCCAGTCACCGGTTTGGTCCACAGGGTGGCAGCATCGGCAGTGCCGCGGCGGATTGGCGCCTGGAGGATCGCCACGACAGCGTTCAGCCCCATCATTGCGAAATAAGGGTCGTCGAAGGACGTTTCTGCGTGATCGACCGCAGTGGCTGCACTTACGCCAATGGCCATGACTTGCCACTGGGTCGCAATGCCGCAGTGAGCCTGAACGATGGCGACTTGTTGCAGATCGGTGCGTACCGGGTCGCGGTGCAGTTGGGCGAGCACGTCCCACGCGCGCTCGATGAGCTGTTCAGCGACCAGCCGCAAGGCCTGCAAGCCTGGCACCTCGAGGATGTGCCGAGTCGTCCCTTGCCCGCCCCGCAACCTGCGGCTTGCGCGGAGTTCGAACGCCTTTGCCGGCCTGTGGACTTGACTGAGCAAGGCGATCCACTGCGAGCACTGCAAGCAACGCCGCCCTTAAAGCAGCCGCCTGCAGTTCAGCCGATGATTCCAAAACGTCCCGGCACGCTGTTCAGCAACCTGCGCCTGGGATCCTTGTTGCTCGCTTGCCTGACCCTCGGCGGCTGCACCATGCTCGGCAAGCTCGGTCAGGTGATCTGGACCCCATCGATCCCGGTCGGCGGCCCCGACGATCAGCCCAGCCGCTACTCCCTGAGCCTGCACGCCAGCGAGCACGTCAACCCGCGCCTGATCAGCACCGGTACCGCACCGGATGAAGACGCAAGCCGCGCGCCTTACACCCTCAACGTTCAGGCGAGCAGCCCGCAGGCCCTGACCGACAAAGTGCAAACCCTGCTCAACCACCTTTACCAAAACCTACCGGCCCAGTCGCCGCTGAGCGTGGCCCCCACACCCGTGGTGCCAATGTCGCCCCTCGAAGACGCGCTGCTGGGCCACTACCAAACTCAGGGTGTAAGCCTGACCACGCCCTGGGGCAACCCGACGCTGCAGCAGGTCGCCACGCCTATCGCGTTCAAGGTCCTGCAACTGAGCGACGACTCGCTGCTGGTCAACGCCAGCCCCCAGGCCATAGCCGAGGACCTGAAAAAAGCCTTGGGCAGCACCTATATCCGCGCCGACGACTACCTGCTCCAGCCCGGCCAATTCAAGTTTATCGACCTGCGCCCCGTGGATGAGGACACCCGGTTTATCGCGGTGATCGCCCACTACCACAGCAGCGAGGTCGGCCAGTGGAAACAGCATCTGCGCGTTGAACCCAAAGGCCGGCAGTACGCCGTGCTGGTGCAGTTGGATGCCTCCCAGGTCAGCCTCAAAGGGGAAACCCGATGACGTCATTTTCAGCCGATTTTGCGCAGAGTAATTACCGATGAGTTCACGCAACCCCGTCATCTGGCATGAGGGTTTGTTCGTCAAACCCCAACACTTTCAGCAACAGGCTCGCGCCGCCGAAGCCGCCGTGCATCAGCGCGTGCACAGTCTGAACGACGCCCTCTACGGCTTCAGCGAGCTGGAGTTGAACAGCGAATATTTGAGCTTCGGCAAGGTCGCCATCACCAAGGCACGCGGGATCATGCCCGATGGCAGCGTGTTCGATATCCCTCGCGATTTGGCGCCCCCCGCGCCCCTGGAAATTGCCGACAGCAGTGCAGTGAACCAGATTGTCCACCTGGCCCTACCGCTGCGGTCCAACGGCGCACTCGAAGTGCGCTGGCCCGATCGCTACGGTAATAGCCGTTACATCGCCCTGCGTGAGGAAATCCGCGATACCCACAGCGATGACGGCGACCAGGTGGGTATGGACCTGGCCGTGCCCAACCTGCAATTGATGCTCGACCGCAGCGACCGCAGTGCCTTTACCGGCATCGCGTTGGGCAGGATTAAAGACAAGCGCCCGGACGGCGGTTTGGTGATGGACGAGCACTTCTACCCCACCAGCGTGTCCCTGCAAGCGGTGCCGGCTTTGCATCGCTACTTGGGTGAAGTGGCCGGGCTGATGCGTGAGCGGGCCAAGAACCTGGCTCAGCGGATTGGCTCGCCAGGGCAGTCCGGCGTGGCGGATGTCACCGACTTCAACCTGCTGCACACCCTCAATCGTTTGTTTCCACTGTTTCAGCATCTGGCTCGCCAGCGCCAGGTCCACCCGGAACGGCTGTACATCGCACTGGCCCAGGCCTGCGGCGAACTGGTGACCTTTACCGATGAAGGTCATCTGCCCCAGGAGTATCCGGCGTACCAGCACGACAACCTGCGCGAATCCTTCCAGCTTCTGGAACACACGTTGCGCCGTGCCCTGGGCACCGTGCTACAACCGCGTGCGGTGTCGCTGCCTATCGTCATGCAGCAATACGGCGTTCGCACTGCCGCCCTGCACGACAAGCGCCTGCTGGACAACGCCGAGTTCATCCTCGCGGTACGGGCCGAACTGCCCGCGCAGACCCTATGCCAGGAACTGCCCAAGCAGATCAAGATCAGCTCCACCGAAGGCTTGGAGCAACTGGTCAGCCTGCAACTGCCGGGTATCCCGCTTATGCCGTTGCCGGTGGCGCCACGGCACCTGCCGTTCCATGCCGGTTTCAGCTACTTCGAACTCGACCGCCATCACCCTGCGTGGCAAGGCCTGAGCAGCGGCAGCGGGTTTGGTTTCCATATCGCGGGTAAATTCCCGGAGCTGGAGTTGCAGTTCTGGGCCATCCGGAGTGAAAAAGATGAGTGAGTCCACGCCCAGCGAAACCACGCCGCCGACGGATAACAGCAACCGGCTCTCCAGCTATTTGCACCCGGCCACCAGCAGCAAGAAATCCGCCCCCGTAGCGGGCCAGGCCAAGCCCGAACCGCTGCTCGCAGACCCCGAATTCGACATGCGCGGCCTGGCCTGGAACCCACTGTGCGATGCGGCCACGCCCCTGATCGGCCTGGTGATTCGCCTACGCCGCCTGGACCAGCACGACGATGTGCCCGCGCTGTATCGAAGCGTCAGCAACCAGATCACCACGATCATGGAAGAAGTCGGCCAGCTCGACTACGACGCCGGCACGCTCAAGGTCTACTCCTACAGCCTGTGCCTGCTACTGGACGAGGTGGTCATGAGCACGACTTGGGGCAGGCTCTCCAGTTGGAGTGAACGCTCATTGCTCAGCCAGTTTCATGGGGAAACCCGAGGCGGTGAGAGGTTCTTCACCGTCATGAACAACATGCTCCCCGAAGCAGCCCGGTACCAGCACGTGCTGGAGTTCATGTACCAGTGCCTGGTCTCCGGCCTCAAAGGTAAATACGGCGCCCATACCAAGGGCGATGACGAAATACAGAAGATCATCAACCAACTGCACGGCCTGTTGCGCCCACTGCGGGGTGAAGCCCCCAAACGCCTGACCGATCCGCTGAAAAACGTCGCGCCGCGTAATTACCGGATCAAGCGGGCGTGGCCGTTGTGGACGCCATGGGCGTTGGCCGCTGTCGTGCTGACCTGCGCCTACACGATCTACTCCCTGCGCCTGAACAGCATCACTCAGGAAGTGCTGGCGTCCCTGGAACGGATTCTCAACCTGTAACCGATTTTCAGCGTGCTCAGCCCGAGCGCCTGTAAAGCCATGGCCTCTTTGGCCAGAACCCACGACCTCACGATCGTTTAATCATCGCGACAAGGAGCTTGTCATGCCAACACCCGCATTCATCAGCATCCACGGCAAAAACCAGGGCCATATCACCAAGGGCGCGTTCACCGCTGACTCGGTGGGCAACGTTTATGTGGAAGGCCACGAAGACGAAATCCTCGCCCAGGAAATCGACCACCAGATCACCACCCCCACCGACCCGCAAAGCGGTCAGCCGACCGGCCAGCGAGTACATAAACCGCTGATCTTCACCAGCGCCCTGAGCAAAGCCTCGCCCATGCTTTACCAGGCTTTGGCCACCGGCGAGATGCTGCCGACCGTCGAGGTCAAGTGGTTCCGCACCTCGAGCGACGGCAAACAGGAGCACTTCTTCACCACCAAACTCGAGGATGCCACCGTCGTCGACATTCACACCGTGCTGCCCCACGCACAAGACAGCAGCAACGAAAACTACACCCAACTGATCAAGACCAGCCTGGCCTATCGCAAGGTCAGTTGGAGCCATGAGGTGGCCGGCACCGAAGCTTCGGATGACTGGCGTAAACCGGCTTAACCGCTAACCGGCCCGTTCCGCCGCACAGGCGGAACGGGCACTGATCCGGATGCACAACAAGGAGGTCTCATGCCCCGTCAAAGCGACCTGCATTACACCTTCAAACCGCTGCGGGGCGATCCCTTCGAAGTGGTTGCGTTCACCCTCGAAGAAGGCCTCTCTCAACCTTTCAAGCTTGAACTGGAGCTGGTCAGTCACCTCCCGGCCATCGACTTCTACCGCATGCTCGATCTCGCCGCGGTGTTCACCATTTGGCGCCATGACACCCCGGTGCGCTACGTCCACGGCCTGGTCAGCCTGTTTCAGCAGGGCGACACCGGCTTTCGTCGCACCCGTTACACCGCGGTGGTCGAGCCCACCCTGGCGCGCTTCGGCCTGCGTTCCAACTGGCGCATCTTCCAGGGCCAGACCGCGCCCGACATCATCACCCACGTATTGGCCGAGCAAAATCTGAGCGACCTGCGCAGCGACATCTGCTCCGGGCACCAACCCCGCGAATACTGCGTGCAAGCCGGCGAAACCGACCTCGACTTCATCGCCCGCCTCGCCGCCGAGGAAGGCCTGCTCTACACCTTCGAACACCGCGCCGACGGCCACACCCTGGTCCTCACCGACCGCGTCGGTGGACTCGGCACCCTCGGCACCCACGCTGACTGCCCGGTGATCTACCAACCGATAGCCGGCGGCGATACCACGCAACCGGCACTGAGCCGCTTCCACTACACCGAACAAGTGCGCACCGCCGTGCAGGTGCAGCGCGACTACACCTTCACCCACCCGCGCTACAACCAGCAGCACACCGCCACCGGCGGCCAGGACCTGAACAACCAGCACAAGGACTACGAACGCTACGACTATCCCGGTCGCTACAAACGCGACATCGCCGGCAAGCCCTTTACCCAGACCCGTCTGGCGGCGCTGCGCAACGACGCCAAGCTGGCGCAGCTGGAAGGCGACGATGAACGCCTGCAACCGGGGTTGGCGTTCGATCTAAGCGATCACCCGCGCGAAGACTTCAACGATCGTTGGCGCACCATCGCCATCAAACACCAGGGCAAACAGCACACCAGCTTGCAGGAAGAGTCATTCGGCAGCGGCCCCGGCACATCCTATGAAATGCAGGCCAGCGCCATCCGCTGCACCTCTGACTGGAAAGCCCCGCTGCGCGACAAACCCTGCATCGACGGCCCGCAGATCGCCACGGTGGTCGGCCCGCCGGGGGAAGAGATCTATTGCGATGAATGGGGCCGGGTCAAGGTGCAGTTCCCCTGGGATCGCTCGGACCAAAACAACGACCAGCGTTCGTGCTGGATTCGGGTGGCGCAGGGTTGGGCGGGAGCGACATGGGGCGCCATGGCGATTCCCCGTGTCGGCCAGGAACTGATCATCAGCTACCTCGACGGCGATCCGGACCAACCCATCGCCACGGGTCGCACTTACCGCGCGACCAATCTGCCGCCGTATGAGCTGCCCAAACACAAGACGCGTATGACCATCAAAAGCCAAACCCACAAGGGCGAAGGGTTCAATGAGCTGCGCTTTGAAGATGAGCTGGGTCACCAGGAGGTGTTTATCCATGCCGAAAAAGATAAGAACGTCCATATCAAACACAACAACGGCATCTTCATCGGCAACGACCGCAAGGAGCGGGTGGAACACAACGAAACCGTGTCCATCGGCGATCACCGCACTGAAGACGTCGGCCAGAACGAAACCATCAGCATCGGCGCCAACCGCAGCGTAACCATCGGCGGCAACAAGACCGAGACCATCAAGCTGGCTAAAGCCGAAACCATTGGTTTGGCCAAGGCGTTGACTGTTGGTGCGGCGTATCAGACCAGCGTCGGCGCGGCGATGAACACCACCGTGGGCCTGAGCCAGAGCGAGCAGATCGGCATCCACAAGTCGGTGGTGGTCGGCAAGCGTTTCAGCATCGCTGCCGGTGATGAATTCAAGGTCACGGTGGGCAAATCCACTCTGGTCATGAAGTCCGACGGCACCGTGCTGATCAATGGCCGCACCTTCGATTTCAGCGCCACCGGAGCGGTGCAAATCAACGGTAAAGACGTGGATATCAACTAGGGGGCGTCATGGAATTTCGCAATCTGACGCCCTTCGATGCGCTGTGTTTCTGTGCGCTGGGCATGGACGATCAAGAGTATCCGGTGCTGGTCATGAAGGTGGGTTATCGGCTGCTGCCGATTGACGGGCAAACGGGGCAATTTCGAGTCGAGGTGCTGGAGGAGGATCCGCTGTCGCTGTGCACCGCCGATAGCTACTACGGCGAGGAAGGATCGAGCAGCGTCTGCGAGGAAAGTGACCTCGCGCCATTCAAACCACGCTGTGACGTGATTGTGGTGGGCAATGCTTATGCACCACAGGGCCAACCTGCCGCGCACTGGAGCGCCGGCCTGCGAATCAGTGTGCCAGTGGCACCGCCCAGTATCGACATGCCGCTGCCAACACCGTTGAGCCCCGGCGAACGGCTGAACCAGGACCAATTATTTGCCTGGCAAGCCGCCCGGCAAGAGGCGTTGAAACAGCGCTCCGAAGCACCGACACGCCGCTACTTGTTGGAAAAACACCTGAAATTCACCGGCCCACGGCAGTTCAGACACAGCCTGTTCGGCGGTTGGCAATTGTCCGAACCGCTGCCGGCCACCTTAGTGCCTTTGCGTTGGGAATATGCCTTCGGCGGCAGCAGTGTGGTGCCCAATCCCGAACATGCAGTTGATACAAACACTGCGCCCTATTTGCTCAACGAAGTCTGCTACAGCAACCCACTGGGCCGAGGCTGGATCGAAAAGCGCCAGGAAGATCTGGGCTATCAACTGGACAATCCGCTGCGCGAACTTCCCGCACCGCAGATCGAGCCTATCGACAAACCGGTATGGCGTCTCGTCCGGGCCAAACATCCCGAGGGTGAACCCGACGCTAACGGCATGGCGCGGATCGCGGCCAACTACAAGAACCAACCGGCCGGTTTTAGCATTGTGGGCCGGGCCTGGGCGCCGCGCCTGCGACTCGCGGGAACCTATGGCACCACATGGCAACAGGAACGCTGGCCGGGGCTGCCGACGGATTTCGATTTCGGTTACTGGAACGGCGCGCCGGCCGACCAGCAGATCGAGTTTCCACCACCGGCGTTTCGTCTTGAACTGTTCAACCTGACCGCTCCCGAGTCCACTCCCGACGGCTCGTTATGTGTCGAACTCCATGGCCATCGCCCTTTTGCCCTCCTGCGCTTGCACAACGGCGCCATGCTGCCGCTGCCAATGCTCACCGACACCCTGCGCATCGACACCGAAGCCATGACCCTGGCCTTGACCCACCGCATCAGCCTGCCCAACCACCTGGACATCCGCGTCCTGGAAGCGCGCTTCGAAACTGATCCGAATGCACCGCTGATCAAGCGCTCCGCAAAGGAGCTGCTCTGACATGGCCGATAACGTCATCGCCCGCAAGCAGGGCAAATGGAAGGTGGTCAGCATAGTCCCCGACGTGTGCAAAACCCCGATGGGCAGCGCCATACCGCCGGTGCCCTACCCTGTCACTGCCGAGCTAAAAACCGCCACAGACGTGGCCAAATCCGTTCGCGCCAACGGCAAGCCCGTGTTGGTGTTCGACAAGAGCCTGGTGCCGACCACCGAGGGTGATGGGGCTGGCGCGGCCAAAGGCATCAAGAGCCATACCGTCGGCGGCAAGTGCTATCCCCTGGAGAAGAGCAACACGGTGCGCGCCGAAGGCAAGTTGGTGGTGCGCCATGGCGACAAGTTCTGGATGAATGGGGCTTAACGCATGGCAGAACCGACCAACCTAGCCCCGGTGCGGGTGCATGCGATTAGCGTCTCCGTCCGACCGCCCCCTGACAGCATCGTCGGCCCAGCCGAAATGCTGCTGCAGCAAGGCGAGAATGGTGGAGTGCAAATCGATGCCTTCTGGCGCGACGCCATGGGCAACGAAATACACGAAAGCAAGGAGATGCAGGAGGAAGAATACGAGGCCCTGCGGGCGGGCTACCTGCGCACCGAACAGGCGATCCTGCCGTCGTTCAGTTCGTTCAAGAGTGGCAATACCATTGGGCGGGTTGTGGGTGAAACAGCCCCCGCCGCCGTCCCCGCCATACAGGCAAATCCACCAATAGAACCGGAAACAGAGGCAGAGAAAGGCTGGTGGGGCAGTGCAAGCCCATGGGTTCACGGCGGCTTGGATGTACTGGGCTTCGTGCCGGGGCTGGGTGCGATTCCGGACCTGATTAATGCCGGGATCTACGCTGCTGAGGGTGATGCGGTCAATGCTGGCCTCTCAGCAGTTGCGGCGATACCCTTTGCAGGAGATGCAATAAAGGGAAGTGTGCTGGTTGGTAAAAGTGCTCATCGTCTTGGCACAGAGGCAGTCCAACGGACGACGCAAGAGGCGGCGGAGAAAAGCGCCAAGAGGGCTAGTGAAACCTCGGGAGCCAAAATTCTCGAGGGCAAAAAATCTTTACGAGAGAAATATCTTGGGCGGACACCAGGAAAGGGGTCACGGACCGGAGAAGAAGTGCAAGAGCGGATGCGAACTGAGGATAAGCTTAGAGAGGGGAAAAATGGTACTGAATTTAAGGCCTCTGATGGCGAATGGTATCCCCTCAAAGATGCCGACATGGCCCATAATAAGGATGCTGTCAAATGGTGGAATTATAAGGGACGGCACTTAGGCGCAAAATCTCCAGAAGTTCGGAAGTGGATGCTTGATTCAAAAAATTATACACTTGATCACTACTCCATCAATAGATCCGCAGGAGCTAAGCTAGGTGAAACTTACCTTCCACCATTAAAGTAGGAAATACAAACAGATGAAAGATTTAAACGAATCCGTTAGAGATGAAATAGACGTAATTCTTCGCCATGCGCAAAAAGCTCTAACCACTGGTGATAAGCAATCCGCCACAAAATTGGCCGAAGAAGCTTGGAGCAAACTTCCTGATCCTAAATTTGGATGGGATGTAAGTAAAAGCTTTGCTCATGCAGTGGCAGAGCTGTATAGAGATACGGGGAATTTTTCAGCGGCCTTGAAGGTAATGAATAACTTGTTTTTATCTGGCACAGTCAAACCATACCAAGATGGCCCATATTTTATATTGGGGACTATCTACTTTGAACTTGGCGATTTGGAGAACGCAAAAAAATCACTCATAAAAGCTGCCAAGATATCCAAGGGGCGCTGCTTTAACGGCGAGCCTGAGAAATACAAAAGTATTATTTAATTACAATACGGGGCACCCTTAGAATGGAAAATCAACTGCCGGATGATATTTACGAGAAAATTCATGAGTTGTCGGAAGCGGGTAACAACTTGTGTGAAGTTAATGAGTTCAGCAGGGCCGTTGACCAATGGACTAAAGCACTAACTCTGCTGCCAGAACCTAAGGTCGAGTGGGAAGCTTACACTTGGCTATCAGCTTCTGTGGGGGATGCCCAATACCAGCTCGGCCACATCAAGATAGCACTCGAGAGTTTTTTTGATGCCCTCAATGGGCCAGCCGGAACTGAAAATCCATATATCCTTTACCGGCTAGGGCAGTGCCATACGTTGCTCGACATGACAGACAAGGGTGTAGAGTTTCTATTAAAGACCTACATGCTGGATGGTGATTCTTTATTTCACGACGACCCAGAAGGATTGTCATACTTGAAGTTACTTCAGGATCGGAAACTTGTTATTTAAAGTGAGGAATTGCAAGATTTTAATTTAAATGGGCGGTGTGGCATGGAATAGCGATGAAGCATCGATTATATAAAGGAAAATCCATAACAATCAGTCCACTTGATTGACGCTACTGTATAAAGATGCTGACTTTTACTCAGCGACTGAACTCCAAGGCATTGTCTATATAGGTGCCAGTGATGGCATTTACAAAATCATCGTTAACAACATCAAAAAACTCCACATCATGGCTAAGGAAGTCAGTTGCATCGAATCAAAAGACGGTGTCATGTGGGCACTTTCATCTGAAAAATTACTGCGTTTTGATGGGCGCTGCTGGGAAGATTTCACTTACATAGACAATTAATGGAAGGGACTCTCCGAACAAGTCCGCAGATGTGCTGAAATACGCCTGACTTGCTGATCCGAGCTGCCCATGAGCCAGTTACTGGGGCTCATCGAACCGTTCTACCAACACAGCTCAGTTGATGACGCTGTTCGCCCTGTCAAACCTGTGGATGGCTCGAAAACAGCTGATGGGTATGGGTGAGTTGCGCGCGTAACGTCGGGAACGGGGCTGAAATGCCCGACGAAGCAGTGCGGACGGGCCTTTCTGCGCTAAGCAACGCTGAAAGTCGTTTTCGATTCGACTAAAAGCATGCTCATCGCGAGTTGATCGGAGTTTCCCTAGGGTTTACTGGCGAAGTAACACGCGCCTGTTTTTTGTGAGGCGCTGGGGTTGGCGAGTCAATCGTCAATGGCTCGGCTACCGCCTCAATACAACCCTGCTTATAACGTGGTACTGATATGCTTACAGAACATGATGGGCCGTAGGGCTTTCCCCGATGTTCAATACCGATGAGTGCCTATCTTTTGTCATTGACTCCGCTACTAGTATGTGACGACTCCAGCATGGCTCGTAAGCAGGTGTTAAGGGCGCTGCCGGCGGACTGGCCGGTTTCGGTCACAGAAGCCGGTAATGGTCATGAGGCCATGGATGCCATACGCCTGGGTTTGGGGCAGGTGGTGCTGCTCGACCTGACCATGCCGGAGATGGATGGTTATCAGGTGTTGAGCGCCTTACGCGCCGAAGGCTTGGCGGCGCAGGTCATCGTGATCTCCGCTGACATTCAGGAAGAAGCGGTGCGCCGCGTGCTTGCACTGGGCGCGCTGGCATTCCTGAAAAAGCCTTTTGACGAGAACGACCTGCGCCAGACGCTCAGTCAGTTGGGGATACTGACGGAACCCGGCTACATCCCGCAGAGGAATCGTCTGGCAGCGAACCCGATCATCAGTTTTCACGATGTATTCCGTGAAACGGTCAACGTTGCCATCGGCCGAGCGGCCGCCCTGATAGCCAAGGTGTTGGGCGTCTTCGTGCAGTTACCAGTGCCGAACGTGAACATCCTCGAAGTCGGCGAGTTGCACATGGCGCTGACCGATGCCAGCACTTGCAAGAAACTCACCGCCATCTGCCAGGGTTTTATCGGCAGTGGCATCGCTGGCGAAGCGCTGCTGATGTTTCACGACTCGGAAATCGCCGACATAGCGCAATTGATGCAGCGCCAGAGTGCCGATTATTCGGACCTGGAAATGCTGCTAGACCTCTCCAGCGTTCTGATCGGTGCTTGCCTGAGCAGTATTGCCGAGCAAATCGATGTGGTGTTTTCTCAAGGTCACCCGCAAATCCTCGGGCAGCACGCGAGCATCGATGAGCTGATTCAGGTCAACCGCAAGCGCTGGAAAAAGACCCTGGCAGTGGAAATCAGCTACAGCCTGGAAGGGCATGATATTCGTTTCGACCTGCTGTTGCTGTTCACAGAAGACTCAATCGAACGATTGACCCACAAACTCGCCTACTTGACGAACTGAGCCATGAACGATTCTCTCGATCTGAACGAGTTTCACTGGTTGCTGGCAATCGTCCAGAACATCGACGTCGGTGTTGTGGTGCTCGACCGCAACTATTGCGTGCAGGTCTGGAACACCTTCATGGAGAACCGCTCCGGGTTGCAGCCCAAGGACGCCCAAAATCAGAATTTCTTGAGTCTGTTTCCCGAAATCGACCAACAATGGTTCAGCCGCAAGGTGGAAAGCGTCGCTACCCTGGGCACGCCCGCGTTCACTATCTGGGAGCTACGCCCGTATCTGGTGCGGTTCAAGAACTACCAGCCGATCACCGGCCAGGAAGAGTTTATGTACCAGAACACCACGTTGTTACCGCTGCGCTCCACCGATGGCAAAATCAAGCATATTTGCCTGGTGATCTATGACGTCACTGACGTCGCCACCAACCGGCATCAACTCCAGGCCGCCAATGCGCAATTGCAACAACTCTCCAGGACCGATCGGCTGACGGGCTTGTACAACCGCGGTCACTGGGAAGAAAGCCTGAAAGGCGCCTATGCGCGGCACCAGCGTTACGGCAATGCCACCAGCCTCGTGATGTTGGATATCGACCACTTCAAGCAGATCAACGACACCTATGGTCATCAGGCGGGCGACAAAGTCATCGAGGAAATCGCCAGGCTGATCCACGAGCATGTGCGCGAAACCGATATGGCTGGGCGTTATGGTGGCGAGGAGTTCGGCGTGGTGCTATCGGACACCGACAAGACCAATGGATGGGTGTTCGCCGAGCGTCTGCGTAAGGCAGTCGAAGGGCTGGAAGTGCTGCACAACGGTCAGAGCATCCGTTTCACCATCAGCCTGGGGGTGGCCGACCTGAGCCAGCAATCGATCAACTATGCTGAGCTGATCGCCTGGGCGGACCATGCACTGTTTGCATCAAAGAAGGCCGGGCGAAATCGCGTGACGGTGTATGAATAGAGCGATCGCAGGGCCTGGCCTACGACTGCTTCGCGCCAGCTAAAAGGGCCTCGGACTGACAGCCACTCAAGCTTGCTCCTGAGAAACTAATGAAGTCTTCACTCTGACGCATATGGCGAGAGCCCAAGAGGACACTACCTGTTTCGCGTCGAGCAAACGCCAGTCGCCGCCGCCGCAGTGAGCGCTGCCCAGATACCACTGCCATCCGCCGAAACTTAGTGTGAGAGTGGTACTACTCCCCCTGCGCGCCTTTGGTAGCAGGCGCTTTTGTGCAATTGACGCTTTTGGTCAGCCCTCGCAATACTTCACACCGCGAAATCAGCCAGTCATAACAATAATAATTACTGCCGGACGCCTAGATGCGCCGATGAGACAAGGAGTTCTTAAATGCTTGGTTACTATGCGCAATACAGCAAGGAATACATCACAACCCTGATGGTGGTGACCACCCTCTTCTTTGCCTTACCCATCTTTTTCGCCCCACTCCAATGGGCTCGGCTCATGCGTTGGACGGCCCCCGAACACGAACACCTGGCTATCTATTTCGGCCGCTGCCTAGGTGCGTTCATCCTTGTCGTTGAAGTAGCGATGTTGCGTTCGGCCACCACCGGCACCAGTTTCAGTTATGCCTTCGATATTCTTTTCGTGGTCTTCACGCTGATGTTTTTCGTGCATGTTTACGGCACAATCAAAAAGATCCAGCCTATTACCGAAACACTGGAAATCGGTTTCTGGATGATCCTCTTCGTACTCAATATTTTGTTCTACCCCGCCACCAGTATCACGCTGTAAAACCTTCGCCGAACCACGGCCAGAAGTTCGCCAGTCTCCGTTCAAGCCCGTTGAAAGTCAGCAATGCCTGGCGCATTCGCGTCGGCGGCCCCGTGTCCGCCGAACGCTCCACCATGGTCGGTTCAAGGAGCGAACATGATCCAATCCAGAGAAGACGCCGCGCTCAAGCCGGTCGTTAAGGAATTAGTGCACAACCTACTTTTGCAGGCCACCGGACCGGCCCCGGCAGCGCTGCACGAAGAGGTGCCGTTCATGAGATCGGCCTGACATCCCCGGCCTGAACAAGACCTTGCTGTTCGACTGCCGCCACCTTGGCGATGTGGTCAAGCATCTGCTACGCGAGCACCCCACGCAACAGCACCCTGGCCGCACCTCGCTCCACTTACCCTTCGGCGGCCTCACCAGCAACACCTGGCCACTGCTGAGACCTGTACTGTGGCAGTCCGGGCAGACGGCGGTCCCCAGCGGCCTGCCATGGCTGGTCGCCAACCGACCTGTGCGAGCCGAGCCTGACGGTGGACACCGCCTGCTCGTCGTCACCGACCGCCCTGCACCTGGCCATCGAAAGCCTGCGCAAAGGCCGGTGCCGCGCAGCACTGGTGGGTGAGGTCAACCTCTACAGCCACCCGACACAAGCACAAAAAAAAAGCCACTCATCTGAGTGGCTTTTTCTGAATTTTGGAGCGGGAAACGAGACTCGAACTCGCGACCCCGACCTTGGCAAGGTCGTGCTCTACCAACTGAGCTATTCCCGCGTCTTGGTGATGCGCATTCTATAGAATCCTGATCACCCGTCAACCCCTTGATTCAAAAAAGTTTTATTTCTTTTCAACGGTGGTGCGCAGATGAGGCCAGGCAGCGCGTAAATACTGGAGCATGGACCACAGGGTCAGGCCTGCGGCGATGAGCAGCAAAGCATAGCCCAGCAGGACCCAGAAGGTGAAGTCCGACGGGTTGGCCAGCAGGATTACCAGCGCAAGCATTTGCGCGGCAGTTTTCCACTTGCCCATGTTCGAGACCGCCACGTGAGCGCGGGCACCGATTTCGGCCATCCATTCACGCAGGGCCGAAACGACGATTTCGCGACCGATGATCACGGCTGCCGGCAGGGTCAGCCACAGGTTGCCGTGTTCTTGCACCAGCAGCACCAGGGCGACGGCCACCATCAGTTTGTCGGCCACCGGGTCGAGGAACGCGCCGAACGGCGTGCTCTGCTCCAGGCGACGAGCCAGGTAGCCGTCAAGCCAGTCGGTCGCAGCTGCAAAAGCGAACACTGAGCTGGAGGCCAAATAGCTCCATTCGTACGGCAAATAGAACAACAGAATGAAAATCGGGATAAGCAGGACGCGTAGAACGGTGATCAGATTAGGGATATTCATCGGCACAACTGGCTACGAGGTGGAAAGGCATTCTATTCGCTGTGCAGATTGGCATAAATCAGCTCAGCGAGCTTTTTACTGATACCGGGTGCTTTGGCTATTTCGTCAATGCTGGCACGGGATAGCTCCTGCAAGCCACCAAAATGTTTAAGCAGGTCACGACGCCGTGTCGGCCCAACCCCCGCCACCCCTTCCAGGGTTGAGGTTCGCCGGGTTTTGCCACGACGGGCACGATGGCCGGTAATGGCGAAACGGTGGGCTTCGTCGCGAATCTGTTGGATCAGGTGCAACGCGGGCGAGTCGCCCTTCAAGGTGAACTCATGGGCGGCATCATTCAAGTACAAGGTCTCGAAACCGGCCTTGCGCGTGGCGCCCTTGGCCACGCCAAGCAGGATCAAGTCGGGTACCGCCAGCTCGTTGAGTACGTCACGGGCCATGGACAATTGGCCCTTGCCGCCATCCACCAACAGGATATCCGGCAGCTTGCCCTCCCCGTCCTTCAACTTGCTGAAACGCCGTGTGAGGGCCTGGTGCATGGCGGCATAGTCGTCGCCTGCGGTGACGCCCTCGATGTTGTAGCGCCGGTAATCGGACTTGATCGGACCTTCAGGCCCGAACACCACACAGGACGCCACCGTGGCCTCGCCGCTGGAATGGCTGATGTCGTAGCACTCCAGGCGCTGGGGTGGCTCATCGAGGTTGAGGACTTCGGCCAGGGCCTCGAAGCGCGCGGCGACGTGCTGTCGATTGGCCAGGCGTGCGCCCAGGGCCTGTTCGGCATTGGTCACCGCCAGTTGCTGCCAGCGGGCGCGGGTGCCGCGCACGCGGTGGCTGATGTCCAGCTCGCGGCCGCGCAGTTCGTGGATCGCTTCGATCAACGCCGGGAAATCCTCATGTACCACGTTGACGATCAACTCGGACGGCAAATCGCGCTCGGGGCTGCTGACGTAATACTGACCAAGAAAGGCCGCCATGACTTCGGCCACCTCCTCGTCGATACCTGTCTGGGGGAAGAAGTTCTTACTGCCCAGCACTCGCCCGCCACGCACGCTGATCAGGTGCACACAGGCGCCGCCAGGGTTGACGAATGCCGCGATCACATCGACGTCACCAGTGCCGCCTTCCATGCTTTGCTGGTCCTGGACGCGGCGCAGCAGGGATATCTGGTCACGCAGCTCGGCGGCCCGCTCAAAATCCAGGGTACTTGCCGCCTGCTCCATTGCGCCGGACAGCTCATCGGTGAGCGCATTGCTGCGTCCTTCGAGAAACATCACCGAATGGCGCACATCCTCGGCGTACTCCGCCGGCTCCACCAAGCCCACGCAAGGCGCCTTGCAGCGTTTGATCTGGTATTGCAGGCAGGGCCGGGTGCGGTTCTTGAAGAAGCTGTCTTCACACTGGCGCACAAAAAAGGTCTTTTGCAGCAGGCTCAAGCTTTCACGAATCGCACCGGCGCTGGGATAAGGACCGAAATACTTGCCCTTCTGCTTCTTCGCACCACGATGAATGCTCAGGCGCGGGAAGTTGCCGTCGGATAAATACACATAAGGGTAGGATTTATCATCGCGCAGCAGGATGTTGTAGGGTGGCCGCCACTCCTTGATCAGCGTCTGCTCCAGCAGCAGCGCCTCGGTTTCATTGGCGGTGATGGTGGTTTCGACCTGAGCGATACGCGTCACCAGCGCGGCGGTCTTTGTCGTCAGGCCGGTCTTGCGGAAGTAGCTCGACAGGCGGCTTTTCAGATTCTTGGCTTTGCCCACGTAGAGCAGGCGCGCCTCGCTGTCGAACATGCGGTACACGCCGGGACGGCCACTGCAGGTCGAGAGAAAGGCACTGGGATCAAACGGTGTGGTCATGTCAGGCGCTGGCGTCCACCATGCCGTGGCGCACTGCGAGCAGGGTCAATTCAACATCACTGCTGATGGCGAGCTTCTCGAAAATGCGATAGCGGTAGGTGTTGACGGTCTTGGGTGACAGGCACAGCTTATCGGAGATCGCCTGCACTTTCTGGCACCCGACGATCATCAAGGCGATCTGGATTTCCCGCTCCGACAGTGCGTCGAATGGCGAGTCGCTGGTGGGCTGGAAGGACTTGATGGCTAACTGCTGGGCAATCTGCGGGCTGATATAACGCTGGCCGGCAAACACCAGGCGAATGGCTTGCACCATCTCCGCCAGGCCGGCGCCCTTGGTCAGGTAGCCAGCCGCGCCCGCCTGTAACAGACGAGTGGGAAAGGGGTCTTCCTCGCAAACAGTCACCACCACGACCTTGATGTCGGGATGGCTACGCAACAGCTTGGTGGTGGCGCCAAGGCCGCCGATACCCGGCATCTTGACGTCCATCAGTACCACATCGGGTTTCAACTCCCGGGCCTTGATCAGGGACTCTTCCCCCGACTCAGCCTGGCCGACTACTTGCAGGCCATCGATGTCAGCCAGCATTCGTGTAATGCCTGTACGAACGAGATCATGGTCATCGACTACTAGCACCCTAATCAAGCAGACACCTCGCGATATGGTCTTATAGGTTGCTGAACACCTTAGCAAAAAACCAAGGCGCAGACCTAGTTGCAAGTGTCATATATATAGAGTTTCAACGCGCTGCACCTGTTCGTCGAATGACCAACGGCGCTATTTCCTGGGTGAAAGGTCAAGAATCCTCGAGCGGCGGCTTGGCTTTTCCGTTCAACGTTAGCGAATGCTCGGCCAGGGTGGTGGTCAAGCGGCGGATTGCATCCTGATCTTCCTTGAACATCGCTCGATAATTGCCCAGTACCTTCTCTTCAAGGTGACTCAGATTATCCATTTGCATCGGCGTTGGGGTGCCGGTCAATACATACAGGACATCCACCCCTCTTTCGGCGACGCGGGACAGATAGTCAGCCTTTGGCGCACGACCTCCGTTTTCATATTTGCCTTGTGCGTTGGCTTCAACGCCTCCTATTTCACCAAAAATCTTTTGCGACAGGCCGAGTCGCTCTCTTTCCTGCCGTAAACGCGAACCGATTCCACTCATTTGGATGTATGATCCTAAATTTGCACACCCCAAGAGGTGACACACTCATCTCTTTATTAAACAAACTTGAACGGTTTTGAACTATGCCCGGAATCCGCACTGCTGCACAAGCCAAGGCCTGGCTCGAACACCAAGGAAAGTCAGTTCAAGCCTTCGCCCGGGAACACGGCGTGGACCCGGCAACCACGTATCAAGTGCTCGCTGGGCGTAAAAAGGGACGGCGTGGAGAGGCCCACAAGGTGGCGGTCCTGTTGGGCATGAAGGAAGGGATTATTCTGGACGAATCTGAAGTCCAGCACAGCGACAAATAAAGTTGGTTTCTTGAACCAGTATGCGCTTATTCATGGGACCTGCCTGTTTTACTCAGTTGGCGCTGCCCTGCACTCACGTTCCATGCGCCAAAAGCATTCTTCTTCTCCCACGATAGTCAGCCCCAGGCGCTGGTACAGCCTTCGCGCCGGATTGGTCTTGAACACGGTCAACCGTAAAAGACCCAGGCCCAGCAGGCGCGCCTTGAGCACCATCTGCGCCAATACCCAACTGCCCGCGCCCTGCCTGCGGAAGTTTTCGAGCATGTGCAACTCGCGGATATACAAAGCCTTGCTGTCGCGGCTCAGGCTGATGAAGCCCATCACGACGTCGTCGTTGCAAATCAGCCAGTTCTCGCGACCTGCCCAGGCAATGTCAAAGCCGTCGTTGGACCACAACAAGTCGTACTGCACGTAATAGCGGCTCATGGCGTCGCGGGTCAAGGTCCGTGCGAACGGCAGATCGTGGTCTGTTGCTGCGCGCAGGTTAAACGCCATTTAGAGATCCACCTCTTGGCCAGTCCAGCACCCATTCTCGCGGCGGGCAATGACCAGCACCTGCACACCATACCCGGCAGCCGCCCGCATGAATGCCAGATGCCGTTCAATATTGGCCGGCACATCGCCAGCAATGGAAATGGATTGAGCAGCAGCAAGGGTCAAGGCTGTCATGTTGCGTCCGAGCAATCATCAATAAAGTCCGGTAAGCATATCGGCACTCACCCCATAGCGGTAAGTACCACCACACAATAGAAATTACTGATTGAATCCTCCGGCGTGCCTCTAGTAAGCTCCCACCATCATTTGGAGACACAACATGTTGCAACTCACCCAGACTCAGGTTTGCCCTGCTGCCAGCGCCTCGCGCTCGGTACCGGCTACCCGTGTGCAGGGTTCGAGCGCACCTGTCAGCTTTTATTTTGGGTATTGGTTTAGCCACTGGCGCGCCTGATAACTGAAATCGGCGCCCACTACTCAAGGGGTCGCCTGCCAGAGAAATCTAACCCCCGGTCGGCTCCCCGATCGGGGGTTTTGTTTTTTCAGCCCTGAACACTTTGTTTGATCAAGCACATTTAAAGGAATCACGACATGAACTACGCCACCTATTACCGCTACGACACGTGCACTGCATGGCGATTTAGCAAGCTCCGCTCGGGACAGCCTGCCGCCTCCGATCGGTCACCCATCGGTGGCAAGCCAACACACGTCGCCACTACGGCCAATTGTCGAACACCCCAGTAGGGCCAAGCGCGCGGGAATAACCCGCCGCTGCCCAGGAAGCCTTGAATATGAACTCCTCCGTCGCCGCTCTGCCCGTTTCCACCCTGGCCTGCGCCAATGAAGCCTTGACCCAGCGCCTGCCCAGCGCCCTTGAGCTCAAGCAGCAGTTGCCCCTCAGCCCATTCCTCAACGAACAAGTCCACGCCCATCGCCAAGCCGTGCGTGCCATCCTCAATGGCCAGGACTCACGCTTGCTGGTGATTGTCGGCCCATGCTCGATCCACGACCCCGAATCGGCCATGGAATACGCGCGCAGCCTGAAAAAGCTGGCCCTGGACGTCAGCGACCAGATGTTGCTGGTGATCCGCGCCTACGTCGAAAAACCGCGCACCACCATCGGCTGGAAAGGCCTGGCCTACGACCCGCACCTGGACGGCAGCGATGACATGGCCGCCGGCCTGACGCTCTCGCGCGAACTGATGCGCGAAATGCTGCGCCTGGGCCTGCCGGTCGCCACCGAGTTGCTGCAGCCCATGGCCGCCGGCTACTTCGATGACCTGCTCAGTTGGGTGGCGATTGGTGCGCGGACCACCGAATCACAGATCCACCGCGAAATGGCCAGCGGCCTGGGCATGCCCGTCGGCTTCAAGAACGGTACCGACGGCGGTGTCGCGATTGCCTGTGACGCGATGCGCTCGGCTTCCCACCCGCACCGCCACTTCGGCGTCGACACCCAGGGCCACCCGGCGATCATCCAGACGCCAGGCAACCCGGACACGCACCTGGTGCTGCGCGGCGGTCATCGCGGGCCGAACTACGATGCGCAGAGCGTGGCGCAGGTGAAACACGACCTGGCCAAGTCCAAGGTGGCGGCGCGCATCATGGTCGATTGCAGCCACGCCAACAGCGGCAAAGACCCATTGCGCCAACCGGCGGTATTCAGTGATGTGCTGGAGCAGCGCTTGCAGGGCGACACGTCGCTGATCGGCATGATGCTTGAAAGCCACCTGTTTGACGGTTGCCAGCCGTTGAGCGCGTCGATGAAATATGGCGTGTCGGTGACCGACGGCTGCCTGGGCTGGAACGGCACCGAGCAGCTGCTACGCAGTGCCGCCGAGCGTCTGCGCGCTCAGGCCTGACCGATCCAGGCGCGCCGACGCGGGACTAGAACCCGGCCACCGGTGTGCGCGATAACTCGCGCAGCCACGGCAGCACCCGTAGGCCGGTAGCGGCCTCGGGTGGGTCGATGATGTCCATGAAGTGTTCGAGGTTGACGTTGTCCGGCACACCGGGCAGCCGTACCAGCACCGTCGACGTTGCACCGACCGGCGCGCCCAGGTCCAGGTGGTCGTAGACCAGTACATGACGCACCCGAGGTTGCGATCCGCAGTGATGAGCCGTCAGCCCCGCATTGATGATCAGCACATCGAAGGGTTCGGCCGGGATGGCCGTGAGTATCTGGACCTCTTCGAAAGTCTGCACCGGCACGATCCGGTGGTACCCCAACCGATTGAGCATTTTTTCGATGTACAACCGTTGCAGGTGCTGTTCATCGGCAATCAGGATGGTCAGTGCTTTGTTTGGCATGGCAAACCCCTGGGCAGGCAACGCTCGTCAGTGAGCGCCGCCCATTCTCCAGACATATTCCGACGACTAAATCAGGAAAGTTCCCCCTTCGCGTAGGAGTTCTCCTAAACCCACCGAACGGCTACCTGCCGCAATCAAGCCTGACGGCAATAGCGCTCCAGGCTTTGATGCAAATGGTCGATGGCCGCCCCCAACGCTTCCACCGCCGCACCTACTGCGGCACTGTCGCGCCGTTCGCAAACGCCCTCCAAGGTTTCACTGCAGGTAATCAGCGTCGTGGCCTTGACCATGCGTGCGCCACCTTTGACGCGATGGGCCAAGTCATGCAGAGCGGCGAAATCCACTTGGCCCTGCTGAGCCCTCAACACCGCGCGGTCTTCTTTCAAGCTGCTGAGCAATGGCAGCAACAACTCGTTGAGGGCGGCCTTGTCGCCCTCCGTCAACGCGATCAGCGAACTCACATCGAACGCCGGTTCGGCATCATCCGCCAGACGGTTGGCCGTGCGCGGCGCCAAGGCCGCACGCAGGTCATCGAGCCCGGTCGGCTTGAACAGGCAACCATCCATGCCGGCTTGTCGGCAGCGTTCGGTCTCCTGGGGCTGGGCGTTGGCGGTGAAGCCGAGCAACAGGCACGGCGTGAGCCCATGCAGGCGCTCTTGTGCACGAATATCACGGGCCAGCGTGTAGCCGTCCTTGAGGGGCATATTGCAGTCGGTGATCACGCCGTCGAAATGCCCCGCCTGCCACAGTGCAAACCCTTGGGCACCGTCCTCGGCCGTGGTAATGCGATGCCCCAGGAACCCCAGTTGTCGAGCCAGCAGCAGGCGGTTGGCCGGGTAGTCGTCCACCACCAGGATATTTAACGCCCTGGCCGGTGGAATGTGCGGGACCGCCGAGGTGACCGGCATCGCGGTGCTGGTCGCCAGGGTCAACGTCACATCCACCCGCGTGCCTTTGCCCAGCACACTGCTCAAGTGCAAACGCCCGCCCATCATTTCGCACAGGTTGCGGCTGATCACCAACCCCAGGCCCGAACCGCTGCGCGCCGATTGCTCGTTATTGCTGCCCTGAATGAACGGGTTGAATAGGCGCAGTTGATCGTCGGCACTGATACCAATGCCCGTGTCCTCCACCCACAGGCGCAGGCTCAACTGATCGTCGGCCAATGCCCCTTCGGCACCCAGGCGAACCTGGCCGGTGGCGGTGAATTTGATTGCGTTGCCCAGCAGATTGGAGACCACCTGCTTGAAACGCAGAGGATCGATCAATACCACCCGGTCGATCAGCGGGTCGAGTTCCACCTGTAGGGCCAGGCCCTTGTCCCGCGCCAGCCCCTCGAATACCCGCCCCACCGAGGCCAGTAATTCGTAAAGGTTGGCCGGCTCCAGGCTGAGGGACAGGTGCCCGGATTCGATCCGCGCAATGTCGAGAATATCGCCGATCAACTCCAGCATGCTTCGCGAGGCTACCGACGCCACCTCCAGCGCATCGCGGTCGACCTGGCCCTGCTCGGCGTTTTTCAAGGCCAGCTCGATCATGCCGATCACCGCATTCATGGGCGTGCGTATCTCGTGGCTCATGGTCGCCAGGAAGGTTGTCTTGGCGCGGTTGGCGGCGTCGGCTTCTTCCTTGGCCTCCTGCAACTGACCCAACAAGCGCTGGCGCTCGCTGACATCCACCCAGCCGGCAATCATGCCCACAACGTTGCCGTTGCTATCGCGGTACGGCAGCATCCACTGGTAAATGGTCATTACACCGCCGCCCGGCACCTTGAGCACGCGGTCGTGGATCTGCGGCTCACCCTGCTCCATCAAGCGCAAGTAATCGGCATGGAACGATTGGGCCTGGGGCGGGTTGCCGGTGTCGGTTTCCACCACGGTCTTGCCGATCACGTCTTCCAGCTTGAAGCCGAATACATCGAGGTAGGCGTTATTGCAGGCCATCAACCGGCCTTGGCGATCGCGTACGTAGATCGGGTGCGGCGTACCATCGATCAATACGCTCATGAACCGCATCTGGTCGCTCAACGCCCGCTCGGCCTGGGCCCGCTTGCGAATCAGATTGCGCAGGTAGAACACCCAGCCAAGGGTGACCAGCAGCAGCAGCGCGGCCAGGCCGAAGCCCTGGATAATCACATTGCGATGCCGCGCCCAGTAGCTGTCTTCGATGATGATCTCGCTGCGCCAATGGTTGGTCAGCTCGTCCATCTCTTCGGGGGAGATGCTCAACAACGCCTTGTCGAGGATCGAATACAACTCCAGCTGGCTGCGGTTGACACCAAAGGTAATGCGCGCAGGTTCCCTGCCGACGGTGCTGGTGATGCGCAGGCGCCCACGGTAATGGCGCGCGATCATGTAGCGCGCGCTGATCAGCGGAACCACGGTCGCATCGACACTGCCCTTGGCCACCAGGTCCAAGGCTTGCTCGGGGTTTTCGACATCGACAAACCCGATGCCAGGAAAATCCCGGATTATTTCCATGATGAGATTGTTGCCGTTGATGAGCGCCAGGCGCTTACCGGGCATGTCTTCCAGGGTGATCAGCCGGTCGTTGTCGGCGGCCACTACCAACACATAGGGGTTTGACAGGTAAGGCCGGGTAAAGCGGATCTTCTCGGAACGCTCGATGCTCGGAATCACTGACGCGAGCATATCCACGCGCCCGCTACTGACTTCGTCGATTTGGCGCGGCAGCGAACTGCCCTGCTCCACATCGAACCTGAGGCCCGTGCGCAGGCTGATCCGCGACAGCACCTCGGCACTCAACCCTTCGAATTGCCCCTGCTCGTTGGAAAACGACAACGGCACGAATTTGTCGACCGCCGCCACTTTCACCCGCGGATGCTTCTCCAGCCAGCGCTGCTCGCTGTCACTCAGGCGCAACCGATCGGCCTCCAGGAAGCCGCTGCCGCCGGCACTCCAACGGCGCAGGATTTCCATCTGCTGGTTGACCGGCACGGCGGCCAGCGCGGCATTGATGATGTTCAGCAGGCGCACGTTGTCCTTGACGAAGGCGAACCCGAACGGGTTGACCTCCAGGGCGGAAAAGTCCGCCATGCGCACGTTATTGAGGTGGTTTTTGTTGATCAGGTAGCGGGCGCTGATGGCGTCGCCCAAGTACACATCCGCCTGGCCGAACGCCACGGCACCGATCGCTTCGAAGGTCGAGCCGAACAACAGCAAATGCGCGTCGGGGTAAAACGCCTGGACGGCATCTGGCTGCATATAGTGGTAGAGCATCGCCACGCGCTTGCCCGCCAGGTCGGCACTCAGCGCGTGGCTGTCACCGGCGCGCGTCACCAAGGTGGGTTGATCGTTGGCGTAGGAGCGCGACAACACCAATTGCGGGTCGGCTGCCTCATACCCGTTGGCCGAGCCGACAAAATCCACCGCGCCGCTCTTGAGGGCTTCGATCACCTCATCGCGGGTGTCATAGCGCCGCACCTCGATGGCAATATTCAGCAACTGGGCGATCAGCGCCGCGTAATCGGCAGTAATACCTTCAAGCTCGTCCTTGTTATTGCTCAGGTCGAAAGGCGCGTAATCGGGCGCCGACACCCCCAGCGACAACGTGCGGTGCTCACGCAGCCAGCCCCAATCGGCCTCATCCAGCCTTACGGCAACGTGGTCGAGGGTTGAGTGCCCCAGCAGTCGCAGGGTATGCGGTTCGTCCAGGGCCATCACTGCCGAGGGCAACAGCCCCATCAGCACAATGGCCGCGAAGGTGATCAGCCGGCAGGGGTTCATTTCAGATCAGATGGTTGCGCTGCGCAAACTTGGACAGGTGCACCACCGAAGACATGTGCAGCTTCTCCTTGAGTCGCGTCTTGTAGGTGCTGATGGTCTTGTGGCTCAACAACATATCCTCGGCGATTTCCTTGTTGCCCAGCCCCAGGGCCAGTTTCTGCAATACCGTCAACTCGCGGTCCGACAGCGCTTCGACCAACTCAATCTCGCTGGATTGCAAATCGTCGCGGCGCACCGAACTGGTCGGCAGGCTGGGGAAGCAACTGTAGTTGGACATCACCGCCTTGATCGCCTTTTGCAGTTCGTCCAGCTCGCCGGTCTTGGCCACAAACCCCATGGCGCCGGCACGCATGCAGCGGGTGGAAAAAAACACCGCGAGGTAGGACGTCAGCACGAGGATCTTGCACGGCAAGCCGAGCGCCTTGATCCGGGCGATCACCTCCAGCCCTCCGAGCTTGGGCATCGCCAGGTCGAGAATCACCAGGTCCGGACGCCCCTCTCTGGCTTTCTGCACCGCATCCGCTCCGTTTCCGGCTTCTTCGATGTGCTTGAAACCTTCCTTCCTCAACAGATACCGCACTGTGGCGCGGATAAACGGATGATCATCCACTATTAACGCTTTGCTCATAAAAGACCCCTGGGAGGACAAAGTACCCTGACACATCAAGCGGGACCCAGGTACCTGTGAGAAATGACAGTTCCGACGAGCGGCACCGCACACCTCCAGGGCGCTGGCCAGGCGTTGCCCGGTCCCTTCGATTGAAAACACCACCAACACGTGAAGCTGCAACTTTTGCTGCCGGCCAGCCGCAAAGGCGCAACCTTAGCAATGAAGTGATGTGGCAATTGAAGGGATAGTCCTGACTACATGTAGGACTTTTCCTCACCAAAGCATAGCCAATCCAGGGGTTGGCCAGGGCGTAGAGCAAGGGTGTCAGTCGGTGGTACTCGGGCTCCAAAAGGCCTGCACCACCAGGGTCGAGGAGGAGAGTCGCGCGACCAGGGCATCGATCAGGGAGCTGAGGTTGATGGTGTTGAGTGCTTGCATAAAACGTCTCCATGCCAGGTAGGCACGAGGGTGAACGCCTCGCTCTTGCTTGCGAAAAACCAGAGAGCGTTGCGTGCACACTGTGTGCACGCGTAATCGTTAACGTTTTTCGCGAGCAAGCTCGCGCCTACCGGGCGGCTTGGGTTACTGCCAGCCGAACTTGCGGATGTAGTAGCCCTTCACCGCTTGGGTCAGCCCCATGTAGCCCAACAGGATCACCGGCAGGAACACAAAGTACAGCGACGGCAACGCCTGCAGTTTGAAGTAGTGCGCCAACGGTCCCATCGGCAGGAAAATCCCCACCGCCATGATCACCCCCGTCATCACCATCAACGGCATCGCCGCACGGCTTTGCAGGAACGGGATTTTCGGAGTGCGGATCATGTGCACGATCAGCGTCTGGGTCAGCAGCCCCACCACGAACCAGCCGGATTGGAACAGCGTCTGGTGGTCTGGGGTGTTGGCATCGAATACGTACCACATGAGTGCGAACGTGGTGATGTCAAAGATCGAGCTGATCGGCCCGAAAAACACCATGAACCGCCCCACATCCCCCGGCTGCCAGCGTTGTGGCTTGGCGAGCATTTCTTCATCGACGTGATCGAATGGAATCGCGATCTGGGAAATGTCGTACAGCAGGTTTTGCACCAGCAGGTGCATAGGCAGCATCGGCAGGAACGGAATGAACGCACTGGCCACCAGCACCGAGAACACGTTGCCGAAGTTGGAGCTGGCGGTCATCTTGATGTACTTGAGCATATTGGCGAAGGTGCGCCGGCCTTCAAGCACGCCTTCTTCCAGGATCATCAGGCTCTTTTCCAACAGGATGATGTCAGCCGCTTCCTTGGCGATATCCACCGCGCTGTCCACCGATATCCCGATATCGGCCGTGCGCAGCGCCGGTGCGTCATTGATGCCGTCGCCCATGAAACCCACCACATGCCCGTTGCCCTTGAGCAGACGCACGATGCGTTCCTTGTGGCTCGGCGTCAGCCTGGCGAACACGTTGGTGGTTTCCACGGCCTTGGCCAGCTCGGCATCGGTCATGTCCTCGATGTCATTGCCCATCAGCAGGCCTTGCTGCTCCAGACCCACTTCGCGGCAGATCTTGGCGGTGACCAGCTCGTTATCGCCGGTCAGCACTTTGACCGACACACCGTGGGCCTTGAGGGCCTTGAGGGCCGGCGCAGTGCTTTCCTTGGGCGGATCGAGGAAAGCCACGTAACCGATCAGCGTCAGGTCGTTTTCGTCCGCCAGGCTGTAGGTATCGCGGCCTGCGGGCATCGGCTGCGCGGCGACCGCGACCACCCGCAAGCCTTCTTCGTTGAATGCCGCGGTCACTTGGCGGATGCGCGCCAGCAACTCATCGGTCAGCGCTTCATTGGTGTCGCCGTGACGCACCCGGTTGCACACCGACAGAATCTCTTCCACCGCGCCCTTGCAGATCAACAGGTGCGGCTGACCCTCCTCGGCCACCACCACCGACATACGGCGCCGGTTGAAGTCGAACGGGATCTCATCGACCTTCTGGAACGCGGTGGCGACTTTCAGGTCGCGATGGACCTCCACATGCTCCAGCACCGCCACATCCAGCAGGTTTTTCAGGCCGGTCTGGTAGTAACTGTTGAGGTAGGCCATTTCCAGCACGTCGTCGGACTCTTCGCCCCACACGTCCACATGGCGCGCCAGGAAGATCTTGTCCTGGGTCAGGGTGCCGGTCTTGTCGGTGCACAGCACGTCCATGGCGCCGAAGTTCTGGATCGCGTCCAGGCGCTTGACGATGACCTTCTTGCGCGACAGGAACACTGCGCCCTTGGCCAACGTCGAGGTGACGATCATCGGCAGCATTTCCGGGGTCAGGCCCACTGCAATCGACAGCGCGAACAGCAGCGCTTCGGTCCAGTCGCCCTTGGTGAACCCGTTGATGAACAGCACCAGCGGCGCCATCACGAACATGAAGCGGATCAACAGCCAGCTGACTTTATTGACGCCATGCTGGAACGAGGTGGTCGCGCGGTCGGTGGCGGTCACGCGTTGGGCCAGCGCCCCAAAATAGGTGCTGTTGCCGGTGGTCAAAATCACTGCGGTCGCCGCGCCGGAGACCACGTTGGTGCCCATGAACAGGATGTTTTCCAGGTCCAGCGGGTTGCGCGTCTTGGCGTCCCGTTGATGGGCGAACTTCTCCACCGGCATCGATTCGCCGGTCATCGCCGCCTGGCTCACAAACAGGTCCTTGGCGCTGAGCACACGGCAGTCGGCGGGAATCATGTCGCCGGCCGACAGCACGATCAGATCGCCCGGCACCAGTTGCTTGATCGGCAGTTCGATGCGCTTGCCCTCGTCACGGCGCAGCACCGTGGCGGTGTTGCTGACCATGGCTTTCAGCGCATCGGCGGCCTTGTTCGACTTGGCCTCCTGCCAGAAACGCAGCAGCGTCGAGAGCACCACCATGGAGAAAATCACCGTGGCGGCCTTCATGTCGTCGGTCAGCCAGGAGATCACCGCCAGCAAAGTCAGCAGCAGGTTGAACGGGTTCTTGTAGCAGTGCCACAAGTGCACCCACCACGGCAGCGGCTGCTCGTGCTCGACTTCATTGAGGCCGTATTGCACGCGCAGGGCATCGGCTTCCTGGGTGTTCAAGCCTTCGCAGTGACTGCCCAGCGTACCGAGCAATTGCACGGCACTGCTGTTGGCCGCGACCACCAGGGTTTGCGCCAGGGTGGGTGGGACTTCGCGGCTGACGCTGGCGTCGGTCATGGTTTCAAGCATCGCCAGGCGGCGGAAGTGCCGGGCGATATGCCGGGTCCGCAGGAAACCGGCGAAGAACTCTTTCAACAGAGTGAGGTTCATGGTGTTACTCCTGCGCGGGGAAACCGTCGTGCAGGTACGTCCGTCTGCACCGCACCCGGTTCATGGGCACAGTCAGATTGGCTCGCCGGCCGTGAAAGGCAGGCGCGTCCGTAGCATCCCGAGGTGAGTCAGGTGCTGGTCAGCGTCGATGAGAGGGGATCGGGCAGGTGCCAGGACTGGCCGCTGCCGGGATGCCGCTTCTCGCTTTTGTGGCGAGACAACGGCATCGAAAGAATGCGCGTTACCTTGCCAAGTCTGTGCCGGTTACCGAAACCGGCCGACGACTGTCACTCGAACAAGTACCCACTGAGGGTCTCCGCTATTGATGAAAACGCGCGAAGCTTACGCCCCGATTTCAGGAGAGTAAACCGTAGGAAAGTATCCGCAGGACGAATAAGAAGATTCTTCAGGGTGGGTTCAGGAAGGCATTTCCGAGCGGTCCCGCGCAACCGATGCCAGGTCGGCCTCAATCGTCCCGTGTCAGCACTTCCAACAACTCGATTTCAAAGCGCAGATTGCTGTTGGGGGTGATATGCGCGCCCATCGACCGCTCGCCATAGGCCAGGTGCGCCGGCACGAACAACGTGCGCACGCCGCCTACCTGCATGCCCATCAAGCCCTGGTCCCAGCCCTTGATCACCCGCCCGGTGCCGATCACGCACTGGAACGGCTTCCCCCGCTCCCAGGACGAATCGAACACCGTGCCGTCTTCCAGGGTGCCGGTGTATTGGGTGGTGATCAGCGCACCTTTGACCACGGCTTTGCCGGTGCCAATGCGCACGTCAGTGATCTGGAGTGTGTCGTTGCTCATGGGAAGTCTCGTTGGAGGCGCAAAGGGTGGGGTTTTCCCAGAATCGCGTGGGATTTGCAACCTGAAGAACGATCCCAATGAACGTATTCGATAGGCAGGAGCCAACTGACAAGATTAGTGGAAGCGCCTGATTTACCGCGCGTCATCACATCACCTCTTATGCAGGACCCACCATCCCGCTTGAATTTTCAAAGAGGTCACTTGCAATGAATCAAGCCACCAGCCCCGTTCGTGTTTCTGTTGTGCAATTCGATCCCCAGGTGGGTACGCAGCGTCGTTCCGCCAACCTGCGAAGGAGCCTGGAACTGGCCGCGCAGGCCGTGAACAGTGGCGCCAATCTGATCGTGCTACCGGAGCTCTCGAACTGCGGCTACTACTTCGCCAACCGCCGGGATGCCTTTGATCACGCCGAATCGGTTCCGGACGGTAGGAGCGTGCAGGTATGGATCGAGTTTGCCAGCAAGCACCAGATTTATCTGGCGGCCGGCGTTAACGAAGTCGACGGTGTGCAGTTATTCAACACCGCCGTTTTGATAGGCCCGCAGGGCTTTATCGGCAAGTACCGCAAGGCTCATCTATGGAACCTTGAGAAACTGTGGTTCACCCCGGGAAACACCGGTTTTCCAGTCTTCGATACGCCCATCGGGCGTATTGGCATGCTGATCTGCTGGGACATCTGGTTTCCCGAAGTCCCGCGCATTCTCAGCCAGCAAGGCGCCGACATTATTTGCAGCCTGAACAACTGGGTCTGGACGCCTGCGCCCGTGTTCGACGACACGGGAAAATGCATGGCGTCGTACCTGACGATGACAGCGGCGCACGTCAATAACGTATTCATCGCCGCTGCCAACCGAATCGGCGAGGAGCGCGATGCGCGCTACCTCGGCTGTTCGTTGATCGCGGGGACCAACGGCTGGCCCCTTGGCAAGGTTGCTTCGACCGACCGCCAGGAAATCCTGTACGCGGATATAGATCTCAGCAGCGCGCGCAGTGCGCCGATCTGGAACAACCTCAACGACCTGCAAAGGGATCGGCGCGTCGATCTTTACGACCAGACGCTGGGGTACATCCAGCACCCCGCTTGGCCACGCTGAGCACACGATGCATGTTGGGGTGAGCGCTCCCCGCCCCCCCATGCCCCCAAACTCAACCTTCAAGCCCGGAAAACAAGGTTTTCGAACTCGCCAGCACACCCAGTTTCTGCGCAACATCGTTGAACGCCCCCAGTCGCCCCACGTCCTCTGGCGTGGCGTTCTTGGTGAGCATGTTTTTAATCACAGTCAAGAACTCCATCCTGCCCGTATCAACCCTGTCGGACTTGGTATTTTTCGTTGAGATGCGTGCCTGGGACGCTGAAATTTCCGTGTCCAGGTAAACGAGAAATTCGGACTTCGTCATTGCAGGCTCCTTTTTCAATATTCCACGGTGGCCAGCCCAGCCTACGAACATTGACCGGTCGTGCCTACTGTCAAAGTTGACAGGTACCCCAGCCAAGCGACGTCCGCCAACGGGTGACCCGCTTTCATCGGGCTAATGGCGCTGCACTATCCTGAAGCCTGGTGGTCGTACTTCCATGCGCCTACCCCCCGGAGAAACCATGTCCCAGGATGTTCTTGCCAAAGAAACCAACCGCCGCCAGTTACAGCAGATCATCTCCGGGCTGTCCGATGGGATCATCCTCGCCGAAGTCGACCAGACGATCCTCTGGGCCAACGACGCCGCACTGACGATGCACGGGGTGGATGACGTCGCGGCCCTGGGCGCCAATACCCAGGCTTACGCCGAGCGCTTCGCCCTGCGCTATCGCAATAACCATCCCCTGCCGCCGGAAAATTACCCCCTCGCCCGCGCAGCGGCGGGTGAGGAATTCAGCGATGTGGTGGTGGACGTCACGCCCACCGCCGACCCGGAGAAAACCTGGGTGCATCGCTTGCGTAGCCTGGTGATCAGCGATGCCCGCGGTGCGCCGGAATTACTGGTACTGATCCTCGCCAACGCCACCGAATGGGCCAGCGCCGAACAACGCTTCGAGAAGACTTTCAGCGCCAACCCGGCACCGGCGGTGATCTGTCGTCTCAGCGACCTGCGCTACATCAAGGTCAACCAAGGCTTCCTGGAAATGACCGGCTACAACCGCGACCAGGTCATCGGCCGCTCGGTGTATGAACTGGATGTGCTGGAACAGGCCGAGCGCAGGGACCTGGCCATCCAGCGTCTGGCCGACGGCGCGACCATCCCCCAGATGCAGGCCGAACTGCGCCTGCCCGACGGCGGCAGCAAACTGGTGATCGTCGCCGGCCAACCGTTGGACATGAACGAGGAAGACTGCATGCTGTTTTCCTTCACCGACCTCGAGCCGCGCCGCAAGGCCGAAATCGCCCTGCGCCAGAGTGAAGAGCGCTTCGCCAAGTCGTTCCGCCTGACGCCGGTGCCGACCCTGGTGTGCAACGCCGCCAACCGGCAGGTACTGGACATCAACGAAGCCTTCATGACGATTACCGGTTACACCAGCGACGAACTGATCGGTAAATCCATCGAAGACATCGACTTCATCGACAGCCAGGAAGCCGCCGTCCAGTTGTTCGCCACCCTGGAGCAAGCCGGCAACCTCGACGGCCAGGACCTCAAGGTGCGCAAGAAAAGCCACGAGGTGATCGACTGCGTAGTCTCCGCCGACACGGTGACCCTCCAGGACGAGCCGTGCTACTTGCTGGTGATGATGAACATCACCGAACGCAAACGCTCGGAGCTGGAACTGGTGGCAGCCATCGAGGAAGTGATGCAGGACGCCTCCTGGTTCAGCCAGACCCTGATCGAGAAACTGGCCAATGCCAAGAGCGCCAACAGCCTCAACCGACCGAATGTGAGCTTCACCGACCTGACCGCCCGCGAGCGCGATGTGCTCGGCTTGATCTGTGAAGGCCTGGCCGACAAGGAGATCGCCTCGCGCCTGAAGCTGGCGCCCAACACCGTGCGCAACCATGTGGCCACGGTGTATTCCAAGCTGGGGGTGCATAGCCGCAGCGCGGCGATCGTCTGGGCCCGTGAGCGAGGGCTGTTTGCCGGCGAACTGCGGGTCAAACGCAAAAAATAAAGTGCAAATGCACTAGTGAGGCTAGTGCGAATTCGCCTTATGGCGCACCAGGGCAATCCTTAACCTTCAGGGGTGAGTACAGGGCTTTTTGAGCCTGTGGCATCGCGAAACGACACCCTGAAGGAACCCTCATGTTTACCCTCTCTCAACTGCGAAATTGCATCGAAGAAGGCCTGGCGCCGCTGACGTGTGAATTCACCCTGTGCCGGGATGCGTCGCTGACCCTCAAGGTCTTCGACGCCGATACCGGCCGCGTGGACCTGGTGGTCACCGGGATCAGCACCAATCGGCTGCAAACCCCACAAGAAGTGGAAAAAATGGTGGAAGAACTGCGCTACGAACTGCAGAGCAACAACATGGGCAAGCTCACCCTGGATGACTTGTCTTCAACGACGAACCAATGAAATAGAACACCCCGCCCCCCACGATAAACGCCCCCAGCATGTAGAACATGGCAGGGGCCGGCAGGCTGGTCAGCACCAGCCCGCACAACACCGGCCCCAGGGCGGCGCCCAGATTGGACAGGTTCTGCGCCCCGTAATACATGCCGCGCAGGTGGTCCGGGGCAATCCGGTCGATAAACATGTACTCGGCCGGAAACACGACAATCTCGCCCACGGTGAACACCGCCATCGCCAGCACCCACGCCAGCACGCTGGTGGACAGCGCGAACCCGATCACCCCCAACATGAACATACTCAAGCCGAAGATCAGCCACTGGCTGAGGTAACGGTGGGAGATGCGTCGGCCAATCACATACTGCAAGGCAATCACCAGCACCGCGTTGGTGGTGAGCACGGCACTGATGACGGTGTAGGTGTATTCGGCGGTGGTGGTGGTCACCAGGTACTGCGACAGGTAGGCGGTGAACTGGCCGAACACCACGGCACTGAGCAGGCCGCCGACGGTGAAGCACACCAGGCGCCGGTCACGCAGCAGCACGCGGCCGACGGCCAGGAACGACACCGGCTTTTGCGCGACGTCGACGCTGGCCAGGGTGCGATCGCCCCAACGCCAGTACAGCAGGAAAAACCCCAGCCCCAGTAGCGCCGAAAGGATGAACGGCACGCTGATATCCAGCTTGGCCACCATCGCCCCCAGGAACGGGCCCACGGCATAACCGATGTTGGTGAGGGTGTACTTGATGGAAAACACTTCGCTGCGCGCGTGCTCGGGCAACAGGCTGGCGAAGCCGGCCTTCACGGCTATATCGATGACCGCGTAGGCCAGGTTGATCAGGATCAGGCAGCTGTAGAACGCCCAGATATTCTGCGCAAGCAGCGTGCCGATAAAGCCCAGCACAAACAGCCCACTCAAGCCGAGTAGCAGCCGATAACTGTTGACGCGGTCGACGAGGAAGCCACCGTAGACGCTGAGCAGCGAACCGACGATCAACGAGCTGCCGATCACCAGGCCAACCTGGGCAATGTCCAGGGCAAAGTGGCCGGTAAGGTAGATCACCAGGTACGGGAACGTGATGGCCTTGGCCAACGTCAGCAGCAACGTGGCGCACAGCAACAGGTTCACGGTGCGGGGGTAGTTTCTTATTGTGGCAAGCATCCTGCTCTCATTCTTCCAAGGTAACGCGGCCTTTAGAGCCGGTTACCTTAACGCAAGAGCCAGGCAAAAAACCGGGTTACTTCTTGACCGGGGTGATTTCAAGAATGGTGCCGTTGGTGGTCTTGAGCAGCACGAACCGGTCCCCCACACGGGACCATTGGCTGTCCGCTTCAGGCTGCTTGAGGCCGCGTTTTTTCCAGTCACTGACGGCTGACTCCTTGCGCATCAGGATATCCGGCGCACGGTCGCCCTCTTTCAGATCGCGGGTGTTGATACTCGAAGGCTTCACGGTTTCCTGGGGGGTATCACCGGCCTGCACGACAACACTGGCGGTGGACAGGCTGGCGGCGACCAGAACGCAGGCGACTAGGGTTTTGGACTTCATGGGTGCTCCTTGAATGAATGGCACGTACCCAGGCTCCGACCACAGGCGCAGGCAATCATTCATCCGAGATTTTCCTGTGGCCAGGGAGCTTTCTCCCTCGCCACAGGAAATCTTCGACCGCCAATCTTTCCCATTGCCACCATGAAATTAATCCTGTAATTTTTCATGAAATTATTCGATATAAATTTCATGAACCAACAAGAAGAACTCGCCACCCTCGCGGCCCTGATCCACGACCTGCGCAAGCACAAAAAGCTCACCCTCGCCCAACTGGCGCAAAAAATCGAACGCTCAGTGGGTTTTCTGTCCCAAGTGGAGCGCGGCCTGTCGCGCCCGACCGTGGCGGATCTGACGGCCATCAGCCATGCCCTCGACGTGCCCACCACCTACTTCTACAGCCAGCCCAAGCCCAAGGCGGTCGACTGGGTGACCCGTCCCAATGAGCGGCGCACGGTGCATTACGCCAATGGCATCACCGACATTCTCGTCTCGCCGAGCATGAACGGCGCCTTCTCGATGCTCGACAGCCTGCTGGCGCCCGGCGCCAACAGTGGCGAGCAAACCATGAGCGACCGCGCCGAACAGGCCGGTTTTGTCCTTGAAGGCGAACTGACGCTGTGGGTGGAGGGCGAGGCCGACTCGGTGACCCTCGGCCCCGGCGACAGCTTCCACCTGGCCAGTTTCGCCCACTGCCGCTACGCCAACCTGACCGACCTGCCCGCCCGCGTACTGTGGGTTTACAACTAGGAGCAACTCCCGTGAAAAGCCAACCGTCCACGTTGCTGGCCGAAGTACGGACCTTTCGCCAGAACCATCCCGACGTGCGTTACGTCGACCTGATCGCCCTGGACATTCCGGGGCATTTCTACGGCAAGCGCTACCCGATCGAGATGCTGGAAAAAGTCGCCGCCGGCAGCCCCTTGAAATTGCCCCAGAACGCCGTGCTGCTGGGGGTTCAAGGCGGTCTGTTCAAGATCGGCGATTACTGCTTCCACGACGGCGACCCGGATGCCAACCGCCGCCTGGTGCCGGGCACGCTCAAGCCGGTGAACTGGGAGTCCCAGCCGTTGGGCCAGATGATGATCACCTCGGACGGCACCGACGCGCCGATCGAATTCGAGCCCCGGGAAGTGCTGGCCAAGGTACTCGAACGCCTGCACCACAAGGGCATCCACCCAGTGGTAGCGTTCGAGCTGGAGTTCTACCTGTTCGACAAGCAACTCGACAACGGCCTGCCGCAGTTTGCCCGCGACCCGTTGAGCGGTGACGCCGACGACCAACCCAACCTGCATATCGAACGGTTGTCGCGTTTCAGTGACGTTCTGGACGATATGGCGCAGACCGCCAAGGACCAGGGCATCGACATCACGGTGATCACCGCCGAACTCGGCCCCGGCCAGTTCGAAATCAATTTCGGTCATCTCGACGACGGCCTGCGCGCCGCCGACTGGGCCGCCCTGTTCTGTCGCAGCACCCGCGGCGTGGCACTCAAGCACGGCTACCGCGCCAGCTTCATGGCCAAGCCCTACCTGCAATTTCCCGGCAGCGGCATGCATGTGCATGTGAGCCTGTATGACGGCGCGGGCAATAACCTGCTGGCGGCCCATCAACAACAACCGCTGCGCCACGCGGTGGCCGGCTGCCTGGAGTTGCTGCCGCACTGCATGCCGATCTTCTCGCCCAACCACAACGCCTTCCGCCGTCTGGGCGGCACGGTCAACGCCGCCACCCGCGCCAGCTGGGGCTTCGAGGACCGCGACGCCTGCGTGCGCATCCCCGAGTCCGACCCGCGCAACCTGCGTATCGAGCATCGCCTGGCCAGCGCCGACGCCAACCCCTACCTGGTGCTGGCCGCGATTCTGGCGGGGCTGGAGCATGGCCTTGAAGCCAAGCGCGACCCCATCGCCCCGCTCAACGACGACCGTACCAGCGGCGCTGACTTCCCCCTGGATATGCTCGATGCGGTGCGCGCCATGCAACATCACGCGGTAGTGCGCGATAAGCTGGGCGCGGAATTTGTCGACGTATACTGCGAAAACAAGCGCCAGGATCACTTGGCGTTTCAACAAGAAATCAACGCGCGGGAATACCGCTGGTTTCTTTAACCCGATGGAATCACCGATGACCGACCAAAGCGCCCCGGCCCTCAAAGAAATCTTCAACGTCGAACGCTTGCAACACATCGCCACCGAGATGACGGCGGTGTACCCGGCGTTCGACGCCAAGGGTTTTCTCAAGCACGCCAAGGCCGGTTTGAGCGAGTTGTCGGTGATGCAGCGCATGGCGCGGGTCAGTGAGAGCCTGCATGCGGTGATCCCGCTGGATTATCCGCAAACGCTCACGCTGCTTTACGCCCTCGCCCCGCGCCTCAACAGCGGGTTTGTCAGCCTGTTCCTGCCGCACTATGTGGCCAGTTACGGGCGCGACGACTTCTCGCGTTCCATGGACGCGCTCAAATACTTCACCACCTTTGGCTCGGCCGAGTTCGCCATCCGCCACTTCCTGCTGCACGACTTCCAACGCACCCTGGCAGTCATGCAGGCGTGGTCGCTGGATGCCAACGAACACGTGCGCCGCCTCGCCAGCGAAGGCTCGCGACCGCGATTGCCGTGGTCGTTTCGCCTGACCGACGTGCAGGCCAATCCTGAGTTGTGCGCGTCGATCCTCGACAACCTCAAGGCCGACAGCAGCCCGTATGTGCGCAAGTCCGTGGCCAACCACCTCAACGACATCACCAAGGATCACCCGGACTGGGTGCTCGGCCTCATCGAAAGTTGGAACCTGGACAACCCCCACACCGCCTGGATCGCCCGCCATGCCCTGCGCAGCCTGATCAAGCAGGGCAACACCCGTGCACTGACGATCATGGGTGCCGGCGCCAAGGCCGAGGTGAACCTGCACCACCTGAGCGTCACGCCGGCGGTGATCAGGCTGGGCGAGCGCATCAACCTGTCGTTCAGCCTGGAATCCACCTCAGCCACCGCGCAAAAACTGGTGGTGGACTATGCCATCGACTACGTCAAAAGCGCCGGCCACAGCGCGGCCAAAGTGTTCAAGCTCAAGGCCTTTACCCTTGGCCCTGGCGAGCACCAGCGCATCAGCCGCGAACAACATATCCGTGAACTGACCACGCGCAAGCACTACCCCGGCAAACACTCGGTGCATGTGCTGGTGAATGGGGAACGGCTGGGCAGCGCTGAATTCGTCTTGCGCGATTGACTCAGTTCAAGCAACACCACATTTTTGATCAGGTTTCTTCAGATGGACTCGCCGAGCAACAGTGGCTGCTCGCGCGCGCACAACTCCACCACGTAATCCCACAACACCCGTAACCGCACCGACTTGTGCAGCTCCCTGCGCGAACTGATCCAGTAGCTGCGCTGGATATTCTCCGCCGGCAGCAACGGCACCAACTGCGGGTCGCCGGCGGCCATGAAGCACGGCAACACCGCGACCCCCAGCCCGGAACGCGCTGCCTGGTGTTGGGCGATGACGCTGGTGCTGTGGAACACCACCTTGGGGTTGCGGCAGAAACTGCTGAGGAACTTCAATTCCTGACTGAACAGCAGGTCGTCGACGTAATCGATCCAGGCGTGAGACGCCAGGTCTTCGCGCTTTTCGATCGGTGGATGACGATCCAGATAGGCGCGACTGGCATAGAGGGCCAGGCGGTAGTCGGTGAGTTTGCGCGTGACCAGTTGATCGACACTGGGGCGCTCGAGGTGGATGCTGATTTCCGCTTCGCGGTTGAGGATGCTGACGAAGCGCGGCACGGCGACCAACTCCACCTCCAATCCGGGATAGCGCTCGAACAGCCCGCCCATGCGGCTGGCAAGGAACATCACCCCCAGGCCTTCGGCCACGCCGAGGCGGATCTTGCCCAGGGGCGCGGCGCTATGGGTGAGCTCGTCTTCGGCCAGCAGTGCGACGTTTTCCATCGCCTCGGCATGCTTGAGCAGGGCTTCGCCGGCGGGGGTCAATTCGTAGCCTTGGGCATGCTGCACAAACAGCGCGGTGCCGAGGCTTTTCTCGATCGCATCGATATGCCGCGCCACGGTGGCGTGGGTGGTTTTCAGGCGCTGCGCGGCGGTAAGCAGGCGGCCGCTGCGCTGCAACTCGAGAAAATACCGCAGGTCATTCCAGTCGAACATAGCACCTCCATTGCTTGAACCCGAACCGCGCTGTTTAAAAACGCACAGCAGCTGGGCAAAAACTAACATTTTTAAGCCGAAAACTAACAACTAGGATGGGGCCAATAAGAAAAACAAGCGAGACCTCAGATGCCCATTGCAGCTGCTGAATACGATTACGTGGTAGTAGGCGCCGGCCCCGCAGGCTGCCTGCTGGCCAATCGACTCTCCGCCAACCCGGCCCACCGCGTACTGCTGCTCGAAGCCGGTGGCCGCGACAACTACCCCTGGATTCATATCCCCGTCGGTTACCTCTTCTGCATCGGCAACCCGCGCACCGACTGGTGCTTCAAGACCGAAGCCCAGGAAGGCCTGCAAGGCCGTGCGCTGAGTTATCCGCGGGGCAAGGTGCTCGGCGGTTGCTCGTCCATCAACGGCATGATCTACATGCGCGGCCAGGCCCAGGATTACGACGGCTGGGCGGCGGCAGGCAATGCGGGCTGGGCCTGGAACGACGTCCTGCCGCTGTTCAAGCAGAGCGAAAACCATTTTGCCGGCAGCTCGGAATTCCACAGCGACGGCGGCGAATGGCGGGTCGAGCAACAGCGCTTGTCGTGGCCGATTCTGGATGCGTTCCGCGAGGCAGCGGCGCAAAGCGGCATCGCCAACGTCAGCGACTTCAACCAGGGCGATAACGAAGGCTGCGGCTACTTCCAGGTCAACCAGAAGGCCGGGGTGCGCTGGAACGCGGCCAAGGCGTTTCTCAAGCCGATCCGCCAGCGGCCCAACCTCACTGTGCTGACCGACGTCGAAGTCGACCGTGTGCTGCTGGAAAACGGCCGCGCCTCCCAGGTGATCGCGCGTCAACACGGCCAGGCGGTGAGCTGGAAGGCACGCAAGGAAATCGTGTTGTGCGCCGGCTCCGTGGGCTCGCCGGGAATTCTGCAACGCTCGGGGATCGGCCCGTCCAGCGTGCTCAAGCCGCTCGGTATCGAGGTGCGGCACGAACTGCCAGGCGTCGGCGGCAACCTGCAGGACCACCTGCAACTGCGGCTGATCTACAAGCTGGAAAACGCGCGCACCCTCAACCAGATCGCGGGCAGCATGTGGGGCAAGATGGGCATGGGCCTGCGCTACCTGTATGACCGCAGCGGCCCGCTATCGATGGCCCCCAGCCAGCTCGGCGCATTTGCCCGCTCGGGCCCGGAACAGACCTCGGCCAACCTTGAGTACCATGTGCAGCCGCTGTCCCTGGAGCGTTTCGGCGAACCGTTGCACGCATTCCCGGCGTTTACCGCGTCGGTCTGCGACCTGCGCCCGCAAAGCCGGGGACGTATCGATATTCGCTCGGCCAACCCGGCGGACGCGCCGCTGATCCGCCCCAATTACCTCAGCCATCCGCAAGACTTGCGGGTCGCCGCCGATGCGATTCGCCTGACCCGCCGCATTGTCGCTGCGCCGGCCTTGAGTCCGTTCAAACCGGTGGAATACCTGCCCGGCGACGCGCTGCAAACCGAAGAGCAACTGCACGAAGCCGCCGCGCGCATCGGCACGACGATCTTCCATCCGGTCGGCACCTGCCGCATGGGCAGCGATAAGGACGCGGTGGTCGACGCCCAACTACGGGTCCACGGCGTGCCGGGGCTGCGCATCGCCGACGCGTCGATCATGCCGCGCATCACCTCTGGCAACACTTGCTCACCGACATTGATGATCGCGGAAAAGGCCGCGCAACTGATCCTTTCGCCAAACACTGTAGGAGCGAGCTTGCTCGCAAGAAACGCAACGGCGCCGCAGCCATCCAGGTTTCCCGCGTAATCGTTGACGATTTTCGCGAGCAAGCTCGCTCATACAGAGGAACGCAAAACAGACCGGCGCCGAGATTGGCGCCGACAGTGGAACAACAATAAATAATCACTGTGAGGGCTACCCGATGTCAGAACACGCTCAATCCCTGGGCTCGGCGGTTACTGCGAGCACCAGCAGCGAATCAAGGAAAGTCATTTTCGCCTCGTCCCTGGGGACGGTATTCGAGTGGTATGACTTCTTCCTCTACGGCGCCCTCGCGGCGGTGATCAGCAAACAGTTCTTTGCCGGGGTCAACGACACCACGGCGTTCATCTTTGCCTTGATGGCGTTTGCCGCCGGCTTTGTGGTGCGGCCGTTCGGTGCGCTGGTATTCGGTCGCCTGGGCGACATGATCGGGCGCAAGTACACCTTCCTCGTGACCATCATTCTGATGGGCGTGGCGACCTTCTGCGTCGGCCTGTTGCCCACCTATGCCAGCATCGGCATCGCCGCGCCGATCATCCTCATCGTGCTGCGCATGCTGCAAGGCCTGGCGCTGGGCGGTGAGTACGGCGGCGCGGCCACCTATGTGGCCGAGCATGCGCCACCGGGCAAACGCGGCTTGAACACCAGCTGGATTCAATCCACCGCCACCCTCGGTCTGCTGCTGTCGCTGCTGGTGGTGCTGGCCTGTCGTTACCTCACCGGCGATCAGTTCGAAGTCTGGGGCTGGCGTATTCCGTTCCTGTTTTCCATCGTGCTGCTGGGGATTTCCACCTGGATTCGCATGAGCCTGCATGAGTCGCCGGCGTTCCTCAAAATGAAAGAGGAAGGCAAGGCCAGCAAGGCGCCGATCCGTGAGTCCTTCGGCAAATGGGAAAACCTCAAGGTGGTGCTGATTGCGCTGTTCAGCATCAACGGCGGGCAAGCGGTGACCTTCTACGCGGCGCAGTTCTATGTGCTGTTCTTCCTCACCCAGTTCCTGAAAATGGACCCGGCGCTGGCCAATATGCTGCTGATCATCAGCGTGGTGATCGGCGCACCGTTCTTTGTGCTCTTTGGCTGGCTGTCGGACAAGATCGGGCGCAAGCCGGTGCTGATGCTCGGCCTGTTGCTGGCCACCGTGCTGTACTTCCCGATCTTCAAAGGCTTGGCGCACTACACCAACCCGGCAATGGACCAGGCCAGCCGCCAGGCGCCGATTACCGTGCTGGCCGACCCAGCCACCTGCACCTTCCAGTTCGACCCAGTGGGCAAGGCGCGGTTTGACAGTCCGTGCGACAAGGTCAAGACCTTCCTGGTCAAACAAGGCCTGCCCTACAGCAGCGCCGCCGCCCCTGCCGGCAGCCCGGTACAGGTGAGCGTGGGTGATGTGCGCATCGATGGCTTCGATGAGTCGGCCCTGCGCGCGGCCGTGACCCTGGCCGGCTACCCATCTTCGGCGGATGTGGCGCAGGTCAACAAGGTGATGGTGGTGGTGCTGATCGTCGTGCTGATCCTGATCGCCGCGATGTGCTACGGCCCGCTGGCAGCGCTGATGGTGGAACTGTTCCCGACGCGTATCCGCTATACCTCGATGTCCCTGCCCTACCACATCGGCAACGGCTGGTTCGGCGGATTCCTGCCGACCGTGTCGTTTGCCCTGGTGGTGTACACCGGCGATATCTTCTATGGCTTGTGGTACCCGGTGGTGGTGACCGGGGTGAGCCTGGTTGTCGGGATGTTCTGCCTCAAGGAAACGCGGCACGTGGATATCGACCATAACTGAGGCCTGCACCGTGTAGGAGCGAGCTCGCTCGCGAAAAACGTCAACGATAACGCGGGCTTCCAGGCCAAACGCGTTGTGCTCAGGTTTTTCGCCAGCAAGCTCGCATCAGTCATCCTGCGTTATTCACACAAATTGCTGTATATCCATCCATATAAAGGTTGATCAATTCCCCTCTTTTGCCCATCCTGTTTCCCATTCAATGGTGTAACGAATGGGCTGAGCATGCAGCTGTACCTCTGTGAAAAACCCTCCCAGGCCAAGGATATCGCGGCTGTGCTCGGTGCCAGTCGCCGCGGCGACGGGTGCTGGCTGGGCAATGGGGTCACTGTCACCTGGTGCATAGGCCACCTGCTGGAAACCGCCCCGCCCGATGCCTACGACGCCAAGTACAAACGCTGGGTGCTGGCCGACCTGCCGATCGTCCCGGCCACCTGGAAGATGCGGGTCAAGCCCAAGACCGCCAGCCAGTTCAAGGCGGTCAAGCGTCTGCTGGGGGAAGCCCATGAGCTGGTGATCGCCACCGACGCCGACCGTGAGGGCGAAATGATTGCCCGCGAGCTGGTAGAGCATTGCCGCTATCGCGGGCCGATCCGGCGTTTATGGCTGTCGGCGCTGGACGATGCCTCCATTCGCAAGGCCCTGGCGGCGCTCAAGCCCGGTGCAGACACCTTCAGCCTGTATCACTCGGCCCTGGGCCGCTCCCGTGCCGACTGGCTGATCGGCATGAACATGAGCCGCCTGTTTACCCTGCTGGGGCGCCAATCCGGCTACCAAGGCGTATTGCCGGTGGGCCGGGTGCAAACGCCGACCTTGCGCCTGGTGGTGGACCGCGACCGCAGCATCGCCGATTTCGTGCCGGTCGCGTACTGGGCCATCGATGTCGACCTGCGCCACGAACACATGACCTTCACCGCCCAATGGCGTGCGGCCGAAGAGGCCTGTGACGATCAGGGCCGCTGCCTCAACCCGCAGTTGGCAAGGGAGGCGGCCGACGCCATGGACAACGCCGCCAGCGCGAGGCTGGTCAAGCTGCGCACCGAACGCATGCGCGAAGTGGCCCCCTGCCGTTCGACCTCGGCACCCTGCAGGAGATCTGCTCCAAGAAGCTCGGCCTGGGCGCCCAGGAAACCCTGGATATCGCCCAATCCCTCTACGAAACCCACAAGGTCATCACCTACCCCCGCAGTGACTGCGGCTACCTGCCACTGAGCCAGCACAGCGAGGCGCCAAAGATCCTCGCCGCGCTGGGCCGTGCGGACGCGGCGGTGAACGAACTGATGCCGCACATCGATCCTCAGCGCCGCTCACGGGCCTGGAACGACGCCAAGGTCAGCGCTCACCACGGCATCATTCCTACCGGAGCCGGCAAGGACCTGGCGCAACTCACCGGCAAACACCGGGCGGTGTACACGCTGATTCGCGCGCGTTACCTGGCGCAATTTCTGCCTGACCATGAATACGATCGCACCCAGGCGGATTTCGACTGTGCAGGCTTTGCGTTGCGCGCGGTGGGCAAGGTGGTGATCGAGCCGGGCTGGAAACGCGCCTTGCCCGAAGCCCTGGCCCCAGCCAAAGGCCGTGAAGCGCCGCCCCCCAAGCATTGCCGGCACTGGCGCAGGGCCAGGACTGCGCGGTGGTCAAGGTCAACCTCAAGGACCTGTGGACCCAGCCGCCCAAGCCCTTTACCGAAGGCGACCTGATCAAGGCGATGAAAAACGTCGCCAAGCTGGTGGAAGACCCACTGCTCAAACAGAAACTCAAGGACACCACCGGCATCGGTACTGAAGCTACCCGCGCCGGGATTATCCAGGGGCTGCTGGACCGCGGTTACCTGGTCAAAAACGGCAAGGCACTGGCGGCTACACCGGCGGCATTCAGCCTGATCGACGCGGTGCCCCGAGCCATCGCCGACCCCGGCACCACTGCGATCTGGGAACAGGCGCTGGACATGGTGCAAAGCGGTGAGATGAGCCTGGAAGAGTTTGTCGCCAAACAAGCAGCCTGGATGAGCAAACAGGTGGCGCGCTGCAACGGCATGCGCATGACCATCACCGGTCCGGCAAGCCCGGCGGGCCCTGGTGCCGCACCGTGGAAAAAGAAACGCAAGGCCGCGCCCCGCAAGACGGCAGCGAGCCCCAAGCGGGCAAAAAAATCGCCAAATGCCGGGTGAAAGGCAAAAAAACCGGCAAATGACGTTTTTTGACGGGTTTAACGCCGCTTTGGACCTTGCTACGGCGTCGGCTGTCTAGGATTCTGTAGGGGCTTGCTGACTTCCTAATAACAACACCGGAGTGGCCGACATGAAAACCGTCGCAGAAGTTCTCAAAGCCAAGGACCTTAAAAACCAGGAAGTCCATACCATTGAATGGGATCACACCGTATTCGAAGCACTCGTAGTGATGTCATCGAAAAACGTCGGGGCCCTGCCGGTCGTCAAGCATGGTGAGGTGGTTGGCATCATCAGCGAGCGTGATTACGCACGCAAGCTGATACTCAAAGGCCTGTCTTCAGTCACCACCAAAGTCCATGAGGTCATGAGCGCTCCGGTCATAACGGTCAATGCCCATAAAACTATCGAAGAGTGCATGAACATCATGACCGACAGTCACCTGCGCCACTTGCCGGTGGTGGAACACGGCAAACTGCGAGGCCTGCTGTCCATCGGTGACTTGGTCAAGGAAGCCATTGCCGAACAAGCCGACCTGATCAAACAGCTGGAGCAATACATCCGCGGCGAATAGGGGACTCCATGCTCGACACCCACGAACATCAGCAGGATCACCTCGATGTCCTGCACCATGCCATGGTCGAACGGCGTTTCCTGGTGTTGACCGGCGCCGGAATCAGCACGTCCTCGGGCATTCCCGACTACCGCGACAGCGAAGGCGTGCGCCGGGGCAAGGCGCCGATGATGTATCAGGAATTCCTCGCCACCGCGCAGGCGCGGCGCCGTTATTGGGCACGGGCCATGCTAGGGTGGCCCCGTGTACATATCGCCCAACCCAACAACGCACATCGGGCGCTGGCGACCTTGCAACAACGCCAGCGCATCACCGGCTTGATTACCCAAAACGTCGACACACTGCACGATCAGGCCGGTAGCCATGGGGTGATCGAATTGCACGGCAGCCTGCACCGGGTGCTGTGCCTGGATTGCCACCGGCACAGCCCGCGGGACGTGATCCAGCGGCAGATGGAAATCGACAACCCGCACATGGCGCACGTCCATGCGGTGCAGGCACCTGACGGCGACACCTTGCTCGACACCGCGCTTGAAGCACACTTCCAGGTCCCCCGCTGTCCCCACTGCAATGGCGAGCGGCTGAAACCCGACGTGGTGTTTTTTGGCGAGAACGTGGCACCGGCAACCGCGGCCAGGGCGATGTCTGCCGTGGAGCAGGCCGAAGGATTGCTGGTGGTGGGGTCGTCGCTGATGGCTTATTCGGCCTTTCGCCTGTGCAAAGCGATGGTGGAACGGGGCAAGCCGGTGATCGCCATCAACCTGGGCAAAACCCGCGCAGATGAGTTGCTGCAGACCAAGATCGAAACATCGTGCGAGCGGTTGTTACCCTTGCTGGTCGACCGGCTGCAATAGACCGTGTTTCGCGGTCTAGCCACCTTCATAACGACCCATCAGCGCCAAAGGTGACGCCCGAGTCACGTTCCCGCCCATTCTCCCGCCCTCACAACAATTTATGTAGTGATCTAAAAAAATCACTACATAACCGTTGACGTAACCGTTTTGTCCTTGCATGATCTAGACGTCTCCCGGATCGGGAGCGTTGGTAACAAGCGTTTTGAAAGAGCTCGTCTGACCGCCGAGCTGTTTTTTCCGGATGTGCACTGCCCACAAGGCAGATTGATGAAGCTGACCGAGCCGAAAGGCGCGGTACAAGGAGCGCAAATGCTGCTTGTCTTCGTTATGAAACCATTGCGTAGCAGTTCATCAGCAAAACTACATGCATCAGGTTCAAGACCCTGCCCGTATTCGGCAGACCGTCACTGACGCCCGGTTTTCATAACCGGAGACAACTAAGCAGTTTTAACGGAATCAACTGATAGATCGCCAACTGGTCAAGGGGCTTACACATGAATCTGAACAACCAACCAACTATCGAACAATTGGCTGAGATGTTCGCAGCGCAGAAAGACACACTCGACGACCATATCCTGTGGATTGGCAAATCGGGCAAAGTCCAAATTGACTGCCTGGCGCCCCACACCGAAGAAGCCGAGTTCGACCGCAACAACCGTGAACTGGCCGCACGCCTGAAGGTGTACCGCCGTGGTCAGGGTTATGTCGGCAAGAAGGCTGCGGCCGATCGCAACTTTATCCAGCAAGTGTTCGATACACTTAACCATGCTTGGGAATCTTTCAAAGATAACTCGCAAGTTAAAGTCATCGACCGCTACTACTAAGTAAGTACAACGCCCAGGGGAGTTGGCATATCGCCAACTCCCCTACTTGTTTTTAGCCTGTTCAAAAAGTTGGAAACCTGCCCTTCCCCGCTTCATCCCGAAATATATCAAACAACGCCTGGGCGGCCGCCGACAGCTCATGGCCTGGCTTGGTCAATACGCCAATCGGCCGCTCGATCACTGGATAGTTCAAGGTGATGCAATGAGCACCCGCTTCTTCCATCTGCCGCGCGCACAATGCCGGTACGGCGCTGACGCCCAGCCCGCTGGCGACCATCTTGCCCACTGTAGCCAATTGATGACTTTCCAATGCCACGGGTAGCTTCATGTGCAAAGCGCCCAAGTGTTCTTCCAGCATCACCCGTACCGTAGAGGGCCGCTGCAACGTAATGAACGGGTGCTCCAGCAAGGTTTTCCAGTCGATCTCGGCACATTCGGCCAATGGCGAGTCGCCCGGCACTACAGCAATGAAGCGGTCCAGGTACAAAGGAGTAAATGCCAGGGATGATCCTTCCGCCGGCTCGAACGCCACCCCCAACTCCACCTGACGGTCGCGCACCATCTCCAGCACCTGCTCATTGATCAGGTCATGCACCGTCACATTCACCTGGGGGTAACGCGCACGGAATATCTTCAGGATCGGTGGCAACAGGTTGCCCGCGAACGACGGCATCGCAGCGACCGTTACCCGCCCGCGCTGCAAGGTGAAGCGCTGGCGCAGTTCATCCTCGGCGTTGTCCCAGTCGGCGATCAACCGACGCGCCAGCGGCAGCAGGGACTCACCTTCAGGCGTCAACGCAACATTGCGTGTATTGCGGCTGAACAAACGCCCGCCCAGCCCTTCCTCCAGCCCCTTGATGGTCAGGCTCAGTGCCGATTGGGACAGGTGCAGGCGCTCGCAGGCCGCAGCAAAACTCAGGCTCTGGGCCACAGCCAGAAAGGCACGCATCTGTTTGACAGTCATGAGGGGGCTCCAGAAGCAGGGTTGACTATGCTGTTTTTTAAATCAATCAACCTTAAAAAACAACTTAACAAATCAATCCGTCGGCGTAACACTCAAGGCATTGGCTGGCCCACAAACAATAAAAGAGGTGCATATGGCAGGTTTCGATAAACGCGTGGCGTCCTATGAAGAAGCCCTTGCAGGCCTGGAAGATGGCATGACCGTACTCGCTGGCGGCTTTGGCCTGTGCGGCATCCCGGAAAACCTCATCGCCGAGATCAAGCGCAAAGGCACCCGCGACCTGACCGTGGTTTCCAATAACTGCGGCGTCGACGGTTTTGGCCTGGGCGTACTGCTGGAAGAAAAGCAGATCCGTAAAGTGATCGCATCCTATGTGGGCGAAAACGCCCTGTTCGAGAAGCAACTGCTCAGCGGCGAAATAGAAGTGGTGCTCACCCCCCAAGGCACCCTGGCGGAAAAAATGCGCGCCGGCGGCGCTGGGATTCCGGCCTTCTTCACCGCGACCGGCGTCGGCACCCCGGTCGCCGAAGGCAAGGAAACCCGTGAATTCAATGGGCGCCCGTACCTGATGGAAGAATCCATCACCGGCGACTTCGCCATCGTCAAAGGCTGGAAAGCCGACCATTTCGGCAACGTCATCTACCGCCACACCGCCCAGAACTTCAACCCGCTGGCCGCCACTGCCGGCAAGATCACCGTGGTCGAAGTCGAGGAAATCGTCGAACCGGGCGAGCTGGAACCGTCGCAGATCCACACCCCTGGCATCTACGTCGACCGGATCATCTGCGGCACCTTCGAGAAGCGCATCGAACAGCGCACCGTCCGCAAATAATCCCTCCAGCCCGAAGAGAATAAGAGGAACAGCACAATGGCTCTCACCCGCGAACAAATGGCTCAACGCGTCGCCCGCGAAATGCAGGACGGTTTCTACGTCAACCTCGGCATCGGCATTCCGACCCTGGTGGCCAACTACATCCCCGAAGGCATGGAAGTGATGCTGCAATCGGAAAACGGCCTGCTGGGCATGGGGCCGTTTCCTACCGAAGACACCATCGATGCCGACATGATCAACGCCGGCAAACAAACCGTGACCGCGCGCATCGGCGCCTCGATCTTCTCCTCCGCCGAGTCCTTCGCAATGATTCGCGGCGGTCACGTCGACCTCACCGTGCTGGGTGCGTTTGAAGTGGACGTACAGGGCAACATCGCGTCTTGGATGATCCCCGGCAAATTGGTCAAAGGCATGGGCGGCGCCATGGACCTGGTGGCCGGGGCGGAAAATATCATCGTGATCATGACCCACGCGTCCAAGGACGGTGAGTCCAAGTTACTCAGCCAATGCACCCTGCCGCTGACCGGTGCGCACTGCATCAAACGGGTACTGACGGACCTGGCCTACCTGGAAATCGACAACGGCGCCTTTATCCTAAAGGAGCGTGCCCCAGGGGTCAGTATTGAAGAGATTGTCAGCAAGACAGCCGGTAAACTGATCGTCCCCGACCATGTTCCAGAAATGCAATTCCAGTGAGGACACATTCCATGCAAGACGTTGTGATTGTTGCTGCCACGCGTACCGCCGTAGGCAGTTTTCAAGGATCGCTGGCCAGTATCCCGGCACCGGAGTTGGGCGCTGCCGTGATCCGTCGCCTACTGGAGCAGACCGGCCTCGACCCGGCCCAGGTAGATGAAGTGATACTCGGCCAGGTACTCACAGCAGGCTCGGGCCAGAACCCGGCGCGCCAGGCAACGATCCTCGCCGGCCTGCCCCATGCCGTCCCTGCAATGACCTTGAACAAGGTCTGCGGCTCGGGCCTCAAGGCCCTGCACCTGGGCGCCCAGGCCATCCGCTGTGGCGATGCCGACGTGGTTATCGCCGGCGGGATGGAGAACATGAGCCTGGCCCCCTACGTATTGCCTGGCGCGCGCACCGGGTTGCGCATGGGTCACGCCAAGATGATCGACAGCATGATCACCGACGGCCTGTGGGATGCCTTCAACGACTACCACATGGGCATCACCGCCGAGAACCTGGTGGACAAGTACGGCATCAGCCGTGAAGCCCAGGACGCCTTCGCCGCCGCGTCCCAGCAAAAAGCCGCCGCCGCCATCGAAGCCGGTCGCTTTGCCGATGAGATCACCCCGATTCTGATTCCCCAGCGCAAAGGCGATCCGGTGGCGTTCGCCGTCGACGAACAGCCACGTGCCGGCACCACCGCCGAGTCGTTGGCCAAACTCAAACCCGCGTTCAAGAAAGACGGCAGCGTCACCGCCGGCAACGCATCCAGCCTCAACGACGGCGCCGCCGCCGTGCTGCTGATGAGCGCCGACAAGGCCAAGGCCCTTGGCCTGCCCGTGCTGGCACGTATCGCCAGCTACGCCAATGCCGGCGTCGACCCGGCCATCATGGGCATCGGCCCGGTCTCGGCCACTCGTCGCTGCCTGGACAAAGCCGGCTGGAGCGTGAGCGACCTGGATCTGGTCGAAGCCAACGAAGCCTTTGCCGCGCAATCCCTGGCGGTGGCCAAAGAGCTGGAATGGGACACCGACAAGGTCAACGTCAACGGCGGCGCAATTGCCATTGGCCACCCGATCGGCGCGTCAGGCTGCCGCATTCTGGTGAGCCTGCTGCATGAAATGATCAAACGCGACGCCAAGAAAGGCTTGGCGACGTTGTGCATCGGTGGCGGTCAAGGCGTAGCCCTCGCCCTCGAGCGCAACTGATGATGCAGGCGCGGGCTTGCTGATAACGCCGCGTGCTTGGTAGTACGCGGCGCCTGTCGGTTCTTCGCGAGCAAGCTCGCTCCTACAAAAAAGCTGTAATGCGTCATACCGAAAAGGCCTGGTTCCACGAAAAACCAGGCCTTTTCTTTATCCTCATTCCCGTTCCTGCGGTACCGCAAATACTGCACTTGCCCGTGCCACCACCTTGTCTTCGACCTGCAAAGCCGCCGTGGCGAACGCCATCTGTCGCCCTCTTTTGTGATGTTCCAAGCGCACCACAATCCACTCCCCCATTTGCGCCGCCCCCAGGTAGTCCATGGTCATGCTCGCGGTAATCAGCGGCAACGGCGGTGCGCTGGAGAACGCCATGGCATAGCCCATGCCGACATCCGCCAGCGTCGCCAACACCCCGCCATGCACGGTGCCGCGCCCATTGGCGTGACGATTATCAGCGCGCAAGCCGATTTCCAGTTGCACACCTTCGCCCCGGCAGTACGCCGGGCCCAACAGATCAAGCAGCGGGCTGCTACGGGGTAGCGACACAAAACCTTCGGGGATGGCATAAGTGATCACGGCGATGGCCTCCTTGGCTGAGGCCTGAGGTTTAACCCAGGCCGACAGCGCCCGCCATCAAAATCCATCTCACCAATCGACAGCAATAAGCTAGCGCTTCATACAGCGTTGATAGCGCTCATCCACGCGCTTGGCGAACCATGCCGTGGTGAGGTTGCGGGTGATCTTGGGGCTCTTGAGCACAATGCCCGGCAGGATCGCCCGAGGCATTGGCTTGCCGGCGGCTTTGTCGGCCAGGGCGAACACGCGGTTGTAGAGAGGGGTATCTTCAAAAGCCAGCTGCTCGCCCTGTTCCAACTGGCTGCGGATGCTGGGGTTGCGCATATCCAGCTTCGCGCCCAGTGAGCGCACCGCCAATTCGGTGGTGCCAGGCAACAGTGAACCATAGCGAATCAAATCCCCATCCAGCGCCAGGTCGGTGCCCGAGACACGGCTGACGGCTGCCTGAAATGCTGCGTTTCGGCTGGCGTACCAACCGGCATTGAAGTCGGCAAAGCGGTACAGCGGCTGGTCGTAGTTCACCGAATAACCAAGCAGGTGGGCGATGCCGAAGTACATTCCGCCGCGGCGGGTGAACACTTCGCGACGAATCGTGCCATCGACCGTGTAGGGATAACCCCGCGCCTGTTTCTGCGCAAAGTCGATGCTCACCTGCATGGGACCCGCGGTGTGCACCGGGTTGAAACCGCCAAACAGCGTGTTACCCAAAGGCACCATGCTGATGAAGTCATCGAAGATTCCGCTGAGGTCCTTCTCCGTGCGTGCGGCGCTCAGGCGATCGGCGTAGGACTTGCCGGTGGGCGAACGCAGTTGCAAGGCGCTGCGCACCACAAAGGCCGGCACATGGACCTTGCCGGCACGGCGCAGGATTTCGTCCTGGGCGATCTTGCCCATGTTGGGTACGGGTGGGTCGACTTGATAGGTGGATTCTTGCTCGGTCACCGCCAGCACGGCGCAGATATTCTCCGTGCTGGGGTAGATTTTCTGGGTGTCGAAGGCGGTGTAGATGTCTTGGGCCCAACCATTACGGTCCGCCACCGTCGTCGGCAGCAGCCCCACGATCTGCGCTTTCACCTCGGCTTCGCTGCGTTGCGGTTGCTGCGGGTTGCGGGTAGTAGAACAGCCGGCCAGCACCAGCAAAGTCGTGAGGCATAGGATCAGACGGCTTGGGTACATGAGGCTTCCTTGGATAACGACGGGCCAGGCATTGCCGATATTGACAGGTAAGTCTGACCGGGGTTCGCCGGACGGCCCTACTCGCCAGTTGCAACCGCATGTGGCAGGATCGCTCGTCGACCATTCGTACAAGGAATTTGAATGCCATGCTCAGTATGAACTTCCTCATCACCTGCCTGATCGTCGTGCTGATTCCCGGTACCGGCGTGATCTTTACCGTGTCCACAGGCCTCACGGCCGGCAAACGCGCCAGCCTGTTTGCCGCACTGGGCTGCACATTGGGAATCCTCCCCCATTTGCTGGCGTCCGTCCTTGGCCTTTCCGCGCTGCTGCATACCAGCGCATTGGCGTTTGAAGCACTCAAATATGCGGGCGTCGCCTACCTGTTGTATCTGGCTTACGCCACCTGGCGTGACCGTTCGGCCTTCGCCGTGAATGACGCACCGACGCGAGCCACTGCCCACGGGCTGATGATTCGCGGTTTTCTGCTGAATATTCTCAACCCCAAGCTGACCATTTTCTTCCTGGCCTTCCTGCCTCAGTTCGTCACGCCCGACAGCACGGCGCCGGCCCTGCAGATGCTGGTGTTGAGTGGCGTGTTTATGGCGATGACATTGGCTGTGTTTGTGATCTATGGCCTGCTGGCCAATGGTTTTCGTCGCGCGGTGATCGAATCGCCACGGGTGCAGAATTGGCTGCGTCGCAGTTTTGCCGCGGCATTCGCGGGGCTGGGCTTGAACCTGGCGTTTGCACAGCGCTGAAAGACCTACCCGTGGCGAGCAGGCTTGCCCTGCTCGCCACGGTATTACGCCACTTATTTAGATCCCGGCCAGCGCCAGGTCCATGGCGAAGTAAGTGAAGATCAGGTCCGCACCGGCACGCTTGATCGAACCGAGGGTTTCACGCACCACGCGGTCCTCGTCGATCGCCCCAGCCTGGGCGCCGAACTTGATCATCGCGTATTCGCCGCTGACCTGATACGCCGCCACCGGCAGGCGCGAGGCTTCGCGGATGTCGCGGATGATGTCGAGGTAGGCACCGGCCGGCTTGACCATCAGTGCATCCGCGCCTTCCTGCTCGTCCAGCAGCGACTCGCGCACGGCTTCGCGGCGGTTCATCGGGTTCATCTGGTAGCTTTTGCGGTCGCCCTTGAGCGCACTGCCACCGGCTTCGCGGAACGGGCCGTAAAGGGCCGAGGCGAATTTGGTGGAGTAGGCCATGATCGGGATGTGGGTGAAACCGGCGTCATCCAGGGCGCGGCGAATCGCCTGGACCTGACCGTCCATCGCCGCCGACGGCGCGATCACATCGGCACCGGCGCGGGCGGCGGCCACGGCTTGCTTGCCGAGGTTGACCAGGGTCGCATCGTTGTCGACATGGGCACCGTGCATCACACCGCAGTGGCCGTGATCGGTGTATTCACAAAAGCAGGTGTCGGACATCACAACCATTTCCGGCACGGCGTCCTTGATGATCGAGGACATGCGCGACACCAGGCCGCGCTCCTTCCAGGTGTCGCTGCCGCTGGCATCCAGGTGGTGGGACACACCAAACGTCATCACCGACTTGATCCCGGCGCGGGCATAGCGCTCGATTTCGCCGGCCAGCTTTTTCTCAGGGATACGCTTCACACCCGGCATGCTGGTAATCGGCACAAAGTCGTCGATTTCTTCTTCGACGAAAATCGGCAGCACCAGATCATTGAGGGTGAACTCGGTTTCCTGGAACAAGCCACGCAGCTCAGGGGAGCGGCGCAGGCGACGTGGGCGGGCTTGGGGGAACTGGCTGATCATGGCTTTCCTGGCTAAAGACTGAAAACTGTGGGGCGAAAGCTTATGCCCCTTGGCCCCGGCAGCACAAATGCCCGGGGACCAACAGTGTATTGCGAGGCCCGGAATAATTCATTGATCTAAAGCTGTAGACGCCCTTCGATGCACGCTACAACCGCCCCGCCGACCCAGATTTCATCGCCCTGGCGCTCGATACGCAGGCGCCCCGCGCGCCCCATGGCCGTGCCCTGGCTGACCACATAGCGCTCGGGCGCCAGCCCCTCGCTCAACAACCATTGCGCAACGCCAGCGTTCAAACTGCCGGTGGCCGGGTCCTCCTGGGCGCCATCGCCTGCAATAAAGGCACGCACCTCGAAGTGCGCCTCGACATCGTCGCGGACAGGGTCGCACGGGGCGATCACGCCCACGGCCAGTCCCATCAACTGCGAATAGTCCGGCTGCAAGTCCAGCACTTGAGTGCGCTCGGCCAACATCACCGCCAGCCAGCCCGCACCGTTATCGACCCACTGACTACGTACAATCGCCCCTGGCGCCAGGCCCAGCCCCAGGCGCACACGCTCCAGCAACGGCGCCTCCACCGCGCCCGAGCGCAACAACGGCGGCGCAATAAACGCCAGCTCATCCCCTTGGCGGCGGACGCGCACCAAGCCGATTTCACACTCCTGGATGATCTCCGCGCCCTTCGCCACGCCCCCGGCCTGCAGCCATGCCTGGCAACTGCCCAGCGTTGGATGCCCGGCGAAAGGCAGTTCCTTCAAGGTGGTGAAAATTCTTACCCGGTAGTCAGCCCGAGGATCGCGGGGCGTCAGCAAAAACGTGGTTTCACTGAGGTTGGTCCACTTGGCAAAGTCAGCCATCTGCTGGTCACTGAGGCTGTCTGCCCCTAGTACCACCGCCAGCGGGTTGCCTTTGAGCGGCACGTTACTGAAGACATCCAATTGTTTGAAAGCGAAAGTCGGCATGCGTCAGCTCGGAATATTCAGGCCACGGATCACTGCCGGCCGGGCGACAAAGCCATCCAGCGCGCGCAGTACATTGGGGAAGTCAGCGATACCCACCAGGTCGCCCGACTCGTAGAAGCCAATCAGGTTGCGAATCCAGGGGAAGGTGGCGATGTCGGCGATGCTGTACTCGTCGCCCATGATCCAGGTGCGGCCCAGCAGGCGTTTCTCCAGCACCCCGAGCAAGCGCCGGGATTCGGCGGCATAACGGTCGCGGGGGCGCTTGTCTTCATAGGCCTTGCCGGCGAACTTGTTGAAGAAACCCAACTGGCCAAACATCGGGCCGATACCCGCCATCTGGAACATCAGCCATTGAATCGTTTCATAACGTGTCGCCGGATCTTCGGAGAGCAGTTGGCTGGTTTTTTCCGCCAGGTAGATCAGGATCGCGCCGGACTCGAACAACGCCAACGGCTGGCCGCCGGGGCCATCGGGGTCGATGATCGCGGGGATTTTGTTGTTGGGGCTCAGGGACAAAAACTCGGGGGACAACTGGTCCTGGGTCTCGAAACTGACCTTGTGGGCCTCATAGGGCAGGCCCAGCTCTTCGAGCATGATCGAGACTTTTACCCCATTGGGCGTAGGCAGCGAGTACAGTTGCAGGCGCTCCGGATGCTGGGCGGGCCATTTACTGTTGATCGGGAAGGCGGCGATTGGATTCATCGAGATGTCCCTTGGCGTAAAGCCGTCATGATAGCCATCTGTCCTAGGTCCTGCATGAGTCATCAATACGCAACATCCGCGGACTAATGTCCCGCGTGGGCGAACCAATGGGCCCATGCACACTCTCAAGTGCGCACTGACGGTGAAAGGAGGTACCTCGCTCGATCGACAGGGAATACCGCAGAACGCCATTGGCGTGACTGGGGCCGGGCTTGTCTACCCTCATCCGAAGCACTGAAGGCTCCCAACTAATGACAATCAAGCCTCTGAGCCTTGCGCCGCGCCTGAAACGCTATTGCTACTTCATGTTGCCCCTATTGCTGGTTGGCGGCGCCATCGGCCTGGCCCTGGAGTCACGCTCCAGCCGCGCCGAACCGGTGGACGGCGTGCAAACCCTGGTGTTCCTGCGCCATGGTGAAAAACCCGCCGGTGGCCTGGGCCAACTCAATTGCCAGGGGCTCAACCGGGCAATGAACCTGGCCACGGTATTGCCGGAAAAGTTCGGCAAGGCCAACTTCGTCTTCGCTGCCAACCCGACGCGCAATGTCGAGGAGGGCGAGCAGGACAACTCATACAGCTACATTCGCCCCCTGATGACCATCAGCCCCAGCGCCATCAAGCTGGGCCTGCCGGTGAACATCAAGTTTTCCGCGAATGACACCAGCGCCCTCGCTGACGAACTCGTCGAAAACAAGTACCACAACGCCATCATCTACACCGCCTGGTCCCACGGCTATCTGCCGGAGCTGATCAACAAGGTGGCCAGCGAAGCATCGGGCGAAAAGCACACCATCACCGCCGACTGGTCCGGCAGCGACTACGACACCCTGTATGTGCTGACGCTGACCTGGCACAACGGCAAGGCCTCGTTGCTGAGCCGCAACTACAAGCAGGGCTTGAACCATGGTGAAGAAACCTGCCCTGAAGCGACGCAGGTGAGTGTCGAGCGCTGACAGCGTATGATGCGCCGCTATTGACTCATCTGCGGACGCTCATCATGCCCAACCTCACTTCCACCCAGCCCGTCCGGGGCTGGTCGTTCTGGTGGAAACCAGCGTTGTTCCTGATAGTCGCCTGCGTCGGCCTCTATTACGTGAAATGGTCGCCGTACTACTTCAAGGCATTTGTGGCGGCCGATAACCACAGCATCGGCGCGTCGATTCTCAACGACCAACAAAGCTCGCCACTGGCTGCGGCGCTGGCCTATGCCCAGGTGTATTTCCTGGCGATCTGGAAGGCTGCGGTGCTGGCGGTGATCCTCGGCTCGCTGCTGCAAGTGCTGATTCCCCGTGACTGGTTGCTGCGCCTGTTCGGCCGCGCCGGGCTGGGCTCGACCCTGCGCGGTGGACTGTTCGCCTTGCCGGGGATGATGTGCAGTTGCTGTGCGGCGCCGGTGGCGGCGGGCATGCGGCGCCAACAGGTATCTGTAGGCGCGGCGCTGGCGTTCTGGATCGCCAACCCGGTGCTGAACCCCGCGACCCTGGTGTTCATGGGGTTCGTGCTGGGCTGGGGCTTTACCGCCCTGCGGCTGGTGGCGGGAATCGTGCTGGTGGTGGGCGTGTCCCTGGTGGCACAGCGCATTGCCCGGCCTGAACAAGTACCGGAAGCGGCGTTGGACGCGGTGGCCGAGGTCAGTACCGTCGAATCGCAACCGTTTTTCAGTCGCTGGTTGCGCACCCTGTGGCAGCTGTTCTGGAGCACCATCCCGATCTATATCCTGGCGGTGCTGATCCTCGGCGCGGCGCGGGTCTGGCTGTTTCCCCATGTGGACGGGGCGATGGCCGACAACCTGATATGGCTGGTACCGCTGGCCATTGTCGGCACGCTGTTTGTGATTCCGACAGCGGCAGAGATTCCTATCGTACAAACCATGATGACCCTGGGCATGGGCACCGGCCCGGCCGTCGCCCTACTCATGACCCTGCCCAGCGTCAGCCTGCCGTCGCTGCTGATGCTGCGCAAGGATTTCGACGCGCGGGTGCTGGTGACGGTGGCCGGGTTGACCATGCTGATGGGCGTGGTTTGCGGGTTGATCGGGGCGTTTATCCTCTGATCAGGGCGCGCTCGCGCAAATACGCCATCACGGCGCCCTGCTCTCCCGCAAACTCGATCCGTGCGCCTTTGCTTTGCCGTTGGAAGGCGTACATCGGGTCGTAGTACTCGCGCAAAAGCCCTTCAATCCAGGCGCGATGCAGGTCCACTGCGCCGCTGCGCGCCTGTTCTGCCAGGGCCTGCAGCAGAATCGCCTGCAAGCGCTGGAAGCGTTCACCGCCCAGGCGCTTGTGGATATTGGCCAGGCTCTGGGTCAGACGCTCGGCAAATAAAACCTGGCCCTGCTCGCCAAACACGTCGATGAACTCCGCGCACAGGTCGACGACATAATCGCGCAGGATACGCTCGACGCGACCTTCGACACTGTCCTCCAACCACACCATGGGAAAAGTCTGCATGCCCTTGTGCAAGGGCAACGGCAGCGCGCAACTGCCGATCATGCGGCTTTCATCCTCGACCACGAACTGCTCGATGCCCGCCGCGCGCTTTTTCAGCAGGTCCACCGCCAGGCGGTTTTCAAAGTCGATGATGGACGGCTGTGCCGTGGCCCGCTTGCCGAAACTGGAGCCTCGGTGGTTGGCATGGCCTTCCAGGTCCAGGGCGTTGTGCAGTTGGCCGAGCACTTCGGTCTTGCCAGTGCCGGTCATGCCGCCCAGCAGCACGAAGTCGCATTGCGCAGTGGCGTGCTCCACGGTGTCCAACAAAAAGGTGCGCATGGCTTTGTAGCCACCGCCCACCCGGGGGTATTCGATGCCGGCGTCGGTCTTCAGCCATTGCTGCACGATCTGCGAGCGCAGCCCGCCGCGAAAGCAATACAGGTAACCGTCGGGATGGGCCTGGGCAAACCGCGCCCATTGCTCGATACGCTCGGCCTTGATCGTCCCGGACACCAGTTCATGGCCCAGCACGATGGCGGCTTGCTGGCCCTGCTGCTTGTAGCAGGTGCCGACCCGCTGACGCTCGTCATCGGTCATCAACGGCAGGTTGATCACGCCTGGGAAGGCGCCCTTGGTGAACTCGACCGGCGCGCGGGTATCCATCATCGGCCGGTCGTTGAGGAAGATGTCGCGGTAGTCGGTGATGTCAGTTGCCATCAAAACACCTCTACCGCGTGGGTCTGTCGTTCAACCAATGCGCCGATAGGCTCGAGGTTGAGGCCCAGCTCGCGGGCCACGGCGTGAAATTCGGCGTCGCCTTCGGGGGTCACGGCGACCAGCAGGCCGCCGCTGGTCTGCGGGTCGCACAGTACGCGTTTGTGCAATTCCTGCAGGCGCCCGATTTTGCTTGAGTAGCTGTCGAAGTTGCGCAAAGTGCCGCCGGGCATGCAGCCCTGGTCCAAGTAGTCCTCGATCCCCGGCAGGCGTGGGACTTTGGCGTACTCAATGCGCGCTGTCACCCCGCTGCCGTCGGCCATTTCCACCAGGTGGCCCAGCAGGCCAAAACCGGTGACGTCGGTCATTGCCGTCACGCCGGTCAATTTGCCGAAACGGCTGCCTGGCTTGTTGAGGGTACACATCCAGTCACGGGCCAGGCCGATATCCGCCTCGCGCAGCTTGCCCTTCTTTTCGGCGGTGGTGAGGATGCCGATGCCCAGGGGCTTGGTCAGGTACAGGCGGCAGCCGACGGTGGCGGTGTCGTTGCGCTTCATATGGCGTTTTTGCACGATGCCGGTCACGGCCAGGCCGAAGATGGGCTCGGGGGCGTCGATGGAATGGCCGCCCGCCAGGGGAATCCCGGCCTCGTCGCACACCGAGCGGCCACCACGGATCACTTCACGGGCAACCTCCGGCGCCAGCACATTGACCGGCCAGCCAAGAATAGCAATGGCCATCAGCGGGTCGCCGCCCATGGCATAGATGTCGCTGATCGCGTTGGTGGCGGCGATGCGGCCGAAGTCGAAAGGGTCATCGACGATCGGCATGAAAAAGTCCGTGGTGGAAACCACGCCACGTTCGTCATCGATAGCGTAGACCGCTGCGTCGTCCCGTGAGGCGTTGCCCACCCACAGGTTGGGGTCGAGGTTCTGCGCGCCGCTGCCGGCGAGGATCACTTCCAGGACCTGGGGTGAAATCTTGCAACCGCACCCCGCACCGTGGCTGTACTGGGTAAGGCGAATCGGCTCGTTCATGGTGGACCTCAAGCTATCAAGTGCAGGGATTCTAACAGACAGCAAAAAGCCGGCTGGGCTCTTGCGAGCACAGCCGGCTTTTGGGTTTCAGCGATTACTGACGGGCGGCCAGCAAACGCTTGTGCCGGTTGCGCCGGGCGATGTTCAGGCACTCGATCGCCGCCGAGAACGCCATGGCCGCATACACGTAGCCTTTTGGCACATGGGCGCCGAAGCCTTCGGCGATCAGGGTCATACCGATCATGATCAGGAAGCCCAGGGCCAGCATCACCACGGTCGGGTTGTCATTGATGAACTTGGCCAGCGGTTCGGCCGCCACCAGCATCACGATGACCGAGGCCACCACGGCGATGATCATGATCGGCAAGTGCTCGGTCATGCCCACGGCGGTAATAATGCTGTCGATGGAGAACACCAGGTCGAGCATCAGGATCTGCCCGATGGCCGCGGCAAAGCCAATCGTGACGACCTTGCTGGTACTGACCTTTTCTTCTGGCTCCGGGTCCATGCTGTGATGGATCTCGGTAGTGGCCTTCCACACCAGGAACAGGCCGCCGGCAATCAGGATCATGTCCTTCGACGAAAACGCCTGGCCAAAGATTTCGAACACCGGTGTGGTCAACTGCACGATGAACGCGATGGTGCTCAACAGGCCCAGGCGCAACACCAACGCCATGCTGATACCGATGCGCCGTGCCTTGGCCCGATGCTGCTCCGGCAACTTGTTGGTGAGGATCGAGATAAAGATCAGGTTATCGATGCCCAGCACGATTTCCATGACGATCAAGGTGGCCAGTGCAACCCAGGCGGTGGGGCTGGCGGCCAGTTGTAAAAGGTAGTCCATAGGTCAGTCCTGACGTTGTGCTGGGAGATTAGGCTTCTTTGCTGTTCGATCCAGACTCGTTTTGTTCCTGATCATCCTTTTTCTGTGGACTGATCAGGCCTTGTGTCGCTTCACTCAATGCCTGCTCGGCAGCCTTGTGGGTCTCGTCGATCGCTTGCTTGGCCGACTCGGTGGCCTTGCCCAACACCTGTTGCGCGCTTTTTTCGACCTGGTCGCAACCACTGATCACCATTAATGAAAGCGCAAGCAACGATGCCGCGCCCAGGGAATTGAGTTTCATGATGTTTTCCTCGTTAGAACCATTGGGTCCAGATAGTGGCCCCGCGATAGCGAGGCATTCTATGCAGGCGAACAGTTCAGAAAAATTCGTATTTTTCTCGCGTATACTTCGACTTTTACGAAGTGTTACCTTTCATGCTCAATTACCGACAACTGCATTACTTCTGGGTGGTGGCCAAGACCGGCAGCATCGTGCGCGCCTGTGAGCAATTGAACCTCACGCCCCAGACCATCAGCGGGCAGATCAGCCTGCTGGAGCAGACCTATGGCATTGCGCTGTTTCAACGGGTCGGCCGCCAACTTGAACTCACCGAAGCCGGGCGCCAGGCCCTGCCCTATGCCGAGCAGATGTTCCAGACCGGCAACGAGCTGGAGGCGATGCTCCGTGCACAACCCAATGAACAGCAGATCCTGTTCCGGGTCGGGGTGGCGGATGTGGTGCCCAAGTCCATCGTCTACCGGTTGATCGCACCGACCATGGAGTTGAGCGAGCCGATCCGCATCACCTGCCGTGAAGACAAACTCGAACGTTTATTGGCCGACCTGGCGATCCAACGCCTGGACCTGGTGATTTCCGACAGCCCGATGCCCAGCCACCTGGACATCAAGGGCTACAGCCAGAAGCTGGGGGAATGTGGCATCAGCTTTTTCGCCACGCCGGCATTGGCGGACAGGTATGCCGGAGATTTCCCACAGTGCCTGCACGGCGCGCCACTGTTGATCCCCGGCGCGGAAACCGTGGTACGCAGCCGCTTGCAGCGCTGGTTCGCGGAGCAGCAGATCCAACCGAAGATCATCGGCGAGTTCGACGACAGCGCCTTGATGCAGGCGTTTGGTCAATCCGGCAGCGGGATCTTCATCGCCCCCAGCGTGATCGCCGACGAGGTGGTGCGCCAGTATGGCGTGGTGCTGATTGGCCAGACCCTTGCCGTAACCGAATCGTTCTACGCGATCTCGGTGGAGCGCAGGGTCAAGCATCCCGGCATCGTGGCGATCACCGAAGGGGCGCGACGCGAGTTGTTTACCGACCTGCCCTGAGGGCTCAGGCGTTGGAGGCAACCACTTGCTTGGCGCTCATCAGCCACAGCGCCAGCAGGATCGACACCAGGATAAACCCCGAGGCCGCCAACCCCAGACTTTCCAGGCCCAAGGTGTCGATCACATGCCCTCCAACCAAAGCCCCCAGACCAATACCGAGGTTTCCGCCGGCAATATTCAACGACGCGGCGAATGCCGGCGCATGGGGTGCTGCCTTCATCAACCGAACATGGCTGACCAGGAACATCGCCGCCTGGGTTACGCCCCACACGGCCATTGCCGCCGCCAGCCCGACAGTGGAATGAATCGCCGGCACCAGCGCAACCATGCCCGCGATCATGAAACCGCAGAACACCATGGAGGCGATCAGCGGGTGACGATCGACCGCGCGCCCGCCCAGGGAGTTGCCGATCAGCCCCACCGCGCCAAACCCCATCAAGCACCAGCCAACCAGGGTGCCGTCGAAGCCGGCCAGGCGCTCAAGGATGTCCGCCAGATAGGTGTAAGCAGTGAACATGCCGCTGAATACCAGGATCGACAGCAGGATATGCCCCTGCATCAGCGGGTTGCGCAGGATCTTGAACTGCGAGCGCAACGTCACCTGAACATTCTTCGGGGTGGTCACCGGCAGGTAGATGAACAGCAGCAGGGCCTTGACCAATGCCACCACCGCGAGGATGGCAAACGCCGTGCGCCAGCCGAACATATCGGAAATCAGCGTCCCCACCGGAATACCGAACACCGTGGCGCAGACGATGCCGAAGCCGATCTTCTCAATGGCGCGCCCGGCGTATTCGGGGCCGACGATATCCACCGCCGTTTCACTGGCCAGGGCCCAGAACACCGGCAAGCCCAAGGCCGGGATCAACCGTGCCAAGGCCATCACCCAGATATTCGGCGCCAGTGCCGCCACGCTGTTGGCCACGCCGAACAGGATCAGGATGCTGATAAACAGGCGCTTGCGTGGGAAACGGGCGAAGTACGCCGTCAGAAACGGCCCGAAGGCTGCCACGGTAAACGCGAACAGGGTCACCAACAGTCCGGCCTGGGACACACTGACGTTCAGGTCCCTTGCGATGGACGGCAGCAGGCCGACGATGATGAATTCCGTGGTCAGCACGGTAAAGCCGGCGGCCGACAGCAGCAGGATGGGAAACAACATGAAAACTCCAGAAACAACGACATCAGCGACAGCCCGAAGGGCCCGCTGACGAATAGGAAAGATGAGAGGCGAGAATCTTAACAGAACATGTCCGGCTTTGGCGAAAGGCCACCCATGCGGGTGACGGGATGCCGCAGTAATCGGGACGCGTCCTACAGCGTGTTAGACTCCGCGCCCTTCACGCTATACCCCCTGCTCTTCATGCATCGCTTCGCCCTATTAAAAAAATCCGAGACAACGTTTATGACTGCTGCCCCTTCCCTCCTGCAACGACTGGCGCGCGTCAGCCTGGTCACGCAAATCGTCATCGGCCTGATGGCCGGTATCCTGCTGGCCCTGCTGCTGCCCGAGGCCGCCAGGGCCACGGCGTTTATCGGCAAGATGTTCGTCACGGCGCTCAAGGCCGTGGCACCGATCCTGGTGTTTGTGCTGGTCATGGCGTCGATCGCCAATCATAAACACGGCCAGGAAACCCATATCCGCCCGATCCTGTTCCTGTACGTACTCGGCACCTTCGCCGCGGCGGTGGTCGCCGTGGTCGCCAGCACGCTGTTTCCCTCGGCGCTGGTGCTGGCTACCCATGACTTGACCGTCAGCGCCCCCGGCGGCATCGGCGAGGTGTTGCAAAACCTGCTGCTCAGCGTGGTCGACAACCCGATCAGCGCACTGATGAATGCCAATTTCATCGGCATCCTGGCCTGGGCCATCGGCATGGGCATCGCCATTCGCCATGCCGGCGAAACCACCCGCACCGTACTCGACGACCTGTCCAACGGCGTGACCCTGATTGTGCGCGTAGTGATCCGCTTCGCGCCCCTGGGCATTTTCGGCCTGGTGGCCTCGACCCTGGCCACCTCCGGGTTCGGCGCCCTGCTCGGCTACGCCCACCTGCTGCTGGTGCTGATCGGTTGCATGTTGTTTGTTGCGTTGGTGATCAACCCGGCCATCGTGTTCTGGAAACTGCGACGCAACCCCTACCCGCTGGTGCTGATGTGCCTGCGCGAAAGCGGCCTCACTGCCTTCTTTACCCGCAGCTCGGCAGCGAACATCCCGGTGAACCTGGCCTTGAGCAAACGCCTGGGCCTGCATGAAGACACCTACTCGGTGTCGATCCCATTGGGCGCCACCATCAATATGGCCGGTGCTGCGATCACCATCACCGTGTTGACCTTGGCGGCCGTGCACACCCTCGGCATTGCCGTCGACCTGCCCACCGCCGTGCTGCTCAGCGTGGTCGCGGCCATCTGCGCGTGCGGCGCGTCGGGCGTGGCCGGTGGTTCGCTGCTGCTGATCCCCCTGGCGTGCAGCCTGTTTGGCATTCCCAGCGAAATCGCCATGCAGGTGGTCGCCGTCGGTTTCATCATCGGTGTGCTGCAGGATTCGGCAGAGACCGCGCTCAACTCGTCCACCGACGTGTTGTTTACAGCGGCCGCGTGCCTGGGCAAGGAAGAGCGGCTGGCTTAAACGCCAGGCGAAAAAAAGCCCGGGGTCGTTCGCTGCAGAGCGGCCCCGGGCTTTTTTGTGCCTGGGTGCTTAGAACGCGCCCATATAGTCACGCTTGCCCACTTCCACACCGTTGTGGCGCAGCAAGGCGTATGCGGTGGTGACGTGGAAGAAGAACTGCGGCAGACCGTAGGTCAGCAGGTAGGACTGGCCGCTGAAGCGCTTCTCTTTCGGGGTGCCTGGGCGGGTGATGATCTCGATGCCTTCCTTGCCGTCGATTTGCTCGGGCTTGATGGTGTCGATGAATGCCAGAACCTTGGCGATCAGCGCTTGCAGGTCGGCGAAGGTCACTTCGGTATCGTCGTATTTCGGCACTTCGATCTCGGCCAGGCGCGCGGAAACGCCTTTGGCGAAGTCGACGGCGATCTGCACCTGGCGAACCAGTTGGAACATGTCCGGGAACAGGCGCGCCTGCAGCAGGGCGTTGGGTTCGATGTTCTTGGCGGTGGCGTGGGCTTCGGCTTTGCTCAACACACCGCTCAGGGCGGTGAGCATCTGCTTGAAGACGGGGATGGAGGCGGCGTACAGGGAAATAGTCATGGCAGTCTCATCGGTAATGGCAGGGTTGGAACCAGCGGCGATTATAGCCCTGCCCGCCGCTTGTCTTTTATTTTTTCAGGATTAGGCTAGTGGCCTTCACTGCATAGGGAAAGCGCGATGACCGCCGAGCACGACACCGACACCCCTGAGCCGCGCCTGAACAGCACGGAAATCCGCATCCTGGGCTGCCTGATCGAAAAACAGGCGACCAACCCGGAAACCTATCCACTGACCCTCAATGCCCTGGTACTGGCCTGCAACCAGAAGACCAGTCGCGAGCCGGTGATGAACTTGAGCCAGGGCCAGGTCGGCCAAAGCCTGCGTGCGCTGGAAAGCCAGGGCTTCACCCGCCTGGTGATGGGCAGCCGCGCCGACCGCTGGGAACATCGGGTCGACAAGGCGCTGGAACTGGTGCCGGCCCAGGTGATCCTGACGGGCCTGCTGTTCTTGCGTGGCCCGCAGACGGTCAATGAGTTGCTGACCCGCAGCGGGCGTATGCACGATTTTGAAGATGCCGAGCAGGTGGGGCATCAATTGGAGCGCCTGATTGCCCGGGGGCTGGCACTGTTGGTGCCGCGCCAGGCGGGGCAGCGGGAAGATCGCTATACCCATGCGCTGGGGGACCCGGCGGATATCGAGGCGATTATTGCGGCGCGAGGGAGTCCGGTGGAGCGTGGGGCCGGTGGCGTTTCAATTGAACGCATTGAAGAACTGGAAGCCCGGATTGCAGCCCTGGAAGAGCGGCTGGCGCGCCTGGAATAGAGCCTCTGCAGGAGCGAACCTGTTCGCGTTGGACCTGAGAGTGCCGTGGGGGGCCAGGTTTAACGCGGTAAGGTTGACGATTTTCGCGAGCAAGCTCGCTCCTACAGAAAAACGCGCTTACGCGCGGGCGAAGGCCACGGCTTTTTCGAACTGTTCCTGGGTCGGCCGCACGCCGGTGTAGAGCACAAACTGCTCCAATGCCTGAATCGCGATGACTTCCAGCCCGGTAATCACCCGCTTGCCTTGCGCCCGCCCCCGCACGATCAGCGGCGTTTCGGCGGGAATCGCCACCACATCAAACACCGTATCCGCGGTATCCACGGCATCTGCCTCGAACGCCAGCGCATCCGCCTCGGCCCCGCAGGTCATGCCGATGGGGGTCACGTTGACCAGCATCTGCGGGCGCAGGTCACCCAAGTCCGCCTGCCATTCGTACCCGAGATTCTGCGCCAATGCCCGGCCTGCCGCTTCGTTGCGCGCCACGATCACGCCGTTGGCATAACCGCCATCGCGCAGCGCACTGGCCACGGCTTTGGCCATGCCGCCGCTGCCACGCAGGGCGAACGTCGATGCCTTGGGCACCGCGTGTTTTTTCAGCAGTTGTTCGACCGCGATGTAGTCCGTGTTGTAGGCCTTGAGATGACCATCGGTGTTGACGATGGTGTTCAGGGAGTCGATGGCTTGAACCGAATCGTCGAGTTCGTCCACTAAGGCAATGGCCGCTTCCTTGAAAGGCATGGAAACCCCACAACCCCGCACGCCCAACGCGCGGATGCCACCTATCGCGCCGGGCAAATCCCGGCTGCTGAACGCTTTATAATAAAAATTCAGACCCAGCTGTTCGTACAGATGATTATGAAAACGCAGGCCGAAATTTCCGGGGCGCGCCGACAGTGACATGCATAGTTGAGTGTCCTTGTTGGGGTGCATCTGCATGGATAACTCCTTTGAGTAAGCAAATCGGTACAGACCTTACACAACCTTTACCTATCGCCCGTGCTGTTTTTCAGAAATACGTTGTCTTAAAAGTATCCCCGCGACATTACTTGAGTCTATTGATTGCAGACCACAAGCGCAGGGGCTAACCGAGGAATGACCATGATTCGTAAAATCCCCAAGATCGCCTTGCTTATCGGTGCACTCGCTATGGCAGGCCAAGCTTCCGCCCACGGTGGTGGCGGGTGGGGTGGCCCGGCCGTCCTGGGTGCGTTGGTCGGCGCCGCCGTCGTAGGTTCCGTGGTGGCCAACCAGCCCCGGGAAGTCTATGTGCAGCAGCCGGTGTATGTGCAACCGCAGCCGGTCTATGCCGCGCCGCCGCCTGTGTATTACGCCCCGCCACCACCGGTGTATGTACAGCAGCAGGTGTATTACCGCCCGGCGCCGGTCTATTACGGCCCACCGCGTGGCTACTATGGCCCTCCCCACGGCTACTACGGTCGCGGCTGGTAACCGGCCATCGTCCTGCATGAAACAGGCCTCGCCTTCGCGCGAGGCCTTTTTTTGCGCGCGAAGTCCGGATTGATCGCGCCAGGGTCGCAATGAGGACAATGCCGCGGGTCCAATCCCACATTATTGACACCAATGTCTACTTGCCTGCTCGGGGCTCGCGCTGTCATGTTTGCGTCACGACACACGCCCATTCTTGAGCCTGTCCGCCCCATACAATAAGGACGACTGACCATGCCCACACAAAACCCGCACCGCACCGCTGGCCTCTGTACGTCCGGCAAGGTCTACAGCGCGCTCACCGAACTCAAGCACCTGGAAGGCCATCGCAGCGCCAAATTCCTTGCGCTGCTGACGGAAAACCTGGTGCTCAAAGGCCTGCTCAGCGAGCAGGAAGTCGTGAACATGCTCGATCATGTGGTGGAATGACGCTTGGCGTCGATGTCGACTATCAAGACTGGTGATTTTTCCTACACGCCGCCCCTCCCGTAAGGTGACCTCCATAGCCATTGGAGGTCCTTATGCCCACTGTCCAGATCATGTCCGTCATCGGCAGCGCCGTCCCCGCCCCTTTGCGTGAGCTGGGCTTGCTCGCCTGCTGGTACCTGGTGAGCGATGGCGAGACCATCAGCGGCCCGCTCACGTCCCTTTGCGCCGCCAAAAAACAGCTGCAACAGGCCTCAAGGTTCAGGCTCCATGCCTGAGATTCGTGGCAACGGCAGCTTGACCCGCGGCTTGCTTTCGACAAACAGCGCCCAGCTCGACATGAATAACGCCGCCACCAGCGGCCCGATCACGAACCCATTGAGGCCGAATACCGACAGCCCGCCCAAGGTCGAGATCAGGATCAGGTAGTCCGGCATCCTGGTGTCCTTGCCCACCAGCACCGGGCGCAGCACGTTGTCCACCAGGCCGATCACGAATACACCGAACAACGCCAGCACCACGCCCTGCCAGGTTGAACCACTCAACAGGAAATAGGCGGCCACCGGGCCCCAGACAATGCCTGCGCCCACCGCCGGCAGCAGCGACAGAAACGCCATCAGCACCGCCCAGAGCAATGCACTGGGAATGTCCAGGAACCAGAAGATCAAACCGCCGAGCGCGCCCTGGGTCACGGCCACCAGCACGTTACCCTTGACCGTCGCGCGCACCACCCGATTGAACTTGAGCTGCAACCGGCGCTTCTGCGGCTCGGCCAGGGGCACCGCCGTGCGCACCTTGCGCACCAGTTCCGGGCCATCGCGCAACAGGAAGAACAACAGATACAGCATGATGAAAAAGCTCACCAAAAAATCAAACGTGCCCTGGCCGAAGCTGAACGCCTGCGTGGCGAAGAACTGACTGCCCTGCATGGCACTCTTGACGATCTTTTCCCGCAACCCTTCCAGGTTGCCCATGCCGAAGCGGTCCAGCAGGTGTTGGAAGTACGGCGGCAGGAAGTTCTTGAACTGCTCGATATAACCGGCGACGTCGAGTTTGCCGCTCTCGACGTTCTTGTAGAGCGTGGCCCCCTCTTGCACCAGCAGGGCGCTGGTAATGATCACCGGCAGAATCGCGATGACCAGGCACACCATCAAGCTGGTCAGGGAGGTGAGGTTGCGGTTCCAGCCGATTTTCGTCTGCAGGCGGCGCTGCATCGGGGCAAAGATGATGCCGAGGATCACCGCCCAGAACATCGCGCCATAGAACGGCAGCAATATCCAGATAAAGGCGATGGTCACCAGCATCAGCAATAACAGTAGGGTTTTGAATTGCAGGTTGGTTTGATTCATGTCCGGTCCATGTCAGGAAAGCAAGGTGCATGTGCGCACCCTGGTGCTTAGTCCGCCGCGAACCCTGTGAAGTGCCATCTTTTGTGACAAGCGTAGACCCAGATCAATAAAACCCTCGCCGGCTTGCCCTACCCTGCCGCACTTTTGCCCCAAGTGCCGACCATGCCGCCTATTCTCGCTCCCGAACTGCTCGCCCCCGCCGGCACCTTGAAAAACATGCGCTACGCCTTCGCCTACGGCGCCGATGCGGTCTACGCCGGCCAGCCGCGCTACAGCCTGCGCGTGCGTAACAATGAGTTCGACCACGCCAACCTGGCGCTCGGTATCCAGGAAGCCCACGCCCTGGGCAAGCGCTTCTATGTAGTGGTGAACATCGCGCCGCACAACGCCAAGCTCAAGACCTTCCTCAAGGACCTCGCCCCCGTCATCGCCATGGGCCCGGATGCGCTGATCATGTCCGACCCTGGGCTGATCATGCTGGTGCGCCGCCACTTCCCGCAGATGCCGATCCACCTGTCGGTGCAGGCCAACACCGTGAACTGGGCCAGCGTGGAGTTCTGGCAACTGCAAGGGATCTGCCGGGTGATTCTGTCGCGGGAATTGTCTCTGGAGGAGATCGGCGAAATCCGTCAGCAGGTGCCGGCCATGGAGCTGGAAGTGTTTGTGCACGGGGCCCTGTGCATGGCCTATTCCGGGCGCTGCCTGCTCTCGGGCTACATGAACAAGCGCGACGCCAACCAGGGCACCTGCACCAATGCCTGCCGCTGGAAATACCAAGCCACCCCCGCGGTGGAAAACTCCACCGGCGATATCGTCCAGCAATACCAGCCGGAGCCGACCCTGGGCATCGGCGCGCCCACCGATCAGGTGTTCCTACTGCAGGAAGCCAACCGCCCCGACGAACAAATGCCCGCGTTCGAAGACGAGCACGGCACCTACATCATGAATGCCAAGGACCTGCGCGCCGTGCAGCACGTGGAGCGCCTGACCCACATGGGCGTGCACTCGCTGAAGATCGAAGGCCGCACCAAGTCCCACTTCTACTGCGCGCGCACCACCCAGGTGTACCGCCAGGCGATCGACGACGCGGTGGCCGGTCGCGAATTTGACCGCAACTTGATGACCGACTTGGAATCCCTGGCCCAACGTGGCTACACCGAAGGTTTCCTGCGCCGGCATGTGCACGACGAATACCAGAACTACCAGAACGGCAGTTCAGTCTCGGAGCGTCAGCAGTTTGTCGGCGAATTGACCGGCGAGCGTCGCGGCGAGCTGGCCGAGGTCAAGGTGAAGAACCGCTTTGCGGTGGGCAATCACCTGGAATTGATGACCCCCGCCGGCAACTTCCACTTCGATCTGGCCACCCTGCACAACGCCAAGGGTGAAGCCATCGAGGTGGCGCCGGGGGACGGGCACACGGTGTACGTGCCCTTGCCGGCTGAAATGGATCTGCGCTTCGGCCTGTTGATGCGCGATGTCTGAACGGCCTAGATCCTGAACTGACCCACCAGTTGGCGCAGGCGCTGGCCCAGGTCTGCCAGGCTGCGGGACGTCTGGGCGCCCAACTGGGTTTCATCGGCAACGCTGTCCACCGCCACGGCAATCTGATGCACGCTGCGGTTGATCTCTTCGGCCACGGCGGTCTGCTCTTCGGCGGCGCTGGCGATCTGCGCGTTCATCGAGTTGATGGTGCCAATCAGCTGCGCCATGGTATCCAGCGAAGCACCGGCTTCGTTGGCTTGGGCCGAGGTGCCGTCGCCGGCATCGCTGGAACGGCGCATGGCGTCCACGGCAGCTACGGTGCCTTTTTGCAGACGGTCGATCATGCCCTGGATTTCCTGGGTGCTGGCCTGGGTGCGGCTGGCCAGGGCACGCACCTCGTCGGCGACCACCGCAAACCCACGCCCGGCCTCCCCGGCCCGCGCGGCTTCAATCGCTGCGTTGAGCGCCAGCAGGTTGGTCTGTTCGGCGATCGAACGGATCACACCGAGCACGCTGACAATCGATGACACGTCCTGTTGCAGGCTGTCGAGGGACACGCCGCTGCTGCGGATGTCGTTCACCAGTGCATGGATCTGCGCGATGCTGGCGGCCACCACGCGCTTGGCGGCCTGGCCTTCCACATCGGTTTGCTGGGCGGCCACGGAGGCGCCCTGGGCGCTGCGCGCCACTTCCTGGGCGGCGGAGGACATCTGGTTGATCGCGGTGGCCACCTGATCCGTCTCATGGCGCTGGCGCTCCATGGCCTGTTCCGAGCGCTGTGCCTGATCGGACACCTGGCCGACCAGACCGGTGAGTTGGCCGGTCATCTCGGTGATCTGCCGCACCAGGCTGTGGATCTTGTCGACGAAGCGGTTGAACGCGCCCGCCAGGTCGCCCAATTCGTCCTGGCTGGTGATGGCCAGGCGGCGGGTCAAATCGCCTTCGCCGGCGGCGATATCGTCAAGGTTGGCTTTCATCAGGTGCAGCGGACGCAGGAAGGTGTTGGCCAGCAACATGCCCACGGCGGCCAGTACCAGCACCACGACCACGGCCACGCCGAGGATACTCAGCAGCACGCCCTCCATGCGCTTCTCGACCTTGGCCTCGACCACCGCCACCTGGGCTTCGATACCGTCCAGGTTCACCGACGTGCCGATGACCATGTCCCACTTCGGCAGGTATTCGGTATAGCCCATCTTCGGCACCAGTTCGGTCTGCCCCGGCTGGGTCGAGCTGTATTGCAGGTAGTGGGTGCCGTCCTTGCCGACCTTGACCAGGTCGCGGTTGACGTAGACCCCGTTGGGGTCACGGTTGTCCTTGAAGCTCTTGCCCACGCCATCGGGGCTGTTGCCCTTGAACAGACGAATGGTCTCGGAGTCATAGCCGAAGAAGTAACCGTCCTTGCCGTAGTTCGTGTTGGATAACAGCTTGACTACCTCGGCCCGCACGGCGGTATCACCCGGCGCAGCGGCGTCGTAGAGCGGTTGGATGGTGGTCATGGCCACCTCCACATAACCTTGCAGGGTAGCCTTGGCGTCGTTGAGCAGCCGCTGGCGGGTTTCATCCACCTCGTTGCGCGCTTGCCCCTGGAGAATCCACACGGTCGTCAGGCTGATCACCAGTGCAAACAGCAACACCGGCACGACCGCAAGGGACAGCACTTTAGCCTTCAGACTCAGACGCATGGCTTTTCTCTCTTATTAATAGCGACTTTAAGAGGTTATCGGCCAACCACATCAAACCTGTAGGAGCAAGCTTGCTCGCGAAAAACCCGAGAGCGACGCTGAGTATCTGGCGCTCCACGTTATCGTTGACGTAAGTGGCGTCATCAGAGGGTCATCGCAGCCAGCCAGCCGAATGCCAGCAATGGGATGTTGTAGTGCAGGAACGTCGGTACCACCGTGTCCCAGATATGGTGGTGCTGGCCGTCGACGTTCAGGCCGGAGGTCGGGCCCAGGGTGGAATCCGACGCCGGCGATCCCGCATCGCCCAATGCCCCGGCCGTACCGACGATGCACACGATGGCCAGCGGGCTGAACCCTAGTTGCACGCACAATGGCACGAAGATCGCCGCCAGGATCGGCACCGTGGAAAACGACGAGCCAATGCCCATGGTCACCAGAAGCCCCACCAGCAACATCAACAACGCGCCTACGCCACGGCTATGACCGATGAACGCCGCCGAGGCTTGCACCAGCGAACCCACGTCGCCGGTGGCCTTGAGCACTTCGGCAAAGCCCGATGCGGCAATCATGATGAAACCGATCATCGCCATCATCTTCATGCCTTCGGTGAACAGGTCGTCGGTGTCGCGCCAGCGCACGATGCCCGAGACCGAGAAGATCAGGAACCCGGCCAGGGCGCCGATGATCATCGAGTCCAGCCACAACTGAATGATGAACGCCGAGGCAATCGCCACGCCGGCCACCAGCAGCGTCAGCGGGTTGTACTGCACCGCCACCTGCTCGACCCGCTCGATTTTCTCCAGGTCATACACGCGCTTCTTGCGATAGCTGACAAACACCGCCACCAGCAGGCCGACCACCATGCCCAGTGCGGGCAGGCCCATCGCGTGGGTGACATTGACCTGGCTGACGTCCACGCCACTCTTGGCCACGTTGGCCAGCAGGATCTGATTGAGGAAGATATTGCCGAAGCCTACCGGCAGGAACATATACGGCGTGATCAGGCCGAAGGTCATCACACAGGCGATCAGGCGGCGGTCCAGTTGCAACTTGGTCAGCACGTAGAGCAGTGGCGGCACCAGCAGCGGGATGAACGCGATGTGGATCGGCAGGATGTTCTGCGAGGCAATCGCTACCACCCACAACAGGCCGATCAGCAGCCATTTGACATGACCGCCGCCGCTGGCGTCCTGGCGGTCCACCAGGAGCAGCGCCTTGTCCGCCAGGGCGTGGGCCAGGCCGGATTTGGCGATTGCCACCGCGAACGCGCCGAGTAACGCGTAGGACAACGCCACCGTGGCACCTCCGCCAAGGCCGCCGTTGAAGGCCTTGAGCGTGGCCTCGATGCCCAGGCCACCGGTCAGCCCGCCCACCAGGGCGCCGACAATGATGGCGATGACTACATGCACGCGGGACAGGCTGAGCACCAGCATGGTGCCGACCGCGGCGATGACTGCGTTAATCATGGTTACCTCAAGCAAAAACATAAAAACAGGCATGCCCGCACGTGCAGCCATTGGAAACGGCCGCTCGCGTGCAGGCGTGAAGGAGGTCTTGTTAGAGGGCGCGCACTTTGCAGCAGGCGCGGCCGCCTGTCAAAAAACCTGTGGCGAGGGCGCTCAATAAAGAAACGCCTCAAGAAGCCGATAATCTGACTCACTGTGTTTTCAGGTTAAGGATGCTCCTCGATGTCCCTCAGACAGCTGTCCATTCAATGGAAAATCACCTTGCTCGCCGGCCTTTGCCTGCTGGGAATCGTGACCTTGCTGGTGGGGCTGTCGCTGTATCGCATGACGCAGAGTTCGGAGCAGGTCAAAGCCTCGAGCATGCAGATGCTGGATGAAGCCGCCCAGGCGCGCATCGAGGCTCAAGGGGAAGTGCAGGCGCTGGGCATCCGCCGGCAATTCATGGACGCCTACCAATATGGGCATGGTTTTTCCCGCCAGGTGCTGTTCTTGCGTGAACAGGCGGAAAAGCGCTTCCTCGACGCTTTCGACACCCGCGAGGACCTGACCCGCCAGGTCAAGGCCGCACTGCTGGCCAACCCGGACCTGCTCGGCCTGTCCCTGGTATTCGAAGCCAATGCGCTGGACGCCAAGGATGAGTTGTTCGCCAACCAGGCCGAGCTGGGCAGCAACGACAAAGGCCGCTTCGCCCTGTACTGGTCACAGCCGACGCCAGGCAAACTGACCTCGATGGCACTGCCCGAAAGCGACATAAGCGACACCCGCGTCGGACCCAGCGGCGAGCCGGCCAACGCTTGGTTCAGTTGCCCGCGTACGACCCTCAAGCCCTGCGTGATCGAACCTTACTTCTTTATGATCGACGGGCAAAACGTGCTGATGACCAGCATCGTGTTCCCGCTGATGGTCAACGGCAAACTCATCGCCTCGTTGGCGGTAGACATCAAACTCGACAGCCTGCAAGCCATTACCCAACGGGCCAGCCAGCAGTTGTACGACGGCCAGACCCAGGTCAGTATCCTCAGCGCCAGCGGCTTGCTCGCCGGCTACAGCGCGGACGCGAGCAAACTCAGCCAGCGCCTGGACCAGGTCGACACCGTCAATGGCGCGCAGGTGCTCAGCACGCTGGCTGCCAGTACGCACATCCGCAGCCTGCGCACCAACCATCAACTTAAGATACTGGCACCCTTCGCACCGATTCCCGACGGCAAGCCCTGGGGCGTGCTGCTGGATGTGCCGGAAAGCGTCCTGGTGGGCCCCGCTGAAACGCTGAAAGCCCAGATGGACGCGGACAACACCCGAGGCACCCTGCTCGAACTCAGCCTGGGCCTGTTGGCCGCCGTGATCGGCCTGATCCTGGTGTGGCTGATGGCGCGCAGCGTGACCCGGCCGATCCTGGGCGTGGCGCACATGCTTGAAGACATCGCCAGCGGCGAAGGCGACCTGACCCGCCGCCTGGCCTATGACAAAAACGATGAACTGGGCCAACTGGCAGGTTGGTTCAACCGCTTCCTGGACAAACTGCAACCGATCATTGCCGAGGTCAAACGTTCGGTGCAGGACGCCCGTGGCACCGCTGACCAGTCCGCCGCGATCGCCACCGAAACCAGCGCCGGCATGGAACAGCAATACCGCCAGGTCGACCAGGTGGCCACCGCATCCCACGAAATGAGCGCCACCGCCCAGGACGTGGCCCGCAGCGCCGCCCAGGCCGCCAAAGCTGCACGCGATGCCGACCAGGCCACGCGCGACGGCCTGACGGTGATCGACCGCACCACCACCAACATCGGGCACCTGGCCGCGGACATGAGCACCGCCATGGCCCAGGTCGAAGGCCTGGCCGCCAACAGCGAGAAGATCGGTTCGGTGCTGGAAGTGATTCGCGGCATCGCCGAGCAGACCAACCTGCTGGCGCTCAACGCAGCGATCGAAGCCGCCCGCGCCGGTGAGGCCGGCCGCGGGTTTGCCGTGGTCGCCGACGAAGTGCGTAACCTGGCGCGGCGCACCCAGGAATCGGTGGAAGAAACCCGCCTGGTCATCGAGCACTTGCAGAGCGGCACCGAAGAGGTCGTCGGCGCCATGGGCAACAGCTATCGCCAGGCCCAGGGCAACGTCGAGCAAGTCGGCGAAGCGGTCACGGCCCTGCGCCAGATCGGCGCGGCGGTCACGGTGATCAGCGACATGAACCTGCAAATCGCCAGCGCCGCCGAACAACAAAGCGCGGTGGCCGAAGAGATCAACAGCAACGTGGCGACCATTCGCGACGTGACCGAGTCACTGTCGGAACAGGCCAATGAATCGGCGCGGGTCAGCCAGGCGTTGAACAGTCTGGCCAATCAGCAGCAGGGATTGATGGACCAGTTCCGCGTCTAAAGCGTGAAGACCATCCAATGTGGGAGGCGGCTTGCTCCCACATCTTGATCTGCGGGGTGTCAGCTACGACGCCTGGGCAATTCGATCAGCACTTTCAGCCCGCCCAACTCACTTTCCTGCAACTGCAGCACACCGCCCCACACCTCGACGATATCCCGCACGATGCCCAACCCCAGGCCATGGCCGTCGGTCTGCTCGTCCAGGCGCGCACCACGGCTGAATACCCGGTCGCGCTGGGCTTCCGGGATGCCGGGGCCGTCGTCTTCCACGGCCAACAGATAGCTTCTTTCGGTTTCGCTGACCGTCAGGCGCACTTCGGCATCCGCCCATTTGCAGGCGTTGTCCAGCAGGTTGCCGAGCAGTTCCAGCAGGTCTTCGCGATCCCAGGGCAGTTGCAGGCCTGGGGTGATGTGGTCGCTCAGGTCCAGGTGATCGCCGTGAATCATATTCAAGGTGGCCAGCAGGCCGGGCAGTTCTTTTTCGCAGTCGAACAAGGCACCGGGCAGGGTTTCGCCGGCCAGGCGCGCACGGTTGAGTTCGCGGTTGAGGCGTTGCTGCACCTGTTCCAGCTGGACGCGCAGCAACTTGCTCAGTTCGGGGTGGTCCTTGAGTGCCGCGCTGGAGGCCGCACTTAACAGCACCGCCAGCGGCGTCTTCAAGGCGTGGCCAAGGTTGCCCAGTGCATTGCGCGAACGCTTGAGGCTGTCTTCGGTGTGGGCCAGCAGGTGGTTGATCTGGGCCACCAGCGGCTCCAGTTCCTGCGGCACCTGGGTGTCGAGCTGCGAGCGCCGCCCCTGTTGCAGTTGGGCGATCTGGTTGCGCGCGGTTTCCAGCGGGCGCAAGGCGCGGCGCACGGTGATCCGTTGCAGGATCAACACCAGCAACAGCGCCGCCAGCCCCAGCACCAGGCCGATCTGACGCATCAGGTGAAAGCTGTCCCGCACCGGGGTGTAGTCCTGGGCCACGCTGATGGAAATCGACTGGCCGAAGCGCTTGTAGTCCGAGCGCAGCACCAGCAATTGCTGGCCTTCGGGCCCCAGTTGCAGATTGCCCTTGAGCCCGGCCTCGGGCAGCCGGGGCAACTCCTGGTCCCACAGCGAGCGGGAGCGCCAGTGGGTGTCGGCGAAATCGATACGGAAATAATGCCCGGAAAACGGTCGCTGATAGGCCGGCGACAGGCGCTGCTCATCCAACTGCACACCATTGGGCCCACGCACCAGCGCCACCAGCAGGTTCTCGGCATCGTCGCGCAGGCCCGCCTCCAGGTAACGCTGCAAACCGGCCTCGAACAACCACAGGCTGGTCTGCGCCAGCACCACGCCGACGACCACCATCACGCTGATCAGGCCCAGGCTCAGGCGTCGCTGAATCGACTTCATGCCGGGTTGGCGCCAAACCGGTAACCCTGGCCGCGACGGGTCTCGATCACGCTGCGGCCCAACTTGCGGCGCAGGTGGTTGACGTGGACTTCCAGCACGTTGGAATCGCGCTCGGTCTCGCCGTCGTACAGGTGCTCGGCCAGGTGGCTTTTGGAGAGGATTTGTTCGGGGTTCAGCATGAAATAGCGCAACAGGCGGAATTCGGCCGCAGTCAGTTGGATCTCCTCGTCGTCGCGCAGTACGCACTGGCGACCTTCATCCAGGTGCAGGCCGGCGGCTTGCAGGGTGGGCTGGTTGGCATGCCCGTGGGAACGCCGCAACAATGCCTGGATGCGCAGGTGCAGTTCTTCCGGGTGGAACGGCTTGCTCAGGTAATCGTCGGCGCCGGCCTTGAGCCCTTCGATGCGCTCGGCCCAGGAATCGCGGGCGGTAAGTACCAGCACCGGGGTGGCCAATGCAGCGGCACGCCATTGCGCCAGCACCTCGAGCCCGGGCAAACCGGGCAGGCCGAGGTCGAGGATGATCAGGTCATAGGGCTCGCTGCGGCCCTGGTACGCGGCGTCGCGCCCATCGGCCAGCCAATCGACGGCATACCCCTGGCGCTGCAGGCCGGCCAGCAGTTCATCGGCCAGGGGTACGTTGTCTTCCACCAGCAGCAGGCGCATCAGTCTTCCTCGTCTTTGATCAGCACACCGGTGCTCGCATCCAGTTTGATCTCGCGCACTACGCCGTCGGTGGTCACCAGCTCGACTTCATAGGCATATTGGCCATGCTTTTTCTCAAGCTCGGCTTCCAGCAGGCGGGAACCGGGATGGCGCGCCATGGCCTGTTGCAACAGCTGCTCCAGCGGCAGGATCACACCCTGCTGGCGCAACGCCAAGGCTTCATCCTGGTTGAGGTCACGGGCCGCCAGGCTAGAGCTGAAAGCCATGAACACCAAGGCTACTCGAGCACCGGCGCATAGATTTACCTTCATTACGTATCCTGATGATTCTTGAGAACCTGCCCGGTGAGCGCGTCCAATTCAATCTCCCATTCAATGCCGTCGGCATCTTCCAACTCGACTTCATAGACATACTTGCCGTAGGACTCGTCCAGGTCGGTATCCAGCAATGTCGAGCCGGGATGCAGGGCCAGGGCCGCAGCTTGCAGTTGATCGAAGGCGACAATAGTAACAGTGGCGGGCACGGTCAGCGGCTTGTCGGCGTCCACCGCCTGAGCCTGGATCGCCGTGGAGGCGATGATAACGGCGGCAACCGGAGCTGTGAGGCGTTTCATGACAAGTCTCCGTTACACAATGTTTTTCCTACGTCGGACACGGTAGCGGCGGCAACTTAACTGAAGCTGAATTGCCACTATGGCAATCCAAGGCCAGGCGCTTTTCCCACAGCGTGCGAGATTTTCTATACTGCTCCGCTCGCGCTCACAGAGACCGGTATGACAGCCATCCACATCAAGTTCCCCGCCCTGACGCTCAAGGCCGGCAAACGCGCGTTTGCGCGCATTCGCGAACAAGGCCTTGCACCTGCGGATGTGGCCATCCTCCCAGGGGCGGCCGGCGGCCCCAAGGCCCTGGGAATCCAGGGTCTGGACCTGGCGCTGTTCGGCGACTGGCTGCCGCGCGCGCCCCGCGAGCGCGCACTGATCGGCGCGTCCATCGGTTCCTGGCGGTTTGCCAGCGCGTGCCTGCCCGACCCGGTGCAAGGCCTGCTGGACCTCGGTCGCCTGTACAACGAACAACGCTTTGCCAAAGGCGTGACCATGGCCGAGGTCAGCCGCAGTTGCGAGCGCATGCTCGACGACCTGCTGGCCGGTCGCGATGCGCGGGTGCTGGACAACCGCGACTATCGCCTCAACATCATGGTGGTCAAGAGCCACGGCCTGCTCGCCGATGACCACCGCGGGCGCCTGGGGCTGGGCCTGTCGTCGGTGATCGCCGACAACCTGCGCGGCCGCGCAAGGCTGGCGCGGCACTTCGAACGGTTGATCATCCACGACCCGCGCCAGGCGCCGCCGGTGCATGCGCTGCGGGACTTCCCCTCGCGCTTCGTCAACCTGGAACTGGGCAACCTGCGCCAAGCGCTGCTGGCATCGGGCTCGATCCCCATGGTGATGCAAGGCGTGCGCGACCTGCCCGGTGCCGGCGCGGGTACCTACCGCGACGGCGGCCTGCTGGACTACCACCTCGACCTGCCCTACCACGGCGACGACATCGTGCTGTACCCGCACTTCACCGACCGGGTCATTCCCGGCTGGTTCGACAAGGGCCTGCCTTGGCGACGCAGCCATCCCCAAGGCTTGCAGGATGTGTTGCTGCTGGCGCCGTCCAAGGACTACCTGGCCCGTCTGCCCCACGGCAAACTGCCAGACCGCAGCGACTTCAAGCGTTTCATGGGCGATGACCCGAGCCGCAACAAATACTGGCAGACCGCTATGAGCGAGAGCCGGCGATTGGGGGATGAGTTTCTGCAACTGGCCGATAACGGCGGATTGGGCGAACGCCTACAGGCCCTCTGACCCAACCCCTACGAGGGACGGTATGCGCGACGCAGGATCAAGCTGTTAAACTCGCCGCCTGCCAGATACCTGACCGAGCTGAAAAATACTGTGGAAATCTTCAAAGAATTTACCTTCGAGTCCGCCCATCGCCTGCCCCACGTACCGGAAGGCCACAAGTGCGGGCGCCTGCATGGGCATTCGTTCAAGGTGGCGATCCACTTGAGCGGCGACCTGGACCCCCATACCGGCTGGATTCGCGACTTCTCGGAGATCAAGGCGATTTTCAAGCCGCTCTATGAACGCCTCGACCACAACTACCTCAATGACATCCCAGGCCTGGAAAACCCCACCAGCGAAGTGCTGGCCAAATGGATCTGGACTGAACTCAAACCCCTGCTGCCGGAACTCAGTGCGATTCGCATCCATGAAACCTGCACCAGCGGTTGCATCTATCGCGGCGAGTAAGCCAGCGATCTGAAAAAACCACCCTCGCGGTGGTTTTTTATGGTCGCCATTGCACCCTTCGCTCAGCACACCACTGGCCCACCCATGAGGTTCCCATGGAAAACACCTGGCTGGCCCAGGCCAAGCGCTTGCAAGCGTTGGCCTCTACGGGGCTGCACTTTTGCACCGACGATTTCGAGCGTGAACGCCTGAAAGAAATTGCCGAGATTGCCCACAGCATGCTGGCGCAACTGGGCAACGTGCCGCTGGAGCGCATCACCGGGCTGGTTCCGGATTTCGCGCAACGCTATTCGACCCCGATGCTCGACGTGCGCGGTGCGGTTATCGAAGGCGAGCGGATTCTGCTGGTGCGCGAGGCCACCGATGGCTGCTGGGCGTTGCCGGGGGGTTATGCCGATATCGGTTTGTCGGCGGCGGAAAACATCGTCAAGGAGATTCGCGAGGAAGCCGGGCTGACGGTAACCGCGCGCGCCCTCTACAGCGTGACCCACAAGGCCAAAGGCTTGTACCGGCCGGATGTGCGGGACTTCTACAAGTTGTATTTCCTCTGTGAGCGAACGGACCACGCGGCCCCCATGGCCGGGTTCGAGACCACCGACGTCGGTTTTTTCTCGCTGGATGACCTGCCGCCGCTGTCCCGTGGGCGCACCATCGAAAGCGATCTGGAAGCGGCCTTTGCCTTTCATCGCGGCGAAATCACCCACACGCTGTTCGACTGATCCACTTTGTATCACCGCTGCACCGCTTTCGTGCCCCATTGGGCACTGCGAACACCTGCGCCGACGTTTTTCCGCTGTTTGGCTATAAATACTGTGCACCATGCACAACGCTGACCGTGCGCACGTCACTGCCGCCGATTTGGCACGCGCGGTGCAATAGGCCTGCGTCACTCATTCAGGGAGCAAGGCACATGACGCAGCAAGATCCGGGCAACGACTACCCCTTAAGCGAAGTCCCCATGCACGCGCGCAAAGGCCTGGCGTCCACCGCCATGGTGCTGCTGGGCTTTACCTTTTTTACCGCCACCATGTTTGCCGGCGGCAAGCTGGGAGTGGCGTTCAGTTTCATCGACATGCTTGGCGTGGTGGCCCTGGGCAACCTGTTGCTGGGTATCTACGCGGCGGGCCTGGGCTACATCGCGTTCAAGAGCGGCTTGAATTCGGTGCTGATGGGGCGCTTCTGCTTTGGCGAAGTGGGCAGCAAGCTCAGTGATTTGATCCTCGGCTTCACCCAGATCGGCTGGTACGCCTGGGGCACCGCCACCGCCGCCGTGGTCATCGGCAAATATTTCGAGCTGAGCCAGGGCAGCGTACTGGTGTTGATGGTGCTGTTCGGCTTGTTGTTTTGCGCCACGGCCTACGTGGGTTATCGCGGGTTGGAGATCCTGTCCTACATCGCGGTGCCGGCCATGGGCCTGCTGTTGTTTCTATCAATGTGGGTGGCAACGGCCAAGGTCGGCGGACTGCAGGGGCTGCTGGCGGTGGCGCCGAGCGCTGAGCTGGATTTGTCCACCGCGATTACCCTGGTGTTCGGCACCTTTGTCAGCGGCGCGACGCAGGCGACCAACTGGACGCGGTTTTCCCGCTCGGCCAGGGTCGCGGTGCTGGCCAGCCTGATCGGCTTCTTTGTCGGCAATGGTCTGATGGTGCTGATCGGGGCCTATGGCGCCATCGTCTATCAGCAGCCCGACGTGGTGGAAGTATTGCTGTTGCAAGGCTTCGCCATGGCAGCCATGGCCATGTTGCTGCTCAATATCTGGAGCACCCAGGACAACACCATCTACAACTTCGCGGTGGCCGGCTGCAACCTACTGCGCACCAAACGCCGCAAGACCGTGACCCTCGGCGGCGCAGTGATCGGCACCCTGCTCGCCTTACTGGGCATGTACGACATGCTGGTGCCATACCTGATCCTGCTGGGCACGGTGATTCCGCCGATTGGCGGGGTGATCATGGCGGACTTCTTCTACCGCTATCGCGGCCAGTACCCACGCCTGGCCGATGCGCGTCTGCCGGCGTTCAACTGGCCGGGGCTGGTGGCGTATGCGGTGGGCACCGTGCTGGCGTTCAATTCGCCGTGGGTCGCGCCGTTGGTGGGTATCGTCGCCGCATCGTTGACCTACATCGCGCTGACCGCAGCCCTACGCATCCGCGCGCCACTGGCTGACGCCCAGGCATGAGCCTGACCATTGCCGACGTACTGGCCTTGCAGGGCCTGGAATCCATGCGCCTGCGCGCCGGCGCAGCGGGCCTGGATAACAGCGTGCGCTGGCCGTACGTGGCGGAAAACACTGGGATCGCCGAGTGGGTGCTGGGGGGTGAACTGGTGTTCGTCACCGGTATCAACCACCCGCGGGATGAGGCCAACCTCCTGCAACTGCTGGACGAAGCCTGCCAGCGCCAGGTCGCCGGCCTGGTGATCCTGACGGGGCCGGCGTATATCCAGGCGATTCCCCCACGCCTGCTGGATGCCGCCGAAGCCGCCGGCATGCCGCTGATCGAACAGCCCTACTCGCTGAAAATGGTGCTGGTGACCCAGGCGATCGGTTCGGCGTTGATCCAGTCCGAGCAACTGGGACGCTCGCGGCACGATGTGCTGGAGCGTTTGCTGACCGGCGACTACCAGTCCCTGGACCTGCTGCTGCACCGCGCCGCGCAATTGGGCCTGGCGCTGGGTGGGCATTGGCAGGTCGCCCAACTGCAATTGGAAGGCAGTGAGTTGCTGTTTGCCCAAGACGACGCGGCGCAGGTGGAGGCCCAACTGGCCCGACAACACGACAACATCAGTCGGCGCCTGCGCCAGCTGTCGAGCGTGTTGCCGGTACTCGGACGGGCCGGGCAATGGACCCTGCTGCTGCCGGCCCCGGATGCCGTCGCGGCCCTGGCCAACCGTCAGCAACTGGCCAGTTGGTTGAACCCGCTCAACCTGCGCCTGGCGCCGCTTAAATTGTTTATTGGCTTGAGCGCCGCCGCGCATCCGCCCATGCGCTTGGCCCAGGCGCAGGATGAAGCCCGCCAGGCGTTGACCGCCGCACGACGTTTCAGCGAACGCGCCGGGCTGTGCGTGTATGACGAACTGGGCGTGCTCAAGCTGCTCAGCGGTGTGCGCGATCGCGCCCTGCTCGACCAGTTTCTCAATGAACGCCTGGGCCCGCTGCTGCGCCACGACCGGCACCATGGCCCGAGCCTGATGCCGACGCTGGAAGCCTGGTTTCACGAGAATGGTAACCTTGTGGCCGCCGCCCAACGCCTGGCCGTACACCGCAATACCCTGACCCATCGCATCCAGCGCATCGAAGCCCTGTGCGGCCTGACGCTGGATAACGCTTATAACCGCCTGGACATCGGTATCGCCCTGATGATCTGGCGGCTGTCTGCCTGACTGTCTTTAGCCAAGAGGAACTTGCCCATGCACATCATCAACGCCCGCCTGCGCAACCGTGAAGGCCTGCATGATCTGCACCTGGAACACGGCCGGATCGCCAGCATCACGCCCCAAACGACAGCGCCCGCATTGGCGCCCGGCGACCTGGACGCGGCCGGCAACCTGGTGATCCCACCCTTTGTCGAACCGCACATCCACCTCGACGCCACCCTCACCGCCGGCGAACCGCGCTGGAACATGAGCGGCACGCTGTTCGAAGGCATCGAATGCTGGGGCGAACGCAAGGCCACCATCACCCAGGCAGACACCAAGACCCGCGCCAAAAAGACCATCCAGGCCCTCGCCGCCCATGGCATCCAGCATGTCCGCACCCACGTGGACGTGACCGATCCGGACCTCACCGCGCTCAAGGCCATGCTCGAAGTGCGCGAGGAAAGCACGCACCTGATCGACCTGCAAATCGTCGCGTTTCCCCAGGAAGGCATCGAGTCCTATCGCAATGGCCGCCAGTTGATGGAAGAAGCCATCCGCCTGGGCGCCGACGTGGTCGGTGGCATCCCCCACTTCGAATACACCCGCGACCAGGGCGTGAGTTCGGTGAAGTTCCTCATGGACCTGGCCGAGCGCACCGGCTGCCTGGTGGACGTGCACTGCGACGAAACCGACGACCCGCACTCGCGCTTTCTCGAAGTGCTGGCCGAAGAAGCCCGCAGCCGCGACATGGGCGCCCGCGTCACCGCCAGCCACACCACGGCCATGGGTTCCTACGACAACGCCTACTGCGCCAAACTCTTTCGCCTGCTCGGGCACTCGGGGATCAGCTTCGTCTCTTGCCCGACCGAAAGCATTCACCTGCAAGGTCGCTTCGACTCATTCCCGAAACGCCGTGGCGTCACCCGCGTCAACGAGCTGCTGGAGGCCGGCATGAACGTGTGCTTCGGCCAGGATTCCATCGTCGATCCCTGGTACCCCCTGGGCAACGGCAACATCCTGCGGGTGCTGGAAGCCGGTCTGCACATCTGCCATATGCTCGGCTACCGCAACCTGCAGAGCGCCCTTGACCTGGTGACCGACAACAGCGCCAAGGCCATGGCCCTGGGTGATCGCTACGGCCTGGAGCCTGGAAGACCGGCGAACCTGCTGATCCTTTCGGCGGACAGCGACTACGAGGTGATTCGCAGCCAGGGCCTGCCGCTGTACTCGATTCGCCACGGCAAAGTGTTGATGAAACGCCAGCCGGCGCGGGTGGAGTTTGTGTAAAACACCCTACGCCTGCCGCCGGGCCGTGCCGAACAGGCTGACACTCAGCAGCGTGTCGGCCTGAACCTGCAAACGTACCGGCGCGGTGCCACCGGGCATTACTACCGCGACATCGCCGCCCTGGACCCAGCCCGCACGCCACGCCGCACAAGCCACGGCGCTGGCGCTGGTGCCAGAGGACGCGGTGGGCCCCTCGCCCCGCTCGAATACCCGTGCGATCACGCGATTGTCGGACTGCCGCGCCGCCCATTGCAGATTGACGCCGGCCGCACAGGGGGCGACCGTCCCCCGCCGGGGGCGCGAAGGCAATCGCCTTGAGTGGCTCGAATAGCGTCGGTTGCTGCATCCGCAGGTTGTCCGGCAACGCCGACACCTGCTCCACCAGGGTCACACAATGGGGATTGCCAATTCGCACGAACTGACTGTGCGCCCACTGCGGGTCGATCGCCGCCAGTTCACGCACGTGGCTCAATTCAGTGGCGCCCAGCGAGGTCCGGCCAACGTCCTGCGCACCCACCGCCGAGGGCCCGAACGCAGGCAGCCCCAATGCCAGCCAAAATCCCGCGAGGTGTTCATGGACAGCAGGCTCGACCCGCGTCGCCACCGGTGACAGCGCGTCCGCCTTGTCGTGATGCACCCGCAGCTCACAGGCCGCGTGCATCAAGCCCTGGTCGGTGAGCGCCTGGGCAAAAATCGTCAGGCCGTTGCCACTGCGCTCGGCCAGGGAGCCATCGGTGTTGACGATCAACAGGTCAAACGGTGGCTCGGCCTGGAACGGTCCGACCAGCAGCCCATCGCAGCGGTGAGCCTTGGCCTGCGCAGGGCGTGGCGATGGGCCCCACTCACATTCGCTGGCGATAGCCGACGCGGCCCACGCCATGCGCGCACGCGCCGCGTCGGCAGCGCTGATGGGCACATCAATGCCACGCGTGCGTAAAAACGCCGGGCTGACCACCCCGTAGATATTGCCCCGCGCATCGTAGAACAGGGTCATGCCGCCACCTGCCTGTACGTGTCCATCGGTTCGTCCGCCTGATTGCCTGCCTATAAGCTCAGCAATGTATTACAGAACACTACGACGGTGGGAGGCGGCCTGGAAGGTGGTAATCCACCGCGAGAAGCCTGGGGTTCATCAGTTCCCACAGGGATTACACACCTTCCAGACCGCCTCCTACGGAAACGATAACCCCTGTGTGGCTGGCAACGTCCCAGGCGTTCCGTGTTTGTAAAAATAAACTTCGGAGCCGCCGATCCCCAGGGAACCCGGCTCGCTCACCCGGGGCTGATGTGCAAGGATGTCGCGCCGGACATCGTTCGTTGAACGCCAGACCAAGGATTTTTCATGACTGCCATCCCCACTTCCGCCCCCGTGGTTCCCGGACGGCTGGAGCAAATGTCGACTCGTATCGCGTTTTTCATCGCCGGCTTCAGCATTGCCGCGTGGGCGCCCTTGGTGCCCTATGCCAAGGCGCGCGCGAACCTGAGCGAAGGCACCCTGGGCCTGTTGCTGTTGTGTCTGGGGGTGGGGTCGATCATTGCCATGCCGGCGGCCGGGGCGTTGGCCTCGCGCTATGGTTGCCGGCGTGTGCTGAGCGGCGGGACGCTCCTGATCTGCCTGGCCCTGCCGATGCTGGCCACGGTCAGTTCGGTGCCCTGGCTGATGGCTGGGTTGTTCCTGTTCGGGGCCGGCCTGGGCACGGTGGATTCCACGGTCAACTTGCAGGCGGTGATCGTTGAGCGGGCCAGCGGCAAGACCATGATGTCCGGCTTTCATGGGTTGTTCAGCCTGGGAGGGATCGTCGGCGCGGCGGGCGTTTCGGCGCTGCTGGGGCTGGGCCTGTCGCCGCTGCAAGCGATCCTGGTGGTGATCGCCGTGACCCTGGCGGCGCTGCTCAAGGCCGCGCCCCATCTGCTGCCGTACGGCAGTGAAAGTTCAGGGCCGGCCTTTGCGATCCCCCATGGCGTGGTGCTGTTTATCGGTTGCCTGTGTTTTGTCGTGTTCCTGGCCGAAGGCGCGGTGCTCGACTGGAGCGCAGTGTTCCTCAGCGCCGAACGCGGCCTGGACGAAGCCTATGCCGGCCTCGGCTATGCCGCGTTCGCCCTGACCATGACCGCCGGGCGCCTGACCGGTGATGCCATCGTCAGGCGCCTGGGCGCGACTCGCGTGATCGTGATCGGCGGCACGCTGGCCACCGCCGGCCTGTTGCTGGCGACCCTGCTCCCGGCCTGGGAAACCGCGCTGCTGGGGTACGCATTGGTGGGCGCCGGTTGTTCGAATATCGTGCCGGTGCTGTATTCCGCCGTCGGCAAGCAACAGGTCATGCCGGAACATATTGCCGTGCCGGCCATCACCACCCTGGGGTATGCCGGCATTCTTGCCGGCCCTGCCGTGATCGGTTTTATCGCCCACGGCAGCAGCCTGAGCACCGCCTTTGTGCTGATCGCGGTGTTGCTGGCGGCAGTGGCCGTCAGCGGCAAAGTGCTAAAGGTTTAGGCAAGGCGTTCAGCGCGCCTTGCGCGCCTCGTCCTGTTCCAGCCAACGCTCGAGGCTTTTGTTGTTGAGCCAGCCTTGCTTGTGGGGCGGACCGAACAGTCGCGTGCCATTCGCACGCTCCAATGACGGCAGCAACCCTGGGCGTTCCAGGATGTTCTTCGCCGTGTAGACACACAGTTCGCTGTACTTGGGCCGGGGCATGCCGGTAGCTGGATCGAGTACGGGGGTGCCCTGCCGATCGACGTCATACGGGTCCTGCATGACGGCCTTGAGCTTGGCGATTTCCAGGTACTGGTGCTGTTCGAAGAGAAACGTCCGATCCTGGGCCTTGTCCCTCAAGTGCTCGAACTGGCCTTGCAACGCCTGAACCACCTGGGCATTACCCTGGGCATGAAACGGGTCCTGGCTGAACACGCTCGGCGAGCTGTTACCCGGCAGCGCCGACGCCGCCGCGCTGAGGCTGTCGCGGGTGATATCGCCATCGCGGCTCAGGATCGCGTCACTCAGGCGCGGGCGCTTGAGTATTTCCCTGACCACCAGGATCGTTCGATCCAACTCTTCGCTTTGCCCCATGGGCTCTGCGGCCACCCGCTGCAATGCCGACCAGGTCAAGCGCCCTTCGTGGAGGAATGGGTGCAACAGGCCGAAGGATTTCTCCAGGGCCGTCGCCAAGTGGCTGTCCATTGATGTGGCCCCGGGCGCGAAAGGGTTCGCGCGCGGGGCGTGTGGGTTCTGCAACGCCCGGTGATGCAGTACGGATAATGTTCCGCGCAACAGCAAAGGCCTGCGTGGCAGGTCGTCCGGGGGCGCAGCGCGGTGCTCATCGCGAACGTCGGGCTGGGCGACCGGGGATGGTGCGGTTGATTGTTCGGGCGGTCCGTCCAGGACCTGGGGCCGACGGTGAGGTAGTAGACCCTCGATTGTCATGGGTTTTCTCCAAGGCTTTTCAGGTACAAACCCAGTGAGTCATCGCCGGCACGATGGCCGAACTCGTCGAATCGACTTCACTCAGGCAAGCACCTCCTGTGTGGTTGGATAAAACCGCCAGTTCCAGAGGCTCGACGAATACCCATGACAGCATGTAAAAAACGCCGCCAACCGCAGGGGTCAACCCCACCCTTTGCGGTGCCACCAAGCTGTCAGGCCGTCGATCAGCCCGCTTGGTTTGAGCGAACTGCCGCCGCCTCCCGGCGAAGCCCCGTCGGCGAGCATGCCCCGCGAAAAATCATCCGCGACCGGTGCCTGGAATTGGCGCTGGCCGGCGAAGGCCTTCATTCGACGCGCTTCGGCCCGGTGCACATCCGACGGGACCAGGGAGGCTTGCAAAGCCATGCCGCTCGCGGCTGGCGAGTCGCCTTCGTGGGCCTTGCGAAAAGCACCGTGACAGGCAGGGTGAGGGGATTGAAAAGAGGTTGAAGTCATTGATAAGCCCTGACTCGGAGTCTGAAATACGAGCGGTTTGATCAAAGCCGGCGGGGTTGACCTGTATGGCCCGGGCGTCGCGAGCCGATCGCGGCGCCCGGGCGTCGGTCAGCGGGAAAGCCAGTACAGCGTATCCCGGCCGATATGGCCGTCGTTGTTTTGGTCCATGTGTTTGAGCGCATCGCTGCGCTTGAGGATCTCCTGGGCCAATTGGATCAGGTGATCCTGGGGAGAATCGCCGGTCAGGGGCTGGCGGGCCAACTTCCTCAGGTCGCTGATGCTCAGCTCACGCTGCCAAGGCGTGCTCTTCAATTCATTGAAGTGCTCGTACATCTCAGCGGCCAATTCCTTGTCCGTCTTGTATTTGAAGTAGTTTTCTCCGCTGATGACCAGGTTCACATTCTGCCGGTTGATCAAACCGTCCAGTGCGCCGGTGGTGCTGTGCCGGTCAAGAGCGTTCAAGAGGTCCGGACGCCGCAGCAGCTCGTTGGCCAGGCGGATGTTTTCATTCATGACAGGGTTGGAGGACCAGCTTTTTCCCGCCATGGCATGGATGCTGTCGATGGTCACATGCCCTGGGTTCCGGGGGTCGATGAAGGCGTTGAAGTTGTCACGCAGCTGCCTGGCCAAGTCTTCGTTGTTCTTCAAGGAATACTGCTGATCAGGCCGGCCTGGCGCGGTCGGATACGGCCTGCCAATCGTGGGAAAAGGCCGTGGTGGCGGGTTGCTTGCCCCGGGCATCGGCCGTGGCGGTGGATTGCTGCAGCCCGGACGCTGGGTTGGACGGTGCCCGCCGAACCAGTGGCCCAGCCACTGCTTGAAAAGATCCAGGAAGGCCGGCATCGCGGACGCGCCGTAGTGATTGGCGTGACACTGATGGGCCGTTGCCGGTTGGGGATTGCCGAATACCGGACCACGGTGGTTATCCCGCGTCTGGAAATTCACGTGGGTCGCGTTGTGGCCATTGAACGAAGGCGCGGCAGGCGCAGGCCCCTTGGCTTTGGCTTCAGGCGCGGTGCTGGCCCGCGACAGATTGGGATTCGATGAGGTATTTACAGGCGTATCGAGCGTCGATACCGACATAAGTCTCTCCATTACAGGGGGCGCGATGTTCAGCATGTCGCTCCAACGTAGCGTCGAAGCCCAGCCGCTATCCCCTGTGTGGCGCATTTGTCGGAAGCGGTTCCTGATCCTTCAACAATCAACACTGCGAAGGTGTAGGAAACAGGCAAAAAAATCTCAGCTCTGGTAAGGCTGCGATGTTTCCCGGCATGAGGAGGTTAGAACCCGACACTGACCTGCAAAAAGAACGTACGCGGCCCGTCCAGGCGTTCAGGGCCGGCCGGCCACCTGCTTGAGACGGCTCAACTTCTCGCGGCTGCCACACACACTCATCTGGCACCATTTGCGCTGTTTGTTCTTGGAGATATCCAGAAACACCCAATCGCAATCGGTGGAACTGCAGCACCGCAGACTCGAAAGGGCATCGGATACCAGCAATTGCGTGGCCTCGATGGCCAGGCGCCCCATCAACATGGCGGTCAGTTCCTGCGCGCTGGTACAGGGTTTCCAGGTCCAGGTCGGCCTGCCGTCAACCGAACGCAGCACCCGCCAGGCAACGCCCTGCTGGAACCGGTGGTTGATCTGCTGCAATGCCTCATCCGGCGCAGCCTGGTGCAATGACAGCGGGTAAAACACCGCGTACAGGCATTCCCTGAACGCAATAATGGCGTCCAGGTCGGGGCGATAGGAAATAGGCGACTCAAACACCATGGGCTTGTAGACGTCGAACTCTTGGGCCGAGACCAGCGAGGCATGTAACGCCCATTCAAAGAAGAACTGAAAACTGGTGAGCCGTTCTTCTATTACCTTGAGCGCGGTGCCGGGGCGCCGGCCATTGGTGGTATTGATAAAGTCCAACACCCGGGCCCCGCCAATCAGTCGGATCGATTTTGCAGTACCCGTAAAATGCGTCATGCCTGCTCCTGAGAGAACTCGGTAATGCGACGATGGCGCAGATTACCGCGTTTTCTGAAGTTGCAGACAGGCTCATCCCGGAGCAAAGACCAACGGCTAGGTGTGATCGTCGTGGCGAGCCAGCCAATCGACAATGGCGTCCACGGACTGTTCGACGGTCAAGGCCTGGGTGTTGACATGCACTTCGGGAAACACAGGCACGTCATAGTTGGAGTCAATCCCGGTGAAGTGCGGGATAAGCCCGGCGCGGGCTTTTTTATACAAGCCTTTGGGGTCGCGTTGTTCGGCGGTTTCCAACGGGGCATCCACGTGCACTTCGACGAAATACTCGTTGCCGATAATGGAACGCGCACAGTGCCGGCTGGCCGACGAAGGCGAGATCAGCGCCACGATCACGATCAGCCCCGCCTCCACCATCAGACGCGCCACTTCCGCGACCCGCCGGATGTTTTCATCGCGGTCGCTGTCGGTGAACCCCAGGTCCCGACACAGCCCGCCACGCACCGAGTCGCCGTCGATGATGCTGGTAAACCGTCCCTGTGCCTGCAGGGTCCTGTCCAATGCATCGGCGATGGTCGACTTGCCGGCCGCGGAGATGCCCGTCAACCAGATGACCAGCGGCTTTTGCCGCAGGCGTGCGTGACCGTCGCGCAAATGGCTGAACGCAAACGCATGCAGAGGCTGTTCTGGACTGTCCGGAAAATAACTCATGAGCGCTGCCCCTCTGTCACCGCCGGTTTACCCAACATGAACACCATTACGCATTGCACAAACAGCAGCAGCGCGACGACCCAATAAACCGTCGAGAACGACCCGGTCAGGTCTTTGGAAAAGCCGCCCAGGAAGTTGCCGCACACCCCACCCAGGCCGATCAGTACATTGGCGATACCGAATGCCTGGGTCAGTCGGCTGACCGGCACGATTTGCCCGATATAACTGGGGACGAGGCCGAAGATCGGGTAAAACGCCAGTGCAAACAAAAACGCCGCCAGGTAGAACAGCGGCAGGCTGTTGAAACTGAACACCAGCGCGGCGGCCAGCCCGGCACTGAGAAAGCACATCGCCAGCGACGCCCTGACCCCGATCTTGTCGGCGATCCACCCCACCAGAAAGCCCGAGGCCATGCCCACGGCGCCGATCGTGGTCCAGATAAACCCGGTGTCCTGCACCGACACCCCCAACTCATCCCGAAGGAAAGGCGCGAGGTAAGTCTGGAACGGCAGCAACGCCATCCCGTTCAGAAAGGCGATCGCCCAGGTCAGGTACAACGCACGGCTGAGCCACGGGGCGTGGCTGTCGAGCGATGTCGAACGTTCTGCGGCAAAACCGCGGTCTTGGCCTGCATCCAGGTTGCGCAACAAAAACCAGGCCGCCACGCACAGCGCCACGGATATCAGGCCGGCCGACAGCCAGATCGAGCGCCAGCCGCCGTGCAAGGTCAGAAACGAGACCAGCAAGCCGTTGATAAATACGCCATAGCTGGTGCCGCTGGAAATCAGCCCCATGACCCGCGAACGATTGCCGGGGCTGAAGCCTTTGGTGACGATCTCCGCCAATGGGATATACACCGACGCAGAACACCCGCCGAGCAAAATCAGGAGCGCCCCGGACAACCAGATGTTGTCGCTGACACTCAACCCCAGCAGCGCCAGGGATGTCATCACCGTGGACACCAGGCTGATTTTCCAGCCCTCGAAAAAGCGACTGATATAACTGGTCACCGATGAAAACAGCAGGAAGCCGATCTGCGCGCCGCCGGTGATCACGCCCACCGTGGTATAGCCAAAACCGATGTCGCGGCGCATGTCCACCACCAGGTTGGCGAACAGGTAAACGCCGAACCCGTAGGTGCTGGCCACGAAGCCGGTCAACACCACCGCCAGCACCACACTGTCCAACGCGCGGGTATTGCTCTGTACAAGTGTGCTCATCATGCCCCCTCAAATCGCGCGCGCGGTGTGGATGACGAAATCGCAATTCATCATGTCGTAGTCAGGTTGGAAGTCGCCGTAACTTTCATGGTCTGAAAATCCGCAGGCGAGCACCTCTTCTTTCAATTCTCCCGGCAACAACGGATACACCTTCAACCGGTACTGCTCAGCGTTATCAAAGGAGTAGATGAACTCGCACAGATCTTCATCGACCTGCCCCAGGCTGACGCAGGCGTTCGTACCGCAGTAGTAGTAATTGCCGCTGGATTTGAATTTACCGGCGCGAATGGCAAAGAAATTACGTTGATCGACAATCAGCAGCCCCCCCGGCTTGAGCAATGCCCTGAACTTCTCCAGCACCGTCAATCGTTCATGGCCGTCGAATACGTGGCACAGCGAACTGCCCAGGCATACCACCGCGTCGAATGCTCCGAGCACGGTCGGATCGAGTTCCAGCCAATCCAAATAGTGCGACTCGATCTCCAACCCGCGTTGCCGAAAGTTCGCCCGCGCCTTGGTCAACATCGTGCTGCTGCCATCCGAGGCGACAACATCGAACCCGGCCTCCTTGAACTGGACCGCATGGAAGCCACTGCCCGTCGACACATCGATGACCGATCGCACACCGTGCGCGCGCAGCAGCTGTTCAAAAAAGCCGCTCTCGCCTTTCTTTCTTTTTTCCCAGTCGATCAACTCATCCCAACGCTCGACAAAATCGGCCGAGTATTGCGCTGAATAACTGCAGACTTCGTTGTGCTTGTGCACCGACATCAGATTCATCACTTACCTACCAGGCTGAATGTTTGAAAGACCGGTACTTGCTCGCCAATTCATGGGCAAATTCGGCGGACTGCTCGATGGCCATGGTTTTCTTGGAATACCCCAGCATCGCCTGCATGACGGCCATGCATTGCGGGTTGTACGTGACCGATCCATCGCAATGGATTTCGTCGATGCCATCCTGGCTCTGGCAAATACTGTTGATACGCACCGCTTCGTCCTGCGGGCAATCGGGGGAAAACTGCACGTCGATCCGCCCCTCGCGCAGCGATACCGGATACCCGCCCGGAAGCCCAAGGGGCCCCGGCGCATGGGCCAGCACCGGCGTGGGTGAAAACAGCCCCTCGATGACGGTGACCGCCGAGCACGCGGTGAGGAACTGCCCATCGATACCCCCCAGGCGCCGGAACTCGGATCTCACCGTGGAGAAAATCGCCTCGGCAGGCAGGCGGGGCAGCACCGGCCGGTCCTTCACCTCATAGAACAAGCGGTAGCTGGCTCGCGGGGGCAACCCGCCACGCGGGACGTAGTGGCTGAAAAAATGCTGGGCATACAGCCGCACCTGCACGTCGACGGGCGCGCACTCCAACAGTCGGGCAATGGCACACCGCACGGCGGGGATCAGGTTGGCCACATTGCCGACACCGATGTCCGGCGCCAGGCCGACCCTGGACAGAATCGGGTTGACCGCATCGGGAAAGGCCGCATTCACGGTGATTGCCGCGATGCCCGAGGCCTTCACCGCCTGCATCAAGCCGTGCATCAGCGTCAGGTGCATGGGCAACCAGGGACCGAACTGGGCCTGGTCGAGTTGTTCGAACGCCGGCTTGGGCAACTCGGTGATGACCCGCCATGACTGCAACGACGCGCAGTTGACCAGCATGTCCGGCGCCTCTTCCCGCAGCACCCGCGTGACCTTGGCGATGTCCGTCAAGTCGGCGATCACCGGCTTGATCGCAATGTATTGCCCCAGTTGTGCACATGACAGCGCGACCAGATTGCACAAGCGAATGGTCGACTCTTCGTCGCGGCCCAACACCACAAATTCAAACGCATTCTTCGGGGCGAGAATCTTCAGGATTTGCAGGCACAGGTTACCGGCGCCCACCAACAGCAATTTATGCTTGCGCAGCGCCTGGCTCATCGTGGATAGGCTCCGTTGTCGACCGCAATGACCTTGCCAGTCATGTGGCGCAAGCTTTCACCGATCAGCAGCACAATCACCTCGGCTACGCCACTGGGCAGGATGGGGTCTTTGAGGATTTCCTGGCGCGCGTACTCGGCACGCCGGTACTCGGGAATGGTGTCGTAGATGGCGGTTTCGTGGATCAGCGCCGGCGACACCGCGTTCACCCGCACAAACGGCGCGAAATTCCAGGCATTGGCTTTGGTCAGGCCGATGACCGCCGCCTTGGTGGCCCCGTAGAGGGCATCACAGCTGCCCACTTCGCCCGCAACCGAAGCGATATTGACGATGCTGCGCGGGGCTTCGTGTTTCATTTCCCGCTCGGCGAAATCCTTGGACAGATAAACCAAAGCCTTGAGGTTCACATTGAGGATTTCGTCGACCTGCTCGTCGGTATAGGCGTAGACACTTTTACCGTGATAAATACCGGCGTTATTGACCAGCCCATAAACTGTGGCGTGGCGTTCATACACCTGCGCAATAAAGCCTTTGATAACGGCGTTATCCGAGAAGTCGGCAACATGGGTCTCCAACACATCCACGCCATAACGCGAGTTCAGAGCGCGCAAGCCTTCAGCATCTTTATCGGCGGCAATAACGAAGTAACCCGCTTGAATGGCTTTTTCCACTGTCGCCCGGCCAATTCCATTGGCCGCACCCGTAACGATCAACTTGTTCATCCAATAGTCCTTATTGACAGAATTGGTTCATGCGTGCGTAAAACGTCCGATGGTATTCGTACAAGTGTCGCAACTTTGGAAACTGCTCAAAGACGCCCATATCGGAAGGCTGCGGGTCCGGCGAAATAATACGCTCGCTGTTTTCGGCCGCTACATGCCAACTTCTCCAGGTTTTCCATTGTGGTGGGCACTCACGCCGCCAACTCATGGCATGGGGCAGGAATTCAATCCCCAGGTAATCGCACAACTTACCAATCACCCGCTCCGGTTCACGGGCCAGATCATCCGCGTTAATTACATAGGGGATTTTCCCGGTGAGTTTGGTGACGACACAAAAGATCTCGTACAAGGCTTTATGCCCGATAGCTTGCAACGGCATATCGGGATGTACCCGGTGATGGGAAATAATGCTGCTGGCCGGTTCGCGAATCAGAAAGATATTGTCCTGCTGCGCCAGAAACTCCAGATCGACTTTCAAGTTGTCCAGGCAGTGGTAACACATGTCTTTATGAAACACATGGCTGCGCTCCCTGGCCGTGAGCAAGTGCTGTTTTATGCCCTGGTAAGTGGTGGGCAAACTGTAGTCCCATTCATCCGAAGGAATCGCCGACTCCGCAGAAAACGCCATATGCGCAAAGGGTTCGTGAAAAACCTCGAAATCTCCCCGCTCGATAAACACCCGTTCCAATACCGTGGAGCGCGAGCGAGGGTGCGCCCATAACCCGACCAGTTTGTTCATGCGACCACCCCGAACTCGGCCGCCAGCAGCGCGTTGAGCGAGCGTCGGAAGGGTTTTGCCACCGGGCAGAGTCGCACGCAGTAGTCGGCCAGCCGTCGGTGAGCGCTATTGGCTTCCTGGCAGGCATTGAGAAAGGCCTCATGGTTGCCGAAGTCATAGGGCTCGATGCTGTCGATAAAGTAGGCTTCGCAGAAGTACGGGATGCGGATCAGCTTGGCGAAGGTCGAGGGCGGTGGCTGCTGGGCTTCTGTCGCCGGTGCGACCGGTTTGCCATGGCTTTCACGCTCGATCAGAAACTCCACCACATCCGGCGTCAACGTGTAGCAGGTCGCGTTCAGACCGGTCTTTTCCAGGTGCCAGCAATGCTTGTTGCCGCGTTCATCGACGTCGACTTTGATGCTGGAGAGCAGGGTTCTGACCGGCACGTTCGAGGCGGCGACCAACGCCTGTATCTGCTCGTAAATCAGCAGTTCGGCCCAGCGCCGTTCCTCTGGGCTCAGCGCCAGATTGCGCTCCGTCGCCTGCAAGGTTAATTCGGGTTGGCAGGAGAACCGGCCGATCATGAAGGTGATCACGTAGTGGCAGCGGCTGGTGTCGACACCGTTGCTGCGCGCGCGGGCCATGCCGCGCTCTATGGCCTGGATGCCGGCCTGGAATTGCGAGACGTTGAAACAGAATGTGATATTGACCGAAGCCCCCTGGGCTACCAGCTGTTCGACGGTGTCCAGGCCTTCCAGACTTCCGGGGACCTTGACCATCACGTTCGGCGCCAGTTGATGCAGTTCCAGGCCCCTGGCGCTCATGCGTTCGGTGCAACGCACATCCACGGGGTCAACCTGGGCACACATCCAGCCCTCGGCCTGGTCTGATCGGACCCAGCGCGGATGCAGCGCCGCCGCGCCCTCGACAATCACTTCGTTATAGAGCTTCTTGTGCAACTCCCCGGCAGACAGGCTCGCCGGGTTGAAGCGCGAGGACCAATACTCGCGTTTTTCGAGGATCACCGCCGTCACCAGCCGGGGGTTGGTGGTCACGCTGCTGAAGCCGCGGGGTTGAGCGAAATCGTCCGGCATCAACTGTTCTATATGGGCTGTCGCCGCCGGGTATTTATCGAGCAAGTGTTGTTTATAAGGTGCGTACACCAGCGGCGATGAGTCCCACCACACCTCGGAACGTCGATCATTACGCTTAAGCCGTTCCAGGTAACCCAATGTGCTCACAACGGCCCCTCCCTGAATAAGTTCATTGATCAATAACGGCCAACAATTCGCGCATATCGGAAAAAGGAACGGCCCCGGCTTCGAGCAACATCACATGCCGGGCAGGCGGACCGAAGCCCATTACTTTAATATTGGCAGCCACCGCCGCATGGATACCGGCGACACTGTCTTCAATCACCAGCGCCTCATCAACATCAACGTTGTAAGTTTCACAGGCGATTAAAAAAACATGCGGGTCGGGTTTCCACTTACCCAGTTCGTAACAACTGAATATGCGCCCTTCGAAATAAGCGTATAACCCCGTGAGGCGCAGGCAATGTTCTATCTTGTCACGCGGCGCACTGGACGCCACGCAATAGGGAACTTCCAAGTTGTGCAAAACTTCGATAATGCCGTCGGTGGCTTGCAAGTTAAGTGTCAATGCATCCAGCGCATGCTGTCGAAAACGCTGTTCGAACTGATCGTCCAAACGAATATTCAATATCTGTTCAGCGTCGCGTAAACACTCTGCAATCTTGCGCCCACGAAAGTGCTCGATAAATTTCGCCCGGTCCAGGGTCGCACTGCCTTGAACGTGGGTATTAAGCATGGAAATCAACACAGACAGGGTGATCTCTTCACTTTGGACCAGTACGCCGTCGCAATCGAAGATCACCAACTTGGGCACGCCAATAATACCGGCGACCGTTTTCCCCTGATCTGGTAGTTCCCCTACAGCTGCCGATAGACACATGGGCATTTCTCATAGGTAACCCCGCGATGACTTCCGAACTACCAGCGGAGCGGGTTGAGGTGTGCCTATGAGACACGGGGCAAAAAATCCTGTCAAACGCTTTTGAGTGGTTTACTAGTATCTAATAGTTATTCTTCAATAATTTTTTATTCCATTTATTCAGATACTTCATGACGCCCTTTGCACACGGATGAACTTCCGTTGCACGCCGTCAGTCAGCTGACTGAGCCCCCGGATTCAAGACTGGGTGGGCGGCACCCTGTTCAAGGATCGCGGCATGAGCCTTTATCTGGAGTTTCGTGACGATGGTTGATTTGAAGAACGAGCCACAAAGCGCCATCGATGCCCACGGCATCATCGGCGACATGCGCAGTGCTGCACTGGTGAACGACAGAGGCAGCATCGACTTCTTCTGCTGGCCGGAATTCGACAGTCCGTCGATCTTTTGCGCACTGTTGGATACCCCCGATGCGGGGACTTTCCAACTCACCCCGGACCTGCCCAACGCTCGCCGCGAACAGATCTACCTGCCCGACACCAACGTGCTGCAAACCCGCTGGCTCAGTGATGACGCCGTGGTGGAAATCACCGACCTGCTGGCCATCAGCGACGAAGTCGACGACCTGCCCCTGCTGATTCGCCGGGTGCGCATGGTCAGCGGCCAGGCTCCGATTCACCTGCGCTGCGCCGTGCGCCATGACTACGCGCGCGCGTCCACCCATGCGGCCATCGACCAAGGCACGGTGTGCTTCAGCGCCGCCGGCCAGCCCGGTTTGCGCCTGTCCAGCAGCCACCCGCTGACGCTCGACGACAATGCCGCCGTGGCCAGTTTTACCCTGTACCAGGGAGAAGGCGCCGAGTTCGTGCTCGGCGGCCAGGACGATGAGCGTGTGGACAGCAGCTGCACCGACCTGGCGCTGGCCCACACTTTGACGTTCTGGCGTGGCTGGATCGCGCAGTCCAACTACCGTGGGCGATGGCGCGAAATGGTCAATCGTTCGGCCCTGGCCCTCAAGCTACTGACCTCACGCAAACACGGCGCAATCATTGCCGCCGCCACCTTCGGCCTGCCGGAAACCCCGGGCGGCGAACGCAATTGGGACTACCGCTACACCTGGGTCCGCGACGCCTCATTCACCGTCTACGCGTTCATGCGCCTGGGTTTCGTCGACGAGGCCAATGCCTATATGCGCTGGCTCAGGGGGCGTGTCAGCGACGGCTGCGGCCAGTCGAGAAAGATCAAGATCCTATACGGCATCGACGGTCGGCAGCAGTTGCCCGAAACCCACCTGGACCACCTCTGCGGCCACGGCGGCGCCACGCCGGTACGCATCGGCAACGCAGCGGTCGAGCAGATCCAACTGGATATCTATGGCGAGTTGATGGACGCGGTGTACCTGGTCAACAAGTACGGCGAGGCTATTTCCCACGAGGGCTGGAAACACACGGTGGAAGTCGTCGACCAGGTCTGCGAAATCTGGAATCGCAAAGACGTGGGCATCTGGGAAATGCGTGGCGAACAGCATCACTTCCTGCATTCGCGGCTGATGTGCTGGGTGGCCCTGGACCGCGCCATCCGCCTGGCGTCCAAGCGTTCGTTGCCGGCGCCGTTTGCGCGCTGGGACCAGACCCGACAAGCGATCTACGCCGACATCTGGAGCCAGTTCTGGAACGAAGAGCGTGGACATTTCGTGCAGCACATTGGCAGCACGGCGCTGGACGGTTCGATGTTGTTGATGCCGCTGGTGCGGTTTGTCGCAGCGACCGATCCGCGCTGGCTCTCGACCCTGGAAGCCATCCAGGACAGCCTGGTGCGCGACGGCATGGTCTACCGCTATCGCAACGACGACAACCCGATCGACGGTCTGCAAGGCACCGAAGGCGCATTCACCGCCTGCTCGTTCTGGTACGTCGAATGCCTGGCCCGCGCCGGGCAAGTGGAGAAGGCGCACCTGGAATTCGAACAACTGCTGCGCTACGCCAACCCGCTGGGGTTGTACGCCGAAGAATTCGACAACCAGGCCCGCCACCTGGGCAACACCCCCCAAGCCTTGAGCCATCTGGCATTGATCAGCGCGGCTTGCTTTCTGGATCGCAAGCTCAGTGGAGAAAAGACCACCTGGCAGCCCTGAGGCCGAGTCGATTGCGTGCTCAAGTCACCGGCGAAAAGCGCTCGCGATAGGCCTGGGGGGTCACCGACAAGGCGCGCATAAAGCTGCGGCGCAATGTCTCTTCGCTACCAAAGCCGCACTGCACGGCGATGCGTTTGATCGAGGCCGTGCTGTCGGCCAGTTGCCGGCGCGCGGTTTCCACACGAATCAATTCGACGGCACGTGCTGGCGTCTGTCCGGTCTCGGCGCGGTAGTGGCGCACGAAACTGCGCTCGCTCATGCCGGCCTGGGCGGCCAGGGTGGAAATGCTCAGGTCAAGGGTGAGATGTTCAGCGATCCAGGCGTGCAGCTCGGCAAAACGGCTGCCGCTTTCTTGCAGGGCCAGGGTCGCACTGAATTGCGACTGGCCGCCGGGGCGTTTGAGAAACACCACCAGGTGCCGAGCCACTTCCAGGGCCACGGCGCGGCCCAGGTCGTCTTCGACCAAGGCCAGGCACAAGTCGATGCCCGCGGTCACACCGGCGGAGGTCCACACTGAACCTTGCTGGATGAAGATCGGGTTGGATTCCACGGTCAGCGCGGGAAACTTGCGCGCCAGTTCTTCGCAACGCGTCCAATGGGTGGCAACCCGGCAGCCATCGAGCAGACCGCTGGCCGCCAGCAGGAAAGCGCCGGTACACACCGACGTCATGCGCCGGGTGTACCGGGCTTTCTCGCGTACCCAGTCCACCAGCGCCGGGTCTTCAGCGGCGCCGTACACGCCCCAGCCACCGGCGATCACCAGGGTGTCGCAGGGCGCGTCGACAGCGGGCAACGGTTCAGCCACCAACGCCAGGCCAGCGGAGGTCATCACCGGTTCCGTCTGGGCGGCGATCACGGAGACAGCGTAAGGCAACGGCAATCCGCGCTGGCGGGCCAGGTCATTGGTGGAGGCGAATACCTGCAACGGCCCGGTTACATCGAGCACCTGGGCGTTATTGAAGGCAAGAACATGGACGGTTCGGGTCATGATTGGCGTGATTTGTGGGCTCAATGGCGTATTCGCCAAAGCCTAGGCCTCTACAGTGGAGCCGTCTACCCCTTTTCCGGAGCGCTATCCATGACTTTGCAGATCGGCTTTGTGTTGTTTCCCGGCATCCAGCAACTGGACCTGACCGGCCCCTATGACGTGTTGGGTTCGCTGCCGGATGTGAAGTTGCACCTGGTGTGGAAGGACCTGGCGCCCGTCACATCCAGCACCGGGTTGGTGTTCACCCCAACCATGACCTATGCCGACTGCCAGAAACTGGATGTGATCTGTGTGCCTGGGGGTTCCGGTGTCGGTGCGCTGATGGAAGACCCGCAGACCCTGGACTTCCTCAAGACCCAGGCACAGACCGCGCGCTACGTGACCTCGGTATGCACCGGCTCGCTGGTGCTCGGCGCGGCGGGCCTGCTGCGCGGGCGCAAGGCCACCACCCACTGGGCCTATCACGACATGCTCGCGCCGTTCGGCGCTATCCCGGTACAGGCAAGGGTCGTGCGTGACGGCAACCTGTTGACCGGGGGCGGCATCACCGCCGGTATCGACTTCGCCTTGACCCTGGCGGCCGAGTTGTACAGCGAGGAGACGGCACAACTGGTGCAATTGCAGATCGAATATGCGCCGGCACCACCGTTCGATTCGGGCAGCCCGGACACCGCGCCCCTGGCTGTGCTGAAGGAAGCCAACCAGCGTACTGCCGAATCACGTCGGGTACGCGGAGAAATCGTCGCGCGGGCGGCTGCGCGTCTGGGCTGAAACTGATGCAAGCAAGCTTGTTGTGGCGAACAAGCTTGCTTGCGCTGAAGTGCGAAGCGCTCCCCAAAAAGCCGACGACTGCCGCGCAGGGTCAGTCATCTAATGGCTGAGGCGCCGCATGTTTGCCAGGCTTACCGGCCTTGGCCCCCGGTTTCGCTGCCGGTGCGGCAGCAGGTTCGGGCTCGGCCGGTGCGGTGGTTTGTTTCTCGGCCATCGGCATCTGGTCGATCGCGCTGAAAAAAGCGGCCAGGTCGAGGGTGTCCGGTGGCACGGTCTTTTCGACTTTCTTCTCGCCGTCCTTGCCCACCAGAATCACTTTGGTACCGCTGCCGGCGCCCAGCTTGAGGGCACGGATCAACGCGTTGGTTTCAGGCGGAGTGAGCTTCTTGTTGTCCTTGGGGTCCTTGGCGAATTTCTCCCCTTCGGCCCCGATGCTGCCGAACTTCACGGTATAGAGCAGCATGCTGCGCTCTTCAAAGGACTGTCTGGTGGCCGGCTCGTCGAGCTTTTTCTTCAGTTCCGTCAAGGTCGAGTTGCCGGAATCAAGCTCCACCACCACCAGCGGCCGGGCCTTGCCCAAGTCCTGCTTGAGCGGGTTGATATCATCAGCAGCCAACAGCGGCCCCGTAAAAGCCATCAAGGTAGCCAGGGTCAGCGACCGGATGAGCATGCGCACCTCCTTTGAGTTCCGTGCAGGGTTCTTGAGTTTCATGTCTGCGACAGTCAAATTCAAGGATGATTCCTACACCATGTCCAGAAAGCGTAGGCCAGGACGCTCGCTACGCAAGGGTGTTGAATGGCACAGCGATCATTGTTTCCTTTGATTGCGCAGCCATTACGAGACATTCCAATCCGGCCAATGCCGAGCAAACACCGGTGCCACAACCGGGTCGGCATCCACCTCTGCCAGGCTCTGGGCAAACCCCGGTGCCAGGGCGCTCAACGCCTCACGCGCCTGATCCCACCGCGACACCGCCGCCGCCATGACGCCCAGTGCATTCGGCTCGCCGCTGGGCGCGAATAGCTGGTCGGCAAACTGATCGGCACACACCCGCCAGGCCTGATGCAGATAGCGACGGGCCCCGGTGACCAATTGCGTCTGTACCGTTTCATCGACGTTGCCCAGCCAGCGCTGCGGGTAGTCGATGATGCCGATGGCCGAGTAGCAGTTGGCGGCGATGTACACCAGGCCGCGCAGAATCTGCGCGCGGTTGCCGGCCAACAGAGCGGACGCGGGAAACTCCAGGCCCAGGTGGATCAGGATCGCCGCACTTTCCGTCAGCACCTGGCCATCAGGGGTGACCAGGGTGGGAATCTGTTTGAGTGGGTTGATGCGCGCCAGGGCGTCGCTGCCCTCGCCGTCCTGCCAGGAACTGGCTTCCACTCGATGCCATGGCACCGCACAACGCTGCAGGGCGATTTCGATCATGCAGGAGCCAGAGTCGTCGGTGCCGTAGAGCGTGTACATGGGTATCTCCTCCTATCGCAGCAGTTGTGCCTACCGGCCGTAACCAAGCGTGCAGTCCTGCGCCCGGGCGAGGCAAGCGTTTAAAACAGACCCATTTGCCCGCCGACCAAGGTGCTGAAGTCGTCATTCACAAACGGCAGGATCGCATCGGCCACCGGCTGCAATTGTCGGGTGACGTAATGGTCGTAGTCGATGGGTGTCTGGCGCGCCTCCAGCGGCTCGGGGCCGTTGACGCTGATCACATAGCTGATCCAGCCGCCACGCTGGTACTGGCGCGGACGCCCCAGGCGGTCGTTGTACTCATCGGCCACGCGCGCCGCGCGTACATGGGGCGGCACGTTGCGTTCGTAGTCGTCCAAGGGGCGTCGCAGGCGCTTGCGGTAGATCAACAGCTCATCCCATTCACCGCTCAGGGTCCGGCGCACATAGTCGCGGATGTAGTCTTGGTGAGGCTGGCGATGGAAGATGCGCTGGTACAGCTCCTGCTGGAACCGGCGGGCCAGGGGCGACCAGTCGCTGCGCACGGTTTCCAGGCCTTTGTAGACCATCTGCTCGCTGCCGTCGCCCTTCACCACCAGGCCCGCGTAGCGTTTCTTGCTGCCCTCCTCCGCACCGCGAATGGTCGGCATCAGGAAGCGTGTGAAGTGGGTTTCGTATTGCAGCTCCAAGGCGCTTTGCAGGCCGTAGACCGTATGCAGGTGCTCACGCCACCAGTCGTTGACGTGCTGTACCAGCGCCTGGCCGATGCGAGTGGCATCCTCCTGGGAATGGGCACTGCCGAGCCAGACGAACGTGGAGTCGGTGTCACCATAGATCACTTCATAGCCCTGGGCTTCGACCAGCTCGCGGGTCTGGCGCATGATCTGATGGCCGCGCAGGGTGATCGACGACGCCAGCCGCGTGTCGAAGAACCGGCAGCCGCTGGAGCCGAGCACGCCGTAAAACGCGTTCATGATGATCTTCAGCGCCTGGGACAGCGGCGCATTGTGTTCACGCTTGGCCTCTTCGCGGCCTTCGGAAACCCGCGCAACAATGGACGGCAGGCAGTGCCGGGTGCGGGAGAACCGCGCGCCGCGAAAGCCTTCCACGGACTCGCTGTCATCGGGGTGCTTGAGGCCTTCGATCAGCCCCACCGGGTCGATCAGGAAAGTGCGGATGATCGACGGGTAGAGGCTTTTGTAATCGAGCACCAATACCGATTCGTAAAGGCCGGGGCGCGAATCCATGACAAACCCGCCTGGGCTGGCCTGGGGCGGTTTGTCCCCCAGGTTCGGCGCGACAAAGCCCTGGCGATGCATCAGCGGCATGTACAGGTGGGTGAAGGCGGCGACGGAGCCACCGCTGCGGTCGGCCGGCAGCCCGGTGACGCTCGCGCGCTCGAGCAGAAACTTGAGCAGTTCGGTCTTCGCGAAAATTCGCGTGACCAGCTCGCAATCCTTGAGGTTGTAACGCGCCAGGGCGGGCTTGTCCTCGGCGAACATGCGGTTGATTTCATCCATGCGCTGGTATGGCGTGGAGATGTCCTTGCCTTCGCCGAGCAGGGTTTGCGCGACGTTTTCCAGGCTGAAGGATTCGAAACTCCACGTGGCCGAGCGCAGCGCTTCGATACCGTCGATGATCAGCCGTCCTGCCGCTGCGGCGAAGTAATGGTTGCGGCTGCCGTGTTCGCGCCAGGCCATCGGTTCGTCGCCCCGCCCGAGCATGAGCGGCACGTTGAGGCGCTGGGCATGTTCGTGGAGTACACGCAGGTCGAACTGCACCACATTCCAGCCGATGATTGCATCGGGATCGTGGGTAGCGAGCCAGTGGTTGAGGCGTTCGAGCAGTTGGGCGCGGGAGTCGCAGTAGTCGAGTTTGAAGTCCACTGCGCTGTTGTTGTTCGGCGGCCCCAGCATATACACCTGGCGCTCGCCGCAGCCTTCAAGGGCGATGGAATACAGATCGCCCTGGGCAGTGGTCTCGATGTCCAGGGACACCAGCTTCAACTGCGGGCGGTAATCGGGAGCAGGCTTCATCTGCGCATCGCACAGCACGCCGGTTGCATCGGGCGTACCGCCGAACCAGACCGGGGCGGTGATGAAGCGCTCCATCATGTAGCGCTCGGGCGGGCGCACGTCGCCTTCGTAGACATCAACGCCAGCGGCGCGCAGACGTTTTTCCAGGTCCATCGCTTGACGGTGCTGGCGCGTGTAGAGGCCCAAAACCTGCCGGTGATGGAAATCGCACAGCTGCAGAGGGCGCAATTCGACGTCGCGCTCGCCCTTGAGCAGCCAGTCAAGCGGCTTGCGGTGGGCCTCGGGTATGAACATGACCGAGGTCTGCACAGGTAGGCGAATAAACCGCGGGCCCTGGTCTGTAGCCAGCCAGAAACTGACCTCCGTGCCCGCCGGAGTATCGTGCCAATGCCGGGTCAGGACAAAACCCTGCTGTAAATCCACCGTACCGCACCTCAGGAATCGCTTTCAGAGCGTGATTCTACTCGGCATACACTCAAACCCTGCACGTTTACACGCATGCAGAGTGGAATAAGGCGTGCAAATCATTAGAGGCGTGGAGCTCGAGCGTCAGCGACGAACAACTTCCAGCCTGCGCGCTCACAGCGGGCACCTGCGCCGATGCCCGCTTGGGTCATGCCTGACGGGCTCGGTTCAGATAGCTTTCGATATTGCCCATCTGCTCATCCCATCCGCGGGAGTTCATCTTGAAAGCTTTCTGTCGCCGCCCCATGGGGAGGGAGTTGAAGCCGGACTCAACGACCCGCAACAGAATGCCCGGTGCGCGGTCTTCAATCGTGAACTCCACCAGGGTGGGTGTTTCCTGGTCGTAGTCGACGTCCTTATCTACCGCATAGGGATGCCACCGAAAAGAGAACAGCGTTTGGGGCAAGATACGTTCTATCCTGGCTTTCCAGATCACATGTTCGTAGCCTGGGTAGGTAATTGGCGCCTCAATGGTTTCCCCGGCGACAAAGGTTTTGTCCTTGAGGGCGATCCCGAACCAATCACCGAATTGCTCGGCATCGACCAAGGCTTCCCACACCTGTTTACGCGAAACACTCAGCAGGACTTTCCGTTCTATGCGATCCAATACGTGCATATGTCACCTCCTTCATTGACAGTAGGCGACATCAAACAATGCGCAACCTGAGGTTGTAAGCAATGATGATGACCCGTCCTTTAGCTGGTCCTCTGTTATGACTGACCCATTGAATGGAAGTTGCTTCTGCAAAGGCGTGCGCTACCAAGTCGACCGCCTGGACATGCCCATCAGCCACTGCCACTGCGAGAGTTGCCGCAAGGTACACGCGGCCGCATTCGTCACAACGGCCGGAGTGATGCGCGAGCATTTTCGCTGGACGCAAGGTGAGGAGCTGTTGTCGTCGTTCGAATCGTCGCCGGGCAAGCTCAGGCATTTCTGCTCGCGCTGCGGCTCACATCTGATCGCGGAACGTGGGCATCAGCCTCATGTCATTGTGCGGGTGGCGACGCTGGATGATGATCCCGGCGTCAGGCCCACCTCACACATCTGGACGGCCCATGACGTGCCCTGGCTTGCTTATGAAGGCGTCGAGCAGTGGGACGAGTGGAAAGCATGATTCAGACGTGCGGATCACCCGGCGCCTTGGCTGGCGTTGCATATTGCGGCTTCAGATGGCCTTCCTGATCAAGTAGCCAAGCGTCCATGATCTGCCGTACGACCGGCCCCGCGACCCGACCACCGGCCTCGCCGTTTTCGATCATCACCGATATCACGATTTTCGGATGCTCGGCCGGCGCAAAACCAACAAACAAGGCGTTATCACGGTGGCGCTCCAAGGTCTTGTCACGGTTGTAGCGCTCACCCTGCTTGATGGCTACCACTTGGGCCGTACCGCTCTTGCCGGCGATACGGTATTGCGCACCTTGCGCTGCGGCCCGGGCGATGCCGCGCGGGTCATGCATCACCAATTGCATACCGTGGTTCACCTGTTCCCAGTCACGAGGGTCCTTGAGGACCACGTTAGGCATAGGGTTCTCATCCACCGGTGGCACACCATTGATGGTCTTGGCCAGGTGCGGTCGGTTCCACACACCTTTGTTGGCAATCAATGCAGTCGCCTGGGCCAATTGCAGCGGCGTGACCTGCATGTAGCCTTGACCAATGCCAAGGATCACCGTTTCTCCCGGGAACCAGGGCTGACGTCGGGTGGCGCGTTTCCAGGCTTGAGAAGGCATCAAACCTGCCGACTCTTCGAACATATCCAGAGAGACTTTCTGACCAAGGCCGAATTCCGCCAGGTAGTCGTGCAGACGGTCGATGCCAAGCTTGTGCGCCAAGTCGTAAAAGTAAGTGTCGTTGGAGCGCATGATGGCGGCGTCCATATCGACCCAACCGTCGCCACTGTGATTCCAGTTGCGGTATTTGTGGTCGAAGTCGGGTAACTGATAGTAACCGGGGTCGAACACGCGGGTTTGGGCAGTGACTACACCACTGTCGAGGCCGGCGATGGCGACTTCCGGCTTGATTGTGGAGCCAGGCGCGTAGAGGCCTCTCAGCACGCGGTTGAACAGCGGTCGATCAATAGAGTCATGCAGTGCGGCATATTCCTTGAAGCTGATCCCAGTGACGAACAGATTCGGATCGAAACTTGGCTTGCTGACCATAGCCAGCACTTCACCGGTTTGCGGGTCAAGTGCAACCACCGACCCACGGCGATCCCCCAAGGCCTCTTCCGCCGCCTCCTGGAGCTTGACGTCGAGGCTCAGTACGATGTTTTTGCCGGGGATCGGGTCGGTATGCTTGAGCACGCGCAACACGCGGCCCTGGGCATTGGTCTCGACCTCTTCATAACCGACGTGACCATGCAACTCGGACTCGTAGAAGCGTTCGATACCCGTTTTGCCGATGGATTGCGTACCGCGGTACTCCACCGAGTCGAGGGCCTTGGACTCCTTCTCGTTGATCCGTCCCACATAGCCAATGGAATGCGCAAAGTGGGCACCCAACGGGTAATGACGAACGAATTGAGGTTCAACATCTATGCCTGGCAGACGAAATTCGTTCACGGCCAATACGGCGATCTGCTCTTCGGTCAGTTCGTAAAACAGCGTGACCGGGACAAAAGGATGTCGCGCCTGCTTTAAGGCCTTGTCGAATACCGCACGATCTTCAGCAGGCAAATGCAACAGATTGACGATGGTATCCAACTCTCCCTTAACGTCGGCAGTACGCTCGCGAGTGATGGTCAGGTTGTAACTGGGACGATTGTCCGCCAACACCACGCCGTTGCGGTCGTAGATCAACCCGCGAGTCGGCGTGATGGGCAGTACGTGTACGCGATTATTTTCAGAAATAGTGGAATGGTAGTCGTACTGCACCACCTGCAGAAAATACATGCGCCCCACCAACGCACAGGTGATCCCAATCACCATCAGCGCGCAGGCGAGCAGGCGCTTGTTGACCAGGCGGTTTTCTTTTTCGTGATCCTTGATCGGTATCGGTTCGGGCATTTCTACAGCATCTCGTTGAAAAAAGTCGACGCCGCATCCTGCGGATAAAAGATCCATCCCTGTGAAAATGTGCTGCACCATACCAAAAATGCAGAAACACTTTGCATCGATTTCCCGAACGGCATGCTGGCAAGCGGTTGAGGCTCGCACCTTAGCCACGCCAGGGCGTCATTGCATAGAAACGCCGGGCCTTTGCACTGAAGACCGCCGCAATGAGCCTCTTCGTACTTTCCGAGCGCCCAAAACAAAACCCCTGTCTGCATAAGCAAACAGGGGTTCTGGAATTTAATCTTGACGATGACCTACTCTCACATGGGGAAACCCCACACTACCATCGGCGATGCATCGTTTCACTACTGAGTTCGGGATGGGATCAGGTGGTTCCAATGCTCTATGGTCGTCAAGAAATTCGGGTACTGACTCGTGACCTCATGGCCTCGCTTCAGCAAATTGGGTATGTGATAGCTTTGGTGTTTTGTGAGATTCGAACTTTCGGTTCGTTTCGTCTTCACACACCGCAATCTGGTGCTCTTTCGCTTTTCAGCTCGAAGCAAGCAAATTGCTTGGGTGTTATATGGTCAAGCCTCACGGGCAATTAGTATTGGTTAGCTCAACGCCTCACAGCGCTTACACACCCAACCTATCAACGTCGTAGTCTTCGACGGCCCTTCAGGGGACTCAAGGTCCCAGTGAGATCTCATCTTGAGGCTAGTTTCCCGCTTAGATGCTTTCAGCGGTTATCTATTCCGAACATAGCTACCCGGCAATGCCACTGGCGTGACAACCGGAACACCAGAGGTTCGTCCACTCCGGTCCTCTCGTACTAGGAGCAGCCCCTCTCAAATCTCAAACGTCCACGGCAGATAGGGACCGAACTGTCTCACGACGTTCTAAACCCAGCTCGCGTACCACTTTAAATGGCGAACAGCCATACCCTTGGGACCGGCTTCAGCCCCAGGATGTGATGAGCCGACATCGAGGTGCCAAACACCGCCGTCGATATGAACTCTTGGGCGGTATCAGCCTGTTATCCCCGGAGTACCTTTTATCCGTTGAGCGATGGCCCTTCCATACAGAACCACCGGATCACTAAGACCTACTTTCGTACCTGCTCGACGTGTCTGTCTCGCAGTCAAGCGCGCTTTTGCCTTTATACTCTACGACCGATTTCCGACCGGTCTGAGCGCACCTTCGTACTCCTCCGTTACTCTTTAGGAGGAGACCGCCCCAGTCAAACTACCCACCATACACTGTCCTCGATCCGGATAACGGACCTGAGTTAGAACCTCAAAGTTGCCAGGGTGGTATTTCAAGGTTGGCTCCACGCGAACTGGCGTCCACGCTTCAAAGCCTCCCACCTATCCTACACAAGCAAATTCAAAGTCCAGTGCAAAGCTATAGTAAAGGTTCACGGGGTCTTTCCGTCTAGCCGCGGATACACTGCATCTTCACAGCGATTTCAATTTCACTGAGTCTCGGGTGGAGACAGCGCCGCCATCGTTACGCCATTCGTGCAGGTCGGAACTTACCCGACAAGGAATTTCGCTACCTTAGGACCGTTATAGTTACGGCCGCCGTTTACCGGGGCTTCGATCAAGAGCTTCGCGTTAGCTAACCCCATCAATTAACCTTCCGGCACCGGGCAGGCGTCACACCCTATACGTCCACTTTCGTGTTTGCAGAGTGCTGTGTTTTTAATAAACAGTCGCAGCGGCCTGGTATCTTCGACCGGCATGGGCTTACGGAGCAAGTCCTTCACCCTCACCGGCGCACCTTCTCCCGAAGTTACGGTGCCATTTTGCCTAGTTCCTTCACCCGAGTTCTCTCAAGCGCCTTGGTATTCTCTACCCAACCACCTGTGTCGGTTTGGGGTACGGTTCCTGGTTACCTGAAGCTTAGAAGCTTTTCTTGGAAGCATGGCATCAACCACTTCGTCATCTAAAAGACAACTCGTCATCAGCTCTCGGCCTTAAGATCCCGGATTTACCTAAGATCTCAGCCTACCACCTTAAACTTGGACAACCAACGCCAAGCTGGCCTAGCCTTCTCCGTCCCTCCATCGCAATAACCAGAAGTACAGGAATATTAACCTGTTTTCCATCGACTACGCTTTTCAGCCTCGCCTTAGGGACCGACTAACCCTGCGTCGATTAACGTTGCGCAGGAAACCTTGGTCTTTCGGCGTGGGTGTTTTTCACACCCATTATCGTTACTCATGTCAGCATTCGCACTTCTGATACCTCCAGCAAGCTTCTCAACTCACCTTCACAGGCTTACAGAACGCTCCTCTACCGCATCACTTACGTGATACCCGTAGCTTCGGTGTATGGTTTGAGCCCCGTTACATCT